>NZ_JAODPB010000001.1:0-1176975 GCF_025770735.1 Shouchella tritolerans
AGCCATCTTTCACCCTCTCTCCAGGTGGAGAAAGGGATTATCCGGTATTAGCTCCGGTTTCCCGGAGTTATCCCAGTCTAAGGGGCAGGTTGCCCACGTGTTACTCACCCGTCCGCCGCTAACGTCCGGGAGCAAGCTCCCTTCTGTCCGCTCGACTTGCATGTATTAGGCACGCCGCCAGCGTTCGTCCTGAGCCAGGATCAAACTCTCCGTTAAAAAGTTTGACTTGCTCATTGCACAACCAAAGTTGTGGCTCACTATCATTCATTGACGAGATACCTTGTATCTCTTTTACGCTTGGCTTTTGTTCAGTTTTCAAAGGACTCGTTTGCGCCGTTCTCTCTTGGCGACTCAATTAATATATCATATTTGTTAAATAGCGTCAACTATTTCAGGAAAATAATTTGTGGTTTTTTAAAGTAATGCTTGTAAACTATAAAAGACGGCCTTAGCTGTACTTAGTTGGAACTGGCCGTCCGTATAGTTACTTCTCAATATCTTAATATCTTAGCTTATAATTCTTTAGATTTTTCCCTAGTAGGTAAAAACTGTTGTTCCCGTTTTTCATAAAACCATAGTAATTTCCTTACAAATTTAAGACGAGGGACCATAAAAGAAACCATTAAAGCTGAAACGATACTAATTAGCGCCCCAACTAAGACATCTGCAGGATAGTGGACACCCACCCAAATACGAGAAAGGCCAACAAAAAAAGCAACCGTCATCCATATGTAACTCCATCTTTTTCGATATATGCAGAAAGTTGTACAAAACGCAAAGAATAAAATGGTATGGTCACTCGGAAAGGAATTATCTACTGCTTTCTCTATTAATTGATTTACATTAGACAATTCCGCAAAGGGTTGATTATTTGCATGTAATTTCCCAGCAATTTTCCCGATAACCTCGGCAACAATAAAGGCTATAATAGCCGAAATTATCATCATCCTATTTTCCCTTATCCTGGTAAACCAGAATATTAAAACAATTAAAGCAAGAACAAAAACCATATATTCAGCTATAAATATAAAAGTATCGTTTAGATATGTATGTTCTTTACCAAAATCATTAATTAGTCTAAACAAATCAACATTCATTTGAAATAAATCCATGATTTATGCCTCTCCTTGAATTTTATATTGATATAGGAGAAGTATAAGCCATGTGTTGTTAGTTAATAATCGATTTTCCTTACGTAAACCTTACAATTATGCAATACTACTCTTACAATTATGTAATAAAATTTAAGTTATTTTTTTCTTACACTATTTTGCTTCTTCGTTTAATGACATATCTATCTAAAAAAGAGACCGTTGTTTTCAACATCCTCCAACAGTCCCCATAAAATTTAGTTTAATGTATTCATGCAGCTCGTACAGTTTCCTAGACTAGACAGGAAGCTTTTGCTTTATGAATTCGTCGATTGCCCGCCATCTACATGGAGAACTTGCCCTGTCACAAACCGGGAATCATCAGATGCCAAATAGACGTAAGTCGGCGCTAATTCAAATGGCTGCCCTACCCGGTTAAAGACATTGTCTCCTGGAAGGGCATTATTGTCAGCGGAGAAACTAGCGGGAATGAGCGGTGTCCATATTTTCCCTGGAGCAACGGCGTTTACACGGATCCCTTTATCGCCAATTTGTTTGGCAAGTGCACGGGTCCATCCGACAATCGCCCCTTTTGTCGCCGTATAATCAACAAGCTGAGGCTCTCCGACATAGGTAACGACCGATGTCGTTCCAATAATGGAACTGCCTGCCTTTAAATGTGGAAGAGCGGCACGTGTTAAATAAAAGTGGGAGTAAAAATTGACTTTAAATGTATGGTCAAACTGTTCATCGGTAATATCGACAATGGAGTGTTGTGGAAATTGGATGCCAACGTTATTGCAAAGAATATCGATTTTCCCAAATGCTTCGAGCGTTTTCGCAACAATTGTTTCACACATCTGCTTTTCACTAACATCGCCAGGCACAAGCAAACAATGTTGCCCCAATTCCTCAATTCGTTTTTTCGTGCGCTGGGCATCTTCATGTTCATCCAAATAGCTAATCACCACATCTGCGCCTTCTTTGGCAAAAGCAATTGCTGCCGCAGCGCCGATGCCGCTGTCGCCACCAGTGATGATTGCCGTTTTCCCTGTTAATTTTCCACTTCCTTGTACATTCGGGTTTTCAATGATTGGTTTTGGTACCATTAAACGTTCAACGCCAGGGTGCTTTAATTGCCTTTGTTCTGGAGCAGCCAGTGGAATGTCTTCGTAACGGGTAATTTTTCCGTAGTATGGATATTGGGGATAGGGTTTTGTTTGCTTATGGCGTTCAAACCAGTCTTGTAGCGCTTTTATTTCCTTTTCCTTAAAGTCGCCGTCATTTTTGCTTGCCATTTGCCTCTCCTCCATCCCTTTTTAGCTATTACCACCGTATGTATAGGCAGGCGCCGTGGTGCCCGTCTTCGCTAAAAAAGGATAGGCTCATAAATAAAATGCTTGCGTACAGTAAAGAAAAAGGGGTGTTTTCGCTTGTATACATTTTATCCTGAAGTAACTTTGCTATTGGATAAGGACCTCAATCAAAAAGAACGGATGTTTTATTTAAAGGACTCTTGGCTTGTCCCTAAAATCGGTCCTCGCCCGCCTTTTTACGCCTATCCTCGTTATGGGCCTTCCTACCCCATTATTTAAGTAAACGTTTCAGGTTTACACGAAAAAAAACCAGCTAGCTCAATACGATGCTAACTGGTTTTTTGCTTTTTTATTCTGCGGCCTCATCTGATGTCGGTTGCTCTGGCTCATCATCGTCTTCTAAGTCATCGACTTCGTCGTCGTTAATGTTCACACGGGCGACTGTCGCTACTTCTTCTCCTTCGCCGACTCGAATCAACGTCACGCCTTGAGTATTTCGGCCAGTCGTCGAAATGCCGTCTACGTTGGTGCGAATAATTATCCCATTGGCGGTAACAATCATAATGTCATCTTCGTCAGCCACCATTTTCAAAGAGACAAGAGGGCCGTTTTTATCGGTAATGTTGCATGTTTTAATTCCTTTGCCGCCGCGACTTTGGACTCGGTATTCCTCAAGTGGCGTCCGTTTGCCGTAGCCTTTCTCGGTAACGACGAGAACGCTTTGGTTTTCATCAACTACGTCCATGCCGACAACCCCGTCATTTTCAGAGAGCGTAATGCCTTTGACACCGCCTGCGGTACGTCCCATTAGGCGGACATCTGTTTCTGGAAAACGGATTGCCATTCCCTGTTTCGTCCCGATCATGACTTCACGGTTGCCATCGGTTAAGCGTACGCCATGGAGCGAATCGCCTTCCCTTAAATTGATCGCGAATAAACCACCTTTACGGATATTCGCAAATGCAGACAACTTTGTTCGTTTGGCGATGCCATGCTCTGTTACGAAAAACAAATACGAGTCGTCATCAAAGCATTCAATCGGGATGACTGTACTAATCGCTTCGCCTGGATCAAACGGTAACAAATTAATCGCAGGAATGCCTTTTGCTGTTCGACCTAGTTCAGGGATTTCATACCCTTTTAAGCGATAGGCTTTCCCTTTGTTCGTAAAGACTAACACAGTATGGTGCGTGTTGGTCGTAAACAAGTGTTGGACAAAGTCGTCATCGTTCGTACCCATGCCCTGTACACCTTTCCCGCCGCGTTTTTGAGCACGGTATGTGGAAATAGGTAGGCGTTTAATATAGCCATTATGGGTAATGGTAATAACGATATTTTGCCGTGGAATTAAATCCTCATCTTCCAAATGTTCTTCGCTCGCCGAAATGACCGTCCGCCGTTCGTCATTAAATTTCTCTTTAATGGCAAGGATTTCTTCTTGGATGACGGCAATGACTTTCTCGTCACTAGCCAAAATGGCACGGAGTTCAGCAATTCGCGCCAACACGTCGTTGTATTCTTGTTCAAGCTTATCCCGTTCCAAACCAGTTAACCGTTGCAAACGCATATCGAGAATCGCTTGTGCTTGGTCATAGCTGAGTTCGAATCGCTCGATTAAGCCGTTTCTAGCGATTTCTGCTGTTTCCGAACCACGGATTAAGGCAATAATTTCATCAATATGGTCAAGGGCAATGCGCAATCCTTCCAAAATGTGGGCACGGGCTTCCGCTTTGTTTAGGTCAAACTGAGTGCGCCTGCGGATCACTTCTACTTGGTGAGCCAAATATTGTTCCAGCGTCTGTTTCAAGTTTAAGACTTCGGGCCGGCCGTTCACAAGGGCAAGCATATTAATGCCAAAGCTTGTTTGCAAGGCTGTCTGTTTAAACAAATTGTTCAAAATGACGTTAGGATTTGCGTCTCTACGCACATCGATGACAATGTTCATGCCATTGCGGTCCGAAGAATCACGCAGTTCAGTAATGCCATCAATTTTCTTGTCACGCACTAGTTCCGCGATTTTTTCAATCAGACGCGCTTTATTGACTTGGTATGGCAGTTCCGTGACGATAATCGACTGTTTGCCTTTGTTTTCGACAATTTCCGTTTTAGCCCGTACGGTAATCGAGCCTCGTCCTGTTGAATAGGCTTTGCGTATGCCAGAGCGGCCGAGGATCTCGCCGCCAGTTGGAAAATCAGGGCCTGGAATATATTCCATTAACTCAGGAATACTAATGTCAGGATTTTTTGCTAAAGCGAGTACTCCGTCAATCACTTCGCCTAATTGATGTGGCGGGATATTGGTTGCCATCCCGACTGCAATCCCCGACGTGCCATTGACGAGCAAATTCGGAAAACGGGAAGGCAGCACTTTCGGTTCTCGCTCAGTGCCGTCATAGTTATCGATAAAATCAACGGTATCTTTGTTTAAATCTCGGACTAGCTCCATTGATATTTTGGACATTTTTGATTCTGTATAACGCATCGCCGCAGCAGAGTCGCCATCAATGGAACCAAAGTTGCCATGCCCGTTGACGAGCATATAACGATAACTAAAATCTTGTGCCATTCGTACCATTGCGTCATATACAGAAGTATCGCCGTGTGGGTGGTACTTCCCAAGCACTTCGCCTACGATCCGCGCCGACTTTTTATATGGTTTGTCTGGTGTCATCCCAAGCTCAAACATGGCATACAGAATACGGCGATGCACGGGCTTCATGCCATCTCTTACGTCTGGCAGCGCCCGGCTGACAATGACGCTCATCGCGTAATCGATGAACGATTCTTTCATTTCCTCGTCTATTTGTCTTTCTCTTAGTCTTGGTACATCTTCTTCAGCCATTCCGTAAACCTCCAGGGCAGCTGGCAATGATTTGCGTCAGCCGTTCTTCTACACATCCAAATTTTTCACGTAATGTGCATTTTCTTGAATAAAATCGCGCCTTGGCTCCACTCGGTCGCCCATGAGAATTTCAAAAATCTCATCTGCTTTGATCGCATCAGCGAGAGTCACTTGGAGCATATTGCGAACCTGTGGGTCCATCGTTGTTTCCCACAGTTGGCCAGCGTTCATTTCGCCAAGACCTTTGTAGCGTTGGACGCTCACTTTGCTGCGGTCTGCCACAGTTGCTAAATGCTCATCAAGCTCCCGGTCAGAATAAACATACGTTACATTGTTTTTTCCTTGCTCAATTTTATAAAGAGGCGGTTGAGCAATGTACACATAGCCATTTTCAAGGAGTTCGCGCATATAGCGATAGAAAAACGTTAAGATCAATGTCCGGATATGGGCGCCGTCTACATCAGCATCCGTCATGATGACGATTTTATGGTAACGTGCTTTTGAAATATCAAATTCATCACCAATTCCCGTGCCAATTGCCGTGATGATCATCCGTATTTCATTGTTTGCTAAAATTTTGTCCAGACGGGCTTTTTCTACGTTAAGAATTTTCCCGCGGAGAGGAAGAATCGCTTGGAAATGGGGATCTCGGCCCCCTTTTGCCGAACCACCGGCAGAATCACCCTCAACGATAAACAATTCGCTAATCGACGCATCTTTTGATGTACAGTCGGTTAGTTTTCCAGGAAGCGAGCTTACCTCTAAAGCGCTTTTCCGCCGTGTCAGCTCACGGGCTTTTTTAGCAGCCTCGCGGGCACGGGAAGCCATCAATCCTTTATCGACAATCTTACGGGCGACTCCTGGATTCTCAGACAGGAACCTAGAAAAACTTTCGCTGAATAAAGAGTCGGTAATCGTGCGTGCTTCGCTGTTTCCTAGCTTTGTTTTCGTTTGACCTTCAAACTGGGGCTCAGGAATTTTGACGGAAATGATCGCTGTCAGTCCTTCACGGACATCCTCGCCACTTAAATTTGGATCGTTTTCTTTAAACAGCCCATTTTTGCGGGCGTAATCATTAATAACGCGCGTCAGGCCTGTTTTAAAGCCTGATTCATGCGTGCCTCCTTCATGGGTATTAATGTTATTCGCGAAGGAGTAAATGCTGCTCGTAAATCCGTCATTGTATTGGACCGCTACTTCAACGGAAATGCCATCTTTTTCGCTTTCCACGTAAATCGGCTCTTCATGGAGCGTTTCTTTTGAACGGTTGAGGTGTTTGACAAACGACGAAATCCCACCCTCGTAATGGTAGGTGGCCTTTTTGCCGTCCTCTGTTCGTTTGTCCTCAATTTTGATCGTTAGCCCTTTGTTTAAAAAAGCCAACTCGCGAATGCGGGTAGCAAGTGTTTCATAATCAAATTCAACCGTCTCCCGGAAAATCTCCGGGTCTGGCTGGAACGTAATAATCGTGCCCGTTTTATCGGTTTCGCCTATGACGGTCAAATCAGCATCGGGAATACCGCGGCTATAAGATTGGCTATGGATTTTCCCGTCTAAATGGACATTGACCGTTAAATGTGTCGACAACGCGTTGACGACGGAAGCACCAACTCCATGAAGGCCGCCTGACACTTTATAACCGCCACCGCCAAATTTCCCTCCAGCATGAAGGGTAGTCATAATCACCTCGACCGCCGGACGCCCCATTTTTTCTTGAATACCGACTGGAATGCCACGGCCATTATCCTCAACCGTCAGGGCATTTCCTTCCTCGATCGTTACTTTAATTTCATCGCAAAAACCAGCCATCGCTTCGTCAATGCTGTTGTCGACAATTTCCCATACTAGATGGTGCAGCCCTCTTTGGCTCGTCGACCCGATATACATGCCGGGGCGCTTGCGCACGGCTTCAAGCCCTTCTAAAACTTGAATTTGGCTTTCATCGTATGTTTGATTTTGCTCATTTACCAACATTCTTCACCTTCTCATCAGGGATCGTCTACTCACTATCGCTTAAAAGCGCCTCCCCCAATTCATCATTTAGCAATTCCAATCCATCAGACATGGACCGGCGTTTTAACGTCTGCGATGAAACCGGGGAAAAATAGATGCAAGTATCGGTTACAATGACACTTTTCACTGAATCTTCTGATGCAATTTTTTTGCAATCGTGTTTCGTATCCCATTCGTGTAAAAAAACGGCTGTATCTTTTGCCAGTTCACCCTCTGCATAGGGCAAGATTGCGATAATTTGTGTGGCTGGCAAAATGACATCTCCACCGATGTGAATATACATACTTTACTCCAATCGTTTCACTGTGCCTTGATCTACGGAAAAGAGGCAAGCTTCAGCCAACACGCCATCGTCGAGTCCGCTTGTGGAAGTTGTCGTTACAAATGTTTGCACACGTGCCTGAATAGCCTCTAACAGATGCGATTGCCGATAATTGTCTAGTTCAGACAGTACATCGTCCAAGAGCAAAATCGGGTAATCGCCAATCTCCGCATAGATTAAATCGATTTCAGCTAGTTTGACAGACAGCGCCGTCGTCCTTTGTTGTCCTTGTGAGCCGTAGGATTGGACATCTAAACCATTGACAGAGAAAGAAACGTCATCACGGTGGGGCCCAAACAACGTTGTCCCCCTGCGTACCTCTGTTTCCCTTTTCGTTTCGTACGCTTTAAATAAGTCTTCTTTTATTTTCGACATATTCTCTATGTCTGATACCTCAATTGACGGGATATAGGAAAGAGTGAGCACTTCTTTACCGCGGCTAATGGATTGATGGATTGGCGTGGCCCAGTCTTCGAGCCGGCTAATAAATTCAGCCCGCTTTTTCATGACAAATGCCGCTTTGTCAATCAGCTGTTCGGTCAAGACATCAACCATTGCGTAATTTTGCGAGCGTTTTTGTTGCATATTTTTCAAGAGCACATTCCGTTGCTTTAAGATTTTCCCGTACAAGGAGAGGTTGTTTAAATAGACTGGGCTGATCTGGCCAAGCTCCATGTCGATAAAGCGGCGCCTGACTTGCGGGCTGCCTTTTACTAAGTCAAGGTCTTCAGGAGCGAACATGACGACATTCAGCGTCCCTACATAGTCGCTGAGGCGGCGCTGTTCAAGGCCGTTAATCTTCCCTTTTTTCCCTTTAGCCGACAAAATGATATCCAATTCGACCTCGCCTGTACGTTTTTCGGCTTTCGCGTGAATTCGTGCGAACGGCTCTTCAAAGCGAATCATTTCTTTGTCTTTTTGGGTGCGATGGGATTTGGCTAGTGATACCACATAAATCGCTTCCAGCAAGTTTGTCTTCCCCTGGGCATTTTCGCCGACAAAGACATTGATTTTTTCGCCAAAAACGACAGCCGTTTTGCTGTAATTACGGTAAGAGGACAGCTCAAGCGTGTGGATAATCATCGTTATTCCTTTCCAACAATCGTCAATGTGCGCCCGTCGGCCAATTCAATCACATCCCCGTTTCGTAATTTGCGGCCGCGCCGGTTTTCTTCTTCGCTATTCACGCGCGGGGTGTGCTCGCTTAAATACCATTTTGCCATGCCTCCCGTATCAATAGCGCCAATTTCCTTCAAGAGCTGGCCAAGGGTAATATACTCCGTTCCAATTCGTATTTGTTCCAAGGTATACCTCACAATCGGCTGGACGAAGGAAGACAGCATACTTTGCGAGAATGCTGCCTTTTTCGTTAGCCATATAGGTTTTCTTCCAAATCTCGTTTGTCCATCTTTTCTTATATTGTACTAAACGTTTGCACTGTTAGCCAACCTTTTTTCGCCCTAGTACTTTAATACGTTCTGACTGGCGAGAATAAATGCAAGTAGTGGTCTGAATCAATCGGACGAATAACGAAGGGGCTCATTGCACCTGTCAAAAAGATTTGGACTTCATCGCTGTCAACCACTTTCAAAGCATCAAGGATATTTTTCCCATTAAACGAAATCCGTATTTCATCCCCTTCAAATTGGTCAGTGGCCATTTTTTCCGTCACTTTTCCAATCTCTTGTGATGTTGACGTAATTTCAATTTGGTTGTCGCCAAGTGTTTTGACATTAATGACATTGTTTTTTGCTTCCCTTGACAACAACATTGCCCGTTCAAGCGTATGGACCAATTCTTTTGTTTTTACGACAAAGGACGTTTTGAACTGAGTCGGTATCATGCTCGACGTTACCGGATACTTCCCTTCAAGCAGTCTTGAGAAAAACAACAAGTTTCCGAGTTTGAAAAGGATCTGATTCTCGGTTACAACAATTTCAGCCAAATCGCTTGTATCCTCCAAAATCTTGCTCAACTCTTGCAAGCTTTTTCCTGGGATAACGACATTTTTAAATTCTAGTCCCTCTTCTTGGCTGTCTATCTTTGTTTTCCGCATCGCCAACCGATGGCTATCTGTTGCAGTACAGATAAGTTCCCCATTTTCCGTTTCAATGTTTACACCTGTCAACACGGGACGTGTTTCTTGAGTGGACACAGCAAATACGGTTTGGCGAATGATGTTGCGCAACATATCTTGTGGCAAGCTAAAAATCAAGTCTTCCTTCAGTTGTGGCAGACGAGGATATTCCTCTGGATCAAGGCCGTTTAACGTAAAAACAGAAGAGTCAGAGCGAATGGTCGCTGCAAATTGGTCATGGACTTGGATTTCAATCGTTTCTCCAGGCAGTTTTTTAACAATCTCAGCAAAGTATTTTGATTGCAACACGATGCTTCCTGCTTGTTCGATTTGAACAATTTCACGTTCGTTTTCTTCTTTTGGGATAAACGATTCAATCGATAAGTCCGAGTCGCTCCCAGTAAGCGTTAAGCCATTTGCATCAGCAACCAATTTAATTCCCGTTAAAATCGGGATCGTTGTTCTTGATGAAACGGCTTTTGCAACATGTTGGACATCGTGAACCATCCGATTCCGTTCAATAATGACATGCATAATAAGAAACTCCTTTTCATAAATCTATATATAAGTCTTTTAATGTCGTAGTAATAGTACTAGGGCTTGTGCATTTGTGGATAAGTGAGCGAAATGCGTAAAGAGACAGCCTATTCACATGTGGGTAGTTTGTGGATAGGCTTGTTTCTGTTATACACATGTTCACATCTACTGACGCAGCTGCTCGGTAATAGCTTGCACTTTTTGCTGTAATTCCTGGTCAGTGGCAAGCAGCTTTGAAATCTTTTCATGAGCATGGATGACGGTTGTATGATCGCGGCCGCCAAATTCACTGCCGATTTTAGGCAACGAGGCGTCTGTCATTTCTCGGGATAAGTACATCGCTATTTGACGTGGGAAAGCGACTGATTTAGTTCGTTTCTTTGCTTTGAAATCTTCGAGTTTTACTTGGAAGTGTTCGCCGACAAGCTTTTGGATGTCTGTGATCGTAAGCGTTTTAGGCATCGCATTTGGAATGATGTCTTTTAATGCTTCAGCAGCAAGATCAGCATTCATATCTTGGTTAATTAAAGAAGAATAGGCAACAACACGGATCAGCGCACCTTCTAGCTCACGAATGTTCGTATCAATCTGGTTGGCAATGTAAAGCATCACTTCATTAGGGATATCCAAGTTTTCTGCCTTCGCTTTTTTGCGCAAGATGGCAATACGCGTTTCCAAATCAGGCGGCGTTATATCGGTAATCAGGCCCCACTCAAAACGGGAGCGTAATCGGTCTTCCAGAGTCGGTATCTCTTTTGGAGGGCGGTCGCTTGAAATAACGATCTGCTTTGATTCTTCATGCAATGCATTAAAGGTATGGAAAAATTCTTCCTGTGTTTGGATTTTGCCAGCAATAAATTGGATGTCGTCAATGAGCAGTACATCAACATTGCGGTATTTGTTACGAAAATGAACAGCCTTGTTGTCTCGGATCGCGTTAATAAATTCATTTGTAAATTTTTCAGATGACAAATACACAACTTTCGCATTTGGGTTATGTTCCATTACATAATGGCCAATCGCATGCATTAAGTGGGTTTTTCCTAGGCCGACTCCTCCATAGATAAACAGAGGGTTATAGGCTCTTGCTGGAGCTTCCGCAACGGCTAATGAAGCTGCATGGGCAAAACGATTTCCAGATCCAATGACAAATGTATTAAACGTGTATTTGTCGTTAAGCATCGTTTGAGACAGTGTTGATTGGCCAGCTCCATCTTTTTCCGGCGGTGTCTGAGGTGTTTGTTCAGGTAATGCTTCCTCTTCTTGGTTATGTTGAGGAATAACAAACTTTGGCGCCAATCGCGCACCTGTAAGCTGTTCAATAATGTCGGACGTCAGCCCTGAGTAATGGTCTTCCAGCCAGTCACGGGCAAACTCATTTGGCGCAGTGACAATGATCGTGTCGTTATTTTGGAGCGCGTTTGCTTTTGTTGCTCTTAGCCACGTTTCATAACTAGGTTTGCTTACTTTCTTTTTCATTTCTTCAAGCACTTTGTTCCACAGATCATCAATATTTTCCAAAAAAACCCCTCCCTTATTGCGACATAAATAAGCTGTACAACATTTGTACAACATCTAAAATCAACACGAATAATTATGCGTGCACTGCATAGTTGTGTATAGTAATTATTATAGTAGAAAAACGGAAATCCCCCTTATGCAGTACGTTGTGGATAAGAACGCCAACAGAAATAAAAAACCTGTCCACAACCTTACCCACAGGCTGTGGACAGGTTTTTTGATTAAGTCAATGTCCACGAAGGAAAACAACTTAATCATAGCAAAAATAACTAGATACCGCAATGGTTCTATGTACTTATCCACAAAACCCTGTATCTAGTGTTTTGTAGTTGTCCACAACACTAGATATGTGCAAAGGGTTGTCGATAACTTGTAGACAAGAAAAAATGGAGCGCGGATTTTATCCACAATTGTCGAAAAGAGGGAGAAACAGTAGCCAATTGAACTATCTCTTGACAGAGGTAGTCTGTTGTCTATATAATTTTTTAGAGTGTCTTACAGAGATACAATCCTCGAAGGAGGTGGAATAAATGGGAAAACCAACGTTCCAACCAAATAACCGCAAACGCAAAAAGAATCATGGCTTCCGTGCCCGCATGGCGACAAAAAACGGGCGTAAAGTGATTGCGCGCCGCCGTCAAAAAGGAAGAAAAGTATTGTCTGCATAGACCACTGGCGCCAGTGGTCTTTTTCAAGTATGGGGAGCATTGCAGGCGAGAGGTCGTGGTCAGATTGAAAAAAGAGCAACGAATTAAAAAGAACCGAGAGTTTTCAGCGGTCTTTAAAAAAGGGACTTCAATGGCGAATCGGCAGTTTGTTTTATATGTGTTGCCAAAAGAGGGACAAGACCGTTTCCGACTCGGCCTGTCCGTTTCAAAGCGTGTCGGGAATGCCGTTTGTCGAAATCGGATCAAGCGCCTTGTTCGCGTCGCTTTTCAGGAACTTGAAGGACGGCTTCGGCCAGACTGTGACTATGTAGTGATCGCGCGAAATCAAGCACGGGATCTTTCCTTTAAAGAAGTACGGAGCAGTTTGGAGCATGTTATGAAAAAAGCGAAAGTATTGGCCCCTTTATATGGAAGTAGTAAAGAAAGATAGCTGATTGGTGGGAGGATGTCCGAGTTTGATGAAAAAAACAGGCTGGCTAATTGTACTGGCGAGCATGCTGTTGTTTTTATCCGGCTGCTTTAGCGTCAATGAGCCCGTTACGGCTGACAGCGAAGGGATATGGAATTCGTTTTTTGTGTATCCGTTATCACAGCTTATTATCCTGATTGCCGGCTGGGTCAGTAGCTATGGCTGGGCGATTATTGTTGTAACGGTTCTGTTTCGGATCGTGCTTTTGCCATTAATGGTCAAGCAGACGAAAAGCATGAAAGCAATGCAGCAACTACAGCCCGAAATGCAAAAGCTCCGCGAAAAGTACAGTGCAAAAGATAAGAACACGCAGTTGCAGTTAAATACAGAAATGCAGAAGTTGTTTTCCGAGCATAAAGTGAACCCATTTGCTGGTTGTTTGCCTTTGCTTGTGCAAATGCCGATTTTCCTGGCGATTTACCACGCGATTATGCGGACGCCTAATTTTCAAGGAGAATCGTTTGCTTGGTTTGTTCTAAATAACCCAGACCCCTATTTTATCTTACCTGTTTTGGCATGTATTTTAACGTTTGTCCAGCAAAAAATGATGATGGTACAAGACAATCCGCAAATGAAAATTTTGTTGTATGCAATGCCGATTATGATTTTGGTGGTTGGTATTTTCCTTCCTGCCGCTGTCATTTTGTACTGGGTTGTCGGAAACATTTTCATGATCTTGCAAACCTATTTTATTACCGGACCAAATGCTGGCAAACGGGGCCTCGAAGCAACTGTGCAGACAGCCGCTGCTTCAAAAGCGAAAGGAAACCAAGGTAGCCAACAGAAAAACAACAAGAAAAAGCCAAATAAGAAAAAGAAAAAGCCGAAGAAAAAACGTAAATAAGAAAGGGGATTAAAAGTGGCGCATACGTTCAAAGGTCGGACGGTGGAAGAAGCAGTTGCCAATGCAGTGCAGCATTTGGATACTACGGAAGAACATTTAGTCTATGAAGTCATCGAACAACCACAAAAAGGGTTTTTCGGTTTGTTTGGCGGAAAACCAGCTGTAATTAAAGCACATGTGCCGCCAAGATCTGCAGACGTTGCCCGCTCCTTTCTTGAAGAAACCATTTCTTTAATGGGATTAAAAGCCGAACTTTCTGTTGAGCAAGTAGGCAAAGAAGCGTTTTTTTCGTTGCATACAGAAGAAAAGGATCAAGGGCGTTTGATTGGGCGCAAAGGGCAGACGCTCGACTCCTTAGAGTATTTAACGAATTTGGCTGCTTCCCATTCGCCTAGCACGGATTTCGTCAAAGTCCGCCTCGATGCCGGAGGCTACCGGCACAAACGGGAAGAAACGCTTAAGCAGCTCGCATTGCGAATCAGCCACAAGGCAAAAGCGACAAAGGAACCGATTGTTCTTGAGCCAATGCCAGCTCGTGAACGAAAAGTCATCCATACAACTTTGGCAAACGAAGCCGGTGTGCAAACCTATTCGCAAGGCGAAGGAGCAAAACGGCATATTGTGGTTGAGCCGAAGCAATCAGACTGAGACGAGGAGTGCAGGCGAAGGAAGATGCGAATAGAACGGGTGTTTATGAGCATATGACTGGGGCAAACGACGACGCATGCGAGCGTTTGTCTACAGTCTGAAAGGAAGCAAATGCTTCCTTTTTCTTGTTGCTAAAAAAGCAGCCAATTTCAGGCGATAGCTTTTCACGTTTTCCTGTGCTATGCTTATATGTTGAAGATACTGCCTTAAGGAGGTGAAAACGATGGAAATGGATACAATTGCAGCAATATCGACGGCACTTGGAGAAGGGGCGATTGGGATTGTCCGGCTGAGCGGAGATCAAGCAATTGCGATTGGCGATAAATTGTTTAAAGGGACAAAGCGTTTAGAAGACACGCCGAGTCACACGATTGTGTATGGCCATTTAATGGATGATGCTAGTGAGGAAACGATTGAGGAAGCGATGGTCACGGTTATGAGAGCGCCGAGGACCTATACACGTGAAGACATTGTGGAAATCAATTGCCACGGTGGGCTTGTGTCTGTGAACCGTGTGCTTCAAGCTGTGCTGGCAAAGGGAGCTCGATTGGCTGAGCCGGGAGAATTCACAAAGCGCGCTTTCTTGAATGGCCGTATTGATTTGTCGCAAGCTGAAGGAGTCATCGACTTAATCCGTTCAAAAACAGACCGGGCAATGAATGTCGCGTTGCGTCAAGTGGAAGGGCGTTTGTCCAAAAAAATTGGCAAATTGCGGCAAGATCTTTTAGAAACGATTGCTTCTATTGAGGTCAATATTGATTATCCAGAGTATGATGCGGAGACAATGACAGCTACGCTTATAAACGAAAAATTGACTATTGTTTTAGCAGAAATTGAAGCGTTACTCGCGACTGCAAAACAAGGGAAAGTGTTACGGGAAGGGCTCGCCACCGCTATCATTGGCAGGCCAAATGTTGGCAAGTCCAGTTTGATGAACAGCCTCGTCCATGAAGCAAAAGCGATTGTGACCGATATACCTGGAACGACGAGAGACACGCTTGAAGAGTATGTCAATGTCCGCGGCGTTCCTCTTCGCCTTATTGATACAGCTGGTATTCGGGAAACGGAAGACATTGTTGAGCGAATTGGCGTTGAACGGTCTCGGCAAGCGCTCAAAGAAGCCGACTTGATCTTGCTTGTTTTAAACTACGCAGAAGAGCTTTCAAAAGAGGATGAAGCTTTATTCGAAGCGGTTAAAGGACTGGATGTTGTCGTGATCGTCAATAAAATCGACCAAACAGGGCGGATTGATATGGAGCGTGTCCGCCAACTGGCAGAAGATAGGCCAGTCGTGGCGACTTCCTTCCTCCAGGAAGAAGGAGTCGACCAACTAGAAGAAGCGATTAGTAGCTTGTTTTTTGCTGGCGGAGTGGAAGGTGCTGATTTGACGTATGTGTCAAATGCCCGTCATATTGGCTTGCTGAACCAAGCAAAAGCTCATGCTGAAGAGGCGATTGCTGCTAGTTTAACAGATGTTCCTGTTGATTTGATTCAAATTGATGTGACACGGACGTGGGAATTATTAGGCGAAATTATTGGAGAAGATGTCCAAGATAGTTTAATTGACCAGTTGTTTTCGCAATTTTGTTTAGGAAAATAAACACATTTTTTTGTGTAGAAAGGAAGGTAGGCTGCTAGGCAATTTAGCAGCCGCAGCCCATATGAGTTACCAAGGTGGAACGTTTGACGTTATTGTCATCGGCGCAGGGCATGCGGGCGTAGAAGCTGGCCTTGCTGCTGCGAGAATGGGCGCAAACACGCTCATGTTGACGTTGAATCTAGATGCAGTTGCATTTATGCCGTGCAACCCTTCTGTTGGAGGGCCGGCTAAAGGCATTGTTGTCCGTGAAATTGATGCTCTTGGCGGAGAAATGGGACGGAATATTGATAAAACCCATATTCAAATGAGAATGCTTAACACGGGGAAAGGCCCAGCTGTTCGAGCACTGAGGGCGCAAGCGGATAAATTCCGTTATCAACAAGAGATGAAACGGACGATTGAAGAGCAAGAAAATCTGCTTCTTCGCCAAGGAATGGTGGACCGTTTAATTATCGAAGAAGGAGAGTGCCGCGGCGTTATTACGAACACAGGGGCACAATATCGGGCCAAAGCAGTTGTTGTTACAACAGGCACGTATTTGCGCGGAAAAATTATATTGGGAGAGCTTTCTTATGAGTCTGGGCCGAACAATATGCAACCAAGCATTAAGCTGTCAGACCACTTGAAAGAGCTCGGTTTCGACATGGTTCGCTTTAAAACAGGAACGCCTCCTCGTGTCCATGGGAATACGATTGATTACAAGAAAACAGAAATTCAGCCTGGAGATGACAAACCTCGCGCTTTTTCGTATGAGACGACAAAATTCATTACAGACCAGCTGCCGTGCTGGTTAACGTATACGAGCGAAAATACTCATCAAATTATTTCTGCTAACCTTGGACGTTCCCCTATGTATTCCGGTATGATAGAAGGGACAGGACCAAGGTACTGCCCTTCGATTGAGGATAAAATTGTTCGTTTTAGCGATAAGCCAAGACATCAGATTTTCCTGGAGCCGGAAGGGCGCGATACAAGTGAAGTCTATGTACAAGGGTTGTCGACAAGTCTGCCAGAAGATGTCCAATTGTCGATGCTTAAAACGATTCCTGGCTTAGAAGAAGTCCGAATGATGCGGCCTGGCTATGCGATTGAATATGACGCGATCGTGCCAACACAACTATGGCCAACATTAGAAACGAAAAAAATTAGCGGGTTGTTTACGGCGGGGCAAATCAATGGAACATCTGGCTATGAAGAAGCAGCCGGACAAGGGATTATCGCTGGCATTAATGCGGCCCAAAAGGCATTTGGCAAAGAAGGCGTGATTTTAGATCGTTCAGAGGCTTACATTGGCGTGTTGATTGACGACCTTGTAACCAAAGGGACGAATGAACCATACCGCTTGCTGACATCACGGGCTGAGTTTCGCTTAATTCTTCGCCATGACAATGCCGATTTGCGTTTGACGGAAAAAGGCTACGAGTTAGGATTAATTTCTGAAGAACGCTATTCCCGCTTTAAAGCAAAACAAGAAGCGATTGAACAGGAAAAACAACGAATTTCTGACCTGGTTGTAAAACCGTCAGACCAAGTCAACCAACTACTTGAACGTTTAGGTTCAAGGCCGATGACGGAAGCTTTAAAAGCGACAGCGGTGTTAAAACGGCCAGAAATGACTTACGACCATTTCCTGAAAATCATTCCGCGGCCAGACGTGGAGCTTGATGAAGAGGTATATGAACAAGTTGAAATTCAAATCAAATACGAGGGTTATATTGAGAAACAGTGGCAACAAATTGAACGCTTGAAAAAGATGGAACGAAAACGAATTCCTGAGGATCTTGATTATGATGCAATCCAAGGAATAGCGACAGAAGCGCGGCAAAAACTAAAACAAGTTCGGCCTCTTTCAGTAGGCCAGGCTTCCCGTGTTTCAGGCGTAAACCCAGCAGATATTTCGATTCTGCTTGTATATCTCGAACAAGGGCGGCTGGCAAAAACATCATCGTAAGGAGGAGCAGATGGGCGAAGAATTTTTCTCCTCGTTATTAGCGGAACAAAAAATCGTCTTATCGTCCACTCAGCACGAGCAGTTCAAGCGCTATTTTGAACTGCTCGTTGAGTGGAACGAAAAGATGAATTTGACTGCTATTACCGAAAAAAAGGATGTATACTTAAAACATTTTTATGATTCAATCACGCCGAGTTTTTACTACCCGTTTACTGACCAAAAAATTGTTGATATCGGCGCTGGGGCTGGGTTTCCAAGCTTGCCGCTTAAAATCCTTTATCCCGACTTGCAAATTTCGATTATCGATTCTCTAAATAAGCGAATTGGGTTTTTAACCCATTTGGCTAATGAACTGGAATTAACAGGCGTTTCTTTTTACCATGACCGGGCGGAAATGGCCGGAAAAAGCAAGCTTCACCGTGAAGTTTATGATGTTGCAATCGCCAGGGCAGTCGCACGTATGTCCGTTTTAAGTGAACTTTGTTTGCCTTTTGTGAAAGTAGGCGGTGATTTTATAGCCTTAAAAGGGGCTGGCAGCAATGAAGAAGTGGCTGAAGGAAAAAAAGCGATTGCTGTTTTAGGCGGAGAACTTTCCGCTAGCCATTCATTCCAACTGCCGATTGAACATAGCGAAAGGCAAATTGTACAGATAAAAAAGGCGAAAGCAACGCCAAATAAGTATCCTCGCAAGCCTGGGGTGCCCAATAAGCAGCCAATCACGTGAAGTGTTCCACGTGAAACATATGTGAATTTCCAATGAGAAAAGGAATGCTGCGAATATATGTCGAATCAATTCAAATGGTTAAAAACAAAAGGTGGTGTCCGAGGCGATGAAGCAATCGTTTTCACGCCTATTTGGCTTAAATGATAAAAACGACGATGCTGAATTAAATGCAAACGAAGAGGTACAGCAGCTTGCTATTAAAGATATCGTGCCGAATCGCTTCCAGCCTAGAACTTTATTTGATGAAGACCGGATTGCCGAGTTAGCGCAAACGATAAGGACGCATGGAGTCATACAGCCCATTGTCGTCCGTGTTCGCGATGATAAATATGAAATCATTGCAGGAGAACGCAGATGGCGTGCTGTTACTTCGTTGCAATGGGAAACGATTCCTGCTATTGTCAAAGAATTTAATGATTCGCAAACAGCTTCGATTGCACTAATTGAAAATTTGCAGCGTGAAGGCTTAACTGCAATTGAAGAGGCAACCGCTTATGCAAAATTAATCGAAATCCACAACTTGACGCAGGAAAGTTTGGCACAACGCCTTGGCAAAGGCCAATCAACGATTGCAAACAAACTTCGATTGCTTCATTTGCCACAAGCTGTCCAAGATGCAATTTTAAATAGAGACATTTCAGAGCGTCATGCTCGCGCGTTAATTGCTTTAAAAGATGCTGAAGCCCAAGAAGCGGTTTTAAAACAAATCATTGAAGAACAGTTGAATGTGAAGCAGACGGAAGAACGGGTTAAAGCTTATTTTAAAGCAGCGGAAGAAGAAGCGCCAAAAAAGAAAAAGCCGAAACGAAAATCTTATCCGAAAGACATGCGGATTGCCATGAATACCATTCGTCAATCAGTTGATATGGTGATGAAAAGCGGCTTAAAAGTCGATACCGATGAAGAAGACAATGAAGAATTTTACCAATTTACGATTCGCATTCCGAAGAAAAAATGATCTATCAGCTTTGATAGGTCTTTTTTTGTTGTTTTTTCCCTAAAATGGGTCTAATTCAGTTTCACAAACTACAAGAAAAAATGTATAGTAGAGTTAGACTATTAAAATCGCTCATTAAACACGTAAATTGTTTAACAATCGGATTGTTTGATGTTTTGCAGGAAAGCAGGAAAGAGGTGCCCATGTGTCAAAAATCATCGCTATCGCAAATCAAAAAGGCGGTGTAGGGAAAACGACAACATCAGTCAATTTAGCTGCTTGTTTGGCTCACTTAGGAAAACGTGTGCTGCTCGTAGACATTGATCCCCAAGGCAATGCTACAAGTGGCGTTGGCATTGAAAAAGGCGACGTCGATGAATGTGTCTATGATTTGCTAATAGAGGATTTAGATGCACGCAAAGTTGTTAGGCAAACAGAAGTGGAGAATCTTGATGTTATACCGGCTACGATTCAGTTGTCAGGGGCTGAAATTGAACTAGTACCAACGATTTCAAGGGAAGTCCGTTTGAAAAAAGCATTGACGCCTTTGAAATCCCATTATGATTACATTTTTATTGATTGCCCTCCTTCACTTGGATTGTTAACCATTAATGCGTTAACCGCTTCAGATTCAGTTGTGATTCCTGTCCAATGTGAGTACTATGCACTGGAAGGGCTTAGCCAATTGCTTAATACTGTTCGCCTCGTACAAAAACATTTAAATACGGACTTAGCGATCGAAGGCGTATTGTTAACGATGTTAGATGCGCGAACAAATTTAGGCATTCAAGTAATTGAAGAAGTGAAAAAATATTTTCGTGATAAAGTATTTGATACCATTATTCCGAGAACTGTCCGTTTAGGGGAAGCGCCGAGCTATGGAAAACCAATTATCGTGTATGATGCCAAGTCGCGTGGTGCCGAAGTATACATAGACTTAGCGAAGGAAGTGGTTGCGAATGGCTAGAACTGCAGGAAAAAAAGGGTTAGGAAAAGGGCTGCAAGCGTTCTTTCCGGAACAAGAAGATACGCAAGAAGAGCAAATTGTACAAGTTGATCTTGCAGACGTTAGGCCAAATCCGTATCAACCTAGAAAAACATTTTCGGAAGAAGCATTAAAGGAATTGAGCAACTCGATTCGTGAACACGGAATTTTGCAGCCTGTTACTGTACGCAAAGCGATTAAAGGGTATGAAATTGTAATGGGCGAGCGGCGAGTAAAAGCGGCAAAACAAGCAGGATTAAAACAAATCCCTGTGATTGTCCAGGAACTTGATGAAAATAAAATGATGGAAATTGCTTTAATTGAGAACTTGCAGCGTGAAGATTTGAATCCAATCGAGGAAGCAATTGCTTACGAGAAATTGATGGAGCATACGAATAGCACGCAAGAGCAGCTGGCGCAGCGCCTTGGAAAAAGCAGGCCGCATATTGCCAACCATATGCGCTTGTTGCAATTGCCAAAAGTTGTTCAAGAGTTCATTTCCGTTGGCAAACTCACAATGGGCCATGGACGTGCGCTTTTAGGGCTGCAAGACAAGCAAAAACTTTCACAGCTGTTAGAAAAAGTGCTGCAAGACAAGCTCAGCGTTCGGGAAGTCGAACAGCTCGTCCAGAGACTAAACGAACATGTTCCACGTGAAACAAAGCAAGTAAAAGTGAAGTTACCTCCGATTATTAAAGAACAGCAAGAGCGTTTAAGAGATACGCTTGGTACATCTGTATTAATCAAGCCTGGAAAGAAAAAAGGCAAAATCGAAATTGACTATTTTTCCGAGGATGACTTGGAACGGATTTTATCATTATTGGTTCATACAGAAAAGGAATGAAGCTGTCGGCTGCGATGGCTTCTTTTTTAAAGGAGTGGGATGATGCGGTATTTTGATCAAGCGGCAACTTCTTTTCCGATGGCAAAAACAGTCGCTGATGCTGTTAGCGAAGCGATTCTTACCTATGGAGCGAATCCAGGAAGAGGAGGACATCAGTTAGCGAGGCAAGCAGCGGAAACGCTTTTTCAGGCAAGAAAACAGTTAGCAGCCTTTTTAGGCGCGCCAGGGCCTGAGCACATTTGGTTTTATCCGAATGCCACTTACGCGTTAAATCAAGCCATTCTTGGCTTCCCTTTGCAGCAAGGGGGTCGAGTAGTAAGCACAGCTTTTGAACATAATTCGGTTTTACGGCCATTGCATGTACTTGAAAAAGAAAAGCAGGCGACGATCGTGTATGCAAGCGGAAAAACGGGGAACGAGACAGCAGCAGCAGTCGTAGAAGCAATGACGCCAGGCACGCGCCTTGTTGTTATCAATCATGCATCAAATGTAACAGGAGAAATCGTGCCTTTAAAACCAATTGCAACAAAAGCAAAAGAAATTGGTGCCGTCCTACTTGTGGATGCCTCACAAACGGCTGGGAAAATCGCGATTGACATGGAACAAGACGGAATTGATCTGTTGGCGTGCCCAGGACATAAAGGCTTGTTAGGGCCACAAGGAACAGGGTTGTTAGCAGCAGCGAGAGATGTTGGCTTGAAACCGCTCGTCCATGGCGGTACTGGCCATTTTTCCGAGCATCCAGAGCAGCCAGATAAATGGCCTGAGCGCTATGAAGCTGGCACGGCCAATACACCAGGAATTGCAGGCTTGCTTGCAGGTTTGCAAGAGCTTGAACGTCTAGGAGGAGTGGATGCTGTGCATGCCCATGAAATGGAAGCAACACGTATCTTTTTAGAAGGGATTAGCAACCATGAGCATGTACATGTAGTCGGCTCTTTATCGACACAAGGAAGAGTAGCGGTTGTTTCTTTTGCAATTGACGGCGTAAGCAGCCAAGAAACGGCCATGATTTTAGATGAACATTATAATATCGCTGTACGAGCAGGCCTTCATTGCGCGCCAAAGCTGCACAATTGGTACAAGACAGCTGAAGATGGGCTCGTACGCGCCAGTTTTGGACCTTACACAAAACAAGAAGACGTTTCTGCTCTTGTGGATGCGATTACAGACATTGCCGATGCGTTCCGCTAAGATGTTAGGCAACTGGCTATTCCTTATTGGCGATCAACGATGGCGTTAAAGAGGCTCGGTCTTTGGCGGCAAAAAGGAATAGGCTTTTTTCGTTTTGGCAGTTTGCAGGGCGGTTAATTGTTGGTCAGCCGCAGCGACTGCTTTGCTTATTTTTTGGGCCATGCTCATGACCACATGCAGCCTTGTGCTTTGCAGCATATAAAAATCCATCAGCCCTCCGACATTGACAATGCCTGTTAAGCAAATATCGCCAATTTCAGGTAAGTTTTTGCCCATTGCTGCCCCAGGTTTGAGTGGTTCTGCCGACAATGTAATATAGCCAACGTTTGCAGTCTTGCCAAGGCAGGCATCCAAGGCGACAACAAATGCGTTAGGGTGTTTTTTATAAATGGAGGCAAGCCGTTTTTCCATGTTGGCGGCATGGATTGGTTCTGCTAATGTCCCATGCACGTGGAAATGGTTTAAGTTCTGTCCTTCTAATAAGTTTCCAACTAAAGGCCCTAACGAATCGCCAGTCGAACGGTCCGTACCGATGCAAATGAGCAAAAGGTCGCGATTGCCGCGGTGTTTGCAAAATTCGACAAGAGCGTGTGCGAGATCTTCCGTTAAAGATGCTTCCTCGGTATGGCAGCGAAAGGATGTCGGTCTTTTTTTAAAGGGCCATAGGTTTGTACTCATAAATAAAGCTCACCTCCCATAGTAGTAACAGTATAGTAGATTCTGCAAGAATCTATACATGACGGGGAAATTGAAGGTGACGAAAATGTGGGGAAACGGACTAAAATGGATGTTTTTAATTGTCGGGACGGTGATTGGCGCTGGCTATGCTTCTGGACGGGAACTGTGGGAATTTTTCGGGGCAGAAAGCGGACTGGCTATCCTTTTGTTTGCGGTTTTGTTTACGATCAGCTGTTCTGTCATATTAACGATTGCCCGAAAAGAAAAGACGACTCATTATTTGCCGATACTTGAAAAGTTGCTTGGGCGGCGTTTAGCAAAAGCGTATGATTGGATGATTATTCTTTATTTATTTTCAGTAACGGTTATTATGCTTGCTGGAGCAGGGGCGACACTAGAAGTGTATAACATTCCTTTTTGGCTCGGTGTTGTCATCAATGCGGGATTGGTTGTGTTCATGTTTGCAAAGGATATGACAGGAATGACTAAAGTAAACGCGTTTCTCATCCCAGTGCTCATTATTTGTTTAGTAGCGGTCTTACTTGTTTACCAATCATCAATCGGATTTTCGTTCACATTTGACATTCATATGCAACATAATTGGCCGGCGGCAATGACGTTTACGTCGCTTAATATTTTGCCGATTGTCGCTGTTTTAAGTGCGGTCGGCAACCAAATAAAGCATAAGGGTGAAATTTACATTGCCAGCATCGGCAGCGGGCTCTTACTCGGGACCATTTCCTATTTGTACAATGAGTCATTGCTTTCTGTTGCTCAAGAAATCATTTTTTACGAGATTCCGCTGTTTGTGATCTTAAAACACTATCCGTCTATTATGGTTCTTGCCATTTCCTTATTATTGTGGCTAGCAATCTATACAACGGCGGCTTCAGGGGTTTTTGGGCTGATAGCGAGATTACGAACAAACGTACAGGGCGAAGCTTGGCTGATTGCATTATTGCTTGTTGCATGCATGGCGCCTATGACGATGTTTGGCTTTTCAACATTAATTTCCATATTGTACCCGTTGTATGGCATCTTAAATTTGTTTATTCTGGCTTCACTCGTTCTTTACCCAATTGTCAAACATCCAGCAACGAAAAGCAAACAGTGACACTACAAACTCTTGCTTGGTTCATGTATAATACAAGCAGACGAGCTTGAGGAGGACGAAACGGTGGCAGCAGAAAAGGAATTTGCGTTAGGCGATGTGGTGGAAATGAAGAAACCACATCCTTGTGGGGAAAATCGATGGAAGATTATCCGCATGGGCATGGATGTCCGGATAAAATGCCTGGGTTGCCAACACAGCGTGATGCTACCACGCCGGGACTTTTCAAAAAAACTAAAAAAAGTATTAGGTTCCGAATAACAAGGGAGGGTCGATACTCTACCTTGTTTTTGTGCGGGCCTGTACAAATAAAAAGGACGTGACAGGAAGTGGCTTTAACAACTGGAATAGTAGGGTTGCCAAACGTGGGAAAATCAACGCTGTTCAACGCGATTACCCAAGCGGGTGCTGAATCGGCCAATTACCCGTTTTGTACGATTGATCCAAATGTAGGGATTGTCGAAGTGCCTGACGTTCGGCTGGAAAAATTAACCGAACTGGTCAAACCGAAAAAAACGGTACCAACAGCGTTTGAATTTACAGATATAGCCGGGATTGTCGAAGGCGCCAGCAAAGGCGAAGGGCTTGGCAACCAGTTTTTGTCTCATATTCGTCAAGTAGATGCGATTTCCCATGTTGTCCGCTGTTTTGCTGATGAAAACATTACCCATGTTTCCGGTGGCGTCAATCCGTTGCGTGACATTGAAGTCATCAACCTAGAGTTGATTTTGGCTGACTTGGAATCAGTCGACAAGCGGATTGGCCGTGTCGCGAAGCTGGCGAAAGCAAAAGACAAAGCCGCTGTTGCTGAATTGCCTGTGCTAGAAGCATTAAAAGAGGCGTTTGAAAATGAAAAGCCTGCAAGAAGCATCGATTTCGACGAAGACCAACTGAAAATTGTCAAACAGTTACACTTGCTTACAAGCAAACCTGTTCTTTATGTAGCTAATGTCGCTGAAGACGATTTGCTTGCTGGCGCTGATAATGACTATGTCAAACAAGTAAAAGCATTTGCGGAAGCGGAGAACAGCAATGTGATAGTCGTTTGCGCAAAGATCGAATCGGAAATTGCTGAGCTTGAAGGCGATGAAAAAGCGCTGTTTTTAGAAGAACTCGGCATCCAAGAATCAGGGCTTGACCAACTAATACGCGCAGCTTATTCTTTGCTAGGGTTGGAAACGTATTTTACAGCAGGAGAGCAGGAAGTCAGGGCCTGGACATACCGGCGGGGCACAAAAGCGCCACAAGCAGCTGGGATTATTCATACTGACTTTGAGCGTGGCTTTATCCGTGCTGAAGTTGTCGCCTATGAAGACTTGATTGCGGCTGGCGGCATGGTTGCCGCAAAAGAACGGGGCAAAGTTCGCCTGGAAGGAAAAGAGTACGTCGTTCAAGACGGAGATGTGATCCATTTTCGGTTTAATGTGTAAAAGGGAGGGGCTGCAGCCAACGTTGTAGCCCCTTGATTGTAGAAAAACGCTCCTGTCCTTCGTTGACTCATTTTGTCGAAAAAAATGCAAGAAAAAACAAGGAATTTGCGTTGTAAATAGCGTATATAGTTGATAACCCCTTTGAAAGCCCCCCTCACGTTTGCTCTTACATCTTGATTCCCATTGTCGTGACAATCTGAACAAAAGGCAGGTGTTGCTTCGATAATTCTTGAATAACGATCATTTTAATGGTATACTCGTTCAATGTGAGTGAATTGACTTTTGCTCCTTGCTCTGTGTAAACGGAGCCGCTTAGACCAAAAGGAGGTGACTGGAATGCGTAAGTATGAAATTATGTACATTATCGCTCCAAACCTAGAAGAATCAGCAAACAAGGAAATCATTGAGCGTTACAACAAAGTGCTCACTGACAACGGCGCTGAAATTCTAAAGGTGGACGAGATCGGTAAAAAACGCCTAGCTTATGAAATCAACGATTTCAAAGATGGTTTCTATGTATTGCTAAGTGTACAAGCAAATACAGAAGCGATTAACGAGTTTAACCGTTTGATTAAAATCAACGACAACGTTATCCGCGTTCTCGTAACAAAAGACGAACAGTAAGTTGAAATAGACATATTTTAACGGGCCCAGGACGAATATGGGACCACTTTAAAAGGCTGGGAGGGATCGCATTGTTAAACCGTGTTGTTCTTGTCGGACGCTTAACGCGTGACCCTGAATTGCGATTCACGCCAAACGGTGTAGCTGTAGCCAATTTTACGCTTGCAGTCAACCGTCCGTTTTCAAACCAGCAAGGAGAACGAGAAGCTGACTTCATTAACTGTGTTGTCTGGCGCAAACCGGCTGAGAACGTCGCCAATTTCCTGAAAAAAGGGAGCCTTGCAGGAGTCGACGGCCGTGTGCAAACGCGAAGCTATGACAATAATGAAGGCAGACGCGTTTTTGTAACGGAAGTCGTTGCTGAAAGCGTCCAATTTCTCGAACCTCGCAATAGTCAAAACCAATCCTCTGGGAATCCTGGTTTTGATAATTACGGCGCTGGCAACCAAGGTTCTGGCAACCAAACTGGTGGCAGCCGTTCTAATGGATATGACAACGATCCGTTCTCTAATGACGGTTCGATTGATATTTCCGATGATGATCTTCCATTTTAATGTTTAAATGAAAGGAGTGAAACAGATGGCACGTCGCGGTCGTCCTAAACGGAGAAAAGTATGCTTTTTTACTGCCAATAAAATTACCCATATTGACTACAAAGATGTTGATTTGCTAAAACGTTTCATTTCCGAACGTGGAAAAATTCTTCCACGCCGCGTAACTGGAACTTCTGCAAAGTACCAACGTAAGCTGACTGTAGCGATTAAACGCGCTCGCCAAGTAGCATTGCTACCTTACGTCAACGATGTGAACTAAAGATTGGATAAAGAGGGCGGACCGGGCCAAGCTAAGAAAAAGCTGGCTTGGTTGCCCTCTTTTCTTCTACTTGCTGGCGAATCGAGAGGCTCGCCTTTTACTTTAAAGGTAATTACGCTAAAATAGATGGGAACTGTGTGTAATGAGACGCGCTTGTTGAGCGTGTTAAATGAGGTGAGAATTTGGAACACAGGAACCAGCTGATGAAGGGCCTACTATGCGGTGTGATTTACATTGCATTATTCATGATCTTTGCATTTAACATTCCGCTACTAAACATGTTCGCACTTGTCGCCATGCCGTTGCCAGTTGTTTATTTCACGGTAACTTTTGGGCCGAGGCCAGGGATGGTGTTAACAGCGGCTGTCGGTTTGCTTGGAACAATAGCGACTTTAAACCCTTTGGCAGCATTTGCTTTTGCCATTATTGGCTATGTGCTCGGCTACGCTCAGCATAAGCGCAGAAAAGGGGCTGAATTGTTGCTGGCAACGATTGTCGCATCGTTTGTCTTTCTTTCGGCTGCTTACATATTACTTACAGCCGTCACCGACCTATCCGTAATGCAATTTGTCCGGGAGTCTCTCCAAGAGACGCAACAGCTTCTGTCTGAATTAGGGATGGAAGCCTATGATGAAGCGTTTATAGAGGAATACGTTCAATTAATTGAATCGCTGATGACCTTTTTGTTGTTAATGATGGCTGCCATCTATGCGTTTATGGTCTATGGGGCAGCGACCATGCTCTTTAAACGTGTCGATCTACCGTATCATAAGCTGCCAAAGTTTCGCGAATGGGCATTTCCACGTTTTTTCCTTTGGTTTTATTTTTCCCTATTGCTCCTGTCCTTTTTGCCGTTTGAACCTGGTTCCTATATGGCGGCCGTCACGCAAACTGGCATAAATTTGGTCAGTGTATTGCTTATCATCCAAGGGGTGTCGCTTCTGTTTATGTATTTGCAGGCAAAGCGGCTTGCAAAAGGCGTCTCTGTTTTTATTATCATCATGGTTGTCATCAGTCTTTTACTCGTGCCATTTTTGTTGTGGGCCATGAAAATGATTGGCGTACTGGATATGGTTTTAAGAATTCGCGACCGTATGAAACTGTAATTTCTGGATGACAGGTAGGAGATGACAATATGCCAAATTGGAAAAAGCAGTGGTGGCAACAGCTTCATGTCATCGCACTCTTTGCCATTGCCGTTGTGTCCATTGCTGTTCTCGCTTATTATCGCTTAGAAGCCGGCGCAGTTGCTGGCATTGCTCTGATCGTATGGATCGGTTTATTTCACCAATCCCATAAGCGCAATGAACGGCAGTTGCACAAATATATTTCGACTTTATCATACCGTGTGAATCAGGCAGGGGAAGAAGCTGTCACCAAGCTGCCTGTAGGCATTGTCCTCTATAATGAGGATGGGGTGATCGAGTGGACAAACCCGTTTGTTGATGAACGGTTTGGGACTGGGCTTATTGGCGAGTCCATTACCTGCATCCATGAAGAGCTTGGCGATTATGTAAACAAGGACGTTGCCAATGAAACGTTCCAAATGGAGTCCTCTTACTATTACATGACGTTTGAGCGCGACGAGCAACTTATTTATATTGTGGATGTAACCGAGAAAGAACAAACGCAAAAAAAGTACCAACATATGCTGCCGGTCATCGCGCATATTTACTTAGACAACTACGATGAAGTCACACAAAGCATGGAAGATCAAGTTCGCAGCCGGTTGCTCGCTAAAGTAACAACAGCGTTGAACAATTGGGCGAGCGATTATGATATCTTTTTAAGAAGGACGTCATCAGATCGGTTTTTGGCAGTGATGAACCATAAGACGCTATTGCTCCTAGAGGAGAACCGGTTTGAGTTGCTTGATGATATCCGTGAACGGACAGCGAGGGAGAAAGTGCCAATTACCCTTAGCATTGGGGTCGGCACGGAGGAAACATCATTAAAACAACTGGGCGTCTTGGCCCAATCAAGCTTAGATTTAGCACTTGGCCGCGGCGGCGACCAAGTGGCGATCAAAAAGAAAAATGGCCGCGTCCGCTTTTACGGCGGCAAGACCAATGCAATGGAAAAACGGACACGGGTACGCGCTCGTGTTATCTCCCATGCTTTGCGCGATTTTGTAAAAGAAAGCGAACGAGTGATTGTCATGGGCCACCAGCGTCCAGATATGGATGCGATTGGGGCAGCGATTGGCGTATTGAAAATTGCTGACTTAAATGACCGTGAAGGCTTTATTGTGCTCGATGTGGAGGATATTAACCCTGATGTGCAGCGGTTATTGGAAGAAACGGAGAAACACGACCATTTGTGGAGCCAGTTTGTTTCTCCAGAAGAAGCCTTGGATTTAGCTGATAAAGAGACGTTGCTCGTCGTGGTCGATACACACAAGCCATCGCTTGTCATTGAGCCGCGGCTATTGGAGATGATCGACCGCATCATTGTCATTGACCACCATCGCCGCAGCGAAGATTTTGTTGAAGATCCGGTGCTCGTTTATATGGAGCCGTATGCGTCATCGACGGCTGAGCTTGTGACCGAGCTGCTCGAATACCAGCCGATGCAGTTTAAAATGGACCGGCTTGAAGCGACGGCGCTTCTCGCTGGCATCATTGTCGATACAAGAAGTTTTGCTGTCCGCACTGGGGCGAGGACATTTGATGCAGCCTCTTTTTTACGGGCCAACGGCGCCGATACAGCGCTCGTGCAAAAGCTATTAAAGGAAGACTTGGCGTCTTACGTAAAGCGTGCTAAGCTTGTAGAAAACGCCTATCTTTACCGAGAGGGCTATGCCATTGCTGTTGCCCCAGACGACCATGTTTACGATCAGCTCGTGATTGCCCAGGCTGCTGATACGTTGCTCACAATGAGCGGCGTGCTTGCATCTTTTGTCGTTTGTCGGCTTGCTGATGGACGAATCGGCATTAGCGCTCGTTCACTTGGCGACGTAAATGTCCAAGTCATTATGGAAAAGCTCGGCGGTGGCGGCCATCTCTCAAACGCAGCGACGCAGTTGCCTGACTTGACGCTGGAGGAAGGAAAACGTCAGCTCGAGGAGGCCATTGATGAAGTACGAGAAGGAGGAAGCGGAGCATGAAAGTCATTTTCACTGAAGATGTAAAAGGGAAGGGCAAAAAAGGCGAATTGAAAGACGTGTCAGAAGGCTATGCCCGCAACTATTTAATCCCTAAAAATTTAGCAGTGGCAGCTACGTCTGGAAATATAAAAGACCTTGAGGCGCAAGAAAAAAGCAAGCAAAAAAAGGCAGAAGCGGAACTTCAAAAAGCGAAAGCATTGAAAGAAGAGCTTGAAGCGCTCAAGATCGAGATTCCTGCCAAAGCTGGCGAAGGCGGCCGCCTGTTCGGGGCCGTGTCGACAAAGCAAATTGCCGAGGCACTTGGGAAACAAGGCAAGAAAGTCGATAAACGCAAAATCCAATTGGATGAACCGATTCGTTCTCTCGGCTATACGAAAGTGCCTATTAAAATCCACCCAGAAGTGGTGGCAACGGCTACCGTCCACGTTGTAGAAGCATAGAAACAAAAGGAAGCTGGCTCTCGCTTTGGCCAGCTTCCTTTTAAGTCAGTTGTAAGGGGGGGAGAAATGGATGAGTGACCTGTTGTCAGAGCGGACGCCGCCGCAAAACATTGAAGCGGAGCAGGCTGTGTTAGGTGCGATTTTTCTTGCTGACCATGCGTTAACGACGGCGAGTGAGCGCCTGATGCCTGAAGATTTTTACCGTGCTAGCCACCAGCGGATTTATGAAGTGATGCTCGACCTCGGTGAAAAGGGAGAGCCTGTCGATTTAGTCACAGTCACCTCAGAGCTGCAAAACAGAGGGTGGCTTGATGATATTGGCGGCGTCGCCTATTTGGCTGATGTCGCCGAGTCTGTCCCTACTGCGGCCAATGTCGAGTATTACAGCCGCATCGTCGAGGAAAAATCGCTGTTACGGCGGCTCATCCGTGTGGCCACCAACATTGCAAAAGAAGGCTATGCGAGCGAGGATGAAGTCGATGCGATCCTCGATCAAGCCGAGAAAACGATTCTCGAAGTCGCACAACGAAAAAATACAAGCAGCTTTGTTTTGATTAAAGATGTGCTGCTTGAAACATATGACCAAATCGAAATGTTGCAGCAAACCCGTGGGGAAATTACGGGCATTGCGACTGGTTTTACGGAGCTAGATACAATGACTGCCGGATTCCAGCGTAACGATCTTATTATCGTTGCAGCGCGCCCATCAGTCGGGAAAACCGCCTTTGCGCTTAACATTGCCCAAAACGTTGCTACAAAAACCGATGAAACGGTTGCGATTTTCTCGCTGGAAATGGGAGCGAGCCAGCTTGTCACGCGGATGCTTTGTGCAGAAGGGAACATCGATGCCCAACGGATGCGGACAGGCGCTTTGGAGGAAGAGGATTGGCATAAACTATCGATGGCGATGGGGTCTTTGTCCAAAGCAGGCATTTACATCGATGACACCCCTGGTGTGAAAGTCGGCGAAATTCGCGCCAAATGCCGGCGCCTCAAGCAAGAGAAAGGGCTTGGCATGATTTTGATTGATTACTTGCAGCTCATTCAAGGGAACGGTCGCAGCGGTGAAAACCGCCAGCAAGAAGTATCGGAAATTTCACGGACGCTGAAAGCGATCGCCCGTGAGCTAGAAGTGCCGGTTATTGCCCTGTCCCAATTGTCACGGGGCGTCGAATCAAGGCAAGACAAACGCCCAATGATGTCAGACATCCGGGAATCAGGCAGTATTGAACAAGATGCCGATATTGTCGCTTTTCTCTATCGTGATGATTACTATGATAAAGAAACCGAGAATAAAAATATTATCGAAATTATTATTGCCAAGCAGCGAAACGGCCCCGTTGGGACGGTAGAGCTAGCATTTGTAAAAGAATACAATAAGTTCGTTAATTTGGACCGTCGCCATGACGAGAATGACATGCCTCCAGGTTAACGGGAAAAGCTCTCTCGTATTTGGAGGGCTTTTTCGTTTTTATACGAATGTTGGAAATTTTTAGTATGGAAATGTTCGTGTCTAATTGACGCCCCATAGGCTGACCTGCTATACTTACAATGGTTTTTATAGAGAGCGGAGGTGCAAGCAATGTCTTCAGTCGTTGTTGTTGGAACACAGTGGGGCGATGAAGGAAAAGGAAAAATCACGGACTACTTATCAGAAAAAGCAGAAGTGGTTGCCCGCTACCAAGGTGGAAACAATGCTGGCCATACGATTGTGTTTGACGGAAAAAAATACAAACTTCATTTGATTCCTTCAGGGATTTTTTACAAAGATAAAATTTGTGTCATTGGCAACGGCATGGTAATTGATCCTAAGGCGCTTGTCGAAGAGCTTGCGTATTTGCATGACCACGGCGTCGATACGAGCAATTTGCGGATTTCGAACCGCGCCCATGTGATCTTGCCTTATCATATAAAACTTGATATTGTCGAAGAAGACCGAAAAGGCGCCAATAAAATTGGCACAACAAGAAAAGGCATCGGTCCTGCCTATATGGACAAAGCAGCGCGGATTGGCATTCGAATCGCCGATTTACTTGAGAAAGACACATTTGCTGCAAAAGTGGCAGCTGTTTTGGAAGAGAAAAACCGCCTGTTTGAAAAATATTATGAAACAGATGGCTTTTCAGCAGAAGAAATTGTTGAAGAGTATGTCCGTTATGGCGAACAAATCGCTAAATATGTTGTCGATACATCCGTCGTTTTAAATGACGCTTTGGATGATGGCCGCCGTGTTTTATTTGAAGGCGCCCAAGGCGTGATGCTTGATATTGACCAAGGCACTTATCCATTCGTAACGTCTTCCAATCCGATCGCCGGAGGAGTGACGATCGGCTCAGGCGTCGGCCCATCAAAAATCCATCACGTTGTTGGTGTGTCAAAAGCATACACGACTCGCGTCGGCGATGGCCCGTTTCCGACCGAATTGGATGATGAAATTGGCGACCGCATCCGCAAAGTTGGAAATGAGTATGGAACGACAACAGGGCGTCCACGCCGCGTTGGCTGGTTTGATAGTGTCGTCGTCCGCCACGCTCGCCGGGTGAGTGGCATTACAGATTTGTCCCTTAACTCGATTGATGTGCTCACAGGGCTTAAAACGCTAAAAATTTGCACGAGTTACCGCTATAAAGGCGAAGTGCTTGATGAGTTTCCAGCAAGCTTAAATGTTTTGGCAGAATGTGAGCCAATTTATGAAGAGCTTCCAGGCTGGGAAGAAGACATTACAGGCGTAAAAACGTTGCATGAGCTGCCGGAAAATGCCCGTACGTATGTAGAACGGGTTTGCCAACTGACAGGCATTCCATTGACTGTCTTTTCCGTCGGCCCCGACCGTAGCCAAACGAACATGGTGCGTGGCGTTTTTGCCTAAATGGCAAGGGAAAATGCAGGGAAAGCACCCCTGTATTTTCCCGCTTCTCTTCCATTCAATCGCGCTAAAAAAACTTTTTAAAAAGTAGTTGCACACCTAGTTTTTATATGCTATTATAAATCTTGTCGCCAAGGGATTTGGGGACAAGCGGTTTGCTTTTCTGCACCGCCTGCTCGGCTTTTTTAGAGGAGCCATTAGCTCAGTTGGTAGAGCATCTGACTTTTAATCAGAGGGTCGAAGGTTCGAGTCCTTCATGGCTCACCATGTTTACAGTGGCCCGTTGGTCAAGCGGTTAAGACACCGCCCTTTCACGGCGGTAACACGGGTTCGAATCCCGTACGGGTCACTTTTCATATAGATACATATTTTGGTCCGGTAGTTCAGTTGGTTAGAATGCCTGCCTGTCACGCAGGAGGTCGCGGGTTCGAGTCCCGTCCGGACCGCCATTTACATCATGATAAACAGTTAAAAGAAGCAAAAATGGCTCGGTAGCTCAGTTGGTAGAGCAACGGACTGAAAATCCGTGTGTCGGCGGTTCGATTCCGTCCCGAGCCACCATTTGCCGGTCTAGCTCAATTGGTAGAGCAACTGACTTGTAATCAGTAGGTTGGGGGTTCAAGTCCTCTGGCCGGCATAGCGAAAGAACTTTATGTGCAAGTGCATATAAGGTTCTTTTTTTGCATTCTTCTTGACTTGCCCGTTTGTGGTAAACTAAGAGATAGGGCAAAACAATTGCCCGGGAAAGAATGTTGTTATTTCTAAATGAAGGATCTTAGAACGACGACCAATCTAGGAGGATGAGGATGGACAAACATATTCTCGTGGTAGATGATGAAAAGTCGATTGCTGATATATTAAAATTTAACTTGGAGAAGGAAGGCTTTGATGTTACTTGTGCTTATGATGGGAATGAAGCATTAGAGCGCGTCAAGGAACGGAAGCCTGATTTAATGCTCCTTGATATTATGCTCCCTTATAAAGATGGCATGGAAGTTTGCCGTGAAGTAAGGAAGCAATACGATTTGCCGATTATCATGTTAACGGCAAAAGACTCGGAAATTGATAAAGTGCTTGGCCTTGAGCTTGGCGCTGATGACTATGTCATCAAGCCGTTTAGCACGCGGGAACTGTTGGCACGTGTAAAGGCAAACTTGCGGCGCCAACAAGTCGCTTCAGATGACGCGCCAACCACGCAAAAAGAAATCACAATTGGCGAGCTATCGATCCTTCCTGAAGCGTATCAAGTAAAAAAACGGGGCGAGCCAGTTGATTTAACCCATCGGGAATTTGAGTTGATCCATTATCTCGGCAAGCATTTAGGCCAAGTAATGACGCGTGAGCATTTGCTGCAAGCGGTGTGGGGCTATGATTATTTTGGCGATGTGCGTACGGTGGACGTAACAGTGCGGCGCTTGCGTGAAAAAGTAGAAGACAACCCAAGCTATCCAAACTGGATTATGACGAGAAGGGGAGTCGGCTACTTCTTGTCGGCGCCAGAGGGCGAGCAGCGGTAAATGGAACGGAATGTCGGGTTTTTTAAATCCATTCGCTTTAAACTGATTATTATTTATGTGCTGTTGATTGTATTGGCGATGCAAATTGTCAGTGTGTACTTTTCCCGGGAACTGGAAAGAAATTTGCTTGAAAACTATGAAACACTGTTGAATGACCGCTTAAATGTACTGTCTTTAAGTGTCGGCCAAGAATTGCAAGAAGACCCAGAAGAACGGGACCTTGATACGCTTGTACGCAACGCTTTCCCGCAAAACGATGAGAATACACGCAAAGGGAAAGCGCAAGTGATTGGCTATAATAGCGTGGTGCTGGCAAGCTCTTCCGACGAAGACGCCAACATCATTGACCAACAGACTGACCAAACGATTGTTAAGCGCGCCCTAACCGGGACGCCGACGTATGAATTCCAAGAGCGGATCAACCAAGAAGACCAAGAGCGCTACATTATTAAAGCACACCCCGTTCGTTCCAATGAAAATGGCACTGGCGAAATTCTCGGTGCTGTCTACATTGAAGCGTCAATTGAGGGTGTCAGTAAGCAAGCACAAGCGATCAACCGCATTTTTATATCGGCGACAGGCATTGCAATGGTCTTGACGTTCTTAGTGGTCATTCTACTAGCCCGAACGATCACGATGCCGATTCTTGACATGCGTCGGCAAGCGCTCCGCATGAGCCATGGCGATTTTTCAAGGCAAGTCCGTGTCTACAGTACCGATGAGTTAGGCCAGCTTGCCACTGCGTTTAACGAGCTGACAAATAGGCTTCATGACACGACGTTAATGAGGGACAGGGAGCAGAAGCGTTTGCGTTCGGTGTTGGCGCATATGACGGATGGCGTGATTGCGACAGACCAAAGCGGTTTGATTATTTTGATGAACCGCCGAGCCGAAGAACTGTTAGGCATCCCGTTAAAGCATGTGCTGCGCAGGCCGATTATGAACGTGCTGCGCATGGAAGAGGAAGTGAGCATGTTTGAGCTCTACGAAAGGAACGAGCCGTTGCTCCTTGACTTGAGTACAGGCGAAGAGCCGATTGTGCTCGAAGTGAACTTTTCAGCGATCCAAGAAGAAGAAGGCCCCTTTAATGGCTTGATTGCGGTTCTTCATGATGTAACTGAGAAAGAGAAGATTGAAAATGAACGGCGCGAGTTTGTCGCCAACGTGTCACATGAATTGCGGACGCCGCTGACGACGATGAAAAGCTATCTGGAAGCGTTGGCAGACGGGGCGATGCAAGATGAGGACATTGCACCGCGCTTTTTAGAGGTAACGCAAAAAGAAACGGACCGGATGATCCGCCTTGTTAATGATTTGCTCCAACTGTCCAAAATCGACTCAAACGATTACCGTCTCGACTTGCATTGGGTGGAGCTCGGTGCCTTTTTGCATAGCATCGTCGAACGGTTTGAAATGGTCGTCAAGGACAAAAACATTGATTTTCACCGCCATATTGCGAAACAGCCAACTTACGTCAAAATTGACACCGATAAAATGACTCAAGTGCTGGACAACATTTTATCGAATGCCATTAAATATTCTCCGTCTGGGGGCAATGTGACCATTACCCTCCTCCATCAAGGAAACAAAGCACGGATTAGCATTGCCGATGAAGGGTTGGGCATTCCAGCTGAGTCACAAGACAAGATTTTTGAGCGGTTCTATCGAGTGGACAAAGCTCGGGCGCGGAACGTTGGAGGGACAGGTCTCGGCCTTGCGATTGCAAGCGAGTATGTCCACGCCCATGAAGGCGATATTTGGGTCCACAGTGAATACAATGAAGGCACGACCATTTATATTACGTTGCCTTACTCGACATTCAAAGGAGGAACAGTGTGAGGTACGAACAGTTTAAAACTGTCGCGTTAATTGCCTTAATTGGTCTAAGTGTATTTTTCACGTACCAATTGTGGACATTCCAACCAAATATCGAAGCATTAGAAGATAGCTCCAACGTGCAAACCGAAGAAATGTTTGGCACAGAACGGGACCCAGTGGAGCTAATTGCTCCTGAACAAATCGTGCTGCACAGCTCTGAAGGGACGTATTCACTCGTAAAAAATGGCTCTTCGTATTTTTCTCACGTAGTGGACCAATTGTTTGCCGAAGGGCAATTGCAATCGATCAACCGCGACTATGAAGATATCTCCGCCGTAAGCGGAATTGAGTTGATTTTTCCCGATGCAGTACCAAAAGAATTTGTGCTGAAACAATTCGGGATCGATCATGAAGACTTTCGCTTCAATTTAAGTGCCATCGATCGGATGTTTGTTTACGTTAGCCCTTATGACGGCGGGGTCAACATCCAATTTGCTTCACTGGAAAATGAAAGCTTATTTACGGTTGGCTCTGCGATGGATCCTAATTTGCTTACTGATTTGCTCGAATCTGGAGAGGAAGCAGACATCGAAGAGGCTGTTATCGTGAAGCAGAAGGATGATGAGAACAAATTGCTGCAAAACCGGCTGTATGTCAGCAGTGAGCCACAAAAAGTAAGAGAAAAGCAGTATGAGCTTGCCCGTCTAGACATAGGGCAAATCAACCAGCGTTTGTTTAGCGGGGCTTCTGATGTTCCGCGGCAAAACCAGCTTGATGGGCAAAATGTCTACACCGATGGTAGCCGGATTGTCACGATTGACCAACGGCTACAGTATTTAAGCTACAGCTATCCGTTTGCAGCAGACGGCGTTGACACAAACAACCGCCACATTATTGAGACCGCGACTGAATTTGTCAATTTAAATGGCGGCTGGACTGATGACTATAAGGCGAGCAGTTGGGCGGCCAGGGATAATAGCGAAACCGTTGATTTTCGGATGATGATTGACGGCATTCCTGTTTTTGGCCGCAGCAGCAGCGACAACAAAGACAGGATGAAAATAACTGTCAGCCGCTCAGGCACACAAGTGATCCAATTCGAACGGCCACTCTTTCATTTAGTCGGGGCGCCGCTGCAAGACCCTGAAGTGGAAGTGCCGTCAGGAGAGGCAGCTGCAGAAGCGTTAAAAAACGCAACTTCGGTCAACTGGGACGATGTCACGGACATCCAGCTTGGCTACAGGGCCGATATGGAAAACAACTCAAATGCCAATTTTGTGCCGACATGGTATTATGAAAGCCAAAATACGTGGAAAAGAGTCCCGTTTGATGAGGAGTACAAACAATGAACTGGAGCCGGGCCAAATCCATTTTTATTGTCACGTTTTTGCTGTTAAACGTCTTTTTAGGCATACAGTTGCTGGACAAAATCCAACAAGTACCTGATATTGAGCAATCAAGCGACATCGAAAAGCGGCTTGCCGATAACAACATCTCTCTCCCGTCGAAAGAAATCAACATTGTTGGCGCGAAAGGCGTTGTCCTTGAAGGAAGATGGACAACCTTTTCAGAAGCAGAGCTAGACACTCTTACAGGGCAGACGGCGACGTTGTCCCAATCACGGGAATTGATTAAATCAGCTTTTGATGAACCGATTGACCTATCGGATATTCCTGGAAACGACAGCAACGAAACAGCGGAACAAACCGACTATGCTGCTTTTTTAGCCCAGCATATTTTGCACGGATATGACTATGTGTTTTCAAGGCGAGAAGGATCGTACCTTTATTTTAACCAGCAATATAACCAAAACGAAACGTTCGTCAACGAGGACGCGCCTCTCATTCTAGAACTCGACGAAGAGGACAAGGTCATTGGCTACACACAGCGCCATTTCACCTTTGAAGAAAACCCAGATGAACGGAAAATGATCACGTACATGGAAGCGGTCGAAACGCTGCTAAACAACCATTTTATTAAAAGAAACAATAGCATTGTTGAAATTGATTTTGGCTATTATAGCCTAGCTGAACAAACGCCACGTTTCTTTTCGCCTATGTGGGAAGTGACAGTGAAGCGCAACACCGATGAGGAAGACGATATACGCATTTATTTAGTGAATGCGATTTTAGGCGAACAACATCAGTGGTATCCCGATGAAAACCAAGCGATGGATGGAGAAACGCCTGAATTACAAGAACCAAATGCAGATGAGATGAACGAAGCGGGCAGCACGCCTTAGAGTGTGAAATGAGGGGGGAAACTAGATGAGTATGCGGTTCAGCGTGCTGGCCAGCGGCAGTACTGGAAACGCGATGTATGTAGAAACGGCATCACAGCGCCTTTTAATTGATGCTGGGTTAACCGGAAAAAAACTGGACGAGCTGTTCCAGAAAATTGACCGCAACCCAAAAGACATTGATGCGCTGCTTGTCACCCATGAGCATAGCGACCATATTAAAGGTGTCGGCGTTTTTGCCAGAAAGCATCAAGTGCCGATCTATGCGAATGCAAAAACGTGGAAAGCGATGGAGAAACAGCTTGGGCAGTTGTCTCTTGAGCAAAAATTTGAGTTTAACCGCGGGACAGTCAAGCAGTTTGGCGACATAGAAGTCGAGTCATTTGGCGTTTCCCACGATGCAGCTGAACCGATGTTTTTTGTCTTCCGCCACGAAGGCAAAAAACTCGTTTTAGCAACAGATATGGGCTATGTGAGCGAACGAATTAAAAAGACGGTTGCAGGCGCCGATACGTACGTGTTTGAGTCCAACCATGATATGAACATGCTCCGTGTCGGCCGCTATCCGTGGAACGTCAAACGCCGGATTCTGAGCGATTTAGGCCATGTTTCCAACGAAGATGCTGCGATGGCGTTGGCGGATGTCGTCGAAGACAAACAAGCGAACATCTACTTAGCTCATTTAAGCCTCGATAACAACATGAAGGAATTAGCGCATATGACAGTCAAGCAAGTGTTAGAGCAAGAAGGGCATAAAGTTGGTGAAACGCTGCGCCTTTACGATACGGACCCTTATCACCCTACCCCCCTCTCGATTGTTTAAAAAGGGACGAAAGCGTAAATAAATAGAAAGAACCTACAGTATTCGTTTTTTTATCAAACTTCAGCAACAGTTATCGATAATTGTTAAACGAAGGTCAAAAATCATTGAAATGCCCGCAAATGCCTAGACCATCAGGTGAACAGGGGTATAATAAAGATACATAGAACGAATACGACTGTTTAGAGGGAAGGGGTATAATCATGGGCTACTATGATGACCAGCAAGAAACGCGCTACCGCGAGCCAAATAAGAGCTCGAAAAAAGTGGCTGGTTTGTCCGCATTTGGCGGCGCCATCATTGGCGGTGCGCTTGTATTAATCGCTTCACCAATTATGTCGAGCCTCGGCCTTGGCATAGATGATTCAGCAGGTGAAAACAACAACGCCAACACAGAACCGAATACGGAACAAAACGCTGAAAATGTCATTAACCTCGACGTCAATTCAGCGGTCACGGACGTTGTGAGCAAAGTGTCCGATGCAGTCGTCGGCGTTATTAACATGCAGCAAGCCAACATGTTCGGAGCGAGTGAAACAGACGAAACAGGCACAGGTTCTGGTGTGGTTTATAAAAAAGAAGGCGACTCGGCATTCATTGTTACCAATAACCATGTAATTGAAGGCGCTTCGGAAATTGAAGTTGCCTTAACGGACGGCACCCGCGTTCCAGCAACGCTTGTAGGCCAAGATGAAATAACGGACTTGGCTGTCCTTGAAATCGATGGGGAAAACGTCACAACCGTTGCCGAGTTCGGCAATTCCGATGAATTAAGCGTCGGCGAACCAGCGATTGCGATAGGCAACCCACTTGGCCTTGAATTTGCCGGCAGCGTCACACAAGGCATTATCAGCGCGACAGAACGAAGCATTCCAGTCGATTTAAGCGGCAATGGCCAAATTGATTGGAATGCAGAAGTACTGCAAACGGACGCAGCGATTAATCCCGGCAACAGTGGCGGTGCACTTATTAACATTAACGGCGAAGTCATCGGGATTAATTCGATGAAAATTTCCGGCGTTGCAGAAGGGCTAGGCTTTGCAATCCCCGCGTCGATCGTACAGCCAACCATCAGCGATTTGGAACAATACGGGGAAGTACGGCGCCCAACACTCGGCATCACATTGCGCTCACTCAATGAACTTCCAAGTTCCGCTCTCCAAGGAACGCTGAACTTGCCTGAAGACGTGACAGAGGGCGTTGTCATCGTCGGCGTCCAAAACGGCAGCGCTGCAGCCGATGCAGGCCTGCAAGAACGAGACGTCATCGTCGAAATTGACGGCGAAGCCATTGAAAACCCTCAAGACTTGCGCAAACTCTTATACGCTGAGCGCTCCATCGGCGACACCATTTCTGTCACACTCTACCGTGACGGCGACAAGCAAACAATCGATGTCACCCTTGAAGAACAAAGCGACGTATAAATAAATCCACAGCTCCCGCGAACGACGCGCGGGAGCTGTTTTTTTGTCTTGTGGATTGTGCAAAAGAAGCACTCGCTGTGGATAGCCAAGCCATGCTATAATAGCAAACGACGAAAGAAAGGACGGATTCAATTGCTTTACGCCTGCTCAGAACATATCGAACTGGCCCTAGACGTCGCCGTAGACGAATGGGAAGTGCCACCCAAAATCGAAAAAACCGCAGACGCCAACGAAGCCACATGTAGCTACTGTGGAAACAAAGCAGCGTACACTGTGGCAAAATAATCAGATATACACATTGTTGATATGTGGATAAGTTATGTGGATAAACTGTTTGCATCTGAAAAAGGAGTTATACACAAGTGAATATCACGATTCTATCCGTCGGCAAACTAAAAGAAAAATACTTAAAACAAGGCATCGACGAATACAAAAAGCGCCTAAGCGCCTACGCCAAAATCCAAGAAATCGAAGTCGCCGACGAAAAAGCACCCGAACACTTAAGCACCGAAGACATGCGCCTCGTCAAGAAAAAAGAAGGCGAACGCCTCCTCGCCAAAATAAGCGCCGACAGCCACGTCATCGCTCTGGCAATCGAAGGCAATATGAAAACAAGCGAACAGCTCGCCAAAGGCATCGACCAACTCGCCCTCCACGGCAAAAGCAAACTCACATTCATCATCGGCGGCTCCCTCGGCCTATCCGAAGACGTCTACGCCCGCGCCGACGAACTGCTGTCATTTTCAAAAATGACATTCCCTCATCAACTGATGAAACTCGTGCTATTTGAACAGCTGTACCGGAGTTTTCGGATTATGAGGGGGGAGCCGTATCATAAGTGAGGGGGTTTTTGAAGAAATATATATATAATCTGATGTAATAGAGTTCTCATTATAAGGGGGATGAATATGGAACATGATATTCGTTTAAAAATTATAGATTTGAATTTGGGTTTTAAAATACTAAAGAAATTTGAAGATAATTGGATTTATATAAAGATGGTATCTCATACTTCTAAAAACTCAAGTAATTGTGCCTATTTCAAATTTAAGCTGAAGGATTTTATGCTCTTAGATGATGATATATTTTTTTATGGGAATGAGGATGAGGATAGGCTGTATTTAAACAAAAGCGGAATTGTTCAAACTGAATGTTCCCCTGAAGAAGATGAAATTCTTTTTAAAATAGCCTCCTCCGATGGAGTTATAGAGGTGTTTATAAAAAAATATCTTCCAATCTTAAACGTTAGATTAGATGAATTAACTAATCCGAATAAAAATATAATTATTACAGAAGGACAAACAGACTGGAAACATTTAAAATATGCTTTAAAAAAGTTAAATGAAAATGGAATGTTTGAAAGCTTAGATATTGGATTTTTTGAACCTGATAAAAAAACTCAGATGGGTAACGATAAATTAAAAAAAATCCGTGATTATCATGCTTTATTAGAGAATGAATATTGTAAAATATTTATTTTTGATAGAGATGCTAATGATATTAATAGTGAATTTGGAGATGCTGAAGTATTATATCATGGGAACAACGTGTATTCTATGTTGTTACCAGTACCAGAGCACCGTAAAGACACACCAAATATTAGTATCGAACATTATTATTTCGATAAGGATTTATTTAGAGAAGATAGTAATGGAAGAAGACTATATATGGTAAAAGAATTTGATAAAATTACAAAAAAACATCTACTAATTCCTAATTTATATGCACTTAAAATAAATAAAGAGTCTAGTTATATAGGTATTTTGGATTACAAAATTATGAAGTATGAAGAACAAGAAGTGGACTTATCCAAAGTAGCTAAAGATGGACAAAATATTGCATTAAGTAAAAGCAATTTTATTAAACATATTGAAAATGAAGAATTTAAGGGAGTTAATGTAGCGGCATTTTCATCAGTCTTCACAATGATTGAAGATATATTACAAGATTATTTACAAAATAAAGCTGGAGAAATAGAGATAAGTAAGGGTGCGTATTTAAAAAAGTATCCTACAGGATTAAGTACATTATCTTTATTTGCAGAGGCTCCAAAAGAATTATTAACTCTTTATAAAGGTACAAATCTAGTAACCGTTGGACCTGTAGTACTAGAAAATCATAATAAATTGATACTCGAAATTGAAGCATTGATTAATGAAGAATGGCATCAGATTATACAATTTCCTTTAGATATTACTCCCTACTTAGTAGATTTTATAATGAAGAAAAATAAGAATAGATTTAATCGTATAGAGTTTCATTTGTTTAGCCCCGATAGAGAAATAAGTTTTTCAAGAGAAATCTTAAAAGATGACATCTCTGGAACTATTCTATTAAGAGCGCTAAATTTGTAAAAAAATCCGTTAAATAGATCATGAACGTTTTAAAATGTCAGATCGACTAGATAGTGGATTGTCAACACTAAATCAGACAGCTTTTTTAAGGGATGATCGTTTATATTCAATTGGGCTTACGTAGCCTAGTGTTCCATGAATTCGCAGCTAATTAAACCAGTGAACATTATCACTGAATTCAAGTGTAAGATGCTGCCAACGTTTCGTTAATGAGCTGGTTTTTAAACTCGCTGCCACGGTCGGTGAATAGAAGAAAAAGCCCGTGTGACAAGGCCTGCATCTTTGTTGGGTCCTGTGCTGAAGCCAATAATTTCGCGATTAAAGAGGTCGACAAAGATACATACGTAATGCCATTTGTTTTTGACTTTGACGTATGTTAAATCACTGACGACTACTTTTTTCGCTTTTGTCTGATGAAACTCGCGTTTCAATTCATTTGCCTGAGCTGACTCATTACAGGAAGTTTTCTGCGGCTTGAACTGTGCCGCTGTATAGGAAGAAACAAGCCCTTGTTCCTTCATGATACGGCCAATACGTCTCCTAGAAACCGTAAATCCACGCTTGTACAGTTCGACCTTGATTTTACGCGTGCCGTAGGCACTTCGGTTTTGTTCAAAAATCTCTATGACAGCGCCTGTTACATCGTCTTCTGACTGACGCTCTTTGGCCTCATAGTAGTACGTACTACGGGAGATTTGCAGGACGCTGCACATTGCTGATACCGAGTATTTGTCTGTGTTTCGTTTAATGACATTTACTTTCGTCCCATGATCAGCGCGGCTTGCTTTAAAATATCATTCTCCATTCTAAGTTGCTTTAGTTCCTTGCGAAGTTCCAAAAGCTCCTGCTGTTCAGGAGAACGATTGTCTTTCTCTTTAAAAGAACCAGAGGTTTCGTCCTGGTTGATCCATCGGTCAAGAGAGGACGGAGTCAGATTATATTCATCAATAATCGCTCGTTTCGTTTTTCCATTGTGGTACAGCTGCACCATTTGCTTTTTAAACTCGGGCGTAAATGTGCGGCGTTCTCGCTTTGTCATAGTCGGAGCTGCTCATCTGTTTTAGGTCAAGTGTACGTGACCTTAATTTTTCTGTTCAGATAAGTATAGACGCTCCAATTGGCTTTTATTTAAATGTGTCGTTTTAAACACTCATTCTCTCATTCATTCTTTACTCTTACTATCGTATATAATTGATACTGCTATTACTCAATAAGAAAAGCTTTTATTCTTTAGGAGTGGTGTTGCGAAAATAACAAATGAAATATCAAAATATAACTCTGACAATATTAAAGATAGATGCACCCAACTTTAAGATTATAATAATCTGAAAAATTGCGACATTAACAGAGTCTCAAACCAGATAATAAGGGTCACCACCGAAAGCAAAAATAAAATTGGTTAATAATGAGTAAATTTATGGAGGATATGGAATATGGTATTAAATCAATTTAAAAGTAAAAAAAAGAGAGATTTACATGTCCATCTTAATGGTGCAATTCCAACAGAAACCATCATTCAATTAGTGAAAGAACAAAAGATTAAAATACCATCGGAATTTTGCTTGAATACAAATTTACAAATTACAAAACCTGTCGAATCTTTAAGGGATTATTTTCTTCCTTGGGAGGTATTAAAATTACTACCGAGAGATTATCAAACGCTTAATACAATGGTAGAAATGGCATTTTTGAACTTAGCAAGTGATAATATAAATTATGTAGAATTTAGAAATTCACCTTTTTATATTAGTAAGATAAATAATATTCCATTGAAAGAAGCTATTTCTTGGTTGGTAAGTGTTATATATAAGAATACTTTAAAGTTTAATATCGACGCTAGATTAATACTATCATTAACTAGGCATGAATTAAAAGATAGTCAAGCATTTGATTTATTAGAAGCTATAAAAGATGTTAATAAATATAATATTATAGTAGGAGTAGATATGTCTGGCGATGAAGATGTCTCTGTTCCAAAAGAGATAAAGCATTTTTTTCTTAATGCAAAAGAAGAATACGGTTTAAAAGTAACTATACACGCAGGGGAAACAGGAAATTCAAGTAATATTAACTGGGCTATAAATGAGTGTAATGCAGATAGAATAGGTCATGGAAGTGGTGCAATCTTCTCTGAATATACTTTGAATTTAATTAAGGAAAAAGATGTATGCTTAGAGGTATGCTTATACAGTAATTTAATGTCAGGGAACTGCACTGATATTTCTAATCATCCCATTAAGGTATTTATAGAAAGGGATATCCCCTTCGTGCTTTGTACAGATAATCCCTCGGTACATGGAAAGCAACTGTCTGAGGAGTATATGTTATTTTTGAATACTTTTAATAGGTTAGATATAATAAATGACATGGAAAGCAGAACGAAAAAATATTCTTTCATCTAAGGAGCAATATAAATGAAAATACGCTTTGTTTCAGGTAATCCTTACAAGTTAAAAGAGGCACAACAAATTCTTTCGGAAATAGGAATCGAAGTTATAGCTGTTGATACTAATATTAACGAAATACAAACTGATGATCAAAAAAAAATAGTTCATGATAAAGTTATACGGGCTTTTAAACTAGTGGGAAGGCCTCTTTTTATAGAGCACACGGGCCTTTATGTTGATCATTTTGAAGGACTACCTGGAGGTCTTACTCAAGTATTCTGGGATAAGTTAAAAGCCGATAAATTCTGTGAAATTTTTGGTAATAATACCAATGTAAAGGCATCTGCCAAAACTACTATTGGATTTATTGATGGGAAAAGAATAAGAGTGTTTGAAGGAGAAATAAAAGATAAAATCTCTTCTCTACCTAAAGGAGATAGAAGTTTTCAGTGGGATTGTGTTTTTATACCAAATGGATACGATAAAACATTCGCAGAATTAGGAGAAAAAAAGAATGATATATCAATGAGAAAAGAAGCATTAGTTAAGTTTTCTCAGTTTTTGAGGGAGGGATAAAAATGAATCAAGATATCCGAGATTTGGTAGAAGCAATAAAGAAAAAAGAAATAATTTTATTTGTTGGTGCTGGAATATCTGCAAGTCTTGGACTGCCCACTTTTAGGGACTTAATAGACCGTATAGCTGTTATGTTGAAATACGATCCTGAAATATATAATGTTCTAGGAGACGGAGATTATTTAACTTTAGCGGAGTATTATAAAATAAAAAAAGGGTCAATAGGTGAGCTAAGAAGTTGGATGGATACGAGCTGGCACAATATTAATATTAGGATCGAGGAATCTAGAATACACAATCTCATAGTTAACTTGGACTTTCCGATTATCTATACAACAAATTATGATAGGTGGATAGAGAAATCTTACGATTACCATGGTAAAAACTATACTAAGATCAAAAATGTTGAGGATCTTAAAGATATAGTTAATGGAAAAACTCAAATCGTCAAATTTCACGGGGACTTTGATAATGATAATTCGATTGTATTAACTGAAACTAGTTATTTTGATAGGCTTAGTTTTGAGAGCCCTTTAGATATTAAACTTAGATCGGACACTCTTGGAAAAGGCGTTTTGTTTATAGGATATAGTCTAGATGATATCAATATCAAATATTTACTTTATAGGTTAACAAAACTATGGGAAATGTCTTCGCGAAGTGACCTGAGACCAAAGTCATTTGTATTTTTACCTCGGCCTAACCAGATCAAAAAGGAAATTATGGAAAGTAGAGGATTGAAAGTTATTAATTCCGAAATTGACGATTTGGGTGAAGCTACTGAAGAGTTTCTAGAAGCATTATTAAATGAAGTATCTCAGCAAATATATACAAAATAAAAGGTACTCTTTTGAAGCTGTGTCATTTATTAAAAACTTGTTATATTTTTCTTTTGTTTTACGTCTAACTCTTTATTATTTGTTATATATGAGTTTGCAGATCGCTCTAACTAAAGCTAATGTGACAATAGATAGTGAATTTTTGATAGATCAAATTGGGTGACAAGAACTTTTAATTGACGTTTGTTCTCTAAAATCCTCTTTACGAACTAGAGTTTGTAAATATCTGTATTAAAATCAATCATAGGGAAGTCTTCTTTTTCAGTGAATGTTGGGGTATTAGATTAAAACCGCTTCCTTTTTTCGTATTCATTACACTGAAAATTTTTACATTTTCTGGTGATTATAGTTTTCCTTTCAAGCAGTAAAGATTTTTGCTTTACTACTTATAAATAAACTTTAGCAAGCAAAGTAATGGAATTATAGAGGGAATTACAAGGATATAATAAAACGATTGTTTGACCAAACTTTTCAAAAAATATCTTTGTGTAATTCATGAAAATTACACAAAGATATTGACTGCACAAGTTTTAAGTGATATGATTCACTTGTAATTAAGTAATTTCAAAGAAATACTTTATTTATGAGGGTGGGATATGAAACTTGAAGATATTGTAACGGTTAAAATAGGAAGAAACCTTTCTAGAGGCAATGTTAAAAATGATCATACATTAGTTGCTTATACATATGAGGATTTAAAGAATGATTTAGATGGCTCATTTCTAGACTTGCAAGCTAGGTTTGATGTTGGACATTTAAATCATAAAGAAAGCTATTTGAGCAATGTCGGGGACGTTATTTTCAGCTTTGTTAGTTCCAAAGCTGGGATAGTGAGTGATTTAAACCAAGGCAAGATAATCAATCAAAATTTTGCGAAACTCGTAATCGAACATGATGAATTGGATCGTAGTTATTTATGTTATGCGTTGAATGAATCGTATGCAATGAAAAGGCAAATGGCAATTTTGATGCAAGGAAGTACTGTGCCAAAATTAACTCCAGCGATTTTAAAAGAGTTGGAAATCCAGTTGCCAAGTATTGAAAAACAACGGATAATTGGAAAAGCTTATTTCTGTTTAAGAAAGCGTCAAGCTTTGGCGAAAAAGCAAGCAGAACTGGAAGAGCAACTTTATTTAAAGGTATTAAAACAATTAGACCAACAATAGAAAAAGTGAGGAACACAACCATGGCTGAATTATATTCAAAATTATATAGCTCCGCAGACAACTTGCGAAGTAAAATGGATGCATCAGAATATAAAAACTATTTACTAGGATTAATTTTTTACAAATACTTGTCCGATAAATTATTAGAAAAAGTAGTTGAAATAGCGGGTGAATCGTTAGAAGAATACAACACACAAGACAAACAAACTCAATTGTATATGGAATCATTGGCAGATGAAGAGATAAAAAATGACTTGATTGAAACGTTAGTCGATACATTGGGCTATGATATTGAACCAAAGTATTTATTCAGTGTATTAGCCAACCAAGCGAAACAAAATACGTTTCAGCTGAATGACTTGAATAAGGCATTTATCGATTTGTCTACGAAGTATGATCAATTTAATGGGTTGTTTGATGATGTAGATTTGACATCAAAAAAACTGGGATCAGATGATCAACAGCGAAACATTACCATTACAGAAGTACTGAAGAAACTAAATGATGTCAATGTAATCGGTCATGATGGAGATGTGATTGGGGATGCCTATGAGTACTTAATTGGCCAATTTGCCTCAGAGGCTGGTAAGAAAGCGGGAGAATTTTACACCCCTCATCAAGTATCTAACATGATGGCTCGAATTGCCGCGATTGGTCAAGAAGGCAAAAAATTGTTTAGCGTATTTGACCCAACGATGGGATCTGGTTCTTTAATGTTGAATATTCGAAACTATATTAATTATCCAGATAGCGTAAAATATCATGGGCAAGAACTAAACACAACAACTTTTAATCTAGCGAAGATGAACTTGATCTTGCATGGTGTTAATAAAGAAGATATGCGGTTACGCAATGGGGATACATTAAATAAAGATTGGCCGACAGATGAGCCTTATACTTTTGATGCTGTCCTTATGAATCCTCCATACTCTGCAAAATGGTCTGCAGATACTACATTCTTAGATGATTCTCGTTTCAATCGTTACGGAAAGTTAGCGCCGAAATCAAAAGCAGACTTTGCTTTTCTTTTACATGGGTTCTACCATTTGAAAGATTCGGGAACGATGGCCATCGTCTTACCGCATGGAGTACTGTTCCGTGGAGCTGCAGAAGGTGTGATTCGCAAGAAATTATTAGAAGATGGCAGCATTGATGCCGTGATTGGCATGCCAGCAAACTTATTCTTTGGCACATCAATCCCAACAACAGTCATCATCTTGAAGAAAAATCGTAGCACTCGTGATGTGTTATTTATTGATGCAAGTAAGGAGTTTGTGAAAGGAAAAAACCAAAATAAACTTTCCAAAGAAAACATTGATAAGATTGTCGAAACGTATAAGAAGCGAGAAGATGTGGAGAAATATGCCCACGTTGCAACATTCGATGAAATCAAAGAGAATGATTTTAACTTGAACATTCCTCGATACGTAGATACCTTTGAAGAAGAAGAACCTGTGGATATGGCTGCGATTGGCTCAAAAATCAAAGATATTCGTAAAGAAAAAGCAGAACTAGAATCTAGTCTATATGACATGATTTCTTCGCTACAATATGATGAAGAAAACGCAGAATGGATTAAGGGTGCGTTAGAGGTGTTTAATCGTGGAAAATAAATATACCCCCGCAATACGATTTTCAGGGTTTAATGAAGATTGGGAAGAACGTATGTTAGGGGATGTCTTAAAAGAACACAACGAATTAATCAAAGGGGATATATATCCAATTGCTACGTCATCTAGAAAAGGATTGTTTTTACAAACGGAATATTTTGAGGGAGGAAGAAGTGGAATAGATGAAACATTGACTTTCCATATTGTTCCAGAAAACTATATTACTTACCGCCATATGTCTGATGATTCAACTTTCCATTTTAATAAAAACACTATGGGAACTCCCGTTCTTGTAAGTAAAGAGTATCCTGTATTTACAACTAATGAAAAAGCAAATGATGAGTTTATTTTAAGGAATCTAAACTATTCAGCTGCCTTTTCTAATTTTTCTCATATGCAAAAAAAAGGTGGTACCAGAGTTCGTTTGTATTATAACGTTCTACAAACTTATAAGCTATTGCTTCCGACAGTCGAAGAACAAACGGAAATTGGAGATTTCTTCAAACAACTAGACGACACGATCGCTCTTCATCAGCAAGAACTAACCACCCTCAAACAAACAAAACAGGGATTCTTTCAAAAAATGTTTCCAAAAGAAGGGGAGTCTATGCCGGAGGTTCGGTTCCCGGGATTTACTGGAGAGTGGGAAGAGTGTAAAGTCAAAGATTTCTCAGAAGAGACTTTTGGAGGTGGAACTCCAAAGACTTCAATTAAGGAATATTGGAATGGTGAAATACCGTGGATTCAAAGTTCTGATTTAGAGGAGCATCAAGTTTCAAGTGTTTTTGCAAAGAAAAAAATAACTGAAAAGGGTTTGCAAAATTCGGCAACTAAATTGATTCCTAAAAATTCAATAGCTATAGTGACAAGAGTTGGGGTTGGAAAAATTGCATTAATACAATTTGAATATGCAACAAGTCAAGATTTTCTTTCATTAAGTAACCTTAAAGTAAATGAGTGGTTTGGAGTTTATTCGTTATATAACCAATTACAAAAAGAGTTACATAATGTCCAAGGAACCTCTATAAAAGGAATAACGAAAAATGAACTTCTAGAAAAGAAAATCAATATTCCAACTGATTTAAAAGAACAAACTAAAATAGGTAATTTTTTTAAAAAACTAGATATTACTATCACTCTTCATCAACGTGAATTAGATGCCTTAAAACAAACAAAAAAAGCATTCCTACAAAAGATGTTTGTCTAAGCCGAATAGAGGAGAGAGAATCATGACAAAGATACCGCATAAAGATGAAGCTCAAGTAGAACGTCGCCTGATCGAAGTGTTAGGTGAAGGGCATAATCAGTGGAATTATCGTCCTGATTTAAAATCTGAAGAAGATCTATGGAAGAACTTGCGTCAAAAGATTACGCAAAATAACTTGTCGGAAATTGGGGAACATCCAATTACTGATAAGGAATTTGACACGATAAAGACAGAGTTATTATCGAAAACACAGACCCCCTTTGATGCTGCTAAATGGCTCAAAGGGGAAAATGGAATTGCTCGGATTACGATTGAACGTGAAGATGTCTCTTTAGGTTCGATGTCTTTAGTGCTGTATTCTAACCAAGATATAGGTGGCGGAATCTCTACATATGAAGTTGTTCATCAGATTGCGAAACAAAAAGCAAACCTTGATGGTCGTGATCGCAGATTTGACGTGACACTTTTAATTAATGGATTGCCAATTGTTCAAATTGAATTGAAGCAGGTCAGTGCCAAGGACGGCGTATTCCAAGCCTATAATCAAATCAAAAAATACGCCGAAGAAGGGATGTTTAGAAATAATATCTTTTCTACTCTTCAGTTATTTGTTGTCTCTAACGAACAAACGACTCGCTATTTTGCCAATGCGATGCCAAAAGATATGCATAAGAAATTTGTCTTTAGCTGGCGGACAACGGACAATCGAAAAGTAGAAAATCTCTATGAATTTGTTAAACAAGTCTTAAATATTCCAGATGCCCATCGATTGATTGCTGATTATACAATTGTAAGTGAGGACCAAGATAATAAAGCTGTAATAGTACTAAAACCGTATCAAATTCATGCAATTCAGGCTTTGTTTTCATCTGCCATGAAACATCAATCCGGATATGTTTGGCATGCGACTGGGTCAGGAAAAACGTTGACAAGTTTTGTTTCAACAAAGTTATTAGCTCGCAAAATAGGTGTAGACCGTACTATTATGCTAATTGACCGAAAAGACTTGGATAATCAAACTACGACAGAATTCACAAAATTTGCTTCCGAGTTTAATACCGGTATTTCTTCTGGTGATGCAAAATCGAATAGTTTGATTGTGGGAACTGGAAGTGCGAAGGAGTTAAGTGATACTTTACTTTCTGATGCCAATTCCAATACAGTGATTATTACTACTCGTCAAAAATTAGAAGCTGCCTTGCGTTATGCTCAAAGGCAGGAGGAGCAAAAAGGCACTCAGCGTTTTAAAAAACTACTAGGGCAACATATTGTCTTTGTCGTGGATGAATGCCATCGTGCGTTAAGTGGAGAAGGGATGCAAGTCATCAAGGAATTCTTTCCAAATTCAACTTGGTTCGGATTTACAGGTACACCGATATTTAACGAAAATAAAAAACAGGCTAAAGGTCAATTAGCTCGTACCACTCGTGATCAATATGGAGAAGTTTTGCACACTTATACCATTAAAAATGCACTAGATGATGGTGCTGTTTTAGGGTTTCAAGTAGAGCACGAAGACACGATTGACCAAACATCATTAAATAACTACATTTTTAATCAACTGCGCCAAGTTGAAAAATATGCCAATTTAACTGCAGATGAAATTAATAACATCATTGATCAAATGGATGGAATAGAAAAGGAAACATATCTTGAACCATTTTCGTTTGAAAGTGACGATCATATTCAAAAAGTTATTCATAAGATTTTCAGGCCGGATAATGCCTATACTAAATTTGATTTCCAAAACGGCCGCCCGCAAAAGTCTGCTATTTTAACAACAAGTTCCATTCATATGGCGAAACGCTACTATCGGGCAATCAAGGAAATGACGAAAGATCCAGAATGGTTGACGAAAGAATTTGCTGGACATCCAATTCGAACCGGACGTACAATTGAAGATCCCGATTTTCCACGAATTGCGATCACCTATTCGATTCAAGAAAACGAAGACAATTCGAAACAAATTCAAGATGAAATGAAAGAGATTATTAAGGAATATAACGATTATTATCACACTGCTTGGTCGATAGAAGATATTGAACGATATAATGGTGATATTAACAATCGTTTAGCTCGTAAGAAAGCAGAGTTCAAAGAATTTGGCAAACAAATTGATCTTGTCATTGTTGTCGATCGGTTATTGACTGGTTTTGATGCACCAACGATTCAAACGTTATTTGTCGATCGAAATTTAAGTTATGCTAATTTGATTCAAGCTTTTTCTCGAACCAATCGTACTTATCCAGGAAAGACAAAAGGATTAATTGTGACATTCCGGAAACCTTCAACAATGGAGCAAAATGTAAAGAATGCGACAAAATTATATTCACAAGCACAAGAGGAATCTAGTCTTGTTTATCCAACTTATGATGAATCGAAGAAACGTTTTAAAAAGGCTCACAAAGCACTAACAACGTTAGTTCCAAGTCCAACCGATATTGATGAAAACGCATCTCTTGAAACCCGAATTGAGTTCGTGAAAGCATTTCAAGAGCTAAACAATTCATACGAAGCTATAGTTACATATGATGACTACAACGATGATATGGAGAAATCAAAAGCACTTCAAGAACAGGTGAAAACCTTAGAAGAATATATTGGTATATATAACACGGTTAAGGGTTCGCTTGAAGATGAAGGAAACCAAGATGGTCCGGAACCAGATTTCTCAGACATTGAATTCTATGGAGAAAATGCAGTTAAGATCTATGATATTGACTCAACCTATATTGACCGACTATTAGAAACATACTCTGCCAACAATCAGAACATCCGTGATGAGATCGAGAATGCCCTTCAAAAACTGAAGAAGTCAGAAATAGTGAAAGACGTTTACGGTTCGATGTTAAATGCCATTGATAGGAAAGAAATAGATCCAGAAGAAGATATCCTTGCTGTAAAACGAAGCTTCTTCACTAAAGCACGTGACAAAGCGATTAATGAATTTGCAAATACTTGGTTTGTGGAAGAAGATGAGCTCCATTTATCAGCAATACAATATGTGGTAGGGACAGATCCTATTCCGAATATTGGGCGAATCATTAACAGCAAGCAATTTGATAAGTATAAAGCCGCTCACCCGGATGCAAAACCATTAAAATACAGTCCGGAAATGAAGCGTCAATGGAGAAAGATGTTAGACGAAGTCATTGTACCTTTAAATGATGAGTTGAGATAAAGTCGTTCTAATTATTTTGTTAAGTAATCATCCTTATAGAATTTTTATAGAAGTTGACTTAAAGTACTTAAATGATTTGCTTATAAGCACATGCTAGTATAAAGCTTTCAGTTTATGTTAATATAGAATTAACGTCATTAGGTGGCTAACGGAGGCCATATTAGCTAACCTTCAAAAGGTTAGTAAAGGAGAGAAATTCTTCTCAAATGATTTTCTCGAGAGTTGAGCTTACTTTTACTTATGGTTTCCGTGAAAACCTCTCCGTATAGGAGAGGTTTTTGTTTTGGAGGGATTAATATGTTAAAAGAAGATTTAATAGACGCACTACAAACTGTGGCCGAAAGGAAGGCTGCCCAATATCAAAATTATCATAACTTCTTAGAGCTTGAATTTCAAAGGAATTTAAGAAGAGTAACAGAGGTTTCTCCTAAAAATGTTAAGAAACCAGTGCATTGGGATAAAGATAACATGCATAATCCATTTTATGTTCTAAAACATTGTAATAAGATAGGAAGTTCAATTTTCAAAAAACTTATTAATAATAATTATAATCCACATGAGCCATATGTTAGGGACATAGATAAAAAAGGCAGTATGAAGAAAAGGCCAGTATATATATTCCAAATTCCTGACGAAGCAGTTTCAAATTACTTTTATACTAGATTGTTAGATAAAAATAGCCATAGATTTAGTTCTTTTTCCTATGCATATAGAAAAGATAGAAATGTTCACTATGCGATTAAGGATATAGGGTTAGATATAAAAGCTAGTTCACGAACTTACATAGCTGAGTTTGATTTTAAAGACTTCTTTGGCTCAATTAATCATGATTATTTATTAAAACAATTTAACGAAAATGGATTTTTAATTAGTAATTTTGAGAAGGAAGTTATTTACGCGTTTTTAAATAAAATGGAGAATAATAAAGGATTACCTCAAGGAACTTCTTTATCGCTATTTTTAGCAAATTTAGCATGTTGGAAGCTAGATAAAAAGTTAGAGAAGGAGGGATTGAGGTTTGCTAGATATGCAGACGATACAATAATATGGTCGGATAATTATAATAAAATAAGTAAATCGATAGACTTTATAAATGAGTTTTCTAGAGAAGCTGGAGTAGAGATAAATATGCTCAAGTCAGAAGGTATAAGTACTCTCTCAAAAGAAGAGATGAAATCAGAATTCAAAAAAAAGACTTATATTGAATTCTTAGGGTATAAGTTATCTAGTGATAATATAAGTATAAAACCTTCATCCGTAAACAAAATTAAAGCCCAAATAAGTTATATTCTCTATAAGAACTTGATCCAACCACTCAATGGCAGTCAATTAAAATCTATAAATATACCCAGTAATGATGAAGACTTTGATTTTGTAACTGCCATAATGCAAATAAGGCGCTATTTATATGGTAATTTGAATGAAAGTATGCTTAAAAATTACTTAAACGGTTCATACAAGCGATTACAGTTTAAAGGTATTATGAGTTTCTATCCTTTATTAGATGACGTAGAACAATTAAAACAACTAGATAAATGGCTTTTGTCTACTATACTAAACACTTTAAAGAAGAGAAACATTTTACTTGATAAATGGAATTATAATCGTTCAAACCAATTTCCGTTTAATGTAGATGGAACACAGCTATTAATAGAATGTAAAAAAAGGAGAATTAAGGGGAAAAAAGGTCTAATGGAAATACCAAGTTTCTTAAGGATTTATAATGCAATAAAGGAAAATGTAATAACAGTAGGGATTGAAGGAACAATGCATCCTAAATCTAATGACTATTAGTTTTAATATAGATAGTGGGTAAAGCAATGAATCATAATAGGTATGATTTTCAGGATATCCTTTCAAATTTAAGGTAGAGTTACTTACAAAGAGTTCATTTTTAAGTGTAGTAAAAGCAATTCAACTAGCAACTGTGCCATCGCTCGTTGAAACTGAGAGAAGCATTTCAGCATTAAAATCGTGAGAGCAGTTTTAAACTGCTCTCACGATTTTATGTTTTAGTGTGCTTGTGAGACACCATCTTTTATTAATACCTCTTCCCAAACTTTAATACCTCCAAACAAAGCATGACGAATACGACTGAAGTAAGCACCAAGAAGGAAATAATCGCTCCTATCAAACTTTTTCCCACATACTTTGAAAGAAGATACAAAGTCACACTCGCCACACCAAAATAGATAACATATCGTAGGTATTTCATTTAGTAGTATCATTCCCCTTGTTTTTCTGTCTACTCTCTCTTGCTGAACCGCGGCAATATGCCTTTTGTTGCATCGGGATGCGAAGTCTACAGGGTAGAGTAGCACGGAGTCAACAAATCCGCAAACAGATGAGAGACAAACGATCATGGCCGTCCTTACAGCCAACAAATGCCCCCTTCCGCAACCTTCATCCTCCGTTACCGAGGCTTAACACCCCCAAAAACAGCCAACTCCATCCATTTAAAATAACAGTCTGCGTGATCAAAGCCGATTTTGCGAAGCCAATCAACTTGCACAAACACATTTTCCAAGATATTGTCTGCTTTATCTGGCCTATTATCGTACTCTTTCTCAACGTCAGCACGTGGCCTGTTGTTATACGCGGCTAGGTGGTCAACGAATAACGCATCATGCAGTTGTTCTAATTCGACTGTAGCGGAGGCCGTATGCTCCACATTGACAAACACACCGCCTGGCTTTAATGTATTAAAAATCTCGGCATACAGTTTCTTTTTTCGATCATGGGGCAAATGATGAATTGCATACCCGGATACAATGCAATCCATGGAGCCTGGCTCTGCAAAGGCTGAGATGTCATCCTCCAGATCCGCCTCCACAAAAGTACAGCGTTCCTGATGCTCTGCCATGTATTGAGCTGCATTGTGCAGCATCGGTTTGGAGTGATCGACTAAAATAGCTCTTGCCTCTGGATAAGTTTGCAGCAGCAGCTTGGCCAGAAAGCCATTGCCGCAGCCAAGGTCGAGCACTTGGACAGGTTTGCTCTGAAAGTAGGTGATCACCTGAAGCATCATTTTTGTCTGATCTGCCCCGTAAGGAATGCCGCCACGTACTTGCTTCAAATAATGCTCTGTCACCTGATTTAGCTTCCATGAGGTTGTACTCACGCTATCCCCGCCTTTCCGTTCGTATTATGCAGTAATCAAGAAACCTTACCCGCAACTGTGTGGTAGTCCGTGACGACGGCTGTTTCGAAGTAGAAGGCTCTTTTATCTAATCATTCTTTTTGGTCCAAAAATCAATAGCCGGAAAGGTGAACTTGATCAGCTGTATAAGCTGCTTTCTGCCCACCCAAGAGGTGACTTTGTCTAAACACTCCCAGCCTAAAAGCTCTTCATACCATTGAACTGCCTGGTCAAAATGCTCAGCATCTACCATAATAAATCCACCATCCCAACGATACATTTAAACTCGCTCCTTTAACTATTTTTTATAAGCATAAAGGTTGAACTTAGTTTAATGTCAATAATTAATTTAAAATTTTAAAAACTTACTTTGATATACCGCATAGTTCGTTTTACAAGGGAGGCAATGTCAGGTCACGTATCCGAAGAAACAAAGGAGAAAACGAGACGACCCTTCCACAGAATTTTTCCCCCTCCCTCCCCCCAACTTCCATATTGACAAATCTGTGAACCACTGTTAAGCTCCAAATAGATTCAACTTAGATCTAAGTTAGATTCATGGTGGTGAAAAAAGAATGAATCGGTTGTTGTTAGGCTTTTATGGAGACGATTTCACGGGTTCGACGGATGCAATGGAAGCGCTTGATCAATATGGGTTAAAGACGATTCTTTTTTTAAGGATACCGGATCAAGGAATGCTTAAGCGGTTTGAAGATGTGGATTGTATTGGCGTGGCGGGAACGGCACGAGCCAAGGGGAAAGCGGGGATGAAGGAGGAGTTAGAGCCTGTTTTTTCTTTCTTGTGTGATCTCAATCCTTCCTTTGTCCATTATAAAGTGTGCTCGACGTTTGATTCGTCGCCTGAAACAGGGAGTATTGGGTTTGCTAGTGATTTGGCGAGACGCTATTTTGAAAAAGGCAGCTATCCTTTGCTAGTGGCGGCGCCGAACTTAGGTAGGTATACGGTGTTTGGGCATCATTTTGCCGCTTTTAACAGTCAAGTTTTCCGATTGGATACACATCCGGTCATGTCTAGGCATCCTGTTACACCAATGGATGAAGCAGACTTAGCGAAGCATTTGCAGAAGCAAACGAAGCAACGTATTGCAAACGTCACCATTCTTGATTTGGAGGCAAAGTCTGCGTCGGAGATTGTGAATGACGAGTCGGAAGCGGGCCTTATCGTTTACGATGCCCTGAATCGTGGGCATATGGAAAAGGTTTCTGAAGTGTTATGGGAAAAAAGGGGCGAACGTGCTCAGTTTGTTGTTGGGTCTTCAGGTGTGGAGTATGCGCTTGGTGAGGCAATGAAGCGAGAAAGGCCGAATGGACGAACAGACAGGGTGAAGAAGCCGAGTCAAGCGGAGCGGATTTTTGCCGTTTCTGGAAGCGTATCAGAAGTAACGAAAAACCAATTGCTTGCTGCTGAAGCGGCAGGGTTCCACGCTATTCAAATTCCGGTGGAGCTGTTTACAGATGAAGCGAAGGCAGAAGCGTTTTTAGCGGACGTTGCAGCGATGATTGCTGCGAAGAAAAAAGTTGTCATCTATACGGCTAAAGGGGCCGATGACCCAATTATTATTGAAACAAGGAAGCTTCTGAGCGAAAGTGGCGTAGCGAAAGAAGAGGTCGGCATTTTTATCGGTGAAAAGCTCGGTGCGTGGACGAAATCGATTTTAGATCGTGTCGATGTTCGACGGGTGATTATTTCCGGTGGGGATACTTCTGGTTTTGTCACATCCAATCTCGACATTTATGGGTTAGAAGTAATAGATTCTGTTGCACCAGGGGCTCCTTTATGTTTAGCATATTCTGAGAGCGAGAAATTTGATGGACTGGAAATCGCCTTAAAAAGCGGTCAGCTTGGCGGCGAACATTTTTTTGAAAACGTTTATCAATCTGGCTCTAAATAAACTAAAGGAATGAACATGGACATGTTATTGAAAGATGTTGCTTATGAAAAAATTAAAGAAAAAATTTTAGAAGAGCATTACGAACCTGGCCAGTTTTTATCGGAGCGAACGTTAATCGATGAGCTTGGGATGAGCAAAACGCCCATTAAAAATGCATTGGTGCGGCTTGAATCGGAAGGGTTTGTGACCGTTTCTTCCAAGCAAGGCATCATCGTTGTCGATATATCGATCGAACGGATCAATGATATTTACAATTTGCGGATTGCGTTAGAGACGTTTAATTGCCAGGAAATTTATAAGCGCATAACAGACGATCAAATTAGCGAATTAGAAGAGAATGTCGAAGCAACGAAAGTGGCTGCGGCTAATAGAGATGTGAAGGCATTTGCCACTTTAGATCATGAGTTTCATTTAGCGATAAGTGAGTTTGCTGGAAACAGTGAGATCACAAAAATTTTATTAAATTATCAGGATCATTTACGGAGAATTACGCTCCGGCATTTACGGAAAGACCCTGATCGAGTCAAAAAATTCTATACGGAGCATGTCGACATTTTAGATGCATTGAAAAACAAAAATGACAATTGCTCTGATTTGATGAAAAAACACTTGTACGAATCAAAGATGATGTATTTTCAATGATTGGTTGGTGCAATAAGGAGAGAAACGACGATGAAAGCTGTTTTTGTAGACGATGCAGAAAAAATTAACATCAAAGAAATCGACATACCGGTGGTGAAGGACAATGACGTGCTAATCAAAGTGGCCGCGGCCGGTATTTGTGGGTCGGACATTCATACGTATAAAGGATTGCACCCGTTTCGAAAACCGCCTGTCGTCATTGGTCATGAAGTGGCTGGCGAAGTTGTGAAAGTTGGCAAAGCGGTAAAAAACGTTCAAGTTGGAGACCGGGTAACGGTTGAACCGCAAATTGGTACGGGAGAGAGCGAAGGCGTGATGACAGGCCAGGCGAACTTGTCCGATAAGCGTTTGGCTCCTGGAATGGGCGATTGGCTTGGGACAATGGCTGAATACTTCGTCTCCCCTGAGGCGCAAGTGATTAAGCTACCGGACACGGTCAGTTATGAAAAAGGGGTGCTAGTTGAGCCGTTGGCGGTTGGCGTCCATGCTGCACGTAAAGGGGATATCCAACCAGGGGACCGTGTCGCGATTTTAGGTGCTGGGCCGATTGGCTTGTTGACACTTATAGCGGTAAAAGCGAAAGGCGCTTCACACGTTGTTGTGACCGATGTGTTAGACTACTCCCTTGACGTTGCCAAACAAATGGGGGCAACGGCCGCGATTAATATAAAGGACAAGCCGAATTGGATTGAGGAAGCAAAGAGCAAAGTAGGCCGATCATTCGATAAAGTGCTGATTACAGCAGGCGTGCCGGGCATCATTAATGATTCATTGAATCTACTAAAAAAAGGGGGACGTGCTGTAACGGTCGCGATGTTTCATGGCCAACAAGACTTTGATGTGGAGCAACTACAGCAAAATGAAAAAGAGCTTGTTGGCTGCATGACGTACAATCGTCCCGACACAGAAGAAGCATTGGAAATTATCGCAAAAGCTGTCCTTCCAGTCGAAAAAGTAATTTCGCATCAATTGTCTTATGAGCAGGCTGGCAGAGGGTTTGAAATCGTCGATAAAAAGCTAGATAACTCTGTAAAAGTGATTGTTTCATTTGAACAGGAGGGCTAAAGGATGACAAAAAAACAGTGGTTATGGCCTGTTGCAGCAATCGCCCTTGTCTTAACTGGCTGCAACGTTGGATATGCAGATGAAGGCGAGCCGAAAAAGCTACGTCTTGGCCATATTCAAAGTGAGTCGAATGCGTGGCATAAAGGCTCACTCAAATTTGCCGAATTGGTGCATGAAAAAACAGGCGGTTCTGTCAAGGTAGAGGTTTATCCAAGCTCTACTCTTGGCGCCGACCGCGACCTGGTTGAAGGCATGCAAATTGGCTCAGTTGATTTTGCTTTAGTAGCTGGCGTTATGTCCAACTTTTATGAACCATACTCGATCTTAGAGCTCCCTTATCTATTCGAAGATTTGGACCATTTAGAGGAATTTGTCTATGGAGAAGATGGTAAGCGATTGCAAGAGGAGACATTAGAAGCAACAGGAGTAAGAGGGCTGGAGTTTTGGCTCCGTGGGGCAAGGCAACTTACAACCAATAAGCTTGTTGAGTCACCTGAAGACCTCCGTGGCATAAAAATTCGTGTGCCAAACATTGAGGCGTCTGTAGAAGGCTGGCAGGCAATGGGGGCAAGCCCAACACCGATGAACTTTGGCGAAGTGTATTCCTCTTTACAGACAGGCGTGATTGACGCACAAGAAAATCCAATTGAGTTCACCGCAAGTGCGAGAATCCATGAAGTCCAAGACTATCTTGTGATGACGGACCACGTTTTTGGTTATGTGCAATTATTAATGAGTGACAAAACGTACCAAGAGTTAACAAAGGACGAACAGCAAGCTGTCATGGAAGCGGCTGAAGAAGCTCGTATGTACCAAAATGAAATCGTTTCCGCAGAAGAAGAGAGCGCTTTGCAAATGATGCTCGATGAAGGCGTCGAGCAAATCGAAGTCGATCAGGAGCCGTTTCGTGAGTCTGTTCAACGTGTCAATGAGAGATTAGCTGATCAATATGGGAGAGAACTTTACGACACGATTCAAGGGATGAGGGAGTAAGGCGGATGAATACGTACATTCGAATCATTGATGGTATTAATAATGGAGTTAAGTCGATTGTATCTGTGATGTTGGCGCTCTTAGCGGTGCTCGTCGTTTTACAAGTAACAACACGGTTTGTCATTAATGTTCCACTAGCATGGACAGAAGAAATTGCTCGTTATCTAATGATTTATATTGTATTCCTAGGGTCAGGGTTAGCGACACGTCATAATCAGCATATTGCGATTGATTTTTTAGTAGAGGTCATCAACCACAAAAACAAAGCGAGGTTGCAAACGGTTATTTTAGTGATTAGTGCTGTATTTTTCCTCATTTTAGCCTATTGTGGAGCACAGTTAACGTTCATGGTTATTGGTCAGTCGACCCCTACATTGCAATATTCAATGGCGTGGGCATATGCAGCGATCCCTCTTGGCGCCGTATTAATGCTATTAAATACTGTTGCCTTGCTTTTGAAGCCGAAAAAAGTTGCAGGCAGCATAGACAGAATAGTTGGTGAGAGCAAATGATCATTGTATTGCTTATATCGTTACTCGTTCTCTTCTTTATCGGTGTGCCGGTAGCCATTTCACTTGGCTTATCGACAAGTATTGCGATCATTGTAGCAGGCGATATTCCACTATTAACGCTTGCACAGCGAGCGTTTGTGTCCCTTGACTCGTTTCCTTTACTGGCGATTCCGTTATTTGTTTTAGCTGGTGTTATGATGGAATATGGCGGAATTTCACAACGGCTCATTAACCTGGCCAATGCGATTACTGGCCATTTAACAGGAGGACTCGCTGTTGTGACCGTTGTGACGACGATGTTTTTTGCCGCTATATCAGGATCAAGTGTGGCCGCGACGGCTGCTTTAGGTGCGATTTTAGTACCGGCAATGATTAGCAGAGGGTATGAAAAAGAATTTTCAGGAGGCGTGCAAGCTGTATCAGGAACACTTGGCATTATTATACCGCCGAGCATCCCGTTGATTTTGTATGGAACAGCAGTCGGAGCATCGATTGGCGATTTGTTTATTGCCGGGATGGTACCTGGGATCATTATTGGGATTGGCCTGATTACGACTGTTTATATTATTGCCAAAAAACGGAACTATTCAAAAGAAGAAAAGAAAAGCGGGAAAGAGATTGGCGAGGCTTTTGTAAAAGCCGTGCCAGCCTTAATTATGCCCGTTATTATTCTAGGCGGAATCTACTCAGGTGTGTTTACAGCAACAGAGGCCGCTGGTGTAGCTGTCGCTTATGCAATCATTGTTGGTGTGTTTGTTTATAAAACCATTACGTTCGCGAAAATTAGAACCATTTTGTCTCAAGCATCGGTAACGACTGCTACAATCATGCTTATTTTAGCGGCAGCAGGCTTGTTTAGTTGGATTTTAACAATTGAGAACGTACCGCAGCAAGTGGCCAGCGTCATTACGTCCATTTCCGAAAATCCGTTGGTATTTCTTAGTATTGTTGTTCTATTACTCCTCCTCGTAGGGATGTTTATGGAAACAAACGCATCGATTATTATTTTGGCACCGATTCTTGTACCCGTCGCATCGGAATTAGGGATTGACCCTGTTCACTTCGGCATCGTCATGATTGTCACACTTGCAGTTGGCATGGTCACGCCGCCACTTGGGTTAAATCTCTTTGTTGTATCGAAAATTGCCAACTTAAGAATGGATCGATTAACAGTAAGCCTTATCCCATTTTACATCGCTATATTGATCTGCTTATTCATTGTCACATTTATTCCTTCTCTCACAATGACGGTTGTAGAGTGGATGAAATGATCAAAGCGAAAAAGGAGCGTTAGATATGGAAAACCATTCGATTTTGCAAGACTTGCAAAAGACAGGAACGTTTATGATGGAGAAAGACCTCGCTTGGGGAACGGCAGGGAACATTAGTGCAAGATGTGAAGAAGGCTATTTGATCTCCGCTACTGGCACGTACTTGGGCGAATTAGAAGCAGAGGATTTTGCATATTGCCAAGGAGGAGAGCACCTTGCTGGCAAAAAGCCTTCAAAAGAATATGTAATGCATGAAGGCATTTACGCACAGAGGCCAGAAATCGGGGCTGTGCTCCATTCATCCCCGTTTTACAGCACATTGATCGCTAATACCGACCTTCGTTTGCCATCGAACTACTTTGTCGAGTCGATGTATTATCTGGAGAGAATCGTGCGTATTCCTTACTATCAGCCAGGCAGTAAAGAGCTAGCCCAAGCCGTTAAGGAGAAAGCAAAAGAGGCAAACGTCTTTCTGTTAGAGAATCACGGCATTATCGTTTGCGATGTGAATTTGAAAGAAGCACGCACCGCATTGCAAACGCTTGAATACACAGCGCGCATGCATATAACAGCATTAGAGAAAGGCATAATCATCAACGGTTTAAGTGACGATACAGTCCATCAGTTTCTTCATCACTCCGGCTATAAACCGGTGAGACAGTGGGGAGAAACCAAACAATAAATGTTAAACAGGTTGCATGAAGCAGCCTGTTTTTTGATGTTTTAGCGTATAGAATAAAAAGAAATTATTAAAACCCTCGCAACCTACCCCTCCAATTACCATAGCGTTATTTGCCAAAACTCCCTATCTGCTAACACAAGGTCATAAGGTGTTTCTATATCGGTCCAGTCAACAGTTTTCGTTCTCGAAATAGGCTTATCCTCTTGCCCGTTCACACTAGTAAAATACTCGATTATACGGCTCGTATGGATAGCCGCTTCTAAATAATCGTACAAGATCGTTAAGCATTTTTCTTCGACTGGCTTATTTGTGCATTCTCCTTTTAGTGGAATGGCATTATCATACGCAGCTACTTGATGCTTAAACGAAAAGTGTTGGGAATAGGTAAAGCGCTTTTTCCGTTCATTATCGTAATTTCTTTCAAAAAACAGATGAGTAAAATCGAGTTTATCTTTAAATATGTGGGGCTTATCCTTTGAAATAGGTTTTTGGCCGTAACCACCTTGTGGCAATTTCAGCGGAGAAGCGATGTATATGTATTGAGTCATAAAGATCTCCTTGTTAGCCATTTTTTAATTTAGTAGATTTGATAACCGCTATCTGATGAAATTCTTAAAAAGTTGCTGCAACGGTTATGGATCTACGTTAATCTAATAGTAAGTCATTTCAACATTGGCTGTTCGCCAACGTCATTCCGGGGATCTGGAAGTGGCTTTTTTCTTTTATATTAGTATACAGACTTACTCGTGAAAGTAGGGTGTGCGGTGCTCATTTCGATCATTCTTTATTCATTAATCGGGATTTTGATTGGCATACTTTCAAGTTTATTTGGCTTTGGGGGAGGGTTTGTAGTTGTCCCTGTATTGGTTGCATTCTTGCCTGACTCCATTCCACCAGATTATTTGATGCATACGGCTGTGGGCACTTCTCTTGCTGTAATGATCATTAACTCGTTCAATTCCACGTTCAACCACGCGAAAAAAGGCAATGTGAAGTGGTTTGTTTTTAGAGGGATGGTTTTCTATATTGCCATCGGTTCTTTAATAGGAGGAGTTAGTGCCGTTTATATCAATAGCGATTTTCTAAGGTTTGCCTTTATCGGTTTATTGTTGTACGTCATTGTAAGCAATCTATTTAAAAAAACATTTACTGCCCATGTGGAGGACCAAGATTTTCGGATGCCAAGTCGGAAATCAAGGGGACCAGTAGGTGTTGTCATCGGGTTGATATCAACGATGTTGGGTGTTGGCGGCAGTGTCATGACAATTCCTTATTTAAGAAAGCAAGGGATGCGGATGTTGAATGCGGTTGCCCTTGCTACACCGCTAGGCTTGCCGATTGCGATTGTGGGGGCCTTCACTTTTTTAATCACAGGTTTGCAAATAGAGGGGATGCCTGGCTCCACGCTTGGCTTTATCTTTATTCCGGCTTTGTGTGGATTTACAATCGGTGGGTTTATTGGCGTACCGTTGGGGCGGTCGTGGGCGCAAAAGATCCCCGATGCTGTCTATTCCAAAGTGTACTTAATCTTACTGATCATTGTCGTCATCATGATGATGTTAGAATAGCGTAAACGTGCCGCCTTTAAGAAAGGATATACTCTTAAAGGCGGTTTGTCTGTATATAAAGCACGGTAGGGGTATAAAGGGAGAGACCATACATATGACTGTTTGGCGTGAGTGCGGTTTCATTTATCAGCGCCTAAATAACAAAAGCAATAATCACAACGACGATAACAGAAATCGGCACAATTAAAAAATAGAGCCACGTAAAGGTCTTTAAGCTTTTTTCGCTGCTGTATGAAGAATCGGTGGATTTCATAGCGAATAACGATACAATTAAACCAATTAAACAAATCAATCCAATAATGATATAGAGCGCAATCATGCTGATCCCCCTAGTCGGTCATTTCAGTAAACGTTCTATAGTGGCTAACGATTTTACCGTACCATATTAGAGTGCCGTTTGGAATAAATCCGCTGTTTTTGTTCATGTAGAATTGTTCAAAATACCCTCTTATTTAGCCACTTAGGGGTTTTACCAAGCGGTCCTCCTTAAAGGATCATCACGCCATTCTCTAAAATCCCTATCTCCTACGTTGTTAAGGAAATAGTCCTATCCTCTTCTCTATCGACATAAACATGGTTTTAAGGGGGATTCCTATCTCCATTTTACAAGTTGATCGTTCGTGTTTGCAGGCGAGATTATTTAATTGAATTTTCTTTTTATTCATAGGGAGTGATAGAAAATGGGTATACTTATAAAATTGGGTTGACTTATAGGAATTATATGTTTTAATAAGACTTAGTTTACGTTGAAAAATTCGTGAAGGAGGAGTTCGATTGGTTTTAAGACAAAAATGGCTCTACCCTGGTTTTCTTACAGTGGCATTGTTAGGCGCTTGCAATACGGAGATGGGCGCAGATGATTCAACCCGTTCTTTAGAGGAGAACGACGAAAACCAAGAGGAATCAACGGTTGTAGAAGATGTAAAGGTAAAAGCGGCTGATCCATCCTCCTCACCTGCATTAGCAAGCAATCGAGGGAATACGGTTGTTGTCGGTTTACAGGAGCCAGGAGGCATCTTTACGCCGCATTTTAATACAAGTGGCTATGATGGAAATGTGCAAGCTGTCATGTTCCCTCCCCTTGTTGACATAAATGAAAAGGGGGAGCCATTCGGGAGGCTTGCAGAGGATTGGGACATCTCGGAAGATGAATTAACCTATACATATTATTTACGGGATGACCTAAAATTTGATGACGGCTCGCCTCTTACTGCAAATGATGTGGCTTTTACGGTAACGCTTTTGTTTGATCCTGATTATCCAGGAACAACGGATTTGACAGAAACCAACTTGGTTGGCGGCCTTGAATATAAGGAAGGCGATGCTGACAGCATTGCCGGCATTCATGTAATTGACGATCAAACGATTGAATTTCAGCTAGAAGAACCAAATGCACGAGCGTTGACTATGCTTGGCGGCACTGTGCTTAGTGAAAAATATTATGGAGAGAAATACGAAAAAGGCGACTTGGATTATATGAGTGACTATCATTTAAAACCACTTGGGGCAGGTCCGTTTAAATTTGAGGCGTACCATCCTGGAGAAGAGATTCGGTTCTCGGCCAATGAGCATTATTATAACGGCAAACCAGACGTCGATACATTTGTGTACCGAACGACTGAAGGGGACTCGCAACAATTTTTCCAAACTGGGGAATTGGATTACAGCGGTTTTGTCGCTACGAAAGATAATTTTGAACTGTTGGAGTCAATGGAGTTTGCCAATATTGATCTGTATACTTCGTCGAATTACAGTTATATCGCCTTTAACCATGAGTCCGAGGTGTTTAAAGATCCGAATGTTCGGATTGCTTTTAATTTGGGGCTAGATCGGCAAGCGTACATTGACGCTCGGTTTCAAGGATACGCACAGCTAGCCAATGTCCCGGTGTCGCCTATTTCTTGGGCCTATACAGACGAAGTAGAGGCGTTTCCATATGATCCTGAAGAAGCGAAGCGGCTTCTAGACGAGGCGGGATGGAAGGAAGGACCTGACGGCATAAGAGAAAAAGACGGGCAGAAGTTAACGGTCTATTTCTTTACAACGGATGGCAGTGGCAGCAATGACATTTTCGTGACGCTTGCGCAAGAAAACTATAAAGACATTGGCGTCGATTTTCAAATTGAACAAATGGATTTTAATGCGTTGCTGGCGCGTGTTGACAACGGCGATCATGATCTCGTGTCTTTCTCGACAACGATGCAGCCAGATCCACATATCGGCGTGCAAGCATTTCATTCAAGCCATACTGGCAATACATTTAGAGGGTACAAAAATGAGGAAATTGATCGTTTAATTGAAGCTTCCGTAGCTGTAAGTGATCTTGATGCTAGGGCGGAAGCCTACCATGAGCTTTATGAAAAGTTAAAAGAAGATCCCCCTATCATTCTGCTCAATTACAACAAATCCCTTGCGGCAACCAATGCACGTGTAGAAGGGTTTGAACCGAATGGGTTTCGAGGCATTAGCTTGAGTTTAGAAAACTTGCGGGTGGTAGACACACCTTAAAAAGAGGGGTGTCTATCCCCCTCTTTTTAACGTTTCTGGCAAGGAGGGGTGGCATTGGGGAATTATTTTATAAAACGGCTATTGTACTTAATACCAACGTTAATTGGGGCATCGATCTTGATCTTCTTTTTATATTCCATGATCCCTGGCAATTTTATTGACTCTGATCCGAATTTGACTGCTGAACGAAAAGCAGAGTTATACGCGCTGTATGGGTTTGACCAACCGACAATTGTTCGTTATTTTGTGTGGGTTGGAAACCTGTTGAAAGGGGATCTAGGCTATTCGCTTCAATTCCAGCGTCCTGTCAGTGAGGTGCTTGGAAATTACATATGGAGCTCTTTTATTGTCGCCGGGGCGTCGCTCATTCTTACATGGGGGATCGCTTTAATTGTTGGCGTTGTTTCCGCGACCAAACAGTACTCTTTCTATGATGCGGCCGTTACTGTTCTTGTTTTTGCGGCGATGGCCACGCCGTCCTTTTTTCTCGGCTTGATTGTGATTAAAATTTTTGCAGTGGATTTCGGCTGGTTTCCTGCCGGTGGAATGACGACGTCCGGCGTTGAGTACAGTGGATTTGCTTATATTAAAGACGTATTAGAACATATGATCTTGCCGGTCCTTGTGCTCACGATGCTCGGGATTGGCGGGTTAACGCGGTACTTTCGCACCAATATGCTAGAGGTGATTAAACAGGATTTCATTCGTACAGCCCGTGCGAAAGGGTTAAGAGAAAAAGTGGTTGTTTATAAACATGCATTAAGAAATGCACTGCTTCCTGCGATCACGTTGTTTGCGTTTGAGTTACCTGCACTTTTTAGCGGCGCCATTATTACAGAACAAATTTTTAACTGGCCAGGGATAGGGGCGATTTACATGCAAGCTTTTTCCGTCAGGGATTATCCGCTCTTAATGGGATTTACGATGTTTATCGCTGTCCTGACGGTGATTAGCAATTTAATCGCCGATTTGCTTTATGGAGTCGCCGATCCCCGCGTCCGTGTTAAGTAGGAAGGAGGACAGCATGGAACAGCAACCAAATATTCGCTCAACGACTCCTCTTCCTAAAGGCAGCAGTAAGAGGTCGTCGCTATGGAAAGAAGTGGGCAGGCGATTTATTAAGAAGAAAATGGCGTTGTTTGGCTTAATTGTCCTAATCATTGTTTTTTTATTTAGCTTTGTCGGTCCGTTTTTTTCTCCTTACACGACAGTTGGGACGAATACGCAGGCGATTCATCAGGCTCCTAGTCTTTCTCATTGGTTAGGAACCGATCATTTAGGCCGCGATGTGCTGACGCGTTTGATGTTGGCTGGGCGCATTTCGCTGACAGTCGGACTTGGCGCCATGGCACTGGCAGTGACGATTGGCGGCATTCTAGGGATTTTGGCTGGTTATTACAGAGGGATTGTCGATCAAGTCATTATGAGACTAGCAGATGTGTTAATGACACTGCCTGGCTTGCCGTTGTTGTTTATTATGGCGGCTGTTATGTCAGAGTGGCGGGTGCCGGCGGAACAACGGCTCTATATCGTCATGGTGATGTTAAGCCTCGTAAATTGGCCAGGCTTGGCACGCCTCGTGCGAAGTCAAGTACTCAGCTTAAGGGAACGGGAATTTATGCAAGCAACAGACGCGCTAGGTTTAAGAGACAGAAGAAAAGTGTTTAACCACTTGCTGCCGAATGTAGTGCCCTTATTAATCGTAACAGCGACGTTAAGTGTAGGTGGAGCGATCTTAAGTGAATCGGTGCTTAGTTTTTTCGGTTTAGGTGTCGTTCCCCCTACTGCTTCTTGGGGGAATATGATTAACACAGCGAATACGCTAATCGATTTTACAAACAGGCCTTGGCTCTGGGTTCCTCCTGGGTTAGCTATTTTTATCACAGTCATAGCTGTAAACCTCCTAGGCGACGGGCTTCGTGATGCGATTGATCCAAATATGAAAAGCAGGTGAGGGGTATGGTTAAGCCAATACTGCAAGTAAGCAATTTGCGCACGTATTTTCAAACAGACGAAGGCACTGTAAAAGCCGTTGATGATATAAGTTTTTCTGTAAAACAAGGAGAAACCGTTTGTCTTGTAGGTGAATCAGGATGTGGGAAGAGTGTGACAGCGATGTCAATTATGGGATTGCTTCAAGGCCAAGCTTCTGTAACAGGGAGGATTGAGTTGGCTGGAAACGAATTAACAAAGCTGTCTAAGGGCGAGATGAGGCGGTTGCGTGGCAACGAATTGGCCATGATCTTCCAAGAACCGATGACTTCGTTAAATCCTGTCTTGACGATTGGTGAACAAATGACAGAAGTCTTATTAGAACATAAATCGATCTCAAAGAAACAGGCAAAGGTGAAAGCACTTGAACTCATCAAGCGAGTCGGGATTGGGCGAGAAGAGCAAGTGCTGAAATCGTATCCACATCAAATGAGTGGCGGCATGCTGCAACGAATTATGATTGCGATTGCCCTCGCATGTGAGCCAAAAATGCTGATTGCCGATGAACCAACAACGGCACTCGATGTCACGATCCAAGCGCAAATTCTTGAATTGTTAAAACAGCTGAAAGACAGGCAAGGGATGTCAATGTTGTTAATTACTCATGATTTAGGGGTTGTCGCGGAAGTCGCCGATTATGTTGTTGTGATGTATGCCGGTAAAATCATCGAACAAGGATCGGTAGACGAGATTTTCTTTAACCCGAAGCACCCATATACAAAAGGGTTGCTCCAAGCGAAACCTGTCATCGGGCAAAGGAAAAAGAAACTTTATACCATCCCAGGGCAAGTTCCGCCTTTAATTGATTTGAAGCCCTCTTGCTACTTTGCTGATCGTTGCGATCATTGCATGGACATATGCCTCGATCAAGCACCCTCCCTCATCAATGATGGCGATCAGAAGGATCATCGCGTAGCTTGCTGGTTATACGAGAAGGTGGCGCAATGACAAACAAGCCAGTCGTCATGGAAGTGAATCGATTAAAGAAGTACTATGAGACAAAAGCTCCTTTTTTTAATCGCCAATCAGAGCTTGTAAAAGCTGTCGATGATGTTAGTTTCGTCATCCATGAAGGAGAAACGTTTGGCTTGGTCGGTGAGTCAGGGAGCGGCAAGAGCACAATTGGGAAATCGATTCTTAACTTGCAGCCGTTATCAGCAGGAGAAGTCGTTTATAGAGGAAAAAACCTCCATCGTTTAAGCAAAGAAGAAATGAGAAAGTTAAGGCCCCATATTCAGTTTGTGTTTCAAGATCCATTCAGTTCGTTAAATCCCCGTTTACGGATTGGCGATGCTTTAGCAGAACCGTTATTGGATCATGGCCTCGCGACGAAAAAAACGGTCAGGCAAAAAGTATTGGAAACAATGGAACTTTGTGGACTGCCGTCCTACCATGTGAATAAATTCCCACATGAATTTAGTGGTGGGCAACGCCAGCGGATTGGCATCGCCCGTGCAGTCATTATGGAGCCTGATTTTATTGTAGCCGATGAGCCCGTTTCAGCATTAGACGTATCCATTCAAGCACAAATCATTAATTTGTTTAAAGAACTTCAAGAAAAGAAAAAGTTGGCATTTCTATTTATATCACATGATTTAAGCGTTGTTGAACATCTATGTTCGCGTATTGGTGTGCTCTACTTAGGGACAATGATGGAGCTGGCAAGCAGAGACCGGTTATATGAGAACCCATTGCATCCATACACAAAAGCATTGCTATCTGCTTTGCCTGTACCTGACCCTACCTACAAAAAAGAGAGAATTCTTTTAAAAGGCGACATACCAAATCCAGCATCGCCGCCAGCTGGTTGCAAATTTCATACGAGGTGTCCTATAGCAAAAGATCGTTGTAAGAAGGAAGTGCCCGCTTTTAGGGAAGCAGAGCAAGGCCATTTCGTTGCTTGCCATTTCGTTTAAATAGCGAGTACGCCAACACAAGGAACACCGGCCAGCCCTTTTTGTACAGAAGGCTGGCCGGTGTTCGTGGTCTTTAGTCCCCTAAGCCAAACAGCTGCAAAAAGCGTTGCCATAAGCTCAAGTTATCTTCGTTGTTGTCTTCTTCCGTTTGCGTTTCCTCAGGCAATGTTAGGCGCTCCGTTTGAAAGACGAATTGGACGTTTTCAATAACGTCGTTGTTTTCTGGAGAGACGAAGGAAACAGGTTTGAAATCGGACTTGTCATACTGGGAAAGCATGTCGTCGATTTCGGCTTGCATTTGTTCTGGTATGTCTGCTGTTGCTTCCTCCAGCTCTTCGGCGCCATGATGGATTTCCTCCATTCCGGACGACAATTCCGTCGACCCTTCTGCCGTTTCACCAATGCCCTCATGAATGTGGGCATACGAGTCGTTTAATTGGGAAACGCCGCCGGTATAGTCAACCAACCCTTGGTGAAACTGGCTATATTGGCTGGCTACTTCGTCGATGCCTTCACTTAATTGGGCAAAGCCTTCGCCCATGTCGATCGTCCCTAACGCTTCCTGGAGCGAGCTGGCGAGCTCATCGATTCCAGCAGCGATATCCTCTAAGCCCGCTTTGCTTTCTTCTAAAACAGGCTGGACGGCGTCAAGGCCTTCTTTTACAGCTGCATAGGTGCCTTTTATTTCTTGCCCCGCTTGATAGTAAGCAACTAATTGGGCGAGTGTTTCTGAGTTAGGATTGCTTTCATAGAGCGTTTGGATGTCTTCTTCTGTTAAATCGCTCTCAGGGATGGACTCAACCGCTGCTTTCAAGGCTCCATAGGCTTCGCCGTAATGGGTGCCTAGCTCTCCTAAACCGGCCGCTACTTCGTTTATGCCCGCTGATAGTTCGTCAAAAGCTGCAAATAAGCTGTCATCTAACGCAAAGTCAGTTTCTGGCGCGCTTGCTTCGCTTAAGGAGCTGCTCAGTTCCTTTAAACCAGCCTCAATGTCGCTCGAAGCTTGGACAAGCTCGTCGCCAGAAAGAGCCAATTCCTCGCTGCCAGCTTGATAATCGCTTGAACCATCCTCTAATTGGCTGAGGCCATCTGCGAGTTCATCAATCCCTTTCTTGATTTCACCCATCCCCGTTGCCAGCGCTCCAATTGCGCTAGTCAGCGTGCCCATTTCCTCTTCCAGTTCCCCCGCGTCAGGGGCTTCGACTGCCATAGAAGCAGGCAATGCCGATATTTCGATGCCATTAAACTCAAATTGCTCCACATCGGCAGAGAGGTGGAAGGAGGCGTTTTCTTCAGGCATGACTGTAAAAGCCGCTTGTTTGTCTTTGCCTACATTGGCGATGGTGGCGTCTGGCGCTGTTATGTTGTGAAACACATCGCTTTGCAGTGGTACAGACAGTTGCAGCAAATAATTTTCAAAAAAGGACGTGTCAGCTTCTTCGTTCTGTTTGACCTCTATGGCGATTTCAACCAACCCGCTTTGCCCGATCAACTCTTGTGGGTTGATGGATTGGCCGTCCAATGAGTAAGAGATGGCAAATGTCCAAGGCAGCTCGGTTTGTGCTGGCAAATTGCCTTGGTAATAAAACATGCCGGCAGGAGCGGTTATTTGCCATGCATCCTCGGATTGCTCGATGGGTGATAAGTCTGTTAAGTTAATGACTTGTTCGTATCCGCCAAAATCGGTGATGTCCCCTTCCGCGGCGACATCAAAGCCATTTACCACGTAAATATCCTTTAAGGAACCGTTAGCAAGCAAATTGGCGTAAACGACTTCGTCTTTGGCAGCAACTTCCCCGTTTCCATTTGCCTCTGCTTGAAAAGAAATAGAAGGGATGCAGAGTGCAGCGATCGCACATGCAGTTGCTGTTTTTTTCAATGTCATAATGAGTCCTCCTCCTTGTAAAAGTTGGCCCGATGCGTCGTTTTTTCGATCAAGCGGTCGGCGATTAAAAGAAAAGCCGGAAGGAATAAAATGACCAATAGGAAGGCGAGTGCAGCCCCCCTGCCGAGCAATAAGCCAATCGATGAAACAGTTGGGTTGCTTGACGTAAACCATAAAATGAACCCAACACTTGATAAAATCGACGCGGAAACGGCAATCGGAAATAACTTTTCATCAAGCGCCTGTTTCATCGCAGCAAAGGACGGCATCGTTCGGCGGTGGTGTTTATACGTTTCCATCAGCAAAATTGCATAATCAATCGTTGCAGCCAGCTGGACGGTGCTGACGATCAAATAGCCGACAAACACGAGTGGATCATTGGTGAAATAAGGTACCGACAGGTTGATCCAGACGGCTGCCTGAATGGTGAGTAATAAAATAATCGGTATCGAAACCGACCGGAACATCAACATAAGAACAACGGCAATCGTGATGATCGTCACGATGTTGACGAGTTGGTTGTCTTTGCTAATGGTTTCCTTCATATCGTATAGCGTCGCGCTTTCTCCTAATGTATAAAACGTATCGCCGTAATAGCTTTGCGCAATTTCACGCGTCTGTTCCACAAGCGCAAATGGAATGTCCCCCTCGACACCGGCAGATGTATAGACAGTAATGCGGCTATAGTTTTCCGAATGGAAATCCCTCGTCAATTCATCATCAACAAAATCAGAAGGGATGGCTGTTCCGACCATGTTGGCATAGGCAAGCACCGATTCGACATAGGGAATCTGTTCCAACTCCTGGACAAGCTTTTCTTCTTTGGCGATGTCATCGTTAGGGACGAGCAGGACAATTGGCGTTGATTGCCCGAACGTTTCTTCGACTCGTTTCGCATCGCCGCCAGCGCGTGTCTGTTCAGGCAAGTCCCCAAGCCCATATAAAAACGTGGTGCTGCTTTGTGCCAAAAAACTTGGAACGAGCAGCAGGAGGACAATCACGAGAGCAGGAATTCGCAGCTTAAGCAGCTTGGCTCCGCTGCCCTTGAAGCTTGGCATCAAGCTTCGATGTTTCGTTTTTTCGATCCACTTGTAAAAAGTCAGCGTTAGCGCAGGCAAAAACACGACAACGGATATAAAGCTGAACACAATTCCCTTTACGAGGTTAAATCCTAAGTCGACGCCAATCCCGAAATCCATCAGCATCAGCGACATAAATCCAAAAAATGTCGTCAATGCACTGACAAAGATAACCGGCAACGATTTTCGCAGCGCCTTTGCCATCGCTTCTTTCGGCGATTGATGTTGGTCAAGCTCGTCTGAAAAGGTATGTAAAAGAAAGATCGCGTAATCAAGGGAAACAGCGAGCTGCAAAATAGGCGCCACCGCTTGTGTCACAAACGAAACTTCCCCTAAAAAAATGTTCGTTCCTAAATTGATGAGGACGGAAACGCCGATCGCCGTTAGGAAAAACAATGGCTCTACCCACGATTTAGTCGATAACACCAAAATAATGATGATAATCGGAACAAGCAACGCTGCGGCATAAAGGGACTCAGAACCAGTCATATTTTGGGATGTGGCTGTGTTTACCGCTTCCCCTGTAACGGCGTTTTCTTCGCCAATCAATGAATAAATCGCATCTGTCGCCGCTACTTCGGCGCCGCTGTCAATTGTTACCGAAAAAAGCGCGTCACGATCTTTGTAATACGTTTCAATCAATCCAGAGTCAGCCATTTCGAGTGGAATCCGAATATCAAACACATCATCGAGCCATGATACGTCGCTTACGCCATCAATGCCTGCCAGTTGCTCTTTATAACGAATCGCTTCTTGCATGGAGACATTATGAATAAGCACATTGGTATTCGGCATCGTTGAACGGAACTCTTCTTCCATTAACGCCAGGCCTTCGGTGGAAGGCGCATCATCTGGCAAGTAATCGACCATATTGTAGTTGGTCGATACAAAAAACTGGGCTACCGCTGCGAAAAGCGCAGTGATGGCAAATAAAAGGATAATGCCTTTTTTATGCTTTAGGATGGTATCGACGAACAAGCGCGTATCACCTCTTTATTGACAATCGTTTCAATGCATTTCATATTATAACGACACAGTGTTGGGCAAACAACAAACAGTCGGTTATAATCTGTTGTGAATCCAACATATTTTCCTTGTTTGTTGGCTAACGCAAAAAAGGTGGGAAGAAGATGGCTGAAAAGATCGATCGAAGAAAGAAATATACAAAAATGGTATTAAAAGAAAGCTTGGTTGATTTGCTGAAAGAAAAACCAATTGCCTCTGTCACTGTTAAAGAATTATGCGAGCTGGCCGATATTAACCGCTCTACATTTTACAGCCACTATGCCGACCCTTATGACTTGCTTGCTACGATCAGTGAAGAAGTGATGCTCGATATGGACCATCATTTGAACCAGTACCATTGTGGCAAAGAAGAAGAAGCTTTGCATATGACAGAAAAGATTATGGAGTATATCGCCGACCGGAGCGATATTTGCCAAGTGCTGTTAAGTGGGCACGGTGATCCGACATTTAAAAAGCGGATTATGGAGCTAGCTAAAAAATATATATTAGAAAGGTGGATCGATCAGTATAAATGGCGGGAACAACTCTCCCCCTATATCCCGTTGATGGCTGTGAGCGGAGCGATCGATGCGATTGAAAGCTGGTTGGTAGGAGGAAAAAAAGAAAGCCCAGCAGAAATGGCGGTATTGGTCTACCAATTCACAAACCACGGCTTAGCAGGGCTTCGGAAAGCGAGCCAAACGTAGCACCACTGGCTTGTCAGTTGGGGCAATTTTTCTGTTTGTTCCCGTCAGCCTGCTGTATTCGGTGGCGAGCGAGCGTGCTGTCTGGTTGCTTCGTATGGCTCGGGAGCATCTGAATGGGAAAACAAGCAAAGGGCATACACAGGAAAGCCTGCCTAAAAACTAGGCAGGCTTTGCCATGGAATCGTATAAAAAAACAGAGTACCGATACTCGTGTCAAAGCTACACTTTGACTCCTTTTAGCATTTGTCGAATCGCTCCAAGATGATAGGCTGAATGGGCGAGAGAAGCTAACACTTCATGGGCCGTTTGTTCATTCCATTCTCTCGCGTCTATCGATTGCAAAAGTGTTACGTATTCATTTTGCAACCCTTCCTGAATTTGGCTCCATTGTTGTTCATTTACTGAATGAATGTTCCAACTCTTTTCCCAATCCATTTCTGGTTGTTTCCCTTTTTCCAAGATTTCATTGGTTCCCCACATATAATAGCGAATGTGGTCCGTATGTGCAGCCAATGTTGTTCCATAAACGGATCGGGAAGCTTGGTCGCAAGACATCCCTTCTAGTACACCGAAAATTCCCGAATTCGGTTCAGAATCTGTGAACCAACTCCCTTTTGCTTCTGGTCCTTCAAATGTTTCCTTTATTAACGTTTTAACTGAGTTCCTTACTATTTCGCTCATGTTTAGCCCTCCATAAATGTTTGTTATGCATCCACACAACTGCCAATTGGAATACCAACTGTGTTCAGGTCAAAAAAAATCGATTGGCAACACCTCTATTCGTGTTCTAACCACTTTCCAATTTGCTTTTTCTAAGACGAGGTAAGTTTAATCCAAGTTTTTGTAGCGAGTTTCGAGTGAAATTACGTACATTGTTCATATGTACATAACCCTCTATAATTACTTTGATGGTTATATTATCGGTTGGTTGATTCTAACTGTCAATAGCTTTTATAATGGTTATGAGAGAAAATTCAATTGTTATTTTATGGGAAAACAAGGAGAAGGCATATGTCTGGTATAAAGAAAGATGTACACGAGCATGAATTGCTGGGCGGACGTTTGTGTTTGGATTTTGCGAATACAGTAAGTTGGCACGATAGCAGTGAGAAATCTCAGGAGTTGCTGACGAGTTATGAAAGATTAGTAAACTGGAGTTTGCATGCCAATATTCTTAAGAAACAGCAAGCGCTTTCGCTGCTAAAAAAAGCAGAAAATCAACCTTTTAAGGCTAAAGAAGTTCTCCAACAAGCGATTGAGCTGCGGGAATCGATTTACGGTATTTTTAGTCTTGTATCGAACAATGAAATGCCAGACGCTAACGATCTTTCTATTTTGAATAAAGCCTTAGGCCATGCCTACGGAAGAATGCAAGTAGTACCTAGTGGGACTACATTTTCATTGGAATTTTTAAACGGTGAAGATCCATTAGATGGAATGCTTCCGCCGATTGTTAAGTCTGCTATAGACGTTCTTGTTTCTGAAAAAGAACGAAGCAGGGTGAAAAAGTGTGAAGGGGACCCGTGTGGTTGGCTGTTTTTAGATACAAGCCGCAACCGTAGCAGACGTTGGTGTTCAATGGCAGACTGCGGGAACCGTGCAAAAGCAAAGCGATTTTATCATAATAGAAAATAACAACACTCCACAAAGGAGTGTATTCGTTTCCTAAAGACTGGAGAGGTCCACAGCAAAAAAACGAGCCACATATAAACAAAAAGGGTGAAGGCAAATGAAGAAGGCTAAAACAATTGAAACCAATGCTAGCGTCCATGAATTTATTGAAAGTGTTGAAAGCCCGTCGAAACGGGAAGATGCATACAAGCTTCTTACGATTTTCTCGGAAACGACAGGTTATGAAGCAAAAATGTGGGGGCCGAGCATTATTGGATTTGGTTCTTACCATTATGTGTACAAATCCGGGCATGAAGGGGATGCGCCACTCGTTGGTTTTTCGCCAAGGAAAGCAAAAATCAGTTTATATGTTGCTTGCGAGGAAACGAAAAAACAACAATTGCTTAAGGACTTAGGAAAACATACGACCGGAAAAGCGTGCGTGTATATTAATAAAGTAGCTGATATTGATATAGAGGTTTTGAAGTCGTTGATTGAAGAAACAGTCCAATTTATAAAAACAACCTATCCAGATCGCCAAGAGCAGTGATGCTGTGTTAAGTGGAAAAATGATGCTATAAAGAACATGGCAGTCCTATGCGCAAATTAATTACGCACTAGAACTGCCACTGCCCTTCCAGTCTGATATTTCTGCTGTTTCTAAAAAAGTACTATGGAATCTCGATTTCAAATGGTTCAAACGTAATATTGTAAGGTTCGATGGCGACTTCTTCGTGAGTTTCCTCCATGTGTTCGTCAGTTTCCCCTATACGGTCTGGCGTGATGAGGACTGGGGTGACGATCACTTTTTGGACGGATGGATCTAGCGGATCAAACATTTTCGCCCCTTCGATGGTCCAGACACCATCTTCAAACTGTCCATTAACACCGCCAGAATAAGAAGGAATCGTATTGCCATCTTGGTCAACAAGTTCAAACTCCAAATCGTATATAGGCAAGGAAAGGTCTGTTAATTCTCCTGCTTGAGAAGCGGAGAACGTTAAGCTTGTTGAAGATTGGCTTAAAGACAACGATTCGACGTGTAGTTCGATGCCTTCGGCTTGTTGGCTATTGTTAACGGCAATTTGATTGCTATCAAGCTGGTCTACTCTTTCTGAAAAATAATACGTATCCCCGTTATCATTTTCTAAAATGAGACCGAGTTCAAATGAGTCAGAATCAACCTCTTTCGCCTCAAATTCATAAATGTGTTTTTGTTCATTGGCGCTGATTTGCTGCGTTTCTTTGCTTGCTGAAAATGCTGAAGAAGGCTTGTCGTTTATGACTGGTTGTAAGGTGAAATTGTAATCTTCTTCAGTAAGCGCTTCGTCAGATTGGACAGTAAATCCTACGGAGATACGAGTTTGGTCATACAAAAGCTCTTCTAATGTGACGGCTACTCCATTAATGGTCTGTGTTTCATCTAATCCCTTTGTCAATCCTTGTTCACTTGCCTGGTTAAGTCGCTCGTCCCCTGAAACGCTAAAGACAGAGCCTATCACTGGAATCTGGGAAAGGCTATTGGCCAATGCAGGAGAAAAGTAAGCTGAGCCAAAAAGAAGCGCGACTGCAGCGGCTGAAGCGCCAAGGCTGTAAGCCCATGGTTTCCAACTTGTCTTTTTCGCTTTTTCTGCCTTCAGAATCCCTTGGCGAATAGCGTGCTCAACTTCTTGTTTGATCTGTTTATCAAATGATGGTTCCATGCAAACGTTCGCTCCTCTCATAATAGGCTTTCAATCGTTTTCTCCCTCGAAGCAGGTAGGATTTGATTGTTGATTGTGGTTTTTTCATAATGCCGGCAATCTCTTTGATCGGGAGATCGTGGTAATAGTGCAGGATAATGGCCGACTGGTATTTTGGATCGAGATCGAGAATCCCGGCTGATAACGTTGAAGCATTTGCTGGTGCTTCTTGGTTGCCTTCTAACTTTTTAAATAGATCCGTGTCTTCAAAGGGGATCATTTTCTTTTGCTTTTGCAGCAGTTGATAGCATTCGCGAATGAGAATTTTTGTTACCCAAGTCATAAAGTATTGGGGATGGTTCAATTTGTGAATCGATAAGTATGCTTTGCAGCTAGCCTCTTGAATGGCGTCAAGGGCATCATTATGTTGGTTGGTGTATTTCATTGCTGTATAGTAAAGCTTTTCATAATGAGCCATTAACAAAGATTCAAAAGCGGCTACATTGCCGCTAATGGCTTTTCTTGCGAGCTCTTCGTCCGTCATAGGTTGTGCCTCCTTTCTACTACTTAGAGGGCGTTTTGCGGTCAAAAGGTTGCACTTTCAAGAAAATCTTGATTTAGAGCCAGAAATAAAGAGAGGGCCTACGACTTTTTAAACATAGAAAAAGCACCAAGTCCCGGGATTAGACTTCGACTTGGTGCTTTTTCCTTTTAGTGATCAACGAGTGCTTTTTCCATAATATAGTCATCCATCACATAGCCATTGCCGATGTCGGCTATTTGTGTGCGAACTTTTTGAAAGCCTTTTTTCTCATAGACGGCAATGGAGTCATTATTATGGCGGTTTACCGTCAGCCAAATTTTTGTTAAACCGCGCTTTTGGCAGAGCGTTTCTAAAAATGCAAATGCTTGGCTGGCATACCCTTTTCCGCGGTGGCTTTTTTCAATGTAACATTTGCTGAGGAAGAGTTTCCCCTCTTCTTGTTTGGCGCCGATATAGCCGATGTTTTCGCCGTTTGCGGTAAGGAAGTAATACTCATATCCTTCTTCCTCAATTTGTTTCGTTATGGCTTGGACCGATTGAAATTTGTCTAGCATATATGCAATTTGTTCGTTTGAAATAATGGTCACATAATGTTGTTTCCAAATGTCTGCTCCTAAACGTGCTAACTCGCCAATATCGTTGCTTGTTTTTACTTGTCTGATTTCCACTTTCAACCATCCTTTACGGGGTTATGCTTGCATAGAGCTATATTACCTGATCCTTTCTTAATTTGAAATAGACTTGTTTTGCCAAAAAAAGCCCAGCGACATGATTAAATCGCTGAGCCGTTTTTTTATTGATGCTTGTCTGCAATGTCAAACTGTTGCACTAACCCTTGCAGCTCTTCTGCGAATTGGGTTAAGTTTTCTACAGAAGCCGCGATTTCTTCCATCGAAGCTAGCTGTTCTTCGGTAAAGGCTGAAATGTTTTGGACGCTGGCGGACGACGTCTCTGAGATGGAAGCGAGGTCGTCAAACGTGGCGACGAATGTTTCGCTTCCTTGGCCAATGCTGTTAATTAAGCTTGCGACTTCATGGACTTCCGCGGCCACGTTATCGACGAAACGTTTAATGTTGTGGAACGATTCGCCAGCAACATTGACGACTTCAATGCCTTTTTCCACTTGTTCTTTGCTTGTTTCCATTTGTGCGACCGTTAGTTGGGCATCTTCTTGTGTTAATTGGATCATTTCACTAATTTCAACCGTAGCGGCGGCTGACTGGTCTGCCAGTTTTTTAACTTCGTTAGCGACGACGGAAAAGCCGCGGCCATCTTCGCCAGCGCGGGCAGCTTCGATAGCGGCATTGAGCGCAAGCAAATTGGTTTGGTCAGCAATGTTTTTGATCGTATCGGCCACTTTGTTAATTTCGATTGAACGTTGTCCGAGCCCCTCTACTTTTTGTGATAAGTTTCCTACGGTTTCCTTAATCTGAGTCATTTGTGCAATACTTGTGTTGATCGCTTTGTTGCCGTTTTCTACGAACTGGGCAGCCTCTTGGGCTGTTTGTTGAACACCGTCTGTTTTTTCGACTGCTTCGTTGATGGAACCAGCCATTTTTTTCGCAACTGCTGCACTCTCATTTACGCTTACAGCCTGTTTGTCGACGCCGGTGGCTACTTCCTGCATCGAGTTGGCAATTTGTTCGGTTGCACGGGTGTTTTCTCCAGAGATGGCCGTGACTTCTTCGGCGGAAGCAGACAATTGGTGGGATTTGTCTTGAATATGAGCAATCATGGTTGCAAGGGCGTTGCGCATTTTTTCAAATGACTTGCCTAATCTGCCGATTTCATCGTTTTGATTTTTGTCCACTTTAAATGTGACGGCCAAGTCCCCTTCACTCATTTTCTCGGCTGCTGTCGTCAGCCTGTGGATAGGAGATACAATCGACCGTGTCAAAATATAAACAAGCACGGCCCCGCCTAGTAAGGAAAGAAAAATGACTAGTAAAGTCGTATTTAAGATCGGCGCTACTGCACGCTCAATCTCTGTTTCGTACATGGCGGAGACAATTTTCCAGCCTGTACGGTCATTCGTTGTATAATGAAGTTTGAGGTTTTCATCATCTGTTTCCGACTGGTAATCTAGTTCGCCTTCTTCCGAGTCTTGCAGCTGTAAGAAAAACTCACTCGCCTCGCTGCCTAACTCTTCATGTGGGTGGGAAACATAAGCGTTATTCTGGTCAATAATAAACACGTATCCTTTTTCGCCGATGGAGACAGTCGATAACAAATTGGTTATCGCGTCCAACTGCAAATTAAGGGCCGCTACGCCTTGTTCATCTGCCGTTGTTTTGGCGATTGTAACAACTGGTTTATTAGATGAATTGGAAATGTATGGGTCTGTAATAACTGTTTCCCCCGTTTGGTCCATTGCTTGCTGGTACCAAGGGCGTTCTCTCGGATCATAATCAGGAGGGTTCTGAAACGATGTCGGCTCGTTCATAAAGGTTCCCGCCGTTGTCCCTACATATGTTTGTTCCACATGGTTTCTTGTTTCTTGGAACGTGTGCAACAAGGTGCGTTGCGCCTCAGTCTCTTCTTCTAAGAACTCTTCGGCATCGCTTGCAAGGGCCATGTATTCAATATTTTCCATTTGCCCTTCTATAAATAAGTCGATTGTGCGGTCAATAATTTGTAAGCTTTCCCCATTTGCTTCACTCATACTCGAAATGATGTTGCCCTTTGCACTTTGGTAAGAGCTTATGCCGATAACAGTACTTGGAATGGCTAGCACAACGGCGAAAGCTGTAATGAGCTTTGCTTTTAAAGGCCAATGCTTAAGCGTCGTCCATTTGTTTTTCACGTTTTTGCTCCCCTCTATCGTTATCCTCTTACGTTTAAAAATTCAACACTGTTATTATCGTCATTTGACTCAAATCTTTTAAGGATTGGAGTGGTTGCAAATCGAAACAGCAAACCAATTTAGCCTGTCTATAGCAAATAATAGGAAACATTTTTTTCTCTATAGCATGGCTACAGGGTTGCTTTATTTATAAGAATGGGAGAGACGGGGTTATAACAAAACTAGGCTAAAATTAGAAGGATGGGAGTCTTTTTGGTGTTGGTGACATATTGCCAGGAGGGGAAGTGGCGCCTTCCTCTTTTAGATACAAAAACTCCCCTAAGATAAACACTTAAGGGGAGACAAGAATCGTTAAGAGTCTAGGCTTCTTTTTGTATTCATTTGCCGGCTTTCAATAAATGTCCAAACGTCTTCAGGCAAAGGAATCCCTTCTTTTAGCCTAGTTTCATAGGTGTTTGCTTCTGGATCACCAGGGGCAAGCACTTGTGAGAATCCATCGGCTGGCGGCACTTGGCGAAGTTCACTCACCATTTGGTCGATTTGTGTGGAGAAAGGAACGGCAGGGGCAAATGCTTCCGCGTCAATCGCAATAAAGAAATGGCCTAAACGCCGGTACTGGTCGTAATCGCCATACATTTTTGTGACGTGGGGGCCAAACGCCGAGGCAGTCAATAACGCGGAAAAAACTTCAACGACCATGGCGAGTCCATACCCTTTTGCGCCGCCAAATGGCAATAAATGTGCGACTTCATTCGGATTGGTTGTCGTTTTTCCCTCTTTATCAACGCCCCAGTTCGCGGGAATAGGGTTTCCACTAGCCTGTGCATTTAAAATTTTGCCGAGTGCGGCTTCGCTTGTTGCAAAGTCTAAAATAACTGGCTTTTCAGCTTCAGCAGGGAAACTAAAAGCCATCGGGTTGGTGCCAAAGAAGGGCGCTTTTCCTCCAAACGGGACAACGGCTTTGTCGGTTTGCGACATGGCGATCCCAATGACGTTGCTGTGGGCGGCTTGTTGGACAAAGTAAGACAATGCCCCGCAGTGGCTGCTGTTTTGTACAGCAACAGCGCCAATACCATTGTTTTTCGCTAGTTGGATGGCATGATCCATTGCCTTTTTAGAAGCTGGGTGCCCAAGCCCATGATCGGCGTCATAAACGGCTGTTGACGGAGTCGTTTGCTTGATCGTTGGCTGTGGATCGGTCTTTAAGCCGCCAGCGGCAATTCGTTTTAAATAGTGTTCGACACGCATAACACCGTGTGAATCGACACCACGCAAATTTGCATGGACAAGGACCTCAGCAGCAATATTGGCATCCTCCGCCGCGACATTGGCGTTGATAAAGGCGTTGGCTACCGCATGTTGCAACTGTTCGGCGTGAATACGAATGGCCATAAAAACTCCTCCTTAATGAAAGCGTTTTAGTTTCCGCTCATTTCATACTACCATATTTGCATGGTAGTATGGTAGTATGTTAGTTGAAGAACGAAGAGGAGGTGAATCCATGGATCGATTTGTCAGAAAACGGTATTCGACAACCGATTTTGTCTATGAAACGATTAAAGAGCAAATCATGACGCTTGTTCTTCCTCCAGGGTCCTCGATTTCAGAAAAGGACATAGCTGAAGAGCTGGAAGTAAGCCGGACGCCTGTGCGTGAATCGTTTTTAAGACTATCGGAAGACGATTTGCTTGATATTCGCCCACAACGTGGTTCGTTTGTGACAAAAATTGATCTTTCCCATGTAGAGGATGCCCGTTTTCTCCGGGAACATATGGAAGTGGCTACGATTCGGTTAGCCTGTGAAACAATGACTGAAAAAGCATTATTTTTATTAGAAGAGAACGTCGTTAAACAGAAAAAGGCAAAAGAGCGCGAAGATGAAGAAGAACTGTTTGCATTAGACCGTGACTTTCATCGTCTCATTTCAGAAGGCGCGGGGAAATTGCGGATTTGGGAAGTCGTGCAAAAAATGAACACGCACTTAAATAGAGCGTTGAAGCTAAGCATCCATTCAAAACTAAATTGGAACTTATTGATCCAGCACCATGAGGGAATGGTTGAAGCGATACGCGTGAAACAAGCTGATGAGGCCGAAGCGCTCGTCCGCAATCATCTAAAATTAATTACGTATGACCAATACGAGCTAAAGCAAGCCTATCCAACTTATTTTGAAGGCGAATGACGTATGAACAAACGTGGATTCCGCTTGTGCTTGTTCGGTCTTTGAAAAAGGAAGAGGCCGAGCAAGTCGGCAATGCAATTAGTAGGAATGTCTGTTCAACTAGAGTAATGAGGAGGGACAACGATGAAAAAAACAGTCGGCGTTCTTTTTGCAGCCTTGGCACTAGCCTTAAGCGGATGCACAACGACAGCAGTTAGCGGGGACGAAGGAGAAGTCACACGCTGGAAAATGACGCATGTATCTGACTCAAGCCATTTATGGCATAAGACCGCTGAGGAGTTTGCCAGGCTTGTCGAAGAAAAAACAAATGGAAATGTCATCATTGATATTTATCCGAATAGTCAGTTGGGCAATGAAGTCGACAACATCAATTCTATCCGCTTTGGAGCGACCGATTTGACGATTACCGGCGAGACATTGGAAGTGTGGACGCCAAACGCTATTTTGTTAGCGGTTCCATATGCATTTGAAGACCAAGACCATATGGAGCGTGTAATTGAGGGAGAGATAGGCGGAAAGATTGAACAAGATATTCAGGAAGACGTCGGTTTAACGCCATTGTTTTATATGCAACGGGCGCCGCGGAACTTGACGTCTAATTACCCAATTTCGACTCCGGAAGAGTTGCGTGGATTTAGCATGCGTGTGCCAAACGTGCCGCTGTTCCTTGACGCTTGGGCTGAGGCTGGGGCAAGCCCGCAAGTGATTAGTTTGAATGAAGTCTTTACTGGCTTGCAGCAAGGCGTGATTGAAGGCCAAGAAAATCCAAATGATTTAATTGACAGCAATGGCTTTTATGAAGTCCAACAATATTTAAACTTGACGGAGCATGTCCGCTCATGGATATACGTTGTAGTCGGTACCGAACAATTGAAAGCGTTGCCAGAAGGTGAGCAGGCCGCTGTATTGGAAGCAGCAGAGGAAGCAGAGGCATACGCGCAAAGCTTACTGGAGGAAGAAACGGAATTAGTCTTGGAGCGCCTGTTATCACGGGGGATGACATTGAATGAAGACGTCGATCAAGAAGCATTCCGCGAGGCGATGTTGCCTGCTTTAAAGCAAAACTTAGGAAAAGAACAGTATGAGCTTTATCTGCAAATGGTAGCAGAGGGAGAGGAAGGAGGCAGCGAATGAAGGCAATTTCGATTCTTGATAAGCTATTGGCTTGGGCAACCTTATTGTTATTTACAGCCCTTCTTGCTGTAGTGGTGATCCAAATTATGGGCCGTTACCTTCCATACAACGCCATTTGGACAGAGGAATTATCGCGGTACTTGTTTGTTTACGCCATTACGACAGCCGCTCCATTAGCGTTGCGCAAAAACGAATTTATCCGTGTTGATGTGGTGTTAGCGCCATTAAAAGAAAAGACAAAACGCCTTTATGAAAGCATTATTTTAGGGCTTGTCTTTGCTTTTAGTGTCGTTTTGTTTGTTGAGGGAATCCGGTTTTACAAGCTCGGCCTTGACTTTATTACACCAACGATCGGTTTTAAAATGAGCTATGTTTATGCGGCTGTCCCTTTATTGGCGTTTTTAATCATGGTGTATTCGCTTGTTTCGATTATTGACCGGACGAAGCCGTTGGAAAAGGGGGGGAATGAAGAATGATGTCATTGTTATTAGTTGGGTTGTTCATATTTTTTATTATCGCAGGGATTCCGATTGCGTTTAGCCTTGGCCTGTCTTCAATGATTTATTTGCTTATCGCAGGCATTCCTTTGACGATCATTCCCCAAACGATGCTGGCCGGTATTAATTCTTTTGTGTTGCTCGCCATTCCCGCCTTTATTCTTGCTGGAAATTTAATGAACGCAGGAGGAATCACAACACGGATTATTGACTTTTCCAACGCCGTTGTAGGCCATATCCGCGGCGGGCTAGCGTTAACGAATATCGCTTCTTCGCTCGGGTTTGCAGGTATTTCAGGAACTGCCTTGTCCGATACAGCAAGCATTGGTTCTGTGATGATTCCGGCGATGAAAAAGCACGGGTATGGAGCCGGTTTTTCCGCTGCGGTTACATCGATTTCTTCGACAGTTGGCCCGATGCTTCCGCCATCCTTGCCGATGATCATTATTGGCACTCTTGCCAGCGTCTCAATTGGTGATTTGTTCCTTGCTGGCGCCATCCCTGGCATTTTGTTGGCAGTCGGCTTTTTGGTGGTTGCTTATGTCATTTCTGTTAAGCGCGGTTATCCAAAGGGAGAACGGCAACCGATTAAAAAGGTTGTCACTTCGTTTTTTGGCGCCTTTTGGGCGTTATTTATGGTCTTTATCATTTTATGGGGCATTCTTGGCGGCTATTTTACACCAACAGAGGCAGCGGTCGTTTGTGTGCTATACGCGTTAGTTGTCGGCGGTTTTGTTTATCGGGAACTTAACTTTAAAGAAGTGCCAGGGCTGCTTGTTAGCACACTGCGCTCAACGTCTTCGATTTTGCTGCTCGTTGGTTTTGCCAATCTGTTCGGCTGGATCTTGGTTTCAGAAGGAGTGCCTGTCTTAATCGCAAATGGGATTCTGTCGATTACAGACAACCCAGTCTTTGTCATTCTTCTTATTATTATATTATTGCTAGGAATCGGCATGTTCATGGAAACGATTGCAGCTCTTGTGATTTTATTCCCTGTATTATTGCCTGTCGCTACTAGTATCGGGATGGACCCTGTCCATTTTGGCGTTGTGATGGTGTTGTCTTTAATGATCGGCCTGTCTACTCCGCCAGTAGGAGTGTGTTTATTTGTTGCTTCTAGCTTTGCAAAAGTGCCGATTGGCAAAACGGTTAAAGAGCTTGTGCCATTCTTTGCCATTGCGATCGTCGTGTTGCTGATTGTCGCCTATATTCCGCAACTTTCTTTATTCTTGCCTAGCTTGTTTGAATGATCGTAAAATGCTAAGACCCTGTGCCACCTGGTACAGGGTCTTTTCGCTTAATTGGAAACCGGCTTTTGGCCGCAATATTGTTGTTGTGGCCTAAAAATGCGGTTGTCTTTGCTTTGTTCGATAACGTGGCTGCACCAACCGACGACGCGGCTTACGCAAAATGTCGGTGTAAACCATTCTGGTTTAAGGCAAAGGGCTTCCATAATTGCAGCAGCATAGTATTCAACGTTGGCATGAAGCTGACGGCCGGGTTTGTATTCCGCTAAAAGCTCCGTTGCTATTTGTTCAATCGCCACTGCCTCGCTTAAAAATGTTTCCTGGTTATCGAGACTTTTTAAAATATCACGCAATGCATTGGCGCGAGGGTCTGCTGTTTTATAAACACGGTGGCCAAAGCCCATCAGACGTTCGCCGCGTTTGAGCTTTTCACGCAGCAACTCTTCACTGCTAGTGTCGGCCGTTTGGATTTCACTGAACAGCTCAAGTACACCGGTAGGCGCGCCGCCGTGCAGCCTTCCTTTTAACGCGCCAAGCGCTCCGCAAATAGCTGAACGAAGATCGGCTTCTGTAGAGGCGATCACTCGCGCCGCAAACGTTGACGCATTCATGCCGTGTTCTGCTGTTAATATTAAATAAGCGTTTAAAGCATGAACACGGGCGGCATCTGGCTTTTCGCCAGTGAGCATATACAAGTAATTGGCCACGTGGTTAAGAGAGGAATCTGGCTCAATCGCGTCTTTGCCGCAGCTCATGTTGGCCCATGCAGCCACAATCGTTGGAACGATAGCAATAAGGCGCATCGCTTCTTGTCGTTGCGGGGGCCAGCCTTCTTTTCCTGTGTAGCTAGAAATCAAAGTTCGTAACGCGTCCATTAGGCTAAGTTCTTTTGGCAAAGCCGTGAGCAGCTTTTTCAAATCATCTGGCAAAGAGCGCATCGTTTTCAAGGCAGTGGAAAAATCGTCTTTTTCTGTTGCCGTTGGCCTTTTTCCGTTTAACAGCAAGTAAGCAACGTCTTCAAAGTCAGCTGATTTCGCAAGCTCATCTGCATGATAACCTCGGTAAAGCAGTGTTCCCTGCTCTCCGTCGATCGAACTAATCGTCGTTTTCGCAACGACGACATTCTCTAACCCTTTTGCATAAAGCATATTCCATCCCTCCAAATTCATTTTCTTTATCATAGCGCCATGGTAATCTAATTAAAATTAAATTATTTCTGCATTATTGATTATGATATTTAATTAGTGGAGGGCGAAAATGAATATACACTGGATTGAAAGCTTTCTTGCCGCAGCCAAATATGAAAACTTCCGTAAAGCAGCTGCCTATTTATACGTTTCCCAGCCGACTGTGACTGTCCACATTCATCAACTTGAGAAAGCGCTAGGCGTACCATTGTTTAAACGGACTGGGAGGCAAGTCGCATTGACTGCTTACGGCAAGTCGTATCTTCCTTATGCACGGAGCATCTATGATGCATACCATGAAGGCATCGCCTTTATCGGCAAAAAACGGCAAGGGTATGAAAGTACACTAAAAATCGCTGTCTCGCCGTTGATCGCTTCCAGTTATTTGCCTTACTGGGTCAAAGCATTCGTGAAAAAACAAGCAGCAACAGAAGTGGTAGTGGACGTGGTTGAGTCAGCCGTGATCGGCCAAACGGTTGAATCAGGCCGTGCAGATGTTGGCTTATCAAGAATGCCTTTTGAACAAACAGGGAGCGAGTGTGTACGCCTGCAAACAGAGAAGCTCATGTTTGTCGTTCCCCATGATGGCCGCGATGCAGAGAATGGCCCACCTATTCATTATGAGGAGGCGCTGGGCGAGATGGTCCTTTTAAGCGGCAACCATCCTGTTTATTGGGAAGAAGTGTTGCTGGCGTGCAGGCGGACTGTTCCTGGACTTAAAGAAATGCACGTTTCGCAAGTACATGTCACAAAGCGGTTTATTGAGGAAGGGCTCGGCTGTTCCATATTGCCGGAATCGGCGGTAAGGCGGGAATTAGCAGAGGGCCGCATGCTAGAAGCAGAAACAGCTGGTCTCCCTTTGCCAACCGTATCTACTTACATGATTACAAAAACGCCTTCAGCCGAAGCAGAGGCATTTATGGAGCTAGTAAAAACATTGGCTTGATATTTCAGCACCTATGGGTGAGATGACCGCTTAACGACGAGTCGGTACAGGGTCTCTGCTTTTGAGACCTGTATTCTTAAGGCCATGGTGATTGTTGATGGTTATTGAGAACCTTTCATTAAAAAATTTCAATCTTAATAGAAATAGTTGGTTGTTCATGTTCAATCACAATCGATTAGTTCTTTCTAAATATTCTCTTTATCGAAATGTCTTGAATTCAATTTGTAATGTTGTATACTTGTAATACAACTTATAAAAGCGCTTTCATTGTAAAGGGGGAAAAACGAAGTTATGAAAAAGCGACTGTCATTGTTATTATTCCTATGTTCTTTCATTACTCTCGCTTCCTGTAGCAACAAAGATTATCAGTATTTTTCAATTGCAACCGCTTCCACTGGGGGGACGTATTATCCAATTGGTGTCGGCATGGGAAATCTTTGGACTGAAGAACTAATGGATCAAGGGATCCGGGCAACGGGGCAGTCTTCCGCTGGATCAGTAGAAAATATTGACTTGTTACAGAAGGGGGAAGCACAGCTTGCGATTTTACAAGGGTTAATTGGCGATCAAGCATTCAATGGAACGGGAATCTATGAAGGCCGGTCCTATGAAGACTTGCGTTCAATTACCTTCCTCTGGCCGAATGTGGAACACTTTGTTTTGCAAAACAATCAAATCGAAACGGGAACGATTGCTGATATTGAGGGGAAAGGTTTCTCTGTGGGACCGCAAGCTAGTGGAACGGAACAATCAACACTGGCGATTATGCGTGGTATTGGTCTGACAACCGCTGATATTCAGCCAGAATACCTTGGCTACGATGATACCATTTCGGCCATGCGTGATGGACGTTTACATGGAGGTTCTTTGCCGGCCGGTGTTCCTGTTACTGCGATTACAGACATGTATGCCAGTGGCGTGCGTGCCGATGTCCTTGATGTTTCGGATGAACAGCTTGAATCAATAAATGAGCATTTTAATGTGTTCTTCCGCTATAACATACCTGCTGGGACGTATCCACGAAAAGAGGAGGATATCCAGACAATTGCACAATCAAATTTTCTGGCAACAGATAAGGAGTTAGACGATGAAATTATATACTTATTGACTAAAACGTTGTACGAAAACCTAGAATTCATGTACGAGGTGCATAATTCAGCCCGGGAAATGTCCTTAGAAGCCGCATTAAATGGTCTATCTGTACCACTTCATCCTGGTGCTTACAAATATTATGAGGAGCAAGGCATCGACATTCCGGAGGAGTTACGCCCCCCTGAACTATAGGCATAAAGCTGAACAAAAGCGTTTTCTTTCACAAAGGAGGAGATTACGATGAGTGTGAAGCAGCAACATGTTGAGATAGAACCGAATAATGACGAAGTGCAAGAGTCTGTCAGTATAGGACGGGCATTGAAAGGCAAACAGCAAAAAATCGTTGCCCTTACAGGGATTCTTTTATCTGGGTTTGCTGTCTATGTCAACAGTTTCATCAATATGCAGGAAATTTACCGCAACGTTCTCTTTCTTGCATTGCTCTTTGTTTTAGCCTTTTTGCTTTATCCCGCAACCAAAAAGGGAGCGAAAGATCGATTTACCACAGTCGATATCATCTTAACGATTGCTAGTGTCGCAGGTTCTGTTTACATTTTGCTGTTCTATACGACGATTCATGTTGACCGGATGTCACAGGCGATTACAATGGACTACATTTTTGCTGCGATCACCGTTGTTTTGCTCTTGGAGGCTGCAAGACGGACGCTCGGTCTCTTCATTCCACTTTTAACGAGTTTAGCGATCATTTATGCTGTATTTGGGCCCTATTTTCCTGGGATTTTTGGGCACGCTGGGTTTTCCTTTGAACGACTCTTGTATCGCGTGTACATGACGACAGAGGGCATTTACGGTCTCACTCTTTCGATCGCGTCTACCTATATCGTCATCTTCATTTTATTTGGAGCATTTTTAAGTGTAAGTGGAGCGTCGAAGCTCTTTAACGATTTAGCAATTGCGATAGCAGGACAACGGCGGGGTGGTCCTGCGCAAGTCGCCGTTCTTTCCAGTGCTCTAACAGGGTCATTGAATGGAAGTGCAGTTGCCAATGTTGCGACGACAGGGGCGTTTACGATCCCATTAATGAAACAAATTGGCTTAAAGCCAAGGTATGCAGCGGCCGTTGAAGCAGCTGCTTCTACAGGCGGGATGATGATGCCGCCGATTATGGGAGCAGCTGCCTTTATCATGGCAGGATTTTTAGGTGTTTCCTATTCAGTCATTGTGTTAGCAGCGATTGTTCCAACGTTTCTTTATTTCGTTGCTCTTGTGCTTGCCATTGATTTAGAAGCGAAAAAGCATGGCTTAAAAGGGATGAGCAAAGACTCCATTCCCCAAGTATGGCAAGTAATCAAAGAGCGCGGTGTCTTGCTACTGCCGATTATCATTGTGATCTCAACCTTGTTGATGGGCTATACGCCGATATTCGCCGGTTTTGCTGGTATTATCTCTGTCATCATTGCTAGCTGGCTAACGAAAGATAAAGAGACAAGAGTGACATTTGCAAAAATAGGGACTGCCTTTATCGACGGGGCAAAAAGTACCATTCAAGTAGGGATTGCTTGTGCATCGATCGGCATTATTATTGCGGTTGTGACGATGTCTGGACTTGGTTCAGCGATCGCCTATAATGTTCTTTCGATTTCAAGTGGCATGCTTTGGGTTGCCCTTTTGCTCGTCATGGTTACTTGCATCGTCTTAAGCATGGGGCTCCCATCCACCGCCCTTTACATCGTTGTAGCGGTAACAGCTGCCCCGGCATTAGTGGAAGCAGGAGTAAACCCAATTGCCGCCCATTTCTTTGTTTTCTGGTTTGGGGCACTGTCCAATATTACTCCACCTGTTGCATTGGCATCCTATACAGCTGCTGGCATTGCCAGAGCAGATGCGATGAAAACATCGTGGACGTCCGTAAAGCTAGCATTGCCCGGCTTCGTTATCCCATTTATGATTGCGTATAACCCTGCAATGCTTATGCAATCTGAAAGCGGCTCACTACATGTTGTTACGGTGGGCATCACCATTATTACCTCTGTCTTAGGCGTATTTGCGATGGTTGTTGCGCTGACAAACTATTTCTCAACAAATTTAGTCATGTTGGAACGTCTCTTATTCTTTGCAAGTTCGCTACTCCTCGTGAGTACAGGGTTGCTTTCGAATGTTCTAGGAGTTTCGATCGTTGCGGTCACGTTAGCGTTACACATCCTTCGTGTAAAAAAGAAAAAAAGCGCAACGGAGAGTCCGTTCGCCCAAGGCGGATAAAAGGTGAAAAGTTCAACGAATAATAGCAAAACGCATCTCTCTTCGTTAAAATGAGCGTATACATCAGATGAAACAAGTTCCTCATAGAGTGAGGGACTTATGAAAAGGGTGAACGAAGCTTGCAAGCTCCTTCCCCTTTTTAGCAAAAAAGGAGAGTGTTGACGGTGCGTTTACCGATTGAGCGTAAAAAGGTGTCAAGTCAAGTACTAGAACAGCTAAAAGAAATGATTAAAAACGGTGAATTTCCTGCTCATAGTAAGCTCCCGTCTGAAATGGAGCTTGCAGAACGCTTTGGTGTTAGCCGTTCCCCCATTCGTGAGGCGTTAAGTGTTTTGGAAGCAAGCGGCCTAATCGAGTCGAAACAAGGGGGCGGCAGCTGGGTCAAAGAAGTTCAATTAACGAATTTGTTAGAGCAAGTGACATTGGATATGGTCGATATCGGCCAAGTCTATGATTTGCTCGAACTTCGAAGCATTATTGAAACAGAGGCAGCTGCATTAGCTGCTGTGCGCTATCAAAAGCAAGATCTTTTGGAATTAGAACTAGCGCTGGCTCAATTTGCAAAAACAGTCGAGGATCGAGAGGTTGTCGGGGATGAAGCTGATTACATGTTCCATCGTGTCATTATGAAAGCTTCTTATAATCCATTTTTAGAGCAAACGATGGCGAATGTATCAGAGCTGCTGCAGAAGGCATTGGCCTTTTCATTAAAAAAGAACCGCCTGCAACAAAAACGCGAAGAAGTTTACCGAGAGCATTTAACGATTTTCAACGCCATTCGTGAACGCGATTCTGAGGCGGCAAGAAAAGCAATGAACACACACTTGCATAATGTTCGCCGCAAGCTAGGCGATAAGCGGGTATTGCCTAATTGAGGAGGTAACGTAAAGAGGGGCCACCCTCTTCTTTTTAACAAAAGTGGACTGTCCACAGACCAGTTGGACAATTAGGAGGAAAGGAATGAAATTAACGCCGATTCGTAAGCGGAAACGTGTCTACCAGGAAATTATTGAGCAAGTCAAAACCGCTGTTGCTACGGGCGAGGTTCAACCTGGCGATAAGCTTCCATCTGAACGGGCACTATCAGAGACGTTATCCGTTTCCAGAACTTCCGTGAAGGAAGCCTTAACCGTGTTAAAATCGTCAGGCGTCATTCACATTAAGCCGGGAGTGGGCGCCTTCCTTGTTCAAGAGAGCCCACAGCGCTTGCAGGTTAAGTTGGCGGATTTATTACAGGAGAAAGAAACATCGATCGTCGAATTAATTGAGCTTCGTCAAGCGATTGAAGGGGATGCTGCCTATTATGCAGCAAAACGAATAACAAATAGGCAGAAGGAGAATTTACAAGCTGTATTTGAAAGGCTTGTGGCAATCGAAGAGCAAGGAAAGGTGGCCGTGGAGGAAGATTACCAATTTCATTTAGCCATTATTGAAGCCGCAAACAATCCATTAATGCGTGATGTAATGAATTTAATTTCCGATAACATGCTTCGCGTCTTAACCAAAAATCAAGAGGCTTCAGGAAGAAATGAGCGCTTCCAGGCCGAAATTGCTCAGGAGCACCGAAACATTTACGAAGCGATTGTAAGCGGAAAACCAGAGGAAGCAAGAATAGCGATGTGGCAGCACTTTCAAGGGGTAAAACAGCGACACACGTAAAAGAGAGGGGGAGAGCCTGTTGACGATTGAGCGTTTTTTAGAAGAGATTAAACAAAAAATGAAAGCAGAGAACCGGATTTTAACGAAAAAGGCGGACCGTAGTAGTTATGGCTATGATGCGTCGTTTGGCTACTACTTACCTGATCTTGTGATCCAGCCAACCGCCACTGAAGAAGTAGCTGCGGTCATGAAGTTAGCCAATCAGTACTTAATCCCCGTCTATCCAAGGGGGCAAGGGACAAGTTTAAGCGGTGGCCCACTTCCAGTTAAAGGAGGGGTTGTTCTTGATTTATCCCAGTGGAACGACAAGCTGGAGATTGACAAAGAAGACATGGTGGCCATTGTCTCTCCGGGAGTGATCACAGCAAACATTGACGCTGCCGCAAGGGCGATTGGCTTTATGTACCCGCCTGACCCAAGTAGCTCTCATGTATCAACCATTGGCGGAAATCTTGCCGAAAATGCAGGAGGGCCTAGAGGACTGAAGTATGGCGTAACGAAAGATTATGTCCTCGGCTTAGAAGTGGTAACACCAGAAGGAGAAATCATTCGTACAGGGGGAAGAACGGTTAAAAACGTGACCGGCTATGACTTAACAAAGCTCATTGTTGGTTCAGAAGGGACGCTTGGGATCATCACCGAAGCAACACTCCGCCTCGTTCCCAAACCACCAGCCAGCAAAACAGTAATGGTGCTTTTTGAAGATATTGTCGATTCAGGGCGGGCGATTTCTAAAGTGTTAACGGCAGGCATTGTTCCAGCCAAAATGGAGCTGATGGACCAACTGTCCATCCAGGCAGTCGAGGCATACGAACCACGGGGTTTGCCAACAGATGTAGGGGCTTTGTTGTTAATCGAGCTAGATGGGCACCCAGCATCGATCGCTGAAGAGATGACAAAAGTAAAGGAACTGTGCAGGAGTGTAGGAGCGAGAACTGTCCAGGTGGCAGAGAATGAAAAAGAAGCGGCCGAATTTTGGCAGGCGCGCAAGCTCGTTTCCCCAGCCATTGTTCGAGTGAAGCCAACGAAAATTTCCGAGGATGCCACCGTCCCTCGGAGTAAAATACCGGAAATGTTTCAGCGGTTGAAGGAAATTCGCGAAATGTATCAAATCGATCTTGTCGTGTTTGGCCATGCTGGCGATGGAAATTTACACCCGAATATCATTGCCGATGCTCGTGATCATGAGGAAATGGAACGAGTGGAAAAAGCAGTGGCCGACATTTTCACAGCAGCGGTCGAACTGGGGGGAACCCTTTCAGGGGAGCATGGGATTGGGACGATGAAAGCCCCGTTCATGGAAATGGAAATAGGAAAAGCTGGACTAGACATGATGAAGCGGTTAAAAACAAGCTGGGATCCGAACAACATCTTAAATCCAGGAAAGATATTCCCAGAGCCTGGACAAAGGCTGGTGCTGCGCCATGACTAAACCGGAACAACTGTTAGCCTATCAAGAGACATTTGACTGTGTGCAGTGCGGCTACTGTCTTCCATCTTGCCCAACGTACTTGAGCATGGAAAAGGAAACCCATTCCCCAAGGGGAAGGATTCATTTAGTGAAAATGGCGGCAGAGGGAAAGCTGCCGTTATCTGAGATTGAAGAGCCGATCGATCTTTGCCTTGGTTGCCGTGCCTGTGAAACCGTCTGCCCAACAAATGTACAGTATGGAAAAATACTCGATTCAGCAAAGGTTGCCCTAAAGGAAGAGCGGAAAACAACGGCCCCTTGGCATCAGAAAATGATGAAAAAAGCCATGTTTGAAACGGTGTTGCCAAATGACAGGGTTTTACATGCCATTGGAACGGGCCTTTCCCTCTACCAAAAAAGCGGGGTGGCCCGTATCGCTAGAAAAGCCAAGCTAACACGGATGTTGCCGAAGTCGCTTGCTGCATTCGAAGCAGTGACACCATCGGTTGCTTCTCGAAGGGAAAGGAAAAACCGTTTGGTCGATGCCAAACCGGAAGGAAACACGGCGCTTCGTGTTGGTTTTTTTAAAGGCTGTTTAATGGATACGATGTTCTCGCATATTAATGATTTAACGATTCAGCTTCTCCAACGTGCTGGCTGTGAAGTGACGGTGATCGAGGAGCAAACTTGTTGTGGCGCTTTGCAAAACCATAGCGGTGAAAGAGATGTAGCGAAACGCTTGGCCAAGCAAAACATTGAAGCGTTTGAACAGCACGCCTGCGATTACATTGTGAACAGTATTGGCGGCTGTGGGGCCATGCTTGTAGAATATGGTGAACTTTTAGCAGATGAGCCGGAATGGAGAGATCGGGCGTCTCGCTTTGCTGAAAAAAATGTCGACAGCAGTGTGATTTTTTCCCAGCTTCAGCTTCCATTTGCAAAGAAAGTGAACAACGTAGCAACATACCAACCGTCCTGCCATATGGCAAATGTTCAAAAGCGAATAGAAGAACCGGTAAAGCTGCTTCAATCGATTCCAGGGATTACGTATGTACCGATGAAGGAGAGCGAACTTTGCTGCGGGTCGGCAGGGATCTATAATCTCGTTCATTATGAGCAATCGATGGAAATTCTTGATCGAAAAATGGAAAACGTAAAAGCCGTTCAGCCTGAAATCATCGTAACGACAAACCCTGGCTGTCATTTGCAAATGAAGCTCGGTGTAGAACGGGAAGGACAATCGGAACAAATAAAGGTGGTTCATTTAATTGAACTGCTAGCAGAAGCGTGTGATGTAGGGGGAGGCACAAGAAATGTATGATTTTACCATCATTGGCGGCGGAATTGTCGGGTTAGCTGTCGGGCATGCTCTATTTGCCCGTTATCCAAAGGCAAGTGTTTTAATCATTGAAAAAGAGCAGAAAGTCGCTGCTCATCAAACAGGACATAATAGCGGTGTCATCCATTCAGGGATTTATTATAAGCCAGGCAGTTTTAAAGCGAAGTTTGCAAAAGCGGGTAACCAATCAATGACTGCATTTTGCCAAAAACATGGCCTTAAAGTAGACATTTGCGGAAAGGTCATTGTCGCTACAAATAAGAAAGAGCTGCCACTGCTTGATCATCTCTATCAACGAGGGATTGACAATGGCCTCAATCTCCAGATGTTGTCGAAAGAGGAGCTACATGAGGCCGAACCGTATGTAAACGGTCTTGCCGCGATATCCGTGCCAACAGCCGGGATTGTCAGTTATAAGCAGGTTGCTGAAAAACTCGCTGCTTTAATCATGGAGAAAGGTGGACAGATTCAACTCGGCACTACGGTTGAGACCATTTCCGAAAGCAAGGAAGGAGCGATGATTGAAACAGATAAAGGGACATATCACACGAGCTATCTCATTAATTGTGCAGGCTTGCATAGTGACCGAATCGCCAAGCTTGCAGGCTATCATGTAGACATGAAGATCGTCCCCTTCCGTGGAGAGTACTATAAGCTCCGACCAGAAAAACGGCATCTTGTGAAGAACTTAATCTATCCCGTTCCTAATCCTGATTTTCCATTCCTTGGTGTCCATTTCACACGGATGATTGACGGAGAAGTAGATGCAGGGCCAAATGCGGTTTTAAGCTTTAAGCGGGAAGGCTATAGGAAAGCCGATATCGATTGGAAGGATTTATCTGAGGTCATTCGCTACAAAGGCTTTTGGCAGCTAGCGATTAAATATTGGAAGGAAGGGACGGAAGAAATGATTCGTTCCTTCAGCAAAAAGAAGTTTGTGGAAAACCTTCAGCAATTGATTCCTGGCATCACCGAGGATGATCTAGTTCCAGGACCGAGCGGTGTTCGGGCCCAAGCATTAACGACAGACGGAAAGCTCGTTGACGATTTTCAATTAATCCGTGGGCGAAAAAGCCTGCATGTTTGCAATGCCCCGTCCCCTGCTGCTACAGCTTCCCTTGAAATCGGCAAAGCGATTGTAGAGAAAGTTTCCCAATACAAATGATCCTATTAAAGCTTTTCCTCAAGCGTAGGAGCCGATAAATGGCATCGGCTCCTACGTTTATAGCAGCGCCTCCTTTTCCAGCAACAATGGGCGAATAAAGAAAGCAATGCGCAAACGCAATGTTTCATCAGGCTTTTTTAAATCATAGCCAAGGAGTTCCTCGCATTTTTTGATGCGGTAAATGACCGTGTTGCGATGGATCGCCATGACTTTTGCGGTTTCTGCTACTTGGCAATTATGATTGATATAGATGGACAGTGTGCGGGCCAGTTCCACTTGGTCGGGAGTTTCCGGCGTTGCTAAGTTTTGCAAGGCGGTTTGGCAAAAGGAAGTAAGCTTCTCTGACGGAATCATTTGCAGCATGTCAGCCAGCTCCTGGGCGCGGTACGTTTTGATGAAGCTTTGCAAATGTTCCCGGTAGCCAGAGTGAAGGGCTGCTGTCGCTTCCTTGTATAAGCTTGGCGCTTCACTCAAGCTGGAAAAGCTGGAAATGCCAAACGATACGGAAGAGCGGAAGAGCGCCTGTATGTCTTGGTGAATGGTGTCTACTTCCGCAAGCAACTTTGCTTCTTCATTGTTTGAACGGTCACTTTCAATAACGACAACATACACATCATTCTTCCAAAACACAAGGCTGTTTGGATACCGTTCGCGAAACAGCCGTACAAGGAGGCTATACAGGTCTTCCTGTTGCTCGAGCGCTTTTTCTTTAGTCAGCAATCGACTACCGTTATCTAAGCGAGCGGCAATGAATACATAGTGGTTGTCGGCAGAGAAAGGATACGCTTTGCCGTGCTCCTTTTCGAGAGGGCGGCGCCCTTCGACTAAGTCGGAAAAAAAGCGATTTTGGGCAAGCCGGGCTTGTTGCTCGGCTGCATGAAGCTTCATCAGTTCAAACGACAGGACGTTAGCTGCTTGTTCAATTGCAAGCGCAAACGGGCAATCGCTTTTTGACGCTGAGCCGAGCACAATCAAGTACCCTTTTCGTGCACAGGCTGTTCGAATCGGAAATACAGCGCACGGATTCTCGCCCCTTTCCCGCAGGATGGATAGCTGCAACGTCGGCAGCTGTTCGCTTGGAATCAACTCCCGTAGGCGCCAGTATTTTTCAAAAAAGGAGTCATTCGTGACAGGATCGGAAGACGCGATCATATCCAATTGGTCATTTAACAGCAATGCAGGCACGTTGAGCATAGAGGCCAATTGTACGACAACAGATGTGCCATTTCCGCCAGCCACAATCACATCGGCAAAGCGACGGTGGATCTCCAACGCTTGATGGAGCTCTGTCGTCTGCCCTTTTAAAAGAAACTGCGTTAACTGATGGACGAATTCACTAAAATGAATCGTTTCTGGTAGTTCAAACAGAGGCAGATGAAGACGGTTGCATGCGTCAATAACAACGGCAGGGATCGTTTTCTCCAGTCGTTTAGTCCGCACCACCAAGCCTGCGCAATTTTGCTTTGATAGTTCCTGGACAAAGGCAACAAGGGAATACGGATGCCCCTTTTTAAGAGTGGCAGCGAGCAGCAATTGATGAGGTTCCATGTAGGTACCTGGATCAAAGGAATGAATCATATTGGCAGAACGAAGCGGCTTATCGAGTCCACGTTTGCCTGCGAGCAGACGGGCCTTTGCAAAAGCAGGCAGCATCAACAAGTCTTTCATTTGCATGTAGATCACCTTATTAGAAATAGATGGTAGAGGCTATGTTAAGTATACGGTTCAGCGGCAGTTTGGAGGAAAAGGATGTAAAGAAATGTAACAGGAATTATGAACTTTTCCTGTTGGAACAATTATATATACAAGGTACTAATGCCACATCTAAACAAACACAAACGCCTGTACTTGCCTCAATCAGAAACGAGGTGATCATTGCCAAGACCGTCCCGGCATAAACGACTGTCCATTTACATGAAGAAGAGCATGTACGGTTTTCTTTCTGAGTTAATCGTATATCGTAAGGGGCTTTTCGGATTTGACTGCTAAAAAAAGAAGCAATGATTGACACTGGAAGACATATAATATAGCCGGATCGTATTTTATTATTACAAAAAATTTATAATTGATAAAAAGGGTTTATCATTCTCTGTGGGAAAATATAGTAACGTCTTATAAAAGATTCTTTTACGCAGGCTAAATCTTTTGTAAGACGACTATATTTAGAGGAGAGTTGCTGAATTGAAGAAATTTTTAGTGTCCTTTATCATGATTACTTTGTTAGCAAGTGGAATGGCAGGAGTGGTCAATGCTGAAAGTACCAAGGAAGCAGAATTGAATTTGAATAAACTTAAGGACGATTACGAGGCTTGGTTCAAAGAAGAAGTTTCAAATTCGGTAAATGAAGAATTAATTGAAAGTTATAGTCAATACAATGAACTGTCTGAAGAAGAGCAATTGAAATTTATTGATTATTTATACAACCCAGAAATACAGGAAACGGTTATGGAGGCCTTTTCAAATGAAATGGAGGTAACAAACGTCGAACGTGTTTCTGAAAAGCTAGATGGTTATGAGGATATAGTCATCACTACAGAAATAGTGACGCCTACTGTTGGTGAGGATCAAGAGTTTGGTATCATGGCAAATAGAACGGCTAAATATTGGCGCTATGTTACCTTTTTAGGAATTAAAGTTTTCCAAACAACTTCGACTGTTGACTATTCCCATAATGGTAGTAGAGTTACTAGTGTTGGGGCAGGCGATCACTATGTTTCCAGGAACTTAAATCCGACATTAAATATTTCTTGGAGCGGTAAAAGACAGTCATATACATCAACCCGTGCTCAATCTAGAGTTCATATGCAATGGAACTTTATTCACAAAGGGCTAGGTATCACGTATGGCGCAGGAGAACTTGGTGTGTGGGGAAATCATAAGAATCAGGCTGGAGGTTGGTTTTATGCAGACTAATAAACAAAGAGCATCTTTAAAAACGGGCCAGAAAATTGTTTATTTTTTTGTTCTTCCTATTGTAGTCTTAGCCGTAGTCTTAAGTATTTTAGGCGTAGTCACTTTCAATTTATTTTTATTTTAAAAGAAAATAGGCATGGCTTCCTCAGCTTGTTGACAGGGTTAAGATGGTCGACGGGCTTTTTTGTGTGCAGAAAAGGATCCCGATTAAGTTCAGCCAATATGTATTTTGCTTTTTTAGTAAGGTAGAAATGAATGGGAAGATTGCTCGATTTTTTTACTTAGTGTATTTTTCTATGGCACGAATGGCATCACGCGTAATCGGCGATGCCATTTTGTTTTTTTACTTGTCTACTTAACCACGTTTTGTATCGTCGGCAGAATGGAGAAGCAAAAAGTGCTCGCCTTCAATGTGGAGCTCTTCGCTTTGCAATGGGCTTTCGCAAATGACATCGACAAATGCATGGCTTTTTAATGAGTTAGGAAGTTTGATCGTTGCTTCTGTTTTGCTGCGGTTAACCGCAAATAAAAGCAGCTCTCCGCCTGCCGACGTAGAATACAACAGCACATCCTCTGTGCCTGAGTCATAAAATTGCAATGTGTCATAGGTGCCCATTGCTTGGTGAGTTTTGCGGATCTTAATTAGTTTTTGCAAAAATTGGAATAGTTCTCGATCTTGTTGGTCTTCTTCCCACACCATGCACGCGCGGCAGCCAGGGTCATTTTCTCCGGCCATGCCGATTTCATCTCCGTAATAAATGCAAGGTGAGCCAGGAAAGGAAAATAGCAGTAAATAGGAAAGTTTGACTAACTGTTTGTTGCCTCCACATGCTGTTAAAATTCTTGGTGTGTCATGGCTGCCAAGCAAATTGAACTGGACTTCGTTCACCAATTTTGGGTAACTGTACAAATGTTTTGTAACCGCATGTTGAAAAGTCGATGCGCTTTTGCCGTGTTGGACAAAGTCAAAAATCGCGTCAGTGAGCGGATAGTTCATGACCCCATCGAATTGGTCTCCTTGCAGCCAAGGGTAAGCGTTATGCCATATTTCACCGAGAATATACAAATCTGGTTTTAATGCTTTGACTCTTTTGCGAAACTCACGCCAGAAGGCATGGTCGACTTCATTGGCGACATCCAAACGCCAACCGTCAATGTCAAACTCCTTAATCCAATACGTAGCTACGTTCAATAAATAGTCCCTTACTTTTTCATTTGCTGTATTTAGTTTTGGCATTAAAGGGGTAAAGGCGAACGTATCGTAATTAGGTGGTTCCTCTGCCCGAACGGGAAATTGGCGGATATGAAACCAATCGATATATTCTGATTCCTGCTGGTGTTTGAGTACATCTTGAAAAGGTGGAAAGTACAGGCCAGCATGGTTGAAGACGGCATCAAGCATGACACGAATGCCGCGCGTATGGCATTCATCCACAAGCCGTTTAAGTGTCGTTTCATCTCCAAATTGGGGATCTACTTTTAAATAATCAATCGTATCGTATTTATGGTTGGAAAACGCTTTAAAGATTGGCGTTAAATAAATGCCGTTAATCCCTAGTTTCTGCAAATAATCAAGACGGTCTACAATCCCTTGAAGATCGCCGCCGAAATAATTGGTTGCAGTCGGTGGTGCACTTCCCCAAGCCAATGTATTTTCAGGGTCACGGGAATGATCGCCATTGGCAAAACGTTCAGGAAAGATTTGATACCAGACCGTTTCTTTTACCCATTCAGGCGGTGTAAACAAATCGGCTTGATTCATATAGGGAAAACAAAAATAATCGCTTATGTCTTTTGCTAGCGTATCGGAAAACCCACTTTCTCCATAGTAAATCGTCTCATCTTTTACCTTCATTTCGAACCCGTAACGGAGGCGATGGTAGGGCGGGTTCACTTCCACAGACCAATAATCATGTTCTCCATCGGCCCCTGCGTGTGTCATTGTTTTTTTGGCAGTTACCCATTCGTTATCCGCCCAATCGTAAGGATCTCCATAAATAAGCATGACCTCGTGAGCATCGTCTTTGCGCGTGCGAAGACGGATGTGGATCGTGTCTTTGTCATAAGCGTAAGCATCTTCACTTTTCGGGCGATGGTAGATCGCTGCTTTCATTCAAAACAAGCTCCCTTCTAAACGAGAATCGTAAGCGTTTTCTTGATTGTTATTTTCAGCCTATGAGATGAAGGAGTGAAAGTCAAGAGAAAAGGCAAACGTTTGCAATATAATTAAAATAAAATAGTTGTTTTCGAGAAATGAACATAATATAATGGCGTTAAAAGCACATTGTAACCGATTTCATTTTGTTATGTTTAATTGTGCAAACGATTTCACTGTTGTTTGCGTTCTTGCAAGGCCGGATGCTCCGCCTTGCAGAAAAAACAAAGACCATTTAAGGGGGAAAAACGAGTGAAAAAAGCGACATCTCTTTTATCGTCTGCCGTCTTCATTGTGACGTTGACTGGGTTGCTTACTGCGTGTGGTCCTGATCGCGACGAAGGGAATGGCTCAGCAAGTGAGGGTAGTGCAACGCCTGCTAATGGGGGGCAAGACGGAGCAGCACCAGAAAAGCCAGAAGTGTTAACGATGTGGGTCAACGATGAAGAAGTACAGTTAGATGCTTATGAACAAATTGTAGAAAAGTATGAAGAGGAGACTGGAATTTCCGTAGAGATCACACCGTTTAGTATGCTCGACCAATTGGAGTCACTTTCCTTAGATGCGGCGGCTGGCGGCGGTCCTGACCTTTTTTATCAACCGAATGATCGACTAGGTGACATTTATTTGCAAGGGTTAGCCGCTGAGCTTGAGTTAACTTCGGAACAATTAGAAGGCTATACAGAAGGAGCAATTCAAGCATTAAATTATGACGGGGTCCAGCTAGGAATCCCGGCCGTCATTGAAACCTATGCTTTGTACTATAATACCGAGCTTGTTCCAGAGGCGCCTAAGACAATAGAAGAGCTAGAGCAAATTGCAGCAGATCTAACGAATGCCAGTGCGGATGAATATGGATTTTTATTTGAAGGCACAAACTTTTATTACCTTTATCCGTTTATAGAAGCTTACGGAGGATACGTGTTCGACCAGGATGGTGAAGGCGTATATGACACATCCAACATTGGCCTGACAAATGAAGGAACGGTAGAAGGGGCGAGTTTAATTCAATCTTGGTATGAAGCAGGCTACTTACCAGTAGGAATCACCGACGATATTATACAAGGCTATTTCCGAGATGGGCAAGTAGGAGCAGTCATTTCAGGACCTTGGAACGTTTCTGAATTCTCAGAGGCGCTTGGCGATCAATTAGCAGTTGCGCCCCTCCCAACAATTGATGGGAAAAACCTGTCCTCGTATTCAGGGGTAAAAGGTTGGTTAGTGAATGAGTATAGCGAAAATCAATATTGGGCAACCGACTTAGCTCTATACATTACAAATCCAGAAAGCGCCCTAACGTACTTTGAAGTAGCAGGGGAATTGCCTGCCCGTACAGACGTGGAGATCGATGATGAACTGCGGCAACCGTTTTTGCAACAAGCAGAATACGCGGTACCAATGCCGAACATTCCAGCAATGTCATTGGTATGGGATCCGATGGGGGACGCATTTGAATTTATTTCTCAAGGTGAGGATCCACAGGAAGTGCTAGAAGAAGCAGTGCAACAAATTGCTGATAAGATCGCCCTTCAAGAAAATTAAGGTAGTTTTATGGATGGAGAGCAACCTCTCCATCCACTTGATTTGGCACAGGCCATAGTCATGCAGAGGAGGAAAAAAGAATGAAACTAGAAGTAAGGGAGAGGACGGGACGAAATCATCCAAAACGAGCACTCTGTTTGTCCATCATCCCTGGGTTGGGGCAACTGTATAACAGGCGCTACGGAAAAGGGTCGGTTTTTTTCATTCTCTTTGCTGCCTTCATCATCGTCTTTTATGACATTTTAAATATTGGTTATTGGGGGATCCTAACGTTAGGGACGTTGGAGAGGGTTGATGATTCGCGGATGCTGTTGGCCCAAGGGATCATTGCCCTTATTTTAACGGTTTTTGCTATTGGTTTCTATTTATTCAATTTACGCGATGCATATAAGGATGCAAAACGTATTCAACAAGGATGGCGAATACCCTCGCTCCGTGAAAGCTTCCAGCAAGCATGGGACAAAGGGTTTCCGTATTTGCTAGTTGGCCCAGGGCTGGTCTTTTTAATTTTCACTGTCGTTTTTCCTCTTTTGTTTATGGTCGGGCTTGCTTTTACAAACTATACCCTTTACAATGCCCCACCACGAAACTTGCTTGACTGGGTAGGGTTTGAAAATTTTGTCCAGCTTGTCACTGTACCGATTTGGCGAGAAACATTTTTTAGCGTCTTTTCGTGGACGTTAATTTGGACATTTGTCGCTACCACATGCCAAGTTGGGCTAGGCTTATTATTAGCGATTATGGTTAACGATCCACGAATTAAGTTTAAAAAATTCATTCGTACGATCCTTATCCTCCCATGGGCTGTGCCCGCCTTTGTGACCATTTTAATTTTTTCAGCGATGTTTAACGACAATTTTGGTGCAATTAATCGGGACATTTTCATTCCTTTGTTTGGCCACGGTTTTCCTTGGCTGACCGATCCTTTTTGGGCACGGTTTGCGCTAATTATGATTCAAACATGGCTCGGCTTTCCGTTCGTATTTGCTTTGTTCACCGGTGTTCTGCAAAGCATTTCGAGCGATTGGTATGAAGCTGCGGATATGGACGGAGCCAATCGTTGGCAAAAATTTCGTCATATTACGCTGCCACACCTTTTATTTGCCACCGCGCCACTACTGATCATGCAATATACAGGAAACTTTAACAACTTCTCGATCATTTACTTATTTAACCAAGGGGGACCGCCGATTCGTGGGCAAAACGCTGGCGGCACCGATATTTTGATTTCATGGGTGTACAGTCTCACGTTTGAGAACTCCCAGTACAGTATGGCTGCCGCAATTTCGATTATCATTGGTTTGATTGTAGCGGGCTTTGCTTTGTTCCAGTTCAGACGAAGCCGCTCATTTAAAGAGGAGGGGAGCATCTAATGAATAAAAAGCAAAAGTCAAGGCTCGAAGTGACTGCCATTTACCTGTTTTTGCTTATTATGGGCGTCATCATTCTTTACCCTCTTCTGTGGACGATCGGGCTGTCGTTTAACCCTGGGACGAGTTTACACTCTTCGAAAATGATTCCAGAAACAATTTCGTTGCGCCATTACGAATGGTTGTTCTTTGATCCGCGCAGCAATTATGTGCAGTGGTATAAAAACACGCTCATTGTCGCCAGTATTACATCTTTATGTGCAACATTTCTTGTCGCCTTAACGGCTTATGCCTTTTCCCGTTATCGCTTTGTTGGGCGGACCCATGGGCTGTATGCGTTTTTATTATTACAAATGTTCCCTGTCATGATGGCGATGGTTGCCCTGTATATTTTATTAAATACTGTCCAATTGCTTGATACACTTCTTGGGCTTATCCTTATCTATGTGGGAACCTCGATTCCGATGAACGCGTTTCTGGTGAAAGGTTATTTTGATACCATTCCCCGTGATTTGGATGAATCGGCGAAGTTAGACGGTGCTGGCCATTTTCGTATTTTCTTCACGATCATGCTTCCCCTTGCGAAGCCGATTTTAGCAGTGGTGGCGCTCTTTAATTTCATGTCGCCGTTCATGGACTTTATTTTGCCACGAATTATTTTACGGAGCCCGGAAAATTATACGCTCGCGTTAGGGTTGTTCAATTTTGTCAGTGATCAATTTGCAAACAACTTTACACGCTTTGCTGCAGGTTCTGTACTCATTGCGGTGCCAATCGCCGCTGTGTTCTTATTTTTGCAGCGTTATTTGATTACAGGCTTGTCTTCTGGCGCGACGAAAGGGTAAGGAAAGCGTATACCAAACATGTTGATCAAGTTCTACAGTAGACAAATACGAGCCGTTCATTCAATATAAAGGCAGGAAGGGCTACTGCGCCATCGTGTAGTGCCGCTCCTGCCTTGTTTTGTTAAGAAAAGGGGGAAAACGAGTGGGTGTTACGATCAAAGATGTTGCCAAAAAAGCAAATGTTGCCCCTTCTACCGTGTCACGGGTGATCGCGAACAATCCAAAAATCAGCGCAAAGACAAAAGCGAAAGTCCAGGCGGTAATGGAAGAGTTAGGCTACTACCCAAATGTAAACGCCAGAAACCTTGTGAACAACCGCACAAATGTTGTCGGCATTATTATGCCAAGTGTTTCTTACGCGCCGTTTCAAAATCCGTTTTTTCCGGAAGTGTTAAGAGGCATCACAGCACAAGCGAATGAGAAAAAATACGGTTTGTATTTATCGACTGCGCAAACCGATAAAGGCATTTTAGAAGAAGTCATCGAAATGTACTATACACGCCGCGTCGACGGGATGATTTTGCTGTATTCAACCGTCTCTGACCCAATCATCGAGTTTTTGCTGGAAAAAGCATTTCCTTTTGTCGTTGTTGGCCAACCGCCTGAAACGTTGTCCGGCCAAGTTTCTTATGTAAACAATGACAATGTCAAAGCCGCAAAAATGGTGACCGAATATTTGCTGCTTTTAAAACATGAGCGGATTGCTTTTATTGGCGGTCGCGAAGAAGCATATGTAACGCTAGACCGCAAGAAAGGGTATATAGAAGCGTTAGAGGAAGCAGGAATGACGCCAGATGACTCTTACGTCGTCCACCATGATGAAATTTTTGAGGGCGGCGAACAAGCGGTTATTGAACTGATGTCACGAAAACATCCTCCTACAGCCATGATCGTAATGGATGACTTAATGGCACTGGGCGTGCTGCGCATGTTATTTAACATGAATATTTCCGTGCCTAATGAGGTGTCTGTTGTGAGCTTCAACAATGTGTTAATGGCAGAGCTGGCGACACCACCGCTGACAACACTTGATATCCATATTCATGAACTTGGCTACCGGGCCGCTGAACTTTTGCAAAAACGGATAGCCGATCCTGAGGCTCCGGCGGAAAAGAGGATTATTAGCCACAAATTGATCCGCCGGGAAACAAGTGCTGTCTACTCGGGAGAACGACAGTAGCTCCCGAGTGGCTATAGCTCGGGAACGTATTTGGGTATTTGTTTGCAACATGGACAGTGTATGATAACGCTTTCAACAAATATATGTTATAGTAAATGCATAGAATCGATCTTTCCGCGAAAGGAGGGCGCTATGCTTGTTTGCGGCCGTTACTAGGTGGTTTGACCGCATCGTGCAGCGCTATTTGCCAGATGCCTTTTTGTTTGCGGTATTGTTAACCGTTCTTGTTTTTATATTGGGCGTGTTTGTTACAGATGCTTCGCCTGTACAAATGGTTGATTATTGGGGCTCTGGCTTTTGGGATTTGCTTTCCTTTACGATGCAAATGGCGCTTATTGTTGTAACCGGTTACATTTTGGCGAATACACCGCTGTTTAAGCGCCTATTATCAACGTTGGCAGTATTGGCAAAAACGCCAGGCCAGGCAATTGTGCTTGTAACGTTTGTGGCCAGCATTGCTTGTCTGATCAATTATGGCTTTGGCCTTGTTGTCGGCGCGCTTTTTGCCAGGCACGTTGTTCGCCAAGTACCAAGCGTCGACTATCGTATACTGGTGGCGGCTGCCTACAGCGGTTTTCTTGTATGGCATGGGGGATTATCGGCTTCTATCCCTCTTACAATTGCAACAGAGGACCACTTTTTGGCAGATGTAATGGGGATGATTCCGATTGCCGATACATTGCTGTCTCCGGCCAACCTTTTTATTGTGGGCGCTTTCTTAATTAGCTTGCCTGTCGTGAATTATTTTCTTCTCAAAACGTCGACTTCTTCTCATACAGTCGACATAGCTCTATTTGCTGAAGAAGAACGCGAGGAAGCGGCGACTGTTGCAGAAACACCAGCGGAAAAGTTGGAAAATAGTCAATGGGTGTCACTTGCAATTGCCCTGCTTGGATTAACGTATGTCGTGTTTTATTTCATTAAAAACGGCCTTGACTTGAACATTAATATTGTCAATTTTATGTTTTTATTCTTGGGCCTTTTATGCCATCGTACGCCAAGGCGCTTTTTAACAGCAGTTGGCGAAGGCGTTAAAAATGCCGGAGGCATTATGATTCAATTCCCATTTTATGCTGGCATTATGGGAATGATGGTTGGCTCAGGGCTGTCCGAACAGCTTTCCCTTTGGTTTGTCTCGATTTCAACAGCAGAAACGCTCCCGCTATGGTCGTTTCTTAGCGCAGGTTTGCTTAACATGTTTGTCCCTTCTGGTGGGGGGCAATGGGCTGTTCAAGGCGCGGTTATGATTCCGGCAACACTGGAACTTGGCGCTGATATGGCGAAAACAGCTATGGCTGTCGCTTGGGGGGATGCGTGGACGAACATGATCCAACCATTTTGGGCCTTGCCATTATTAGCGATCGCAGGCTTGAAAGTCCGTGACATTATGGGCTTTTGTGTCATATTGCTTTTTTGGGCATTTGTGCCAATTTCCATTGGCCTAATGTTTTTTTAAACCTCATGGGTGCATAAACATATTGCAGGGGAGGATGAAAAGATGAATAAAATCATTCCGACGACAGAGAAAGCAATGGCGTTTATCAAAGACGGTTCCACTTTAGTAGTAGGCGGCTTCGGGTTATGCGGTATCCCCGAGCATTTAATCGCCGCTGTGAAAAACAGTGGCGCCTCCAACTTGACGGTTGTCAGCAACAATTGCGGCGTCGACGATTTTGGCCTTGGACAACTGCTTGAAAACAAGCAAATTAACAAAATGGTCGCCTCTTATGTAGGGGAAAACAAACGGTTTGAACAGCAATTTTTAAACGGCGAACTGGAAGTTGAACTTGTGCCTCAAGGGACGCTCGCTGAGCGGCTTCGAGCAGGTGGCGCTGGCATTCCCGCTTTTTATACAGCAACAGGCGTCGATACACCAGTCGCTGAAGGAAAAGAAGAGAAAACGTTTGACGGCAAGCGATATATTATGGAACGTGGCATTGTTGGTGACGTTGCTTTAGTAAAAGCGTGGAAAGCAGACCCATTTGGCAACCTCGTTTACCGGAAGACTTCACGCAACTTCAATCCACTCGTAGCAGCTGCTGGCAAAGTAACGATTGTCGAGGTAGAGGAACTCGTCGAATTGGGCGAACTTGACCCAGACCAGATCCATACTCCAGGCATCTATGTGCAGCATATCTTTGTCGGTGATTCCTTTGAAAAACGGATTGAGCGTCGCACTGTGGCAACGGTGGAAGGAGGGAACGGACAATGAAAGAAACAAGAAAACGCATTTTGAACAGGGCGGCAAAAGAAGTAAAAGACGGGATGTGCGTCAATTTAGGCATCGGCATGCCGACACTCATCGCCAATATCATTCCAGCCGATGTCCACGTCATGCTCCAGTCGGAAAATGGCTTGCTAGGGATTGGCGCTTATCCGACAGAGGAAGAAGTTGATCCCGACTTAATTAACGCTGGCAAAGAGACGGTGACGGCAAAGGTAGGCGCTTCTTACTTTGACAGTGCCGAATCGTTTGCGATGATTCGCGGCGGTCATATTGACTTGGCGATACTAGGAGGCATGGAAGTCGCCGAAAATGGCGACTTGGCCAATTGGATGATTCCAGGGAAAATGGTGAAAGGAATGGGCGGCGCCATGGATTTGGTGCAAGGCGCCAAGAAAACGGTCGTCATTATGGACCACACCAATAAATATGGAGAAACGAAAGTGAAAAAGGCCTGTACATTGCCTCTAACCGGCAAAGGGATTGTCGATTTGCTAATTACGGAATTAGCCGTCTTCGAATTTAAGGACGGCACAATGACATTGACCGAATTGCAAGAAGGCGTATCGTTAGAAGAAGTACAAGAAAAAACGGAAGCGTCTTTTCAAGTCGCATTAAAGGTGTAGTAAGCAGGCGAAGCCAACAGCTTCGCCATTTTTTCGCCTTATTCTCTCAGTTGACCTGTTTGTTCGTTTTGCCCATAATGGCAGTAAGAGACTGAAGAAAGGAAGAAGCTTACATAGGGCTTCAAAGGTGGCGGTTATGTACGAGAACTTAGAAGAATGCATTCTTGATTTGGAAAAACATGGCCACCTCGTCCGCATTCAAGAAGAGGTGGACCCGTATTTGGAAATGGCGGCGATTCAAAGGCGCCTTTATCGAGAGGGCGGGCCCGCTGTGTTATTTGAACGGGTAAAAGGATCGAAGTACCGTGCTGTAGCCAATTTATTCGGGACAATGGAACGGAGCAAGTTCTTGTTCCGCAAAAATTGGCACAAAGTCGAACAAGTCATCGCATTGCGCGATGATCCGATGAAAGCGGCTAAACGCCCCCTTCAACAGATCGGCAACGGTTTATCCGCTTTAAAAGCGCTGCCAATGCGGAAACCTGGCCTCAATGGCTCACAACTTGAAGAGATTTCTCTTTCGGACATCCCTTTTGTCCATTCATGGCCAGATGATGGCGGCGCATTTGTCACACTTCCGCAAGTGTACAGCGAGGACCCAGATAAGCCAGGGTTGATGAACGCCAATTTAGGAATGTACCGTGTTCAATTGAATGGAAACGACTATGAGCCAAATAAAGAAATTGGGCTCCATTATCAAATCCAGCGGGGCATTGGCGTCCACCAGACGAAGGCGTCGAAGCGAGGCGAACCGCTAAAAGTCAGCATTTTTATTGGCGGTCCACCGGCGCACACATTGTCAGCAGTGATGCCACTGCCAGAGGGCTTAAGCGAAATGCTGTTTGCTGGATTGCTGGCTGGACGCCGCTTCCGATACGGCTATGTTGATGGCTATGCTGTTAGCCATGATGCTGACTTTGTGATTACAGGGGACATTTATCCAAATGAAACGAAGCCAGAAGGCCCGTTTGGCGACCATTTAGGTTATTATAGTTTGACGCACCCGTTTCCAGTAATGAAAGTCCATAAAGTCTATGCCCGTAAAAACGCAATTTATCCATTTACAGTAGTGGGCCGACCGCCACAAGAGGATACGACATTTGGCGCATTGATCCATGAACTTACTGGAGACGCAGTCACACAGGAATTGCCTGGCGTTAAAGAAGTCCATGCGGTAGACGCAGCCGGTGTCCACCCACTCCTGTTTGCGATTGGCAGCGAGCGATATACACCGTACCAAAAAGTGAAACAGCCGATGGAATTGTTGACGATAGCCAATGCGATTCTCGGCTTTGGCCAACTTAGTTTAGCAAAGTATTTATTTATTACCGCAGAAAAGGACGAGCCGATTAGCACCCATGACGAAGCTACTTTCCTCCAATATATTTTGGAACGAATTGATTTGCGCCGCGACATTCATTTTCAAACCAACACGACAATCGATACGCTTGATTATAGTGGAACAGGGTTAAATAGCGGAAGCAAAGTGGTGCTTGCTGCTTACGGTGAAAAGTTGCGTGAGCTATGTACGGCCATCCCTGCAGAACTTGATGAATGTGACAAGATCAGGAAAGTACGCTACGTAATGCCAGGCGTAGTCGCGATTGAAACGACCGCTTTTTCCAATTATGAGCAAGCTGAGCAAGAATTAAACGGGTTAACTGCTGCGATCGCTAAGAAAAGCTCCCTGCCAAGCTGTCCGCTTCTAGTCCTATGTGATGACAGTGAGTTTGTGAGCGCATCGCTTGCCAACTTTTTATGGGTGACGTTTACCCGCAGCAACCCTTCTCATGACACGTATGGCATCAATTCGTTTATTGAGCATAAACACTGGGGATGCGATGCGTTAATCATTGATGCGAGAAAAAAAGGGCACCATGCGCCGCCGTTAGTCGAAGATGAAGCAGTTGAAAAGCGTGTCGATCGCTTTTTTCAAGCTGGCGGCCCTCTAGCCCATTCATAGAGACATTAGAAAAAAGGTGTCGACAAGTCGACAGTTTGAGGCCAGTTGAATTTACTCTCAACTGGTCTTTTTAATGTCCGTTTTTTGTTTCATACATTTGGATTTGAAAAGGTTATTGACATTTATTTCGAATTTAATATAATTGAATTAGAGATAATTAACTGAAAGGGGCCATGCCCAATGAACGGTTTAAAAGGCATCCATCATGTAACAGCGATTACAAGCAGCGCCGAAAAAATTTATGAATTTTTTACGTACGTGTTAGGGATGCGCCTTGTTAAGAAGACAGTGAACCAAGACGATATCCAAACATACCATTTGTTTTTTGCAGATGATAAAGGCAGTGCCGGCACAGACATGACTTTTTTTGATTTTCCAGGCATACCAAAAAGCTCCCCTGGCACAGATGAAATTTATCAAACATCGTTCCGCGTTCCAACCGATGAGGCGCTCTCTTATTGGGAAAGGCGGTTTGACCGTTTAGCCGTTAAACATACAGGCATTAAAACGCTTTTTGGGAAAAAGACGCTGGCATTCGTTGATTTCGACGAGCAACGCTACCAATTGATTTCAGATGAAAACAACCAAGGGATTGAATCTGGCACGCCGTGGCAAAAAGGACCTGTGCCACTTGAATATGCGATTACTGGCTTAGGTCCTATCTTTATTAGAGTGGCCAACTTTGATTTCTTTAAACAAGTATTGGAGCAGGCGCTTTTCTTTAAAGAAATCGCTGCAGAAGGTTCGCTGCATTTGTTTGAAGTCGGAACAGGAGGGAATGGGGCGCAAGTCATCGTGGAACATAATAACGTTCTTCCCCGGGCCCGCCAAGGCTATGGTGCTGTCCACCATGTCGCTTTTCGTGTCGAAGACCGAGTTGTGCTTAATCAGTGGACGGAACATATGGAGAAGCTTGGCTTCCATACTTCTGGTTATGTAGACCGTCATTTCTTTGAGTCCCTTTATGCACGGGTCTCACCGCAAATTTTATTTGAATTTGCAACGGACGGACCTGGTTTTATGGGCGACGAACCGTATGAAACGCTAGGCGAAAAGTTATCTTTGCCGCCATTTCTTGAAGCGAAGCGTGAGTACATCGAGAGTGTCGTTCGACCGATTGACACAGTTAGAAGCAACAAAACGTTTAAAAAAGAGTAAAGCCATGAGAAACACATTTAAAGAGCAAGCAACAGCTCAATGATTTGAAGAATACTGGCGTATGGTTGAAATTCAAACAACAGGTGTGCCGAAACCATTAGTGAAAGATATGAACAATGAGGGAAAAACATTTAATTTCTTGGTTGGCTTTTGTCCAGCCTCTTTTTTATGACGAATTGTACTCTGAAGTGCGCCTAAAGAAAGACAGCTCATGGAACCCTCGTGTAAGATGTTCGTAACCACACAAACCATCAAGCGCACGTATTGAAACGATGGCTCAGGCAAGAAGAAGCACATTGAATAATTTGGAACACAACTATATACCAATGGTATATAGTTGTGTTATGACTAAAGGTAAATGGATTACACAATACCGAAAAGAATTTATGAATTGGCTATCTTAATGTTACTGAACAAAAAAGATATGCATGGATATTTCGAAGGAGTTGAAAAAAACAGAAGTATTGAGTATAGCTGGAGGGGCGATTTATCCAATTTTAAATTGATTACATGAAAAAGGATGGATTATTTCTTATGTAGAGAAAAAAGAGAAAGGAAAAGGTCCCGAACGTAATTTGAACAAAGAAATAACGGCTACAGAGCCTGATAGAGGAGGGAAAATAAATGACGATGAATTTTATTGAGGAATACACCGAGAAGTTATCTAATTATTTATGTGATCTACCCCCCCATGCCCGAAATAATGTGATTAATGAGATTAGACAACATATGCAAGATTTATCATCTGAACTTGAGGACTCTGGTTATAGTAAAGGAGAAATTGCGACTGAATTATCAAATGAATTTCTAACACCTCAAAAATTAGCTGGTAAATACATTGAAGAATATAAAAGTTCGAATGCTGAACTAACAGAAAAAATGAATGGAACGACTACGTATACCCTAATTTTGTTATTAGGCGGTCTAGTTGCATTCATAGTTCCTATATATCAAAGCACTGTCAACTTATTTGCGTTAGTTCCATTTTTAACTTCTTTTGTTTTAGGATTAGTTCTCATAAATAAAAAGAAACATTTAATAGCTAGTAAATCATTTAAACAGAGTAGGTTGATGCTGTGTTCAATAGTAGGTCTTGGCTTAGCTGCGTTTTCTCTAGGGCTTATAATAAATGATAATTTCCGAATCGTTTTTTCATTATCAGTTTTATTTCTATTTCTCATAAGTAGTTTAGTATCTTTTGTAAATATAAGAATTATTTTGAAGGATAATTAATTACATGCTACTGTAAAGGCTAAGTCACAAGCTACTTCGCAACCAATTCCAACTGAAGGGCTAACTCAGCGGAAGCGTGGCGGCCAAGGGCATAATGTGTATGTTTTTCAACTAATTGACACACGGGTTTCGAGAAAATTAACACAACGAGAAAACGAGAAAAACCTTACGTACATAAGTAATTCAACAGGATGTTCAGGAAGCGAAGCTATACGTAAAAGAGGTCAAGTACTAGATGCAACAATTGCACGCGAATCCGTTCCTGTTTCTTTAGTGCTCATTGCGTGAACGATTTGATTTTACTATTATGGAGAAAGAACGGCTGACTATACTGCTTTTGGAAGAATGTGTGTCTATAAAAGCTTAAAGGAGATTGGCAATGACAGAATTCAAACAAACCCCTCACATTAATGCAAAAGGAGAGATCGCGGAAACGGTCCTTCTTCCAGGAGATCCGCTCCGGGCTAAATTTATTGCCGAACGTTTTTTAACGGACGTCGTCCAATTTAATAGCGTCCGCAATATGTTCGGATTTACCGGCACTTACAACGGCAAGCGTATTTCTGTCATGGGAACAGGAATGGGAATGCCGAGCATGGGCATTTACTCGTATGAGCTCATTCATATGTTCGGCGTTAAAAATTTGATCCGTATTGGGTCATGCGGCGCCCTTCAAGATAATTTGAACTTGTATGACGTTATTCTAGGAATGGGTGCATCAACCAATTCCAACTATGTAAGCCAATATCACTTGCCAGGTACATTCGCGCCGATTGCTTCTTACTCGTTGCTCGAAAAAGCGAAAAAAGCGGCAGACGAAAAAGGCGTGCCTGTCCATGTCGGCAACATCCTTTCCAGCGACACATTTTATAATGCCGATAAAGACGCAGCAGGAAAATGGTGTGATATGGGAATTTTAGGCATTGAAATGGAAGCGGCGGCCTTGTATATGAATGCTGCACAGGCTGGCGTTAATGCGCTTTGCATTTTGACAGTAAGCGACCATATATTTAAAGAGGATGAAACAACTGCTGAAGAGCGGGAAACCTCGTTCACGAACATGATGGAAATCGCCCTAGAATTAGCCTAGTTGTACAAAGCCCGAGAAAACCACTCTCGGGCTGTTTTATTTGTTTGAAAAGCAATATCCATCGTCTTTTAAAAATAAACTAGTTAACAATATAGAACTACATACTATTGCGAAAAAGTATTAAACAGAGAAAATAAGTGTATGTAGTTAATGTTTTTTGAAGGAAAACATAGCCTTTAGCGGGAAGGCGTATCGCAGATGGGGTAGCATTGAGGACCTTAGAAAATAATTATAATCAAATAAATAACAGACTATAGTGTGAATATGTAAGCAGTGATGTTTATTCCACTAAAGGCCATTTTCTGGAATAATAAATTTAGGAACTTAGAAACTTTGTAAAGATATATTGAAAACTATCTTTTAAACTAACGTAAGCAAATAATTTTAAAAAAGCGATTATTATCAAGGATTTCTAACTCTCTAAGGAACATTTTGAAATGCAGTTTCGTATAAATACTGTAGGAGGGGTTAGATGGAATATACAAAAATACAGCTGAATAATGGTTCGCTAATAAACGGTTATGTTAAACAGGGTTTTGAGAAAGTAAGACTGGAATTCATTAAAAACTTTAATGAAAGAAGAGAGCTAGGTGCAGCTTGTTCCATTTATTTGAAAGGTGAGAAGGTCGTTGATTTATGGGGTGGGATAAAAAATCATAAAACAAAGGAAGCCTGGGAAGAAGATACATTGGTAACGGTTTTTTCTTCTACAAAAGGTTTTTCAGCACTTGCAGCTGCTATTGCACATTCCAAAGGATATTTTGAATATGATGAAAAAGTATCTTTCTATTGGAATGAATTCGGTCAAAATGGTAAAGAAAATATTACAATTAGACAGTTGTTAAACCATCAAGCGGGGTTAAGCACTATTAAGGATCTTCCTCTAAATAAAATCGGAGATTTCGATACTAGTAATATAATAACCGAATTGGAAAAGAAAGGGCCGGATTGGGAACCAGGGACTAGACATGGATATCATTGTTGGACAATTGGCTGGTTAATTAGTGAACTAATTAAAAGAACAGATCCTAAAAATCGTTCACTAAGGGATTTTTTTCAAGATGAAATTGCTAAACCTCTAAAAGCGGAATTTTATATTGGTTTGCCAGGTTATATCGATGATTCTAGAATGTCTACTATTAAAGGAGTTAGTTCTGTATTAGATTTATTTAAAAATTTCCATACACTTCCGAGGAGTTTATTAATTGCATTTATGAATCCTAAATCATTAACTAGTAAAAGTATGGTTGATTCTAAAAATATACTAGCACATTCAAATTTCAATACTAGAGAAATGCGGCAAATTGAATTTCCTTCTGGCAATGGTATAGGTTTAGTTCGCGATATGGCTAAAATATATAGCGAATTTGCAAATGGTGGTCTTATTTTAAATCTTAATAAGGATACTCTTGAAGAAATGATGAGTAAACCTGAGCCAACTCAGTATGGATTTAAAGATGTAGTACAAACTGTTGATACTGCTTTTCAAGTAGGCTTTTTTAAACCAATAGAGTCAGGTTCAAATTATGGTTCTTCTAAATGTTTTGGTCACCCAGGAGCAGGTGGTTCATTTTGTTTTGCAGACCCAGAAAATAAAGTAGGTTTTGCTTATGCTATGACAAAAGTGGGGATGTATATGTTTGATGATCCCCGTGAATTAGCTTTGCGGAATGCTTTTTATGAGTGTTTATAATAATATTTACTTTTTGTCATTAAAGTGTAGCCTTAGCGAAAGAATAAGGTGCAAATATGTTAGTTATTCCAATATAGGGCGCGATAGTTGTGGTGGAAAATTTAATGTTGGAGAAGTAAATGTGGTCTTATGTTGTACAAACAGGATAGATACAAGCAGGTATAATTCCTGTTTATCTGTCCTTTTCTTAATACATTATACTTAGATATTTATATATCAGATTCTTTAAATTTTACCGACTTTTAATAAAATAAAGGGGTTTTCTTTTTTTCGGTGTTATTCCTAAGAGAATTAATAACTAGACAATAGGAATTATATGACATCAATGAATCAAAAGAAGAACAAGAGAAAAAGGAAGATGTACCAATTCTTTGTAGGTATTGATATCGGGCTTCATTCCACGTTGCAGCTTGTATCCCCTATGGCAATTGGACATATGATTGGGAAAATTGTGCGACTGTTATACATATGCTTAAAACAGGGTAAAAATGCGATTCTAAAATACACGCAAAAGCAACTGGGATTCAGTTTATGATTAACATTCTAATTTGGACTAGAGATAGCACTACACTACATTATAGGAGTGTGCTGTCTACAAGACGGTTGCGAAATGTTCGTTTATCTGTTATAATTCGTAATCATTACGATTTGTAATTAGGAGGCAGCAAATGAACGTACCTGTGACTGTGTTAAGCGGTTTTTTAGGAGCCGGGAAAACATCCGTGTTGAACCATGTGCTGAATAACAGAAAACAGCAGCAGCGGATTGCCGTGATAGTCAATGATATGAGTGAAGTCAACATTGATGCTGATTTAGTAGAGCGAGGGGGATTTTCGCGGTCAGAGGAAAAACTGGTAGAGCTGTCTAATGGTTGCATTTGTTGCACATTGCGAGAGGACTTGCTCGTTGAAGTCAGGCGTTTAATAGAAAACGGGGACATCGATTATCTATTAATCGAATCAACAGGCATCTCAGAGCCTGTTCCAGTTGCACAAACATTTACGTATGAAGATGAAGGGACAGGCATCGATTTAAAAACATTATGTACGCTTGATACGATGGTGACGGTTGTCGATGCATACCGCTTCTGGAAAGATTTTGATTCAGGCGAGACGTTGCTAGACCGCAATCAAGGCACAGACGAAACAGATGAACGCACAATCGTAGAGCTGCTCGTCGATCAAATCGAATTTTGTGATGTGCTGATCGTGAACAAGGTTGACTTGCTCGAGGAAGAAGAAGTGAATAAACTTGTTTCTTTTTTAAAACATTTGCAGCCCCATGCAAAAATCATTAAAACGGTAAATGGGGAAGTAGATCCGAACGAAATTATGAACACAGGATTGTTTAATGAGGAGCAAGCGATGGCCCATGAAACATGGGAGAAGGAATTGGAAAATGAACATGTTCCAGAAACCGATGAATATGGCGTCTCTTCTTTTGTATTTAGAGATAGAAAGCCATTTCATCCGCTGCGCTTTAAACAGTGGTGCGACCATTACCCTGACGAAGTGACACGGGCAAAGGGGACTGTTTGGGTAGCAAGCCGCAAAGAACTGGCACTCCAGCTGTCGCAAGCGGGACCGCAAGCTGTCTTGCAACCCCTTGCGTATTGGATTGACAGTTTGCCTGCGGCTGAAAAAGTCTATATGAAGCAAAACCATCCGGATATCGCTAGCAAATGGGATGACCGTTTTGGTGACCGTATCAACGAAATCGTATTTATTGGCATCGACATGGACGAAGCACAAATTCGAAAAGAACTGCAAGAATGCCTGTTGACCGATGAGGAGCTTTCGCAAGATTGGAGCCAGTTTGTCGATCCGTTTCCGTGGGTGGTTTCACGTGCTAATTAAATCGTAATAATAATGATTTTCAATTTAAGGAGGCCAGAAAAATGGCGAAAAAAGCAAAAGTACAAAAGGAATTAAAACGGCAAGAACTTGTTGCCCAGTATGCTAAAAAGCGGAGAGAACTTAAAGAAAAGGGCGACTATCTTGCACTTGCAAAGCTTCCGCGGGATTCTTCCCCAAGCAGATTAACAAGAAGATGCCGGAAGACCGGCCGTCCACGCGGCGTTTTGCGCGACTTTGAATTGTCTCGGATTGCTTTTCGGGAGCTAGCCCATAAAGGGCAAATTCCTGGTGTCAAAAAAGCAAGCTGGTAAAGAAGGGCATTTGCTCTCCTACATTATGTAACCCCCAGGTCAGATTACGCCTGCTGTATGTATGGCAGGCGTGAGCTGTTTTTTTGTTACACGTGGAACATCGATTGACATAACCGTTTCCTGGTGGTATGTTGAAGAGGTATTAACCTTCATAGAGGGGGACATTTTTATGTATCTGGTGGTTCTTAACTAATCCGTAATTGGATAGCTGGAAAGCGCAAAAAACGCAGCAGTTGAGCGTTTCTTTAGCTTGCGCGTTTTCAGAACAGTTAAGAACACGTGATCATAGCTAAAAGGATAAATTTGCTATGGCGTAGTGTCATGGTTTTTTTGCGTTGTCAAAAAAACAATGGCTACTTGCCATCTGTTTACCTTGCTGTCATGAGCGATTGTTCATGGCGGCTTTTTTGTTGTTATGGAGAGTAGCTAAATGATCAAACTTCAAAAGGAGGAAATTACATGAACGAACAGACGCTTGACGCACTTGGTTTTTATGAACTGCTTGCTGATATCGCTGCTTATGCGCGAACAGAAACAGGCAAACAAGCAATTTTAAACATGTGCCCCCTTTATGAGCGGAACCGATTGGACCAGCAGTTGAACGAAACAAGAGAAGCAATGGCCATTGTAGCGAGGAGCAGCAGTGTGCCGATTCATTCAGCCAATGAACTAGAAAGTTATTTGCAACAAGCCCATAAAGGGCTCTATATTCGTGCCGATCAGCTTACGCATGTCATTTCTTTTCTAGACCATTGCCGAAAATTAAAACGGTTTATGAAAGACAAACAAACGATTGCCCCGATTGTGAGCGCTTATGCGTTTTCAATTGGCGATCTTCAAGCGTTGGAAGATCGCCTAAGCGCGTGCATACGCCTTGGCCAAGTGGATGATCATGCTTCAAGTGATTTGGCTTACGTCCGCCGGCAACTGCAAATCATTCAAACAAAACTAAAAGACAAAGCCCAACAGCTTGTCAACAATAAGCGTTACGCTCCTTACTTGCAGGATAAAACGATTGTGGACAGAGGGGGGCAACTTGCTCTAGCTGTAAAAAAAGAGTTTCGCACAAAAGTGGAGGGCACGGTGGTTGACCAATCAGCTTCCGGGGCAACACTCTTTATTGAGCCAACTGCTTTAGGCGAAATGCAAGAGGAACGGGCACTGCTGCAAATCGCTGAAGAGGCGGAAGTAGAACGAATTTTATATGAGCTGACTGAAATGGTGCTCAACCATGAAACGGAGATTCACATCGCTATCGAAACGATGCACCACTATGATGTCCTATTTGCCAAAGCGAAGTATAGCGCTTCGATTGACGCTACCGTTCCCACATTGAATGAAGAATACAGGATTGACTTACGTAATGCTCGCCATCCAAAACTTGGCGACAAAGCTGTCCCTCTCTCTATAAAAGTGGATGAGCACGAACGGGCCCTTGTCATTACAGGCCCGAACACAGGCGGGAAGACGGTGACGCTTAAAACGGTTGGCTTGCTGACGTTAATGGCGCAAAGTGGGTTGCCGATTCCTGCTGAGCCAGAGAGTTCGATTGCGATTTTTCGGCAAGTGTTTGTTGACATTGGCGATGGGCAAAGCATAGCAGACAACTTGAGCACATTCAGTTCAAGAATGGTCAACATTATTGCTATTTTGCGCCAGGCGAATGACCAGTCGTTGATCCTCATTGATGAACTAGGTTCAGGCACAGACCCAGGCGAGGGGATGGCGCTGGCAACGGTCATTTTAGAACAGCTCTTTCAAAAAGGAGCAACGTTGATGGCAACGACCCATTACAGCGAAATTAAACAATTTGCTACGAGGACGCCTGGATTCGTAAATGCAGCGATGGAATTTGACATGGCCACACTTGCGCCGACATACCGCTTAATTATTGGGGAAAGCGGAAAAAGCCAGGCATTTGATATTGCGATCAAACTAGGTTTGCATCCGAAAATGGTTGAACGGGCCCATATGCTCACTTACGAAACAGAACGTTCATACTCAGCAGCATTTAGTGACGAACAATTAAAACAAGCAGCTTATCAGAAACAAATAGTGGCCAATAAATATGCTCGGACGAGAAAGAAAACGCCGCAAAAAGCAGGCCAAGAAAAGCTTGCCTCCTTTCGACAAGGAGACGCGGTGACAGTGATTGCGACAGGTGAACATGCAATTGTCTATAAAGGGCCTGATAAAAATGGAAATTACGTTGTGCAGGTAAAGGGGGAAAAACAGGAGCTGAACCATAAACGGCTGAAGCTAGCGATTCCGGCAACTGAGCTGTATCCGCCTGATTATGATTTTGATATTCTGTTTAAAAGCAAAGAATACCGGGAAACGAAAAAACAAATAACGAAAAAACATGTAGACGGTTTGACGCTGGAAGAGGAAGACTAAGGAAGTCATTGCCCCCTCTGCTCCGCGTTTACACGAACAGCAGCAGTGTGTCATACTAAAAGTAAGGCTTATTTTTGAGAAGTCCTAGAAAGGGAGGTTTGGATGGCCAACATAAAAATTGTCACTGACTCTACTTGCGATATAGATAAACAAGAAATGGAACGGCTTGGCATCACCGTTGTCCCTCTTTCCATTGAAATTGGCGGAAAAACGTATCTCGACGGTGTCGATATAACCAAAAAGGAATTTGCGACACTCCTTACCGCTGGCGGTGCCTTGCCGAAAAGCTCACAGCCCCCAGTCGGCGTATTTATGGATGTGTATCAGCGTCTACTTGAGGAAGGAGAAGAGGTACAAGTCCTTTCTCTTCATATGACCGAGGCGTTGAGCGGTACCGTACAATCTGCACAAATGGCTGCAGCAGAAATGGACGGACGCGTTACAGTGGTAGACTCCCATTTCATCTCCACTGCCCTTTCCTTTCAAGTGAAAGAAGCAGCGGAAATGGCGGCTGCCGGGGAAACATTGGAACGCATTTTAGCGGAAATTGAACAAATTCGTGCAAAGACGTCATTATATATAGCCGTCGATACGCTTGAATACTTGGCAAAGGGCGGCCGGATTGGCAAAGGCAAAGCATTGCTAGGTTCGTTGCTAAAAATAAAGCCAATTGCCGCTCTGAAAGAAGGCACGTACACACCTGTTGCGACCAAACGGACTTACAAGCAAGTAGTGGAGTTTTTTACAGAAAAATTCCATCTAGAGACGGCTGGCAAAAAAATTGGCGCTGTCGGCATTGCCCATATTGAAGCCGAGCAGCTTGGCAAAAAAATCGTTGATAGCCTGAAAAAGGTACGCGCCGACCTGTCTGTGTCCATTCTCGAGACCTCTCCGATTATTAGCACGCATACAGGTCCAGGGGCCATTGCGTTAATGTACTATACACGTTAGCCGCAAAAATAGCTTATGCGAACGCATAGGCTTTTTTAGCGGCTGTTTTCACTATAAAGGGGATATTCTTTAATAATGCCCTGTTGTACATATGAAATGAGTTTCCGTGCTTCTGTTTCTACCCGTTTTCTCCCAAAAGGAGAGAGGTGCCAGTTTTCAGCAGTTGTGGTTTTGTCGTCGACTGGACAAAGAGAGTATTCGATCCAGCTTGGCATGTATGTCCGCATCATCAAATAGACTCGTGGCATATGGTAAGACGCGGTAACAAGGAGCAGCCGCTTGATTCGGTGCAAGTCAATAGCCCGGTCGAGCACAAGCAAGGAGGCGAGCACGTTTTCTTTCGTGTGGAGCGAGCGATCTTCCACAAGAATATCTTTGGCAGCAATCCCGAGTGACAATGCTTTTGTTTTCATCAGTACGGCTTCTGGCGTTTTGGTCTCGTCCCAAGAGACGCCGCCAGAAAACAATAGTTTCCTTGCCCGGCCCTGTTTATAAAGCTCAACGGCTTTAGGCACACGATACTCGACCGCTCTGCTGCTGCCAGGGACGAAAATGCAGTCACCGCTTTTGCCGTCATCTTTTTTGTAATCGTAAAGGAGCTTCGTTAACTGCTCGTCAGTAAGGGTAGCCGGATCGAGTTGCGAGATTTTCATCATCCACCTCCAATAGATGAAGCCATGCAACTTGTTTTCTTTGTATCTATCTTTTATTATCCGTGGCAATGCCTGCTTTTTCAACTAAATGCGAATAGGCTATTCCCATCGAGATATATTCAGCGATGTTTTTACAAACAATCGGCTAAGTCGACCTAATATAGAAATATGCGAACGAGCTCGTTCGTGATTACGCGTTTCGATAAGGCAGTTTGTGGAGTTTGGCGCGCACAATGGGGTTCTTATTGATAACCGCAAGTCCGCCTTGCAACTTTGATTCTATGTTTGTCTTTTCAAAGTATGCATAAAAAACCTCCAACCAAAGTTGGAGGCTAAAGGGGGAGTTGGGGAATACAGCTTTAGTATTCCCCAATTGCTCTGTTTTATGCATCTTTTTCTATTTTTTTCTTGATAAATTTTTTGCGACCTACAAAAAATGTTGACGAAATCGGCAAATGAGGATATAGTTAAACCAACTACTTTGCATTGCAAAGTAGTTGGTTTAACCCTTACTATCTTGCATAACAAAGTAGAGGGGGAAGGAGTAGAAAATGGCAATAAGAAGCCAGCTGCTTAAAGGAGTATTGCCAGCATGCATACTAGCAGTGATTGACAGGCAGCCCGTTTACGGTTACGAACTCGCGCAAAAACTTGAGGAAAGCGGCTTGCCAGAAATTAGCGACGGTACGATCTATCCGATCCTTTTGCGTCTACAAAAACAGAAGCTGGTTTACAGCGAAATGAGGCCATCTGAAAGTGGCGGCCCGAAACGCAAATATTATTTTTTGACAGCTGAAGGAAAAAACGAATTATTGCAAATGCGGGCGGAGTGGGGAGCAATTGCCAACCCTGTGTCAACAATGTTAAAGGAGGACCAAGCAAATGTTTAGAAACAATCGAAAGGAAATAAAGGCGTTAATTGAAGAAAACAACCGCTTGCGCCAGCAACTCACACCAGACAACTTAAAATTGTACGAAGATATGATGCTTTATATTCGCACAGACTTGCGGCTTGCAGAGTATGAAAGTGAACAGATTTTGATGGAAATGTTGCATCATATTGTAGACAGCCAAAAGGATGGAAAAACGGCGAAGGATGTATTTGGAGGCAACCCGAAGGACTACGCAGAAGAATTAATTGCAGAACTGCCGCGAGAAAAGAAACGGAATGTCGCCCAATTTATCATTGCCCAATTCGTTGTCCTGATCGGCATTGTTAGTTTGGTAGAAGGGCTTGGCAAGTTGGTTTTGCCTTTATTCGGGCTGAAAGCTCCTGCCGTCGTAGCGGGAAGTTTGATGGTTACGTTAATGATGATCGCTGTTTTCGCGAGCATCGCCATTTATTGGATTTTTAAACAAATAAGGAGAAATCTCTTTACCGAACGGGCAAACTCAAAATGGCAATATGCACAAGCAGGATTGATCGGTGCTGTTGCTTTTATGGCCATGGTCGGCATTGCATTTCTATTGCCAGATTGGGGCATTCCTCTTGCTTTTGCCTGGTGGACATATGTACTAATCGGTCTGTTTTTGCTCATTATTGGAAAACGTCTGCAAGCTGCTTAAAAAACCGGCTGAACAGGCTTCTCCGTTTAAAGAAGCTCGTGGATGCTAAATTTGGAAATAGAGGAGGTATTCAATATGTCTACAGAGGTGTTTACGATCATAGCGATCTTTTCTATTGTGATATGGATAGCGGTGTCCCAAGAGGCTGTAAAGCCCTCAAAAAAAATAAATTGGCAAAAAATGATAACATTACTATCGGCTGGCTCCTTATCCACAATCATTCTAGCGATTTCGCTTTTTCAACAGCTTCCATTGTAAATCGTTAACCATTGCAGATGTACAAAAAGGGAGCTTCCTCAGCTTTGGGCTATATAGCTTTTGGGGAAGCTCTCTTTTTTATCGTTAGAATGATCTCTTATTCTTCGATTACTCTTTTGCTCATTTTGAAAAGCGGACTGCTCTCTTTAAAAGCCTTTATGTAAAGTCTGTTAACGTCTTATTCCAAGAGTTCAATAAAGTCTAAGAACGAATAAACGCCAGAGGCTTTGACCGCACTTTTAAGAGGTATCATGCTCAATATTACGTGGGGGATTGTCCCAATCAATGATGATTACGCTTCATTTTCAATTTCACTGGCTTTAATCGACCAAATAACTTGATTACTACTTCCAGCTGCAACGTTACCCGGGTCTTTTCTAAAATAGTACTCATCGGCGTCATAAACAAATGTAACAAATTGACCTGACATTTCTTCACCGGGAGCAATTACTCCTGACATTTTTTCTATACTATCAAAATGCTCCGATGCATCTGAGAAACCACTACCATCAAGATAATCTGTTACTTCAAGTGAATGCAATAAATCTTCAACTTTCTGTTCTTCTTCACTTGTGTTTTTAACAGTCAAATCTAATAGGATGAATCTATCTAATTCTGAGGATGCGCCATCAATAGTATCTTCTAGCTTCGCTGATACTAACGTAACCTCATATGTTCCTAATGTCGTATCAAATGTTCCTGTACCACCAATTCCTAAATCTAGTTGATCATCGGACTCAACATCGACTCCTACATCCGAAGATTCCTCATCCTCTGTTGTTTCAGATTTCTCGTCTATACCATCGTCTTTTTGACTATCACCCTCCAAAGTAGATTTCTTTTGCTCATTATTTTTGTCGAGATCTTGAGTATCATCCCCACAAGCAGCTAAACAAACCATCATTACAAACGTCAACGTAATAAGTGTGATCGTTTTCTTCATATATTTTCACCTCTATCATTTTGTTAATAAGAAAAATTAACTTTTTTTCTAAAAAAACTCACTGTAGACCATAGTCTTACAGTTGTAGTAGTTTCTGTTGTTACGTAGTTGGAATTTCTCTTAAATCATTACCAGTGTCATTATCAATTTTCTTTGATGGTGTTATCGACTACTTCATTTCCTGTGTATTTTCTCCAGCAACTAATACATATATTATCAATCACTGCACCACCCCTGCTTTTAAAGTTTAGCGCGTACTTCCGCATTTTTGCTTTATTGACTTTTTGGCATGCCATAGTCCAGTAGGAGAGCAGAAGCATATGAGCGTGTCCTGTAGCTTGTCACCTTCTATGATTTTCCACATAACTAGCATAAAAGAAGACACTGCGATATTCAACTGTCGTTATTTTGTTTAATATAAAAGAGGGAGAAAAAAAGGACCGGCAGCCCCTATGGCTGTCGATCCTGATTGTATAGTTTTTAAGGGTTTACTCAAAATAAGCCACAAGTTTTGAAAGCGTCATGTCAAGCAATTCTTTGTACTTGATATCGTAAACATCGTTATCATGCTCAATGAATTTTTATTTGACAGTCCGCTCTCCTGACTGGTCAAAAACATGAAATGAAATTGCACGTCCCCCTTCTTCTTTGAAACTGCAATCACTTCAAATAAATCTGCAAAGAGACATTTTGATTCCCGTAAGACCATACGCTGTTCTCGATTTTAAAATGATCGGCAAACGATTCAATCCACACTTGTTTGGCGTGTAGCAACGCTGTTAATTGAGCGGAGTTAAGCGTTACTTCCTCTACTTGTTCGTTCTTTTGGAAAACAAATACGACTTTTACAAAGTCTCCTTGATTCGTGGCAACACTCATTTTGCTTCCTCCTTTTGTTTATTCATTACTTTCCCATACGGATAATAAGAAAAAATGTTTCACGTTTTGAGCCTGACAATTGGCGTTTTTTCAATGGACGTTAAAGACGGATGGCTCAGAAAGAAAGAAGGAAATGGAACGTTTCACAGCGGTAAAGGAGGAAAGGATTAGAGAAGAAGAGGATCTACACAATAAAAAGTTGGGGATTCTGGCATCAGCTAGCGTACGGTATTAAAACACCGTTTACATGTGGATAGCGATTTAACGGGCGTTGTCGTTATCGTTGGCGCCTTGCAGGCCCTTTTTTAATAGATCATAAACGGCGCCTGAAAACGTCCTGATCTTATGTTGTTTTCGGTAGTCTTCAACACGTTGGACAAGCTCTTTTGGAAATTTGATAAGTTTTGGGACACGGTTCATGACAATAACCTCTTTAAATTTGGGATACTACTAAATTCACCATGATTGATGTCCTTCTGCTAAAGAAAATTTATAGCAGGCAGGCGGTGAATCAATCAAGGGAATGATCGATTTTTAAGTGAATCATACTCCTGAAAGAAATTCGTGTCAACACCCTGTTTGCAACCTTTTATTTCGCGTTCATTTGAAGGCGCTCCTTTTTGCTTTTTGGCATAAGCGAGCAAAAGCAATCTGAAAGTTTTTTAGAGAACTCAGCGCACATTTAACGCCAAAACATTGAAAAAAGTGTTATGATGGGTGTCGGATTACTTAGAAGAGCGAAATAGTATGCTTACTTATATGAAATAGGTTTTTTTTTGAAACGATTCAACTGGAATCGATTCTATTTGTGTAGGGAGATTGAAAGATGCGGACCATTTATTTGATTTTAGCGCTCATTTTAGCGTCTCTTAATATGCGGCCTGCGATTACGTCCGTTGCTCCGTTGCTAGATACCATTCAGCAACAACTAGGAATGAGTGGGCTGGCGTCAAGCTTGTTGACGACATTACCTGTGCTGTGCATGGGTATCTTTGCACCCTTTGCGGCGAAGATTAGTCAAAAGATCGGCTTGGAAAAAGCCATTTTTCTTTCTTTGTTGCTTTTAACTGCGGCCACCGCCGTGCGGGGAATCACAGGTTCAGTCATCGTCTTGGTTGGAACAGCTTTTTTGGCAGGAGTCGGCATCGGCATTGCCGGTCCGCTCTTGTCTGGTTTTATTAAACAGTATTTCCCAACGCGGCCAGGGCTTGTCAGTATCTACTCCGTCTCGATGGCAGCAGGAGCGGGAATAGCCGCTGGGTTGTCTGTGCCAATCTACAACAGTGCGAGCCACAATTGGGGTGTCGCTCTTGCTAGTTGGGCCATTCTTGGCATTGCGGCTTTAACGTTCTGGATCAAATTGGCGCTGCAAAAACGCACAGAAGTAACGGCAGCGAAAGCGAGATTGCCATTAAAAAACAAACGGGCCATTTTAGTGACATTGTTTTTCGCGTTAATGTCCAGTATGTTTTATTCAGTGACAGCTTGGATTGCACCAATTGTCCAAGATATGGGTTATAGCAAATCGACTGCTGCGGCGATGCTTACCGTGTTTACATTGATTCAAATTCCGACTTCGATGGTGTTGCCGACATTCGTTGCGAAATTTGGCCGTTTGACAACGGTGCTGGTTGGCTGCAGCATGCTCGAATTAGCTGGGATCGGCATTTTGCTCGCTGGGTTTCACCCCCTTCCTGCTGCCATTTTACTTGGCATTGGCGCCGGTGGGCTGTTCCCTCTCGCTTTAATGCTCCCGATTGTTGAAACCAATAGCCCCCAAGAAGCGAGTGCATGGTCCGCGATGAATCAAGGAGGCGGCTACATTCTTGCTGCGATCGGCCCCCTTGCGGTTGGCGCGATTTCCGATACGTTTGGCAGCTTTTACCCTGCCTTGCTTGCGATGGCGGTTGTTGTAGTGGCGATGGCAGCTGTACAGCTGCTATTAAAAAAGCATGGCCGGGCGATTGAATAAGGGTGCCTGTCTCTTGCAATTAAAAAGACGAGAGCAGCGCAAGAAAACCGTACTAGAGGATTGATCAAATTTTCCACAGTGCTTATTTCTTTCTTTGGCAAGGCGTCCAGATGTAGGCGCCTTGCTTTTTCATTCCCTTCTGGTATCGTTGAAATTGAGGAAAAGCATTCCCAGTTCTCACTTTCTTCACATTTATTCGCTATACTGGCGAAAAAGGAGGCGAAAACTCGTGAACTGGAAGGCAGTTATGCTAGTGGCCTCGTTCTGTTTTTTGTTTGCCGGATGCGATCAGAAGTCGCTTCCGTTGCCTGAGGGAAATGAACCATACGCGGTTGTCACCCATTTAAAAGAACCTGCTCTTGCTTTTCTAGAGAGTGGTCATAAACGCCCAGTAAGAACCGAGAAAATAGACGAGCCTTGGAGTAAAATTGTCAGTATCCATTCCGGACGCATGGTCGCTTTAGCGCAAACAGGGACAAAACTTTTGGCCATTGACACCATCAGCGGAACCGTTGACGAACTTGCCCAGTTTGATGAAGCCGTGACCGCAATGACAGCGCTTCCTGGCCGTGACGCCGTAGCGGTAGCCGATACGGACAACAGTGAAGTCAAGTTGGTTAGTGTGGAACATGGCGATGTAATGGGGACGTTTTCACTAGAGGGCTCCCCATCAGAGCTTTTGGCTGATGAAAGTGGACTGCTTTTTGTCCTATGTGCTGACAAAAGTGATGTTGCTGTATTTGATTTGGAGAAAATGGAACAAGTCATTTCTTTTCCAGTTAGCGAACGTCCAGCAGGGCTTTTTTTTGATGGCGAATTGCTATGGACTGGTGGGCACGGCCCCACAGGCAACTTAAATAGCGCGATTCGCGGTTATGAAGTGGCATCAGGCGAGATGAAGGCTGAGATTGAAGTTGGGTTGATGCCGATCGCAATGACAGGCAGTCGCAAGGAAAACGATTTTTATGTGGTCTCTCATGGCGACCATCACGTCTATAAAGTAAACCGTGCCACGCAAACGGTCGTTGCCAAAGCAGAAGTCGGGCAAAATCCTAATTATATTTATTTGTTTGGAAAAGAGTTGCTCGTAAGCAATTTTGACAGCGACACATTGTCCATATTGCAGAAGGACCCTTTTGAGTTGACAGATGAGGTGTCTGTCGGGGCAGGGCCCTATGCGATTTCCGTTGCCCCAGGGAGGGAAGAAGATGGGAGCTAAAACAGTGCTAGTCGTTGACGATGAGCCTGAGCTGCTTGAGCTTGTAGTTACCTATTTACGTAAAGAATCTTACCAGGCGCTGACAGCTGATAATGGCGCCGAGGCTCTTAAGCGGATTGAACAGGAAGCGATCGACTTGGTTATTCTTGATGTCATGATGGAAGGGATGGATGGCTTTCACGTTTGTGAGCGTATTCGGCAAAGGCATTCACTCCCTGTGATTATGCTGACAGCACGAGGCAATGAAGCTGATAAAGTCCGTGGCCTTAAAACCGGTGCCGATGACTACATGGTCAAACCATTTAGCCCAAAGGAATTAATGGCCCGTGTAGAGGCAGCGTTGCGCCGTGCGAATATGGATAAAAGGCGTGGCAGACGTCTTGTTTTTGAAGAACTTGAACTTGATAAAGACGGCCGGTCTGTAACCGTTGCTGGAACGCTTATTAGCCTGACAAGGCGGGAATACGAATTGTTGCTGTTTTTAGCTGAAAACGCGGGCCGCGCTTTTTCACGGGAGCATTTATTTGAGCGAGTATGGACAGATACAGCTGCTAGTTCGTTGCGGACGGTCGACACGCATATTAAAACGTTGCGCTTAAAGCTTAATGGGGCGGGCCGTTTTATCGAAACCGTTTGGGGTGTCGGTTATAAATTTGGAGGAAGCGAATGAAGCCCTTGTCCATTGGTACAAAAATTTGGCTAGCCATTGGCACTGCCGCGTTGGCCTTTGTCGTCTCTGGTGGTTTTTTAATCGCGTTTTTGTATGAAAAGCTTTATGTAGACGAACAACTTGGACAGTTTATGGAAGAGGGCAGCGCCATTGTGTCCTTTTATGAAAAGGAAGGTTTGTCGGAAGAGCTATATGAACGAGTGGAGTGGGCGAATGAAAGAAGCCGGGCTCAATTTTTACTGACAGATGATCCAATGGAATTGGCGAGCGGCGTCCCTTTTGCAGCCGATGAAGATGCACAGTTGATCACATTTGAGGAACGGCAAAGTCTGCTGGACGGCGAGACAGTTGTGATTCGTCGCGAACATCCTCGTTTTCAACAAGAGTTGCTAGGGATTGCCCTTCCGTTAATCAGTGAAAATAAATTAGAAGGCGCGATTTTTATTTCAATGCCATTAGCTGTTGTTTATGAGGCGTTTGTTGATATCCAGTGGGCGCTTTATGCAGCAGTGTTGTTTGCTGCTTTCTTTGTCATCGTTTCAGGCAAGCGCATGACGAAACATATTGTAGAGCCGCTAAGGGAAATGAAAGCAAGCGCCAAAGAAATGGAAAATGGCCATTTTTCAAAGCGTGTTGCTATTGGAAAAAGCCATGATGAGCTTGCGGAACTGGCTCATTCTTTTAATGAGCTTGCCAAATCATTAGAGCAAGTAGATCGAGAACGGAATGCGTTTCTGGCCAATGTTGCCCACGAGCTGAGAACGCCTTTAAGCTATATGATCGGCTATGCAGAGGGCATTCAGGAAGGTGTCATTGAAAGAAATAAAGGAATGGCCGTTATTGAAAAAGAGGCGAAGCGATTAGATCGCCTTGTCAATGACCTGCTTGATTTGGCTCAGCTAGAAGGCAACGATTACCGTCTAGACAAAGAGGCATTCCCATTTGCAGAGCTTGCTCGTGAAGCGGTAGCTACATTCGCTTGGCAAGCTGAACAAAAACACATCAAACTGGAACTTGAGTTGGATGAGGACAGCATTATTGATGCCGATTGGGACCGAATGCAGCAAGTGTTAACGAACTTGCTCGCAAATGCAATTGCTTATTCTCCGCCTTTTACAACGGTTACAGTACGGATCATTTCAAGCAACGGCTGGGCAGAATTGGTTGTTGAAGATGAAGGAGCTGGCATCCCTGAAGCAGACCTGTCGTCTGTACAAAAGCGTTTTTATCGGGTCAAGAAAGGCAGGAGCAGGCAGGACGGCGGTACGGGCCTGGGCCTTGCAATCGTGCAAGAGATTGTCGCCAAACATGGCGGCGCCTTTCAGCTAGTGTCACAAGAAGGGAAAGGCACAACAGCGACTGTACGCGTTAAAGAAGTCGATGTTGGCGCTTTTAAGGAAGGAGAACAAACATGAAGCAACGATGGTTAACAGCAACAGTACTTGGTATTGTCGCATTAAGCGGTTGTTCTGAGAAAGAGGAAACGCCTTCACTGTCGGCAGAAGCAATCGAGGTTGCTTTTGAAATGGCAGAAGAACAGCCTGTACTTGAAAACATTGTCCTTGAGGCGAAAGTCACTCAAGGAGACGAGCCTGTCGATGATGCAGAGGAAGTCGTCTTTGAAGTGTGGCCTTATGACGATAGGGAGGAATCGGACTTCCATGAAGCAAGCCATGCTGAATCAGGTTTATACCAAACGCCATTAGCGCTAGAGGAAGCGGGAATTTATATGGTACAAGTCCATGTGACTGCTCGAGGCATGCACGTCATGCCTACTCAGCCTTTATTTGCTGGAGAAATAAGCGAAAGCGAGATCGAACAGTTTGAGGAAGGAAATTAGGTCCCAATTAAATGCTCCCCCTGGAGTGGAGGGCAGTCCTTTTATGTTTATACATATAAATCACAAAGGGCGAATTCTGTGAGGGGGAGAAGTGGAGATGACAACGTTTTACTCGGCTTGTGAACAAGTAGGGGTGATTCTCGGGCAGAAGCCAACACATCAAACTGGCGTCTGCTCGGTCGATATTCCAAGAAGCTTACATGCAACCATTCAAGGGAGGCCAACAAAAGCCAGCCTCCATATTGGCGTCACGTTTGAAGCATTGGACCAAAATGGCACGGCATTGAATTTAGCAGAAATGGTGCTGTTGCAGGAAGAAGTGCCCGTTGTCGTCCGTGGGCTGGCAGAGCAAGGCGTCATTATTAGCGCGATCCACAACCATTGGCTTTTTACTGACCCTGTCCTAATGTATGTACACGCCCAGTCAGTGGAAGAACCGGCTTCTTTTTCACAAAAGATGAGCAACGTGCTTCGTCATATTGCGATTTAACAGCCAAGCGCCTTTAGCTTTCGAAAAATTGGTTGCACGCTTGTGCGGCGTCAATGTCCTTTTGTGTTAGTTTCCCTTCATCGACTGTTGTCCACTTTATCGAAACAGCCGTATGGTCAATCGTGATGACAGGATGGTGCTGGGCGCCTTCTGCATAAGCGGCAACGTTCTGCACAAAATCAATTCCTTTTAAGAAATGGTCAAATGTAAAAGTGCGCCAAAGCGTTTCCTCTTCAACCGTCCAGCCAGGTAGCGCTTTGGCTGTTTTTTTAATTTGGCTCATTGACATCCTCCTCCTCCCCTTTATATACCTAACTATTGTTGCTTGTTAAACGTTAAATTTAGGCAGTGTATTCCTTTGCCTTATAAGAAAAACTGGGCAATGAACACGAGAAGGATTGTAGCGGGTACGAGCGTACGCATAAGAAAAAGCCAAAAAGGGGCAACACGGCCAACAGGCCCCGATGCTATCTGAAATTGATGAAACAATAGGTCGCGTTTGATTTTATAGCCAACGAATAAAGCGATAAGCAAACAACCGACGGGAAGCATGATATTGGATACAAGCAAGTCGGTTAAATCAAACACCGTTTTCTCTTCCCAAGCAAACCCGCTTAAAAGTCCTGCCGATAATGCAGAAGGAATGGCTGCAATAATGACGACAACACCGCTTCCAATGGCAACATGGCGACGGTTCCAGCCTTTGTTTTGGGTAAATGCAGAAATGATAATTTCCAACAAACTTAAAGACGAGGTAATGGTCGCAAAGAAAAACAGCAATAGAAACAAGGTTAAAAATAGAGCACCGAAAGGCATTTGTGCAAAAATGGCAGGCAGTGCGATAAACAACAGGCCTGGCCCAGAGGCTGGCTCAATGCCATAGGCAAAGACAATTGGAAAAATCGCAAGCCCAGCCAATAAGGAGACAAATATGTTCATCGCTGCCACGTACGCAGCCGAGCCTGGCAAACTTTGCTTGTCTCCCAGATAGGAACTGTATGTCACCATACAAGAGAAGCCAACTGCCAGCGAGAAAAACGATTGACCCAGTGCTTCCAGCAAGCCTGGCGCGGTTATTTTTGAAAAGTCAGGCTGTAGGAAAAAACGAACTCCTTCCATCGCGCCTTCAAGGGAGAGGCCACGAAAAATAATAATAAGCAAGAACAAAAACAAAAGCGGCATTAAGTACTTGTTAGCCCGTTCGATCCCGTTTTTAATGCCAAAAGACAACACGACGACATTAAGGGACATGAATACCACAAGACCGAGTATGCTAGACCAAGGGCTGGCGGTAATACTGACAAACAACTGCTCGTAATCGCGTCCATCGGCCAGGACAAAATTGCCAAACGATAAGAGCACGTAAAGCAAAATCCAGCCGCCAACGACCGCATAAAACGTCATCAGCAAAAAGCATCCGACAACGCCAAAACGCCCAATCCAAGACCACGCTTTGCTGTTGACAAGCTTCGGGTAAGCCGATACCGCCTCCCGCTTTGCGCCACGGCCAATGACAAACTCGGCAATAAGCAGCGGCAGACCAATGAAAACGGTAAATAAAATAAATAAGAGAAAGAATGCGCCCCCACCATTTGTCCCCGTTAAATAAGGAAAGCGCCATAGAGCGCCAAGCCCAATTGCAGCGCCCGCAGAAGCGAGTATAAAACCGATTTTAGATGTCCACTGTTCACTCATACGATTGCTGGCTTTGCAGCAGTCACCTGCCTTATTATGTATTGTTTTCCACTTTACCATAGAAAAGCGAATTTGCCGAGAACCGTTTTGGGACGAGTCACATGATTAGGCACGTCAATGGTAGAGTTGGCAACGACGAAAGGGATATCGTAGAGGAGAGGGATAATGAAAGAAGCACATCCAGGGCGTACTTTTTCCATTATCTCAGCATACTGCTTTATAAATAAAGGCTTATCGCTCAGCCTGCTTCTCGGCAATCCATAACGTCCAACGATCCTTCTCAACGATCGGGCCGTCCTGTTCGAGTGACGTATCAATCACATGTACAAGTTTAGCCAATTCCTGGTCAGAAAGCTGATGTAAAATCGAGCGCCCTTTCCGTTTCGATAGATCAACGAGAAGTTCCTGCTTGCTTGGATGGATCGCCCGTGTCTCCCATAACGTTTCCTCATGCAACAATAAAAAGCCGTTAGAATGGAGAGCTTGGCGAACGTAAGCGCTAGAAAAACGGCGTTTTGCTTCTATTTTCCTCAGGCGTGGGAAGGCAGAAAAAAAGTAGCCACGTACATGCTCAGTGCTTCCGGGAAGAAAGCAATCGTCAAGCGTACGGTTTTGAATAATAAACAGGCCACCACTTGTTAATGTCCGCGCCGCTTCTTGAAAAAAAGGCTGCACGCTTGGCAAATGGTGAATGAGCGCTCTTGCCAAAAGCAAATCAGTCGATTCGCTTGCGAGAGGAAGGTCCTCACAATCCCCTTTTCTAAGCTCAATTTGTTGAAACTCCCGGCATGCTTTTTTGGCGTCAGCGAGCATTTGCGCCGACGAATCGACACCGATGACATGAGGAATACCGATCATTGCCAGCGCTCGTGTGTAGATTCCTCCACCACAGCCAATGTCAGCGGCAATATCGATGTGTTTCCTTGACAGATGGCTGGCAATAGTCGTAAGCCACCGTGAATCGGTATTGCGGCCGCTATAGCTGTTTTGGTTGCGCTTATCATGGAAATCCATTTGGAAAGCCTCCTTGCCCTTTTCTTTTAGCGTACAACAGCCAGCCGCGTGTAGATAGGACCGATTTTGAATAGGAGGCGATAAGAAAATGTTTCGTCATTGAATGATGTATGTTGGTCAAGCTCAATAAATCGTTTCGAGAAACTTATGGTAAAGGAAGGGATGGCTCAGTGTTATGTAGAAGGTAGCAGCAGGGGGCATAGAAACTCTCTCTTTGACTTATTTATCTTGCTCTTTTCGTAAACGTTGTTCCTTTTTAAGTTGAATCAATACACTCATTCCTATTTTTATATGGTAAGATAGGAATGTATGTTCGTTTTGCGAGAGGGGTTCATTTAAGATGTTACAGAATAAAGAGGATGTCATAAAGCTCATTCATAGTGATGAAAAAATGATGGAAATCATTAAGGCTGCAAGCTCCCTTGATTTACCTGATTGGTGGATATGTGCAGGGTTTGTACGGTCTAAAATTTGGGATACGTTACACGGCTTTAATGATAGAACGAAGACACCAGATGTGGATGTTATTTATTTTGATAACACCAACATCGACGAGAATGTCGAAAAAGGATTAGAGGGCAGTTTGAAACACTTGATGCCTGATATCCCTTGGTCTGTTAAAAATCAAGCAAGAATGCATGTCTTGTCTTGAATCATTTTTCGCCTTATACGTCTTCAGAAGATGCGATTTCAAAGTTTCCAGAAACTGCAACTGCTTTAGGCGTGAAGTTAGACAAAGACGATCATTTGGTTCTTGCTTCTCCTTGTGGGATAGAAGATGTCCTCCATTTAGAATGAAAACCGACCCCATATTTTACTGAGACAAAAGAACGAGCTGCCATTTATAGGGAGCGGATGATGAAAAAGAACTGGAAGGCTATTTGGCATAAGCTTAAAGTTCACTATTAAATAAACTATTCAAGAGGAGGATAGATGGGAGCTTGCGCTTAGTTCGGTAATGAAGGCTTCTTTTCTGAGTAGTATGCTTTTTCTCCTTTTATTTTTGAGCGAAAAGACACGGGCGTGTTTTACGTCATTTATGCAATGTAAGCGCAACCAACCGCCTGCTAGGAAAAGGTGGAAATAGACAGTGGGGAAAAGCTATGTTAGAATCATTTTTGCTGCCGTCAACTAGTGCAGTAATATGTCAGATAATTGCATTTTTCAGAAAGGGATTGTTATGGAGTCAACAGGAAGGATTTCAAACAAAGAAATATTTTTTATTGGTCTCATGCTATTTTCTCTTTTCTTCGGCGCTGGAAATTTAATTTTTCCGCCGGAATTGGGGCTGAACGCTGGTGAGCATGCATGGCCTGCCATAATTGGGTTTTTAATTTCGGGCGTAGGGCTGCCGATCCTAGGTGTGCTTGCGATTACGTATATTGGCAGCTCCGATGCGGAAGGGTTAAGCAGGCGTGTTCATCCTAAATTTGCGGTAGCGGTGACAACGTTGGCGTACTTTACCATTGGCCCGCTGTTTGCTGTGCCGCGGACGGGAACGGTATCTTATGAAATGGCGATTGTGCCATTTTTAACGAATGGCGGAAGTTCGCTTTCCCTTTTAATCTTCACATTAATTTATTTTGCGATCGTTTATGCGCTTGCCCTGAATCCGGGGAAATTTGTTGATCGCATCGGGAAAATCATCACGCCTTTTTTGCTGCTTGTCGTTTTTACATTGTTAGCCGCGGTTGTGTTCGGGCCACTAGGCACATACCAGGCCCCAACCGAAGCATATACAAGTTATCCGTTATTTAAAGGAATCACAGAAGGCTACTTGACGATGGACACGATTGCCTCCATTGTGTTTGGTGTCATCGTTGTTAAAGCGATTGAAGACAGAGGTGGGAACAATCGGTTATTGGTCCAAAAAGCAGCGTGGAAAGCAGGGCTTGTGGCTGCGGTTTGTTTAGGGACCGTTTATGCAGGACTCGGTTATCTAGGTGCGACTAGCGCAACTGCGATTTCCGCGCAAACGGGCCCTGAAATCCTTGCAGCTGTATCCAATGCGTATTTTGGCGTTTATGGAAATGTGATTTTAGGCCTTGCGCTCTTATTTGCTTGTATTCCGACAGCGACAGGGCTGATTTCTTCATGTGCGATTTATATTAATAGACGGTTTCCGCGTCTTTCTTATTCATCGCTTGTGTTGGTGTTTACGTTATTGAGCCTTGTTATTGCCAATTTTGGCTTGGCAAATGTGATTTCGTTGTCAGTGCCGGTGCTCCATTTTATTTATCCGATTATTATGGTGCTCATTTTTCTTGCTTTTCTGGATAAAATGATTGGTGAAAGACGCTCTATTTACCAATTTGCTGTCTTGTTTACCGGAATCGTAAGCTTAAACGACGGCTTGCTAGCTGCAAACCCAGATTGGGGCTATCTCGGCTTTCTAGCGTTGCCGTTTGCCGAACTTGGATTAGCTTGGGTGGTTCCCGCCTTGCTCGGGGCAGTAATTGGTTTTGTTGTTTCGTTGTTTCAAAAATAATCATCTACTGATAGAAAAGTCCCAGGGCTGCGGTGAGTGCAGCCCTTAAGGTTGTCGACAAAGTCGACAAAATCATTCAGACTGATAGAAAACGCTTGTCAGACGAGGAGTGCAGCCCTTTTACACAACAAGGGAGTGAGCAGCTTGCCAAACATACATGGGTTTCCAATTGACGAAGAAACACGCTGTATTCATTACCAGCAAGAAATGGATGTCGTTGCGATCCAATTTGCTTGCTGTGGCCATTTTTATCCGTGTTATAAGTGTCATGCTGAGTCTGCTGGGCATGAGATTAAAAAGTGGCCAAAGAGTGAGTTTAGCGCGAACGCGATTTATTGTGGAAAATGCCGAAAAACGCTGGCGATTAGCGACTATCTTGAAAAAGGGGAATGCACCCATTGTCGTACACGCTTCAACCCCGGATGTGCTAGACACTACCACATTTATTTTGATGTGTGAATGACCCGTTTCGACTGGATGCTTGAAGAGGGCTTTTTGGCTATTCGTCCCTTCAATCAAGACTATTTTACACAAAGCATGCGATCCCATTTGTTTCCTCATAACCAGATCGTTTCCATCATAGGATATATGAAGAAACAAACAGGAGGAAAGCATGAAAAAAAAGGTGCTGATGTTTTGCGACCCTGGAATCGATGATTCGTTGGCGATTATGTATGCCCTCTCCGCCCCATTTATTGAGTTAATCGGGCTTGTCGTTAGTTATGGCAATGTCAGTAAGAAGCAAGCAGTTACGAACGCTGCGTATTTGCTCCATTTAGCGGGGCGGACAGACATCCCGCTTATATCTGGAGCAAGCATGCCAATTGTTGAGGAAAACTTAGCATACTATCCTAATATTCATGGAGAGGGCGGAATGGGTCCGATTCAATTGCCTGCCCATGACGAGATTCCAGTGCGTCCGTTTGCTATGGTTCCTGAAATCATTGCCCGTTTTCAGGGAGAAGTGATCATTGTCGATACGGGGAGAATGACAGCGCTCGCAGCTGCTTTTGTCGGGTTTGAGAAAGAAATGACGTACGTCCATTCTTTTTATGTAATGGGAGGAGCCTTTTTTATTCCCGGAAACGCCACTCCGCTAGCTGAAGCAAATGTTCACGGCGACCCACACGCGGCACAGCTTGTCATAAGCCGTGCTACTCCGCTAACGCTTGCCCCCTTAAACATCACCAATCAGGCGGTGCTGCCAGCAATAATAGTGGACAAGTGGGCAGAACAAGCAAAAAATCCATTTTCCCATGTCATACGGGATATTTGCGCCTATTACATGGAGGTGCACCAGCAAATGATGCCTGGCATCATTGGGGCCCCTATTCATGATTTGGTGCCGCTTATGCTCATCCGGACACCGGAGATGGCTGGTTATATTGAACGTCCAATTGAAATCATTACATATGGTAAAGAACAAGGACTGACCTATGTTGATTTTCGTCCTGGCATTAGAAATGAAGGCCCCCGAATTGCCGTCACGCTTGATTACCCGCTGTTTTTGCGTGCGTTCAAGGAAGGAGTGGGGTTATCTTCATAGCGCCAAGTGGCTGTTAGGCCGATGAGGTGGTTTTCATCATTGGCTTCTATTTGTAGTGGATCGGTGCCTGGCGAACCGGGTGAATGTTTTGGCAAATTGTTAATGTCCTTTCTCCTTCGCATGAACTTCCTAGGCGTTTACTCTTTTTCCCTTATCAAGGCATAGTAAGCCTTTTTTAGCGTGGTTTTTCATTTTTCAGCAATTGGTCGATTGAAATGGCTACTAGCTGCAAAAAACTTGGTTGATGAGGAACAAGATCATTCAATGTTACTCGCTCGCAATAAGGGCGGCGAATCTTGCCTTCTTCGACAAACCCGTCACTTTTGATCGCTTCGACCGAACCAAAACAGAGTTGATAGAAAGCAGAAAAAGGCACGCGCACCATACCAGCGACTTCTTCCTCTTGTAATCGAAATTGCCCAAACGGGATATGTTGCCTGTATACGTACGTATAAGCAAACTCATAATCATAGATATCATGGTGTTTCGGCATACAGCGGAATTGGCCGAGAAAGTCTAGGTCAGCAAAAGGAATGTCGATCCCTAATTCTTCTTTGACTTCGCGCATACCGTCTTCAGCTGTTTCACCTGCGAGCAAATGGCCAGCTGCGGTAATATCAAACAAGCTAGGGAAATCTTTTTTGTGGGCGCTCCGTTGTTGCAAATAGATGTAAGGCTCGGTTTGTGAATCATCGACGATCCAACAATGGAATGTTTCGTGCCAAAGCCCCTTTTCGTGGGCTGTTTTTCTTGTTGCTGTGCTAATTTTTTGTTTTGCTTGATTGTAAATGGCAAGTGTCTCTGTGTCCATTTGTATGCTCCTTATAAGCGGTTTATGGTTAGTATACCACGTGAACTACCCACCACTTATCACCCTTGCAGGTCGCTTGAAGTGGGAGCTGACGAAATGGACCAAACGCCCCCTCTTGTTCCAAGAGTTTATCGATTCATTAGGCAGTGGCTAATAAGCGAATCCGTTCTTTTTTGATATGGATTGCTGAATTGTAATCCATATCCAGGCTTCGTCCACAAACACATTGATACGTACGTTCGGATCATGCCTTTTTTTATGGAACCACATTGCGAACAAGTCTTTATAGATGGAAACCATTTATCGATGTTGATCAGTTGTTTTCCTTTTGTATTGTAAGAAAGAAGTGGACATTCCCCATCCATTATCAGCGACAGTTTTACCAAACTTCAGTGCTTGTGCCATTCCTTTTATATCTAAATCTTCAATTACAACAGCATCATAGTTAGCTGATTGGCTATCGCCCAACCGATGTTCATCTCCCCTCACCGTTGGCGTGAAGAGGGAGACTTCTTTCGGAAATGTGTTAAAAGAAGGCGTTTTTGCTTTCATTTGTATAAAAGCTTGTTATCATAGTACTACTGTATGAAAAGGAGTGCCTGTCATGAAAGGGTATAAGCGGCTGCCGCTAAAAGGGCAGATTATGCTGTTTAGCGGTTTAATTGTACTCGTTTCGATTTTGATTTTGAGCGCCTTTGTGGCCCATAGCCAAGCAACTGGCGCAAGAGAACATTTGGCGGAAAAAGTGCGCATTAGTGCAAGCCATATCGCCCATAGTGAGATGGCTAAGGCTGCTCTAGTTGCCGGAGAAACCAATGACGAGCTAAAAGCTTACGTAGAAACGGTTCGGGAGGAAAATGACCTTCAATATATCGTCGTAATGGATAACGATCGTATCCGTTACACACATCCAGTAGCGGAACGAATTGGGCAAACATTTGTTGGTGAAGACGCGGTGGATGTGTTTAACGGCCATCGCTACACATCAGAAGGAGTGGGGACGCTTGGGCCGTCGATGCGTGCTTTTGAACCTGTCTGGGACGAGGCAGGCAAGCAAATTGGCGCTGTTTCTGTCGGCATCTCGACTGAGGCTATCGCCGCAGCGGTAAAGGATAGCCAATCGATGCTTATTTGGAGCGTATTTTGCAGCTTGCTCATTGGCATTGTCGGTGCTTCGATGTTAGGGCAAAGCATTAAAAAAACGCTTAACGGGTTGGAGCCTGCGGAGATTGCTTTAGCTGTCGAGGAGCGCAATTCGATGCTTGAAGCAGTCGATGAAGGGATTTTGGCGATCAATAAAGACGGCGAAGTCCTCATGGCTAATGATGCGGCGAAACAATTTTTGCGGCGTACTGGGTATCATGGAGAGTTTGATGGCGTACCAATTGATCGGATTTGGCCTGAGCTTAAGCTACAAGAGGCGTTGACAGCGACTAGCGCATTCTCTAGTGAGCCGATTAAGAAAGGCGATGTGGAAACGGTGGCGACACGCGTGCCGATGTATGTAGCAGGAAAATGTGTTGGCGCCCTTGCGACTTTTAATGAGCGGAGCCACTTAGATGATGTAATGAGACGCCTTGCTGGCGCCGAAGTGTATGCCCATAGTTTGCGTAGTGAAACACATGAGTTTATGAATAAGCTCCACATCATTCATGCAATGGTGGAAACGGAGTCGTACGAAGAATTAACAAACTATATTGAGGAATTATCGGAACGGTACCATAAACGGACAGCAAGTGCAGCGAGCCAAGTAGAACAGCTTGTAGAGGATGTCAGCATTGCCCACTATTTGGCCAAAAAAATTGGCTGGATTGAACAAATGGGCGTGACTGTGCACGTGCAAAGCGGCACACCTTGGCCAAGCATGAATACCGCTTTAACAGACGTCTGGGTAACGGTCATTGGCAACACGTTTGACAATGCGTGGGAAGCAATGCAACACATAGACGAAAAAAAATTAACACTGACGCTTAAACAAGCTGGTGGAGTACTCCGATATGTGATTGAAGACAATGGCATCGGTTTTTCACCGACTGAACAGGAGACCTCCCAGCGTTCTACAAAAGGAGGCGACCGTGGTTACGGTCTTGCGAATATTAGAGAAAAATTGAAGCCGTTTTATGGCACGATCGATATTTTGTCGGAAAAAGGGAAAGGCACGATTGTCACGATCCATATTCCTTATGGAGAAAAAGGAGGGGACGGCCTTGATTAGAGTAGCGGTGATTGAAGATGATATCGATGTAGCAAGGTTTCACCGTCTTTTCTTAAGCAAAGTAGCAGGTTTTGAATTAATTGGAGAAGCCCACACGCTTGAACAAGGCATACACTTGATCCAAGAGCAAAAACCGGATCTGCTTTTGCTGGATGTGTTTGTCGGCCAGGAAAATGGCCTCGACGTATTAAAACGGATCCGCGCGGAAGACACGAATACCGATGTGATTCTGATTACATCCGCTAACGATGCGAAGACCGTGCAAACGGGTTCCCGTTACGGCGTTGTCGATTATTTGATCAAGCCATTTTCATTTGCTCGCTTTCAAGAAGCGTTAAACCGTTACCGTGCTAGCCGGCTAGACGCCAATGTATCCTTTACACAGCAAGATGTAGACAGGCTTCTTCATAAAGGCGGGCAACAAAAAGTTTACGCGTTGCCTAAAGGCATTGCCAAGGAAACGGCTATCCGCGTGCTGCGTTGCCTGATCGAAGCAGACGACTGGCTTGCTGCTGCAGAACTGGAAGCGCGCACGGAAATCTCCCATGTGTCGTTGCGTAAATACATGCGTTTCTTTGAAGAAGAGCAGCTCGTTGAAAAAGAACTCGTTTACCAAAGTTCCGGCAGACCCTTGCAAACGTATAAAGCAAGCCCAGAAGCAGCCTTGTTTTTAAAAGCTAGTTTCATTTAATTAAAAAAACTAGACGGAGCCCCCTCTCTTATGGAAAAATAAGAAAACGCTTTCAGATTAGGGGTGATCATCATGAAACAAGCTTTTTCAATTACATGGGACCGCTTATGGCAGCAACATAAAAGAACGAAAAGCGCCCTTAATGTTTTTTCATATGCCCAAAAAGGGAGCAGTGCATTAAAACGAGAAGCGGCTGAGTACGAACAGTCAACGCAAAGCCATGGAGGGCAGCCAGAGCCGAAAGGAAAAAAACCCTATTCCCGCGCTCAGCTTGTCGGCCTTTTGTTAGGCCCGCTCTTGTTTTTCCTAACGCTGATGTTCTTTCATCCAGAAGGGCTGCCAACAGAAGGGCGCCACGTGCTGGCGGTCACATTATGGATTGCAACATGGTGGATGACGGAGGCCATCCCGATTCCAGCGACATCGCTCATGCCATTAATTTTACTGCCGATCACAGGGGCAATGGAAGGCTCCGCTGTTGCTTCATCCTACGGTAATGACATTATCTTTTTATTCTTAGGTGGATTCTTTATCGCAACGGCCATGGAAAAATGGAATTTGCATAAACGCATTGCCCTCTTTATCATTGCCGTCATCGGTACAAGTACGCAGCGAATTTTGCTCGGTTTTATGGCAGCAACAGCGTTTTTGTCAATGTGGGTATCAAACACGGCTGCTGTTATGATGATGGTGCCAATGGCACTTGCGATTACGGCGCAAGTCGCTGAAACGCTAAAAGGGCAAAAAGAGGGGCGCGAGCTGCCTAAATTCGAGAAAGCAATGCTTTTCGGTGTCGGCTATGCTGGTACGATTGGCGGCTTTGCGACTTTAATTGGAACACCGCCGACGATTATCTTTGCTGGACAAGTGAGAGAACTGTTTGGCGTTGAAGTCTCGTTCGCCTCGTGGATGCTATTTGCTGCGCCACTTATGCTCGTAGTTTTGCTGCTTACGTGGTTTTATTTAGGCAGAATTGCCTTTAAAACGAAAATTAAAGAGCTGCCAGGCGGGAAAGAAGTGATCCAATCCGAAAGAAGCAAGCTTGGACGCGTCTCTTATGAAGAAGGCATTGTCGCGGGCGTGTTTGCCTTTGCTGCCTTTATGTGGATTACAAAAGATTTCTTTTGGAGTGGCGATAATGCAATGATCTTCCAACTTCCAGGGATTTCAGACGGCATGGTGGCTATCATGGCAACGATGTTCTTGTTCCTAATTCCTGGAAAAGCAAGCGCTCGCATTCTGGATTGGGCTGATTCTAAAGACATTCCATGGGGCGTACTATTATTGTTTGGCGGCGGTTTAGCAATTGCAGCCGGTTTCCAATCAAGCGGACTGTCTGTATGGCTTGGTGAACAACTGACCGTTCTAGACGGACTCCATATGTTGCTTATTATCGGTGGTGCAACGTTGCTCATTATGATGTTGACGGAAATCACATCGAATACAGCAACAGCAACGATGATTATGCCGGTTCTTGCTTCGTTGGCGGTGGCAATTAATGTCCATCCATTTGCAGTGATGGTGCCATGTGCGATTGCGGCAAACTGTGCATTCATGCTGCCAGTCGGAACACCGCCGAATGCAATTATTTTCGGTACAGGCAAGTTGAAAATTATTGAAATGGTGCGTGCCGGATTTTGGCTTAATCTTTTCTCCACCCTTCTCATCGTGCTCGCTGTCTACACGTTCTTGCCAATCGTATTTGACATCGATTTAAGCGTCTTTCCAGACAGCTTGAAGTAGTAGAATAAAAGCCCGCCTCCTTTTAGGAAGCGGGCTTTTTGTACAAAAAAGCAATTAAGCAATAGTTGCTTATTTATAGGTCATGCGCTTATATACGTTTAGCAAAGACTATTTTTCAAATAGTGGTTCAATTGTTTAAAATGAAACTAGGAAAACGGTTTTTTCCATGGCAAAATAGAAAAGTGGAGAGGAGGCCGCTAGTTGAAACAGATTGAACTGGAGAAAGTGACAGTCGGATTTGGACGGGGTAAAAGACGTCGTCAAGTACTTAAAAGCCTCTCCTTACGTGTAGGCCGAGGCGAATGTTTGGCGATTTTCGGCAGCGAAGGCGCAGGAAAGACGACGTTGTTTGCAATCATTGCTGGTCTTTTAGAGCTAGACGAAGGAGAAGCAGTCGTAGGAACATACAACTTAGCGAATTGCAGCACGGAAGAAAAAGCCCTCATGCGCCGTGAAGAAATCGGCGTCTATAGTGAGGAAGCACCGTTGTTCGCTGAATTAACTGTACAAGAAAACATCGCCTTTTTAGCTGCGTTGCAACAAAAAAAGCGCAACAAAGCTTGGCTTAAAGAAGTTGCTGACCATTTTGGCGTTTCTCCGTTATTGGCGCTTCCTACCAAAGAACTAGGGCATTATGATTGTCAGGCAGTTCGCCTTGCCCGGGCGGCCGCTGCTGAGCCAGCCGTCTTTTTAGTAGATGGCTCAATTGACCTGGAGTTGTTCCAAAAACTTCAGCAATGGGCGAGAAAACGTCAGCAAACGATTTTATTTGCGACGAGTTCGTATGAAGAGGCACTGTGGGCTCCCCATAACGTGGAGCTGGATAATGGCGTTATTCGTGAATGGGGAGGCAACAAATGCTGATACATAGGCTATGGAAAGTGATTTGGCTTAACATAAGGCATGATAAAAAAACACTGCTTTTTCCATTGGTGGGGGCGATGTTTGCGTGTGCAGCTTTCGCCTGCATATTTTTAATTGCACAACAAATAAATGCCAATTATAAGCAAAACGAAGCATTTCAACTTGGCTATACATACGACTTTTCGATTAATCAGGCTTCTCCAGAAACAATGGCCCAAATCGCTGCTTTGCCAGAAGTGCATGAAACATGGAGGAGCATGACAACTACAGATTGGCAAACAGCCACTGGAGAAACGATAGAAGTATCAATGTTTGATCAACCAAAGTTTGTAGAAACGGGCCATTATTATTTTACCAATCGTTCACCAGTTCAAAAGGGTGAAATTGCGCTCGAGCACAATTTTGTTACCGTCCATTTTCCAGACATCCAATACGGAGACAAAGTTGAATTGATTGACAGCAACGGCAACAGTCATTCATACACATTTGTCAGCCTGTTTTACGGCATGTCGGGAGAAGTGTTATTAATAGAAGACATCGATGAAACCGCCACCGTTTACATTCGGGCAGATACCGACGATAAGACTACAGTAAGAAACGATATCGAAGCGCGGACTGGCAAGACAGTCCGCCAAAATATTGACACGCAATCAGGGTTATTTTACATCGAAGGGCTAGAGGCTGCTTCCTTTCAACAACTACGATTTGCGGGCTATCGTTTGCTTTTTGGAGCGGCAGCGATGTTTATCGCGTTTTGGCTAATAGCGATGAAACGTTTTGGCTTGGCGCTTCGAAAAGCGGCACGAACAGTTGTTTATTTAGGGTACTCTCCTAAAAGGCTAGATCGACAATTGGTCGTTGCCAGTAGTGTGCTAGCGATTATTTTAGCTGTCTTTTCTACGCTTTTGGCGTTGGCGGCGTTCCATCTGTTTGGCTTTGCTTTAGCAAAAGACTTGGCGCCACAGTTATCACTTTATATAGATGTTGCTCAATTGGCTTATATTCCGGTTCCACTTCGTTTTGCCTTGCTGGCAATGGTCCTTCTTCTACTTTTGGCCGTAGTGCTTGGAAGAAGCATTCTCATAGCTCATGCACTAGCCGATCCCAAACCACATCGGCATCTACCGTATCCAGTTAAGACGGGATTCGTGGTAGTCGCTTTATCGGCGGTTGTTGCATTTCTTGCCATTTCATCTTATCAGCAACTGCCAGATCGACAAATTGCAGCAGGAGCGAGAAGCGCTTTATGGTTGGACAGCTGAGGAAGAGCACATATGGCCGTTTGTCCGCTTACAAGCGCCTAAGAAGCAGGCTGACCAGTTTCTAGAACAGCTAAGCGCGGATGGTTTTTCATTTGTGACGTTAACGAACCAAGGCAATTATCTGATTGTCGAGGAAAGCGAAACAAGTTATTCGGAAATATACGTAGACTTGTTAGCCGTTCCAGATCAGCACTGGAAAATGATTCTGTCGCTGCTGGATGTGACACCGTTGCTGTCAGTAGACGACATGAAGGCGAGCAACGGAGCCGTCGTTATTGGCAACGATCTAAGCCACCCGTATATGATTGATCAGACAGTCAAGTTAGTGTCGTGGGAGGAGGAAACAACAGCCAATAGTGAGAGAACGTTAGGCGATGGCGTTGATTTCCATGTGATGGGCACAGCCAAAAAGAATTTTCAACATTTAGGCCGTTATTCGTTCTTAATCCCTGCATCTTTAGCAGCTCAACTTGATGTAAAAATAGACACGTTTACGGAGGAGGAGATGGTGTATCCACTAGAAACCGAAGCAGCGAAAGTCAGTGCCCATTTGCGGGAAATGACTGCCTCTTATCCGTTCGCGAACATATATGATGAAGAGCCTTATTGGACAACGGCTACCGACAATCCTCCTGTTTCGATGTACTATTTCTTGATGGTAGCACTGTTTCCTATTGTGTTGGCTTTATGCTGGGCACTTTTTCGTATAAACACGTATTGGCAAATGCGCTTATGGCTGCGGCTGCTGATTGTCGTGGTGCTGATTGGTGTCGGTGCAGGTGCAGGCTGGACGGCAAGCCAACTGTTCCTATCATTTGGTTATACGAGTATGGCTGAATAGAGTGATTGATTCGTTTCTCTGTTTACAGAGAGAGGGGCATACACAAATGGTCTCTATAGAAAAACAGAAAATTTAGTTGGCAAAAGGAGAGGTCCTTATGAAAGAAACAAGCGTTTTTATTGCTATCTGCCTTGTTGTTAACAGCTTGCAGCCAAGCGGAGGCGAATCAGTTAGAGCCTAAACAACTTTCTGAACTCGAACAACGTTATTTGCAAGTCGGCAACAGCCATTCATTTGTGTATGACGTTTCCCGTTTCGACCCAGATGCGACGACACTATCATTCAAGCTCCAAGCCTATGAAAATGGCGAACGCTCAGAAGAGTGGACACAAGAGATTTATACAATGCATGCAGAGGAAGGCGAGGGGTTGTTTTCAGGGTGGGAAGAAATGATCGTAACGATTGCCAGTCCTAGGCTTTACGAAGAGGTAGGCGAAATGGCGATATACGAAGCTGGATTTATGCTTGCCGAAGAAGGAGGGTCTATGGAAAGCAGTCAACGGATGGAGCTGCCAAATCTGAAAGATGACCCGTTTACAAGTATAGCCAATACAACGCTTGATTTTGAGAAAGAAGGGCAAAACCTTGTCGTTTTCTTTAATGGAGAGGAAGTATCTTCTGGCCCAGCGGGAACGGAAGAAGGGATAGCGCAAATTATTGAGGCGTGTGAATATGTATTTGTATTTCGGTTGGAATGGGAATAGATGGGGAAGGGGAGCGTTCACTAGACGACGCGTGCCGTTAATCGCTTCATGTTTCCTTCCGGCTATACCTTAAAGCCAGCATGGCGGATCCTATCCCTAGTTAGGGCCGCCATGCTTGCAAGGGTAGTGGTGTTTCGTTTTATCCATTTCTGTGCTTCACATGAAACGATACCTTTGTTCCTTTGCCTTTTTTACTATCAATTTGAAGCCCTGTGCCGAAGTGCCGTTTTAACCGCTGGTCCGTATTAATTAATCCAACCCCTGACCGGCTAGCGGCTTTTCTCTCTAAAATCCGTTGCTGTTGAACGTCGTCCATTCCGACTCCATCATCTTCTACTGATACGACGGCATGTGTTTTATTGTTAGAAACCTGAATGAGGACCTTTCCGCCGTGGGGGCGTTTCATAATACCGTGCCTTATCGCATTTTCTACTAATGGTTGAATGGAAAGAAACGGGACTTTTATGTCGCTATCTTCTACTTGCCAATCAATTTCCAACCTCTCCTCAAAACGGACTTTTTCAATAGAGAGATAGGAGCGCACCAGGCTAAGCTCTTCCTCAATCGGAACGAGTTCATCCATATTTTGAAATTGGAATTTGGCGCGCAAAAAGTCGCTAAATTCTTGTAGCAAATCATGCATTTTATCCAGATCGGTTTCACTTAAAGCTGCTACCGCATTTAAGGCATTGAACAAAAAGTGTGGTTGAATTTGTGCTTGGAGCCATGCCGTTTCCAAGCGCAATTGTTCCTGAACCATTTGTTTGATCGTCGTTAGCGCCTCAATCCGTGCTCTTAATTCTAGCGCTTTTACTGGTTTTGTCACGTAATCGTTGGCCCCGGCCATAAAGCCACTTTGAATATCTTTCGATTGGCTTCTGGAAGTAAGGAGCAAAACAGGGAGCTCGATCAGTGTAAATCGCTTGCGAATCATTCGGGTTAGCTCGTATCCAGACATCTGTGGCATCATCGTATCTGAGATAACGAGATCCCACTCTTGCGCATCTAACATAGCCAACGCCTCTTTGCCGCTTGTCACCATTGTTACATCATAATCTTCTGGTGACAGTATCCCTTCAAGTACTTGAAGATTGGCAGGCTCGTCATCAACCATTAATATACGGGGGCAACCATGATGTATTTCGCTTAAACTAGTTTGTGTCGTAGCTAACTGGGCTTCGACTTCTTTCATATAGAGTGGCTTTTTTTTCAGGGTGGGCACGATTGACGACGACTGTTCGAATGTGTGATGGACGCTCTTGTCTTGCTCGTCTTTCAATTCAGCTAATTTTAATGAAAGTGTAAAAGTCGAGCCTTCTCCTAAAACAGAGGACACATCTAATGTGCCTCCATGAAGCTCCACTAATTGCTTACTTATGCTTAAACCTAGCCCAAAACCTTCTTCAATCATAGTCTCGTTTGTACTAGCTTGCTCGTACGGTTGAAATAGGCGCTTAAGGATGTCCTCGTCCATGCCAATTCCTGTATCGGAAATCACAATAAAAGCATTCCCGTTCTCCTTAAAAGCTCGGACGGAAATAACCCCTTCATCCGTATATTTGACAGCATTATGCAATAAATTGTAAACAATTTGAACAAGCCGACTCTCATCAGCGATGACGGGCGGGAAGTCTTTAGCGATTTGATTGACCATTTTAATACGCTTGACTTCTGTGCTATATTGCAGCATGTCAAGGACTCCAGTGACAATAGGTTGAATCGCTATCGCTTTTTTCTGTAGACGTAGGGATCCTTCTTGCAGGCTCATCATGTCAATCAAATCGTTCAAACGCAATGTCAGCCGATGTCCGATCGACAAAACGGTTTCAAGCTCTTTAATGCTTCTTTCCTGTAACATATGCCGTTCTCTCTTTAAAACGGATTGAGACATGTTAAGAATACCATGGAGCGGATTCTTAAATTCCTCTGACATGTTTGCCAAAAATTGATCTCTGTGTTCATTCATTTTTTGCAGTGTTGCCGCATGCTTTTATGTTCTAGTATGCATGTGAAGTCATCCTTAAACCAGATAGAGACAGCACTACCCATTAAATGAAGCAAATCGAACGGATAGTACACATTGCCAAACCGCTTTCCCGAACGAATGTTCAAAGGAACTAGCGCAGCAGCGCAAGATAGAGAAGTCAGTAGTAAAAGAGGGCCCTTTCTATTATTGAAAATCCTTTTAACAATTGATATTGCCATACTCACTGTGGAAACATGAATGAACAGGACAATCTGTTTTCCTAGGAAGGGCAAAGCCGCTTTTGGCAAATACCCTACTCTGGCATCCAGTAAATCAGGATTGGCCCCTTCCACAACAGGAAGCCTCCTTTCCAGATTAGAAATATCCGATGCCGCATAAGCATCGACTTGTTCGGCGAAAAAGCTTTTTTGTCTCAAAATTTCGCCAATCTGTTTTTGCGCATCTCCACTTCCATCCATCACCGTTTCTAAAGCATTTGTTGGCTGTTGGTATATCTCAATAGCGAACGACCCTGGAAAAACGAAGCTGTTCTTATTCATCAAAAAATCCTGCAGCTTGAAACTCGCTTTTCCTGCTTGTCTAATGAAATAAAACCAATCTTTTCGGAATCGTTCTTGCTAAATGCGTTTATCTATGAAAATAGCAATCTATTTTCAATTTAATTCGCTTCCAAAAACACGTCAAGACTTCTGAAGAACGACACGACTAGTCGCCCGTTTTATTCCTTCAAAATGGAGTTCATGTTCGTTTTTACCATTTTGTAGTCCTTATGAACAGGTCCTTTGAGACTGTTTTTTTGGATGCAATATGGTGTTCTTTTTTATCGGAATAACCGCTTAATCCGTTGATATTAGCGAAATGAATGAGTTTGTTTGTTTTTATTAATTGGTAATTAAGGCGATTAGTGGTTTAGAGGGGATGGGTAATAAACCATTATTATTTTCTTTTATTTTACAATTGGATTTTAAAGAGGTGTAAATTTTGTCATATTACAGGTCGTTTTCACTAAAAAAACCTTGTTTGTTTAGCTATTTGTTTGCTAATGGGTCAAAGGAAATGTAATTGGTAAGGGGGAATTTAAGGCCCGCCAAAATAGAAATCGAACCTTCCAGCAACCATGTATGATTTCTCGTACCCCTTAATGAGCGATAGCCTAAGCTTTATGCTGTGAAAATTTCATCCTTTTAAAGCGAAAACTGCTATATGGTTACTTGGAAGGACTCACCATTTTTAGTAAAGAGCAATGGGAATGAAGGAGAGAGTGTGATGAATTTGTTGGCCAAAGTGGCTAAGGGGGGCCACACATACAATTAGCAGCGGCTAAAAGGTCTCTCCTAACCGCTGCGTATTTTGAACAGTCTAGTTCGTCGTCTTATCTGAAACGATATAGGCAGTCAGTTTTACGTCCGGTCCGATTTGCGTGGCTTCACTGAAAACAAGCGGCAACGCGTCAGCCATGTTGTCGATGCCGCTTCCTTCTAAAAAGGTTGGCGCCAATGCGCCGCCAATGAGCTTTGGGGCCACATAGACGATTAGTTTTTGCACAAGCTGGGCTTCAAGAAAAGCGGCATTCAACGTTCCCCCTGCTTCGAGGAGGGCAGAGGAAATCGACTCTTTGTACAAATACGCCATCATTTCCTTGAGATCGACTTTCGTTGTCCCGCTCGTTTGTACGAGGCGGACGCCAGCCTTTTCCAATCGCTCCTGCTTCTCGGGCAAATGCTTAGGTTCCGCTGCCGTAAAAATCCATGTCGGGGCAAGGCCGTCTGTTGCGACAATTGCATCGACCGGTGTGCGCAAATGGGAGTCAACAATCACTCGGATCGGGTTGCGCCCATTGGCGATTCGCGCCGTCAACGAAGGGTTGTCCTTTAAAACAGTGTCAACGCCAACGATAATCGCTTGGTTTTCTGTACGCAGGCGGTGGACATCTTGGCGCGCTTCACTGGAAGTAATCCATTTGCTGTCGCCTGTTTTTGCGGCAATCTTTCCATCGAGCGAGACAGCTGCTTTTAGCGTCACATAGGGCATACGATTGACAATCGAGTAATTAAACACGTCATTTAACTGCACCGCTTCTTTTTCCAAGATACCGGTTTGAACATGGACGCCGCCTTCCTCAAGGATACGTACGCCATTACCGGAGACCAAGGGATTTGGATCAAGGGTAGCAATAATGACTTCTTTGACGCCGGCTTCCACTAACGCAACAGCGCACGGTCCTGTTCTCCCTGTATGGGAACAAGGCTCCAGCGTAACATAAGCGGTGCTGCCTTTCGCTTCAGAGCCAGCCATGCGCAACGCGTTTATTTCTGCATGGGCTTCCCCAGCTTTCAAGTGGGCGCCCACGCCAATAATCCGTCCTTCTTTCACAAGCACGCAGCCGACAAGAGGATTTGGGTCTGTTTGCCCCTTCATTGCTTTAGCATTGTCTAGTGCTAATCTCATGTAACGTTCATGCATTCGATCAAATCCTTTCAACATAGAGGCCATTCTGCCTGGTGCGTGGAATAGGTAAAAAGAAACGAGGCCCGTTTTGCCCGTACAAAGCTACTTGCAACAGGTCCACATTCAATCAAGCAATCGTAAAATTACTTCCATAGTAGGCTAAACCTAACTTACTTGCAACGCTTTGAGATGAATGGTTTTCCGCTAACGTGCTGTATAATGGCAAACAACCCAACTTTCGTACAGCGATAGCCCAGGCGGCAACAACGGCAGGCGCAAACCCATTTCCGCGATATTCCTTTAATGTTTCGATTCCCGCTTCATGCGCGAAATTGGTAATACGAACGCTCCGGCAGATGGAAACGGCTATATTTTGATGGACAACGGCAACGCAAGGCTGAGACACATCTAATTCTCGGATAAGCCACTCAAATTCATGTGGCAACCAGTTAGCAGCATTATCCCGGGTCAGGCTTTTGACTTGTAGTGAGGGAGTGACAATTCTAGGGACAAAATAGCACGGTCCCATTGTATATTGTTGCCCATGAAGGAGAGCCATGTATTCTGCAAAATACTTTGGCTTTGTTGGGAACTCGCTTATGGAGGGTTCTTCTAAAGACAATTCTTGTAAACGCCTAGCAGTCTTGTCTGCTACATCATAGCGAAATCGGCAAACGGCCTTACCGTCAATCGTTCGGCCTAAGAAAAATGTAGGAGCGGGAACGGTTGGATCCAAGTTTTCGTTTATTGTCAACAGCCGTGAATGTTGATCGTGGACAAACAACGCTTCAACATGATACTCCATTAATTTGTTAGCAGTGTTTTCCCAGTTTGGTTCATACAAGTCGTCCAATTGGTTCATTGAAGATGAATCCTCTCTGTTTGATTGAATAAAAACAAAAGGTAGGTCAATAAAACAGTGGGGGCTATTAAATGGGAATAGCTTCTATGATCGCTAGCATAAACATCATATTCGATACACAACAAATTTTACTCAGCCTCGTCTAGATGCAATAATTCCTTTATGCGCTCCGAGTCCTTTTCAGAGACTGAATAATACTGATCTTCTTCAATACCCCGACGAAAAGTAATAGTAGAATTATTGTCAAACCAAAGATAGACCATCATCACCATCGTCGAGTGATCCCAGTTATTTATATGGATCACACTATTAGGATATCCCTCTGTAGATGCCGGCTCTTCGCTAATAGCCGACTCATGGATAATGGCCTTAAACTCATTAATTGTGTCTGGGTCTTTTATTGTCTTCTCCTCGGTAAAAACAATTTGATCATCACTTTGGTAAGAACCGATTAACAACTCCTCGCCGTTTGAACACCCGGACATAGACATAAAAAATACCACTGCTAAAAGAGCGCTAATCTTCCAATGCATAACGACCCTCCTTTTATTAAAATAATACAATATTTTCATTTCATTTCTATAAAAAGGTTTGTCTTATTTATTATTCAGGTGTTGAAAGGGGGGGACTAGCGTTGTTGTTTCTCTTTCGTAATAGAGCTGATGCTCGCTTTTGGTAGTAGTGATAGTCCCTGTGGCTTCTTGTTTGCCTCTGGGAAAGAGCGGGGGCCAGTTTAGAAATGTAAGTAGGATAGGCTGCACGAAAAAGCAACTTGACGGGATGAAACAGTAGCCTAAAGACAAAGTGAAAAGGAACAGCGCACATTTTTTTGCACCATTCCTTTCACAAAAGGCCAGGCCCTCTATTTGACAAACGCTCAGTAAGCCGGTCCAGCGCGTCTTGGTCCATTTCTGTATGAATGTCGTACTTTTGTTTATGGTAATCAGCGACCGTGTTTCCTAACGTTGCGGTATGGAGGAAAATGGCATTGCGAACAAACAATCCTTTTGTTTGCTCAGAGGAAATCTGGAATTCGAGGCGCTCCCTCAAACGATCCGCAAACTTGCCTTCTTGCCCTTCAAGGCATGTTAACGCATGGGTGAGTTGGTCGGTGCCTGTCTCCATTTGTTCTTGGGCCAGGTTAGGCTGTCGCCGTACATCTTCTTCAAAGCCGCTTTGATTAAAAGGAAAGCGGTAGGTACCCACATTCGGATTTAGCCAATCAAACAACGATATTCCCCCTTACTTAATTGATTGAGCCAATGCTTCATCAGCCGCAAACAATCCACGCAAATTTTCTTTGTAGTCAAGCACCAATTGTTCCAGCGCGCGCATATCCAATTCATACATTTCAATGATTCCGTCGATTTGTTCAACCGCACTGGCGGGAACAGGATCAAACTCCTTACGGAAAGTCACCCCTGTTGGCTTGCGGATGGCATCCTTGGAATACGTATGGCCTGCTTCTTGCAAAAACGCTTGCCAATTCGCCTCTTTGTTGCTCATCATACCTTCGACCCGTTCCCGTTGTTCGAACATCCGTTCATGAAGTTCCATATTACGATAGTGGTAAAGAAGGCCAAGAGCCTCGCGCTTTTGTTCCAGTGCCCCTTCCATGGCCTGCAACGCGTTAACAAGACTGTCTTCATCAACGAGGATGTGTGTACCTGTCCCAGGCTCAAGCCGGTACGTGACCGGTTGATGGCCAGGCTGGTCATACAGTTCAATTAATGTCCCGATGCTATGCAAATCAAATTGCTCCTTGGCATTGATTACAGCAAGCACTTTTTCATAGACGGCTGTATTTTTTAAGGCCCATAACCCGCCGACGATATGGCCGAGCCCTACCTCCTCTTTCAGGCGTTCATTTACAGATTCAGGCATGTCTGAAAGTGCTGCCCACGGATTGTCTTTAGCTTTGCCGATTAATTCTGAAAGCTCGGCAACCGTCATTTCCTCGCCAATGATCGTGATAAATTGCAAAAGATGATTGATATTGGCATTATAGGCAACCCGATCTAAATCTGCATTTATGCCAAGCCCAAGAGAAACAAACGTACCAAACATAGGGGGTCTGGAAAATACCTCCGTTAATCCAGGCCACGGCGTCCTTGGCGTCAGCACATCAGGAAATTCAGGCGTTTCCATACCGCCTAAATAATGAATGGTTGCCCCTGGATAAAACGTATACGGAATCGATTGTGCGTAAAGAGGCTCCCCTTTCACGCGTGTATGGCTAATGGTGTTCGCTTCAGCGGCATAAAAGTCGCGAGCAAGGAGAACGAGCTCTTCTTCGGGTATGTCGGAGATGTCTGTTGTGCCCATATTTCGTTCAATAAGGCGTCTAAATTCTGGATCCAGTTTTACAAGTTGTTTTAAGTTAACGGGGGCATCATTTAAACCGCGCACGTCATCAAAGTTTTTTTCAATTAAGGCGACACTAACGATCAAATGCCCTCCAAGAGAATGACCATCGCCATAGCGTTTAATTTCGTCACCATTTGTTTTTTTGGCAATGTCTGACTCAACCCTGTTATAAAAGCGGCGAGCATCATCGATTTGCTTATCTGAAACACCTGCAACAACACCGAAAGCATCGTAAATGACATCTTCGGGTGCGTCGAGGTCAACTTCAGTGCCGCGAAAAATGTAGTAAATGTCGTTAATGCCTTCTTCTTCGTTGTAGTGGTGGATCGCAGCACCGTCAAAGCCAGACTCGTTGCCGATAGGGGAGTCAATATTTTCGCCACTGCTTTTATAAATCGTAATGTCGTTGTAGTTGATGTCGGTAATGTTATAAGAATCCAACACCTTTTTAAGGGAGTCAATATCCAATGGCTCTCCACTTTCATATTGGAGAGCGGTAATAGCATTACGAGTGTTATCCTCAAATCCCATTTAAATTCACCTACTTTTGGAAGCGGATATTATGTATAAGTGTATTGAAAAAGCGGTTTTCTTGTTCATCGTTGATGGTACATGATTCTTCTTCCTTGCAATATAACTCATAATCAACAACCAAGAATTCTTTACGGTCAGGGCTTAGAACCAACGCAAAGTATTGATTTGCAGAATGCGTGGCTGGATCGTAAGTTACGCCCCTGTTTTCTTCCAACTTATAGTAGGAAGAGCCGTAATAGATCGTTGCAGCTTCTGTTTGAAGTTCTTCATACTGGTCATTAAACCCGAAGTCTTTTAGTAGAATTTGTAATTGTATCTCAGCATCATGTTCTGTCATATTGCCACGGTACTTTAATTGAATAAATCCCCAGTACTCTTTTTCGTTAGAATGTGATTGATCTTCATGGATATTGAGAAATTCAAAATGGTCTTTACTTTCGTAACCGACAGGATCATTTTCGATGTAATACCCCGCAGGAAACCACATGGAAAAGTTGTTTTTTTCTGATTGAAAGTAATGGAAGCCTTCATCCGTTTCGACCTCCGTGTCAAGAAAGCTACTTGTAAAATCATCTGTTAAGGCGATATCGTCTGAACCGTTGAGTGCGAACGCCATAACGACCCCTCCTCCTAATACAATCAAGACAACGATCGGAATCCAAATGCCTTTTTTCATTAATCTATCCCACCTTCACTCTCGCCATGAGGTGTTTAGTTTTATCATAAAAAAGACGAAGGGAAAATTCCACTAGTACCCGCAATAAATGGAAAAAAAGCGCTTTAGGCATAGTGAAATAGTCTTCATTTTTAAACGTGTTGTTAAAAATGGAGTTAAGGTTTAGGGAGGGGAAGCAACTGAGTGTGATGGGGAAGTTTTGTATCGCATTCTAACCGTGGGATTGCGAAGGTTGGTCTCATGGCCCATCTCTTTTTCACCTACTTTTTGAAGTGAATGTTTTGAATACGGTTCATTATTGTCCATCATTATGGGCGGTGGGCTATCCCTTTTCAACTAACGGCCTTTGTTTAGAGATGATCTCCTTTTAAAAGAGTTATAGGGGTCTTCAGAATACATAGTGGACTAATGGATTAATTAAACTAATATATCAGAAATAGTTTTAAAAAATAACTTGAAAAATATTTTAAATCGGATTACTTTATCTAAGAAAGGAGGATTAAAATATGAAAATAACTATTGAAGAAGTACCTGAATCAAGGATTGCTTATTTCCGAAATGTTGGGGAGTATGGTGAAAAGCAAAACAAAAAATTAATGGAGAATTTTAAAAAGTGGGCAAAATTAAATGGTGTGTTTGATGATTCTATAATTTTAGGCATACCGCAAGATAACCCAGAGATTACTCCTAAAGAGGAGTGTCGTTATGATGTTTGCGTTGTTATAAATAAAGATTTTAATGTGACAAAACCAGCTCATATTGGAGAATTTTCTGGTGGGAAATACGCTGTTTTTTTGCTTGACCATACAAAAGAGGCAGTCAGTGAATGTTGGGGCAATATTTTTTCTGAGATAGAAAGAAATAATCTATCAATAAGAGAACAACCAATTATAGAAAGATATACTTCACAAATGATTGATAATCATTTGTGTGAAATATTAGTTCCTATACAGTAACGAAGCAGGGACATTTCCTACCTTCTATTTGAAGGACGAACAACTGACACACCTACTATGTATTTCAGATCTAACTGCAGAAACCACCATAAGAAAATGACACAGATATGATGTTTAAATGTTATAACTTTAATATCCTATTAATTTTGAAATTTATTTAAATTGGATCTACAAAAAGCGAAAAGAAGGGTTGCGGTTAGGAGACATTTACTGTATCATGTAAAACAATTTAACAGTATCGTTTGATTTTTTAAAAGCACTGATAAGGATATGAGTTACTTTTTACGGTTTCCAGAGAGGGAAGGAGAGCTGAAATCTTCCTAACGCAGGAGAGTAACTTACCACCTTTGAGCTGTATTGGAGAATGAAGTACCCAATACCGTCTATGCTACGTTACAGCACCAGAGCCGTAAGTTCTTTTTAACTTATGGGAAATTGGGTGGAACCACGGGTAGAACGCACTCGTCCCTTCTTGGGGGATGAGTGCGTTTTTGTGTTTTTACAATTACAAAGAAAGAGCGATGAAAAGGACAGGAATTATTTTTACGGTTTTCAGAGAGGGAAGGGTAAGCTGTGATCTTCCTAGCTTAGGAAAATAATTTACCACCTTTGAGCTGTATTGGGGAACTTAGTATCTAATACCGTTTATGCTACGTTACAGCACCAAAGCCATAAGTTTTTCTTTTTAGCTTATGGGAAATTGGGTGGAACCACGGGTAGAACGCACTCGTCCCTTCTTGAGGGATGGGTGTGTTTTTATTTTATTTACTTTAAAAGGAGTGCTTCTTATTATGAGTAAACCATTAATAGCGATTCAATTTCCAGATGGAAAGAGAAAGCAATTTCCGCAAGGTGTAACACTGGCTGAGCTTGCACAATCCATTAGTCCGAGTCTTTACAAAAAAACGATTGTTGGATGTATAAATGGTGTTCCTTCCGATTTAGCACGTCCAATCACAGAAAACGCTCATATTTCCTTATATGATGTCACTTCAAAAGAAGGAATAGAAGTGCTTCGTCATTCAACAGCCCACTTATTGGCACATGCATTAAAGCGATTATACCCGGCTGTTCATTTAGGCGTGGGTCCTGTCATCGGAGATGGATTTTTTTATGATGTGGCGTTGGACCAACCGATTACCGTCAGTGATTTGCCAAAAATTGAACAGATGATGAAGCAAATCATTAAAGAGAACATGGAGATAACACGTAAGGAAGTTACGCGCGAAAAAGCTAAACAGTTGTTTAAACAGGACCCTTTAAAACTGGAGTTGCTTGAAGATATACCGCCAGAAGAAACAGTGACTGTGTACGAACAAGGTGATTTTTATGATTTATGTCGTGGTCCTCATATACCTTCAACAGGCAAAATCAAGCATTTTAAGTTAACGAAAGTGTCTGGTGCATATTGGCGGGGCAATAGCGATAATCAAATGCTTCAACGTATTTATGGTGTTGCGTTTGCGACAAAAGATGAGTTACAAGATTATTTTGCCTTTCTAGAGGAAGCAGAAAAGAGAAATCACCGTAAGCTTGGAAAAGAGCTGGAATTATTCATGTTCTCAGAAGAAGCTCCAGGAATGCCTTTCTATCTTGCCAATGGTCAAATTATCCGAAATGAGCTTGAATCTTTTTTGCGAAATCTTCAAGCCGAATACGACTATAAAGAAGTTCGCACGCCGATCATGATGAATCAACGGCTATGGGAACAATCTGGTCACTGGGACCATTACAAAGAGAATATGTATTTTACACAAGTGGATGAGCAACAATTTGCGCTAAAACCGATGAATTGCCCTGGCCATATGCTCATTTTTAAAAATGGGCTGCATTCGTACCGGGATTTACCGATTCGCATGGCAGAGTTTGGCCAAGTGCATCGTCATGAATTCAGTGGTGCCTTGAATGGTTTATTGCGTGTCCGTACATTTTGCCAAGATGATGCCCACATTTTCGTGACACCGCAACAAATTGAAGAGGAAATCACACTTGCATTAAAAATAATCGACCATGTCTACCAAGTATTTGGGTTTAAGTTCGAAATTGAATTATCAACACGTCCAGATGATTTTATGGGGAGTGAAGCCCTTTGGGAGCGGGCTGAAACTGCTTTAGAGAATGTACTGCAAAAACTTAATTATGCTTATAAAGTCAATGAAGGCGATGGGGCGTTTTATGGTCCGAAAATTGATATTCACATTAAAGATGCCATTCAACGCAGCCACCAATGCGCCACGGTTCAACTTGATTTCCAACTACCTGAAAAGTTTGATTTATCCTATATAGATAAACAAAACGAAAAAATGCGTCCAGTTGTTATTCACCGTGCTGTATTTGGTTCAATTGACCGCTTTTTAGGAATTTTAATCGAACATTTTGCGGGTGCTTTTCCTGTTTGGCTTGCGCCGGTACAAGTACAAATTGTCCCTGTTTCCCACGTTCACTTGGACTATTGTTTAACGATACAATCAGAACTGAAACAAGTAGGGGTAAGGGTAAACATTGATGAAGATGATGAAAAACTAGGTTACAAAATAAGAAAAGCACAAATGCAAAAAATCCCTTATACGATCGTGCTAGGTGACAACGAATTAAAAGAAGAAACAGTCACGGTTAGACAGTACGGGAAACCAGAAACAGAAAGGGTTCCATTTGAATGTTTTAAAAAGAAAATAGTGCGACAGATCAAAGAACGGAGCATTTAAAATGTTGTGTAACGGAGGTTTTACTACGAGCGAAGCTGCAACATGCCGGTAAAAACAGCTTCGCTCGTTTTCGCTCTAATTCCCACGCATGGTGGTTTTACCCTTTGTGGGAGAACATAGGCAACATGGATAGCGGTACTATTGCAACGGAATGAAGGTTACTTGTTGTTAGCGTTCTATGTTACAAGATAATCACGGTATGCCAAGCGTTCTACTCAACCGAGTTTGCTCGCTCCATGATTTCCTGGACGATCGTGCTTTTCGCATCAGCATAATGTTGCACGTGGCGCCATTGACGTTGAGCAAGGTGGCGTTTGACGCTTGCGTACTTATCCCGGTCGGCATTGTTGCTTCGGAGCCAATCACGGAAACGTAACATTCTATTGACTTCAGAAGCGCCTTCGCTGAATACATGCAGGTTGATGTCTGTATCTGGCCCTTTGAATAAACGATGTTCAAACCATTCAGGTTCCCGAATGCGTAGTGTGTAACCGGCTTTTTCTAAGTCCGGCACATAAGTCGTCTCGTCAGCAGAATCGTTTACAACTAGTAGTATATCAATGATTGGCTTGGCACAAAGGCCCGGAACCGAAGTTGAGCCAACATGTTCGAGTTGCAATGCCTTGTTTCCGAGCACAGAACGAATTCGGCTAGCCTCTCGATCGAATTGATTAGGCCACTCTGGATCGTACTCTAGGAGGGTAACAGGCGCATTGTGGGGTTTACGCTCACCAACTGTGACCTTCTGAAGATCTTCATCACTTTTACGTGGCGGATTTGAATGACTCTGCATGGAGCTCACTCCCAAGTTATAAAATTAGTTTAGCATTTCATCTTACCATAATGGTTGAAAAAAAGTTAAGCAGTTATTCTTCTTCATTCTTGCCGTTGAAGGGGAAGAAAAAGGGCCAATTCGTAATAGCGGTAAAAAAATCCGTCCCATCTTTGGTTGTAAACGTGTGGTTGCGAAGCAATCTGAGTGGTATAGTCGGAGCCAGCTGTATCTAGCAGGGCTTGGTGTATTTATTGACCACGAAAATAAAGGCTTGACTCTCACGTTACGTAATACTTCACACTTTGAATGATCAAAACGTAGAGGTGAAACGATATGAACATTCAAGCACTACGCTCAGACCACATTTACCACCGAGTGATGGAAGTTCCGCCAGCAGAGAAAACAGAGTTATACCGGGAAAAGATGTTGGCCCCATTCATGAAAAAATGGGAGACGCAGCATGTTCCATATAAGGCTGCCGATCCAGGCGGTTTTGACGTGATGACAATCAATAATTTCATATTCCGTGCGCCGGAAGAGATGACACCTGAGATTTCCACGGAACTCGAACTGATATCGTCTGATACGTTTTGGCAGGAATGCGAAGCAGTCGTGGCCCGGAGCCTGGGCCAATTTACAGAAAACGGCGTGAAACTCCCGGTATCCGAGTACTTGTTCACCGTTCTGCTAGGCAACCCGAAGAGCCAGTCTTTGCTGCTAAACGAGGGTTATAGCGGCGACGGGGGAATTCCTGGATATATTTTATGTACGTTAATTCCAAATGCTTATACGCTGCCCCGGATGAAGGCAGCACTGGCCCATGAAGTCAATCATAACGTACGTTACCAGTATATCCAGTGGGACCACACGGTTACTCTAGGCGAGCTGATCGTTAGCGAAGGGCTGGCGGAAAATTTTGCAACCTTACTGTATGGGGAGGAGCTTCTCGGCCCTTGGGTGTCGAAAACGGACGCCGAAACACTAAATCGCCAGATCAAACCTGTATTGAAGGAACAGCTGGATGTAACAGGGTTTGACCGAATCGCGCCGTATCTGTACGGCGACGAATTGGCAAAGCTCCAGAATTTCATGCCAGTCGGCATGCCTTATTCCGCCGGTTATGCTTGCGGATATTATTTAGTACGATACTATCTAGAGAAGACGGGGAAATCGATCGTCGAAGCAACTATCACCCCAGCGGCTCAAATCCTGGACGACGTCAGGGGATACTGGAATGAAACAACCATTATTAGCGGTTAAAGACATCGTGCATATCACCGGCATTACCACCAGAACCTTGCATTATTATGACGAGATCGAGCTGCTGAAGCCTACGCTCGTCGCCGACAATGGCTATCGCTATTACGATCAGGAAAGCTTAGCTAAACTACAGACGATCTTGTTCCTGAAGGAAATGGATATGCCTCTGAAAGAGATTGCAGCCATCTTGAAGCTTCCACTTGAGGAGCAGCGACAAGTATTAAAGCAGCACAACCGCACGTTACGTTTGAAAAAACAGCGCTTAGAGCGGATCTCCACGGCATTGGAGGAGTTTGTGGCTGGAAAGGATGTTTACCATCTTGGTATTTTCCATGATTCTGCGATTTTGCCCTTGCCAGAGCAATATGATCGAGAAGCGAGATGGCGCTACGGCGAGACGGAAGCTTACCAGTCCTATGACAAGAAGCTGCAAGAATTGTCCTCCCCCGAAAAAGAACGCCGGTGGCACCATATGGAGGGCGTGTTCCGAAAGATTGCCGCCTGCATGCATCTCACGCCGGATGCGGCGGAAGTACAGCCACTCGTCGACGAGTGGCGGGGAATCCTCGAGCAGTCGATGTCATGCGACGCACACTTATTAACGTGTATCGCCAACACGTATCAAGCCGATGCCCGGTTCAAGCAGTATTTTAATCGGTTCAGTGAGCAAGGAGATTTAGCAGCATTCATGTATGAGGCAGTTATATATTATGTGCAGGGAATGGAGGAAAGTAAGAGAGAGAATTGAGATGTGACGGTATATGGAGAAGACAGATCGAATGAATGATAGAGTAGATAGTTCAAAGTCCGATAAAAAGCATATTCTGCCTTGGGCCAACCTGAAAGGGTTGGAAACAACCTAGTGTAGGCGGTGCCTGTTTTGGCGACGATGAACTAGAAAAAATGAGCGACCTGGAGTTAGGAGGAAAACCCCTCCAGCTCCAAAGTCAATCGGTCTGGACTTGCCTATCCAGGCTTAGACAAGTGTTGATTCTCTATGAGCACTTGCGAAACAGATCCAGAGGTTTCATTTACTAAGAGACTTCCCTCAGTTTTAGATGGTCAGGTGATAAATATTATACGGCTACTAGATTTAAATAGATCTTCCTAAACGCTTTAAAATTGGTTCTTTTTCTGTCTTCAAATTACCACCATTTGTATCCGTGTGTATTTACTAATTGATTTGCTGCTTCTGGTCCATTGGACCCTGCTGGATATAGATGAAGGGGGATGGCATTCGTCTCAAAATTCTCGATGATTGGTTGAACGGCTTGCCAAGCTAGTTCTACTTCATTCCAGTGTGTAAAGTAAAAGGGATTGCCCTTTATTGCATCGGCAAGCAAATATTCGTAAGCCTCTGGGATCTCTCTATCACTGGATGAAAAATTAATCTGAATGGGCTCTAACTCACCTGTTAGTGGGTGTTTGCTGTTCAACTGAAGAGTGACCCCATCATTTGGGTTGATCCTAATAATGAGGAGGTTTGGTTCTCCTTCATTCGTCTTCCCACTCAAGTTTTTAAATTCAACGACAATCTTCGTCTCTTTTTTATTGAGTCGCTTGCCCGTGCGAATAAAGAAAGGGATGCCTTCCCACAAAGGGGTTTGAATGGTAAGTCGAGCAGCAACAAATGTATCAACCGTTGAGAATGAATCGACGCCTGCCTCTTCTCTATAGCCTGTAATGACGGAATGATGATCTACGTCTAATCGTGCGTACTGTCCCCGGACCACGTCACGCTCTGGTATGATTTGAATGGCTTTCATTAAGTTAATCTTTTCACTTCGCAGTTTAGCTGCGTCTTCTCTCTCGGCCATTTGGACAGCCGTCATCATCACTAATTGCAGCATGTGATTTTGCACCATATCGCGGAGCGCGCCAGTTTGCTCATAATACGCAGCTCTTGACCCAACTCCTACCGTCTCGTTCGCGGTAATCTGCACATTCGAAATCATGTCTTTTCGCCAGATTGACTGCAAGATCGGATTGACGGAGATAAGTGTTTCAAGATTTTGAACCATCGGCTTTCCGAGATAGTGGTCAATCCGGAAAATCTCCTCCTCACTAAACGCTTGCTGAACAATGTGGTTTAATTGCCGAGCCGATTGAAGGTCATGACCAAATGGTTTTTCAATCATGACTCTTTTCCATCCCTTGGTGTTTGCTAAGCCACTTTGTTTGATGTTTGTTGTAATCACATCAAACAATTCAGGAGCCACCGATAAGTAAAAGATTCGATTTTCTTGAAGCTTATTTTCCGATTCTAATCGTCGTACATGAGTGGATAGCTCCTGATAGCTAGCTTCTTTCGTCAGATCTAAGCTGATATATGAGAACTGTTTTACAAATGCCAACTTCTGTCGCTTATCATCGGTTGAATGTCTTGAAAATTTATATAGAGAATCAATGATGTTTGCTTGATACGCTTCTTTTGAGAGCGGCTCTCTCCCAACACCTATAATAGAAAACGATGCTGGAAGCTTCTTGTCCATATAAAGATTAAAGAGGGCTGGATAAATTTTTCGATTTGCCAAATCTCCAGTTGCTCCAAATAAAATAAATGATGTGGATTCCATCTAAAACGCATCCTTTGTCGTAAAAAATAGATTCACCTTGCCTGTCTTGACTTAGTATAGTCCTCGTGTTCAGATCCTGTAAGTACGCACTTTTTTTGCAGATAGTGTGCAATTTCTTACTATGTGTGTTAAAGGGAACGACAAAAAGGCCGTTCCCCTTAATCAAGAAGAACAGCTGCAAATCGGTTGCTAACAATCATTCTTTTTCTAGTACATTCTCGATGTAATCCCTGCCCCATTCATACATCGCATCTAATATAGGCATTAAACTTCTTCCGTGCTCAGTAAGGGAATATTCAACCTTAGGTGGAACAACAGGATACACTTCACGGTGAAGAATTTGATGATCCTCTAGTTCGCGCAGTTGATTCACTAGCATTCGTTGGGTTATTCCAGGCATCAGGGCTTTCAGCTCTCCAAAGCGTTTCGTCCCTTCTTTGCCTAAATGCCAAAGAATCAACATTTTCCATTTACCTCCAATGACCGATAGAGTCAGCTCTTTTTCACAATTAAATGTTCGTTCTCCTAGATTAGGCATAGCGTTCATCCCTTTAACGATTAGTCAAAGTATACTTTTATACACTATATGTGTGAAATGTGCGTACTTTCAAACTTAATGTGTACTTAGTATAATGGCATCCAGGCAGCGAAGTAAATAGTCTAACCGAAATTGGCAAGACTAGGTACGCTCTGTCAAATCACATTTACTAAGGGAGATTGTGCACATGAAATTACAATTAGCATTAGATCTTGTTAACATACCAGAAGCGATTGAGCTTGTAGCGGAAGTTCAAGATTCTATTGATGTAGTAGAAATTGGAACGCCAATCATTAATAGCTTAGGTCACGAAGCTGTACGTGCAATGAAAAAGGCTTATCCAAACTTAACAGTCCTGGCAGACGTGAAAATCATGGATGCTGCTGGATATGAAGTACAACAAGCATCAGCTGCTGGAGCTGACATCGTAACGATTCTAGGTGCAGCAGAAGATAGCTCCATCCGTGGTGCTGTTGAAGCAGCTAAAGAAGAGGGAAAAGAAATCCTAGTTGATATGATTGCCGTGAAGGACATCGAAACACGTGCAAAAGAATTGGATCAGCTCGGAGTAGACTATATCTGCGTTCATACTGGATATGATCTTCAAGCAGAAGGAAAAGATTCTTTCGAAGATCTTCGCAAAATTAAAACTGTCGTTAAAAATGCAAAAACAGCGATTGCTGGCGGTATCAAGCTTGAGACTCTTCCAGAAGTGATCAAAGCTCAACCAGACCTTGTCATCGTTGGGGGTGGCATTACGTCTAAAGAAGATAAGAAAACAGCTGCACAAGAAATCAAAGCACTTATCAACCAAGGGTAACCATGAACACCACTGAGTATCTTAAGGCGATTATTCAGGAGCTCCAGGGAACGGTGCAAGCCATCTCTGAGACGGAGGCTGACCAGCTAGTCGAAGCCATTTTTAAAGCGAAAAAAGTCTTTGTAACGGGGGCTGGTCGTTCTGGCTTTATGGGTAAATCGTTTGTCATGCGCATGATGCATATGGGCATTGATGCTTATGCAGTCGGAGAGACAGTGACAGCGAATCTTGAAGAAGGTGATCTACTGATAGTTGGGACCGGCTCAGGAGAAACGAAGACCTTGATTCCAATCGTAGAAAAAGCGAAAAGTTTGGGCGGTGCAGTCGCTGCAGTGACGCTATCTCCAGAATCTACGATTGGAAAACTTGCAGATTTAAAGGTGATCCTACCAGGAGCACCAAAGGATCGAGAAGAAGACAGCCAATACGAAACCATTCAACCAATGGGCTCACTTTTTGAACAAACCTCTCTTCTTTTCTATGATGCAGTGATCCTGCGTTTTATGGAGAAACGAGAGCTGAACTCAAAGCAAATGTATGGCAAGCACGCCAATCTTGAATAAGAAAACAAGCACCTTCGTGTTCACTGCAATGTACAGTCGAAATCGAAGGTGTTTTTCTCTCCATTGGATACCTAGGCCATTTCCAAACGATTAACGTCTGATCTCGCTGTCAACCACCGCTTAACGTTTACGTTTTAAAGAAACAAACCGGTTTCCCTTTCCTCATCGCTCCCTCGGTCTTTTTCTTGTTGTCCTGTAATAAAAGCAAGGGCCTGTGTATGAAGTGTATAGGAGACGGGTGTCTGTTCATTGATTTCGCCATCGCTGTCGACATCGAGTGTTTGGCGGCATGTGAGCGTAAATTGATCTAGTTCGAGTGCTTCGATCCCTTCTGCGTCGTTAAGCCAATTTTCATCGGTGAAAGCGTGGCTGTACATATTTTTTAAGAGCGTGAAGCCTGCCTCTTTGACAATAAACAGATGAAGTTTGCCGTCTGAAAGGGAGATGTCTTTTAAGAATAAGCCGATTGTGCCAATGTATTGACCGTTCATCGCTAAGATCATGACTGCATCGCCGCTATATGTTTCTCCTTTTGCTGTTGTGATCGTGTACGAAAATGGTTTTGGTTCTTTGATCGATCGAATCGCGCTGATGATATACCCCAGTTTTCCAAACCGTGCTTTTGTCTCCGCTTCTATTTCTTTTGAAGCCTCGGCAATCATGCCTACTCCAGAAAAGTTGGCAAAATAGCTGTCGTTTTGTTGGCCGATGTCAATCGCAACAGTTGTGCCGTTTACAGCTGCCGTGAGGGCGTCGTCTACTGTGGGAATTTGCAAGCTTCTAGCCAAATCATTGCACGTGCCAGCTGGCACAATTGCCACAGTTGGTTGGTTGTCTCCCATCATCAAACCGTTGACGCATTCATGCACAGTGCCGTCACCGCCAACAATGATTAACAGTTCAATGTCCTCAGACAACTGTTTGCATCGTTGTTTTGCTTCGCCTGGCGCTTGCGTCTGGATGAATGTCAGCTCTCTTACTTCAGGAGCAAGTGTTGCCAATATTTGTTGGAGTAGTTCGTTGACGTCTCCTTGCCCTGCGTTCCTATTGTAGAGCAGAATGGCTTTTTCGTAACGGGGCATGCCATGTCCACCTTTCAGCTTAAAATCACTTTCCAATTGGCAACGAAGGAATCGTTTTCCATACTTTGTCATACATGTACCCGTTTTCTAGCATTTTAGTCTGTCGTTGCACTGTTTTTTTTCTGGATGAAAAAATCTCCTTGGAAACGACTGCAATAAAAAACATCACGAATGTCGTGAATGCCCTCTTCACGCAGTGCTTGATGAACTTCTTCTTCTGGAATATCGAGAATGTCTAAATGCTTATGTTGGAGGATGCCATCCATAATAAGCGGGAGTGAAAGGGGGCTGTTGTCGTCTTTTTTAAACACAGACAATGAACCAGATGACTCTAACAACGCCCAATCCACTTCTTGAATGTCGGCAATGTCTTTATCACGCAGCTGCATCATAATGTCATCGATGTTGTAGTTTTGTTTAAATAAATTTTCCTCGATAAAAACGCCATCTCGTATTAACAGTACCGGTTTGCCATCAACGATGTCGCGAAAACGCTGATTTTTAACTTGCAGATAGGAAAAAATACGGGACAATAATATGAGCAGCGCAATCGGAGTCAGGCCGCGAATGAGAGGCATCTTTGTATCTTCAATTAAAATGACAGCTAGCTCTGCGACCATGATTGTAATAATGATATCAAGGACGCTTACTTCGCCGACGTCTTTTTTGCCTGTTAAGCGGAAAAAAAGCAGGACTGCAACAAACATAACGATCGTTCGTCCTGAGATGGAAATGAGCTCTTCCACTTTCTATCACCTCAGCTTCAGTATTGGCGAAAGCGGAGGAAGGTAAACGTGATCCTTTCTCTTGAACCATTCGACAAAAACAGGGACAATGAAAACAAAAGGCAAATGGAGGGGATGTCATGCGTTTACTGCGAATGGACGAACTATCAGCAAGAGACCGCTACCGCTGGATGAGCGGGGCGATTGTGCCTCGCCCGATTGCGTTGGTCACGACGGTAACGGAAAAAGGAGGCGTGGTGAATGCCGCACCATTCAGCTTTTTTACGATGCTTGCTAGCGATCCGCCACTTTTGTCCATTGCTGTGGGCAGGCGTGAGGGGCAAATGAAAGATACGGCGCGCAATGCGGTTGCCATGAAAGAAATGGTGATTCATGCCGTCAGTGAAAAAATCGTAGGCGATATGAATGAGACAGCAGCAACGCTTGGGCCAGATGAGAGTGAGCTGGAACGGACGTCTTTTCATTTGACGCCTAGTGTGACGGTCTCAGTGCCAGCAATTAAGGAAGCCCGTATTCGGTTTGAGTGTAAGCTTGAATCCCACTTGCCGACCAAAAACGATGCAGGGGATGTTTCATTTGATTTGCTTATTGCTCGTGTCTTGGCTATGCATATTGCGGAGGACGTTGTAGACACGGAGACGAATGGCATCGATATGGACGGTCTTCAACCTGTTGCCCGACTAGCGGGGCCGAACTACGCAGGGCTAGGCTTGCGTTATTCCCTTAAGCGGCCTAAATAGCTTCGGAAAAGTCTGTGAAAGTAATGAAAAACAGACGAAAATGATGTATGGTCTGTTTTTTTTTGCGCAAATCCGTCATAATGAAGGAGCCGCGATCAGTGAAAGAGGAAATGCTTCCTAAAAACAACTGACGCACGACAAATGAGGATGGCGCATATATAGCTAATGATAGGCGTCCGTCATTTTTGAAATGATTAGGTTAGAGGAAGATGATGATGAAACGATATATTGAAATATGCAAGCCTTTATGGACGTTATTGCCAGAAGGAACGATCCATGAAAATGAGCGATTATGCAAACATACGTATACGCAAATGGGCGGTGCAGCCGATTTGTTTATTACGCCTCAATCGTATGAGGAAACACAAACCGTTTTGAAGTTTGCCCATGAACATGGTGTTCCTGTTACGTTGCTCGGTAACGGTTCAAATGTAATTGTAAAAGACGGTGGCATTCGTGGAATTACATTAAGCTTAAAAAAGCTCAATACGATCACATGCACAGGAGTAGAGTTAGTCGCGCAGACAGGGGCGACGATCATTGAAGCGTCACGGAAAGCCCGTGATGCAGGGCTGACTGGGCTTGAGTTTGCTTGTGGCATTCCTGGCACGGTAGGCGGTGCGTTTTATATGAATGCCGGTGCTTATGGCGGACAGATTGCCGATGTGCTTGAAAGTGTATTGGTATTAACAGAACAAGGGGAGTTTAAAACGCTCTTGAAAGAAGAGTTTGATTTTGATTACCGTAAAAGTGTGTTTTCGGCAAAACGTTATATCGCCTTGGAGGGCACGTTCCGACTGCAAAAAGGCGACCAGGCGCAAATACAAGCAAAAATGGATGAGTTGACGATTGCAAGGGAAACGAAACAACCACTCGAATACCCATCATGCGGTAGCGTGTTTAAGCGTCCGCCTGGCATGTTTGCTGGCAAGTTGATCCAAGACAGCGGCCTCCAAGGGACACGCATCGGTGGAGCTGAAGTGTCAAAAAAACATGCTGGCTTTATTGTAAATGTGGATAATGCGACTGCTACAGAGTATATGAGCCTTGTCCGCCATGTTCAGCAAACGGTAAAAGACAAGTTTGGCGTTGAGCTGGAAACGGAAGTGATAACAATTGGTGAAGACCTCGAAGAACCTGTTAGCGATTAGTTAATAGGTTTTTCGGTGCCGTTCGTTGTGTTTGTTGACTTATAGAATGGCTGCGCTGCTAACAAGTATCAAATGTATGAACGTTTATTTTGCAATTCAAAACAGTTCTTGGTTAAATAAAAGAGGGGGTTGCCGGCCTGTTAGATCAGAAAGAAGGTTGGAGCAATGATTAAACGTTTTTTTTCCTATTATGTACCGCATAAAAAGTTGTTTTTTATTGACTTTTTCAGCGCCATTGTCGTCGCTGTTTTAGATTTGTTTTTTCCTATTGTCGTCCAATGGTTCATTAACACGCTTTTGCCACAACAAGAGTGGGACAAGGTCGTCTGGGTATCAGGGGGGCTGTTGCTCACCTATTTAATCAGCGCGTACTTACAATACAATGTCAATTTTCTTGGGCATAAGCTCGGGATCCACATTGAGACGGACATGCGCCAAGATTTGTTTGAAAGCATCCAGCGCCAATCGTTCCGTTACTTTGACAATACGAAAACAGGCCACATTATTAGCCGCATTACAAATGACCTGTTTGACATTGGCGAATTAGCGCATCATGGCCCCGAGGACTTATTTATTGCGTTAATGACGTTTGTAGGTGCTTTTGGCATTATGTTTTATGTGAACCCGGCGTTGGCTATTGTAGCGCTTGTATTTGTCCCGTTCCTGATTGCCTTGATTACTTATACCAATATAAAAATGAATCAGGCATGGTCGAAAATGTATGCGGAAATTGGCGATGTGAATGCTCGTGTAGAGGACAGCGTTTCTGGCATGCGCGTTGTCCAATCGTTTACGAACGAAGCCCATGAAGTTGAGGAGTTCCGCAAGAACAACCGTCGTTACCAAAAAGCAAAAGTAGGCGGCTACAAAGTGATGGGCTATACATCTTCAGGCATCTTTTTAGCAACGCGGCTGATGATTTTATCTGTGCTCCTTGTCGGCGCATGGCTGCTCTATAGCAATTCCCTTGATGTTGGCGAGTTTGTCCTCTTCATTCTCTACATCAACATTTTGTTTAAGCCGATTGAGAAAATTAGTGCGATTTTAGAGCTTTATCCAAAAGGGATGGCCGGTTTTAAACGTTTCACTGAAGTCCTTGATACAGAAGTAGATATTGAGGACAAGCCAGACGCTAAAGTGGCGCCTGTGCTTAATGGTGATATTGAATTTCGCAATGTCACGTTCAGTTATGAAAACAATCGGCCGGTTCTTAACGATCTCAATCTCTTTATCCCGGCTGGAAAAACGGTCGCCTTCGTTGGTCCGTCTGGCGCTGGGAAAACAACGATTAGCTCGCTCATTCCGCGCTTTTACGATGTAGACAGCGGCGCTATTGCCATTAATGGCATCGACATTCGCGACATGACGAAGAAGTCGCTGCGTTCGCAGATTGGCATTGTCCAACAAGACGTCTTTTTATTTAGCGGCACGCTGAAAGAAAACATCCGCTATGGCAAACTCGATGCAAGCGACGAAGACATTTACCGCGCCGCCAAGTTGGCGAATTTGGACGGGCTCATCGAATCGCTGCCGGAAGGCTATGAAACGCAAATTGGCCAGCGCGGCTTGAAGTTGTCTGGTGGACAAAAACAGCGGATTGCGATTGCGCGCACATTCTTAAAAAATCCGCCTATCTTGATTTTAGACGAGGCGACTTCTGCATTAGATACAGAAACAGAAGCGCTTATTCAAGAATCCTTGCAAGAGTTGGCGGCAGACCGGACAACGCTTGTTATCGCCCACCGACTAGCGACGATCCGCCATGCGGACCATATTGTCGTCGTAACGAAAGACGGCATTGCCGAGCAAGGGACTTACGAAGAGCTAGTCGCCAAAAATGGCGTGTTTGCGACTCTAAACAATGTCCAGTTGACACATGTGTAAGCAGAGGGAACAATCTCTCTGCTTTTTTTTGCATAGTTTTACGTCTATTGGAAAAGCTAGGCTGGAATAAAAGGAAGGAGTTGGCTAACCAATGGATGATTCAAAAAAGTCGCCCTCGTTTGGAACCAATGTAACGGGGCAAGGCGATGCGCTTGATCAGCGCAAAGCCGCAAATGAAAAAAACGATACATTGACAACCCGTCAAGGCCATCCCGTGAAAGACAATCAAAATGTACGCACTGTCGGCAACCGCGGGCCTATGACATTAGAGAATTACGATTTCTTGGAGAAAATTAGCCATTTCGACCGGGAGCGTATTCCGGAGCGAGTTGTCCATGCCCGCGGTGCAGGGGCACACGGCTATTTTCAATCGTATGGAAAAGTAGGAGATGAACCAATTTCTAAATACACAAGAGCAAAAGTGTTTACAAACACGGAAGTGAAAACGCCTGTATTTGTCCGGTTTTCTTCTGTTATTCATGGCATCCATTCCCCTGAAACACTTCGTGATCCCCGTGGCTTTGCGGTAAAATTTTACACAGAGGATGGCAACTGGGACTTAGTCGGCAATAACTTGAAGATTTTTTTCATTCGCGATCCGCTAAAATTCCCGGATATGGTCCATGCGTTTAAACCGGATCCAGTAACGAACCGGCAAAGCATGGAACGGTTTTTCGATTTTGTCTCGCAAAGCCCAGAGTCGACCCATATGATCACGTTTGTGTTCTCCCCGTGGGGCATTCCGGCAAACTACCGGAACATGCAAGGATCGGGCGTCCATGCGTATAAATGGGTCAACGAGGAAGGAAAAGCGATGCTTGTTAAATACCATTGGGAGCCTGTACAAGGGATTAAAAACTTGACCCAAAAAGAAGCAGAGCAAATCCAAGGAAAAAACTTCAACCATGCGACGCAAGATTTGTATGAAGCAATTGAAAAAGGCGATTACCCTGAATGGGAGCTTTATGTGCAATTGATGGAAGACGGTGAACATCCAGAGCTGGACTTTGATCCTCTTGACCCGACTAAGCTTTGGTATAAAGACCAGTTTCCTTGGCACAAAGTCGGCAAGATGGTGCTCAACAAAAACCCGGAAAATTATTTTGCGGAAGTGGAACAAGCCGCCTTTGGCACCGGCGTACTCGTCGATGGCCTTGACTTTTCCGATGACAAACTGTTGCAAGGACGCACGTTCTCCTATTCTGACACGCAGCGTTACCGCGTTGGCCCGAACTATTTGCAACTGCCAATCAATGCCCCGAAAAAACGGGTAGCGACCAACCAACGAGATGGGCAAATGACGTATCATGTCGATAGTCCTCCAGGAATCAATCCACACGTTAACTATGAGCCATCTGTACTTAACGGCTTAAAGGAAGCAGAAAAAGTCAACCCAGACCACACGCCGCACGTATCAGGCGAAGTGAAATATGAAGCGATCAGCCGCCCGAACAACTTCGGCCAAGCAGGTGAAACGTATCGCCGTTTTTCTGACTGGGAACGGGACGAACTAATTGCCAATTTAGCTAATGCCCTGGCCGACGTCGATAAAAGGATCCAAAAGCAAATGATCGAGAATGTTACAGAAGCGGACCGCGACTACGGCAAGCGTCTAGAGGAAGCGATCAAACGTGTTCAAGAAAGCGTAGACGACAAAGAAGGACATGCGGTCAAGGAAGCAGAACAAGAAGGAATGCCGTCTGATCCTTACTAAAAAAACGAACTCCAAAAAAGGAAACCGTAGGCGTCGATTCGATACCTACGGTTTTTGATCAATTGAACTTGTAATATTTTTTGCAAAGTTGAAAATGGTGATTTTCATGTATACAAAGCAAATGTATGCTTTGTATTAGATTAGGATAATCGGCGATTGGGTCTGGATAGCGAATATGGCCAGCGATTTCGTCTTTTATTTGACGGACCATGGTCTCCAATTGTTTTGTTTCGGCGTCTATGCTTGTCATTAATTGAGCGAATGACGTGTTCTTTTGGATCTCTTTTGGTGGTACTAACATACTTGGCGCTTTCATTGGCTTGTTATGCTTATTGTTATATTCCTTGTATATGTCTTTACTGTGCGTTTCATAAGGCTTGTTTTTCCTTATTGCAGCGATCGGTTTGGACAATGGCAAATACAGCTTATTTAGCTGTATAAAACGTTTGATCATTAAAAATAAATGGTAGTACGTTTCTCCAAACGACCATTTATTTTCACAGGGTCTTTTCCATTCTTCCCCTTTAAAAGGTTCCATCGCAATGGACATTTCATCTCTCTGCTTGTAAAGTGTGTGAAAATGCTTTTCCATATAACTGCTCTTCATAACGCCTCCTAGTAATGCTCTAAAGCATCAATGAGTTGTGAACAACCTAGTAAGTGTATGTTGTAATCAAAGCTTTCTTCGCTTAGGACACACCAACTATAACCTTCAATAAAACCTCGGACATAATATAAGGATTCACCATTTACTTCTAAACAATTCCTTTTGAAGTAATTGACTGTTAACGGGGTATTGAGGGTTCTCATAATATCAATTAGCCGAATCCCTTTACATTTCACATAACTTTCTTTAAACGTCCAAGTGTCCAAGAAAAAGATATTTCTTGAGTGAGGAGAAAGACTTAGTAAGTGGCTTAACTCGTTATCTGTAAAAAAAAATTGAGCCAATTCTTGATTATATTCTTTGTACGCTTCTATGTCGGCTCCTATTAACCCTTTATTGTCATACGCACACATAATCCATTCATTGCAATGAGATAGGCTAAAGTAATCCTTTAATAAAAAAGGTTTTCCGTTTTCATTATAATGTATTTTTAACGGATGTTTTATTCCCTGTTTCTTAATAAGCACATACTGTAAAAGTAAATCACTATACAGAAGGTGGAGCCTCTTCACTGGATGAGAAGCTTTATTTAAACGATTTATCGTTCGCAGCGATAGATTTATTTTAGGTGAAAATTCTATTATGGAAGCCTTAATGTTTAAAAGAAATATATCCATTTTTAATTTTGAAATGATGACAATAAGAGGGATGCATTATGACCGCCAAATGCAAAAGAATTATTTAAAATTTCCCCGCCGTTGTAGTTAGCGGTTTTTTCTAAAAGAAGATTCACATCAATGTCCTCATCCACCTCTTCACTTCGTACATTGATAGTAGGTATCAATTTTCCTCTGCTTATCATCATAGAACATAGCGCTGTTTCAATTGCTCCAGCTGCTCCTAAAGCATGTCCATGTATAGACTTAGTGGATGCGACTAAAGGGTTATGACTAAACAACGCTTTAATCGCTGCTGACTCTGTTAAATCATTTAATTTAGTTGAGGTGCCGTGAGCATTAATGTATTCTATTTCATTAGAGGCGATTTTGGCATCCATTAATGCATTCTCCATGCAGCGTGTAATACCATTCATATCGGGAGCTAGCAATGATTTAGCGTCTGAGGAACTCCCATAGCCTTTTACTTCACAATAAATGTGAACGCCTCGTTCTTTTGCATGATTAAGTTCTTCAAGAACTAGGAAAGCAGCACCTTCACTCATCACAAATCCCGATCGATCTTTCGAAAAAGGTATGCTAGCTTTATCTATAGTCTTGGAATTAGTTAAAGCTCTTAACTTTCTGAAAGCCTCAATAACTTGTGGAATGACACAAGCCTCTGTCCCACCGGCCAATATCATTTTTTGGTTCCCTTGCTGGATTTTCTTAAAGGCTTCCCCTATAGCAACGGTACCGGAAGCGCAGGCAAGAGAATAAGCGAGAGTTTCGCCTTTTATACCTAAATCAATACTTATGTTTGCAGTGATCATATTGATGAGATTTCTCGGGATAACGAGCATCGTCATTTGGTCGACGCCGGCTAATGCTGCTGCACCAAATTCATCGGCGAGGGCACGAATCCCACCGACGGAGCTTCCAACAAAAACAGATATGTTTTCACTATTCTCATCATTCATTTCAAGGTTGGCATCTTCAATAGCTTCCCTAGAAGCGATCAAGGCTAATTGGGTGCACCGGTCCATATAGCGCCTTTCTTTTGTAGACAAAGGTTCATTGAAAATGTCATCAACTTCCCCAACAAATTTTGTATTTTCATGTTTTGATGGAATAATCCCACTCTCTAGATTAAGAATGCTTTCCCAAGTACTTTCTCTTGTAATTCCATTAGGTGATACGATCCCTATTCCTGTCACTACAACTTTTTTCATAAGCATTTGCCTCCTCGTTTGTTAGGGTTAAGCCCTTAAAATGGATGTGATTGGTAAAAGTCTTTTTTACTAAAATGTGGACCAGCTTTTTTTAATGCTTCAAAGGTCGTAGCTTGTTTGGTCACGACAATGAAGACCCGTGAAACCGATACGGTACCGAGTCTCCTTGCCGGTGCTATCCGTCTAAAAAGGTTGCATAGAAATAGCGGGAATTACTAAGCAGCACAAACGAGTACTTGTTCTAACCGTTAAAGCCCTTAGTGGTATGCTACTATGAACTGTTAACTCTTTATGTCTGAAAATTCCTTGACTTATCACCGCAGTTTATGTCATTTAATGTTTTTTATTTTTGCTCTTGTTCTTATTAAGAAGAAGGTAAAAATAGCAATTACCATTCCATTACTTGCTAGTATAATCAACAGATTGTCAGTTACTTTAACAAAGTTAACAAAATCAAACATAATTTGATCAAGGAATGTTCTCACTACAATTTGTGATAAAAGATAGGATCCAATAATACATAGGACCGCAATAGGAAAAGAGAAAGCAAAATGCATTTTCATCACTTCAGCTGTTGAAAAACCTTCTAACTTTAACGTTCTAATTGATTGAATGCTGTTTTGATAACTGAATTCTAAAAGTGAGTACAACAAAGCAATTTGCAAAACAATAGCCAATGAAAGGATTAGGGTAATCTGCTTGTTTATCACTTCTAAAATATTTTCCCCAGATGTTATGATCTCGTCTCTAGTCAAAGTAGCTTCTATTCCATCATCATTAGCCTCTTCAAATGGCTCTGCGCGGGCAATGGCTGGGGTAAAATATGTCTCACTGTTAAATAGATCTCCGTCATCGGAGACTAAATAAATAGTGCTTACTGTGGTGACGTTGTTGATTTTATTGATCTTAAACGAGTAATCTTCCTGGTTCGTTACGTCTTTAAGAACCAATTCATCCCCAACGGCCTTCCCGTATTTATCAGCAAACGCTTGAGTGATGATTACATCCCCGTCTTCAAGCTCTAAATCGTATTTATAGTACGTTGAATCAGAGCCTATCACATAAACGCTCTGTGTAATTCCCTCCTGATCGTATAGGCTATACAATTCAAATTCTTCGCCATTAAACTCATCTTGATTCAATGGCTTTAAAAACAGGATTTCTTCAAAAATATTTTCGGATGCTAAATCATCCACATACTTAGTTACTGAGTCTTTTAACAAGAAAGAGAAGTTAATCAATAACCCAACAAAGAAAATCAATATCATAAACAAGGCCATTTCTTTTTTATTCCTGTTTATTCGTTTTAAACGATAACGATAAGTGAACGGAATAAAATGTATAAATTTGCTTGTCACTTTTTTGGCTGATTTGATTTTACTTTTTTTCTTTTTGGCCTTTATATAAAATTGATACACTAAAACAAAGTTTATAACCAACACGACTATTAATGAAACTATTAAACAAATAGCCAGAAGTGCCCAATCCATTTCGAGTAAGGGATAATTATAAATACGGCTATTCATTTGCATGATGGTTTCAATGGAAAAGAATCCAAGTGTACAGCCAATGATCCAGGCGATTAATAGTGTTAAATTTGTTTCAGTTGTGTAATGTTTGAAAATGGTTCGCTTACTAAAACCCAACTTATTAAAGATTTCCAAGTTGTTTGTTTCTTTTTTTGACATTTCAAAGTGATAAACACTTAAGAGGACACCTACTATTAGATATAGCAAGAACGTCAGAAGCAGGGCAAGATCTCTCGGTGCTTCCGCATCCCCTATGACTTGTTGTATTCTAGTATTGTTTTGAGAATCATTTAGATAGATTGGTTCAACTATCTCTGAAACTTCTTCTACACTGAGGTCGCTCTTATAAGCATAGTAGGACGAGAACTCGTTCCCAAAAAGAGTATTAAATGTTTTTTCGTTAACAAATGCAATGCCAAAAACTTCTGAATTGGCCTGTAAAACAAGGTCGCTGTTTTTGGTTGTAATGTAATCTGGAGAAATGGCCGTTCCAACAATGTTTAAAGTTTCACCATCAAGATTTAATTCATCATTAATAGCTAAGTCATTAGAAGTTAAAAAGTTACTGTCGATCAATATTTCATTAACACCCTGAACATCTTGACCATCTGTAACTTGGTGCTTGTTGATTTTTTCCCTCTCTTGAAATATACGTATGGTGGTGCCGTCTTGTCGTATCTCACCGTATTTAATTTCTTCATAATCAATGTTCTTAAGTGTTTTAGGCGCCTCAATAGTAATAAATGTCCCGTCCTCCACATTGTAATCACTATTAAAGTTTTCAACTGACTGGAGAACACTGCTAGTGCCTACAAAGAAACTTACAAAAATACTTGTTGTAGCAAAAACGACAAGAAATATCACTAACAATTTTAGCTTATAAGTATTCAACCTTCTGCCGATTCGTTTTTGAAGCTTTTTCTTTGTATTGTTATTTACCATTCTAAACTCTCCACCAATGTAACTTCTGTTTGTACTTCATCGTTTATCTTTTGGCCATCATGAATGGTAATGACGCGATTAGAGATCTTTGTAATTTGCTCATTATGGGTTATAAGAACAATCGTAGTTTGATGGCTTTGTTGTAGGTTTTGCAGTACTGTCAAGACTTCCCTAGATGACTTACCATCAAGTGCTCCAGTAGGTTCATCACAAAATAGGATCTTAGATTCTTTTACAAGGGCTCTTAGTATAGCCGCTTTTTGTTGTTGTCCTCCAGAACATTGATGGGGGAATAAATTTATAGCTTTGCGAATGTCCCATTCATCAATAAAGCTTTCAATTTCTTTATTCAATGGATGTTCTAAATAAATATTTTCATGCAAAGTTAGGTCGTCTATTAAATTATATTCTTGAAAAACAAAAGCAATATCATTGCGTCTAAAATCATTTACTTCTTTTTTAGTAAGTTTACAAACATCGCGATTGTTTACCTCTATGTCTCCTGATGTAACGCTTTCTAGCCCAGACAAACATTTAAGCATTGTTGTCTTACCGGATCCCGATTTTCCTATTATTGTACAAAACTCGCCTTTCCTTATATCAAGATTAATGCCCTTTAGCACCTTTAATTCGTTTTGCTTATTTGCGTTATAAATCTTCGTGATGTTTCTAGCCTTAATCATTCGAACCTCCATTTTTATGGTTAATTGTAATAAAATACGAATAATACGTATCGTCTGCTGGGACAATTTCACTTACTTTGAAGCCATGAGAATCTAATAGGTCGAGGAAAGGATTCCATTGTTCAGCTTGGGCAAAATCAGTAAGCATATTATTTAATAGAACTTCGGCTTGAAGAATGCTATTGCAAATATCATATTTATAACGGGAAAGCAAGTTCCATTTTTTGTTATGCTTTGCAATCAATTCTTGATACATTTCGAAGTCAGGATAATACTGACATATTACTATCGAGCCGTTTTTATCAAGGATTTCTTTTAGTTTCTTAAATAAGTCCTCCTTTTCCTCTTGATTGAGATAAAATAGCATATAACTCATATTGATCATGTCAAATTTTGTATTGAAAGTAAGGTTCTTTATGTCATCGTTATATAACTCCACGTTGTTTCTATCTTTATATTTATGTAGGAGCTTCTCGAAAACTTCTTGCTGCCTTTCAACTCCAACGATTTTGATGTCATTGGAATCTAAATGAATATCAATATAATTACCATTTCCGCACCCGATATCTAAAAAAGAGGTAATTTGTTTTTTTGATATAAATGATACATAATTGTTTTTTGTATAAATATTAAAAGCTAATTCTCCAAGATTAGTGTAAAAGTTTTCGGAAAAACTAGGGGATACTTGTTGACACAAATCTAATCCATTAATTTCTTGCAGATAGGTAAGCACTTCTTTTATATATACAAATTCTGTTTTTCTCATTAGCTTGCCAAGTGAAGTATGTTCCTTCTGCGTAATGGCATTTTCAATGAAATGATAATCATAAAAAAGTGTAGTTACCTCCTTATTGTAATCTCCATTAACTAAGTTGATTAATTGATTTTTATTTATTTCATCCACTATGTATTTCTTATTAAGAGAGTAAGTTTCTCCATTTTGAGAAATCATCTCCAATTGAATGCCCAAGTCCATAAATGAGTTAAATATGTTGTGGTTATAGCAATCGCTTTTTGTTATTTCTTTTACATCAATAAAATTTTTGTATACTTGGCTCAAAAAAATAAATCTTATGTAGTTTTTCACTTTAGAGAATAAAAGTAATTGAAATAAAGGGGTATCTCTTACGCCTACTATTTTAGACAGCTTCACTAAAAGGTTTATACGGAAGGATCTCTCCGGTACTTTATGCCGTTTAGCCGAGAAATATGATTCATGTTTATTTAGTAACACATCGTACTGCACAACGGTACCCTCCTTATGACCGATGATGAATCATTAACAGGAAGCAGGGCGCTTCCTGTCTTGGATTTTCGTTTTTATATTAATTTATAGTTTACTAGCAATTCTGTTATCAATTAAAATACTCAAGTTTTCTTTAATCGTTTCTAATGTGATCTGGAGTTCTTCTTTAGTATGTGCGGCTGAAATAAAAAATCGAAGTCTAGCCTCATTCTCTTTAACTGCAGGATAAACAATAGGCATTGCATTAATTCCATTTCTGAATAAAACTTCTGAAAATTCAAGGGCCTTCTCAGAGTTTCCCGTAATTAATGGGATAACTGGAGTGTCATAACTTTCCCCAGTATTTACGCCTAATTTCTTTAGTCCTTCCAGAAAATAAGTATGGTTATCGGTCAATTTTTGAAATAACGCATCTCCTGTTTCGCATAAAGTTAATGAGGCTAAAGCTGCAGCAGCATTGGCTGGAGTCATTCCTACGCTAAAAATAAATCCTGGCGAATTATATCGTAGGTATGTTATAAAGTCCTTACTGCCGGCGATATAGCCGCCGCAACTATTCAATGACTTACTTAGTGTACCCATTAATATATCTACAGATTTAGGATTAACGCCGAAGTAGCTTGTAACACCCCGTCCATTTTTACCGATAGTCCCAATTGAATGAGCCTCGTCTACCATGAGAATTGCATTGTATTTTTCTTTAAGGTTAATGAGCTCTGGTAATTTACAGATGTCACCATCCATGCTGTAAACACCCTCTACAACGATTAACACTCTACGAAATTTTTGCCTTAATTTCTGTAACTCGTTTTCTAAATGCCCCATATCATTATGTTTAAAGGGTTTTCGTTTTGCTTTAGACAGTATAGCTCCTTGAATAATACTATTATGGGCTAAGGCATCGTGTAGAATCAGATCTTCTTCATTCATAATGTTTCCAATGATATTTACATTTGTACTGTGCCCCCCCACTTGAATAATCGCATCTTCTGAACCTAAAAAATGGGAAATTTTTTGCTCGAGTTCTTGATGGATTTTAATTTCCCCACTAAGTAATCTACTCCCAGAAACACTTGTTCCAAAGCGACTTATCGCTTCTATAACCGATTGATTAATAAAGTCAGAGCCGTTAATACCTAGATAATTGTAAGTAGAATAATTAATTTTTTCTTCCCCTTCTATAATGATTCTGTTAGACGCTATCCCATCATTCTTTCTAAAATATGGAACATGTTCTCTGGCATTTAAATATTGATGGAATTCTATAACTTCGGGCAAGCTGTCTAATAAAGATGGAGGCTTATTGTCAAGGCCTAGTTCTGTAGAAACCAATGAAAGAATGGTTCCGACTGTTACATCTTCTTGTTGAAATATGTTTTCTAGATCGGCCTCTTTTATTTCAGGAAAATCATTCACTACTAACCGATAAAAATCCATGGCCATCATGGAGTCCAGCCCAAGGTCATTTACTAATGAATCAGTTAGTGATATGTCAAGTAGATCATATCCTGTTATTTCAGCTAAATGATTAATGATAACGTCGTATACTTTATCCATAGTCGACCTCCAATGGTTTATTTATTTGGGGCAAAATGATCTACTAGAAACTTAGCAGCGTTTGCTGGACCGTCTACATGTTCCATAAGTTCTTTCATTTTCTTTGCTTTAATCTTCATTTCTTTACTGTTTAGGGTAGACTCTATTAATTGGCTTAACCTCTTAGTCGTAATGTCTCTTTTTGTAAGTTCTAGGGCGTTTCCAAAAAGTACGCAATCATGTATATTAGACTTTTGTTCTTGCTGGAGTCCAAGTCCTAAAAAGGGCTTTCCTGATAAACAAGCTGTTTGAACCGTGCCTTCACCACCATGGATAATCGATAAATCTATGATGTTTCCCAACTTATGGGCGGGAAGATAGTCGCTTATGTGAATGTTCCCATCATTTGAAAAATCGTTTGCGCTAGACGCTAATGTTTTTTTCATTGGACAGAGGACGACTACAGGCAAATGCTTTAGTAAGTTTAAGATCTTTATAAGGATATCTTTACTTCCAGAGCTTCCCATCGCAAAATATATGATCGGCTGACTTGTCTTAATATTCTTTACAAATGAGGGCATAGGAGTATCTAATTTAGCGTAAACTGGCCCAATGTATTGATAATGGAGGGGGAGATCATATATACCGCTAATTTCTGGAATTGTTGTGATTAAATTATAATCGGCATCTAGTGCATCTATCGTATACTTAGGGAGACTGACTCCTTCCTCTTTTGCTATTTGAGAAAAAGACTTTGGTTTGTAAGTAATGTTTAAAGCAATTTTTTTATAAAGGTTTAAAATCGTTTTTTTGGGCACTAGAAAATTATTTAATATGGCGGGTATTTTATGATGTCCTTTTAAAAAGTGTGTTCTTGTGTACGCCAAAGGCTTAATATATACGATAGGGATTTCACAAGCTCTTGCTGAAATAAAAATACTAAGAGTCGTTCCAATAACAACAACTGTAGGGCGAAATTCATTGAAGATTTTTTTCTCGCTGTTAACCCGTTTTCTCAGCATGCTATATGTAAAAGGATGTTTTATACCTTTCATCTGATCAACTTTCATGATTTGCTCAATGTGTTTTTCTGTTAAGTGGGGCTCTAGATGAAAAAATTCAAAGTTTGCTTCTTCGATGAGGTAAGCATATTTTGTTGAATAACCTATAAATATGCAGCGGAAATACGCAGAACATTTCTTGGCAACTTCTATTGATCTAGTGGTTTCAGCTAAGTTAAAAGTTTCTGGAGCAAAAAGAATGGTTTTCTTTATTATCCTCACCTTTTTCTCGTTAAATTTTCCCAATAGATTAAAATTAGTATACAAAACCAATTACCATAAAGCAAGTATTATTTTCAATTTTTTGTATTTGTTATGTAAAAAAAGTAATATAATTGTGTAAATATAATCGATCTTATAGTCTCTCTATGCCAACTTCTGAAATTAATTATAAGAGTGAGCGCTATTATGCAATATTAGCGTTTATTTTAATTACAAATTTACTAGTCCCATTCTAAACTGGATTGTCTATAGGCAAAGCAAAAGCCGGTTAAATGCACTAACCGGCTTTCTAAACAGCTTCGCCCTTTGGCCTAAGAGGCTTCGTCGCTTTTACTCGGTTCGTTCTTGTCTCGCCGCAAAAGTGGCATTGTAATCGCTAAAGCGAGAAGCGAGATAATTCCTGCCAATGTGAAAATGTGAGCGATGCCGATATGTTCAGCAACAAAGCCTGCGCCGTACGGGCCAATAAAAATGCCGATCGCATAGACAGATTGGTAGAAACCCATAACGGACGTTTTTAAAGAAGGCTGTGGGAGTGAAGCAATTTGTGAGAGCAACAGCGGCAACACTACACCGATTGTCAAGCCAATGACGCCGTGCAACAGACTGATCGTTGCCAGTGTTGTAGCAAACGGCATACAAAAAAAAGTGAAACAAGCGACAATGAGAGAAAGCACAATCAACCGGATTTCATTGCGCTTTGAAACATTAAAAAAAGCAACTCCTAAAGATGCAGCGGCATGTGGAATAAAGAAAGCAGCCATCAGCCAAATAAGCTGCCCTTCACGAACGCCGTGGGCATTTGCATAAACAGGCGTGAACCCAAAAATCGAAATAAACAACAGAGCGTGCGCAAATAGCGATACAAACGTTAATGGCAGCAGATGTTTGATTGACAGCACTGCCTTGACTTGTTTCCCTAAACGTTGAGAGCCATGATTCTCTGCTTCTTGCGGCACTTCCTTAATAAAAAGGGCAAGTAAGAGTCCGATTCCTGCCGCGACGATCCCGACCCAAAACGGAATGCTCCAGCCAAATTGTTCAACGAGAATGCCGGCCGTTACCATGCTGAGAAATTGCGGCATGACCGTCAAAAATTGCAACGTTCCCATTGCTCGACCAGATTGACCTGGACCAAAATAGTCGGCGTACATAATCGTCGCCATCACCCACATGGCAGCAGTAACGCCTGCTAGCAAACGTCCTGTCAAAACCCATGCAAACGAAGTCGACGATAGTAAAATGATTCCGCTTAGGATAGCGACTACAAAGCCGCCTACATAAAAATGCTTGCGCAAATGTCGCAATGAATCAAGCAAGACGCCAAGTGGAAAACGGAGCAACACTTGCGTAATGCCGTAACTGCCGAGAATAATCCCAATCGCTGCATACGTAAAGGGAATTTGTTCTAAATAAAGGCTAAATATTGGCACATAGCTGTAAGTGCATAGCCAAAAACAGAAAACAGACGCCAAAAAGACGAGATGGTGTCTCCGTTTCAATGCAATAGACACAGGCATTCCTCCTTGCTTTCATCCATCATCTTACCATCTTTTGGCGTTTTGTGGCTGTCCTTTTATTTTAACGTACTTCCTATAGAAGTCTCCCTCTCAAAGGGAAGGCCAAGTTCCCAACATTCAAAAGGAAACGCTATAAACAAAGCGACACAACGAATGTCGTCAATGGGAATATTCAGTTATTGGGTGGTCATATCAAATGACCTAATGAAAGACAACTCTTGGAACAAGAGGGTTCGTTTGCTTCATTTCCAGCTACCAAAAGGGGCGATTACCCAAGAAGCCCCCACTTCAAGCGACCTGCAAAGGTGATAAGTGGTGGGTAGTTCACGAAACCTGGTTGGAGACTCGATTTGAAATCATCACGTGACAGCGTTATACTGGCAATGACTACGGAATCAGAGAGGTTCCCGTGACAAAAGGAGAAGCACCGATGCCACAAGCGAAAACCATATTTGATTACATTAAGCCGACCGACTATCGTTTTGTACATATATGCAGGCGCTGTGACCAGCCGCAATTTTCAAATGAACGAGAGTCAGCAGAAGCATGCGTTCGCTGTGGAAATCACTCGTTCCACGTTGTTCCTTATTACAACCCAGCGCAAGATTATGGTTTAGATGTTGACTATTATGCGATCACAATGATGTATGCGCTGTGGAAAGAAGGGTTGCACAAAACGCAAGTTGTTTACGATGATTTTTACCGAAAAGCGCCGTTTGTAAAAGGCGTAGGCGATTTTAGCGGCGAGCTTGGCGGTTACGTTGCTTTCGGCGGCCTTGGGCACTTAATTGAAACGATGAACAACCTCCATTTCACGGAGGCTGATCTCGATTATTTGCGCCAGCAACCAGAAGGATTTGAAGAAGCGTTTCTTGAAGATTTGCGCAAATTGCGCTTTAGTGGTGATATGTATGCAGTCGAAGAAGGCAACCTTGTGTTCCCGAATACACCCCTTATCCGTTTAGAAGCACCGATATGGGAGTGCATTTGGATTGAGGCGATGCTTTTAAACATTATCAACGCTGAGTCTCTTGTGTTGACTAAGGGATCACGCATTAAAACCATTGCCGGAAAAGACGGCTTGCTTGAAATGGGAAAACGCCGGGCGCAAGGGCGAGACGCTAGTGTATATGGCGCCAAAATGGCTTACATTGCGGGCTTCAATGCGACAAGCAACGTGAAAGCAGGCAAACAGTTTTCGATGCCGATTACAGGAACACAAGCCCATGTATATATTATGTTTCATCCATCAGAGCTAGAGGCGTTTCTCGCTTATGCCAACGTGTTTCCTCAAAAGACGATTCCCCTGCTCGACACGACGGATACGTTAAACAGCGGTTTGCCTCATGCGATTACGACTGCACGCAAGCTACAAGAAAAAGGCTTTGAGATGACGGCAGTGCGCCTAGATAGCGGCGACTTGGCGTATTTGTCGAAAAAAGTGCGCAAACGCCTCGATGAAGAAGGGCTTGAGCATGTAAAAATCGCGGCGACCAATGACTTGGATGAATACACCATCGCTTCTTTAAAACAGCAAGGAGCACAAATTGACATTTGGGGCGTAGGCACAAAATTTATTACCGCTTACGATAACCCAGCCTTAGGAGGCGTCCATAAAATTGTAGCTCGACGGCCTCTGCCCCAAGAGTTGCAAGCGGGCACCTACAACGAGGATGACTGGATTCCGCTTATTAAAATATCAGAGAGCATCGAAAAAATTCTTAATCCAGGCCGCAAAAAAGTGTATCGATTATTCGGCCCAGACGGAATGGCAAAAGGGGACTACATTTGCTTAGCCCATGAAAGCCTGGATGGCCAATCAGAAATTGTCTTAAAACATCCGACCAATCCGTTGAAAGCGAAGAAAATCCGCGATTTTGAGGCAGTTGAGCTCCATAAGCAAATTTTTAAGCAAGGCAAATGCGTGTACGATGTCCCGACATTAGAAGAAGTGCGGGCCTACCATCAGCGCCAAAAGAACACGTTTTGGGAAGAGTATTTGCGCTTAGAAGTTCCCGAAGTGTATCCGGTTTCCCTTTCTGACGAACTAAGAAGCATGAAAGAACGACTGATTGAAGAAAAAAGGCAACATGATGATGTGTAACAACAGCAACACGTTTTAGGTGAAGAGGGGAATATGCAAACATCCCAGAGCCGTACCTTTGGTGCGGCTTTTTTTGTTTTCTTTTCAGGTCAGAGTGCCCAATTACAGAAAAGATTGTCAAATTTTCTACAAATCTCTTTACTTTGCTCGCTTTTTGCCGATGTAAAAGAAAAGGACGTAAAAGGCGAGGGGAAAGATGATCGGAAAAAAGACGCTTAACTTAAAATGGAAACTCTTTTTGGCTTTTGGCCTTTTTCTACTAATACCAAGCTTAGTCATCGGGTTGTTTTCTTATGCGAGCACGAGAGACAATGTCGAAGAAACGATGCTTGAGCAAGCAAGCCATACGACAGCCAATGTCCATGCATCGCTGCAACAATTTATGGAGCTGCAAACAGATAGCGTCCATTACGCTGGCCGTACGATCAATGTAAAGGAACTCTCAGAGGAACAACTTGAGCAGCGCCTTGTTGATTTAACGAACATTAACGAGAATATTTTAGAAGTCTATTTAGTTGGACAGACAGGCGAAGCGGTTGCCTATAACAGCTCAACTGGATTTGGCTCAGAAGAAGAGCTCCAAGAATCATCATGGTTTAAACAGGCGAATGCCAGGCAAGTCGAGGTGTCGATTAGTGAACCGATTTTGACAGTCGAAGGGGAAGAGGAGCACGTCGAGGTCATTATGGGGACGTTAACTGCTGACTCTACGAACGTTCTTGGTATTCGCATTAGCCTGAAAGAGCTGACGGATCAAGTCAATGCTGCAAAAATCGGCAGTACAGGCTATATGTATTTAGCCGACCAATTTGGACGGATTGTCACACATCCGAATAAGGAAACAGGTGAATTTTTGCCGGTTAACTTAATGCAGCAATTTGAAGATGAAAGCGGGCAATTCCAGTCTGATGAAGACGGCGTTGTGCGGGAGCTGAATTATAATAAAATTAGCTCAACCGACTGGGTGTTAGTTGGGACAATGTTGCCGAATGAGGCAAGCCAAACGGTTCAACCAATCTTGCAGACGATGCTGATTGTCATTGCAGCGACATTGGTGGGCGGGTGTGTCATCATTTACTTTGTCGTCCGTTCCGTCGTTGCTCCCCTTTCCGGATTGGCTAAAATGGCAAACGTGATCAAAAGCGGCAATTTAGGTGCGAAGTACGAAGGAAAGGCACTTGCCAATGACGAAATTGGCGCCCTAGCTGAGGCGTTTGACGATATGCGGAATTCACTTATTCTGACAGTAAGCCATATTCAAGATAAAGCGACTTATTTGGCTTCTTCCTCTGAAGAATTGCAAGCGAGCACCGAGCAAAATATGCAGGCAACTGAGCAAATCACACTCGCAGTCCAAGAGGTCTCTTCTGGGGTTGACGCCCAATCGTCCAGCATGGAACAGGGGCGGAAAGCAACCACTTCTGTGTCACAGGGCATTTCCGGTATTGTCATGTCTGCATCTAGCGTGCAAACAGCCGTTGACCAAGCGGCTGCGATTGTGGATAGCGGACAGAAAGGCGTGGAACGCAGCGTTTCGCAAATGAATGCCATTGATGCCCATGTATCTGAGCTTGCTGGCACGATTGAGTCGCTGGAACAACAAGCGAAAACAATTGGCCAAGTGATTCGCTTAATTTCCGATATTTCCGAGCAAACGAACTTGCTCGCTTTAAACGCTTCGATTGAAGCTGCACGAGCTGGCGAGCATGGCCGCGGTTTCGCAGTCGTTGCCGATGAAGTCAGGAAGCTAGCAGAACAGACAAACGAAGCTGCCCAAAACGTGCAGGAGCAAATTCGCGACATTCAAACAGGGACGATGAGTGCTGGAAAAGCGATGCAAGCAGGCAAAGGCGAAGTGGCAAAAGGGGTCGAAGTCATTCAAGATGCAGGTGCTTCCTTTACGGCTATCCAGTCAAACATGGATGAAGTGCGTGAAAAAATAAATCAAGTCACAAACGAAGCGAAACAAATGGCTTTTCAAACTGAACAGTTTATGCTTTCGTATGACGATATTTCGCAAGCAGCTGAAACAACGTCTGCTCATGTCCAAAACGTATCAGCAGCAACTGAAGAGCAGCTTGCTTCAATGGAAGAAATTTTAAGTTCGACCACAAACTTGTCGGCGTTGGCTGAAGAACTGGAAGAAATGATTCAGCGATTTAAATGGTAACGACAACAGGGGTTGCCCCAAAAGCGCTTTGCAGCGATCTTTTGAGACAACCCCTGTTTTTAAGTTGCTTAAAAGAAGTCGACAAGAGCTGGCTGCTCTCCGGGAATAAGGCGAAAAAAATCTTGTAATGCTTTTTCGTCGCCGCGGATGAAGCCGGCATTCTTGAAAAAAGTAGGACGTTTATAGCCGAGCATGAGCGCTGTCAGTGTTTGGATGTCCGTTTCGAATATTGGCTTATCTCCGCCAACGGTTGTCGGTTGTGCTTTTCCATTTTTAACTGAGAACGCAAACAATCGATTGTTCCACTCCGCGACTGGGTCACTAATATGGAACACAAAGTCGCCTTGCTCTCCGGCAAGAAACGGGTAAGCTTGGAAGAACTCAGCGACATCAACAATGCGGGCCATAAAGTATGGAATTGTCTCTGCTCTTGTTTTTGCGTCTGGCAGAAAATACGACAAGCCTTCTGCTGCTGGCACAGTCAACTCAGCCGTGTCAGCCATGGAATCGTGCTGGCCGATAAAGGCAAACAAAGCAGTTAAGTCTTCTTGGTTGCCAAAGATCAGTTCCGCTGTTGCAAAATTCCGTTTTTGAATCGTATACATCATATAAGCGCTCGGCTCTCCGCTTGCGTCCATGTACAAAACGGCTTTCTTTGTTTTGTGCGCTCCGTTTTGTAGATGCTCCCACCATTGCGCATCGCGGACGAGCATTCCATGGGAGAGGTGCTTCTCGTAGACGGTACGAATTCTCGAATCAAATGGGTCGACCCGTTCTAGCTTGCCGGCAGCAATTGGCAAGGGCTTCGGCAGTTGTTTGGCATTTAGTCTATAGGTTGTCTCCTCACAAAGAATTTCCCAGCCGAATTTGCGGTAAAAGCTCACCGAAAATGGCGCTAAATACGACAATAAGTGGCCTTCTGCACGCATCGTTTGCAATGTGTGGCCAAGCAGTTGGCGCACATGGCCTTTGCGCCGTTGTTCAGGATAGGAAGCAACGCCGGCAAGGCCACCCATTGGCATCGTTTTTCCGTGGATGTGGACAGCTAAAGGCAAAAGTGCTAGTTTTGAGATGAGCTGGCCATTTTCAGTGGCGCCGATGTTAATTGATCTCTCCCATGCTTTTTGGGCACGTTGGCGGTGGTCATCAGGGTTGTCAACTTGAAAAGCGTAGCAGCTAAGCTGAAAAGCTTGCTCGAAATCTTTGTCAGTTAGTCTATGAATCGTCATAGTAGCATCCCCCCAGGTTTTGCAGGCTATGTTTAAGTTTAGCACGGCAGACGAAGAATGAAAGCGAAAAAATATGATACAATACGATGAAAGAACTTAATCATAATGGGGTGTAGCGTGAATGGCAAGTTCAGTGAAGGAACGGCTGCGTCAAAACCGCGCCGCGCATTTAGAAGAATTGGCTGCATTTTTAAAAATTCCAAGCATTAGCTCCATTTCCGAGCATAAGGCAGATATCCGTGCTGCAGCAAAATGGTTGAAGCAAGCGTTTCTAAACGCAAAAATGGAGAAAGTGGAAATCATTGAAACGAAAAAGCATCCAATCGTTTATGCAGAGTGGCTTGGAGCAGGGCCAGAGGCAAAAACGATATTGATTTATGGCCATTATGATGTTCAACCAGTTGACCCTTTGCATTTATGGGAAACGGAACCGTTTGAGCCGACCGTTCGCGACGGCAAGCTTTATGCCCGTGGGGCAAGCGATGACAAGGGCCAAGTGTTCATGCATCTGAAAGCGGTGCAAACGATGCTTGAAGTAGAAGGGACATTGCCGTTTAACGTCAAATTTTTAATCGAGGGCGAAGAGGAGATTGGCTCGCCTAATCTTGATGAGTTCGTGGCCAACGAAAAAGAGCGTTTAGCTGCGGATGTGTTGCTCATTTCCGATACGACGATGCTTGAAGCAGGCAAACCGGCCATCTGTTCCGGGCTGCGCGGCATTGCTGCGTTAGAAGTCCGCGTAAAAGGAGCAAAAAGCGATTTGCACTCTGGCCTGTATGGGGGCGCGGTACAAAATGCCCTTCATGCCCTTGTGCAATTGCTCGCTTCGATGCGCGATGAGAACGGCAAAATTACGATTGACGGCTTTTATGAAGGGATCGAAATGCCTTCTGCAGAAGAAATGGAAAGCATCAAGTCGTTAGGGAGCGGGGAAGAGGCACTGAAAGAAGAGCTTGGTGTCAACGAGCTTTTCGGAGAAAAAGGGTATACAGCCCGAGAGCGTACGTGGATTAGGCCGACGCTTGAATTAAACGGTGTGTATGGCGGTTTCCAAGGGGAAGGCGTCAAAACGGTCATTCCTGCGGAAGCAACCGCAAAAATTACATGCCGCTTAGTGCCGGGACAAGATCCAATTGACATATTGGAAAAAATCGAAGCCCATATCCAAGCCCATACGCCGCCTGGAGTGACAGTGGCAACAGAGCGTCATGATACAGGCAAGCCTTTTGTAGCTCCAGTCACAGATCCTGTATTTGCTGCATGTGCCCGCGCTTATGAGGAAGTCTATAAGACAGAAGTGGCGTACACAAGGATGGGTGGGTCCATTCCTGTAGTGGAGACATTTGATTCGCAACTTCATATTCCGATTGTCCTTATGGGATTCGGTTTGCCGAGCGAGAATTTCCATGCTCCAAATGAACATTTTCATCTCGAAAATTTTGACAAAGGGATGGAAACCATTGTCGCTTTTTGGAACCAATATGCAAATAGGTAAAGGAAAACGGATCGTCATGTTCGTCGCCGGCCTGTCGACTACGTTTTGGACGCGTAACCAAAACGGTCGAGAGGCCTTTTCTTTCCCTTTCATTCGTCAATGATGGCGTAGCAAGCCTATGTGAAGACAGCTTTAAGATTCGTTTGCATAGGCATCAGGCACGATTTATTTATAGTAAACTAAAGATAGAAAGCATTGTGAATGGAGGAGACATTTTCGTATGGACCAACAAATAGGACCACACATTCAGTTAATTGCCCTTGATATGGATGGGACACTGCTGGATGACAATCACGAAATTTCGGAAGGCAATCGCGAGGCGATTGCAGAAGCTCAGGAATTAGGTGTCCATGTTGTTTTAGCAACAGGCAGGACGTTGGCAAGTTGCGGGAAGTACGCAACATCGCTTGGGCTGAAGTCTTTCTTAGTGACCGCTAATGGCGGTGAGATTTATGACTGTGAAGGAAGTGTTTTTAATACGAGTTTGGTGCCGCCAGAGGCGGTTGACCATGTATACGAACTAACGGAGAAACACGGCGTTCATGTATGGGGCGCTTCAAGGAAATCCATATTCCGCGGCAAGTTGCCTGATAATAGGCATGGCCACGAGTGGCTGAAGTTCGGATTTGATACGGAAGATGATGAGGTGCGCAAAGAAATTATTGCTGAGCTACAGCTGCGGGCCATCACAGAAATAACCAACTCAAGCCCAACTAATATCGAAGTCAATGCCCTCGGCATTAACAAAGCGTTTGCGTTAAAGAAAGTATGCGATGACTTAGGCATTTCGTTGCAAAACGTGATGGCCGTTGGCGACAGTTTAAATGACATTGCTATGATTACCGAGGCAGGCCTTGGTATCGCCATGGGCAATGCCCAAGAGGCTGTAAAGCGGAAAGCCGATTGGATTACAGCAACAAACACCAATGATGGCGTTGCCGCTGCTATTCAACGCTGGGTCGTATTGCCGCAACAGAAGGAAAAACGGAAAGCAGAGGAGAAATCAGGTTCTCATTAAACGACGGACTGTGTGGAAACGAAGATCTTGGTGTTCGGATAAAATAGGTTTCTCAATTTTGTGAGGGATAAAGAAAGCAGAGGCTCGCTGTGCTGTAGTGTGGACGTGAGCAATCGAAAGCGTGCTCTAGCTGGATATAATGGTTATAGAGTTGTCTAAGGCATGTATAAGCGGCCTTAAGACGGCTCTTTTTTTATTTCCTGTCAAATGCCAATCAAAGCAGTTGTCCCACCGAAGATGGATAAGGCTCGTTTTGTGGTGCCACAGAAACCTGGAACCTCTTTTTACTGGTAAGTATGATAACGTCGAACTAGACGCACGCTATGTAGAAGAACAGGAAAAGATCTCGGTACGTTGTATTGCTTGTTGTGAATATTTTTTGTCTATGAGTCTTGACAAAGTTGGCATTGGTTATTAAAGTTGCATTAGAGAAACTTTATTGTGGACAGGAAAGTGTCCTGCATTTATGCATAAAGTAATGAAAAGAGAATATGGCTAAAGGGGGATATGTCATTGAATAAGAACATATGGGGTATAAGTTCAATAAGTGCAGCAGTTGTCTTACTTGCTGCGACAGGTTGTTCAGATGGAGCGGGCGGAGAAGTCGAACCAAGTGAGGATGATCCTATTCAAGTCGTCGCCACGATTGCCCAAATTGGCGAGCCATTAGAAAGAATTGGCGGCGATTTTGTGGAAGTAAAAACGATTATGGGGCCTGGGGTAGACCCGCATTTATATGAGGCATCGCAAAGTGATTTGCAAACGATTGGTAATGCGGATGTCATTTTCTATAATGGCCTTCATTTAGAAGCACAAATGTCTGACGTATTTGCCAATGTGGATGTACCTGCACTGGCTATTGGCGAAGAAGTGGCGGAAAGTGAATTGCTAGATGATGAAGAGGACGCTTCGGCGACAGACCCGCATATTTGGTTTGACGTAAACATGTGGCAACAGGCGATTGACGCCGCCGTTGAACAATTAAAGGAAATAGCGCCAAGTGAAGCCGATTATTTTGAACAAAACAAGCAAGATTATTTTGCAGAGTTAGATGAGCTCTATACATTTTCGGTCGAGAAGTTAGGCGAAATTCCTGAAGAGCAGCGGATTTTAGTAACAGCCCATGACGCGTTCCAATATTTTGGGCGTATGAATAACATAGAAGTGGTCGGCTTGCAAGGTTTAAGCACAGAAGACGAGGTTGGCATTTCTGACATTCAATCAACGATTGATACAATTGTCGAAAAACAAGTACCTGCTGTATTTGTAGAAAGCAGTGTCAATGATTCTTCGATACAGGCTGTGATTGAAGGCGCTGGAGAAGCTGGTGTTGACATTGAATTAGGAGGCACACTTTATTCTGATGCAATGGGAGAAGCAGGGACAAAGGAAGGCACATATATTGGGATGTACCGACACAATGTCGAAACCATTTATGATGCGCTTATGAATGGAGGCGGCCAAGACTAATTAAATGATGGCGGATTAGTGGCGGAGCGCACCAACAGGAGATGAACAGAACATGAATGTAATTGAAGTCCGGCAGCTTAGCGCTGCTTATCGAAAAAACACGGTGTTGCAAAATGTCTCATTTGAGATCGCCCCAGGTACATTAACGGGCATTGTTGGGCCAAACGGAGCAGGAAAATCAACGTTAATCAAAACGGTGCTCCAATTGCACCCTTACTTGTCAGGAGACGTAACCTTTTTCGGCGAACCCCTTAAAAAAGTAAAAACGCGGATTGGTTACGTTCCACAGCGAGGCTCAGTTGATTGGGATTTTCCGACAAACGCTCTAGATGTTGTGCTGATGGGGCTGTATGGCCGGATTGGCTGGCTGAAATGGCCGCAAAAAAAACATCGGGAAAAAGCAATGCAAGCACTTGAAAAAGTCGGGATGACTGAGTACGCAAATCGGCAAATTAGCCAGCTTTCTGGTGGGCAGCAGCAACGTGTGTTTTTAGCACGTGCCCTTGTACAAGAGGCTGATCTTTATTTTATGGATGAGCCACTTGCTGGCGTCGACGCTGCTACAGAGCGAGCGATTATGGCGATATTAAAAGAGTTGCGTAAAGAGGGAAAAACGGTTCTTGTCGTTCACCATGATTTACAGACAGTGGCTGACTATTTTGACCACGTGCTTTTTCTAAACAAGACGGTTATTGCCCATGGGCCGACGGAAGAAGTGTATACGGCTGCTAATATTGAAAAAACGTACGGCGGCGCGATCCACTTCATGAAAGGGGATGGGCGCAATGTCAGTGCTATCATCCATTAACTTTCAATGGGTCCTCGTTAGTGCGATTTTGCTCGGTGTTGCCTCAGGCATGTTCGGCACGCTAGCTTACTGGAAAAAACAAAGCTTAATGAGCGATGCTTTGTCTCACGCAGCGTTGCCAGGTGTTGTGATTGCCTTCATGATCATTCAAGAGAAACAATTGCTGTTTTTGATTATTGGCGCCGCTTTAAGTGCCTTACTAGGCGCTTGGCTTATTTATGCGATCCGGTCTGCGACACGCATAAAGGAAGATGCGGCAATGGGCATTATTTTGTCCGTCTTTTTTGGCGGTGGGATTGTGTTGTTAACGATTGTTAACCGCACTGCTGGTGGCAATCAAAGCGGACTTGACACATTTATTTTTGGCCAGGCGGCGAGCATGGTGCGCCAAGATGTGTACACAATGGCGGCGCTGGCGGCAGCGGTTATTTTGCTTATCGTGATTGCCTTTAAAGAGTGGAAGCTCTATTTGTTCGATGCTGATTTTGCCAAAGGGCTAGGGCTGCCAGTACCTGTTATGAATGGGTTCTATGTGTTTGGCCTCGTTACGACGATTGTAATCGGCATACAAGCCGTCGGAGTGATTTTAATGGCTGCTCTTTTAATCATTCCTGCCGTCAGCGCCCGTTATTGGACCCATTCCTTTAAGGGGATGATGGTCCTCTCTGCTGTTTTTGGCGGTTTTTCTGGAGCGTTTGGCACGTTTATTAGCGCTCAAGGAGCGGGCTGGCCTACTGGCCCGTTCATTGTTCTTTCGGCAACAGCCTTTTTCCTCGTTTCCCTTGTATTTGGAAAAGAAAAAGGCTTGCTTACTGAACGAATTGAATTTAAAAAGCAACAACGGGATGCACGCGCCCAAAATGACGAGGAAGCAAAGCGGATTGCAGCAGAAGGGGGTGGGCAGCCATGATTTCGTATGAAGGGTGGATTCTAATAACTGGAGCCCTGGTCGGCATTACATGCGGCCTCGTTGGCGCCTACTTAATTTTGCGGCGGATGGCGATGATGGCCGATGCGATCAGCCATACCGTTTTGCTTGGCATTGTCATCGCGTTTCTCATTACCCAGAGCTTAGAAGGCGTGCATATGCTCATTGGCGCGATTGGCGCTGGGATATTGACCACATTTCTCGTTCAGTGGTTCCATTCCAAAGGGGTCGAACACGACGCTTCAATTGGCGTTGTGTTTACGTCGCTATTCGCTCTTGGCGTCATATTAATATCAACAGCTGTAGGCAACGTTCACCTTGATATTAAGCATGCCTTAATGGGAGAAATTGCTTTTATTCCTTGGAATCGATTGACGCTCTTTGGCTTTGAGATCCCTGTTGCTACGGCCACGTTGCTGCTTGTGTTGGTGATCGTTTTGTTTTTTGTGCTCGCTTTCTACAAAGAATGGAAAATCACCTCTTTTGATCCAGCATTGGCTTTAAGCCTCGGTTTGCCTGTGATGTTGCTTCATTATCTATTTATGACGCTTGTCTCGATCACGACGGTCGCTTCATTTGACGCAGTTGGGGCGATTATGGTTGTGGCTATGCTCATTACGCCAGCTGCTTCTGCCTATTTATGGACCAACCGCTTATCGATTATGCTCGTTTTAAGTGCTGCCTTTGGCGCGTTGTCGGCTATTCTCGGCTATTATGTCGCCGTCTGGCTAGATAGTTCAATTTCAGGGTCGATGGCGTTAATGACAGGTGCTGTGTTTCTTGTTAGTTTTATTTGTTCCCCAGCGCATGGACTTGTCTCAAGATGGGTACGGCCTGAGGAGACAACGAAAGCACAATAAAAGAAGGAAGCCCAGACCTTTTTGGACAATGAGGTCTGGGCTTTTATTTGTGTCTTTAGGTGAAAAGCGGTTAAGAGGGGCGTTGGTGGTTTTCTTGTAGTTGCCGTAGTTTCCGCGTCAATCGGGCAAACTCTTCATGATTGCGTTCATCGAGTGCTTTATCGATGGCGGCGCGGAGGCGATTCATTTGATTAGCCTCTGATACGTAGTCGAGAAACTGTTTCGTTTCCTGCTCATACATTTGAAATTGTTTATACGTTTTGTAAGGACGGGATAGGGGTGTATCAAGCAACTGCCGGTAATGGTGGTTTAAGTTGCGCCCATAAAAATGGACAATTAAATAAAAGGGAACAGATGGGTTTGTGATGATGTCGTCCCACGCTTTTGCGACGCTTTCTGTCTTTTTTGCTCCATAGTAATACACAAATCCAGGCTCATCCGATTGTGTGCTGGCGACGATGAGCGTACGTGCCCTAGGGCGTGGCTTTTCAGTAAAATACAATTGTTGTAGCAAGTGGGGTGTTGATTTGATGTGGAGAAGCAAATCTCGTGCATCGCGATGCTTCAAATGGTGCTTGTTCAGAAACCATTCTAAAAATTGTTTTTTCAGTTGATCGCTCAAGGCACGCTCCTCCTTTTTCTATTATGGGTATGTTTATGTAAAAAACCGCCCTCCATGCAGAGGACGGCCTTTTAAGAGCTTAAAAGGTAAACTGGGCGTCTTGATTTGTTACAGCGACAATCACTTTGCCTTGGTCAAGACGCTCTTCCAATTGTTCAGCTTCATCTGCAGTAAAGCCAATTTCTTCAAGTTTGGCCCGAAGCTCATCGCCTTTTTTTCGGAACGTGTTTTTAAGTGCAGTGCCTAACCCAGTCTCAGCTGCACTGATTTTGTTAGCGTCGGCGTTATCGGCCACACGCTCTGTCCGGTCGTCGTCGTGAGTGATGACATAAATGTCGTCTTCAGATACGTTCTTTGCTTTCAGGGCATTGACTGCTTGGACCACTTCTTCATCATTGAAAAACTCTTTATAAACAGGTTTCATGTTGTATCGCCTCCCTGTTTTTTGCTTACCCCGCTCTCAAAATCTTAAAACGTAGGAAAGCAAAAATGCTATAAAGCTGGAGGATGCTGTTGTTTTAAAATTCGGCTATCAAACACAAACGGGCCGAATGGAATAACGGAGGCGATGCTTGCCAACAGCGCCGTTTTAAAAGACCAAGCGCGGCTGAAAAAATACGAAGCGACAAACAGCATGTAAACAATAAACAAAACACCATGTGCCATCCCGACAATGCTTACTGCTTCAGGAATACCAGCAAAATATTTTAATGGCATTGCCACAAACAGCAATAGCAGCAACGAGATGCCTTCTATATAACTAATCCATTTGAACATACGTGCCCTCCTTACTCTTTCCTTTAGTATAACAGCAAGCATGGCAGTGATGTAGCGTAGAAGGAGAAAACATGCTTTTTTTGAAAAATGGTCAACTTTTAAAAGGAGACGTCGTTCCGGTAGCAAAGATTAGTGTCCACGAAGGGAAGAGAGCTTTATTCCATTGATTGCCCTTCACTGAAGTCGACAAAGCCAATCAGACAGAAGCCTTCCCTCTCAAACAGCTTATCGATTTTGTCTATGTTATACTACTTAAAAGAGGTGAGCAAATGAAAGCCTACGAGCAAACCGTTACGGTTAGTGATAAAGTAGCTGTTCGATTAAAAAAGGGATACCCCCTTTTTCATAAAGATGATTTTCACTTGCCTGCTGACGTCCGCGAGGGGACGACTCTTCGCATTACAGATGGCACCGGCCGTTTTTTGGTGCGTGGCTATTATGGAAAACAGAATGTCGGCCAAGGCTGGGTGCTTTCCACTAACAAAGACGAGCCGATTGACGCCCGTTTTTTTAAGGGGAAAATTGAAACGGCTTTAAACAAACGGGCCGGGCTTTTTGTCAATGAAGAGACAACCGCATTTCGTGTCTTAAATGGGGAAGGAGACGGAGTCGGCGGACTTACGATTGACTACTATGAAGGTTTTTTTGTGGTAACGTGGTACAGCAAAGGCATTTATTCATTTCGCAGCCAAGTTCTTGAGGCGCTTACTGCGTGTACGGCCTACAAAGGAATCTATGAGAAGAAACGTTTCGCCCGTGAAGGCAAATATGTCGAAGATGACGATTTCGTTTGTGGCGAGCGAGGCCAGTTTCCATTGCTTGTCAAAGAAAATGGCATGTATTACGCCGTTTATTTAAATGATGGGCCAATGACCGGTATTTTTCTCGACCAGCGCCACGTAAGAAAACGGATTCGTGACCAATACGCCCCTGGAGCGCGAATGTTAAATCTTTTTTCCTATACAGGTGCTTTTTCTGTTGCCGCCGCGCTTGGCGGGGCAGCTTACACAACAAGCGTTGACCTCGCCAACAGGAGCCGTTCGAAAACAGAAGAACAATTTTTAATTAATGGCATTGCCGTTGAAGACCAGCATATTGTTGTTATGGACGCATTTCGCTATCTATCCTATGCTGAAAAAAATCGGCTTGAGTTTGATTTGGTAGTCCTTGATCCGCCTAGCTTTGCCCGTTCAAAAAAACGGACATTCAGCGCGGCAAAAGACTACACGCTTTTGTTGGAGAAGGCGCTCTCGGTAACAGCGACAAACGGTGTTATTGTGGCCTCAACCAATGCTGCTAACGTTGAATTGAAACGATTTAAACAATGTGTAGAACAGGCATGCAAAGTCAAAAACTGCAGCTATGAACTGCTTGAAGAACATCGGCTTCCAGAGGATTTTGCCACTTCGCCGGCCTATCCTCAAGGGCAATATTTAAAAGTGCTCATCATCCGAATAACGGGCAAGGAGTGATTGAATGAAGAAAAAAGCAGTATTAGCAGAAAAACCGTCTGTAGCCCGGGATATTGCCAGGGTTCTTGGGTGCAACCAAAAAGGAAACGGTTATTTCGAAGGAAACGGCTATATTATTACATGGGCGCTTGGCCATTTAGTAACACACGCAGATCCTGAGCATTACGGCAAGCAGTATAAAACCTGGAAGCTAGAAGAATTGCCGATGTTGCCAAAACGCCTTGAGCTTGTCGTTATCAAACAAACGGCGAAACAGTTCCATGCTGTTAAGCACGTATTAAACCGCCAAGATGTAGGAGAGGTCGTGATAGCGACTGATGCTGGGCGTGAAGGGGAACTCGTTGCCCGGTGGATTTTGGAGAAAGCCCATGTCAAAAAACCCGTTAAACGGTTATGGATTTCGTCTGTTACGGATAAAGCCATTAAAGATGGATTTAAACAACTGAAAGATGGCAAACGCTACGAAACATTATACGCTGCAGCAGAAGCAAGAGCCGAGGCCGATTGGTATGTCGGAATTAACGGAACAAGGGCGTTGACGACAAAGCATAATGCCCAACTGTCCTGCGGCCGTGTGCAGACGCCTACGCTCGCTATTCTTGCCGACCGGGAGGAAGCGATCCGCAAGTTTGTGCCAAAACCGTACCACACCATTTCTGTAGAAACGAAAGACGGTGTCACATTCCGCTGGGCGGACAGGCGCTCAAAAGAGGAACGGATTTTTGACGACAAGCGGGCGAAAATGCTGCAAGAGAAGCTGCAGCAGTCTGCCGTTGTCATTGATTCCGTCAACGCAAAAACAAAGCGGACGCCTCCACCGCCTCTTTACGACTTGACGGAACTGCAGCGCGAGGCAAACAAGCGCTTTGGCTATTCGGCTAAAGAAACGCTTGCTGCTTTGCAACGTTTGTATGAACAACATAAAGCAATTACGTATCCGCGCACAGATTCGCGCTATCTTTCTTCTGATCTTGTCGAAACGTTGAAAGAACGCCTCCATGCCGTTGATGTCCAGCCTTTCCGCAAAATGGTAGCAAACGCCAAAAAACAGGGGCTTGCCCATGCAAAACGGCAAATGGTCAACAATGCAAAAGTGTCGGACCACCATGCGCTCATTCCAACGGAACAACCTCAGAGTGCAAGCGCAATGAGCGACAAGGAAACAAAGCTGTATCACTTAATCGTGCGTCGTTTTCTGGCAAACTTTTTCCCACCAAGTGAGTCAGAGTTAACGTCAGTGGAAGCGACGGCAAACGGAGAGCTGCTGCGGGCCAAAGGTGAACGCCTTGTGTCTGCTGGATGGCGCGGGCAGGAAACAGGTGAAGAAGACGAAGCGTTGGCTCGCTTGTTGCCAGCTATGAGCAAAGGCGATAAAAAGGCTGTTAAACTTGTAGGCATGACACAAGGCAAAACAAGCCCACCGCCTCGTTTTAATGAAGGTACATTATTAGCGGCGATGGAAAAACCTGCCCAGCATATGGAAGCGAAAGATGAGACGATTAAAAAAACGCTTGCACAAGCTGGCGGAATTGGGACAGTAGCGACGCGGGCCGATATAATTGAAAAGCTTTTCTCTAGCTTCTACATTGAAAAGAAAGGCAAAGATTTATATATCACTTCAAAAGGCAAGCAGCTGCTTGAGCTTGTTCCGGCTGAATTGAAGTCGCCAGCGCTTACAGCAGAATGGGAACAACGGCTCGAAAAGATTGTCCAAGGCAAAGAGCAAAAACAAGCGTTTATTGCAGAAATGAAGGAATACGCCAAAGCTGTTGTCGCCCAAGTGAAAGCCGACACAGCCACTTTCCGCCACGACAATAAAACAGGTGAAAAATGTCCTGAATGCGGAAAATTTCTCCTCGAAGTAAATGGCAAAAAGGGCAAAATGCGCGTATGCCAAGACCGAGAATGCGGTTATCGAAAAAACATTGCAATGACCACAAATGCACGCTGCCCAAAATGCAAAAAGAAACTAGAGCTTCGCGGTGAAGGCGAAGGCCAAGTGTTTGCTTGTGTCTGCGGCCATCGCGAGAAAAAGGCGCAATTTGAACAACGACGTAAACAAAACAAACATAAAAACGTATCAAAACGAGAAGTGCAGAACTATATGAAGAAGCAAAACAAGCAAGACCAGTTTGCGAATTCGGCACTTGCCGACCAGCTCGCTAAGCTAGGCCTCGGAAAAGGCGAAGACTCTTGATTTGATAGGGAATAAGCCCGCATGCAGCCGAAATAAGCATGCGGGCTTTGTTGTACTTCTGTTTTGACACAGTTGAACAACTGCCTTGCCTCTTTAGCCAATCTTTACGAATGTTAACGGTTTATTTGCGGTTGCTTTACATCGGCCCTTTATACTTACAAATGGAGATCATTCTTACCCCAATGGGAGGCGAAAAGCATGAAACGTTCAAAGAAATTGGCAGTGGCAGGATTGGTTGGGATCGTGTGTCTTGGAGCGACCTACACGGCGGCATTTGCATCAGACAGTGGGGAAGTAGGAGAAGGCGACAATCAGCCTAGCAGCGGACAAGCCAAAAATGTCATCTTTTTAATTCCTGATGGCTTTTCGCAAGGCTATACAAACAATTACCGTTTATACAAGGAAGATGGCGAGCCTATTTGGGACGAACGCAACATGCTGCGCGCCTTCGTGCAAACGCACTCGGCAAATGCAGAAGTGACCGATTCAGCCGCAGCAGGTACTGCTTTAGCAACCGGGGAAAAAACGAATAATGGCATGATCGGCATAACTCCTGATGGACAAACATTGTCGACAATTCTCGATTCAGCGAAAGAAAACGGCAAGCGTACAGGACTTGTGGCTACATCAACGATTACACACGCGACGCCTGCCGCTTTTGCTGTTAGCGTAGAGTCACGGAACAGCTACACGGAAATCGCCTCACAAATGGTCGCAAACGATCATATCGATTTAATGCTTGGCGGTGGCCGGGCAGAGTTTATACCTGAAGACCAAGGCGGTATTCGCGAAGATGGCGTTGATTTAATAAGCGAAGCAGAAGAAAAAGGGTTTGCATTTGTAGAGACAGCGCGGCAATTAACGAACTGGAATGGCGAAGAAGATCGCCTGCTTGGCTTGTTTGCTGAAGAAGCGCTGTCGCCGGCAGCTAATAAACGGACGGACGAGCCTAGTTTAGGGGAGATGACCGAAAAAGCAATTGAATTCTTGTCAAAAGAAGACAATGGGTTTTTCTTAATGGTAGAAGGCAGCCAAATTGACTGGGCAGGACACGCCAATGACGCCTATTACGCCATGACGGATACGGCCGCTTTTGAAGAAGCAGTCGAAGCAGCGGTCGATTTTGCAGATGAGAATGGCGAGACGCTCGTCGTCATGGTCGGTGATCATGATACAGGTGGGATGGCCGTCCATGCTTCGGAAGAAGGGGATCCGTCTAAGCTTCATGGTGTCTCTGCATTGGGCAGCGATATGGCTGCTGAAGTCGAACGGAATTATAGCAACTTAAAAGAAGTGCTCGAAACATACACGGATTTTGAATGGACAGAAGAAGAACTGGACCAACTGAAAGAAAGCGACTCACTGGAATTAGCGATCAATACGGCCATCAGCGAAAAAGCAGGCGTAGCCTGGTCGTCGTTAGATCATACAGGCATTGACGTGCCACTGTACGCTTACGGCGCCGGGGCAGAACGGTTTAGCGGCACGATCGACAACACCGAAGTGCCGAAAATGATGAAAGCAGCACTGGGGATTTAATGCAGTTGATTTTCAAGCCGGAAAAGAAATTTGCAATAAAATCTAGCATCATTAAAGGAAGAGGACGCTGACGGCGCCTCTTCCTTTGTTACTGCAGCTGCCGTCTCATCGAACATACGCGAGTGAAGAACCTAAATGAAACGCACAGAGGACATAAAGCTCTTTCTCGAGTATACTGGAATTAAATTTAAGTTGCATGACAGATACTGGAGGTTAAAACGTGTCCATCGAATCAGAACACGATCTCATCGCTCTACAGAAGATTGGCCGTATTGTGGCAATGGCCCGTGAAGAGATGCTGTCCTCTGTCCAGGCAGGCATCACAACGGCAGAGCTCGACCGCATCGGCAAAAGGGTGCTGGACGAGCATGGAGCTAGCTCCGCGCCTTATATTACCTACGGTTTTCCGGGAACAACTTGTATCTCTGTGAATGAGGTAGCTGCCCATGGCATTCCAGGCCCTCGGGTGCTGAAGGAAGGGGACGTCGTTAATATTGATGTGTCGGCAGAGCTTGGCGGGTATTATGCTGACACCGGGGCAACGACGGTGGTAGGACCGCGTTCGCCCCACAAGGAAAAGCTATGTCAGAGCTCGCTCCGTGCGCTGCACCAAGGGCTTAAGAAGGCTAAGGCGGGTGCGAAGATCAGCGGCATCGGACGGGCGATTCACAACGAAGCCCGCAAAGATGGCTTCACTGTAATCCGCAATTTGGCCGGGCACGGCATTGGCCGCAAGTTGCATGAGATGCCAGACAGCATTTTGAATTACTATGATCCACGAGACAGTAGGTTACTCACAAACGGACTGGTGCTTGCAGTGGAAACCTTTGTATCGGACGGAGCGGAATTTGTAGATGAGGGTGCTGATGGTTGGGGGCTGTTGCTGCCGGACCATCATTATGCCGCGCAGTTTGAGCACACGATCGTTATTACCAAAGATAAACCGCTCATTTTAACAGCGTAACGTTATGATGGAGCTTAATCATTCGAGAAAACGGTTGTCCTTGAAATAAAGGGCAGCTGTTTTTTATCGAAAAGGCAAATAAACCCCTGGTTCCTCCTGCAAAATGCAATCGCTCCTTCATCTAAAAAGCTTGCCGGCATTCTCATGAGGGAGTCGCCAGCAAGCTTTCGTTGTCGCTTTTATTGTGCTTAAATGCCTGAAACATTCAAACCAATGGAATGAGCGTTTATTTTTTCGATAAGTTTTCGACTAGCTCTTTTACGTCAATTCCGCTAGATGCTTTTAGTGATTCTTGGAGGCCGGCCATTAAATCAGTCGCGTAGCCAGTCACTTTGTTAGCGCCGCTCCCTTGGCCGCCTGCGCCGGTGTCGACAACGGTAATCTTATCGATGTTGGCGAGCGGTGCTGCTACTTCGCGGGCGTAATCAGGGAGCATTTCGATTAACATGCTAAGTTTAGCGGCCTCTCCGTATTTATCAAACGCTTCGGCGATTTTTTCTTTTGCTTCCGCTTCCGCAAGCCCTTTGAGACGAATGACTTCTGCTTCAGCTTCCCCACGTGCTCGTTCGGCTTCCGCTTCGGCAAGGCCGTCTACGCGGATTCGCTCCGCTTCCGCTTTTGCCATTGCTTCGACACGGTATTTGTCGGCATCCGCTTCTGCAAAATGCTTGCTTTTTTCTGCGGCAGCCGCTTGCTCGACGGAATAACGGTCGGCATCTGCTTTTTTCTTGACTTCTGCGTCATACTGCCGTTCGCGGCGGGCAATTTCTTTTTCTTCAAGCTCGATTTGCTTTTGCCGTTCAATGATTTGAATTTGCATTTGCTGTTCCGTTACTTCTTGTTTTGAACGGGCTTCTTGCAAGTGGTAGGCTTGGTCCGCTTGCGCTTTGGCTTGTTCTTGCTCGCTGCGGTACGCAGCTACTTTCAATTGGTTGTTCTTTTCCGCTTCGGCGATTTCAGTGGCACGTTCAATCTCGGAACGCTGCGCTTCCATATTGGCATTTGCTTGGCGGATGCGTGTTTCTTTATCCGCTTCAGCAGTGGCAATATCTGCATCACGCTTCACTTGGGCAATGCGCGGTTTCCCAAGTGATTCTAAGTAGCCGTTCGTATCGCGTAAATCTTTAATCGTGAATGATACAATCACAAGTCCCATTTTCGCCAGGTCTTGAGAAGCAACCTTTTGCACTTCTTGTGAAAACCGTTCGCGGTTTTTATAAATTTCTTCGACAGTCATCGAACCTAGAATCGAGCGAAGGTGCCCTTCAAGCACTTCTTTTGCTTCCTGTTCCCGGTCTTCCCGGGTTTTGCCGAGGAACTGTTCTGCTGCTGTCGCAATTTCGCCAATTGAGCCGCCAATTTTAATGATTGCTGTACCGTCGGCAATGACAGGCACGCCTTGTTCGGTATAAACTTCAGGTGTTTGTACGTCGAGTTTGCTCGACAAAAGTGAAAGTGGTTTAGCTTGCTGGAACACAGGCATGACAAAGGTTCCGCCGCCTCTGACAATTTTAATACGGTTCCCAGACTCATCCATGTTGACATTTTTGCCACCAAGGTAGCTACCTGTGACAATTAATGCTTCATCAGGGCCTGCTGTTCTGTAGCGAGTTACGAACACGCCGACAAGCACAGCAAGAATAACAAGCACAATTCCGATAATAATCATGATTTCTACTGCCATTATATACCTCCAATTAATCAAGTAGTGGATCTGTCAATTCTGAGACGTAAGCGATATTGTTTTCAATTTTCATAATGACCGCTGTCGCCCCAGCGGAAATCGGTTTCCCGTCCATGCTTGCGGCCGTTTTGGCAATGGTGCCGCTGTCGAGGCGAACGACAATTTCGCCAAAACCTTCGGTAGGGATAGAGAGAATGATTTCGCCGTTCTTTCCTTCTAGATCTTCCTCGCTGTATGCTGTCGACTCCTCCGTATGCTGTAGCGGGGTTAAAATAAATAAGTTAAATAAAATGGCAAGCGTAAAAGCGACGACTAGACTAATGCCTGCGCTAACGACACTGGATAAGGGTGAAAACTTTTCCAGTAAGTATGCACTTGCACTAAAAAAACTAATGGCCGATAGCACAAATGCTGGTGAAAGCCAACTGTCAAAAATGGCAATGCTATCAAAAATATCTGAAAGCAGGACATAAATGAGCGTTACACCTCCGCTTACAAGCAAAACCGTCAGATACAGCGTATCTAGCTCCATGAACAGCCCTCCTTTCTATACTTTATTTATTTTTATATACGAAGAGCTTTGGCAAAGGTTTCAATTTTAAATCGCATAGTTCCTATGCCTTGTTCATATACTGGAATGTATGTTTTCGATTTATTGCCAAGCGGGCAGGTGAAGGCACGATGCCAGAAATGGATGAACACGCAAGGGAAGAGGAAGCTAGGCGTTCAGAAGAGGTGCTTCGATTTGCTGAAGATCTGATTTACTACGCGGCAATTATCGGCGGAATTGCGACGGCGATGGACCTTGTTGGCTTAACAATAGCTCGAGAGGAAGCGCGAAAAGCAGAGGCTGCCGCTGAGGAGGAAGCCGATACAGCGTTTCCGCAACAGCCGCCAGTCGGTTTTACTGAGCCGGGGAATAATGGGAGAGACGGGCAAAGCACAGGAAACCCTTCTAGTATGCAAAGAAAAGTGGAAAACATGGAGCGCGAAATGAAACAATTACAATGGCAAATGAAGCGGATCGAAAGTATGCTTCATCGTCGCTAAAAGAATGATGAACGAAAAAAGCCATTTAAGGGATGCATCCCTTAAATGGCTTTTTTTATTTTTTTCCAAGCGGTTTTTTGGCAGGCCCTTCAATGACATCGCCTGTATAAGAAAAACGAGAACCATGACATGGACAATCCCATGTATTATCTGCGTGATTCCAATTTACTTCGCAGCCCATGTGGGTACAGGTTGTATCGACGAGATGGAGTGTGCCGTCTTTATCGCGATAGGCGCCTACTCGTTCGCCGTCTTTGTCAATAACGGCGCCTTCCCCAGCTTCAAGTTCCTCCACATGTTCGATATCTTGGTGGAGTTTTCCGCGAAGCAAATGTTTGGCCACGTCTGCGTTTTCTTTTAAAAAGTAACGGATGCTTGGATCGGCGTGGAACCGAGACGGTTTGAATAATTGGCTGTATAAGCTGTTGCCATCCACAATTAAATCGCACAAAACATGGGCGGCCACAGCCGAATTGGTCATGCCCCATTTCCTGAACCCAGTGGCAACGAGTACGTCCGGTTGGAGGGCAGACAATTGGCCAATATAAGGGAGCTTGTCAAGTGTAATCAAGTCTTGTGTCGCCCATTGATCTTCTTGGGTAAATCCTTCTAATGTCTCGGTGGCGAATTGTTTGACTGCATCGTAATGTTTGAGCGCATTCATTCCTTGTCCTGCTTTATGCCCTTCTCCGCCAACTAAAATCATTTCTTCGCCGTTTATCGTGGCGCTGCGCAGAGAACGGCTTGTTTGGTCTACACTTAAATACATGCCGCCTGGCCAAGGTTTTGCGTATGTCCCAGCAATGACATAAGATCGGTCTGCCCGCAAGCGTGTCATGTACAGACCGCCGCCATCTGCAAAGGGAAAGTGTGTCGCCGCGACCACTTTTTTAGCTGTTACTTTCGCGCCGCCCCTTGTTTGGATGGCCGGGCGTTTATCTTCGCCTTGAACGACTTTTTCGCAAACGGTGTTTTCGTAAATCAGGCCGCCTTTTTCGCTTATTTTTTGGCATAGGTAAGCCAAATATTGGAGTGGATGAAATCGTGCTTGGCCTCTTAATCTCAGAGCCGCGCGGATGTCCAAATGAATAGGCAGCGACGTGAGCCATTCTCCTGGAATGCCGAGCTGTTTGTAGGCTTCTAGTTCCCGTTTGAGTTTATGCTCACCATGGTGAGTCGTTGCATAAAGATAGTGGTCTTCGTCGTGAAAATCACACTCGATGTTATGGTCATTGACGAAATTGCGAATCCAACTAATCGCTTCGTCTTGCGCTTTGTAATAAAGCTTCGTTTGTTCTTTGCCGATGTGGCTCAAAAATTCGTGGTAGATCACATCATGTTGGGCTGTGATCTTTGCGGTTGTATGCCCAGTCGTGCCACCGCCAATTTTAGTTGCATCAAGTACGGCGACCTTTTTGCCTGCTTCTGTTAGTAAATAAGCGGTCGTAATGCCAGTCAAACCGCCACCAGCAATGGCGACATCTACTTCAATGTCCTCTTGTAAAGCGGGGAAGTTAGGGAAATCTACTTTTTGCCAAACAGACCCTAGATTTAATTGTTGTTCACTCATCTTTTCGTCCTCCATTTTCTTGTCTGTTATCACTATGGTCATGTTTCCCAGATTTTATGAGCAAAAAGGGCTATTTTTAGTTTTGCGAAATTCGCCATTTGCAACCTGTGCTTGTCTGAGCTACTCTTTAAGAAAAGAAATAGAAAGTGAGTTTGAGAAAGGAGACGCTGTGAAAAAACAAGTTGAGAACGGGCTTTTATTTGCATGGGTGACAGCTTTAGTCGCAACGCTTGGCTCATTGTATTTCTCAGAAATTCGCCAGTTTGAACCTTGTACTCTTTGCTGGTATCAACGAATTTTGATGTATCCTCTAGTTGTCCTTTTGGCGATTGGCATCATTCGCAAAGATTCAAGTGCCGCGATTTATTCTGCTGTTCTTGCTGGCATTGGCTTCTGCATATCGGCTTACCATTATTCGATTCAAAAACTTCCAGTGCAGGAAGGCAATGTTTTAGGGTGCGGGGCTGTCCCATGTACAGGAGAATATATTAATTGGCTTGGCTTTATAACGATTCCTTTTCTTGCTGGAACTGCATTCTTAATGATTTTTTTAACAAGTATGTATATCATTCGAAACCGCTAGGAGTGAGAAAGACGTATGAAGAAGTTACTGATTATTGGCGCAGGCGTATTAGCGCTGTTTATTGTACTCATCATTATTCAAACCGTGAATAACAACAACCGTTTAGCAAATAATGACCTTTATGATAAAGATGACTTAAACGCGGCAACAATTGACCAGCTGAACGATGAAAATTACCAAAACATTATTATGCCTGATGCATTGGCAGAAAAACTTGAAGCGGGAGAAGATGCAGTTGTTTACTTTTTCTCTCCTACTTGCCAGTATTGCAAGAAAGCGACGCCAAAATTAATGGATGTTGCCGGAGAGGAAGACATCCACATTGACCAATTCAATGTGCTTGAGTATGATGATTCCGCTTATGGCATTGAATATACGCCAACGCTTATTTATTTTGAAGACGGCAAGGAAGTCGACCGGATTGTCGGCGACCATACGGAAGATGAGTTTCGTGATTTTCTCGAAACGACAAAAGCAGAGTAGCATGTAATAAAATTGATTATTTGGGTGGCGATGGATGTTTTTTCAAGCCACCCTTGTTGTTGTCCACACTAGCTGCTCTTGCATCCATATTTTGTTTATGGTATGATATTTCTTTGAGAACAACGGAGCGCCTTTTGTGCGGGTATGCGCTTAGCGATAGTGCGTCTATGTAAGAAAGCAATTGATCATAAGGCTGTCTCGATGTTGAAAGCGAGCCTAGCGACTGGCTTTTTGCATCCAGGCAGCCTTTTCTAAGTACGAAAGGCGTTCAATCTATATATAGGGAGTTTTTATCACTTGGCAAATTTTGAACAATTTGGCTTGGATGCTTCTGTTGTCCAAGCAGTAACGAATATCGGCTTTACGGAAGCCACGCCAATCCAACAAGAGACGATTGAGCTCGTACTTGCAGGCAAAGATGTGATTGGCCAAGCCCAGACAGGCACTGGCAAAACAGGGGCGTTTGGCATTCCATTAGTCAATCGCATTGACCCAAGCAACCCTCTTGTCCAAGGTCTTGTATTGGCGCCAACGAGGGAGCTTGCCAACCAAGTCGAGCAGGCATTGCGCCAATTTGGACGCGTCAAAGGTGTACGCACAACCGTCGTATACGGCGGTGAAGACTTTGGCAAACAAATTCGTTCGTTAAAACAGCGCCCACACATTATTGTTGCTACACCTGGGCGTTTGCTTGACCATATGCGTCGTAAAACAATCCGCCTTGAATCGATTGAGACGGTCGTATTGGATGAGGCGGACGAAATGTTGAACATGGGTTTTATCGAGGACATTGAAACGATTTTGGCAGAGACACCTCAAGAAACACGGCAAACATTGCTTTTTTCAGCAACCATGCCAAAGCGGATGGAGTCTCTGGCCAGCAAGTTTATGAAAAGCCCTACGCGGATAGCTGTGAAAGCAAAAGAAGTTACAATGGAAAACATTGCCCAGCAGTTTATTGAAGTCCATGAACGGGAAAAATTTGATGTTCTCTGCCGCCTAATTGATCTAGAGACGCCTGAACTTTCCATTGTGTTCGGCCGGACAAAACGGCGCGTCGATGAGCTAGCGGAAGCTCTTATTAAAAGGGGTTACCGGGCTGAAGGGTTGCATGGCGATTTAAACCAAGCGAAACGTAACAGCGTCTTGCGCAAATTTAAAGAGGGTTTAATCGATGTTCTAGTGGCTACCGACGTTGCAGCACGTGGCCTTGATATTAGCGGCGTTACACACGTCTTTAACTTTGATTTGCCTCAAGACCCAGAAAGCTACGTCCATCGTATCGGCCGTACTGGACGAGCTGGCCGTTCTGGCATTGCGATTACGCTTGCTACAAAACCAGAACGTGAGCACGTCAAATTGATTGAAAGTGTCTCGAAAAGACGGATGACTCAGCGGCCGAAGCCGACTTATGAGGAAGCGCTTGAAGGTCAAAAACAGTCAACTTTAAACGAACTTCGTGAATTGGCTGCGAAGGGCGAGCAAGACAGCTACCGAGTAGCAGCCAAAGAACTGCTTCAAGAAACAGATGCAGTCACGGCTTTAGCGGCAGCATTGAAGTTGTTGACGAAAGAACCTGACCAAACGCCAGTGAAACTCACAAGCGAAGCGCCACTGCGTACGAAAAAGCGCCACGGAAAAGGGGGCCGTGATGGCCGCCGTCCTAATGATCGTGATCGTCGCCCTTGGGGGCAAAAACGGGGCCGTGACGGACGGCGCAGCGGTCATCAACGGAAGTGGGCTTCATCGAACGGCAAGGCAGGCAAGCGTTTATCTTAAGGGCATAAACGTTATGAAAAAGGTCAATCACGATGGCATGTTTCGCATGCATTGTTGATTGACCTTTCTTTTTGTTGAGGCAAGTCCACTCACTTAGCGAAACGAAAGGGCCCGTTCCCACCGTTCTTCGGTAAGTTCTTTGTTTGACAACAGTTGGACTCTTGTTTCTGTTCGTTCAAATCCATTTTGCTGATAAAGTTTTCGTGCTGCTGTGAGTTCACTATTTGTCCATAGAATCACGTTCTCAAACCCTGTTTCCTTACAAAAATCAATCGCTGTTTCCAGCAACTTCTGTCCGTAGCCACACCCTCTTGTGGAAGGGTCAAGGAGAAACAAACCGAGTTGTCCCGTGTCATCGCTTGCCTCTTTTATACTAATTGAGCCTTTTTGTTTGCCGTTGATCTCTAGAATCCAAATGTTTTCTCGAGGATTGGACCTGTCCATAAACCCTGTTACACTGTCTGTAATAAAATCGCGAAACGATAAGTCATATTGAAATTCCTTGTTATATAACTCGTAATGTGATTGAATGATGTAATCTTTGTCCGCTGGTCTAAATGTCCGTATCATTGTATCCCTCTTTATGTTGATGGTCTTTACCGTTAGCCTATCACTAAAAACATAACGAGACAAAGGGTTTCTCGTTGCTTCTTTTCAGATGGTCGATTATTATATTTTTGGCGAGGAACATGGTACGATTAGGATGAAACGAACAGACGAGGAAACACGTATAACCTATGTAACTAACTAAACATGAAAGGGTGTCAAACATGGTGAAACGAACTGGCGAACGTGTTCTTGGCATTATCGGAATAGTGTTGTTTATGCTCGGAACATTGTTTTTAGGAGGCGCTACAGTACTCCAAGGCCAAGGCTTTTATGAAGACTTTTTTATGGAAATGGCCAACGAAGATAGTGAGCTATGGGAAGGACAAGAAAACCCGCCTATAGTCAGCGAAGAAGATGCTGCTGCGACTTCTGCGTTTTTTGAAGAACTCAATTTTGGCATGTACACGCTTGCTTCCTTCATAGCAGGAGTTGCTGGAATTGTTGCTGTTGTCCTTGTTAGCAAAAAGCCCGTTGTTGCAAGCATTTTGTTTTTAGGGTCTACACTTCTTTATGCGATCATGGCCCCTTTTACACTTGCATTCATCATCCCATTCCTGCCAATGCTGTTGTATATTATTGCTGGAATTATGGCGCTTGTGCGCAAACCAAAACAGCCAGAGTTGAGCGGACAGTAAAACCATCCAAATTGGATGGTTTTGCCATTATTATCTGAATATTAGTGTGTCAGATAATCTGACAAATCGATTGCATAAAGGGTAGTGTCGTCATAAAGTAGAAAACAAGAAAAAGATGAACTGTTCATCTACTTTAGGGGAGTGGTAGAGATGACGACACAAGCGCCAACTCGCGAAAGCTTAATTGAGACAATCCGGGAAACGATTGAAAAGAAAAATGTCGAGCTGCTTCATATGCAGTTTGTTGATCTTGAAGGCATGCTCAAACATGTGACGATTACGGCAGAGCAATTGGATCAAGCTGTAAACGGCAAAACCATGTTTGACGGTTCTTCGATTACAGGTTTTACGCCCATTAACCAATCAGACTTGTACTTGTCCCCCGACTTGACGACGTTTGCCGTTCTTCCTTGGACGGAGGAAGAGGGCTACTCAGAAGCACGTTTTTTATGCAGCGTGAAAAATCCTGATGGCTCTGATTTTGAGGGCGATCCACGGAACATTTTAAAAAAAACGGTTAAGCGTGCAGCCGACAAAGGCTACTCGATTAGCGTAGGCCCAGAGCTTGAATTTTTCCTCTTCGACACGGATGAACATGGCGAACCGACGATGCGCACTCAAGACGCTGGTGGCTATTTTGAACCTTCTCCAAAAGACGACGGTGAAAAAGTGCGCCTCGCTATTTACAAAGCACTGCGGATGATGGGCTTCACGATTGAAGCTTCTCACCATGAAGTGGCAGTCGGTCAGCATGAAATTAATTTTAAATATTCAGACGCGTTGGGGTCTGCCGATGCAGCAACGACGTATAAATGGGTTGTAAAAACAGTTGCGAAACAATTTGGCCTCCACGCTACGTTCATGCCAAAACCACTTGGTGGAGCAAACGGAAACGGCATGCATGTCAATATGTCGTTGTTCGATATCGAAAAGCAAGAAAACAGTTTCTACAATGAAGACGATAAAAATGCGCTTTCCAAGACGGCCTATCACTTTATCGCGGGCCTGCTTGATAACGTCAAAGACTTTGTGGCAGTAACCAATCCACTTGTTAACTCATACAAACGCCTCGTTCCAGGCTACGAAGCACCGTGTTACATTGCTTGGTCTGCTTCCAACCGTTCGGCGCTTGTCCGTATCCCGGCTACGCGCGGTCCTGGCACTCGCGTGGAAATCCGTTGCCCAGACCCGTCCGCAAACCCTTATCTTGCTTTTGCGGTTATCGCCTCTGCTGGATTGGACGGCGTTGAGAACGAAATCGAATGCCCTGCGTCTGTAGATGCTGATATTTTCAGCATGTCTTCCGCGGAAATTAAGGAGCGGGCGATTGAGAACTTACCGACAAGCCTTGAAGAAGCGATTCATCGATTTGAAACAGGTGCCATCGGCCGCAAAACGCTTGGCGATCATGCGTTTGAAGAATACATTGATTTAAAACGAAGCGAATGGGACGATTTCCGTACAAGTGTGCATCCTTGGGAAGTTGCGTCTTACCAAAGCAAGTTTTAGTTTGCCAATAGGGGAGCATTGGGCTCCCTTCAAATCAATCTCGTACTACGCAAGCAGTGGTTCGGGGTTTTTATGTCCCATCGATTAACCTATTGCTAAAACAATAGGTAAGAAGCCGTGCAAGGGGATTTTTTGTAAGTATAAACGGTGGAATACGTCGGCTTCTATGAAAGATGTTTGAACGAATAATAACAATAGAATAAGGAATGAAACGTAGAGTTCCATTCCGCACCAATCATGGTTTTTCGCAAAAGCGTTTATGTCTATAGCCAGCTCGGCCAGCAAGGCAATTTAATCGTCACTCGGCTTAGGCAATCTTATCGATCGACTGAGCCACTAATCATCCAAATCACAGTAGGCTCATTCTGCTTTTTTAGCTGACCGATTTTCTCGGAAACTTAATCCGCAAATATCCTGAATAACACTATAGAACCCCGGCAAAAAAGATTTAAAGAACCCTGTACAATGATGCGCTTCTCTATAGCTCTCATTTTCCATTAGGATCATGTGAGCTTTTTTTAAACGATAATGAGGAACCGCTGGAAAGAGATGATGAACCAAATGATAATTGTCGTGATGAGGATGGAGAAAGAAACGTTGTATTGGGTTCCCAAACGTGTTTCTGCTTGAATAAAGCTCATGCGTGTTTTTTAAACCTGAATGTTCAGCCATTTCCGCCCAATAGCGTATGATCTGAAATGTGGTCAATAAAGGAATAAACCAAAATAGGAAAAGCTCTAACCAAAAATCAAACACCAAACTTAATAGCACGATAACTGGCCAAAATAAAGATTTAGCGACTTTTTCAGAGGTTGGTTCTTCTTTTGTCAAAATGTTAACTTTAATGGTCCCGTAAATGTATTTTGGGACATGGATTAACGTTAACGGTTTTAACACATGTCTAAAGACAAATGACCGAATGTTGTCTTGTGGTTTATCTAACCCCATTAACGCATATCGTTTCGTGTCAGGATCTTTTTGCTCATGCCATAAATGACGATGATGCATATAATGGGATTGACAGTAAGCAGTAAACGAGGTAAACACCGGAAAAGCTACAAAAAAACAGGCAATCCATTTATTCATCATTTTATTCTTAAATAATAGAAAATGACTAGCCTCGTGCATAAGGTTGTCAAATGCCCTCATTCTACTTCCTATTATTGTTATAGATATTAAATACACCCACCATATAGGAAATGTCTTCACTAACGCAATCGCCCCAATAATGACGAGCCAATCAAAAGCAATCGTAAACAAATTCCGCCAGTTATCTCGTTCCTGGAGGGCTCTTACCCGATTTTTAATACCTTTTGAAAAAGTAGCTTTTTCCAATTTGTGTTCCATTCCTTTTCCTCCTCTCACTGCCAATTTTTCACACGTAAATGCCTTATATTTTATCAAGCGCTTGCGATAAGTCGTCTCTTATATCTTCATATTCTTCAATTCCGACAGAAAACCTTATCATGCCATCTGTAATGCCGCCTTTTTCACGTTCTTCTCTTGGCAATAAATTGTGTGTCATCGATGCTGGATGGGTAATGGTACTTGCATACCCGCCTAAACTGACAGCCATCTTGTTTAATTTTACATTTGAAATTAAGCCAAGCCCGCCATTCATACCATCCTTAAGTTCAAAACAAATCATGCCACCGCCACCAGTCATTTGTTTAGTAGCCAGTTTGTATTGAGGATGACTTTCAGAAAATGGATAAAACACTTGTCTAATTTTCGGGTGTGTCTCTAGAAATTGAGCTAATTTCAAAGCATTTTCGTTATGCTTTTTCATCCTTAACCCAAGGGTTCGAATCCCTCTACATAGAAGCCACGCTCCAAAAGGGTCTAGGTGTGGACCATGGAAAGAATATTTATGGCGAACTTTATCGATCAACTCTGTTGAACCGGCACATACGCCAGCTACAACATCAGAGTGCCCACCTAAATACTTTGTGGCAGAATGGACAACGATATCCGCCCCATGCTTCAGCGGTTTTTGATTATAAGGTGTAGCAAATGTTGAATCGACTACAAAGACTGCGTCGCTTTGTTCATGAACGAGTGCAGCTACTTTAGAAATATCTACTAAACTTAAAGTTGGGTTGGCTGGGGTTTCAGCAAAAACTAACTTTGTATTCGGTTGAATCGCCTGTTTGTAGTTATTGATGTCACTAGAATCAATAAACGTGACATCAACAGATAATTGCTCTGCTAAAGACTCATGTAATATTTTCGTTTCAGAGTAACAGTTATGAACAGCGATAAAATGATCTCCTGGATTTAAAAACGCATGTGTAATCATGGAGATAGCACCTAATCCAGAAGAAGCACATAGCGCATCGTCTGCTTCTTCTAGTGCAGCGATCAAAGCTTCTAACTCACGTTCATTCCTGCTTCCCCACCTTCCATAAAATTCATCTGCCTTAATGTCTGCTGCACGAACCGCGCCTTCTGAAGTAGTCGGGAATTCAAAAGCAGTGGACTGACAAATAGGAGGACTTAAATGACCTGATTTATTCCAGTGATCCCCTCCGTGTGTACAGGCTGTTTGAAATCCTAAACGATTTTTGTTTGTTTCTGTTCCAGTAGCGATAGGTTTCATGATTTTTAGCTCCTTTTCAACTTTGGGATATAATCGATTTGTAACGCATCGGTCTTATCTAAATGTTCAAAGTTGGTACACCGGCTTTTGTTTATCCAAGCTGAAAAAATCGATTGTAACGTCATTTTTTGAGAAACGACTTATTAATTTAGATAGATCTGTTAACGCCAATTCTGCTCTAGCATCGCCCCCTTGGATTTGGTCAACAAAAAAGATAACGTTTTTGGTCTTGTCCGTAATTTGAGTATGATCAGCATCCCGGTGGTTCCAATAGACACATAAGATTGATCCTGCATCTGAATAGGCAACCACTTTTTCATCTATTCGTATAGGTTTATCACCGCCTATAGGAAGCATTTCTTCGCCTTTTCTCCCATACCTTAAAGAAATACTTCCGGTAATTTGGTCGAGATCATATCCTCCCATGCACAAACAATGCTTTAAAGATACAGCATTGTAGGCATCTACCAACTTATTGATACCGAACACCTTTTTTCCTTTAGAGACTCTTTTATATAAACTTTCAAATGAACACAATACTTTGCTCGGTTTAACTCCCATATCACTGTAAACAGATCTCCAGTTTTGTATCTCACTCTTTGCTAACGAGTCATCTGTGTCTTCCTGCTGATAAACGGCATGATTCATGTACCTTTCGAGTTCCTCCGATTTGTCTGTTTTTGTATCAATCCCTTTTACCGCCAATCCAGAAATGGTTACGTCTGGGTAGCTTTTGAGCACTTCATCCGAAATAGCGATCTCTAAGTTAGCCAACGCGTTGTCCTCCATTTTCAGTAAGTTATCTTAGCTTGGGTAGACTATTACTAATTTATTAAAATGTCATATAGTTCTATCTTCTATCATTCTAGTATTTATTAGGTATAACAGTATAGTTTGATGTATAACAGTTAAACGTTCCTTTTTCATTTACCTGGGTGCGTCAAAAAAAGCCATTCCAGTGACTGAAAGTCTCAGAATGACTTGGTTAAACAAGAGGCACTTTTGATTCTTCATTTCGTTCTTCAAGAAAAGCGGTAAATATTTTACAAAGAGTCTTGATACCTGTTTCTAATAATTGATCATCAACAGCAGCAAAACACAACCGCAGATGATGCATGGCAGGTTCTTTAGGGTAGCAAGCAGATCCAGGGAGAAAGGAGATTCCAAATTTCTTTGCTTCAAACAGCATTTCAGTGGTATCAACCCAAGGAGGAAAAGATATCCAAATATTTACCCCGCCTTTTGGGACAATCCACTTTACTTCCTTCGGAGCATACACAGTAAGAAGGTCGATAACGCGATCCCTTCTCAACTTTAAAGCGATTCGCAGCTTTTTTATATGTTCTTTCATTCGATTCGAACGTAAAAAGGACAGTACCGCCTTTTGGTTTAACAGAGGAGTACCTAAATCTGTGATGGTCTTGGCTGCTATGATTCTGTTGAGATTCGTACCTGAAGTAGCCATCATCCCAATTCGACACCCTGGAGACAGCGTTTTGCTTAATCCTTTTAAATAAATTACATGTCCATACTCATCTAGGCTTTTTATAGGCAATGGGGGTTTACCGTCAAAATAAATTTCACTCCAAGAATCGTCTTCAATAAGAATAATCTCGTTCGATTGCGCAAAATCAAGCAGTAGTTGCCGCCGCTTTTTACTGAGCAATGTTCCAGTAGGGTTTTGAAAAGATGGGATTGTATAAATCAACTTTGGTTTATTTTTCAATGATGGCAGTAAGTCCACTCTCATCCCGTTCTCGTCGACAGGAATCGATACAATCGTTGCACCTCTCCCTCTGAATACATCAATTGCTGCCGAATAAGTAGGAGTCTCTGTAACAACAATATCTCCTGGACCAACGAAACTACGGGCAACAATATCAATGCCTTGTTGAACGCCGCTAGTAATGACAATATCGTCCGGTTCGATTGCTATCTTTAAATGTTTTAAATAAGCAGACATTTCTTTCCTTAGTGTGATGTCTCCTCTTCCTTCTCCATAAGTAGAAAGTATATAAGGTTCCTCAGAAAGGATTTTTATTGTTTCTTTTATAAGGTAACGGTTCGGAAGTAAGTTCGGCCATATCTTAGAGGAGGAAAACTGGATTTCCTCTTTTCCTGCATTAAATTGCATATACTGAGCACGTGGCAAGTAATCTGTAACCGTTAATTGCCAATCATAAGATAGCTGCTTTTTTTCATCCTCGGTTTGGGTTGTCCCACTATTTTTGCGGACAAACGTTCCTTTTCCTTGGATTTTTTCAATCAACCCTTGTTTTTCTAAATGGTTATAGGCTTTATTTGCAGTCATAAGACTAACTCCAGTTTTTTCTGCTAGTTTACGAACAGATGGTAACTTGCTTCCTTCTTCTAGCAGGTTGGAGCGAATCCGGTCAGCAATGTTGTCTTGAATTTGTTGAGCAATCGGTATTTCAGAATGCCGATTTATTTCTATTTTCAAAAAAACACCTCCATCTGTTATGTATGTTCATTTACTGTTATACGGCTTTATTCTAATATTAGTTTAAATGAATTGTAACATATAACAATTGACAGGTGGAGGAAGTGGAGGGCGAAAATGAAGGCGGAAACAAAAGAAAATCCCTGGCAGTCAACAGATAAAAAAGCAGCATTTATGGATGGCGTCTATGCTTGCGTGCCTACATTGTTAGGCTATTTAAGTATTGGTTTTGCAGCAGGGGTCGTTGCAAAAACGGCGGGTTTAAGTGTGCTTGAAATTACATTGATGTCGTTACTTCTCTATGCGGGTTCTGCACAATTTATTGCTGCAAGCATGATTGGAGCTTCCTTTTCAGTCATTGCCATTGCGATTACGATTTTCTTTATAAACATTCGCCATTTGCTAATGACTGCTGCTTTAGCACCTTATTTAAAGAACCTTTCTATCGGGAAGAATATATTGATTGGCGCACAAGTAACAGACGAAACATTTGGCGTAGCAGCCAACAGTTTACCAACTATGAACGGAAACCGGTTTTATTGGATGCTCGGGTTAAATGTAACTGCTTATATTAATTGGGTATTAGCAAATGTGCTAGGAGGGCTATTTGGTGAAATGGTCACGGATACAAGCGCATTAGGAATCGATTTTGCTTTGCCTGCCATGTTTGCGGGTCTATTAGTATTGCAAATGATCAGTCGTTCGAAATATGCCATTGATCTAACTGTAGCCTTGATTGCAATCGTATTGGTAATTGGTGTTCATTACTTGATCCCAGGAAGCTGGTCGGTCATTATCGCTACGTTGATTGCGACTACTATCGGGATGGTGATAAAACAATGGAAATAAATTCGTATATTTTATTGGTGATTATAGCAACAGCCCTTGTTACCTTTATTCCGCGAGTCCTTCCATTAGTTGTGCTTACTAGAATGGAGTTACCAGCGTGGTTTTTAAAATGGCTTGATTACGTGCCTATAGCGATTATTGCTGCATTACTAGGTCAAGAAATCTTCATTAATCAAGAGGGGGATATGTCCTTTTCGTTGTATAATTTAAACATTATCGCCATTATACCGACTTTTTTAGTAGCGATCTTTTCCCGTAGCTTATTAGCCACTGTTTTGTCAGGGGTGTTCACAATGATGGTAGTGCAATATCTTTTTTAGTCTGTCGACTCATGATGAAGCATTTCAGTCACCATCCGAAGCATGCTATTTTCTCCCATTGACAATTGGACCATGTAAGCATAAACTGTATCCTAATAGTCGGAACTTTTGGAGAGGATCTTATGGCGATGCCACAGAGGCTCAATTCAATACATCGCCTATGGCACAGAGGCTGCCGCTTTTTGAAATCACCGGATTTCAAAGCGGCAGCCTCTTTTTTGTGGCCTTTAGTCTAATAGAGGGGTGAAGATATGGTTATTTTAACAGGGCGTTCGCTAACGCTGGATGACATGGAAGCGATTTTGTACAAAGGGGTGAAGGTAGGCTTAAGCCAATCGTGCATCAACCAGATTGAAGCAAGCCGTCGGGCCGTTGAAAAGATCGTCCAAGACGGACGAACAGTGTATGGCATTAATACGGGTTTTGGAAAGTTCAGTGACGTTCAAGTTGCTGCTGGCGACACTGAGGAGCTTCAACGAAACTTGATCTTATCCCATGCATGTGGGGTAGGCAGCTATTTTTCAGATGAAATTTCCCAGGCAATGATGGTGCTGCGGGCTAATGCACTTGCAAAAGGGTTCTCCGGCGTCCGGTTAGAAGTAGTTGAAATGTTGCTGGAGTTGATCAATAAAGAGGTCTATCCGTGCATTCCTGCACAAGGGTCGCTCGGTGCGAGCGGCGACTTGGCGCCATTATCCCATCTTGCCCTTGTGCTAATCGGAGAGGGTGAAGTCCGTTATCGTGGCGAGCGTATGAGTGCTGCATCGTGCTTTGCTAAACTCGGTATTCAACCCCTTACGCTACAAGCAAAAGAAGGGTTAGCCCTTATAAACGGTACGCAGGCGATGACGGCAGTTGGGGTTGTCGCTTACTTAGAAGCAGAAAACTTGGCGTACAAAGGGGAACAGATTGCTGCGATCACGATGGAAGGGCTTCATGGCATTATGGATGCTTTCGATGAAGCGGTTCACGTTGCTAGAGGCTACCAAGAACAAATAGACGTTGCTGCACGGATGCGGGCCCATTTACAAGGGAGCAAATTAATTACCAAACAAGGGGAACAACGAGTGCAGGATGCCTATTCCCTTCGCTGCATTCCCCAAGTTCATGGCGCTGTTTGGCAAGCGCTCGGCTACGTGAAGGATAAGTTGCTTATTGAAATGAATGCGGCGACAGACAACCCTCTCTTGTTTGATGAAGGGGAAAAAGTGATTTCTGGCGGCAATTTTCATGGCGAGCCAATTGCGTTTGCGATGGACTTTCTTTGCATTGCGATGGCGGAGCTTGGCAATATTGCGGAGCGCCGTGTCGAGCGACTCGTCAATCCACAGCTGAATGATTTGCCGCCATTTTTAAGCCCTGCTCCTGGGCTGCAGTCAGGGGCAATGATCATGCAGTATGTTGCAGCCTCCCTTGTTTCAGAAAACAAAACGTTGGCGCACCCAGCAAGCGTTGACTCCATTCCTTCCTCGGCCAATCAAGAAGACCATGTCAGCATGGGGACCATTGCCGCTCGCCATGCTTTGCAGATTGTCGAAAATGTACGCCGCATATGCGCGATTGAAGCGATTTGTGCGCTGCAAGCTGTTGAATATCGGGGCATAGCGGCGATGGCTCCTGCCACGAAAGCCTTTTATGTCGAGGCTCGCCAAGTTGTACCAACGATTACGGCTGATCGAGTATTTGCCAAAGATATTGAAGCGATGGCACAGTGGCTTCACAATGGTGGAAAAGAAACAGCGGTGCTTAGTTAGTAGGCAAAAAAAAGAAGCAGGTGATAGAAGCCTGCTTCTTGCTTAGTAGAGACCGATTTAGTTTTGTTTTTCATGGCGGTAGGCGCCGTGGGCAACCGAACCAACGTATTCGTTTAGTCTGCTGCCGTGCTTAATCGCAGCAGTGACAAAGTCTTTCGCTGTGTGGATCGCTTCCTCAACCGATTTGCCTTTTGCCAGCGTAGCGGTGATTGCTGCAGCAAACGTGCAGCCTGCGCCGTGCGTGTAGGTCGTATCGATTTCTGGATTTTCTAGCAATGTGAAAGACTGGCCATCATACCAAACATCAACCGCTTGCGGGTGGTTTAGCTTGCTTCCTCCCTTAATGACTACATGGTCTGCACCTAGTTGGTGAATCGTTTGCGCAGCTTGTTTAACATCATCGAGCGTTTCAATACGTTGCCCAGAAAGCTGCGTGGCTTCAAACAAGTTTGGCGTAACGACAAATGCTTTTGGCACGAGGACATCGCGTAGGCATGCATCTGTTTCTGGGTTAAGCGCCTCATCCGCACCTTTGCAAACCATCACTGGATCGACAACAAGCTTGCTAACGCCGTATTCCTCAATTTTGTTGGCAACGAGCTCAATGATTTTAATTGATCCAAGCATTCCTGTTTTAACAGCATCAGCGCCAATGCCTTTTAGCACTGTGTCTATTTGTTTGCCGACGAGTGTTGCATCTTGAGGGAATACTTCATGGGCCCAGTTTTCAAACGGATTTTGAGCAACAACAGTCGTCAAGGCATTCATGCCATAAACGCCAAGTTCTTGAAATGTCTTCAAGTCCGCTTGGATGCCGGCACCTCCGCTTGTATCTGAGCCGGCAATCGTTAACGCTTTATAACGTTCCATTTTTCTCTCTCCTTCCTTGTCCGTGCTTTCCATTATACTAAAGCATGGGCATCCTTAAAAGCAGCGGCGCCTTTGGAAATGATTTCCCTTTACTAAGAATAGACCTCTGTAAAAAATGTAATAGCCTGGAGAGGGATAGTTGTGTATAATGATTCATGTTATCTTATTCTTATCCATTTCGGAGGTCCTAATAATGGGAACGAAAGTAAATGTAAAAAATACACTGCTGTTTGTGCTGCCGTCACTGATTGGCATTTTGTTGTTTATGACACCTTTTACAGTGGTCGAAGAAGGCGAAACGAGTGTCAAGCTGCCTGTAGCCCTTGCCGCCGATTGGCTAATGGCGCTCCTTACGGTGGACACCATTATTTTGATCACTGTCATAGCGATGGTGATTTCTGGGCTCTTATCGATTGTTTTTTCCGTTCTAAAAAAGAGAGGCAACGGGATTAACCCACTTTGGGATGGCGTTTTCGCAACCACTCCTGGGTGGCTCGTCGTTCGCGCCATCGGAGCTATTTTAGGAGTGATGGTGTACTTCCAAATCGGGCCCCAATTCCTAATCTCTGGCGACACCGGCCAAGTATTGTTGAACGATCTATTGCCGTTTTTGTTTACCATTTTTTTATTTGCTGGAATGCTGTTGCCGCTTTTGCTTAACTTTGGGCTGATGGAGTTTGTTGGCTCTTTGTTGAAAAACTTCATGCGCCCGTTATTCCGCTTGCCTGGGCGAGCATCGATTGACTGTATTGCGTCTTGGATTGGCGATGGAACAGTAGGCGTCATGCTTTCGAACCAGCAGTACGAGTCCGGGAAGTATACGCAAAGGGAAGCGGCAATTGTTGCTTCGGCATTCTCTGTTGTTTCGATTACATTTAGTATTTATATTTTATCGCAGCTCGGCATTAGCCACTTGTTTTGGCAGTTTTTCTTTACCTTGTTTGTTGCTGGTTTTTTTGCAGCGATCATCATGCCACGAATTCCGCCGCTTTCCTGGAAACAAGACACGTACATCGATGGCTCTCCAGGAAAACAAGAACCGAAAGTCAAAGGCGTTTGGAAGCATGGCTTTAATGAAGCAATCAGCAGAGCAGCAACGAGCGCTAAAAGTGGCGGTAACATGAAAAACGGCTTCAAAAATGTGTTGGATCTCTGGTTTGGTGTGTTGCCTGTCGTTATGACAATTGGGACGCTTGCTGCCGCAGTCGCGACCTACACGCCACTGTTTGAATGGCTGGCTGTGCCTTTTATTCCCGTCCTTGAATGGATGAATGTGCCACAGGCCGCCGAGGCAAGCAAAACGATTTTAGTTGGTTTTGCTGATATGCTGTTGCCGACAGTCCTTGCAGAACCGTTTGGCATCACTAACGAATTTACACTATTTGTGATCGGCACACTGTCTGTCTCGCAGCTCATTTATATGTCAGAAACAGGAGGCGTCTTAATCGCTTCCAAAATTCCTGTCAGTTTTTTCGATTGTGTGTTGCTGTTTTTAATACGCACAATCATTACATTGCCGATTATTGTACTCATGGCCCATCTCCTGCTTTAAAACCACTCAAACTGATCGTATGACCAGCGGAATTCTCCCGCTGGTTTTTGCTGTTTGGCAACATCGGCCATTAACGTTATGATAGATACAGAGACAACTAGATGAAGAGGAGGAACTGAACATGCCTATTCTTCGTAACGATTGGAACGATGTGATTGGCGGCGAATTTCAAAAAACGTATTACTTAGAGCTGCGCGAATTCTTGAAACAGGAGTACAAAGAGCAGACAATCTACCCCCATATGAATGATTTGTTTAATGCTTTCCACTATACGCCGTTTGAACAAGTGAAAGTCGTTATTCTTGGGCAAGACCCTTATCATGGCCCAAACCAAGCCCATGGATTGAGCTTCTCTGTTAAACCAGAAGTGGCTATCCCACCATCGCTTAAAAATATGTATAAAGAATTGCAAGACGATCTAGGCGTTATGCCTGTAGACCATGGTTATTTACAGCCGTGGGCCGACCAAGGCGTGCTGTTGTTAAACACCGTACTCAGCGTCCGTAAAAGGCAGCCAGGCTCCCATAAAGGCAAAGGCTGGGAACGGTTTACGAACGAAGTCATTCACGCCTTAAATAAAAGGGAAGAACCAGTGGCGTTTGTGCTGTGGGGAAGGCATGCCCAAGCGAAAAAAGAGGCGATTGATGCAACACGTCATTTGATTATCGAGTCGGCCCACCCGAGCCCTTTTTCTGCAAATCGAGGTTTCTTTGGCAGCCGCCCGTTTTCGAAAATCAACCGTTGGCTGCAGGAACAGGGAAAAGCCCCGATCGATTGGCAGCTGCCTATGAAAGCAGAGCTCTATTCTTATGGGAAGTAAACTCGTTTTCCTTGCTGTATCTTTTGCAGTTGGCTGGTTGGTGCAAATGCTTGGCATGCCGGCAGGTTGGTTGCTTGGCGCTTTGGCGACGGGCATCTTTTGGTCTTTTTTTGTCCAAAAGCTCATATTCAAAAGCGAACTGTTCACTGTTTCACTTGCGTTAGTCGGCATTTCGATTGGCTTTATGGTCATTCCTGAGGAGCTGTGGGCATACAGGATGTTGTTGCCCGCTTTTTTATTGACGTTGGCATTGACTCTTGCAGGTGGGATCTTACTTGGAAAAGGCTTTGAGAAGTGGGCGCATACGACAGGGAATACAGCATTCTTTTGCTGCCTGCCAGGGGGCGCCTCGGAAGTCATTGCTTTAAGCGAGCGTTACCAAGCAGACCAGCGCATTGTAGCGGCGTTCCATACAACTAGGATTACTTTGTTTGTGCTCGTCGTCCCTCTTCTAGTCGGCCTCGCTACTGGAGGAGGAGGCGTGTCGCTGCCAACTGCAGCGACACAGCCATTTGCAGCAGATGCCTGGCTTGTTTTTCTTGCGTTGCTTGGTGCAGCGGTTATTTTTTGTTTAGCACGCTTTGTCACGTTTCCCGGAGCGCCCATGTTTTTGGCAATTGCCCTTGGCTTTGCCGTCCATCAGCTGCTTGTGCCTGAATATAGCATGCCAAATATTGTTCTTGGCAGCGCCCAAGTGCTGATCGGCTCGTTGATTGGCATGCGCTTTGACCGGAAAACACTCAAAGAGCTTAGCCGTATCGGCGCAGCAAGTGCAGCGGCGTTGGCCCTTTATGTTGTGATGAGCGTCGGGCTAGCACTGATTTTTTTCGTGCTTACGCCGCTGCCGTTTTTTACAAGTTTGCTAGCGATTGTGCCAGCTGGGGCCGCGGAAATGGCTTCGACAGCGGCTCAGCTAGAACTAGACGCGACCGCAGTAGCAACACTGCAAATGCTGCGCGTACTTGCCTTATTCATCGCTTTGCCGTTTCTGATCAAATTATTTGCTAAGAAGGAAAACCAGCCCGCTTCTTAACATAGGAAAGCCCCCAAGGACATACGTTTCCGGGGGCTTTTAGCTAAACGCTCATTCGCAGTTCCACCATCTGTACGCCTCAATGGTAAGTGCTTGCTCTCAGTAAACCTCAACCAGTGATTCGCTTGTTTTGTAGGTCTTTCGTAGTAGGAAATAACCCGATCTGCCCCAAAAACAATGTTAGATATCCTAACATACTTATAGAACAATTCTGACATCGGATTATAATGACCATATAAAACAAGGGCTGGGGGGAGACGAATTGGAAACTGTACTTATGGATAATTTATGGCTAACCATTTCCGCAATATTAGTTCTTCTTATGCAAGGCGGTTTTATTTTGCTTGAAGCTGGCTCAACTCGGATGAAAAACGCCGGCCATATCGCAGGCAAAACCATTTTTACGGTCGGTATTGCTTCGCTTGTCTTTTGGGCTGTTGGTTATGGCTTTATATATGGGGACGGCAATCCCTTTATTGGCATGGCTGATTTCTTTTTTGGTAATTATGCAGATGGTGTTGGTTCGGTCGACTTCTTTTTCCAACTTACGTTTGCAGCAATCGCGTTAACGATTGCCTTTGGTGGTTTTGCTGAACGGGGGAAACTTGCCGCATACGCAATTTTTGCTGTGTTGTTCTCCGCCTTTGTTTACCCGCTCGTCGCACACTGGATTTGGTCAGACCAAGGCTGGCTTGCTCATTTAGGAAAGCAAGATTTTGCCGGTTCGACGGTTGTTCACTTGACTGGCGCAATGGCCGCTCTTGCAGCGACATTCATTTTAAAGCCACGCCTTGGCAAGTATGACAAAAATGGCAAAGTCAATGACTTGTTTGGTCATAACCAAGTGTATACAGCGCTTGGCGTGTTGATTTTGTGGGTCGGTTGGTTTGGTTTTAACGCCGGTTCAACTGGCGGCGTGGCTGATGCGTTCTTTGGTTATGTGGCACTAAACACACAGCTTGCGGCTGGAGCAGGCACCATCGCAGCACTGTTTCTTGTTTGGGCGCTTAATGGAAAGGCCGACGTGCCAACTACATTAAACGGGACGCTCGCCGGCTTAGTTGCCATCACTGCTTCTTGTGCATTCGTTGCGCCGTGGGCAGCAGTCCTTATTGGCATCGTTGGTGGATTGATTGTCGTCGTCAGCATGAATATGTTTGATAAACTTAAAATTGACGATCCTATTTTTGCCTTAAGCGTTCATGGTGTTGCTGGTGTGTGGGGAACTCTTTCGAACGGACTGTTTGCAACGCCTGAATTGGCTGAAATGAACGGCGGCCTGCCTGGATTGTTTTATGGCGGTGGTTTTGAGCAGCTTGGCGTCCAACTATTAAGTGTTGTTGTGTGCGGCGTGTTTGCTTTTGTGGCTTCTTACGTATTGCTGTTAATGACAAAAGGGCTTCTCGGCGGAAACTTGCGTGTGACCGAGGAAGAAGAAATTCTAGGGCTCGATATGAGCGAGCACGGTTCTTATGGCTACCCTGAAACTGTCCAGTCTGAAAAGCAGTCTACGCGAACAGGTTCTTAACATGAGTAAACCACTTGCTTATGCAACAGAATTGCAGGCTTATCATGAACAAAAATTACATGCTGCTGTTTTTGCCGCAGTAGAAGAAATAAAAAAGGAGCTGGGAGAATTCCCTGCTCCCTTTGCCTTTTTTGTTATGGGGAGCGCAGGGCGCAAGGAGCAGATTTATGATAGTGACCAAGACCACGGCATTGTTTTCAAAGGAGAAGACGATCGACATTTGCCCTATTTTTTAACACTTGGCGAAAAGATTGTCACACAGCTTGAAGCCGCCGGCTACGAACGTTGTGTTGGCGGTGTGATGGCGTCCTGTGAACGGTGGTGCGGTTCAGCCGAAAAATGGTTCCAGCAGCTACAACATTGGCTCACAGAGGATACGTTTGAGCATGTGCGCTATGTTCTCACCTTTTTTGATGCACGGACAGTTCTAGGTGAACATGCATTCGTTTTGGACTTGAAAAAAGAATTGTTTGCCCAAATGGAACGGAAGCCCCACTTAATGAAACGGTTTGCTGACAATACCGGAAGAATGCCGCAAGCTTGCAATTTATTTGGGCAGCTGCTTGTCGAACAGCGCGGTGAACACCAAGGTGCATTAAATCTGAAAGAGCAAATTCTGTTTCCCTATGTCAACGGCATGCGCTTGCTCGCTCTTCAGCAGCGCATGATGGCAACGTCTACTTTAGAACGATTCGCAGCTCTTCCACCGGGAAGCGGTTTTGAGGAAGCAGAACATTCTTTTGCCTGCTTGTTTGAGCAGCGAGCTTACTGGATTAAACAATTTGCTTCCTATAAATACATTTTCCCCGGCCAACTGACAAAAAAAGAACGGAACGACTTGAAAACGTGGGCAAAAGAGGGGCGCCGCCTTTATGAAACGATCCAGAAAAGGCTTGAGGTAGGCGGAAGCAAATGATGAATAACATGATGCAATTTATGCGGCAATTATCAAACCGCCTCGGGTTCGCCATGTCTGCGTCAGAAACGGAGAATGCCGCCCAAATGGCGCGTTTTCGGCGCTTTCAAAAGGAAGCCCAGCTCGATGTCCTCCACATTCCTTTTGCTCAGCTCCCTATTGTCGTATTTGACTTAGAAACAAGCGGATTCCATCCAGATCAAGGCGATGGCATTCTATCGATAGGGGCCGTGAAAGTAACTGGTAATGAAGTCCACACCGATCATTTTTACGAGACGATCAAACCAAAACAACCTCCATGTGAGGAGGTGCTTCGTCTGACCGGTTTGTCTTTGCAGGAGCTAGACCATTCTCCGCCAATAAATGAAGTGTTGCTGCGATTCTACGATTTTACTGGCGCAGCAACACTGGTTGCACACCATGCTGCCCATGAGCGCAAGTTTATGCGCCATGCGACATGGCAAGAGCTAGGCCGTACGTTTACACATCGGCTCATCGATACAACCTTTTTAACGAATATTACCGCCGCCCACCAGCAGTTTCAATCACTAGATGAATGGTGCGATGCTTATGGAATAGCGATTAGCCAACGTCACCATGCATTAGCGGATGCACGTATGACGGCCAAACTTTGGGCAAAACATATTACGCTGGCAGAACACGCGGGCTATTCCTGCCTCGGGGATATTTATAAAGAGCTTGCTCTAAGAAAATAAAGGGAGCAGGCTCTTTTTGGAGAATAAAAGAAGAAGAATGAGAATCGTTGCCGTTTCTAGTGAATCAAAGAGGTGACCTAGCTTAACCTGGAGAAATGAAAACGGAGTCGGTTTTTGTCGTGAAAACACGATTTTCTTTAAGACGTTTCTCCGTGCTATGATGGTTGAGTTGATTTCATCATGAGCAAATGCAGCGGCTCTCCCTTTCATAAGTGGTATGTCGCATTCGTTTTTGCATGATGAGAAAGGAGGCGTTTATGCATATAGACGCAGAGGACGTGCTGGTGCAAATGGAACGGCAAATGGGTAGAATCGCTAAAGCCGTAAAAGACAATGACGGTTACAAAGTAAAAGAAGCAGCAGCTGTGTTGGAGAGCTATTGTCAGTTGTTAAAAGGGCATCATCTTGAAACAAGGCTGCAGCAAGAGAAAACAAAACCAATTTCGTATCCATTGCCTGTTCAAAAGCAAACCCCTGAAACGCAGGAACTTGGTTCCCCTTTGGCACAACCTGAAGGTGAACAAGAGGAAAAGCGAAATTTACTCGATTTTTGATAAAGTCGCCTCATTTATAGAGGCAGGCTTTTTATGAGAAAGGATGTCGATGCTCATTCGTTATGAAATTATTATTTCCATTATGATTTATTTGCTCATTATGCTAGTCATTGGCTACTATGGCTATAAAAAAACAGTTAGCCACTCCGATTATACACTCGGTGGCAGAGGCCTTTCCCCAGGAGTAGCAGCGTTGAGCGCTGGTGCCTCCGATATGAGCGGTTGGTTAATGCTGGCTTTACCTGGTTCGATGTATTTGACAGGAATTGGCGCTGGTTGGCTGGCGTTTGGCTTAACGTTAGGCGCTTATTTAAACTGGGTCTTTCTTGCTCCGAGGTTGCGTACGTATACAGAAACGGCAAACGATTCGATTACCATTCCAGCCTTTCTAGAAAACCGATTTAATGATACATCCAAACTATTGCGGATACTATCAAGTTTCATCATTATTGGCTTTTTTACGCTTTATGTTTCGGCAGGCATGGTATCCGGCGGCGTTGTGTTTGAGTCCGTGCTTGGAATTGAGTACCGGACAGGGCTTTTGATTGTGGCAGGAGTGACACTTGCGTATACGCTGTTTGGCGGTTTTTTAGCAGTGAGCTGGACAGATGTCGTCCAAGGCGGCGTTATGATGTTGGCATTATTGTTTGTGCCGGTTTTTGCACTGGCAGAGGTTGGCGGAGTTCCAACCGCATTTACGCAAATTCGCCACATTGATCCGCTTTTAATGGACATATTCCGCGGTGTGTCCGTTATAGGCATTATTGGTTCCCTCGCTTGGGGGCTTGGCTATTTCGGTCAGCCGCATATCATTGTCCGGTTTATGGCGCTAAGGACGGCTAAAGAGGCAAAACCGGCACGACGCATTGGCATGACTTGGATGATTTTGTCTATTGTTGGCGCCATGTTTACTGGTCTTGTCGGTAGAGCTTATTTAACAGGAGAAGGGATTTTCTTAGAGACAGCAGAAGCCTCGGAAACGGTCTTTGTTGTCATGGGCGATATGTTGTTTCATCCATATGTCATCGGCTTTATATTTAGCGCGATTCTTGCTGCCGTGATGAGTACGATTTCCTCGCAATTGCTTGTCACGTCCAGTTCACTGACCGAAGATATTTATAAGACGTTTTTAAAACGAAAACCGAGCGATCGTGAAATGGTATTGCTCGGACGTGGTGCAGTTTTAGTCGTTTCATTGGTCGCTTTAGCCTTATCTTGGCAACAAAACAGTACCATTCTTGAGCTTGTCAGTTATGCTTGGGCTGGATTTGGCGCTGCTTTTGGGCCTGTGATGTTGATTTCTCTTTACTGGAAGGGCATTACGAAATGGGGGGCGCTTGCAGGTATGGGTGCTGGGGCCCTTGTCGTTGTCCTTTGGGCCAATACGAACTTTTATGCATTCCTTGGCATGGGTGAACGAGTTTATGAGTTGTTGCCAGGCTTTATCGTCGCCGCCCTTGTGATTTATGTTGTCAGTAAGCTGACTACGAATCCAAAACAAGTCCAGGAAGGGTTTGATGTGTTTAAGCAGCGGCTCGATGAAACGAAGTAAGGACATCTGCCTATCAGACTGTGCAAGCCACATGGAATGACTCTTCCAAAGCAGGGAACGAGACAAACAACAAAGGAACGAGATCCCCGCCTAAAACAGGTACCGATGTTTTAGGCGGGGATTAAGCGTCTAACGGCTAGGAGGACGCCACTCCACAAAAACGCCAAAGTTCAACGATTCTGCATCTTCTACATAACCGTGAAGCACATGGGTAGGAGTAAGCCCCTGCTTCATCATAAACGAAAGGACTTGGTCGCTGCGCTTGCCGTTTTTTACTTCGGAAACGTATTGTTCTGGCCCGACTTCTGTTGAAACGGCATGATAACCAGGAATACGGCAGACAGCGGCAAACCGTGTCAGACCAAGTTTGATGACCGTCTGCTTGCGCGCTTCATAGAGTGCTGCGGCCACCCCTTTGCCACGGTAACGGGGACGGACGCATAAGTCAATGCCATACAGTGTATCTCCATCAGGCTGGTGGGAAGCGCGGATGAGACCGTTGTCACTTATTTCTTCCCATGTATGAGAGCGGTCGGCATTACTGACGAGCAGGGAAGTGGCAGAACCAGCGACTTCGCCATTGACTTCAGCAAGCAAAGCGCCTGCGGGGAAAACGGCTGCGTGTGCCTCGATTTGTTCTGCGGTCCACCATAAGTCTGAAGGGAACGGCGGCGGAAACGCTTCTTTTTGGATTTGTAGCAACGCTCCATAATCGGCTGCGTTATAGCGCCTAATCGCAATCACGAGTCGTTCATCCTTTCTTCACGTTTCATTCAATTATACCATTTCCTTAGCTGCCTATGGCGTGTTGCTAGTAAGGAACTATGCTATAGTGGAAGCATGGACGAAACAAGTGGAGGTGATCAAAGCGTGGCAAAACTCTTTTTGCTGTTGGGCGCACTGGCAATGGCACTTGGTGTAGCGATTGGCGCATTCGGCGCCCATGGGCTTGACGGAAAAATAAGTGAGCGGATGATGAGCAACTATCAGACTGGCGTTCACTACCACATGGTGCACGGGCTCGGCTTAATTGCAGCCGGCTTATTTGCTCTTAAACTAGGCAGCTCCGGGCTTGTGCAAGGAGCAGGCTGGGCATTTCTGGCCGGAATTGTCCTGTTTTCAGGCAGCCTGTATGTCATGGCGTTAACAGGAATCACAAAGCTAGGTGCGATTACGCCAATTGGCGGTGTTGCGTTTATCGTCGGCTGGGTGTTGTTAGGCTTGGCGGCGATACGGCATTTATAATAGGGAACGGCTGAGCTTTGCTCAGCCGTTCATTCTTTAACGAGGAGGGTATTGAGATAAGCCTGGTTCATATCCATACTGGTATGTATAATCGATTGGCTCATCAAATGTAACAAAGTCGAGGTTGACCATTAACAGCAAGTAATGTTCCCCTGTCTCCGGGTTTCCAAGTACAATGTGGTCCCGCCCTGCCTCTTCAATTCTGCCGCGAAATACACGGGCATTCCATTCGCTGTTTCCTTCAAATGTTTGGTGGACGGTCACAAATTTGCCGCGGTTTAAACGCAAGATGTTCTCGATGAAAGATTGCTCTAGCGGCAACATGCCCCCTTGCCCTGGAGGCGGTGTTTGTTGTTGCTGAACAAAACCAGGCACTTGGTATCCTTGAGCGGAAAATTGCGGCTGTTGCCCCATTTGTTGTTGCCCTTGGCCTTGGCCTCCATACGGGCCGTATCCTTGTTGCTGGCGACTTGCTTCATTCCCATCATATGAATACATGTTTGCCACCCTTTCTATCATTAAAATGTGCTAAACACTTCGGCGCACTCTGCTTCAAGTGGCTGGTAAAAACAGTGGCTTTTGAAGCGTCCGGCATTCCATTGCCCCCACCATTGCGCCGGACAGGCACCTTCAGGCCGGAAAAACCAGAGCGAAAAGCTAGCTGGATGCGTTCTCTCCCCGTTTACAAGCCTGCGCGCCAGGCGCCGTTCCCTTTCTCTTGCTCGTTGATAAAAATAGCTTTTTTGCACCGCTTCGAATCCGCCAGGGGATTGGAAAGCCATTTGCGGGATCGTCCTTATATTAGTGAAATCAAGACAGTCGACGCGCACACGGTTGACCATCACATTTCCTGCCATAAGCATGCCTTCCTCGCCTTCACCTTCTGCCTCTGCTCTTATAAGACGGGCGAGCATATCAATATCATTGGATGATGCTTGAATAACAGCCAATTTGACACCTCCACATGTGAATACACTCAAGGTTGGTGAACGTATCCGAACTGCCAATAATACAAAAAATTTTAAAAAACAGAGCTTCTGCTTAAACCGAGTCGTTTTTAAAGATATGATCAGGCAATTAAGAATATGCCCTAGAAAAGAGACCTCAGCTTGTATACATTTCATTTGAAAAATAGGAGGTGGAAAAACGCGCTTTACTTTTTGCTTGCACAGAAAGAAAAGGTGTGTAATACTGTGTATGTAGATATAAACAGATGAACAATGAAAAAGGACTGTTGCATATGGCGAATGCCTTAAAACTGCTGCTAGTCGAGTTTCGGGAAATGGGTATGGGCCGTTGGATCGGGATTGTGGCTACCGCTTTGCTATGGGGCGTCTTGTACAGCATGCTTGTCGTTGATATTGGGCCACGGATTGAAAAGGGCGTTATCGCCCCAGGCTTAGGCGTCGTATTGTTCGTTATGTGGCTATTCTTCCCCGTTTTCTTTGTGCGCGGGGAAGCTTATCGGATACGGGATCCATACGGTAAAGTGGCCGTTCCTGATATTTATGTGCTTTTGAAAATGATGCCACTCAAAAATAGCGAAAAGGCGCTAAATCGGATGTTAAGCATGTCGGCTTTTATTTTAGTGGCCAATGCCTTTCTTAATGTATCGATTTTTGCTAGTGCTTTTCTAATCGGGCACTCGCCCTTTTGGGACGTAAAGGCGGCATTAGCTTGGGTGCTACTAACGTGGGTGAGCGGGCTTTTTTGGGTGGCATGTGAGCCTTATGCCCGCACATACCGCCATCGGGATTGGTTGGATTTTCTCGCCTGGCTAGCCCCTGTGGTTGCTGTATTATCATTGGTTGGTTGGCTCACTGGTTTATGGTTCTTCGGCATTGTTATTTATTTTTTATTCCAATCGCCGCTAGTAACGTTGGCTGTGCTGTTAGTGTTGCTTGTCATTCAGTTTTTCGTCACCTTCAAAGTGGTTACAGCAGCCTTTGAAAAGGTGGATTACTATGTCTGATCGGTTGCCGATTCAACTGGATGAGTCGAGCCGCACGCCCATTTATGATCAAATTGAAGCACAGCTGAAATCGTTGATTGTGAGCGGCCAACTTCCGGCTGGAACGGCATTGCCGTCGATTCGGAAGCTAGCCGCGTCACTGTCTTGCAGCGTCATTACGACGAGGCGGTCTTACCAAAACCTTGAGCAACAAGGCTACATTAAAACGATCCAAGGGAAAGGAACGTTTGTGAGCGAGATGAGCATGAAAGACCAGTCGGAGCAAAAACAAGAAGCGGTGCAAAAAGCGTTAGAGCAAGCTGCTGCAGTAGGAAGAAGCTATGGTTACAGCAAGGAAGAGCTGGCCAATTGGTTTGCTGCTGTTTTAGAAGGGGGGCAAGAACGATGATCGTATGCACAGAGATCGAAAAGCAGGTGGACGCTCGTTTTACAACTGGGCCCATTTCCTTGCAGGTTGAACCAGGAACCGTTACTGCTCTCGTAGGAAAAAATGGTTCAGGAAAAAGCACGATTTTGCGGATGCTTTCCGGCATGGTTCTTCCCGATGCAGGGACAATCGAACGGTTTGGCCAACAAGTAGAAGAAAAAGAATGGAAAAATCAGCTCGCCTTCATTCCACAAACTAGCAAATCGTTTGAAAAGTACACACTTTCCCATTTAGCCGCCATATACCGGATTGGCTTTCAAACTTGGAACGAACAGCGTTTTTTGCAGCTTGTAGAGCAGTACCGTTTGCCTCTCAATAAGCAAATAAGCCAATTTTCCGGGGGGATGCAAAGAGTCGCACTTGCCGTTTTAGCACTTTCAAGAAACTCTAAAGTGCTCATTATGGATGAACCTTTTGCAGGCGTCGATATTGAATCACAAGAATGGCTTCGTGCCGAATGGCTTCATTACTTGGAAGAAGATCCAGAAAGGGCGATTGTCTTTTCGAGTCATGTGCCTGATGAAATCAAAGATTTAGCCGATTTTATTATTTGCATGCAAGACGGCAAACAGACAGGTTGCTATGAGAAAGACACGTTGCTGAGCAGTTGGGCTCGCTTTTGGTCAGTTGCCGATTTAAATGTTGTGCGAAACATGGCAGGGGTTCAATCCGTAATACAGAGAGGCCCGCAAATCGAAATCATTTCAAGTGACAATGGGCAAACAGAAGCAGCGATGCATGCCATCGGTTTAGAAATCACTATGAAGCAGCCGCTTAAAATGGCAGAGATCTTGCGGTTGCTTATCCAAGAAAGGGAGATGGAAGATGACGCTTGAAATTAAGCAAGTGCGGAAACGGTTCAACCAACATGTTGCCGTAGACGGGATTTCCGTTAGCGTTGAAAAAGGCAATATGTTCGGGATGCTTGGCGCGAACGGAGCTGGAAAAACAACGACATTTCGAATGATTTTAGGATTGCTCGAACCGACGGAAGGTTCGATTACTTGGGAAAACAAGCAACTTTCTTATAAAAATACCCATTTGATTGGCTACTTGCCTGAAGAACGGGGGCTGTACCCAAAACTTACTGTTCGGGACCAGCTTACGTATTTAGGGAAGTTGAAAGGAATGAAAACGCAAGACATCCATAAAGAGGTCAAACAGTGGCTTAAACGGTTCCAAGTAGAAGAATATGAAACAAAGAAAGTGGAAGAACTGTCGAAAGGGAATCAACAAAAAATCCAATTTATTGCAGCAGTGCTCCATAAGCCAGAGCTGTTAATTTTAGACGAACCGTTTAGCGGCCTCGATCCAGTAAACTCAGACATGTTGAAAAACGCTGTCCGTTATTTGCAGGAACTTGGCACGACGATTGTGTTTTCAAGCCATCAAATGCGCAATGTCGAGGAAATGTGCGAAGACATTATCATGCTAAAGCGTGGGAAAGCGGTGCTGCAAGGCAAATTGACTGACATTAAACGCAGCTATGGCATAAAAAATGTCTCGATTCATGCTGATTATGATTTGTCATTTTTAGCTTCCGATCCCCATGTAACAAATTTGACGCCAATTAAAAATGGCGTTATCGCCCGGGTCGAAAATGAAGAAGCGGCAAAAGCTGTGTTTGCGCGCGTTGCCGAAAAAGGCTTTGTCCGCAAATTTGAAGTGGAAGAACCGAGCTTGCATGATATTTTCATTGACCAAGTGGGAGGCGGAGCGAATGAATAATTTTTGGACGATAGTCGGCCATACTGCAGGAAGCCGGCTAAAGGCAAAATCGTTTATCATTTCCACAGTGGTAATCATGGCGATTGTCATTATTGCCACAAACATTTCATCGATCATCTCTGCATTTTCAGGAGATGAGGAAAATGAAGTCCAGCAAGTCGCTATTATCGATGAAACCGAAAACGCAGGGGATGTGGCAACGATACTTGCAACCCCCCATGAGGAATCGTTGTATTCATTTTCAGTCGTAGAAGATGCATCTTTGAAAGCAACTCTTGATAGCGCCCGAAACGGCGACTATGATTATGTGCTTCACTTAAATGGCTCGCAAAGTGAACTAAACGCTACTCTCTATGGCGGGGGCGATGATTACGAAACAGTAGCTGCGATTGAGCAGGAAGTACAGCGTGTCAAAGAAGCGGTATTAACGAGTGCGCTAAATTTGAGCGAGTCTGACCTTGCCGCTATTTTTGAACCGATCATCTTTGCGCAGGAACCATTGGAAGAAGGGGCTGCGATAGAGACGGAAGAATCGCAAATGCAGGCCTCCTTTACTGTATTAGGCGTGACCTATGTGTTGTTTTTTATCATTGTTTCTTTTGGCGTCATGATTGCCACAGAGGTAGCAGTCGAAAAGTCCTCTCGAGTGATGGAACTGATTGTTTCCAGCGTGAATCCGGTCGTGCAAATGTTTGGCAAATTAGTCGGCATTGGTCTTGTCGGCATCGTCAATATGGTTGCAATTGGGGCAGCGTTAGTCATTGGCATGTTGATTGGCGGGAATGAGATTGGCGATCTTTTAAGCGGCGATTTCATTGACATGAGCTTGCTCGGTTACGCGTTTTTCTTAACGATTCTTGGCTATTTCTTGTTTGGTGGTATTGCGGCTACATTAGGCGCCCTTGTCAGCCGAACGGAAGACGTCAATTCATCGATACAGCCACTGACCTTTATCGCCATGGCTGGATTCTTTATCGTTTCATTTGGCTTAAGCACTCCAGATGCGCCATTTATTACGGTTGCCTCTTATATTCCATTTTTCACGCCGCAGCTTTTGACGATGCGGATTGGTATGGGCGTCATTGCTGGTTGGGAAATTGCGCTCTTGTTTGCACTTTTAATAGCAAGTGTGGTCGCCGTCAATATCTTGGCTGCCCGTGTGTATAAAGGCGGGGTTTTGATGTATGGCAAAGTGTCGATGAAAGAAGGCATCAAGCAGGCGTTGGCTTTGTCGAAAAAGGAAAAATAAGCGCGGCAAAGGTTTGTTCTGAAGATACGAGTATGGTAAGATGGAAATATTGTGAATCGAGGCAGAAAGGAGGCGGATGATGTGATTGACCTTTTAATGGAGTTGCCGATGTTGTGGGTCAGTGTAGCCCCTGTCATGGTCGTGGTCGCGATGGTTGCCTATGAAAACTTTAAGCTCCGTCGCATGCATATGCGGATGAAGCGGACAGTGCATGACACGGATAAGACGGGCTGCGTTGATATGACTCCAGTCCGCCCCTTGGCGCTGTGGGCGCGGCCAAAAATTCCTTATTTCCGCGACAAAGGCTGCCAAGACGATGATGGTCCTTACCCTTGTTGCATGCACCAACAGATAGCTGCATAGACAACAAAGGGAGGAAAAGAAAGAAATGAATAAAAAGAAAGTCATGCTTACACTTAGCGTCGTAATGGTTGCTTTCGTTTTAGCAGCCTGTAACACGAATGAACCGATCACAGCTGAATCAACTGGGTTTTGGAATTCATTTTTCGTCTACCCAATGTCATTTTTGATTACCTTTTTTTCTGATTTGACAGGTGGACACTTTGGTTGGGGCATCATTATTGTGACGATTTTAATCCGCTTGCTCATTTTGCCCCTTGCGCTAAAGTCACAAAAGAGCACACGGGCGATGCAGGCGCTTCGTCCCGAAATGCAAGAAATTCAGGAGAAGATGAAAAAAGCACAAGGCAATCCCGAAAAGCAACGGGAAGTACAAGCTGAGATGTTAAGTCTTTATCAAAAACACGGTGTGAATCCTGCCGCTGGATGTTTGCCTGCGCTTGTGCAAATTCCAATCGTAATGGCGCTTTATTTTGCGATTATGCGAACCGAAGAAATTGGCGTTGGCCCAGCTAGTGCGTTCCTATGGTTTAACTTAGGCAGCCCTGACTATATTTTGCCTGTCATTGCTGGCATTACGACGTTTATTCAGTTTAAAATGTCAATGAGCCAAATGCCAGCGAATCCATTGGGCGAAGGTATGCCGAACCCAATGAACATCATGCTTTATATTATGCCAGTTATGATCGTGATTGCTGGGATCAGCTTGCCATCTGCGCTTGCTCTTTATTGGGTAATCGGTAACTTGTTTATGATTGTGCAAACGTACTTTATTATTGTCCGTCCTAATATGACAAAGGAAGAAGTACAAAAAGACAAAGCTTAACCTGAATTAAACAGCCTTGACTCACGTCAAGGCTGTTTTTTTAAATGTGGAAATAAGCAGGAATCCGGTCTTTTTCAAGAATGTTGCCTACGTAAAAAGAGCCAAACTCGCCGTAACGGGCAGAGACTTCATCAAAACGCATTTCGTAAACAAGCTTCTTAAATTGCAGGACGTCGTCTGAAAAGAGCGTGACGCCCCATTCCCAATCGTCAAACCCGACAGAACCGGAAATGATTTGCTTCACGACGCCTGCGTAGCCGCGTCCGATCATGCCATGACTGCGCATTAGGTTTTTACGCTCTTCCATCGGCAACATATACCAATTGTCGTTGCCTTCGCGGCGCTTGTCCATTGGGTAGAAACATACATGCTTCCACCGCGGCAATTCTGGATATAAGCGTGAGCGCACATACGGGTTTTCATACGGATCTTCATCTGAATCACCGGCTAAATAATTACTCAATTCTACAACGGAAACGTATGAATATGTTGGGATCGTATAAGCAGCGAGCCCTGATTTGTTAAAGGCATTCTCGATCTCATTTAGTTCTTCCATTGTCGGGCGCAGCAGCATCATCATAATATCTGCTTTTTGACCGACAATCGAATAGAGAGCGTGGCTGCCTTTTCCGGCTTTTTCCGTCCCTTCCCATTTCGACACAAGTGCTTCAAATTCATTGAGCATTTGTTCCCGTTCTGAGGCAGAAACGGTTTTCCAGGAATTCCAGTCGATTTTGCGAAAATCATGTAGGACGTACCAGCCGTCCAATGTTTTTGCAGCTTCATTCATTGTAGATGGACCTCCAATATATTCATATTACTTCCACTATAACATAGATGGACGTTTTTTCATCATTCCTGCCCACTTGCTAATCAAAAACCATCGCTGGGTATTAAAGGAGAAATGTAAATCGTTGTGGCAGGATAAACGCCAGAAAGTAAATGAAGGACAATCTGCAGAAAATGCAAGCGATCCGCTGGTTAGTAGAACCAGCGGATCGTTCAGCTTGTCGTGTCTTCCATGTCTAGGGCTTTTCCGTTTGCTGGCACTTTTAAAAAGCGCTCAAGCGCTAATCGGTGTTCACGAGAGGCACCTGCTTCTCGCTGGGCCGTGACTTCCATTTCCAATAGTTCCGCTAAATGGTGGTCAAAACTTTCGCGGAAATTCTGTTTCATGAGTCGGTAAGCGGTAGGGGGCAATTGTTTACAGCGTTTAATGTAAGGTGCGGCTTCGCCAATGCTATGGATAAGGCCCATTGCTTTTGCTTCCTCGGCGTCGAACATTCCTTTAATCGCTAGTTCCAAGCTTTTCGGGTAGCCAATCAAACGCGGCAAAAAGTAGGATGCTCCGGCATCAGGCACAAGCCCTATCTCTAAAAAGCCTAATGCAAATCGTGCCTCTTTGCGGGCGATACGGAAATCACAAGCAAGGGCAATGCTCAAACCAGCACCTACGGCAGTGCCATTTATATCAGCGATAAGTGGCTTGCCAATTTGTACCATTAATGCAATGAGGCGATTATAGGTTTCGCGCAGCGCCTTTCCATAATTGAAATGCTCTTGTTCGGCTAAATCAATTGACTTTAAATCAGCGCCTGAACAAAAAGCATCACCGCTGCCTGTTAGGACAATAACGGTCACATCTTCCCGTTCATTTGCCTCTGAAAGTATGTTGTACAACTGTTCATGGCAGGCGTCATTTAAAGCATTTTTGACTTCTGGCCGGTTGATCGTGATCGTGGCAACTTTGTCTTCGACTTGGAGTGTTATGAGTGGTTGATCCATTGTCATTGCATCCTCCTTTATCCTTTTAGTATTCGACTTTTAGGCTGAAAACCCTTTCCTTATATGGAAGCGTAATCTAAATGAGGATTTTTAAAATTGACGCTTCAGCAAAGGAGGTTTCCTTTTTAAATAAAGAGGGGTATCCTAAATATAGAAGAGAAATGATGACTTTTAAGGAGGTTAAATCGTGGGCGATTTATTTGCTGATATTAAGCGGCAAGTCGAGTCTCATAAGCCAAGTATCGTCTTACCTGAAGGAACAGACGAACGGGTATTGCAAGCAGCAGCCAAACTCGCTGCTGATAATGTTGTAAAACCGATTGTCGTTGGAGATAACGATGCGATTTTAGCACTTGCTGATAAATTAAAGATTACACTAGATGGAATGACGATTTACAATCCAGAGACATATCCTGGAATAGATGAAATGGTTGACGCCTTCGTTGCCCGACGCAAAGGCAAAGAAACAGAGGAGTCTGCCCGTAAGCTGCTACAAGATGTGAACTATTTTGGGACAATGCTTGTCTACATGGAAAAAGCCGACGGCCTTGTTAGCGGCGCTGCCCATTCTACTGGAGATACAGTTCGCCCAGCCTTACAGATTATTAAAACACAACCTGGGATTAAGCGCACGTCTGGCGTTTTTGTTATGGTCAAAGAAGACAAAAAATTTGTCTTTGGTGATTGCGCGATCAACATAGCGCCAAATGAAGAAGAATTGGCGGAAATTGCCACTGCTACAGCGGATACAGCAAAGCTATTTGGTATAGAACCAAAAGTCGCGATGCTTAGTTTTTCAACGCTTGGTTCTGCTTCATCGCAAGAAACGAAAAAAGTGTCTGCTGCTACAAAAATTGCGCAAGAAAGCCGGCCGGATCTTATCATTGACGGTGAATTTCAGTTTGACGCTGCTTTTGTTCCGGCAGTTGCTCAAAAAAAAGCGCCTGATTCACCTTTAAAAGGAGAAGCCAACGTATTTATTTTTCCAAGCCTTGAATCAGGAAACCTTGGCTACAAAATTGCGCAACGTCTTGGTGGGTATGATGCGATTGGGCCAATTTTGCAAGGGTTGAACAAGCCAGTTAACGATCTGTCCCGTGGTTGTAATGTTGACGATGTATACAAATTATGCTTAATAACGGGAATGCAAGCTATCACACAGAAAACAGGACAGGGAGTTTAAACGCTGCTTGGCCATTTTGATGCAAAAAAAGCTTTGGAGTAAACGATCCAAGGCCTTTTTTCTTCTTTTTTAGCGCAAACAACGGTTGTGGCGGTCAATGACCCGTTCCAGCTGTGTTTCGTACAGCAGCTCTTCTTCAGGTGAAAGAACCGCTGTCTCTAATTGCCCGCCGCTTTCCAGAATGGCTGTTTTTGCCCGTTCAATAATGGTTTCAATCGTATATGGTTGGTTCGTCAGTTCACATAAAGACGCCATCACTTCAGGGTTAATGTCAGGATAGGAAAACGCTGGTTCACTCGTTTGGACAGCTTTATTGTAAACAGAGCGGATAAACGCGGCTCTATCGCTGCCGCTTCCGCGTACACAAAGGTATATTTGTACAGCAATGCCGCCTCGAATCCTTCGCTGGGAAATGCCTGCAAATTTTTTTCCATTAATGCTCAAATCGTAACTTCCGGGGCAGTAAGATCCGGCAATTTCTCCTGCTTCAATTTGTTCGCCTTTAAAAATCGATTTAACAAGCGTTACCATTCGTTCGTAGCCTTCGTCAATTGAAAAGGTTGCTTCCCCTGGAAACACAAGCGATAGGTTTAAAATACCTGCATCTAAACAAACAGCTAATCCGCCAGAGTTGCGAACGACGGCACGATAGCCTTTATGCTCAATAAATTCAACGGCTTCACCAATAAAGGGGAGGCGTGTGTCTTGTGTACCGAGCACAATCGTGTTTTCGTGAACCCAAAAACGGATAAACGATTGCCCTGTTTTTCCTGCAAGCGTGCAAAGTGTATCATCATAAGCAAATGAACGAAGCGCGCTTTCTTTTAAGTATGTTTTGCTATTGTCCACTACTTTCCAATGGGTAGGACGTAGTGGCTGGTCTCCAGTTGCCATTTTTCGAAATCCCTCCAACATCTACTATCTATTATACCAGATTTCAGTTTCACTAAGAAAAGGAAGTTGCGTAATGTGCCGGAAGAAGGTATACTGAAAAAAGTTTTTCACTCTAGCGTGAAACGCTTTTCAACGGCTGTATTATGGCTATGTTCTGAAAAATCATAACCAAAAAACTATATTAGAGCAACTTTTCTGTTCTCTTCTTGAAAGGCGATACAGACGGTCGAATCCGACTAGTTTTAATGATAGTGTTATTTTTCGTTCATGCTAGGGTATCGTAAAGATGATAGTTGATGTGTTTGGGGGGTATTCCATGAATAATTTAACAAAAAAGATTTTAATTGCCCTTGGAATCGGCGGAGTTGTTGGGTTGTTTTTGCCTGCGATCCATCAGGGCGCGTTCGATTGGCTAAACCAATATGTGTTTGATCCCGTTGGCAGCGTCTTTTTGAATATGATTATGATGGTCGTTGTGCCCCTTGTGTTTTTCTCGCTTGTTGTTGGGGTTTCCGACTTAGGCGACCCAAAGCAACTTGGCCGCATGGGGATTAAAACGATTGTTTTCTTTATGGCGACTTCTGCTATTTCCCTATCAATCGCTCTTTTTGCTGCTTCCGTTATCCAGCCAGGTAATCCTGAATTACTAGGGGAGGGCATAGCTGAAGAGTACGAGGTGTCTGAGTCAGTACCGATCATGGACACACTTGTTAACATCATTCCGAGCAATCCGGTAGCGTCCATGTCGGAAATGAACATGCTGCAAATTATTACTTTTGCGATTTTTGTAGGCATGGCAATGGCTGTGCTTGGAACCAAAGTCAGCACCGTGAAGTCGTTTTTCAAGCAAGCAAACGACATTATGATGCAAATTGTCACGTTTGTGATGAAATTTGCTCCGTACGGGGCTTTTGCGTTAATTGCTTCTGCACTCGGTGAAGCTGGTTGGGCTGCTGTTGGGTCGTTGACCTCTTATATGCTGACCGTTGTCGGCGTGCTATTTTTCCACTTGTTTGTCGTCTATGGGCTGCTCGTTTATTTCTTAGGAAAGACGAACCCGTTGACATTCTTTAAAGGCTTTATGCCAGCAATGACAATGGGGTTCAGTTTGTCCAGTTCAAATGGCGTTTTGCCACTGTCAATGAAATTGGCGCAAGAAAATCTAGGCGTCTCCAAACAAGTGTCAGGCTTTGTACAGCCTCTTGGCGCCACCATCAACATGGATGGAACGGGGATTATGCAGGCAGTTGCAACTGTTTTTATTGCCCAAGTGTATGTAGTTGACCTGTCGCTTACTGACATGGTGATTATCGTTCTGACAGCGACGCTAGCAAGCATTGGCACAGCAGGGGTCCCTGGCGTTGGCATGATTATGCTAGCGATGGTGCTGACAACAATTGGCTTGCCTACTGACGGCATTGCACTGATCATTGGTGTCGACCGGATTCTTGACATGCTGCGAACTTCCGTCAACATTACCGGTGATGCTGTGCTTGCAGTCATTGTCGACCGTGGCGAAAAGAAACGCGGTGCCGTTGATAAGAATGTGACAGAAGCCTCTTAAAACGCTTGCCAGCAGAGGCATGATGTCGAGTGAAGATGGGAATAGAACGAGTGTTCAATTAGCATAGGAATGAGACAAACCACGAACGATCGAGCGTTTATCTCTAGGCTGAAAGAGCCCAGCAAAAGAGCCAGCGGATGAGCTGGCTCTTTGTTTTTAAGAATACGCGATTTATAATAAGGACAAGTATAATCAATAGAAAGGGGGAGCAAGAATGTTCACTACCCTTCATGAGGAAAAAGTCTTTAAAGATCCGGTCCATCGTTATATCCATGTACGTGACGGGTTGATTTGGGAGTTGATTGGCACAAAAGAGTTTCAGCGGTTGCGTCGAATCAGGCAACTTGGGACGACGTCATTTACCTTTCATGGCGCGGAACATTCACGTTTCAACCACTCGCTTGGAGTGTATGAAATTACGCGGCGCATGACGGAGATTTTTTCCGGCAAGGCCGATTGGAATGAAGATGATAGGCTTCTTGCCTTGGCGGTCGCGCTCCTGCATGATATTGGCCATGGGCCTTTTTCCCATTCGTTTGAGAAAGTGTTTCACACCGACCATGAGGAGTGGACTAGGCGAATCATATTAGGCGATACAGAAGTCAATCGAGTTTTACGGAAAATGGACCGTTGTTTTCCTCAAGCTGTAGCAGACGTAATTGAAAAAACATCAACCAATAAATTAGTATCTAGCATGATCTCAAGCCAAATTGATGCCGATCGGATGGATTATTTGTTGCGAGATGCTTATTACACAGGAGTTAGCTACGGCCAGTTTGACTTGGAGCGAATTTTGCGTGTAATGCGGCCAATCAATGACGAAGTCGTGATTAAAGCAAGTGGCATGCATGCTGTAGAAGATTATATCATGTGCCGATACCAAATGTATTGGCAAGTGTATTTCCATCCAGTGACGCGAAGCTCAGAAGTCATTCTCAGCAAAATTTTAATGCGCGTCAAAGACTTGCAGGAAAGAGGCTATGCCTTTAAGCAAAAGCCGCTTCACTTTTTATCTTTGTTTGCTGGTGATATAACGCTAGAGGATTATTTGCGCCTTGATGAATCAATTGTCCACTATTATTTTCAAAGTTGGCAGGAAGAAGATGACGCCATCTTGAAAGATTTGTGCAATCGTTTTTTAAATCGTCGATTATTCCAGTATGTAGAGTTTCATCCGAATGAGCGAATGAAAGACTGGCCGAAACTTGAGGCTTTGTTTGCCAAAGCTGGGGTAGATCCAAGTTATTATCTTGTTATGGACTCTTCTTCTGATTTGCCATACGATGTGTATCGTCCAGGAGAGGACGAGCGGTTGCCCATTCATTTATTAATGCCAGATGGTTCACTAAAAGAGTTATCGACCCATTCAGATGTCGTCGAAGCGATATCCGGAAAAAAACGAACCGACCACAAACTTTACTACCCAGCGAACGTATTAACGGATACACGTGTTGATAAGGAAATCCGAGCCAGCATTCAAGCATTACTTGCGACTACATAAAGGAGGAAGACTGCCATGCTGCATGACCATTTAAATGTTCTGAGGCTGTTTGCGATGTCAGGTGAAATTGTTGGCAGAAAAAAATTGCAAAAGATGGTCTATATCGCAAAACAGATGGGGTATCCTTTTAATGAGCGTTACCACTTTCACCGGTATGGCCCCTATTCGGCCGAGCTGACAGTGCGATTAGAAGAGTTGTGTAACCTTGGTTTCTTAATTGAAAGCGAAGAAGACAAAGGTCATTATTCACAATATCGTTATACGCTTTCGCCCCAAGGGCAAGCGTTTTTGGAAATGTACCATCCCCCTGTTGCTGGCTATAAGGACTTGTGCCAATCGTTGAACAGCCAATCTGCCCGTTTCTTAGAATTGTTGTCTACCATCCTTTATTTTAGCGATTTAGAAGAAGGGGCAAGGCGTGAGAAAATCCGTCAGCTCAAAAAAAAGCAAAATTATAGCGATGATGATTTTGATGAAGCCCATACATACTTGCAAAAACTGGCCCAAGTTGTAACCAGTCCTTAAATAGAATCGCTCATAGATTTTACATGTTGTTTGACAAGGATTTTGTAGATATGGCGGCGGTTTAGCGCTACACTAGAAAAGTGAAAGGAATTCAAGGAAAGAAGGGTGGAACCACTCGTGCTCAGCTTTGTACTCATGCTCCTTTTATTTGCGGCTGGGATTCCGTTGCTTCTCATTTTGATACTCCATTATCCATTGATCGGCGCTTGTGTAATCGCCTTTATTTCCATAAATTGGTTCATTGCCGCACGCCTCCACCGTAAACATGAGCGGATGCAGCATGCAGGTCATGACAAAAACGGACTGTAATCCGATGATACAGCCCGTCGGCCATGCGTTTTGATGCATGGCTTTTTCTTGTTTTTTATAGGAAACACTGATTTTTTAGCAAAATCAAGGCCCTTTCCCGATCGTTTTTGGTCGAGCTATCCTGTACTTGCTTCACAAAGATTCTTACAAGGTGAGTGCAAAAATGCGAGTAGCACCATTGTTAATAGTCCATTTGTATCGCTCGGTGAGCATTGGTAATGTCGTTTTCCAGCAATTGGCCAAGGTTGTAAGACGGGTAATAACTGCGCTCGTTCATATAAGAATAAACGCTGGCATGCCACTGTATCGCCCCTTGCAGTTGCTTACTTAGCACATTCCGCAACACAGGTGTGGCTGTTTCGGTAATGGCGATCGCATAATTACGGACAGCCGTTTTGGCTGCGCCTAATAAGTCGCCTGCCCAAAAACCTGAATCAGGATGGGGCGCTGCAGCATTTTCATGTCTCGGTGCATACGAAAAAAACGGCAGCAACTCTTTAAGGTTCTTTTCAAGCAGCTGAATCGATTCAAGATAAAGGTTTTGTAAGACCGGGTCCGACACTTTCGGCAGCGATAGTTTGCATCTCATTAAAACAATTGATTGAAAAGCTGTTAATTCATGAAGCTCAAGTGTTTCGTGCCAGGCCAGATGTTGGTTGGGTGTGTGTGAGGACTGGCTGTTTGTTCCATACGGCTCGTGGTTTTGATAAGACATGAACATCCTCCTTTACAGTTATTAACACTGTATTCCAAAAAAGGAAATTGGTCTCTTGTCCCGTATCAATTTTTCGATTGAAGCAAACGACATATCCCTTGCAGATTGTCTAAACGTTGGAAATGGTGTGGGAGGGTGGGGCGAGGGTTCCGAGAAAGCTTGAATGAGCGTAGGTCAAAACGCTTTATAGCGGGCTTTATTTCAGCATAGGAAATTTGTGAGACGTTAGTGACGTCTTCAATTAGAGACGGACCGTCGTTAAGGACGGTCCGCCTCAGAATGTAGGAAAAGGCGCCCATTCTTATTGTTCGTTTTGATCGCTTGGCCGTTTTCCAGCGACTCCGTAGTCGTTTGGTTTCATTTCGCTAATGATGATGGAGACGCGTTCTTTTGGTGCGCCTGTTGTTTCACTGACAGCGTCTGTTACTTTTTCAACTAATGCGCGTTTTTGCTCATCTGTACGGCCTTCAAGCAGTTGAACGGTTACAATTGGCATAAATAAGCCCCTTTCTTTTGGAGAATACATTCAGTATACCAAAAGAAAGGGGTTGCTTGGATCATTTAGGAAAAAGCGCGAGCGTTTCATAAACGTTTGTGTCGATTAGATCAGCGACAAGCACATAACGTTCTGGAGCAGCGCCAATAAAATCGAATGGATAACAAGTGATCACCGTCAGCTGTGCCTCTTCCGTCGGAACAATGACGGTGCGGTCATCTTCATCGACGATCCGTACCGTATGGACTTTATACGTATAGACGCCACTTCGTGTTTCGACGATGAGCTCATCCCCTTCGCTAACTTCTCCTAGTTTGCGGAACACGGTATCACGGTGTCCAGATAAAACGGAGTTGTCTTTTTCTCCAGGAAGAACGCTGTCGGCAAAGTGGCCGACGCCTTTATCCAATTCATCTTCATTTGTCCCGTGAATAATCGGAAGGGTGGCGTCAATTTTTGGGATCGTTAATGTCCCCATCTCTTCGCCTATTTCCGGCTGCCAGCTGGCAACGTCCTGGCGATCGTTCTCGTAGGCTGGTATAGCTTCTGGTGCCTCCTCAACGGATGCTACTGTTTCCGTGTCGCCATGTGCTCCGATTTTATAGAGAAAGTAACCGTACGCCAGCTTAAAGCCTGTCGTTGTTGTCAACCAAAGCCCGAAAGCAATAAAGGCGGCTGCAACGAAAAGCAAAGCGCTCCTTTTGAAACGGCTCTGCTTTCCTTTTGATTTACGAAGAGCCACTTTTAAGCGACCTTCTTCTCACGAAGGAGGCGGCGGAAAATCAGGGCGCCAGCAAGGGACATCCCGATGCCAATGAGCATATAAAGAGGATAGTTCGTTGCTGTTTTTGGCATTTTTGCACCGTTTGCCGTTTTTGTTACTTTGCCATTCTCGTCCCGTTCTGCCTTTTTGCCAGCGTCATTATTATGATTGGTGTCAGTGCTTGCTTTAGCTGGAATAGGGGCTTCATCCTTGTCAGGAAGCGCAGATTCTAGTGATGGTTTTTTCGGCTGATCTTTTAGGTCTTTATCAATTTGATTGACGCCGTCAACGATTTTTTTGACAAAATGAGAATTGAACATTTCGGCTGTTATATAAAAATCAGCTAAGAAATATCCATCGGCATCGTATAGCTCGACCAATAAGTCGTACCCTTTAATCGCATTGCCGCTCATTAGCTCTTTATAGCTAATTGGCTTTGGGTCTTCGCCGACGCGGTCAAGGTAATACTTTGGATGAAGGTCAAGGACAGTTATCGCTTTTTCGCCAATAGCGAACAGTTCAGCGACATCGGCAGCCGACAGCTCGCGGATCGATTCAAAGCCATCAAATGCGTATGCACGTTGTTTCAAGTCATCGAGTTCAGCGGATAAGTTCGGATTGTTTTCCTGAATATACCAAAAATGCTCGTAAAGCGCCCACTCTTCTTCGTCACTTAAAGAAAACTCTGACAAAAATCCTGAGAAATCAGGGTAATATGGTGCGTTGTCCCACTCTTCTTCTAGTGTGATAATGACATGGACAACCATGTAAAACGTGTTGTAAAACAATAAGTCGCTTGGAGGCAGGCCGAGCCATTCTTCAAGAAGCTCGTCCAACTCTTGGCGAGTTAGGTCAAATTCAGCTGCGATTTCATTTATGCCTTCATCTGTTAGCCGTGGGCCTAGAAATTCAGCGAGCTCACTCACATCGTTGAAATCATAAAAAGTCGTGCCATCCCACCAATACATCAAGTGCTCGGCTAAGTCTTTTTCGCTTACGCCAACATCTTCTAAATAAGCCGTAAACTCCTCATTGTCAAACCCATGGGCAAGACTTGCCGCCGGAGCGGAAAAAAGAAAGAGTAGAGTGAAAATTGCTGTGAATAACGACTTCTTCATTTTGATCCTCCTATATTCAATTGTCATTTTTATTCGTGCATATGAATTATATAAACAGGATGGCTGAATTGTCACGATTTATTTTCATATTTTATAAAAATTTTATAATAGAGGCGGCTTTTGCCAAGAAACGACGAAATCCGCTTGCCTGTGCCTACAATGGCGAACTCTTTCTCAAAGGCACAGAGGATGAATGGGCGTGGCGTTTTATGATACACTAGTGTTTAGCTAAAATTCAATTTGGGAGGGCCGATAAAACGTGGATTTGCTCAATAATGATAACTTAAAGAAAGCGAAGAAAAAGTCTTCCAGTTTTACGATATTAAGCAATGATTCAACTGACGGACACGGTGGCTATGGCGCTGGGGTCATCAATCTCGACAATGTGACGCCGCTATTTATTGATATTGAAGAGAAAGAAGCGTTTGTGGATATGGGTGCCCTCCATGCCCGCTCGGCGGTCGAAAAGCGTGTGAAATTTATCGCTGACGAAGAGGCGGTGCCGAAAGAAGGGCTCAAACGGTACTGGCTTGTGTGGGTCACAATCGACACAAAGGATAAAAAGCCATACTATAGTGGAGTCGCAGCCTGTTACATGACTGTCAACAAGCAGGCGAAACGGGGATACAAGAGCATGCCGGAACATGTGAACCATATGGATAAATCGTTAAAAGGCAAAATGGTCGTTAGCCAAATGGATGATTCGTCACGCCAAGTGCTAAAGGCGTTTTTGAAGAACCATAACGAAGAAATGTGGAACCATTCTTCGCAGGAACTTCATGATGCCCTTGAAGCAAGCGAAAATGTGAACAACTAATGAACAAGTTGCCAAAAATCTTGTACTCTTTTTTCGCTTCGGCTACGCTAGAGACATGGATGAACATCCTGACGATAAGTACTAGGACAAAAAAGCAGCGGAAGGATCTCCTTCCGCTGCTTTTTTATAGCTGTTTTAGTTCCTCGACGAGTGCAGAGAAGCGTGCCATTGCGGTTTGCACTGGCTCAGGTGTCGTCAAGTCGACACCTGCTTTTTTCAATAGTTCGAGTGGATCGTCGGAGCTGCCGCTTTGTAAAAAGGTCATATAAGAGTCGAGTGCGCCTTCCTTACCATCCAAAATGGCTGTGGCGATTTTGATCGCTGAAGCAAAGCCAGTCGCATACTGGTAAACGTAAAAAGCCCTATAAAAATGGGGGATGCGCGACCAGCCGTATTTGACTTCGTCATCAAAAACAATGTCCGGGCCATTATACGTACGGAACAACTGTTCATAAAGCTCATTTAAGCTCTCTGCATTTAGTGGTTCACCTGCTTCAGCTCGTTCGTGCGTTTGCTTTTCAAAATCGGCAAACATGACTTGTGTAAAAAAGGTACCGCGGAATTGCTCAATAAAATGGTTCAGTAAATAGGCGCGCATCTTCTTGTCGCTAGTTTCTTTCAGCAAATAGTTAATCAGCAACACTTCGTTAACAGTGGAGGCGACTTCAGCGACAAAAATTCGGTAATTGGCCGTAATTTGTGGTTGGTATTTGCTGGAATAGTAGCTATGCATTGCATGGCCCATTTCATGGACGAGTGTAAACAAGCTGTTTAAGTCATCGTGGTGGTTGAGCAATACGAAAGGATGAACCCCGTAGACGCCCATATTGTATGCCCCAGACCGTTTTCCTGGCGTTTCACGCACGTCAATGTAACGCTTTTCCTTAAACTCTTTTAATTTAGCGATATAATCGTCACCAAGAGGATTAAGCGCTTTCAGCATCGTTTCATACGCTTCTTCATATGAAATTTCCGCTTTTACACCAGGAACAATGGGCGCGTTTAAATCATATTGACGCAATTCATCGAGGCCTAGCTTTTGTTTGCGGAGGCGCGCATATTCATGGAGCGGTTCAATATTCGCTTTAGCCGCATCAATCAATTGGTCATAGACGCTTTGCTCAATGTTGTCGGCAAATAGGGCTTTATGGAGAGCCGATTCGTATTGACGGACTTTCGCCAATGTGACATTTGTTTTGATTTCCGCTGACAGCGTCGTTGCAATGGTATTATTTAATTCCACGTAAGGCTTGTAGTAAGCTTTGTATGCTTCTTTCCGCTTGTTTCGGTCTTCGTCTTCAATTAGCTTAGAATACATGCCCCTTGTCAGTTGCACTTGTTGGCCATTGTCGTCTGTCACCATGCCAAACTGAATATCGGCATTGTTCAGCATATTGTATGTGTCACCAGGGGCTTGAAACGTTGCACCTAATTGCGATAAAAGCTCTTCTTTTTCTTTAGTTAGTACATGTTTTTTAAAACGGAATGACTTCCACAATTCGTCCTCGAAATAGCCAAGTTTCTTTTCCGCAGAAATGTAAGCACGGAGCGTCTCTTCGCTTAAGCTTAAAAGAAACGGCATGAAGAAGGATGTGGATTCACTCACTTTTACGCTTAGTTGTGTCGCTTTGGCACTTAATTTTTGGGCATGGGCGTCCCGTGTATCAATATCGGATAAAAACATCGTGTAGGCGAAAACTTTTCGCAACGTGAAGGAGAGCTTCTCTTGTGTTTCTAGGAAATCAAGCAAGCTTTTTGCGTCTTCGATTGCGCCATCAAATTGGTTTAATGTGTCCGCTAGCTGATAGCACTCGTCTACATCTGCCTGCCACGCTTGTTCGTCAGCATAAAGGTCGGTTAAGTCCCATTTTTCATGTTCAGGTACATCTTTACGGGATTTGTATGTACTCAAAATAATCACTCCTTGCATGTTTTTTCGTTCTAGTGTAGCACTTATCGCTGAAAATATGTTTGTTTCCGCTTCTTTGTTTGAATTTTTCTTGGCGGATGGCAAAAATTGATTCCTAAAAGTTATAAAAGCAACGGTCATGTTCTATGTTATACTGAGGAAAAAGGCGGTGACATGATCATGCTCTCGTCAGAGCAAAAAAAAGCGATCCAAAGCCTTCAGGAAAAAGTTGAACAAGCTGACGGCATTAAGCTTAAATTAAACTGGGATCTTTTAGAAGGCGAGCGTTCCCTAAACGGCACGGAAGACTATTTTCATTATAATGAAAAAGGAGAGCTGCTTGGTTATTTAGCAGTTTATTTCTTTGGCAATAAAATGGAATGCTGCGGAATGGTCGATCCGGCTGCAAGAAGGCGCGGCATAGGCCGATTGCTCCTTGATCAAGCCGCCTCTGACTGGCAAGGAAAAACGAAACAATTTCTATTGAATAGCCCGACTGATTCAGAAAGCGGTATCGCGTTTATGAGGGCAGTTGGAGGAAAGTACGCGTTTACTGAAAAGCAGCTCGTATGCCGAGAGGTTCCTATTCCTTACACAAAAAAAGGAATTCGCATCCGGCCAGCAGTATCAAACGATGAAGAACTGATTTATGAACTTGATGCAGAAGGGTTCCAAATGACAAAAGACGAAGCAAAGGCGCTTCATCATAACAATCCTACATGGGCTACATATATGATTGAAGAAGACAACCACCCAGTTGGCAAGCTCAGCATTAGCCGCCAAGATAAGGAAAGTTGGATATATGCCTTTGTTTTAACAAAAGAGAAGCGGGGACAAGGCATAGGCCGTGCGGCTCTGACTGATATTGTTCATCGTGAAGTCACGAATGGCAAAACGGTGTGGTTGGATGTCGTTTGTACCAACGAAGCGGCTCTAACTTTGTATCATACATGCGGATTTACTGAGGTCGGTTCTCAAACATACTATACATTAGAATAAGATTGGCGCGACTGCTCGTAGCTGCGAGTGTTTGCCAATCACCTCACTCTGACTGATAGAAAACGCTTGTCAGACGAGGAATGTGGGCGAGGGAAGAAGCGAATAGAACGTGGTTTCATGCGCATATGACTGAGACAAACGACGACGTATGCGAGCGTTTGCCTACAGTCTGAGCTGCACAAACGTGCAGCTCCTTTTTCTTATTCGGTGACGGGACTCTCTTCGCCTTCATCAAGAATCGTTGGTCCAGAGGGGTCACTTGGATCACCGTCTTCAATGCTAAACCATTTAAAAAACCGTTTAAAAAAGCCTGGGTCTTTCGTTTCTGGTTCTTCTTGTAAGTCTTCGGCTGCCTCTGGCTCAGCGCAAGTATTCACAGGGGCAGTTCCTGCTAAAAAGTAAGTCTTGCGGCCATTAGGACAGGCATCGCTCGTTAGCAACCCAGTATGAGGGTCAATGTCAACGGCTTCTACCCCTGGCGGCTCTTTGAACGGAAGCTTCAGTTCATTTGCCATCGCTGCTTCCATAAAGTCAGCCCAAATCCGTTTCGAGATTTGCCCTTCAACCGATTGATTGATGTCTTTGTCTTTATCAAAACCAACCCACACAACAGTGACAAGCTGTGGTGTATAGCCAACCATCCAGCTGTCCCGGGGCGTTGATCCAGATTTTCCGGCTGTCGGGTGTGTAAGCTGTGCGGCCACGCTTGCACCGGTGACCGATGTGTAGCTGTTTAGCGCCGGTTCAAATACGCCGCGCAACATATCGGTCAGTACAAAGGCGGTATCTTCACGGAGGACTTGGCGGACAGGCGGCTTTTGTTCATAGACTTTGTTTCCCTCGCCGTCGCGCACTTGGCGTATAAAAACCGGTTCTCGTTGTTTGCCTCCGTCGGCTAAAGCTGCGTAAGCATTGGCCATATCGAGGACGGTGACAGGCTGTGCCCCTAAAGCAAGAGAAGGGCGGTTTTCAAATGTGCCAAGCCCCAGTTTTTCAGAGACATTTACTAGTTCGTCTGTGCCAATAGACAGATGCGTTTTCATCGCATAAATATTGTCCGAGTAGGCGATCGCCTCAAGCATTGTAATAAAATCATTGGCGTAAATGTCGTTGTAGTTACTCGGGGCGTAGTCTTCTCGCCCGTCATCATATGAAAATGATGTCGCTTCACTTAAAAACGTCGATACGGGCGTAAAGCCGTTCTCGAGTGCAGCGTAATACAAAAATGGTTTAATGGTCGACCCGGGATTACGCATTGCTTGTGTCGCGCGGTTATAGGAACTTTCATTATAATCTGTGCCGCCGACAAGCGCTTTTACTTCCCCATTGCGTGGATCCATGGCAATTAGGGCAACTTGCAGCCCATTGTCAGGCATATGCTTTTCCACCAAATCTTCCGCCTGTTGTTGCAAGGCGGGGTCAAGTGTTGTTTCAATGATCATTCCACCTGTATCAACCGTAGCTTCGTCCATTTGTGCTTCATTTTGTAGCAGCGCCTTGACATGGTCTTGAAAATAAGGCGCGATTTCTTCTTCCTCTTTATCCGTTTCGTTTGCAAAAACAAGTTTTTCCGCTTTTGCTTTGTCTGCTTCTGCCTCCTCAATCATGCCTTCCGCAACCATGCTATCCAAAATTAGCTCTTGCCTGCTTTTCGCTTTTTCTAGATCATTCAGTGGCGAATAGTAGCTCGGGCCTTTTGGAATGCCTGCAAGCATTGCCGCTTCTGCTAGTGACACGTCTTTTGCCGATTTCGCAAAGAAATGCTGAGCTGCCGCTTCAACTCCATAGGCGCCGTGCCCATAATAGACGGTGTTTAAGTAACCAGCTAAAATCTCGTCTTTTGAAAAGTTCATTTCCAAACGGAGCGCGTATAGTAGCTCATTCCATTTCCGCATATAGGTTTTTTCATGGCTCAAATAAAGGTTACGCGCGTATTGTTGCGTAATGGTGCTGGCCCCTTGTGCTTTTGAGCCTGATTGCAAATTGGCAAGAAGCGCTCCGCCGATTCGTTTGATATCAAAGCCGTAATGGGAGTAAAACTTACGGTCTTCAATCGCGATCGTTGCTTGCAGCAAATAAGGTGACATTTCTGTCAGAGGGAGAGAAAAGCGGTTTTGACCGGCTTCTTCTTTTCCCATAATCGTTCCGTCTGCTGCTAAAAACTGTGTCGTTTGCACGGCGTCAATTGGCGGTGGGCCTTGCATGCGCGTATAAGATAACAAAAGAATAATGCCTAATGCGATGACGATAAGAGAAAGCAACAAAAGGCGCCAAATAAGCCTAATTTTCCGAAAGCGCTTCCGCTGTTTGCGCGTAACTGTCTGCATGACTTTTCATCCTTTCCCCAGCAACCTGTTTGGTATACAGTTTGGGAAAAAAGCGTTTTTTTTAAACCTTGTTGTCTTTGCAATTCGTAGCGCATCCGCTATACTTGCTTTGGGCGTAAGGAAAAATCATATGCCTAGCGAGATATGAGAGGTGACAAGCATGGAGTTTTGGTTTACAGAAAAACAGACAGAACGATTTGGCATTACGATGAAGATAAAACGGACGCTTCACACGGAGAAGACGGACTTCCAACAGCTTGATATTGTTGAAACAGAAGAGTTTGGCAACATGTTGCTTCTTGACGGCATGGTAATGACGACAGAAAAGGACGAATTTGTTTACCATGAAATGGTGACACATGTCCCTCTGTTCACCCATCCGAATCCAAAGCATGTCCTAGTAGTAGGTGGCGGCGATGGCGGCGCCATCCGAGAAGTTCTTAAGCATCCTTCCGTTGAAAAAGCGACGTTGGTCGATATTGACGGAAAGGTCATTGAATACGCGAAAACCTACTTACCGACAATTGCATGTGCTTTAGATGATGAACGCGTGGACGTAAAAGTCGCTGACGGGTTTATGCATATCGCTAAATCGTCAAATGAGTATGACGTGATTATGGTCGATTCGACGGAGCCTGTCGGGCCTGCTGCTAAACTGTTTGAGCGTGGATTTTATGAAGGGATTTCTAAAGCGCTGAAAGAAGATGGCATTTTTGTTGCGCAAACGGATAACCCATGGTTCCATCAAGAACTAGTGTCTCATGTGTATAGAGATGTAAAAGAGATCTTTCCGATTACCCGTTTGTACACCGCTAATATTCCAACTTATCCAAGTGGCATGTGGACGTTTACAATCGGTTCTAAAAAACACGATCCCCTTGCTGTAGAAACGGCGCGCTTTCATGATGTCCAAACGAAATATTATACACCAGACATCCATCGTGCCGCGTTTGTGCTGCCAAAATTTGTCCAGGACTTGCTCAAATAGGAGGCTTTTACATGCGATTTGACGAAGCATATTCAGGCAAGGTGTTTATTATGAGCCGTGCCAGTTATGAAGAGGCAGATGCAGTCATCTACGGCATGCCGATGGACTGGACCGTTTCCTTTCGTCCAGGTTCCCGTTTTGGCCCGGCGCGGATCCGCGAAGCTTCATTAGGGCTTGAAGAATATAGCCCCTATGCCGACAAGCACTTGGAAGAAGTTAACTATTTTGATGCAGGCGACATTCCTTTGCCATTTGGCAATGCAGCCCGAAGTCTAGACATTGTTGAGGAATACGTTGATTCACTCTTAGCAGACGGCAAGTTTCCACTCGGCCTTGGTGGCGAACATTTGTTGTCATGGCCGATTTTTAAAGCGATGTACCGGAAATATCCCGACTTAGCGATCATCCATATTGATGCTCATGCTGACTTGCGTGAACAATATGAAGGCGAGGCGCTGTCCCATTCTACGCCAATCCGCAAAGCGTGCGAACTGATTGGAGCTGAGAATGTCTATTCATTTGGCATCCGTTCAGGCATGCGCGAGGAATTTGCTTACGCAAAGAAAGCAGGCATGCATCTCTACAAATTTGACGTGGCCGAGCCGCTAAAAAACGTGTTGCCACATCTATCAGGACGGCCAGTTTATATTACGATTGATATTGACGTATTGGATCCGGCACACGCGCCTGGCACAGGCACGGCTGAAGCTGGTGGGATTACGTCAAAAGAACTGCTCGAAGCGCAAATGCTGCTATCCCAAGCGGATATTCAAATTGTAGGCGCTGATCTTGTGGAAGTGGCACCAGCCTATGATCCGACTGAGCAAACAGCCATTGCTGCCAGCAAGTTTGTGCGTGAGATGCTTCTTGGGTGGGTGCATAAAAAGTAAAGAAACAGGGGGTGCAGATTGCAACATGTCCCTAAACCCAGTAAAATAGGAAAAAGAACGCGCTTCGCGGATTTGTATGCGGCTGGCAGATCATATAGAATGGATGTTTTGATGAATGAAGCGGAAAGTGAAAATCTCTTTTCAAACCACAACATTTATAGAAGGGCAACAGCCGGATGCGTTCTCGTTTGATACGGAAGGCGACCTTTACATAAAGGGGAACGCCTCGTATTTGCGCTTTAAAGAAACACATGCCCATAAACAGGATGTATTTTCAACGATGAAATGGGATGGCCGCGAGCTAATGCTAATCCGGCAAGGGACGATTATCATGCGGCAAAGTTTTCTTGCAAAAGAAGAAACGTATGGACGGTACGTCACGCCTGAAGCTTCATGGGAAACAAAAGCACGGACGGATACATTGCTCGTGCAGCTGCCGACAGGAGCCAAACAAAAGGGCAGAATTTATGTACGCTACCAATTCTTTTTGCAAGGCCAGCTGACGGGAGAGCATGAAATCCGATTGGCAATGGAACGAATTGAATAGCTCAGGACAGGATAATACAAGGAATGTGCCAACCATCCTTGTATTTTTTTGCTCTGAAAGGCAGAAGCCCTTGAAGCTCGTTGCCTGATTCGGCTAAACTACGGATAGACAAGTCGGTTTCAGCCATTTCTAATCCATAGCTAGAAACGTGGGTGTGGAGCACTTGATGGAATTGATACCAATTAGAGACAAATAAGGAGCCTATGAAGAATGAACCATATGGAACGCAAAAAAGAACAGCTGCGTATGGAAGTGCGCCGCGCCGTTTTGCAGGCGGAACTTGCCATAGAATCAGAAGTGCCATCTGTCCTTTTGGAAGTGCCAAAGGACAAAGCACATGGGGATTTTGCCACTAATATCGCGATGCAGCTTGCGCGGATTGCTAAAAAGGCGCCGCGGGCTATTGCAGAAGAGCTAGTGGCCAACTTTGACCGTGAACAGGCAGGCATTGAAAAAATCGAAATCGCTGGCCCAGGCTTTATTAATTTCTTTTTGGATAATGGCTATTTGCGTGAATTGATCCCGCAAGTGTTAGATGAAAAGGATGACTACGGACGCAGTGAAGTGGGGCAAGGCGAGAAAGTGCTCATTGAATTTGTATCAGCCAATCCAACGGGAAACTTGCATTTAGGCCATGCCCGCGGGGCGGCAGTTGGCGACACAATCGCCAATATTATGGAGAAGGCTGGCTACAAAGTGTCACGGGAATATTACATTAATGATGCAGGCAACCAGATGGAAAACTTGGCAGCCTCTTTAAACGCCCGCTATTTACAAGCGCTCGGAGAAGACAAACCCATGCCAGAAGACGGCTACCACGGCCAAGACATTATCGACATTGCCAAGCAGCTTGTCGACGAAGTTGGCGATGCCTATCGCCAACTGAATGAAAAAGAGCGGTTGGCATTCATGCGCGAATATGGGTTGAAAAAAGAGCTAGAAAAAATTAAACAAGATTTAAACGCATACCGTGTTGAATTTGACAAATGGTTTTCCGAAACATCTCTTTATGAATCGGGGCAAGTCGAGCGGGGCTTGCAAGTCCTTAAAGATAAAAATGAGACATACGAAAAGGACGGGGCGACATGGCTACGCTCAACTGCTTATGGCGATGACAAAGACCGGGTGCTTGTGAAACAAGACGGCACGTATACGTACTTAACGCCAGACATTTCTTACCACCTTGATAAATTTGACCGCGGATATGACCGTTTAATTGATGTGCTAGGTGCCGACCATCACGGGTACATTCCAAGGATGCAGGCGGCGATTCAAGCGCTTGGTTATGATTCTGATCGGTTTAACGTACAAATTATCCAAATGGTAAGCCTGTTCCAAGGCGGCGAAAAAGTCAAAATGAGCAAGCGCACAGGCAAAGCGGTGACGCTGCGTGAATTGATGGAAGAGGTTGGCGTTGATGCAACTCGGTACTTTTTTGCGATGCGTAGCCCAGATACCCATCTTGATTTCGACATGGATTTAGCTGTGTCAAAGTCAAATGAAAATCCTGTTTATTATATTCAATACGCACACGCACGGGTATGCAGCATTCTTCGCCAAGGCGAAGAGCTAGGCGTCTCTTATAGTGCAAACACGGATTTGTCGCCAATTGCAAGCGAAAAAGAATACGAGTTGCTAAAAGCAATTGGCGAGTTTCCTGGTGCTGTTGCAGAAGCTGCAACAAAGCAAATTCCACAGCGCATCGCCAATTATGCTTATGATTTGGCGCAAGCACTCCATAGTTTCTATAATGTGACGCGCGTCCTTGATATAGAAAACAAAGACTTGTCTGCAGCGCGTTTGGCATTGATGAAGGCCACGCAAATGACCATTAAAAATGCGCTCGCCCTACTAGGAGTGGAAGCGCCAGAGAAGATGTAGCCATGGACACATTATGGTGGCTGGTAATTGCCGTTTTTTTCATCGCCAGTTTTGTTGGTTTAATCGTACCGATTATTCCCTCTGTCCTCGTGTTATGGGGCGGTTTTCTCGTCTATCTATTTGCATTAGGGGGCAGCTTGAGCGTTGTGTTTTGGGTAGGCATGGCAGTGCTCACTGTGTTCTTGCTTGTTGTGGATTTGCTTGCCAACATGGCGTTCGTCAAGCGGACAGGCGGCTCAAAATGGGGAGAACGGGCAGCGTTGGTCGGCGTTATTGTCGGTGCTTTCGTTGTTCCGCCGTTCGGTCTAATCATTGTCCCGTTTGTGCTAGTTCTCATAGCTGAACTCCTTCAGCAGCAGCCATTTGCAAAGGCAGTACGAATCGCGTTTGCCTCTTTTCTCGCCTTTATAAGCGGCACGCTTGCTAAAGCGGTTGTTCAGGTTGTGATGGTTGCCTGGTTTTTGATTGAAGTACTCTAGCAGCAAGGCCAAAAGAAAGAGTGGCATCAACCTTATATGGTGGATGCCACTCTTTTTCGATTTACAGGGTTTTGTTGGTTCTCTTTTCAAAAAATCTTTTATACCCTTTTTGAAAATCCGGTTTCCGAGGATCATTTTGGATCGTTTCGATCATATCATACAATCCATAAATTCTGTCGTATAGTTGGCTTCTTTCATATAAGCTATTATCTTTTGAACCATACTCCTCAAATACTGCCTGACGGAATTCTTCCGGATAATAACACATATACATGAAATCTAGGGCAGGGTCTTCTATTCCTCCTTCGTTGAAATCTATAACCCCAAGGCGCCCAGTTTTCTCATCCCAAAGAATATTATCATAATGAAAATCTCCGTGTACAACACATGTCTGAATGGATGCAGACAAGTTATAATATACATCCAGGAAATCCATAACTTGACTCATTTCGGATTCGGAGAGTTTGGTCTCTAGAAGCCCGAGCCCTTCTTCCATGTCATTTTGAACGTCCTGTGCAAAATGGGTTTGCAAGTCCAATTCTTGTTTAGACATCATATGGAGTTGCCTTAAAAACGTTCCTACTGCTCTTCCGATTTGTTTTGCATTTTCCAAATGTTTCTTTACGTACTGCGGTGTAATTCGATACCCAGGCACGTATTTTTCTACCACAAAATTATTCGTCGGAGAAATCCATAAACATTTTGGCAAAACGGCCACTGTGTGTTTCCCTAATCTGTGAATTAGTTCCTGTCTTAAACCGTAAGAATCTAATTGAAATCCATCACGATAGAATGAAATAACCACTTTTTTATCCAGGATTAAAACATCCTTTTCGTAGCCTGTCGTTATGAACTCAAATTCCTGATAAGAAAGTTCACCTAATTCAGCACTGACTAGTTCCAGTTTATGTTCAAGCAACTGCTCATTCATGTTTCATTCCTCCACAGGAGATAAACTATCGAGGTGAACGTTGCATGCGACCGCCCCCTATGGGTCTTATTCTACTAACAAATCTACAATTAATCACGATGTCTTTAATCATTCGTACCATCACTTGCGAACATATGGCTCCAACCATAAGTTTTTGTGGTTGGAGCCATTTTTTAGTTAATTTTGGTGCCTAGCTTCGGCGCGCCCTACCAGCGATTACAGCAACGGCGAAAGGGGAGCTGCGGTAACTTCTTTCACACGGTCGAGGAGTGGGCGCTTCTGGAGCTGCTCTATCGTAATGCTCATTGAAGCTTGCATATCGGCTTGGAGTACAGCGAGGACTGTTTCAATAAATGTCTGGTCATGGGTTAAGCAGGACATTTCATCGTTTAAATGAAAACTGCGTTTATCGATATTCGGCGTCCCCACTAAACATACAGATTGATCGGCTACAACGGCTTTAACATGGTAAAATCCCCGATAATAGTGATAGACGAGAACGCCTGCCTGTAGCGCTTCGATCACATAAGGAGTAGCACCGTGTTGAACAAGGGGATGGTCCGCTTTTTCAGGGAGAATTAAGGAAACGGAGACGCCTCTTTGCGCCACTTCAATGATGGCATCCATCACGGCCCGTGTTGGGATAAAATAAGGGCTGCCGATAATTAAGCTGTTTTTGGCGCTGTGGATAAGCAAAAGCAGTGTTTGTTCAAACTCCGTCCCTTGTGTGCTTATAAACTGCAATGTTTGGCTGCCTGCTTGTAAGTCTGGGAAAAATGATTTTCGTTCCATGTGTTTGCCAGTCGCTGCTTCAAAGTCAGCTAAAAATTGTGCTTGGATGGCACTGCTGCCTTCCCCTGTTATACGGACATGAAAATCACGCCAAAAGCCAAAAAAGGGATTGCGCCCTAAATATTCATCGCCGATATTAAAGCCGCCTAAGTAGCTTGTATGACCGTCAATGACAGCAAGCTTGCGGTGGTTACGGCGGTTTAAGGAAAAGAAAAACCACGGGCCGCGCACTTTCGCTGCCATTGCCACATCAACCCCGGCAGCCCGTAACTGTTTTTTCGTCCCACGTCGAAGCTTGCAGCCAAATTGGTCGATTAGCAAACGAATGTCTGTCCCCGCCTCCGCCTTAGCGATCAGTGTGTCCACAATCCGCTTTCCGATATAATCATCGCGAAAAATATAAAACTGAATGTGAATGTGTTTATTTGCCTTACGAATGTCGTCAAGAAGCTTATCGATAAAATCTTCTCCATTTGTGATCAATTCAATTTTACTTGCAAGAGGGCCTGTTGAAGTGGCTTGCGACTTCTTCCGCAGTGCTCTAAGGCCCAGTTTGTAATCGAAATAAAGCCAAACGCCAATAACAACCACTAAGGCGAGAATCGTAAAGAGGATGTTCATAAAGACCTCCTGGCAACAAGTATTGCCTATAGCTTTTCCTGAATTAAGGCGGCCATGCAAAAGAAAAAAATTTGTTCTGACTGAATGCTCATTCACAAAGATTGTGTTATACTACGCTTAAGAATAGGCGGTAAAGTGGTTTTACGCACAACAGCTTAAATAGAATATACGAAGGAGGGGTCTTAATGGGCGGTATTAGTACGGGATTGCTTGTAGCAAATTGGATATTGTTCATTTTTGTAACCGGTTACGCTATTTATTTGTTTGCTTCCCTTGTCGTCACACGCATCCGTTTTATTCAGCTTGGCAAAAAAGCAGAATTTGATAAAACCATGAAGGAACGGCTTAAGGCCGTTTGGGTCAATGCATTTGGGCATAAGAAGCTTATGAAAGACAAAAAAAGCGGCATCATCCATTTCATGTTCTTTTATGGTTTTTTGTTCGTGCAAATCGGGGCGATTGACCTGATTTGGAAAGGGTTAAACCCTGGCAGCCATTTGCCTTTTGGCGCTCTTTACCCGTATTTCACTTTGTTTCAGGAAATCATCGTTGCGATGATTTTGGTGGCGGTTGCGTGGGCTTTTTACAGGCGGTATATGGAAAAGCTCGTCCGCTTAAAGCGAGGCTGGAAGGCAGGGCTCGTCCTTATATTTATCGGCGGCTTAATGGTATCAAAGACGCTGGCAAAAGGGTTTGAAATCGTGTGGCATGGCAAAAGCTTGACAGCGTTTGAGCCCCTTGCTTCAGCGGTAGCGTTTTTGGCAAGCTGGCTTCCTTCAGGCGCGGCTGCTAGTTTATTTTTCGTATGTTGGTGGGCGCATTTGTTGTTTTTATTAAGCTTCCTTGTTTATGTGCCGCAGTCTAAACATGCCCATTTAATCGCAGGACCGGCCAATGTCTTTTTAGGGCGTACACACAAAGTCGGGCGCCTTGCAAAAATAGACTTTGAACAGGAAGATGCCGAACAATTTGGCGTTGGCAAAATTGAAGATTTCAATCAAAAGCAGTTGCTTGATTTGTACGCCTGTGTGGAATGCGGGCGCTGCACCAATATGTGCCCTGCGACAGGTACTGGGAAAATGCTGTCGCCAATGGACTTGTTGTTGCGCATGCGTGACCATTTAACCGAAAAAGGGGCGGCGATCACATCAAGGACGCCATGGATGCCTGCGTATGCTTTTGCGAATACACGCGCAAATACACTGGCAACTGAAAGCGCCCAAGAAGCAGCGGCTGGTTACAATGTGCGCTTGATTGGCGATGTCATTACTGAAGAGGAGATTTGGGCGTGTACGACATGCCGGAATTGTGAAGATCAATGTCCAGTCATGAATGAACACGTTGACAAAATCATCGACTTGCGCCGTTATCTTGTGCTAACAGAAGGGAAAATGGACCCTGAAGCACAGCGAGCGATGCAAAACATTGAACGCCAAGGAAATCCGTGGGGCATTAGTCGAAAAGAACGGGAAAACTGGCGTGACGGCCGTGATGATATTGAAGTGCCGACCGTAAAAGAATTAAGCAAAAAAGGCGAGTCGTTTGAGTATCTGTTCTTTGCTGGTTCAATGGGTGCCTATGACAACCGCAGCCAGAAGATTGCCCAGTCTTTTGCAAAATTATTAAATGTGGCCGGTGTTTCTTTTGCAATCATTGGCAATAAGGAGAAAAATTCAGGCGATACACCGAGGCGCCTTGGAAACGAATTTTTGTTCCAAGAACTTGCAAGCGCTAACATTGAGCTGTTTAAAAAACATGATGTCAAAAAAATCGTAACGATTGATCCTCACGCATACAATACATTCAAGAATGAATACCCAGAATTCGGCTTGGACGGTGTCGAAATTTATCATCATACCGAACTTCTTGCCAAATTGTTGCAGGAAAATAAATTGACGCCGACGAAAGAAGTCAATGAAACCGTTGTCTTTCACGATTCGTGTTATTTAGGCCGTTACAATGATATCTACGATCCGCCACGGGAAATTCTAAAACAAATTCCTGGCGTACGTATTGTTGAAATGGAACGCAATCGTGAATCAGGCATGTGTTGCGGTGCAGGCGGAGGGATGATGTGGATGGAAGATGACAAAGGGCAACGTGTAAATGTCGCTCGCACGGAGCAAGCGCTTGCTGTTGCACCATCGGTCATTGGCAGCGCCTGCCCATATTGTTTGACGATGCTTAGCGACGGCACAAAGTCCCTTGAAAAAGAAGACCAAGTACTCACACTTGATGTGGCAGAATTATTGGAGCGGGCTATTTAATGATAAAAACGAACAAGAGGAGCGAAAGCAAATCTTGTTCAAAAATAAAAATGAGCGAGCGTTCGCTCAGGAGGGTGAATAGAATGAAAACGGCAATTGTTAGTGGAGCGAGGACGCCAATTGGAAAAATGGGAGGCGTGCTATCGTCATTAAAGGCATCTGAACTTGGCGGCATTGTGTTAGAAGACGCATTGAAACGGGCGCAAGTAAATGCTGAAGCGGTTGATGAAGTCATTATGGGGCAAGTGTTACAGGCAGGGGCTGGTCAGCTTCCGTCGAGGCAAGCAGCACATGCTGCCGGCATTCCGTGGCGTGCGAAAACCGAAACGATCAACAAAGTCTGCGCTTCTGGCATGAGGGCGGTCACGCTTGGCGACTTATCTATTCGCGCAGGCGAAGCAAGCACGGTTCTCGCCGGGGGAATGGAGTCGATGTCGAATGCCCCTTATTATATGAAGAAAGCGCGATTTGGGGCGCGAATGGGCGATACGACTTTGCTTGATGGAATGATTTATGATGGACTGACCTGTTCGTTTAACGATGTGCATATGGGCGTGTATGGAAATAAGACGGCAAACGAACTAGGCATTAGCCGCGAGGAACAGGATCGCTGGGCTGCTAGGAGTCAAGAGCGTGCTATCGCAGCGATTGAAAGCGGTATCATTAATGAGGAGATTGTTTCCGTTTCGGTAAAAGGCAGAAAAGGGGAGACCGTTCTCGTCAGTCAAGACGAGGCGCCACGCAAAGGAACGACCGTTGACAGCCTTGCTCAACTCAAGCCGGTTTTTGGGAAAGAGGGAACGATTACGGCAGGCAATGCGCCAGGCGTCAATGACGGTGCCTGTGCCTTGCTGTTGATGGAAGCGGCCCAAGCAGAAAAACAAGGCAGGCCGATTTTGGCAACCATTGAAGCCCATCACCGGCTTGCAGTCGAACCATGGGACTTTCCGAAAACACCGGGCCTTGTTATAAGCGAGTTATTGGAAAAAGCAAAGTTAACCGTTGCTGATATAAACCGATTCGAAATCAATGAGGCGTTTGCAGCAGTGGCTTTAGCAAGCAATCAGATAGCTGGATTAGATGAAGAGAAAGTCAATGTCAACGGCGGTGCTGTTGCTTATGGGCACCCAATTGGCGCAAGTGGCGCTCGAATCTTGCTAACGCTTGCATACGAATTGAAGCGCAGCGGCGGCGGTTATGGGATAGCTTCGATTTGCAGCGGCGGCGGCCAAGGGGATGCTGTATTGCTGCATGTGAAAGGGGAATGAGCATGAAAACGATGATGGTCATTGGCGCTGGGCAAATGGGAGCTGGCATTGCCGAAGTCTTTGCTGCAAAAGGGTTTAACGTACTCATGCATGACCGGGAGCTTGAACTGGCCGAAAAAGGAAAAGCTGGCATCAAGCAAAGGCTCGAACGTTTGGCGGCAAAGGGATATGCCGAAGAACAAGATGTACAACAGGCACTAACGCGAATCAAACCAATTGCCGATATCGCTGCATGTGCCGATGCCGATTTGGTCATTGAAGCAGCAACTGAAAACATGGAAACGAAAAAACACCTATTTAAGCGTGCAGACGCTCATGCCCGAGAAGGGGCGATTCTTGCCAGCAATACTTCTTCATTGCCGATCACTGAATTGGCAAGCGTTACGAAAAGGCCTGAGCATGTTATTGGCATGCATTTTATGAATCCCGTGCCGCGCATGAAGCTAGTGGAAATTATCCGCGGCTTGCAAACATCAGACGCCGTCTATCAACAAGTGCTAGCACTTACAGAAACATTAGAGAAAGTCGCTGTCACTTCGCAAGATTATCCAGGGTTTATTGCAAACCGTATTTTAATGCCGATGATTAACGAAGCGATATACACCTTATATGAAGGCGTTGCTTCTGCAGAAGACATTGATACTGTGATGAAACTTGGCATGAACCATCCGATGGGCCCGCTTACACTTGCTGATTTTATCGGCCTTGATACATGTTTGGCGATTATGGAAGTACTCCACCAAGGCTTCGGCGACAGCAAATACCGGCCTTGTCCATTGTTACGTCAATATGTGCAGGCGGGCTGGCTAGGCAGAAAAACGAAAAGGGGGTTTTTCGTGTATGAATAGCCTTCTGTTCTCGGAAGAACAGCAAATGATGCAGAAGATGGTACGTGAATTCTCCAATGACGTGATTGCCCCGGTCGTCGAAGAAATGGAAGAGTCGCAATTGTTTCCACGGGATGTACTCAGGCAAATGGGGGAGCTTGGGCTAATGGGTGTTCCTGTACCTGAGGAATTTGGCGGCACGGGGATGGACTTTGTTTCTTATATTATAGCTGTACATGAAGTATCTAAAGTTAGTGCAGCAATTGGCTTAATTATGAGCGTCCACACATCCGTAGGAACAATGCCGATTGTAGCTTACGGGACAGAAACGCAAAAACAGGCGTATGTTCCGAAACTTGCTACAGCGGAAGCGATTGGTGCTTTTTGTTTGACTGAACCAAATGCAGGGAGTGATGCGAGGGCGCTGCAAACACGTGCAGTCAAAAAAGGTGAAATGTATGTGCTTAATGGTTCGAAAGTATTTATTACGAACGGCGGTGAAGCAGACACATACCTTGTCTTTGCTGTCACCGATGCTGACAAGGGCGCTAAAGGCATTTCTTGTTTCATCGTTGAAGCCGGCACCCCGGGCTTAATTGTCGGCAAAAAAGAACGGAAGCTCGGCTTGGCAGGTTCGACAACGACTGAGATCATTTTTGAGGATTGTGAGATTCCACAAACGCAAATGCTTGGCGAAGAGGGGCAAGGGCTAAAAATTGCCCTGAGCAACCTAAATGCAGGACGAATCGGCATTGCAGCCCAAGCGCTTGGCATCGCTGAGGCGGCCCTTGATGCGGCTTGCACATATGCCAATGAACGGAAACAATTTGGCAAAAAGCTCCTTAACCATCAAGGCTTAGCGTTCAAATTGGCAGATATGGCTACAGAAACAGAGGCGGCAAAGCAATTAACCTATGCAGCGGCCCGACTTAAAGAAGCAGGAACGCCATGCGCGAAAGAAGCGTCAATGGCAAAGCTATTTGCTTCGCGGACAGCTATGGATGTAGCGACAAAAGCTGTTCAAGTCTTTGGCGGCTACGGTTATATGAAGGAGTATCCAGTAGAACGTTATTTTCGAGATGCCAAGGCTTGTGAAATTTACGAAGGAACAAGCGAGATCCAGCAAATGGTTATAGCTAGGCAATTCGAAAAGTAGCCTAGTTCTCAGGAAGGGCAGATGGTATGATAGGAGGAAGACGAGTATGCACCGGGGAGTAGGTTTAATATGTCCAAAAAATTTGTGCCATCAATGGTAAAAGACCAGCAGTTAATCAAAAAAAGACGCGAACAAATTATTAAAGGCGCTGTCCGCCTCTTTATCGCAAAAGGGTTTCACCGGACAACGACAAGGGAAATTGCCAAGGAGTCGGGCTTTAGCATCGGCACGTTGTATGAATACATCGGCACGAAGGAAGACGTTCTTTACCTTGTGTGTGATGCCATTTATGATGAAGTAACAGAACGTGTCCGCACGCAGCTTCATACAACTGGAACGGCGCTAGAACGTTTGATTACAGCAATCCGCGCTTATTTTGCCGTCGTTGATGACATGCAGGAAGAAGTGCTTGTGATGTATCAAGAAACAAAGTCCTTGCCAAAAGAAACATTGCCTTACGTACTAAAAAAAGAGCTGGAAATGGTCGAAATTATGAAGGAACTCATTGCTGAATGCGTAAACGAAGGCGAACTTGCCATTTCCGAAAATGAAAGCCGCCAACTTTCCCATAACATTTTAGTAATGGGGCAGATGTGGACGTTCAGGCGCTGGGCTGTGCAAAAAGACCAATCGATTGAGGCTTATACAAATCAGCAAATGAAGCAACTTCTCGGCGCTTATCTTGTCAAGCAGTAGGGCACGACGCGCGACGTATGCGAGCGTTTGCCTACAGTCTGATGCCGCCATCATAAACGTGGCGGCTTTTACTCGTTCATTCTGTGCCGCCTCCATTTGCTCTATTCTTCTTCTATCCATAAGATTGGCGCTAGCATTAACAGGGAAATATGTTTATAATGGGACGTATGATTTTAACTACGAATGGCTTACAATAAAAGTAGCGTGATTAAATTGGGTAAATGTGGAAAGGACGTGTAGACTTTGGTGGATTTGCAATCCTTGACAAAAGAAGAGTTGAACGAAATGTCAATGGTAGAAGCCGCCTTTATTGTAATGGCGAACAAGCGGCAGCCTTTTAACTTTTATGATCTGCTTGAAGAAGTCGCTAAGCTAAAAGGAATGTCAGAAACGGAAATGGATGAGCGGATTTCATTCTTATATACAGATTTAAACCTGGACGGGCGCTTTTTAACGCTTGGCGATAACACGTGGGGTTTGCGCTCTTGGTATCCCCATGAACAAGCGGAAGAGGAAATCACACACTCTGCTAAGCCAGCCAAACGTCGCAAATCAGGCGAGGACGACGGGGAGGAAGAATATGACCTTGTCGACGAGCTTGAAGAGGATGAGTTTGAAGACTTGGAAGATGAACTGGACGAGTTGGCTGATGAAGAAGACCAGGATGGCGAACGTGATGACTTTGACGATAAAGACGATGCGCTGCCAGGATTTGATGAGGATGAAGGCGAAACGCTTGAAGAAGAAGATTAATAGTAGACTTGACTTCTTGATCTGTTCTCGGTAAAATCATTTTTGGGCTTCACATGAGCGTAGATAATGAACATGAATACAAACAAAAGGGGCGCCCCAGCCATGCTGGGTGAGGTGCCGCTTTTGTTTTTTTTATGATAAATCAAAACGGAGCGTTGCATCTTCTAAGTGGTTATTACTTGCTTGCTGAAAAGGCGACAGAAGAGCAGACGTCGTAAGCATCCCCTGACAAATTCAAAGGAGGAGTCAATATGGCAGCGAAGTATATATTTGTGACAGGCGGAGTCGTATCATCACTTGGAAAAGGGATTACGGCAGCGTCACTTGGCCGGCTTTTGAAAAACCGCGGCTTAAAAGTGACAATCCAGAAATTTGACCCATACATTAACGTCGACCCTGGGACGATGAGCCCTTACCAGCACGGGGAAGTGTTTGTTACAGACGACGGTGCCGAGACGGACCTCGATCTAGGCCATTATGAGCGCTTTATTGATATTAATTTAAGTCAGAATTCAAACATTACAACAGGGCGCGTGTATTCGACTGTTTTGAAAAAAGAACGCCGTGGCGATTATCTTGGCGGAACGGTTCAAGTTATTCCTCATGTCACCAATGAAATTAAAGAGCGTGTTTTCCGGGCTGGACGGGAAACAGGGGCGGACGTTGTAATTACCGAAATAGGCGGCACCGTTGGCGATATTGAAAGTCTGCCTTTCTTAGAAGCGATCCGCCAAATTAAAAGCGACGTCGGTATGGAAAATGTCTTGTATTTGCATTGTACGTTGATTCCTTACTTGAAAGCAGCCGGGGAAATGAAGTCAAAGCCGACGCAGCACTCGGTCAAAGAATTACGTTCTCTTGGGATTCAACCGAATGTCATTGTCGTTCGTACAGAGCGGAAAGTGCCACAAGATATGAAGGACAAAATTGCATTATTTTGCGACATCAAAAAGGAAGCTGTCATCGAAGCAAGAGATGCCGACACACTTTATCAAGTGCCCCTTGATTTGCAAGCGCAAAATCTTGACCAAATTGTGTGCGACCATTTGCAGCTAAACTGTCCTGAGGCAAACATGACGGAGTGGAAAGAACTTGTTAACCGGGTAAGCAATCTTTCTGAAAAAGTACGGATTGCAATTGTCGGAAAATACGTTGAGCTTCAAGATGCCTACTTGTCTGTTGCCGAGGCATTGCGCCATGCAGGCTATCATGTTGATGCCGATATTGACATTGATTGGGTGTATGCGGAGCAAGTGAATGATGAAAATGTCGATGAGCTATTAAACAAAGCAGACGGCATTCTTGTACCAGGCGGATTTGGTGATCGTGGCATTGAAGGAAAAATTTCCGCGATTCGTTATGCCCGGGAAAATAAAGTTCCGTTTCTCGGCATTTGCCTTGGCATGCAGCTTGCTTCGGTGGAGTTTGCACGTACGGTTCTTGGTTTAGAAGGGGCCAACTCTGCTGAATTAAATCCACAAACGCTTTACCCAATCATTGATTTGCTGCCAGAACAAAAAGACGTTGAAGACTTGGGCGGAACACTTCGTTTAGGGCTGTACCCTTGCAAACTCCAAGAAGGTACTGCAGCCCGTGCAGCGTATGGCGAGGAAGTCGTTTACGAGCGCCATCGCCACCGTTATGAATTTAACAATGAATACCGGGAACAAATGGAGAAAGCTGGTTTCGTCTTTTCAGGGACAAGCCCTGACGGACGTTTGGTAGAAGTGATCGAGGTGACGGATCATCCGTTCTTTGTTGCGAGCCAATTCCATCCGGAATTCGTTTCCCGTCCGACTCGTCCGCAACCACTCTTCCGTGAATTCGTGCGTAACGCGCTTGAAGCACAAGCCTAATCGTCTAACTGATGTTGTTAGGTGGAGAGTGAAAATGCAACACCAAAGCGTGGTGAGCAAGGAAATTGCTAGCATATACGAGAGCGTTTGTCTACAATTTGAGGATTGGCCACATGGCCAATCCTCTTTTTTATCGAGCTGCGTGAATCAGCGGTATTCCTCAAGAATGTCGTGGATAACGAATGTTAGCCCATGGTACACGTAAAGGGCGGCAATGACCCCTGGATGGCCGATGCGTTCTCCGGTTTCATCAGGCACTAGTCCTCCTTTGACGCCAGTATCAAGAAACAAATGAGGCGGAGCAAGGCTTGTTGTGCTGGAGGCGTGTCGTGAGGAAACGACAACGGCTCCAATTCCAGCTTGTTCGCAGGCTTTGAGAGTTGTTTGCATGCCCTTGTGGTCCAGGCTCGGCGCAAACAGGAGACACCGATCTTGTCCAGACAGATTGCCTTCTTTAGGAAAAGGGGCAGCCCCAGGCATTGTTTCATAGCCTGTAAAAGCAGCCGATTCGATCGCTTCCAATTCCGCGAACCCCTTTATATAAACGTTCCCTTGTGCGATAATGGCTTGTGCAAGCAGGCGCCCCGCATCTTCAAGGTGTTCCTCTTGCGTTTCATTGATTGATTTGATTAAGCCGAATAGCTGTGTGGAGAATATTTTCAGCATGAATGGCCTCCTTATTTTAGAGCATACATTTTTCGCGTTTTTGTTTTTCATTTTATTGACCGATTTCGCAGATTGCAAATAAATTAGAGGAAAAAGCGCGAAATAACGCGAATGAATAACGAAAAAGAAGAATCCTAAGAAACCAATGAAGGGGGCACAGTATGAGTCATAAAGTGCTTATAGTCGACGATCAATTCGGCATACGCGTGTTACTGACAGAAGTATTGCAAAAAGACGGATACGAAATGTTTCAAGCTGCGAGCGGGAAAGAAGCGTTGGCAATTCAGGAGGAAGAGGAAATCGACATTGTCTTGCTGGACATGAAAATTCCAGGAATGGATGGCATTGAAATTTTAAAGAAGCTAAAAGATAAGCAACCAGGAATTAAAGTCATTATGATGACAGCATATGGGGAACTAAATTTAGTAAACGAAGCGATGGATCATGGCGCGGTGAGCTACATGGCTAAACCATTTGACATTCAAGAAGTCCGGGCAACGATTCGGGACAATCTCCAATCCTAAGAACGTATATATTGGTATCGCTTACTTTTAAAAACCATTTCTTTCTTAAGTCAATTTTAAAGAACTTATGCTATAATGGAGGCGACCTAAGGATTGCGGCATAGGCGTGGGCTTGATTTTGGCCCGTTTTTATTGGCCGGAATACATAACTTCTTCCGGAAGAGGTTAGCTTAGAAAGAGATTGCTTTATATGACCTACCACCCCTATGCAGACGAAATTAAGGAGGACAACCATGCCTTTAGTATCTATGAAAGAAATGCTTAACAAAGCAAAAGCAGAAAAGTATGCGGTCGGGCAGTTTAATGTGAACAACCTAGAATTTACGCAAGCAATTTTGCAGGCGGCAGAAGAGGAAAAATCACCAGTCATTCTCGGTGTATCTGAAGGGGCCGCTCGTTACATGGGCGGTTTTAAAACCGTCGTTGGATTGGCGACGAATTTAATGGAAGAATACAATGTAACAGTGCCTGTCGCTATTCACCTTGACCACGGTTCAAGCTTTGAAAAATGCGTGGAAGCGATTCATGCTGGCTTTACATCTGTTATGATTGACGGTTCTCATTACCCATTGGAAGAAAATATCGCCCTTACGAAAAAAGTAGTTGACGTTGCCCACGCCCTTGGCGTATCTGTTGAAGCAGAACTTGGCCGGATTGGCGGCCAGGAAGACGATTTGGTTGTCGACGATGCAGAAGCTGCTTATGCAATCCCAGAAGAGTGTAAAGAGCTTGTTGAAGCAACGGGCGTAGATTGCTTCGCGCCTGCACTAGGCTCTGTCCACGGCCCTTACAAAGGCGAACCGAATCTTGGATTTGACCATATGAAGAAAATTGACAGCCTCGTTGGCATTCCTCTTGTCCTTCACGGTGGCACAGGCATTCCAACAAAAGACATCCAGAAAGCGATTGAGTTTGGCCACGCCAAAATCAACGTCAACACGGAAAACCAAATCGCTTCTGCCAAGGCAGTCCGGGAAACGCTTGACGCCAAACCGGAACTGTACGATCCGCGTAAATACCTTGGCCCAGCTAGGGACGCCATTAAAGCTACTGTCATTGGCAAGATGAGAGAATTTGGTTCTTCGAACAAAGCGTAACAATCCGAATAAAAGCAGTCGCAGGGACTGCTTTTATTCTCATTTTTGATTGTAACCGTTTTTTTTATAATGACCTAGCCAAATCATCCACTACTTAGCACATAAAATGAGTATGATCGTTTTTTATAAGGAGGCTTTACCAAGATGAAATTCTTCGTAGATACAGCAAATATAAATGAAATTAAGGAAGCAAATGAACTTGGTATTTTAGATGGAGTAACGACAAACCCTTCGCTTGTCGCAAAGGAAGGCGTCGATTTCCATGAGCGCATTGCCGAAATTGCAAAGCTTGTACCAGGAAGCGTTAGCGCAGAAGTCATCTCCTTGGATGCGGAAGGCATGATTGAAGAAGGAAAAACGCTTGCGGCCATTTCTGAAAATATTACTGTTAAAGTGCCAATGACAGTGGACGGCTTGAAGGCGGTTAAAGCGTTCGCTGAACTGGGTATTAAAACGAATGTGACATTGATCTTTTCAGTGCCACAAGCTTTGCTTGCTGCCCGTGCTGGCGCTACATATGTTTCGCCATTTTTAGGGCGTTTAGACGACATCGGTCACGATGGGTTGCAGTTAATCTCTGATATTGCGGATATCTTTTCAATTCATGGGCTGCCAACACAAATTATTGCTGCATCTGTTCGCCACCCTGTCCATGTGAGCGAAGCAGCAAAACGTGGTGCTCATATTGCGACTATTCCGTTGAACGTCATTAAACAATTGACAGGGCATCCCCTTACAGACAAAGGAATTGAAAAGTTTCTTGCAGATTGGAACAAACAAAATGTCGAAAAATAAGGAAACTCGTACTTTTTTAGCGGACTCTGGCTATACTGGATAAAGAAAGATGTGTGCGTCTGATCCAGTAAAAAAGGAAGGGATTGCAATGCAAAAGCTTTTGATTGAAGGCGGCCATACATTAGAAGGCACGGTGTCGATCAGCGGCGCTAAAAACAGCGCTGTTGCCCTTATACCTGCGGCGATATTGGCAGACAGCGCTGTTGTCATTGATAACTTACCAGCCATTTCAGATGTGGATTTATTGGCAGAGCTTCTCGGCGAAATTGGCGGAGACGTTGATTTAGGCAATCAAACAATGACCATACATCCGGAAAAGATGGTAGCGATGCCGCTTCCTAATGGCAGAGTAAAAAAGCTGCGGGCTTCGTATTACTTAATGGGCGCCATGCTCGGCAAATTCAAAAAAGCAGTTATTGGCTTACCGGGCGGCTGCAATTTAGGCCCAAGGCCGATTGATCAGCATATTAAAGGATTTGAGGCGCTTGGCGCACAAGTGACGAATGAGCAAGGCGCGATCTATTTGCGTGCTGATGAGCTTCAAGGCGCAAAAATTTATTTGGACGTCGTCAGCGTGGGGGCGACAATTAACATTATGCTTGCTGCCGTTCGGGCGAAGGGCCGAACAATTATTGAAAACGCGGCAAAGGAACCAGAGATTATTGATGTGGCGACGCTGCTTACGAGTATGGGAGCGAAAATCAAAGGGGCAGGGACAAATGTGATTCGAATTGACGGTGTCGATCATTTGCAAGGATGCCGCCACTCCATTATCCCTGACCGGATTGAAGCAGGTACGTACATGATTATGGCCGCGGCTATGGGCCGGCGTGTCCACATTGACAATGTGATCCCGACACACCTTGAGTCGGTTACGGCCAAATTGCGGGAAATGGGGACGATTGTCGAAGAGTACGATGACCAGTTGATCATTAACGGCATGGACGCCAAAAAAGGTGTTGATATAAAAACACTTGTATATCCGGGTTTTCCGACTGATTTGCAGCAGCCGTTTACAAGCCTATTAACGAGCGCAGAAGGCACAAGCATTGTGACAGATACGATTTATGATGCCCGTTTTAAGCATGTCGATGAGCTAAGACGCATGGGGGCTAGCGTTAAAGTAGAAGGGCGTTCCTCGATCGTGAATGGAAAGTCGCCTTTACAAGGGGCGAAAGTCAAGGCAAGCGACTTGCGCGCCGGAGCTGCGTTAGTCATTGCCGGATTAATGGCTGAAGGCATCACCGAAGTATCGGGGCTTGAGCATATTGACCGAGGTTATGAACATCTTGAAACAAAGTTGACAAGTCTAGGTGCTAAAGTATGGCGGGAAGAGCTGACAGAGGAAGAGCTTGAGCAAGTGAAACAGTCTTAACGATTTTTTGCTCAAAACGTGGGGGGAGATAGAGTGGAACGTAGTTTATCAATGGAGCTTGTCCGAGTGACTGAAGCAGCAGCGTTAGCTTCTGGGCGTTGGATGGGCCTTGGCAATAAAGAAGAAGCTGACCGTGCGGCTACGGAAGCGATGCGCGATGTGTTTGACACAATCCCCATGAAAGGAACAGTCGTGATTGGGGAAGGGGAAATGGATGAGGCGCCGATGCTTTATATTGGCGAAAAGCTCGGCAACGGCTATGGTCCACGTGTGGACGTGGCCGTCGATCCTTTAGAAGGGACAAATATTGTCGCATACGGGCAATGGAACGCACTAGCCGTTCTTGCTGTCGCTGACCATGGACATTTGCTCCATGCGCCTGATATGTATATGGACAAGCTTGCAGTAGGGCCAGAGGCTGTTGGAAACGTCGATATTGATGCCCCGGTAATCGATAATTTAAAAGCGGTGGCCAAAGCTAAGAACAAAGACGTAGAAGACCTTGTCGTCGTCATTTTAAACCGTAAGCGCCATGAAAAGCTCATTCATGAAGTGCGTGAAGCAGGGGCCAGAATCAAATTGTTGCCTGATGGAGATGTGGCGGCTGCTGTTAATACCGGTTTTGACGACACAGGCGTCGATTTGCTAATGGGTTCTGGCGGCGCCCCTGAAGGTGTCCTTGCAGCAGCAGGGCTGAAATGCCTTGGCGGTGATTTTCAAGGAAGGCTCCTGCCCCAATCGGATGTAGAGCTTGAGCGCTGCAAACAAATGGGCATTGAGGATACAAGCAAGCTGTTCCGCATGGAAGACTTGGTGAGCGGCGATGATTGCATATTTGCGGCAACGGGTGTAACAGACGGTGAATTGTTGACAGGCGTACGCTACAAAGGGACAAAAGCGATTACACAATCGTTAGTCATGCGAGCAAAATCAGGAACCGTGCGCTTCGTTGACGGCACTCATAGCATGAAAAAGAAGCCGAAACTCGTCATTCGCTAACAATATAAAAGGGAAGGGCGCGATTCTTCCCTTTTTTGATTGATTATTTTCAGCAACTATGGTTAAAATAGGATTTAGCAAGTCTTTATCCCTTCTTGTTTAAGATGTACTCTCCATAGACCTTCCTTATGTTTATCCAATCGTAGTGGAATTCAAAAACAGCATGATAGGCGGGCGCTTTCTGCCTTATTTTATTTACAAAAAAGTGTGGTGGCCTTATATGAGCTTAAACATTGCTGATTTAGAGAGCATGACGTTGAAAGAATTATATGAACACGCAAAAGCGTTTAAAGTCTCTTATTACAGCAAACTAACAAAACGAGAATTAATTTTTGCTATTTTAAAAGGGCAAGCAGAACAAGATGGGCTTTTGTTTATGGAAGGGGTCCTTGAAATTATCCAAAGCGAAGGTTTTGGTTTCTTACGCCCAATCAATTATTTGCCGAGCACAGAAGACATTTATATTTCTGCTTCGCAAATCCGCCGGTTTGACTTGCGTAATGGCGACAAAGTTTCTGGCAAGGTCAGACCTCCTAAGGACAATGAGCGCTATCATGGTTTGCTCCATGTTGAGGCGGTCAATGGAGAAGCCCCAGAGACATCCCGTGAACGTCCCCACTTCCCTGCGCTCACACCTCTTTATCCTGAACAAAAAATTGACCTTGAGTCAAAGCCGGGACGAATTTCTTCACGCATTATTGATATGGTTTCGCCAGTCGGATTTGGCCAACGCGGCCTAATTGTCGCCCCGCCCAAAGCAGGCAAAACCTCTCTAATGAAAGAAGTCGCAAATAGCATTGCCGAAAAGCATCCCCATGTGGAATTAATCGTACTGCTAATTGATGAGCGCCCAGAAGAAGTAACCGATATGGAACGTTCCATTGATGGCGAGGTGGTAAGTTCTACGTTTGATGAAGTACCAGAAAACCATATTAAAGTAGCGGAGCTTGTCCTTGAACGGGCAATGCGCTTAGTCGAACATAAAAAAGATGTGGTCATTCTCATGGACTCGATTACTCGGTTGGCACGGGCGTATAACCTTGTCATTCCACCGAGCGGCCGCACGCTCTCAGGCGGCATAGACCCTGCCGCGTTTCACCGTCCGAAGCGTTTCTTTGGCGCAGCGCGCAATATTGAGGAAGGCGGCAGCCTGACGATATTAGCGACTGCCCTTGTTGAAACGGGTTCAAGGATGGACGATGTGATTTATGAAGAGTTTAAAGGGACAGGCAATATGGAACTTCACCTTGACCGCCGCCTAGCTGAACGCCGTATTTTCCCAGCGATTGACATCCGCCGTTCAGGAACGCGGAAAGAAGAGCTATTAATGCCGAAGTCGCAGTTGGACAAATTATGGACGATTCGCAAAACAATGAATGAGTCTGCTGATTTTACAGACCAGTTCATCCGCCGCGTCAAAGAAACAAAAACAAATATTGAATTCTTTGAGGCAATGGAATCGGAAATGGCAGGAAAAAAGCGGAATTGACTGGGACAAACTTTAGGTTGCAAACGGTCTGTTGACTTGATATAATTTCGATTATGTGAGAACTCTGTTTCGAAGAGATTCAGGGCAAAAGGAGATGAAATCATGAAACCAGAAATCCATCCAACTTACCAAAAAGTTGTATTTATGGATACAAGCACGGGCTTTAAATTTTTGACTGGTTCGACTCGCGGTTCTAGCGAAACGATCGAATGGGAAGACGGCAATACGTATCCATTGATTAAAGTCGAAATTTCTTCGGATTCGCACCCATTCTATACAGGCAAGCAAAAACTTGCCGACGCAGGTGGCCGTGTCGATCGCTTCAAAAAGAAATACAATCTTTAATAAGAAAAACGCGTTATCATCAGGCAAGAGTCTCTTGCCTGTTTTTTTATGGAGGGGCTTATGGCACAGCTTTTTTTTAAGTATGGTGCAATGAACAGCGGAAAGTCGATTGAGATTTTAAAAGTGGCCAACAATTACGAGGAACAAAAAAAGCCAGTTTTGATTTTTACATCAGGAATGGATACACGGGATGAAGTCGGCTATGTGTCTAGCCGTGTCGGCCTTCGCCGCCGAGCGGTGCCAGTTTTCGATGACACGAATATTTTTGACTATGTTGAAAGCTGCCCACAAAAGCCGTACTGTGTATTAATCGATGAAGTGCAGTTTCTAACAAAAGCGCATGTCCTCCAACTGGCCAATATTGTCGATACATTGGACATTCCGGTAATGGGTTTTGGCTTAAAAAATGATTTTCGCAACGAATTATTTGAAGGAAGCAAATACATGCTTCTGTATGCAGATAAAATTGAAGAAATGAAAACGATTTGCTGGTTTTGCCATAAAAAAGCAATCATGAATTTGCGTGTAGACGAGCAGGGCAAGCCAATTTATGACGGAGAACAAATTCAAATTGGTGGCAACGAAACGTATTATCCAGTTTGTCGCAAATGCCACCAACACCCGCCTTTAAATGTATAATCATGCCCTAGCAGAGCAAGATGAAAATCGGCCTAAAAAATGAATGTCTTTTTGTGGGCGTGGGACCCTAGTGATGCACGCTTCTTTTTAGAAGCTGCACAAAGGGGGAGACGGATGAAGTCGGCAACGGCAGGGATCGCAATGGCTCTTCTGCTCGCTGGATGTTCAAACGCCAATTTCAGCTCACAGCACATCCAGCATGACAAACATTACGGACAAGGCGCCTTTGGTCCAGGACCGCTTAATTTTGAGCATATGAAACACGAAACGTATGATCCGCGCTTAACGAATATTGGCACAAGCTATCGAGACGCAAGTGTGCCTCACCGTACGCTTGCCGACGATGCCGCGCAAGTGGAAGGCATTGTTGAGAGCCAAGGATTCCGTTCTGGCGCCGCGATTGTCAACGGCGGGGATGTTTATGTAAAAGCGTACCCGCCACCATCCTGGAGCAAAGAACAGACGAGCAAGAGGATGGAGAAACTCAAACGTGCATTTGAGGCAGAAATCCCTCGCTATCAAGTCCATGTCCGTTAAAAGGAGCGCAAAGCCATTGGCTTTGCGCTTCAGACTGTAGACAAACGCTCGCATACTTCGTCGTTTGCCTCACTCATATGCTCATGAACCCCCGTTCTATTCGCATCTTCCCTCGGCCGCACTCCTCGTCTGACAAGCGTTTTCTATCAGCCTGGATTTTTATGGCCGGCGCCGAGCTGTTTGTTGCAACGGGTCCCATACACTGTTAAAAGGAGGGGAATAGCCTAAATCAAGTTCTTCAAGATCTTGCATCGTCATGCCATGATACAATGCGGTCGCAAGGACATCACAGCGTTTGTCGACGCCTTTTGTCCCGATGAACTGGCCGCCGAGGACGATGCCTGTTTCTGCATGGAACTGAAGGCGTATATGGAGCGTTTCATTTGTTGGGTAATAGCCAGCAACATGGGGAAGCTTGGCTTGCACACACTTGTAAGGATAGCCGATTTCCTCGATTTCACGGGAAGACAAACCAGTACGTGCGAGTGCTAAGTCAAAAAACTGGTAAATTTGCGTGCCGACAATACCCATGAAGACGCGGGGGTGCCCGCACATGTTCAGGCCGGCGATCCGCCCTTGCTTATTGGCATGCGTGCCAAGGGGGTAATACATATCTTTGTTGATCAGACGGTGGTACTGCGTTGCACAATCGCCTGCTGCATAAACGTCAGGCACGTTTGTTTCCATATAGCGGTTTACACGAATGGCGCCGTTGTTGTTGAGGTGAACATCGGTATCTCGCAAAAAGTCGGTATTTGGGCGAACGCCGACAGCGACAATGACGATGTCAGTGGGACATTCAGTCAAGTTGGTACGGATGCCAGTGACGTGGCCGTCTTTGTTGCCGCTAAAGCCAATGATTTCGTGGTTTAACTCAAGCTCAATCCCTTCATCAATCGCTTTTTCATGAATATAATCAGCCATTTCCTTGTCAAAATTCATCGCCAGCCGCTTGGCCCGTTCCAAAATCCTCACATGGTGGCTCGCTTTGGCGAGATTTTCAGCCACTTCCAGCCCAATTGAACCGCCGCCGATTACGGTTACGGTTTTCTTTTCCGTACCAAGGGCAGCAACGATTTTTTTAGCATCTGGAATCGTTTTTAACGTATAAATCCCTTTTAAATCGCGGTTTTCCCAGTCTGGAATGACAGGACTCGCTCCCGAGGCGATTAACAGCTTGTCGTAAGGAAGGCAAAAACCATCCCCAGATACGGTTTTTTGGTCCGTATCAACCGCTTTTACCTCATGGTTAATACGGGCGTCGATGCCGTGCTTAAGGCGATACGTGTCAGCATCCCGTGCGATAAGTTTGCGATCCGATTCAATTTCCCCACCGATCCAGTAGGGCAAGCCACACTGGGCGTACGAATAATGTTCGCCTTTTTCCAATACAGTAATATCGGCTTGTGCATCTTTACGAACGAGCTGCATGGCTGCGCTCATTCCGGCTGCATCACCGCCGATGATGATATATTTCACATGAATCCCGCCTTTTCTGTGCATAGGTTTAATAAAAACGGCCTTTTGAACAAAGTACAAATAGTATTCCCGCAAACATAATGAACAAACCGCGTTGTCCTTAGCTAGATTGACCGTTAATGAAGGCGTATACTATAATGGGGAAGGAGTGCCGCAATGAAGAATGAGGTGACGTCGTGTTAGAACGATTGCAAGCAGTAGAAGATCGTTATGAGTACTTAAACGAGCAATTAAGCGATCCAAATGTGATTAGTAATGCAAAAAAATTAAGAGAATACTCAAAAGAACAAGCACAAATAGAAGAAACTGTACAAACGTACCGAGAATATAAACAAGTAACAGAACAATTGGCAGATGCGAAAGCTATGCTCGAAGAAAAGCTCGATGACGACATGTACCAAATGGTAAAAGAAGAGCTAGATGAGCTGAGCGAGCGAAAGGCCGAATTGGAAGAACGCCTGAAGATTTTATTGTTGCCAAAAGACCCGAATGATGACAAAAACGTAATCGTCGAAATTCGCGGGGCTGCTGGCGGCGATGAGGCACAGCTTTTTGCGGCTGACCTTTACAAAATGTACCACCGCTATGCAGAAATGCAAGGCTGGAAAACGGAAGTCATTGAAGCCCACGCGACTGAGCTAGGCGGCTACAAAGAAATTATCTTTATGGTCAATGGCAGCGGCGCTTATTCAAAGCTTAAATACGAAAATGGCGCCCATCGCGTACAACGGGTGCCGCAAACGGAATCAGGCGGCCGCATCCATACATCGACGGCAACAGTGGCCGTGCTGCCAGAGGCAGAAGAAGTGGAAATTGACATTCACGAAAAAGATATTCGCGTTGATACATTTGCATCGAGCGGTCCAGGAGGGCAAAGTGTCAACACGACAATGTCTGCCGTTCGGTTAACCCATTTGCCGACAAATACAGTTGTTTCATGCCAAGATGAAAAATCGCAAATTAAAAACAAAGAAAAAGCGATGAAAGTCCTCCGCGCCCGTATTTTTGACAAAGTTCAGCAAGAAGCACAAGCAGAATACGCTGAGTCCCGCAAACTTGCCGTCGGTACAGGCGACCGCTCAGAGCGGATCCGTACGTATAATTTTCCTCAAAGCCGCGTAACGGACCACCGCATCGGTTTAACGCTGCAGAAACTTGAGCAAGTTTTGCAAGGCAAGCTTGATGAAATCATAGATGCTCTTGTAGTTGCCGAGCAATCAGAAGCAATGAAAAAGGCAGAGGAATAATGGCGATTACGATTCACGAAGCTCTTCGCTGGGCTTCGTCTTTTTTGCAGGAAAACGGAGTTGAACCTACAGCAGGGGAATGGCTGTTGCGGCACCATGGGAAAATGGAACGGGCCAAACTATTGGCAAGTTTAAGAGACCCCCTTCCAGAACCAGTTTGGCAAGCATTTAAACAAGATGTGGCCGTCATTGCTTCAGGGGTTCCTGTCCAGCACGTAATCGGCTACGAACAATTTTATGGGCGGACGTTTCTCGTGAATGGCGACGTCCTTATTCCCCGTCCAGAAACAGAAGAGCTTGTCGCGCTCGTGCTTAATAAATTAAAGCCTGGTCCCAAAGCCATCCTTGATGTCGGCACGGGCAGTGGGGCGATTGCGCTTACGTTGAAGCTAGAGCGACCCGATTGCCATGTAACCGCGACTGATATTTCCGAGAAAGCGTTAGATGTTGCCCGGGAAAATGCCCAGCGATTCGGTGCCGAGATAACGTTTGCCAAAGGCGATTTACTAGCGCCAGTAGCAGGAGCGGTGTTTGATGTCATTGTGTCCAATCCGCCCTACATTCCTTATCGTGATCGGGACAGCCTTGCGGTCCATGTGCGTGAGTTCGAACCGGAAATGGCACTGTTTGCTGAAGAAGATGGGCTAATGTTTTATCGGCGGCTGGCGGAAGAAGTGCCCGCTTGCATCCATCCGCGCTCATTGGTCGCAGTCGAAATTGGCGCTGGCCAAGGCGAAGCAGTTCAAGCGTTGTTTGCTGCCGCGTTTCCCTTTGCTGACATAAACATTGTCTATGACATAAACGGGAAAGACCGGATTGTGTTTGTTTCTGGCAATCTGGGACGGCAAGGCCACAATGTCGATTAGCGATCTTCTGTTTTTGTCGAATGATTTTTTGTTTAAAACGGCCTTTTCCTGACCAACATTGGTAAGGAAAGGGCGGTGCAATCAATGAAACCAAGAGCTATTATGTATCTATTAATCTCTTTATTTGTAGGTTTAATGAGTTGGGAAGCACAGAATGCACAGGCGGAAGGCGCCTACCATGGACAAGTTTCAGCGGATGATGCTATCCGCTTACGGATATTAGCCAATAGCGACTCGATTGCCGATCAAGCACTAAAACGGGAAATTCGTGACGAAGTAAATGCCGCTATTGGGGAATGGATCGGGGAAATGGCAACGATGGAGGAAGCTGCTGCTGAAATTGCTTTACGTGTTCCTGAGCTTGAAGCGATCGTAGCAGATCAGCTAGCAGCAAAAGGCGTCGACCAAGACTATTCCGTTGCGTTTGATAAAGAGGTTGCCTTTCCAACGAAGTTGTACGGAAACATGGTATACCCTGCCGGATTGTACCACGCTGTCCTTATTACGTTAGGGGAAGGCCAAGGTGAAAATTGGTGGTGTGTGCTGTTTCCGCCATTATGCTTTTTAGACATGGACAACGGCGAAGCGACCAATACAGCGGCAGAAGATAACAATAGCGACCAAGACAACGGCACCGAGGAAGCTGACGAAGTGGAAACATCGTTTTTCTTTGTAGAATGGTTTGAATCGATCTGGGATCGGTTATTTGCCTAATAGGCATATTTGTACAAGCCCTCTCATAGGATGAAGTAAAAGGAGGGGGCGGAGATGGCTTTTACCGTTCGAAAAATGGAAGAAACAGACCTGCTAGCTGTTCAGGCATTATTTGCCCGGATGCAAACAAAACAACCAGTCACGTTAGAAGACCCATTAATTGTCGTAGAAAATGACGCAGGCGAATTGATTGCAACAGTGGGCCTGGAAAAAGCCAACATCTACGGTTTGCTCCGGACAATGGTCATGGACAGCGCAAAAATGAGTTCAAGTGCGTTGGTTGAATTTATCCAAATGGCGCTAGCCTATGCGCAAACAGAAGGAGTAGAAACCGTGTTTGCTGCCAGTCAAGGCAACGCCACATTATTTGAACTGCTCGGCTTTAAGCGTCAAGAAACCGATGCCATCCCAAATGAAATAAAGGAAATTGAGCACTATCAAACGGTAGTGGAACAGGATGGCGTTTCCATTTGGGCTTATTTTTGTTCGCCTTTTTCTTCCTAACTGTGGATTTGTGGATAATGATTGTGAATAGTTGAGTCAAAGAAAACAAAAATAGCGATCTATTAACTTATGAACAGGTTATCCACAGGTGTGGGTAACCTGTTTTCAACGGCTGGCATTCTGTTTTGATAAATGAGACTTTAAGTGATAACCATTGACATAAAAGGATTTTTTCGATTTGATTAATGTGGATGGAAAAGCGAGAGGAAGGCGAACACGAGTGAATTATAAACAGACGAAACAATGGATTGTGGATAAGGAATATGACTCTGCCGAACAAACCGAGATGATTCAAGAAGCAGCTCTGTGGATAAAACAAAATAAGCTGATTGCTTTCCCAACTGAAACGGTCTATGGGCTTGGCGCCAATGCCCTCTCATACGAGGCGGTCGCACAAATATTCGCAGCAAAAGGGCGCCCTAGCGATAATCCACTGATTGTCCATATTGGCGACAACAGCCAGTTGGACAAGCTGGTAAAATCGATTCCGGCAAACGCCAGCAAACTCATGGCAGCTTTTTGGCCAGGAGCGTTAACATTGATTTTAGAGGCCAAAGAAGCCATTGCTGAAAATGTAACAGCCGGACTATCAACTGTCGGTGTTCGCATGCCTTCCCATCCCGTAGCTTTAAAGTTGTTACAGGAATGTGGGCTGCCCGTTGCAGCTCCGAGCGCAAATGTGTCTGGGCGTCCTTCACCGACAACGGCGGCCCATGTGATCGCCGATTTAGACGGCAAAATCGACGGAATCGTCGATGGTGGAGCAACGGGCATTGGCCTTGAGTCAACTGTGCTGGATGTATCGAAACCGACACCCATGCTTTACCGACCAGGCGGGGTTTCTGTTGAAGAAATTGAAGCGGTTATTGGTAAGATCGACATTGATCCGGCCTTGGGGACGACGCACAGTGCTCCAAAATCGCCGGGGATGAAATATACCCATTATGCACCAAATGCAGAAGTAACACTTGTTGACAGTGATGACACACTCCATCATTTAGTGGCAGAAGCAAGAAAAGAAGGGCGAAAAGTCGCTGTGTTCGCAACGACAGGAACGACCGATTATAAAGCGGATATTGTTCGCCGAGGTGAGTCGCTTGAGCATGTCGCCCATATTTTGTATGGCGTTCTTCGCGACTTTGACCAGCAAGGAGCAGAAGTCATTTATGTGAAAACTGTTCCTACTGAGGGAGTCGGCCGTGCCATTATGAACAGGCTCGAAAAAGCAGCAGGCGGCAAAAGGGTGTAGCGTTTATGTGTTGAAATGCCTTTGTCGGCGAAATAGACTGTTGGCTGACCACCGCTTATGGTATGATCAGGAAAAGCGTGAGTACGGAGGGGAAAGATGGCAAGGTTTGAGGCAAAGATGAACTACTCTACGTTTGTAGAGAAAGAAACAGACGTAATATACGGGACGATACAAGTAAAGCTTGCCCGTGAGGAATGGGACGTTCCTTATTATATTGTATCGGATGACGTATTTGCCCATGAACGAAGAGAGTTTGACGGGCGAGGCGAATTACAAGAGATTCTAGATATGATTTCGTTTTTTTATAACGAGACAGATGCAGAGCTCGAGAGCGTCGTGATTTTGAAGCCGTTTCCTGAAGCGGTTGCATCCATGGAGGCATTTTCAGATTGGCTTGAAGAGTGGCAGCGCTATTTCCACTTAAGCGGCTTGAAAGATGTAGGCTATATTCATGATGTGGCTCGTCCCGATGCTGACGTGATCGCTCAGATCTTGGAAGACCATGGCTTTGAAAAAGAACTTCTGTCTGATGACGAAAGCAGAGCCTTTTATTTTTACTCGACAGCATTGCCTGTCCCTGTTGACTTCCCTAATGACGAGGAAGGCATCGTTTTACAACAGTTAAAAAATGCTGGCTGCGATTTGGAGAAGCCACGGGAAGTGGAATTCATGCTTTTAATTGAAAACAAACGAATGGCGAAGAAAGCAGCGAGGCTAGTGAGCCAACACGGATTTGAAATAAGCCTCCATGAAGAAGAACAAGGCTACGCCCTTTCCTGCACATTAGAAATGGTGCTTACATACAAAGCCGTTAAAGCGAAATTAAAGGAACTCGAAGACTTGACAACGGAGTTCGGCGCTATTTTGGATGGCTGGAGCGCCATGACCGATGAAACAGAAGAATAGATGAAAGCCTGTCGCTTATGGCGGCAGGCTTTTTTCCTGCTCCTTTTTGGACAACCGCTTTCGGCTTGTCTAAATTTTCGCGGACGTGCATATGTTCAAATAGCATGTTTTTTGCGAAAGAGGGGATAAACAATGCACGAGTTTGTGACGATATGTATAATGGCGGCAGCTTTAGGGATGGATGCCTTTTCAGTGGCGCTCGGAATGGGCATGTTGAAGTTGTCAGGTAAGCAAATTTTTCGAATCGGCCTGACAATAGGTTTATTTCATGTGGCCATGCCCCTTGCTGGAATGACTGTCGGACAATGGCTTTCAGGCCATTTTGATGTCATTGCGACTTATATTGGTGGAGGCTTGCTATTGGTGATTGGCGTACAAATGGCGCTAAACGCCTTTTCTGATCATGAAGCTGACGGAATGAAGCCCACTGGTTGGGGGTTGCTCCTATTTGCTGTCGGCGTCAGCCTTGACAGCTTTTCAGCCGGACTGTCATTCGGCATTCTTGGCACAGAAATGTATTTGACAGTCGGAATGATCGGGGCGATGAGCATGGTGATGTCATGGATTGGCTTGATCATTGGCTCTCATTTTCAAAAGTTTTTAGGTGTATATGGCGAGCTGCTAGGCGGCCTTGTGTTGATTGGCTTTGGCTTAAAGATTATGCTTCCCCTCTGATGCCAAGCGAACGGGCCATCTCGATGTTTCCATAGCATAATGGTTGGGCTCGTTTAACCCTCCAAAGCAGATATGGTAGACTAAAACAAACGACTTTGGGAGGAAAAACGACGAATGAAAAAACGTGTATTGTTTGTATGCACTGGGAATACATGCCGCTCGCCGCTTGCGGAAGCGTTTTTAAGAAAAGAAGGGAATGGCGCCTACGAAGTACGCTCTGCTGGCCTTTTTGCTCATGCAGGAAGCGGGCTTTCGAGCGGCTCTCAATATGTGCTTGAAAAAGAAGGCTTGTTGTACAAGCATGAAGCCAAGCAAGTGACAGCAGAATTGATTGATTGGGCGGATATCGTGTTGGTGATGTCACAAAGCCATAAAGCGCAGATCGAAAGCATGTACGAACAGGTAGAGGTTCAGACGCTGAAAGAGGCTGCTGGCGAAACAGGCGACATTTCCGATCCATTTGGTGGCTCTACGGAAACGTATGACATAACTGCCGCAGAAATTAAAGCGGCCGTATTAAAATTTATTGAAAAAAACGAAGCATAGAGGGTGACGATGTGGAAGGGAACGGTGTCGGCAGAACATATAAATTCAGCATTCGCAAAAAGTTAGTAGTAGGGGTCAGCGCAGTAGCCGTTGTGACATTTGCCTGCAGCGCGTTTATTTTATATTTCCTTGCTGATTATCTCGCCCAGGCGATGTCCATTGACCCCCGGTTGGTGATACCGTTAACTTTATTTGTCGGTGTCATTTGGAGCGCGATTTTTGGCTATTTGCTTGCCCCCTTGATTACAAAACCTTTAAGCGAATTGGAACGAGCTGTCACACAAGCAGCTGCTGGTTCTGTCAATACATCAGTAAAACTTTCCAGATCAGATGACGAACTACGGGCTTTAGGGATTGCCTGCAATGATATGCTTGCCAGCTTAAGGCAAATGACTTCGGACATTGAGACGAACTTTGTCGAAACCGATAAGCGTGTCAAACAACTTGCTGATGCTACTGAACGATCTTCGAGCCAAGGTGAACAAATTGGTTTGACAATGGCAGAGATCGCTAGTGGCGCTGAAGCCTCTGCAAAGGCGATTCAGGAAACAGCAGCCTCCTTGGAAGATACGACGCGTATGGCGACGGAAATGAAAGCAAAAGCAGACTCCTCTAAAGGTCAGGCAGAAGATATGGTCGCGACTCTCGAAGAAAGCCGTCAACGGACAAATGCGCTCGTGAACGGAGTGGGCGAGCTATCAAAAAAGCAAGAGGCGTCTTTGCATTCTGTTCGCCGTTTGGAACAGCAAGCGGCAGAAGTGGAAACAATCGCTAGTTTCGTTGGCTCGATCGCGAAACAAACGAATTTGCTTGCTTTAAATGCGTCGATAGAGGCATCAAGAGCGGGCGAACATGGCAAAGGCTTTGCCGTAGTGGCTAACGAAGTGCGAAACCTGGCAGATGAGTGCGCCCGTGCTGTCGCTTCTATAGGGGAATTAATTGCTGCCATCCAAGAAGAAATGCAGCAGACTGTGGCCGATATTGAAGCGCAAGCAGCGGTTGCCCAGAAGCAGAGGGAGGAAAGCGAACAGACCACTACAGCAATTGCCAAAATGGAAGCGTCTGTGAAACGTGTGGCAGCATTGGTTGGCGAAGTGTCGGCATTGTCAGACAAGCAGCAACAATCGATTAAGGAAAGCTCATTAAAAACACAGGAAGTGGCAGCAATTGCAGAAGAAACATCTGCCGGAGCAGAGGAAGTCGCTGCGATGACAGAGGAACAAAGCCAAGCTTTAGAGGATGCGGCAAGGCTATCCTTTGACTTAGCGAATCAAGCCAAGCAATTGAAGACAACGATTGAAAAGTTTACAATAGAATCAACCTAGTAAAAGCGTCGATAGGGGACGCTTTTTTTTAAACGAAAAGGAGTGTCCAATAATGAAGATTGCGATTGCTTCAGACCACGGCGGAACCAGGCTCCGCGCAGAAATTACAGCGATGTTAGAGGAAATGGGGCTTTCCTATAAAGACTTTGGCTGCGATTGTGAAGGCTCTGTCGACTACCCTGATTATGCCCTTCCTGTCGCAGAAAAAGTGGCGCAAGGAGAGTTTGACCGGGGCATTTTAATTTGCGGGACAGGCATCGGCATGTCGATTGCTGCCAATAAAGTAAAAGGGATCCGCTGTGCCCTTGTTCATGACACGTTTAGCGCCAAAGCGACAAGGCAGCATAACGATACAAATATGATTGCATTAGGAGAGCGAGTTATAGGCCCCGGACTTGCCGTCGAAATTGTGCGAACATGGCTGGGGGAAGCGTTTGAAGGCGGACGCCACCAGACGAGAATTGGCAAAATTGCTGCTTATGAAGAGAAGGCAGGCTTATGACGGCACTAAAAACGCGCTTGATCGACTTGCTTAGCGAATTTATGAATGAAGCGCCTAATTTGGCGGGGAAACTTTTTGTAGTTGGCGCATCGACAAGTGAAGTGGGAGGCGGACGGATCGGAAAACAAGGTTCAGAAGAGATTGCCGCCGAACTACATGACGCTTTCGTTCACTTTAGTAAGGAAACAGGGGTCCATCTGCTTTTTCAATGCTGTGAACATTTAAACCGTGCTTTAGTGGTAGAGCGTGCCATTGCTGATGCCTTTCGGTTCACAGAAGTAGCGGCTGTACCTGTACCTCGGGCTGGCGGTGCTATGGCTGCGTACGCCTATAAGCATATGCAAAACCCTGTTCTAGTTGAACAAGCTGACTGCGACGCTGGGATTGACATTGGCGATACGTTTATCGGCATGCATTTAAAGCCGGTCGCTGTACCTGTGCGCGTTTCAGCAAATTCATTAGGCAGCGCCCACGTGACGTTTGCCTATTCTAGGCCGAAATTGATTGGCGGGGAACGGGCGCGCTATTCCCTTAATGATTAGCGCTATCACGGTTGCGGCGATCCGCTATAATGGAGCGTTGCTGCCAGTGTAAACAATGGAACGTAGATGGCAACGTCCTTTTAAATGAAAATGGATAACGGTTGAAACTGAATAAAAGAAAAAAATCGGTTATTATCTTACGGAAAAACCTATTCTTTTAGTGATATATACGATAAAATGAAAAGCAATTAGACCAAAAAACGAATGTTGTTGAGAGGGGCAGGGTATGATGGAACATTTAAAAACGCAAGATCCAGCCGTATTTGAAGCGATTCGCCAAGAACTTGGCCGGCAACGAGACAAAATTGAATTGATTGCTTCAGAGAACTTTGTCAGCGAAGCGGTTATGGAAGCACAAGGGTCGGTCTTGACGAATAAATATGCAGAAGGCTATCCTGGTCGCCGTTATTATGGTGGCTGCGAGTATGTCGATATTGCTGAAGACGTCGCGCGCGACAGAGCGAAAAAACTTTTTGGCGCCGCATATGTTAATGTTCAGCCGCATTCTGGCGCACAAGCAAACATGGGCGTTTATTTTACTATTCTTGAACATGGAGACACGGTGCTTGGCATGAACTTGTCCCATGGCGGCCATTTAACGCACGGCAGCCCAGTCAATTTTAGTGGCATCCAATACCGTTTTGTGGAATACGGCGTCCGTGAAGATGACCAGCGCATCGATTATGAAGCTGTTAGAGAAGCAGCCAAGACGCATCAGCCTAAATTAATTGTAGCCGGAGCGAGTGCTTACCCCCGTGAAATCGACTTTAAAAAATTCCGGGAAATTGCTGATGAAGTTGGCGCTTATCTTATGGTAGACATGGCCCATATTGCCGGTCTTGTAGCTGCAGGCTTGCATCAAAACCCTGTGCCACATGCCCATTTTGTCACAACAACGACTCATAAAACGTTGCGTGGCCCACGGGGCGGCATGATTTTGTGCAATGAGGAAACGGCGGAGGAATTTGGGAAAAAGCTCGATAAATCGATCTTTCCAGGCATTCAAGGCGGCCCGCTTATGCACGTGATCGCTGCAAAAGCGGTTGCCTTCGGAGAAGCATTGACAGATGAATTTAAAACGTATGCTAAGCACATCATTGCCAATGCAAAGCGCCTTGGCGAAAAGTTACAAGCCGAAGGCGTGGACATCGTTTCCGGTGGTACGGATAACCATTTGCTGTTACTTGATTTGCGTTCCTTGCAATTGACTGGCAAAGTCGCTGAAAAAGCGTTGGACGCTATTGGCATTACAACCAATAAAAATGCGATTCCATTTGATCCTGAAAAGCCATTTGTAACGAGTGGCATTCGAATTGGCACTGCAGCCGTTACATCTCGTGGCTTAGGGGAAAACGAAATGGATGAAATTGGCGAACTCATTGCGATGACGCTCAAAAACATCGATAATGAAGAAGCGCTAAACAGCGTCCGTTCACGTGTTGCCGCATTGACAAAAACATTCCCGATGTACCCAAATTTGTAAATTGAAGCAGCCTTCTTGTACAAGAAGGCTGCAGACCGTAGACAAACGCGCGCATACGTCGTCGTTTGTCTCGGTCATATCCTCATGAACCCCCGTTCTATTCGCATCTTCCCTCGCCTGCACTCCTAGTCTGTCAAACGTTTTCTATCAGTCTGTTGATTTTGTTGGCAAATCGTGTGTTTTTGAAGTTTCACTTGAAGGAGAAAGGGGTCTTCATGTAAAATCAATCAGAGTGTGTCGAAAAATGGCGATATAGGAAAAGGAGTGTAAGAGATGGGAAAAGTGCATGTTTTGGATCACCCGCTGATTCAGCATAAGCTATCTTATATTCGTGATAAGCATACAGGTACAAAAGAATTCCGCGAGCTCGTTGATGAAGTTGCGGCCTTAATGGCGTTTGAAGTGACTCGTGATCTGCCTTTGGAGGCTGCAGAAATCGAAACACCTGTCGGTCCAGCTAAAGTACAAAAGCTGGCAGGGAAAAAATTAGGTTTGGTTCCGATTTTGCGCGCAGGTATTGGCATGTCAGAAGGGATTTTGCGTATGATTCCTGCTGCTCGTGTTGGCCATGTCGGCTTGTATCGTGATCCTGAAACGCTAAAGCCCCATGAGTACTACGTGAAGCTACCGAATGATGTTGAAGAGCGGGAATTGCTTGTCATCGATCCAATGTTGGCAACAGGTGGCTCTGTCGTCGAAGCAATCAATAGTTTGAAAAAGCGCGGTGCAAAAAGCATGCGTCTCATTTGCCTTGTAGCTGCTCCTGAAGGTGTCGCTTACGTACAAAAGGAACATCCTGATGTCGACATTTACTTAGCTGCCCTTGATGAAAAACTAAATGAAAAAGGCTACATTGTGCCAGGACTTGGCGATGCTGGCGATCGGTTGTTTGGAACAAAATAACGAACGAGTAGTCGCTCACATTCATGCATGGCGGGAATGTGGGCGCTCCTTTGTAGAAAAGTCGATTTCATAGCAAGGAAAGCCTTGTCCCTCTTGGTGGACAGGTTGATAGCCGAGCCTTTCATAAAAGGCGGACGCGCTGAAAGAAGCATGCCATTGCAGCCAAGTAGCATGGCGTATGTGCGACCATCGAAGAACGCCTTTAAATAGTTGCCGTCCTGCGCCTTTTGACCTGTGTTCAGGAAGGACATACAATTCATGAAGGCGGCATAGCTTCGTACCGGTACGTAAATGCACGCCAAAATCTTGTGCCCACACGTAGCCGATTAACTCGTCTTTTTCTTCGGCGACGGCAATATAATGGTGTGAATCGTTGGAGTATCGCTTAAACCGGTGCTCTAAATTATGTTTGTCGTCAGGGCTTCCTTGTTCCATCATTAGTTTGCATAAGGATGGTCCATCGTGTTGGACCGATTCGCGAATGAGCATGTTCATTTGCGCTCCCTCCAAATTCAATTATCCACATAACCCTCAGAATTACCCACAGCAATCATTAGTTATCAACAGAAAAACATGATTTTATCCACAGTTATAAACATTCTATGCACAAAAATCGCTTTCCTGCATAGTGCGCCGTTTCTGTACACATACTACACGTTACGACACGCAGTAGGGGAGATCATAATGAAACGAGTGCAAGCTTGCATACTGCTGGTTTTATTAGGTTGTTCAGGACTTATTCCGCACATGGCGGCTGCCGAGACTTATCCTGTTACGCCAAGGGCGACGGAAACAGTGTCCGACGAGCAGCAAAGCGGCAGGCGAGTCGTCATTGTATCGGCGAAAGGGAATGTTGACAACGCAGTAGAACAAGTAAAGGATGCGGTTCCTTCAGCCAAAATTAGGCATGTCTTTAAAATTGTTTACGGAGGATTTTCGCTAGATTTATTAGAAGAAGACATCAATGTTTTAAAAAAATTAGACGGTATTGCCCGTGTTGATGATATTGCTATTTACCAGCCAAGCCTTGAAGGCAGTATTTCATTTGTAGGCGCAGGGAAAAGCGAAAAGCGCCACGTGGGGCCAGGAGGGGAAGCATTGACTGGCAAAGGCGTCAAAGTCGGCGTTATTGATACAGGAGTGGATTATGAACATCCTGATTTGCGCGCCAATGTGAAAGGTGGTTACGATGTTATCGATGAGGATGAAGACCCAATGGAAACAAAAGCGGACCAAGGAGAGCCGACTTTCCATGGAACGCACGTTGCTGGCGTCATTGCTGCCAATGGCCGCATAAAAGGAGTTGCCCCTGAAGCAGAAATTTATGCTTACCGCGCTCTTGGACCAGGCGGGCAAGGGACGACTGAGCAAGTTTTGGAAGCGATTGAAAAAGCGGTTGCCGATGGGGTGGACGTTTTAAATTTATCACTTGGAAATACGGTGAATGGACCTGATTGGCCAACTAGCCTTGCTTTGGATCGTGCAGTTGACAAAGGCGTAGTCGCTGTGACTTCAAGTGGCAACAGCGGACCGAATATGTGGACTGTCGGTTCACCTGGGACTTCGGCGAAAGCGATCTCTGTTGGCGCATCTCTTCCGCCAGTGGAAATTCCTTATATGACATTGACAAATGAAAAGGAGCACCGGCTTGAATTGACGCCACTCGTTGGCGCAAGACCGTGGAAGCTTAAGCGCGACATTCCTATTGTCGAAGCGGGACACGGGCTAGTATCTGATTATAAGGGCATTGATGCAAAAGGAAAGCTCGTCTTAGTGAAAAGGGGTCGCTCTACTTTTGCTGAAAAAATGGAGACTGCACGAAAGGCGGGCGCAACTGGGATTTTAATTTACAATAATTTAAAAGGAAATTTTGCAGGGGGCGTTATACAGCCAGTTGATTTAATCGGGGCAAGCCTAAGCAAAGAAGACGGCGAATGGCTGCTTGAACAACTTGCCCATTCAAAAAAAGAATTGTCCGTGCGTACTGGCTATGAACAAAAGCAAGACTTGCTGGCGTCGTTTAGTTCGAGAGGGCCAGTTACTGAAACATGGGAAGTGAAACCAGATCTAGTTGCTCCAGGAGTGGCAATCCAGAGTACCGTGCCAAAAGGTTATTTAGGTTTAAACGGAACGAGCATGGCAAGTCCCCATGTGACAGGCGCGGCGGCCCTTTTGATCCAACAACATCCAGACTGGAACCCTGAACAAGTAAAAGCGGCTTTAATGAACACAACGAAGCGCTTAGTCGATGAGCAGGGAAGGGAGTACATGCCCCACGAACAAGGTGCAGGAAGGCTTCAAGTAGACAAGGCGCTTGAAACGAAAACGCTTGTATACCCAAGTTCGCTTACATTCGGCACTTGGGAAAAAAAAGCCCCACGCACAAAAAGAGAGCTGACGATCACGATTGAAAACATGGAAAGCAAAGCGAGAGTGTACCATATTGCTCCGCCACTAGGAGAGTTGGATGGAATTGAATGGGAAACCCCTTTTTCGGTAACCGTTGGGCCCACTGAAAAGAAGCAAGTGACTCTTGCTGCTGACATTGATCCGGCGCTTTTGCAAGAAGGGCTCCATGCCGGCACGGTCGAAATTACAGGCGGGAGCGACACGATCAGCCTCCCATATGTGTTGTTTATGGAAGAACCGAATTACCCACGGGTGATGGCATTTCAATTTGCCCATGGCGATGCTAAAAACAGTTATTACTACGAGTACTATTTGCCAGGAGGGGCAGAGGAATCAGGGATCGCCTTGTTTGATCCTGACACGTTTGAATTTGTAGATATCCTTGTCTCCCATGAAAATTCTGAGCGTGGAATGGTGAGTGGCGAACTATCTGATTTGGATGTAGCTCCAGGCCGATACAGAGCGTTAGTGTTTGCGAAAAGTGAAGGTGTAAAAGACACAATCGAGGCTTTCATTGACGTCGGGGAGCCGCCCCTTTTCCCGATAGAAGGCTAATACACGAAAAAACCGCGATTACTGGCGGTTTTTCGTGTATTTGGACATATGTAGAGCGTTTTGTCAATTGGTCATCGCCCTTCCTTCAGACGAATTCTAGGGGGATCGGATTTTTTATATGTCGGCTAGGGCAAAAAAATGCCTCTGTTCATATGGATAGCGCTTTATTTGGGAAATCTCAAACAATACTATGACAGTTGTGTGAACAAATAGAGGCTCTTTCATAACTCTTGTGATTTCCTTGTAAAATTCGTTGACACCGGGGGGTGGCTATTGTACGATTATAAGGGTCCTCATGATAAGGGTTACATGTGCGTTATGAATGGGTTTGCAATATGCGATGGAGGTCGTATCATTGTCTAAACCAAACCGGAATCCGATGCGTGCGTTTGCGCTTGTGTCCATCATCACTTCCTACGTTGTTGGTGGTGTTGTTGGCGGGTTATTTCTTGGACTTTGGCTCGACAAATTGTTTGGGTTAGAACCCCTTTTTTTGATTATTTGCTTGTTAGCTGGCCTAGGGACTGGTACATATGGCATTTATAAAGCGGTTCAGCCATTTTTAGGAGACGATCAATAGTGCCGGAACCGAAGAACCTTTTAAAACAGCAAATGTGGCATTATTCGTGTATAGTTGGATTTATCAGTCTCATTTTCGTTATAGGTTCTATCTTTACACCACTCCAAACGATTTTCCTCGGCCTTTTACTAGGCGTCTCTGTCAGCTATTTGAATTTGTGGATCACTTACCACAACGCAAGCGTCATAGGAACGAGCGTCGCTCCGTCGAAACGACCCTTTATGGTTTTCGCGGGATTGGGATTTGTGTTTCGACTCATCTTTGCGTTCATAGCGATTTGGCTGGCTCTTCAATTTCCTGAAAACATCCATATTGTTGCGGTTGTGGTTGGGCTAGGGCTGCTATACGGTGTGATGATGGTCGACATGTTCATAAAAGCTCTCATACGAAAGAGGTGAAATAGTTTGCCGGAACATCATCAATATCAATTTGAATTCATGGGTTTGCTCTTTAATGGGACAACCATGATAACGACGACGATTGCAATGGCCATTGTTGTCATTATTACAGTCATTGGCTGTCGCAAATTGGCCATGCGTCCGACTGGGCTGCAAAATTTTATCGAGTGGGTAGTGGACTTTTGTCGTGGAATCATTAAGGCGAACATGGATTGGAAAGTGGGCGGCCGCTTTATTGTCCTCGCGTATGCGCTGCTTTTCTATGTGTTTGTTGCTAATATGATGGGCATTCCATTTGAATTAGTAACCAAAGAAGGCCATAACGTTATTTGGAAATCGCCGACGTCTGATCCGGTTCTAACACTGACAATGGCTGTCTTTATTGTCGTTTTGACCCATATTTATGGAATCATGGTGACAGGGCCGTCTACTTACGGGAAAAGTTGGTTTGCGCCAAAATGGTTTTTGTTTCCATTTAAAGTAATTGAGGAAGGGTCAAATGCATTAACTCTTGGCATGCGACTTTTTGGGAATATTTATGCGAAAGAAATTCTCATGCTTCTTCTTGTTTCGTTAGGAACGACAGCGGTTTACTGGGGGATCTTCGCTTTTGTGCCGCTCATTGTTTGGCAAGCATTCAGTATTTTTATTGGTTCATTGCAAGCGTACATTTTTGCGATGTTGGCAATGGTGTATATGTCCCACAAAGTGGAACAACATTAATATTTCGTGATTCTCGCTCAATTTCAGAGCTTAGTTACTATAAAATTTAAACCTTAAGGGAGGATTTATCTAATGACAGAATTAGCGATTGGGATTGCAGCAGGTCTTGCAGCAATCGGGGGAGCAATTGGCGTAGCCATTATCGTTAAGGCAGTAATTGAAGGAACTGCACGTCAACCAGAACAACGCGGCACGCTACAAACGCTCATGTTTATTGGTGCGCCACTTGCAGAGGCCGTTCCGATTATTGCGATCGTTATTGCGTTCTTACTATTCTTTATGGGATAACGCAAACATTTTATAGTTTGACTAGAGGGGCGACAGTGTTCTACAAAACAGAACCTCTCGCCTTTATTTATGCAAGGACGATTACTTCTGCAAAAGGGGTGTAAACATGGTCATCGAATGGGGCACAGCCCTCTACCAACTATTGGCATTCGCTGTGTTGCTTTTAATTCTTTCTAAATTTGCCCTCAAGCCGCTTCTTGGCGTTATGCAAAAACGGCAAGATATGATTAATGAGCAAATTGATTCAGCGGAACAAAATCGCAAGGAAGCTGAAAAACTGCTTGCAGAACAGCGGGAAGAAATGCAAAAGGCGCGAGTCGAAGCGCGTGAACTGATTGAAAATGCAAAAAAAGCAGGCGAACAGCAAGGGCAGGAAATGGTCCGCGCCGCCAAAGAAGAAGCACAGCGCATTCATCAGCAAGCGTTGGCGGAAATCCAAAACGAAAAAGACCAGGCTGTAGCCGCTCTTCGCGAACAGGTTGCGTCTCTCTCTGTCTTAATTGCACAGAAAGTTATTGAAAAAGAACTTGACGCAAGCGAGCAAGACCAGCTTGTCCAAGAGTATCTTAAACAAGCGAGCGAAGAGCTATGAGCAACAAGGCAGTAGCAAATCGTTACGCTGTTGCTCTTTTTGAGTTAGCGGAAGAAAAAGGGCAAACGGATGTGTTTGAACGGGAGCTTGAGCTGGTGCAAGAAGTGTTCGAAACAACACCTCAATTAGAAACGGTGTTAGCCCAACCAGGGCTCGCTGCTGATAAAAAGCAAGCGCTCCTCCGGGATGCGTTTCAGGCTCACCTAAGCCCAGCAGTGATGAATACGATCAACTTGCTAATGGAACGGGGCCGTTATACGGAAATTGTTGGTCTCGCTGGTGAATACAAACAGTTAAACGATGACAAAAAAGGAATTGCTGAAGCAACTGTTTTCTCGGTTAAGGCGCTTTCGGACAGTGAAAAGAATCAAATTGCTGCCGTGTTTGCCCCAAAAGCTGGAAAACGGGAGCTGCGGATTGTCAATGTCGTCGATTCTGCTTTAATAGGCGGATTAAAAGTTCGTGTAGGCGACCGTGTCTTTGACGGTAGCATCCAAGGGCAGCTGAGACGCCTCGAAAAGCAATTGGTAGCAGGACAATAAGAACGTTAGAAACTGTCAGTTAGGGGTGAAACGAATGGCAAGCATTAAAGCGACAGAAATTAGCTCGCTCATTAAGCAACAGATCGACCAATTTGAAACAACTGTCAATGTGCAGGACGTAGGGACTGTTATTCGCGTCGGGGATGGAATTGCCTTCGCTCACGGGCTCGACAATGTCATGGCCGGCGAGCTACTTGAGTTCTCGACTGGGGTAATGGGGATGGCCCAAAACCTGGAGGAAGACAGCGTTGGGATTATTATTTTAGGTCCGTATACCGACATTCGTGAAGGGGACGAAGTCAAACGGACTGGCCGGATTATGGAAGTACCAGTAGGAAGCGAGCTTCTTGGCCGCGTCGTCAACCCGCTTGGCCAGCCTATAGACGGCCTAGGACCAGTTCATACGAGCAAAACGCGTCCAATTGAAAGTCCAGCGCCAGGCGTCATGGCACGGAAATCGGTCCATGAACCATTGCAAACAGGGATTAAGTCGATTGACTCCATGATTCCAATTGGCCGTGGACAGCGGGAATTGATTATCGGTGACCGCCAAACAGGTAAAACAGCAATCGCCATCGATACGATCATCAACCAAAAAGACCAAGACATGATTTGTGTGTATGTAGCGATTGGCCAAAAAGAATCAACCGTTTCAGGTGTAGTTGAAACGCTTCGTCAACGGGGCGCCCTTGATTATACAATTGTCGTCTCTGCAAGTGCGTCTGACCCTGCGCCATTGCTTTTCTTGGCTCCGTATACAGGCGTATCCATGGCAGAAGAATTTATGTATAACGGCAAACATGTGCTTGTCATTTATGATGACTTGTCAAAACAAGCAGCTGCTTACCGGGAAATGTCATTGCTCCTTCGCCGCCCGCCAGGTCGTGAAGCTTTCCCAGGGGATGTTTTCTACTTGCACTCCCGCTTGTTAGAGCGTGCTGCGAAATTGAATGATGACTTAGGAGGCGGCTCGATTACGGCGCTTCCATTCATTGAAACACAAGCCGGTGATGTTTCTGCTTATATTCCAACAAACGTTATTTCGATTACAGATGGACAAGTATTCTTACAGTCCGACTTGTTCCACTCAGGGGTTCGCCCAGCAGTAAACCCAGGAATTTCTGTATCTCGTGTTGGTGGTTCAGCACAAATCAAAGCGATGAAAAAAGTAGCGGGAACGCTGCGTCTTGACTTGGCTGCATACCGGGAACTCGAGGCGTTTGCCCAATTCGGTTCTGACTTGGATGCGGCAACACAAGCGCGCTTGAACCGTGGTGAGCGCACAGTCGAATTGCTGAAGCAAGATTTGCACCAGCCGCTTCCGGTCGAAAAGCAAGTAGCGATTATTTACGCGCTGACGAAGGGCTATTTGGATGATGTGCCTGTGGCTGATTGCCGCCGGTTTGAGTCTGAACTATTCACATATCTTGAAAGCAACAACAATGAATTGCTTGAGCATATCCGCACAACGGGCAATTTGCCTGAAGAAAGCGATTTGAAAGCAGCAATCGAAGCGTTTAAGAAAGGTTTTGTCGCTTCTAACGAATAGACGATTAGTTTTGCCCAGAAAGGCGGTGAACAAATGGCTTCTTTGCGCGACATTAAAAACCGGATAAACTCCACAAAGAAAACGAGGCAAATTACAAAGGCGATGCAAATGGTTTCAGCGGCAAAGCTGAACCGCGCCCAAGAAAAAGCGCAATCGTATGAAGTGTATGCCAAAAAAATGCGCGAAGTCGTTGGCAATATTGCTCAGGCAGGCAGTGATACAAGCCATCCGATGCTTGAAGAGAGGCCTGTGAAAAAGACAGGTTATATTTTGATGACATCGGATACCGGCCTTGCAGGCGGCTATAATTCCAGCTTGCTGCGCGATATGATGAAAACCATCCATGAACGCCACGCTTCCGAAGACGAGTATGCGATTATCGTTCTTGGCCGCATCGGCCGCGACTTGCTCCGTACCCGGAAACAGCCGATTATTCAAGAGATGATTGAGGTCCCTGACCAACCTACTTTTAATGACGTAAGCGGGTTGGCCAAGTCTTCAGTTGAAATGTTTGCCGACGGTGTATTGGATGAATTGTATATTTGGTATAACCATTTTGTGTCACCGATGACGCAACGGGTTACTGAACAAAAACTGCTGCCTCTAGCTTCTGTAAATGAAGGCGACGAGAAAAGCAGCACGAGTTTATACGAATTTGAGCCGTCGGAACAACAAATTTTGGAGGCCGTTCTTCCACGTTATGCAGAAAGCTTAATTTATGGCGCTCTTCTTGACGCAAAAGCAAGTGAATTCGGCGCGAGAATGACAGCTATGAGCGCAGCTACTGATAATGCTTCTGCATTGATTGATGAATTGACGCTTTCCTACAACAGAGCGCGTCAAGCAGCAATCACACAAGAAATTACCGAAATCGTTGGCGGTGCAGCCGCACTCGAATAAAACAAATGCTTATTAGTAGGAGGGAAAACGAATGTCAACAGGCCGTATCATTCAAATTACAGGGCCCGTCGTAGACGTGAAATTCCCAAGTGGGCAGCTACCCGAAATCAATAACGCATTAACAGTCAACCAGCAAGGCGCAGCCGATGGCGCCGTTGATGTGAAAGTGACGTTAGAAGTAGCGCTTCACCTTGGGAACGATACAGTCCGCACGGTAGCAATGGGTTCAACTGACGGGCTTATGCGCGGAACAGAAGTCCTCGATACAGGCGGTCCTATCTCCGTTCCTGTTGGAGAAGAAACGCTCGGCCGCGTTTTTAATGTATTAGGTGAAGAGATTGATTTACAGGAGCCTGTGGCTGAGGGGACTCGCCGCGATCCAATCCACCGCGAGGCGCCAAGCTTTGAAGAATTGACAACGACAACTGAAATCCTTGAAACAGGCATTAAAGTCGTTGACTTGCTTGCACCATATACAAAGGGCGGAAAAGTTGGCCTATTTGGCGGCGCAGGTGTAGGGAAAACGGTCTTAATCCAAGAACTGATCAACAACGTTGCCCTTGAGCATGGCGGTATCTCTGTATTTGCCGGCGTAGGGGAACGGACGCGTGAAGGAAATGACCTTTATCATGAAATGAAAGACGCCGGCGTTATCAACAAAACGGCGATGGTTTTCGGCCAAATGAACGAGCCGCCTGGTGCCCGTATGCGTGTTGCTTTGACTGGCTTGACAATGGCCGAGTATTTTCGCGATGAACAAGGCGCAGATGTATTGTTATTCATTGACAACATCTTCCGGTTTACGCAAGCTGGTTCCGAAGTATCGGCTTTGCTTGGGCGGATGCCTTCAGCGGTAGGTTATCAGCCGACGCTTGCTACTGAAATGGGACAGCTGCAAGAGCGTATTACATCGACGAAGAAAGGTTCGGTTACATCGATTCAGGCGATTTACGTGCCTGCCGATGACTATACCGACCCAGCTCCGGCGACGACATTTGCCCACTTGGATGCAACGACAAACCTTGAACGTAAATTGACAGAACAAGGGATCTATCCAGCAGTGGACCCTCTTGCCTCAACATCACGTGCCCTTTCGCCTGAGATTGTCGGTGAAGAGCATTACAATGTTGCACGAGGCGTGCAACAAACATTGCAAAAATATCGGGAACTACAGGATATTATTGCGATCTTAGGGATGGAAGAACTGTCTGAAGAAGATAAACTGATTGTGGCCCGTGCTCGCCGGATCCAGTTCTTCCTATCGCAGAATTTCCACGTCGCTGAGCAGTTTACAGGACAGCCAGGCTCTTATGTGCCGGTTAAAGAAACAATCCAAGGCTTTAAAGACATTCTTGCAGGCAAGTACGATGACCTTCCGGAAGACGCATTCCGTCTCGTTGGCCGTATAGAAGAAGTCGTTGAAAAAGCCAAGCAAATGGCGTAAATCAATGCACAAGGAAACAGCTGTATTTGTTTCCTTGTCGCCTGATTGCCGACAGAGGAGGGGTACACGTGGCAACGATACAAGTCAGTGTCATCACGCCTGACGGGGCTGTCTATGAAGGAGATGCCGAATTGGTTGTCGTTAAGACAGCGGAAGGCGAACTTGGCATCAAAGCAAAACATATTCCGCTTGTCAGTCCGCTTGCTGTAGGCCCTGCTCGGTTCATAAAAGAAGGGAAAGAAGAACAGGTCGCTGTTTCAAGCGGATTTGTAGAAGTCAGGCCAGACCATGTCTCTATTCTGGCCGAAGCGGCCGAACGTCCCGAGCAAATTGACACCGAACGTGCCCAAAAGGCAAAAAAACGTGCCGAGCAGCGGTTAGCAAGTGAGCATGTTGACAGAAAGCGGGCGGAAGCAGCCCTTCAACGTGCGATCACAAGAATGGATGTCGCCAAACATAAAGGCGCATAAGCTGGCGAAATTGTAATCCAACGTAAAAATGTCAAAAATCCCGTAAAATCTTTTAAAGGTTGGCGGGATTTTTGACATTTTTTTAGTGAAAAACCGGTTAAAAAAGAAGGCAGAAGTGGTATGAAAACATTAATGGGGCCTCGTTCAATAATTGCGTCATTTTGTGACAAAACGTTCAAAAAATAAACTTTGTAAAATCGGTAAATCGGGACGTTAAACGCTGGCTTTTTTAGAACAAATCCGTTATGATGATTAATGGATTGCAATCGTTTGGCTTGACAAGTGCTTAACTGCAATCAATAGCAAGAAATGGGGTCATTTTTTTGACGGACGGATTAGGTTTGGGAGCATTCATACATATTGTCGTGAATCTTCTTTGTCTTGTAATCGCTTGGTGGGCTCTTGAGTCGTTTCGCTTCGATCTGTTCGTTAAAAATCCAAAAAGCAAACAAGCTGCGTTGCTTCGAGTCATGTGTGCGATTGCTCTTGGTACTTTAGTCGCTCGCTTTCTCATTGATTACTTTCAAGCAACACAACTTTTGCCCTATTTATTTTAGTGAAAAGAACCCTCATCTTTCATGTATGCATTTTCTCCAAAAGGTAAAAATGGTACTAATAAGACCATGGCGTTAAGGGAGAGAACGTACATGCAAAAGATGATCAAAGCGGGTTTTTTGGCAGTTGTGATTGGGATTTGTGGTGCAATGGTTTTTGCGCCCCCACATGAAAAAAACAAGGATCAATTGCTTTTTGCGAAAGCAGAAGCGATGCTCGAATTAGCGAAACAAGAACAATTGCATGTCATTAGTTGGCAAGTTCGAGCAAAAGGAAATGAAGAAGTCCTTCATTCTAAAGGCGAGTATGAGCAAAAGGTCGATGCCTTTGCAGCCGAGCATCCAACTTTTGAACGGCAACCTTTGGAATCAAACCGGGACAGTTGGAGTGAAGTGTTCATTCAGGATATGGGGAATGGCCTGCAAGAAGTCGTTAAGTGGCTTGCTGTAAAGGACCAAGGCCAAATTATCCTGGTGAAGTCGTACGAGCTTATAGCGAGTGCGGAAGAATCCGTTTTCGATCAAGCCTTATTAAAGGAACGCCTTAACCGTTTGGAAATGGAGTCAGCTTTGCTTTTTTACCAATTGACAGCTGAAACAACCACATTAAATGACGATTCGTTGTTCGCAACTGGCAAACGTTACACTGAGCAGCTTGGGGCAACAATCCAAGAAGTGCTGAAAGAAGAAACGTTTGTGTCTTTGTCTGCGTACAATAATGAATGGGACACTGGAATTGCTTTAGTAAACGGAAACAACATGAATGTTCAAGTTGCCTTGAGACAAAACCCAGACTTGGGCAAGCAGACAAGGGTAACTTTAGGAACGCCTATAATTACGACTGAATATTGATAATATAGAAGAGAAAAAATACTGACGCGGAGGGGAATACGTTGGAAAAAATCATTGTCCGTGGCGGCAACAAGCTGCACGGCTCCGTGAAGGTGGAAGGCGCTAAAAATGCCGTTCTGCCTGTCATCGCAGCATCGATATTAGCTGAGCGTGGTGCAAGCATCATTGAAGAAGTGCCATCACTTACAGATGTATATACAATGAAGGAAGTACTAGCGAATTTGAATGTGGGAGTCGAATATGAAAACGGCCGCTTTGCCGTTCGTGCAGACCGCCCACTAAAAACCGAAGCTCCGTTTGAATATGTGCGCAAAATGCGTGCCTCTTTCTTAGTGATGGGCCCGCTTTTGGCACGTGTAGGCCGTGCGAGAATCGCATTGCCAGGCGGTTGTGCCATCGGTTCACGTCCTATCGAACAGCATCTTAAAGGGTTTGAAGCGATGGGAGCAACGGTTGAAATCGGGAATGGCTTTATTGAAGCACGCATTGATGGAAAACTCCAAGGAACAAAGATTTATTTGGATTTCCCAAGCGTGGGGGCAACAGAGAACATCATGATGGCTGCTGTTTTGGCAGAGGGAACAACCATCATTGAAAATGTCGCAGAAGAGCCAGAAATTGTCGATTTGGCCAATTACCTTAATGCCATGGGCGCAAAGGTGCGTGGCGCAGGGACTGGCGTTATTCGCATTGACGGCGTAGACGCTCTCCAAGGGGCAGTCCACTCCGTTATACCTGATCGGATTGAAGCAGGCACCTTTATGGTTGCGGCGGCGATTACAGGAGGCAATGTGTTTGTCGAGGGAGCAATTGCTGAGCATATGCGGCCGCTTGTTGCCAAAATGCGTGAAATGGGCGTCGATATTATTGAAGAAGAAGCGGGTCTTCGGGTAATCGGTCCTGAACAGCTCAAGGCTGTTGATATTAAAACGATGCCACATCCAGGTTTTCCAACAGACATGCAAGCGCAAATGATGGCGTTGCTTCTTCGGGCAGAGGGCACGAGTGTCGTTACGGAAACTGTTTTTGAGAACCGGTTTATGCATGTAGAAGAATTCCGTCGCATGAACGGAAACATTAAAATTGAAGGTCGCTCGGCGATTGTTTCTGGGCCAACAAGTCTACAAGGTGCAGAAGTCGGAGCAACGGATTTAAGGGCTGGTGCAGCTCTTGTGCTTGCGGGACTAGTCGCTGACGGTTATACACGCGTAACGGAATTAAAGCATTTGGATCGTGGGTACGTCAATTTAACAGAGAAATTGAAAGCACTAGGCGCAGACATTGAGCGTGTTGAAGAACATCAAGAAAATGAGTCCTTGGAAGCTGCTGAACTTATCTAATCTATTTCCGGGGAAATGGTCGAATACCGTCAAAAAAGATTGTTTGTCATTATGGAGTATGTCACATTTGCTGACATACTGTGTATGGCCGACAATCTTTTTTGCATTCATTTCTGGGGCAGACGTTCATAGACTATAGTGTTGGAACAAATAATGGAGGTCTGCCATGAAACGGATAATCCTATTTGCAGCAATGCTGATCGTCATTGTGCTAATCGTTCCCACTGTAATGGTTGCACTTGTAAAAGACGGTGAAGATTTAACCGAGTCAGCTTTTGGACTAGCCCCGATTGAAAAAAAACAAGAAGCAGGACAAACAGAAGTACGCTCTGAGCAAGTTGCAGCAAAAGACACAAATGGACCTGACATTGCCGTTTATCGCTCTAACGCTGAATCGGTGGAACAAATGGCTTTGGAGGATTACGTGATCGGTGTGGTAGCGTCTGAAATGCCAGCTGACTATGAAGTGGAGGCTCTTAAGGCACAGGCGTTAGCCGCCAGGACATTTGCTGTCGCGAAAATGAAAAATAGCGACAAAGATGAGGATGTTCCACAAGGGGCACTGGTAACGGATACAGTTGCCCATCAAGTCTATCAAAGCAAAGATGAATTAAAAGAGAAATGGGAAGGTGAGTTCGACTCAAACTGGGAGAAAATCGAAACAGCAGTACGGGCCACGAGTGGGGAAATTATCACGTATGATGGTAAACCGATTACAGCCTCCTTTTTTTCCACAAGCAACGGCTTTACCGAAAATGCCGAAGATTATTGGGAACAAGAGGTGCCTTACTTAAAAAGTGTACCTAGTCCATGGGATAAGCAATCTCCTCGTTTTGCTAATGAAACAGTCATTCCTATAGGTGAATTTGAAGCTGCTTTAGGGATCACCCTTAAAAATGACGGTTCGATTGGCACGATTGCAACGAGAACAGCAGGCGGGCGAGTGGAGACTGTAACGTTTGAAAATAAAACACTGTCAGGCCGAGAAGTCCGGGAAGCACTCGAACTTGATTCATCTGACTTTTCATGGCATGTAAGCAATGGCCATGTCGTCATTCAAACGAAAGGCTGGGGACATGGTGTGGGAATGAGCCAATATGGGGCAAACGGGATGGCGCAAGAAGGAAAAACGTACAAAGACATTATCCAATATTTCTACAAAGATGTCGAAATTGAAAGCATGGACGAACTTGTCCCTACTAGCTAATACATGCAAGCCGATTGCAACACCATTCATAGAGTAGAAGCCAGCAGCCTTGTAAACAAGGGCTGCTGGCTTTTTAGGCAGCGGCGGTACGGCGCGAATATCTCTGGAAAAAATTTTTCCTCTGCCATGTATATATTTCTAGCAAAATGCTCAGAATGGTTGGCAGAGGTGATGAGAAATGAAAGAAGAAAAAAATTCTTCTAAAAAAGTCGATATCCAAAGTTTTATGCGCAAACGTTGGGTTATGCCTGCTGCTTATTTGGTTGTTGGCGCCGGTCTCTTAAGTGCTGTTTTCTTTTTGCAAAATGGGGAGGATAGCGCAGATCCGGAAGAAATGCCCGTGCAAGAGCAGGAGAATCAGCAAGATGAGCCAACTGTTCCTGTTAATGTCGGCGATGAGACACTGCACATGCCTGTGGCGAACGAATCTGAATTTGAACAAGTAGGGTTCTTCTACGATCCAGAAGCCGATGCACAAGAGCAAGAACAAGCGCTTGTATTTTATGACAATGTTTACCGTCAAAATAAAGGGATTGATTTAGCAAGCAAAGACCAAGAAACGTTCCCTGTTCAGGCGGCAATGAGTGGCTCGGTCACGAAAGCGATGAAGGACTCTGTCCTCGGTTATGTAGTTGAAATCGATCACGGCAACGGCATCACCACTCACTACTCTAGTTTAGAAGGCATTGAAGCCGAACAAGGCGCAGAAATTAGCCAAGGCGATGTAATCGGTAATGCTGGAAGCAATGTGTATGATGAGGAAGCAGGTGTGCATGTTCACTTTGAAATCCGTAAAGACGGAGTGGCCATGAACCCTTACGATGCGTTTAACAAATCACTTGAAGACATCAATGATGCGTTTCCTTTAGGCGAAAAGGATAAGAAAGGCGAAGAGAACGAAAAGCCTGATGAAAATGACAAAGCCAAGGAAAACGAAAATGATAAAGCCAAGGATAATGAAAAAGACGGCGATTCTAAGAAAGATAAAGATGAGAACGACAAGCCGGCTGAAAATAAGCCAAATGAAATCGAAGAATAAACCTTAGAGCGCCTAAAAGGTGCTCTGAGGTTGTCGACAACGTCGACAAAATCGTCCAGACTGATAGAAAACGCTTGTCAGCCGAGGCGCGGAACCGAGTGAAGATACGAATAGAACGTGGGTTCATAAGTAGATGAATGAGGTGAGCAACGAAGGATGCAAGCGTTTGTCTACAGTCTGTGAGCGCCTAAAAGGTGCTCTTTTTGTTTACTGCTTTCATGCTCCTTGATATGCAGGACTTTGTTCTTGAGAGGAAAGCCACTTCGTGCTAGACTAAAGGAAAATGATCGCACAATGCGCCTAGGGTTCCGCTTCATTTGCAAGGGCTGGTCCGAGAGGTGCACACGGCGTCTGCCGTGACACGGAGGGATAAAAGCCCGGGAGACATTCTATGAATAGCTCCTGGGCTTTTTGTGTGCGCAAGAATGGGAGGATAAAATGAGTAAACACTGGATATTCATTGTTGTGGCCGCCTGTTTTGAGATCGGCTGGGTCATCGGGCTAAAACATGCCTCAACGATTATGGAATGGAGTTTAACCGTAGTGGCGATATTTGCAAGCTTTGTCCTGCTAATTGCTGCTACAGCAAGGCTGCCTGTTGCGACCGCCTACGCCGTTTTTGTCGGGCTAGGTACGGCAGGAACCGTTATCGCCGAAACACTCCTGTTTGGAGAGCCATTCGAGTTAGTAAAGGCACTATTAATCGGTTTGCTATTAACTGGCGTCATCGGTTTAAAACTGGTAACGCCAGGGGAGAAACCTAAATCGGAAAAAGGAGTAAGTTGAGATGGCTTGGGTGTATGTGATTGTGGCTGGCTTGTTTGAGATGTTTGGTTTGGCGATGATGAACCGTTTTAAACTTGAAAAAAAGCTGTTGCCATTGGTGTTGCTTGTTATTGGTTTTTCAGCGAGTTTCGTCCTTTTGTCACTCGCAATGGAAACATTGCCTATGGGCACAGTTTATGCTGTGTGGACGGGAATAGGGGCTTTCGGGGGAGCGGCAATCGGCATGTTTGTTTATGGCGAGCCGAAAACCGCTCCAAGGATTTTTTTTATCTTCCTAATATTGGGTTCGGTTGTTGCTTTAAAAGCAGTTAGTTAATCGAACGATCAGGTAGCCTTATTATGGGGCAAACATTTTTAAGGTGCTTTCTCTTCGTACACTTCATAAAGCGTGATCGTGGAATGAAAGGAAGCAGGCCAAAGAGTCAAGAAATGAAGCTTGACCTATGAAAAGATGGTATAACGGGGACGCCTCCCTAATACACTTTACCAATCACCCATACAGAATTAGGGAGGCGAGTCGTGTGCACGATTACATCAAAGAGCGAACTATCAAGATTGGCAAGTACATTGTTGAGACGAAAAAAACGGTGCGAACCATCGCAAAGGAATTTGGCGTCTCAAAAAGTACTGTACACAAGGATCTCACCGAACGTTTGCCGGAAATCAATCCAGAGCTTGCAAATGACGTAAAGGAGATACTTGAGTACCACAAGTCCATTCGCCACTTGCGGGGCGGTGAAGCGACAAAAGTCAAGTACAAGAAGACAATTGAAGTGGGGGACCAGCCAATTGTAAAATCACGACAATAAAATTTCGACAAATTCTTCTTTTCTCCTGTGTTTATGGTACTATTTATACTAGGCATATGTGCGCGTTTCAATTAACCTATACGTTTGTTCGATACATACTTAAATCATCTAGGCGCACAACTATTCGTTATGTTTACATGTTAAGGAGAATAAGGAGGAAATCGATGTATGTTTGGCCGTGATATTGGAATTGACTTAGGGACAGCGAATGTGCTTATTTATGTGAAAGGCAGTGGCATTGTATTAGATGAGCCTTCTGTCGTTGCTCTTGATACGACAACAAACCGCGTCCTTGCTGTTGGAGAAGAAGCGTTTCGCATGGTTGGACGGACACCAGGAAACATTGTAGCCATTCGGCCGATGAAGGATGGCGTCATTGCAAACTTTGAGATGACAGAGTCAATGTTAAGGCACTTTATGGATAAAATTCAAGTAAAGGGCTTTCTTTCAAAGCCGCGCATTTTAATTTGTTGCCCTACGAATATTACGTCTGTTGAGCAAAAAGCGATTCGCCAGGCAGCGGAAAAGAGCGGCGGAAAGAATGTCTATTTGGAAGAGGAACCAAAAGTGGCGGCCATAGGAGCTGGGATGGATATTTTTCAACCGAGCGGCAATATGGTCGTCGATATAGGTGGCGGCACAACGGATGTAGCAGTGCTTTCGATGGGTGATGTTGTCACCGCCTCTTCCATTAAGGTGGCAGGGGATCGTTTTGATTCTGACATTTTATCGTACATAAAAAAAGAGTACAAACTGTTAATTGGAGAACGAACATCCGAAGAAATAAAAAAGCAAGTAGCTACTGTTTTTCCTGGTGCACGTTCGGAGGAAATGGACATCAGAGGTCGCGATATGATAAGTGGCTTGCCGCGTAACATTACGATTTCGACGAAAGAAATTGAAAAGGCACTAGTAGAGTCTGTTGAATACATTGTCCAGGCAGCTAAGCAAGTATTAGAAAAAACACCTCCAGAGCTGTCTGCCGATATAATTGATAAGGGCGTGATGTTGACAGGGGGCGGAGCGCTGTTGCATGGAATGGATACGCTGCTTGCAGAAGAATTAAAGATCCCTGTACTCATTGCAGAAGAGCCAATGCATTGTGTGGCCAGGGGAACAGGCATCATTTTAGAAAACTTGGACAAGATGTCCAGTAAAAAAGTACAGTTGTAAAGGAGGAACGGGATGTTAAAAGGGCTTTATACAGCAACGAGTGGAATGCTTGCTGCCCAATACCACCAAGACATGCTAGCCAATAATTTAGCCAATGCCCAAACGCCTGGCTATAAAGCAGAGCAATCGGTTTCCAGAGCTTTTCCAACGTTTTTAATGGAAGCGCAAAGCGTTTCTAAGGCTGGCACTGTGCAAAAACAAGGGCTTGGCAGTTTATCAACAGCCGTTTATTTGCAAGAGCAACAAACAAATGCCCGGCAAGGCGATATTCAAGAAACAGGCAATACGACCGATTTAGCGCTTCTCCAAACCGGACTTGAGGAGAATAACGCTGTCTTTTTTGCCGTGATGACGGAAAATGGCGTACGTTATACACGCAATGGCGACTTGCAAGTGGATAGCCAAGGGCGGCTAGCAACTGCAGGGGGGCATTTGCTCCAAAGTACAGAAGGCGGGCCGATCCAGGTCGACTCAGAAGCATTCTCAGTCGATGAAAGCGGCGCTGTTGTCGTAGATGGTGAAAACCGGGGTACAATTGAGATCGTACTAGCTGACAACACCAATGAGTTAGAGCGTGAAGGCGATGGCCTGTATATGCTGGAAAATGGAGAGTTGCCAAGCGCCCACGGCAATCCGGCAATTGATTTTTCTGTTCGTCAGGCAGCGATTGAACGGAGCAACGTCGACACAGCGGCATCAATGAACGCTATGCTTAGCGCTTACCGGTTATTTGAAGCAAACCAAAAAGTGGTGCAGGCATATGACCAAAGTATGGACAAAGCAGTTAATGAGGTAGGACGTTTAACATAGGGGAGGACGATCAATGAGTATTGGGCATACAGCTGCAGCTACGCTTTCACAGCTGCAAGCGAAGATTGACACGATTTCCAACAATATGGCCAATGCGGAAACAACCGGCTTTAAGCGGCGGTCTGCTTCGTTTGCGGATGTCTTGACTTCAGAGTACTTGAACCAACCAAATGAAAATAGGCAGACGCCCCACGGCTTGCGAGTCGGCACAGGCGCAAAGTTAGCACAAACGCAAATTCAACTAGAACAAGGTACTTTACGTGAAACAGGACGTGCGCTCGATTTTGCCTTGACCGAAGCAGATCTCTTCTATAACATTGAGACCGTATCAGGCACGAGGCTCACGCGTGATGGCACGTTTTACTTTTCTCCACAGGCAGTGGGCAACGGGTTGGAACTCGTAACGAACGATGGCAACCGTGTGCTTGACAGCAATGGAGAGGCGATTGTCATGCCAGGGGATACGGTTGCCTTGGAATGGAGGGACGGCAATTTGTTTGCCCAACTCGGTAACGGAGGAGAGCAGCAAGTTGGTTCTTTTGCGCTGACACGAGTGCTGCGACCGCAAACGCTTGAATCTGCCGGAAACAATGTGTATGTGCTTCCGGAGCTTCCAGGCGTTTCAGAAGAAGTGGAGGCCACAGACGGGCATATGAAACAAAACATGCTCGAACAAGCCAATGTCGATTTAGGCGTAGAAATGGCTGAATTGATGGAGACGCAGCGCCTATTACAATTTCAAGCGAGGGCTTACTCGTTTGCAGATGATATGGCCGGTTTAGCGAATAACATTCGCCGTTAATGGAGTGAGGAGGTGGCGTGCTTGGCTCAAGACGGACAAACTAAAAAAGCAGATGAGCCTTTGCAACCAGGCGAGGAACCATCCGATGTTGAAACAGAGCAGGCAGTTGGACGCCTTGATGTGTCGCCGAATGCCACCCCTGATAAAACCGACGACCCGACGGAAGAGCGAGAAGATAGGCATGCCGCTGATCTCTACAAACATGAACGGATTCGCTTGTTCCCTATTTGGCTGCGCCTGATTGTCGTGATCGTGCTGGCAGGCGCATGCTTGCTTTGTGGGCTTGTCATCGGTTATGGCGTGATAGGCGAAGGGGAGAATATGTGGGATGCCCTCGATCCCGATCTTTGGTATCGCATCATCGCTAATATTCAAGGAGACTGAGAAAAACGCAGTCTCCTTTTTTGTATGAATGCAATCTTCTTTCGCATACTAACAGAAAAAGAAGGGGGTGTCCGTTTGCCGTTTTTTTTACATAAGAAAAAGAAACAGCCGACATTTCCCGTGCTTACTACTCTTGCGGAAGTCCTGCAAGCGGCAAAGCAATCAAGCGATTTTGTGGAACAAGTGGAAGCAAGCAAGGACGGGGAGCCTATTCATGTCTACTATTATCAATCTTTAATAGACATGGAGCGCATTGCCTCGAATGTGCTACATCCCCTTAAACAAGTCGCCAGCATTTCCAACAAAGCATTAAAAGAAGCGTTATATAGCGCTGATATGGAACAGCTTGAGGACGCAATGGAAATAGAAAAGCGGCTATTAAAAGGGAGCGTGCTCATTACTTTTAAGGAAAATGGAGCACGGCAAAACTGGTTAGTTGATTTGTCCTACATGAAAGGCCGGGAAATGAATGTCCCGGAAATTGAATTCAGTGTGTTTGGCTCTAAGGAGTCGTTTATTGAAACAGTGGAAACGAATCTAGCGTTGCTGCGCAAAAGAATCCCTTCGTCCGATTTGCACATGGTTAAACTCGTCGTTGGGAGCGAAACGAAAACGGACGTGTACGTCATCTACTGTGCCTCGATTGCCAATGAAGAAAATGTCCAAACGGTGAAGCAACGAATCAAAGGCTTGCAAATTGATCAAGTTCCCGATTCATCGACGATTTTACAAGTGATTCAAGACAATAACTATTCGGTTTTCCCACAGCTTGTCGATACAGAACGACCTGATCGGACGGCGGGGGCATTGCTTGAAGGAAAAGTAGCTGTGCTGGCAGATGGAGCACCTCAAGCGCTGCTTGCCCCGGTGACAGCGCTGGAATTTATTGTCGCATTTGAAGATTATTTATTATCTTGGCATACAGCCTCCATGCTGCGGATTATCCGGATAGGCGCTGTTCTGTTTTCTATTTTTGCGACCCCGTTGTATGTGGCGGTCTTATCCTACCATCCGGAAATGATTCCCCAGGATTTGTTTGCAACACTAGTCGTCTCACGTACAGCGGTGCCGTTTCCACCCATTATAGAAGCGTTGTTTTTAGAAGTTACGATTGAACTTCTTCGGGAAGCGGGAGCAAGACTGCCAACAAAAATTGGCCAGACAATCGGAATTGTCGGCGGCATTGTTATTGGAACGGCAGCGGTAGAAGCCGGGTTAACGAGCAATGTCTTATTGATTATTGTTGCTCTCGCCGCCCTTGCTTCTTTTACTATTCCCGTTTACCGCATGGGCACGACCATTCGGATTGTCCGCTTTCCGTTTATATTAGCTGCTCAAATATGGGGATTGATCGGCATTGCCATTATGTTGATCTTCACTCTATGCCACCTCCTTTCGCTGACCTCTTTAGGAAGGCCTTATATGGAGCCGATCTATCCATTTTCCTTCAAAGACATGAAAGACTCTGTCATCCGTTTACCGATTTCGCAACAAACAATGCGTCCTCGGTTTTTGCAGGCAAAGCAGCCAAAGCGTTTTTTGCCGAAACACAACCGACAGCAAAAGCCTGATATTGATGACGGCTATTAAAGGAGGAAAACGATTGTGGCTAATGAACTGCCAAACAGCGTAAAAGTCCCTCCCTACATGGCGTTTTTCCTTGTACATGGTATGCAGGTCGGTGTAGGCATCCTCGGATTTTCACGCTATATTGCTGACGTGGCTGGTTATCAAGCGTGGATTGCCGTCCTGCTTGCTGGGGCTGTGAACCAGCTTATTATTTGGATGGTTTTTCGGATAATCAGCAAAGCGGAGAGCGGGGATCTCTATGGCATGGTCAAGCAAGCGCTTGGAAAGTGGGTCGGCGGGCTCGTGGTGTTTCTGTTTGTCTTCTATTTCGCGCTGCTGGCGGTTGTCGTATTGCGAACGTATATCGAAGTCATCCAAGTATGGATATACCCAGAATTGATGACTTGGTCAATGGCACTGATCATTTTATTGGTCGAGTATTATGCGATTGTAAAAGGGTTTCGGGTAGTGGCAGGTTTGAATTTTTTATTTGTCCTTATACCGACCCTTTTATGGCCAACGGTGCTGCCTGTACTTGAATTTGCAGAGTGGTACCATTTGACCCCTTTGTTTGACACGACGTGGAAGAAACAAATAGAGGCAGCGTTCCTGTTGACGTTAAGTTTTTCAGGTGCAGAATTGCTGCTTGTTTATGCGCCTTTTTTAAAGAAAGGCAAAGGACTGCAACTTTCGGCCCATTTAGGTTCAGCATGTACAACGCTCGTCTACTTGCTCGTTGTGCTTGTCACCTTTCTTTATTATAGTCACGAACAATTGACGCTGACGATTTGGCCGACGCTAAGTGCATGGAAAGTCGTGTCTCTCGTCTTTATTGAACGGATCGAGTATTTGTGCATCGCGATATGGCTGACTGTCATCTTTCCAAACATCGCCCTTGCGATTTGGGCGAGCAGCAGGTTATTGAAACAACAGCTCGGTGTTCGGCATCGCACGACGGCAAAAGCGGTTGTTTTTCTTGTGTTTATCGCCACCATTCAATTCGATACACGCAGAGCGATCAACGAGTTGAACGATGGAATGAATTCTGTCGGTCCGCTTTTTATTTTCGGTATTCTTCCGCTTTTATGGGCTGTCAGCTTGTTTTTGAAAAAGAAAGGGGACGCTTCCCATGTATAAGGTCTTGAAAGTATCTATGCTGGCGGTTCTCCTTTTCGTGCCCCTTTTCTCCGTAGTAACGACAAGGATTATCGATGAGCTACAATTGATTTCGGTCATTGGTTTTGATAAAGGGGAAGAGGGCGCTATAAAAGGGACTGTTAGCTTGACCTCATATTCGGTTGAAGAAGAAACGAAAAATACGGCGCTGTCAGCGGAATCTGATTCGACGCGAGCGCTACGGCTCAAATTTAACAGCATGTCTTCCCGTCCACTCCATGGGGGGAAAATATCATCGATTTTGCTAGAAGACCAGTTAGCGGAAGATGGCATTTTTGATGTGCTTGATACGTATTACCGCGATCCGACTGTATCGACGAAAGCGTATTTGAGTGTGACCAATGGGACAACGCAGGGGCTCCTAAACGTGCAATTCCCATTACAAGCTGAAATTGGTGCCTATTTAAAAGACATGCTTGACCATAACATGACCCAAGGCAACTTGCCACAATCGAATATGCACTTGTTTATGAGGGCTTATTTTGAAAAAGGCCATGACCCGTTTTTGCCGTACCTTTCCTATAGCGAGCGAAATTTGCAAGTAGACGGAATGGCTCTTTTTAAACAGGACCGTTTGATTGATACACTGAACCTAGAGGAATCGTTTTTGCTCAAGCTGTTAACCGATGGCTACGATAGGGGCGGTGTGCTTGAAGTTCGAGTTGATGAAGGCGAGCATGTCGCCGTTTTGCGTGAGCTTCGCTCGGATGCTGATGTGTATGTGGATTTAAATACACGGACACTATTCATTGACGTCGGATTGCGGACACGACTTAGTGAATACTCAGGCGGCCTTTTGCAAGAAGAGAAGTTGCAACAGATTACCTTAGAAGCAAATGCTTCCTTGCAGGAAAGAATGAAGCGGCTTTTGCAAAACTTGCAAGAAAAAGAAATAGACCCAATTGGTTTTGGCGCTAGACAGATCGGAAAGAATGGGCTAAACGAAGAAGAGTGGTACCAGCTATATAAAAAGCTAGCTGTCGATGTTCGAGTGAGTACACACATTGTGGAATCAGGCGTCAGCCAATAGCGGTTTCAAAAAGGAGACTGACTATCAAAAAAGTGCCTACTGGACGATTGAAATGGAGGGTGTACAATAGTACATGCGACAATTATTCGTAACTAGGAGGAACTTGTAACATGGCAACAGTGTTAATGATAAATGCAAGCGACCGTCTTGAGCAAGGCGTGAGCGTGAAAATGTATAATCAATTTTTGAATTCGTATAAGGAAGCCAATCCTAATGATACAGTCGAAGAGCTCAACTTGTTCGCTGAAAAACTTCCTTATTACGGGAATACAGCGATTACCGGCCAATATAAAAAAGCCCAAGGCATGGAATTGACTGGCGAGGAAAAAGAAATCGTGGAGACGATTGAACGCTACCAAGAACAGTTCCTAAATGCTGATAAAGTCGTCTTTGCCTTTCCATTGTGGAACTTCACGGTGCCTGCACCACTTATTACGTATTTGTCCTATCTAGCGCAAGCAGGCAAGACGTTCCGCTATACGGAAACAGGTCCAGTTGGACTCGTTGGTTCTAAAGAAGTCGCTTTGTTAAATGCCCGTGGCGGCGTTTATTCGAATAAAGCGATGGCTGCTTCAGAAATGGCGGCAAACCTCGTTCGGACAACGATGGCATTCTGGGGCATCACTCAACCAGTAGAAGTCATTATTGAAGGCCATAACGCCGTCCCTGACCAAGCCGATGCGATTATTTCTGAAGGCTTGGAAAACGTTAAAAAAGCGGCCGTTGCCTTTTAATAAGAAAACATGTGCCAGTTGCCAGTCAGGCAACTGGCGCTTTTTCATTCATGCCCTGTATGCGTGCCCCTTTATTTCAATAAACCGTCTTTTCGCAACGACAAAAGCCAGTTGTCGATGCACCGGTCCCAATAGTCCCATGTATGGCCCCCTGGCCCTTCAGAATAGACGAAAGACGCGCCTACTTGCCGGGCCTCTTCTAGAAAAGAGGTATTCATTTCATACAAAAAATCCTCCGTTCCACAATACTGGTACAGTTGCGGAAGCGCGACATTTTCGGCAATGCTTGTTTTCAGCAAAGCAATTAGATCGCCTCCTGATTGACTGACAGCAAGGGATTCGCCAAACACAGCTTTCATATGTGCCAGTCTCTCAGGGATAGGCGCTTCCAATAGACTTTTTAAATCAAGGGCACCTGAAAAGCTAGCTGCGGCCTGAAAGCGCCCAGTATGGTGAAGCGCCCATTTGAATGCACCAAAACCGCCCATTGATAAACCAGCAACAAACTGGTCTTCCCGTTTGTCCGAGAGTGGGAAAAGCCGGGCAAGCCGCTCAGGTAATTCGTCGGTTAAAAAGGTGAAATAAGGGCTGCCGAAAATCATATCCGTGTAATAGCTCAAATCGACATTAGGCATGACAACGGCTATTTGCTCTCGAATCGCATAACGTTCAATGCTCGTTTGCCGTAGCCAGGCAGAATGGTCGTCGCTCCACCCATGGAGCAGGAATAATGTTTTGAAGGGCGGTGACGCTTCATCGGGCAAAATGATCGCCAAGCTTGTTTGTTTTCCTAATGTTTGGGAATGGAACTGCATCGTTATGAGAGCCAATGGTTAAACGCCTCCTTCGTTTAAATTATAGCCTATTTGAAACCGTTTTCATAGAGGGGTGCTGCCTATAGCCAGGCAATATGGTAAGATAAAGCGGGAAAGATTCGAAAGAGGAGGCGATCCAATGTTGACGGTTGAAGAAATTAAAACACTTATTCCCCACCGCTATCCGTTTTTGCTTGTTGATAAAGTGATTGAGCTTGAAGCGGGAAAACGAGCGGTCGGCATTAAAAATGTTACGATCAATGAAGAGTTTTTTAATGGCCACTTTCCTGATTATGCTGTGATGCCTGGTGTCCTTATTGTTGAAGCACTGGCACAAGTGAGCGGAGTTGCGATTGCAAAAGCGCAGGAAGGTACGAACAAAGTCGGCTTGTTTGCCGCCATCGACGGCTGTAAATTTAAACGTCCTGTCCGCCCTGGGGACCAACTACGGTTAGAAACTGAGGTTACGCGTGTAAAGGGCCCGATTGCCAAGGCGACTGGGACGGCGTACGTCGATGGAGAAGTGGCTGCACAAGCAGAAATGACGTTTGCCTTTAAAGACGTCTAGAAATTTTACATCTTTTTTGTTGTTCTTTCAGATCCTATTCAAGAGAACAAACTCTTGCTGTACAAGGGTTTGTTCTCTTTTATGCTCTTCGTGGATAAATATTGTCTATTTTGAGTCGCTCATGTATGATTAGGAAATACTAATGTTGATGATGGAAGGAGTAGGATGGTTTCAATGAAGCAAATTAGCCAAATAGTAAAACAGGATTTGCGCAATTTAAAGCGCGTGCCGCTTGTTGCGCTTCTGCTTGTTGGCTTGGCATTCTTGCCGTCATTATATGCTTGGTTCAATGTCGCTGCTTCTTGGGACCCTTATAGCAACACGGGACAAATCAAAGTGGCCGTTGTGAACGAGGATGCCGGCGCCGAAGTCAACGGAGAACAGTTTAAAGTCGGAGACGAGCTTGTTGAAAATCTCAAAAAGAACGACAAAATGGGATGGACGTTTGTCGATCGAGCCACGGCTGAAGAAGGAGTCAAAAAGGGCGATTATTACGCAAGTGTGTATATAAGCAAAGACTTTTCCGAAAAGCTGACGAGCGTCCTTGACGGGGAGCCAGCCGCTCCCGAAGTTCGCTATACTGTCAATGAAAAACTGAATGCGATTGCTCCAAAGATGACGTCAGCAGGCGCTTCGGCGATTGTCGAGGAAATTTCCGAGCAATTTTTAGGAGAAGCATCAACTGCTTTGTTTACGGAACTGAACGATATTGGCGTGGAACTTGAAAATGAATTGCCGACGATTCGTAAAATCGAAAGCAATATTTTCAAGCTAGAAGAACGGTTTCCAGAAATCAATGAGCTAGGGGAAAAGGTGCTTGAACTTCAAAACGACTGGCCTGTGATCAAGGAAAAAGTCGAGAGCGTCATCGGGATGGATGAGCATTTTTCAGACATAAACGAAGCAGCTGGGTACGTATTGGAGATTGAAGAACGATTGCCGGAAATCCATACGCTTAGCGAGCGACTGGCCCAGTTGGAAGAACGGATTCCTGAAATAGAGGCGGCAGCGGATAAACTTGTAGAAATCGGCAGCCACTTTGGCGAAGTGGAAGCGCAAATAGTGGAAGCGCTCGAAATCGTTCAGACAGCTCAGGAAGCGATTGGGCGCGCCCAGGAGGCGCTGCCACACGCTGCTGAAATGGCTGATCATGCACAAGGTTATTTAGAAGGCGCCAAAGAGGTCCTGAATGAAGTAGAAGGGGCGATCGATCCTCTTGTTGATGTGATCAACCGGCAAGCAAGCTTTGTAGAGCAAGGCGCAAATGCAGTGGAGACAGCTCTGTCAGACGATTCATCTGGCGCGCTTGTGGAGCAGCTTCGTTCAGCCAATGAGGTGCTTGCCGCAAATGGGCAAGCATTAACGCAAGCAATCGACTTTCTCAGTGAATTAAATGAACCATTGCCTGGAAAAGAGCTAAGTCCGGCGATTGATTCCCTTTCCGAAGCACGAGACAAAACGAACAGTTTACAGGAGAGCGTTCAGTCTGCTATCGCTACATTGGAAGCAGGAGGAGAGCTTGATTCGCAGACGGTAGAGTCTTTAAAGGAACAAGCGCAAGCGACGGCTCAATCCGCCCAACATGTCCAACAATACATGGAAAATGGCGGGGCAGATGTCATTAAAGGGGCCGTTAGCCAATTAGGCCAGGCTGCTGAGGATGCAGGCGACGATTTGGCCGCTGCTGAAGAACGCCTCCCTGATCTAGAGGAGATGTTAAATCAAGCTTCAGCGATTAGCGTAACAGGCGAAGAACAACTCAACAATTTGCTGGAAGAGTTGCCTGCTATTGAAGAGCGTGTCAATGAGGCCATTAACTTAGTTGAAAATGGACTGCCAGAAGTGATTGCGACCATTAAGGGCATCAACGCGTTTATGAGCAACGATTTTCCAGCAATTGAGGAACGAATTCATGAGGCCGCCGATTTTATCCGTGACGATTTGCCGTCACTGGAAGAGGAATTCTCTGAGATGGCAGAAAAAGTTGAGGAAGCTCTTCCTGAATTTGAGGAAGCGTTAAATCATATCGCTACATTTGTCGATGGGGAATTGCCAGGGCTAGAGGAGACAGTTGGCGAGGCAGCTGACCGTATTCGCGAGTTTGAAGAAAATACCGATCTCGAAGAAATGATTGGATTGCTGAAAAACGATATTGAAAAAGAGAGTGCGTTTTTCGCAGAACCAGTCAAACTAATTGAGGATCAATTGTACGCCGTTCCAAACTACGGGTCAGCCAATGCGCCATTCTATACAGCCCTATCTCTGTGGGTAGGCGCGTTGCTGCTAGCGAACTTGCTAAAAACCGATGTTCATCCAGTCGATATGAGGGAAGAATACAAGGCACACCACATTTATCTAGGCCGCCTCGTGCTGTTCTTGCTAGTCGGTTTCTTCCAAGCGCTTATTGTCAGCATTGGCGATCTCCTTGTACTCGGAGTCTATGCAGCCCACCCCGTTTGGTTCGTCGTGTTTTCCGTATTGGTTGGTTCCGTTTTTATGACGATTGTTTACACGCTAGTGTCGGTTTTTGGTAATATCGGTAAAGCGTTGGCCATTATTTTTATGGTGCTGCAATTATCAGGTGCTGGAGGAACGTTCCCAATCCAAGTCGCACCGCCATTTTTCCAAGCGATCCACCCCTTTTTGCCGTTTACGTATGCAATTAATTTGCTAAGGGAGGCAGTTGGGGGAATCGTCGCTGAAGCAGTCTGGATCAATATTGGCGTGCTTGTCCTCTTTCTTGTACTCGCTCTGCTGTTCGGCTTGTTGCTGAAGAAGCCACTTGCCGAGCGAATGCAAAAAACAACGGAAAAATCCCGGTCGAGCCGGATGATTGATTGACTGAGCAAGGGAAGGTGGGAAACCCCTTCCTTTGCTTTTTTTAAACGGGGTAGTTTCCTTTATCAACGATTTCTAGATATAATAGAAAAGCACAAAAGGGGAGAGGACAAATGAGGATAACTGGCACTACCGTTTACTTAAGGCCTGTGCAAAAAAACGATATGAGTAGCTTTTTTAATGCTGTCCAAGATGAAGAAATACGATATATGACTGGCACAACAAATACATTTACAATGGAGCAATTGTATGAACACTATGAGCGAATGACCAATGATGAGCACCGCTTTGATTTTGCGATTTGTTTGCTCAATAGTGATGAGGTGCTTGGTGATTTATCGATTTTAGAAATCGACGAGACCAACCAAAAAGCCGGGTTTAGAATTGCCTTGCATCATCAACATGTTTTAAATAAAGGGTACGGAACAGAAGCAATCAAATTAGCACTTCGATTTGCCTTTGAGCAACTTAAACTAAATCGGCTACAATTGGAAGTGTTCTCTCATAACATAAGAGGCATAAAAGCATATGAAAAAATAGGCTTTAAAATAGAAGGCGTATTGAGACAGTCCCTTTATCTTAATAATCAATACTCAGACGAGATCATTATGGCAATGATACGGACGGATTACAATGAGCTTAAAAATACAATGAACTCGTTGTAGCAAATCGTTCGTTGTGCGGGAAAAAGCCTGTTAATTTGGTTAAATGTAGACTGACCGGAAACGCTTGTCAACCAGGACAACAATGAAAGATACGAACGCTTGTCAAAAGTGCGAAGGCCATCATTTGTCTTTAGAGATACTTGAAAAAAACATAATCGGTTGGCACGCCGGCTAGCCCTAGTTGCCGCAGTATTGCCGTTATGTTGCCGCGATGGTAAGTACCGTGGTTGATGACATGGAAAACGAGGTCTTCTAATGGACAAACCATCTTGCCGAACCGTGGGTGCTCAATTTTAATCGTCCGGCTTAGGTCGTTGGCAGCGAAAAAGTGTCTAAAGTTTTGTGCTACTTCTTGGTAAGCTTCCTGATAGAAGGCCAAAGAGGCACCATCCATTTGCTTGCTCTTTTCGGTTCTTATGTCGACGATATCGTTAAAGTCTTTTTCCTGCATGGCGTTAAGCCATGTAATGTCTGCTATGTAAACATGGGTAAGCACTTCCGCTATTGAAGAAAACACGCTCGTTACTTGACGCGTTAACAGTCCTACTTCCTGGGCGCTCAAATGGGCAAAAACTTGGTTGTTGGCCCACACATGGTAATCATATAATTGGCTCGCGTTCATACGTCCAGCTCCTTCGGTTAATTGACGCTACATACTAATTCGTTACGGGACTTTAAAAACCTTCTCACCGCTTGTAGTTTTAGGCTTGTTTAGCAAATGGGTCGATTCCGATTTTAGTGAGTGCAGCGATTGCTTGCCGAACAGGCAAATTTGGCAAGTTAAACTCATTGGCCAGCACGTCTTCAATCGCTTCAACGGAAGAAAGGGTCGTAGTTGTCCGTTCGCCATTGCTTTTACTAATCGTAAAGCGGTTATTAACAAGCGAGACGCTTCTTTGTTGGTCGAGCTGGTACAATTGGCAACGCAACAGTCCCATGAATGTCGCTGTTGGCTGATAAGAAGCAGAAACGAGCCCTTGGAAATCAGCGATTTGGTCGTTTTTCTCCTGTTGAAAAGACCACGTTTTTCCAGTTTGTGCTCCATTCAGGTAGCGTTTGTAATCGAATAACCCATCTTCTCTCGCGGTAATTGCAACAACATCATTGCCAAATTTGCGCTCTGTTTTTCGCAAGTGAAGAGGCACTGCTTCAAAGAATGGTGCCGCCGCGCCACAATCGACGTAATAACGAGTATCGTCGAGCAATACGGTGATGCCCATGTGCTCGCCGCCAAGCATAATCAGTTGGCTGTTAAAACCGAGTTGGTTTAATAAAAGATGGACGTTTCCGTTCATTGAATAACAAGTTCCCCCAGCATCGAGTGTGCGCCGCGCTTGGAGAAACTCATTTACAGTCGGCAATCCTTCCATCCCGTTTTGCCAACGGACCAATTTGCTCATGTTCTCAAACGGGAATGTTTGCAAGTGGGCTGTACAAATCGCATTGAGAAAAGAGAGTGAAGGGGGTTGCCGTTCTAGTCCCAATAGCTGCAAATAGACTTTTGACTCGACCATTTTTAAATTACCTCCTCTTTTTATTTCACCATACCAGGAAATGCCTTTAGCGTCTTCAGCTTTTTGGTGCATTCGCCTCTCCATCTTTTGACTGAGAAATCCTATTAAGGATTTTCCCAACCTGTGCGAAACCCCGCCCAGTCTTGATTTTTACAAAAAAGGATAGAAGGGGAGGCACTTTTGTAATATTACATTTCAATTACATCGGTAGTGCAGCCACCATATTTCGTTTAAAATTTACATTCCATAGCCGATATAATTCACGAAGGCAACATGCTGTCGAAAAAGGAAAATGGATTGAAATCACTTTAGAAGGAGGCATTTTCTTGGCACAATCTACTTTCAATAAAGTGCTGTTCTCTTCTGCCGTTGTGGCGGGTATTGCCGTAGTGGCCCCACAAGATGCAGATGCAGCGCTCGGCGACCGTACACTCCGTCAGGGCATGTCTCATCCCGATGTGACTGAACTGCAAAATGCTCTAAAAGAAAAAGGGTTTTTTACATACGGCACTGCTACAGGCTATTTTGGTACGCATACAAGAGATGCGGTGATTGCTTACCAAAAAGCGAATAACCTTCTTGTTGACGGTATTGCTGGTCCACAGACGCTAGGTTCTTTGAAAGGCGCGGCTGTATCGGCACCGAATAACAATGGGAATAAAACGGCTGATACGCAGCCATCCAGCAAGACAAGCCTTCTGCGCGTAGGCAGCCGCGGCGGCAGTGTGACAGCGCTACAAGAAGATCTGCGCAAGCTCGGCTTCTTCAACCAATCTCCTACGGGCTACTATGGCACGGTAACCCGTGATGCGGTGCGTGCTTTTCAACAGGCGAACAACTTGCAAGTTGATGGCATTGCTGGACCGGCCACACAAGCAGCGCTTAAAAACGGCGGTAATCGTGCTTCAGGAAATGACACCTCTTCAGAAAACAAGCCTGCGTCAACGGGCGTGCTTCGTCTCGGCGATCGCAGCAGCCAAGTGACCGATTTGCAAAATCAGCTGCGCTCTCTCGGCTACTTTAATCAGAATGCAACAGGCTATTATGGTGAGGTGACCCGTTCGGCTGTGCGTGAATTCCAAAAAAACAATGGTCTGACCGCTGATGGGATTGCTGGGCCGCAAACATTTGCGAAACTTAGCAACAACCCTGCCCCTGTGAACAAAAACCAAACAGTAAACAACAATCAACCTTCTCAGACGAACCAAAACGCAAGCGGGCTTGTCTCAGGCTTGATCTCTAGCGCGCAGTCGGCCATTGGCGTCCCATATGCTTGGGGAGGCACTTCTATGTCTGGGTTTGACTGTAGTGGGTTTATCCAATACATTTTCCGGCAAAATGGCGTTAGCGTTCCCCGGACTGCTGCGGAACAATGGAATAAGGGCACATCTGTTAGCTCACCGAGTGTAGGCGATGTTGTCTTTTTTGAAACCTATAAAGCTGGCCCTTCTCATAATGGCGTTTATATAGGTGACAATAAATTCATTCATGCTGGCTCTTCACGGGGAGTTGAAGTCGCTGACATGAACAATAGTTACTGGAAACCAAGATACTTAGGTGCTAAGCGCCTTCATTAAGAATCAGGCTTTTGCCTGGTTCTTTTTTTGCTCAGATAATAGAAGAGTAATGGCAAAAAATACCGAACGTCTATTCGTTTTTTCTCTTGAATAGGGAACGCATATTCGCATATACTAGAATCAGAAACAAAGGGGAGGGCAACAAACATGAAGCGGGCAAATGTCATTTTTCTTGTTGATATGGAATCGTTTTATGCGTCGATCGAACATGCGGCCAATCCCCAGTACGATGGGCGCCCCCTTGTCGTTTCTGGTGACGTGAATCGGAGAAGCGGCGTCATTTTGGCGGCATGCCCATTAGCAAAGGCTAAGGGAGTGCGAAATGCTGAGCGCCTATTTGAGGCGCAGCAAAAATGCCCAGACTTAGTTGTTGTGAAACCACATATGCAGCGCTACGTTGATATTTCCCTACAAATTTCAAAAATTCTTGGCACGTTTACCGATTTGGTTGAGCCCTATTCGATTGATGAACAGTTTATGGATGTGACTGGGAGCCAAAAGTTGTTTGGTCCCCCTTATGAGATAGCAGAAAAAGTGAAGCAAGCCATTATGGACCGCTTTGGCGTAAAGGCAAGAGTTGGGATCGGTGAAAACAAAGTATTGGCAAAACTAGCATGCGACAATTTTGCTAAAAAAAGCAGTGAAGGGATTTATTGGCTTAGAAAAGACAGCCTTGATCTTGATTTATGGTGCTTGCCGATTGAAAAACTGTTTGGCGTTGGTCGAAAAATGAGCGTCCACCTTCGTAATATGGGGATTCGAACGATTGGCCAACTGGCGCAAACGGATGGCGCACGGATAAAAAAACGTTTTGGCGTCCATGGCCAAGTCTTGTGGATGTCAGCCAATGGCGAAGATTACTCACCTGTAACGAGGGCCGCCCACGCCCGTCGTAAAGGATATGGAAATGGCATGACGCTGCCTCGGGACTATGTGAAAAAGGAGGACATTTGTGTCGTGTTGCTTGAGTTATGCGAGGAAGTATGCGCGCGTTTGAGGCAGGATGGCTGGATGGGGAGTACGGTTTCCCTAAGTGTCAATGGTGCCGATTTTGTTGAAAAACGTGGGTTTCACCGGCAGTATACGATTCCTTTTGAAACCAACATTACAATGGAAGTATACGAAGCGGCGTGCGCGTTGCTTGAACGGTTTTGGGACGGCTATCCAATCCGCCGTTTAAGCGTAGGCGTGAGCAACTTGCAAAGTGACCAGAATTGGCAGCTTAGCTTATTTGACGACAATGCGAGTAGGGATCGTCTGTCAACGATTGGTTATGTGATGGACGGCATCCGCCAAAAGTATGGGAAGCTCGCGATCCAGCGTGCTTCTTCGTTGCAAAAAGCGTCACAGCTTCGAGACAGAAGCCAAAAAATTGGTGGCCATTATAAATGAGCTATTCAAAAAAGCTCCCCGTGCTAGGAAGCGGTCAGGAAGCTTGATATTTTCACTCATTTCACTGGTTGCTTTTCTGTGGCCGTTGCAAGGCAGGCAAGAAGTTGTTCCAAGATAAGGGAATCAATCGCTTGTTCGCTTGTGTGGACCGATAAATCAAGGATACGACCGTCTGCCAGTTCTTTAATGAGCGTGATACTGCTAAATTCATCCTCACTGTTCGCGTCGGCGAAGGCGTAATCGTACCAATCTAAGGCATCGGTTAGCGGCCACTTTATTTCTGTGCGTGCGGAACGGAGCGCGTTGATGTGCATATCGGCAGGTACGTCTGGATGGGCGAGGCCGATAATAATGGAAATCGGCACGAACATTTGGTTTTGTTCATTCCAAAAACTATAAGATTGCTCACCTAAACGACGCATTTGGTAGCCTTCAGGCAATTGGATCTCAAGTGTGTCAAACAGCACAAATGTATGAGCAAGAAAGGAATGGTCTTCACCATCATAGAAGAAAGGCACTTCCGTAACTGGGCTTTCTTCAGGCGTGTTTGCTTCGGCGCTAGGCTTGCCACTTAATTTTTGAGCTAAAGGAACCGTAGCCAAGTCCTCATCAATGGAACTCTCGCCTTTGTCGCTTTCATGATTAGCAGAAACGAGAATCGCGTGGAACAAGCTAACCGCTTCTTCATAAGTTTCGCCGTCTTGTTTGCTTAAATCGGCAGGCAAAGACAGCGCAGCTACATACATATGATCTCGTTTTTCGTCAAAGCGGACAAGACGATGAACGATGCCATGGCTGTCATCAACGGTCAAATAATAATCAAAACCAAGCTCAGGAAACCAATGTGTATCAATTTCCACAGGCTCGCTTTCGTTGGAACGAAGAGCAAGTGTTGTGTAATCATGGCGCAACGTCCAATCTTTATCGGAAGGGAGCGGCTCCGTGCTGACGGAAACTTGAAAAGAAGGATCTTGATCCGACACAAATGTTAACATATTGGCTGTTTCAACGACTTCAAAGCCATCTGGTACTAAATAGGTTTTATCAAACGGAGCTGTTGCTGCCCGAGCGGAAAGGATGTCGGTTTTATCTCCGTTGACAACTGTCAACGCTTGCCCCTCTGGTTGTTGGTCCTCAGAGACACCATTGCCTTGGGAAGTATCGTCCTTATTCGGAGCGGGGCTCGCTTCAGGGGCTTGGCAGCCAGAAAGCAATATAGCAGCAAAGAGGCTGAAACCGCTTAATGTTCGCAATGATTGGCGAAGAAAAGGGTGTATCCTCATTGACTGTTCCTCCATCATCATTTGTTGACTGTTCCATATTCTAACATGAATGAAATACTAGAACGAGAAAATCATTTAATCGCCAACTCTTGGTATTCTGGATGTTTATCAAACTCGGCTTTCGCAAACGGGCAAATGGGATCGATTTTTTTGCCTTGTTTTTTCATATCGGCTACGAAAGAGGCGACGAGTTTTGCGCCAATACCTGATCCTCGACTATCAGGATCAACAAAGGTATGGTCAATGACCATATGGTTGTCTTCTTCAAAAAAGGTTAATTCGCCTACTGTTTTTCCCGCTTCTGTCTTAAACGAGTAACGTTTAGGTTGTTTGTGAATATTCATGTTTTCTCCTTGGTTTTGGCGTTTAATCGATCGCTAAATGAGTGCGCAACTCATGGCCAATGCGTTCTACTTCTTCCTGTGGCATGACGGCGAACCAAAGGCCGTTCACTGTCTCCTCACGGTAAACGATATCTAGCTGCTTAATCGACTGTGCGGCAGGGCGGTAAGCAGAAACATAATGGAGCATTTCTGTAAGTGTCAAATCCGTTTCGATGGCATCGCTAAGGGATTGTAGGAGCGCAGGGATGTTCGCCAAGTTACCAACTTGCAAACCTTTATCAATAGCGCTTTCCATGACATCGCGTTGGCGGCTTGTCCGGCCTGCATCCCCGGCAGGGTCCTCTTTACGCATCCGTACATAAGCAAGGGCTTTTTCGCCATTCAGTGAGAGTGTTCCTTTTGGAAAATCGTACCCATCGATCGAGAAGCTTTTTTCATTAACCACAGAAACACCGCCAAGGATATTGATCACATCAACAAAGCCGTCCATATCAACCGCCATGTAATGATCGATAGGAATATGAAGCAGCTCCTCAACCGTTTGCACCATTAAATCGGGCCCTCCATAAGCGTGAGCATGGTTCAGCTTATCGGCCATACTGTGGCCAGCAATCTGTACCTTCGTATCCCGGGGGATGCTAACAAGCTTCACCGATTGTGCTTTGGCATTGACCGTTGCTACCATTAATGCATCCGAACGGCCATAGCCTGATCCAGCTGTTTTATCAACGCCGGCAATCAGAAAGGCGAGTGGTTCGCCTGGCTCTGCGGTTGACTGCCGCTTTTCAGAAATGCCCCCGTTGTCTATTCTGCTATGAAGAGGGGTATGCATGTTATCGTTGGCATTTAAGACAGCTTCATACATGGAATAGCCAAAGCCAACAAACAAAAGCAAGCCGACCGCCAAACAAGCAATGACTCCCTTTGTGTACGATTTCATCAAAAAACGATCCTTTCCAAACGTCTTTCTTTTCCATACCCGCTTTCAGAAAAAGCAAGCTGCAAAAAACAAAGTTGCTGTGCATCCTTAGTCTCAACGGAAGCAACGGCGTGTATACGGGCAATTGAAAACACGTATGAAAAGCATGGCTTTTTGTGTGGGGCATTTACGTTTAGCAAGAGGCTGCTATGCATGTCGGTCAATATCGATAATAGCTTGCTCTGTTTCATTATTCAAGCTATTTTCTGTTGGGCCGATTTGGTTCAATCTGCAAATGGAGCCTTTCCTGCGAAAGGCTCCATTTGCATTCAACATCTATTCGACTTTCATTTACTTGCTTTCAAGCCGTGCTTTGCGATGGACTTGCCAACGCCAAGAGTCTTCACACATTTCTACAAGCGTCCGCTTTGCTTCCCACTGAAGTTCGGTTCTTGCTTTCGTTGGGTCGGCATAGCTGACAGGAGCATCACCTGGACGACGTGGACCGATTTTTTTCGGAATCGTGATGCCAGTCGCTTTTTCAAAGGCGTCAACCACTTCAAGAACGCTGTAGCCAGTGCCTGTCCCCAAGTTATATGCCTGCACACCTGTGTATGTTTCGATTTTTTTGAGGGCTTGCAAGTGACCCAAAGCAAGATCAACAACATGGATATAGTCGCGGATGCATGTACCGTCTTTTGTCGGGTAATCATCGCCAAAAACAGAAAGTTCTTCACGCACGCCGGCGGCTACCTGTGTAATATAAGGCATCAAATTATTTGGGATCCCGCTTGGCTCTTCGCCAATAAGGCCGCTTTTATGGGCGCCGATTGGGTTAAAATAGCGTAGTAGCGAAATGCGCCAATTGCTATTAGAAGTCGCTAAATCACGGAGCATGTCCTCAATAATGATTTTTGTATTGCCGTAAGGGTTGACTGCTTTTAACGGCGCGTTTTCTTCAATTGGAACTTGTTCAGGCAATCCGTACACGGTTGCTGATGAACTGAAAACGAGTTTGTATACACCATATTTTTCCATCGTTTTGCATAAATGAATCGTGCTGCCTATGTTCGTTTCATAATAATGAAGCGGTTTTTCGACCGATTCGCCGACAGCTTTTAAACCGGCAAAATGGATGACCGCTTCAATGTGGTTTTCAGCGAAAACCGTTTCTAAACGAGAGGAATCAAGCAAATTAATGTCATACGTCTTCACTTTTTTGTTGGTGATTTCTTCAATGCGGTTAACAGTATCAGGGTCACTGTTGGAAAAATTATCAACAATGATAATGTCATAGCCTTCTGTTAAGAGTTCAACGCAAGTGTGGCTGCCAATGTAGCCGGCACCGCCTGTAACGAGAATGGACATAGTATTCCCTCCACGGTATACAAAGTAAGTGTTGTTCACTCTAGTATACCAGAAATGCAAGAAACAAAATATAGAAGAAAGAACGAACAATCCTTATGAAAAACCTGGTAAAATAAAAGAAAAATCCCGGGGGCTGAATCGATCAATGGAGCAAGAAAAATCGTGGCGTGATAGGATTGACTATACGCTCTTGTTTTTCGTGTTTGTGTTAGGCTGTATGAGTATCATGGCCATTTACGCAGGCACAACCACCCAGTTTTTCAGTGCTGAAGACTATGAAAAGTACCGCCATGTGTTTGCCCTTTCGCAAGCAAAATGGTTTTTGATCGGATTCGTGTTAATGGTTGTTGTAATGCTTGTTGACTATGAATACTTAAAACGCTTGACGATCCCTATTTTTGCCTTTGGCATGATCTTGTTGTTATGGGTGCAATTTTTTGGCGTTGAAAATAAAGGCGCCACGCGTTGGATTGGCATTAATGGCACGCCGATTTACCAGCCTTCAGAAGTGATGAAAATCATTCTTGTCCTCACGCTTGCCCATTTAATCGTGGTGCTGAATCAACGTTATTCCGAAAAAGGACTCAAAGCCGATTTAAAAAAGCTTGGCTGGCTTGCTGCTTTTGGGATCCCGCCTTTCTATCTTGTCTTAAAGCAACCGGACTTAGGAAGCGCACTTGTCCTTGCTGTCATCATTGCCACTGCCATTCTTATGGCCAATGTTTCCTATAAAGTACTAGCCAGTTTGGCTGCACTTGCAGGAGCAGGAATCGCTTTTCTTTATTATTTGCTTTTAAACCATATTGAACTGATTACAAAATATGTGTTAGAAGAACATCAGCTTGTACGGATCCTCGGGTGGCTATACCCAGAGGAGTATGCATCAGGTTATGCGATGCAAACATTAAATGCGATACGAGGCATTGGTTCTGGCCAATTGACGGGAAGCGGCTTCTTAAATAGTGTCCAAGCTGCTAATGCTTCTACGCCTGAACTCCATACCGATTTTATTTTTGCCGTGATTGGTGAAGAATTTGGTTTTCTCGGTTCGACGGTTGTCATTTGCGTCTATTTTTTACTTATTTATCGCCTGATTATGCTCGCTCACTCATGTGATGACTTATACGGAACGTCGATCATTGCTGGTATTGCCGGCATGTTGACATTTCAAATTTTCCAAAATATCGCCATGACCATTGGGCTAATGCCTGTCACTGGCATTGCATTGCCTTTCCTTAGCTATGGAGGCAGTGCGCTCATGACGAATATGCTTGCCATCGGCATTGTTCTCAATATTGGCATGAGGCAAAAAACGTATATGTTCAAGTCAAACAATGAAGTCGTCGACTCAGACAAAGGGACGCTTTTCTCCATTAAAGGAAAGCGATTTAAGCTGCCTCTCTAGGTTCGCCCATCTTCCCCGTGTTTGTAAGGGGAAGCCTTGTGCAGTAGCTATAGACTAGCGAATAATAGTTAAAATGAAAAGTAGCATCTAAGGCAATGAACCGAGTTGATGAAGGGGCTTGTGTTCACAACTGATGCTTCGAAGTGCCATAAGGAAATAGGTGAGCCACTTAGTGTGGCTCTTTATTATTTGTATCTTAGAATCGTGTTCGTATTAAGGGTTGAGATGAAGGTCAGGTCAGTAGCTTCTAAATTGAAAATAAAAATTTGCACCACCGCTAAAAAAATATTTATTTGTTTACCGATCTGTAAGCACCTATAATTTAGTTAAAATTTACTAGGAGGAATGATTATGAAAAAAATACTATTAGCTTGTGGTGCAGGAGCTTCAAGTGGTTTCATAGCACAACAAATGAGGAAAGCCGCAAAAAAACAAAAAATAGATGTAAAAGTTAGTGCAGTAAGCGATACTGAAATTTTAGAAAATATCGAAGGGGTGAGTGTTTTATTTCTTGGACCACACTTAGCCCACAAATTAAGTGAAATTAAAGATAGCTTAGGTGACAATTCAATAGAAGTTTTGTTAATAGATAAAAATCACTACGCCTCTTTAGATGGGGCTGGCGTACTAGCTAAAGCGATGAATTACTTATAAGGAGTAATGTAAACATGAAGAAATTATTAGATTGGATGAGTGAAACTGTTGCACCCGCAATGGAAAGAGTAACAAAAAACGTTTGGATTTCAGCTTTACAGTCATCAATCATGAAGACTCTACCAATGATATTGGTCGGGTCTCTTATTACACTTTACAACGTTATTAAAGCCTATTTTCCAGACATTCCCGATTTGTCACCAATTAGAAGTTATACATTTGGTCTAATTGCCTTGTTTATCGTGTTTCTAATTCCATATACTGTTTTAGATCTAAAGAAGAAACCTAAAAATAAATATGTTGCCGGTTTTACAGGTATTTCATTATATATGATTTGTGTTAACCCTACAGTTACAGAAGCAGGGCATGTATATGATTTTGCAAGTTTTGGTGCCGGGGGGATGTTTGTTGCAATCATTGCCGGTTTAACAACTGCAGTAGTAATGAGTTTTTTCTCAAATTTCAGTTTCTTTGGTGAGGATTCAGTCGTCCCTGATTTCGTCAAACAATGGTTTGATTCTATGTTACCTGTTGCAATTGTAGTCACTTTAGGTTGGCTATTAGTTATTCATCTAGAATTTGATTTATTTAATTTAATAGTTAGCTTTTTTTCACCACTAAATAATATTGCCCAATCGCTTCCAGGTATGGTTTTACTCTTTTTAATTCCAACTATTTTCTATTCGATGGGAATAAGTGCATGGGTTTTCCAACCTATTCTGAATCCTATCATGTTGATGGCCATTACAGCTAATATAGATTCCGTTGCGCGAGGGGAAGCAGCCGTATTACCTAATACATTAGAAACTATGTATGCTTTCCTAAGTTTAGGTGGTCGAGGAGCAACACTACCTTTAGCTATTATGATGTTATTTGCTATGTCAAAACGATTAAAAGCATTTAGTAAAGCAAGTATAGTGCCAAGCTTTCTAAACATTAATGAACCTATTGTCTTTGCGATAATTGCTTGGAACCCTATTATGATGGTGCCAATGTGGATTATTGGATTAGTCCTGCCACTTGTCACTTATATTAGTCTAACCTCAGGATTTGTAGCAATCCCTGCGGAAGTATTTAATATGTGGTATATACCAGCTGGAGTGAGTGCTTGGTTAATTACTAAATCATTTACTGCTGTATTATTAGTAGCTATTAACTTAGCAATCGCAACAATTATTTGGTACCCTTTCTTTAAAATTTATGACAGACAAGAAGCAAAAAAAGAATTGGAGGAAAACTCGGATGTCGGACACTCAATCTAAAGAAGAAAAATTGGAATACATTAACAAAGCAGCTATGAAGATAATTTTACATGCTGGTGATGCTAGAGCTATGATAATGGATTCCTTGGAATTAATCGCTATAAAACAATATGACAAGGCTGAAAGAAAAATGGATACCGCTTATGAAGAAATTAAATTAGCACACAAGGCACAAACAAAAATCATACAGGAAGAAGTAGCTGGGGAAGATATCCCTCATACTTTACTATTTGCTCACGCGCAAGATACATTAATGACCATTTATACAGAGTATAATCTTACAAAAAAGTTTATCGTGATCTTTCAGAACTTAAAAAAATAGGAAGTGATAGTATGTTTAAAAAGCAAGATGAATTTCCAAGAGACTTTTTTTGGGGAGGAGGCATTGCATCTAATCAAGCTGACGGACTCTTCGGTAAATTTGATAAGGGAATTTCAATTGCTGATTGCCATCCCTATTTCTATAAAGAAAACCGTAACGACAGGAAAGAAGACTCAACCATCCCCAATAATATAGATTCATTAAAAATTAATAAAAACTTTTATTATCCAAAACAAACTGCTGTTAGATTTAGTGAATTTTATAAAGAAGATTTGAAGATGTTAAAAGAGCTAGGCTTGAACAGTTTTAGAACTTCCTTTGATTGGTCATTAATCTTTCCGAATGGCGACGATCTCCAATGTAATGAAGCAGGATTAGAGTACTATGATAAACTAATTGATGAAATAATACTGAATGGCATGGAACCAATTATGACTATTTCACATTATGAGATGCCCATCAATTTAGTTAAGAAGTATGGGGGATGGTCAAATCGAAAATTGATTGAATTTTTCAGGAGATTTTGTGAGGTTTTATTTGATCGATATCATAAAAAGGTGAGATATTGGATCACATTTAATCAAATTAACTTGTTAACTTTTAATTCTCTAGGCATTTTATCTAATAATCTTCAAGACATCTATCAAGCTGTACATCATCAGTTAGTTGCTACTGCTATTGCAAAACAAATTAGTACTAAATATAAAGGATTGCAAGTAGGACTTATGCTAAGCGATAAAATTGCCCATCCTGCTACTTGCAAGCCTGAAGATGTTTTGTTTAATCTAAGAAAAAACCAGATGCAATTTTTCTTTTCAGATGTAACTCTTAGAGGAGAATATCCTGGATATAGTATAAGATTTTTCTCTGATCATAATATTGACTTAAATATAGACAGTTATGATTTAGAGTTAATAAAAAACTATACAATGGACTTCTTATCCTTTAGTTATTACTATACAAAGATTAATGATTCGACTAAAGATAAATTAACATCTCCTGAAAAATCAGTAAATCCGTATTTAGAACAGTCTGAATGGGGATGGGAAATTGATCCATTAGGCTTAAGGACAGCATTAAATACTTATAACGATAGATACCCTAAAACCCCATTATTTATTACAGAAAATGGGTTTGGTGCTCGGGACGTAGTTTCTAGCAATAAAGAGATAAATGATTCATATCGGATTGAATATATAAAGGATCACTTAAAACAAATAAAAGAATCTATAAAAGATGGAGTAAATATAATCGGTTATTGCTTATGGACTCCCTTTGATATTGTCAGCTGCTCTTCTGCTGAAATGTCAAAACGGTATGGTTGTATCTATGTTGACCTAGATGACAATGGCAATGGTTCATTAGAAAGAATAAAAAAACAGAGTTTTTATTGGTTACAAGAAACCATCAAAACAAATGGTATAAATTTGTAAATAGAGCTTGATCGCAGGTGTGTACCAATGAGCGGAATTGTTTATTCTTTGATGATCTTAGGGTGATAATATGAAGGAAGTACAGCGTAAATTAATTTTAATATTAGCTTCAGAAGATCGAGAAACTACATCGCAAAATTTGGCAGATAAGTTACACATATCTAAGCGTAGTGTAAAAGATAATATCCGCGTAATCAATAAAAAATTTCCTGGTTTCATCATATCTTCCAATGTGGGCTACTTGATTGATAAGAGTAGGGTAGATAATATTTTATATCAATCAAGAAACTTAATACCAGAGACTCCTGACGGTAGATTTCACTATATTATCAAAAAGGTTTTATTATCGGATATAGCTAATAAAAGTGGCAATATTGATATCTATGATTTAAGTGAGGAACTAAATGTAAGCGAGGCAACAATCTATAAAGATCTAGCTAAAATAAGAAGACATTTGACTCACTATGAGTTAGGATTAGAAACAAAGAATGAAAAAATTGTTTTATCTGGTAGTCAACGTATGAAACAAAAAGCAATCAACAACCTATATTTTTCTGAAGTTAAAGACAAAGGAATTACCTTTGAGTCCGTGCAATTAGCTTATCCAAATTACAATGTTAATGTGATTGCAAATGTAATAACCAGATTAACTAAAAAGTATCACTATTTCATGAATCATTATTCTGTTGTAAACATTGTAATGTATATAATCATCGGAATGGAGCGTATAAAAAACGACTTTTACAGTAATATTGAAGCTGAAATAGAACCTGATATAGATTTTAGTAGTATAAGAGAAATAACCTTAGTGTCTGAAATCTCCAAGGAGTTAGAGTCCCTTTTTAACATTACATACAATTCATTTGAGTTAAAAGAACTCCGGTTACTAATACTTAGTAATATTATGTCCTCGGATTACCACAAGCTTAATGAAGAAATGTTTCAGAGCCTAATAGGCGAAGAGACACTGCATTTAGTTGAATTAATGTTAAAAGATCTAAGAGAATACTTTTATTTTGATGAGTATGACAATAGTTTTTTTAGACAGTTTTCGCTTCACATAAATAATATGTTATTACGATTGAAAGCAAACTATGTCAATAAAAATCCCATGACAGAGCATATTAAATATACTACTCCGTTTTTATTTGATTGTGCTGTTCAAATGTCTAATACGATCCTTAATCATACTGGTTATAATATCAGTGATGATGAAATTGCATATATAGTATTACATCTTGGAGCAATTATTGATTATCATGAGAAGCTGAAGAATAAATTTAATGCAGCAGTTATTTTTCCGGATTATTACAATTTCGCTAGTAAGTTTGTTGAAAGAATTGAAGAGTTTAATCCGGATATAACTGTATCTAATCTTTTTACTTCAGTTGATCAATTTTTAGAAATGGATAATAAACCTTTCGACCTTGTTATATCAACGCTCTCCTTTAAGACAGAGGAAAAATTAATTGTTATTAACCCATTATTAACGAGTTTTGATATAAGTATATTGAAAAGGGAAATCAGTAATTTAAAAGGAGTTAGAGAGCACACGCGATTAAAAAAGTTATTATCTAGCATTACAGAAGATAAGTTCTTTATGATTAATCCTCCTGTCAAACATTCAAGTGAGCTGATAGCTTTAGTAGCAGATACCTTTGAGGAAAATGATATTGTTACGAAAAAATTTAAACAGGAGGTAATTAATAGAGAAAATTTATCTTCTACGGCTTGGGGGAAAATCGCAGTGCCACATTCATTAGAAATGAATGCTTTAAAGACAAAGATGTTTATATCCATTTTTGATAAGCCGATTCCTTGGGGAGAAACGAACGTGAACTTGGTTTTATTATTCGCGATAAACGAAGAAACTAAGGGTGTATTTAGAGAGGTTTTCGATAAATTAATTGTTTTACTTACTGAAGAAAAAAAATTGTCAACTGTATTAAGCAGTAGAAGTTTACAAGAATTCATTGAGAGAATTTTATAGATCGAACTATGTCTGGTTTTGAAGCTTATAACCGTTACTGCGTTACTTTGAGACGTTTTATTGTAGATCGTTCCTTTATTATGCTTGATGGAGCCTTATAGGCACATATATAGTTATCCTATTATTGCCAATCGCATGCCCCTCGCCTTGAACTAAGAAATAACAGAGCAATTTACTTTTGGTTTCTTAGCGTCTTTAACATTATTGCTTGTGTGTGCTGGCTGTGTTCTACTATCTTCCTGACCGTCCTTAGCTGCCATTCCTTCTTTCAGTACAGTTGCCCGTTCAGGAGAAAATCTCCCTACTCCGTTGCTGCTAACAAGCATATTGCGCTAAGATAAATGTATTTGAAGGGACAGTAACTGGATTAAGTTGAAATGCATGAAGCACAAAGAGAGGAGAGGCAATGATGGATCATTCGATGTATTTAGCCAAAGCGATTAACCTAGCGGCTGAAAGTATTCAATGCGGGGGTGGCCCTTTTGCGGCGATCATCGTGGATGAAAATGGGGCCATTATTGGCCAAGGCACTAACTCCGTGACGAACACCAACGACCCGACAGCACACGCAGAAGTGGTTGCGATTCGTGATGCGTGCAACACGCTTAACGACTTTCAGCTTGAAGGATGTACGCTTTACACAAGCTGTGAGCCGTGCCCGATGTGTTTGGGCGCAATTTACTGGGCCCGGCCAAAGGCGGTCTATTTTGCGGCAACACAAGAGGATGCAGCAGCAGTCGGATTTGATGATGCATTTATTTACAAAGAGATTGAAAAACCTTACAAGGAGCGGACAATTCCGTTTTATGCGTATGAGATAACCGAAAAAAAGCGCCCGTTCCAAATGTGGGAGGCGCTTGCGACAAAAACCGAGTATTAGGCCGCCAACGGTAACTATTGGTCAGACAAAACGCTTGTCAACCGAGGCAAACGACGAAGTATGCGAGCGTTTGCCTCGGTCATATGCTTTAAAACTGGCGTTTTTGAACGGAAACATATTGCTTTATTTCCGCTTCCTTCATTTCTCCCTATTAGGTGCGAGGTATAAAACGAATAATTCACCACTAATCTTTTACGTTAACTATTTAATAAAGCAACCAAGATTTTTCTACTACAACTTGATCACCATAAATCGTCGATACATCAGCATTTACGTCACTTTCTTTAATCAATCTATGGAAAGTGTTTTGCAAGTCATTCGTATGAGCCTTTTTATCAGTCCACCCTCCAATTTGATCTACAAAGCCTTCCAATGTATTTAAATAATCCCATTTAGCTTGACCATCAGAAAAACATCTTTCTTTTTTACTTTACAAGTGATCTGTTTAATAAACACACTACGCTCCTCCTCCAATGTATACAATTGATTATAGAAGTGAACTCTACTCCAACAATACTGCCCGTTCCTTTAAGCCTTTTTACAATCTCTTATCTATAATAAGAACGTATACATGATGGATGCTAATGACCAAGTTCCCTGAAAAGAATAGGTAGGAAGCATGCTTCAGCCGTAATCACGTTGAAGGTTTGTTTTACCGGTTTAATCTATTGGTTCTTTAGAACTATACAAAAAGGATGAACTTGCGGGCGTAAAGACCTATGAGACAACAACAGACAATTCTTTCCTTCGTTGCGTTAATGGAGAGCGGGGATGGAGGGGAATGCGGAAAAAAAGGCGCTCAAATGTAATCTCATTTGAGCGCCTCTGGCCATTACTGATCCCAGACGGTATCAAGTTTATCTGCGTAAAAACGAATCGCTTTTTCATAGCTCTTTAAGGCAGTGTCATTTGTCGTATTAGCAATGGTATGCAAGAGCCGTTCCATTGCTTCTTTGTGCTTGCTGTTGTTGTATAATGCCATTGCTAAAAAAACTGGCAATGTGTTGCTATGCGGAAAGAGCGAGCAGCCTTTACTCAACGTTTTTTCCGCCTTGTCATACTCGCCAAGCACACGGTATGTGCTGCCGAGGCCTAAAAGGGCGCCTTCTAAATCATCGCCTGTTAACCCTAAGGCAATCGCCTGTTCATAATGAGGAACAGCTTGGCGCTCTTTCCCTAGCCGATCAAGGCTAGAGGCATAGTAGTAGTGGGAGAGGGGGTCATTGGGCTGCTCAGCAAGCAAAGCGGCAAATGTTTCTTGCGACGCTTCTAACTTCCCTGCTGCTTGTAAAGAGAATGCTTTTTTTGCCAGTGGATGCATCCCATCCCTCCTTGTATAAAGGAATTTAGCTTATTCGAGTCCCAAGTGTGATAGCATTTCACTTCGCACGCGGGCTTTTTCTTCATCGCTGACAATCGCATACCAAATGCCGTCAATCGTTTCCCCTGTATAGGAAACTTCGATTTGTTCGGTTGAACCGAGAGCAGGGCGGTATTCAGACTGGTAGTCCCACATGGCATCTAATGATAAGTCTGTCCGGACAGTGGTGCCGAGCACATCTAGAATCTCGCCGACTTTTGTAATCGAGCCGAGAGAGGCGGATTCTTGCATGAGTGCGTCAATAATGTCTCGTTGTCTGTTGGCTCGTCCGGCATCGCCGCGAGGATCGTCATAACGCATGCGTGTGTACTTAAGCGCCTCTTCTCCGTTTAACTCAATCGTTCCTTCAGGGAAATGAGAACCATCCATTCCAAACTCAAAATCATTGTAAACCGTGACGCCGCCAAAAGCATCAATTAAACGTTCAAATCCAGCCATATTAATACTAGCGTAATGGTCAATTGGTATGCCATACGCTTCTTCAATTGAATCAATCAGCATTTGTGCGCCGCCATATGCATGAGCGTGGTTGATTTTTTCCACCGTGCCGCGACCAACAATTTCTGCTCGGGTATCACGAGGAATGCTAACCATTTTCGTTGTACCTTCTGCTGGGTTTAACGTCAGTACCATGATGGAGTCGGCTCGGCCAACAACTTCGTCTTCGCGGCCTTCTGTCAAATCCACTCCAGCAAGAAGAATCGACATTGGTTCTCCGACTTGAAGGCCAGCGGGGCGAAGGGGTGAAGCGCCTTCGCGGTTTGGAAGAGGGTCATACATTTCATTGGCTGTATGGCGGATGTCGTTGTACAAATAGACACCGTAAGCAATCACGCTCAGAAACAGGAGCCCGAAAATAAGGGCGATGACTTTTAAAACAGTTTTCTTTTTCATAATAAGGATAACGCCTTTCTAATTGAAGATATGGAAATAGGCAACTACTTTCTTAATAGGATAATTAATTTACTATCATTCCACAACCCTATCTTTTTGTATTTTTAAGTGAAAAATAAAATTGATAGAATTGAACTTTTAGTCGTGGGCCTTAAGACCTGTTTATTGGCGGAAAAGTAGGAAAACGAGGGACTAAAGTTTCTTGGAGATAAGCTAGATTTCAGGGTAATTTCTTTGCAAATTATGATATAATTCGTAAAGAGTCAGGGAAGTGACGTCTAGGAGGTATATAAACAAATGGAAGAAACCATAAGTTTGAAAGAAATCTTTCAAACATTGAAACAAAGATGGCGGCTCCTTGTGGCCATTCCGCTCTTTGCTATGCTCGTGAGCGCGATTGTCAGCTCGTTTGTGCTGACGCCCATGTATGAACGTTCTACGCAGCTTCTCGTGAACCAGGCTGTTCCAGAAGGGCAACTAAACCAGCAAGTCGTCCGCAACAATCTCGAACTGATCGATACATATAGCGAGATTATTAAAAGTCCAAGAATTTTAAATGAAGTCATTGAGACTGAAGGACTTGACATGACTTACGGCGATTTAGAAGCGGCCGTTTCCGTTGGTAGCCAAAGCAACTCACAAGTGGTGACGATTACGGTCGAGTCAGAAAGCCCGGCTGATGCCACACTTTTGACGAATAGCATTGCGACTGTTTTTCAAGAGCAAATTCCCGATATTATGAGCATCGACAATGTTAGCATTCTTTCGGAAGCAGAAATTGGCGAAGACCCAACGCCAGTCAGCCCAAAACCGTTGTTAAATATGGCGATTGCTTTTGTTGTCGGCCTTATGGCTGCGGTCGGTTTGGCCTTTTTGCTTGAATACTTGGATACGACAATAAAAACGGAAAAAGACATCGAAAACATCATTGATTTGCCTGTTCTTGGCGCTGTCTCTAATATGGAAAGCGTCGATGCGGCTGCAAAAAAGACGTCTTAGATTTTAGGAAGCAGGTGACTTATGGCACGTCTAACACGCACGAAGAAAAAGCCAGTCCAGAAAAAACGGCAACTAATTGCCGATGTAAATCGACGTTCACCCATTACTGAACAATACCGCACGATCCGGACGAACATTGAATATTCGGCAGTTGACACGGAAATTAAATCGCTGCTTGTCACATCTGCTGGCCCCGGGGAGGGGAAATCAACAACGGCATCCAACTTAGCTGTTGTCATCGCCCAAAATGGGCAAACGGTCTTGCTTATTGACGCAGATATGAGAAAGCCGACGGCTCATTATACATTTGGGCTCATGAACAACCGTGGGTTGACGAATGTACTGACACGCCAACAAAAGCAGGACGATGTGATTCAGGAAACAAACGTCGAGAATGTTTCCCTGTTGACTTGCGGCCCGATCCCGCCTAACCCGGCTGAATTGTTAAACTCCAAAATGATGGAGCTTGTTTTACAAGAAGCAAGAGATAAATATGATATGGTTATTTTGGACACGCCTCCTGTAATGGCTGTTGCCGATGCGCAAATCCTCGCCAACAAAGTCGATGGCACCATTATTGTCACGTCAAGCGGCAAGACAGACAGGGAGCAGTTGCAAAAAACGAAAGAAAACCTCGTCAAGGCGAATGCTCATTTGCTTGGCGTCGTGTTAAACAATAAACCAGTTGACGATACAACCTATTATTATTACAAATAACGAAAAAGTTGCGATTGCTTTTGCCAGTTGAGCCAGCTTAGCTTCATGAAAGGAGGGGAAGCGAATGATTGATATCCATTGCCATATTCTCCCCGGTCTAGACGATGGGGCGCAAACACGTGAAGACAGCTTGACGATGGCCCGCGAAGCCGTAAAAGAAGGGATTTCTAAAATCATTGCCACCCCCCATCACCAACACCCGTCTTTTCAAAATGATGGTTCTTCCGTCCGCAAAGCAGTGACTGCCCTAAACAGTGATTTACAGGCAGCAGGCATAGATCTTATGATTCGACCAGGGCAGGAACTCCGCCTCTATGGCGAGATGACCCAGGGGCTGGCCAGCGGGACTGGCCTTGCACTGGCCGACAGCAAATATGTACTGATTGAATTCCCGAGTTCAGAAGTGCCTGCTTATTCAGCGAGGCTGCTTTATGAAATAGGCAGTGAAGGGTATATTCCCGTTATTGCCCATCCAGAACGGAATAAAGTATTCAAGGAAGATCCAGATAAACTCTATGAACTTGTTAAAAATGGCGCTCTTACCCAGCTTACTTCTTCCAGTGTGACAGGCTACTTTGGTAAAGACATCGCTACCTTTAGCATGGAGCTTGTCGAAGCCAACCTCGTTCACGTGCTAGCTTCAGATGCCCACAATTTAGTGAACCGCACATTCCGGATGCAGGAAGCGTTCCACGTATTGGAGGAACAATACGGCCAAGACCTTGTTTACAGCTATCAAGAAAATGCCCGCCTTATTGCTGAAGACAAGCATGTGTACCTTGAGCCGCCAGAACGGGTCGTAAAAAAACGAAAAAAATGGCTAGGTTTGTTTTAATTTAGAAAGTTGCTTGTAAGAGTGGGAAACATTTAGTCCAGACGGATAGGAAGCGCTTGTCAGACGAGAAGTGAAGCCGAAGGAAGATGCGAACTGCAATTTGCCCATGAAACGATCGTTTCAAAGCATCTGAGCGCGGTAAACGGCGACATATGCAAGCATTTATCTACAATCTGAAGCTGCCTGTAGTGGCGGCTTTTTTTATGGATAAAAAAAGCCGCCGGATTGTCCGACGGCAGGTGGGGGATACGTGTTATTTAGTATATCCACTAAATAAGAGGCTATACATGGTAATCGTTATTTTCACCATTTTATATGATTCCTTGATAACGCAAAATGATTTCAGCGATAATCGCTGAGCCGATTAGTGTGCCAAAAAGAACGAGTAAACAAACGACCATTGCTTTCCAACCGATCGCGGCAAAGTCAGCCCATGAACGGCCTATGGCAATCCCAGCATAAGCGAGTATCGGTGTGGCAATGGAAAGAAGTTGGATGTGGGATGTAAACTCAATGACGAGTGGGCCCCACGGCGTCTCTGGTAAAGACAATACGATGCCAATGACAATGATATAAACGACGCTAGGAATAGGGAAAGGCAGCGATTTTCCAAGAACTTGCCCAACACAGGCAATCACGATTAAAAGAAGCATGCCTAAGGCAGCCTCGCCAGAGAATGCTTGGTAGCCAAGCCAATTGCCAATAAAAGCAACAAGACCAACAATAAAGAAGAGAATAATCGATTCTTGGATGGACTTCATTTATGGTCTGTCTCCTTTCAAACGCCTAAACAGCGCATACAACTTTTCTGTTAACGGCAAGGCAATGAAGACGCTCACAAATAAACCGGTACCATAGGTGAGTAGGTTGCTTGCGCCAGCGAAAGCAATAATTTGTGTCTCATATTCTGGATAAGCAGCAATGAGTGACCCGCTTGCTGCTGCCATCATACTGCCGCTACCAACGCCAGAAGCCATCGCCAATGATAAAGGATGGAGTGGAGTGAAAGTAGCTAAAAAACCAGAGACAAGTCCATAAAAAAGAGCGCCAAAAACAGTGCCAAAAACGTAAATTGTTGTAACACCCTTGCCTTCTGGAGAGTCAAAGCCGAATTTGTCATAAATAATCCCTAAATTGGGCTCTCGTCCGATGGAATGGGTCATGCCAATGCTTTCCCGCTTCATTCCAAGCAGTAAAACGGCAACGGGCAACGCTATAAAGAGGGTGCCAAAATTGCCGATTTCTTGTAATAGCAAGGCGGGGCCAGCAGCAATAACATTTTTTAAGTCGGGCCCTATAGTGACGCCGATTTTGGCGATCAGCAGCGCTACACTAAGGGTAATGATCGGCTCTGCATGTTTGGACTGTGTTTCTTTAACGAGTGGCGTGAAATACAAGGCCAATCCGAATACAAGGGCAAACAGCATCGGCAAGAGCATGATCATTCCTGCTCCTAAGCGAATTTCGATCACGCCAATCATTTCTGCAATGACAACAATGCCTAAAACGAGTAAGTGAAGCCTCCAGTCGGTGAGGAAAGGTTTTCGTTTATTCATAGTTCCCGCCTTTCTTATGAACATGGCAAATCGATAGCCAAGATAGGGGTTTCTTAGCAGAACGATTTACAGGTAATGTACGAGAGATTCGGCTAGCCAATTAGTAAACAGCAGTGGCGTCTTTATCGCCTTTGCCTTGATGGAGCGCTGAGCGGTATAGCTGGTTGACTGTGCCAGCAGCATGCTGGGGCTTTAGCGAATCTTGCGACAACGCCATGTAGAGTTCAAGGTCTTTAGCCATATGCTTCAAGTAGAACAGCACATTGTCATATGAGCCGGAAATTAAATTTTCGCCAAAAACGTCAAGAACGCGATTATGACCAGAACTTTGTTGGATGATTTCGGCAAGAAGCCGTCTAGACACGCCATGATCGCTAGCAACAGCCATTGTTTCGCTCAGTAGCGTCGTAATGCCAGCAACAAGCATGTTGTTGCACAGCTTGACTGTTTGCCCAGCTCCAGAATCGCCTACATACAGAATGGTGTCGCCAAGTATGTCAAGTATCGGTTTTATCTTAAAGTAAGCTTGTTTGTCGCCGCCGACCATGATCGTCAGTGTTCCTGTATCGGCTCCAGCAGGACCGCCGCTGACAGGGCAGTCTAGGTAATGAATGCCTTTAGCAGCAGCGGCTTTCTCCATTGCTATGGTCGTTTGCACATCTGTCGTGCTAAGGTCTAGTAAAAAGCTATCCGGCCGTAAATGACAAAGCAACCCTTGTTTGCCTGCAACTGTGTCAGCAACAATTTTTGGCGAAGGAAGAGATAGCAAGACATACTTTGCCTTTTTCGCTACAGCATCGCCATTTTGGACAAAGCATGCTCCTTGTTTTTCCAACGGTTCTCGCCATTTGGACATGTTGTCATAAATATAAACGGTATAGCCGGCGCTCAAAAGGGATGTGGCCATCCCTTTTCCCATTGCGCCACAGCCAATAAGGCCAACTGTTCTCATCGTTACCTCCTAAGGTTTGAGATAGACTGCTTTTGTGTCAATCCAAAAGTCAAGGGCAGTGCTTCCTTGTTCCCGCGGCCCAATGCTTGAGTTTTTCTTGCCACCGAAAGGCAATTGGTTTTCGTAATGGTTGGAAGGGATGTTAATATGAGTCACCCCTGTTTCGACTCGGCGGACAAATTCATGGGCTTTTTGCAAATTGGTTGTATAAATTGCCGAAGAGAGGCCAAAATCTGTCTGATTGGCGACGGCGATCGCTTCTTCAAAAGAATTGACTTCCATTATCGCTACTACCGGAGCGAACACCTCTTCTTGGGCAATGGTCATTTCTGGCGTAACGCCGCTTAGCACGGTCGGCGCGACGAAATAACCTTTGTCCTTCCCTTCGCCGTAAAGACGCTTGCCGCCGCACTCTAACTTCGCCCCTTCTTTGATCGCAACCTCAACATAATGGATGTACTTATGAAGCTGTCTTTCATTGGCAACAGGTCCGTTTTCTACATTTTCATCAAACCCATCGCCTACGCGAATGGCATTTGCTTTTTCAACGAGTTTGGAGGTAACCGTTTTGGCGATGTTTTTAGGCACGATCACGCGAGAGGTTCCTGTGCAGCTTTGCCCGTTGTTCAGCAGGCCGCTAATGACGACTCCCGAAACGGCGTTATCCAAGTCGGCATCCTCTAAAATAACGGTCGCGTTTTTTCCGCCCATCTCCGCTTGCATTTTTCCACCTCGGTTTGTAACAGATCGGCCTAATAGCAAACCAACATCGGAAGAACCAGTGAACGAAATTGCCTTTAATGTTGGGTTTTCGCCTAATTCCTGTCCCACTTTGTCGCCGTCGCCAGTGACAAGATTCAAAACTCCTTTTGGTGTTCCTGCCTGGATAAACAACTCAACGAGCCTCGTGGCAATTTGGACGGTATCGTTATGAGGCTTGTAAACGACTGTATTTCCTGCAATTAAAGCAGGGGCAATTTTATAAATCCCGATACCTAAAGGAAAATTAAAAGGGGTAATGACGCCAACAGGTCCAAGCGGCTCTTTAATCGTATAAGCAACTGTCTCGGGATTGTTTGCAGGTACAGTCTCTCCTGCCAGCCTATTTGCAGCACCGCTAAAATGCTTGAGTGCTTGAATAGCTGCGTCTACTTCTTTTCGAGCGGCGGCAATCGTTTTTCCAACTTCCTTTGTGATGATTGCTGCCAGTGTGTCTTTTTCTGCTGCTAGTAAAGGCATTAATTGGTAAAGAACGTCTGCCCGTTCAATCGCACTTTTGTTTTTCCAATTTGGAAAAGCGGCAGCGGCGCTTTTAATGGCGAGCCGAGCATCTTCTGCTGTAGATGCTTGGTAGGCGCCGAGGATTTCATCGTAATTGGCAGGGTTGCGGCCATAAAAGACATTTCCTGAAATAGACGCTTTCCATTCGCCCCCAATGTAGTTTAAGTATGTTTGCACGGTATCACCTCAACTTCTTTTGTTTGCTTACCTATGATTATAATATTCTGACGAAACAAGCGGGATATGGAGGTCTACATGTTTTTGCCCGTTTCTGTGTGGCCGTCTACATACAACTCATAAGCAATCATGAGTTGTAGCCACTGTCTTTCATTTTGAAAGGAAATGCCTAGTACTTGCTCGATTCGTTTCACTCGTTGATAGAGCGTGTTGACGTGGATGTGCAGTTGCTTAGCCGTTTGTTGCCGGGCGCTTCTTCCATTTTCAATTAATGCAGCAAGAGTGGCCATGTAATCAGGTTCTAGGTCGAGCAGTGGCTGTAAATAGTCAATCACAAAATCGCGCTTCGTCTGTTCGTCTAAAGAAGGCCATAGCCTGCGACAGCCAAGGTCTTGATAACGAACTAGTGGGGCGTCGCCTTTCATTTCGACAGCAAGCACCGCTTCCCGGTAAGAAGAAGCGACGTCAGTAATCATCCTTGGGCGGCTTAGGCCAACCACAAGATGATAGTGGCGCTGTAAATAAGTCGCAAGATGATCGATATAGGCACAAGAAGGGGCAAGGACGACATAACGCTCTTCGTAAACAGAAAAATGCCCATTTGGGAAGTAAGCTTGGACAGTTGTTTCAATTTGGCGAGTAAGTGCAATGTTGTCGCAAACGCTGCCTGCAAGTACGAAACAATAAATAGGGGCGTGGGACAAGTATTCTACAGAACCATAGTCTCCATTCAATAGGTTTTGGAACGCGCGATTGCGCCTGTGAAGCCCTTGTTCGTAATCGTCATGCTGTTTTTCTAGCTCGCTAGCAAGGATTAACGCAGCAAACTGAAGGGTATTCCGTTCGATCGCTGATAAAGTCAGCAATGGCCGCCGGGGGCGGAGATAACCGAGGCGTCTTCGATTGCGTACGATCGGAATCGCTTCGTCTTCCTTCACGCTCGCTTCGATGGTGCAAGGTGTGTGTAAAAGCTGTTCCAACTGGGCAAGGACTTGCTTTGCACCACCTTTACACAACGACTGTACGAGTGTTTCTTTTGCATCGCTACAGGCGAGTGCCTGATGGAGGCGGACGTTATCAATCGCCATTGCTGCCTGGTGGGCAAGCCCGAGAGCAATGGCAACGTCATTTTTACGAAAAGGGATGCTGCTTGAATAGCGATTTAATGTAAATGTGCCTAGACAACGGCCATTGGACAGAAACGGCACATTAATGGAGCTTGTTACGTCTAGTTTGTATGTGCCCTCGCGAAACCACTTCCAGTTTTCTGGTGAGATGTTGGCCATTTTCTGCTTAATATCATGTTTGCCGAGGCAAAGGTACGGTTTTTTGCTGAGAAACACTTTTCCCGTCAACGATTCACCGGGTTTAAAAGCGAGCCGCCGCAAACTTTGTACAGAGACGCCTATGCCTGCGCCAAGCCGAAGCACCTTTTGGTTCTCGTCGTATAAATAGACGATCGCCATATCCACATGAGGGAAAAAGACATCAACTGTATCTAGCAATAGACGCAGGATGCTCTGTTCATCGCTTGCTTCGGCTACTAACTGATTAAATTGAACCAACCCCGCTATATCGTCTGCTTGTCCAACTTTCATTTTCAGGGCCTCCATCCATGAAAAAATAGATAATTTCAATTTTACTTGATTCGTTCTTCTTTTTGTAGAGTGGGCGTGTATCTGCCTATCGTGACGCTAATCGTTGTTTATTGTTAGGCCTGTAGGCTATCCAGTTTTTTTCGCTATGTTCGGAAAACAGCCAACATGATATACATCTTTAAAACGGTTGGATATAATCAGGGTAAGTTACCAATTACTTCCGAAAGGTCGGTGCTCATGGCTTCTTCTATTTCACCTGAAAAATTGGGTGCAAAAATTGTCGAATGGTACAGCTGTATCGTCTCTCGTGAGGTTGAACAAGCAGAAGAATAAAACAGGAAATTGGCCAATTGGTCAATCAGCTTGAAAGATCCGACGAAAAAGTGTTGTCCTATTACTCGCTTGTTTTGTTTCGCCATCAGCTACTAACCGAAGATGTGCAACAAAAAAGGGTTGAACCAACGAGCCTCCAGGCTGTCAATGTAGAGGATACGATTTATGATGGCTTGTTAGCGTTTCTATATTATTTTATGAGTGGGCAATATGAGTTTTATGAAGGGCGGTATCAATCAGCGCTTCGCTTATATAAGATCGCTGAACAGAAAATTGACCACGTCCACGATCAATCGGAGGAAGCCGAATTTTATTTCCGTTTAGGAGAAAGTTATTTTCGCATTGACCAATATACATTTGCTGTCTCTTATCTTGAGCAGGCAATTGATTTGTTTGAGGAACAACAATTTTATTTGGAGCGGATTTTAAATTGTAGGTTGCTTTTAGCAGCTATAAAAACAGAACTGAATCTGTTTGATGAGGCTGAAAAAGAGTACCAATCTGCACTTGCTGACGCAACGCCTTATCCAACGACGCACGCTCTTCTGTTAAGGGCATTAGGGCTTAATCGTGTCCGCCAAAAAAAGTTACATGAAGCGGAAATGTATTTTGTGGAGGCACTGGAATTGGTCAGTTCAAAAAAAGTGTCGAAGGATTGAAAACAATAGCAGACTTAGCCAATGTGCGTTTACGCCAGAATCCCAATAATGAACAAGCCGTTACGTTATTGCAAGAAGCAAAAGCAGGAGCGGCAGCCATTCATCTCGAAGAATATATGGTACGCTGTGCCATCACGGAAGCATTGTACATAAACGAAGGGGGGACGAGCAACTTACAAGAGAGCTGCAACTTTTGCTTGAGAAAGAGCTCTACTTTGAGTATTCCGAACTAGCAGAAGAGATTGCCGAATACTATAAACAACAATCGTTATTTGAAAAGGCCTTTTATTACATGAAGGAAGCGCTTCATTACCGTACGAATATGAAAATTTTAGGGTCAGGAGCTGAACAACGATGAAACGAATGATCGCCATGGTCGTAATCGTCTGCTTTATTTTTGTACCGTTTATTGAGAATGGAGCCAAAGCCGAAACGGCTGTCCCAGTGGAAACACAAGGTAAGCCAGGCACGGCGACATAATGAAAAAATTTCTTTCTAAAAAACACTAATGCCTAAGCGTTAGTGTTTTTTTGTATTTTGCATTTGTTAGGCAAAGAATGTTTTTTGCTAAAGTATCTGTTGCTTTTGCGAGTGTTTTTCGATACGTAAACGATTTCCAGTTGATTCAGTAAAGGGTAGATGCTTGATTTCTTCTAGTGTTGTAACTATAATGGTTACAAAGAGGTGATTCGCTAATGAAAATAAGCTCTCGATTTTCGGTAGCGGTCCACATCGGCGCCCTCCTTGCAACTGAGCGGACAGCCGTTTTGACATCTGAGTGGATGGCAGCAAGTGTCCATACAAACCCTGTTGTTATACGCCGCATTTCTGCTCAATTAAAAAAAGCAGGGATTATTGAAGGGCGTAGTGGCACGGGCGGAGCCAGGCTGGCAAAAGATCCAGACGAGCTCACATTGCTCGATTTTTACCAAGCCGTCCAAGTTGTTGCTGACAATGAGCTGTTTCATATTCATAGTCAGCCCAATCCTAATTGCTACGTCGGCGCCAATATTCAAGGGGTGCTCGAAGTAATGTTAGGCAAAGCACAGCGCGCAATGGAAGAAGTGTTAGCTAGCATGACGCTTGCAGATGTGCTTGCTAGTTTTCCAGAGAAAATCCAATAGGATTTTTTCTGTCTTAAATGTACCTATTTCGATTACAAAAATAAAAAGGAGAGATTGATTGTATGAAAACAGCCGTTATAGGAGCCACAGGGAAAGCAGGTCAATTAATTGCACAGGAATTAAAAAAACGGGGTCATCATGTAACAGCGATTGTCCGCAATAAAAGCAACCTCACTGCTAATGTGGATGATGTTATGGAAAAGGATGTCAACGATTTGACCGCAACAGATGTGATGCCGTTTCAGTCTGTTGTCAATGCAATTGGCTTCCCGTCTGAACACTCAGATCAACACGTAACAGTTGGTCGTCATCTGATCGCTATTTTTAACGAGGTGAAAACGGTTCGGCTGCTCGTTGTCGGTGGTGCTGGCAGTCTTTACGTTGATAAAAACCATAGCCGGATGCTGAAAGATATGCCTTCATTTCCAGATATGTTTAAGCCGATAGCTGAAGCGCAAAGCAAAAACCTTGCTGACCTTCGGGATGTCAAAGCGTTTGATTGGACGTTTATTAGCCCGGCAGCAGATTTTCGGGCAGATGGAGGCAGAACAGGCTCTTATACAAAAGCTGGCGAAGAACTAACAACGAATAAAGAGGGCAACAGTTACATTAGCTATGCTGACTTTGCCATTGCCGTCGCCGATGAAGTGGAGCAAGCTTCCGTATTAAAAGGCCGTTTTTCCGTTGTAGGTGAAGAACTATAATAACCAGATTTTTTGAAGAGACCGTATAACAAGCTGTCAGAATAGGGTGTGGTGTGATGCAAGGAAAAAACAAAAATCTCCTATTCGTTTATGGGACATTGCGAAAAGGCGGCGCAAACGCCCATTACTTGCAGCACAGCGAGTTAGTGGAGGGTATGTGTTGGATCATAGGGGAAATGCACAATACACCATTTGGCTATCCGATTGTCCGTTTTCGCGGCCAGGAGAAAATCATAGGCGAGCTTTATGCTGTCACCAGCGAAGAACTTGTCTGTATTGACAAATTAGAAGGCTACGATCCCGAAGGCAAAAGTGAAAATGAGTACGAGCGTGTCGAATGCACTGTCTATACAGATGAAAGCGAGACAAATGCTTACACGTATATTGCTGGAAATGGTTTCGCCTCTATCAATGAACCGATCATTGGCGGGGATTGGCTCGTCTTTTTAGCAAGAAAGAAAAGGGGGCGTTGACGGTTGGAATGTATTTTCCTGCTGTAAAGGGGGCTAACTGGAAGACAGCAGCGTATAAATGTTGGAAAGTACTAAGCCAGTGTATACGGGAAGGCGGATGGGAAAATAGGCGAGCAAACGCGCTCGCCACAGAGTGATCCTTATGCAAACGTACCCAGAACGTTGGAGACTGTATCAACGAGAAAAGTTAAATCATCTTCACTAGAGGTGAGTGGTGGGGCGATAATGAGAACATTGCCCCCTCCTGGGATGGTGTCGCTGTTTTTGCCGATGATCAGCCCTTGTTTTTGGCAGGTAGTTACAATCGCTTTCATGGTTTCGTCACCGGCTGGTTCCTTTGTTTGTTTATCTTGAACAAGTTCTATGCCGTAAAGGAAGCCAATGCCACGGACTTCGCCGACAATCGAAAGTTGTTCAAGCTGTTTCAATTTGCCAAGAACGGTGCGGCCTAACGCTTCGACTCGATTGACAATCTGTTCACGCTCAATAATATCAATCGCTTTTAACGCGACCGCGCAAGACGCGGGGTGTCCGCCGTAGGTGGAGATGTGGCGAAAATGGCTAGTTTCGCCTTTTCCATCGAATGCTTGGTATACGTTTTCGGCAACGCAAGTAGCGCCTAATGGGAGGTAACCGCTCGTAAGTCCTTTCGCCAGTGTGAGGATGTCAGGTTTGAAATCGTCATCGCCATGCATAAAGCCGAATAGCTTGCCGGTCCTCCCGAAACCAGAGACGACTTCATCTAAAATGAGCAAGACTTGATAGCGGTCGCAAATGTCGCGGACACGTTTGTAATAGTTGTTTGATTGTGGGTAAATGACGCCGCCGCCGGAAATGATGGGCTCCATTATAAAAGCGGCTACTGTTTCAGGGCCTTCCCATAAAATCGTTTGTTCGAGAAAGTCAGCTGCTAGCTGGTCGTCTTTGGCACTAGAGCCAAAGCTTGATCGATAGGCGTAAGGCGGTGGAATATGCAAGAAGCCAGGCAAGGCAGCGTCGTACTTTATTTTGCGGTTTGCTTGGGCTGTGGCTGCGAGGGCGCCAAGGGAATTGCCATGATAGCCCCGGTAACGGGAAATGATTTTTTGTTTTTCTGGGAAGCCGGTTTGCTTATGGTATTGGCGCGCGATTTTAAAGGCCGTTTCGTTTGCGTCAGAACCGCCGTTGGCAAAAAAGGTACGAAAACCGCCACCGAGCAAAGCGGCTAATTTTTCAGCCAATGCGATCGCTGGCTGATGACCTAGGGAAAGGGGAAAATAGGCGAGTTTGTTCATTTGCTCGGTAGCTGCCTCAATGATTTCCGTTTGCCCGTGGCCAAGATTTAGGCACCATAACCCAGAGACACCATCCATGTAGCGGTTGCCGTTTGTATCCGTAAACCACGACCCTTCACCAGTATCGGCGATAAGGGGCGCTGCCCCTGAACGTTGCATGGCGTGCCAAACATATTGCTCGTCTTTTTTGGCCAATGTCGGTTCCATTCCAGTGCTCACTGTTTAATCGCCTCCTCGCTCATTGTTCGTTTCAATGCTGTTTCCAATAGGACATTGACGCCCTTTTCGCAGTCCTCCCAAGAAGTCCATTCTTCCTCCGCGTGACTGATTCCTCCCTGGCTTGGTACGAAAATCATCGCTGTCGGGACAAGGGAAGAAATAAATTGAGCATCGTGGCCAGCACCGCTCACCATGCGTTTATAAGGATAACCGAGCGTTTTTGCCGATTCTTCTATTTGGGCGACAAGGCTGTTGTCAAACCAAACCGTCTCTCGGCTCCATCGTTTTGTTGCCTGACAAGGAAGGGTGCACGCTGCGGCGACTTCATGAATCACAGTCTCTACTGCAGCCAGCACGGCTTCGTCTTGGTGCCTAGCTTCAAGAGTGAAGACAGCACGGCCAGGAATGACTGTATGGATGTTCGGGAACACATTAAAGCGGCCGATCGTATAAACGAGCGTGTCGTCTAACTGTGCCAGCTTTTCATGGAAAGCCGTCATGCAGGCGTTGGCTGCGGTTAGTGCATCGTGACGCATCCCTTGCGGCGTGGTTCCGGCGTGGTTGGACTTGCCGCAAATGTCGATTTCGTAACAAACCATGCCAACAACGCACTCAACGGCGCCGATGGTTTGCTTTTCTGCTTCTAAAACCGGCCCTTGTTCGATATGCAGTTCTAAAAAAGCGCTTGCGTTCGTCAGCCGATTGTGGGCGGAGCCAGCAAAACCACTCGCCGACAGAGCCTCTCCGAAAGAAACACCATCTTGGTCCGTTGATTGCATCATTGCGTCTTTGCTAAATTTTCCAGCCAAAACTCCTGATGCCATCATCGAAGGCTCGAAACGGGCTCCTTCCTCGTTTGTGAAATTGATCAGCCCTAGAGGCAGGTTTAATTCAAGCTTATGTTCTACTATTGTGCGCAGCACTTCTAAGGCGCCTGCAACACCGAGGACACCATCGAAACGCCCTCCTTTTTTAACCGTGTCAAGGTGGGAACCAAGGTAGACGGGCGGGGCATCGTGCTGTTTTCCTGGGATTATACTGTACATGTTCCCGAGATCGTCCGTTGTTACTTCAAGCCCGAGCGATTCACATTGCTGGCGCAGATAAGCCCGCGCTTGCTTGTCTTCTTCAGACAGGGCAAGGCGCGTCACGCCATTGTTGGCCGTTGCCCCGAATGCTGCGAACGCCTGGAGCGTTTGTTTAAGCCGTTCGCGATTGATTGCTAACTTATTGGTGTTCATGGGCATTGCCTCCTTGGCTAGTAACAGTTGGCCAGACTTGCCCTTTACAAAAAAGGGTTGAAGCATACTTGCGTGCATTAGCGTTTGCTGCTAAAAAGGTTTTGGTTGTCCCCGCTTTAGTGAACAATACCGTTGAGCCGTTTAAATGATCGGAAATGGATATGATTTTATAGCCGTCACCGATGAGCGCATCAATTGCTCCTTTTTCTTGTTGAAAGTGGGTGTGTTCAGCCATCAAACCTCTCCTTTCTAACGTTTCATGTTGGTGCCTTTGCGGAATAACGGGTAGGGTGTACACGCTATCAGCGCTGGCCTACTAAATCATTCGTCCATAACTCCCCATAACGCGCCCGTTTTAGAAACGACCCTTCCCCTGGAGTGCCGACATACGTTTGATCGCGGATAATGACTTTTCCTCGCGACAACACCGTCCGTGGCGTCCCCTTTACCTGCATTCCTTCAAAGGCGCTGTAATCAACAGCGAGGTGGTGTGTACGAGCTGATAGCACACGCTCTTCCTGGGGGTCAAACAAGACGATGTCTGCATCGGCACCGACAGCAATGCAGCCTTTTTTCGGATACAGCCCGAACAGTTTGGCAGCTCGCGTCGAGACGAGGTCGACAAACTCGTTGAGGCCAATGCGCCCTTTGGCTACGCCTTCTGAATACAGAAGTGAAAAGCGATCTTCAATAATAGGCCCACCATTTGGGATTTTCGTGAAGTCGTTCACGCCCAAGTCTTTTTGGCCAGTGAAGTCAAACGAACACTGGTCGCTGCCAATGGTTTGCAACGTCCCCGTTTTTAGCGCCTTCCAGAGGGCGTCTTGGTGCTGTTTTTCCCGCAGCGGCGGCGACCATACATATTTGGCTCCTTCAAATCCAGGCTTTCGCAACATGCTTTCATCAAGCACTAAATATTGCGGGCATGTTTCGCCCCAAATGTCTGCCCCTTGCTTACGCGCTTCGGCAATTTGTTGGACGGCCTCTTGGCAAGTCACATGGACAACATACAGCTGCGACTGTGCAAGGGAAGCGAGCTGGCAAGCACGCCCGGTCGCTTCTCCTTCCGCTTCGACGGGGCGAGTAAGAGCGTGGTATATCGGCGCCGTTTTTCCTTCTTTCAACGCTTGCTTTGTTAAATAATCAATGACATCGCCATTCTCGGCATGGACCATGACTAAAGCGCCTAGTTCTTTCGCTTTTGTGAGTGTCTCAAAAAGAGTGGCATCATCGGCTTGGAACACATGCTTATAAGCCATAAACACTTTAAAGGAAGAGATGCCTTCTGTTGTGACGATCGCTGGCAATTCATTGAGCACAGCTTCATTGATTTCGCCGATCATTAAATGGAAGCCGTAGTCAATGGCTGCTTTTCCTGCCGCTTTTTTATGCCATGTTTCTATTGCGGATTGCAGCGGCTTTTCTTTCTCAGTCAAGCAGAAATCAATGATCGTCGTTGTCCCGCCATAGGCAGCCGCAATTGTTCCTGTTTCAAAGTCGTCTTTTGTAACGGTGCCCCCAAATGGCATGTCCAGGTGTGTGTGGGGGTCAATGCCACCAGGAAAGACAAAACAGCCGCTTGCATCGATTGTTTCGTCTACCCCTTGAACAGCCAATTGTTGGCCAATTTGCGCAATCGTTTCATCTTCGATTAACAAGTCAGCTTTATACGTATCAGAAGCGGTTACAATCGTCCCGTTTTGAATCAGTCGTTTCATTGGTTTCCTCCTTTTTCTAGCTGTGTTTAAGCTCGATTTAGTCATTGGCAATAGCAGCCTGCCGTTCATTCCAAGACATTGGTGGCAGCCCGTTCGGTTTTGACACCATTGCAATCGCTCCCTCTACTGGGCAAACAATCGAGCACAAGTTGCAGCCAACGCATTCGTCTTCGTCGACTTTCAAGTAAGGAGCACCGTTCTCGTCTGCATAGCGGCCAATGCATTGGTGGGCCGTATCTTCACAGGAGATGTGGCATTTGTTGCAGTTGATGCATACATCCGGGTTGATTCGAGCAACGACTTGATGGTTTAAATTGAGGTTGCCCCATTCAGAATAGCGATGAACCGATTGGCCAACTAAATCTTGCACAGAAGCAAGCCCTTTTTCATCTAAATAGGCTGATAGCCCATCAAGCAAATCTTCGACAATGCGAAAGCCGTGGTGCATGGCAGCGGTACACACTTGCACGTTTGAAGCGCCCATCAGCAAAAATTGCACTGCATCTTGCCAAGTAGCAATGCCGCCAATTCCTGAAATGGGTATATCGACATTCGGATGGCGCGCACAATCGCCAAGCATATGCAAGGCAATTGGCTTAACAGCTGGGCCACAGTAGCCGCCATGAGTGCCTAGGCCATCGACATTCGGTATCGTTTGCCAAGTGTCAATGTCGACGCCGGCAAGGCTGTTGATTGTGTTAATTAAACTAATGGCATCAGCGCCACCTTGAGCAGCGGCCTCGGCAGTGGCGGTAATGTCAGTAATATTTGGTGTCAGTTTGACGATAACAGGTGTCGTTGCTACCTCTTTTACCCAAGCTGTTTGCTGTTCAACGAGCGCTGGCACTTGGCCAGAGGCCGAACCCATACCTCGTTCCGCCATGCCATGGGGACAGCCAAAATTTAGTTCAAGGCCATCAACGCCTACTGCTTCAACGCGTTTGACAATCTCATGCCACTTTTCCTGTTTAGGCTCCACCATTAATGAGGCGACAATGGTATGGTTGGGGAAGCGTTTTTTTGTATCGGCGATTTCTTGCAAATTAATATCCAGCGGGCGGTCTGATATTAATTCAATGTTATTAAAACCTGCCACGCGCTTGCCATTGAAGTGGAGGGCAGCGAAACGGGAGGTTGAGTTGATAATCGGTTCACCAAGCGTCTTCCAGACGGCCCCGCCCCAACCAGCCTCAAATGCTCGCTGAACTTGATAGCCAGAGTTGGTCGGCGGAGCGCTGGCAAGCCAAAATGGGTTAGGTGATGTGATGCCAGCTAAATTGCTAATGAGGTCAGCCATCGAATTCCTCCTTATGCACTCGTTTCAGCCCGGTGGCTGCGTCGATTTTTATCAATCGCGTACGCGACTTGCTTTCCTTGTTCGGCAGCCGCGACAACCATTGCTTCGCCTTGCCCATGGCCGAATATTGCATCGCCACAGGCAAAAACCCCTTTTACAGATGTTTCATAGTTGTGGTCAATTGAAATAACACCGTTGTGTGTAGCAATGCCAACATCGTCGAGCCAACGATGGCGCGCTTGCCCAATCGCTTTGATGATAAAGTCGGTTTTAATGACAAATGTCGCTCCTGTAGGAATCGGTGTTCTTCGTCCACTTGCATCTGCTTCAGCCAAAGCCATTTCGGCGCATTTTAAAGCAGCTACGCGCCCCTTTTCATCACCAAGGACAGCAATAGGGGAGACAAGCCAGCGAAATTCAACGCCGTCTTGTTTGGCAAACTCATATTCAAATTGATAAGCAGTCATTTCTGCTTCTGTGCGGCGATAAAGAACTTTGACGTTTTCCGCCCCTAAACGGACGGCGCATGTTGCTCCATCAATCGCTGTGTTGCCGGCGCCGATAACAACGCCTCGCTTTCCCTTGAATTGTTGGGGCAATGTTGTGGACTTCGTTGCTTTTACAAGGTCAATTGCGTCATAAACACCATGAAGTTCTTCGCCGGGAATGCCAAGAGGTGGCACGTGTGCCATGCCAACCGCTAAAACGACGGCATCAAATGATTGCTGTAGCTCTGGCAGAGAAAGGTCGACTCCAATACGCGTGTTCGTCTGAATCGATACGCCAAGAGACTTGACCTGTTCCACTTCCCATAAAGAGATGCGCTTTGGCAGGCGGAACGAGACGATGCCGTACGTATCAAGGCCGCCGGCTTCGCTTTCTGCTTCATAAACAGTCACCGCATAGCCAAGCAAAGCAAGCTCCCGCGCGGCTGATAATCCTGCTGGCCCTCCGCCGACAACCGCTACTTTCTGTCCGTTTCGTTTGCCCGCTGTAAACAGTGTTTTCTCATTTTTGATCGCCCAGTCGGTCGCATAACGCTGCAATTTTCCGATCATAATTGGTTTCGATGTCTGATTCAAAACACACGCGCCTTCACATAGTTCTTCCGTCGGGCAAACCCTGGCGCAACTAGCCCCAATTGGGTTAGCCTCCATAATCGTCCGAGCGGAGCCAGTCAAATTATTTGTTGTGATTTTTTGAATGAATGAGGGGATGTCAATTCCTGTAGGACATGCAGAAATGCATGGTGCATCATAGCAATAAAGGCACCTCGTTGCTTCGTCTGTCGCTTCTTGGGTAGATAATGGCGGTTCGACTTCTTGGAAATTCAATGGGATGGATTCCGATCGTTCCATATAATAGCCTCCCTTTTTTGACAGTACCAGTTAGGCCCAAGCTGGTATTTACATAAACTATATGATAGAAATAATTGAAAATCACTGTTATCGTTAGATTTTCTATCCAATTCTGAATTAAATGGATAAAGTCGTTTCTTTCAAATGGAGAACAGCAGCGAGCAGCCAAATGGTTTAGGCACGTGGTTAATAGAAGCAACGGGTGATCCCTTTTTGCAAAGAGGTCAGAACAAGTTGACTACGTTTGATTGGTATTCCATCAAGTAGACAGTGGAAATTAAAACAATTAAGCGGCCTAGCTCTATACTCCATAGAACGAAGGCCGCTTAATCGTTTTATATCTACGACAATTATAAAAGTGATGTACTCACTTATCGCAAGAGAAAGTTTCGCAAATGTCTAATATATAACCATACTTCTTACTTTTCAGTGTTCCCCAAAAAGATGGATCCATCATAAAGATCACAAATACGACTTAGCGCTTGATGCTATGTCCATAGGTCCGCAAAGGAATCAATGGGCTATATTTGTTTTGAATAGCTTTATCTAAGCCAGAATCAGAAATAAGAATATCGGCACAATCTAGTGAGCCAAAGGTTGAACTCGAGTCTTGATTAAACTTTGTATGATCGATGAGAGCGATTTTTAACTTGGCTCGTTTCAAATTTTCTTTTTTCGTTTTAACTTCTTCAATATTAAACTCTGAAAAACCACTTTCAATTGATAAACCAGATGCGGAAAAGAAGTATTTATCAATGTTAAATCGGTCTAAAATGGGATCTTGAAATTCATCATGGATTGTATTCGAATCTGTCCGTACAATGCCCCCAAAAATAATGACGGTTAAATTTGGATTTTGCTTTAAAATCATCGCGGTAGATAGCCCATTTGTTAGAATAGTATTTTTGTTTTTATAGGATGGGTCAGCTAATAATGAAGCAAATTCAAAGCAGGTTGAACTTGAGTCTAATAAGAGTGTGTCTCTTTCATTTACGAAAGATAGCGCTACTTGAGCGATTTCTTCTTTTTCTTTTTTATTAATGGAAGCACGAATATTATACATTACGATTTTTTCTTTACTTTCTTCTTTTTTTCTTTTGTAAATAACCCCACCATGTGTTCGTTCAAAATCATCCGAGTCTGCCGTGATTCTATCCAGATCACTTCGAATTGTTGGAGCTGAGACATTAAATGTCTTTGCTAATTCTTTAACATAAACAGTTCCTTTTCGGTATATCTCCTTCTTTATTTTTTCTTCTCTTTCTTTAGCAAACATGACAACGCCACCTCTAACTACATTTTAAATTTATTATAGCCGAAAATAAAAAAAAATAAACCAAAAAAGATGTTGACTTGGTTTTGTTTCAGGACTATAATCACCTTAAAAAGAAAGTAAAAGAAATAAAAAGAAAATAAAACGAAAGAGGTAGTGTCTATGTTAATCACAGGTAAAGAAATGTTGGATGTAGCAAAGGCAAATCATTTTGCTGTTCCTGCATTCAATGCAGGAAGTGGTCAATTATTGACTGCGGTGATGGAAGCATGCGAAGAGGCAAAGGCACCGTTTATGATGGCGATCCACCCAGCTGAATTAGCTTTTTTACGTGATAGTTTTGTTAGTCAGGTTTTATATGAAGCTCAACATTCCAAGGTTCCAGTCGCTATTCATTTAGATCATGGCGCATCCATTGCACAAGTTGTTCATGCCATTCAATTAGGATTTACTTCAGTAATGATTGACAGTTCGCACCTACCATTCGAAGAAAATATTGCAGCTACTAAGAAAGTGGTTGAGATTGCTCATTCCATTGGTGTCTCAGTTGAAGCAGAATTAGGAACGATTGGGGATACGGGTAACACAGTGGAAGGGGGTGTGAGTGAAATCATCTACACGGATCCAAAAAAAGCAAAGGAATTTGTTGAGCGAACAAACATTGATTCATTGGCGATCGCTATTGGTACAGCTCATGGCATCTATCCAAAGGATGCTGAGCCTAAGCTCCGTCTAGACATTTTAGAGGAAATTAACAAGTTAATCGATATTCCGTTAGTATTACATGGTGGATCAAGTAATCCTGATCAGGAAATTGCTAAGTCGATCGACCTCGGTATCGCTAAAATTAATATATCTTCTGACATTAAAATTTCATTTACAAATAAATTGAGAGAAATATTGAACAATGGCGATTCGGAAATTCGCGAGCCCAATGTCATTTTTCCTGACTGTATTGCAGCAGCTAAACAGACATCTCTTGAAAAAATTAAGCTATTTAAAACGGATAATAAAATCCATTTGTATAAATGAAATGAAAACTTAAACTTACGAGGTGAACAGATGGATATTCTCAATGAAGAAATTATGGCAGTTAATTTACCAGGTACTACCAAAGAAGAGGCCATAAACACCTTAGCGAATTTGTTGAAGAAGAAAAACTATATTAACGATGTTCCGTCATTTGTAAAAGATATTTATCATCGGGAATCGCTAGGTCAAACGGGTATTGGCAATTTTATTGCCATTCCCCACGGACTTAGTGAAAGCGCTTTAAAAAATGGAGTCGCTATTGGTAAGTTTTCGAATGAAATTGCTTGGGAGACATTAGATGGAAAAGGGGTGAGAATTGTTTGTCTCTTTTGCGTACAAGCTGGAGATGGGCGTGAAAATGAGCATTTGAAAATGTTAGCCAAGTTAGCAGGAAAACTAGGCAATGATGAGGTCGTAAACAACATATTGAAAGCGAATACAGTACATGAATTAAAGCAAGCATTCGCTTAAATGGAAATGAGAGGAGATTGTTCATGTTGAACATTGTTGGGATTGCAGCGTGTACGGCAGGAATTGCACATACGTATATTGCTCGTGAAAAACTAGTTTCAGCAGCTAGGAAAGCGGGTCATCGCATCCATATAGAAACACAAGGAACCATTGGTGTACAAGATGAGATCCCGCAGGAGTTGATTGATCAAGCGGATGTGGCGATTATTGCAGCTGATGTGAAAGTGGGTGGCAAAGATAGATTTAAGCATATACGAATAATTGAAGTTCCTACAGAAGTGGTGATTAAATCTCCTAATAAGTTTATTAAAATGGTTGAAGAGGTCATGCAAAAGGGAGCTGATGCATAATGGCAGAGCAAACTTCAGGTAAATTATTTACTAATCTGAAGCAACATGCACTAACAGCCATTTCGTACTTAATTCCAGTTGTTGTTAGTGGTGGTTTTCTGTTAGCAATCGGTAGTCTTTTTGGTGGAGTAACAATTGAGAATATCCAGGATTCTTTTGGGTTTTTTGACACGATGTACACGATGGGTGGACTTATTCTAGGAATGCTACCCGTCGTCATTGCTACTGGGATTGCCTTCTCCATTGCAGATAAACCCGGTATTGCCCCAGGTTTTCTAGTGGGATTAGTGGCAATTAACATGAATTCTGGTTTTATCGGAGGATTTGTCGGTGGTTTTATTGCTGGTTATATTGCAAAATTTCTAAAGGACAAAATGAAGGTTCCCCAATGGGCAGAAGGGCTTAAACCGATGCTGTTGATTCCATTTGTGGCGTCATTAGCGGTAGGAATCATTATGTATTATGTCTTAGGAACACCTATTTCCATTTTGACCGATGCCTTGAATAATTACCTTTTGGGCTTAGATACAAGCCAAAAACTATTATTCGGCTTGGTTATCGGTATTTTATCTAGTGTGGATTATGGCGGGCCAATTAATAAAGTCGTCTTCGCTTTCTTGCTGTCACTTCAATCAGAGGGCATTAATGAACCAATGGCCGTGTTGATGCTAGCATCTATGGTTACCCCATTTGGAATGACAATAGCGTATTATATGCAAAAAGTCTTTGGCAAAAATATTTATGTACGAATGGAAGTAGAAACCCTTAAGACCGCATTTCCTATGGGGGTTTGTATGATTACTGAAGGCTGTTATCCGATTATTTTCAATGACTTATGGCGCTGTATTCTCTCAACAGGTATTGGGGGAGCCATTGGAGGTGCGATGAGTATGTATTTAGCTGCAGCATCCCCGGTTCCGCATGGTGGCTTATTTGCAATGGTCACAATGACCAATCCGTTAGCTTGGTTCGCTTCTTTGTTAGTAGGCTCATTGGCTACCGCCATTGTTTTGTACGTACTGAAAAAGCCAGTATCATTAGACGATGTAAAAGAGCTGACAGAAGAGGATGAGCGAGAAATTGATATCAAAGAGCTGAAAATTACCTAACTGGAGGAAGCGAGAATGACGATCGTATCGAATGCGTATAAAGAGCGTGTAAAAGAAATCTTTCAAAAATCACAAATTGTTTTAACGGAGCAGGAGCTAGCAAGTATTGATTATGCTGAATTTGGATTAGACAATATTGAAGAAGAAGGATTAAATTTAATTTTATATGTAAACAACGATCGTTACTGTGCGAAGGAGATGGCGCTATTGCCAAACCAGGCTTGCCCAGAGCATTGGCATCCTGATTTGGAAAATCGAGAAGGGAAGCAAGAGACCTTCCGATGTCGTTGGGGAGAGGTATACCTGTATGTTGAATCAGACAAAGAGCTTGTACCAGAGGAAATAAGTGTTTCGATTCCTGAAAAGAATAAGCCATATTATACCGCAAGTAAAGAAATTCATTTAAAGGCTGGTGAGCAATATACGATTGCTCCGCGCACAAAGCATTGGTTTAAAGCGGGAAAAGAAGGCGCTGTAATCAGCGAGTTTTCTTCACCAAGCTTTGATGAATTTGATTTGTTCACAAATCCAAATGTAAAGAGAGACATTAGAGATAGATAATTTCTGAATTGGATGAAAACGCCTTAGTGAAGGCGTTTTCGAAACTTTATAAGACAAGGAGGGGACTCAGTGAAGAAAATTTTAAATCAACGAGAAACGATCATTTCTGATATGTTAAACGGCTTTATCAAAGCAGAAAGAGATCATATTGCTGTATCGAAAGAACATGATCGAGTATTGTATCGAAAAGAAAAGCAAGAAGGGAAAGTTGGCATTGTCATTGGTGGCGGGAGTGGTCACGAACCATTGTTTTTTGGACTTTTAGGGAAAAACTTAGCCGATGCTGTGGCTGTAGGGAATGTGTTTGCCGCACCCACACCACAAACCGTTTTGGCAGCGATCCATGAAGCGAATCAAGGGTCAGGGGTCATCTGCCTGTTTGGAAACTATGCAGGTGACGTCTTGAATTTTGATTTGGCTAAGGAAATGGCAGATTCTGAAGGGATTGCTGTAGTGAATGTGGCGATTAGTGATGATATAGCTTCTGCTCCAATGGAATATCGGGCGGACCGTAGGGGAATAGCTGGCGATTTATTTGTAATAAAGGAAGTAGCTGCAGCAGCTGCTAAAGGTTCTTCATTAGAGCTGTGTCACCGAATTGCCGAAGAATGCAATCAGCGAACATATTCAATTGGGGTAGGGATTAAACCAGGTACAAATCCAGTCAATGGAAAGCCAAGTTTTACATTGAACGATGATGAAATTGAATTTGGGTTAGGGATTCATGGTGAACCTGGAATAGAAAAAATGCCTATTTTTTCGGCTGAAAAGCTCGTTAAAAGAATGTATTCGGTTTTTGATGAAGAGATTACGGGTTATTCGGAAAAAGAAGTAATCGTCTGTGTAAATGGTTTAGGTTCAACGACTTTAATGGAGCTGTATATTATCACAAATGAGTTCATTGATCTTTTGGAAGGCAATGAATTTCTAGTGTTAGATACGGTTGTGGGTAACTTTTGTACGACTCAGGAAATGGCTGGCTTTTCACTCACTGTTCAAATATTGACAGAAGAAATAAAAGAACTCTATCAAATGGAAGCGATGAGTCCCCATTACTTTCATAAGGAGAGCTATTAATGTGCAATCAGTTAACAATGGAGCAAGTCAAAGATATGCTGCTTCGTATTGCAGACGTATTGATTCAAAAAGAAGACGAGCTAGGAGAGATTGATCGACAGATAGGTGATGGCGATCATGGAGCCGGAATGGCTACTGGTGCCCGAGCGATTCAAAAAGAACTAGAAGAGCTGCAAATCACAAGTGTGAACCAAGTTTTTCAGAAATCAGGCACGGCGATGAGGGAATCTATGGGTGGTGCTTCTGGTGTGCTGTTTAGTAGCTTATTTTTAGCCTTAGGAAAAATAGGGCCTGAAGCTTCTGAAATAGACGTGGCAAGCTTTTCCGAAGGAGTCCGTCAAGCTGTTAATGATATAAAAATAAGAGGCAGAGCCAGTCTCGGAGACAAAACAATGCTTGATGCGTTAGAGCCTGCAAGCGCGGCCTTGACAGAATATAAAAACGCGACTTTTGTAGAAGCTTTGGCGGCTGCCAAAAGTGCAGCACAACAGGGAGCGGAAAAGACCAAAGGTTATGTTGCTAAATTTGGGCGAGCTAAGTTTTTAGGAGAGCGCTCGCTTGGTTATCAAGACGCAGGCGCAACCTCTATCGCTATTATGATGGATGAAATGTATCAATTTGTAAGGGAGGAATTCAAATGAAAATAGGATTTGGGGCAGATCATAATGCTTTTCATTTTAAAGAAGAATTATTAGCCTACGTCAAAGAGTTAGGCTATGAAGTCGTTGATTTTGGTGCATATAGTGAAGAAGATATTGATTATCCTAATATCGCCTTTCAGGTATCAAAAGCCATTAAAGATAAAAAAATTGATCGAGGAATTTTGTGCTGTGGTACAGGAATTGGGATGGCGATTGCTGCGAATAAAGTTTCAGGAATTCGTGCAGCTCAAATTTTTGAGTCGTATGGCGCGCAGAGAGCTCAATTAAGCAACAATGCACAGATTATTACCTTTGGTGCATTTGTGCAAGGCATTGCCTCCGCAAAAGAACTTGCCAAAGAGTATTTAGCCAACGGCTTTCAATCAGGGACAGGTTCAGAACGGAAGATCAATCAGATCTGTCAATATGAGCAACAAACTCACGGTGAGTAATATGGATAGAAAACCGGTCGTTGGGATCAGTTTAAAAATCTATATGAATACGGTAGCAAAGACACGAGCGTATGTACAGCAATTGAAAGCGCTTTGCCAAGACATATCGAAGTTAGAGGTTTTTATCTTTCCAAGTTTAGGCACGATACCTTGCGTTGCAGAGTTATTAGAGAATACTAATATCGGTTATGGAGCACAGAATATTGCCCCTGTCGCCAATGGCGCGTTTACAGGAGAGTATTCGATTGAATCGTTATTGGAATGTGGTGGCACTTTGGTGGAATTGGGTCATGCAGAGCGGCGAGCAAACTTTAATGAAACAGATGAAATGATTAACCAGAAGGTACGCTTGGTGCTTGAACACGGGATGACACCAGTTTTGTGTATTGGAGAATTAATCGAGCAAAAAGAAAGAGCCAGAGATCATTTACGACAACAATTAGTATCCAACTTAGCGGCAATTGATTCAGCAAAGCTTGAAGAGGTCATTATTGCTTATGAACCAATTTGGTCGATAGGTCAGGCAGAAGCAGCAGCTCCAGAATATGTTCATGAGATTCATAAAATGATTCGGCAATTGCTTGATGAATTGTATGGACAAAAGGTTTCAGAGAAAGTTCGCATCATCTATGGTGGTTCCGTAAGCAAAGAAAATGCGGGTGCTATTATAGCCGATGAGAATGTCGATGGTGTATTTGTTGGTCGATTTGGACATGACCCAGACAATTTCAAGGAAATTATTGAAGTCGTAGCAAGAAATAAACGAGCGAGTAAATAGTAGTAATTTTATAACATTCTAAAATAAACCAAGACATCTGTTCATTCATCACGACGATGAGTGAACGGATGTCTATTTTTGTATGTGGAATTTATAGCCCCTTGACATTCAATAAACTAGCAACTTTTAGCTATTGGCAACTTAATTAGTTTGGTACGCTTGACTAGTCAAGGCTCTGCGTATTTGATTGGATTGTAAATTTCTGCGAAAAGTTGTTTCTTTCAAATTGAAAAGATGGAAACAGCATCGGAGCAGCGAATCCGTTTAGGCACGTGTATAATAGAAGGAACGGATGATAACTTTTACAAAGAGGTCTTGTCGATGAACTCATTCTTAAAACGTGTGCGGCTTGCAGTTCAACTTCCGCAAAAACAGGCGGTGTTCCAACTGAACAAAGAACGGATCGGCGTCCCGTTTTTATATGTTGGTTTGCTGCTCGCCTTTGTCTGTATCCCATTGTCGATTGAGACATTTTTACAGTCAGAAGGCATTATTGCCGATTTGGCGTTGCCTATGTTTCTTGTCTATTTTGTGTTTGTTTATTTTCCGTTATTTGCCCTTTCCGTGTACAGCCTTTTAGCGGTTGTGACAGCATTGGCTTGGGCGATCGCGCTAGCGGCTAAGCGGAAATTAACGTTTTTAATGCTTTATAAAATTGCTTGCTTTGCGGCAACGTTGCCGATCCTTGGTTACGGTGCTTGCTTGCTCGTAAATGAAACATGGGCTGAAATTTGGGTAGGAGTGAGCATCGTGTTTATACTGGTGCTTTTGGTCCGGCTCCTTTTCCATTATCCACAGGCGAATAAAAGCAAGCTACTTAAACAAACGAAATAAAAGCTCACACAACGTTGGCTGTGTGAGCGATAAAAAACGTAACTTAAGTGAGGTGAAGAGTGATCGAACGTAAGCCAATTATTCTCGTACTCATTGGATTCGTAGGGGTTGTCCTGTTTACGGTAGGTATTTTCTTTAGTTCTAACAGTGTGGGGCCCATTATAGGGATAACAGGAGCAATTTCTCTTTCGTATAGTGCGTACAAACTAACTTCAGGATTAATGAATAATAAAGCATAAAAAGGACTCTTTGTTCCCTGGAAAATGACAGCAAAGGACGGATTTATAGAATGATAGCCTTCCCAGAAGGGAGAAGGAATAGGCTAGCTTCCCATACAAACAATTAAAGGAGCCTGGGTCAACCTATAATGTAAAAGAGAATGGTTGAAAGGGTGGAAACAGTATACTGATCATAAGAAATGAGTAAAGTAAAAAGACAGAAGGTATACCAGCACCTTCAGTCAACTAATCGCTCGGTTCCCTCCAAGGGGGATCGGCCGATGGTTACGAATCATCCACCTGAGCCGTTAACTCAAGGGTGGATGATTTTTTGTGGTTGTGAAATGACAGCAATGCAACGATCAGTAGCTTGAACGTCAACATAAGGGAAATTCCTCTCTATTGGTCATAGACTCTTTTAGATACTGTCAGTTAACATGTTGCATTGAAAGGGGATAACTTTACTATCCAAATTTCTATCTTTAACGGCAATCGATGTCTGAAGCCCTGTAGCGAACAAAAGCAAGTTACATAAACAAGTGAAATAGAAAGCCGACAACGTTTGCTGTGTTTTATAGACACATCCTACAAATGAGAACAGGTTTTATCGGATCATTGAATGATCATCTTGTTATCCTTAAAAGCGAAAGGAGGTTTTTCAAATGGATTTGCTTGAAAAGATGAATGCAGTAGTAAGCTATGTCGAAAACCATCTAGATGAGGAGATCAATTATGGAGAGGTTGCAAAGATCGCTTGCTTTTCTGAACATCATTTCAAACGAATGTTTTCGTTCATAGCAGGAATATCTTTGTCGGAATATGTTCGTAGAAGACGTTTGACCTTAGCTGCTTTTGATTTAAAAAATAGTGACATGAGGGTGATTGATGTAGCCATCAAGTATGGGTACAAATCGCCAGATTCATTTTCAAGGGCATTTCAAATGCTACACGAAGTAACTCCTAATACAGTCAAAAATTCTGACGTCTTATTAAAAGCCTATCCTCGAATGACCTTCCAAATTGCTATTAAGGGAGATGTTGAAATGAATTACAGATTTGTTGAGAAAGAAGCTTTTACCGTTGTAGGAAAAAAAGAAACGGTAGCGTCTAGTGGGAGCGAATTCAATCCAAAATTGTGGGAGCACCTCGAAGAGATCGAAGAAAAAATTAGGCCATTCGATAATACCTCGTTTTCGGGAATATTACATGTTTCACTGACAAATGAGAATGGCGACGTCGATTACTATGTTGCTACAGCTACTACCAAGCCCTGTCCCAAAGAACTTGAGCAGTTGGAGATATCTCCACACACATGGGCGGTATTTCAAGTCTCAGGAGAAATGCCAGGCGCATTATTAAAGACATGGGAACGCGTGTATACCGAGTGGTTCCCTACCTCGGGTTATGAATTAACTAAAGCTCCTGAATTTGTTAAAGGAAACGATACAAAGACAGAAATTTGGGTTCCTGTTAGGAAAAAGCAGGAGGAAGAGTCGGTCTTTGTTTAGCTTATTTAGCAATTGCGATTGTGTAAGATCACAGTGATAAAAGCCCCATTGACATCTGTTGAAACACGAAGCCGTTTTAATCAAACTTTTTTCAAAGCTCCACCGGTTGGGTTTGCAACAGGGTTTTCTTTTCCTCAAAAAAAGGGTATACTGATCATAAGAAATGAGTAAAGTAAAAAGACTGAAGGTGTTCCAGCACCTTCAGTCAACTAATAGCTCGGTTCCCTGCAAGGGGGATCGGCCGATGGTTACGAATAATCCACCTGAGCCGTTAACTCAAGGGTGGATTATTTTTTGTGGTTGTGAAATGACAGCAATGCAACGATCAGTAGCCCGAACGTCAACATAAGGGAAATTCCTTCAAATACTGTCATACAGCAACACCCCCTTTCGTGGGAGTGTGCCGACCACCCTTGAGTAAACCGTTATGCTATTATTCTCAAATTATAGCACGTTTTACCATTAGTCTCTATTGTTTGTAGCCTCTTTTAGATACTGTCAGTTAAACATGTTGCATGGAAAGGGTGGTACCTTTACTATCCAAGTTTCTATCTTTAACAGCAATCGATGCCTGAACCCCCAAAACGAACAAAAAAAGAAGCTCACAACACTTGCTGTGTGAGCTTCTTTTTAATCTTACAGATAAGGAGCCAAAAAGGCGCCAGTAAATGAGCCTTTTTCGGCCACGATGTCTTGTGGCTTTCCCATTGCAACGACTTTCCCGCCAGCCTCTCCTCCGCCAGGCCCCATATCAATCACCCAGTCGGATGCGGCAATCAATTCTGTTGTATGTTCGACCACGACGACGGTATTGCCTGCGTCAACAAGCTTTCCAAGTAAAACGAACAAGGTTTCAATATCAGAAGGATGCAAGCCCGTTGTCGGCTCGTCGAGCAAGTAAAGGGTATGGCCTGTTGTCTGTTTGGCCAGTTCCTTTGCTAGTTTCAACCGCTGTGCTTCACCGCCGGAAAGCGTTGTGACTGGCTGGCCCCATTGCAAGTAGCCGAGGCCGACTTCACAAAGGAGCTGGAGTAGCGATGTTAATTTTTTCTGGCCGTCAAATAGCGCTAAACTCTCTTCGATCCGTAAGTTTAGCATGTCAGCAATGGTATAGCCGCTAAATGTTACGGCAAGTACGTCCTCTTTAAAGCGTTTGCCGTGGCAAACGGGGCATTCCACTTGCACGTGGGAAAGGAAATGCATGTCAACGGCGACTTGGCCAAGTCCTTCACAACGGTCACAGCGTCCGCCTGGTGTATTAAATGAAAAACTTTTTGCCCTTAATCCACGCTCTTTTGCTGCCGGCAATGCGGCAAATCGTTTTCGAAGAGGGGCGAACAAGTCCATGTATGTTGCTACGTTCGAACGCTGCATTCGGGAAAGGGGCGCTTGGTCTACGCGAATGATCGCGTCAACCTGTTCAAGCCCGCTAATGTGTTGGCAGCCTTCAAAATGGGACGGAGTCGCCTCGGCAAGAACATCGAAAACAAGCGATGATTTGCCTGACCCTGAAACGCCTGTGACGGCGGTTAATGTTTGCAATGGAAAAGAGGCGGTGACGTCTTTTAAGTTGTGCTTGTTGGCTTTGTGAATGGTGATTGTTTTTCCATTTCCAGGCCGAGGCCGCTTTGCCCCTTGCAGGTGGCGCTCGTGTTTTAAATAGGTTCCTGTAATGGAAGCAGGTTGATTCATTAGCTGGAACAACGTTCCTTGGCCGACGATTTCTCCGCCAAACCGCCCTGCGGCCGGGCCCACGTCAATGACGTGATCCGCTTCAGCAATGACACGTGGATCATGTTCAATAACGAGTACGGTATTGCCTAAGTTGCAGAGCTGCTTCATAATGTCGACCAGACCATCAGTGTCTTTAGGGTGGAGTCCGGCTGTAGGCTCGTCCAGCAAATACAAGACGCCTGTGAGACCCGAGCCTAGGATTGAGGCAAGGCGAAGCCGTTGAGCTTCTCCGCCTGAAAGTGTAACTGAATTGCGGTCGAGAGACAAATAGCCAAGGCCGACACGGATCACTCGCTCAACTTTGACAGACAAGTCATGGAGAACGGTATGAAGTAACGAGTCATCAGCTTGTTTGTAAAAACGTTGCACGTCGCCAATCCATTGGTGTAGATCATGAATGGAGCTTTTGCAAATGCTAGGCAATGTTCGGCTGCAGACGGTGACGTCCCTTATTTCCTTTTTTAAGCGCTCACCTTTGCAGCTTGGGCACTCTTGTAGGATAAAGTAGGCAGCCTCGCCAGATTGCCCGTTCTTTTCTTGGTAGCGGCGCCACATGCCAGTCAGAACACCCTCGAATTTGCCTTTGCTTACGGTTTTAGGCGGTTTTGTATGTGGGAAATGGCGTGCAAACGCGTCGCTTTCTACGCCGTAGAAAAGCAAATCGATTTCAGCTTCGCTATATGCGTTGAGCGCTTTATTTCCGCGGATGTCGAGGCCATAATAGCGCCCTGCTGCTTCAAGGATAGCTGTGTAATATTGCCGGACACTATCGTACCAAAAGGTGACTGCGCCTTCTTCAAGGCTTTTGTCCATCTGGAAGACGGCATCTTTGTTGATGTCTGTCACCGTGCCGAGGCCGCTGCATGAAGGGCAGGCGCCGCTTGGTGTATTAAATGAAAACGCTGCTTTTGTTAACGGTTCATGGACACGGGCACAGGCAGGGCAATGGATTGCCTCTTGCTCGTCGACAGGCGGAGGGATCAGTGTTTGACAGTTTAGGCACCGTCTTTCGCCTTTCTTTTGGAAGATGAGACGTAAATACGTATACATGTCCGTCACCGTGCCAACTGTTGAACGAGGATTACGGTTGGTGCGGTGCTGGTTAACGGCGATGGACGGGGACAGGCCATCGATTGAATCAACATCTGGTTTTTCAAGCGACTCTCCTGATTCTCCGTTTGATTCCATATATTGGCGTTGGCATTCTCGTTGCAACAAATCAAGTGCCAGTGTCGACTTGCCTGATCCAGAGGGGCCAGTGACAACGACAAACTGATGCTTTGGAATATCAAGTGACACGTTCTTTAAGTTATTTTCCCGTGCGCCGCGAATGCGGATCATATCCTTCATGCAAAAACCTCCTTAAATGGTTGTGCTCTTTTAGAGGGAGCAAGTTTTATTCTATAACAGTCATGCAAGTGATAATGTTTGAACAAAGTTTCTCCTATGCGAAGCGATTTGCTGTAAAAAACATTAGGGTAGCACTTTAAGGATTTGTAAGAAGGTTTGCGGGAACGCTGGCCAATTGGTATAGTAAAAACACGAATTTGCAAGGAGGGCATCAATGACGCATTACCGGCCAATTGATATTGCGCGTGAACTGAACATTAGCACGAGTGCACTCCGCCATTATGAGTCTTGGGGAATCATTCCACCGCCAGAACGGGCGGCCAATCAGTACCGCCTTTATACGAATGAACATCTCGCTTATTTCCGTTGTCTTCGCGCTATGATTCCTGGTTTTGGTTTTCCGTTGACAGCAAAAGTGCTCCGCGCCGTCCAGGACGGAGACGTGGACAAGGCTTTTTGGCTTGTTAGCGGAGAACAGGCACAGCTTTACAACGAAAAAACGGTTGCTGAACAAACGCTTGTCTTGCTCCGTAATCCAGATTTATCGCCAATCGAAGGGAAGAAGTTAAAAAGCCATATGACGATAGGCGAGGCTGCGACACTGACAGAAGTCCCTCCTTCGGCTATCCGCCATTGGGAAAAAGAAGGGCTGATCCATCCAGACCGTCATCCCGAAAATGGCTATCGATTGTTCACTCCCATGCATATCCGGCAAATTTTATTGATTCGTACGATGCGCCGGACTGTCTATTTTCTTGAGAACATAAAAGAAGTGGTTCACGCCCTTGAACATCACAGCATGGAAGAAGCACAGAAAATGACAGAACAGGCATTGTCTACACTCCACAAACGCAACCGAGACCAATTTTGGGGCATTCAAAAACTAATGGCGCTCTGCCATGAAGTCGGACTCATTAAAGAAGAGTGGAAAAATTTTTATTTTTAGTGTGCGTCGGAAGCCTGGTGTTAAAGGGCTTCGCGACTGGCGAATCGAGGAATATAGATGTTGGAAAAGGAGAAGGCTTGTCGCCTAATGGAATGGTGTTCTATTAATATCGAATTGCTTAAAAAAGCAGGGGAGAGCGATTGGCCGAAAACGTATAAAGCCAGCTCTCTCCCTGAGTCATTACCCTTTTGTCCCTGAAATCACGACACCTTGGATAAAGTATTTTTGCGCCAAGAAGAACAAGACGAGCGGCGGTATGACGGCCATCACTGAGGCGGCCATCAAGAGCTGCCACGGTGTTGCTGCATAAGCAGCGGTGAAATTGGCGAGCCCTAATGAAAGCGGATACAAATCTTGTGTGTTCAAATAAATGAGTGGTCCGATCAAGTCATTCCAGCGAAACATAAATTCAAGAATAGCAGCAGTGGCCATTGCCGGAAACGACAGCGGCAAAATGATGCGGAAAAAAATCGTAAAATAGCCGCCGCCGTCGATAGTGACAGCCTCATCTAGTTCTTTTGGCAACCCCATATAAAACTGGCGCAACAAAAAGATCAAAAAGGCGCTGCCAGCTAGCATGGGAACAGTTAATGGCAAGTAAGAGTCGACCCAGCCAATTTTATTGAACAGCAAGTACTGTGGGATCATCGTCACTTGTGGCGGCAGCATCATCGTGCTCAGCACGATCGCAAATAAAAATGTTTTTCCTCTTGCGCGGAAGCGGGCAAAGCCAAAGGCAATGAAGGCAGAGAAGAACACAGTGCCGCAAACGGTGACGATTGTGTACCACGTTGTATTCCATAAATAGGTGCCAAAAGGGTGGTTTTGAAACACCTCGATGTAATTGCTCCAATTCCAGTTATTCGGCAGCAATGACAATGGCTCTGAAACAATTTGTTCTAGCGATTTCAGCGACGTAAACACCATCCATAATACGGGGAACAAAAAGAAAGCAAGGCCAAGGGCTAGTGCAGCGTAAGTGAAGACTTTACCGGCGGTGGATAGCTCCCCAGGCGCATAATTGGTTTTGCGAAAGATTCCTTTCATCAGAAAGCCTCCTTTCCTTACTTGTCATATTCATAGTGGACCGATTTTCTTGACACATAGAGGGACAAGAACGTCAACGCGAAAATGATTAAAAACAAAATCCATGCTTGTGCAGACGCGTAGCCGATGCGATTTTGGAAAAAGGCGGTTTCAAACAGATAGTAGACGTAAAAGTAAGACATCCAGTCGGGGCCGCCATCAGTGATGACGTAAGCTTGAGTGAAAATTTGAAAGGAAGAAATGAGCGCGATGATGCCGTTAAAAAGAATCACAGGCGATATGAGCGGCACAGTGATATTGCGGAACCGCCGCCATGCTCCGGCACCATCAATGGCCGCCGCTTCGTACAATTCTTTTGGCAGCTGTTGAAGGCTCGCTAGAAAAATAATCATGGTACTGCCGACTGCTGTCAGCTGCATGAGTACGAAGGAAGGAATGACGGTATAAGGGTCGGTAAACCAGCCAGGCCCTTGAATGCCGAATAGTTCATAGAGAATGGAATTGACAATGCCAAATTGGGGGTTTAAAATCCACATCCATAAAAAAGCGACGGAGACGCCAGAAATAATCGAAGGGGCATAAAAAAATGTGCGGAAAAATGCTTGCCCCTTTATTTTCATGTTTAGAAGCATCGCCAGTCCCAGTCCGACAATCATTGTAAATGGAATGGCGAGCGCTGCATAAGCGAATGTCACAAATAGCGATCGATAAAAGAGTGGGTCGGAAAAAAGGTTAATAAAGTTTTGCAAGCCGACAAAAGTGGCTGTGTCCATGATGGCATAATCGGTAAAACTAAAGTACAGCGATGCAAGAATGGGTCCGCCAATAAAAAGAAAAAAGCCGACGAGCCAAGGGGAAATAAACAGCCAAAAATACTTTTCTTCACGCCGTGCCCCAATCGATACAGTTTTGTTTGCTGACTTTGACAACGCTCTTGGATAGGTTGGTTGTGCCACGATCATCCCTCCTTAATAAGTTAGCGCCTTTAAGTTGTTCTGAAGCTCTTCAAGTCCTTCCTCTACGCCTTTGCGCCGGTCGTAAATAGCATTAACGGTCATGTTTTGGTGCTTCATGATAGGCGCAAAATTAGAAATTAAGTGGTTGTCTGTCGGGCGCCCATATTTGAGTGCGCCTTCATCTGCTTTGCGCAAATCATCCACTGAAATGCCTGTTCGCTCGGAAATCAGTTCATACCAAAGTTCTTTCAACTCGCTATGAGCGGGGCTTTCTAACGTCATTTCGACCATCCATTTGGCAGCTTTGTCTGGGTCCATTAAAAATTTGAGGAATTCCCATGCTTCCTCTGGATGCTTGCTGCCTTCGCCAATCGACCACGGATCGACGTAAAGGGGAATTTGCCGGTCTTCGTTCGTATAAGGATAAGCTGCAAGCCCCCAGTTTAAGTCAGTATTGGCGTATTGGCGTGTCCCCCAACCGCCTTTCATGACCATGCCGACGCGCCCGCTTAAAAATGGGTCACTTAGTTGCGCAAGCGCGGCCACCTCGCTTTGCGGCGGCATCACTTCGTGTGCGTTAATCAAATCGTACCGTGCTTGGATGGCTTCGTAATTGCGCGGGTTGGTTGTCACAGTCGGCTCGACTAGTTCTCCTGTTTCATAGGTTTCCTGAGCGAATAAGTCGCCGCCAAACATCCATGCATCCCGGTTAGGGGAATTGTCATTCAAAATCCCATAAACGCGCTGGGTCGGCGGCAGATCGTTGTTCGTAATCGCTTTTGCTGCTTCAATCATTGCGTCCCAGTCCCAGCTTTTATCTTCCCAATCGGTCGGCGGCGGTTCGATGCCAGCCGCATCAAACAAGTCCCGATTGTAGTAAAGAAAAGAGCCCATCGATAAGATCGGTAGCCCAAAAGTCCCTTCCTCTGTGCGGTAAATATCCAACAATGTTTCGTCAATGCCTTCTACCACTTCTGGATCTTGCTCGATATAAGGCGTTAAATCTTTTAAAGCACCTAGCTTATGGTAACCACCAAAGCCAGAATCAGCCCAGTTTGGCGACCAAACGTCTGGAACATTGCCGCCGGCAATCATTGTTTGCAGCTTTTGGTCAATTTCCCCTTGGGGAATCGTCTGCAGGCGGACTTTAATTCCAGGATGCTCTTTTTCAAACTCTTCAATGACTCGGTGCTCCCATTCAATTAAGTTTGGGTCGCTACGGACAAGCCATGTTAGTTCGACTTCGTTTGTTGTCACTGCCTCTTCATTCGCACAGCTTCCAGTGGCCAACAACGGCAGCAGCAGCGGCACAATAAGCAGCGGTTTAACCGATCTTTTCATGAAAGTCCCTCCTTAGTAAATTGTAAACGCTTACATTACTGTGTAAATGGTTCGCTTTCCTTTTGCTAAATCCTTCCTTGTTGCTACACAATCCTTAAACGGATGACTTCATTATTTATATGCGTCGAGGTTGTCTGTTGATGTTAAATAAACAAGTTCAGACATCGTTTCGTTTGGCTGAATCGCTTTTTTGCTACGGGAATGAATGATATACTATTTTGAAACATCTGCGAATGCGAGGCTGCCGCCACAAATGAGGGAGTGAGAGCAAATGCGTGGACAACACCTGCAATTTTATCCTTTAAGCGAAGAAGCGTTGACGGTATCGTTCGCCGCTGGCATTCGTGATACAACAAATGCGCGGATTAGGCAGTTGATGAACGATTTGGACAAGCGTCGTTTTCCTGGCTATATTGAAGCAGTCCCAAGTTATACGGGAGTAACGGTATTTTTTGACCCTGCTCTTGTTGCTGGCGCAGCAATGAAGGGGAGCAGTATTTGTGAAAAAGTGGAATGTTTGCTAAGGGAACGGATTGATGCTTTAGGGGAAAGGGAACAAGCTTCAACTGGAAAAACGATTGCCATCCCAGTATGCTATGGCGGCGACTATGGGCCAGATTTAGCGGCGGTTGCCGCCTATAATCATTTGAGCGTAGAGGATGTCATCAACAGGCATTGTGCTGGCGACTACCTCGTTTATATGATCGGATTTGCCCCTGGTTTTCCGTTTCTCGGCGGGATGGACCCGTCCATTTCCGCGCCAAGACGAAAACAGCCCCGAGCGGTGATTCCTGCTGGCGCGGTCGGAATTGCCGGTGGCCAGACTGGTGTCTACCCATTGGAAACGCCTGGCGGATGGCAGCTTATTGGCAGAACACCGCTTGTATTATTCGACACTGAGCGCAAGCAACCAAGCTTGCTTGCCCCAGGAGATCGCGTCCGGTTTGAGGCGATTTCAGCGGAAACATATGAACACATGAAAGAGGCGGGACGATGAGCATTTCGATTTTAAAAGGGGGACTGTTGACGACGGTTCAAGATCTTGGCCGCAAAGGTTATCTCCATCAAGGGGTGGTTGAAGGCGGGGCAATGGACAAGCTAGCTCTCCGCAGTGCCAATCTTGCAGTTGGAAATGAAGAAGGCGCGGCTTGCTTGGAAATGACACTTCTCGGCCCTACGATGCTATTTAAACAAGCGAGTCTCATTTGTGTAGCGGGAAAAGGAATGACCCCCTACATGGAAGGGGAACCATACCCGTTGGGAGCGGCTATTTCTGTCTCTGCTGGCCAAGAGCTTACTTTTAAAACGGCCAGGCAAGGAGCAAGGGCTTATTTAGCGATCGCCGGTGGAATTGATGTACCTGCTGTTCTAGGAAGCCGGAGTACCTATTTACGCGCCAAGCTCGGTGGATTCGAAGGAAGGAAATTGGAAAAAGGCGATCTCCTCCCGGTTGGAAAGGTTGCCGAGCACCTTGCCCCTTTACTAAAGAAAGCAGATAAGCAAGGTTGTCCCCTTGTTTCGAATTGGCATGTGAATGGTTCATTGAGCGATTCTGCCTCTTTGAGCGAGACCGTTGTCCGGGCAATTCCTGGCAGCCATTTTTCAATGTTTACAAAAGAGAGCCAAACGAATGTGTTCGACATGTCCTTCACGATCCAAAACAACTCCGACCGAATGGGCTATCGCCTTCAGGGAGAAGCGCCGCTCATACGTGAAACGAAGGAGGAGTTGTTGTCAGAAGCTGTCACGTTTGGGACCGTGCAAGTGCCACCTGATGGCGAGCCGATTGTATTAATGGCTGACCGGCAGTCAACAGGCGGTTATCCTCGCATGTTGCAAGTTGCTGCAGTAGATTTGCATAAGCTTGCGCAAATGCGGCCGGGGGATACATTTTCATTTAAGAAAATTTCTTTGGAAGAAGCGCAATATTTATATTTACAGCAGGAAATGGCGATGCAACAACGAAAGGTAGGCATTGCGCTAAAACGGGCAGAATGGCTTGCACAACGAAACCAGTGAATGAAAAAACCAACGACGGCAAAACAGCGGCAGTGCCTCCTTTAGAAAGAGTGAGAAGCGTTGTAGGTTGGATCACTTTCATTTGGCAAGTCATCACCAATTTAAATGAAAGGCCCGGTGTTTAAATGGAAAAACAACTATCTGAAAAGGAGCGCAGCCGGTTTTTGCGCGGCGCTATTTTCTTAATGGCTACTTCGGCGATCGGGCCCGCTTTTTTAACGCAGACCGCAAGCTTCACGGAAACATACCTTGCTAGTTTTGCATTTGCGATTTTATTATCGTTTCTTATTGACATCGGTGTGCAAATGAATATTTGGCGCGTGATTTCCGTTTCAGGCAAGCGTGGACAAGAAATAGCGAACAAATTGTTGCCTGGGCTTGGTTATGTCATTGCCGGTTTAATTTTGTTCGGTGGTTTTGCCTTTAATATTGCCAACATTGGTGGTGCCGCCTTAGGGCTAAATGTCCTTTTTAACATGCCTTTAAATGTAGGCGGCCTCATTGCCGCGGCATTAACAATCGGGCTATTTTTAGTTAAGCGCTTTGGTCCGATTATGGACCGTATCATGCAAATATGTGGTGTAGTGATGCTTGCCATGGTTGGTTTTGTTATGGTGCGGACAAGCCCTCCTTATCAAGAGGCGCTTATAAAGGCATTTGTACCCGATGACGCTTTGGCGCTGCTATTGCCAATTGTGACGATTGTTGGTGGAACGGTCGGAGGTTATATTTCTTTTGCTGGCGGGCACCGCCTTATCGATGCCGGAATCACCGGAAAAGAAAACGTCCACTTTGTCGGAAGGGCAGCATCGCTTGGAATTGTCACTACCATCATGATGCGCACATTTTTGTTTCTCGCAGTGCTAGGCGTTGTGTCTGCAGGGTTTAGCCTCGATGCAAGCAATCCAGCGGCAACAGCGTTTTTGGTCATTCTAGGCGACATGGGCTATTATATGTTCGGGCTTGTTCTGTTTGTTGCTGCCATTAGTTCTGTCATTGGCTGTGCGTACACAAGCATTTCATTTTTACGTTCATTCCATCCACTTTTCTCTAAATATAATAGCGTGTTTATTGCCGGATTTATTGCAATCTCGGCAAGCATTTTTTTAATAATCGGCGAGCCGGTAACGCTGTTGATCGTAGCTGGCGCCTTAAATGGACTGATTTTGCCAATCGTATTGACGACGATCTTAATTGCCTCGCGCAAAAAAGAAATTGTCGGCGACTATCATCATCCAACGCCATTATTGGTTTTTGGCGCGGTTACTGTACTCGTTACATTGGTTGCAGGGTACATCGCATTAGAAGGCATCGCTACGTTATGGACTAGCTCATAAGGAGGAGACATTGATGAATGCCATTGATCTAAATAGCGACGTAGGCGAAAGTTACGGCGCCTACACGATAGGGAACGACGAAGAAATCATGCCTTACATTTCATCAGCCAACATTGCTTGCGGATTTCACGCAGGCGATGCCCATGTGATGAGGGAAACGGTTGCACGTGCATTGGAACATGGTGTCGCGATTGGCGCACACCCGGGCCTTCCTGACATTGGCGGTTTTGGGCGTAGAAAAATCGACATTTCCCCACAAGAAGGGTATGAACTGGTCGTGTACCAGATTGGCGCTTTATGGGCGATTGCGAAAGCGCAAGGAGGCAAGCTCCATCATGTCAAACCACATGGCGCCTTATACAATATGGCTGCAGCTGACCAGGCACTAGCTGAGGCAATCGCCAACGCCGTTTACGATGTTGACCCAGATTTGGTCTTTTATGGCCTTGCGGGAAGCGCCCTTATTGCTGCTGGGGAAAAAACCGGGCTGAAAACAGCTAGCGAAGTATTTGCTGATCGTACGTACCAAGCAGATGGCAGCCTAACATCAAGACGTGACCCTAACGCTCTAATAACCGATCCAAAAGAAGCGTCTGCACAAGTGCTACGGATGATACAGGAAGGGAAAGTCCGGACACAGCAAGGCACCGATGTAGAGATTGACGCACAAACCGTTTGCATTCACGGCGATGGCGCCCATGCGGTCGCATTTGCCGAGCAGCTTAAAGGAGAGCTTAAACGCCATGGCATTGCCGTCAAAGCAGGAAACAGCTAACGGCGCGAACAGAGTAACATGAAGAGAAAGGCATGCCACCGGAAAGGCTGCTTTAAAAACGAGCTACAAGGAGTTGGAAGAGAAACATTTCTCCAACTCCACAGTCAGTCAATGAAAATTTCACAGCGCCTGCAACAACTCCTATCAGTGATTCTTCACCTCAAACCTAACACCAAGCGCAAAGCCTCCACTTACATCGACCATTAAATTCTCCCCAGAGCCGACTACTTCAAGGACAGCTTCAATCCGTTTAAATTCATCCATTGTGCCGTCGCCATATGGATCTGCTAGCAGATGATAAACAGGGACATTTTCGAATTTAGCTACCCCGTCTCGCCGTATCTAGTGTGACCATGTCCGCCGTTCGTTCATCATGCTCCCTTAGCTTTGCGTTTTTCATTCGGACGGCATCGATTTTCTCAGGGGATAAATGGGTGCCGTCGTAAGCATTGTCCGTTTTTTCAACGATCTTTCTGAATAAAGGTTAAGAAAATACGCTTGTGTTTACCGAGAATGTTCGAGTATACTTAACAACAAAGCGTAATGATTACGATTTGCGGAGGTGGAAGATGGTGAAACCATTATCCTATAGAAGCCAAGTGAAGAGCTTTCTAGATAAGCATATACAGGAACAAAGGCGTTACAGATTTGTCGTTGATGATTGCTTACATTTGATCGATAGTACCTTTATCATCAATGAAATCATCGATGCCTCCGATGATGAAATCGATATTCTTCATGAGGTATTTGAGCAGCTGGAACCTAACGAAGAATCTATCCATGATTATCTGGAATACATGGCTCAGCTTTATGTCAAAACAAATCGTTAAGTTGCATTTTGCGAATGAAGGTAAAAAGCACTTTGGAGGGAATTATGGTTCAACATAAACGAATCATTATTGTAGGCGCTGGACCGTCAGGAATTGGCCTAGGGATTTTATTAGAAAAATTAGGTTTTGACTCGTATGTCATTTTGGAGGCTGATGTCATCGGTTCATCTTTTCTCCATTGGCCAACCGAGATGAAACTCATTACGCCTTCTTTTACAGGCCAGGGGTTTGGTGCGCTCGATTTAAATGCGATTACCCCTGGAACGTCTCCTGCTTATTCGTTTCGAAAAGAGCATCTGACAGGCGAAGAGTACAGTGATTATTTGAACTTACTGGCCGATCATTTTCACTTAAAGGTGGAAGAAGAACAGGCTGTTTCGAATGTGACGAAAGCCAATGGCATATTTACGTTGCAAACTTCACAAGGCACATGGACGTGTGATGCGTTAATTTGGGCAACGGGTGAATTCCATTTCCCGAACACAGACGGCATAAAAGGGGCCGAATACGGGCTAAGGAATGGTTCTATTGATTCTTATAAGCAATTAGAAAGAGGAAATCGTATTGTGATTGGCGGTGGCGAAAGTGGTATGGATGCCGCCTATCATTTATCACAGTATGGCAGCCAGGTAACGGTTTTGTTAGCAGGACGTTTAAAGGACTTTGCTGCCGATCCGAGCAGGACCATTTCTCCTTATACATTTGAGCGGATACAGCAAGCAGTAGGCCAAGGGAGCGTTAAATTTGTAGAGAATGTAAAAGTCACAAAGATCGAACAGCAAGGTGCCCAATATGAGGTTTATCTGCAAGATGGGCAAGTTATCTCCACATCGCTGCAACCAATCCTTGCGACGGGCTTTCATTCAGGCGCCAAGCAAATGGAAGCGTTCTTTGAATGGAAAGAAAATGGGAAGCCCCAATTAAGTGAGGAAGCAGATGAATCAACACTTGTTAACAATCTGTTTGTAGCGGGGCCAAGCGTCGAACACGACTCCGCTGTTTTTTGCTTTATTTATAAATTTAGAGCAAGATTTGCTGTGATAATCAAACATTTGCTAACCAAGTGGGGAGAGCAAATAGACGACGATGTGATGTCCGAGTACAGAGACAATCAAATGCTGCTTGAAGATTTATCTTGTTGTGAGGTTGATTGTGAGTGCTAATCCAACTTACCAAACCCTTTTTCACATGAGATATCTGAGGCGAGAATGTCGTAAAGATATTGCTTAGACTGCTCTAATTTCCTTTGTGCTTTTTCGATTTCATCAATTTTCGCTTTGAGTATCCGAGTATGCTCTTCCTTTGTAAATCCGTTCCGCTCAATCATCGACCTCACTTCACCAATGGAAAAGCCAACTGCTAAGAGTGTTTTGACGACTTGAAGGTGGTGGATGATCGTTTCATCATACTGGCGATAATTATTTTCGTCCCTGGTCATATAATGTTCCGGAACGATGCCCATTTTTTCGTAGTAACGGATGGTCGAGATGGGCAGGTCTAACGTTTTGGCGACTTCACTAATTTTCATGTTCAATCCCCCCGCTTTTTTCTTGCTATGAAGTATACTTTATAGTTTAGGATTTTTGTAGTGAAGTGCTTAAGCTTCACTAAATCCAGAAAAAGTGGGGGATATCCATGTCATCTACGTTAACAAACAACGACTTTATGCAGATTATCAAGGGGCGCCGTTCGATTCGGACGTATGACTCGACTTATAAAATACCAAAAGAGGAGCTCCTACGTATTATTGAGGATGCTGCGTCCGCTCCATCTTCTGCAAACTTGCAGCCTTGGCGTGTGGTTGTGGTGGAGAGTGATGAAGGCAAAGAAAAGCTCCGTCCGCTTGTTAAATTTAATACAAAACAAAATGATACTTCATCGGCAATGTTATTAGTGTTTGCAGACTTTAAGTCCTATGAAAATGCTGAGTACATTTTTAATAAGGCGGTTGATGAAGGGAAGATGCCGCCAGAAGTTCGAGACCAGCAATTGGCCGCAATTCAGTCCCATTACCCAACATTACCGAAAGAGCAGATCAACGATGTCATTAAAGTAGATAGTGGCTTGTTTGCCATGCAACTCATGCTCGTAGCAAGAGCATATGGATATGACACAAACCCGATTGGTGGCTTTGAGGCCGATCAATTAGCAGAGGCCTTTGCGTTAGATCCAGAACGATACACGCCTGTACTCATTCTTTCAATTGGAAAGGCGGCGGAACAAGGCTATGACTCTGTTCGTTTAAGTCCAGAACAGATCACTTTTTGGAGGTAGAGAAGAGTAAACCAGTCATAGGAAAGGTAAACCACTGATCGAAAGAAGCACTGTTCTTAAGAACACAGTGCTTCTTTTTTCATTTTTTATTGCTTCGGCAATTTACTGGCGTATTGCTTCCGTAGATCCTGTAGTTCTTTAAGCTTCGAAATAGCTGAATCGCCCTTTCCCCGGCATACCTCGAGTATTAGTGCTTCCACAATAGCCAATGTAGACACAAGTGAGTGAAACTCATTGTTTTCACCTCTCTCTGAATAAAGAATCGCTGCTGCTTTTTCTCTCATAGGAGAAATGAGGCGGTCTGTAATTAAGACAATTGGAATTTTCCGTTTTTGTGCGATATCAAAAATTACCTGAAGCTCAGGAGAAAAATCCATAAAGCCAAACACCACGATGACATCAGATGGGTGAATGTGAATCAAATCTTCAAAGATTTCATGCCCGCTAGGAGCAAGAGTATGTACGTTGCAATCAAAGCGCCTTAGGCGAAAAGCGATCAAGTCTACCATGAATTGAGCCGCTCCATTGCCGTATACATGAATGGTGTCTGCCTCGATCAGCAAAGACGAACTTGATCGGAAGTCCGTATCTGACAATCGTGTCAACGTCTTTTCTAGGTTGTGAATATGGGCTTCCATCATCGGAAGAAATGGATGTTGCCCAAATTTGTGCATCGTGTTTTCCGTTTTTGCGGCAGGTGTTGAAAGGTACTGCTCGCGGAGACTTCTTTTAAACGATTTGAAATTTTTATAGCCGACCGCTTCCCAGAAGCGGGAGACCGAAGCGCTGCTGACTAAGCACGCGTCTGCGATATCCTTCTCTGTTAAAAAAGCGACGTTCTCAATATTTTTGCTGATATAGTTTGCAATTCGTTGTTGGTTTTTCGTTAGCTCATGCGTCTCAAATGGTTGCATTCCGTTAAAACCTCCTTTTCTAACAAGCCAATAAGGAAAGTATACAATGACAAAATGTATAAAAAAATACACTTTTGAATGATGATTCTTTTTTTACAATGAATTTATATTTCCTTAATACTACAAGTGCATGCTAAGAATGTAGACGTTACATTCAGGAGGCTATTTATGAGGATCGACTTTCATACACACGGAAAATGGACAAAACAGTCAGACTTCTCTTTGCTGTATTTTGAAGAAATGATTGAAAATGCGAGAGAGGCAGGGCTTGATGCAACAGCACTGACAGAGCATTTTAACACACATCACTTTTTTGATCTGTTTCATGTTCTGGATGAGCATTACCCGTACGTAGGGGATTACTATGATGTGCACGGATTTAAAGTGTTTACGGGCATGGAGGTCGATGTAAGGGAAGGCGGCCATATCCTTTTTATTGGCCCGCGTGCATCCATTCAAGACATACGGTTACAGCTAGAGGCGAATACTGAAAAAGAACACTTTATCCCGTTCTCTGACTTAATGGAACTTGGAAAAAGCCACCCATTGTTGGGAATTGGGGCTCATCCTTTAAGGGAAAAAACCCCTCTTACTCATATTGACCCAGAACTTCTTAAACAACTAGATGCATTTGATTTAAATGGACGGGACCTTTTCCGCCAAGGATTGGAACAAACGCAATTGGAGGTGGCAGCGTTTGCCAAAAAAATAGGGAAGCCGGTCGTCTGTGGCAGTGACACCCATCTACCGATTCAGTACGGGGCGGTCTACAATGATTTCGATCACGATTGTCAGACGGCTATCGAGTTAAAGGCGGCTATTGAAGCAAACGCCTACCGCATCGGAATATCGCCTGTGTTAAAAACAAGAGTCGGGGCAGCAGAAACAATGAAGAATGTATGGAAGAAACATAAAAAACAAGACTCAGTTAAGAGTGTCTAAAGGAGAACCGCACATGAAAAAACAACTTTATAAACGGCCGGCTTTTGGACTCGTCTTTTCATCTTTACTTGTCATCTCTGCTTGCGGGAACAGTGAATCGAGCACTGCGACTGCCGAGGATAATACTTGGCTTGAGCAAGCTAACCTTGGAGCAAACGAAACGCCTGAAGAGCTATATGAAGCGGCAAAAGAGGAAGGGAAAGTCGTTGTTTATTCCCAATCGAGTCGAATTAAGGACGTAAAGGCAAGCTTTGAGAAAGAATATCCTGGTATTCAAGTAGAGGCATTTGATTTAGGGACAATTGAAATCGTGGAAAAAGTAACTCGCGAGCAAGAGGCCGGGTTAAATACAGCCGATGTGGTGTTTGTGAAAGATGGAGGGGGCATTGTTTCTGGGGAGCTTGTCAACGAAGGGATGTTGCATAAGTATGCGCCAGATGATTTAGTTGAAAACTTAGATGCGCCATTTTTAGATGAACCGGGTCTGCCTTTTTATTTTTCGACTCGAGCAATATTTGTGAATACGGAAGTCTATGATGAATCACCTATTACCAATTGGTGGGACCTTACGGACGAGAAATGGAAGAGCAGAATTGTCATGGACGATCCATTGCTTTCCTCCGACACATTGGATTTGTTAACGACAATCGTTCAAAATGCTGACGATATGGAAGCGGCTTATAAAGACAAATATGGAAAGGACATTGAGCTCAACGGCACAGATCATGCAGGCTATGAATTTATTAAACAACTATTAGCGAATGACCCGGTATTTGTCAGCTCTGGCGATGAAGTAGTGGAAGCAGTTGGTACACCAGGACAGGAGAATCCTCCTGTTGGAATTACGACATCTAGTAAATCACGCCATATTGAAGAGCAGGGCTACAAGGCAGAATTCCTGTATGATGTTGAGCCTAAAATGTCAGTCGCTGGTACTTCCTATTTATATATGGCCAATCAGGCTGAACATACAGCAGCCGCAAAATTACTGATTCGTTGGATGGCAGGAGAGGCGGATGGACAAGGAGAGGGGTTCCGCCCCTATAATGTGCCAGGCTCATGGTCAACGAGAACCGATGTATCTGTAGAAGGGCAGCGCTCAAGTGATGAACTTGACCTCTGGCCGTATGATGGGGAATACCTATATGAGCACTCGAATGAAGTCCGGAATTTTATCTTAGAAAATCAATAAAAAGGTAGGGATTGTGGTGAAGAGGATTTCCAAGTTTCATTCGCGCAACCCAATTGTAAATCGACTCATGCTCATGTTGGCAAACCCGATTTATCTTATGTCTGCCATTGCTCTTCTATTTTTAACTTACATGGTTGCCTTCCCGATCGGGCAAATTCTCCTAGAAAGCTTGCAGGGGGATGCCCGCTCAGGAGGAACAGACGCGTTTACGGTCCAAAATTGGGTGAATGTTTTTTCAGGGAGTATTAGTCAATCGCTCTTTTATAAACCTTTAATGCATTCTATATCGATTGGCATAAGTGTGTCCTTGCTTTCGTTTCTGCTAGGTGGAGGGCTTGCCTGGTTAGTGATGCGCACTGACTTTCGCTATAAAAAGACGGTAACGATGTTGGCGATTTTGCCTTACATGCTGCCTTCATGGGTGATGGCATTTGCGTGGATGTCCGTTTTTAAAAACGATCGGATCGGCGGGGGGCAGGGATTGTTTTATTCCCTGTTCCAAATAAGTCCCCCTGATTGGTTGGCGTATGGTTTTGTCCCTATTGTGTTAACGATGACTTTGAATTATTTTACATTTTTCTTTTTATTGCTGTCAGTCGCCCTAGGGGCAGTCAATGCCAGTTTGGAAGAATCCGCTCGTATTCTAGGCGCAAGCAATGGGAGAACGATTCGCAAAATTACGTTGCCGCTGATCATCCCGGCGATTTCTTCCGCGTTTATTTTGACATTCTCTAAATCACTAGGATCGTTTAGTGTGCCCGCCTTTTTAGGACTGCCAACCAAATATTACACAATTGCTACGATGCTTCATTCAAGCATCCAAAACCGGATGGTAGCAGAAGCGTATGTCTTATGCATTGTCTTGCTGATGGTATGTGCGCTGTTGATCTTTTTTAATCAAAAGGCCGTTGGCAAAAGAAAAAGTTTTGCTACGATTACGGGAAAGGACGCGCGCAAACATCTATACACGCTCAATAAATGGCGGCGCCCTCTTACGTGGCTCGTGCTTGGTGGAATGGGGGCCGTGTCGGCTGTCCCTCTCATCGTTTTGACATTGCAAACATTTATGATGACAAACAGCCAATTTTCATTCGACCAATTTACCCTTCATTTTTGGATCGGGGAATCGAACCCAGCGATTGCTTCAGGTGAAGTAGGCGTACTAAAAAATGATGCGTTATTTTCTGCAATAGGAAACTCGTTAAAAATCGCGTTTATTGCAGCAAGCATGGCAGCCTTGATGGGCTTAGTATTTGGTTACCTTATTTCTAAAAGAAGAAATCGGTTAGATGGGCGTTTAATTGAACAACTAAGCTATTTGCCTTATCTCATTCCTGGCATTGCCTTCTCAGCTATTTATTTATCGATGTTTGCTACTCCAAGCTGGCTTATGCCTGGATTGTACGGAACGTTAACATTAATCATCTTAATATGTATAGTGAATGAACTCCCGATTGCGACTCGTTCCGGTACAAGTACGATGCACCAAATCGGAGGGGAGCTCGAAGAAGCAGCGTACGTACAAGGAGCTTCTTGGTTTAGACGATTTTCTAAAATCTTGCTTCCATTAAGTAAAAAAACATTATTCTCCGTCTTTTTGTTGCTCTTTATTAGTGTGATTAAAGAATTAGACTTAATTATTCTATTAATGACTCCTGAGAATAATACGCTGCCTACGCTCATGTTTAAGTATGCAGAATCAGGTTTTCAGCAATATGCCAACGCGTTAATGCTGATCATTGTCGTGATTATTTTAATCACCTACTATATTGCCAGCAAATTCGGGAAGGTTGATTTTACGAAAGGAATCGGAGGGTAAGAAATGACGTTCATTAAAATGCAGGGAATTAACAAATTCTTTGATAAGCAGCATGTGTTAAAGGATATAAACCTTGAGATTGAAGAAGGGGATTTTATGACGTTTCTTGGACCATCTGGCTGCGGAAAGACGACCACGCTGCGATTGCTTGCCGGACTTGAGACGCAAGAAGAGGGAGTGATTGCCATAGGGGATAAACGGGTGGCTGACGGCAAAGCTCATTATTTTGCCCCACCTGCTGAACGTCAATTGAATCTCGTTTTCCAGAACTATGCGTTGTGGCCCCACATGACTGTGTTTGAGAACGTTTCGTTTGGCCTTGAAGGGCGCAAAATGACTAAAAAAGAGATTGAACGAAAAGTCGAAACCTCCCTTGAAAAGTTGCAGATCCTAGCTTATAAGGACCGTTACCCCTCTGAGCTATCGGGGGGACAGCAACAGCGTGTCGCGATTGCGAGGGCAATCGTGACAGAGCCAAAAATCTTACTGCTGGATGAACCTTTATCGAACTTGGATGCCAAACTACGAGTAGAGATGCGAGCAGAGCTAAAACGATTGCACCATGAATTAAAAACAACGATGATCTATGTCACCCATGACCAAATTGAAGCGATGACCATGTCGACAAAAATTGCTGTATTTTCTGAAGGGCGGATTTTACAAGTCGATAAGCCGATTCAACTCTATCAATATCCTAACCACCTAACAGTCGCTCAATTTATCGGCAATCCGGCCAATAACTTTTTAGATGCATCATGTACCGAAAATGGCCCAACGACCATACAAATACAATCTGATCTTGGAAGCTTTGTGGTGAATAAGCAATCGATATCTGAGTGGGGTGAGGATGTCGTTTTAACAGTTCGGCCAGAGGATCTTCGAATAACGAAAACGCCTCAAAAAGGGGCCGTGAGGGGTGTAGTCAAAACCGTTTTACCAGCAGGAGCGGAGACCATTGTCCATATTCAATGTGGGGATACACTTCTGTTAGCAAAGGAAATAGGGGTCGGATCCTATCTTCCAGACAGTACAGTATATGTTACAGCCAATACAGAAGGTCTTAACATTTACGACCGCGTTTCTGGTGTACGTCTGAACAACGTACCAACACAAAGCCAGCAAACGGATTTACATGTCTATGTATAAGCAGCTACTCGTCTCCGATTTGGATGGTACATTGCTTGATGAAAAGCAGCAGATTAGTTCAGAAAATAAGGCTGCTATTCAAGCATTTCAAGCGTGCGGAGGGCAATTCACGATTGCCACAGGGCGAATGCTCTCTGCCGCTCTGCCTTACATGGAAGAGCTCAATATCCAAATCCCTGTCATCCTTGGCAATGGAACGCAGATTTATTGCCCGAAGGAACGGAGATTGCTTCGCTCTTATATATTAAAAAACAGAGAATCGGAGATTGAAAGGCTATGGAGGCTTCAATCAGTACGAGTAGCTGTGCTTGCCTACATTGATGATTGCATCCTTATTCCGAGGCGAAATACACTCATTTCAAACTATGAAAGCAAGGAAAATGTACAATGTGAAGTGAGTATGGCCCCTCCACCCAAGCTTAATAAGTTGCTCGTCATCGGGTCTGCGATAACAGAAGCGATTCAAGCTGTAGGAGCGCTACTCACTGAATGTGTCCAATCAGATACTACCTATTTAGAACTTCTTCCTCCTGGTGTATCAAAAGGACAAGCTTTGCGGGATTTAAAACAGCTGGCTGCGTTAGCTGACTACCGTGTAACTGCGATCGGGGACCAGTTAAATGATTGTTCCCTTTTAACAAACGCTGATTTTGGAATAGCTGTAGAAAACGCCCATCCAGTCCTAAAAAAAATAGCAGTTTCAATGACAAAACATCACTGTGATCATGCTCTCGCTGCCGTGATTAATGAGAGCCTGCTTGTTCAAACGCAGTAAATAAGTGCTGCTGTTAAAGGGTTTGCCAATAAATGTTTACTAAGGGAAATAGGAATGGTCATCGCTTGCTAGGGGAGCTATTCGAAGGTGATCCAGATGCCACATAAGGGGGGAACCGCACTCAAGCGGTTCTCCTGATTTTATGTTTCAAGGGGCTTGGAGGACAAACTTTTATCGATCGAAGCAAAAATAGACAAAGACATAGGTTGTATGACTGATAGTGTCGTTTTGCTCTTATCTGCCTGCATGTTATATTTAAGAAGAGATAGTTGAGGAAAGGGAGAGCATTTTGTGTATAGCCAAATCGAAGCAATAACAGGAGGGCGGACAAGAAACAGGCCAGCTGGAGGGAGCGAATGAACATTACAATTGCAGACATCGCCAAAATCGCAGGGGTAGCCAAAAGTACGGTATCCCGCTATTTAAATGGTGGTTCGGTCAGCGATACGACAAGGCTTAAAATCGAACAAGTAATCAAGGAAACGGGATACATTCCAAACTCTTTCGCACAAAGCTTAAAAGCAAAGAAGACGAGCATCATCGGTGCGATCGTCCCGCGGCTCGATTCTTTCTCAGTGGCACAGACTGTTACTGGCATGGAAGAAGAGCTTAGAGAAAATGGCTACCAGATGCTCATCATTAACACGAACCAAGATTTGTCCCGTGAAATTGAGGCCTTATATGACTTAGCAAGGCAAAAAATATCAGGAATCGTCCTATTGGCTACTCAAATTACCGATGTCCATTTGGCGGCAATTAAGGAGATCGGGATTCCTGTCATTTTCCACGGCCAGCAGCATCCGAACGTCCACAGTATTATTTACAATGATTATGCAGCAGGGTACGAGATCGGTCGCTACATTTTGTCTAAAGGGCATAATCGTATCGCCTACTTAGGTGTAACGGAACAGGACGTAGCGGTAGGCGTTGAGCGGAAGTGCGGCTTTCAAAAAGCGCTGAAGGAGCAAAGCGGCGCCACAGCTGAGTTTTATGAGAGCGGCTTTAAGGTGTCGGCAGCAGTAGAAGCGGCTTCACTTATTTTGGATGGTTCCAGGCAGCTTCCAACCGCGATTGTGTGCGCAACGGACAGCATTGCACTCGGCGTCATGAAGGCAGCGCAGATGAGAGAATGGCGAATTCCAGAAGATCTCTCGGTTACGGGTGTCGGTGGGTATGATGTGACGGAAGTGATACATCCAGGGCTCACGACGGTGAAATATCGATATGCGGCAGGCGGGCGTTTGGCCGCGCGGCACATTATAAAACTTGTTCACGATGAGCGTGTTGACCTCCTCACAGTCCTGCAATGTGAATTGATAGAGCGTGAAAGCGTTGACAACAAGAGGGAACATCGATTATATTAATTATGGAACCGGTTCCGAAGAAGGGTGAAATAGGCTTTGGAACTGTGTTCATTATTTTTTCATCTCATTGGAACCGGTTCCGAAACATCGAGAGAACAGATCAGCAAGGAGAAGAAGGATGGACAGAGAACAGAAATACCGCCGCCTAGAACAGGCTTCTCCTGAAGAAATCGCTGCTTTGCAAAAGCAGGTGCAGGAAAGCGAGTGGAGGCAAACGTATCACATTCAGCCTGTTACCGGCTTGCTAAACGACCCTAACGGTTTTGCTTATTTTGCAGGAGAGTATCACCTTTTTTATCAGTGGTTTCCCCTTGGAACGTACCATGGGCTCAAGTACTGGTACCATACGGCTTCAAAAGACCTTGTCTATTGGCGCAATGTTGGGAGTGCGATCGCGCCTGGCGGATCTTTTGATTCCCATGGCGTCTACTCAGGAAGCGGAATCGCCAAAGACTCACAATTGCATTTGATGTATACGGGCAATGCAAGGGACGAAGACTGGAACAGGCAAACGTTCCAGTGCATGGCTGTAATGGACGCAAATGGAGCCGTCTCAAAATGGGAGAAGCCTGTCATTGAACAAGTTCCAGAAGGATATACAGCCCATTTTCGCGATCCGAAAGTATGGAAGGACGAAGATATGTATCGCTGCGTCATCGGCACTCAGCGAAATGACTTGACTGGCACGGCCGTCTTGTATGAGTCGCCTGATTTGTTGGAATGGCGGTTCGTTGGCGAGATAAACACCGACTTGAATGATTTCGGCTATATGTGGGAATGCCCAGATTATTTCGAGTTGGACGGGCAAGGTGTTTTCTTGTTTTGTCCCCAAGGCTTAGCGCCTCAAGGAGATCGCTTTTTGAACCTGTATCAGTCGGGCTACATCATTGGCAAGCCTTTGAACCGAGAAACGCTTGTTTTTAAACATGGCTGCTTTCGTGAGCTGGATAGAGGGTTTGATTTTTATGCGCCACAAACGATGAAAGATAGGCAAGGGCGAAGGATTATGGTCGCTTGGATGGGGCAGCCGGAGATCGGCTATCCGACAGATTCCCATGGTTGGGCACATTGCCTAACTTTGCCGAGAACATTGGAGTTACGCGACGGCAAACTGCTGCAAAAGCCAGTAGCAGAACTACAGAAGTTGAGACAAAAGCGAAGCGACGTACAGGATACGTTAACAAATGAGACAAAAACATATGATGGCATTGCTGGCGCCGCTTTTGAGATGATTTGTACATTTGATCCAATCGATGCCGAAACCGTCGGAATCGAAATCCGCACCAGTGAAAAAGAGCGTACTGTTATTACTTACGATACGGTTCAGCAGAAGGTGACGATGGATCGTTCAATGGCAGGGGAAATGATCAACAGTAGCTACGGAGCGGCTCGGTCCTGCAGGCTAGTGGCAGAACAGATTCAATTTCACTTGTTTGTCGACACCTCTTCAGTCGAATTGTTTATCAATGATGGCGAAGAAGTGTTTACAAGCCGGATTTTTCCTCAGCCCAACAGCAAGGGGATCCGATTTTTCGTAAACAAAGGCAATGCCCACTTAACCGTCACCAAGTGGGATTTGAGTCATGCGGTAAACGGTATAGAAGGGAATGAATGATATGGCAGCAGATAATCGGGAAATCGCCAAGCAGGTGATTGAAGCCGTCGGCGGCAGAGACAATATTGCTTCCTTTGCCCATTGTGCGACACGGCTTCGACTTATGGTCCATGATCAACAGAAGATCGACGAGAAGAAAGTAGAAAAGATCGCCAAAGTAAAAGGCGCCTTTTTCAACTCTGGCCAGTACCAGATCATTTTTGGAACCGGTACTGTCAACCAAGTCTTTGATGCGATTGAGAGCCTAGGCGTAGAAAGCACAAGCAAAGACCAACTGAAATCAGAAGCAAAAAAGACAGGCAATGTATTTCAACGAGCGATCCGCACTTTTGGCGATGTATTTGTGCCGATCATTCCAGTATTGGTAGCGACGGGACTGTTCATGGGCTTACGCGGCTTGCTCACCCAGGAAACGGTGCTAGCTTGGTTTGGCATGACGCCAGATGATATTTCGACCAATTTCCTGATGTTTACGGAAGTATTAACAGACACGGCGTTTGCATTTTTACCTGCTTTGGTTGCCTGGTCGGCCTTTAGAGTGTTTGGAGGCAATCCGGTGCTAGGCATTGTCCTTGGATTAATGCTCGTAAACCCGGCGCTGCCCAATGCCTACAGTGTTGCCAACGGCTCCGAGGAAGCGCTTGTTATGTTTGGATTCATACCTGTGGTCGGCTATCAAGGTTCGGTTTTGCCAGCATTCTTCATCGGACTTATTGGGGCAAAGTTTGAACGCTTTTTGAGAAAGCGGATTCCGGAAGCCATTGACTTGATCGTGACGCCGTTTTTGACGTTACTGGTCATGATTACGCTCGGTCTGTTTGCCATTGGCCCGATTTTTCATTCGTTTGAAGAAGTCGTCCTAAATGCGACAACTTATTTGCTGGATCTTCCGTTCGGAATCGCTGGGCTGCTAATCGGTTTCTTCAATCAAATTATTGTTGTTACAGGGGTTCACCATATTTTCAACTTTTTAGAAATCCAACTTCTCGAGCAAACGGGAAGCAATCCATTCAACGCGATCGTCACATCCGCAATAGCGGCACAAGGCGCAGCCTGTCTTGCCGTCGGCTTGAAAACGAAAAACACCAAATTAAAGGCGCTCTCCTTGCCTTCTTCGTTCTCGGCCTTTCTCGGCATAACAGAGCCAGCTATATTCGGCGTAAACTTGCGGTATGTAAAGCCGTTCGTCGCGGGCTTAATCGGCGGAGGCATCGGGGGCTTCATGGCTTCGACTTTCCAGCTAAGTGCAACTGGAATGGCGATTACAGTCATTCCAGGGACGCTATTATATTTGAACAGCCAGCTTCCACTCTATATTTTATGCAACGTAACAGCAGGAGTCGTTGCCTTCGTGCTCACTTGGCTGTTTGGCTTTAACGATAAGATGCTCAGCGACAGGAAATAAACGGTTGGGCTAGCTTAACAAAACGGGTTGCGGATGCAATCCGTTTTGCTCTTGTTGGCTAGGGGCGAAAAAAGGCTATGGAAAAGGAGACTGTAACCGTATATGCTAAAATGAAAGAAACAGGAGGTGTCGTTTTTGCTAGAGTTGTCCATTCATGAACCAGTGAAATTGCGCAAAGTGTGCCATGCGTTGTCGACGGATGTCCGCGTTCGCATGATTGAACTACTAAGCAAGGAAACATATAGCGTGCATGAGTTAGCCACCCTCATCGGCATCCCTATTTCTACAGCGGCCTCCAACGTGAACGTGCTACAAGAAGCAGGGCTCATTTTAACCGAACTGCGCCCAGCTAGCCGCGGTGCCATGAAAGTGTGTACACGCAACTTTGATGACATCCATATCGCCTTAAATGATGGTGGGCAAAGAACTGAAAAGCATACATACGAAATAAATATGCCGATTGGGCACTATGTTGACTTTTCCGTAACACCGACATGCGGCATGGCAAACAGCGATGGCGTCGTTTTAAATGAAGACGACCCCGTCCAATTCTACCATCCAGATCGTTCAACCGCACAAATCATTTGGACGAGGACTGGCTATTTTGAGTATAAATTTCCGTTTGCCCTAAAACCAAAGCAGAAAATAGCCAGCTTGCTTTTTTCCTGTGAGTTGTGTTCAGAGGCGCCTAACTATGATCATGACTGGCCGTCTGACATTACCGTTTGGATTAATGGCGTTGATATTGGCACGTGGACAAGCCCAGGCGACTTTGGCGACCGTCCAGGCAAGCAGAACCCGCCAACTTGGTTTAACAATACGAGAACACAATATGGCGCCCTTAAAACATGGACGGTGACGAAAAAACAAGCGCTGCTCGACCACTTGCCTGTTAATCCAGTTACGATTGCCGATTTGCAACTAGAGGAAAGTCCTTGCATTACTGTGCGTATCGGCATTAAGGAAAACGCGCTCCACAAAGGGGGTATCAATTTATTTGGGAAAAAGTTTGGCGATCATCCCCAAGACTTGAAATTAATCATTGAATTTGACGAGTAGAAAGCCGCTAGAAATTGGGACAAAACCAGCCAAGAAATGAAATGAAAAGAAGTACGCTCATCGGATGAGCGTACTTCTTTTATCTAGTTGTGTTTAGCTAAAAAAGAACGGACCCGCGAAAGGAACGTCGGGTAGTTTACTGAGGATATGATCTAGTCTTATTGTTAATTCTCTTAAGGATTATTAGACCAAAGTCCTGCATGCTTTAGAACGACACGGGGGTGAAGCTTGAGCTGAGCTACCATGAAGTCTGCTAAATCCTCTGACTGCATGACTTTATCGGGATTGCCATCCGTTAGGTTCAACTCCTTCGCCATATCTGTCGCTACTGTACTCGGTGTGAGAGTGGTAACACGAATATTTTTTTTACGAACTTCCATCATTAATGATTCACTAAGTCCAATCACTGCTGCTTTAGAAGCTGTATAGGCACTCGTAACCGGTGCACCTTTTTGCCCTGCGGTTGAGGAAATGTTAATGATGTCACCTGAATGTCGCTCGATCATTTCAGGCAATACTGCACGGGTTGTGTAATACACCCCTTTAATATTCACATCAATAATATGGGTCCATTCTTCTGGGGTTAAATCCATAAACCCACCAAACTTTGAAATACCCGCATTATTCACAAGGATATCGATGGCTCCAAGCTCCTCACGAATCGCTGCCACTGCTGCAGAAATAGAAGATAAATTGGCAACATCTGCTGTTGCGAGCGCCGTTTTCACCTCGTATTGTTCCAAATCCTTTTGAGCCTTCTGAAGGTTTTCTAGCGTACGGCCAACGAGACCAACATGGACCCCTTCTTTCGCAAAAGCCTCGGCTGTAGCTCGTCCGATTCCACGTCCTGCGCCTGTAATAAGCGCCACTTTTCCTTTAATTGATTGCATCCTGCCACTTCCTTTTTATTATGATCAATCTGTATTTTATCGAAAAGCAAAGTCGGATGCGAGCTATCCGTTTCGAGTGCAGATAAATGAAACACCCCAAGATCTATCACTTCAAGAAAAAAATTATTTGGGTCTTGACATCGTTTATTGATGATAAAGACCCCGATTTTCGCCAGCAAAAAATAAAAATATAGCAGAAGGTCTAACAAACAAAGACATTGGGGAGAAATTAAACATTAGTGAAAAGACTGTTAAAAACCACGTCAGCAATTTAATGAAAAAATTGAATGTAAATGATCGTACTCAAGGGGTTATTCTACAAGGTAGTAATAATAAAAGCTGGATTGGGGATACTACTTTATAATCATTAAACAAGTCAGATTGGTTATTATAAATAATTAAATTACTTATAATAAGCAGTGTGTAATATATGAGGGGGCTTATCGGAGATGGATTTCAAAGACAAAGTAGTACTTATAACAGGAGCAGCAGGCGGAATCGGAATCGCAGCTGCTAAGAAGTTTGCAGCAGAGGGAGCCAAACTCGCTCTAGTTGACCTTTCCCAGGAAGCACTAGAGGAAGCTACAGCATCCATTGATGCAGAGAAAATCTTGCTGGCAGCAAATGTTGCGAAAGAAGAAGACGTAATTGATTATGTGCAAAAAACTAAGGAAAAGTTTGGTCGCATTGATGTCTTCATTAATAATGCTGGTATCAACGGAGAATTTGCAAATATTGTTGATTCAACTGTTGAAAACTTAGAAAAGGTTTTGGCTGTCAATGTAGTAGGTGCCTTCCTTGGATTAAAACATGTATTGAAAGTAATGACAGAGCAGAAGAGCGGTGCTGTCGTGAATACAGCTTCTAACGGAGGTTTGCTTGGTGCTCCAGGCATGAGCGCTTATATTGCTTCAAAACATGCACTTATCGGAATCAATAAAACGGCTGCTTTGGAAGTAGCGGACTATGGGGTACGTGTCAATGCGGTTGCTCCATCTGCCGTAGATACAGCGATGATGCGCTCTATAGAAACAAATGCTGCTAAAGGGCATGAAGAAGAAGCTAGAAAAGGCTTTGAAGCGAGTGTACCGATGAATCGTTATGCTACAGCAGAAGAAATCGCTGATCTGATGCTATTCCTTTCTTCTGAAAAGGCATCCTTTATCACAGGTTCTTATTACCGAATCGATGGCGGACAAGGAACTACTTCTGCTTAATTCTATATTTTTAAATATTTAAGAATAAATGAGTAAATAATTTAAGTCTGGGATATACTCATTGATTATAAAGGAGAATTATTTTGAAAGCACTAGTTTACTACGGTTCTAAATGTGAAGGTTGCGCAAACACCCGAGCCAAAGGCCGCTAAAGGAACCGTAGTTAATGATTGTCAGTCTGTTTGCAAATCCAATTGAATATTATCATCCCACAGTGCAAGTAGTTGGTGAGAAAAATATTAATTCTTCTCTCGGTTATAATAATTATCTTTGCTAAAGCAATTGATTTATTATCAAAAGGATCACTTAAAAGTTGAGCCACTCATAACAAGTGTGATTTCCTTGGATAATATTGTAGAAGACGGATTTGGGAAACTTATAAACGACAAAAATGAGTGCAAGATTTTAGTTCGTCCAAATTAAACGATAGTGAAGCGACCTAAAAAATTAGATATGTTATTTTCCAGAATCATACGGAAGCCGCCCATTATCAGGGCGGCTTTCTTTAACAAAAAATATTGACAATGAAGATAGGGAAGCGTATGATCGACCTAAACGAAAAATGTGTTTATAAACATATTTTTTGTGACCAATTACTGCGATTATTTGAAAGCGCTTTATTTAATGGGAAATCAAAAACCGAGAGGAGTGCTGGCAAATGGCATTGGCAGACAAAGCATTTCCACGTCCAAAACTTGTGCGCACACACTGGATGGATTTAAATGGGCCATGGCATTTTAAATTTGATGATCAAAACAAGGGGGTCATGGAAAAGTGGCAGTTGAAGAGCGCATTTCCACAGACGATTCGTGTGCCTTTCTCCTATGAATCGCCAGAAAGCGGGATTGGCGAGAATGCCTTTCATCCTGTGCTATGGTACAGCCGAGACGTGGATATTCCAGCTGAACAAAAAGGCAAACGTGTTCTCCTTCATTTCCAAGCAGTCGATTATCGAGCAACGGTATGGGTCAATGGGCAAGTTGTAGGCGAACATGTTGGCGGAAATACCGCGTTTTCTTTTGATATAACACCGTATGTGAAACAAGGGGAAACACAACAGATTGTCGTCAGGGCAGAAGACAGCAAAAGCACATCCCAGCCACGAGGGAAGCAACGGTGGACCGATGAAAATTTCGGCTGCTGGTATGTGCAAACGACTGGGATATGGAAAAGCGTATGGCTAGAGTTTGTCGCCGATACTTATTTAAAACACGTCACGGTTACACCGAATTTTGACGAACATGCCGTTCAGTTTGATTATGAACTGAATACGAACAAGGTTGAGGGGGTGCAAATCGAAACAGTTGTTTCTTTCCGAGGAAAAGAAGTGCGCCGCCTTTCGTTTTCTCCCGAAAGCCGCTACATGAAACTAACGGTTGATTTAGAGGCTGACATCCATGAATGGAAAGTGGCCCATTGGACACCAGAACATCCCCACTTATATGATGTGGCGTTCACTGTCTACCAAGACGGAAAAGCGGTAGATGAAACATTTTCTTACTTCGGTTTGCGAAAAATTTCGACGAAAAATGGCCAAGTGCTTTTAAACAATCGCCCTATCTATCAGAAATTGATTTTAGACCAAGGCTATTGGCCACATACGCACTTGACGGCGCCATCACTGGAAGCGCTCGAACAAGATATTGATGCCATCATCGCAATGGGTTTTAACGGCGTGCGCAAACACCAAAAAATTGAGGATGAACGGTTTTATGCTTTATGTGACCAGAAAGGCTTACTCGTATGGGCAGAGATGCCGTCCGCTTATACGTTCTCACGAGAAGCAGTGGGCGCCTTTACGAGCGAATGGCAGGAAGTGGTATGTCAGCTTGCCCATTACCCGTCCATTATCGCCTGGGTGCCTTTTAATGAATCGTGGGGTATCAAAGACGTGTTAAAAAGCAAACAACAACAAGCATTGACTGAAGCAATTTACCATTTGACAAAGTCGATAGATGAGACGCGCCTTGTTATTGCAAATGACGGTTGGGAGCATACCATTTCTGATTTAATCACGCTTCATGACTATGAGGAGTTTGCCGAATCGTTTCTGGCAAGATATGAGGACAAAGAGGCGCTTTTAAGCAACCAATACCCTCATAATCATGACAAATACCCATTCGCCGAAGGCTACCACTATAATGGCCAGCCTGTTTTAATCAGTGAATATGGCGGCATTGCTTTCAAGTCCGAAGACGGCTGGGGGTACGGCAACCAAGTCGCAACCAAGCAAGCTTTTTTGCAGCGCTATGAAGCGATTACCGATGCGATTAAAGCACTTCCTTATGTATCCGGTTTTTGCTATACGCAAATTACGGACGTTCAGCAAGAAATTAACGGTTTGCTTGATGAAAAACGAAAACCCAAATTGGATCTAGCAGACATAAAAGCGGTGAATGACAAAGTATAGACACATCTAGCAATGAGGAAGGAAGACGAATGATACCAACATGGCGAGCTTAGATAAGGAATCTTCAGGAGCTGGTTTTTCTATTAAGAAAGCCAGCTCTTTAGCGCCTATACACGACTTTGAACTGTTCGCATAAAACGGGAATATCATGGTGGAAGGCCAGCCCATGAGATTCAAGCTCCCATGTAAAAAACGGTTCGTGCATGTGTTGCCAATAAGCAAGGGAACGGTCTCCTTCTCCTTCCAAAAAAGCATGTTCTTCTGTCACTTGATTGTAGGGAATGACAGTAACAGCCGTTGTCATAATCACAGCGACCGCTTCCCCTTTGCCATTGAGCAGCACATGATGCTGACCAACTTTTGGCAGCGGTTCTTGCTCCAATTCATATAGTGTGTAATTGGAAGAAGTGGCTGTTTTCTTCCCAGCTAGTACGAGTTCGGCCAGCTCATCGGCCATTTCTTCCGTATTGCCGAATGCCCAAGCTTCATAGTGATCTGGCGCGTTTCGAGAACAGTTTTTAAAGGACTGCCACAATGCAGCAGCTGAACGATTTTCCATTACGATACCTGCTTTCTCCTATCTAGGTGTGAATGCTGACTAAGATGCGTGAGTCGTTGAATCACGCTCATTCTCCTTTTCACACACTATTAGAATAGCATAATTCTATAAGAGCGCAGCACTTTTCAAGAGTTAACGTCAAGCAAGTATCTCGACAAAAGCATGGCCGTTGCGAAGGAAGAAGAGCTTATAGCGATGAAACAGCTGCTAGCTATGAACAAATAGGAAGTTCTCGCCGGATTTGATTGGAAAAAGGCTTGCCGATTTCAGTCGAAGCCGTTATATTGTTATTGAGAATGAAAATTGTTATCAACAAAAGGGGCAAAATAGATGAAAAAGAGGCATTTAATTGTTGCCGCCAGCGCGTTTATGTTATTAGCGGCATGCAATAGCAGTGGCGATGAGAATGGACAAGAAAATACGTCAGAAGCTGGCAATGGCGACACGGGTTCAATTACGGTTACAGACATACAAGGAGAGCAAACGTTTACAGAACCGCCTAAACGTGTTGTCGCCCTTGACTGGACGTATGTGGAAAATTTGTTGGCCCTTGGTGTCCAGCCAGTTGGAGTGGCTGACGTCGAAAATTACCACAAATGGGTAGATATCCGCGAAGAGCTTTCAGACGATGTCGTCGATGTAGGCTTACGAACTGAGCCGAATTTGGAAGCCATTGCCCAATTAGAGCCAGACCTTATTATATCAGCAAATTATCGTTCTGAAAACATTGAACAGGAACTGAAAGACATTGCGCCAATGCTCATCTTTGATCCTTATCCTGAAGAAAGCAAAGGCATTACCCATTATGAAGAAATGGAAACGACATTCCGCGAAATGGCAAAAGTGTTAGACAAAGAGGCGGAAGGGGAAGCCGTACTGGCTGAACTTGATGAAAAATATGAAGAAGGCAAGGAAAAAATCGAGTCTATGGACCTGGAGACGAGAGATTTCGTGTTGACGATGGCCTATACCGATAACCAGGCGCCTGTGTTCCGCTTATTTAATCCGAATGGAATGGCGCCAGCGATTTTAGAAAAAATTGGTTTGAACAATGCCTATGATTCAGGAAGCTTTGAGTTGTACGGGTACGCTACGACGGGGGTAGAGGAGCTGCTCTCAGTCGAAGACGCAAACTTCCTCCATATCGTCCAAGACGATGATGGCTTGTTTGAGGAAGGGCTGGCAAACAATGCGGTTTGGAATGACTTGGATTTTGTAAAGGAGGGCCGGGTTTATGCCCTTGGCGGTGACACGTGGCCGTACGGTGGTCCTCTGTCGGCAATGACGTTGATTGACCGCACCGTTGAAGCATTAGACCAGTAAGCGATGAATGAACAAGGCAAGAGCGTTTTTTATTCCTTTTTTCTTTTAATAGTAGGCCTTTCCTTGTTGTTGGTTATTTCCGGCCTTCATTTAACACAAGGGCAAGCACAGTTTACACTAAAGGAGCTTGTGCTTGGTTTATGGGAAGGAGATGGCCGCATTCAAAGCGTCATTTTTGGCGTCCGTATGCCAAGGGTCGCTGTCGGTTTATTAGCTGGCGGCGCTTTGGCAATGACAGGCCTCGTGCTGCAAACGCTGACGAAAAACCCACTTGCTTCGGCGGGGACGCTTGGAATTAATGCAGGGGCCTATTTTATGGTCGTAGCTGCAGCTGTTTTCTTGCCAGGCATAAATAGTTCGTACCCATTTATTGTGTCTTTTCTCGGCTCTGCATTAGCGGCGCTTCTTGTCTTCTCACTTGCTGGACGAGCAATGGATCCCGTTCGCGTTGCTTTGACGGGAATGATTGTCTCTCTTTTGTTTGCGGCAGTGACGAGCGGTTTGCAGCTTATGTTTGAGCAAGAGACGAACGGCTTGTTTTTATGGGGGGCAGGCACATTGATCCAGAATGATTGGTCTGGATTCCGGTTTGCACTTCCGTTCATTGTTTGTGCCGGCCTGCTTTTGCTTTTATTAGGGAAACAACTTGACTTGCTGCTTTTAGGGGAAGAGGCTGCTGCTGGCCTTGGCGCGTCTATTCAGCGAATTAAAGCAGCTGGGTGGTTGTTGGCCATCGTGTTGGCAGCTGCGACAGTAAGCGTCGCTGGACCAATTGGCTTCATTGGCTTAATGGCGCCACACATTGTGCGGATGCTCGGCATTCGCGGCCATAGGCAGCAGCTTATCCATGCCTTTGTGTGGGGCGCCTTTTTGCTCATCGCTGCAGATGTACTGGCTCGGTTCATTCAGCCGGGAAGTGAAATCCCCGTTGGCGCGATCACTGCTTTGATAGGCGGGCCATGGCTGATGTATTTAGCTTACCGGACGGGAAAACGCTATAAAGGGCAGAATCAGACGCTGCGTGGGAATCGGAGCAAGCTGTCGTTTCCTTGGTTGATTGCAAGTATGGTGGCGGTTTTGCTCGTAGTAGCGACATGTGCGCTAGCGTTCGGCGGCGGTAGCTTTTACGGTTTTTCGGAAATGGCATCAGGGGCCCTTTTCGATACAGTCACGGTACAATTCCGCTGGCCGCGGGTGCTTGTTGCCTTTCTCGTTGGTGCGTTGTTAGCCCTTTGCGGTGTTTTGCTGCAAAGTGTGCTCCGCAATCCACTTGGCGACCCATCGATTTTGGGAATTACTTCTGGCGGTGGCGTCGGCGCTTTGTCTGTTTTAGTGCTGTTTCCGTCACTATCGTTTGCCTGGGTGCCTATAGGGGCAGCCACCGGCGCGGGATTGGCAATCGCTGTTATTCTGTTAGCGACGAAACGATCGAATTGGGAACCGATTTCTTTGGCGTTAATGGGCGTCGCCGTCTCAGCGATGGGGTCAGGCATCATTCAAATTTTAACTGTAAAGGCAGGGGTCGGCGTTGCGCCTGTCCTCCTCTGGTTGGCAGGAAGCACCTATGGGATGAATTGGCAGGATGTCTGGTTTCTCGCTTTCGTGCTGATCGCGCTCGTTCCTATTTCTTACTCGTTTTCCCGTCAACTTGACGTTCTTGCCTTAAATCAAGAAGTATCGGTTACACTTGGCTTGCGTATTCAGCTTGTCCGCGTCCTCGTCTTGCTTTTGGCGGTTGGCGCTGGAGCGGCCGCGGTGGCCGTGGCAGGGGCGATTAGTTTTATCGGCCTTCTTGCTCCCCACGCTGCTAGGGGAATCGTTGGCGTCAAAACCCGTTTCGTTGTCCCTGTTTCCATGTTGCTAGGCGGAATTCTACTTGTGACAGCTGATTTGCTAGGCAGGCTGGTCCTTTATCCAAAAGACATTCCGTCTGGCTTGCTCGTTGCGATCATTGGCGCCCCTTATCTGTTATATATTATGAAAAAATTGTAGGCGCCGAAATATAGTTGATTCAAAATCGGTGAATGATTACGCTAACAAGGGATCATCCCGTACTGGCAACCAGGCGGGATGATCCCTTGTTGTTTACTGAAAGACTTCTTTATCCTCAACTCGGCTTGCCATGATCGTTAATAACAAGCCGAACAATACAATCGCAGCTGCGGCTAAAGTAATCATCCTGTAGCTCAATGCAGCATCCAAAAATACGGTTCCAAGTGTGGCACCTAGTGCATTCGCGACATTAAAAACAGAGGCAGCTACTGTTCCAGCAAGCATCGGTGCTTCCCGGGCAGCCAAAATCACTTTTGCATTTAACAGCGGCGTCGTCCCGAACGTACCTACTCCAAACAGGAAGCAAATGAAAAAGGCCAGGCTGGGAATTTGCAACATAAATGAAAACGAGGCTAACACGGCGGATAAGCAGACAAGAGAAACCATTAAGCTTTTTGTAAGAGCTCTAGGAACGATGCGTCCTGATGAAAAGTTGCCAATTACCGCGCCAAGCCCAAAGGCAAACAGCCCGAATGTGACGCCAGTAACGCCAAACCCAGCAATTTCCCGTAACATCGGCTCTTTAAAGGTATAGGCAGTAAATACGCCGGAATACCCAAACACGATGATTGCTAGCACCATGAGCACGTTTTTGCTCTTTAGTGCCCCGAGTTCCTTTTTGAGTTGTGGTAGTTGCCGGTGTTGCTCATTTGGCACAACGGATATTAAGCCTAGAAGCACAATAGTCCCGAGCATAACTAAAAACCAAAATACAAGACGCCAACTAAGCATCCCGCCGAGAAAGGAGCCGAACGGCACGCCAATCATCACGGCAATTGTTAAGCCGCCTTGGACGATGGCGATAGCGCCCGTTCGCTCATTCGGGTCTGACAGTTGGATTGCCATAGACATGCAGAGACCAAAAAAGGGAGCGTGCATGGTTGCAGACAGTAGGCGTGAAATTAACAACACTTCAAAATTCGGCGCTGTGGCTGCGACCACATTGCTTATAATGAACAAAGCGACAAGCCCGATTAACAAAGGCTTGGGCGGAATTTTAATCGTCAATACTCTAAGAACAGGTCCAAATATTGCCACGCTTATTGCATAAACGCTTAGCAAAAGCCCTGTTAGCGAAACAGCGACATTTAAATCTTCAGCAAACTGGGTGAGCAAGCCAGTGACTACATACTCAGTCATCCCAACGGCAAACGTCCCTAACATAAAAACAAACAAAATCATCGCTTTTTTATTTGCCAAGCGAGCCATCTTTAACCCCTTTCTTTGAAAATCCCTTAACTTTTATGCAAACGAATGTAAACGATACAGCAATATGGGGTTTGTGTCTAGTGGTATGTACTGCGTCTAGATAATGACTATGCCTCTTTAAAAAAGCAAGCGAGAAAATTTGACGCTGACCGATAGGATCCAAAAACCATGAAAAAACCGAGCGAATCGCTTTAAGCCATTTACTCGGTTTTTTTATTTCGACTGATTTAGAAAGTGGAGCAGGCATTTTTCTTTTGTTCATAGTAAACAAGAGCCGCTTGCACTCCTTTGCCTGCTTCCACTTTAGCGCCATTGTAGATGAGCGCTGCCTCAAGTGCCGCGAGCACGAACAAAATATTTTCCTTGCGGCAGCTAGAGCCCATTGTGCCAATCCGCCAGATTTTTCCGTGGAGCGGTCCGAACGAGCTAGCGATTTCTACGCCAAAGTGGCGCAACATAAAGGCACGCACGTGATCAGCGTCAAGCCCCTCAGGCACACAGACGCAAGTCACCATCGGCAATTTATGTTCATGGGTGACAAACAACTCAAGGCCCATGGCTGTTAGCCCGGCAATCAGCGCTTTTTCATGGTAGGCATGCCGCGCAAACCGGTGGGGAAGCCCTTCTTCAAGGAGGAGTGTTAAACCCTCATGGAGAGCATACAACATAGATGTTGCTTCCGTATGATGATTCAACCGCCTTGGGCTCCAGTAATCTTGCAGCATCGCCAAATCAAAATAGTTGCTGGCGATCGGCGCGCCTTGTGTTGGTGTGTTCTGGTCATCGGCAGTAGCAATGCCACGCTCGACTTTTTTGCGGCGCCCAAGGATCGCTTCTACACGTTTGTTGTATGTGATTGGCGCCATGCCAGCAGGAATGGACAAGCATTTTTGCGTGCCGCCGATGGCCGCATCGATGCACCATTCATCAACGAACACATCTGTCCCGCCAATCGTTGCGACCGCATCGACAACAAACAAGCAGTCTTGTTCGCGGCAAGCTTTGCCAATTTGGGCAAGGGGCTGCATACATCCCGTTGACGTTTCCCCGTGGACACAAGCGATCATTTTTGGCTGGATTGCATGCATTTGGGCGATGACCTCTTCTTCATTAAAAACGGTGCCCCATTCGCACTCGATTTTCCACACATCAGCTCGATAACGCTCGCAAATTTCTACAAGCAAGTGGCCGAATCGCCCATAGACAGGGACGAGCACGCGGTCCCCAGGTTCAATTAGGCTGGCGAGGACAGCCTCAATGCCAGATCGCGACGTGCCGTTGATTGGAAAAGCCCATTCGTTTGTTGTTTGAAACAGCTTGCGCAATTGGTCCATTGTTTGATTCATCATGTCTGTAAAAGCCGGATCGAATTGCCCTAAAATCGGTGCACTCATTGCACGCAAGACACGGTGATCCACTTCGACTGGCCCTGGCGTCATAATCGTCCGTTTCGGCGAGAGGGATGCGTCCATATCGGTATTCTCCTATCTTTTGCGGTTTTTCTATCCATGTCTAGTAAGCAAGCTTATATAACAGCGCGGCAAGTGCGGAAACGCCAGCTTCAAGCTGTTCATCGGTTGTATATTCTAACGGAGAATGGCTAATCCCCCCTTTGCTAGGCACAAAAAGCAATGTCGCCGGGCAAAAGCTCCCGAAAATTTGGGCATCGTGGCCAGCGCCGCTATACATATATTGTACAGGCAAGCTCGTTTGTTGTGCTATTTCGAAGGCGGACGTGCTCAAGTTTGTGTCCATTGCTACCGGAGCGACATCGGCCCACTGGCTCACAGAAATTACAAGGCCGCTCTGTTGTTCGTGGGCGCGGAAATCCTTATCCATTGCAGCGCAAAAACGGTCAAGCATGGCGGTATCGTGGTGGCGAATATCGAGGGAAAAAACCACCTTGCCAGGAATGACATTCGCTGTATTTGGAAGGGCTTCGATTTGCCCGACAGTGGCAACGAAATCTGAATCCAACTCTCTCGCATTTTGCAATAAACGGGGAATCAACATGGAAGTGAGCTCCAATGCATCTTTGCGCAACCCCATCGGGGTCGTACCCGCATGGTTCGCGGAACCTGTTACCGTTATGGTGAACCTCCGTTGGCCGACAATCGCTTGGGCAATGCCAATTGTGTTGCCACTTGACTCTAGCACTTGTCCTTGTTCAATATGCAATTCAATAAAACAGCCAATGTCTGAACGATCAGGCGGCTGGTAATGGCCACGGCCAAATCCATTTTCACGCATCGCCTCGCCTAAGCAAATGCCTGAGGCATCGACAATTGTATCAGGGTTTGTCTTGCTGTAACGGCCTGTAATGTTGCCAGAGCCCCAAAAAGCAAGAGGGAAGCGGCTGCCTTCTTCTTCGCATAAAGACAAGACGTCAATGGTTGTTTTCGGGCGCCCGAAGCGGGCAACTAGACGTGAAACGGCAAGCAAGCTGCCGATAATGCCATAAACGCCGTCAAAACGGCCACCGTTGATAACAGTATCTATATGGGAACCGGTGACAATCGTTTTATTGGTTGTCTCAGTCCCTTCCATACGTCCATAAGCATTCCCGACGTCATCATAAAACGGTGCAAGCCCTTTTTCCTGAAAGAGGCCGAATATCGCTTGTTGGGCATCGAGCCAAGCCGGTGTATAAAGTAGGCGTGTATTGCCGCCGTCGCTTGTTTGCCCAAACTGAGCAAAATAATCAATATAGGAACGGACTTGTTCGATGTTTGAGCTGTGTTTAATCGCCATTGTATCCCTCGCTTTATTTTTTATGTCAGAAATGCTGCGAATGATTCTGTGTGAGACTGATTTTACTGGTAAGCTACCGATAAATCATTGGCATATCTATTAATTATTTTCGTTATGATTGTGCAATCTGACTAATTCACGGAAAAACAGAAGGGGGATTACAAATGGACATTTCCCAATTACTAACGTTGCCTGTCTTTGCAGGGGCGCATTTGGCCGCAGGGCAAGCAGGAGCTGACCGCAACATTGAGCATGTCAACATGATGGATGCCCCTGATATTGCTGGCTTTTTAAAGGGAAACGATTTGCTTGTTACAACCGGTTACCACTTCAAAGAGGACGCGAGCAAGCTGACTAGTTTAATTGAAACAATGATAGAAAAGCGCTGTGCGGGCCTTGGCATCAAAACAAAGCGGTTTCTTGGCAAGATTCCAAAAGAAGCGATTGAACTCGCTGACACTTACGGATTTCCGCTTATTGAACTTTCGGAAGAGGTTGGACTTGGAACAATTGTCAATCAAACATTGAGTGCGATTCTTGATTTGCGCACCAATGAACTAAAATCTGCGCTTGAAGCGCACCAAACATTTTCAGCCCATCTTATGACTGGAAAAGGGCTTGATGAATTGTTAGAAAATGTGGCAAACATGATTGGCAGCCCGACGATGCTTCTTGACGAACGTTGCCAGCTTGTTGGCACTTCCCAATCATCGAGCGCTGTTCTAGCTGGTATGCAATATTTATACCGCATGGGCTTTTCATTATTTTTGCCACAAAGTGTTTGTACGTGTTTTTCGATAGTGACTGGAAAAGGGCAGGTCGAGGTGTTGACCGCTTTTCCGGTCAGGACGGACAAACAAAAAAACGGCGCGCTACTCGTGTTTGCTGAGAGAACAGCTTTAGATAACGGCGATTTGCTGACAATTGAACAAGCAGCCAACGTCATAGCGTTTGAATTGATGAAAAACAATGCACTGAACCAGTATACAAGAAGAGCAAAAAACGAGTTTTTCCTAAATTTCATTAAAAAAAGGTATTCATCGAAGAAAGAAACGTTGAACCGGGCGCTTGAATTCGATTTGTCGACTGAGCAGAAGTATAAATGCATAGCTGGCAGGCTAGATAGCGAGGAAAAGCAGCTTGGTTTTAAGCAGCAGCAAATTGAAGTTGAAAAAGTCTTCGATTTTATGGAGGGAGAGTTGGCGATTTTTCCGTTTGTTTCCCACTTGTTTATTATGAACGATATGTGCTTGATTTTGATTGCGGTAGAGTCTGATGACCTTGCGAGCGATGAATGGTCGCCGACGTTAATCGCGATCGAAATTATTCAGGAACGGGTAGCAGTACAGTTTGGCCGCACGATCTCATTTGGCGTTAGCAATGTCTGCCACGAACTTTGGGATGTGATCGAAGGCCATAGCGAAGCAGTTAATGCCTTACATTCTGGTCATTTGTCAGGAAACAAACAATTTATTCAAACGTATCAAGCGAAAGACATCTCCAAGCTGTTGCGGATGATTCCAGCTGAGGACCTCGCCGAGTTTTGCTCGCATACGTTGCAAAAATTATCAGACCCCCGTGTAAACGATTTAAGTCTCATGCAAACACTTGCGGTTTATTTAGAAACCCATTGTCAGATTTCGGAAACAGCCAAGCGTCTTTATGTCCACCGCAATACGATCATTTACCGCCTCGAAAAGGTGGAGGAATTGCTAGGGAAAGACTTAAAAGATCCAGAAACGACGCTGCATTTGCGCCTGGCCCTCCGCATACAGCAGACGTTATCGGAGCAAGCCCACTTGTAAGTAAGGAAGGAAGTATTCACGCTACTGTTTGGCATGGCATCTTTCATGAAAAGGCGTTTGACTAGCGCTTTGGCGGAACATAGGGCTAGGGCTGGCAAACGTCTAGAAGGCGTTAAAAGGGATCGGCGTTTCTTGCTGTAGAAATCATTTTTATTGTGAGCATTCCTTACAAACAAAGGGGAGCTTTTTCCAACAACTGCTCGATTCAGTTAGCAACCACTCGTCATTTCCTCCAACATCGTGTTCATTGTTTAGCTGTTTTGCACAAAGATTTTTCTGATTTGTTGCGCTACAATGTGGAGCAACATTTGAGTAAAGGAGAGAGCGATGGAAAAGCATATCCGACAGTCCGTTACGCCGGAACCGATGCCACAGCCAAAACTGCAGAAAGCGAAGGGACGAATGCCCCATATTTATGTGTTGTTGTTTTTGATTAGCGGCATGTCCGCGCTTCTTACCTATGTCATTCCGGCTGGCTCGTTTGAGCGGATGCCTGGCCCAAATGGGCGAGAGACGATTGACCCTGACAGCTTTACGCAAATAGACGGGTCGCCTTTATCTTTTATGGACTTTATGCTTGCTATTCCTAGAGGGATGTCCGATGCAAGCGAGATTATCTTTTTTACCTTTATCATTGGCGGTATGTTTATGGTGATGCGCCGGACAGAAATCATTGAAATTGGCGTCGACAGGCTTGCTCGTAAATTTAAACACAATAGTGTGTTGATGGTGCCTGTGCTGCTCACTTTGTTTGCGGCAGTGGCGACGACGATTGGCACGCCAGAACTATCGCTTGTCTACATTCCTGTGTTGATTCCGCTCTTTATTTCCCTCGGCTATGATTCGATGACCGCTACGGCGATTGCCCTTGTTTCTACAGCCCTTGGGTTTACGGCTGGAATTATGAACCCTGGGACAGTAGGGATTTCTCAACAAATTGCCGGCCTTGATACGTATTCGGGCTTTGGTTTGCGCTTGCTTGTATTTGTTGTCATTGTCGCGATCGGCAGTTTGTACATTATGCGGTATGCAGCAAAAGTAAAGGCTCGTCCCAAAGAGAGCTTGACTTATACAGAAGACAAACCGAAACGACTCGTATACAAAGACGCGCTCAATCAGCCAATGAAGCCGATTCATCGCCGGCAAATGGCCGCGATTGCGACGTTGCCGATTTTCTTTGCGATCCTCATTTACGGGGTGACACAGCTTGGCTGGTTTATGCTTGAGATGTCAGGGCTGTTTATTTTCATGGCCATTGTTGTAGGGCTGCTTGCCGGACTTTCGCTCACAAAGATTTGCGAGGCTTTTACGGAAGGATTTCGCGAAGTGTTGATGGGGGCGATCATTATTGGCATTGCCCGGTCCGTTGCGATCGTTTTAGAAGACGGGCAAATTATGGACTCGATTGTTTATGGGCTCGGCATCGCCGTTGGCCAGCTTCCAAGCACACTTAGTGCCATTGGCATGATGGTTGTCCAACTGTTGATCAATTTCTTTATTCCTTCAGGGAGCGGACAGGCGTTAGTAACGATGCCAATCATGGCGCCTTTGTCTGATATTTTGGGCGTCACTCGGCAAACGGCGATTCTCGCGTTCCAATTTGGCGATGGCTTTGCCCACGTGCTTTTTCCGACTTCCGGTTACTTTATGGCAGCCCTTGTTGTTGCTGGCGTTAGCTGGAACAAATGGGTCCGATTCTTTTTACCACTGTTTTTGATTTATATGGCCGTCGGCATGGCATTTTTAATTTATGCACAGGCGGTCGGCTGGACAGGCTAAGCAAACGAGAGGAGAAAGGCAAATGCTCGATTTGTGCATTACTGGGGGACGAGTTGTGTTACCATCAGGAGTAGAGGAGACCGATGTTGGCATTCAAGCTGGCAAAATTGCCCGAATCGGCCCAATTGATAAAAAAGAAGCGCGCTGTATAATAAACGCAAACGGGCAATACGTTTTTCCAGGAGCTGTTGATACGCATGTCCATTTTTCTGAACCAGGAAGAACCGAGTGGGAAGGGCTTTTTACAGGCAGCCGTTCGTTAGCCGCCGGTGGAACAACGACATATGTAGAAATGCCGTTGAACGCGCTGCCGGCAACGACAAATCGTGCCAATTTGCAACGAAAGCTCAAGGCAGCCAAAGGGCAAAATTATGTCGATTACAGTTTTTATGGCGGGCTTGTGCCGACGAATCTCCATGAGTTGGCAGGCTTGTCCGCCAACGGCGTTGTCGCGTTTAAGTGTTTTCTCTCTCCATGTGGATCCGATGTTCCAGGGGACTTTTGCAATGTCGATGTAAACGACCTTCGCGCAGGCATGCGTCTATTAGCGGAAGAAGGACAGCTTCTTTGTGTCCATGCTGAAGACTCAAGCATCATCAGTAAGCTGGGGGCAAAGCTCCTTAGCCCAGTTGGCGCTGACGCTTATGTCGCTTCGCGTCCGATCGACGCAGAAGTAAAAGCGGTGTGCGACACGATTGCCGCGGCCCAGGAAACTGGTTGCCGAATCCATTTTGTCCATATCAGTTCCGCCGCAGCGATTGAAGCGATTGAGCGGGCCAAAGAGGAAGGAGTCGATGTTACAGTAGAATCGTGTCCCCATTATTTCTTACTGTCTGCTGAGGAGTTAGCGGAGCTCGGCCCATTGGCAAAATGCCAACCGCCACTTCGCCCGAAGCAGGAACAGGGGAAATTGTGGGCTTGTTTGCTTGATGGTAAAATCGACTGGCTTGCTTCTGACCACTCGCCGTGTACGCCTGACTTGAAAGACGGCGATTTCCTTACAGCTTGGGGCGGCATATCCGGCTGCCAAAACAACATCGATATCATGTTTGATGCCGCAGTTAAGGAGCACGGCATGCCTCCTGAGCAATTGGCGCGGCTCATTGCGACAAACCCAGCTAAACGAATGAACTTGGGAAAAAAAGGGGAAATCGCCGTTGGAAAAGATGCAGATATCGCGTTTGTGGATGATCGGCAAAGCTACACGCTCACAAAAGAGCAGCTTTACTATAAAAATAAGCATAGCCCGTATGTTGGCCGAACAATTGGCTGCAAAGTGACGAGAGTATTTCTTCGTGGGCAAATGATTTATACAGAGGAAAAAGGCATCATTGGAAAACCGAGCGGCAAGCTGCTCCACATTCATTAAACAGGGGGAAAGCAGATGAATTGGAACGCGTTTATAGACAAAGACGTGAAACGAAAGGGAGCAAAAGCGGGCATCCTTGCAGGAAAGACATTTGCGGTGAAAGACGTGTTTGCTGTGAAGGGTCACACAAACAGTGCCGGCAATCCTGATTGGCTCAAGACAGCGCAACAGGCAACGTCAGACAGCCCGAGCATCGCCAGACTTTTGGCAGCAGGCGCTGATTTGCACGGCATGGCGGTCACCGATGAGCTCATGTACAGTTTGAATGGCAAGAACGTCCATTATGGGACGCCTGTAAACCCATACGGCGCCGACTGCGTGCCAGGTGGCTCTTCAAGCGGCTCAGCCGTAGCGGTAGCTGCTGAACTGACCGATTTTGCGATTGGGACGGACACAGGTGGATCGATCCGCATACCGTCATCCTATTGCGGCATTTATGGTTTTCGCCCAAGCCATGGCGTTGTCGACATAAGCGGGGTGATCCCACTTGCAGAAAGCTTCGATACGGTTGGTTGGATGGCCCGTGATGTCGGGTTGCTAAAGGACATAGGGACTGTCTTGCTCGGCAATCAGGCAGTAGAAAAAGAGGTGGACGAGCAACTTTTGATTGATGAGACGCTTGTATGCATCGCAGAACCTGACGTTCAAGCGCTTGTCTTGCAGGCGGCGGATCGCCTCGGGGCTAAACAAATTTCCCGATGGACGCCCGACAGGATCGACGAAGGGTTTGAAACGTTTCGCCACCTTCAAGCACGGGAAATTTGGCGGGAACACGGCGAGTGGGTGCAAGCAGCCAATCCTGCCTTTGCAGCTGACATTGGCGCCCGATTCCAGTGGGCCAGCACCCTTCCACAACAGGAACTGCCGCTCTACAAGGACAAACAAACTGCCATGAAGCGCGCCTTTGCAGCTAACTTTGCGCCAAACGAAATCGTGCTTTTGCCAACTGCCGCTGGTCCTGCCCCGCAAATAGGCGGTTCTGGGCAGGAGCTAGAAGCAATACGTGCCCAGACGATGAAGTTAACGTCTATTGCTGGGCTCGCAGGTTGTCCGCAAATCACCATTCCGTTTGCTTCAGTTGAAGGGCTGCCTATTGGGCTTTCGGCCATTGGCTATCCAGGCCAGGACCTTTTTTTGCTCTCTTGGGCCAATCGTTTATTTGGGATCAATACATAATGGAAGCGGACCGATTTTTAAGTTTTTAAATGTGAAGTTGTTCATATGAGATGAGCTTCCGTCCAGTGTTTCATGCTTTTGCTACAGGGGTATTCACTGAAGGGGTTTTGTAATGTTGAACTCCTTGTAAGTGAATGCTTTTTTGATGTGAACGTTTGAAAAGGGCCAAACTACATAAGGAACAAACTAGCTAAAGAAGTGGCAAGAATGGAGACACTTTCGGTTGTACAAAGGAGATTGGACGATGAACAACATAGCGGACAGACTGCATTCTTTTGTTAGAAAGCAATGGGTCATGGCGCAAACGTGGGAGCACGTCCTGTTTGCTCATTGGCAAGTATCGAAAACGCAACTCACGCCGCTGCTTCCTGCTGGGCTTAGCTTGGATTTGTATAAAGGGACTGCCTGGGTCAGTGTGTTGCCTTTTTATTTGAGCACATTACGACCTCGGTTTTTGCCTCCCTTTCCAGGGGCGAAAGCATTCCCTGAATTAAACGTTCGGACATATGTGATACACGAAGGAAGGCCAGGCATTTATTTTTTCAGTTTAGACGCAAGCCATTTTCTTGCTGTGCAGATGGCACGGACATTTTTTCACTTGCCTTATGTCCACGCAACGATGACGTTTACAAAACAACAGGAGTCGATCCAGTTTTGGAGCCGCAGAAACACGGGAAGCCATGCTGAATGTACAGCGTCGTATTTCCCGATTTCACAGCCAACGCCCGCCGTTCCTGGATCATTGGCGCATTGGCTCGTGGAAAGGTACAGGCTTTATGCCTCGTCCTCAAGGCATCTGTATTATCAAGATATCGACCATGAGCCATGGCAATTGCAAAAAACGGCTGCCAACGTGAAGGCGAACGAAGTAGCGCTCGCTGCCAACATCGATTTGCCAGTGCAAGAGCCGCTTTTCCATTATGCCAGAAAGCAGGATGTGCGGTTTTACCCAATGGGGAAATGCCAAACTATAAAGGAGTTGCCTAAATAGAACAACTCCTTTTGGTGCTGTGCTTTTATGAAGAGGAAGTGCTTAATCGGTCTGAACCAATACCTAATTTGGCCAAATAAATGTGGAAGAAGTATTCGCCAACAGCAATTGCAATTGCTGAAATGGCCGCAGCTCCTGCCATGGTGCCTGGTGCAATGGGGGCAAGCGCGATTCCTAGCAACCAAATGAGGAAAAAGGCAACGCCCAAATCAGCCACAGTGGCCATTATGTTCGTGATTTTAGGCAAGATGAGAATGTCACCTAACCAATAGGTGATCCCTCCGAGGATGATTGTGATTACAAAGACATCCCAAAAGGACAGCCCAAAACCAAAACCTAGGATTACGTAAAGGAACACAAGCGTCATAATGCCTTTAACCGCTAATGCTTTTACATGTTTCATGGTGATTCCTCCTTCGTTCGTTTTGGAAATGTGTATACCCAAAAAATGGTCTTATTACACGTCCTCATCAGCTGGTTGTTGGTGAAGAGGGGGAGGGACTAACCAGCCTTTTTCCTTTAACAGCCGTAAAAACTTTCCTGCCAATGTCGCTTTTGAGATATGAAATTGGCCAAACATGGCGGCAATGTCTTCACGAATCGACTGGCCCATAATTTTACTGCATGCCACGAGGCCTGCTGCAGTCGTAGCAGAAGCAGAGGCTGCTATGTCAGCGTCCATAAAACGGGCGCCTGGTGGAATGTCATCAAGGTTTGCTTTTGGCGCATCTGGTGCTGCTGGAGGGAGGGCGACGCCATTTTCCTTCAACAGTTCAGAAACTTGTTTGACTTCCTCCTTGCATTGCTCCATACAGGTATGAAGCAGTTTTTTTAAGTCGTTGTCGCCGACATGGTTTAATAAGACCCCATATTCGGCAATCATTTTGTTACCTGCTAATACAAAGCTCCAGGCGCTGTACACTTCGCCGTAGTGCATAGGTTCTTCTTTAGGATTTCCACTTAAAATACCCATTGTTTCTCTCCTTTCTAAGCCGTTTGGCTCTAACTTGTTTCATTTTCCACGATAGAATGCCCAACAGATAGGGGAGATATGTATACGAATATCGATTGTGGCGGTGAAGACGATTCGGAAAGCTTTGCATCAAAAGGCGATAGTACATCCTCACTAAATCGCATTACGACTTGATCGCGATTTGTGTTTGCGTTTTGGAAATGCTCTCAGGAAAAAGCGGGATGATAAGCAAACGCCTATGAACACATCTTATCGAATAAGACAAAAAGACAAGTGATTCATCGGTGGTTTTGCGATTACGAATAGGGGAAACTGAAGGAAAAGGAGGAACAGCCCCATGCGCTTTAAAAAATCAATGTTGGCCACGGTGATTGTTGCGGCAAGTGCAGTGGTTGCTGTGCTTTTTCTTATAAATAAGACGGACGAAAGCGAGTCTTCCATTGCCGGAGTCGATTTGCTGACGGAAGTAACGCCAACAGGAGAGCAAGTAGTTGGAGCAGCAATTGAATATACTGATCCGATTACGTCGACTAGCTTATCTAAAACAAGCTATTCCGTACAAGCGATTAAAGGTGGCCATCATATTTCAAGAAACGTCGAACATGTTTACGTTGGCCAAGCGCCTGAACTTGGCAATCCTGTAAGTGAAGGCCATTATGTCATTATTGAATTTAGCGGAAACGACTTACATGGAGGCACGCTTAGTTGGAATGGCAGCAAGTATCAAAGCAGTCGCCCTACGCCAATGTATCGGATTAAACAGGTTGAAGCGATCACCACCAACGAAGGGCAACAGTTGCCGCCAACGAGCGACGAAGTCGTCTCAACTGGCGTACGCTCGCCTGCGGTCGAGTCCTTCTCTTACGGCTATTACAAAAATAAAGCGGGAGCAACGTTGCCATACCGATTATTTGAGCCGAATCAAGAAGAGGGAGAACGCTATCCGCTCGTGCTTTTTCTTCATGGCGGCGGTGAGCGAGGCAACGACAACCAGATCCACTTGCTTGGCAACGAAGGGGGAGTCGCCTTTGCCCGCCCAGAGGTGCAAGAACAACATCCTTCGTTTGTTTTAGCGCCACAAGCCCCTTACGATCCTTCTGTACCTTTGCTTGAAGGATGGACAACAGAACCAACGTATAGCATGGTGCTTGAGTTAGTCGAGTCGATGAAAGACCGCTATCCAATTGATCCTGACCGCGTATATATCCATGGCATGTCCATGGGCGGGATTGGAACGTGGCATTTCATTGAAAACAACCCTGACTTATTTGCAGGCGCGATTGCCATTTGTGGATACGGCCACCCTGAAAGGGCAGGGACGATAAAAGATGTTCCCATTTGGGCATTCCATGGCGAAGATGACGAAATTATTGATGTGTCAGGGTCTCGCCTAATGGTGGAGGCTCTCGAAAAGGTAGGGGGCAATATTCGCTACACCGAATTTAAAACAGGAGAGCTGCGTTCCCCTCATTCCGCTTGGGGGCCGGTATACGAAGACAAACGGGTAATCGAGTGGCTATATTCGCAAACGCGATCCAACTAAACGAGATGAAAAGCCCTTTACTGCAACTTTCCCGCAGTAAGGGGCTTTCGGTGTTTCGAGCAATCCCTACGCATGTTATAATCGGACTATTCTAATAACAGGAGGCGTTTAAGTATGCGCAAAATGAACATGAAAAACCAATGGAAAGGAAAGAAACAAATGAATAGGAGCTGTTACAACTACTATGAAAACAATCAACATTGGGGTGTTGGCCCATGTTGATGCCGGCAAGACGACATTAACCGAGCAAATGTTATACCAAGCTGGCGTCATCAAGGAAGCTGGTTCAGTCGATAAGGGCAGCACAACCACCGATACACTTGCGATTGAAAGAGAACGAGGCATTACAGTCAAAGCGGCAGCCGTCTCTTTTTTCTGGAACGATGTAAAGGTGAATATCATTGATACGCCAGGCCACGCTGACTTTATATCTGAAGTCGAGCATGCGCTAACGATTTTGGATGGCGCCGTTTTAATCGTATCCGCCGTCGAAGGCGTCCAAGCACAAACGCGTGTTTTGATGCAGTCGCTAAAGGCTTACCGTATCCCGACCGTCTTTTTTATAAATAAAATCGACCGTGTTGGCGCTGACTACAAACGTGTCATGAAACAAATCAAATGGTTGCTTGACGACCGCATTTGCCCGATGTGCGAACAAACACAGGACGACACGGCTTATTCTATTAAAGCCACTTGTCCGCAAACAGCTGGCTGGCTAGACGTTCTCGCGCTTCACAACGACGAATTGTTGGCCGCTTATGTTGAAGATGAACCTGTAAGTGAAATAAAATTGCGGAACGAGTTGTCGCGGCAAACCAAAAAAGCAGTGGCTTACCCCCTTTTTATTGGTTCAGCAGCAAAGGGAGTTGGCATTGATGCCTTGCTTCACTCGCTTTCCCATTGGTTTAGCCACACAAAAGAGGAAGCGTCGGAGCGGGATCTTTCTGGCATCGTATTTAAAGTGACCGAGTTGCCTAACGGCGAACGGGAAGCGCTTGTCCGCCTTTACGAAGGAAGGCTATTCGCTAGAAAAATCGTTTCAGTTATCCGTGCTGACCACCCTTCCTTTTCGGTAAAAGTCAAGCATCTACAACAGTTAGAGAACGGCGGGCGGACTGGCGCTTCTGCCGTCAGTGCTGGCGACGTTGCTGTGTTGCGTGAGAAGTCTCTACAAGTCGGCGATATCCTCGGTAAGCGTGTGCCACAAATGAAACCATTTGCGTTTAAAAAACCGCCGTTTCAAGTACAAGTGCACACTGACCGCAAAGAGGAAGCAATCGCCCTTCACCGGGCATTGTCCCGTTTAGCAGCAGAAGACCCGTTTTTGCAATATACACAAGACGTGGCTACAGGCGACCACTTTATCGGCGTATTTGGCAACGTCCAGCAGGAAGTGCTTTTGTCGGCGCTCAAAAACGAACATGGCCTTTCCGCTTCCATGAGCGAGCCCCTTGTCGTTTGTATGGAAAAACCTTCAGGCGTTGGGGCTGCTGTCGAATGGATTGGTGAAAAAGGCAATCCTTTTTACGCCACTTTAGGCTTTCGAGTCGAGCCTGGGCCAGAAGGGAGCGGGCTCTCTTATCAACTCGAAGCAGAGCTTGGTTCGCTGCCACCTGCTTTTCAGCGAGCAGTCCGTGACACATGCCGAGTTGTATTACAAGAAGGGTTAAAAGGCTGGGCAGTAGAGGATATCATCGTAACGCTCACCCATACAGGTTATTGGAGCCCTGTTTCGACAGCAAGGGATTTCCGCGGCCTGGCGCCATTGGTTCTAATGGAGGCGCTCCGGCAAGCAGGCACATACGTCTATGAACCATTAGAGAGAATCGAAGTGATTGTGCCAGAGCGTTTTTTAAGCACTCTCCTATCACGAATCGTCCAGCTAGGAGGAAGCGTGTTAGAGCCAGCCTTCCACCAAGCCGGTGTCCTCATAGAAGGAACCATTCCTGTACGAACGGCAGCCCAATTAAAATCGTCGATACACGCCCTTTCCGGCGGAGAAGGAATCTTAATCTCTAAGCCAGGTGGGTACGAGCGGGTGACAGGAAAGGCACCCCACAAGGTACGGAGGCAGTTGAACCCATTAGAGCGGACGAATTACTTGTTGCGTTTTAGCCATACCATGTAGGTGCCATGAGTTAAACCGGCAAGGACAGCGAAAAACCCTTTCAGACGAAAGGGTTTTTCGCATATTGCTTTTATACATTAAAGATGGTAAAGGCTAGCGTTCCACAAATCACTTTGTATATCCTCTCTGTGTTTTAGGAATTTCCTATTTCCGTTGAACAATTTCAGCTTATTGTTTTTTTATAAAGTATTTTATAGCGAAATACATAAAAACAGCTATCCAAATAATGATTAAAAGATAGTAGTAATCCTGGCTTACTAGAAGGATGCCTGCCCCTGCAATGAGTAAAATCACCATATCTATTTTATTGGGTATTTTTTTCTGCTTGCTTATAAACGCTATAAGGAAAACAACGATGATGATCACCAAATAGAGAAAAGATAGATACTTCGATGTTATTCATCCTTTCCGATATTGTAGAAATTGAATGGTAGTATTCAATATAAGTAATGAATCGTTCCGATTACAGACTGTATGGGTTTAATCAACAGTGCATTGATTAGAATAAGTTCTTTGTGGTGTACGTACTTGACCATCTAGTTAACGATCCACCAAGTTCTGGAGAGTCTGATTATAGTTATTGAATAGATCCTGCATGCCATCTAGAAACTCTCGATCAATACCTTCCAACGCATCCTGCTTTTTAAATGATCGTGTGCCATCTTTCCTAAGCTGTAGCTTGATTTCATCGCCTTGTTTTACTTGAAGGTGATCAAGCACTTCTTGAGGCTATGTAATACCAAGGCTATTGCCAATACGTGTGTTTTTACATTCCATATTAGTCACCGCCATTTTGTGTTTTTCTAGGTATATCGATTCATTTCATTAAATTGTCCTGCCCATAACTAAAACTTGTTTCAAACAGGCCACCTCAATTTAGTATTCGTAAAATTTATGTTCATTATATGATTGAAGGGAACTAAACACAATTTATATCCCCAAAAAACCTAAAGGAAGCCTTTTCAACGTTTCCCTATCTTCCTCCTACACGAAACACCTGATACACACCTACGTTTATCTATAATTCCCCATATTCTCTAGAACTCGGCCCCAGTCGATCATGATATTCCTGTCCGAACGGAAACAGTTTACAGTATAATAGTAGCAAGGAGGGCAATAGATGAGTGTATTTGTTGAGGAATCTGGCGACAAGCAGGCGCCAATGATGTTGTTTTTGCATGGCGGCGGATTAGCAGGATGGATGTGGGAGGAGCAAATCGACTACTTTTCCCGTTATCATTGTGTCGTTGTCGACTTGCCTGGCCATGGAAAGAGCGCCCATTTGCCCTTTTCGATCAAAAGTTGCGCCAAGCAGTTAATTGAATTAATCGAAACGTATGCTCCAGGCAAGGAGACGGTGCTGGTAGGTTTATCTTTAGGCGCGCAAATTGCCCTTGAAATGGTAAGCAGCCGTCCAGATTTAGTACAGGCGGCGATTATAAACAGTGCGAATGTTCGACCGTCTCCAGCATTGAAAAAATGGATTCGTCCTGCGATCCATATGACCCATCCACTTGTAAAAAACAAATACTTTTCAAAGCTCCAGGCAAAAACACAATATATTAATGAAAAAGACTATGAGCGCTACTACGAGGAAAGCTGCCAAATGAAAGCAGGTACGCTTGCGAACATTGTAGAAGAGAGCGTGACCTACCAGTTGCCTTCTTCTTTCAAGGACGTGGAAGCGAACGTGCTTATCGCGATTGGCGGGAAAGAAAAAGCGGTCATTGCCAAATCAGCCCGGCAAATACTGGAGAGCAACAAGCGTTGCATCGGCATTGAAGTACCAGGTGTAGGGCATGGCCTTTCTTTAGCGAAACCAGCCCTTTTTAATGAAATGGTTGACTGTTTTCTGGATGGATCATCCTTGCCGAAAGGGTGTGTCCCGTTATAAACATTTCCGTCTCGTTTAAAAAGAGCTGCCAATGGGCATCCATGTATATAAAACTGTGAAACCGCTTAAACTAAATAGAAGACGTTCATGCAAGAAAAGAGTATGCGTGAATTTCTAGCGCATGGAGGGACATAGCTATGGAGATTACGATTAAGCATCTAACAAACGAGGCGTTAGCGCAAGAGGCGCAAGAGCAATTTGCGGCAAACGGGATCATGAGGAGAGAAGGTTATTTTCGGACATGCCTTGACGAAAACTACAATGGCGATCGCGTCACTGTTCTTGCTTTTTATCAAGGAGCGCTGGCCGGGTGCGGTCATCTCTTGAAAAAATCGCCGTATGCCCATTTCCGCAATCAACGCATTCCCGAAGTAAATGATCTTGTTGTTTTTCCGCCATATCGGCGCCGGGGCGTCGGCCAAGCTCTTATTCACGCACTCGAACAGCTTAGCCGTGATTTAGGCTATCAAACGGTTGGCCTTGGCGTTGGCTTGTATAAAGATTACGGAAGCGCTCAACGGCTCTATGCCCGGCTTGGTTACATCCCAGACGGTCATGGCATTTGTGCTGGGGGGGAGCCAATCGACGCTGGCAGCCATGCTGTCGTGGATGATGAGCTGTTAATGTATTGGACAAAAAAGCTAAAGTAAGCTTTTCTACTATTCATCTATCAAGAACAATTGATACACGTACGGAGCGTTTTTCTCCCGTCTGGGAAGCCTAGGCGGGCTTCTTTTTGTATGAGCCTCATTTTTAAACGGGAAATCATGCTTCCATCTTGTTCGCTGATCGATTATGTTATACATAGTGTAGGCCATGGCAGCCATAGCAAATTATCAATCCTGGGAGGAACCATAATGGCATTATTAGAACAAATGAAGGAAGCAGCTGAATATATTCAAAGCAAGAGCAGCTTATCGCCGAATGTCGGAATCATTCTCGGTTCGGGGCTTGGAAATGTAGCAGACGAAATTGAAAACAAAGTTTCGATTGCCTACGAAGAGATTCCCCACTTTGCCACCTCTTCGGCCATTGGCCATGCGAACCAATTGGTGATTGGCACTTTAAAAGGCCAGACGGTTGTGGCGATGAAAGGGCGTTACCATTTTTACGAAGGGTATCATTTGCAGCAAGTCACTTTTCCAGTACGTGTCATGAAAGCACTTGGCGTGAAAACGCTGTTGATTACGAACTCCTGTGGAGCTGTGAATACCGACTTTTCGCCAGGGGAGTTGATGCTTATCAGCGACCACTTAAACCTAGTTGGCACCAATGCGCTCATTGGCGAAAATGAAGATGCGCTAGGACCAAGGTTTCCTGATCTTTCGGAAGTTTATAGTTCCCGTTTGCGGCAAATCGCCAAAAGCGTGGCAGCTGAACAAGGCACCACATTGCAAGAGGGCGTTTATAGCTGGTGGAGCGGCCCTGCCTACGAAACGCCTGCAGAAGTGCGGATGATTCGCATTCTAGGTGGTGACGCGGTCGGCATGTCTACCGTTCCCGAAGCGACTGTTGCGGCACATGCTGGCATGGAAGTACTGGGAATTTCCTGTTTAACAAACATGGCGTGTGGCATTTTAAAAGAACCGTTGAGCCATGATGATGTGATCGAAGTTGCTGGCAAGGCAAATGCCGCTTTTACCAAGCTTGTTAAAGGCGTTTTAGACCGTTTGCCGGCCTCGTAAAATAACAATTTACCACCGTTTGTCGGTCATGGCGGCAAAATTTCCCGGATAGGAGAAAACGCGGCAGTCGAAGCGGCGAGCGTTTTTCTTCAGCCTGAACTAGCTATCATCTGATGGCTAGTTTTTTTTGGCCTTCTCGTTGCTGGATTTTCTTCCTCCGCATTAGTGTCCAACTCTTTTAAACTCTCTTTTCGCCTATGGTTGCCTTTTTCTTTATACTAGTTTCACGCCTACACTAAATTTGCAAACGACGATCGTGCAAAAACCAGGCCGCTTAGCCCAATCGCTGCACACTTTCCGGTGCATAGATTTGGGCTTCTTTGTGGGCAAAGGGGCGACTACACTATAACTAAGCCAGAGAGAGGGTGATGGCATGTTCTTAACGCAGAGAGGTTTACGCTTGCTGGTCAAACTTCTGTATGCGGCAGATCATGTGCCCATGGATGAATTAAAAAGCGAGCTCGGCGTTTCGGCGCGAACGATTTATTACGAGCTTAAGCGGGTGAATGATTGGCTGGCCTTCCATCAATTCGATTGTGTTCGCCATGTCCGCAGCAGCGGTTTTTATATCGTTAGCGAACAACAAAACCGCATCAAAGAAATGTTGCCTCAACTCGGTGATTCAGAATATGGCTATACGCCGCTTGAGCGGAGGGCGCTCGATCTGCTTTTTATTTTAAGCCAGCCCGCACCGGTATTCGTCGAGGATTTAATGGAGCTGACCGATGTAAGTCGGAACACAGTCCTTGAGGACATACGCCTGTTGAAAAACGAGTTGGCTAAGCAAGGTTTGACGCTTGATTTTAAACTTTCGGCTGGCTATTTCGTTGCTGGCGCAGAAACGGCGATCCGCCAGGAAATCCATCAATGGTTAAACCGAATTGAACGGTTGGCAGAAGTCAATAAGTTGCCGATTGAAATCGGCCAAGCCTATTTTCCCTTAAGTGTCGCTTGCCTGAAGGAGCTGTTGCACACGTGTGAAACAGAACTTCATATTGAGTTTGCCGACCACACGCTCGAGTCGTTTTCAATGGAGTTATGCTTTTACTTTAATCGGATCCAACGAGGTAAATACGTAAACGTAACGACAGAAGAGATGCGGACATTGCAAGAAACCGATGAGTTTACGGCGGCGCTCCGGTTTATGACGAGAGCGAGCAAAGAGGCAGGCATTTCTATACCAGACGAAGAGGCCTATTTTTTAAGCACCTTGTTTTTAAGCGCCAAACGGCAAAAGCAAGCAGATGCGAAACAATCCCAAGAACATTGCTTGATTCACTCAATCGCCAGAAACATGATTTTTGAATTTCAACGTTATGCATGCATTGTTTTTCAAGATCGTGACAAATTGGAAGCGAACTTAGTAGTCCATTTGAAACCAGCCTACTACCGGATGAAATACCATGTCGATGCGGTGAACGAATTGGCCGATTCTGTTAAACAAGCCCATCCAGAAGTGTATGAAATCACGAAAAAGGTCGTTCACCATTTAGAAAAAGCAGCTTGTGCCCCGGCAAGCGAAAACGAGATCGCTTTTTTGGCCATGCATTTTGGCGGTTGGATGAAGCGTGAAGGGCTTCAGCCTGTCAGCCGCTGCTCTGTACTCATTGTTTGTGCGGAAGGTGTTGGCACATCGGCGATCGTGAAACAACAACTGATCGACTTGCTTGGATACGTCAACGTTGCAGGCATTCTGACAAAACGGGAATACAGCAAGCTTGACTCGGTTGCCGTAGACTTTGTTGTGGCAACAACGCCCGTTGAGCCAAAAGGAAAGCCAGTCCACGTCGTTCATCCAATTTTTTCGAATTATCATAAAAAAACATTGCTTAAATACGGAGAGGCGAGCAACGGCCATCAGGAACATATCACGCTTGCCAAGGTGGTTGCTGCAGTCCGCAAGCATGCTACTGTCCATAACGAGCAAGCACTTCTCTCTGAGTTAAAAACGATTTTGCAAGCACCCCACCGACAATGGAAGGAAGAGTGGAAACCAGTGTTAAACGAGTTGCTGACGGAAAAGACCATTTTTTTGCACCAGACCGCCCAGGATTGGAAGGAAGCGATAAAAAAAGCGGCTGCGCCTTTATTGGCAGACGGGGCGATTGAGGGTCGCTACGTCGATGCAATGATCCAGTCTGTTGAAGACAATGGCCCTTATATTGTCATTACACCTGGTGTGGCGATCCCCCATTCACGGCCAGAGGCAGGGGTCAAGCGTCTTGGCATGTCGCTCGCTACCTATAAAGAAGGCGTCCGCTTTTCAAATAAAGACACGAAACCAGTTAAAATCGTCATCGTTCTTGCCGCTATAGACAGCGTTACCCATTTGCGGGCTTTGTCGCAATTGACGTCACTGCTCGGCGAGCCAGGAGCAATTGACCGTTTGGCTGAAATGACGAGCACGAAAGAAGTGGTTTCACTCATTCAACAATTTTCGACCATTTAACAGGAGGAGATCGACATGAAAAAAGTATTAGTCGTTTGTGGAAATGGGTTAGGGAGCAGTTTTATTGTCGAGATGAATGTTAAAAAAATACTAGCAGAGCTAGGGATTGACGCGGAGGTGAACCACACGGACCTAGCCTCAAGCAAAAGTGAGCAAGCCGATCTCTACATAGGCGCAGCTGACATTGTCGAGCAGCTTAACGACGGAACGCGCAACGTTGTCGGTTTAAACAATTTGCTAGACAACGAAGCGATAAAAGACGTGCTACGTAGCAATTTATAACAGCTAGGAGGGGTTTTCATGTTTGAGCTGATTATGAATGACATTTTAGGGACGCCAGCCATCCTCATTGGCCTGTTCGCCCTAATCGGACTACTGCTACAAAAGAAATCGGCGACAGACACCGTGTCAGGTACATTAAAAACAACGATGGGCTTTCTGTTGCTCGGAGTGGGGGCTGCGGTTGTCTCTGATTCACTTGGCACGTTTCGCTCCATGTTTGAAGCCGCTTTTCAAATTCAAGGCGTTGTGCCAAATACAGATGCGATGGCGGCGATTGCCCAGGAGAATTACGGGACGGAAACCGCTCTGATTATGATCTTTGGCATGGTTGTCAATTTGCTGCTTGCCCGGTTTACGCCGTTTAAATATGTGTTTCTTACTGGCCACCATACACTCTATATGGCGGCGATGCTTGCCGTTGTCCTTGTTACAGGAGGTATGAGCGGCGTGCCTCTAGTCTTGATCGGTTCATTGATTTTAGGGGCAGCGATGGTGATTGCTCCAGCCGTCTTGCAACCGTTTACCCGAAAAATTATCGGAAATGACGACTTGGCTCTTGGACACTTTGGCACATTTGGCTATTTTACAGCTGGTTTGGTTGGCAAACTGGTCGGCAATCCAGAAAAATCGACTGAAACGATTCAAATTCCGAAATCACTAGGTTTTCTCCGCGACACATCTGTGGCTGTCTCTTTAACAATGGCGTTATTGTTTTTTGCGATTACCCCTTTTGCTGGCATTGCCGTCATTGAAGAGTTAAGCGGAGGCACGAATTATGCCGTCTTTATCTTGATTCAAGCGATTACATTTGCGGCAGGCGTCTACATCATCTTAGCTGGTGTGCGCATGGCCATCGGCGAGATTGTCCCAGCCTTTAAAGGCATTGCCGATAAATTTGTAAAAGGGGCGAAACCAGCCCTTGACGCACCCACTGTTTTCCCGTTCGCGCCAAATGCGGTTATTATTGGTTTTCTTTGTAGTTTCGCTGGCGGGATTGCATCCATTTTCTTACTCCCGCTAGTTGGTTTAACGGTCATTGTTCCTGGGCTCGTTCCTCACTTTTTCTGTGGGGCAACCGCTGGTGTTTATGGGAATGCGACAGGAGGATTGCGTGGAGCAGTGGTAGGGTCGTTTGTGAACGGCATTCTAATCTCGTTCTTGCCAGCGCTATTATTGCCAGTGTTAGGTTCACTTGGCCTTGAGAGCACTACGTTTGGCGACACGGATTTCGGCATTATTGGCATTTTACTAGGCTATTTCATTCAGTTGTTTTCGTAAGAGGGGGTTAAAAGAAAGACCAAAAAAGGAGTGGTACGATGAAACCAGCATTTTCTCCCTCACTAATGTGTATGGATGTAACAAAGTTCCGCGAGCAAATTGAAACGTTAAATGGACGTGCTGACTTGTATCATGTCGATGTAATGGACGGCCACTATGTGAAAAACTTAACGTTGTCCCCATTTTTTATTGAACAACTAAGCAAAGTGGCAACCATTCCAATTGATGCCCATTTGATGGCAGAGAAGCCCAATGACTTTTTAGTGGATGCTTGTATCGACGCAGGCGCTTCGATCATTAGCATCCACCCAGAAGTCGTGCATGCAGAACTCTTTCGGACGATCGCCCACATTAAAAAACGCGGCTGCCAAGTAGGCATTGTCCTAAACCCGGCTACACCACTAGCGATCATTGAGCCTTTCGCTCACTTAATCGACAAGCTGACGATTATGACAATTGACCCTGGTTTTGCAGGCCAACCCTTTCTGACAGAAATGGTGGAGAAAATCGCAGACGCAAAACGTTTCCGCGCTGAGCAAGGGCTAGCTTTTACATTAGAAGTCGATGGATCATGCAACGAAAAGACGTTCAAGCAACTTGCGCAAGCAGGCAACGAAACGTTCATCGTCGGTACTTCAGGGCTGTTTGGCCTAGACCGCGACTTATCGACTGCTTGGGAAAAGATGGAGGCGATTTTCCGTAAACAAACAGAAGGGATGTATGTTTAGAGCTGAGCATCTTGCAATTACAATTACTTGAGAAACGAAAGAGGGGGCTGTTCAGATAAAGGAACACCCCCTCATAGACTACTCCTTCTCCAAAATCCGCGAAGTCACTTGCTTTTCAAGTTCAATCAATTGTTTGTTGGTGACATCCCTTGGCCTGCTCAAGGGATTTTTGACATCAAGGGCAATGACGCCTTCTTCAATTAAAATAATGCGGTCAGCAAGTTTAACAGCTTCTCGTACATCATGGGTGACAAGCAAGGCGGTAAACTGGTTTTCCTGCCAAATTGTTTCGATTAAGTCTTGCATCTCTGAGCGAGTCAGCGCGTCAAGGGCACTGAGTGGTTCATCGAGCATGAGCAAATCAGGTTCCCTGATCAAGGCACGTGCTAAAGCGACACGCTGCTGTTGCCCGCCTGACAGCGTGCTCGGCCATTCATTGGCAAAAGCTGATAAACCAACGGCATTGAGGACGGCCTCGCCTTTTTGCTGCCAGTTTCCTTTAAGGCCAAGCCCAACGTTATCGATGACTTTTTTCCAGGGCAGCAAGCGTGAGTCTTGATACATCATAGTGATGCTTGCAAGGGACTTTTTGAATGTTCCTCCATTGAATAAAAGGTCGCCGCTGCTTGGTTGTTCTAAACCAGCGACGAGGCGGAGCAGTGTGCTTTTTCCGCTTCCACTCTTGCCGACAATCGCGACAAATTGCCCTGCTTCAATCGTGAGTGTAATATCCTTTATCACATCTTGATCGCCAAACGTTTTTTGCAATTGTGTGATGCGGATTTCAACGCCGCGCTTTGTCGTTTGTTTTGCTATAGCCATAATCGTTCTCTCCTATTTCCGATAATTCGGATGCCAGCGAAGCGCTTTTTTCTCCCCGAATTGGGCGATAATGTCCGCCAGCTTGCCAAAAAGGGCATAGATGATAATGGTAACGATAATCACTTCTGTTTGCATAAACTGCCGTGCATTCATGGCCAAATAGCCGATGCCGTCGCTTGTGGCAATGGTTTCAGCGACAATTAATGTCAACCACATCACTCCAAGGGCATAGCGAATGCCGACAAAAATGGAAGGCAACGCCCCAGGGAGGTAGACATGGCGGAAAAGCCCCCAGCCTTGTAGCCCATACATTTTCCCCATTTCAATATAGCCTCGATTGACGCTGCGAATGCCATGCAATGTATTAATGTAGATCGGGAACATGACACCTAGGGCAACGAGAAAAATTTTCGACGCTTCCCCGATCCCGAGCCAGACGATCACAAGGGGCAGCAGGGCGAGGTGAGGAATGTTGCGGATCATTTGCACAAACGTATCAACCGTGTAAAAGGACCACGTCGACCAGCCGTTCAAAATGCCAAGCAGGAGCCCGACCGCGCCGCCAATGAGTAAGCCGATGAACGCTCGATATAAACTAATTTGAATATGCTCTAAAAGTGTGCCTGAAACGATCAGCTCATAGAAGGACTCGAGCACCGACGTCGGTGCTGGAAACAAACTAGGAGAGACGATTTCAAGTATCGATATGATTTGCCAGATAACAAGGAACAACAGCGGCAGCATCCAAGGAAGAATTTGTTTTTGAAATGTATTCGTCATGTTGGCACCTACTTGTTATTCAATGTTGTCTGTTGCCCATGCTGCATCAACAGGCATGATTTCGGAAACATCGACTTCGTTCTCGATGAGGCCGATGCGGTAATAATCATCCGCCTGTTTTTGCTGGGCAGCGATGATTTCTTCATCAATATTTTCAACGCCGTAGTCACGGCGATTCACGACAGTATCCAAAATCTCTTTCTCAATTCCAATCATGTTAGAGAGCATTTCCGCAACTTCATCTGGATTCTGATTGGCCCATTGATCGGAACGGTTCGTTTCTTCTAGCAAAATTTGAATCAGTTCTGGCGATTCCTCGGCAAATTGCGGTGTGGAAAAATAGAATGTCCGGTTCGGGTACCCCTCGACATTGTGATCGAGTGTTTTCACGTCAAGGGTATGCTCGACTCCGGCAAAAAATGGATCCCATGAAGCCAGTGCATCGACTTCACCCGTCTCAAGCGCGGAACGGCCTTGTGAGGCATCGCCCATATAATGAAAATCAACATCTTCGGCACTCAGCCCCTCAGCTTCAAGAGCAAGAATCGCCAAATAGTGGTGGTTGCCTCCTTTTAGGGCCGCAATGCTTTTGCCTTTTAAATCCGCTACTGTTTCAATGCCAGAATCAGACTTTACCATGATCCCCACGCCTTGTTCGTGAGGAAGGCTAGCACCGACATAAACGATGTCACGACCTTGGGCTTGTGCAAAAATGCCAGGACCGTCGGCCGCGTTTCCATAATCAATGTTGTTGGTTGACAAGGCCTCCATGACGGCATTCCCTTGGTCAAATTCAATCCATTCAACCGATACATCCAGTCCTTCCTCTTCAATTCGCTCTTCTAAATAGCCACTTTCTTTCAGTACATTTAGCGTATTTCCAGTTTGAAAGCCGACGCGGATTGTTTGTTCAGCGTTTGCTTCTGATGGGGACGTTGACTGGCTTCCGCACGCCGTCAAGATTCCGCCACCTAGTAAAACGAAAGCTAGAGTCGGTATTGTTGATTTACGCATGTGTCTCTCCTCCGTTGAAAACATAATGCCCCCCATGAAGCGTAAACTGTTCCGTACGACCAGAGCCTGTTAACATAAGCTGAAACGGCCGTTCGCCTCGTTGTTCTAAAAACTCTTTCACCGGCCCTTCTCCTTTTGGTTGGGCAAATTTCAAACTCCCTCCAACAAGCTGCAATGTGTAGATGTCGGCGTTTAAGCGTCGATCATAAATCGAGCCTTTGTGTTCTAAGTCAAACCACTCAGCCCATTTAAAAGCGGTTTGCTTTGCATCGTTGACAGCCATTAATAGGCTATCGATTTTCCACTGACCAGCAGAATGAGGGGCAATCACTTGGGCTTCCTTTAATTCGTTTAATCGCTCTTGGTCGGTTTCGTGCCAGTCAATAAAGAAAGGAAGGGGTAATTCTGACCCTTCTTCACCGACGAATAGGAGTGACCATTCCAACAGTTTGCCGTCGGGCCGTTTCCGGCTTAGAGGCACTGGGCCGTTCACGGTTAAGCCTTTTTGTTTGAATGTTTGTGCAAGCTTATTTAAATCCCGAGTGCGCAAACAAATTTTAGCGAAACCTTCAGTAAATTTATCACGTACAATGGTAGAAAAAGGACTGTAGGCTACATCCTGTGCTCCTACTTTGTCAAATAGGGGACGGTCATCAATGCTTAAAAACTCAATATACTCCATGCCGAAATGAAGCAACGTATTGTATGAGCCTCGTTGTTCGTGGCGTCCTCCATAAACCGTGTGAAAGCCTTTATCAATAAAGCGCTCCTTTATCGTGTGTGCATTATCCACATAGTGAATCACATGATCAAAGGCAAGGACCATCTCCTTCACTCCTTCATTTATTTATTAATCCTATTAATTTTATATGATTTATAAATTTAATAAATAAAGTTTAGGGGAAGGTCCTCAATGTGTCAACCACTTTTGTTTTACAGTTTTGCAAAGAACTGTTTAGAAAAAAAGGGTGTTGATGGTACAAGTTGGTGAATACGGAGAAGCGAAACGAGTGTGTGAGAAACAACGTACGGGTAGGTTAAAGGAGGAAACGGGCGCGTCTGTATTAAGAGTGCTTGCCCATCGAAACGAGAAGCCCTTGCCGTTTTTAGTCAACAGCGGTCATTTCATTCTTCTGGCAAACATAGGCTGCAGGCTCGTTTTTCAACGACATCGATTGTTCGATGCCGATGGAATTCTCTAGCATGTACAATAGCAGTGGATATCAAAATAGGAAAAGGGGATCTGTAAATGAAACTACATGCGAAGAAACTAAAAACATTTCGACGTTTACACCAACAACCGTCAACGTTTGTACTCCCTAATGCGTGGGATGCGATGAGCGCAAAAATGTTTGAAGCTGGCGGTTTTAAAGCGATTGGAACAACGAGTGCCGGCATTGCTGCTTCCTTAGGTTACCCCGATGGCCAACATCTGCCTCGCGCTAAAATGGTTGATGCTGTAAGGAATATCGCCAATTCAGTAGCGATTCCCGTTAGTGCCGATATTGAAGCAGGATACGGGCAATCCGTTGCCAAGATTGTGCAAACCGTAAAAGCAGTCGCAGCGGCTGGGGCAGTCGGCATTAACATTGAAGATGGAACAGGCGACCCTAGTAAACCTGTCTTCTCCATTTCCGAACAAACAGAAAAAATCGCGGCCATTAAAGCCAACCATACGTCGCTATTTGTGAATGCCCGTACAGACATCTATTGGCTAAATATCGGCGATCCTTTATCCCGTTTCCAGGAAGCTACAAAGCGTGCAAAAGCTTACCAAGAAGCAGGCGCAGATTGCCTGTTTATTCCTGGGCTTACGGACAGGGGAGAAATACAAAAAATGAGGGCGGCCATTTCTTGCCCGATCAATTTGTTGGTTGATCCGGAAATGCCCTCCCTCACGGAGTTGTCTGCAATAGGAATTGAAAGGCTAAGTTGCGGCTCTGCCCCATTTCGGGCAACCGCTACATTGCTTGCTGCCATTTGCGAACAGATCGTCAACGACCAAACGTTTTCCCATTTGACCAAGGATGTGCTTTCCTATAGCAGCATAACGAAAATCATGAGTCAGTAGACGAGCTGATTGCTTTCAAGCGCCTAATGGCCGACGATTCGTTTATGAAGAATGTACGAGTAAGCCATCGGTACGCCTACGAGTACAACAATCAGTCCAACGGACAAAACCGCACTGACGCTTCTCGGCAAAAACGGTTCGATGATAAGAAGCAAGCCCCCGCCTATAAACAGGCGGCCGCCAAGACGGTGTGTTTTTCGCCAAACCTCGTCATTGCTGATGGTCCACGGAGTTTTTATGCCAACAAACCAGTTAGGCTTAATCGTCTGCATGTAGTTTCCTAGAATAATAAAGAGGATTCCTATTGCAACGGGCACGACGCGATTGATTGAAACGGGGGCGCCTATGCCTGTGAGGACCGTCACAATGCTAATGGCGAGAGAAAGGGCGATGAGCACGTTGCACATAATCGAATAGGTCCGTGTAAATTTGTTGTAGTTGTCTTTTTTCGGGTCTAGGCGGGGCAAGAATAGCAACATCGCATAAATGGCAATCAAGATTCCATTAAGAAGCAAGAAGGCAGAGAACGTTGGAGCATAGCGGTCCACTTCTCCATTCACTCCCCAATGTACTGGCATTTCTGCAGGCAAGTGTTTATAAGCAAAAAGCCATACAAGCAGAGAAATCGTGATCGCTAAAAGCGGAAAGAGATGTTTTTTCATGATTGTTTTCCTCCTTTTTCAAAAAAGCCCATTGTCCAGGACAGCAGTTCCTGAAATACGGTTAAGTTGAGCGAGTAATAGACGAACTGACCTTTTTTCTCGTCCTGGACGAGATGAGCGGCCTTTAACAGTTTTAAATGCTGGGAAATGCTTGGCTTTGACATTTGAAAATGGTTCGCAATCTCGCCAGCGGTTAAATCTTGTTCTTTAAGCAAATCAAGGATTTTTCGCCTCGTTGGATCGGCTAACGCTTTAAATGCTTCGTGCATCAGGAGCCTCCTTTCAAACACGATACATTTAAGTAATTAAGAAATTACTTAAATACTTAACTAATGTAAGCATACAGGAATACCGTCTAATTTTCAAGTGCCCTGTTGGCAAGCTGGAAGAAGAAACGTTAATTAAACGTTTGTTTAATGGACAAGATCACTTGCCGTACTTGAAACGAGTTTGTTTACAATGGGAAATAAACCGTTGGACGAGTTCATTTTGCCGCTCCTGTTTTCTCGTGCAGATGGCAATGTTGTTGATGATGTGGACATGTTCGACATAGACGCGCGCTAAATCGCCCCGTTTAATATGTTCCTTCGCTACTAAAGAGGAAACGAAATTGACGCCAAAACCAGCCATAACAGCAGAAAGGGCTTCGTTCAATCCACTGAATTGCAAAGCAATCGTTGGCGGTTTTACTTGGTTGGCCTGGCATAATGCAAATAATTGCGCCCTTGTCGAGCTGCCTTTTTCCCGCATGACAAATGGCTCAACGACCACTTCCGCCAACGTAACTCGTTGATTGGCCAATCGATGGGAGGGAGCGGCCACAAACCAAAGCTCATCTTCTAACCATTTATCCCAAACAAATTCTTCCACACGTTTGTCGATGCTGCCTGCATACATCGCTACATCCACTTTGTAACGGGCCAGTTTTTCAAATGCCTGTTGGGAATTGACCGTTTCAATTTGCAAATCGATTGTAGGATGCTGTACTTTGAATGCTCCTGCTAACTGTGGCAATAAGAAGTTTGCAGGAAGATAAGTGGCAGCGACATGAATGTGCCCCGCGCCTACATCGCGAAATTCTTGAACAAATGCTTCAATATGGGCTTCAACCGCGAATAACGTTTCCGCTTTGTCAGCAAGCTGTTTTCCAAATGGCGTAGGCACAATCCCCCTGCCGTCCTTTTGCAGCAAAGGCATGTCTAATTCGGCTTCAAACGCTTTTAGTTGGCTAGAAACAGCTGGCTGGCTAATGTGCAAAGCTTGTGCTGCTTTGGTGATGGTTCCTGTGCGCACCACCGTATAAAACAACCGAAGTCCATGAAGATTCATTCCGTCACCCCCAATATATAAACCATTGTTATAGATACCTAAAAAAGATCGATTATTTTTATAGTTATGTCGAGTATACACTAGAATTGTAAGCAAAATAACGAAAAGGGGTTGGGAATGTGGAAAAGCAAACTTGGCAGTTCGTTGATTCGTATATGACGGAACGTTTGCGGATAGGGGATGAAGGTCTGGACGCAGCTTTAGCGAATAACCGCCAAAAGGGGTTGCCAGCTATTGATGTTTCGCCAACACAGGGGAAGCTTTTGACGCTGTTAGCAAGAATGAAAGGGGCCAAGCGCGTTCTTGAAATTGGTACGCTCGGCGGCTACAGCACGATTTGCTTGGCGCAAGGGCTGTCAGACACGGGAAAAATCGTTACGTTGGAATATGAACCAAAACATGCTGCTTGTGCAAAGGAGAACATTGCTTTTGCCGGATATGCCGATCAGGTCGATATCATGGTGGGCCCCGCTCTTGAAAGCTTGCCTATCCTTCACCAGCAGCAGCAATCGTTTGACTTCATTTTTATCGATGCCGATAAGCCTAACAATCCCCATTACTTAAAGTGGGCATTGAAATTGGCTGTTCCAGGCGCTGTCCTGATTGCTGATAACGTCATTCGCGACGGGGAAGTATTAAACGGCCATAGCACGGATCCACGTGTCCAAGGCATCCGCACATTTGTAGAATTATTGGAGCAAGAGGAACGGATTGAGGCGACTGCGATCCAGACAGTAGGCGAAAAAGGCTATGATGGCTTTATTTTAGGGATCGTTCACTAATATAAAACACACGATGAAGAGAGGGCGACACCAATTTTAGGCAAGGGGAAGCGGGCTTCAAAAAAGAGCCTGCTTTTTTCGTGCATTTTTCAGTTAACCGCAAAGGTGATCCATTGATTTGGATGACACTAGTATGACTAATGTTGTGGGGGTAAGGGTTTCTGAATGATTTGACTTAAATGAAAGATTGTGGAAAGAGATGAAATAAAAAGTTTGAGCGCTCCCAAAAAAAGTGTTTGACATACTTAAAAAAATTTTTTAGTATATCTAATATAAAGTTAGTAGGAGGATAGGTTGTGGAAAGGATCGAAGATGAGTTGCCTTTTCTGACTTCACTAATGAAAGGCATTGCCAATCAATTTGGCGACTCATGTGAAGTTGTTCTTCTGGATCTTATTCAGTACGAGGAATATGGAAGCGGTTTAATTGTACACATTGAAAATGGCCATGTGACCGGAAGAAAAGTGGGCGACAGTGGAACAAACATAGGACTAGAGGTATTAAGGGGGAGTGTCGTTGAAGGAGACAAGTACAATTATTTAACGAAAACGAAGAGTGGTCGAATGCTTAAATCGACAACCATGTATTTTCGCAATATGGAAAAGGTACCAATCGGCTGTATTTGTATTAATGTTGATATTACCGATTTAATGATGTCTGAATCAGCCATTCATCAATTTATTGAATTAGAAGGCTTGCGAACAGATGTAAATGAGGTTTTTGTTAACAATGTGAATGATGTGTTGGATGTGTTGATTCAAGAAGCTCAAGACCACGTGGGCAAGCCTGTTGCTTTAATGGGCAAGGACGACAAGATAAAAGGGGTGGAATACTTAGATAAAAAAGGCGCGTTTCTGATAAAGAAATCAGGCGATAAAATTTGTGAATACTATGCAATTTCGAAGTTCACTCTTTATAACTATTTAGATACAATTCGAGCTGCTGAAAAGAAAGGGAGATTAGGATGAAAGAAGAAATTAAAACAGCCTTAGCACCGATGCCTGGAGGGCATTTTTCTCAAGGAATTAAAGTCAATAACAGAATATACGTAGCAGGGCAAGTTCCGATAAATGCAGAGACAGGCAAAATGCCAAATACAATTGAGGAGCAAACAAGGCAAGCATTAATAAATATTAAACATGTACTGGCTGCGGCTGGCGCAAGCTTAGAGCATGTCGTTAAGGTGAATACCTATTTAACCGATTTGGATGACTTCGATAAATACAACGAAGTTTACAAAGAGTTTTTTAAGGAGCCGCTGCCAGTAAGAACAACTTGTGGCTGCCAATTAAAAGGCATTCCGATTGAAATTGACGCAATTGCCGAATTGGATGATGAATAATCTTATTTGGCTTTCAAAAATCAAACGGCGGTGATAGAAGATGAAATTAGAAGGAAAGGTAGCTATTATCACGGGAGCTGGACCGGGAAATGGAATAGGCAGAGAAATCGCCCGTGCTTTTTCGAAGGAAGGGGCAACATTATCGCTTCATTACTTAGCAAGGAATGAGCAAGTAAAAGAGGCCTTTTTTGAAGAAGTAAAGGATTATGGATCGGATGTTTGTGTAGTTGAGGGGGATATTTCCAAAGAAGAAACAGCAAGAAGCTTAATCACAAAAACGCTAGATAAATATGGGAAAATTGACATTTTAATAAATAATGCCGGAATTTCTACACCGGCATTATTAAAAGATATGTCCGTATCCAATTGGGATCGGATGATCGAAGTCAATTTAAGAAGTGTGTTCTTAACAACGAGATTGGCGATTCCTTCCATGATTGCCCAACGTTTTGGGAGAGTCATTAATATTTCCTCACAAGTAGGACAAAAGGGAAGCATAGAGCATTGCCATTATGCGGCTGCAAAAGCAGGGGTGATTGGCTTTACGAAATCACTCGCCATGGAAGTAGGGCCATATGGGATTACAGCAAATTGTATTGCTCCTGGTCCGATTGAAACTCAGTTAATGAGTGAGGTGAGCGAAGAATGGAGAAATAAGAAGTTGAAAGAGTTGGTCATTCCAAGGTTTGGCAAAGCAAATGAAGTTGCGCCTACAGCAGTATTTTTAGCTAGTCCTGATGGCAACCTTTATACCGGACAAACATTAGGACCGAATTGTGGCGATGTGATGCTTTAAATATGCTTCAACCAAAAAATGTATACGTTTACAAAATCCGATTTTTTATTGAAGGGGGAAGATGAATGGAATTCAACAAAGGTATTTTAAAAGTGAAGCCAGATCCTTCTTTGCATAATGCCGATTTAGCTCCAGTATCAGGAGCTAAAAAAGGCTGGACATGGTGGTCCTATTCAGCCATTTGGATGGGAATCGTGCATAATTTAGTTGCTTGGCAAGTAGCGGCGCATTTAATGGCCGTTGGCTTAAGTTTTTGGCAAGCGTTGTTGTGTATTTTAGTAGCGTATGCCGTTGCTTTTATCGCGATCCTTTTCAATAGCTACTCGGGGGCCAAATACGGCGTACCGTTTCCAGTGCTAATTCGAGCTGCTTTTGGGACTAAAGGGGCCCATCTTCCCGTCTTCATTCGGGCTGTTTTAGGCGTGTTTTGGTTTGGCGTCCATATGTATTTAGGAAGTATGGCGGTTAATGCGATATTAGGTGCTTCGTTTTCCTTCTGGGAAAGTTTAGGGGAGTACAGATTGTTAGGAATGGGTTTAAATAGTTTTATTGCCTATGTCATTACTTGGATCCTCCATGCTTATATTATTACACACGATATTGAACGCGTAAGGAAATTTGAGAACTGGGCTGGACCATTGGTCATGATCGTAGGGTTAGGGCTTGTCTGGTGGGCAATAGAGCAAGCCAATGGTTTAGGAAACCTAGTGTCTATCCCCAGTACCGTTTCGGGAACAGAGTTTTGGATTACATTCTTCTTAGGAATGTCAGCGTTGCTCGGTACGGTCGCGACTTTAATTTTAAACATATCGGATTTAACAAGATTTTCAAGAAGCCAGAAAGATCATATGGTCGGACAAGGGATTGGCATGCCGTTAATGTTTGTGTTGTTTTCGGTCATGGCTCTCCTGACAACCGCTGGTACCATGATTGCGTTTGGTGAAGCAATTACGAATCCGATCGACGTCTTAACACGTTTCGACCACCCCCTTATTGTGATTCTCGGCGCTGTTTCCATATTAGTGTCTACGCTTTCTGTTAATGTGGCAACGAACGGAGTCGCAGTAGGTTACGATCTAACTAGTTTGATGCCCACTAGACTGAATTTTGGAAAATCAGCCCTTATTGCCATCATTATTGGGGCGATTTCAGCTCCTTGGTTATGGTATCAAGAAGGAGGATCGTTTGACCTTGTCATGGGGGCAGTTGGTGCTACAATGGGTCCTGTTCTTGGCGTTATGCTTGTAGACTTTTTCATCATCCGCAAAATGAATTATGATGTTGATAGTTTGTTCATACACACTGGCCAATATGGTGGGTGGAATAAAAGTGCAATCGCATCCTTTGTAATTGGCATTGTTGCAGCCTTTATTGGTCTGATTATTCCGTCACTGAGCATTCTCTATAGTTTTAACTGGTTTATAGGCGTAGGAATTGCTGGGGTGACTTACCTATTACTTATGTGGTCGAAACGGAGTTCGAGTGTGATGAATACCAATCTTACTGAGGAGGAGATTGCGAATGATAAGTAAACAAAGGCTTTATGATCGAATAGAGTCTCTCGCCGAGATTGGGAAAACGGCAGATGGAGGGGTAACCCGGATCGCTTTTACAGAAGAGTACAAAAAAGGGTTGGATCTAATCACCTCTTGGATGGAACAAGCTGGGATGAATGTAAGGATGGATCAAGCAGGGAATTTAATTGGGAGATTAGAAGCCGGTAGTTCGAATCTCCCAGCGGTAGCGATAGGATCGCATATCGATTCCGTTGGCAACGGTGGTAAATTTGATGGAACCGTAGGTGTCATCGCGGGAATAGAAGTCGCTCAACATCTATATGAAGAAAATATCTCAATCAATCGGCCGCTGGAAGTCATCGCTTTTTGCGAAGAAGAAGGTTCTCGTTTCCAATCTGGCGGAGTCTATGGAAGTCGAGCAATGGCTGGGAAGATTACCGCTGATGATTTAGCTGTCCGTGATAAAAATGGGGTAACTAGATATGAGGTGCTCAAACAGTCAGGTTTAGACCCCGATCGTATTCAAGAAGCCGTCCGAGATCGCAATGACATTGGCCTTTACTTAGAAATGCATATCGAGCAAGGCCCGATTTTAGCTGATAAAAAGATCCCTGTCGGAATTATTACTGGAATAACAGGATTGTCGCTAACAGAAATCGTGTTTGAAGGGGAGTCAAACCATGTTGGTGCCACCCCTATGAATATGCGGAATGATGCACTGTTAGGCGCTTGTGAAGCAGCTCTCGCTGTCGAAAAAATCGTCAACCACTATGGGGGAACGGCAGTAGGAACCGCCGCGACAATGGATGTCTATCCAAGCCAGGTTAACATTATACCAGGAAAAGTTTCTACTATAGTAGATGTTCGCGATGTAGATGTGGAAAGAAGAGAAAAGATCCTCCATGATTTAGAAAAGAAAGTGCAAGATATATGCAAAAACAGAGGACTGCACTATCAATTCATCACAAAACTAAAAGCAAATCCAGCGATGGCGGCAACCCACGTATTCTCGCGAATGAAGTTGGAAAGCGAGCGATTGAATCTTAATACGTATGAGATGCCAAGTGGCGGGGGACATGATGCCCAGTTAATAGCTGAATTTACCGACATGGGAATGATCTTTGTTCGCTCTGAAAACGGCAGTCATAATCCAAAGGAGTATGCGGCTCCCGAAGACATTGCAAGTGGGACAGAGTTGCTATCCAACGTTGCTATGCATTACCTTAAAGGTTAATGGAGATGATCGTATGGCTACAGTCATTAAAAATGGAATCATTGTTACACCTACTGATACATTTAAGTCAGATATGGCAATCGAAAAAGGAATCATTGCAAAACTATCGGACTGTATTGTTCCAACGAGTCAAGACAGCGTCATTGATGCGGAGGGAAAATACGTACTGCCAGGCGGTATAGATCCCCATGCACACTTAGCGATTTCAGGGACAGTGGATGATTTTGAGAGCGGGACGAGGGCAGCAGCATCAGGTGGCATCACATCGATCATTAATTTTACCGATCCAACACCTGACCAAGGCTCATTTTTAGACGATTTAAAGAAATGGAAACAAAAGGCAGAACATTCAATCATTGATTATGGCTTTCACTCGATTATTAATCGATGTGACGATGCCGTATTAGACGAAATCGCTCAATTGCCGGAAAATGGAGTCACCTCCATTAAGCTGTTTATGGCTTACAGAGGAACAAACATGGTCAATGATACGGACCTGTTCCATTTAATGAAAAAGGCTTCTGAAGCAGGAATGGTCACAAACGTCCATGCTGAGCACGGGGATATCATTGATTTGTTAATTGAAGAACAGCGACGAAAAGGGAATACCGCTCCAATCTACCATGCTTACACTCGCCCTGCCTTACTTGAGGCAGAAGCCGTCAATCGAGTCTTGACCATTGCAGAACTATTACAGGCTCCTGTCTATATCGTGCACGTATCCAGTAAAGAAGCATTGGTGGAAGTACAGAGGGCAAAGGAACGTGGTGTGAACGTATATGGAGAAACTTGCCCCCATTATTTATTGCTTGACGAAGACTATTTAAAACGGGATCGTCCAGAAGCGGTGAAATACATCTGTTCGCCACCTTTACGGACAAAAAAGGACCAGAGCGCATTATGGAAAGGGCTTCAAACAAGTGCCTTATCCGTGATTGGATCAGACCATGCTTCCCACCCGTATAAGAACGGGAAAACCCGAGGCATTGATGATTTCACAAAAGCGCCGAATGGATTGCCAAGCATCGAAAACATCTACCCATTGCTTTATCATTTTGGCGTCCATGAGAAAAGAATATCTCTACAAACGTTTGCTAAGGTGATTAGCTTAAATGCAGCAAAAATATTTGGGCTATACCCTAAAAAAGGAATCATCCAGGTGGGAAGTGACGCAGATTTAGTGCTACTAGACCCTAACAGGACAACGTTGATTTCCGAAAAAAGCCAGCATCAAAAAACAGAATACAACGTTTACGAAGGATTTGAAACAAAAGGGACAATCACGCACGTCTTGTCACGGGGAGACGTGATTGTAAAAGATCATCATATAGTAGGTGAGCCGGGACGTGGCGAATTTTTACATCGAAAAAAACATACCAGTTTCGATCCCAGAGGGTGATCAACATGAATGTTCTAATCACAGGAAGTTCTGGATTAATAGGCCAGCACTTGGCATCTTTACTCACTGAAAAAAAGATCCGTGCAGTTGGGTACGACAGAAATCCTCCAGAGGCAAAGGAAGGCAACTATCTATTTGAACAAGGCGAACTAGAAGACTTTCCTCGTTTAGCGGCGGTTATTAAAAAGCATCACATTGATGCGATTGTCCACGGAGGGGGCATTTCTCATCCGCTCGTAGGAAGCAGGTCGCCAAACCAAGTGGTGCAGACCAATATAGTTGGAACAAATTATATCTATGAGGCCGCGAACATATTTAAAGTGAAAACCGTGATCTATTTAAGTTCAGCGGCCGTTTATGGCGATAACAACACCGCTTCTTTACTGGAAGATATAAAGCCTACCCCTACGTCAATTTACGGGGTATCTAAAATAGCCGGGGAATATTTAGCGCAACTGTTTGCGAAGCAATTTGGGCTGGAAATCATCACATTAAGATTCCCTTTTGTTTATGGGCCCGGTCGGAGGATGCCAGATCCCATCAATGACCTCATTATCAAAGCGAAAAATGGGGAAAACATCACAGTAGATGGGATGGACCAGCAGCTAGAATTTATCTATGTGAAAGATGCGGTCAGGGCGATCTGGCTTGCATTAAAGGCTGAACACATTCGGGGAGAGGTAGTGAACATCGGGACGGGACAGCTGACGCCGATTAGAGAAATCGCTGCCAATGTCCACGAGATGTTTCCTAATGTGACCATGAAAGAAGGGCATGGAAAGTTGGAGTACGATGAAATGGGGGCGCTTGATTGCTCTAAAGCAAAGCGAATACTCGGGTTCGAACCTCTTTATTCTTTAAAAAGCGGAATGCTTGAATACGCAAAGTGGATAATTAATCAATAAAAAGCAAGGAAAAAGCTAGCGGCAAAGGCGGTCATATTATACAGCCTGAAGGCTCCTCCAATCATGTTGAGGAGCCTTTGTCGTTTTCACAATGTTCATCGTCCATACCTCGGAATCGATACAGTCCATCTTTCTGGTGAAGGCTTTGAGAGCTTCGTCAAAGTTGGAGAAAAGGTCACAGCTGGCCAAAAACGATTGTCTTTTGACTTAAACCTCATAAAGACTAAATCTGCGATCACGCCACTATCATTACAAATATGGACAAAGTGGCAGGCCTTCAGTACAATTACGGGATCGCTACGACAGACACGACTGTTTTAGTTGTACATGTAAAGTAACAGTATAGGAAGCGCTCAACGACTTGTGAGATCCAATGGAACTTAGTAACAACAGGAGGTAAATCGGGAGAACCGCTGCAAAGGGTCTCTCGATTTTATGTTTCAAGACGCTTTGAGGCACTTCCATTTCATTTTGCGAAAAGAACGAAAGGCGAGTGGGCTTAACTAGCATTTTTTTCTGGCCCTTTCTCAGGTTGGTACGTCTCCCAGAATGTCGCGTGTTTAATGCCCAACTTCCTAGGATCGAAAACAGGGTCAAGCCCTTGTTTTTTCTGAGTTTCGTAATCCTTTAGGGCGATCATCGCCGGCTTGGCGAGCAGGACGATGGCAATGACGTTGATCCATACCATTAAACCGAGGCCAATGTCGCCGAGTAGCCATGCATTTGCAGCTGTTCGGTTGGCGCCGTAATACGTAGTTCCAAGCAAAAGCAACTTAATGACAGCCATTGGCCAGGCGGCATTGCGTCCGCGCATTAAATAGGCAATGTTTGTTTCAGCAATATAGTAGTAGGCCATAATCGTTGTAAAAGCGAAAAATAGAAGGGCAATCGCGACAAATCCCGTTCCAAAAGCAGGGAAAACATAGTTGATCGCTTCCTGTGTAAATTGAGGCCCAGCCTCAACGCCAGGAATCGCTTCAAACAAATGCGTCCCCTCTTCAGGCCCTTGTGTATTGTACATACCTGTAAATAGGATCATGAATGCGGTTGCTGAACAAACAAGCAATGTGTCAATGTATACAGAGGCAGCTTGCACCAACCCTTGCTTAGCCGGATGTGAAACTTCGGCCGCCGCCGCAGGGTGTGGGCCGGTGCCTTGGCCAGCCTCATTGGAGTAAATGCCGCGCATGACGCCCCAAGAAATAGCGCTGCCAAGCAATCCACCAAAGAGAGAGTCCATTCCGAACGCGCTGCGAAAGATGAAGGCAATCGTTTCTGGTACAGCCGAAATGTTCATAAAAATAATGGTGGCGGCCATAATCATGTAGCCAATCGCCATAAACGGCACGATAAAGGCGGCGGTGGTCGCGATCCATTTAATCCCGCCAAAAATAATCAGCCCTAAAACCAAGACGAGAAACAGCCCTGTTGCCCAAGTTGGTATACTAAAGGCATTGTTGACAGCTGCGGCAATCGAATTGGACTGGACCCCAGGCATAAGCACAGACATCGCTACAAGGGCAGCGACTGCAAACAGAATCGCAAACCATTTTACGCCTAATCCTTTTTCAATATAGTAAGCAGGTCCACCTCGGTATTGGCCGTTTTGTTTGTCTTTATAAATTTGCGCAAGCGTCGATTCAATAAACGCGCTGGAAGCACCCAGAAAGGCAATGGCCCACATCCAAAATACAGCCCCTGGCCCGCCAAAATAAATCGCTGATGCGACGCCCGCAATGTTCCCCGTTCCAACACGGCCCGCCAAAGCGACTGATAATGCTTGGAAGGAGGAAACGCCGGCATCTGACTTTTTGCCAGTAAACATGAGTGTAAACATATTTTTTAGATGGCGGATTTGCAGGAATCTTGTTAGTAATGAAAAAATCAATCCAACTACTAATAATGTGTAAACGACTGGCGAGCTCCACAGAACATTATTAATAGACTCTAAGATTGCGCTCACTGCCCGTCCTCCTTAAATCATTATTTGAAATTCCACGAATTCATTGGATTTTAATCTGATGGTCGGCTCCTTTCTTGGTTCAACTAAGTTATTTTCTTATAATAAACGGTATTGGCAAAGATGAAAAGAAGATCATTGCAAATTTTGTGATTTTATTGGAAGATTTTCTGTCATTGTTAAAGCCGTTTACGCATCGTCCTTATTTGTTTTGGAAAGGATAAGAGTACTGATCCAAACAGGAGGTTGCTTATGGTTGAACTAACCAACAAGATTGTCATTATTACTGGAGGTGCGTCTGGCATTGGACGGGCAGCGGTCGATGCGTTTTTGGCAAAAGGCGCAAAAGTGGTGATTGCTGATTTTAATAAGGAGACGGGAGAGGCTGCTGTTAAGGAATTAACCAATGCAGGCAAACAAGTTCTATTTGTGCAAACCGATGTCTCAAGCGAACAATCGGTGCAAAACATGGTCGCTGAAACGGTGAACGCCTATGGGCGCGTCGATATTCTTATAAACAATGCTGGTTTCGGAACAATGAGCCCGTCTCATGAAAGGACATATGAAGATTACGAAAAGATTGTGAACGTATGCCAAGACGGCGTTTTTTTAGGAGCAAAGCATGCGATTAAAGAAATGATCCAAACAGGCGGTGGCTGTATCATCAACACGTCGTCGGTACTCGGATCAGTCGCTCAAGCTGAGGCGCTGCCTTACAACGCTGCAAAAGGGGCAGTCAATACAATGACAAAATCGTTGGCAGTTGAATATGCAGACAAACAGATACGCGTCAACGCCGTAGCTCCTGGGTTTGTAGAGACAGCCGCCGTAAATAAGGAAGCGCTTGGCGACTTTTATGATGGCCTTGTCGCCAAACATCCAATAGGGCGGTTAGGAAAACCGGAAGACATTGCCCATGGGATGGTTTTTCTTGCCGTCACAGGTACGATTCTAACCGTTGATGGCGGCTATACCGCTTTATAAGTATAAGAGAGAAACACCCTAAAGACAGCTTTAATGAGAGGCTACTTTAGGGTGTTTTTTTGGCGGTCAAAAAACTACGCCAGACTATTTCACATTAGCTCCTTATTATATAAGGTTAATTATTGTAATCATTTCAAGAGGGGAGAAATGAGACGCATACTAAAAATAAGTAAAATACTAGGTCTAATGACATGGTTTCTATTTTCCGATTGGTTTGCGCCCGGGAATATCGTACTGTTCAAAAGGCTACGCAAGTGCGTTAGACTAAAAGAAGGAAATGTTTAGCAAAATAGACGGTTGTTGATAGAAAAATGGGAAAAGGAGTTCAACCTATGCGCTACTACTCAAAACGGGATTGGGCAATGAAAGCCATTATTGCCGCTGTTTGGCTAATTGGGATTGCAGTGCTCTTTTTTATGTACACAGACGATTCAGCAACATTCTTAATGATTTATGTATTTGGCCCAATGTTGGTATTCGGCCTTGTCTTAGTAACCGCATCAATCACGAATATGTATTATGAACTGCAAGAAGAAGGCTTGTATGTGAAAGCCGGTTTTTACTCTTATTTCTTTCCATATGAAACAATGGAAAGCATTCATCCGGCAAAAGGATTTTCCATGGTCGGGGTCAAGGCAGCACTCGCTGTAACAACGGGCGTCGCCATCAAAGTCAACGACGGCAGAGAGTTCGTCCGAATTTCTCCAGACAACGAAGCTTCATTCCGCGCCGAGCTGATGGAAAAAGCGCCCCACGTAAAGGAAGTCGATGAAGCCATTTCGCAAAGGGAGGATAAAGCATGAGCGGAGAAATCTATTTAAATCCAACGCGTATGAAAGAGAATCTAACTGAAGTGCGAAATGCGATTCAAGCAGTGCAGCCGAGTACAAAAGGCTATGAAGCAGGAGACACAGTGCTAGAAAAGATTGAAAAAGCAAAAGAAAATATGGAACAAATTCAACAACTCCTTCGTGATTATCAAGCGCTCGTGCTTGATAATGCTAGCGATATTGAGGCATTGGTTGACCAATTTGTCGAAAGCGAAGCAAACGTGGCAAAGGCTATTAAAGGAGGGTAAGCAGTTGGCGAGAAAAGCATTAGAAGCAGAACAGGCATTGGCGATGTTAGAAGAGATGGCAAGCGAACTCACGGAACAGAGCAACCAGTTTGCTGATTTTGCAAGTTTTCTCTTCAAACAAAGAATGCTCAGCACATCTGGTTTTGGCAGCGGTGATACAGCGACAAGTATCGCCGACTTCTGGAGAGACGGCCATGGGCCTTTTGTAAAACTACTGCGGCGTGTTCTTGAAGACTTCGCAGAAAAGCTAGAAACGATCCGCAATGATTTGGCAAATGAGTTTTCCGAACAAGCGGTCATTAAAGAAGCTTATATAATGGACGAATTGTATGAACAATTAAATGAACTAAAAATCAAGGCAAGAACCCATGGTCAAACATTAGCAGATATTAAAAGCGAATACGCAGATATCGTTTCATTGCCTCATTTTAATTATGAACCTGTTGAGCAAGGATTGATCACAGCCCAACAGGAAGCAGAAGATACGGTCGCTCTTTTGCACGAAAAAGACGTAGTAGACTCAATGAACCAAATCGCTGATGACATCTCTATGTTATCTACATATGTTGATCATCTCCGTACAGTGATTACAAAAGGCGATGTATCGATCGCCACTTTCCATCCACTTGACTTACAAACAGATGAACAGTGGCGAACCATTCGCAATGAATTGGATAAACGCTACTATTTAGATATTGTGGCATTTGGAAACAATTGGCTGAACTTAGGCAATACCTTATTTGGTGCTGGACAAAATGTACTTGCTGGCGCTTCGATTGCAATCGGCCACTATGGCACCAAAAACTTTCAAGACTATGTAAAACGCATTAAAGCAGGAAAAGGTGGAACCCCGAGCACAAACAAATACGTAGCGATGGCCAAGAACGGCTTCCGTTATGCTTTAGGCAGCGGCAAATCAGCCGCCGCTACTGCCGCAAAACACATTCTGTCAGAAGAACAAATGCGCAAAGTTAGCAACCACGTCACAAATGCAAAAACCGGCTTCAAAAACGCAGTCGATAAAGGCAAAATCGCAGCGACAAAAGCAGCAATCAACATCGCTTCCAATGACCATGTCCGTAAATTCGGCGAGAAGTTTTCCAACTTTAAAGTCGACGAAAAAGCCAAACATATAGCGAAGTATGTAGAGACGCCTGCGACAAGGGCGTTGGGGCCGATTGGGATTGGGTTAACTGCAGTGAATCAGTTCAATGAGGAGTTTGTGAACCCAGATAATGAAGATAGGTCTGCTCTTGTTAAAAGTACGAGGGCTATTACTGGAATGGTAGTGGAAGGTGGGGCTTCAACTGTAGGGGCGTTTGTTGGTGGTGCGATTGGTACAGCAATCCCAATCCCGGGTATGACGTTTGTTGGTGCCGCTGTTGGCGGAGCTGTTGGCGGCTATGTCGGCGGAAAAATTGCTCCGGTAGCGAAAGACCTTGCCGAGTCAGCTATCAATGGTTTATCGACTGCGAAAGAGAAAGTATCTGAAGGGCTTAATAACATAGGTAGCGGATTAAAGCAAGGGGCTGGCAACTTAGTTGCAGGTGTAGCTGGATGGTTTAGTTAAAACTAAGCTAATAGGAGTTTATTATAGTAACTAGTTTAAAGGTGTTTTAAAGAGACAGAGGTGAAAGGGCTATGGTATTAGAGGCAATCTATTTTTTCATCCTAGCACTAGGCGCGATTCAATTTATGCACGGAGGGGTATTAATTATATTTGGGTACCCCTCCATCTATTCCAACTATCTAGAAGGGTTTTATACCAAAGAACCGAAACGACTGTCTGATAGTGTATTCAATATTATTTTCTGGGTAACGATCAGTATTGCTTATTATACGTTTAAAAAAGCTTCTTTAAAATATGGGTTCTGGAAAGTAAAGCTGTATTATGGCATTGGATGGGTCGTTGCGCTCTTTCTTTATATGTTTGTTTTTAATCCTATCTTTACGTACTTTTTTCCTGTTGATTAGTGGATGGAACTAGTTGGGAACTATACGATGGATTAGGAATAGCGTTTTCCTATTTCCTGCCGCTTTGTTTATTTGTCCTTTTGGCAAACGTTATTCCTGAGTAAAGACAATGTCTTAGAAATTAATTGAAAAGGAGCTTTTCTTATGCAACCGTTATTAACGTGCACGACAGAAGAATTGGTATGTTTATTGAGCATGTGCGGTTATCATGAAATGGCCAAGGGTTTAGGGGAGAGCATGTTAGGGGAGAAAACTCCTGAAGCTTGGGATGCGGTCATTGAAGGAGCGGCACACCAAATGATGCTTAAGGGCATTTGGGACACGGAAAAGGCTGAGCGGGATGAGATTCCACTTGGAGATGAGTGGCAACGGTTTACCGAACAGTATGCAGAATCAAGCTATTTGGTTCGTTTTGTTGATCGGGTGAAAGGACAATCGTTGCTTTTTCACCAGATAAGCGATGACCAGTGGTTTTATCATCATGTTATCAATGATGTCATCCACATTTTTGCAAAAATGGAATCAAAAAAAGCGTACAACGAAGTTGATCGTTTTTTTGATATCGCTGCAAGCGCTAAAACGGTTCGGCAAGAGTTTGTGTTAACGCCTGAGCAATTTGACCGTCTCACTGACGATGAACAAGTTAGTCCAATTCAAACAGAGTTCTCAGCAGTTGCTGAACCCCCATCGATCAGCGCATTTGAGGATTTCGTTAAAGACTTGGCGGAGCAGAACTGGACACTAAAGAACGGAAGTGCGTTCCAAATTGGCGATCAGCAGAATGACATGACCATCAGTGATTTGTTTTTCTTCCTGCCTGCTCAAAATGGCATCTGGCTCGTTGTTTATGAAATTGAAAATGGCAAACAGCAAGTGCGGCTAACGAAAACATCGAAACAAGAGTGGCTGAAAACAAACGAGGTATTGTTTCGCAATAAAGTATCTACTCGATAAATAGACATCGAGGGATTGCAGAATCAAAATGGGTTTAGCACTTAATCCGACTAAGTATTTTAATGGATGCAATACCATTATCTCGACAACAATTTACTTTAAGGAGGGCAAGCGCTGTGTCAGTGGAGTATTTTAGACAACAAATTCATTCAACAGAAGCGTTTATTGCGGAAGCGAATGAAAAGTTAAGACGTTTACGGGAATGCCGGTCAAAACTACTTAGCCAAGAAGGGACCATGGCAGATGACCGCGCCCAATTTAAAGAACCAGAGTTAACAAACGAGACATGGAACGGCAAGCATGCAGACCAATTTGAACAAACCCGCGAGTCTGAAGTGGTCAGCACTTATCAAGAGTTGATCGATACAACAGGAGACGCCATAGAGCGGACCGATCGGCAAATTAGCATGACGGTGGATGTCATCTCCCACCAAAATAGTTTGTTAAGCAATTATAAAATAGGCCTTGAAAATGCGATTGAGCGGGAGAGAGAAAAGAAGTAAAGGATATGAAGGAATCTTTAAACTTGAAAAGATGGAAATGAACTAGAAGTTCACTTGAAAACAACCTCCCCTTTATTTCAGGTAAAAACGAAACGTTTCCTAATCCTGCCATATTCGTTGTACTGTTATCAAAAAGAGCTTCTCACAAAGCTCTTTTTTCTTTGATCAACAACCAGGAGATAAATATAACTTACGGGAATAAGCACACTAATTGACTCCATAGTCAAGAATGGATATGATACCCCCATGAGCAGACCAAGAGAATTTGATGTTGATCGTGCGTTGCGCCAGTCCATGGAAGTATTTTGGACGAAAGGGTTTAAAGCGACTTCCTATGATGACTTGACTAGCACGACGCAAGTGAAGAAACAAAGTTTGTATTGTGTCTTTAAGAATAAGCGGGAGTTGTTTTTACGTGCATTGATGCTTTACCGGAAACAGAGCATAGCTATGCTGGAGGAATTGGCCTCCCAGGAGGGGTCTCCTTTAAAAAAATTGGAAGCCATATGCGAGGCTACGCTCTGTCTAAACGACGAAACGATGAGCCGAGGCTGCCTCATCGTCAATTCAGCCCTTGAATTTGGAACCGACGACGAGGAAGTCAACCGTGAGGTCGCATTGATGTTTAACCAGGTCGGACGTGTGCTCGAGAAGGTTATTCGCAGCGGCCAGGAACAGCATTTGATTACGTCCCGCCTTACAAGCAAAGAGCTTGCCCTTCACCTGAACAACGCTCTTAGCGGAGCAAAGATTATGGAAAAATCAGGCGCTCCCCGAGAGCAGATCGCAGTGGTATTGCGTACAGCTATTGCGCTTATGAGGCTAGAGAATGATGGGCTTGTGAGTGATAGATAACTACATGCATGTATGGTCCATTAAATGCGTGCATGTCTTTTTTTGAAAAATTGTTGACTGCATAGTCAAGAAAAGGGTGTATGGAAAAACCTGCAAGGGGGGTGATACTTAAAAGCATAGAGCGCATTAAATGTTTTAATGATTTTCTTGACTGTTCACATACAAAATGAAACCTGGAGGTTGTTATGACGAATTCAAAATCCGTTCAAGCTTTGTTCCAACCGTTTTCAATTAAGAATATGACGCTGTCCAGTCGCATTGTGATGGCGCCGATGACTCGCCAATTTTCACCTGAAGGCGTTCCAGGCCCTGATGTGGCTGCTTATTACCGCCGCAGAGCAGAAAACGGAGTCGGACTGATTGTGACCGAGGGTACGGTCATTAACCATCCGGATTCGTCGAATCAGGAAAATGTACCGCACATCTATGGCGAAAAGGCATTAAACGGCTGGGCAAACGTAGTAGCTGAGGTACACAAAGCCGGTGGGCGGATCATACCGCAGATTTGGCATATGGGGGCTCGCGGCCATGTCGGTGACTATACGGAAAAAGATGTCGCCGCCATAGTGGATGCTTTTGCGCAAGCGGCATCCGAAGCGAAGCGGATCGGCTTTGACGGAATCGAACTGCACGGCGCGCACCAATATTTGATTGACCAGTTTTTCTGGAATAAAACCAATCCACGCACAGATCGTTATGGCGGCGACATGGTGGAACGCACCCGCTTTGCGGTAGAAGTCATCGAAGCTTGCCGCCGCGCCGTCGGACCGGACTTTCCCATCGTGCTGCGCTTCTCGCAATGGAAGGCCAGTGACTATACGGCCAAATTGGCAACAACCCCGGCTGAACTGGAGCAGTTTCTGGCCCCGTTAACTGATGCAGGAGTCGATAGTTATCACTGCTCCACTCGTCGCTTCTGGGAGCCCGAATTTGAAGGATCTGACTTGAATCTTGCCGGTTGGACTAAAAAGCTGACAGGAAAACCAACAATCACCGTGGGTTCAGTTGGGTTGGACAGTGAATTTACGAGTCTCTTCGCCGAAGGAAAGGGAGCGGGTGTCTCTAACATTAACGGATTGATCGAGAAACTGGAACAGGGGGAATTTGATCTGGTAGCGATCGGTCGGGCATTATTAGCTGACCCTGCTTGGGCAAGCAAAATCCGCGATGGCCGTTTCGACGAACTGACGCCATTTTCGCCCGACGCGGTGAAAACACTCTACTAAATAAAAGAAGTTTTGCGAGAGGTGGAGGAAATCGATGATGTGTTAATTTTTGGCAGTGGAGCTGTGGGGCAGGAAAAGCGCGGATCGGATATTGACTTAGCCCTTATCGGCAAAAACTTGAGTTCAAAGTCACAAGACATTCCTTATTTTGTCGATGTGCTTCATTACAATCCATTCGAAAACGAACAATTGAAAGCTCATATAGATAAAGAAGGAAAGCCTTTGTTTTATCCTGTGAATCATTAAAGAAAAGCAGCCCCGGCTGCTTTTTTTGTTTTCCTGCATGGAAGTGTTAGAAGCAGCAGCCTTTGTTTCGCCTATGTAAGCCTTGGTACAAATTAGGGAGATCCTCGTAAAATTTCAAACATATGGATGGAAATCTAGGCTTGGCCTGTATAACAAGCAAACGACTTGGCACACTAACGATATGAATATCCGGAGGAGCCCTTTATGGATGTGTTTGGTGCCGATTATGAACAAAATAAGGAAAGGCTGATCAAGGAAATAGGCGATCAAGCCGATTTGACGATTAAATATGCGTACGCAACTTCATTGGAAAAGCAGTTGACCTTTTTTTATTTCGGCGAAGCGGACGCGCAAAGAATGGAGAACTGCCTTCGCTATCTGAATGGGCTACCAGCCGCTTATTTTAAAAAGATAGGCAGCGAAGAGGAGCGGGCAAAACCGTCGATTAGCTATACGGAGTCGGTAGAAGTTGATGTCAAAAAGGCGGCGAAGTCGCTGTATCTGGATCGGGTTGTCTTGCTGTTGGAGGGCGTTCCGTTTGCGTATGTGTTGCAGTTAAAAAAGGGAATGAACCGCAATGTGGAAAAGCCGACGATTGAGCCGGTTATCCGCGGCCCGAAAGTATCGTTTATTGAAGATCTGAACGCAAACATTGCCTTAGTACGCCAGTATGGCGATGACGAAAACCTCATTGTCGCTGAACATGTCGTCCATTATAAAAACAAACAAAAGACGATCCGTTACATTTACCATAAAGAAAAAACAGAGCCTGCTGTTGTCGACGAAGTGGCTGAGCGCCTGAAGGGCATTAAACACGCCAATATTGAGGATTCTGGCAAAGTTGAAAGTTTTTTGGACAACTCGCCTTTGTACTCGCCATTTCCGCAAATCCAGACAACGGAGCGTGTTGACCGGATTTTAGGAGGCATGGAAGAAGGGCGCGTCGCCATCTTCGTCGACGGCTCGCCGTTTGCGATTATGGTGCCAACCACATTTGAACAGCAACTGCAAGCGGCGGACGATTATTATGAGCGCTGGATGATCAGCTCCCTAATTCGCGTACTCCGTTACATAGCTCTATTCATTACGTTATTTGTCGCACCTGTTTACATCGCGCTTGTCTCTTTCCATCAAGGGCTCATACCGGACGAATTGTCGCTCACGATCATGAATACACGCATGAACGTGCCATTTCCAGCGGCTGGCGAGGTCATCGTCATGACGCTCTTTATTGAATTATTGCGTGAGGCGAGTATCCGGTTGCCTTCTCCCCTTGGGCAGACAATCGGCCTTGTTGGCGGCGTTGTCGTTGGTCAAGCTGTTGTTGAGGCCCATATCGTCAGCTCGATCATGGTGATCATCATAGCGCTGACGGCGATTTCGTCTTTTGCTGTGCCAATGTATAACTTAAGCTTGTCTTTTCGGTTTCTTAGCTTTATCGCCATCGTCTTTGCCTCAACGTTTGGGTTGTTTGGCGTCGTTTGTTTTTTTATTTTGCTTACCACCCATTTAGCAAGCTTGCACAACTATGGCGTCCATTATTTTTCGCTCAAGTTTTCATTGAAAAAGCATGGCATTTACGATGCCATCCTCCGTTTGCCGACTGTACTGAAGGATAAGAAGGGGTGAGTCACGCATGGCTAAGACAACTGTTTATACGCAGAAGACGCTGACCAACTTCCAGTTTGCGGCAATGATGATGACGGCGCTTATTGGCGTTGGCGTATTAAACTTGCCGCGGACGATGTCCGTTAACTTAAATACGGCCGATGGGTGGATTTCGATTTTTTTGGCCGGTACAGCAGTAAGCCTTATTTTTTTATTTAATGCCTTTGCCTACAAGGCCCATCGTATTGACTCAATTGATGTTTATATGGAAAAAGCGTTCGGCAAGTGGGCAAGTATGTTTCTCTGCTTCGTGATTGCGATTTACTTTCTCGTCGAGTCAAGTTGGCAAGCCGTGGCCATGAGCGAAATGGTCCGCTATTTTCTCCTGGAAGAGACGCCCTATTATGTCGTGATTGCGATGATTGTCATACTGAGCGTGTATGCCGTCTATTATCCATTTGCAACGATTGTGCGCATTTGCTTCTTTTTTCTGCCGATTTCACTTATCGTGCTCTTATTCATTCTTGGGCTTAGTGCAGAAGAAGTCGACGTGTATCGCCTGCGCCCTGTTGCTCCGGAAGGGTTTTGGCCGATCCTTGCTAATGTAAAAGAGGCGCTCCAAGCTTTTCAAGGCGCTGAAATCATGTTGATCATATTCGCTTTTCTTAGACCAGGCACAAAACCGAAAAAAAGCGGTGTGCTGGCGATTTCAACGATAACGGTAGTTTATGTGTTGATTTATGGGATTGTGGTTTCCTCGTTAGGAGTTGCTGAAGTGCAAACACTTGTGTGGCCGACGATTGCCTTGACACAGGCTGCAGAAAGTGGAGCGTTTTTTGCTGGACGCTTAAATTCGTTGCTGATTACAACGTGGACGGTGCAATTTTTTACAACTGTTGTCATTTCCTTGTTTGCCGCAGTCCACTTGCTCGATAAAATATTGCCGATCCGCCGCGGTTACTTGTTGCTTGTATGCGCTGTTCTCGTGTTCGTGGTCGGAGTGCTGCCGCAAACGTTCTACCATATTACAATGATAAGCAAGTGGGAACAGTATGCTTTTTTGACTATTTTTACGGTACTGCCGTTTCTTTGTTACCTCACTGTTGCGATTAAAAAGAAGGTGAGGGCATGAAATTTAAGATTATCGCGCTACTTTGCAGTGTGCTGCTGCTCACAGGTTGCTGGGACCACACGAATATTGAAGACTACTCACTCGTCATGGGCATTGGGCTTGGGATTGACGCAGAGGAAAAGGAAAAGGTCGGCATGCTGACGCAACTGTACATGCCTGTAGCTGACGACCAAGGCGTTGCCGAGCTCTCTTTTCGGAATCTCTACACGAAAGGAGCAACGGTCTTAGACGCCACCCGCGAGCTGGAGCTAATTGATCAAGGCATACTAAGCGACCATCAACTCGTGCTCGTCTTTCATCAGGATGCGTTAAAAAAATGGCGGGCAGAAGAGCTGATTAACCAAAAAATCCGCGACGAGCGAGCGAGAAGGGGCATTCGTGTATTTGTAACAGAGGTACCGTTGCAAACACTGTTTAAGTATCCAACGGAAGCGAAAGTAGCACCTACATCGCAAATGTTAGATGCTCTCGCGCAAAACATCGACCGCTCGACGAAAGTACTGCCACCAGTCACGCTTGGGACGTTGTCTGATAACATTAATCGTGGCTACACGATTATATTGCCAAAAGTGACAATTAAAGATGGAAACCTAGAGTTAGACGGAGGCCAGATTTTAAAGAAAGGCGTCCACCTAGCCAATGCGCTTTCCCCTGACCAAATTACAAGCTTAAACTGGTTTACAGGCGATATAAAAGCTGGCGTTGTTCAGACGGAAATAGATGGTTACCGAGTCGTATATGAAGTATTAAGCGCCGAGTTGAATTCTGTCAAAACCACCATTGAAGACGGCAAACTTGTGATGGACATTGATGTCCAATCAGATGGACGCCTAGCGGAAAACTGGGATCCGCAAGAAAATACGTACGACCCAAATTATTTAAAGAAACTTGAAGGGTTATTTGAAAAAACGGTAGAAACGCAAGTCGACCAATTCGTTAACGACATGCAAACAAAATACGAGGCAGCTCCCTTTAAGCTTGTTAAATATGTACGTGTCCAGCAATACCCATTTTGGAAAAAGAATAAAGACAACTGGGATGAAGTCTTTTCCGAGGCGACGGTCCGCTATCATGTTGATTTGACGATTACTGACTTTGGCATAAGGGGGAAAAGGCAATAGGAGAAGCAGCGAACAGCTTTACGGAGCTGTTCGCCATTTGCGCTTGCGCGACAGCCGTTTTTGCGTTACTCTAAAACTAGAACGAACGTCCGGTTTTTTAGGAGGGTCAGCAGTGGACCAAGCGCAAAGAAAAGGAGAAAAAACAAAACAATTTATCGCAGAACAAGCAAAAGCGTTGTTTGAGCAAAAGGGCTACGCAGCGACTTCGATGGAAGACATCCGCAGCGCGACCAACATGAGCAAAGGCAGCATTTATTATCATTTTAAAAGCAAGGAAGACTTGTATCTTTTTACGGTTGAAGAAGCCAATAAAGCATGGATTCGCAACTGGCACGAACAAACGCGTGCAGCCGCAACAGCAACAGAAAAACTTTATCAATTGGCGCGCTGTTATGCGACCGACATGCATTCATCCCTTGCGCAAACTGTACCCGAATACATTGCTTCTGAAAATGTACAAGGTCAAAAGCAGGAAAAACTGGCTGATTTAATCGAGCCAGAATATGATGTTTGCCGCCGTGTCATCGAGGAAGGGATTGAACGAGGAGAATGGAACCCAGACCAACCAGCAACTGAATTAGCGTTTATTCTGTATAGTACACTAACCGGCCTGTCCATTACGCAATTTTTAGGCCATGATGTCGACCAATTTTACCGCTTTTATGACAGTGCAATTGCTGTATTTTTACAAGGCATTGCTAAGCCATGATCCCATTTGGGGTCTTTCTATAACTAAAAATAAACCGGACGGTCAGTTTTATTTAATAAGGAAAGGATGATCAACTATGCAACGTGTTCCAACAGCGCGGTATCCCGAAATCGGCTCGCTTTTTGCCCACATGTCCCACCAACCGATTGTCAAATCGATATTAGCTGGCAATACGAAAGGAGAAGTTTACAGTGATTGCACGCTCACCCCTAAATCAAGCATGATCAATGGCATGGGCTTTGAAATCCTCGTCGCAGGTGACGCAGGCAACACGCGCTTTAACCAAGAAGCTGCAAACTACGTTGCCGACAAAGTGGTGCCAATCGCGAAAAAAGCAGGAGCACCACACGTAACGATCTATCCGGAAACAGACGTATGGGCTCACATGTTCCAGAAGAAACTAGGAGAAATGGGGAAACAGGCAGACAAGAAAAGCAAACGTTTCTATACTTTAGAGCGACAGCAGTTTAAAAAGGACAATAAAGAACTACCTAATCACGCAACTTTAACTGCAATTAACGCCAGCGTGCTAAAAGACGAAACGCTGCTAAACCGCGAATACTTGCGGCAATGGATCGATTCTTCTTGGACATCGGTAGAATCGTTTCTTAAAAAAGGAATCGGCTACTGTGTCATCGAAGGCGATGTGATTGTCCATTGGTGCCTCGCCGTCTTTGCGGCAGACAGGAAACTTGAATTTGCCCTTATGACAGTAGCTGGTTACGAAGGCAAAGGCTATGCAAAAGCAGGCGCAAGCGCATGCATGGAAAAAGCGCTTAGCATGGGCAAACAACCGCTCTGGAATTGTAATAAAGACAACGGAGCATCGATTGCTGTCGCAAAAAGCTTGGGCTTTAAACAGCAACTTGATTACGAAGTTTTGGAAATCAGGTTATAAGAAGGGGAGAGGAAGTCCAAACTAGCTATGTTTTAAGAGGACCATATAAAAAAGCTTGTTTTCCCTATTATTCTACAAAGTGCGACAGAAACAGCCAATTGAATGATGTTGGGAAATATCCAAATTCCTTACAATACGAGAAAATTCCATTTATAATAGAAAGCAACATACTTGGTTTGGGGTGATCGGATGTCTACGGTAGTGCAGGCGGAAAAAGCGGGGGCGAAAATCGTTGACTGGTATAGTTGCATTATTTCGCGGTCAATCGACCAAGCGATTCTCCTCAAAGAACAAGCCAGCGCCCTCGTAAAAAACATGGAGCCGAATGACAAGATTTTAGCGTACTATTCATTAGTCGAATTCCGCCATGAAATGCTGCTCAGACAAAACGCAGGAATGGAAGAAGAAGAACGATTTGCGAAAATTGAACCCATCCTAGAGGATACAGTCGACCATTTACTCAAGTACCTCTATTATTTCATCAGCGGGCAAAATGAATACATCAATGAACGTTACAAATCCGCGATCAAACTGTTTAGGAAAGCAGAGCGTTTATTAGAGTATGTCGACGACGACGCAGAAGAGGCCGAATTTTATTATTATGCTGGAGCCGTTTGTTACCGACTAAACCAATACCCTTTTGCGGTTTCATATACCGAGCAAGCCAAAACGATCTTTGACCGTCTTGGATATGTGGAAAAGGCGATTAACTGTCAAATTATAATGGCGGGTATTAACTCCGACATCAAAATGTATACAAAAGCGGCTGAAATCTTAAAAGACGCTTTACAACAGGCTCATATGTATCCTGAATCAAAAGCGCTTGTTTTCCGTGCCCGCGGACTAAATGCAATACGGAAAATGGAGTGGGAAGAGGCAGAACATTATTTCAAATCTGCCTTAGCGATTAAAGAACATCGCCAGTCACCAGTAAGCATGAAAAGCCAGTACAATTTGGCAAACATCTTATTTCGTTTACAGAGAGATTTGGAAGCGCGGGAATTTTTTAAAAAAGCGGAAGTAGGCATTCATTATTATAGAAATATAGAATACTCGGCGCGGTCTTTAGTCACAAAAGGGCTTTATATTGAAAAAGGAAATTTGGCATTAGTCAATAAGGGCATCGATCTTCTAAGAGAACACTCTTTAGAGTTTGAAATTGCTGAAGTGGCTGAAGAGACGTCTGCTTACCTTGAAAAAGCAGGAAAATCACAAGAAGCATTGAAGTATATGAAAGTCGCTTACGAAGCGAGGTTAAAACAAAATGCACTGGGGGTTGATCAAGCATGAAAAAACTTCTCTTCACTTTAGTGTTGGTGCTTGCCTTTACTGGATTTCAAGGCCTTGCACAGTCAAATGGGAACCCAATTCAACCGCATGATAAAAATGATATTGTGAGCTGATTTTTTTAGGAAGAGAAAGCCTAAATAGCAAATGCCTGAAGATGCCTGTAGATTGACAGTTTACAACCAAGCAAAACCAAAAATCAATGGGGGTCGGTCAGGAATGAAAAAACTTCTTTTGACTTTAGTCATGGTATTTGCGTTTACTGGATTTCAAGGCCTAACGCAGACAAGTGATGTGAATGTATTCCAACCAGATGATAAAGCGGATGGTGTTAGTTAAGAAGCATTTTTTCAATTATAAAACAAAGCTGCCCGTGGAAGCCGTTCTCGCGGCTCCGTTTGTAAGGAAACTGGGAAATTCACGGTATACTTAGAAAAACAACGCTGCTATAAAAAAACAGATGGCCGGATAGCCATCTGTTTTTTTGCATTACCCAAGAAGTTGAAGCACTTGTTGAGGCGCTTGGTTTGCTTGAGCAAGCATGGATTGAGAAGCTTGAGAAAGAATGTTGTTCTTTGTGTATTCCATGATTTCTTTCGCCATGTCCACGTCACGGATACGAGACTCAGCAGCTTGGAGGTTTTCAGAAGAGTTGTCCAAGTTAGAGATCGTGTGCTCAAGACGGTTTTGTGCAGCACCAAGGCTAGAGCGTTGTTTTGATACTTGTTTGATCGCATTTTCAACAGCAGCTAGTTGCGTATCAAAATCGTTCGCGTCTGTGTCAGATGAGTCAGCAAACTGTGTCACATCAATATCGGCAATTTTCAATCCGTCTTCGCCTTCAGTACCAAGTGCATTTGCGCTCATGTCGCCGATTTCGATTGTAATCGTTTGTCCTTGGTTCGCGCCGATTTGGAAAGTGAAAGAAGCAGGGCCTGTAGTGTCATCTTCACCAACTGCGCCTTTCAACAAATCTTTGCCGTTGAACGCAGTACGGTCAGAAATCCCTTTGCTTCCATCCGTCATGCCGCCAATTTCTTCTTTAAGCGAGTTAATTTCATCTTGGATCGCTTGAAGGTCTTCGTCTTGGTTTGTACCTGTGCTACCAGCTTGTACGACAAGCTCACGCATACGTTGAAGGATGCTGTGTGTTTCGTCAAGAGCGCCTTCAGCTGTTTGGATAAGAGAGATCCCGTCTTGTGCGTTACGGCTCGCTTGATCCAAACCACGGATTTGCGCACGCATTTTTTCGGAGATGGAAAGACCAGCTGCGTCATCCCCTGCACGGTTGATGCGTAGGCCGGAAGAGAGCTTTTCTTGTGCTTTTGCAGCAGCACCTTGGTTGATGCCGAGTTGGCGATGAGCGTTCATCGCAGACAAGTTGTTATTGATGATCATATTCGTCACACTTCCTTTTGTTTTTTGTTACCTCATCCTTGAGGATTTGCAGAAGCGCTGTGCTTCTAATTTTTTTATCGGCCCGTCTGCAGAATTGTTTACAGGCTTTCGAGGATTTTTTTAGAGAGCGTATTGATTGAAGCAAGTGCGTATAGGCGTAAATAGGCAGCTGCCATAGCTAAGAGATTTTTCCATCTCTTTTTAATGAAAAACTACTAAAATTTTTGTAACAAAGGTAGATGGAAGGTCTTTGGAAATGGTAAAATAGTTTTGTTTGCTAGAGTATCGCAAGGGTTAAATAAGAATGTTTGCTTTTTTGTCATATTTGTCTTTTTAAATAGATCAAAAGAATGGTTTTATGTAATCACACAAAAAAAACACAAAACCCTTTAAAATTAGTGTATATTAGTCAATAATCGACTTTTTTTAACCGATATAAGTAGAATGAGTCCGGTTACGCCTTCTTTACCGTTATCAAGGAAGGCACTCGGCTATGCTAAGGGAAGCATTATTCCTTAGGCGCATGTCGCCGCCAGCATGGTGTGAGGGGAGGTTCGATGCCTCAAGGGCTAAGCCCAAAATACTAAAAAGGATGAAAAAGATAGAAAAGCGCTTACATTTCTTGGCCATGTTAGCCTTTTTCTATCTTTTTCAATTTGTAAACATGGAGGCGAATCAATTATGTCAAAAGTAAAAAAAGCAATAATCCCAGCAGCAGGCCTTGGAACACGTTTCCTGCCAGCCACAAAAGCAATGCCGAAAGAAATGTTGCCAATTGTCGATAAACCGACCATCCAATACATCATTGAAGAAGCAATTGAAGCTGGCATCGAAGACATTATTATTGTGACAGGTAAAGGAAAACGGGCGATTGAAGACCATTTCGACCATTCATTTGAACTCGAACAAAACTTGTTCAACAAAGGCAAACTCGACATGCTCGAAAAAGTCCAAGCTTCATCAAAAGTCGAACTCCACTATATACGGCAAAAAGAACCAAAAGGACTTGGCCATGCCGTCTGGTGTGCCCGTAAGTTTATCGGCAATGAACCATTTGCCGTCCTCCTCGGTGACGATATCGTTCAGGCAGAAACGCCAAGCCTAAAACAACTCATGAACCAATACGACCAAACCGAACGCTCCGTCATCGGCGTCCAATCCGTACCGGAAAACGAAACGCACCGCTACGGCATCATCGACCCAGAATCACAAAACGGCCGCCTTTACCGAGTATCAAGCTTTGTTGAAAAGCCAAAACAAGGCACAGCGCCATCCAACTTAGCGATCATGGGCCGCTATATCCTCACGCCAGAGATATTTACTTTCCTAGAAAAACAAGAAACAGGCGCTGGCGGCGAAATCCAGCTAACCGATGCGATCCAAACATTGAACGAACAACAAAACGTCTACGCCTACGACTTTGAAGGCAAACGTTTCGACGTTGGCGAAAAACTCGGCTTCGTCTTAACGCAATTGGAGTTTGCGTTGGAGCGGGAGGAATTGAGGGAACCATTGCTCCAGAAAATGAGGGAGTTCATTAACGAAAAAACGGCGATTAACTAAGTAGGAAAAGGGGGAACAAAATGGAGGCATCGCGCACTGAAGCCATCCAACACAGATCGAGGAAGCAAGAACAAGTAACAGTTAACGACTCGAAAGGCTACCTCTTTGCTAAACGCACCTTGGACATTGCCGCAGCAACAGCGGGGTTGATCTTGCTTTCCCCGCTGTTTTTCATTCTTGCTATCCTCATCAAATGGGAAGATCCAAAAGGCCCGGTAATCTTCAAACAAGTTCGTGTCGGACAAGATGGGAAAGAGTTCTATATGTACAAATTCCGGTCAATGGTCAGTAACGCAGAAGAACTGCTAAAGGACTTACTCGACAAAAATGAAGTAAGTGGATTAATGTTTAAAATGAAAGACGATCCACGCGTCACAAAAGTTGGGAAATTTATTCGTCGGACAAGCATAGATGAGCTTCCCCAACTTGTCAATGTCCTTAAAGGCGAAATGAGCCTCGTTGGTCCGCGGCCGCCATTGCCGAGAGAAGTGGCAGATTATAATACATATCACAAGCAAAGATTGCTTGTGAAGCCTGGGTGTACAGGTGTTTGGCAAGTGAGTGCGAGAAATAATGTTGGTTTTGAAGAGATGGTGGAGATGGATTTGGAGTATATAAGAAATCGATCCATTATCTTAGACTGCTTGCTAATTTACAAAACTATATTTGCCGTTATTAAGTCAGAAGCCTATTAAATATAATAGGCAATTGATAAAAAGGAAAATGTAATGGTTAAATTAATATTAAAAAATAAATTCATGCGCAATCTTTCTCTTTTAATGTCGGGAACAGTTGTTGCTCAACTTTTGACAGTTGGAGTGACGCCTATTCTAACTAGATTGTATTCACCTGACGCTTTTGGGGCTCTTGCTATTTTTTCATCGATAGCAGGTGTTTTAATCATTTTAAGCACTTGTAGATATGAGATGGCAATCGTGTTACCAAAAGAAGAGAGAGTTGCTATTAATATTCTAGGTCTATGTTTCTCTATTTGTGTTATTACATGTATGGTTTACTACTTACTAATCTTATTATTTGGTAAAAGTATTATAAGTGTCTTTGAAATTACAGAAATAGAAGATGTACTGTGGATCTTACCATTAAGCGCACTAGCAATGGGGATTTACAATACCCTTAACTACTGGTCGACAAGGAACAAGCAATTTAAACGAGTTTCTATTTCACGAGTCACACAAGCCGGTGGGGTAACTGCAACACAAATAGGCCTAGGTGTAGGGAAAGTGCATAGTCTTGGCTTATTTATAGGGACTGTAACAGGTCAAATGATTGGTTCTTTGGTGCTGGCTTTGCAAGTATGGAAATCAGATGGTATTCGGATTAAAAGAAACTTAAACGTAAGGATTTGGTTAAAGCTTCTCTTCGAATATAAAGATTTTCCTTTGTATAGCTCTACACAAGCAATGATTAATGCTGCTTCTATTTCAATACCTCCATTATTATTAGGAATTTTTTATAATGCTACGACAGTTGGATACTATGCCCTAGGTATAAAGTTAATTCAATTACCAATTGCTTTAATCGGTGATGCTTTTAACCAGGTCTTCTTTCCAAAATTTAGTGATCATGCAAATAAAAACGATGATTTATATAAGGAGTTAAAGAAGGCTACGTTACTATTAGCATTAATTGCATTTCTTCCTGCAGTTGGAATTATTTTATTTTCCCCTATAATATTCGAATTTTTTCTAGGAACTGGGTGGGGGAACGCAGGAGTATTTTCTAGTTTGCTAGTAGTTTGGCTGTATTTTAGTTTCATTAATAGACCTGCGGTTGTAGCAATACAGGTATTAAGAAAACAAAAGTACTTCTTATATTATGAAATCTTTCTTTTTATTACAAGGTTTATTGTTTTGTTTGTAAGCGCACAGCATTTAAATGCTTTTGAAAGTATAGGTTTATATAGCATTGTAGGGGGCATATTTAATTTAAGCCTTATCCTTATTGTTTTAAAGACCACTAAAAATTATAAGAAAAAAATTACTAGAGGTAGTGAATAGATTGAAGGAATTCTTAAAAAATAAATCTATGGAAAATCGTTTCCTTCAAAAGATATGGCTGAGGGGAGTTTATTTTAAGTACCATAGGCGTCTGTTATCATTTAGAAACCCAAAAACATTTACTGAAAAAATGCAATGGGCAAAAGTCTACAGTGATTTAGAAAATTTGGCGTCCTATGTAGATAAGTATGAGGTTCGCCAATATGTTAAGGATACTATAGGGGAACAATACTTAATTCCAAGTTTAGGTGTTTACAGTAATGCGAAGGATATTGATTTTAATTCGTTACCGTCTTCTTTTGTAATAAAAGCTGTGCATAGTGCTGGGCAGAATCTCATAATTCCTAATAAAAAAGAGATTGATTTTGAAAAGACAAGAAATGAAGTAGACCAATGGTTAAAATCCAATTACTACAAAATTACTGGTGAGAAGAACTACAAGCACATAATTCCAAGACTAGTTATTGAGGAATATATAAAAGAAGAAACTGGTGGATTAAAAGACTACAAATTTTACTGTTTTAAAGGCAAACCATCTTTTATTCAAGTCATTAGTAACAGAGAGCACAACCAAACAATTGATTACTTCGATTTAAAATGGAACAACCTAAATATCCGGTCAAAAATGTATCAAAATTCGATGAAAGCAATTAGTAGACCAAGCAATTTGGAAGAAATGGTGAAGGTTGCAGAGTTGTTGTCTGCTAAGTTTTCTTTTGTCAGAGTAGATTTATATAGTGTTCGCAATAAAATTTATTTTGGAGAGTTGACTTTCACCCCAGCTAACGGTTTAAGGCCATATGAGAGTTTGAAACATGATATTTGGATTGGGAGCTTTATAGAAAAAGAAGATTTACGTTCTTTTATCTTGAAGTGAGAGAGGTAGCCGATTGTGAAAAAAAATATTGTCTTCTTAAGTCATACTTTTATAGGGGGACCATTTGTAGTAGGCTCTCATCATTTGGCTAAAGAATTGGCAAGACAGGGTCATAAGGTTTTGCATATAAGTACACCTTTAACATTATTACATTTGTTTAAGAAAGATGAGATTACAAGCTTAAAACGCTCAAAAAAAGATTCCCTGGAAAAAATAACGGATAACTGTTATCAACTCATACCATCTTCTTATGGATTACCCTGGAAGATATCTGGGGAAATATATAAGAAAACGAAAATAAATTTACTTACCAAACCAACTGAGAAAATAGTAAAAAAATCAATAAAAAGTGTATTTGATAATCAAGTCATAGATTATTTATTAATAGACCAACCTACTATGATAGGGCTAGAAAATATAATACCGTCTAAAAAAATTATCTATAGGGCGACCGATATATATAGTGAAATGTTGAGTGATCCAAATATAGTAAAGGCTGAAATCGATCTTTTAGAAAAAAGTGACGCAATGATAGGAACATCGCCCACAGTTAGTAGCTACTTAAAATCTTTAGATGGGGAACTTCCCCTTTTAACATTAGAAAATGCTGCTGATTTAAATTTGTTTAAATCAAAAACTAAGAAACCAAATTATTATGTGGGCATGGAATCCCCTATTATGGTATACGTAGGTGCCCTTGACAGGAGATTTGACTTTCAGACTATATATTGGATTGCTTCAAATTTAAAGTCAATAAATATAGTTTTAATAGGGCCGCTGGTAGAAAGTAAAGAAGTAGAATGCCTATCAGAGTTAAGCAATGTCTATATAATGGGCCCTATCCAATATGAAAAAATTCCATCATATTTACAACATGCTGATATCGCTATATTGCCCCTGAGTGACCACCCCTCAAACAAAGGAAGGAGCCCAATGAAACTTTATGAATATTTAGCTTCGGGGCTACCAATAGTATGCAAAGCTGTGGACGATTTGAAAAAGCGCCAATTAAAGCATGTTTACTTCTATGAAGAGTCGGAAGAAATTCTAGAATTGATACCGGAACTCTTGAATAAAAAAACAGATAAAGATACTATTAAGAATAGCTTCGGAGAGGTTTCCTGGGAAAACAATACAAGAAAGTTAATGAGTTTTATTTCTGATCTGTAGACAATTAACCTATATAATTTCGCTTCTTTAATAAAGAGGGAGGATCTCGATTCAATAAAGGAACATTCTTGGGCACATAAAAATTATTCGTTTGCTTGAGTTCCTAACGAATTTATGAACTTTGGAGTTTTAAACTATGACCAATAATTCAAAGTGGTGGAGTTCACCATACGGTATTGTAGCGTTTTTTCTTTTACCTATTTACTGCTTTATATTTTTAGTAACAAATAATAATTTGATAGCTGGCACGAAAAATTATTTTTCTTTAGAATACTTTTTATTGGGTTTGTTGTATCTATGCATATTTTTGTTTTTTGCATTTCTAGGTACAAGGATTAGTTTAACTAAAAAAAAATATGAAATTACAACGCTACATATAAAATCAAGTTTCTTGGATTTATTAGCTTTGTTGACCGTTACAGCCTATGTAGTTTGGTTTGGAGAGCTTTTGTTTCAACCGGAGATAATAATAAATATACTAATGGGACAGGGAGGGACTGATGGAGTTAGAAACTTTGTCTCAACGGTTCCAGGTGTCACCACCTTATCACAATTAGGTATTTTGTACTCAATAATATTCTTAAATTGTTATTTTGATGAGGATTATAAACTAAAAAAAAGATATTTTTTCTATTTCTTTATTATAATCTTTCTCACTTTATTTAGAGTTGTGGCCTGGTCCGAGAGGCTAGCGTTTATAGAGATCTTAATTCCTACAATTTTAATAGTCGTTGCTAATTTAAGGTTGAAAACTAAAATACTAATAAGAATGATTAAATACGCTCCATATATTGGTGTAGTGTTATTACTAGTGTTCTTTGGGGCAACGGAATATTTTAGATCTTGGAATTACTACAGGAATCAGTACAACAATAATATAATAGAGTTTGTTCTTGAAAGAGTAATGAATTATTATTCCACTTCCCTTAACAATGGAGCAGGGATAATTGAAAATTTTAGCGGTTTGGAAGGGAACTTATGGTTTCTACTGAACTGGCTTTACAAATTACCGATAATCGGTGATAAATTTGTAGAAACGTTTGATGCGAATCCAATAATTTCTGAATTTCTTAAACGATATGCTAATGAAGAATACAATAACCCCTCAGGTCTTTTTATAATTGCTCAGGAGTTAGGTATATTTGGGGGAATGGTTTATGTATTACTATTTGGATTATTGGCTGGGTCATTATACCGTTCATTTTATTTTAAGAACGGCGTAGGTTTATATCTTTATCCAATAGTATACATTTCGATTTTGGAATTTTTTAGATTAGTTTATTTGAGTGAAAGCAGGACTTTTCCCATTTTGCTATTTGGCTTAATTGGCTATCTGTTCTTTACAAGAAAAAAAAGAAAAGAGGCTTCATATGAGCGGTAAGGTTATATACATAAATGGTAGGTTCCTTACTCAAACTATAACAGGTGTTCAAAGATATGCGATTGAGATCCTAAAGGGAATTGATAAAGTAATCGACAAAAACCCAGCCTATTTAAAAGATATTGAGTTGATTATCTTAATGCCTAATCAGCTCCCAAACACTACTATTACCTTCCGACATATAAAACAAAGGAAAGTAGGTAAGCTTAAGGGGCATTTATGGGAACAGTTCGAACTCCCCTATTTTTCTAGAGGATGCGGATTAATAAATTTGTGTAATCTTTCCCCTTTAGTTAAAAGGAGTCAAATAATCACTATACATGATGTGGCAGTTTACACAAGACACAACAATCAATCAATTTTATTTAAATACTGGTATAAAATAAATTATAACATCTTTAAAGGCAGGTTCAAAAAGGTATTAACTGTTTCAGATTTTTCTATGGACGAGATAGTAAGGTATAAAATTTTTCCTCGGGAAAAAATCACGGTTACCCAAGAGGGAAAAGAACATATCTTGAAAGTAAAAGAAGACTATAGCGTTTTTGATAAACATAGCCTGAATCCCAAAGAATATTTTTTAGCGGTTAGTAGTCTAAACCCTACCAAGAACTTTAAGGGTATAGTAAATGCGTTAAAATTACTAGACGAGAATGTAACTGTTGTTATCGCAGGAGGTTCTAATTCAAAAGTTTTTAATGAAGAAGACATAGTTTTTCCTGGCAACGTTAAAAGGGTTGGCTATATATCTGATTCAGAATTAAAAGCTCTTTACCTAGAGGCAAAAGGATTCATATATCCTTCACTCTATGAAGGGTTTGGGCTTCCCCCTTTAGAGGCAATGTCATTGGGGTGTCCTGTTATAGTATCTAATGCTGCATCTCTTCCAGAAGTTTGCAAGGATGCCGCTGTCTACTGTAACCCATATGATCCAAAGGACATTGCTCGAACTATAAAATTATTAAATGAAGATAACCAATTACGATCTGAGTTAAGTAGAAAAGGTAGTCTAAGATCAGAGAGTTATTCATGGGAGCGGGCAGCGGAAAATATTTTAGAAGTGTTGAAGGAGATATATTCTTAATGAAGGTTTGCATCATACATGATTGGCTGGTTACTTACGCAGGCGCAGAAAAGGTATTAGAAGAATTGATAAAAATTTATCCTGATGCTGACCTTTTTAGTACTGTTGACTTCCTTGAATCAAATCAACGGTCATTTATTATGAATAAGGATGTAGAAACAACATTTATTCAAAAACTTCCTTTCGCAAAGAAAAAGTACAGGCAGTACTTGCCTTTAATGCCTTTTGCTATAGAACAGTTAAATGTATCTTCCTATGATTTAGTAATAACTAGCTCTCATGCTGTGGCTAAGGGAGTAATAACTGGACCTGATCAATTACACATATCTTACGTCCATTCCCCGATTCGTTATGCATGGGACTTGCAACATCAATATTTTAAAGAAGCCAATTTAGAAAAAGGTCTTAAAGGACTAATTGCAAAAATGATTATGCACTATATGAGGATTTGGGATTACCGTACTGCTCATGGGGTAAATTACTTTATTTCAAATTCAAATTTTATTGGGAAGAGAATTAAGAAGGTATATGGAAGAGAATCAGAGACGATTTATCCTCCAGTGGATGTCTCCTCTTTTTCTCTGTGTACAGAAAAAGAGGATTACTATTTAACAGCTTCTCGTATGGTTCCTTATAAAAAAATGGATTTAATTGTCGAGGCTTTTGCTCAGACACCTGAAAAAACATTAATTGTAATTGGCGATGGGCCTGATTACAAAAAAATTGAACAGAAAGCAACGGATAATATTAAACTTCTGGGCTATCAACCTTTTGATAAATTAGTGAGTTATATGCAAAGAGCAAAAGCTTTTGTTTTTGCAGCCGAAGAAGATTTTGGAATAACTCCGGTTGAAGCACAGGCATGCGGTACACCCGTTATTGCGTATGGGAAAGGCGGTTCGTTGGAAACAGTTAAAAATGAAGGCGAATTTAAAACGGGAAAATATTTTTATAAACAAGATGTTCCTTCAATTAAGAAGGCTGTAGAGGAATTTGAGGAAGAAAATTACAACTATGAAAAGATACGAGAACATGCTTTGAACTTCTCACCAGAAATATTCAGACAGAAGTTTAGCGATTTTGTAAATCAAAAACTTGAAGAGATGTAAGGAGGCAAGATCTTGAAATTAGTCCTATTATCTGGCGGTTCAGGAAAGCGTCTTTGGCCACTGTCGAATGATTCGAGATCAAAGCAATTTTTGCGGGTTTTAAATAGCAATAACGAGAAAAAATCATCTATGGTGGAAAGGGTATGGGCGCAACTAAATAATGTAGGACTTAGCGAATCAACTATTATTGCTACAAGTTACTCTCAAGTTGACATGATTACCAATCAACTTGGACAAAATGTGCCTTTAATTGTTGAACCAGAACGTCGTGATACCTTTCCTGCAATCGCATTAGCAGCCACTTATCTTTACTCGGTACAAGCTGTTTCTTTAGAGGAAGTAGTTGCTGTTTTGCCTGTTGATCCTTATGTTGAGAATGCCTTCTTCGAAAAAGTAAGTGAATTAGAAACCTTGTTAGAGAAGTCCGATGCTCAATTAGGCCTGATTGGGATCGAGCCAACATATCCATCATCTAAATATGGTTATATTATCCCTAACTTATCAAAACAGAACGATTATGTAAACGTCAGCCATTTCCAAGAGAAGCCGACTGAGGAGGAAGCAAAAGAATTGCTTTCTAAAAATGCTTTATGGAATGCTGGCGTTTTTGCATTTAAATTAGGAACGCTTATTGACATCCTTCTTGAGAAGGGACTTCCAATCCAATATAACGAGCTGTTGAATCGTTATAGCGAACTGCCGAAAATCAGTTTTGATTATGAAGTGGTAGAAAAGCTAGAGCATATCGTGGCACTTCCATACCAAGGGTATTGGAAGGATCTTGGAACTTGGAACACATTGACAGATGAGATGGCAACTAATTTGCTAGGTAAGGGCATGATTAGTCCTGATTCTGAAAACACGCACATTGTCAATGAGCTTGATATTCCAGTAGCAGCTCTTGGCGTTAGAGATTTGGTCATTGCTGCAAGTCCAGATGGAATTTTAGTAACCGAAAAGTCGGCAAGCCCACGGATTAAAGAACTACTGAAGGGATTTGACCAACGTCCTATGTTTGAAGAGCGCCGTTGGGGTTGGTACCACGTAATCGACCATGCGAGTTACGAGGATGGCCAGGAAATGTTAACCAAACGGATTTCTGTGCTGCCAGGAAAAAATTTAAGCTATCAATATCATGAGACACGTAGTGAAGTATGGACCGTTATAAAAGGGGAAGGCGAGTTTGTGCTTGATGATAAGATAATACCAATTAAAGCGGGAGATGTATTACGTGTCCCTGCACGGGCGAAACACGGTGTTAAGGCACTCACTGCTCTAGAGTTCATAGAGGTTCAAACTGGAAGAAACCTTGTGGAAGATGATAAGATCCGTCTATTTGAATCGTGGGAAGAAATTGAAGCACACTGTGAGTTTGTTAAACTACAAGTAAAGTAATTGAAGGAAGGGTATCGTATGTCTTTTAAAAACATCGCTGTCGTCGGCACCGGCTACGTTGGCCTCGTAACCGGCGTTGCCTTGTCGGATATTGGCCACTCGGTTACGTGCGTAGACATTGATGAACAAAAAGTTGAATTGATGCAAAGCGGTGTTTCTCCGATTTATGAACCAGGTTTATCGGAGCTAATGACGAAAAACATTAAAGCAGGTCGCTTGTCCTTTACGACTAAGCATCAACAGGCATTTGCAGGGGCTGATGCGATTTACATAGCGGTGGGCACTCCCCAGAAGGAAGATGGTACGGCTGATCTTCGCTTTATTGAGGCAGTCGCAGGCCATATTGCTGAGCATCTTACCCGTTATGCGGTGGTTGTCACGAAAAGCACGGTACCAGTTGGAACCAATGATTATATTAAATCTTACATTGAAAAGCATACGGATGTACCGTTTGATGTTGTCTCGAACCCTGAGTTTTTGCGTGAGGGTTCAGCGGTACATGATACGTTCCAAGGTGACCGCATTGTCATCGGTGCTGACAGTGTGGTCGCGGGTGATTTGATTGAGGAAATCAACAAGCCGTTTGGCATTCCTGTCTTTCGGACGGACATTCGCAGCGCTGAGATGATAAAGTATGCGTCGAATGCGTTTCTAGCTACAAAGATCAGTTTTGTCAACGAGATTGCTAATTTATGTGAGAAATTGAATGCGAATGTAGATGATGTTGCCAAAGGTATGGGCCAAGACAAGCGGATTGGCGATAAATTTTTAAATGCCGGGATTGGCTATGGCGGTTCCTGTTTTCCGAAGGATACGAGCGCGCTTGTGCAAATTGCCGGCAATGTGGAGCATGAGTTTACACTCTTAAAGGCAGTCATTGAAGTTAACTATAAGCAACAACGCCTTCTTGTTGAAAAAGCGCGAGAACACTTTGGTTCGCTGCGCGGCAAAACGATTGCGATGTTAGGACTGGCGTTTAAGCCGAATACAGATGATATGCGTGAAGCGGCCTCTATTATTCTAGCGCAAGAACTTATTCTCGCAGGCGCCCGTGTTGTTGCTTATGACCCAATCGCCATGGAGAATGCCAGAAACGTGCTTCCTGCTGCTGTCGACTACGCAGACAGTGCGTTTGCTGCTATTCAAGGCGCAGATACAGCTTTTGTGGTAACAGAGTGGGATGAGATTTGTGCCCTCACGCCTGAAGATTTTAAAGCGAATTTAAAAGAACCGGTTGTGTTTGATGGCCGCAATTGCTTTAACATCGAAACGATGAAAGAAGCTGGATTGAATTATTATTCTGTGGGACGTCCGGTTGTAAAAACGGAGAAAGAGCTGATTTAAAACTGAAACCGCCTGTATGCCTATCTAGGCTATATAGGCGGTTTTTCACTGTAGCTAGGGCATGTCGTATGCTACTATTTTTGGGGCACCAACAACATTTTGATAATACGCTAAATTTAAGGAATAGTCTCTTCAGTTATTACTAATAGCCTTCCTCTGAAGGTTTAAATGAAATATACATTGATAGTAAGCCGTTTAATGCCAAGAAGGTAACCATTAGTTTAGTAAGGAATGCAATATCGGCAGCAAATACTTTTACTGCATTCCAGGGAGATCCGACACTATAGATTAGTAATGGAATTACAGCAATAGATAAAATTAATAGAATTATACCGGAGAAGCGCCACACGCTTCTTTTACGTATTATTCCCGATTTAGCCTTTATTAAGAGGTAAAAGAACATTACAAAAAGTAAACAGACTATGCCTATTATGGTTATTTGAATGGTAGGGTTGTATTTAGGTATATCAATAGGCTCTTCCCCATTTAAAATATTGATAATCCCTTGTTTCAGGTATATAAGTGCGTCTTCTTCTAAGATGTGATTTTTATTTGTTAGAATCACACCGCCCCAACTCGTTTTTGGTATAAAGAATACTTCTGCATGTGAATCAGGAGTTGAGCCTGAATGCCATATTATTTCTTCTTTAGAATTTGGATTAGTGATTCTTACACCAAGGCCATAATATCGATGTTCACCAGTTTGAACGTAAGGCGATACATAAAGGTTCATAGTACTTTCGCTCAAAAAATGGTTACTCTCAGGTTGACTAAGTAAAATAATGTACTGAGCCATGTCTGTTGCGCTAGCAGTTATGTATCCATATGGTGCGCCTCCGTTATCATATTTTACTGCACTTTTTCGAGGGAGTCCTAGCCATGACTGATAACCAGCTACATATCCTTTTTTATCTGCCATGTTATAATCAGCAGCTGCATATTTCATTCCTAAAGGTAAAAAAACTTGCTTCTCCATGTACTCAGAATATGTTTGATTTGTAACTTCTTCAATAAGAGCACCAAGAATTTAGAAATTAGCATTACTATACTGATGCTTTTCTCCAGGTAAAGCAGTTAGCTTATCGTTTGACAAACGTTCTACATTCTTTTTTATAGCACCAAAACTTTTAGACTCTCTATCTGATATAGATAAGCCAGAATAAGTACTTATCCCACTTGTGTGTGTAAGTAACTGTTTAATTGTTATTTGAGATGCTGCTTGTTCATCTCTAAGATTAAACCATGGAATATACTTTTGAACCGGATCATCTAAAAGGACGGTACCTTCTTCAATTAATTTCATTATAGCTAAGCCTGTTAATGATTTACTAATTGATCCTAAAGTAAAGGGAGTTTTAGTAGTTACTTTTTCCTTGGATTCTCCTGTTACACCCCATGCTTTAGAGTGAAAAATATCATTTTCATGAACAATAGCAATAGAAGCCCCGGGAATCCGATGCTCTTCTAAAAAAGTTTCGACATAGCTGTTTATAGTACTTTTAATGTCTTGTTTTGCCGTGGTTTGTGAGATTGGCAGAAATATAATAAACGAAATGAATAACAAACATACTAAGATACCTTTTGATATAGTCGCTATTATTTTCACGGTACTCACCTAATTCTCATTTTTTGTGCGAAAAGTTTCGCAACAAGCACCGTTCCTAAACAAGCAGTAGAAATGCTAATTGTCATTAGTAAGAAATTCCACCATGAATTATCTGAAATATGATAAAAGATATTATAATCAAAGGAATGGGTAGTATTCTGTGGGTTAAAGGATTCAGTTAAAAATATGGATAGTATTAGCTGAGAGCTGAGATAGGTAAGAATTAAAGTAAAGAATCCTGCCACAAATAAAATCCCTGTTCTACTTTTGGATTTTCGTATCTGTTTTATTTCAGAATGAAGATCTATTCCATTAATTTCTAGGAAATCTTTGATAAATGTTGTTGTATTCCCCAGTTGACTTATACTATCTTGGCCATGTTCACGAGATGCTTGAATATGCTCTAAAAGCTGTTGTTTTATATTCCTTCTTTCCTCTGCACTTATTTGATATTGCTTTAACTCTTTGATAACTTCGTTTAAAAAATTTTTTTCTTCCATATTCAATTTAATATTCATTATAAAAGATCTCCTTCCAAACCACTTTGCAGTAGGGATTTTATGTCCTGTTGTAACTCCAACCATTCATTGATTTTTTTCCGAAGATACTTTCTCCCTTTTTCATTGATTTCATAATAAACTCTAACCTTCCCGTTATCTGTTAATTCACGGTAAGTATCAACCCATTCCTGATCCTTGAGCTTAGTCAGAATAGGGTAAATGCTTCCTACTCCTTTCAGTTTTAAATTGTATTTTTCAAGCTCCTTCATAATTTCATAACCATAACTTTTTTCCTTTGACAAAATAGATAATACACACATTTCTAGATGCCCTTTAATTAAACTTGTTCTATCCATATAACGAGTTTAACAAACGTATATATTTCTTTCAAGTATATATAGTAATTAAAAGTACATTTAGAAGGAATATGTGTAAGCAACAATGTTAAGAGCCCTTATAGAATGGTTAACACCGTCATGAGAGGAAGTACCAGAATACAGCGTCTTTGCTATGCAAAAAAGCTAAATTCTCGATAAGGTGACCGGGAATTTAGCTTTTTTCTTTCTTCTATGAAAGTGTTAGTCAAGTTCGATTGTATGCGCAGTTCGCCTAGCTGTCTCTGTGCCTAATCTTTTCCCAACTACGTGCAAGGCCATTTGAATTCCCGCTGAAATTCCGGCTGAGGTGATGACATTTCCTTCATCGACATATTTAACACCTCTTATGACTTCAACATCGGGAAAGTTTTTTTCTAACAAATTTAACGCAGCTCGGTTTGTCGTCGCTTTTTTTCCGTTAAGGATGCCAGCTTGTGCTAAGAAAAAGGCACCTGTGCACACAGAAGCCATCGTCTTTTCCTCGTCGCTTTTTATCCAACGAATGATTTCTTCGTTATTCTGTACAAGCTGCATGGCTTTTAGAGGTCCTCCAGGAACAATGACAATGTCAAATGCGGGTGCATTTGAAAACGAGTAATCTGGCGTTACTTTTAATCCATTATGTACAGTAATTTGCCTCCCGTCTTGGGAAACGGTACTCACTGTAAAAGGTTTTTCCGTCAAGTTGTTCGTAAACATTCTTTTCACATCATCGCTGTTATACGTGGTAAGGTTGAAAACTTCATATGGACCTGCGAAATCCAACGCATCCACATAATCGAATAGCAATATCCCGACATGCTCGTTTTGGCTCATGTTTAAACCTCCTTCTTTATACTGTACCCCCGTATCGTATATAAGGCAACCTTTTTATCATTCATCCCCAGCTTTTCTTAATCAAACGTTTAATTAAAGTGGTCATAGGAAGCAATAAACGCTGTTTGGGAATAGGGGATGATCCAATTTAAAAAGAGCCAATGATGGCTCTTAGCTGGTTCTGAAACTGATTATCCGTTGTATAAGCCTTCCCTACCCGTACTTCCAGCACACACTGTTCACTAAATCAATATTCGGCATGTCTCAGGTAAACTCCAGTGAGTTCACATTCAATTATCCTTGCCATAATTCAAACCGAAGCGGTAAGCTTGATCGAGCAGCCTTTCGTAATGTTCTGGCATTGAATCGAGTGTCTCATATAAGAATTCAACTTTGGAGTTGGAGATACCGCAATAATCGGCAATGCCTACATTGAGCAAATGCGTCATCTTTTCATCATAATCGCGCTTTTTCATCTGTTCTTTCGAAACCCCGGCCAATCCAAGCCATAACACATGCTGATGGTGAAGGTGGTTCGAACCGTACGCAAACCCATTGTTAAAAACGCGATCAATATACCCCTTTAGCATCGCTGGCAAATGCCACCACCAAATCGGAAAAATAAATGCCAGCGCATTATGCTTCTTTAACCGCTTTATTTCCGCTTCCACTTCAGGAGAGAAAGGCTGCTCCGCCACGGTCCAATCAGGTTCATCTATCCCTTTTAAAACAGGGTCAAAACCACTTTCATGTAAATCCAACAGCTCATACTCATGACCGGCGTCGGCTAGCCCTTGTGCGAAACGTTCAGCGACTTTAAAGGTCAAGGAATCTTTTCTTGGATGTGAAACAACCGTTAACACGTTCATGCTTATATCGTCACGACCTTTCTCAACAGCTCATATATAGCCATCAATACTGGCTGATGCTATTATAAACAGTAAGAAAACGATCTGGAAGTACGTACTTTAAAGTGCTATAGGAACATTAAAGTACCCTAGGTGCATTTCATGGAAATAGACTTTTGGCATAAAAATGAGTGGTTGTTCCAAGCAAACTTTGCCTTTTAACGGAGGGGGAAGAGATGGCTGAACAGACGGAAAATAGCGGTCAAAAGAAGTATCACGTTGGCGTGGAAGTGGCTTTAGAAGTAATGGGGGGGAAATGGAAGCCGTTAATTATTTACCACCTGATGACAGGGCGGAAACGGACCTCCGAGCTTCGCCGGTTAATCCCTGGCATTACCCAAAAAATGCTGACTACCCAGCTTAGAGGCTTGGAAAAGGATGAGATCGTTACCCGAAAAGTTTACAATGAGGTCCCACCTAAAGTCGAATATGAGTTAACGCCCTACGGCTGGGGACTAAAACCAGCGCTAGACCATTTATGCTATTGGGGAGAAGACCACCTGGAAAAGGTGTACGGCGACAAATCGAAAGTTTTGGCAGAATTCGAGAGCTGTATAGAGTAAATTAAGGAATTTAGAAAAATAGAAAAGCCTTCGATCGGAGGCTTTTTTTCTTTGTAGAAAATGTAATGCCTAGCGCATAATGATCCTGCCTAATTATGAGGGGAGAGGAGGCTTGTCCACAATAGAGTAGACACAAACACGATTCGAAAACGATTAAACGAAATGATAAGTAAACGTAGAGTTATTGAAAATCCAATTCATGACAAAAAGGGGGTTGTTTTATATCCATACTCTTATTTAAAATAGAGGGGTATGAAGCAATTGCCATTTAATAGAATATGAGATTGTTAGCCAAATGTTATCAAGTTGGTTAAAGGAAATTGGCTGAGGTAGTAGCGTCTGGGATGTGGGGCGCAAACGATGAAAAGAGCATGCTAAATCTACTTTACTGCCGTGTCTGTTGTCGTTTCACTATGAAGATGCAGAGCCTTCGACGAAAGGAGCGAAGGAAAGAAAGGAGAGAAAATAACGGTGAATGAACGGATTGTACGCCTAAAGAGCCGGAACTATGAATTAAGAGCCCGTGTGGGGGAGGCACAAGGAAATATAGAACGTTTGGAAACGGCGAGAACGACGATATCCGGAGAGAAGCCGAATGTCCAAGACAACCGTGAAACCTTGACACGCAAGGCTCTCGATGGCGATGAGTGGCGGGGAAACCGCAAAGAGGAGCACGAAGGGTTAAGGGAGGACATCAAGGCGAAATTCGATGACGCTGAAAGTCACATAGAGCAACTGCTAGAAGATATGAAGGCGAAGAAAGCACAGCTACAATCAAGCATTGAGACGATGCAAAACACGATGATGTTGAATGAATTACTCATAAGAGAAGAGAGGGAAAAAGCCCGTGGCTGAAATTTTATTCGAAAAAAGTGATGTAGAAGAGAAGTTCTCGCAATTGAAAAATGGCGCAAATGAATTTCCCGCCGACCTCGAACTTCCTTCTATCTCAACAAGTGAACTACGTACGGTTGAGCAATTCAAAGAAGTCGAAGAAATGTATCATGAACTGATCATTAGTTATATCGCTGCTTTGGGAAAAGGGGCAGAAACAGCATGGGATAATATCCAAACATTAGGGGAAGCGGATGAAGCCCTTTCGCAAAGTATGGGCTCCTAACACCTAGATGGACTCATTGTCTAAAAGTTGAAGGATCATACTCATTCATTCACTGAAATTTCATCCTTTTGGATATTAAGAAATGGATGGAAAGAATCAAAACCGTTCACATACAAATCGTTTTAAGAGGGAAGGAGGCCGGAAATGATTCTCGATACGAATGAACTGATCACAGAAATCGAACGTTCGATTGAACAAAAACGAGATCACCGGGACCAATTGCAAACGCTTCAATCTAAAGTAGAAGCCATCTGTCACTTAGAAACCCTCCAAGGAGAGGGAGGCGCAGCAATCAAAGACTACTTCACAACGCTGCACTTGCCTGTACTATTATTCTTCCAACAGTTTATCGAAACGCATATTAGCCAGCTTGAGACGGTGAAAGACAACTTGCTTTCCTATGACGGCGATGCCAATACCCTTGTCCGGACAGAGTTTCTGAATGAAGTGAAGATGGATTTGAACCGGGTCATCAACTATACGAGAGATTCGGCGAACATCATTAACAGCGCATACGAATCGGTGAGTGATCTGATCCACACAGGCCGCTGGGAGTCATCAGCCCTAACAGACAAAGCGAGAGAAGCGAGGGATCAGCTTAAAGACGCAGAAGACCACTTAGAGGAAACCGACCAAAACAATCAAACCGTGCTCGAAAATTCCAAAGCAACGCTAGAACATCTCGAAGCCTTGGTACGCAAAGTCGAAGGGTGGACGACGAAAGAGGCGATGCTTTCTCCAACAACACTCAGCGATATTTCCGCCTATTTCCAGGAGGGCGAAGCCGTTCTTTCCCTGTTGGGTGTAGACCATATGAATGATCTACTAGATAAAATGCTAGTGGGGGTAGATGGGGAAGGATTAACAGATGTGGAACATGCACTGCTTTATCATTATCTTCATCGTGAAGTCATTCAGGGAGTATCGAGTCTAGTAAAAGAAGACACAGCAGGATTGCAAGAACGTCTGAATTATGAAGTACTTATCTCAGATGGTGCATTAGCAAAAGAAATCATGATAATGGAGTTTTATATCTATGCGCCAGCAGTCAATCCAGCGCTATCTAACGACCCCGAAGAGCAGGCAATGATTCAGGCGTATACAAGTACGTTAAGAAACCATCAAGCTTCAATTGCGCATATAAGAAAGGATCACAACCATCTTGATTTAGAAGGAAGTCCATTGCGCGCATTTGTAAGTAAATTGGAAGTGAAACAAGAAGGAAATGCGTCTGTGTCGATACATTCCCGTTTGGCTTTTGATCTTATGGGTTCAAGTGCAGCAATCCCCCACGCTCAATGGATAGAGAGAAAAGTGTCACCTGATGTAGATGAGGGAACGTTAAAGCAGCACGGAATGACAAAGGAAGCGTATATTAAGGAAGGTCACCATTTATTAGAGCCAGGAATCGTCCAATCGGCATCAGAAGTAACTCATTATAGGGGACAAAGTGCTGGTTTCGAGTTTGGCAGAATTCATAGGGAAGAGCGTGAGGAAGACCTTCAAAATTTCACCGCGAATTTTGTTATTGGAAAAGTGGTAGATGCAACCGTGGGAAAAGCGGTAGATGCAGCGGTCACTGCTATAAAAATACCTGGGTTTATCATTAAAGCGGGAAATATTGTGATGATGGTGCCTGAGCACAACGCGGAAAAGAGCGAGCAAGAACGTCAAATTAATGGAGAAAAAACAATGGAAGCAGCTAAACTGTTGAAAATGGAGGTAACGGAGTCACAACGTATGGAAGTGCGCGCTCAACCTGAGCCTGAAATCCAACTTCATCCTACCCAACATACAGAAGGGATATTAAAGAGGTGGGAAGAGAAGGCGGGTGAAATAGAAATGATTGAGTACCCTGTTGAGGCGGTTAAAAATAATGAATGGGATGAAGTGTATAAGGCTTTGTTAGAGATTAATAGAACAGGGGGTATTAAGGAGGAGGATTACGAATATATCATTGAAGGATAAGGTTTTAAAGTTTTAAAGGTCAGTTCAGTTGAGCATTAAAGCATTAACTGTGCTGTCTTTGCAAATTTTGAAGTTTAGGAAAGAGAAGATCATTATATTTGGAGTCTTAAAAACGACAAAGGGAGACTGTTGTATGAGGACGTTTATTTGCTGCCTTCTTTTGCTTATGGTGGTATCAGCCTGTGGAAATATTACTGAAGATGATCTTATTGGTGGAACGTGGGTAGCTACCTCCGGTTATATTGATGGGGAGACGAGTGGAACTCCAAATTGTGGTCAATTGAATACAGGGCTGCAATTCCTTGATGAAGAACTCGTTTATGTCGTTGGGGAAAAGCGGAACTTTGAATATGAGTTGAGAGAAGGAATGGAGCAAATGGAAATTAAATTCTTTGACCCGGAACTAAGGGAGAGGCGTGAAGAAAAGGGAGATGAGGAAGTCGAAACGTATTGGTATTTAATGGGCGAGTATTTTATTGAAAAACATAGCAACAATGAATTTAGTTTAGAGGATCAATGGACATCGATTCAGAATCCCCATCATTGCTACATGGAGCGCCAGGATAGCGAGTGATTCTGCTGTTTTTCTAAGTTAAAAAGAGGGCTAATATTTGGAATGCTGACGATGTGTACACTACTTTTCATTTTGGTAGGGTGCGTTATCTTTACTGGAGACGATCTAATTGGAGGAGAACTTGGATAGCGCGACCTCAGGCTATGTTGATGGAGAAGCGCCGGGGTCCTTCCGGTTGACCTTGGATTGTCAACACTAAATCAGACGGCTTTTTTAAGGGATGATCGTTTATATTCAATTGGGCTTACGTAGCCTAGTGTTCCATGAATTCGCAGCTTATTAAACCAGTGAACATAATCACTGAATTCAAGCGTAAGATGCTCTAAACTATCAAACTTCATCTGGCTGATAAACTCTGTTTTGATGATTTTAAATGTGGCTTCCGCCACGGCATTATCATATGGACAGCCTTTCATGCTTAAGGAGCGGCCAATCTGGAAGGCTGCTAACGTTTCGTCAATGAGCTGGTTTTTAAACTCGCTGCCACGGTCGGTATGGAACAGCTGGATATCCCGCAGATCACCTTGAATAGAAGAAAAAGCCCGTGTGACAAGGCCTGCATCTTTGTTGGGTCCTGTGCTGAAGCCGATGATTTCGCGATTAAAGAGGTCGACAAAGATACATACGTAATGCCATTTGTTTTTGACTTTGACGTATGTTAAATCACTGACGACTACTTTTTTCGCTTTTGTCTGATGAAACTCGCATTTCAATTCATTTGTGAGCTGACTCATTACAGGAAGTTTTCTGCGGCTTGAACTGTGCCGCTGTATAGGAAGAAACAAGCCCTTGTTCCTTCATGATACGGCCAATACGTCTCCTAGAAACCGTAAATCCACGCTTGTGCAGTTCGACCTTGATTTTTGATTTTACGCGTGCCGTAGGCACTTCGGTTTTGTTCAAAAATCTCTATGACAGCGCCTGTTACATCGTCTTCTGACTGACGCTCTTTGGCCTTATAGTAGTACGTACTACGGGAGATTTGCAGGACGCTGCACATTGCTGATACCGAGTATTTGTCTGTGTTTCGTTTAATGACATTTACTTTCGTCCCATGATCAGCGCGGCTTGCTTTAAAATATCATTCTCCATTCTAAGTTGCTTTAGTTCCTTGCGAAGTTCCAAAAGCTCCTGCTGTTCAGGAGAACGATTGTCTTTCTCTTTGAAAGAACCAGAGGTTTCGTCCTGGTTGATCCATCGGTCAAGAGATGACGGAGTCAGATCATATTCATCAATAATCGCTCGTTTCGTTTTTCCATTCTGGTACAGCTGCACCATTTGCTTTTTAAACTCAGGCGTGAATGTGCGGCGTTCTCGCTTTGTCATAGTCGGAGCTCCTCACCTGTTTTAGGTCAAGTGTACGTGACCTTAATTTTTCTGTCCAGATAAGTGTAGACGCTCCAAAATGAGTAGGCGGGGCAGGAAGGGAAAGCTTGTGTAGAAGGGGTTAATTAATGCCCCTTATTCTCGCCTTAAAACGGATTAATACACATTCAGTACCTATTAACCTTTCGCATATTAAAGCTAAAGGTAAGGGCAGTATTCGCTTGTAAACTGGAGAAACAAGAGGAAGGCAGAAAGGACGATCCAGGTGAGGAGAGGCGGACGGCACGCGTTTGTCTATGTGTTTGTTGGACTGTTGATTTTTATGGCAGCGTGTAACACGGACGCGAAAGAGGAGAATTTAACAAGAAAAGAAGCGATTATTGCGAAAACGATCGAGCAAGCCGAATCAGTGGAGTCGTATGCGATAGAAGGAGGGATATTAGAAGATTTTCTATGGGAAGATGGGAGTTCGGAGTATAACTATCTATTGTTGTCGAGTAATAAAATTCCTGAGCGAACCCACAGTCAAGTCGTACAAGAATACGGTATTGGAGAATTTGAAACGACCGTGTTTACATCAGAACTGTACCAGAACGCAAAAGAGAGGTATATAAACCTCGATGATAAGGGATGGAAGAAATCAGAAGACCCCAAGGACATTGAATATGATTATACTGAATATGAAGCACCCATTATGTTTTTAGAACAACTGGAAAACGTGGACGAACTGATGGTAGAAGAAACGGAAGCTGAGTATGAAATTCGCTATTCTGAACCAAATGAAACTCTTTATGACATCTATGAGCCGCCTTCTGAGGCTTCGAAAAAGGGGACCGTCTTTGTAGAGACTGGCAGTCCAGAAGTGTTTCTTGTAATTGATAAAGCCGATTATACTGTCCGGGAATTTACAACAACGTTCTTTTATGAAGATGAGGCAGGAAGTGACTCGGAAGGTACAGCCACGCTGGAGTTGCGCTTTGATAAGATTAACGAAGTTGAGGACTTTGAGATCCCCGATGAAGTGATTGAAGAAGCGGAGGCAAATGAGTAGGCGGGGCAGAAAGGAAAAGCTTTTGTAGAAGGGGTTAATTAATGCCCCTTACTCTCGCCTTAAAACGGATTAATACATATTCAGTACCTATTAACTTTTGGCGTATTAAAGCTAAAGTTAAGGGCAGTATTCGTTTGTAAACTGGAGAAACAGGAGGCAGGCAGAAAGGACGATCCAGATGAGGAGAGGCGGACAGAACGCCTTTGTCTATGTATTTTGGGGGTTGCCGATTTTTATGGCAGCGTGCAGTATGAGCGCTGAAGATGAAGATTTATCAAAAGTAGAAACGGTTATTGCACAAGTAATTAAGAGAGCTGAAATGGTGAACTCTTATGCACTAGAGTTTGAGGTGCGTGATGATATTGCCTGGGGAGATGGAGACATAAGTTACACTCATTCTATGCTTTCAGGACTTTCATTTTCTAATCCTCAACGTGGGTATTACCAAATGACTGAGGTAGAAGGCAACGGAGAAACAGAAACTACTGTGTTTACAGACGAAATCTATGAAGATGAAGATGCAGTCTATGTAAACTTTAATCAAGAAGGATGGATAAAATCTGAAGGCTATAATAATTATAACGAGACAGGTTTTGAAGCAATGATTCAACTATTAAAGGAAATAAAGAATACGGAAGAGATAATTATTGAAGAAACGGAGGAGGCTTTTGAAGTTAGCTTTCCTGAAATGGCTGAAGTTCTCTACGAATTCTATGACCCAGCGACTTCTATAATGGAGAGTGATGCCTTTGTGGAAACTGGAGTTCCGGAAGCATTTATTAAAGTTGACAAAGAAGACTATTCGGTTCGAGAGTTTACGACAAAATTTTTTTATGATGCTAGAACAGGAAGCTCATCAGAAAGAGTGGTTACAATCGAATATCGGTTTGATGATATCAACGAAATTGAAGACATAAAAATCCCCGATGAAGTGATTGAAGAAGCGGAGGCAAATGAGTAGGCGGGGCAGGAAGGGAAAGCTTGTGTAGAAGGGGTTATTTGATGCCCCTTACTCTCGCCCTAAAACGGATTAATACACTTTCAGTACCTATTAACCTTTCGCATATTAAAGCTAAAGGTAAGGGTAGTATTCGTTTGTGAACTGGAGAAACAGGGGGAAGGCAGAAAGGACGATCCAGATGAGGAGAGGCAGACGGAACGCCTTTGTCTATGTAATTTTGGGGCTGTTGTGTTTCACGGCAGCGTGCAGTATGAGTACAGAAGATGAGGATAAGACGAGGGAAGAAGCAATTATTGCCCAAGCGATCGAGCAAGCCGAATTGGTAAACTCTTATGAAATCGAGGGAGGAGTTTTTAATGATATTACCTGGGAAGATGGGAGAATGGAATACACGTATTATTTGTTTTCGGCTTTCGAGACTTCCGAACCCCAACGTACACATGCTCATTTAGAAGAAAAACAGGGAAATGGAGACACAGAGATCACTTTGAATACAGAGGAAATTTACGAGAAAGGGGAGGACATCTATGTAAATTCCGATGGTGAAGGCTGGAAAAAAACGAGTAACTCAGCGAATTATGAATATGAGATGACAGAACATGAAGTGGCGATTAGGTTGTTGGACAGGATAGAGAACCTGGAAGGCGTAAACGTTGAAAAGACGGATGAGACTTATGATTTTAGCTACTATGAAGCCGATGAAACAATTTATGATATCTATAAGCCAACTTCTTCCGAAACTGTGAAAGGTACAACTTTTGTGGAGACTGGAAGTCCAGAAGTGTTTTTGGCAATTGATGAAACTGATTACACGGTACGGGAATATACGATCAAATTTTTTTATGAAGATCAGGCGGGGGGAAAGGCAGAGAACGTTCTTACAGTAGAATACCGTTTTGACAATATTAATGAGATCGAGGACATTGAAATCCCCGCCGAAGTCATTAAAGAAGCGGAACAAAACGAATAGCAAAAATGAAGACGCGATACATAGGGAGTAATGCTAAAAGCCTGATAGAGGGTCAACCCGCATGGCGAAAACGCATCTCCGGCCAACAAAAAAACGCACCAAGTAGATATGGTGCGTTTTTTTGTTAGATTTAGAGGCAAGGCGATCTTGCCTATACTGTTATTCTTCAGCAGTGTTTTAAGCATCACTTGTTGTTGGCAGGTAAGTTTACCGCTATGAACAAGTTTCCCCGCTGTATGGTTGCTTTTCAACGTTAATGTCATCTTCCCGTCCTCTGTACCATTGTAAAAAGGAATGGGCGAGTTCGATTGGCACGTCATCCATTCCTGAATGGCGCACAGGGTTTCCTCGATTGGTTATCTCAATCGAGGCGAGGCCCAACCTTTTTTGAATGATGTTTCGAGTGATCTTTGCTTTAATGACTTTTTCTCGTTTTGAGACAAATAAAGAGGTCGTGAATGCGCCTTTTTTCAACTGGATAAATTGGTCGTTGATGGCATAGCGGGTATGGAAAAAGTCGAACAACCTTGCGATCAATAGATAAACCAAAAGGGTTGCTGATACGATTATCCAGGACGGCTCTATATTGAAAATGGCAGGTTTAAAGTAAAATAAAGCACCGGTGGCAAGGAACCAGAACCAACTTGGGCGCAATATGCGGACCCACAAGGATTTTGTTGGAAGACGAGTCATTTCTGTTGTAATCGTATAGGACGGTAACATGTCCGATATCATCTCATAGGCTTTGTTTACTGGGAGAAACGGATAGAGCGTATTTTTTTCGAGTGCATCTTCTCCAGAACGTAGCCCACCGGCACTTGTTAGTTTAACTTCTGCGAGTCCGAGGAGTCTTTTTATCATGGACTGTTCCATTTCAATGGCTTGTACCTTGTCTTTGGAAATGGAAAAGGCGGTTTCGTCGATAACGCCTCTTTTAATGTAAATATGATTGGCATCTGAAGCGATTTCGTATTTTCCATACTTCAGATACGTTCGAATGAGTCCAAAGATCGTGGAGGCGACAATAAGCACGATGACGATGACGGCTACAATCCACCAGGAATTTGCTAGTTTGTTGATCAGTCCTTCTGCCGTGTCTTCCACATGGAAAAGATCATTGATTTTAAAATAAAATGAACCAATTATCGGAATGAGCACCAAAAAACTTAAAGAGGTTACAGATGCTTTTAAAATGTCTCTTTTTGTCGGTTGAAAATGAATCGTTCGCTCTTGATCGAGATCCCCGGGATGCTCTTCCTCGTCATTTGGATCATGTGATTGCTGATTCCAATCCTCTAGTTCCTCGTGAGTTGCCCTTTTGACGTGTGCTTCCATCTGTTCAGCTTCTGCTTTGGAAAGAACTTCAAATTTTATATTGGCATTTTCACCTGTCATCGCGATTTCAAAATGAATCGAAGTCCTTTTAAAGACACGATGGAGGAACGATGTGTGACGGTTGATGTTTTCGATTTTTGAAAAAGGAATGGTTTGTTCCGTTTTACTGAAAAGGCCTTTGTAAAGATGGAATGAGTGATCATCCAATTTGTATTTATGGGTAACCCATTTATAGATAATCGAGAAAAGGGTCAATCCAACTATGATCAAGAAAGCCATTCTCCCATATTTGATGAAGGCAGATTCGGAACCGGCCATGACGACGTATAAATAAATGACAAAGAAAAAGGCATTCCGTACAAGGTTGATCAAGTGAAAAAGCATCGTATATGGAGAATAACGCTTTGCCTTTGTCATTACTCCACTTCCTTAATTCTTGCATATTGGGCAATTTGATTTCGCAACTCAACTGCCACTTCTTTTGGCAAGGCAGGAATGGTGTGAGACGATCCCATCGTTTCCACGGAGACGGAACAGAGGCCATATTTTCTAAGAATCGGGCCTTGCTCGGTTGCAACCGATTGAATTTTTGTCATCGGGACAAGTTCATGGGTTTCTTTTAGTGCCCCTGATTTTAGTTGTAAATATGCTTCATCGACATCATAGCGCCAATGTTTGTAAAGCAAGAAGGGGCGAATCACTGACCAAATCCAGCCGATGATCGTTAACACGGTCGCGCCGATTAATAGCCATCCAACCCATTCTTTCCATGAAAAACGATCATCAAGGTAAAAAAAGATGCCCAAGATGATGAGAACGATGATATTTCCAATCGCGTCACTGATGAGCCAAACCTTGATTGCATCCTTCGATAAACGTTTCTGAGGTGCGTTTATGGGGATACTCAAACAATCACCACCTATATTCTCTGCCTATTATACATGGCTTTGAGTGATGGTTCATCCATCTGAATATGAGTCGCTATTTTCTATAAATTAAAACCCCTTGATAGAAAGTAGAATCAATTGTTTGTTTCCGGAAAATGGACGTACTGGCCTTTTCCCTATCAATGGATAATTCTCTTGCAATGTCTGAGATTGTCATTCCATTTTTGTATATACTTTAATCATAAAAAATTCCCCTCTTGTAAATTGTATGAAATTCTTTGGCGTATTAATGTCTTAAATGAAAATATCCCTAATCTGTGTTGATTCGTAAGACATTTGGCAAGAGACAGTTTAGTAATACGAATGGATGTATGAATTTAGCACAGTAATCTGGTAAAATATCATTTTCCACAAAAAACACTCAGAATGTTTCACTTCTGAGTGTAATTGAAATCGAAATATCTTTTTCAACTATCGCGGCCTACTTCAGAGACCGCTTAAATTATAATTTCTTTTTCTTTTAGTCAACACGAGCAGGCTTGTAATTAGAATTAAATTAGCTATTGAAACAATAATACTGCCTTCAAATTTATATGTACCACCTGATATCAACAAACTTCCTTGAAAAGTATTGATTAGAAGATTTGGATAATCACCTGCCAGAGAAACACCACCCAATATAATTGCCCCAACTGTATTCCAAATGAAATGGATAATTATTGGTGCCACTATTGTTCCTGTATACTCTAAAAGTAACGTTACAAATATGCTCATCGAAATAACATTAATCACTGGGATAATACCTGCTTCAAATGCGCCCCCATGCATCACGGTGAATAAAATTGTTGTTAAAATGGTTGCCACAATAACATTATATTTATGTTTCCATAATTGATATAAATACCCTCTTACCAACAATTCCTGCATGGCAACATTCAACAGTGATGCCAAAATCCAAATCCATATGTAATCAATACTGTTTTGACCCTGTATATTCATAGTTTTTGTAAGTAAGAAGACAGTTACTACACTCCCTAGCCACAAAATACCTAAAACAATACCTATTAAAGAACTTTTAAAGAATCTTGAAGCTACAGGAATCGTAATTTTACACTTTTCTACAATAAAAACGAAGACCACTGACAATAAAACCACTACCACAAGTGGTGTAAACTCCCACCATAATCGTAAATACGCCTGACTGTTTGTATGTATATCAGGCGTAAATGATATTAAAATGGCCCAACTCATAAAAAATATAATTGTTTTTAAAATGGTACTGGTTAACTTTTTCATTATTGGTTCCTCTCTTCTAACTAAGAAAAACTGTGCAGTAATCTTGTCCGTTTGCTGAACATCATACTCTTATATAGCTTAACACAAACAATATTTCTCTAAAATGGAAAGCTAAAAATACTGAGAAATGAGGAGAACCGTCAAAGTTAACCGAACGCCTGAACAGGAAGAACGGATTAAGAGACATAAAGAAAACCAAAGACTTGATGGAGAATAATATTTTAAGGGGAGCCGCGCTGATCTTGGGATAAAATAGATGTGATTCGAAATAACGCTCACAAATACTCAGTATCAGCAATGTGAGACGTCTTGCAAATTCCTAGAAGTACGTATTATTAAGAAGCGAAAATCAGAGATGACCAGGAAGAAGAGAATACGGCCAAGAAAATTAAAGATTGAGCTTCAAAAGAAGGACTGGCAAGTGTCACGCTGTCATATTGGGCGCATTATGAAAGAGCCCAGTTTACCCCCCAGAACACTTCAGTCAGTGAATCGGAAGTTGGAAACGTACTCAATCGAGAGTTTAATTAGGACAAGGAGTTAAAGGTCGTTGTCAGTGATCTGACCTACGTCCGGAACAGACAGAAATGGCATTACATCTGTATTTTGGTAGATTTATATAACCGTGAAATCATTGGCTACAGTACCGGTTCCGAGAAAACGGCATCCTTAGTTCAGCATGCCTTTGCATCGGTTCTCTAAAGTCTTAATCGCCTCGAATTGTTACATAACCGATCGGGGCAGTGAGTGTAAAAATAAGCTAATCGATGAAGCTCTTGGCCTTTGACATCGAGCGTTCCTTGAGGGCAAAAGGAACGCCCTATGACAATGCTGTTGAAGAAGCTATGTTTAAGACGATCAAAACAGAGTTTGTCAACGGTGTTTTTTTAGCCAACAGGAACTGGATCTGGAACTATTTGATTAGGTGAATTGGTTTAATCATATTCGGATCTATGAATGGCTGGCTATTTAACACCCCGTGAATATAAGCGCAAGCACCAGGCTGAAATATATGCTATTTAGCAGTAATGAGCGCACTCTACTTGGAGTGGCGGTCATGACAGCCTTGGCGGCTGAGCAAGATTCTCTTAAATATCTGGCTTCCTGGCCCGTCATCCTGCCCGCAGAGGCTCCAAGTTAAGTGACAGACGACTATCTTTCATTAAAGTGAGATTGAATACCTTAAACAGGTCTATGTTCTTAAAATAATTGTTCAGTTTAGTCATTCCAACGACCTAAATTACCCCCTACCACTTATAAAGGGATAGGCTTTTTCTATTTCTGAACAGCCGCATTTGGGAGGAGGTTGTTTATCTAAGTAATGGAATAATGGTCTCTTGTAGGTTGTAACATAGAAGAAAAAAACCATTGACCACTCCGGTCAGTCGTGATATTCTTCGGTTGACCAGGGTGGTCAATGGGATTAAGAAAGGAGGGCATTCCTTGTCTAAACAATTTGAGAGCCTTGAGAAAGAGAAGCAAGTCCGAATTTTAGATGCAGCTTTTCATGAATTTGCTGAAAATGGGTATGAGAGCGCGTCGACAAATCGGATTGTAAAGGCTGCGGGTATTGCTAAAGGAACACTCTTTAATTATTTTGAGAACAAACAGTCGCTGTATCATTATTTAATTAACTATGCGATTGACCTATCAAGGGAACAATATTTGCAAAAAATTGATGTAGAGGAAGCGGATTTTTTTGAACGCTTGAAAAAAGCAGGTACGTTGAAGTGGAAAGTGTTTAAAGAGCATGAGAAGGTGTTAAATTTTCTTGCGACTTTAGGGCTGAGCGTCGATGAAATCGAACTTCCTAAGCCTTTAAGGATGAAGTTTGAGGAATTGCTGACCTATTGGCATAGGGTGCTTAACGATAACATTGACTATTCAAAGTTTCGTGACGATGTAGATGTAAGGAAGGCATTTCATTTGATTCGCTGGTCGATTGAAGGCTATCGCTCTGAGCTTATGCAAAGATTTAAAGGGGAGAACTTGAATGAAATCGATACTGAGCCCTTTTACGACGAGTATTACCAATATATAGATATACTAAAAACTTGTTTTTACCGAAAGGAGGAGGTTGAGAGATGAGTGTATTAGTTAGCGAGTCATTAACGAAACGGTTTGGAAATTTCAGGGCGCTAAATCATGTTTCGTTTGACGTACAAGAAGGGGAAGTGTTTGGTTTCATTGGGCCTAATGGTGCTGGGAAATCAACAACGATACGGATTTTGCTCGGTGCTTTGAAAGCTTCGAGCGGAAATGCAACCATTTTCCAACAGGATGTCTGGAAAGACGCGGTGGCGATTCATAAACGTTTAGCTTATGTTCCAGGTGACGTCCATTTATGGCCGAATTTAACTGGCGGGGAAGTGATTGATTTATTCGGTAAAATGCGCGGGTCATACAACAAAGTACGTAAAGAAGAATTAATGGAAAGGTTTAGCTTTGACCCTACAAAAAAATGCCGTACTTACTCGAAAGGAAACCGACAAAAAGTTGCACTCATTTCCGCCTTTTCCTCCGATGCCGATTTGTATATTTTAGATGAGCCGACGTCTGGGCTTGATCCATTGATGGAGAAGGTGTTTCAAGAGTGTGTTGCAGAAGAGAAAGCAAAAGGGAAAAGTGTGCTCCTTTCTAGCCACATTCTTTCGGAAGTAGAGCGGCTTTGCGACCGCGTGGGGATCATACGAGAAGGAGAAGTGATTGAATCGGGGACCTTGGAAGAGCTTCGCCATTTGACGAGAACGAATGTAACGGTAAAAACGGAGAAACCGCTTGTAGGACTGGCGGATATGAAAGGGGTGCACGATCTCCGCGAGGAAGCCGGGACGTTTCGTTTCCAAGTTGACGGTGAAGAGCTCGGTACGGTGATGCAACATATTAGCAGCTTTGGATTGGTAAAGCTGGAAAGTGCTCCACCGACATTAGAGGATTTATTCATGCGTCATTATCGAGGAGGTGTCAAAAAGTGATGGCGTTTCATCATACGTGGTTGATGGTGCGGTTTATTTTCCGGCAGGACCGGATTCGCCTCTTCGTTTGGATAGCAAGTTTCGTTGTCGTGAATGTGGGAACGGCGTCTGCCTTTACGAATTTATATGCGTCGGAAGCAGAACGGCAGGCGATGGCACAAACAGTGGCAAACCCGGCGATGACCGCGATGCTTGGACCGGCATATGGCTTGGATAACTATACGGAAGCGGCGATGATGGCCCATCAAATGTTGCTTCTTACCGCCATTGTGGTTGCGGTGATGAACATTTTGCTGACCGCACGGCACACGAGGGCCCCAGAGGAAGATGGGCGTATGGAAATGATGCGGTCGCTTCCGCTCGGTACGTTGACACCATTAAGTGCGGCAATCATCGTGATGGCTGGAGCAAATATGCTGGTCGGCATAGGTTCAGGGTTTGGTTTGGCTGCCCTCGGGATTGAGAGCATGGACTTACATGGTTCGCTCATGTATGGAGCTGTACTAGGAGGCGTGGGATTCTTTTTTTCTACGATCACGGCAGTGTTTGCCCAGCTCTCAGAAAGTACGAGAGGAACCGTCGGCCTGTCCTTTGCCGTCCTGGGCTTAGCGTATTTGGTTCGTGCAATCGGCGATGTATCTAATGAAACGCTGTCTTGGTTTTCTCCTCTTGGATGGGCCGTGAAGACCGAAACATATGTCAATAATCAATGGGGACCATTCCTTCTGCTAATTGCGGTTGCGCTGCTTTTGTTTGTCTTCGCCCTATACTTGCAGGTCAAGCGTGATTTAGAGGCAGGCTTTTTACCAACCCGCGCAGGCCGCAAAGAAGCTTCTGCTTTCTTAAACGGACCTGTCAGTTTAGCGATAAGGTTGCAACGGACAGCGATGATCTCTTGGCTTGTGGCTATGGCTTTAATCGGTGCCTCCTACGGCTCCATTCTTGGAGACTTAGAGACATTTTTTGAATCCAATGAACTGATGGCAGACATGTTTGCTTCTGATGCAGGATTTTCGATAACGGAGCAGTTTATTTCGATCATTATGATGGTCATAGCGATTATTGCAGCGATTCCAGCATTGCTTGTTATGTTTAAATTGAAAGCGGAAGAAAAGAAAAACCGAAACGAGCACGTGTTGGCCAGAGCCGTGTCCCGAAACCGGCAATTTGGCAGTTATGTGTTACTTGCTCTTCTAGTCAGCATAGTCATGGTCGTTATCGGCGGATGGACGCTTGGAGCGACAGGGAACGCGGTGATGGATGAACCGATTAAGATTAGCCAATTACTAGGAGCTGCTATTGCTTACGTGCCAGCCCTTTTTGTCATCATTGGCCTCGGGGCTCTCTTTGTCGGGGTCTTCCCGCGAGCGACCATGATTACATGGCTCTATTTAGTGTTCGCGTTTGTTGCCAATTATTTTAGTGAACTTTTTCAGTTTCCAAATTGGGTAGTGCAGCTGACCCCGTTTGGATATGTACCGCAAATGCCGATGGAGGAAATGAATTACGCTGCAACAGGTGTACTCTTGCTCATAGCAGCATGTTTACTCGTCATCGCATTCCAAAGCTATAATAAGCGTGATATTCAAGGATAATCTAAAACTAGGGTGTAAGGGTACACCCTAGTTTTTGTTGGTGGGTTTGAGTACAACATAGGAGAATGGCAACTTCAGTTCATAATAAGTTTAGTGAATAGGCCATATTTTCACAGACATGAACAATATTTTATGTTGCTCTTCATCGAAAGCAAAGTTAGGAACGATCATATGACAAATGAAAAAGAAGAACTCCTTTACGTTATAGAAGCCAATGAGGAAAACAAGCCCCAAAAGGCAAGAGTTCTCTATTGTGTGGCACTCTATGTGGTTGTATCGATTGAAATTGGCTTAGGCTTTAGTATCCCATTCTTTGCAAGTCGGTGGGTTTTGAAAAGGATTGGCTGCTCAAATACGGGCGATAGAAGAAATTCATGAGCAAAAACAGAAGAATGGACTTGTTTGTCCGTATTGTAATAGCCATTCAGTTGTTCGGTTTGGGAAATACGCTATCAAAACACGTATCGGAGTGTTAAAACGTCAACGTTACCGCTGTAAAATAGGCAATCAAACATTCAACAACCTAACGAATACCCCTTTACCACGGACGTGGAAGCCGCGCCTATGGGTACGATTTATTGAGTGCAAAATGGATGGAACGCTTCAACGGTGTTGCGACCAAGTGTCTGCAACATTGCTTGCTTCAATTCATAGACAGAAAGGAATAGGAGAATACCTCGTCGAACAAAAAGAAGATGCTTGTTAGTTCTTATTTGTTTCCAGCGACAGAGACGAATGTCAAGCTTCGACGCACAGTGTTTTCGTGTTGAACTAACAGGTAATTTATATGCTCCAACTTAGGGTTAAGGGGGTAGCGATGAAAGTAGATGAAGACATCTCAATTGCAGAATACAATTCAAATTGGGCAATCTGGTATCGAGAAGAAACAGAACAACTACTGAATGTTTTTCCAAATGCAATGTTCGAGCATTTTGGCAGTACCTCGGTATCTGGACTCTATTCAAAACCCATCGTGGATATACTGATAGGTCTAATTGGTGTTCTTGAGTTGTCGGATGAACAAAGAAGAAAATTGGAGTATCTAGGGTATGAAGTTCTCGGGACTGCTGGTGTTCCTGGGCGGATACATTGCCGAAAGCGCGGCATACGCTCGTTTAATCTTGCAGTGACTCCATTTGACTCAGAATTATGGCGCGACAATTTGCTGATACGAGATTATCTGCGTTCTCACCCAGATGAAGCCAAAATCTATGCTCAACATAAGTTAGATGCGTACCGTAAAGGATATCGTACACTGATAGCATATTCGGATTATAAAGCGGAGTTTATATCGAGACTGCTTCTACGCGCTAAGACAGCTCAGGAAATTTGATTATTTTATTGTAGAATGGCTACCGTCGTCCAAAAGAGAGCCCCTTTTTTTAACAAGATGTTTTTCTTTGGGCATATATCAACACTAAGAGTGAACATAGCCTTTCTAAATAGGGGCTTATGCCAATTTATCCATTTAAAAAGTGCAGAACCTGTAAAAGAAACAACAGAGTTCTGCACTTTATTGATAGAAAGGACAACTGAGCAGTTCCGATTGTCTACAACTCAATGCTTGATTTAAGGGGTTGATTGAGATGGATTTTTGTATCGTGTTTAAGGGCTTGCTTACCTTCTAAATTGAGGCAAATCCTTTTTATGCGCTTCTAGCATCTCATCCAATATCTCTTTTGCCTTTGCGTCGCTCGTAATTAGCGGGTTTATGCAAAGAGCCAATAATGCTTGTTCATAAGAACCTGTTACGGCTGCTTCAATCGCTACTAACTCAAACGATTTGATTTGTTGGATGAGGCCATTGATCGAGTAAGGAAGTTCCCCTACTGCTAGTGGAATTGGCCCCTGCTTTGTGACAACGCAGTTAATTTCAACGATTGTATCATTAGGGAGATTTGTAATCGCCCCTTCATTACGGGTGTTGAGTGTTTGGACATCCCCTTTATCGTTGTAGATGGAAGAAATTAAATTACACGCAGCATCACTGTAATAAGCGCCTCCGCGTTTTTCTAGCTGTGGTGGCTTTATGTCAAGGTCAGGGTCTTTATAGAGTTCGAACAATTCATCTTCTAATTGCTTAACGACTTCAGCGCGTGTCTTACGGTGTTTAAACTCTTCCAATTCCTTTTGCAAGATTTCGCTCGTCTTGTAATAATAGCGATGATACGGACTCGGTATGCAGCCAAGCGCCTTCATAAACGCTTTCTCCCAAGGGAGTGGGATGATATTTTTCATTGTTACTTCATTATTGGGATCTGTTACTAAGTCGATGACGTCATTTAATCTCGATTCACCATTTACATGGACGTCAAGGCCATAGGACATATGGTTTAACCCAGCAAACGTAATCGTCAGTTGGTCAGGGGGGACGTCTAATAATGTCGCAATGGTCATTTTTGTGTTGATCGGTACATTGCAGACGCCGATGATTTTTTTGTGTTGACTATATTTCATGACCGCTTCTGTGACCATTCCCGCAGGGTTGGTAAAGTTGATGAGCCACGCATTTGGGCATAGTTCGTGCATTTGTTCGGCGATCTCCAATAAGACGGGAATGGTTCGGAGTGCTTTAAATAAACCACCTGCCCCGTTTGTTTCCTGGCCGATCATCCCGTGTTTTAATGGAATGCGTTCGTCTTTAATCCGAGCCTCTAATAAGCCAACACGCATTTGCGTTGTAACAAAATCAGCGTCTTTCAATGCTTCTTTTCGGTCAAAGGTTGTATAAATAGTTATGGGCAGGCCCGCCTTCTTGACCATTCGCTTCGCCAAGCTTCCGACAATCTCTAGTTTTTCTTTTCCTTTTTCTATATCAACTAGCCACAGTTCCCGAACGGGAAGCTCTTTATGGCGTTTTATTAATCCTTCAACGAATTCAGGTGTATAACTCGATCCTCCACCAATCGTCACGATTTTGATGCCGTTTTTACCCAATGATATCGCCTCCAAACACAAACGTCATTAATGCGCTCGTAGCAAAGCCGACAATAATGGCGATGCGTATTCTTTGTCTATTTAATCGTTTGTCAGTTGTTTTTCCGTCGATTTTTGTTAGCACAATGCCTATTCCAACAGCTGCGGAAATCCCTGCGCTTAGAAAGGCACTCATTACTTCAGAAAGGTGAATGTATTTGAGAGGAATGGAAAGGAGAAGCATTCCAAAAAACAAGATCATCATAAATACGAAAACACCTTTAGGGCTAATGCGAGGAATTAATCTTGGCTGCTCCACAAGACAGACCCCCTAATACCTTAGGGGATCGCAAGGATCCCCTAAGGCCAGTTTTTTTATTGCTCTTCGTTCTGTTCCATAGCAAGCATTTTATTGTCATAGATTCGTAGAAATGGCAAATAAATCACGACAGATATGGCAAGGTTTACTAGGACAAGAATAATCGAACGCCAGTCGCCCCCTGTCGCTAAATAGGCGCCTATTGGGGCCGGGAGTGTCCACGGTGCTTTTATAAATGTAGGCGAGACAAGGCCAACGGAGGTCGCTAAATAGGCAATGACTGCTGTGACGATTGGCGTGATAATAAACGGAATCACTAAAATCGGATTCAATACAATAGGTAAACCAAATATAACTGGTTCATTAATATTAAAAATACTCGGTACAGCCACGGTTCTACCTAGACTTTTTAAATACTTTGACCGTGCAAAAATCAACATGACAATGACTAGGCCTAACGTTGCGCCGGAGCCGCCAATCCATATAAACCATTGATATAGAGGTTCTGGGGCAATATGCGGAAGCTCACTTGCGCCTGATGCGACAGCTTCGCCATTTTTTAATAAGTATGTTTCCCATAGTGGGCGGGCAACGGAACCGACAACAGAAACACCATGAATCCCGAAAGACCAAAAGAATGTAATTAAAAATACAGGTACTAATACTCCAAATAAACTATCGCCAGCTGTAACGAGTGGGACCGTTAATTTCTCCACAAGGGCATGCAAATTGACCCCCATAATGATCGTGATGAGTGTCATAAGCATAATCACAATCGCCACAGGTATGAGCGCTTCGAATGAACGGCTGACTGACGCGGGCACTGCCTCAGGAAGCCGAATCGTTATATTTTTTTGCTTACATATCCTAAAGATTTCGACAGATAAAATCGAAACGATGATCGTTACGAAAAGCCCACTTCCACCTAGATATTGCATCGGCAGCACAAAGCCTAACTCTTCAACAACAGAGGGAGTAATGGTCAAGAGCAAGGAAGCGACTGCGATTTGTCCACCAGACAAGGGGTCGACTTTATAAGATTGTGCTAAGTTATAGCCAATGCCGAATGCCACGTATAAGGACATGATAAACATGGTCATTCGATAAGGGATTAAGATTTGGTCGGCGTTTTCCGTCGCCCATTGAGTGATTCCCCACGATTCGGGCAACGGAGGGAACGCAATGATTAAGAAGAATGAACCGACGATAATAAATGGCAAGGAGGAGACAACCCCATCGCGTACAGCTAAAAGGTGCCGCTGTTCCGCTAGCCTTGCCATCGGGTTAGATACTCTCTTTTCCAAGAAATCGATGAATTTCCCCATGACGTTAGCCTCTCTTTTTCTTCTTTATTTCACTAATTCTTGAAGCGTTTTCAATAATGTTGGGCCGCCTAATGGCGTATAGGCTTGCGGTGGAATTGGGCCACAAGGAACTCCGTATTCATCCGCTTCTTTTTTAATGTTGTCAAAACGATGTTTGATTTGCGGCGCAACCATAACGACATCCCAGTTGTTTTCCAGCTCCGCTGCCACTTCACTAGAGCCGATCGCTTTTACTTCCAAGGCTTGTCCATGTTTTTCTGCTTCTTTCTTAAGGGTGTTTACTACGATCGCGCTCGACATGCCTCCAGAACATACAAACAATACTTTTGTCATTTTCAATCATCTCCTTCATGTCACTCTAGAACTGTGAATCTGTCTTTTCGCTTCTTGCTTGAAAAGGCTTTCACTTACATGTATTATAGGGTTAATGAAATAAAAATTCAATATAGTTATAGAGAAAAGCTAATTTAAATTTCGTAATATGTTTTTTTATTGAACGAAGTACATGTTTAGGAGGAGTTAAGATGAACGTAGAGGCGGAAATATTCAACATGATTTCAAACGCAGGGGATGCAAAGGCGATTGCTTATGAAGCGTTAAAATTAGCACAAAATAACGATTTTCATTTAGCGAACGAGAAACTGGAAACAGCCAATAAAACGTTAGCAAAAGCACATAATACGCAGACAAAATTAATTCAAGCCGAAATCAATGGGGAGCGTGTTGAACAGTCTTTGTTAATGGTGCATGCGCAAGACCACTTAATGGCAGCTATTAGCGAGATGTCATTAATTGAACAGATGATCGCCATTCTCCGCAGGGTAGCTCAATTAGAAGAGAGATCGGAAAGTGAGAGTGTGTAAACATGCAGAAGCTAGGGATATCGATTTATCCAAATCATTCAACAGCAGAAAAGGACAAACAGTATATACACGTAGCTAACCAATACGGGTTTACACGTGTTTTTACCTGTCTATTGTCAGTAGAAGGGGACAACATTTTAGCTAGTTTTCAAGAGACGATTCACTTTGCCAAACAGCTTGGGATGGAAGTCATATGCGACATCAATCCACGTGTATTCAAGGATTTGGGTATTTCCTATGATGATCTCACTTTTTTTAAAAACCTTGGAGTGGATGGCATCCGGTTAGACCTTGGTTTTACTGGGAACGAAGAGTCCATGATGACGTTTAACCCTCATGGCTTGTTCATAGAAGTCAACATGAGCAATTCTACGAAATACATTGACAATATCTTAAGCTTCCAACCCAACCGCAATAAGTTAATCGGTTGTCATAATTTTTACCCCCATCGCTATAGTGGATTGTCGTATGATTTTTTTATAGAATGCAGCGAAAAGTTTAAGAAATTTGGATTAAGGACGGCTGCTTTTGTCTCTTCGCAAGCGGCAACGTTTGGGCCGTGGCCAATTGTCGAAGGATTGCCGACACTAGAAATGCATCGTGGTTTGCCTATTGACGTTCAGGCGAAACATTTGTTTGCCACGCGGTTGATTGATGATGTCATTATAGGCAATGCCTACGCATCTGAAGAGGAACTTAAGCGTTTAAGCCAAATAAACAAGGAGAAACTGACATTTAATCTAGAACTCGTTGACTCTGTGCGCGATCTTGAGAAAAAAATTCTATTTGATGAACCGCATTTTTATCGAGGCGATGTTTCTGACTATATGATTCGTTCTACTCAAAGCCGAGTTAAATATAGAGGGGAAGCTTTCCCACCCCACAATACAACAGACATAAAAAGAGGGGATGTCGTCATAGAAAGTGAATTATATGAACAATATGCCGGCGAATTGCAAATTGCTTTAAAGGATATGAACAATTCTGGCCGGACAAACGTTGTTGCTAGAATCAGAGAAGAAGAGATTTTCTTAATTGATTACTTAAAGCCATGGGACAAATTTGCCTTTTCAGAATGGGATGGGTGAGCAAATGTACGTGATCGGGCTTGACGCAGGCGGTACGAAAACACACGCGGCTGTGATCGATCAGAACCAAAACATTCATTTTTCGATCGAGACAGGGCCAGGAAACGTAGCTGTTAATAGCGAAAAAGCAAAAGAACATATAATGGCTGCCATACAAGCTTGTATAAAAAGTAAGTACGGCAGCCTCTGTAAATCGATTGTTTTAGGGATCGCTGGAATTGAAAAAGGGCATTTAAAAAGCGAATTTAAAACATTGGTTGAACAACACTTCCAATTGCCTGCATGGATTTTAAACGATGCCGAACTTGCACTTTATGCCGTTCTCGAAGACGAAAATGGGATACTGGCGATCGCAGGCACCGGCTCCGTATTGATTGGCAAAAAGGATTCAACGATCAAAATGGTTGGCGGTTGGGGGCATCTGCTCGGGGATGAAGGAAGCGCTTATCACATCGGAATACAAGCGTTAAAGCAATTAGCCTCGGAAATCGAGCAGGGGAACATTCAAACCAAATTGGCCAAGGCGTTGGCTACTCAGTACCAATTACCCAACGCATCAGCGATAAAGGAGTTTGTTTACTCTTCCACAAAAAAAGAAATTGCCGATACCGCCCTATTTGTGTATCGGCGTGCACAAATGGACGATACAGATGCAAAAATACTATTGGAACAAGCAGGAGAAGAACTAGCCCAGCAAGCCATTCGGTTAGTTAAACAACTCGGATTAGAAACATCGTCAATCCCGATCATTGTGAAAGGGAGTTTATTAGAGAAAAACGAATTTGTCCGCAACCATTTTACAGAAAAACTAAACCAATTTTCACCTGGCATTTCTATTGTTTGTAAAAACCGTCCAGCCGTAACAGGCGCCTTGCATGCATGGAAGAATTCAAACGGTGATTAAATGAAGCCGATGTTTTTGCATGGACAGCTTCTTTATAGGTTAAACGTTTCTAGAGGCAATGTTCATGAATTGAACTCACTGGAAATGATCACCCCCTTCCTGAAGAAACGACGATAACGAACATTCAAAGTGCGAACCCCAAGCGCACATAAAATCCCTAGATCACCCGCACCAAAAATAGCCTCTAATATGTGCCAATGTGTAGGAAAATGTAATCATGTGGCCTTGTTCGGTGTGCTATGATAGGCAATAGAAGCAAAATGATTCGTTTGCGGTTGTGTATTTCCGGAAACTGGATAAAATTCGCTGTCGCACTCTATGTGAGTGCGTGGATTGAAATTGCTAAACAGGTAGCGTGGGCATACGAGATCAAAGTCGCACTCTATGTGAGTGCGTGGATTGAAATGGTACATTAGTTATTTATGATAAGAAACAGAATAGTCGCACTCTATGTGAGTGCGTGGATTGAAATCGGCAGTCTCGGATATTGCCCCGATGATTGTTTCGTCGCACTCTATGTGAGTGCGTGGATTGAAATGTCGCATGTGTGGTCATCCTCTTTGATTACTTTGTCGCACTCTATGTGAGTGCGTGGATTGAAATAAGGATTTCTTTGTCACGCTCTTTTAGCGTGCTTGTCGCACTCTATGTGAGTGCGTGGATTGAAATTAGCGCTGCTGGCCGCCGAAGATGAAATCGTATTTGTCGCACTCTATGTGAGTGCGTGGATTGAAATATTGACGCAAAATCGCCAAGGACATCTGAAGACATCGTCGCACTCTTTGTGAGTACGTGGATTGAAATTCATTGCTCTTGCGATTGCGCCTTTACCTCTTGGTCGCACTCTTTGTGAGTGAGTGGGGGGGAAGAAGAATTGATTTTTCTACCACAAAACAAAAAAGACTCGAATCCGACGAATAAAGGTTCGAGTTTTTTTCGGTACATTTAAATTTACTATGAACATTTAAGCATGGGCTTCTTAGTATTTAGTAACGTCTTTCTCTGTTACGAAGTGCAAACAAAGCGATCGGTGCATAGAAAGGAATAATCGATAAAACAGTATGTATCCATGCCTTTTTTGCATAGGCCTCGTAAAGACGGTATATGATGTAGATAAGTAGAGCCCATAAAATAAGCGACACGATCCGATGGATTGGCTCTGGGATTTTAACTAATAAATGGATGTATAAATGATGGAAGGGAAGAAAGCGATAGACAATCGTTACACACCCAATGAGTAAGACCTTTATGCCCCCATTTCCTCGTAGTTTCTCCGAAATCAATTCACCGACAATCCAAAACTGAGCAATCGGTATCCAACTTAGCCAAGGGTGACGGATATGGACATTCTTGGCCATTCTCGATAAAGCAGCGGCCAATATTAAATGAGCAATAAGCCAAAGGATAAATAAACAAATATATAGGAACAACATCAGGTTCAGTAGAAGAAGAAAAGATTCTTTTATTTCCTCAGGCGATTGAGAAAACGCCGTCATAAAAATACCCCCTTCCCAGCTATACAGTCAATGTTTAAAATGCCTCTCATTAAAAAGCAAACGTTACCAACATCCTAACACATGGACAAATCGTGTGTCTCTTATTGTAAAAAACGCGGTGGTGTTAGCTGGAACTCCTTATTATCATAGAATAGCAGTACGATGGAAACGAGCCTTAAAGGCAAACGATTCTCCATTGCTTCAATAAGGAATAGCCTATGCTCACTTTTCTCTAGTGCGAACCCCAAGCGCACATAAAATCCCTAGATCACCCGCACCAAAAACAGCCTCTAATATGTGCCAATGTGTAGGAAAATGTAATAATGTGGCCTTGTTGGGTGTGCTATGATAAGAATTAGAAGCACAATCACTCGTTTTCGAATCATTATTTCTAAAAAAGGGGTAATATTCGCTGTCGCACTCTACGTGAGTGCGTGGATTGAAATATTTTGCTAAAAATTGCAGGATGGACAACATTTTGTCGCACTCTACGTGAGTGCGTGGATTGAAATGTAACGCGCAATTCATTGTCAACAAGCGCATACACGTCGCACTCTACGTGAGTGCGTGGATTGAAATGACTGTGAGGAACTTGGCTATTTGACGCGTAAATTGTCGCACTCTACGTGAGTGCGTGGATTGAAATCGTACCGGTATGCTTTTTTGCAGATCCCGCATTAGTCGCACTCTACGTGAGTGCGTGGATTGAAATGATTTTACGTTTCAATTTTTCCTCTGCTCTAATACGTCGCACTCTACGTGAGTGCGTGGATTGAAATTTGAAAATATCTCAACGTCTGTCAGCTAATTAACGTCGCACTCTATGTGAGTGCGTCGCATAAACTAAGACAAGCCTCACCCCTTGCTGCAACAAGTCTTTTCCCTGCTCAATTCGAGTGCATCATACGTTTCTCCACTAGATCAGCATGTGCATCACACCTATAAATACACGTATCTAAACACATAGCTAAAAAGTAAATTCCAATTAAGAGAGGAGTAAACAATGGAAGAGAAAGAAATGTTAGAGCTCTTATTACAGAAGGTAACTGATCTGGAATTGGGGTTGTTAGAGCAAAAAGAGCACAATTTGGCAGTGGCGCAAGATATCAAAGAATTAAAAGAAGGTCACAATGCTTGAAACGAATCAGAACGTCAAGAACATAGAGGCAAGTCTCGAGAGTTTGAGTGACCAAAGTGAGTCAGTTGTCTGAAGACCAAAAATCAGTCCGGGAGATTTTAGGCGATCATGAAGTGGCGATTGGAACGCTTTGAAGAAAGCCGGTTTAAAGATTTGGATAGAAAAAGGTAGGTATCACCACGAAACAAAATAGTAGATGATGTTTTTCCGCGTCTATTTCGCTGCGGATTTTTTGTTTTCCTTTGAGCGGATGGTTCAACATTTATTAGGAAGATTCTTAAAGCGTTTTTCCCCATTCAGTTTGGCATCAAATCGTTACACCCAGCCACTGTCGATACTATATCCTTTCAAACAACCCCCATGCAGTTGCATAACTCAGTACCATTTTCCTCATGTCCGTTCCTCTCCCGATAAAAATCGTTTCTGAATTTCGGATGTTTTTTTGCGATTTTAGGATTAACGTGTGGTTGAGTCTGCTTTAACATAAGGAATAGCAAAAGGAGGGATTGTTTTGAAAGCGCTTAAAAAATTCGGTGTGGTGGTCGGTTTGGCTGTTGCGGCAACAGGCTGCGGCGGGAATGGAAGCAGCGGCGATGACACATTGGTCGTTTATACAACGCGTAGTGAGAGTTTGAATGAAGCGGTGATTCCCCAATTCGAGAAGGAAACGGGCATTCGCGTGCAGATGATTTCGGCTGGCACAGGGGAAGCGATTACTCGGGTTGAGTCGGAGCGTAATAACCCGCAAGGCGATGTGTTGTGGGCGGCCGATATCACGATGCTTTATGATAAAACCGATTTGTTTGAGGAGTATGTGTCGCCGGAAGATGAATATATGATGGAAGGGTTTAAAAACACAACTGGTTATTTTTCGCCTGCCTTTTCTGATCCGACGGTGTTTATTGTCAATACCGATTTAGCGGGCGATATGGAAATTGAAAGTTTCCAGGATTTGTTGAATCCAGAGTTGAAAGGGCGGATTGCCTTTGGCGACCCTGTTAATTCAAGTTCAGCATTCCAATCGTTAATTGCGATGCTTTACGCTGCGGGCGACGGCGATCCAATGTCGGATCAGGCTTGGGAGTTTGTCGAAGCGTTTGTGGCCAATTTGGACGGCAAAGTGCAAGGCAGCTCTGGCCAAGTGCATAAAGGTGTGGCCGACGGTGAATATGTTGTTGGCTTGACATGGGAAGATCCGGTTGTCCATTACAAGCAAAGCGGGGCAGCAGTTGAAGTCGTTTTTCCAACTGAAGGGGTTGTCTACCCAGGGCAGTCGATCCAAATTATTAAGGGCACGAAAAATTTAGAGAACGCCAAGAAATTTGTTGACTATGTGTTATCGGAAGAAGTGCAAAGCCGTACGGGGCAGGAGTTGACGGTTCGGCCGCTCCGTGAAGGGGTAGAGGTGGCTGACTACATGACACCACAAGAGGAAATCAAGCTGTTTGATGAGTATGACGAGATGTTTATTATCGAGAACATGGATGACATTACCGCTCGTTATGTCGAAGTGCTTGAAGGCTCGATGGATTAAAGGCATTGGCATGCTTGCTTGTTTGGCTGGCATGCCTGATTGTGAATGGAAGGAGGCAACAAGATGGGTGTAGCAATTGATATTGACAATGTGGTCAAAATGTACGATGAGCATACGGTTATTGATGGGTTGTCGCTCACGATTCAGCCAGGCGAATTGTTTACGTTATTAGGTCCGTCTGGTTGTGGGAAAACGACGCTTTTGCGGATGATTATCGGTTTTAATTCCGTTGATGGCGGGGCGATTAAAGTCGATGGCCAGCGAATTAATGACGTTCCCGTTAGCAAGCGGAAAATGGGGATGGTGTTTCAAAACTATGCGATTTTTCCCCATATGACAGTGGCAGAGAACATTGCCTTTGGGTTGAAGACGCTCAAGGAAAGCAAGGCGCAAATGCAAAGCAAGATTGACCATATAATGAAGGTCGTCCACATTCAAGACCACCATAACAAAAAGCCAGATAAGCTTTCAGGGGGCCAACAACAACGGGTTGCGCTTGCTCGGGCGCTTGTTATTAATCCGAATGTTTTGTTAATGGATGAGCCGCTTTCGAACTTGGATGCGAAACTGCGGATTGAGATGAGAAATGCGATTAAAGAAATTCAACAAGAAGTGGGGATTACGACCGTTTATGTGACCCATGACCAAGAAGAGGCGCTGGCGATTTCTGACCGGATTGCTGTCATGAATAAAGGGATGATCCAACAAATTGGCAAACCTGAACAAATTTATTTGCGTCCGACGAATTTGTTTGTTGCCCAGTTTATTGGCACTTCCAATGTGATTAAAGCGAAGATCGAAAAGGAAGGTACTGATACGTTCGTCGTCTTTAATGGCGAATACAAAGAAAAGCTTGATAACGTGGTGGAAACGGTTGAAAATGGGCAGGAAGTGCTGGTATCTGTCCGTCCACAGGAGTTTACGATTACGCAAGAAGCGAGTGCGATCGCTGGCGTTGTCGAAAGCACGATGTTTTTAGGGATTAATACCCATTATCTCGTCACCCTTACAACTGGAGAGCGAGTGGAAGTGGTACAACATATTGAAGACAAAGCGATTATTCCAGAGGGAACGAATATTTATGTAAAGGTGAAGCCGCACTTAATCAACTTGTTTGATGTGGCGAATGAACAAACGCTCATGAAGGCAGGTGAGTGACATGCGGCCTAAAGCGTTCAATGGCTGGAATTGGATCACGCTGTCAATTGTGCTATTCTTTGCTTTATTCATTTTGTTCCCGGTTGTGTTAGTCTTGAATAAGAGCATTTATAATGGGGAAGCAGGGCGTTTCACACTTGAGCATTTCTCGCTCTTTTTTGAACGGAAGTTTTATTGGGTGACGCTGTGGAACAGCATCAAAGTGACTGTAGTAGCGACGCTCTTGGCTGTTTTGATTGGCCTGCCTCTTGCTTATATGTTGCGGCGAGTGAAAATTTTCGGAAGTGGCATTGTCCAAATTCTCATTATTGTCTCGTATATCTCGCCGCCGTTTATTGGCGCTTATGCATGGATTCAGCTACTCGGTCGAAGCGGTGTTATTACGAAATGGATCAATGATACCTTTCATCTTCAGTTTGATGGCATTTATGGTTTTGCCGGAATTGTGCTTGTGCTAACATTACAATCATTCCCGCTTATTTTCATTTATATTTCTGGGGCATTGAAGAACCTTGACAATTCATTGATCGAGGCAGCGGAAAGCCTTGGCTACTCCGGGATGCAGCGCGTCGTTAAAATTGTCGTTCCGCTGATTGCACCTACGATTCTTGCCAGCTCGCTCCTTGTCTTTATGCGCGTAATCGCTGATTTTGGCACACCGATGCTAATTGGCGAAGGGTACCGGACCATTCCCGTTTTGATTTATACGCAATTTATGAGCGAAGTTGGGGGCGATGCAGGCTTTGCGGCAGCACTGGCATCGATCTTTATTATTGTGACGATTGCTTTGTTTCTCGTGCAGCGAGTGATTGCGCGTCAATACTCGTATTCGATGTCGGCCCTGCGGCCAATGGAAACAAAGAAAAGCACAGGCATAAAAAACTTGCTCAGCCATGTGGCTGTGTACGGGGTCACACTGTTGGCGATTTTGCCGCAGCTCGTGGTCGTCTACACTTCCTTTTTGGAAACGATTGGTGGCCAAGTGTATACAGGAAAGTTCTCGTTGCAAAATTATGAGAATATCTTGTTTAACCGCGATTTGTCGATGATTTTAAATACGTACCAGTTAGGCCTGATCGCGATCGCGGTGATTGTCATTCTCGGGATATTAATTGCGTATTTAACGGTGCGCAAACGAAATAAAGTAACATCGTTGCTTGATACGGTATCCATGCTTCCTTTTGTTATCCCTGGTTCTGTTTTAGCAATGGCGCTCATATTCGCTTTTGGCGAAGCACCCCTGTATTTAACGGGAACGAGTTTGATTATGGTGCTAGCCTTTGTGATTCGACGTATGCCTTATACGGTTCGTTCCAGTACGGCAATTGTCAGCCAAATTAGCCCGAGCATGGAAGAAGCGGCCATCAGTCTTGGCGCTTCCGAAAAGCGGACATTTTTTAGGGTAGTGGTGCCGATGATGATGCCTGGCGTGTTGGCGGGCGCTATTATGAGCTGGATGACGATCCTTGGCGAGTTGAGCGCGTCGATTATTTTGTATTCAACCAATACACAAACGCTCGCCGTTTCCGTTTATACGGAAGTGATCCGTGGAAACTTTGGCAATGCCTCTGCTTATTCGGCCATTTTAACGGTAACGTCGATTTTGTCGCTGTTTCTATTTTTTAAGTTGACAGGCAAAAAAGAAATGAACGTGTAATCCGCAGGAAGAAATCACTCGGCTGGTTGAAAACGCTCGCCAGACGAGGAGTGCAGCCGAGGGAAGATGCGAATAGAACGGGGTTCATGAGCAGCGGTTTTCTTGCGCATGAAACGCAAGTTTCAAAGTATATGAGTGAGGCAAACGACGAAGTATGCGAGTTTGTCTGAGGGCTGCTTGTAAAAAGCAGCCCCTCGTTGTCCTATCATCATAGTGGGGTTGACCGCGATGGAACGCAGACGGATGAAAGATGATATTCAACGGTCGTTTTTAACGAACGCTATCGTCATTATTTCCGCGATTTTGTGTGTATATCTATTGTCTTTGCTTTTTCTATTCAATGTATCGATTGTCCGACCGAGCCAAGCGACAAATGAACGAGTGGCTAAAGAGGTCGAAGCTGAGTTTGCCCAATACAAAGAGGGAATGGCCCGTTTAGTAGCCGATGAACAAATCAAAGCCTTTTTACGTGGCGAAGGAAAAAGCAGAGAAGCGAATCAATTGCTTTACGATTTCCGTAATGCCCAAACGTTTCAGTCAGACTTTGTCTTGCTGGACAACGAAGAGGCGATTGTCTCCACAAGCTTGTATGAAGGGCAGAAGGAACAATTGCAGCAAAGCCCGGTCCTGCGGGAACAAATGCAAAAAGCAGATGAACATCAATTTACAGGGGAGTATGTCAATAAACGAGCGCTTAACGCTGGCCAAGGAGGCGCTTATGTGTTTGCCGCTGCGATAGAGGAAGGGGAGGGAGAGCGTACAGGTTATTTGCTGTTCTTGCTTGAACATACCCTCCAGTCGGCCAGTGAGCAAATTGTATTTGTCACCGATTCATTCTATAATGCCGTTTTTTATAGCCATACAATCGGAATTGGCGCCCTTGGAAAATTAACGATTCCAACCGATGGATTCCTTGTCCAGTATGACGGCAATCCTTTTTACGTGACGAAAACAGAAGTCGCTGGCCAGCCCATTCAAGTGATCACGCTCACGTCTGTCAAAACGTATCAGCTGCTGTTGTTGTATGGTATTTTAGCAATGGTGGTTTCAAGCTTTGTTATGTTGGCTGTTGTCTGGCTGGTCACACCGAAAATTTTAAAAAAGACGCTTGAACCTTTTGATGCGCTAGTCGCGCGAATCTCTTCAAAGAACAACCATCTTCATTTTCAACAAACCGATCATGTCTTTGCTGAAGTGCAAACAATTTACGAGGAATATACGAATAAAGTCCATGAAATTCAAGCACTTGTCGATAAAAACGAAGAGATTCTTGAGAAAAAACGCTTGAGTGAAATCAAACACTTAGAGGCAAAATTTAATCCCCATTTCCTTTACAATGTATTGGAAATGATCAAATATGAAACATTGGCTAACCCAGAGAGTGCAGCGGAGATGATTGTCAAAACAGCGAAATTGATGCGCTACAACGCTCATTTTGGCGATACGACTGTTTTGTTGGAAGAAGATATTGCCTACTTGCAAGACTATTTTGCCTTGCAAAAAATGCGCTATGGCAAGAGGCTCGATTACACGATCGCGATTGAGCCAGAACTAGGCCGTGCTCGTGTGCCGAAACTACTCCTTCAACCACTAATTGAAAATGCAATCAAGCACAATATTGACAGCACCCGCTGTTTGAAAGTTGATGTAAGCGCCTGCTGGGGGAATGGGGTGCTGACATTTGTAGTAGAGGACAATGGGCTTGGCATGACGCCTGGAGAAGTGGCGAAAATCAAAGCGATTATGGCAGGAGAAATGAAAGAGACGGCGCATACTGGTTTAAAAAATACCCACCAAATGATTCAACTGCTTTACGGGGAATCTTACGGGATTGAGATCGCTTCAGCGCCGGAAAAAGGAGAGGGGACGACCGTCCGTATGCACATTCCATATGAGGGGTGACAACATGCTAAAAGTGGCAATCGTGGAAGATGAACCGATCCTGTTAAAAGGGCTGCTCTACCGTGTGGACTGGCTAAGCAACGATTGTACCGTGGTCGGTGCCGCTGAGGATGGGGCTGAAGGGCTGAACCTCATTAAACAAACAAAACCGGACATTATCATTACGGACATCCGCATGCCGTTTAAAGACGGGCTGGCCATGTTAAAAGAAGCCAAAGCCGATTATTCCTTTGAAGCGATTATTTTATCTGGTTTTGGCGAGTTCGAGTACGCCAAGCAAGCGATCACAATTGGCGTCCATGATTATTTGCTAAAACCAGTTGATTTGCATGAATTGGAGGCTACTTTGCAAAAGCTCGTACAAAAATTGCAGGAACAAAAAAACAACGATCATTTAACAAAACAATCAAAAGTGTATAGCCATCTTCTCGACTTGGGGATAGGCAGCCACTCAACCTATGTCGCCGAAATCATGGATTTTATTAAAAAACACTACCATGAAAAAGTGACGTTAAAAGCAGCAAGCAATGAGATTGGCCTTTCCACAGTCAGCTTGAATGACAAGTTAAAGGAAAAAACAGGGTACAGCTTTAATGAATTAGTAACGCGCTACCGCCTTACCAAGGCAATTAGCTTGCTTCAAGACGAAAAGCTGCTTATCTATGAAGTCGCCGAAAAAACCGGTTTTAGTGACTATAAGTATTTTAGCCAAGTGTTTAAAAAGTACACAGGAATGTCGCCTAAGCAGTTTTGCGGCAAATAGAAAAGCAAGAGAGAAGGCGGCACCTCCTGCGGGAGCCGCTTCAACTAGTTGCTCCCTTGCTAAGCGACAGCGTTCGGTTTTACTTGGCCACTGGCAGCACGCGGCGGACTGACTGTCAGAGTAAAGGTTTATTGGCCTGCGCCTAATTTAAATAAGTTTTGCTTGGCTTGGTAAGCAATTTTTAAATATTTTAACGCCAATGTTGTATGGCCGGCTTGTTCAAAATAAGTCGCTGCTTCCTCTGCAAGCTCGTCCACTTCAAAGTCAAAGCATTCCTCATTTAACTGCTCGATTGCTTGGTCAATCAGTGCATAGTTGCCTTCCGCATATAACCCTCTAGTCGCTAAACATCGTGCCTTGTATTCTTTATTTCGATAAAACTCTGCCCCGATCGCTGCCTTTTTCAAATAAGGCGCTGCCTGTTGGGGCAAATTCAAGCGATACAATGTATTGGCTAAATTGTACGTATTTTTAACGCCGATAAGGGTATGCTGGAACTCATGGTAAGACAATGTCTTTTCAAACCATTGCCGTGCTTGTTCATAATTGCGGTACCTAAGTGCGTTCAGGCCTAAAGCGCGAAGGACCGCCATTTTGGAAAAAGGGTACGGATCAGCTGCGGCGAGGGCTTCATTAAGAATTAGAATTGCCTTATCGTATTGCTTTGTTTCCGAATAAATGCCCCCAAGGATCGTTTGGCAATGGATGGAGCGTTCCTTATTTCCTAAACGGTTAAATTCGACGAGTGCTTCTTCAATATAAGATCCCGCAAATGGGTACTGGCTGATCCGGTAAAGGGAGAGGCCCATATAGTAATGGAATTCAGCTTCTTCTTCTTTGTTTTCTACATATTCGAGCAAGCGTTCAGCTTTGCGGAATAAGCGAATGGCGGAGCGATAACGTTCATTGACAAATTCGTTCTGTCCGCATGAAAAATAATATAAATACTTCAATAGATGGTCCACGGATTCCTCAGCCACCATCCCGGCCCTCTTCAACATTTCGTCGTCAGCACTGCCTTGGCTAGCTTGTTTGCACATAAGGCGGTAGCGAAAGTTGACGAGTGCATAATAGGCGAGCAAACGCTCATTCTTTTCGATCTGCTTAAACATGGCATCAACTTTTGCCTTTAATTGTGAAGCTTGTTCCACGGAACGGGCAATGATGCAACTGTACCACTCGGCAATCGTGGCTCCTGCTTTCTCAGGGGAAATAGCAACGGTCATCTTTTATCACCTTTCATTGAAGATTTGTTCAATTACGTTCAGTCGTTTTTCATAAAAAAACGAGTGACAGCAACAGTCGTAATAAAAAATGAAGCCACTTACCATAACAGAATAGCGTGTTGATCGTTTGTTCGAATGAAGCTTGTTCGTTTATTATCAGCGATTCATTGGGAAATCGTCAAGACTTTTTGGCGTTTTTTACTGAATGATTTGAATAATTATGCGGAGGAAGAGTACAAACCATTTTTGGCAATGTCCAGGGGTGGCGCTTCTAGGAGCACGGTGTTTTGAACGAAAGAGCGTGGCAAGGTATGTTTTCCAGACGGACAAGCAACACTAACAGCAGGCAATAGAAAGAGAGGATGCTTGCGAATGGCTAAACCAGTAATAGGAATTACGAGCACAATTGCCCTTCATAATCAAATTCCAAGTGTAGACCTCGCTGAGAAGGTCGTCGAAGTCATCATGAACGCTGGAGGCGTGCCGATTGTGATCCCTGTAGGCAAAGTTGAACTCGCTTCTGATTGGATAAAAGCATGCGATGGCTTGATTTTAAGCAGCGGTGAGGATGTGGATCCATATTTATATAAGGCTGAACCTTCGCCGAAACTGCAAAAAACATTTTTACAGCGTGATGAAGTGGAAATCGAATTAGTTAAACACGCTTTGCAACAGAAAAAGCCGATTTTTGCCATTTGCAGAGGCATTGGCGTCTTGAACGTTGCTTTAGGAGGAAGCTTGATGCAAGATATTGAAACAGGCCTACCAAATGCCTGCAAACACTACCAGGAAGCAGGCCGCACAGATGTGACTCACCGTATTCAGATTGTGAAAGATAGCCTGTTGCATCAAGTGATCGGATCCGAAGAGATAAGGGTGAACAGTTTGCATCACCAGGCAATCGGCAGGCTTGCTCCGCAGTTAAAGCAGGTCGCATCGGCTTCTGATGGCATCATTGAGGCAGTAGAAGGCAGAGAAGGAATGCCCTTTGTCCTTGGCGTCCAATGGCATCCAGAAGAATTAGCAGCAAACGATGCAGCGATGGCACGGTTATTCACTGTTTTGATTGAGAAAGCGAGTAAGAAGTCCCTATAGGCGTTTTGTTGCTGTACGATTGGCGAGTCGGCCACAGCTCCATATCCTTCAAAGCCCCGCGCAAAAGACGACTGGAGGCCCTTCCCTGTAAGGAAAGAGCCTCTTCTTTATGATGAGCCAAGACGGTGCAACACTTGTTGTTTTGACGGCATCCCTGCTTGTGCGCCTGCCTGTTCTACTGATAGCGAAGCTGCGGCATTAGCAAATGGCACCGCTTCGGCTAATCGCTGGCCAGACGCCAAAGCCGCGGCAAGAGCGCCATTGAATGTATCGCCTGCCCCGGTAGTGTCGACGGCGTCCGCTGGAAATCCGTTTACGTGAACGAGCTGTTGGCCGTCGTGGTAGGTGGCGCCTTTTTTTCCTTCCGTTACAAGCAACTTGTTTGGATATCTCTGTACCGCTTGTTCAACCGATTGCTTAAAGATCGTCTGGCACTCCGTTTCATTTGGAGTGATATAATCAACGAGATCAAGCAACGATGGCGGCAGCGGCTGTGCAGGGGCAGGGTTTAGAATGACGATGCATCGTTCTTCCTTGCCTATTTTAGCGATTTCCTCGATAAAAGGGAGCGGCACTTCAAGTTGCAGCACGAGGACGTTTGTCTGTTTTAACACATCACGGTATTGGGCGGTGTCTTCGCGCTTCCAACTGAAATTGGCGCCAGGCGCGACAACAATCGCATTGTCGCTGTTTGTTACCGTAATCATGGCTACGCCTGTATGTTCGTCCTTACCAACGTCTATGTAATCCGTGTTAATTTGTTCGTTTTGTAAGTTGCCTGTGACAAGCTTTCCGTACGGGTCATTGCCGACTTTGCCTATCATCGTCACGTCAGCACCAAGCCTCGCCGCGGCTACTGCTTGATTGGCCCCTTTTCCTCCTGGGTTCGTTTGGAACTCGCCGCCAAGCACTGTTTCCCCTAGGACAGGCATGGTGCCCGTGTGGACGACAAGATCAATGTTTATACTGCCAACAATCGTAATCAATGGATACGCCTCCTCTTCCGAATGACTCCATTTTACAATAAATCGTTTTGCCAGAGAAATTTCAGTAGGGGACTGTGGACGTGTGGCAATGATCCAGCCGAAAGGCTAGATCATGAAAAGGACGCTTCAAGACATTTTGTCTTGAGGGCGTCCTTTTTTCGGGAAGTGAATATCAAATGATGTCCCTTTAGATGGTTCGCTCTCTACAGAGATCGTCCCATGATGAGCACGAACAAGGTTATAGACAATAGCCATACCAAGTCCAGTCCCTTCAGAGGCTGAATTTGTCGTTGCCCCTCGATAGTATTGTTGAAAAAGATTTTCCATCATGTGAGTCGGCATGCCTATGCCGTTATCTGTTATATGGATTCTTGCCTGTTCGTTGTAATCGAAAAGCTCTATATAGATGTCAACGGGTTCAGGATTATGGATAATCGAATTCATTAAAATGTTTTGCAAAATGCGTTGCATAAATTTGTCGTCAAAGTCGACGTCGATTCTTGGCTTGTTCGTTTTAAAATGGAGTCGATAGTCAACAGCTTGTGGGCTATTGCTAATATCGGCAACGACCCTTTTCGTAAATTCGACCAAATCCTGGCTCGTCGTATGGATAGGGAACGGGCGATCGCCATCATTTAATTTTAAGACGAGATTTAAATCCTGAATCAACTCTTCCATATGTTTGCCTTTATCATAAATTTCCTGAGTAAAAGAGCGGGCTTCCTCTGTTGACCATTCATACTGATTCGTTAATAAAAGGGTAGAATATCCAGTGATATATGTTAAAGGCGTTTTCAAATCATGGGAAATACCCGCTATCCATTCCTGTTTTGCATGTTCAATTTTCTTGCGTTCTACTTCATTTGCTTGTAATTGCTCAGCCAATAATTGAAGGGAATGGAGCACTTCCTTATAAAGAAGATAACGCATCCGCAATGTTTCTTTTCGTGTGTAAATCTTCCTTAGGCCTGGAGGCTGCTTGTAATCTCCTTGCGAGAGCTGGTGGATCCATCTCATGATAAAAGCGATCGGCCCGCCAAAATACCAGCCAAAGAGGACAATGCAAATAAGAGTACTTAGCGCAAAAATCCATCCAACTAGTAGTCCTTCCGTATTTGAACCAACCATCATATCGAATAAGGGAAGAAGGACTTCAACGAGAATCACTATACAGAGTCCGGTCCCTAGCAACCAAAGAGTAAGCCCTAAAGCGAAATGGAGGGTGAATCGCGTTTTTATTCCCATGGCAATGCCTCATTCGGAGGGAGAAATTTATAGCCAATTCCTCGGAGATTTACAATGATTTTTGGTTTACGCGTATCATCGCCAAGTTTCTTTCGCAGCTTGGATATATGGATGGTCACAGTTTTTTCTTCTCCGAACACATCATTCCCCCAAACGCGTTCATAAAGCTGGGCTGTAGTGAAAATACGATTAGGATTTTTACAAAAAAAATGCAGCAACTCCAGCTCTTTTGCCGTGCATTCTACTGTTTGATTTTGAACCATTAATATGGCCGATTCAGGATAAAACGCGAAGTAGCCGTAATCGTAAACCGGCTTCTTCTCTGAACGTTCATACATTTTTTGGCGCCGAAGAATGGCCTTTATGCGTGCAATGACTTCTAAAGGATTGAAAGGCTTAGTAATATAATCATCTCCGCCGATCCCTAATCCCGTTAATTTATCGAAGTCTGTAGACCGGGAACTAACAAAAATAATAGGTGTATCCGTATTTCGTCGTATTTCTGTACATAACTCAAATCCACTAATATCCGGAAGCATAATATCTAGCAAAATGAGATCGAATGTTTTTTCTTTCGTTAATTGCAGCGCCTCTTTTCCAGTGGTTGCCTTATCTATATGAATGAAATTTTCTTTTTCAAGTGTAATTTCCAGTAGCTTTATGATGCCTATTTCATCATCGACTATTAGAATTTTTGCGTGTTCCACTTTTATGATCCCTCATTTCAATCCCAATCTCACCAAACCAGTCTATAAAAATTACAGGCATTTTCCTTCCTGTTTACTTTGATTTTACTTTCATTGATTAAGCTAAGTGTGTAACAAATCAATACGCTTATTGTACCCCATTAAGGGAATCAGGAGGAAATAAGAATGGAAACCATTATCGAAATCCATCAATTGTATAAGAAGTTTAAGGGAATCGAAACAATATCTAATGTCAATATGAAGATAAACAAAGGGGAAATTTATGGTTTTTTAGGTCCGAATGGGGCTGGCAAAACAACGATTATGAAAATGATTTTGAATTTAGTCAAGCCTTCTTCTGGTAAAATCCTGGTCTCCAATCAATTGGTTAAACCAATGTCCTATTTCTATTTAAAGAATATCGGCAGCATTATCGAAAACCCTGTATTTTATGAGCGGCTTACCGTGAAAGAAAATCTCGAGCTGCATTGTCACTACCATGACTATCATGATCAACATGCAGTCAAAGAAGCTTTAGAAGTGGTCGGTCTTGTCGGTGTCGCGCAAAAAAGAATCAACGAACTTTCTTTAGGAATGAAGCAGCGATTAGGGATTGCTCGGGCGATCGTGACAAAACCAGAGATTCTCATTCTTGATGAACCGATTAATGGGCTTGACCCAATCGGAATCAAAGATATTCGAGAACTGCTTGTGTTATTAAAACAAAAATACGGCGTTACGATTTTGATTTCAAGTCATATTGTTTCAGAAGTGGAAGCGATCGCCGATACGGTCGGGATCATCAATCGAGGAAAACTGTTAAAAGAAGTGAAAATGGAAGAAATCCGAAAAGGAAATGACCATTATCTTGAAATCGAAGTCAACCACTTGGAAAAAACAATATCCATTCTAAAAAAGAAGCTAGGAATCAAAAAGTATCAAATCGTGGATCAACAGACGATTCGGATTTTTGAACAAAGTGTCTCTCAAGCTCAAATGAATAAACTGTTCGTAGAAAACGATGTTCAAATGGGCAAAATGGAAATGAAACAACATCATTTAGAAGCGTATTTTTTAAATCTTATTAACGAAGGAGAGCACCATGCTTAAACTGATTAAATTAGAATGGAGAAAAAATCACTTATCCCGTTATTTTAAAGGAGTCGTCATTTCAATCGCAACAATTTTTGCGGCTGTTGCCCTTATGGGATGGGGATCAAAAGGACAACAAGACATTATGTTTCCAGATTATTTTGAATTCATGTCGTTAACGAATATATTGATTAAAATCGTATTTATCATTTTTTCAGCCACTGTTTTATCTCGTTTAGTTATCGAGGAGTACAAAAGGAACACGGTTCAATTGTTGTTTACCTATCCATTACAGAGAAAGAAAGTAATGCGAAGCAAATTGTTCATTGTCTTTGGGTTTTGTTTTTTCAGTACCATCCTAGCTTCAATCATGATCAATGTACTGGCTTTTTATTTGAATCCGATCATAGGATTTTTTGAAAAGCCGGTTCACTTAAATGATATTCTCGGAACCATTCCAGCTGTTTTTCTAAGTGCCTTTATGATTTCTGGAATCAGTTTGATTCCTTTGTATTTTGGCATGAGGAAAAAATCAACGGCTGCCACCATTACCTCAGCTGTACTGATTGGCTTTTTAATCAATGCAACGGTTTCGAATGGGGGCGATCAAACAAGCCTGTTTCAATTTATGGGAGTGCCGGTTCTATTGTGTCTATTAGGTCTTATCATTGGCTATTTTTCTTTTCACCGCGTAGACAAAATCGATCTTATTTAAACGTCAAGAAAGGAGGAATAAAAATGAAACGAATAGTGGTGATTCTCGTTGCAGTTGCCGCAATTGGCGGACTCGTTTACGGGTTTACTAAAATAAAGGAGAATCCTTTCCGAATAGACGAGTCCTTTGACTCAGCAGGAATTGAAGAAATCGAAATCAATAATGAATCTTGGGATGTTGAACTCAAACAAGCTGAATCGAAACAACTAACGATTACTGCCGAGGGCACACAGAAAAATAAGAAGTACCCTGTAACAATAGAAAAGCAAGGAAACAAAATGACAATTCAACAGTCAGATGAAACAGGCGGCTCACGAGGGTTCAGCTTTGGAAAGAACGGCACAATTTCTGTCTCAATTCCAGACAATGAAGTCAACACAATCACAGTGTCAAATAATAATGGCGATATAGAAATGAAGAATATAGCGACGACCAACCTCATTGTTACAAACGGCTCAGGAAGTGAAAGAGTGGCCGGGATATCAGCTGAAAAGGGACAATTTACTTCAATCGATGGTGAATTAAACGTGGAGAATAGTTCATTGCAGGAAGTGATTGTAGCTTCTGAGGCTGGCGATAGTTATATAACAAATGTAACAAGTACTAAGATGAACATTACTTCAACAGATGGTGAAGTAGCTGTCAAAGAAGCAACAGAAGAAGAAGCCCTTTTTGTAGAAACAAAGTCTGGAGACATCACCGTGTCTTACAAAGAAGCTCCTGCTTCATTGCAGCTTACTGCCCAAAGCGAATCGGCCGATATTACAGTGGGATTGGCTAATATGAAAGAAACAAAAAGTACAGACAAATTAAAAGAGGGAACAATTGGTGATGCATCACATACAGTGGAGCTATTGAGTACACACGGAACCATCAATATAAAATAGATGGATACTGATCCAAACGTAACAAAAGCGAAGCTTCCTTATCAAAGGGGCTTCGCTAAAAGTCGATAACCGATCTCTATATTGTGACTCAAAAAAGCTTAAACAGACGTACATTCTTTTTTGCACATGGAGTTTGTCCAGTGCTCCATGATGGCCGCTTCCTTGTAGTCGTTGTCAATGACATGGATGGCTTCAGGTTTGTGCTTAATGAGGCGCAAGACTGCCGCAGCCATCTCCTGCTCATCGCTAGGCGTGGCAAAGGCAAGTGACTCTAACGCGCTTATAAATTGTTGGTTTAACATATCATAACCGACTGCATCATCCATTGGAACCATCCTTTCAAAAGTGTTGCTATTAGTTTGTACCTTTTTAAGCGAGAACGCAAACATTATGCTTGGGGGAGTGATGTGTAAGTAGAGGGTGGTGCTAAGCAGGACAAGTATTAAGTCTAACCAGTTCGTTTTTGTCTTTTAGAAATGCAGCATTATTCAAAGGCGTTTTCACCGTTTCCATCGAAAAATTGAGTTTGACATTTACTATCCATTTGGCTAATCTGAATTGGAGATTAACCATTTTTTTCAATTTAGGGGGTTGAAATGAGTATTTTTACTGTATTTGTTTTTGTATTGGCTTTAGTTCTTGTAGGACATGCAGCAATGGCCAATGCCAGAACACAAAAATTAAATGAACAAGCAATTAAAAATGCCCAAGAGTTTCATAATAAGTCTATTAGTCTACTTGAACAAATTCTCGAAACGGAGAAACAAGTATTAGAAGAATTAAGAAATAAGCAAAATAATTAATCCGTATGCCAATTATTGACGTAGCAAACACGCTTTTGACTTAATGGAGGGGTTGTTTGGAATCGTCATCAAAATTAGCCAGGTCCGCAGTTTCGCAATTTGTCAAAACCGTAGGCGTACCAATATTTCAAGAGGGGGGTATCTCAATGAAAAAAACGCTAATGCTAGGATTAACAATGACGTATATTGCGACAGGGTGTGCGGCTCCATCAAATGACATGGCTAAAGAGGAAATAAAGGAAGAAATCAGTCAAGAAAATGAAGACGTAGAGGCTAGCAGTTCAGGTAATGATAAGAATATTCACAGGGCGGTTTTAGACGGTATTCATAATACAGCGATGATTTATCATGCGACGCTACAGGAAACATTTGATTTCACTGATGAAGATTTAGCAGAATTTGAAAACGTGCTAGATCATCATGAAAGTACAATTCGGTTGGCAAAAGAATTTGACGTTTCAAGTGAGATACAATACTCCCTTGAAGAAAGTTTAGAATTGACAAGACAAGCAATAGAGCAAAAAGATATTAGCTTATTGGAAGAAGCAAATGAATATTTACAAAAGCTTGATAAACAACATTGGTACGAAAAAAATAGCAACCACTCCTAATTCCATGAATGATAAAGTATTAGAATAGGGGCGGTTACTATTTAAAAACAATTAGAAACAAAACCGAAAAACTCTTTACTCGGCTCGAATCGAAAAAAGGGAGCCGACAGGCGAAAAGCTATTAAATAGAAATAGTACCCTTCAATTATGTGAGATGGGAAGACGCTGTCGGTAAGAATGTAATATCCACTTTTTCACCGTTTGGGCTAACTCCTAAAGTAAGGGCAACTACTAGAAACGATAGAAAAACAATCCGTTTAAACAAATTGATCAACTCCTAAAGTGTTTTGGTGCAGACGCGCATCATGTGCAACTTTCATATACTTCAACGCCAGCTTGGTTTTTCCTTCCTTTTCTGCAAATTGTGCTGCTTCTTCTGCTAGTTCACCTACTTCAAAATCCATTCCTTCCTTTTCTAGATCTGTAATGGCTTGATCGATCAAATCAAAGTTGTTTTCAATAAAAATGCCTTCCATAAACAAGCAGCGGGCACCATATTCTTTGTTTTGATAGTAAGCGGCACCTGCTTTTGCCAGTTGGAAATGGTGCAGAGCTTCTTCAATTTTCTTCTGTTTAAAAAGGGCGTTGGCTAAACTGTAGCTTGTTTTTACTCCGAAAATAGTGTTCTTATGTTCGGGGTACTCAAGCGCTTGTTTAAAATAGATTTCGGACTCAGCGTACTTCTGTTGAGCTTGTTTATTTAAACCGAGTGTTCGCAATACTTGCGCATATACAATCGGAATGTCAACAGCCTGTCCTAATGCCTCTTTGAGTATTTTTTCACCTTTTTCTGTATTTTTAAGTTCTTGGTGGATGCCGGCTAAAACAATTTGGCAGTTTATCGACGGTTCCTTGTATTGGAGGCGGTCAAAGATGAGTTTTGCTTGCTCTATGTAGGAAGAGGCAACCAAGTACTGGTTGAGTCGATAATAAACGAGCCCGTTGTATTGGTAAAATTCGGCTTCTTCTGCCTCATCGTTTACATACTCCAGCAGTCGTTCAGCTTTACGGAACATTTTTACGGCTGAACGATACCGTTCTTGTGTAAACTCGTATTGTCCACTGACGAAGTAATAGAGATACTTAAGCATGTCATCAATTTTTGTTATTGCATCAAACGGATCTATTTTTTGGGAACATTGATTTTTATTATAGCGACTGACTAGGATGTTATGTTTAAAGTCAACCAAAGAGTAATAAGCTGTCAACTTGTCATTGGGATCAATTGACGAAATTAGGTGTTTAACCTCATCTTTCAATAAAACAGCCTGCTCGTATGACTTGGAAATGAGGCAGCTATACCATTCTACAATCTTGGCTCCAACCTTTTCTGAGCTTATCGTCCTCTCCATATAATCATCAGCCTCCTAATGAATCCCATTTTGCTTAATAATAGCAGAGGTAGAACGAGTTGCCTATAGTTTTAGGATTTTCCCAACTTTAGAATAAAGTTATCTTTAAATGAAGATAGGTTCTGGGGAAACACCCCCATTCACTCCCTGTTTAAAAAGCAGCCTATACGGCTGCTTTTTTAAGATGCATGGGGAGACGATTTCCGGTATACGAGCCTACGGAACAGGTGGTCAATTGGTCCACTTTTTTGTTTGGATTCGAGCCATGATGCGCAGCCGAGGGCTGTGAGCCAAATGCAGAGAGTGAGTCCCCATCCTGCGGCCATGCCTAGTTGGTTTCCTAGATTAAATGTTTGTGTGGAGAACAGCAAAATCAACATGATTTCGTTGTAGATAAAAAACGTAAGTGATCGTTTTCCAAGGGACGTGATCGCCCAAACCATACCGCTTGGTTTTGTTATTTTCGGTCCTATTAAGCCAAAGATAGCGGCGTAAGCGACACCCCCAAAAATGCCTGTTGCCATATGCAAGGAGAACGTCAAGCCGACTAAGGCTGGAGGCAACTCAATCAGTTGGTTGCTGTATAAGGCGTGGGGAAGAGCGCCGACTAAGGAAATGGAAAGGCCGTAAACAGCGGCTTTTTTCAGGAATGGTTTGTTCTTTGGGCTTTCATTTAACAATCCTTTTTGCCCAGACCAGATACCTATAAGGATTGATACCCCAACAGGCAGCAGAAAATGGGCGATGAATGGTCCGCCTGTGGCAAATTGGATAAATTGACTTGTGACTCGTTCGAAGTAATGTGCGTAATTGCCTGGAAGGATCTCGTTTCCGTTAAATTGTGCATAGGCCATCGCTATCCATGTGAGTGGCAAAATAACGACATACGCAAGGGATAAGGCCATGATGCTTCGAAGTACGGTTTTGTCACTTCGAAACAGTAACCAACAACACGCGAGAAGGGCAGTCCCATAGATGGCGAGAATGTCTTTTCCGCCGATCAGAACGGAGAGGATGAAGCCGAATAGAATGAGAAACCAAGCTCTTCGGTAAAGAGATGTTTTTGCATCTTTTATCGGTTTGTTTCGTTTTAGATAACTGCGCACAATTAAGGTCAGACCGTAGCCGAACAATAACGCAAACATCGCTCTCGCCCGGTTATCAACAAAGAAGACAGAAAGATAATTGACGATGGTATCGTACGTACTCATACTTTCGGGACGGGTTAACAAGGAGCTGCCCAAAAACAAGGATGCATGGGCGAGGGCGACAAGAAGGAGCATAAAACCTCTAGCGAGATCAAGTGAAACAAAGCGTTTTGTCCTAGCTGAGCAATGCGATTCATTTGTGCTTTCTCTCCTTTTTGCGTAATGGTTTCCTCCATTTTATGGAAGTGGTCATTCATGATAGCACTGGTAGAATCGCGAGTCAAAACGATTGTCGAAGATAAGTTATTGAACTAAAACATCTGTTACTTTGAGTATCTAAAGAAATTTTTAATTGCATCCATGCGTATTTTATGACTACAATCTTCGCAACAAAAAATCCCATTCCCGTTTTTCTTAAATTGTTTATATTTTAGTGAACCTTCGTACACTCTGAATTTTTGTTTGCAACTATAACAAAGTACCTCATAGTAAACCATTGTTTTCCTCCTAAGTGATACATTATTTTTTAGTTGACTTATCGAAGATTGTAATGAGTTCTCTCGTATATTCCTGAACATTTAACTGGGGATTTCTCATTAATTCAATGGTGAACCCGTCAATGGCATTTCTTATTGTTAACGCCATCACCCTTGCTGATGGTCTAGTAAATTCTCGGAAAACTCCTTCTTGCATCCCTTGGGTGAGAATATTTTCAATTGGAAGTAAAACAACTTCATCATGGTCTGCTGCAAACTGAAGTTTACCATCAGCAGTTATCTTATTAGAAACCATTTCTATAACAGCGAAAACATGCTTCCGATTTTCATCTACGAATGTAAGATTGGATTCAATATACACCCGAAGCATTTCTTTAGGAGATTTTTGAACTTCTACTCGTGGAGCAATATATGATTGCCAAGCCAAATAGTATTCGATCGCTATTTGCTCCAATAATTCCTCTTTATTTGCAAAGTGATAGGAAATAACCCCCTTACTGATTTTTGCACGTTTTGCAATTTGTCCTAAAGAGGCTTGAGCGTAACCTACTTCAGCGATTGTTTCAATCGCACATTCCACAATTTGAGCTCTACGGGCTTTTTCGATGAATGACATTTCTTTTTGGTTAGTTGATTTATTTTTTTTACTCATGTGCTAATTTTAGTACAACTGTACAAATAATTCAAACAGGGAACCCATTTAGATGAAGGGTATCTAAATGGGTTATGAATACCTTTATAACATAGCTAATCAATAGGTCAGAAAAGAAGAGTTTCCCATCGGGTAGCTCTTTTTTCTATTTGTCGATGTCCACGTTAAATCATTCCATGTGAAGTCGTTTCTCCATCATTTCAAAAAAACAAAAGTATCTCCAAAGGAACTTACAGAGTTGAAAGTGCCTCATTTTTTCCGGTGTAGAACTTGTTTATACTTAAGGTAAAGGAGGCAGAAAAATGGAAGAGCAAATCGAACGTACGATTCGCGAGCATTGGCATGTCCAGTATAGGCAAAATGGGTATCCCCATGTGCAACAAGGATGGGTGTTGCCTCCAGGGCGAGAGCAAGATTTTGATCCTTTTGTCGTGATGGCTGATGACTGGTTTAAACGGGGGACGTTTTCCGACCATCCTCATCGTGGTTTTCAAACGATCACGTATGTGATTGACGGCAGGTTGGAACATTCCGATAACCATGGCGGTTATTCGGTTTTGGACGCAGGCGATGTGCAATACATGAATGCAGGTTACGCTGCCCGCCATGCGGAGGAGGCATTTGCCGATGATGTCATTCATACGTTGCAGTTGTGGGTGAATTTGCCGAAAGCATTAAAGCGCTCGCCTGCCAGTTACCAGGACGTCCGTCTGGAAGAAGCGCCAGTAGTAGAAATAGACGGCGGTTCACTGCGTGTTTATTCCGGGAAAACGGCCGGTGTGACTGGGCCGCTGCGTTCAGCAGTTCCTGTGCAGATGGTGGAGCTATCGTTGCAGGCGGGGGCGGAGTACGATTTAACGCTGCCTGCACAGGACAATGGCCATCTCTATGTCCTGCAAGGGGAGTTGGCTTTTGGGCCAGAGGCAAACGAAGTCGTTTTAGAAAAAACGGGTGTCGGTTTGTTCAATTGGCCAAATGAAACGGGGCAAACTGAAAGCGTCCTACGTGTCCGTGCCTTACAGCGATCAAAAGTGCTTGTCTATTCAGGAAAGCCACTGCGCGAACAGGTCGTTGCCCATGGTCCGTTTGTCATGAACACGATCGAGGAAATTGAAGAAGCCTATGCTGATTTTCGCGCTGGCAAATTCGGCCCGCCCTCGCAATAATGTCTATTTCTGTTGTTGCGCCGCCAGATAAGCATGGTGTGCTTTGCCCCATGCATGCAGTTGCCGCAAGATCGGTTGGAGTGTTTGGCCGTGCTCTGATAGCGAATACTCGACTTTCGGGCGACCTTCGCCAAAAACGCGGCGCTCGATTAAGTGTTCTTGTTCAAGCTCACGCAAATGGGCGGTTAGCACTCTTTGGGTGATTTCCGGAATGGCGCGGCGCAACTCATTAAAGCGCAATGTTGTATGGTAATCAATGTGAAGAAGGATCAACACTTTCCATTTGCCGATAATCGGCGCCAGCGCTGTGTTCACTAAGCATTCATCGGGGTGGTAGTTTTCCATAAAAGCAGCCCTCCAATCAAGTCGTTTCCTTTATTTTACGAAAAACGAAACGGTACGCGCCAATCATTTGTTTTGGCAACGATAAACAAAGGGGGATTTTCAATGACGGACAAAGTGCTTTTTAAAGGTGGAACGATCCTCACACTTGACCACAAGTTGGGTGTTCTGAATGGGGCAGATTTGCTTGTGGAAGGATCGAAAATTGCTGCTGTTGAGCAAACGATCGAGGGAGTTGACGCCGAAATCGTTGATGCTGCTGGGATGATTGTTATGCCAGGGCTTGTTGATACCCACCGCCATACGTGGCAGTCGATTATCCGTGGCATTGGCAGTGATTGGTCGTTGCAGACGTATTTACAGTCCATCTATTTTGGCAACCTTGGCAGCAAACGGCGGCCAGAAGATGATTACATTGCCCAATGGCTAGGTGCTGTCGAGGCCCTCGATGCAGGAGTAACAACGCTTTTAGATTGGACAATGATTAACTCGGATGAACATACCGAACAGCTTATAGCTGGGTTGCGTGCTTCGGGCATCCGAGCCCGCTTTGCCTATGGTTCACCTGGTGAAGGGAGCTATTGGAACCGAGAGAGCCGGCTCGACTTAGCGGCGAAAGCAGAAGAAGTGAAAAACGCTTATTTTGCCTCAGACGACGAGCTTGTGACGATGGCGCTGGCGATTCGTGGGCCGGAATTTTCCTCTTGGGAAGCGACAGTTGCTGAAATCGAAGCAGCGCGCCGCCTTGGCCTCGTTTGCAGCATGCATCTCGGCTTTGGCAACTGGGGTGCACATGACCGTTCTGTCACCAAGTTGCACAATGCTGGCCTCCTTGGGCCTGATCTGAACATCGTCCATGGGAATGCGATTGCGAACGAGGAGTTGGAACTGCTCCGCGATTTCGGCGGCAGCTTGTCGATTACGCCTGAAATTGAAATGATGATGGGCCACGGCTATCCCGTGACAGGGGCCGCGATTGAACATGGTGTAACTGCTGCACTAGGGGTTGACGTTGTCACATCCACTGGCGGTGATCTATTTGCGCAAATGAAGTTTGCCTTGCAAGCAGAGCGGGCAAAACAAAACCAACGTCTATTGGATGAAGGGATCATGCCTGAACAAGTGCCGTTATCGACGAAACAGATGCTGGAAGCCGCCACAATCGAGGGGGCCAAAGCATTGATACTTGAAGACAAGATTGGCACGCTCACGCCAGGAAAAGAAGCCGATTTGATTATGCTTCGTTGTGATGATGTGAATTTGCTGCCGGTAACGGACCCATTTGGTGCCGTAGCACAAGCGGCCCACCCAGGAAATGTCGACAGCGTCTTTGTCGCAGGCAAAGCAAAAAAGCGCAACGGCCAGTTGATCGGCATCGATAAAGACAGGTTGAAAAAGCAAGCGGTCGAGGCGCGTGATTTTATGCTAGCTTCTCGTTAAAGCGCGTTTACTGCACCTAGACTTTAGAGGCGAAGCGCGTTTACTCTACAGTTGAAGGAGCCTTATCCATCGATAAGGCTCCGATCTTTTTAGTAAATCTCCGTTGCATCTTCGGGCAACGCTTGAATGTGCTGCAAATACGTTTTTACCTTTTCGGCATCTGTGTGTGGATAGTCAAACGAAAAGCAGGCGGCAACCTCTTGCGCTAGCACTTCAAAAAGGTGTGCCATTGCCAATAGGGCGCGCCACATATCTTCGTAAGTGGGGCGCGGGAAAGTCGACAGAAACAGCTGCCACCGTTCTTTGTCCACATACTGTTCAAGGTATTTGCCATGTTTGCCAACGCTGACGCGAAACTCGTTTTCGATCCCAACTGTCCATTCAAGCATGCGCAAAAGCATAGCCCGGATGACATTCAAGTGATCGTATGCATACGTAAACTCTTGCCGCCATAATCCTTTTGCGACATAGGTGGACACCCACCAAAATTCATTGCAGCAATCTGAAAAAAGGTCTTGGTTCGGCTTTTGGACCCAATAATCACGATCAGTGGGCGCAGGCAATAGCGGCAACGCTCCATCTTTGTCCAATAACACCACAGACAAGGGGTCGCCTTGGTTCCATGTCGTGCCCCTTTCGAGTGGGCAAAGTGTCAAATCAATCCGGTTTCCATCTGTAAATAACATCAAGTATGCAAACGTTCCGTCGCCTTCTGGTGGAATGAGCGTCATCTTTTCTGGCGTCTGCATGATGATTCGTTCGCCAAAACGATCAATCCAGCCAGTGTCGGAGACAAAAGAGTGGACGTCACGAACAATGTAGACAATGTCGTAATCTTGAAATGGGTCTTTTCGGGCATTTGGGTTGGTTCGAGATCCATTCATACATACAGCTCTGATCCGTTCGTCTGATTCGGCCACACCTAGCAACAAGTCAATCATTTCATTATACGTTCGCATCCTTTTCTCCTCCATCATCTGTTTTTGTCATTTAAAGGCTGGTTTGCTTGGATAGAGGAGGCCCGCGAATCGGGTATTGACGTTAAGGAAACTGTTCAGCGTTCATCCTTTTTCCTCCTAAGATTTGAGTATTTCGTCCATCGTACATGATTTTTACGAGCATGAAAAGGCTTTCTCTTCAAGGGGGCAAAACAAAAAGCCAAAGGACCTCGCTGATCCACTTGGCTAACATTCATCATAGGTTTTCTTTTAAACGTTTTACTATTTTCATATAGTCATCAGGATCAATTCCTGGCGCAAACATTTCCGGTTTTTCTTCAAAGTCTGGCACAGGCGCCCCTTCAGGCATGCCATCAATGACGCGAAGCGGCTCGCCTGTTTCTGGGTTTTCCCCTTTCCAAATTTGGCGAATGTCCCGGTACTCAGGTTCATCCCATGTATAAAGGATATTGTAGAGGCCTTGGTCCATATATTTGCGGGCAGTTTCAAACGCATTGTTGTCGGGATGGGGGACTGGAAGCATTTTTCCGATATCGACGCCTGTAGCGACTTTAATCGCTTTCGCATAAGCGATAATATGCGTGCCTCCTCGCACAAGCAAATAGCCGCATAATTCTCTTGCAGTTGGGTTAGTTGTCATTTCGTACACGCGCATCTTATGTAGTCGCGCCCCTATTTCGAGAACGTAGTTATGGAGTAAATCTTCGACCAATACACCGGAATTAGTGACAAAATCGCCGTTCCATGGGCGTCCCATGCCGTCCCCTGGATAGGACGTTTGCGCGGTTGTCGTAAAATGGAGGGAATAGCGTTTATCTTTGCCGTTTTGCAGTGGCGCTGTGTCTGGATCCCCTGGGAACGTGTTTCCATACGACATTAAATTAATCGCATTGGCGACCAACTCGACATGGCCAAACTCCTCAGCCGTAATGCTAGCAATTAAATCGTAAAACGGTTTGTATTTCTTTTTCCCCCTAAAATTGAACGATTGGAACATGTAGTTGTTTAACGTCGACATTTCGCCAAACTTGCCGCCCATCAACTCTTGCACGGCTGCCGCACCGTTTGCATCGCCATGCTCTGGGCGCGGCAACTCAATCGCAATTCTGTTCACTCGTTTCATCATAAGCATTTCCTCCCTATTCAGTAGCCCATACGCTCATGCATATGCGCCAGGGAGGATGTCTTAGTTCAATTTTTCTGTTTAGCTTGGTGTACCTTAGCTGGATGCACCCAGATGATTTGCTGGCTGCGGACATAAAAGGGAGTCCCGCCCATTTCCACAACAAGATGGTCAGGTTGGACCGCTTTAAGTATGCCTCTCAACGCCCCCCGTGTCGTCTGCACACCGATGGTGGTGCCTACTTGTTTCGCCAACATGCCGTACACATAAGGATCATGCAATTGCCATTCAGCTTTGTTGCTCATTTGATCTCTCCTTTGCCTCTTGGTGTAGGCAGTATATGCACGACAAAACAAATGGGGAAGTTGCCTATATAGGAAAATTCTTCAAAGCGAGCGCAAGCATTTAAAGAATGAAGCGTGGCACGCCCACTTTCTAGTGTAGGCCAAACGATGTTAATGCCCAGAATCTACTTTTCCATCTGTCTGTATGACGGATGGATGGCTTTCTCCCCATGTGTGAGGGGCAATCGAGACGCATACTAATGCAACTGCGAATACGAGCAATCCCTTTTTCATTCCTGATCGACTCCTAGCTTAAAGAAATTTTGCCGTGCATGGTAGGCAATTTTTAAATACTTTAACGCTAATTCTTCACGGCCGATTTGCGCAAAAAACGTGCTTGCTTCCTCGGCGATTTCATCCACTTCAAAGTCCATGCCACGGCCTTCAAGATCTTTTAAAGCTTTGTCAATGAGTGATGGATCAGAGTTTACATACAAACCGGTAGTAGCTAAACATTTTGCTTTGTATTCATGATTGTCAAAATAGTGGGCTCCTGTATATGCTTTTTTCATATGAGGCTCTGCTTCTGCCGGTAAATTCATGCGATACAACGTATTGGCCAAGTCATGTTCGCTTTTCGCTCCAAGAATGTGGTTGCCTAGTTCTTTAACAGATAAGGCCTTTTCAAAATAATGCTTTGCGCTCCTGTAATTTTTTTCCCTTACGGCATTTAATCCTAATGCCCTTAACGCAATCACTTTTGCCGTTGAATGGTTTTCTGCCGCCATCATCGCTTCTTTGAATAGACGCGAGGCTTTCTCGTGCTCCCCTGTTTCTGAATAAATGCCGCCAAGTATGACTTGGCAGAAGACAACCCTTTCCGTGAAACCTAAACGCTTGAACGCCACCAAGGCTTCTTCGATGTGGGAGGCGGCATATGGGTATTGGCTTATCCGATATAAGGAAGAACCCATATAGTAGTGGAAATCGGCTTTTTCGGCTTTGTCTTCAATATTTTCAAGCAGGCGCTCTGCTTTACGAAAAAGACGAATGGCGGAGCGGTAACGCTCGTTCATGAATTCATTTTGTCCGCTAACAAAGAAATAGAGATATTTAAGCAAATGATCCATTGAGTTTTCTACAACCGTACTTGCCTGTTGCATGGCATAATTGTCTTTCCCGCCTTTGCCTACCTGGTTCATCATAATATGATGCCGAAACTCAACTAATGAATAATAGGATAGCATCCGGTCATTTGGTTCCATTTGTTCAATCATGCTATCGACTTCTTCTTTAAGCTGAATCGATTGTTCTACAGACCTGGCAATAATACAGCTGTACCACTCAACAATTTTAGCCCCTACTTCTTCCGGTGATAAGGCCACAGACATAGTCTACTTCCCCCCTCTGGATCGACGACGACATCGTTCATACTTAAATTATTATAGTAGTAAAGCCGTAATAGAGTAAGAGTTTTTTATATTCTCAAACAAAAAAGCGACAAGGAGAAATACGAGTACCAATCTTGTCCCGAAAAGGCGAGAAAATGGAGCTTACTTACATGCGCTCCCTAAGCACACAGCCAATCGCGCATCAAATATGTATAAAGAAGTGTTCATGCCGTTTCATAACCTTGATACGATAAAGCATATGAGTGGCTTTTCCCTCGTATTCGTTCCCTTTCTTAAGGGTGCCACTCTCTAAGTAGGTGTGTGGATGACATTTTTAGCTCAAGTTAGCCTCCTACTAGGCGTTCGCCGCACTCCTTGCGGGTTCCTCCGTTAACATTATAGCCATTAAGTTGGCTTTTTTGTTTAAGCGAGTATGTGCCTCGTGAAGGGCCAGTCTATGTTTTGCAATTATTTTCAGAAAAATTGTTGACGCTCTCCTCATGTACAGTTATAATTTTCATATAAGGAAAATTAGTTTTCACTATGTGAAAGTAGCTGATAGGAATGGAATACCAAAACAAAAGTTTGCGAAAAGCGTTTGAAATCATTGAGTCCCTCTGTGCCAAACCGATGACAGCGACAGAGTTGTCGAAAAAGTTAAATTTAAATCCGAGTACATTGCATCGTTTTTTGGCTAATTTAGAGGCGATGGGGTACACAGAAAAGTTGAAAAACAACCAAGTCCGGTTGACGCAGCAATTTATCCAGCTAGGGAAAATGGCGCAAGCTCATTATGATGTTGAGGCATTGTCCAAACCTTACTTAAAAAAGCTTGCTGACAGTACAGGGGAAAGCGTCTTGCTGTCCTCGTTTCACCAGTTTAAAGTGACGTATTTAGACAAAATTGAAAGCTCGCAAACGGTGCGAATTGTTCTAGGGCCAGGAAGCCATGCGCCTTCTTATGCAGTCGCGTCTGGAAAACTGTTTTTGTCACAGTTGTCTCAAGAGCAGCTTGATGACTTTTTTGCGAGCACAGAATTAAAGCCTTTTACAAAGAACACGTTTACAGATGAACAACAATTAAGAAAGGAGTTGGTGCACATTAAAGCGCAAAACTATGCCATCGATGAGGAGGAGTATGAAATTGGCTTAAAAGGGTTCGCGGCGCCAATTAGGGAGGCGACAGGCACGATGATCGCAGCGTTAAGTGTGGCTGGCGTTTCCTTGCGTTTTGACGATGAAAAAAGCAAAGCAACGATTGAACAATTGCTCCGTTATGCGGAATTGATTTCGTTTGACTTAGGGTGGAAACGTTAGAGAGGAGGAGCGCTTATGGGCACGAAAGCGCTTAGCATGATTTTGATAGCGCTTACACTGTTTCTTGGAAGCTGTAGTGAACGGTCCGTTGCTGGAAATGAAAAACCCCATTATGAGTGGAAAATGACGGTGACAGTAGGCAGTGGCTCGACATGGTATGAAGCGGCAAAAAAGTTTGCCGATGATGTGGAGGCTGAAACAAATGGCAGAATCAACATAGCGATTTTTACCAATGAACAGTTATCAGCTGGAAGCCCGGAAGCTGGAGTGGAGCAATTGATGGATGGCACGAAGGATTTTTCTTACAATTCCACCATCATCTACGCAGGCATAGATCCTCGGTTTGGCATATTGAGCGCGCCGTTTTTAATAAACAGTTATGAAGATGCAGAACGGATGCTGAATGGCGAGTCAGGGGCTTTAATCAAAAATATGTTGCGTGAAAGAGGCGTCGAACCCCTTGGTTTTGCGGAAAGCGGCTTTCGGCAAATTACAAATAACACGAAGCCGATTAAAAAGCCAGAAGACTTAAAACACTTAAAAATCAGGGTGCCAAGTATGGGGGTGTTTACGACTCATTTCCGCAATCAAGAAGCCGATCCAATGACAATGGCTTTTTCTGAAGTGTATACCGCTCTTCAACAAGGCACCATCGATGGCCAAGAGAATCCAGTCGATGTCACCTATTCTTCTGGCCTTTCAGAAGTGCAAGGCTATATGACGATGTGGAATTACGTGTATGACGCTTTAATCCTCGGCATGAATAAGCAGTTGTATGACTCCCTTGATCCAGAAGATCAACAACTGATTTCGAGGCTAGCCGAGGAAGCGAATGCGTATCAAATTGAGATCGCAAGAAACAAAGAAGAAAGGCAATTAGAAGAGTTAAAGGAAAAAGGAATGGACATTTATTACCCAACGGATGAAGAAATTCAACAGTTCCGCGATGCCGCTCAGCCCATATACGAGCATTTTGAAGACATTTGGGGGAAAGAAAATGTGCAAACGTTTCTAAAAGAAGCGTCTGTACAGGATTAGGGGGGAGTTTGTTTGAGGGGTTTGGCGATTTTTGAATATGTGTTGGTTGCCGTCTCACTTGGGACGATGTCGGTGATTACATTTGCCAATGTATTATCCCGTTATTTGTTTCATACATCTTTCTCGTTTGCTGAAGAGATTACGATCAATTTATTTGTGTTGATGACGTTTGTTGGCGCTTCGATTGCGATTAAACAACATGCACACTTCGGTTTTCGTTTTATTTATGACAAGTTGAGCGGAATGTGGAAACGAATGGCTTTAACGGCGACTTGTTTGTTGATGGTCGTTTTTCTCAGCTGCATGCTCTATTTCTCCATTGAGCTCGTTTTGGCACAGGCAGAACGGGGCCGGGTGACGCCGGCTTTAAGCATACCCCAGTGGCTGTTTACTTCTGCGCTTCCCCTCGGTAGCCTGCTCTGTTTAGTAAGGACGGTTGAAATGTGGGTGAACGAAAGGAAAAGGCTCACGCAAGGGGGAGAGAAGGATCGGAAGGCGGAAATGGCAGTGAAAGAGGTGAATGGGTAATGTTATCGGCGTTGCTCTTTGTATTGTTCTTCTGTTTGTTGTTGATCCATGTGCCTGTTGCCTTTGCATTAGGCGTATCAGCATTGGTCATTCTTGTGTTGGACTCTGGATTTTCGTCATTGGCGCTTCTCCCTAGCATTATGTACTCTTCCATTTCTTCATTTACGTTATTGGCAATCCCATTTTTCGTGTTAGCTGGCGTTATTATGAGCTATTCAGGCATCTCCAAACGGCTTGTTGACTTTGCCTACCTTTGTTTTGGCCATAAGCAAAACGGCATTGTCATCGTCGCGATTGTAGCTGCGTTGTTTTTCTCAGCTATTTCTGGCTCGGGACCGGCGACAGTCGCCGCTATGGGGGCGATCCTCATTCCTGCACTCGTCAAGAATGGCTTTAACAAAAACAGTGCTTCGGCATTGATTGCCAGTTCAGGCGCACTAGGGATTATTTTGCCGCCAAGCATTGCCTTTATCATTTTTGGCGTGATTGCCAATGACTTTGTTGGCATTTCGATTAGCCGCCTGTTTGTCGCTGGCATCATCCCCGGCCTTTTGCTTGCCGCTGGCCTTCTCTGCGCCAGCATGTTTGCGAGTAAGCGCGCCTCCCACTTACAAACAAAGAACAAGCGCCCTGATGAAGCGGCAGCCAGCGTTGAACGCGCCTCTTTGACATCGATTTTGAAAGCGTTTTATCGGGCTCTTTTTGGGTTGCTCGTTCCTGTCATCATTATGGGCGGCATTTATTCAGGCGTGTTTACGCCAACGGAGGCTGCCGTTGTGGCCGTGTTTTATGCATTGCTCGTTGGCGTTGTGTTTTATCGAGAAATAAAGCTTAAACATCTCGGCCGGATTTTAGTCGATGCATCTGTACAGTCAGCGGTCATTATGTTCATCATTGGCGCTGCCTCGTTGTTCTCTTATCTCGTGACGACGCAACATGTAGCTGAATTAATGACACAAGCAGTGTTAGATGTGACAGAGAACCGTGTACTTCTTTTGTTTCTAACTGCTGTGATTTTGTTAGTGATTGGCGCGTTTATAGACGCGATTTCCGCATTTTATATCTTTGTGCCGATTTTGATGCCGATTTTGCTTGAAGTTGGCGTTGACCCGACTACGATCGGCGTGCTTATGACGGTCGCATTGGCAATTGGCCTTTTTACGCCGCCTGTAGGGTTGAATTTATTTGTGGCCAGTGGCATTTCCGGTGTACCGACTGAACAGATTGTAAAGGGAATTGGTCCATTTCTAATCTCTTCTATCATTGTGTTGCTAATCGTGATGTATGTTCCAGCTGTATCCAATTGGTTGCCTGATTTATTGAATCTCTAAATAAAAAGGAGTGGACAGAAATGTCGAAAATGGTAGGGAAAGTCTCAATCGTAACAGGAGCTGCACGGGGAATTGGCGCCGCTGCTGCAATTGAATTAGCTAGGGAAGGAGCCGATGTCGTTTTAGTCGATGTGCTGTCTTGTGAACAGACAAAGGAAACGATTGCAAACGATGTTGCTGCTGCCCAAGTTGTTTGTTATGAGGTAGACGTAAAAAATCGCGATGAAGTGGAAGGCCTGATGAAGGCGGTTTATCGCCAATTCGGCCGAATGGATGTTGTCGTCAACAATGCCGGCACTTGTTGCCGTTACGACTTGGAATCGATGACAGATGAAATGTGGCATCGAGACATTGACACAAATTTGCGCGGGACCTTTTTAATGACACAGACAGCGATCTATCCGTATATGAAACAACAAGGCAACGGCAAAATCATTAACATTAGTTCGATCTCTGGTATTATGGGCGGCCCTTTTGCCTTTAATGAGGGCGAAAAAGCGGAGCGATCAGGGCCGGCTTATGCGGCCTCCAAAGGTGGCGTGATTGCGTTTACCCGCTGGGTCGCCAAAGAAGTAGGCCGTTTAGGGATTACATGCAACAGCATTGCGCCAGGCCCAGTAGCAACGGAGATCACGAAAGGAATGAACTACCCATTGGCCAATCAAGTGATCCAACGGATGGGAACGCCAGAAGATATTGCAGCAGCCGTTGTCTATTTAGCGTCTCCCCAAGCCGACTATGTGACAGGCGAAGTATTAAAAGTATGCGGAGGAAGTGCGATCGGATAACAAGAGGGAGTGATGAAATGAAGGAGCGTGTATCTCATCTCTTTAAGGCGTCGGAGAGCCAAACCTATTTCGGTTCGATTTGTGCTGGAGAAGACTTGATGGACAAAATCCTTGAGTTATGTGAACAAAACGGCATTCGTTCAGGGATGGTCACCTGCATTGGCTCGCTGAAGCAAGCCGGTTTCACGGTTTTTAAAATGAAAAACGGGCGTACAGACGGCTATGCCCCACCTACCGTTATTGCTGAACCGGTGGAACTGATTCAAGCAACTGGGTTTATTTGTGAAGATGAGCATGGAAAACTGGATCTTCATTTACATGGCATTATTGAAAAACAAGATGAAACGGTATGGGCGGGCCATTTTTTAAGGGGTTACAACAAAGTATGCATTACGGCAGAATATTGCGTCATTAGCGCTGGCCATGTAACGGGGAAACGCCACTACGATCCGAGTCTAGGTTACAAGGTTATCAATTTTCACCATAGCGATGTAGGAGGGGATTAAATGGAAACGATTGGAGCGCTTGCCAAAAAAGCCATGCTCCAGCATGTTGATAACATTGCCGTCATCGATGAAGGAGGGGCGCTTACGTTTGGCCAGTTAAAGAAACGCGCCTGCCAGCTCGCCAATGCTTTATTGCAAAGTGGATTAAAAAAAGGGGACCGAGTGGCTACGCTCATGTCCAACCGCAAGGAGCATATTGAAATCGATGCGGCGGTCGCATTTGCTGGACTAGTGAAAGTACCAGTCAACTACCGCCTCCATCCAAAAGAAGCGACTTATATCATTGAAAATGCAGGAGCGAGCGTCGTCATTGGCGAGAGGCAGTTGCTGGCAGGCCTCTCCGTGAACGTCGAACGAATCGACGTAGAGGAAGCGTACGAACCGTTTTTACAAACTCAAAGCGACGATTTTCCCGATACCGCTGTTGAAGAAGACGACCTTTTTGCGATTATGTACACATCAGGCACAACTGGGAAACCGAAAGGGGCGATGCTCACACACAGAAACATGATAGCGGGCGCGCTTTCACTTATTCAAGCCTGTGAGATCACGTATGGCGACACGATCGGGCATGTCGCCCCTTTAACGCACGGAACGAACTTTTTAGCGCAAACCGCATGGTTCTATGGGCTGAAGCAAGTCGTCTTTAAAAAGTTTGAGCCGAGCGGATTTATCGATGAATTGGAAGAACATCAAGTGACGGTAATGTTCATGGTGCCGACACTCGTCAACTTAATGATTCATGACCCGTGCTTTGATCCTGTTAAATTGCGAAGCCTTAAATCGATTAATATGGCTGGCGCGCCGATTGCCGTCCCTAAATTGCAAAAAGCATTAACGGCTCTCGGTCCAAAGCTTGCGGAAACGTATGGCCTCGTTGAAGCGCCAATGGCAATTACGATAATGCCAAAACAGCAGCTCGGGGCGAGGCCGAGCTCTTGTGGGGCGATCGGGCCATTTGCAGAAGTGAAAATCGTCGCGGCAAACGGCGAAGAGGCGCCCGTTGGCGAAATCGGCGAAGTCGCCTGCCGTGGCTCGCTTGTGATGAAAGGCTATTGGCAGAATGAAACAGCAACGGCTGAAGCAATAAGGGATGGCTGGTTTTATACCGGCGACTTAGGCTGGCTTGACGACAAAGGCTACTTGCATCTTATGGATCGGGCCAAGGACGTTATCATTACCGGCGGTCTGAACGTCTATCCGCGAGAAGTCGAAGAAGTGCTCAATCAACATCCAGCTGTGAAAGAAACGTGCGTCTTCGGTGGCCCAGATGAAAAATGGGGAGAACGGATTTGTGCCCATGTCGTCTTGCAGGCTGGCGCTGCCCCTGTCACGGAAGAAGCGCTCATTGTCCATTGTACGGAGCATTTGGCCCGTTATAAAAAGCCGAAAGTAATTGAATTTGTACAGGAACTGCCAAAAAACAGCTATGGAAAGATAGTGCGGAAAACATTGCGAAACCAATACAAAAAGGCAGGTGTCTGAACATGGGGCAAGTGTCTGTAACTGGCACTGGACGAACGGTGTTTGGAAGAAGGAGCGAATCGATTAAGGCGCTGTTAGTAGAAGCAAGCCGTCAAGCATTGGCTGCTGCAGGCAGGCCGAAAATCAATGCTGTCTTTGTCGGCAACTTTTTAGGCGGGACCCTTTCCCAGCAAGAAATTCTCGGAGCGATCCTTGCCAATGAGTTAGGCCTAGGCCCCATTCCAGCAATGAAAGTAGAAGGCGCCTGTGCTTCTGGAGGCATTGCTTTTAGGCAAGCATACCAACTTATAAAAGCCGGCGAATACAACGCTGTCCTTGTCGCAGGCGTTGAAAAAATGACAAACGTTGATACAGAGACCGTCACTAATGCCATTAACGCAGCAATGGACGCAGAATCGAACGAAAGCGCGACGGGGCTAACATTCCCAGGCTATTTTGGCGCTGTGGCCAATCGCTATATCCACGAATATGGAGCACAACGAAAACATTTGGCCATGGTCGCCTTGAAAAACCGGATGTACGCCCAAGCAAATCCAATCGCCCAATTTCAAAAGGCCATTTGTTTAGAAGATGTGTTAACGGCAAGGCCGGTTACTAACCCGTTGCGGTTGCTCGACTGTTCACCGATTTCCGACGGAGCGGCAGCGGTCGTCCTGCAAAAAAGTGAATCAGGCGTCCATGTGTTGTCATCAGGCCAAGCGAGCGGCACGCCGCTCATGCAGGAAGTCGACAACTTGCTAAGAATCGAAGCAACCCATTTAGCCGCCCAGCAAGCTTATGCACAAGCCGGACTCGGTCCGGGAGACATTGATGTGGTCGAGCTTCATGACTGTTTTTCCATTACCGAACTGATTGCGACTGAGGAGCTTGGCTTTGCCGAAAGAGGCAAAGGCTGGGAAGCAGTGGAGCAAGGCCTGACCCAGCATGGTGGCAACGTTCCTGTGAATACAAGCGGAGGGCTGCTATCAAAAGGCCACCCTATCGGCGCCACAGGCATCGCCCAAATCGTACAAATCGCAGAACAGCTAAACGGCACTGCCTGCAATCAAGTAGATGGAGCGCGCATTGGTCTTGCCCAAAACTTAGGCGGCACTGGCGCGTATTCGGTTGTCCACTTATTCGCTAAGGAAGGGAGCTAAAGAGCTATGAATATGACAGCAAGCCGATGCCCTGATTGCGGTCGTTTATTTCACAGTGGAAGAAGCTACTGTCCTGATTGTGACCGTGACAACCTCGATTCCATTGACCTAAGCGGCAAAGGCAACGTGTACTCTTATACAGAGATTTATGCAGCACCAAAACAATTCGCACAACAAGCACCTTATTTGATCGTACTCGTTGAGATGGAGCACGGCCTGCGCGTGACAGGAAGGATGCTAAATGGGCCGGTCCAGATAGGCGACCGAGTCGAATTGCACAAAGTAGAGGACCATTGTTACTATTTTGCTGCGCTTTAACGTAGAAAAGCGATTGATCGAAGACCTATCATCCATAAAACCCCAGTCGGGACAAAAAACGCCCAACTGGGGTTTTGCTATTAAGAAGCAGTCGTCGGACTGCTTTCGGCTGTTGCCGTTTTCGCATTGTTTGGCAACAGCGCTAAGTAAATGAAGGCCAGCAGTTAAGCCGGTTACATCAATAAGAAGCTTTTGAAAAGGAAATACGGCGAAACATTTTTAAAAACACGCTTAGGGAGCTAGCGTGTTTTTTGGTGTGTTAAACATGTTTAGTTCTTCTTTCGTATAAAAGAATGGCGAAACCTGACATTCCTTGTCAGGAGAGTTTGTATCATGATTAGAAAAACATTTGAAAGCGAGGGTTAGATATGAGTCGAGCAAAAATGAGGGAAAAAGCCAAGCAAATAAAAGACAGGGAGAAAGAACACAAAAATGCGGTTCAAGCCCAATTCCGTGCGAAAATGAAACAGGTTAAGCAACCATCTGTATCACAGGATCAACCGACAATGTCCATTAGCGAACGGTTGCAGATAGAAAGGAAAAAACGGAAGCGTTTATCAAAGCAGTTACTTCATATGGAAAAGAAGATTGAGCAAACAACGGCTATACTCACAAAAAAAGAAGCACAGACGGGGAAACTTAAAAAACAAGTTAGCCAATTAAGCAAGCAGCTTGAACAAGCAAAAGCAGCCGGAAAAATAGTGAAAGAAACGTCGGCCTCTATAACGGAAGAGAATCAATCGCTAAAACGGGAACTGCTAGACCTGCAAAACGAAATAGGACAAGCTCGTAACCAACTAGCGTTACATCACAATCATCTTAAGAAGATTGGTAATCTAGAAAGAGAGAACAAGGCATTAAAAGAACAAATGAAGCAGCTGATTGCACAACAGCAACCTCCCGACGACCGATTGCAACAACAACTAAAAAAACGAAAAGAGGAAGTCCGACAATTACAACGCTGTATCCGGCGATTAAAGAAAAAGAAAGAACCGACCGTGTTCGAGATGCACCAACAGTTGCGCCAACAGCTAACAATTGAAACAATACAAAGTTATTTGCCGAACGGCCGACACCTTTTTGCAGAGCTGGTGCAAGACATCGAAACATTGGCCAATCGGCAGAAAAAGCAAAACAAGCAACAAACACCAGAAGAGCCAGGCCCAGAGGGTTATTTGGTACTACCTTTAGGCAGCAACAAACAGAAAGTCTTCTGTTTCGAGACTTAGATGGTCAAGTTTATCAAATTGAGCCCCAACATGAAGGGGATCGTAGCGAGTTGCCCGTCAAAGCAAAGCGTGTTTCTGAAAATAAAGTAGAAATCATCAAGGCCTACAGCGCAATGCCAAAACAAATGAGACGTTGCAAACGAAAAGTCAAAAAACAACAAGTTAAAGACAAGCCATTGCTAATTCCAATAGGCACATTTCGCGTATGTTTAATAGGTGCACAACGCATGCAACAATATAAAAAACGTTTAGAACAATACGGTGTACATGTGACTATTTGCAACCCATATGAAGATGGGGCCGAAACGATTCGCAATGCTTGCAAGAAATCAGCACTAACCATTGTGTGCACCCAGCATACGTCGCATACAGCCCTCGCTTTGGCACGTTCAACTAGCCAGCATCTAGAATGCATAAAACATGATAACGAAGACAATCTCGTTGCCCGTACACGCTTCTTTGCCAAATGGCGTTTGCTGCAAATCGAAAGAGATAAAAAAAGAGAAACGGTATCGGCGCTCGTAAGGGAAGAGGAAATCTCTTAAATGATCGCTTTATTGTGCTTAAAAAAGTGGATGTCAATTTTATGCACAACTATAGGCTCCTGAAGCTTAAAAATACAGCTGATAGCCAAGATTTTATGTATACGTAAAGGCAAACGCGATAAACTCAATTTTTTGCGCTACTTGTGAATGAGTTTTACCAGTCTAGAGGTTTAAAGCCGTTCCTTCCTTGATACCCCTATCGGCAAATTGATAGCGCTCCATTAGCTGACGGTACTCTGCATGTAAGGTTTCTCTAACCTCAACCGGTTCAAGCACTTCGGCATTAAGCCCAAACCCGCGTATCCAGCGAAGGAATTCCTTCCGGCTTTTGACTGTTGCTTGAAGAAGGATAGATCCGTCTTTTTCTTTTTTGATCATAGTTTCTGTATAAAATATATATTCATCGACATAACGGGCAACCTCTTTGTGGAAGCGAACAACAAAAGTAGTTTCCTAAGCATCGTCAGCAAAAATCGTCCACCGTTTGGCCAAATACTCATCAACATTAAAAGTAGGGTCTATTTCAAAGGTCTCATCCTGAAGCATAACTGCTAAAAATCGATTTAAGCGGAATGTTCGGAAGTCTTCTCGCATGGTGCAATATGCAAGGACGTACAAATGGCCATTCCTTGGAATAATGTAGTAAGGGTATATCACACGCTTTGCGGTCGTATCACGATAAATAGCGTAATATTCTATTTCAATCGCTCTGTTTTCAATTATTGCTTGAAACAAAAGCGGCATGACATGGTTCGTGTCTTTCTGACCAACTTGATCATGTAGGCGGATACGATCGCCGAGTTCCTCACTCATAGCAAGCAACTGCGTGGTAGTGGAATCACGTGTAAGCCCCTTCAATTTTTCGAAACCAGAACGATAGGCATCATGTACCGGGTGGTCATTATGAAGAAAATCATTTGTTACCAGTGGGTAAACAGTGAGTGCCATCCATTCCTCTTGCGTCAGTTTGCGGTGGGGTATAACAGGTCCAGAAATAAGCCGATAACCGCTTTTTCCTTCTGTTACATAATGTACACCTACTTTTTCAAGCAACGCCATATCACGATAGATGGTTCGTTGTGTTGTGCCGCAATATTCAGCCAGCTCACTTGCCGTAATGGTATCTCGCTCTCTCAGCAAGTTTAAAATCGTAAAAATCCGTTCAACTTTTTGCAAATCACGTCTCGCATTTCCCATAATACCGCCTCCCTATGACTCTAGTTTCTAGTGTACCTTGTTCTGGATAACTATGTCAAAGAAGGTTGGATGCTTGAAGTGAAGGGGATAAAATGGATAAAAAAGCCTGAAAAGCATGTAAATAACAAGTCCTCTTCGGTTTATAACCCACTAGGTTACTATAAAACTTGCCTGGGCGTTTAAAGAAGATGACGACGAAGAAGATTTATAACCCACTACGTTCATATAAAACCCTCAGGGCGTTTATGATGTGGTTGTTCTTATCCTCATTTATAACCCACTACGTTCATATAAAACTATATGGCAAATAATGAAGACGCAGACGCGCCCATAAAATTTATAACCCACTAAGTTCAGATAAAACGGAAAGTCGAATTGCATGGGGAATTAGACGATGATCAGCTTTATAACCCACTAAGTTCAGATAAAACCTCTTTTGCGCAAGATTTTATTGCAAACGCAACCTCCTTTATAACCCACTAAGTTCAGATAAAACAGTGTTGAAGATTTGCTGATTTGGAGACAAATGCACCTTTATAACCCACTAAGTTCAGATAAAACCTAGCCGAATTGATGAACCTGTCCACCAAAGAATCTGCTTTATAACCCACTAAGTTCAGATAAAACTTCCGCCATACTGCGCAACGACTTGAAGTTCGCCAACTTTATAACCCACTAAGTTCAGATAAAACAATGCCTTCATCTGCTCCCTGCGCTCTAACTCTTAACTTTATAACCCACTAAGTTCAGATAAAACGGGTAGCATCGATAAACGTACGCGCATTAATCGTTCCTTTATAACCCACTAAGTTCAGATAAAACTTGCCTTCGCCCTTAAATCCCATCGACGACTAGTGCCCTTTATAACCCACTACGTTCATATAAAACGCGGTTCTGCGTCTGCTCCTGGATCACCTTTGTCCCCTTCTTTATAACCCACTAAGTTCAGATAAAACGTGTTTCGAAACGTCTCTAACAATCTAATAAAATCAACTTTATAACCCACTAAGTTCAGATAAAACTTATCTAGTGAACTAGCAAGGAGGGAAGCAAGTGAACTTTATAACCCACTAAGTTCAGATAAAACTTTGAGGAGCAAGATTTCAGCGGGGGCATGATGGTCACTTTATAACCCACTAAGTTCAGATAAAACTTAGCGGGCTTTCCGTTGCCTTTAGCGGTCTTTCGTCTTTATAACCCACTAAGTTCAGATAAAACCGTGTCAACTAACAACGCGCGATCTTTCGGCATGTTACTTTATAACCCACTAAGTTCAGATAAAACTGTCATCGATGTCTTCCTCTATAACTTCTTCTTTCTTCTTTATAACCCACTAAGTTCAGATAAAACCAACTTGCCGAAATTCTTATCTTCCTCTAGCTTTGGCCTTTATAACCCACTAAGTTCAGATAAAACTTTGCTGCATCTGTGTAAACTCCGTCTTGTATGCAACTTTATAACCCACTAAGTTCAGATAAAACGCTGAATTTGTTCTCTTTGCACACAAGGCGGCAAGCTACTTTATAACCCACTAAGTTCAGATAAAACATGGATACTAGACATTCACTTTTTGAAGAAAATCAGCTTTATAACCCACTAAGTTCAGATAAAACACGGGCGGAAGGAGGGCGTCTAATTGACGGGCGGCAACTTTATAACCCACTAAGTTCAGATAAAACCAGTTTCCTCATTAGAAGCGGATATAGAAAATAAGCACTTTATAACCCACTAAGTTCAGATAAAACGCGCCTCTAGTTCTGCTGTTTCCTTTTCGATGACCTCGACTTTATAACCCACTAAGTTCAGATAAAACATAAAGTCGAGCTGCATGGCGAATAGACGACGATCAACTTTATAACCCACTAAGTTCAGATAAAACTGTTGGGCAGTTTCCTTCGGTACCTTAAATACACGCCTTTATAACCCACTAAGTTCAGATAAAACGTGCAGCCGGGCTATACGCCTAGCGCCGAGCAACAAACTTTATAACCCACTAAGTTCAGATAAAACGACATCTAACAGGGGAGGCGCAGTGTACACGCTCCACTTTATAACCCACTAAGTTCAGATAAAACTTTAACGCGAAAACTATACAAGGGGGAAAATAAATGTCTTTATAACCCACTAAGTTCAGATAAAACTTTCTTGGGTTTACTACTTACTGAGAGCCGTGTTTCTTCTTTATAACCCACTAAGTTCAGATAAAGCGGAATTGAGCTGTTAAAGGGCGACATTTGGTTTAGCGCTTTATAACCCACTAAGTTCAGATAAAACTACGAGCAAAAACACGGATTGGCCCGCGACAATTAGCTTTATAACCCACTAAGTTCAGATAAAACAATGTTACCCTACGCAATCTCAAATAGCTAGAGGTCTCTTTATAACCCACTAAGTTCAGATAAAACAGATATGGCGTTTCCTGTGACCGCGGAGGAACCGTCTTTATAACCCACTAAGTTCAGATAAAACACTGCGGAAGCTGGGGCAAAGCGGGAAGAAGTTTTACTTTATAACCCACTAAGTTCAGATAAAACGGCTATTTGAGTAAATCGTATTAAGCTGCAACCTTAGCTTTATAACCCACTAAGTTCAGATAAAACAAAACATATGGTGCGTAGAGCTTTAAAGGCTGCCTTCTTTATAACCCACTAAGTTCAGATAAAACTAGTGACAAACAGGCAAGCTTCGAGACAACAATAAACTTTATAACCCACTAAGTTCAGATAAAACTCGCCTCCTTTCGTGTGGTTTAGCGTAGTGTGCCGACTTTATAACCCACTAAGTTCAGATAAAACTCTGGATCGGGGACTAGGATACTACTTGCTTTTACTCTTTATAACCCACTAAGTTCAGATAAAACGGCTAGCTTCATTTGACACATTTGTGTTCATTAACACTTTATAACCCACTAAGTTCAGATAAAACTTTGTTTGTATTATATGAGAATGTACGTTCTATTAATAGCTTTATAACCCACTAAGTTCAGATAAAACTTTCCGCAACCGGTATCGCACCTTTACTTTTTATACTGCTTTATAACCCACTAAGTTCAGATAAAACAAAAATTGGAGAGCACAATTTCGTGCCTTCCGTTGACTTTATAACCCACTAAGTTCAGATAAAACTGTTATGAGATGTTCCCATTTGTTAAGGAGGGTTGACTTTATAACCCACTAAGTTCAGATAAAACACGTTTCCGTTACCAAGCGCCTTTTTAAACGCTTCGGCTTTATAACCCACTAAGTTCAGATAAAACTTGTCCGCTGTGCAGTACGAAGGATGAAATCATTAGGCTTTATAACCCACTAAGTTCAGATAAAACTTCTTCGTTTGCAAGTTTATCAAAATCGTATTCTTGCTTTATAACCCACTAAGTTCAGATAAAACATTTCTTCTAGCTCTGCTTGATATTTCACATCTGGCTTTATAACCCACTAAGTTCAGATAAAACGGGGTTGATGAATTTTTCTATGGCCCGGTGCATGACTTTATAACCCACTAAGTTCAGATAAAACCTTTCAGCTTTATAACGTACTTTAAAACGTACTGACTTTATAACCCACTAAGTTCAGATAAAACAAACGCTGCCGTTCATCATGATCAGCATCTTCAGTATCCTTTATAACCCACTAAGTTCAGATAAAACTGATTTTTGCTCAAAATAATGGAAGGCCGTATTCTGACTTTATAACCCACTAAGTTCAGATAAAACGCAAAAGGCAAGAGCTCAATTATTGAGTCTGCTTGCCTTTATAACCCACTAAGTTCAGATAAAACCCTTCTTTTCAGCCAACAAAAACCCTTAAAGCAACGGGCTTTTTCGCGATTGCTTGTCCTATCAAATGGCTTCATTTTGCAGTAGATCGTCAGTCGTGTGTTTAGAATCATTTTAAAATAGTCTGAATCCCTTAATGGGTAAGGGCTTCAGCCATTCCTCATCAAAATCGATTCACGGCAATCAGTGAAATGTCCTTCTCCTATTCTACCATTAATCTAAATAAGCGAAAAAGATATTTCTTAAATGTTTGTAGGTCTTTTTTATTATGAGAAATATGTAGGGATAGCGTGGCTAGAATTTCTTCAAAAAAATTTTTTACTACTGACACAAGCTGTCAGCGATCAAACTATGATAGAATTATCGGTTTTGAAATCAAGTGGTTATTGTTAGAGTAACCAAAAATTTGGTATATTTATAATGGGTATAAATTCCTTGTCGGAGGTGACTTATGCGGATTGCGGTAACGTACAAAGTAGAGAAATTACCGATTGCCTATCGTTTGGTGGTGCTAAGCTTTATTAAAGAAGCAATAAGGCGAGGCGATGAAGCTTATTTTAATGAGCTTTATGGGAAAGAACCGAGAAAAATGAAGCCTTTTTCGTATTCCGTTTTTTTAAAGAATTTTTCTATCGAAAAGGAAGAAGTTCATCTATCAGAAATGACGGTTACTATCAGTTCGCCTGATATGACGTTTATGCTCCATCTTTTTAATGGCTTACAAAAACTGCAAAGCTATCAAGCTGGTGAACACGAGTGGATACGTACGACGATGAAATGGCTACCGGAAGCGAGCATTTTTAATAACACCATCTTTTTGAAATCCCTTTCTCCAATACTGATTGAGGATAGGAATGGGAATCCCGTCCACCCAGGCGATCCAAACTATGAACAGGAGCTCAATTATTTCGCATCATTGCGGATTCAATCGCTCGCTAACCGTGAACCTTACCAAGAGTTACGGATTGTGCCTGGCAACCTAAAGAGGCGCGTCATTAAGGAAAGCAATTCGAAGTTCCGGGAAAGTCAAGCTAATTGGTACTTGACATTTACTGCTTATCAAGGAGTGTTTCAGTGTAGCGGACATCCAGAAGATTTGCTGCTTCTCTATCAAGGTGGGTTAGGAAAACGAGTTTCCCAAGGATTTGGGATGCTAGACTATGTCGGAGAAGGGGGGCAGTCATGAGCGTGATACATATTGAGGCGGAAGATTGGGTAATGACAGCAGCCTTAATAGGTGTAGTCCGTCTATGTGGGGAGGAAGTGATCACTTCCACTGGTGTCAGTTTGGGAAAGCATCATTTAAAGGAACTTCCTAAAAAATACTTTGATTATTTATTAACCCATTTTAGCATTGTAGACCGTGATGTTGATCGTATGCAATGGCATGTTAACCAAGCCAACAAAAAGCCGGAAACAGTGAAGGACTGTGCTAAAGAAATTCGAAAGATGATGGGGGAACAAGCGAAAAAAGTCGAAAAGTATTTTGCTGATACAGATGAAGCCGTCCAATTAAAAACATTATTGGACAAGCTTAAAGCAGTTAAGGCAAAGGATGATGGTTCAGTCATAGCTGAAGCGGTCAACGAATACAAACAGATTATGTCAACCGCTTTTATCAATGAAAAGCTAACATTAAATTATGTTAAAGCAGTTATCCTTGGCCCACTTTATGGCCAGCCTAGCTTTTTGCAGCCTGCTTTTAATGTTAAAACAAGGGAGGCGCATGAACAACAATTTTATAAAGACTTTGTCTATGCCGCAGAGTTGGATTTTGAATTTTATGAGCAGGTGAAAGACGGCTATCAGTTAGAGACACTTCTTCCATTTTTAAAAGAGAGGGAAGAATACAAGCCATTTAAGGATTGGCTTAAAAAACTGAAAAAGGCATCTTCGCCTGAATCGCTTCATGCATTTTTTACAGAAGAGCAACTGCCTTGTTCGTTTGTCCCAGGGCTCGTTGCCACACAGTCCTTTGAAGAAATGGTGTTTTCGCCACTTGCGTTATCGAAAGAGAAAGCGGCTAATTTTAACTGGGAATTTAACAGGAACACGCCTGTGCCAATTAGTGGATTAGCGCGGTTACTTCTATTTTTAGTACCGATTGGCTTAGCAACCTATACACGAAAAGTCGGATCAACGACTTCAAGTGAGACGTTACGCTTTTCAGGCTTGATTCTTTCGCAACAATTGTTTCCAGAAATTGTGAAGCAGAATGAACAATTATTCGCGGAACGGCAATTAAAGGGCACCACATTTGGAGAGGCGATTTTGACTGTGCTAGGAGATGCCTCCGTTAAAGCTGAAAAGAAGGCCCAATCGTACATGTACGTCGAATTTTTCTCTAACTATCAAGCAAAAAAGACGCTTCTTGACTACTACCATATGCCAAGCTACCTAGTAGATTACTTAAATAACCACGGACGTTCGCTGTTTCAATTTAAACACGCTGAATTACGTGATCGCTTTGTACGAATGTCAATGAAAGGAATCGATACAAAGCAAGTGGTTTTTGACTACATTCGTGTAGCGATAAAAGAGCCTTTTCATGCCGTTGGGGCATTCTCAGCAGTAAAGGAAAGAAAGCGGTTAAATCAAGCGAAAAAGGGAGTGAGCGATTTGACAAACCAGGATAAGAGAATTTCATTTATCTTTATGAAGGGCGCAGAGTTAAGGAGCAAGTATGTAAGGCCATCAACAAGTACAGAAGAAACGGGCGTTTATCAAGCGAGCGGCCAAAAGAAATTGGAAGGCATCGCCTACAGGCTTTTAAATTCAGTCAAAGCGGGAAACCGGCATGCGTTTATGGATACTGTATTCCGAATGTATATGGGAACCGGTTTATCGATTCCAACGATTTTCACTGACATTAACAAGGAACAAGGATTGGATTTTGAAACAATTGCCAGTGCATTTATAACAGGCTTGTTAGCAGAAGATCGTTCCAACAATAAAGAGGAGGCAAAAGCAAATGGGTAAAGCACTTTCATTTACAGTTGTTTTTAAAGCAAATTCGTTGAACTACGGGGAAGGCGTTGGCAATGTGTCTGAATTGAAAAAAATTCATCGTGGAAATGGCGATGTTCATACATTTGCGTCTCGGCAAAGTTTACGTTATGACATTGTCCGGCTTGGCAACGAGTTGTTTGAGTGGAATCTGGACACCGTTGATAAAACAAAGGGTACGCTTCAATTTAAAGATAAAGCAACGATTGCGGACTCAGTGGAAATGGACTTATTTGGCTATTTAAAAACAGGAAAAAAATCAATCAAACGTCCAGCAGTCGTGCGTCTTTCCCATGCTGTTTCGCTTGAACCATACCGCCACGACATGGAGTTTTTAACGAATATGGGGCTGGCCGAACGAATTGGTGAAACTGCCAACTTAGCAAACATTGAACAGCATGAAAGTTTGTATGCGTATACAATTACGATCGATTTAGCTAGAGTCGGAAATGATCAGGGGGAAGAACTAGCATCCGAAACAAAATGTGACCGTGTCCAACAATTCTTGGATGTTGTGAAATTATTAAATCGCCATATTCGCGGACGGCAAGAAACATTGTCTCCTTTGTTTGCCATTGGTGGGCTTTATCCCGTTGCGAATCCATTCTTTTTGGGCCGTGTTCAACTAAGACCTGATTCGCGGACGTGGGACTTGAATTTAGACAGTATTGCGGATGTGATGGATACAACAGTTGGCAGTGACCGAATTGGCGATTATACACGAATTGGATTTGTAACAGGTCAATTTGGAAATGAGAGTCAATTTGAGCAAGCAGCTGAGGGCAAAGCGGGAACAGTAGAAGCATTCTTTAAGGATTTAAAAGAGGAAGTGGCACAGTATTACGGAGTGACAAGTTAATGAAAGTTCTTCGTTTAAAGCTTTACCAAGAAACGGCTTGTTATAAGAAACCGTTTGCTTTCAAAGTTTCAGAAACGTATCCCTTGCCACCTTATTCCACTGTAAAAGGAATGCTTCATGCGGCATTAAATGCCACTTCTCTGATTCCCATGCGTTACAGTATCCAAGGAAAGTACGATACGCTTATAACTGATTACCAAACGCATTATTTCTTCAAAAACAGCAAGACGGAGGAATTTGTGTTGACGACAGCCGGGCTAGGAATTGAACGGGAATTTAAGGATTTGACTTCAATGCCGATTTACATGCATTTGCTCTACGATGTAGAACTGCTGATTCATGTAAGCGCGGAGGAAGAGGTTCTTTATCAATTAAAAGAGGCCATTTTATCGTCAGACAGCCATCTGAGCCTCGGACGTTGGGAAGATCTTGTCCGCGTTGATGAGTGTGAGGTGGTGGAGGCTAAACAAGTAGACGACGATGTGACTTTGCAGTCTTACTGTGCTTTTGTTCCAGAAAATTGGTTGGATGAAGGTGACTACATACCATATAAGCTAAATTCTACCTATCGGTCCTTAGGCGGAAAAGTGAGGGTATGGGATAAGATTGCTGTTGGTTACGTTCAACCAGGTTATACGATAGAAGAACCATTTATTGATTCACACGGAGACTGTATATTACTTCATAATTAAATGAATAAAGAAGTCAGTACAGCTGGCTTCTTTTTTGCTAACTAGGAGGCAGTTTTTTTATGGACTTTTTTGCAAAATCTGACCCTGTAGAAACCATTCGCGAGCATACAGAAGAGCTATTTATACGTTATGAACAATTGAAAGTGAAGTATGGGGATCGCCTACCTTTAACAGAGCGGGATTGGTACTTGTTAAAAGTCATGGTGCTTTATCATGATGTTGGAAAAGCAGATACATTTTTTCAGAATAAAATAAGAAACGCTTTAGGGAAGCCGTTGCTTCAAGCGGCCTCTTCGTTTGACGTGCAGCACAACTATTTATCTATCCTTGCTGTCCCCGTAAAGCAACTAGGTCTAGATAAAGAAGAGGAAAAACTTGTTATGCAGGCAATTGCTTATCACCATGAACGGGATCGCCCTGTTAACGTGTTAGAAGCGGTCGCTAACTATCGCGAAAATATTTTACCGATTTGTGACGAGTTGAGTACACATATGGGGATTGAAATTGAAGGGAAAATGAAACAAAAGCGGTTTGATCGCATAAGCACATCCCAACGGTTTACCCCTAGTCACGGTCCAATTTTTTATCGATATGTACTATTAAAAGGATTATTGCACCGACTAGACCACGCCGCCTCAGCTCATGTCCCAATTGAATTAAGTCATGACTTGGCTGTTGGCGATTACGTCAACCGTTTTATGGAGCGAGAGTTTAATGGCGCGAAAAAAGAGCTGCAGCAGTTTACAGAGACCCATCAAGACAAGCATGTTGTTGTTGTGGCCCAGACTGGGATGGGGAAAACAGAAGCGGGATTGCTTTGGCTCGGAAAGGAAAAAGGGTTTTTTACGTTGCCTCTTCGCGTTAGTTTAAATGCGATGTACGATCGGATTGTTAACCCAGATAAAATTGGGTTCTCTCAAATAACAGATGACCATGGAGAGACTGCAACCGGTCTTCTGCATTCTACTAGCTTGGACTATTTGTTGGATACGATAGAGGGTGACGATTCCACGCTAGAAAAAGTCCATGCGCAATCAAAAGAATTTGCCAATAAATTGGTCGTTTCTACCATTGACCAAGTATTAAAATTTCCTTTCTTTTATCTCGGTTTTGAAAAAGAATATGCGACGATGGCTTCTTGCAAACTAATTATTGATGAATTGCAAGCGTATAACCCAAAGATTGCTGCACTGCTTGTACGCGCTATGGCCATGATCGATGAAATTGGCGGTTCCTTTTTAATCATGACAGCAACACTCCCTGACTTTTATTATAAAGCGCTCCAGCGGGAATTAAAGCAGCCCAACAAGCCTTTGCGCTATGGAGAATTTATAGATGACCGGGTTAAACGGCATAACGTTTCGATTCGGGAAAAGTCGATACTCGATTGTGCGCAAGAAGCGGCTGAAGCAGGGAAGAAGAAAAAAGTCTTAATGATTTGCAATACGGTTGATCAGGCAAGAACATTGTACCAAGAAGTTGTAAACCATCACCCTGATACACACTTGCTTCATTCTCGGTTTATCCAAAAGGACCGAAAGCGTTTAGAAGCAGAAATTCTCGCATTTGCTGAGAGTGAGGGTACTGGCATTTGGGTGACAACTCAGCTTGTGGAAGCAAGCCTTGACATTGATTTTGACGTACTCTATAGCGAAATGGCTTCTCTTGATAGCCTGTTTCAACGCTTAGGTCGCTGCAATCGCAAAGGGATAAAACCAATAGATATGACAAATGTCTATATCTTGATTAACGACGTGAGTGGTGTCGGCTCCGTTTATGATCAAGACATTTATCAGCGCAGTTTGGACTTGCTAAGTGAGCAGAGTGGTGTACTGTTAGAAACAAAAAAGCATGAGTTGATTCAACGTTTGTATGATGAAGAAGCTTTAGTGGGCACTGCCTTTAAAGCAGAGTTTGATGAAACATTGAGACAACTGAAATCTCGACCTCTTTATGAAATTGGCAAACAAAAAGCACAATCTTTGTTACGAGACTTTCAACAAAACCAGGTGGTTCCAGCCATGTTCTTAGAATTGGATGAGGTCCAGCAGGCGATCAACGATTGGGAAAATGCCAACAATCGATTTGAGCGGAAGGAGGACATCAAACGAGCAAAACGAAAGGCTCGACGTACGATTGAACAATACTCCGTAAGCATAAATAAGTTCAAAAATCTAAGCATAAGTGACTTCTATGGGATAAAAGGATTGTATATAGCCGAATGCCGGTACGATACAAAATTGGGATTATTAACGGAAGAAGCAGATGGTTTCTTTTCGTAGAAAAGGAAAGGGGAGCACTATGCAGGAGAAAACGATTGGAGGGGTGGACATACACTATCTCTTGCTGTGCAAAAGGAAACTGTGGCTGTTTAAACATGGCATTTCCATGGAAAATGAGTCTGATCGAGTCGCAGAAGGGAAGGTGCTTCACGAAACAGCTTATCCAAGGGTCGAAACAAGGGAAATTCTCATAGACAACGCATTTAAAATTGACGCCATCGACGGTGAATATGTCCGGGAAGTAAAACTGTCAAGCCGAATGAAAGACTCGGATAAAATGCAAATGCTGTTTTACCTTTACCAGCTTGATCAAAAAGGGGTAAAGAAAAAAGGACTAATTAGCTATACAAAGGAAAAGCGAACGCTTGAAATGGTGCTTGGGGAAAAGGAAAAACAACAAGTCAAACAAGCAATCGCTGAGGCTTATGAGGTAACAAAACAACCAAAACCGCCAGTCGTGAAAAGGCTTCCTTATTGCAAAAAATGTGCCTATTATTCCTTTTGTTACGCTTTGGAGGTGGATGATGATGATGCGTGACCACTATGTTTTCACAAATGGTCGGCTTCAGCGAAAACAAAATACTATTTACTATGTAGCAGAAGAGGGTGGTCGTAAGCCACTCCCTATTGAAAAAATTCGTAACCTCCATATCTTTGGTGAAGTGGATATGAATACAAAACTGTTAAATTACTTAAGCCAGTATGATGTTTGTTTACATATTTACAACTATTACGGCTTTTATGCAGGGACGTACTATCCACGTACAAAAAATGTCTCCGGTTTTCTTATAGTGAATCAAGCAGAACATTATAACCATAAATACAAACGCTTGTTTTTAGCTCATCAGTTTATTGCTGGTGGTACTCATCATATGCTGCGGAATCTCCGCAAACGAAAAGAAGAAACGTCAGATATTATCGAAGCAATCATGGGGGTTCAATCAAGTTTGCAAACCTGCACAGATATTACAATGTTGATGGGAAAAGAAGGGCAAATTCGTAAGCATTATTATGAAGGTTTCCGACAACTAATCAAACAAGATTTTGCTTTTGCGAAAAGAACGAAGCAACCTCCCAATGATCCAATTAATGCTCTTCTTTCTTTTGGCAATACTATGATGTACCAAACAGTATTATCGGAAATTTATCGTACATCGTTAAACCCAACTGTTAGTTTTCTCCATGAACCATCGACCAAACGTTTCTCATTAAGCTTAGACCTGGCAGAAATTTTTAAGCCACTGATTGTCGATCCACTCATACTTTCTTTAATTAACAAAAAAATCATTACGAAAAAGCACTTTGACTATTTAGAAGGCGAAGTTTGTTATTTAAACGAAGAAGGGAAAAAACGATTTATTCGAGCCTGGGAAGAACGCTTGCAAACAAGCATTATGCATCGAAAATTAAAGAGAAAAACAACGTACCGTTATCTTATCCGACTGGAATGCTATAAACTGATCAAACATGTAATTGATGATGAAGTCTACAAGCCATTGAAAGCGTGGTGGTAACATGTTTGTCATTATAACGTACGATGTCGGCCAAAAGCGAGTTGGAAAAGTATGCAAAACGCTGCGAAAATATCTGGACTGGACCCAAAACTCCGTATTTGAAGGAGAGATAACAAAAGGAACATTAAGTAAATGTATGGCTGAACTCGATACCATTATCAAAAGAGAGTCAGACTCTATCTATTTATATCAGGTTGCCAATCCAAGAAATTTAAAGAAGATTATCCATGGCCATGAGAGAAACCCTTCCGACTTGTTTTTATAAATGATAAAATGAGACGAAACATTCACAGTTTGCCGTGAATCGGTTTTGATGTAAAATGAGCGAATCGCTTGCCCCTTAAGGGATTCAAGCTATTTTGAAGTGATTCTAAATACACGACTGGCGATCCACTGCAAAATGAAGCCATTTGATAGGACAGGCAATCGTGAAAAAGCCCGTTGTTTTAAGGTTTTTTGTTGGCTAAAATGAAGGGTTTTATATGAACTTAGTGGGTTATAAAGTAGTAAGTCAGGAGAACAAACGGTGAATCGAAGTCTTGTTTTATATGAACTTAGTGGGTTATAAAGAAGCACGTCAACGGCCGTGGCACTAACGCCTATCATGTTTTATATGAACTTAGTGGGTTATAAAGACAAAAAAGCGCCCGCCTGCGCCACTAGCGCTCGCAGTTTTATATGAACTTAGTGGGTTATAAAGTTGAAATTCTGAGGAAAACAACGTGTTCAGTTTACCTGTTTTATATGAACTTAGTGGGTTATAAAGATGACTGACATAGTGAGTCCGAGAACTGTAATAAAGTTTTATATGAACTTAGTGGGTTATAAAGCAAGACAAAGAAGAAGTGTTAGAGCAAAAAACGAAAGCGTTTTATATGAACTTAGTGGGTTATAAAGAAGATAATACTCACCTGTTCGGTGATGATGAAATCGTTTTATATGAACTTAGTGGGTTATAAAGATAACTATTATCAAATGGCCTTAGTCGCACTCGACGAGTTTTATATGAACTTAGTGGGTTATAAAGCAAGGTATTTCCAACTTGAAGTTGTTTCATCGATCATTGTTTTATATGAACTTAGTGGGTTATAAAGCTGATCCGAATTGGTGGGTGTGGCATGATCGACTTGGTTTTATATGAACTTAGTGGGTTATAAAGCCACATTGCAGTATTGGGATTTTCGGTTGTACACCGGTTTTATATGAACTTAGTGGGTTATAAAGACGCGCACCGAGGCGAGCTTGCTGCAAAGCATTCTGAGAGTTTTATATGAACTTAGTGGGTTATAAAGCTATGATCGCCAATAATCCGGTTGCTAGATAAAGAACGGTTTTATATGAACTTAGTGGGTTATAAAGCTGCAACCATCAGATTCTTTTTGTATTTGACAATCTCGTTTTATATGAACTTAGTGGGTTATAAAGTTGCGGCTTTTAAGATTGCATTTGACGCTTGTATTGCGTTTTATATGAACTTAGTGGGTTATAAAGTTCCTGAACTCTCCTTTATTGCGTTTTCCGTGTCGTCGTTTTATATGAACTTAGTGGGGTTATAAAGTTACACGATAGTACTATCATGCTATTATTAGTGTAGGTTTTATATGAACTTAGTGGGTTATAAAGTAGACACTAAAGTGACGGGAGTACAGGGGGATGTGAGTTTTATATGAACTTAGTGGGTTATAAAGCTTGATTTGTTTTCTTATATTTAGTGATCATTTTCAAGTTTTATATGAACTTAGTGGGTTATAAAGAGGTTAGGAAAAACGGTTTTCCCTTAGAATCTTTTCTCGTTTTATATGAACTTAGTGGGTTATAAAGACGGTTATGGTTCATACTCTCTGCTTTCGCTTGAGCGTTTTATATGAACTTAGTGGGTTATAAAGTTAATACACGCTTCTCTTCTTCAGGTGAGCAAGCACGTTTTATATGAACTTAGTGGGTTATAAAGATAACCCGCCTAATGCCGCCCACATCCTTCCACATACGTTTTATATGAACTTAGTGGGTTATAAAGAACATCGAACCAATTCCGTTTACTAAGCCTTGTATGTTTTATATGAACTTAGTGGGTTATAAAGCCGTAACCTTCGATAGCTGTCGCGAGATCGTGCGTTTCGTTTTATATGAACTTAGTGGGTTATAAAGCGCCAAGGCCGTGGCTGCCCGCTCCTTTTCGATTTCTGTTTTATATGAACTTAGTGGGTTATAAAGGCGTCAAAAATACCTTTGCCAAGCTTACCGATTTCAGTTTTATATGAACTTAGTGGGTTATAAAGACGCTGACCAAGTGAGTGGTAAGTCTGAAAACATTCATGTTTTATATGAACTTAGTGGGTTATAAAGAGCATTTCAATGTCAGTATTTGAGTTAGACGCTGCGTTTTATATGAACTTAGTGGGTTATAAAGTTACCTCAAACCAAAAAAGAAATTGAATGTACCACATGGTTTTATATGAACTTAGTGGGTTATAAAGAGAGCAAAGAAACCCAATCAAAGATCGTAGCATCAAGTTTTATATGAACTTAGTGGGTTATAAAGCCACGCGTGGAGTACACTTCGCCACTTGCGGAAAAGTACAGTTTTATATGAACTTAGTGGGTTATAAAGCAAACTTTATGGTTCACGGGATACCGACCAGGCGGCAAGTTTTATATGAACTTAGTGGGTTATAAAGACGCTTCTTAGCGAAAAATCAGGAATAGTGGTTATGGAGTTTTATATGAACTTAGTGGGTTATAAAGCGGGATCATCGTATATTACGAAGTCGAGGGCGAAAAAGGTTTTATATGAACTTAGTGGGTTATAAAGCCGTTTAAATGTGTTACGCCGTGATAAGTTAGTTTCAGCGTTTTATATGAACTTAGTGGGTTATAAAGTGGTAATTCCTTTGCGTGTTTCTGGTCCTTTTAGTCGTTTTATATGAACTTAGTGGGTTATAAAGTAAAGCGACTTGATGATAAGGTCAATAATCGGCTGAGTTTTATATGAACTTAGTGGGTTATAAAGTGGCGCGCCTTAACAGAGACGTGGCTTTATACGTAAGTTTTATATGAACTTAGTGGGTTATAAAGCCAAGTGGGGAAAATGTTGAAGGCAGAGAAGAAAAGTTTTATATGAACTTAGTGGGTTATAAAGTATCTTCAGAGCTTGCTTCAACTGAAGGTTCCCGTGTTTTATATGAACTTAGTGGGTTATAAAGAGCGACGACAGTCGCTAGCGACAGCGCAAAGCACCCGGTTTTATATGAACTTAGTGGGTTATAAAGACTATCATCCACCTTTTCTAAATCTAATTCTACAAAAGTTTTATATGAACTTAGTGGGTTATAAAGTAATGATAGGCGTGGAGGAAGGAGCGTAGCGGATGAGTTTTATATGAACTTAGTGGGTTATAAAGCTTATTGACCATCATATTCTTAACAGTGAAGAACTTGTTTTATATGAACTTAGTGGGTTATAAAGAAGCTAAATCCTCCATGTTCTTTACCTAATCGCAATCGTTTTATATGAACTTAGTGGGTTATAAAGTTCATCATCACAAGTGATTTCATAAGTTTGTCCACAATCGTTTTATATGAACTTAGTGGGTTATAAAGTAATTTTCGCCCTCACCTTCTTCTAACCAATTGAAGTTTTATATGAACTTAGTGGGTTATAAAGAATTACGTTGATAATGTAATGCGCTATTTAGAGCCAGTTTTATATGAACTTAGTGGGTTATAAAGCCGTCTGGCGAGTGCGTGTTATCAGAAATGTTCAATCCGTTTTATATGAACTTAGTGGGTTATAAAGAAGTGGAAGCTAAACCGAAGTTGTTAAGAGAAAAGGGTTTTATATGAACTTAGTGGGTTATAAAGTTTAACGTGCTGGACGACGCGGTGAAAATCGCTACGCGTTTTATACGAACTTAGTGGGTTATAAAGAATTTCAAAAGCTTGTAAATGAGTTAGGTGAAAAAGGTTTTATATGAACTTAGTGGGTTATAAAGTAGATGGAGAGGTTCAGGCGCAAGGACGGCCAAGAGCGTTTTATATGAACTTAGTGGGTTATAAAGTCGTTACAAATTTCCCGAAATACCGGACGCCTAACGGTTTTATATGAACTTAGTGGGTTATAAAGGAAGATCTGACGGAGGCTGTGACGAGCTTTGCCGTCGTTTTATATGAACTTAGTGGGTTATAAAGTTCTCTTTACCAAGACACCCTTCTTGCGGACTAATTGGTTTTATATGAACTTAGTGGGTTATAAAGAGGTTATTGCGGGCCATAACATTGCCTGGTCATACGCGTTTTATATGAACTTAGTGGGTTATAAAGAAGAGCTAACACCGGCAGTATCGGAAAACAAGCCAAGTTTTATATGAACTTAGTGGGTTATAAAGCCAGCTAAATAAAGACGCTTGGCCACGTTCAAGATAGTTTTATATGAACTTAGTGGGTTATAAAGGCAACGGACTGATAAAAATAGCAGATGGAGAAGGCGTTTTATATGAACTTAGTGGGTTATAAAGGCGTTAAACTGTTTATTTAGCTCGTTTTGTAGGATTTGTTTTATATGAACTTAGTGGGTTATAAAGTGGGTGCAGGCAACGGCGACCCGTCCACACGTAACGCGTTTTATATGAACTTAGTGGGTTATAAAGTTGATTGGGTATTCTATCTATTATATCTTGCTTATTTGTTTTATATGAACTTAGTGGGTTATAAAGCTATCCACAGCTGAGGCGTCCCAGCCGACTCGTAAAAGTTTTATATGAACTTAGTGGGTTATAAAGTCGACTTCGATTCCTTTCTTAAGATCAGCTAATATTTGGTTTTATATGAACTTAGTGGGTTATAAAGCCCGCTTAGGTACCGGGCGGGAAGTTTCTCCGAAAGCGTTTTATATGAACTTAGTGGGTTATAAAGATGGAATAAAAGCATTATCGCCTATTCAGGTTGCGCGTTTTATATGAACTTAGTGGGTTATAAATAAATGACATTCATCGTGTTCTGGAATTCGGGAGCGAGTTTTATATGAACTTAATGGGTTATAAAGAAGAAACCAAGCTAATCTTAAGTCACTAAGCGGTTTATATGAACCAAGAGGGGTATAGGGGATTAAAATAAAATTAGTAGTATCGAAAGGAGCATACCTGTTAGAAGGGGTTGAAACAAAAAGAGCCCCTTGGGAGGATGTGGAGTGTCTGGAGTGTCAACGAGCAAGAATTGGAGTAAATTCGTGCCCTTACAATCATGACGAGCGGTTAAACCCTTTTACACGTTCAGGCGACGATGGTCCGCCATCACAAGACTAATAATAAAACTGACTGGCCTCTAGCTGAACTTGGCTTATTTCCTCGAAGACCGTGGCATTCCGTTGGTGATGGGGAACCCGATGCATGTTTCGAAGTCCAAAGGAGCTCGACGATAAGCTTCAAGGTAAAGCGCGATGTCAAAGATGCGCGAACGATTGGTCTTCTCGTTAAAGACAGGCGCTTTAGTTACCTGCGTATCCTTCAGAGCCATGAAGCGGATTTGTGGACGGAATCAAACCTTCGAGTGTCATTTACGGAAGACTTGGGGACGAGCACAACAAAAAAATGAACCCCGTCCAAGGTTCATTTTTATGTAGATCACATGTTACATGTAAGGCAAAATCGTTAAAAACGGACTACTCAATCTCTTTCTCTTGCCCGTTGTGTATCCCTAATATTCTTCTGGACCGTGATGGCAGCAAATAAGCTAAGGACAAAAGACATGCCATAAAATCCTTTTTCGCTCAAAACAATGCTGCCAGCATTGTACAAACCGATACCCATTAATAAAATAGAGACAATAAGTGCAACCCAACTAATCCCATAATAAATGCTCGTAACAGGTATGCCTTCATCTTTATCTCTTACTGCCTTTTGCAAAGATACGGCTGAATAGAGGCCGAAGATTAAAACGGCAAAGTAATATCCTTTTTCGTTCAGTTCCATGGCTGCGTTAAACAAGCCGATAAAATACGAGCCGACACCTACTACCAACGCAGCCCAAGCAGCCCCTTTGAAGGCTGCAGTTGGTTCCCCTTCTCGTCTTTCCACTTTGATTTCGGGCTCATTTTGTTTTTCATTATCTAATAAAACCTCATGATCATTAGACATGAATGTTTCACCTCCGTCTTTTTTCCATGAAAATTTAGCACTGCAAGTACACTGTCATGCCTTTGCCTAGATCTTATTATATAGAAATTGTATGCAAAAAGGCAGATTATTTTGTTAAGACGCTTCCTTTATTTGCAGAAAACCGATTCATTGCATCGAATGTGATCGTGCCCACTGTTTTGTCCGCCATCTCCGACGGGATCTATTCGTTGGTAAACTGTGGTGATTACACGACGAGAGAATACAGGTTAAAGTCCATTGCATCCGCTGGAACAAACGGAAAGTGGTGGTCTGTGGACGTCCGCTATTTCAAGCTCTGGCATATCCGGACTGTTAGGAAGTGAAAAATGCAACGTTAGCAGCAACAAAGCCAGGCCACGATTATGTTTTGTTCATAAGGCCCTTAGGCTATCACGTGAAAACGCTTATTCTTTTGCGCAAAAATCCATTGGTGTGTTACGTTTATTTTAGAATGGCCGAGTCTTTGTTCGAATGAAAATAGGCAAGGGAGTGCTTTTCCTAAATTTGTTTAGTGAAAAATTGAAAACAAAGAAAGCAGGGATTCGATGTTTTTTTTCAAAAGGGACAAGAAACCAAAAAGATTGGAAGTAGATGCACCGGACGGCGCGTTGGTTCTGTATCCTACTGAATTGGAAGAGCTGAAAGAAAAAGAGGGCAAACATTTTTTGTTTTTTATAACGACCGATGAAGACCAAACTGGCTATATTGTGACGTCGAAGCCTGATAATGAAGGGCCAGGTCTGCTTTTTCCAATTCAGGAGGAATTTGAGGCGTGTTCAGATCTGTTTTTAGCCATCCCCCTTTCCTTAAACCATGCAGATAGCTTTGTATACAAAGAAGCCTCCTCTTATGAAGAAATGACAGAAGCAATTGAAAAAGCGAAAAATGAAAGAAAAAGCTAGCTTATGGCTAATTTTATGAATGTCATATCCTTCCTATAACGATACCTACACTCCTTTTTCTCGAGACAGCGTCACATGAAGCGCTGTCTTTTTTTATCGTTCCGTTTAAGGATGCTTTCTTGCGCTAAAAAACAAGGTTTAATTTTTGTTTAACGGGAATAAATACAGTGCTTGCTGCTTTGGCAAATGGCTTGAACGTGTGGTGGCTTGCAGCAATGGGGGCTAGCCTTGGTTTACAGGAAAGGAAGCAATTGATTGAAGGCGAGACGGTTGCCGGTCCATTGGACAAAGGAGAATGGTGTCGGTTTCTCCCCCTGTATGAATGGAGCTTGCCCCCTGATCAAATTGGAATAGCTTTTTTAGATTGGAGAGATTTGATGAAAAGCGGTCCGATAGGCAAAAAAAGAACGGTGGAAAACAAAATTGTTTTTCCTTCTATTCTAATCATTGCGATAGTCAGTTTTTTATTTGCCATTTATACTGAAGAATCGATGACGTTGTTAAACAATATCTTTGATACGATTGTCGATCTCTTTGCTTGGGGCTATATTTGGTATGCCCTTCTTATGGTTGTAGCGGGCGTTTGGTTAGCTTATTCGAAATACGGACAAGTCGTTTTAGGCGATCCGGCGGTAAAGCCAAGATTTACACTGTTTGAGTACGCTTCAATTTTAGTGGCAATGGGCGTCGGCGCGACATTGATGCGGACAGGAATGGTTCAATGGAGTGAAGTGGCGGTTGATCCCCCATTTGGCTTACAAGCTGGTTCTAGCGAAGCACTCCTGACAGGCAATGCCTACAGCATGTTTTTATGGAGTTTCCAAACGTTTGCTGTATTCGTAATGGCCGCTCCTGCGATGGCTTACATCCTTCACGTCCGGAAAAAGCCAAAGATGCGTATTTCGGAAGCGTGCCGAGTCATTTTTGGCGATAAATTCACGGATGGCCTCGGCGGTATTGTATTGGACACACTCTTTTTAGTCAGTATTTTAGCAGGCGCTGCTGTGACATTAGGGCTAGGAACACCGATTGTGACAGAGAACTTAGCGGAATTGTTCAATATAGAGGTTACGTTTTTGTTAACGATGATCGTGACTTTAATTTGGGTGTTTGTTTTTACTTTTAGCGCCTATGTAGGGTTAGACAAAGGAATCAAGCGTTTGAGTACGATAAATATGTACATTGCTGGGGTTTTTGCTTTGTTTATCATGATTGTTGGCCCAGGCATTTTTATTCTTAATTTCTTTACCGATTCCGTTAGCGTCTTGGTTTCACGCTATCTAGACTTTTCCCTCTATACAAACTCGCTTAATACGGAGGGAGGAGGTTCTCATATTGAAAGCCACACGGTCTTTTGGTTTGCCTACAATGCGACATGGGCGATGCTCCACGGTGTATTTGCAGCGGTGGTCTCAAAAGGAAGGACCATTAAAGAAATGATTTTAACGTATCTATTGGCGCCTACATTGATGTCGTGGATTGCGACAGGGATTTTAGGAGGCCTCGGCGTTGAGCGATACACAAGCGGGGACGTCTCTGTTTTAAATATTGTCCAAGAACAAGAACCAGTTGCCGCAGTACCGCAAATCTTGGCATCTGTGCCGCTTCCGGAAATATCCATTGCGGTGTTTGTCATTATTGCCGCTATTTTCTTGGTCACGACATTAGACTCAACGACGTATACAATTGCGACCTATATGTCAACACAGGACATGAGCAGACGCGCCCCTTCAAAGCATCTCCGCATATTTGTCGCTATGGTTATTACCGTGCTTGCGCTAACGCTCATGAACATAGGTGGATTGGCGCCACTTGAAGTGTTATCCGGGTTAATGGGTATCCCCATTATCGCGATTCAAATACTGACGATTATCGCCGCCAAAAAAATGATGGATGAAGACAAAGCGTGGATTAATAACGTTAGAAAAGAAAAATAAGAAGGGGCAAGTTAAGCCTGCCGGCTACTTTTGCTGGCGGGCTTTGTATTTTTGGGGAAAGCATGTATTTATGAGTGGTAGTGAGGCCAGTGTAGATATGCTTACTGACAGTTCATCCTATTATTTGATCGAACGGCCAAGACCTGTTTCCGAAAGATAGTGTTAACAATAAGGGAACATGCTATAATTAAAGAACAATAGCATAACGGTTACTCAAGGGTGGTCGGCACACTCCCACGAAAGGGGGTGTTGCTGTATGACAGTATTTGAAGGAATTTCCCTTATGTTGACGTTCGGGCTACTGATCGTTGCATTGCTGTCATTTCACAACCATAAAAAATAATCCACCCTTGAGTTAGTGGCTCAGGTGGATTATTCGTAACCATCGGCCGACCCCCTTGCAGGGAACCGAGCTATTGTTTGACTGAAGGTGTTACAGCACCTTCAGTCTTTTTACTTTACTCATTTCTTATGATCAGTATACCCTTTTTCTTAAGAAAAGAAAACCCTATTATAAATGCGGCGGTTTTCTGGGATGAAACGGGTAAAGTGAAGGAAAAAATGTTGAAATGTTGTTTGTGTTCCATGATATGATGAGGGAAAGAGTGACTTTTCGCTGTATTATCCGGTTGATCGAAGTATATGAAGTCGCACTCCTTGTGAGTGCGTGAATTGAAATTAATAAGCGCAGCTCATAATCAGTCTGCGCTTGTCGTCAAACTCCCTGTGCTGCGTTATCGGGCGATATTTCTCTTGTTGATTCATCAACTTGTCTCGCAGAAGCGATTGTACATAAATATTTATCATTAAAGAACTGATTTTACTCTTTTCGAAACAAAGAAGCTTGTGCCTGTTCTTCCTTCACACTAAATCACGCGATTAAGATATTATGAAGGGAGGTCAAAACGCCCTGTGAAATGAGGATTGAATAGCTTTTTCTCGAAGTCTATCGGGAGAAGGCTTTTTAATGTTGATAGTGAAGGCGCACGAGGTTATAATTATAAGATGGCTGGGCATTACCGACCTTTAGAATCAATTACGGCATACGTATGATAATACAGTCGCAGAAGCGTCTTTAAAATGTTTTTTCGAAAACCTCTCCAAAATAAGACCCAAGCAAAAATAACTGTTAAAAATATTAGCAATGTCTGGTTAAACTTCCCCACATATAAATTATGGCCCACTGAAAAGATAAGCATTAAACCGACTAGAATGAGTAAACCGTTCAACAATTGCATTTTAATAGAGTTTTTTGATTTAGCGCTCATAACTCCCTCCTATATTCCCCTTTCATCTAGGACCATCATTATCTAATTTTTCTTATTTCCGTTTAGTTATTTTTTAAACGGATCAAGTTGTAGCAACTCCAAGGGACAACCCAAGTAGGGATAAACCCCTTAAAGAAACACTACCAGATCTTAATGCAACAGGAATATCTACACCTTTGCTTGACGCTATAATGGGTAGACATATGAGAGGAGGAATTAAATGAAATCTCTGTTGAAAGCGCTTACTGTTTCGGTGATTTTATTGTTGGCCGGTCTGGTTCTGAGCGATGATCGTATGGAGGCTCATGAGTTGCCGTTGTTTCATTTTGAAAAAACGCTTATTGAGCCGAGTGAGATGCGGTATAATCCAACGGGAGAAGTTGATTTTCCGACGGTTATTCGGGCAGCTGATTATTTTGAGAATCCTCTTGGAACGTATTACATGTATTATGGTCCCCACGATGCTCCAGGAGGGATCGCGCTTGCGTATGCGGATTCGATAACTGGACCCTGGACGGAATACGCCTCGAATCCTGTGATCTCAAGAAACTGGCAGCCCCACTACAATGTTTCACATGTTGCTTCTGCTCATCCGATTTGGAATGAAGAGGAGGGAAAGTTGTTTTTGTATTTTCACGGGGAAAACTCAGTGACTCGTCTTGCTTCTTCTGAAGACGGCATTCATTTTGATTATGAGCAGGTCGTGATTGACACGTCTGATTTTACAGATATAAGTGAGGCCTCTTATGCGCGTGTATTCGAGCATGAGCTTGACGGAAAGGACAATCGCTATGTGATGATGTTAATGGGGAACAATAATGGGACGCGGCGGATTTATTTAGCTTGGTCAGCTGATGGGCGGGAGTGGGAGACGCAACAAGAACCGCTCATTTCCCCGCAGCCTGGGCAAGGAGGGAATTTGTCAGGAGCTTACTACTTTCCTTACAATGGCCATCATTATGTTACTGTGCATGGGGGATCAGGAAATCAGTATGTGGTGGATGTTGGCGAGAACTTTGACCAGGAAATTCATTTAGGATCTTATTATCAGCCGTCAGCCGTTGCTCCAGAAAACGGACGTGCGGCGTCGCGGTCTTATATTTATTCGGAAGATGAGCTATACATGGTGTATGAAGCCGGGCAACGGGGATCAACGAAAATTGCCCTTGCTCGGGCGATTGTTGGCGATGAGCGAGTGGAAATGGCGTCAGCCTCTTTGCGATTGCCAAGTCGAGTTGTTTCAACCGACCGTGAAATTGATTTTGATGTTCTTGCTCATCGTTACGATGGAACAACGATTGCGCAAAAGGAGCTTTCGTTTTCCCTGTTTTCAAGTGATCCGTCAGTTGTGAGGGTGGACGGTCAGCGCCTTTATTCTGGTGTAGAAGGAATCGCAGAAGTACGAGCAGAAGTTTCTTATCAAGGAAAAGTTATAACAACTGAATCGCTTTCGCTAGAGGTGCGCGATGGGGAGGTGTGGAATGTCATTAACGAACGCTTTGACGATTACACAAGGCGGTGGCAGATTGCCAAAGGCAGCGCTGCGCAAGGAACGATTGAGCAAGGTGCTGGGTTCGTTGACATTATTGAAAACCGCAGAAGTGGAGGCGCTTTCCATTACTTGACGTATGATGGGTTTTCCTTGCCAGATTCGCTTTATACATTAGAGGCGGAGCTGTCGATTTTTGCTCCGAGCCAGGGCAATGAAATCAGCATCCGAGAAGGCAACCGTCAAAAGTCTCTATTCATCACGTATGACGGTAACCAAGGGTTCATTCAAGATCGGCTTCTCCAACCTACTGTCGCGGTTGAGATTGATCCAACGGAGCGAGCGCGTTATCAATTGGTGTCAACGGGACAAACCACGTACGACGTTTATCGAAATGATGAGTTTTTGTTTCGGTCGACGTCGATTTCCCAAGCTGGGCAAAATTTAGTGAAGGTGGGAGCTGACTCAGAAGGAAGTGCGGCCTTGAGAGTGGATGCATTGCGGATTCAGACGAATACAGCGCCATAAAGAATGGAGGGACCTTCTGTTAAATGAAGGTTCTTTTCTTTAAAGGGGGAGCAGAAATGTACAAAGTTGTCATTGCGGAAGACGAAAAGATGATTCGAAAAGGGCTGATGACGATCGTCGATCAGCTTGTCACTGACTTTACTGTTATTGGCGAAGCCGATAATGGGGAGCGGGCGCTGGAGTTGCTTGCCCATGATTGTCCTGATGTTTTATTAACCGATATTCGGATGCCAAAGCGTGATGGGTTATCGCTTATTCGAGAAGCGCGGAGCTATCATCCCCATCTAAAAATAGTGATTGTTAGCGGGCATGAAGAGTTTACGTATGCTCAACAGGCCATCCAACATGGTGTGAGTCGTTATTTATTGAAGCCCATTGACCGGACCGAAGTGGTGCTTGCTTTTGATGAGATAAAGAGAGGTCTCGTTGAGCCAGAACAAGAGGATCATGAAAACCATTTAATTCAACAAGTGGATTCGTATATTAAAACGCATATTGATCAAGATATTACCCTTCAGGCTGTAGCGAAGCTCGTTCATTTGCATCCTACTTATTTCAGTCAATGGTTTAAAAATGAAACCGGTCAAAATTTTTCAACCTATGTCACGCAAAAACGGCTGGAACGGGCTGAAACGTTGCTCCATCAAACGAACCTCCGTGTGTATGAGGTAGCGAGAATGTCGGGCTATCAGAGTGAAAAGCACTTTATGAAACTATTTAAAAAAGAAAAACGGTGTACACCTACCCAGTTTAGGCAAAGAGCCTTATTGTAACGGAGCGGAGGGGACGTAAGGTGTCGTTACGGCCAAAGATTATTTTGTTGTTTTTATCGATTGTTTTAGTACCGTTAAATCTTTTAGGGATGATCACATATGCTTACTTTTCGAAAACGCTTGAAGACCAAACCTACCATTATACGGTTCAAGTGATTGGGCAAGTGAATCAAAACGTGAATGCCTATATTGAGGAGATGCACCGTTTGTCGCTGTTGCCGTTATATGACAGAGAGATTTTAGCGATTCTTAAAAACCGGTCCGACGTCCATCATTCCTATTATCCACAGACTGAGGAGTTCGAACGAATGAGCTCGTTTTTATCGACACTCTCTTATAATCGGCAAGAGCTTTCTGGTATTCATATCATTACGCGAGACGGGAGTTTGTTTAGTGATCTTGGCTCACCTCGCACGGTGCATCGTTTAGCCGAAGGGACGTCTGATTGGCAAGAGGCGATTGAAGCAGGGAATGGCGCGTCTCTGTTACTGCCAACCCATTCTCCGTCCTACGTGCTAGGAGCAGAAAAGTCTGTTTTTTCTGTTGGGCGTTTGCTCCGTGACCCTGATGGCTTTCGTCCCCTTGGCATGATGAAAGTCGACATTGAATTAAGCTTCATTGAATCCCTTCTAGAGGATGTTGATTTATCAGAAGATGCATCGATTACGATGATTGATAGAAATGGGGAACCGATTTACGAAACGGGGAAAGCCATTTACCCCCTCTTAAAAGCGAAAGGAGAGGATGTTTGGCAGCTTGCTGAGCGTGAGAGTATCACGGTAGATGGGGTGGATTACTTGCCTGTTATTCGAAATGATTCGAGTGGAGACGTGCAAACGATCGTCTTCTTGCCTGAGCATCATATTGTCGGGGCATCACAATCGTTGCGCTTGTTCACAATCGGACTGATGCTGGCTGTCTCAGGAGTTGTGATAATGCTTGCCCTTGTAGCTGAACGTTCTTTAACAAAGCCAATTTTTGAGCTTCGCCAAGTAATGGCGCTAGCAGAAAAAGGCGAGTTTCATCATCGAATGAATCGAAACACGAAGGATGAACTGGGGCAATTAGCGATTGGATTTAATCATATGATGAAGCAGATTAATGAATTAATTGAAAAAGTGTATCAAACGGAGATTAGAGAAAAAGATGCAGAAATTAAAGCACTCCAAACGCAAATGAACCCACACTTTATTTACAATACATTGGAACATATTAATATGATGGCGATTACAAAACAAGCGTACGAGCTTTCCGACATGGTCGCCTCACTCGGGCGCCTGATCCGCTACAGCATTGATCAAAAAACACGCTTTGTCCCGCTAAGAGAAGAGTTGGCTTTCGTTGAGTCGTATATAACAATCCAACAGAAACGATTAGAAGGAAAAGTGACTTTTTCGATCGCTGTTCCAGAAGCGATGCGCTCCCTTTCCATTCCGAAACTTATCTTGCAACCGTTAATTGAAAATGCAATCGAACACGGGCATCAGCATGGGGAATGGGTTGGGGAAATTTCCATAAAAGGCTGGCAAGATGACGCCTATTCGTACATTGAAGTTCGGGACAGTGGCCAAGGGATGAAGCAAGAAACGATTGAACGAATGAAAGTAGAACCTGAATGTGGCGTAGGGAATCAAGTTGTCCTTGGAAATATATCAGAACGACTTCTCTTGCTTTTAGGGGAACAGGCACAACTCATGATCGAGAGTGAGCTGGGACGAGGGACAAAGGTGACCGTCCGGTTACCGAAAACCTGAGAAAAGGATACCAAATCGAAAACGAACACCCTCTTAAACTGTAAGCGCTTTATTTAAACTGAAGGTAGAACAAAGGGGGGGAATTTAAAGTGAAGAGATGGAGCATAAGTGCGAGCCTGTTGCTCGTTGTGGCGGGTTGTTCATCGCCTGGTGGATCAACGGATGCAAATGGAGAAGAACAAATTGAATTAACGTTCTCAACTTGGGGCAACGAAAACCATATTGCCGTTTATAAAGAATTACTAGAAGCGTATTACGTGGATCATCCGCATGTACATGTAACGATCCAAACGACGCCTTTTCCTGACTATCAGCAAAACATGACGGTGCTTGCAGCGGGGCAAGAGCTGCCGGATATCGGATGGGCGGCTGAGCGAATGGTGCCTCAATTTATTGAAAACAACATACTCGCTGATTTATCTGCACTCCGTGAAGACGAGTCGTTTCACTTTGAGGACATTTTGCCAGGGACGATTACGCAATATGAAGTGGGAGAAGCTCTTTACGGTGTGCCGTTCTCAAGCCCACCTCATATTATTTTCTACAATAAAACCTTATTTGAAAAAAATGGACTAGAAACGCCACAAGAATTAGAAAGCCGAGGCGAGTGGACATGGGAAGCTTTTGAAGAAGCCGCAGCTGTAATCGCTGAGGAGGAAGGCGTATATGGGGCGAATTTCTTTAGAGCTTGGGAAACATGGGAGAATCTTTTAGCACATACGCGAGCAGAAGGGGGCGACCTCTTTAACGAAGACACGACTGAGTTTACTTGGAATAGCGATGCTGGGATCTCGACGTTGGAAATGCTTGACCGCATGATGTTCGAGGACCGCTCACATCCTCGTGCAGGGGACCAAGTCGCATTTGAAGCTGGGAACGTCGGTATGTTTTTTGATGTCTACAGTTATGTTTCAACGGCTCGGGGGATCGAAGATTTTGAATGGGATATCGCCCCTGTTCCTCTTGGCTCACAAGGAAGATCGCCTATTCTCGGGCAAGCAGGCTATGTCATGTTTGAAGGGACGGAGCATCCTGAAGAAGCACTCGATCTGATTCGCTACTTTGCGAGCGAAACAGGGATGGAAGCGACCTCGACGTACTTCGCGCCACCACGGGCGTCGGTACTTGAATCAGATGCTTTTATTGAACAACCAGACAATCCGCCGAGAGCGAGCATGGAGTCGACGATTTTAAACTTAAGCGAAGAATCACGTGTGTTACCGATTCATCCAGAATGGCAAAACATCGACAACCACATCCTCCAAGGCTTTGACCATTTATTCGGCCAAACGTCAGAACCAGCTGACATTCTTGAGCAAATGGAAGCAAGCATCAATCCATTGGTGCAAGAATGAGCTACGGGGTGGATAAGAAATGAATGCAGATGTTCAGGCAGAATGGAGACAAAAAAAGAAAAGACCTCGAAAACCGATGTTTAAACGAGATGAGCTAGCTGGTTGGCTCTTTATAAGCCCGACGTTAATCGGATTTACGATCTTTATGTTTGTTCCCATTGGCTTTGCTTTCTATATGAGCTTCACCGACTGGCCCTTACTCGGCCAGTCGGAATTTATCGGAACGGCCAATTATCAAGCGATCGTGCAAGACCCTGAATTTCAACAAGTGATGAAAAATACGATTTTATTTACCGCAGGCTTAGTTCCCTTCAATATCATTCTCGCTCTAGGGCTAGCCTTGCTTTTACGACATCCATTACCAGGAATGGGCCTATTCCGCACGATTGTTTTTGTGCCAGTGGTCACAACGCTTGTCGTCTGGGCGATTGTCTGGCGCTATATGTTTGCGACTGACTTTGGTTTCATTAACTCGATTCTTGCATGGTTTGGCATTGAGCCACAAGCGTGGTTGTATAACAAAAATTTAGCGATGCCTGTTGTTATTTTAACTAGTGTCTTAAAAAACGTCGGGCTAAACATGGTGCTGTTTTTAGCCGCCTTGCAAATGGTCCCGAAAAACTTATACGAAGCTGCGCGAATTGATGGTGCTGGAAGCTGGCGCCAATTCAAAAACATCACGCTCCCAATCATTTCGCCTACCGTCTTTTTAGCGACGATTATTACGATTATTGGAGCGATGAAGATCTTTGCGCAAATCTTTGTTATGACAAAAGGTGGTCCAGAGAGCAGTACAAAAGTCATTGTCTATTATATTTGGGAAAAAGCATTTCGGTTGTTTGATATGGGCTACGCCTCTGCGGCAGCGTTTATTTTATTCTTTGTCATTTGTGTATTTACATTGATTCAGTGGTGGCTTCGAAAAAGGTGGGTCTACAATGAAGATTAACTCGGTTTCTACAGTCGTTCGTTATGGTTTATTAACCATCATTTCAGCGATTATGCTGTTGCCGTTTATTTGGATGGTCACGACGTCTTTAAAAGACCCTAACCAAATTTTCGCGTTGCCACCAACCTTTATCCCAAACCCAATTCAGTGGGATAGCTATCTCAATGTTCTTAGTAGCACCCACTTTCTTAGGCAAATGTTTAACAGTATTTACATTGGGGCCGCGGTGACAATCGGAACGGTATTGCTCGCTTCGCTTGCGGGGTATGCCTTCGCCCGGATTCCATTTAAAGGGCGAAATGTCATCTTCCTTGCTTTTCTAAGTGTGATGATGATCCCCGGCGAAGTAACGATCATCCCGCTCTTTCTTTTTATGAGGGAACTCGGCTGGATTGATACCCATTTGCCCTTAATTATCATCCCCATTTTTGGCGCAGGCGGAGCGTTTGGCATCTTTGTGATGAGGCAGTTTTTTAAACAAGTCCCAGCTGAACTTGAAGATGCCGCCCGAATTGACGGCTGCTCTCGTTTCCGCATCTTTGTTCAAATTATGCTGCCTCTATCAAAGCCGGCACTTGCGACGGTGACGATCTTTACCTTTTTAACGAATTGGAATGAGTTTCTCGAACCTTTAATTTTTATCAATTCAAGAGAATTAATGACCTTGCCGCTGGCTCTGTCTCTCTTTACCGACGAGGCTGGAACCGATTGGAGTTCATTGATGAGCGCGTCTGTCCTAGCAACACTGCCAGTTCTAACAGTCTTCTTCTTTGCCCAGAAGCAGTTTATTGAGAGCCTAGCAATGTCTGGATCAAAGGAATAAAACGTATGAGTCGGAGGAATAAACAGATGAGACAAGTAACGGAAGTAGAAAAACAAGTACGTGTACGCGCGGAAGCCGATGTGGTCGTTTGTGGAGGGGGACCAGCAGGGATTGGCGCTGCCTTAAGCGCGGCCCGAAACGGCGCCAAAACGATTCTCCTCGAAGCGCACGGCTTTCTCGGAGGGATGGGGACAGCTGGAATGGTGACTTCTTTTGCCTACGGTTATCATGATAAGGAGCGCTTTATTACCGGAGGCATCTTTCAAGAGATTCGTCAAAAGCTCTATGCGAGAGGCGGGCTGATCATGACCGATCGCAAAGGCTGGGAGCCGTTTAATGCCGAACAATACAAGATTCTCGCGTTTGAATTATTGGCAGAAGCAGGTGTCGAGCTCCTTTGCCATACAACGGTTCGATACGATCACAAAAGCAGGCACGATTGAAGCGATCATTATTGAAAGCAAAGCAGGCAGAGAAGCTTTGCTTGCGACGCACGTCATTGATGCGACGGGAGATGGAGATGTCGCTGAACGAGCCGGTGCGCTCTGCAAAATCGGCAGAGACAAAGACGGAGGCACGCAGCCTTCCTCGCTCATGTATGTACTTGGCAATGTCGATACAGCAGCACTTGGCGAAAAGCTCGACCAAGAAGGGCGACGTGGCTACTGGAAAACAGAAGACGGGTATAGGTACGTAAACGCAACCGGTTTCGCAGATGAAATCGAACAGGCGAAGCGCGACGGTTTCTTAACAAAAGTGAACCGAGACCATGTCGCTGCCATCTTCACGGTGCCATGGATGGACAATGTCGTAGGCATTAACTTTGGACGCATTCAAGGCAAAAACGCCCTCGACCCACAAGACTTAACGAATGCGGAAATCATCGGGCGAGAACAAGTGCTAGATGGAATCGCTTTTCTGAAAGAATACGTGCCAGGGTTCAAGCGAGCAGAGCTCCTTCAAACAGCCACGCAAGTCGGGATTCGGGAAACAAGACGTGTCATCGGCGACTACGTCATCACACAAGAAGACATTGTCGAATTAAAGCAATTCGACGACTGCATTGCTCAATCCTGTTACATGATTGACATTCACTCGCCAGACTCGTCAACGACGGAAATTTACAAACTGCCAAAAGGCACCCATTATGACATCCCGTACCGCTCCCTCCTGCCACAAGGGCTAAACAACTTGCTCGTCGCTGGCCGCTGTATCTCAGCGACGCACGAAGCATTAGGCTCCTTCCGCGTCCAAGCCATTTGCCTTGCAATCGGAGAAGCCGCCGGAGCTGCCGCTGCCATCGCCACAAAAGAAAAGTGCCTCCCGCGAGAAATTGATGTGAAGCACTTGCAAGACACGTTGGTGAATCAAGGGGCGATATTGAGCTGACATTTTCGAATAAAGAGGACGAGCATTTAGTTAGAGAAGACCTGGAATACCTTTAAAAATAAAACGAACAAGAAACTCCAAACATCGGGTTTTGGAGTTTCTTGCTTATTAGAAGGATATTTGGGAGCAATTGTTTAATATGATCAACCTAAAGAAATTTGTCATTGAACATTAACGGCGTCGAAGTAAAAGTTGCAGGAAAAGATTTATTCAGACAAACGGCTTAAATCAGACGGTGCGAACCCCAAGCGCACATAAAATCACTAGCTCACCCGCACCAAAAAAGAGTGAGAATGTGAGTAAATGTGTATGAAAATGTGAAAATGTTGTTCGTGTTCCATGATATGATGAAGGAAAAGAGCGACTTTCCCTATTGTCTGTGGTTTTATTTCCAACAAATAGGGGAATTTCGCTGTCGCACTCTATGTGAGTGCGTGGATTGAAATTTTATCTTCGTACCGGATTGTAACCTCTTCAGGTTGTCGCACTCTATGTGAGTGCGTGGATTGAAATACTATCTTAAAGAGTGGATAAATAACTCCGCTTCGTCGCACTCTATGTGAGTGCGTGGATTGAAATCCATAAGTAGACACTCCCGAATCCCCAACAGTTAGTGTCGCACTCTATGTGAGTGCGTGGATTGAAATCTGTTAAAAAAGGAGAAAAGGGTATTAAAATATTGTCGCACTCTATGTGAGTGCGTGGATTGAAATAAGTGACGTTTTGCAGCATTTTCAATTGCCTTAGTCGCACTCTATGTGAGTGCGTGGATTGAAATCCTAATACCTGTTAACTGGGATAGTTCTTTTTGGTCGCACTCTATGTGAGTGCGTGGATTGAAATCGTAACTCTAACACAAACTCGTCTATTGTAAATGGTCGCACTCTATGTGAGTGCGTGGATTGAAATTATAATCTTACGCATAAGTGTGTACATGGTGTACAGTCGCACTCTATGTGAGTGCGTGGATTGAAATTGTGCTGGAGCCGCCTGTTGTCCTTGGTTTTGGGTCGCACTCTATGTGAGTGCGTGGATTGAAATGACATACCAATCGGCCCTGTTATAAGCGAAAACGTCGCACTCTATGTGAGTGCGTGGATTGAAATGGCAAAAGTAACTTGCATACTCAAAAGCGCTCAGTAGCACTCTATGTGAGTGCGAAATCGGTATCAGTTTACTTGCGTTTGCGACTAGATAAGGCGTCGTACTCTATGTGAGTGCGTGGATTGAAATTTGCATCCGGCGCACTTCTTATAAGTGCGCCAATTAAAATCCACATGAACTGACTTTCGCTTACGACAGCAACTAATATGTAAAAAAAGTCCGGTAAACCAAATAAGCAATATGAGCGCACCTACGCCCATATTGCTTATTTTCGTCTTTGTTGCCTATTTTAACGCTGGCCAGAATGCTTGATTCGCCTCGATTAAGTCGTCTAGTATATCTTTTGCTACTTTTGCACTTGGCACGGTTTTCGATAATGTGATGGCTTGCCATAGTTTTTGGTAGGACCCTTCTTCAAACGCTTCTACTACTAATTTTTCGACGCCAACCTGTTGCTCCATTAGGCTCTTTTGGAATCTAGGGATTTCTCCGACAACCAGTTTTTCTGGGCCATTGCTGCCGACGATGCAAGGGATTTCTACCATTGCTGTTGGGTCGACGTTCGGGATGGCGCCGTTGTTTTCGACAATCATTAACATCCGTTCTTTTGTGTTAAAGGCAATGGCTTTTGCTAAATCAACGATGTAGGAAGCGTGCTCGTCAATGACTAGCTTTGTTTCTTTTGCCGTGCCTTTGTCGATAATAGCTTGACATTCACCGAAAACAAATTTTTCGCGACCCTCCATGACTTCGTTGGCCCGTGTATATTCTTTATTTGAATGCCCCACTTCGTAGTCTGGGTATAGATAATATTTTAGATACGTATTTGGCACTGTTTTTGGATCGAGTGCTTGTACATCTCTTGCTTTTTTTAGTGTGCTATTCCAGCTTTCTTGCTGTTCGAGTTCGGATGTTCCGTCTGTCGCATAACCATGCTGGCTCACATGTTTTATCACGTCAGGCATTAAGCTGTTTCCTTTTTTATCTCGAATATCTGTCCACCAGCCAAAGTGATTCAAGCCATAATAGTCGACTTCCATTTCTTTGCGTGAGGCTAGTCCTAAGTTTTTGGCGATTAGTTCTTCAATGCCAATTGGCATATCACAAATGTTTAACACTTTAGAATGGGGTCTTAGTTTACGTGTTGCCTCTGCGACTATTGCTGCTGGGTTTGAGTAGTTCAGCATCCAGGCTTCGGGTGAATATTTTTCCATATAATCGATTAGTTCCAATACGCCTGGAATCGAACGCATCCCATAAGCGATACCGCCAGGTCCGCATGTTTCCTGTCCGACAACGCCATGTTTCAATGGAATTTTCTCATCTAGTTCCCGCATGGCGTATTTGCCGACACGGATATGGGCCATGACAAAATCGATATTCGTAAATGCTTCTTCTGGATTTGTGCTTGCTAGTAAACGTACTTCTGGGGCACGTTCTTTTAATAAAATGGCGCACGCATCGGCAATCGTCTTTTGTCTATCTCCATCATTATCATAGAGTTTAATCGTATCAATCGGAAACTCATCTAAATAGTCGAGCAGCATCAAAATAATCCCTGGTGTAAATGTGCTTCCGCCTCCAGCGATGGTAATGTTAAATGTTTTCATAGTAAATCTCTCCCTCTCCTCTATATTTAAAGTTTTGCTTCAAAGGAATCTCTCACTTGCGGTACACTCAAGCCAACAATAATTTGTATGCTTTGGCCGCTTTTAGCCAACCCATGAGCCATTTTATTGTTTGTGAAGTAATCGCTGTCTTTGACCAAACTAGGATCAATCACTGTAACACGCAGACGCGTTGCACAGTTTGTCACATCTTTGATGTTATCTTTGCCGCCAAGGCCTTCTAAGTAATAGACCGCCTTCTCTTCATACTCAGACTCGTAAGTTGCGGCAGCTTGTTTTTCAGAATTGCTCCCTTTTTTAGCCTTCTGATAATCTTGTTTGGTGTATAGCCTAGCCTCCTCTTCCTTTTTTCGCCCTGGTAATGGAATGTCAAATTTAACAATCATCCATCTGAATAGGACAAAGTACAGTGCTGCAAATATAAACCCAATAATGGCTTGGACGATATAAATGCCTCCGTGGTTGGAAGCGAGCGGGATCCAGTTTAACGCGGCTATTTCAATTAACCCGCCGCCCATCATGCCGACGACACCAAACATGTTCATCAGCGTCACCATAGTCGCGCCAAGAAGGGCATGGATCACAAATAAATAGGGCGCGATAAATAGGAATGTAAATTCAAGCGGTTCTGTAATTCCCGCAAATATCGCTGTTAATGTTGCAGGCAATACGAGGGCAAGCACTTTTTTCCGGTTTTCTTTCGGTGTGGAAAAATACATGGCGAGTGCGATCCCTAAACAGCCGAACATTTTAATATTTCCATGCAGTAAAAACCCATATGGATAAAGATCTTTTAACGCTGCAGTTGAAGTAGCAAAGTCATTTAAATGGGCAATCCAATATGGTTTTAACCCTTCATTTACAGCAGTCGGACCAAATTCAAAAGGTGTGTAAATAAAATGATGCAGCCCCGTCGGGATTAAAACCCTTTCCAAGAAATGAAACAGCCAGACGCCAATATAGCCAGCTTGTGAGATGAACCCTTGGAGGGAACCAATTCCTTGCTGAACATACGGCCATACAAAAGCAACGAGAAAAGCGAAAGGAATCATCACAAAAAAGCCAATGATCACAACAAAGACGAGACCCTGGAAAATGCCAAGCATTTCAGGGAGCTTTTGATCATAAAAACGATTATGGATCCAAATCACAATGGCAGATATGACAATCGCGCCAATGATATTTGTATCCAATGTAGGGATACCGGCAATTTCTTTAACACCTGTTATGTTCTCGACCCCTTGTGATAGGTCGACACCGAAAGTGGACGGCCAAAGTGTCAAAATCGCATTGATATAATTATTGAAAACAAGATAAACCATCAATGCCGCAAGTGTGGCCCGTGCTTGCGCTTTCTTTGCCAGTGAAATGGGCAAGCCGATAACAAACGCCAGCTCCATATGATTAAAAATGGTCCAGCCTCCACTTTCAATCAGTGACCAAACCTTGTACCACATCGTCCCTTCTGCAGCGATGTCCCCCATAATCGCCGGATTCTTAAATAAAGTTGCCAGGCCGACAACAATGCCAAAAAATGCGAATAAGAGAACAGGGACAATCATCGCGCTGCCAAACCGCTTGATTGCGTTCATAAGCAAAACTCCTTTGTGTGATCTACAATTTAACTGTAAAGGCAGCGCTTTCAAAACCCAATAGGTTTGACGCATTTAGAAATCAAGTTGTACCATTAGATTATATTTTCACAGAAGGAAAATATTTTCATAGAAGGTGAGCGATATGATTCTGGACAAGTTAGTAAATAAGCATTTTGAATCACTTAGCGAGAATGACTTGCATATCATTAAGACGATTTATGACCATATTGATGAGATGAAGACGATGAAAATTCAGGATCTCGCTGCTTATGCCCACACTTCTATCTCTTCCATCCACCGTCTCACGAAAAAAATTGGTTTAGACGGCTACAGCGACTTAAAATCTTATATTAAATTGAACAATTTTACGGAAGGTACGAGCCAAGATTTAATGGCACTGCTTGATCAGGATATCCACCAGACGAGGAAATACATGGAGCAACTAGACTTTTGTCAATTAAATCAACTGATTGACCGCGCCCCATATATTTATATTTATGGCACGGGAGCTGCGCAGTTGGATTTGGCGAATGATGTTCAGCGGCAGTTATGGGCACTGCACAAGAAATCTCAAGTCATACGAAGTGAACGGGATTTTACAAATGGACTCGGAAAAATGGGCGAAGATGATCTTTTGTTTATTATTTCTTTATCCGGCGAATCGGAAAACCTCGATGAAATTATTCACGCGATTAAAACAAGAAAGATTAAATGTGTCAGCCTGACCACATTAAGAAATAATTTACTCGCCCAAAATGCGATGTTTAATATCTATGTAAACAGTACTCCTTTTTATTTGTATAACAAAGTCGACAACTCTAGCTTTTTGCCGTTTTACATTGTTGTTGATATTATTGTGAGGAAATTCAGTGAGTGGAAAATGGAACAGTGGGAGAAATAATAAGGGTGAGTCGGCTATGTCTTGAAACTTGTCGGCTGCATAAAGCAGTGGCTGAAATGATAGAAACATTATAGACTAGTCTAGCGCTTATTCGCCCTCCTTGTTTTCTTCTTCTTTTTTAGGGCAATCTTCTTCCTCTACACTATACTAAACGTCTCGATCCTTTTTTGTTTGTCTTAAAAGGCAAATAAATCACCTAATCTTGTATAATGTAGTCACCATCAATATGAAACCATATTAGAAAGGCACTTGATAAATGAAAGCAATTTCTTATCGAAAATCCGTGGCATGGGGCAAAGCGCTAGGCAGTTTAGTGTTTGTGCTAGTTTGTCTGTTTCTGCTGTACGGGGCTTTTTTTATGGATACTACATGGATTCGTAAATTTTTTTGTATTACATCCGCTATCATAGGGATTCCGTTTTTTGGTGGATATTTAGTGGTTTGCTTGCCACGGGCATTGACATCAAACACGCCGTTACTCACTTATGACCAACAGGCTATTTCAGACGGCAAACAAACAGTAGCGTGGGCAGACATTGCAAACATCAGCTACAGCGGCCCTTCTATTCAAAAATGGCTGTTTCCGCAGTTTCCTAAACTGATTTTCCACTTGAAGAACAGAGAGACTTGGACTGTAAGCACTTATTATTTGCTAACAGACTCCGACATTCAGTTAGTCCTGAAACTTTTGCGCGGGCTGATTAGCCGCAACGGTAAGGAAGTAACGTAGTTCCAGTAGATTTATATTGTTATAAGGCTAAGGCAGTCTACAATTAACAGAAAGGAAGGCGTACAATCATGAAAGCGAGCATCGAAAACCTCCTTCGTCTATTGGGAGACCAGCACGAGCCGCATCACGGGATTCCAGAGAGTGAGATCGAGGCGAAGGAACGAGAGCTTGGTTTTTCCTTGCCGCTGGTGCTACGGAATTACTACAAAGCGTTGGGACGGTCTCCACACATCACCCAAGGGTGCAACAATCAATACGAGCCGCTACCGCTGGAAAAGCTGTTTATTCCTAATAGCACTTTTTTCACGACAGACAAAGCATTTTTGATTTTCTACCAAGTGGAAGAATCTGTGATCTACTGTGGGATCCGATTGGTCGATTTGGAGAAGGAAGACCCGCCAGTTTATCTATGCGCTTGGAGCTTCGCTGACTGGCAGTTAGAGAATCAGTCACTAAGCCGTTTTCTCGTTGGCAAAGCGCTAGTTCAACTGGGCGTTGAAGATCGGCTGCCGTATTGGGCGATTTTTGATGAGAGCATGTGGGACTTGTCCGACTATCGCGACTGGCGTCTGACCGAGAAGATGAGATAGAAGAAGGTTCCGAGCTCAATACGTGGAAAATCTTTGTGAAAGATGATGTGCTGATCGTGTTTGAACTTTCTGGTGCGGAAGAAGAAGGGGAAGCCCCGTTGGCGGTATACCTTGCTTCTTTTAAGCGAACGAATTTGGAGGGTCTGTTGAACGAGCTGGAAAAGGCAGCGAACTTGCCCCCGTTTCGGACCAATTTGTTTGAACATTAATGGCGTGGGGACACATGTTCTCATAAGAAAGGGGTCGTTCCTGTGATCGAAGCATTGAATCAATCGGTCTCGATTCCATCACTCATTTGGTTATTTTTGGCGTTTTTTATGATTCATGATTTTGAGGAAATTATTTTTGTCGAAGGATGGGCAAAAAAACGCTACGGTTCGGTCTATCAAACGATCCCCTCTTTTTATAGACCAATATTTCGTATATTTAACGGAATGACTAGTTCGCAATTTGCTTTTGCCGTATTTATTGAGTTTATTGTATTTATCCCTGTTACCTATTTAGCGGCAGAACAGCAAATGTTTACCTGGTTCCTCGGTTTTAACGTTATCGTTTTTTTGCATGTATTTACGCATGCAGGGCAAGCACTGCTACTGAGAATGTATACACCAGGCGTCATTACCGCCATTACCGTGACCCTTCCATATTCACTATATTTGTTTTACCGGTTAGAAGCGGAATATAATATTCGGGTTCTTGACCTTATTGCCAGTATCCCATATGGATTGACCATTATCCCAATCGTGGCTTTCGGTCATCTACTAGCTAAAAAAGTGGTTCGTTAAAAAAATGTGGAAGTAACTCATGGATCGTTTTCAGTTTTAACTTCAATAACAAACAACTACTATTTTGGTGCGAACCCCAAGCGCACATAAAATCACTAGATCACCCGCACCAAAAAAGCACTTAAATATGGATGAATGTGTGAAAAAGTGTTGAAATGTTGTTCGTGTCCCGTGGTATTATATAGGAAAAGAGCGGCTTTTCTCTATGATTCATCAATTTATTTCCAATAAATAGGGGAATTTCGCTGTCGCACTCTTTGTGAGTGCGTGGATTGAAATATTACATGCATTAAGAGCTTTCTGCAGCTCTTCTGCGTCGCACTCTTTGTGAGTGCGTGGATTGAAATAAAATACGATGAATGTCATTTCGGAAAGCGTTGAGTCGCACTCTTTGTGAGTGCGTGGATTGAAATCATGTCTGCTAAGTGGCCGCGCGCTAGGGCGAAGGTCGCACTCTTTGTTAGTGCGTGGATTGAAATCTTTTTTCCATCAAATCGTCACACATTGCCGTGAGTCGCACTCTTTGTGAGTGCGTGGATTGAAATTTGCGTAATATAAACACTTGATTCCGCGATAATGGTCGCACTCTTTGTGAGTGCGTGGATTGAAATCATTTAAATTGTACCGTGTCGCCTTCTTTCACGGGTCGCACTCTTCGTGTCAATCATTTGCCGCACTCCTTGCGAGTGCTTTAACTCAAATGGGGCGGAGAGCAGGCCCCTCGCGCTGCTCCCTTGTCACACTCTTTACGAGTGCACCGCTAAAATTCTACCTATCGAATTCCGCTACCGATTCCCGTTTGCAAAAAATCCCCTTTTCTCGTAATCTCCCAATTCCCCGTACCTCGCAAAGTGTAGCTACCGTATTTATTGTTGTCATTCGTGTTAATATAGAAAAAGACTAGCTACAGGAGGAAGCGAAATTGGAAATTCGTACAGTGAAAGGCTCTGACTACTATGTCATTTCCCCACTAATTAATAAGTGGTGGGGTGGAAGAAAGATGTCGGATAAGTTACCGAAATTATTTTTCGACCATTTTTCCAATACAAGTTTTGTTGCTGAAAGGGATGGAACACTTATCGGCTTCCTAATCGGATTCTTTTCTCAATCCCATCAAAAAGTAGCCTATATACATTTCGTTGGCGTCCACCCTGATTATAGAAAGCAAAGCGTTGGCAACCAATTATACAATCGATTTTTTCATGTGGTTCAGCAAAACGGACGAAATATTGTTCGCTGTGTAACTTCTCCTGTCAATCAAACTTCCATTGCCTTTCATACGAAGATGGGATTTTCTATTGAAGAGGGCGATAAAACGATTGACGGTGTGTTTGTCAACACCGACTATGATGGACCACACCAAGACAGAGTTTTGTTTGAGAAACATTTCATATAATGCAATGTCAGTGATTTCCTTCTCCCATTTCCATTAGGCCACACAACAGCTTCCCTCTTGTGTATCGAAGATAGTATCCACATAAAATGAGAGCCAGGGGTTTTCCTCCTGGCTCTGTCTGCTTCAAGAAAGCACAAACTCCCTTGGCTTTGCTAAATCATTATTAAATGCACGACTAAACGGCTGATATCCGTTCGATGTGGATCTTTTGCTCATACTGTTTAGCTTGTGAAAAATCAATTGTTGGCAGCCAGTGGAGGCAGTTTGCCAATGACAGGGAGCTGCCTGTTAATAGAGCCGCTTTTACATCGTTCGTTTTTCTCCACTCGCGCATAAAGGTGCCGAGAAAAATATCGCCGGAGGCGGTGGCATTTGTCACGTGAATCGTTGGGAGCGTGACACGCCATATGTCTCCGTTGATTTTGGCGACTGTTCCTTCGCCGCCTAATGTAACGATGCAGTTCGGGTAAGGGCTGTTTTTTAAACATTCTTCGATTTGCTGCTGTCTGTTTGCGGCTTCCTCTTTTATCCCCATTAAGTCTAAAAATTCCTCCCCGTTGATCTTTATTAGCCATGGTTTTGCCTCTGCTCCGTATGCTAGTGCATCGCCGCTGCTATCGAGAATGGTCTGGACGCCGCGGTTTTCTGCTTGGGCAATGATGTCCCGGTAAAAAGTGATGGGCGTCCCTTTTGGGAGTGATCCTGAAAGCACGAGATGGTCGCCTGCTTTTAGTGAGTGAAATAGCGATTGCAAAAACTGTTGTTGTTCTTTCTCTGTGATGGAAGGTCCTTGTTCATTGATCAGTGCTGCTTCTTGCTTCGATTCGTTTACGAGAATGGTACAGTATCGGTTACCGCCTTCAATGAATGTTGTCTCACCTGCCAGTTGGGCTTTTTTCATCATCTGTGCTAATTGTTCTCCTACGGGCCCACCGAAAAATGTGTGCATGTGAATCGTTTTTTGCTCATTTGTGACAATAAAAGGAAGGGCGACATTGAATCCTTTCCCGCCAAGGCCTTCATGGGAGGCGCTCGAACGGGTTACGCCATTTGGATAAAAAGCTTGAACGTAAATGGTTCGGTCAAGGGCTGGATTGGCACATAAAATATGGATCATTGAGTACACACCTCTATTTGCATTGGTTTGCATTTTGAGTTAATCATATAATAAAAACCAAGTATTGCAAAGATATTATTGGGTTAATGCAAAATAAAGCAAAAATAATATTTGCTTTATTTGGCTTTATCACTTATAATCCAAGGTAAGCGATTTCAGTAATAGGGGAAGGGGATGATTCTTTGCTTCCACAGGAAAGACAAGATTTGATCATGAAGGAATTGTATGAATATCATTCTGTGAAAATTTCCGAGCTTAGCTCAAAACTAGATGTGACGCGAGAAACGATTCGCAAAGATTTATACGAACTAGAAGAAAAAGGGCTCATTCGCAAAGTGCACGGGGGAGCGGTGTTAAACAAGGCAAATCTTGAGACGAACTATAGCTCGAGAAAAATTGTCAATGAGTGGGAAAAGCGGGCGATTGCGAAAAAGGCAGTTGAGTTTGTCTTTGATAACGATACGATTTATATCGATTATGGGACGACCGCCCTTTATTTTGCTCGTGAGCTTATTTTGAAAAAAACGGGGCTGACGATTGTAACCAATTCGCTTTCCTTGGCCAATGAGCTTGTGGAGCACTCGAATTTCTCGATTATTATCATTGGCGGCAACGTTCGAAAAAATGAGCGTTCCTTGTATGGGCCAGTTGCCAACCAAACGATTGCCAATTTGTATGTCGATACCGGCTTTTTCGGCATTGGTGCTTTGCATCCAGAAGTAGGCTATACGAACATCCATATGGGGGAAGCTGAAGTATCGCGCCTTATGGTGCAACATTCGAAAAGGCGCGTGATGATGGCTGACTACTCAAAATTCGGCTCCATCCATATGAACAAAGTTGCTGCAATTGAAGAAGTTGACACACTCATTACGGATTCCAAGGCCGATGCAGAGATGTTGAAGGCGATTCAAGAGAAAGCACGAAATGTCATCGTTGTTGAAGCTGAAGGGGGTGAGGGAGATGAGTAATGCTTTACTTGATCGAGACTTGATTTTGTTAAACCAAACATGCCAAACGGTTGAAGAGGTGTTAGAGACGATAGCTGCGCCGATGCAAGCTAAACAGTTTGCGAAAGAGACGTACGCTGACAGTTTAAAAGAGCGAGAACAGTCGTTTGCGACAGGGATACCAACCGAGCCGTTTGGTGTTGCGATTCCTCATACCGATGCCAGCTATGTTCTGGAAAGCAAAATCGGATTGCTGACGTTAAATGAGCCTGTCTCGTTTGGTGTGATGGGGTCGGAAAACGATCGAGTCGATGTAAACGTTGTATTGTTGCTCGGCCTAGCTGATGGTGCAGCTCATTTGAAAGCGCTGCAAACAATTGTGGAACGCATTCAAGATGCTCATTTTGTAAAGAAGTTGGCTTCTGTGCAAGAAAAAGACGAGGCGTTAGCCCTATTGGACGCTTCCATTACTAAACAACTCGAGGGGGAATAAACATGAAAAAAGTATTAGTCGCATGTGGTGGAGCTGTTGCTACGTCTACTGTAGCTGCAAATAAAGTGAAAGCGATTTTGAAAGAAAACAATATCCAAGCGGACGTCACTCAATGTCGTGTCAGCGAACTTAGTTCAAAATCACAAGGCGCTGATTTGATCATCTCAACGGCAAAAGTCGATCGTGATTATGGGGTTCCTGTGATCCATGGGTTGCCTTTCATTTCAGGCGTTGGCCTTGATAAAACGAAACAAGAAATTTTGGATATTTTAAAATAACCTATTGCTGATAGGGGGAGACATCATGAACGTGCTGCAATATATATTGGATTTAGGGCCTGCTGTCATGCTTCCGGCGGTGATCTTTGTCCTTGGCCTGTTGTTGCGCCAAGGAATTGGGAAATCGTTAAGATCAGGGATCACGATTGGGGTCGGATTTGTGGGCATTACTCTGGTTATTAGCTTACTGACAGATAACTTAGGGCCAGCCGCACAAGAAATGGCAGAACGGTTTAATCTTGGTTTATCGATTGTTGATGTTGGTTGGCCAGGAGCTTCTCCGATGGCGTGGGCTTCTAATATAGGAACGGTCGCCATTCCTGTTGCTATTCTTGTCAATGTCGTCATGTTGTTGTTGAAATGGACCCGTGTTGTAAACGTTGACATTTGGAATATCTGGCACATGGCATTTGCCGGTGCGATTGTCTCAACCGCATCAGGAAGCTTTTGGCTTGGTGTTCTTGGCGTAGTCATCTATGCGGCATTTGCTTATAAGCTAGGAGATTGGTTTGCGCCGATCATTCATAAATACAACGGCTTAGAAGGAATTTCAATTCCACATGGCACAGGGGCGATAATGGCGCCAATCGCTGTTGTCACTGACGCAATTATAGAAAAAATTCCTGGTTTGAAAAAGGTGAATATTAACTCAGATAAGATTGAAAACCGACTCGGACCAATCGGAGAACCTGCCATTATTGGTGCCCTTCTCGGGACGGTCATCGGTGCCTTGGCAGGTTACGAGGTATCAGCCATTTTGCAATTGGGCATTCAAATGGCGGCGGTAATGCTGTTAATGCCTACCGTTGTCAAGTTTATTATGGAAGGATTAATGCCAATTGCCGAAGCCGCAAGGGAAATGCTCGATAAACGATTCTCGGGGCAAGACTATTATATTGGTCTAGATCCTGCACTCTTGCTCGGAAATTCACAAGTGGTAGCGGCAAGCCTCATTTTTGTCCCACTTACACTTGTGATTGCGATTCTTATTCCTGGAAACGAAGTTCTGCCGTTCGGTGACTTAGCCACAATTGGCTTTTTCATCTCGATTGCAGTCGGCATCCACGGCGGAAACTTGTTTAGAACGTTGATCTCTGGAACGCTCATTATGACGATGACGATTTGGATTGCGAACATGATGGTCGGCGTCCATACGTCACTTGCACTCAACACAGGAACGATTTCCGGTGGGCAAGTGGCATCCCTTGACCAAGGCGGCAGCCCACTTCAATTCATCATGACCGAACTAGTAACATGGCAAAATCTACTTCCACTTATTGTCGTGACAGCGATTTATGGATTCTGTGTCGTATTTACGATTGTTCAGCATAAACGGGGCAAATTACTCCCAGCAGAGACAGATAAAAATTAAATGAGTCAGGAGTGGAGATCATGAAAGCGCTCGTTCTCGAAGCGAATCAATCATTTACCATAAAGGACATTGAAACACCTGTCCCTAAAGAGGATGAGGCATTAATCAAGGTTGCCTATTGCGGCATTTGCGGCTCTGATTTGGCACGGTACTTCGATGGCAAAGTCCACAATTACCCCATTGTTCTCGGACATGAATTTTCTGGAACGGTAGAGGCCGTCGGCGCAAGCGTCGAATCTGTAGCGGTTGGTGACCGTGTGGTCGTCGCCCCCCTTTTACCAAATAAAGAGGATGCCTTTATGCAAAAGGGAAGCCCAGCTTTAAGTAGCTCATACAGTTTTCTTGGTTCCCGGGAAAATGGGGCAATGGCCGAATACGTAGTCGTAAAAGCGGAAAATCTCCTCGTTTTGCCGGAAACGGTAACGTTGGAGGAGGCCGCGCTAATCGAACCATTAACGGTCGCGATCCACGGAATTGAGCGAATTGTGCTACCTGCAGGCGAACACGTCTATGTTCTAGGAGCTGGTACGATTGGTATTATGACCATTCTCGCCTTAAAAGCGCGCGGGGCAGGGAAAGTAACAGCGATTGATATCAACGACGAGAAACTAGCATTTGCCAAAAAAATCGGCGCAAACGACACGATTAACTCTTTAAAAGAGGACCCGGTTCAATACGCCAGCAAACATGGCAAGCCCGGCGCTGTTATCGAAACAGCAGGCGTGCCGAGCGCCCAAGAGCAAGCGGTCGCTTTAGTGGAGAAAAAAGGGAAGATTGTGTTTGTTGGAACGGCGTCAGGGGATGTGACGTTTCCAGCAGCGACGTTTGAAAAAATTTTACGTGAAGAACTGGAAATCACAGGTTCCTGGATGAGCTATTCTGGACCATTCCCAGGGTATGAATGGCAGGCTGCAATTGATTACATCGCGTCTGGCAAAATCAATGTCAAGCCTCTGATCCATGACGTGTTTAAACTGGAAGATGGCGACAAGCCATTTCAAGCAATGAAAGACCCAGACAATCATTCGATTAAACTACTATATCAAATCGCAGAAAACGAAGGGCAGGTGGGTAAATAAATGGGATTACAGTCAACGACACCGATGCTAAAGAAAGCAAAAGCCAACAAACACGGAATTGTCGCGTTTAATGTCCATTCATTTGACAGCATTTTTTGGGTGCTCGAAGCAGCAGCAGAATTGAAGTCTCCTGTGATCCTGCAAACGACAGTCGGGACGGTCAAGTCACTCGGTGCAAAAAACATTGTTGAAGTGGCCAAGGCCGCAGCGGAACATTACCAAATGCCAACAGGCTTGCACTTAGATCACTGTACAGACTTTGAGGTAATCAAAGACGCGATCCGCGCTGGCTATACATCCGTGATGATGGATGCTTCCATGCATCCATTCGCAGAAAACGTCGCTCGGACGAAAGAGGTCGTCGCCCTTGCCTCGTCCCTTGGCGTCAACGTGGAAGCAGAGCTCGGCAAAGTCGGCGGCGTGGAAGACGACATCGTCGTAGACGAAGCCGACGCCCAAAAAGCGATTCCAGAAGAGTGCCGCCAATTTGTCGAGGAAACAGGCGTGCCGACACTTGCCCCTGCGATTGGAACTGCCCATGGAATTTACAAAGGCAAGCCAGAGATTGACTTTGAGCGAATCGCCAAAATCGCCGAAATGGTCGACGTACCCCTTGTCCTCCACGGCGGCTCGGCCGTGCCAGAAGACGACGTGCGCCGTTGTGTCGCCCTCGGAATGGCAAAAGTCAATGTGTCAACAGAACTAAAAAATGCCTACTCCGAAGCGATTCGCGACCACTTTGCGAGCGAACCAGACAGCCTCGATCCACGAGCATATTTGCAAACAGCAAAAGAAGCAGCGAAAGAAATGGCGAAATCAAAAATCCGCATGGTTGGCAGTGAAAACACGGTAGTGCCAGCATTTGCGTGAAAAGCGTAAGCCCGGAGTCCTTCACCTCCGCTAGTTAGCCCCATAGCCTAACTAGCGGAGGTGTTTTTTCATTAATTGGGAAGGGGAGAGAAGAACCCAATCGAATAGCTGTATAAGCAAGGAACTTTCCTTACGCCAACAGGAGTTTTCTTATCAAATATAGTAAAATAGACAGTAGTAGAGACAGACACAATTGACGAGGGAGATGAACATTTACAATTATTCATTTTAGTATTTTGAGCCTGTGATTCTTTAGTGCGAACCCCAAGCGCACATAAAATCCCCAGATCACCCGCACCAAAAAAAAGCTTGAATATGTGTTAATGTGTGAAACAGTGGTAAAATGTTGTTGGCGTCACATGGTATTATAGAGGAGAAGAGCAGTTTTCCTCTATTATTCATTAATTGCTTTCCAATAAATAGGGGAATTTCGCTGTCGCACTCCTTGTGAGTGCGTGGATTGAAATATATGGGACCGCATTATGAGGGATCCGGTAAGCCAAACGTCGCACTCCTTGTGAGTGCGTGGATTGAAATAACGAAGCTGTCAAGGAGCTGCTGCCCTCCTTTGTCGCACTCCTTGTGAGTGCGTGGATTGAAATCGTCACTAGACGTCCTGTCCTCGCATAGTTTTCGGTCGCACTCTTCATGACTGCATGGATTGCACCCTCACCACCACTGCTCCTGAAGGAAATGCACAGTTGTAGAGGTACTGGAAAAATAAGGTCTTCGTGGTGATGGTAGAACAACAGCTCATAGCTTTGACAGTTAGTAAAACATGTCTACCTTTACAGCGATTATGAAAGTGACTTCCAAATATTCACCATTGGTTCGTCTGGGACGGCGAATGCCGAAAATCTATTTAAGTTGTTGGAGGGATTAGTCAGCATGTTAACAAGGGAAGATATCTTTAAGCACGTCAAAGAAAAATTCCGTACATCGCCTGATTATCCATTTCAAAAATTTCCAACCTATGCCGCTTTGAGACATGAATCGAATCGAAAATGGTATGGTCTTGTAATGAATGTTCTTCCAGAAAAATTAGGGTTGGATGGAAATGACGAAATAGACATTCTGAATTTAAAATGTCTCCCTGAAATAAGTGGCAGTTTAAGAAATGGAAAGAGTATTTTACCTGGATACCATATGGATAAGGAAAATTGGATATCAATTGTTTTGGAACGTATCGATTCAGAAGAGGACGTTTATCACTTAATTGAGCAAAGCTTTAGTTTAACCAAGTAAATCGCGATATTCACACAAAAAAAGGACGGACCCACGAAATCAACGTCGGGTACCGTTCTTTTTCTAGTTTACTTGGTTATGTCCCAGTCTCCTTTTTTTATACAAATTGTTATTTTTGATAAGTAACTTTGGCGATGGCATCATGAAGATGAATCGATTCCTCATTACGGCATTCCACAGTAAATCCTTTCACAAATTCCATCTCATAAAGATCGGCAGCAATTAACCGAACCATGTCTTCCACGAATCGAGGGTTTTCGTAGGCTTTTTCAGTTACAAATTTCTCATCTGGTCGTTTGAGTACGGGATGAATCATAGCGCTGGCATTTGACTCTGCTGCGTGCAACAGAGTTGCTTTCCAATCCTTTTCACAATGTAAAGGATCGTATAATTCGATTGCCATGGTCACGAAACCACGCTGATTATGAGCGCTGTATTCACTAATCTCTTTAGAACAAGGGCACAAGGTGGTGACGCCAACCGATAATTGAGCTTCATGTGAAAAGCCGTTTTTGTTATCACAACGGACTTTGATCGAACCCATTGCTTTCATTAATCCTGTTTTATCACTTTTAGGAGCGTTCCTCTCAAAAAACCAAGGGAAGCTGACCTCAATTTCGGCTGTAGGCTGGTCCATTCGTTCTGTAAGCTCTTTAGTGAAAGTATAAAGATTTTGAAAATCGACGGTCCACCCTTCCCGATAATAGTGATCCAATTGTTCCGTTAATCGACTCATATTAATGCCTTTAGCATTGCTATTCAAACTGGTAGTCATCTTAAATGTACCGATTGTGTTCTGAGTTTTTGGTGAATGTGAAGATTGAAGTGTAATTGGATGCTGAACATTACAAATTCCTACACTCTGTAAATCAAACAAGAAATCATCTGGAGTATTTTGCAAGTCTATCATTTCATCTTTGTTGCATGGTTTAACGCCTATTATAGGTGGAACAGAACCAAAACGCCGGTGCCTTTCCTTTTTATCTGGTAGGTTTAAATTTCTTAAGTTATTTTTCATATACTCTCCCCCAAAAAATCAAACGATAAATCAAAATGATTCTTATTTACACTTCAATTTACAGCAATGGATCAACGTAATCAAGTTTAAACTAATCAACTTGTAGGCGAATTAATGCGTGACTTCGTTATCGGTAAATGTCTCTCGATTTTCATCACGATCAGCAATCCCCATATTTGCGACTTACTAATGCCTCAATTTCTTAGAGGAAAGTGAATCGCTTGATTGACTAGAAGTATGAAAAACAACAATAATTTATTGATAAACGATAAATGTATGGTAAAATCAGATGGATAATCAATGAATAGAGGTGTTTTTCATGAAACGAGGTTCTACGCTTTTTTTAAAGATAGCGGTGATGCTTATGGGAAGTCCTGTTCTTGCTTTGTGTATCTTTGGGTTGGTATGGTTACCTAGTCATCCGGTAGATCCACATTATGACCATATCCTATATCCTATTTTTATCGGTGTGTTTTTAACAGTGATACCATTTTTTGTTGCATTGTCTCAGGCTTTTAAACTTTTGAGTTACATTGACAGGAATCAATCGTTCTCTGAACTGTCTACGAGAGCGTTGAAAAATATTAAATATTGCGCAGTCATCATCAGTGGTTTGTATGTAGCTATTATGCCATTCTTCTACTTGCTAGCAGATCGAGATGATGCCCCTGGTCTCCTATTTATGGGAGTAGTCCCTCTCTTTGCTTCAACGGTAATCGCAGTATTCGCTGCTGTTCTTCAAAGACTTTTCCAAGAAGCGATTGATATCAAATCTGAAAATGATTTAACGGTTTGAGGTGAAAACCATGGCAATTATAATCAATGTTGACGTGATGCTAGCAAAAAGGAAAATGAGCGTTACCGAACTTTCCGAACGAGTTGGGATAACGATGGCGAATCTCTCTATATTGAAGAATGGAAAGGCAAAAGCGATTCGACTATCCACGTTAGATGCGATTTGCAAAGCCTTAGATTGTCAACCTGGAGATCTTTTAGAGTACCAAAGTGATGAAAACCTCCATGATGAATGAAGGTGGAAGGAAAAGATAGACTTATTCAAATTGGAGGCATTAATTATGAGGCCATTAAAACAACTCGTTCGTTTTGGCTGGGAGCAAGCCCTTTCCTGCTTGTTTCCTGTCGTTATATTTGCTTCTTTGGCAATTACACAGTTCGTGCCACTTCCCTTTTTGCCAAGGTATGATTGGCTGCTCATCATTTGTCTTTTTATGCAGTGGTGGATGGTGCGTTCTGGGCTTGAAACATGGGACGAATTAAAAGTCATTACATTGTTTCACCTTATTGGGCTGGCTCTTGAACTTTTTAAAGTACACATGGGCTCCTGGTCCTACCCAGAGGAAGGGTATTCCAAGGTATTTGGCGTCCCTTTGTATAGCGGATTTATGTATGCAAGCGTAGCAAGTTATCTTTGCCAGGCATGGAGGCGATTAAAGATAGAATTGGTGAAGTGGCCGTCGCTGTTACTGGTTGTCCCTCTTGCCGCTGCGATTTACTTAAATTTTTTTACTCATCACTTTTGGATTGACATCCGTTTTTGGTTAGCGGGGCTTGTCATCATCGTCTTTTGGCAATCATGGGTTACATATGAGGTGAATGGAACTCGTTACCGGATGCCACTTGCACTCTCTTTTGTGCTCATCGGATTTTTTATATGGATAGCCGAAAATATTGCAACGTTCTTTGGGGCTTGGGAATATCCGAACCAAACCGAAGCATGGAGTCTCGTTCACTTGGGGAAGGTGAGTTCATGGCTTTTATTAGTAATTGTTAGTTTCCTGATTGTCGCGACGTTAAAACAGGTGAAAGGGAAAAGATCCACTGGTGTAGATGCTAGTCAGTCTTTATAAAAAAAGCAGTGAGTGCTTTGTTATACTACGGAAGAAACAGCCATTCTTCCTGTTTATTATAAAAGAAACATAGATTGTATGAAGGCCAATAGATCGAAAAGAACGATATTAGAGAACAACATCAACAGGTTGTCCTCCTAATATTTAAAGAAACAGGGAACAAAGAAGCAGCATTTTTGGTGCGAACCCCAAGCGCACATAAAATCACTAGATCACCCGCACCAAAAAAGAGCCTAACTATGAAAAAATATGTGTTAAAATGGCGAAATGTTGTATATGTCCCATGGTATGATAGAGGGAAGAGCAACTTTTTCCTATTATTGATTGTCTTGCTTCCAATAATTAGGAGAATTTCGCTGTCGCACTCTTTGTGAGTGCGTGGATTGAAATCCGACTATCACTTGCATAAAGACGTCTGGATGGACGCGTCGCACTCTTTGTGAGTGCGTGGATTGAAATCTGTGCACCATACATTAAACTTGAAATCGGTACTTGTCGCACTCTTTGTGAGTGCGTGGATTGAAATCTGTCGTGCTATCGAATTGGTCTTTGGTGACTCTGGGTCGCACTCTTTGTGAGTGCGTGGATTGAAATTTCGAGCTTTTTGTTCCATTCGTCTCTTAACTTGGTCGCACTCTTTGTGAGTGCGTGGATTGAAATGTTTTTCGTTAAAACACTGCGTTAGTTCGTTTGAGAGGGTCGCACTCTTTGTGAGTGCGTGGATTGAAATCTGTGCACCATACATTAAACTTGAAATCGGTACTTGTCGCACTCTTTGTGAGTGCGTGGATTGAAATCAAGGTCAATAACGAAGCCAGTTCTTGTGATCTCCGTCGCACTCTTTGTGAGTGCGTGGATTGAAATTTTCGACAATTTAAAAACGTTTCAAACTGTCGGCAGTCGCACTCTTCGTAAGTGCGTGGATTGAAATCATGTATCCATGTAGATTTGGCCTGTCTGCAACGAGTCGCACTCTTCGTAAGTGCGTGAATTGAAATAAGTAGTCATTTTCATTTTGCCACTCGAATTTTGTTTGTGGTCCCACTCTCCGTGAGTCTGTAAATTAAATCAACAAGCGCAGGAAGTAAATACCTAGATTAAAATGCCGCTTCACCGTAACGGACCAGGGTTACACACGCTGGTCTATTTTTATCTCTAACAAATGACAAAATTAATTATTTGTCATTTGTTAGTTCTTTTGTTAGGCTAAGCAATAGCAGGGGGTGACTGAACACATCATGGAGAAAAAATCTTCGGAAGCATTAACAAAAGAGCAAATTCTGTCTGCTACGGAAGACGCGGTTAGGCGGTTTGGTATGGCCAAAACGTCGATAACGGATGTGGCTAAGTTATTGAACGTTAGTCATGGCACGATTTATCGGCATTTTAAAAGCAAGAAGGAGATTTTCGAAGCGGCTACTGCGATGTGGCTAAGCGAGAAGGTTATGGAGCCGCTGTTGAATGTGTCACGTGATTCTTCTTTTAGAGGAGTCGACCATGTAAAAGCGTACGTCGAGAAATTGTTTGAGTTGAAGCGGTATTATGCTCGTAAAGATGAAGAATTATTTGCTATGTATGCCCATGTAACGAGCGAGTGCCCAACGCTTGTCGATGAGAGCATTAATCAAATCGTCAAGCAACTAAGCAAACTTGTCGAGGCATGTTCTGTTCGTTCAAATGATTTTGAAGAAATCGCTAGAGCGATTTTTTACGCTACAGAACGATTTCACCATCCCGCTCATGCAAATGAATGGAAGAGGAATACGATTGAACAAGAGTTCGACAGCGTTTGGCATTTAATCGAAAAAGGATTTTTAAAATAATGGATTAGAGCGAGGGATAAACATGGAGGATATTAAAGGCAAGACAGCGATTGTTACAGGGGCTTCACGGGGAATTGGACGTGCCATTGCGAGTCAGCTAGCTGATTTGGGTGCGAAGGTGGTTGTGAATTATTCACGGAGTGCTCAGGAAGCAAATGCGGTTGTTACGCAAATTAAGGAAAAGGGCGGAGAGGCGGTTGCCATTCAGGCCGACATTGCTACAGTTGCCGAGGTTCAGTCATTGTTCCAAAAAACAATGGAGGCATTTCGTCAAGTAGACATTCTGATTAACAATGCTGGAGTAGGCATTTACAAACCTATTCAAGAAGTGACAGAAGAGGACTTTGACAAACAGTTCCATCTTAATGTCAAAGGAACGTTTTTTGCTTGTCAACAGGCGATGGCCTACATGGAAGAAAGAGGACGGATCATCAATTTTTCCACTTCTGTTGTCGGCCAAATGTTCCCAACGTACAGTGTCTACGCAGGAACAAAAGGAGCGGTTGAACAATTCACTCGTCAGCTTGCTAAGGAATTCGCGGCAAAGCAAATCACAATCAATGCGATTGCTCCTGGACCTGTTAACACCGAACTGTTTACAGAGGGGAAGTCAGAGGAGCAGATCGAAGGGTTGAAAAAATTAATCGGACTTGGCCGGATCGGTGAACCAGAAGATATCGCCAATGTGATTGAATTTTTAGTGAGCGACAAATCGCAATGGATTACAGGACAGACGATTCGCGTAAATGGAGGGTTTATTTAATTAGAGGCTTGTTCTGGATGAGGTACTAAAAAACTTGGCATATTGCCAAGTTTTTCTTTTATGAAAGGGCACAGCAACACGCTATAATAGTAGTAATGATAATCATTATCAATTATAATGGGGAAAATGAGTGATTGAGAAGGGGTAAACAATGGATCGTCAAGTGGATAGGCCGCACTACACTGCTTACTGGTATAAATTGAATGACATTCATTTTATTGAACAACAGACAATGAGATTTGGACAGTCGCCATTTGAATATGGGCTGTTGTTTACTGAGACAGGGGAAGGCACTGTCATGATTAATGGAAAAAAAGAAAAGTTGCAGCAACATCGTGTCAAGCTCATCCCCCCTCATTCTACTGTACAACTCCCTAATCATAGTTGTTATGTTCGCTTCTATGCTTTGCTAGAGACCGATGGCAACCAACTTTCACCAGCGAAGCTTCCAGACATAGAGGACTTTGAGGTTTCGCGAAATTGGCAAGAACTAAATCTTAAATTTAAAAAAATGCGTCAATTAGCTTCGAGTGAGGCAGAGTGGGATCAGTATGAGCTTAGGCAGTGTTTTCATGAATGGCTTAGGCTGCTTTTCCCTCATAAAAACACGAGTGACAGAAAACGACGGGACGATGTTATGGAGGAGATTCGCTGGTATATGGAATCCCACCATTTCTTGCCGCTTACGCGAGACGATTTAGCGAAAATGGCAGGCATGCATGTCGATTATTTTTCCCGCTCATTCAAGCAGCGATTTGGCACTTCGCCACAAACCTATTTAAACGATGTCCGTTTACGTAAGGCAAAAGAGCTTCTCCTTGATTCCTCACATTCGGTTCGTGAAGTGGCTGCCAAAGTTGGATTTCGTGATGAATTTTATTTTAGTCGTAAATTTAAAGCGAAAGAGGGGAGACCGCCTGCTGTTTTTTTAAAAGAGATGAAGCGTTCGGCTCGTGTCGTCTCCTTAAATCATTTAGTGACGGGAAACCTGCTTGCACTTGGAGTGAAACCGTACGGAGCGATCAAAAATCATGCCTTTCCGGTTTCAAATGAATTGAAAACGACCATCACAGTCGGAAAAGAGGGGTTGAATTTAGATAAGTTGATGGACATCCAGCCGGAAATAATTTTGCTTCGTCAATCAGCAAAGGACACCCTTTTTAAAAAAGAACAATTGGTGAGCCAAATTGCGCCGACTGTTCGTTTGTCTTTTTATGATGATTGGCGTACACATCTAAAGACAATTGCCAACGCAATCGGTCAAGAAGAAAAGGCCGCTCGGTGGCTTGAGCGATACGATGAAACAGCGTTCTCCTTGCAGAAAAAGGTAAAACAACGGATGGGCCACGCCTCTTTTTTAGTCATTGGCATCGGGGAGGAGCGCTTGTGCCTTTATGGCAAACGCAATATTGGCAGCGTCTTATATGATGATCTCGGAATGGACATACCGGTCGAGATTTCGAATGTTCGTCATCTTCAAGAGATCGAATGCCAGGATCTTTCTAGCTTTCAGGCTGATTATGTACTGTTGACCGTTTATCGAAAAAACGACAGAACCCCTAGTCCTTCCATGATTGAAAAGCAATTGCGTATCCTTTTTCGTAGCAAGCAATGGCAAACCCTTAATGCCGTTCGCAAAGGGAGGGTGATGCCCATTTACGGGGAGCAACATTTGTACACGAGCTACAATCCATACTCCCACATGCGATTAGTAAACTTATTGCAGATTCAGTGGCAATTATCATAGGAACACCTCGGATTTATCCATGAAAAAAACAGAAATGCCCATGTTCATCGCGAGAGAACGCTATATACTTGATAATGATTATCAATTACTTAGAGGAGTGGAGTTAGCAGATGAGGGTCATTCGGTATACATGGATGATAGCAGCTGCCGTTATGGGATTAGCTGCTTGTAGTTCGGATAAACAAGCAATAGAGGAGCCAGAAAAGGAAGAGCAAGCACCGATTTCCATCGAACATTCTATGGGTACTGCGAAGTTAGATGACTACCCTGAACGGGTCGTTACCTTGTTTCAAGGGGCAACGGATACAGCCGTGGCCCTTGATTTGAAGCCTGTAGGCGTTGTTGAGTCGTGGGTGGAGCAGCCGATTTATGACTACTTAAGGCCAGAGCTTGAAGGGGTTGAAATGGTTGGCAACGAATTGCAGCCCAACCTTGAAGAAATTGCGGCGCTCGAACCAGAATTAATTGTCGCGACCAAATCGAGGCATGAACAAATTTACGGGCAGCTTCAAGAAATTGCGCCGACACTCATGATTGATCCGAGTAATGACTTTAAATATACCCTTTCTCTTATGGGCGAGGCGACTGGTCTAACAGAGCGTGCCGATGAACGTTTACATGATTGGGACGAGCGTATCGCCGATTTTCGTCAACAAGCGGAGTCGCAACTGGATGGCTGGCCTTATACGGCTTCGGTGATTAATGTTCGTTCCGATCAAATACGGTTATTTACAGGGGGATTTCCTGGGGGAATTTTAGAGGAAGCTGGATTTATTCGCACAGATGGGCAACAGGAGGCAGCTGATCAAGGGGATGTGTATTTGGAGTTTACGAATACGGAATCGATTCCAGAGATGAATGCGGATCTCTTTTATGTATTTTTGCAAAGCAACCAAGACATAGAAGAGGTTGAAGCGGGGTATTCGGAGTGGACGAGCCATCCGTTGTGGGCCGAATTGGACGCGGTGCAAAACGATCAAGTTCATGTTGTCGACGAAATTACGTGGAATATGTCAGCTGGGTATGTAGCGGCGAACGAAATGCTTGACGACCTTTATGAAACGCTTGGTCTTGACATTGGTGAAAAGTAAAAGGAAGCATGGTGCATGTTGACTTCAAATGTAGAAAGGACAATTGGTTTAGCCCTAGGTTTTGGATTGCTTCTACTCATGTTTGTGCTAAGTGTGCGCCTTGGTCCGATTCCCCTTTCGTTTCATGACCTCTATGAGGCGTATATCCAATACGATGATACCGTTGCAGAACATGTGGTTGTATACAACCGTCTTTCACGAGCGGTCACAGCTGCGGTTATCGGCAGCGCCCTTGCAGTTGCAGGGTGTTTGCTGCAAGCATTAACGCAAAATCCCCTTGCGTCACCGAGTTTGCTTGGTTTAAATGCTGGCGCCTTATTGTTTGTCGTTGTCGCGATTACGTTTCTGGCGGTTTCGTCATTGCCTGCCTTAATGGCATTTGCTTTTATGGGCGCTGGAGTGGGGGCCGCGTGTGTTTTGTTGTTGAGCGCCTTAGGGAAACATAGCTTGTCGCCGTTGCGGATCGTGTTAGCGGGGACGGCGATGACCGCTCTGTTTTCTTCGTTTGCCCAAGGGGTACTCGTGTTAAATGAAGCAAACCTAGACCAAATGCTGCGTTGGATGGCCGGAACGGTTTCTGGTCGAAGCTTAGAGGTGCTTTTTCCGATCTTGCCCTTTTTCGCAATTGGATTCGTAGCTGCCCTGTTTCTAGCCCATTCGATTAATCTCCTTGTGCTAGGAGAGGAGGTCACAAGGGGCTTAGGCCAGAACATCACCCTTGTCCGAGTATTCATCGTGTTGATCGCTATTTTACTAGCAGGAGGAGCAGTAGCGATTGGGGGAATGATCGGCTTTATTGGCTTGATTGTTCCCCACATGGCTCGTGCCCTTGTCGGAAATGACCATCGATGGTTGCTGCCAAACAGTATGTGGATGGGAGCTTCGTTGTTGATCGGGGCTGATCTATTAGCCCGGTTTGTAATCAGGCCCGAAGAGTTGCCGATCGGCATTATCACTGCTTTTCTGGGAGCGCCATTCTTTTTTTATTTGGCGAGAAAGGGGATGAAGGGCCGATGAAAAGATTGGGGGGCACTCTTTCAAGGCGCCTCACCCCCGCTAAAGCTACTGCGCGTGCGCTGAAGGTAATTGTTTTCCTGCTTTTAGCGGTTTTGATTACTGGCATTATCGGATTATCTGTAGGGAGCCAATGGGTTTCGCCGTTTGAGGTCATCGCCTATTTCTTAGGTGGTGCTGAACAACACGCTTTTGTGATCGGTGCGCTCAGGTTTCCGAGAATGGCTGTCGCGTTTTTAGCTGGTGCTGCATTAGGAATCGCAGGCTTGATTTTACAAGAGGTAGTCCGTAACCCGTTAGCTTCTCCAGATGTCATCGGGATTACGAGTGGCGCTTCCGCTGCTGCAGTTGGTTTTATTACGCTAACCAATGGAACGATTTCGATTCGTTATCTGCCGCTCGCGGCGATCTTTGGAGCTGGGATTGCTGCATGTCTCATTTATGGGCTCGCTTGGAAAAGAGGCGCCTCTACGATGCGTCTAGTGTTGACGGGGATTGGTGTTGCAGCTGTAATGAATGCCACAACTACCTTGTTTTTAATCATCAGTCCGATTCAAGCTGCAAGCCAAGCATATACATGGTTAGTCGGCAGCGTCTATGGGCGCACGCTCTCAGACGCGGCGGTGATGGCCCCTTGGGCTGTGTTGTTAGGAGCAGGGGTACTTTTTTGCTCACGTGCGATTCAAGTCCATCAATTAGGGGATTCGGTTGCGATCGGTTTAGGCGCTAGAGTCCAGCTGCAGCGCCTTGTGTTTGTGATACTGAGCGTCGGACTGGCAGGGACAGCGGTCGCCTTTGCCGGGGCCATCGGGTTTGTAGGCTTGGTTGCCCCTCATTTGGCGCGATTGCTTGTCGACCGCCCCTTTGTGGCACTTGTTGTCGCTTCTGCTTTGATTGGGGGCTGGCTTGTCTTTCTTGCAGATGTCGTTGCCCGTACAGCCTTCCTGCCGCTAGATATCCCAGTCGGCGTATTTATTTCTGGCATTGGGGCGCCTTTTTTCATTTACTTATTATTTCGGGCGCGCCATTGACCAGGAACAAAAAAATACAAATAACCGAACGCCAGGAGGCCTAAAAAAATGGCGAATTTCGAACCATGGTTAGCCTTTGGCATCCAACTGCATGAGAAGAAGCCAAGGGGAGAGTGTATGCTTGCCTTACTAGAGAAAGAAACGTGCGTGCTGTTTTTGCAGCAGTACCAGGAAGCAATTGGTGCCCCGAATGTACGGGTAGCCGCTTCCTTATTTATGAAGCAGTATGCGCGATTTACAGCTGTTCCACTTCTGTATAGCATGGCTCGACATAACTCCGCGCTGGCTGTCCCGCTGAAAGCATGCTATTTTACCAACGAACGAACATTCTCGCTTCACAAATATGCATGTAAATGGACCTTTTGTAAGAATGAGCAGCGAGCGGTATGGCGAGAGCAGGCCATCAGTCAACTATTTGGCGAGCTAATCACGCCGTTCATTTTATCATTACACGAAGCAACAAATGTACGGACAGACATACTATGGGAAAACGTTGCTGTTCGTATCCGTTCCCTGTATCGAAAAGCGATTCATCTAGAAAAACAAACGAACAGCGAATGGCAAAATGACATTCACTTTTTAAACCAAGCCGAAGGTCAAGTTTTCCATTGGCCGCACAATCCATTGAAAGAGCTCTTGTCTCTCGGCGTGGATCACAGCAACCGACATGTACGAAAAACGTGCTGCATGAATTACCGTCTAAAAAAAGCAGCAAAGAGCACGTATTGCGACGTTTGTCCGTTAAACCAAAACAACGTTTCGCCCTAATTTAGCCGGTTAGGGCGTTTTTATTTGAAGATCGACACCGAGGCACTGGTTTTTACAGCTTGGCGCTAACCAGCGCTGACGATTTTCATTCAATAAAAATCATCTTTAGTGAAGCCTTTAATCAAATCGATCAATCTAGATAAATGGATTGTATGCGCGTCAAAGGTAAACGGGCCAGTAAGGAAGCGAAATTGCTAGAAGTGATTCGAGAAGGGGATGGAAGTTACATCGAGAGTTTATTCTTTTTAATATCGAAGAAAATTAATTAATTTTCTGGTAAAACAAAAAATATAATTGACAAAGATAATCATTATCAATTAATCTGTAAACAGATAGATTCAAAAGAAAAACTTGGTACTCATTTGATCAAGATAGTGAAAAAAGAGGTATTCTTACAATTTTGTTCATAGAAAAATGAATTAAGAATCTAAACTTATTTTGGAGGCGGCTTCTTGAAGAACTTTTGCGCTGCTGCTACTTTTCTAATAGCTATGTTGTTGTTGCAGGAGGCAGTACTTGCTTTAAGTAATGATGCTGATAGTCAATTCATTGAAAACCCAGACATACAGCTGTATTCAGATCATAGTGGAGAACTAGATCCTTTAGGTTATTGGACTGAAGAAAAGCTTAAAAATGCAATACCAGTTACTATTCCTGTAAACGATGAAGAAGATCAGTCGTTTTCTACTTCTTTGCTCGCACCTCCTCAAGATGCTTCTCATCCCGTTCTTCCAGAAGACAACATTTACTCTAATCTTGCCAAAGTACCAAGTACATCAGGAAAGTTATTTTATACTTATGGTGGGAAAAACTATGTTTGTTCGGCGTCTGCTATTAATAATGTTTACAAGAATCTAGTGATGACAGCAGGTCATTGCGTACATTCTGGTTCAGAAGGGGATTGGCATAGAAATATTGTCTTTGCTCCAGCTTATTATGAGGGGCCTTCCTCTTATGGACTTTGGAATTATCGTTCGGTCCGAACATTAAATGGCTGGATTAATAGTAGCAATTCTAATTACGATCAAGCTTTTTTAACGGTGTTTCCTAAAGGTGGAAGAAATCTCATTAATGTTGTAGGGGGAAACGGATTATCATGGAACTATAGTCAGGCACAAAGCAATGTTAGAATTTCAGGATATCCTGCTCAAAATCCATATAATGGAGAGTTTCCTTATTCTTGTTATGGAAATACCTATAAAAGAAGTGCTTTTAGTGATGACGCTTATATGAATTGTTCAATGAACGGAGGAGCAAGTGGAGGTCCTTGGTTTCGCAGCATGATTGATGAGGATCTTGGTTATGTTTTTGCAGTAACCTCCAGACGCTCCACTACTGGAACACCACGTTTGTATGCAAAACCAAATGCCCAGTATGTAAAGGATATGTTCGACGAAATGCGTTAGGGAGGTAGATCTGCCATAAAACGAAAAACAGTGGTTTTAGGTGTAAGTGGGATTCTAGTAATTGGTATGGCTGTGAGTGCAGTCATCTTATTGAATGCTGACAAGGATCCTGTGCCAGAGGAAACTCAATTAAAAGAGAATGAAACGGACTCGATAGACTATTGGACCGAAGATAACATGAAGAAAGCCGTTCCAGGGGAGGGAATGGACGAATAATGCCTTGCTTCGGAACAGCCTTTACCTAGCTATTTGGTGTTTGGCTTGCCACTGACCACCTTTTTATTTGCAAATTATTTTAAATCGATGCCAAATGAGTTGATTGAACTATTTTAGCGGTTTTGATCACAGGTATAATCGGGTTGTCTATAGGGAGCCAATGGATTTCCCCGTTTGAGGTAATCTCCTATTTCTTAGAGGGTGCTGAAGGACATGCTTTTGTGATCGGTTCGTTGAGGTTTCCGAGAATGGCAGTCGCTTTTTAGCTGGTGCTGCATTAAGAAAGGAACGAAGGAAACGTATTGTAACGTTTGTCCATTAAACCAAAAACAAGTATCGTCCTAATCTTGCTGATTGGGCGTTTTTTATTTTTTAGAACGAACCTATTTTGTTAACCACTTGACATAGGGAAGCTGTCGCCTTTCATTCATTAAAAACCATGTATCTTATTAAACGGCAGTGGTTTATTGTTAAAGTTATTAAAAACGGTCATGTTGACCCGGGCACACTTCTAAAGCGTATAATAAGAGATCAAAAAGGAGGGGTGGGCTTGTTTCAGCAATTGTATCAGCTTCTTGGCCTTAGTCGGTTTCGGCGCAAACTTTTAATTGTCTTTCTTTTGTTTTCCATTATGCCTATATTGTTTATCGGGTTTGTGTCTAAACAGTTGGCAGACCGAAGCCTCATTGAAACGTATAAAGAACGTAATCAAGCGCAACTAGTCAATGCAAGCAAATTGGTGGACCGTTCGTTGGAAGACATTGTGAACATTCAACGTTTAATATTGGCGGACCCCTCGATTCGCCACGAGCTCGTGAGCAGCAATGAGCAAGTATACGAAGGGGACGAGACGATTGGTGTTGATACGTACCGGAACTTGCAGCGATTATTGTCCAATTATTTGGTTGACCAGCGTTATGTCGATTCGGTTTGTCTATTTGATGCATTTTTTCGCTCTGTATGCCATGGCGGCAGTGCTGAAAGAGAGGCACAGACCTTTCAGACAAAAAAGTGGTACTTGGATGCGTTAAATGAAAATGGCGGTGAGTTGCTGTTCGCAGAGAATGTATTGGCTGAAGAGACAGACACGTTTTCTTACGTGAAATCGTTGCGTAATCCGGAAGAATTTAAATTGGATCGGATTGGGTTACTTGTAGTGACGATTGATAAATCGCTGTTAGAAGATGTTCATACAAGCCAAGAAAGTGATTTGATCGTTCAGGCAGGAGACTATACAGTATTGGATACAAGGACGGATGGGGGCATCATCGCTGGCGTTGATGAAGCCTCATTAGAATCAGAAAACTACATTTTCGATGCGTATACAAACTCGGCTTCTGGTTGGAAACTATATTCCGTTATAAGCGAGGACAAATTGCTGGGACAGCTAAACAATATTGGCGCTGTCACATTAGCACTAGGCGGGGGAATGTCTGTGTTGTTAATGGGGGCGATGATCCCTGTATCGCGACGATTAAGCGGCCCTTTATCGCAAGTTTATGAAAGCGCTATCCAATTATTTGGTTGGCCTCCTAATGAGCAAAAAAGAGGGTTGGATGAGTTAAAAGTGATTGATGGAACATTTAAGCGTGTTGCTTCCCAACATAAACAACTAAATGAACGGTTAATGGAAGCAAAACTACGGGAAAAGGAGGCGGAGCTAAAATTATTGCAGGCGCAAATCAATCCCCATTTTTTATATAATACGTTGTCATCCATTTACTGGCTGGCGAAAATGAGAAAACAGTCCGAGATTGCCCAGATGGCTATCTCTCTATCTGAAAGTTTCAAAATTAGTTTGAACAACGGAAAAGAACATATCCCTCTCCAAAAAGAGTTGGAACATATTCGCCATTACATCACGATTCAAAACATCCGGTTTCGAGGGAAATTCCAATATAAAGAAGAGGTTGACGACCGTTTATTAAATATTGAGATCCTTAAACTATTGCTGCAGCCGTTGATCGAGAATGCGATTATCCACGGCTTAGAAAAGAAGAAAAGCACTGGCCACGTTTTGCTGCGTGCTTTTGTAGAGGGGGATACACTCGTGTTTCAAATTAAAGACGATGGGATTGGAATGGAACATCCATCCCAAGCGATGCACGGATTTGGGTTAAAAAATGTTCATGAACGAATTCAGCTTTATTACGGAGGAAAAAGTGGGTTGACGATTACAAGTGTCGTCGACCAAGGTACGGTCGTGACAATACGCTTACAACTTGGAAAAGGAGAGATTTTATGCTTCGGGTAGTCATTGTCGATGATGAACCATTAATGGTAGATGGCATGGTGCAAATGGTTGATTGGGAAGTCAAGGGGGCGAAAGTAGTTGGCACGGCACACAGTGGCGATGAAGCCCTTGCAGTAGTAGAGAAGGAAAAGCCTGATTTGATTTTCACAGATATTGAGATGCCTGGGATGGACGGGCTTGATTTTTTAGAAGCAATCAAGCCGATATCGCCCGAGTCGCTGTTGTTTCTTTTTAGTGCCCATACTGATTTTCATTATGCCAAACGGGCATTAAAGCTAGGCGTGCTTGATTATTTAGTCAAGCCAGTCACAGTGCCGATGATAGAAGATGCCCTTGACCGGGCGCTTGTCCAAGAACGCAAGCTCGAACAAAAAGGGGGCGGCCGCCCTGAAAAAGCGAACCACCGGGCGATCCGAAAAGCGTTGGCGTTTATCGCGGAACGGTATAATCACGATATAACGATAGAGCATGTAGCGGAACATATTGGCATGAATGCGTCCTATTTCAGCACATTGTTTAAAAAGGAAATGGGCGTATCGTATATCAAATACGTGACGAAATACCGAATGGAAATAGCGAGACAGTTGTTGCTGATGGGTGAAAAAGTAATGGATGTAAGTGAAAAAGTTGGCTATCAATCGTACCGCCATTTTTCCGAAACATTTAAAAAGCAGTACCAGATAACGCCAAGCGAGTTGAAAACGAAAGGGTGGACTGAATAACGGCAGATATGTTGATGAGTTGATCTAAGAATAGTTGAACCAAAGAGATATACGTAAGGGAAGACTAGTGACGATCTCACGCAGCCATGAAAAAATTCAGCCTGTCGATTAACCCAGTTTAACCGAGATAATCGACAGGCTGTTATGTGCCCGAACGAAAAAACATACTGTCGACAAACGCTCGCACTCCATTCTATTCCATAGTGAACCGATCTTGCTCTTCAAATTCAAACACGATTGATTTTACATTGTGTAAATTCTCTTCCGTGAATTTATCTTGGTCATTCTCATCCTCAATATACACCATTGCATTGGTCTCTATTTGATAGATCAAATTATATAAGTATGCCAACACATGAACGGGCGTCCCGTCTCTAGGACTTTCCTGAACATAGACGCCATTTTCAAAGATAAATTTTGCCTTCAATGCAATCACTCCTTTTCTAATTAACTTACACGAGGAAATTAAATTTCTCAATATTTACGAAAGTCTCGCAATAGTTGGTTATTTCAAACGCTACACACGTTTGCGCTTTTTTTGCCTAAAAAAAGCGGACATAAACCAATTTTTGAAGCGCTTACAAAAATCATTTTTCCGTCTTAGACTAATAAAAAAGGAGGGAAACGAATGAAGCAGTTGACTTTTCCACTTATGTTGCTTTCTACAGTTGTTTTTGTCGGAGGGTGTTCATCAAGTTCTAGCGGAGAAATGGAAAGCAGTAGCGACGAAAGGGAAATCCATTATTTATCAAATCGCACGGCCAATCAAGGCCAACCGCGCATTGTGATGCCGATCATGGAACAATTCCAGCAGGACAATCCTGATGTATCTCTTGATCTAGAAACGATTGAGCAATCGGATCTTGTTCAGCGTATCCAACTGTTAACAGCTAGCAATGCGTTGCCAGACATGTTCGTGTATGAATCTGCTCAGCTGGATGATCTTATTTCAGGTGATTATATTGTCAATGTTGAAGAAGCGTTAGCAGAAGCCGATTTGTTAGATGATGTTCGCCCAGCTGCGCTCGATTTAATGCGACAATTAAGCGACACTGGAGAAATGTATGCGGTTCCAATGGAATTGAATATTGAAGGGTTCTGGTACAACAAAGAGATTTTTCAATCTCTCGGGTTAGAAGAACCAAAGACGTGGGACGAGCTGATGGCCATCAGCGATGTGCTTTTAGAAAATGAGATTCAACCATTTGCGTTAGCAGGACAGGACCGTTGGCCGATCACGCGATTTATTAATGCGTATGCAGTTCGGTATTACGGGGTTGATGCGATGCAACGTGTAGCAGATGGAGATTTATCGATTACCGATGAAGGCTTCATTAAAGCCGCAAAAACGGTACAAGAAATGAGTGAACGGGGCTACTTCGGGCAAGGAGTCAACGCGATCGATTATGATGGGGCAACGGCTTCGTTTTTAACAGGCCAGTCGGCGATGTATTACATGGGCAGCTGGGCATTAGGGGAAATGAATGACGAAAATCAAAACCATATAGGCGGGCCTGAGAACATTGGCTTTTTTAATGTGCCTGTTGTTGAGGGCGGTGTCGGAACACTTGAGGACTACATGATGAATGCAGGGATCGTCACCGTCTTTTCCAAAGCAGGCTTTGATGAGCCGACACGGGAATGGTTTACCTATTTGTACACCCATTATGCAGACCGGGCGATGAGTGAGCATGGGATGGTTTCTGGTTTGGCGACAAGGATAGAACCAAGTGACGATGACCCATTAACCAAGCTTGTCCTTGACGAACTAGAACAAGCGGAAAGCAGCGCTTTATGGTTTGAAGCGACATTTAATGCCCGCAAACAGGAGCTTGCCGAAACAAATGCACAGCAGTTGATCGAGGGATCGCTGACTCCAGAACAGTTCATGAGTGCCCTTGATGAGTGAAAACATGAAAGGGTTGGCCTGCCTGGGCTTGGCCCTTTGAAAGGAGGAGCGCTTGATGGATAAAGTATTAGGAAATAAAAAAACAATCCTATTTTTTGTGGGGCCGGCTTTGCTTTTTTATCTTTTATTATTAATTGTGCCAACGATTTGGTCGATCGGCTATTCCTTTTTTTCCGGATCGCCGCTTCGTGGGTTTGACTTTGTTGGGTTTGAAAACTATACGGCTGCTTTAAGAGACAAGCATTTTTTAGATAGCCTCTTTGCAAGCATACGCTATGCGGCATTTGTAACGACCGGCCAAGTTGTCCTTGGGCTTTGCTTGGCGCTGTTATTTGTCTTTTTCCTGAAAAAACACTCCTCACTTATACGAACATTGGTCTTTTTTCCTGTTATTTTGCCGGCAGTGGCAGTTGCCCAGCTTTTTTCAAAGCTCTTTGAATTTTCGCCGCAGCTAGGGTTGGTCAATGACTTGCTTGCCACGCTACATTTAGATTCGTACGTCCAAGCATGGCTGGCGCAAGGAGATACGGCATTTGCCGTATTGGTCATAATGGACATTTGGCGTTCTATCGGGTTTTACGCAGTCATTCTTTACGCCGGTTTAATCGATGTGCCCGATGATGTGATTGAAGCAGCACGGCTCGATGGGGCTAGCGGGTTGCGCCTTGTGACAAGCATTGTCCTTCCAATGATTAGGCCGATTTTGTTGTCAGCCGTAATCTTTAGTTTAAATGGGACATTAAAAGTATTTGAATCGGCCGTTGCCTTAACAGGGGGAGGGCCTGGAAACAGCACAACAATGCTTACGATGTATATGTACAATACGGCCTTTTCTTACGGAGAGTACGGGTATGGGAGCGCAATTGCCGTGTATTTGCTCATTATATGTTTGCTCGTAACGTTGTTGATTTACCGGTTCGCCAGAAAAAACATTGCCTAGAAAGGAGGAATCGCGATGAAAGCAACGCTTGCTGAACGTGGAGCAACGATAGGGGCAGGCAAAAAAAGAGGCGTTTGGCTATCTGTACTCGGAAAAGGGTTGGTCGGTGTCTTTTTGCTTATAACCGTTTATCCCGTGATTTGGTTGTTGTTGTCTTCGTTAAAAGAACCGTCTGAATTCATAACAAACTCAATGAATGCGTTGCCTGAGGGGGTTTACCTAGGAAACTACGTAGAAGCGTGGAAAACAGGAAATATGGGCGTCTATTTTCGCAACAGCATTTTCGTGACTTTTCCTGCGCTTATAGGCATTATCCTCTTTGGTTCAATGGCAGCATTTGCGATTGAAAAGTTGCGCTGGAAGTTAAAGAACGTGGTCATGCTGTTGTTTTTAGCAGGGATTATGATTCCTGTGCAAATTGTTTTGCTGCCGTTATTCCAAATCTATTTCAATATCAATTTGCTGAATAGCTTGTTTGGACTCGGCCTTGTCTATTTGGTGTTTGGTTTGCCGCTGACCATCTTTTTATTTGTAAGCTACTTTAAATCGATGCCTAATGAGTTGATGGAAGCCGCTGTTGTGGATGGAGCGTCCATTTACCAAATCTTTTTTAAGCTTGCGTTTCCGCTGCTTAAAAACGCGATTGTCACTGTCGCTCTTGTGCAATTCTTTTTTGTCTGGAATGACTTAATCTTTGCGATGAGCTTTATTCGTGATACAGATCTTCGAACGATTCAGACAGGGTTAATGGGCTTTGCCGGCGAATATGGTCAAAGAGAATGGGGGCCGACTTTTGCCTCCATTGCCCTAGCGATTGTGCCCATTTTACTGTTGTATACATTTTTGAATAAGCTTGTCATGAAAGGCATGACAAGTGGAGCAGTGAAAGGATAAAGGAGGAGCGGACGAATGATTGCTGTAAAAGAAATGCGGTGTGAGGATAGGCGAAATCCGATCGGCCTTGATTGCCAATCGCCACAGTTTAGTTGGATCACGAAAAGTGATCGACCTGATTATGAGCAGACACGTTATGACATTCAAGTAAGCATGGATGCAGAAGGAAAGGAAGCAATATGGACCAAGTGCGTTTTTTCCAGTCAGTCGCTTGCCATCCGCTATGAGGGGCCGCCGCTGGAATCGTACAAACGCTATTACTGGCGTGTTCGTGTATGGGCAGGAGAGGAAAAATCCGATTGGAGTGGCGCCTCTTTTTTTGAAATGGGCATTTTGGAAGCGACTGAGTGGAAAGCAGACTGGATTACAGGCGCGGCTAATAGCGATGCCAATACATTTGCTTGTGCCCGCCAGTTTCAGGCAAAGAAACCAATCGCAAAGGCGATTTTGTATGCTACAAGCTTAGGGCTTTACGAATTAACGTTAAATGGGCAGCGAGTCGGCCATTATGCATTAACGCCAGGGTGGACCAATTACCATGATCGGATCCAATACCAGGCGTATGATGTCAGCCTCTGTCTAAAGGAAAACAATGAGCTTCGCGCTCTCGTCGGAGAAGGCTGGTATAGCGGTTACTTAGGGTGGAAAGGGGAAAAGAATACGTACGGCAATGCCAATGCGTTGTTGCTGCAACTGAGAATCGTATACGAAGATGGTTCAGTCGATTGGATTTATACAGATGAAAGCTGGCAGGAACTGGCCACACCGATTCAAATGTCCGATTTATATAACGGCGAAACTTACGATGGGCGAATCCAGTGTGAACCAATCGGCCATATGCGTATCTTTTCTTATCCAAAAGCACATCTCGTTGCTCAAGAAAACGAACCAGTCGCAGTGATTGAACAGATAAGGCCAAGGCGGTTATTTAAAACACCGAAGCAAGAGCTCGTTTTAGATATGGGGCAGAACATGGTTGGCGTCATTGAATTTAAGGCGAGGGGAAAAGAAGGGCAAAAGCTCCAACTTATCCATGGGGAAGTCCTTGATCGCGACGGCAACTTTTACCGTGCTAATTTGCGGGCCGCCGAGCAAACGGTTTCCTATATTTGCAGTGGCGAGGGCGAAGCGGTATACAGGCCCCATTTTACGTTCCAAGGCTTCCAGTTTGTTAAACTTGTCGGTTTCTCTGAAGACGTCCGCATCGACGATTTCATTGGTTTGGTGCTGCATTCAGACATGGAGCAAACAGGCCATTTCCACACGTCTGATTCGTCAATCAACCAGCTCCAACATAATATCCTCTGGGGGCAAAAAGGCAATTTTGTTGATGTGCCAACCGATTGCCCGCAACGGAATGAGCGGCTTGGCTGGACAGGGGATGCACAAATATTCATTCGTACAGCCAACTTTAACATGGGGACGAAACGTTTCTTTCAAAAATGGCTTCGCGATTTGGCCTATAACCAAAGCGCAGACGGTTCTGTGCCATTTGTCGTCCCTGACATTTTAAATGGAGAGTTTTCAGGGAACAAAGGCCGTACATGCGCTGCCTGGGGAGATGCAGCTGTTATTTGCCCGTGGACGCTGTACTGGAGCTTTGGAGACGACCAAGTCCTTCACGAACAATACGAAAGCATGAAAGCATGGGTGGACTATATTCGCAGCACAAGTGAGGACGGCCTCCTTTGGCAAAATGAATTTCAATTAGGCGACTGGCTTGCTTTAGATGCCGAGGAAAATAGTTACTACGGCGCAACAGACAATGACTTAGTCGCTTCGGCTTATTATGCTTATTCCACAAAGCTGCTTGCAAAAACGGCCCGTGTCATTGGAAAAGTCGACGATTACCATCAATACAAAGCATTGTTTAAGCAAATCAAACAAGCGTATCAAAAGGCATACATGACCGCACCTGACAGGTTGTACTCTGACACACAAACCGCGTATGTGCTCACGCTCCACTTCGGTTTAGCAGAAGACGGACAACGCCAAGGGCTTGCCGCACGCCTTGTTGAATTAATCCGCCAAAATGGCACCCATTTAACGACAGGCTTTGTTGGCACACCATACTTGTGCCATGCGCTGTCTGACAATGGCTATACCGATGTAGCCTATGAATTGTTGTTTCAACGGACGTATCCGTCTTGGCTTTACCAAGTTGACCGAGGCGCTACAACGATGTGGGAGCATTGGGACAGCATCAAGGAAGATGGTTCATTCTGGAGCACAGACATGAACTCATTTAACCACTATGCCTATGGCTCAATTGGTGATTGGATGTACCAACATATCATAGGGCTAGATGCCGTTCAAGCAGGCTACAAAACAGCGATCATTGCGCCAAAACTTACGGAAAAGCTAACGTATGCAACAGGCTCCCTTAAAACGCCTTACGGAAAGCTGTCGTCGGAATGGCGATTGCAAGGGAAAACATTCACAATAAAAGGAACCGTTCCAGAAAACACAAGCGCGTATATTTGCCTCCCAGCCGTAGCAAACCGGGAAGAATTGAAAGCGCTACAATTAGATCCAGAAAATGTTACGCCGGAAGAGGCAGAAACGGTTTTCAGGCATATACGTGACGATAGCGTCTTAATCAAGCAGGGATCAGGCCGATTTTCATACACATATCAAGCAAGGTTGGCAAAACAATAGCCGACACAACCTCATAGGGGAGAAGGGTGGTTAGAAGGGAACCGACTCCCCTCAATCGTTTCTTTGTGAGCAAGCGAAAAGTTCTGTATGATTGAAGAAGATCAAAAAGAAATGAGTAAAGTGAATCGGTTGATTAGGATAAACACGCTTGGTGCGAACCCCAAGCGCACATAAAATCCCTAGATCACCCGCACCAAAAAAGAGCTTAAATATGAAACAATATGTGTAATAATGGGTAAAATGATGTCCATATGCCATGATAGAATAAAAGAAAAGAGCGGCTTTTTCCTATTATTGATTGTTTTGCTGCCAATAAATAGGGGAATTTCGCTGTCGCACTCTTAGTGAGTGCGTGGATTGAAATGTCCATTGATTCGGCGATAAAATAGCCCCACTGTGTCGCACTCTTAGTGAGTGCGTGGATTGAAATTTCTAAGTCTTGCTGTGATTGTGTGTAATTCTTGTCGCACTCTTAGTGAGTGCGTGGATTGAAATATCGCAACAAGAGCTGGCTTACGAGTCGTACTTTGTCGCACTCTTAGTGAGTGCGTGGATTGAAATTTATACAAAGAGAGGGTGATAAAAAATGGGACAACGTCGCACTCTTAGTGAGTGCGTGGATTGAAATGTCCATGTAATACCATGTTTTTTTATTTCGATTTCGTCGCACTCTTTGTGAGTGCGTGGATTGAAATTCCTTAATTGGAGCAGAAACATTCACCCAACATGGGTCGCACTCTTTGTGAGTACGTGGATTGAATAAAGCGATAACAAGTGGCTTAAAGGACATCCATGTCGCACTCTTTGTGAGTGCGTCGATTGAACTAACCGCCTATTGGATAACATGAAAGAAGCTGTTCCAGGTGAGGGAAGGGACGGATAACGCCTGTTCCTGGAACAGCTTTTGCTAGCTAGTTGGTGTTTGGTTTCGTTCGTTATTTTTTTCTGAACTGGTGTTTAAAGCGGTTAAACGGGGTGAAGTATGAAACTGCGTAGTCTAAGTTAATGAGCTCGCTGTATTCAAAGACGCGTCCGTCGTTAAGAATGCCGCGATTGACAATTTTCATGGCTGCGATGCCTTTTTTGCAATTTAACAAATTGGCTTGTTCTCTTGTCACGTTGACGGCACTGTAAGTGGTAATAAAGTGGGAGATGTCATAGCCGCATTGTTGGACATATTCATGGACGGAACCGGCAGCAATTTCTTCTGTTAGATCAGGGAAATAGGAGCAGGGAAGCTGTGTCGTTTCAATTTGTACCTTTTGGTAATCGACGATCCGTACGCGTGTAAACTCCCATACAAAGTCGTTTTTCATGTCAAATATATTTTCTATTTCGGGTGTCATGTATTTCTTTTGCATTGTAATGATCGTTGATTGAATGTCTTTAAATTTCTTTTCGGTTAATGAGTTATAAATAAGAGGGCTTTCCCTAATTGTTTTTGTGACAAAAATGCCAGAGCCTTGCACAACTTGTACACTGCCGATGTTTATTAATTTTTTGATTGCTTTTCGGATGGTGTAACGAGAGACTTGATAGTGTGTGGCAAGGGCTCTCTCCGTTGGCAGTTTTTCGCCAGGGGCATATTTATTTTGATAAATTTTGCTTAGCAAGTCATCGGCGACAAATTGTCTTTTCTTCATGTTTCTCCCCTCATAAAAATGCAGAAATCGTTTCATTTAGTATAAAAGCCCTGTTTGCACACTGCAAGCAAGGCTTTTATCGTTATGGCGTATGAATGGCGCCGTTTGGCAGGCGGGCCTGTGTCCACTCATGTTTTCGGTACACAACTGGGTAGTCTTGCGCCAACGTTTCGTCAAATGACACACCAATGCCAACTTCATCAATCGGGTAAATGTAGCCTTGCTTGACTTGGACCGAACCAGGAAACATTTCCTCAATGATGGCTTCCGGTTTTTGAATTTCTTGAATGGCAGCCTGGTGGAGGTGAATGTTCAAGTGTGTGTTGACCGCTACGCCGATGGGCGTCATATCCGACGGGCCATGCCAGGCTATTTTCACGCCGAACTGGCTGCATAACGCACCGAGTTTTAATGCGGGTGTAATCCCGCCTATTTGTGAAACGTGGCATCGAATGTAATCGATTTGCCGGTTGGCAATTAAGTGCTTCCACTCCATCGGGTTATTAAACAATTCTCCTGTGGCGATTGGCGTTGTGCACTGAGCACGTAGTTGGGCGAGCCATTCATTTTGGTCAGGGGGCAAAACGTCCTCTAAAAAGTATGGCTTATACGGTTCCAACTCTTTGGCAAGCTGGATCGCTTGGATCGGCGAAAGCCGTTCGTGGACATCGTGAAGAAAATGGAGGCTATAGCCGTATTTTTCACGGAGTGCTTTAAACATCCGCACAACATCCCTCATGTAAATATCAGGATCGTAATATTCCCCTTCTAGTTGCTCTTCTGGTAAGTGCATGTCTTGGTTTTTGCCGCCATATTTGCCAAGTTGGCAACGAATATGTTTAAAGCCACGCTTGATTAGTCCATCCACGTTTTCGAACAATTCTTCCAAAGTAAGCCCGTCTGCATGGGCATATGCAGCAATCGCACTTTTCGATTTTCCGCCAAATAATTGGTAAAGCGGCATGTTTGCAAGCTTTGCCTTCATATCCCACAACGCCATGTCGATGCCGGCAATGGCGTTGTTCATAATTGGGCCATTGCGCCAGTACGCGTTCACCATCATCATTTGCCATAAATCTTCAATATCGTGGGCGTCACGCCCAATCAAAAGCGGAGTTAAGTATTGGTCTACGACCATTTTGACGGGAAGCGGGCGCTGTTGGAACGTGGCGCATCCATAGCCAGTAAGGCCTAGGCTTGTCTCGACTTTTACTACGACAAAATTATGGCGATGGGGGTTGGTCACAAATGCTTCGATCGATGTAATGATGTTTGGTTCCACGGGATGCACTCCTTCTCATTGATTCCTTTTTATAGAACGGCATGAGGCCATAGTTTCTACCTGTTTTCCTGTTGATTAAAGCATATGGAAATCAAGGGGTCAATTTGGTTAGAAATGCATTGGGGAAAACGAGTATTTCCCATACCAATTTTGGGTGAATGTTTGTGTAAGTACTGATAAATAAGGATTTTTCATTTCTATTGGTATTTTTTGAAACGTTTTCAGTTTGGGGCTCTTATGCTACGATATGCCTGTCGATGATCATCAAATTCGAAAGTGAAGGAAGGCTGCTTTTATGAAAGACAACGAACTTATCCCTCTTATCATTGAATACGTAGGCGGTAAAAACAACATTAAACAAGTATGGCATTGTATGACCAGACTTCGGTTTGATTTGCATGATTTCTCAAAAATAGAACGTGATCAAATAAAAGAATTACAGGGCATATTAGGAGATCAGCTGACCAATGACCAATACCAAATCGTCATTGGCACGCATGTGCAAAAAGTCCATGCAGCCTTGACAGAAGAGCTAGGGCTTGATGCAGGGGCCAAAAGCGGTTCAGAGCCTGCGAAGAAAAAGGGCTTTTTTGGGGCGATGTTAGACGTTGTTTCTGGTGTGTTTGGCCCGATCGTGCCTGCGATTGCAGGAGCGGGGATGATCAAAGGAATTTTGGCGGGGCTCATTGCATTGGATGTGCTATCGGATGAGAGTGATGCCGTCATTATTCTTGATCTCGTGGCGAGCTCCGTATTTTATTTCTTGCCTTTCTTCTTGGCAGCTTCGGCAGCAAAGATATTTAAAACGAATCCGTATTTAGCCTTGGCGGTCGCAGGTGGATTTATGTATCCATCGCTATTGGATGCAGCGAAACTAGGTGAAGTGACCCAATTTAGTTTTATTGGACTGCCTGTGCCTGTCATAAATTATAGTGCAACGGTCATTCCGATTATCCTGTCTGTTTGGGCGTTAAGCTATATTAACAAATATGTCGATAAATATATGCCAAATGTGCTTCGGACGGTATTTACACCGACGTTAACGCTGTTTATTGCGATTCCATTTGCGCTAATTGCCACAGGTCCGCTAGGTGCGTATGTTGGCAGTTTGCTTGCTTCGTTTATTGAACTGTTGTTTAATCTTTCGCCTATTTTAGCGGGCGTAGTAGTTGGCGGCATTCGTCCAATTGCGATTGTGTTTGGCATGCACCATGCGATGACACCCATTGCCTTGCAGAATTTCGCTGATAACGGGTTTGATATGATGATGCCGATGTTCTTAATGACAAACATGGCGATTGCAGGGGCAACGTTTGCGGTCTTTTTCAAATCAAAAAGCAAAAAGGAAAAATCGGTGATTTTGTCGGCTGGAGTATCTGCTGTGCTCGGCATCACGGAACCTGCTTTGTTTGGGGTGTTAATTAAATACAAAAAAGCGTTTATTGCTTGTACGATTGCCAGCATGGCTGGGGCGACATTCTTTGCGCTTCTTGGTGTCCGTATTTACGGGTACATTCTTTCAAGTATTGTTAGTCTTGTCGCTTATGTCGGGCCGTACTTCTGGTTTGCGATTCTTGGCATTGTCTTATCAGTTGGAATAGGGTTTGCAGTGACCTATTTCACACTAAAAAGCAAAGAAGTGAACAGCCATTAATGTGAAAAAATGAGCAAATTCGCGAGAGTAGAGGAACGAAGCCATCGCCGTTGTCCAACTAAGATGGGAACACAAGAAGCGATTCAACACGTCTCTTCCCATAGATTTATCGTAGCAAAAGAAGGAGGTTGGCCCCTGGAAAAAGAAGATAGGTGAAACGAATGGAGCATAGCATGTAGCAAATGAATGTTAGACGCTAAAAAAACCATTCAAGGAGCGATAGAGGGATGGCTAAAAAGATGGGAATGGTTTTTCTCTTTGTATGGCTGAGCGCTGCTTTAGCTGGGTGCGGAATGTTTGCAGCGGGAGGACAAGAAATAGAAGAAAAACCGAAACTTGAAGCCGGTGTTAACGAGCCTCCTATTCCAACGATGACAATCGGCAACAAACCATTTCAACCAGCGCTTGGCGCTTATTCTTGGGAATTTGAAAATAGCGATGGCACCATGACGAGGGCTGAAGTTGACATGGCTCCTCCTCATGAGCAGGCAAAGCATATGGATTCGATTGCTGTGGCTGGGGAAGACGATCTTGAAATTGATTTTGGTTCAGTCAATCCGCCAAAGCCGATGGATTATTATATTTGGGAAGACGGAAAACGACGTTTTGTCGACGGTGACATTCTGTTAACTGATTATAAAGGGATGGATTCAGTTATTGTTGAGTTGTATGGCGAATGGCACGAGGGGCATGCTAGCTACGTGTTTGTATTAGAAGTACAGTGATGTCGTATGCTGCATAAAATGAAACGAACCGGCTAGGAAATTAACTCATAGGCTTGTCAGCTTGTCGCCCCGTGCAGCCAGGCGAAGCTACTGGAAAACAGAAGCGGCCATAGCATAAGAACGATTCTTGTGCTACGGCCATTTTTTGTTACCGAAGGGGCGCTGTAAAGGAAACGGTCGTGCCTTTGCCAATTTCGCTAGAGACGGAAAGGCCGTTTCCTAGTTGTTTTTGGAGCCGTAAGTTTGTATTGGCAAGGCCAATGCTTTTTTTCGTTGTTTTGGTTTGTGTGAAGAGTGTATTCAGTGTGTCTTGGTCCATGCCGACTCCGTCGTCTTTAATGGCGATGTGCGCTTTTTCGTCTTTTTTGTACACATGCACTTCTAATGTTCCACCTGCTTCTTGCTTTAAAATGCCATGAAGGATGGCATTTTCGGCAAGGGGCTGGATGGAAAGGGGCGGCACCAGGCAATCAACATGCTCGTCAATCGCCCATTTGACTTGCAGGCGCTCGCCAAATCGTTCTTGTTCGATGTAAAGATAGGAGCGGAGCAAGTCGAGTTCTTCACTTAGCGGGATGACAGGAGACAGGTTTTTTTCGTTAAAGCTGGCGCGCAAATAGCGGCCAAATTCAGCGATTAAATCGAGCATCCTATCTGTGTCAACAGTGCTAAGGGAGGCGATCGTGTTTAGCGTATTAAATAAAAAATGTGGTTCAATTTGCGCTTGCAGCCAAGCTGCTTCGAGGCGCAACTGCTCTTCAATCGCTTGCTTTAAGGCAAGCATGGCCTCAATCCGTGTTTGTAGTTCAAGCAAATCGACTGGTTTGCCAATATAATCGTTTGCCCCTGCACGAAAGCCTGCATAAACGTCTTCTGGTTGTGTCCGGGCTGTAACAAGCAAAATCGGCAACTCGGAAACGGAATAGGTTTGGCGGATGTGCTTGACGAGCTCAAGGCCTGACATTTCCGGCATCATCACATCAGCGATCACTAAATCCCAGTGCTCTTCTGCTACTTTTCGCAGCGTTGCTTTAGGAGACGTTTCTGTCACCAACTGATATGGCTTTGTCGACAAGGCATGGCGCAACACTTTTAAGTTGACGGGATCGTCGTCAACGGCCAGTATCCGAAATGGTGCTTCCCTTTGAGTCTGTTGTGGCGCTTGGGCGGCGGCAGCATCGCTTGGTTGTTCAGTTGCTAGCACGGTGGCGACTGCTGGTTGGTTTGTGCTGTTTGCCAGCGGCAATGTAAAGGAAAAGCTTGTGCCTTGGCCAGGTGACGAGACGACGTTGATTTGACCGCCATGCATTTCGACTAGCTCTTTGCAAATCGCCAGTCCAAGCCCTAACCCTTCGTTGTCAGCGTTTGCCCCTTGTTCGTATGGTTCAAAAATGCGTGCCTTTGTGCTATTGTCCATCCCTTTTCCTGTGTCGGTCACGCGGATCGTTGCTAGCTTCCCTGAGTGTGAAGCGGCAATCGTGATCGTGCCTTCGTTCGTGAACTTGCCGGCATTGTGAAGCAAGTTAAACAAAATTTGGCTTACGCGATTGGCGTCGGCAAACACAAGCGGGAAATCTTTCGGGATAGCGACAACGAAACGGGTTTTTTCATTATCGATTAAAAAGTTCAATGTATCCACAGTCCGGCGAATAATTGGCTCAAGTTGGGTTGCTTCTTGTTGCAATGTCAACTTTCGCTCTTTAAATACAGCTAGGTCGATTAAATCATTGAGCAAGTAAGACATGCGACGGCCAATTGAAACGAGCAACTCTAAACTCTGTTGGCTTTTTTGGTCAAGAACTTGTTTGTTTTCTGCTGCGACGGTTTGGGCGATGTTCATCATCCCATGTAGTGGGTTGCGCATTTCATGGGAAGTGGAGGCAAGAAATTGGTCTTTCTGTTTATGTTCTTGTTGCAGCTTCTCCAACAATTTTACGTTTTCGTCTTCAGACTGGAAAAAGCGCAAAAACCAGAAGCTTGAAAAACATAGAAACGCAACTGTTAAATCAACAGGATAAAACATTAGTGTTGGCGTAGCAATACGATCGGCGTACCCGTATAGGATGGTCCATTGGACATTGGAGGCAACAGCCAGCGCCGCCAAGTAGAGGAGCAATGCCCCTTTTACTCGGGCGAGCATCACTTTCAACATGATCACAGCAATCATGGTAAATGTAACCCCAAGAGCAATCGACAACAAAAAGCTTGTTTTATAAAAATAAGAGAGCGGCGCAAACAAAAGATAAGCAAAATACATGCCAAACAGTGTGGTAGCCACAATGGCTGTCCGTTTGTAAGAAGGAGCAAATGTGCGCAAGACGAACAACAAAAACGAGAACGAGAGTCCGGCGTACAAAAAGTACGTCAACCGCTTATCCCATTCACTGTTTAACGCAATAAAGTAACCGAGCACTTTGTTGTCTGATAACAAGACGGCCGCCGCCGCAAAGAAAGCGGCCGACGCAAAGAAGAGAATCCCCTTTTTTGAAGGTTTGATGATCTTTAAAATACAAGCATATACGCCATGAATGAGCATGATGGCGGCTACCGTCATTTGCAAAAGCGACTCAATTGCATTTTTCCCAACGATGTTTTTACTTGGGCCAAAATAAAGCGACCGTGGAGTCGGAAACTTAGAATAAAGCGCCACCTCCTCCATTTGAAGCGTCAGGCGGATGAGCCCGTTCTCGTCCGGTTGAAGGGAGGAAAGGACCACCGGTGACATATCCCGGTTTTCCGCCGAAGTTTGATACAAGCGTTGCCCATTTGCTGACACTGAAAAAATCCCGTGTGGCAAATGGATGTAGAGCCCATAAAAGCTCTCAGTGTCCTGCACATGCAAATCGAGCTGGTACGTGCCCTCTGTTTCCCGTTTGGATGGTGCTAGAAGTGTTTTAATCGTCTTTTCTTCTTCGTTTAATGGTGTAAACTGCCATTCCCCTTCCAGTGACACATAACCAGGTTGGGAAAAAACAAAGTCGTTTAAGTCGAGAACACCGTTTTTAGCTGTTGGTTGATCTGGCAAACCTGTCATCGCGTTCCAAGCTAAACGAATAATAAGCAGAGTAAGTAAAAACACACATACAATAAGAAGCTGTTTTTTAGTGGACATAGGCGACTCCTTCAAAATCCAAGCAACTTTCACTTTCTGAAGAAAGAAAGTAGGTGCGCCTGTTCATTTGCGATGGTGTAGGGATGATTATTCATTCAATTGTTTTCTGCATTCGTCACGTAGTTTGATAAGTTCAGGGGAGGGGTCAATGGCAAATTCTTCATCAAGCATGTGGACCAGTTTGTTATATTGCCTTTCGAAATAAAAAGGCTCGTTTAACGCTGCGTAAATTTTCATGAGCATACAATAGCTTTCCTCCAGAAATGGGTACATTTCTTGGATTTTTTGGCCTAGCCTAGCAGCCTGCTCGTATTGGCCTCGCTCGAAAAGGTAGTTCGCCACGGCAGTCGCTGTTTCGCGCCACAGGTTTTTTAAATGTTCACGTTTGTTCTCGGCCCAAAGATAATCTTCTTCGCGTAAATAATCACCTCGGTATTCATCCAGTAATGTAAGGTAAGCAGAAAGTGTACTGTCCGAAAGCGCTGGAAGTTGGCTCCATTTCTTTTCCCATTCCAAATAATCGATGTGGATGTCGCCTACTTCTAATGTGTAGCTCTGTTCAAAGTTGTCAATTCGAATGGAAGGAAATACGCTAGTAAGCGTTTTTCGGATCAAATAGACAGAAGAATATAGTTGCGCATAGGCTTTTTTGTAATCGCTGTCTGGCCAAAAAGTCTCGATAATCACGTCTTTGCGGACATGGTGTCCAAGATGGTGTAGTAAAAATAAAAACAACCCTTTCGCTTTGGAGGTTCGCCAATGAATATGAATCGGTTTTTCTCCAGAAAAGAATTGTAACGAAGGGAGGCAACATATCGTTGTTTTTTCAGCAGGGACACTTTCCTGCTGTTTTTTTGTTTGCAGGCGTTCCAGTGTCTTTTTTAATCTATTCTTGCTGATTGGTTTCATGATGTAATCGACAGCATTTAATTCAAATGCTTTGACTGCATATTCTTGATAGGCTGTGACAAACACAATCTGAATATCAGGGTGTTTGCTTAAAATTGTTTCGGCAAGTTCCATGCCGTTTACATTGGCAATTTCAATATCTAAAAACAACAAGTCAGGCGGTGTACTCAGCACCCATTCGAGCGCTGTAGAAGCAGAAGTAAATGATCCAGCGATTTCAACCTCTCCAACCCCAAGCAACTGGTTTTCCAAGAAAGTCAGTGCATGAGGTTCATCATCCACGAGCACAGCTTTCATACGGAGAACCCCCTTTTCAATGTTTTTCTTCATTATAGCAACTTCTTCCCAGATAACCTACTGAAATTTGAAAAAACTAGTAATAAATTCGGTGTAGAGGACTATATAGTTTTTGTGGAGATGGGTTTGATACATTTCGTTAGGCTGATCAATGCCTAAAAAGGTGTTTTTTGGTGAAAATGCAAAAAGGGAGGGGACAAGAATGAAGAACAAAGCTACTGCGATATTGCTTATTTTTGTTTTGCTGGTGCAAACATTTATTGCCCAGTTAGCAGGAGCGGTGCAAGTGTATGCACAAGAGCCGGAGGCCAGCACGTTTGAAGCTTTGGCTAGCCTTGTTGATGAAAACGGGGAGCCATTAACAGAAGAGGCCACACTAGCAGCGGAAGACCAAGTGCATGTGAAGATTGACTGGTCGTTAACCGGACACACACAACAAGAGACATACCACATAAAGTTGCCAGAGCAATGGCAGCCAGACAAGATTGAATGGAAAGAAGAAGGACATGGAGACGAGATGGTTACATACTCGCTAAATGGAACAGAATTAGCCATGTCTTTCCCTGAGCAAGAGGAAGCTGCACAGGCAAGCGGTACGGTTGAACTTTCTGCTTATTTTTCGCAAGACGCAATCGGTGAAACCGCCAAAGCCGATCTTGTGTTTCTAGTTGGAGACACAGCACAAGTCATTCCAGTGTCTTTTCAGGTAAAGGAAGAACTTGAACAAGAGCCAGTTCAAGAAGAGGCGCCAGCGTCCAGCGAAGAGGAACAAGTGAACGAGGAAGGCGACACGCCTGAATCGAAAGAGCAAGCGCCTGAAACTGAAAAAGAAATGGAAACGCCAGAGGCAGACGAGGAAGAAGTCGCTACTGAAGAAGAGCAAGAAGAAGCAAATAAGGAAGAGCAAGAAGAAGCAAGTAAGGAAGAGCAAGAAGAAGCAAGTAAGGAAAATAAAGAAGACGCAGAGGCGACTGATCTAGAGGCGGAAGCTGGAGAAGCAGCGGAAGCGAATGTAGTGAGCCAGGCAGTTGTCGGGGAAATCGAGAAAAATATTATTACGGGCATCGTCCTTAGGGATGGGGACGGCAATTTGATCAACGCTGATGAAAATCCAGGAAACAAGCCAGCGCTCGGTGATGATGTTCAAATCGAAATCACCTGGGAGCTTCCAAATGGCCATGGCTATGGAAGCGGTTCGACATTTACGTTTTCATTGCCAGACATTTTCCACGTTTATAATGACGTGAATGGTGAGCTCACATTTGGAGATACGACAATCGGTTCTTTTACGTTAAAGGAAGACGGCACGGTTGTCATGACATTCAACGAACAAATTGAGGAATTATCGAATGTCCATGGGCTGCTAAACTTTCGGACGATTATTCGTGAGGACCTTGTAGGCGACGTCGATCGTGAAGTCGTGTTTGACGTCAAAGATGAAGTGGTGGCCAACATCCCGATTTCGCTCCAACCGAAAGAAGGATCGGACATCGATAAACGGGGACAAGTGAACCGTGCCTACAATGCAACAGAAATTGAGTGGACTGTCGATTTTAACAAACAGTTAAAGACGATCAATCAAGCTGTGCTGAAAGATCCGATTCAACTGCACCAAGCATTGAAAAAGGATTCAATTGAAGTCTATAAACTTGATGTCCAGCTTGATGGCAGTGTCAAGCAAGGCGAGAGGGTAGATCCGAGCGAGTATACGATCACAGAAGAACCGTTTGAAATTCAGTTTGGCGATATTTCTTCTGCTTATCGGGTCGTGTTTTCCACAGAAATTACCGATGAAGACGGCACGAACTATGCCAATAAAGCGACGTTAACAGGCAAGGATAGCGAGGATCTGTCGGCAGAAGCAAGCGTGACAACAAAGCGCGGCGAAGCGCTAGCAAAGCGCAATGCCCACTATGATCCAGCTACACAAACGATTACGTGGGAAATCCACTACAACTACAACGAAAAATCGATTAAACAAGCAGACGCTGTGTTGGTCGATTCGTTTAGCGAGAGCCACGATTTGATTGCCGATTCAATTAAAGTGGAGCGCATTACCCTTGATGAAAACGGCAACGAAAAAGAAGCAACAAACGCAGATAATTATGAAGTAACGCCAGGGCAACACGGTTTTGAGTTGAAATTTACGGAAGACATCAACGATGCCTACAAGATTACGTACAAGACGAAAGCGAATGAACGGGTCTTGGAAGACGGCAAGATTGATAACATTGTCAAATCAGGTGGAAGAGAAGCAAATGGAAGCCAAGGCACGAGCCAGCAAGTGCTTCATAAAGGCCATTCCAACATCAACTATAAAGACAAAACAGTCCAATGGCACATCGACTTTAACCGCGATGGGTATGAAATGAAAGACGTGTTCTTTACCGATACGTTTACGAACGGCGGACTAGAGCTAGTAAGAGATTCGTTTAAAGTGTTGCGGGGAGGGACAGAAGTCGACCCATCGGAATATACGTTGGAACAGACGGATGAAGGCTTTACGCTCCGCTTTCATGAACCGATCTCCGAACCACATCGGATTGTGTATACAACAAAGTTCCATTATGACGAGCTGAAAGGCGACCAATTCCGAAACCATGTTCATATGAAGTGGACAACGGAAGACGGAAAAACGTGGGAGAAAGAGGCAGCTTCAGGTTTCAAGCCGGACACATATACAACGAACAACGGCTTTAAAAATGGTTCTTACAATGCAGTGACAAAAGAAATCACGTGGACGGTCGGCATTAACTACGACTTAAAGAACTTGATGGTGATGAATGTCACAGATTACATCAAAGGAAAGCAAACGCTTGTCGAAGGGTCGATCGAAGTGTATCGAGCTGAATTGACCGGCGGCAGCAATGGCATTAAAAAAGGCGAGAAACTGGATCCGAGCGAATACGAACTAGAATTGCTTTCCGATGAGAAGCCTGGTTTCCATGTAAGTTTTCCAGGAGAACGGGATGAAGCTTATATCATTGAATACAAAACAAGTGTGGAAGGCGAGTTGATCGTCGACCGCTATGACAACACAGCTACCCTTAGCAGCGAAGGGCGAGAGCCAGTTGATTTGAACGCCCATGTGACCGTTCAACACGGCGGCAGCTACGTTGAAAAAGCAGGCAAACAAAATGGCAAAGTCATTGATTGGAACGTCGCCATTAACGCTGGCCAGTCAAAAGTTTCCGATGCAAAAGTCATTGACCAGCAGCAAGCGAACCAAATCTTGCTTGAAGACTCATTCCGCCTGTATGCGACCACGGTCAGCAATAATGGGCAGTTTGCAAAAGCGGAAGAACTGGAGCGCGACAAAGATTATACGCTTGAAATCAACACGGCTGATGACGGATCGCAAACGTTTGTCCTCTCCTTCTTAGAGGATATCAGCAGGCCGTATATCCTCGAATACCAGTCGTATATCAATGCAAGCGATGGCGAGGAAATCAGCAATACGATTAAATTTGAAGGCAAACAAATCACAACTGAAAGAACAGACTCGAGTGAAACGATCAAAGTCCGTCTCACTGACGGTGGTGGCAGTGGCTCAGGGGAACGCGGCAGTCTAGAAGTCATCAAAGTCGACGCCAACAGCAAAGAAGTGTTGCCAGGTGCACGCTTTACGCTGTATGACAAAGAAGGCAAAATTGCCTTGCGGACAGTTGTGACAGATGAAGACGGCAAAGCGATATTCAGGAACTTGCGCTACGACGATTACTTGTTAAAAGAAGACAGCGCCCCTGACGGCTATGTTGTCGGCATCGATGCTGAAACTGTAAAGGTAGACAGCGAAACGACAACGATCACGGTGGAAAACAAGAAAATCATCCGTGACGTTGCGTTGACCAAAATCGATGAAGACACAAAACAAGCGCTAGCTGGCGCGGAGTTTGCATTAGAGAAAAAAGCAGGCGACAATTGGGAGCAATTGAAAGAAGGGCTCGTTACGAACGAAGACGGGCAACTTGTATTAACCGAACTGGAACCTGGCGACTATCGGTTTGTGGAAACAAAAGCGCCTGCCGGTTATGAACTTGACAATCAGCCAATCGATTTCACGATTGACGACAAACAGACAGAACGAATCCTTTTAACAAAAGAGAATGTCATCATCAAAGGCAGCGCTGTTTTGAAAAAAGTCGATGCAGCCACGGGTGAACCACTTGAAGGAGTGTCCTTTAAGCTCGTTCAAGACGGAAAGACGATTAAAGAGGATCTTGTCAGTGACAAAGATGGCTTCGTAAAAGTAAGCGGCCTTCGCCCAGGAGCCTATGAACTGATCGAAACAACAGCGTTAGAAAATTATAAGCTAGACCCAACGCCGATTCCGTTTGAAATCGAAGCGGGCCAAGAGAAAGAACTGTTTATTGGCGAGCAGGAGAACGCCCTTGTCACAGGCGGCATACGTTTGACAAAAGTCGATGCCGATGACAATCGCATTGCCCTGCAAGGAGCAGTGTTTGCCCTGCTTGATGAAGAAGGCAATGTCTTAAGGGAAGGGCTGGAAACAGATGAATCTGGCCATTTGACGATTGAGCAGCTTGCTCCTGGCAATTACCAGCTTGTCGAAACGAAAGCGCCTGTTGATTATAAACTCGATGACACGCCAATTCCTTTCACAATCGAGAAAAGCCAACAGGAAACCATTCAAGTTGAAAGAAAGGTCGAAAACCACTTACTCACAGGAGCAGTCGAACTGAAAAAACAAGATAGCAAAGACGGCTCAGCTTTAGAAGGAGCAGAGTTCTCCCTCTATACAGAAGACGGTGAACTTGTGGAAGAAGGCCTCGTTACCGGTGAGGACGGGACAGTGTTTGTCGAAGGCTTGAAGCCAGGCAAGTATTACTTTGTCGAGACACAAGCACCTGCCCATTATCAAGCTGACGATACAAAGCGTCCTTTTACAATTGAACGGAGCCAGCTTGAAAAAGTAGAGCTAATCGTCGAAAACGTGCTCACACCAGGTGCGGCCACGTTAATCAAAGTCGATGAAGACAATGAAAATGTCCGTCTAGAGGGTGCCGTTTATACCCTTGAAGATGAAGACGGAACGGTCATTGAAGAAGGGTTAACCACGGATGAAGAAGGGCGAATTGTCGTCACTGACTTGCCTCCTGGCGTTTACTATTTTATTGAGACGAAAGCGCCTGAGCATTATCAGTTAGACAATACGCCAATCAAAGTTGAGATCGAAAAGGGCCAACAAGAGGCGATTCAAGTTAAAGCGGTGAATAAACTCGTCACAGGCAGCGTGGTGCTTGAAAAGCATGACAGCGAAAGCGATGCGCTGTTGTTAGAAGGGGCCGAGTTCTCGCTTGTTGACGAAAATGGCAACACGGTCAAAGAGGGGCTCACAACAGATGCAAGCGGCCGTATTGTCGTTGAAGGATTAAAACCAGGCAAATATGCATTTGTGGAAACAAAAGCGCCTGCCGATTATGAGCTGGACGAAAAGCCAATTCCGTTCGAAATTGTTCGCAGCCAAAAAGAAGCACTGGTTGTGGAAAAGAGCAACACGTTAATACCAGGTGCCGTTGAATTGGTGAAAGTCAATCAACACGATACAGCCGAGACATTAGCGGGTGCTGAATTTACGTTGCTTGATGGAGAAGGGAATGTCTTAGAAGAAGGGCTAACCACAGACGAAGAAGGCAAGCTGCGCGTTGAACAACTTGCCCCAGGCACGTATCAGTTTATCGAAACGAAAGCGCCACAAGGCTTTGAATTGTCAAGTGAACCGTTGCCGTTTGTCATTGAACGGAGCCAGCAAGAAACGCTAAAAGTGACTGCGTTCAACAAGTTGGTGCGCGGTGAAATCGAGTTGAGCAAGGTTGACCGTGACAATGACACAATCGCTTTAAAAGGGGCCGAGTTTGAACTGCGGACCAAAACAGGCGATGTCGTTGCTTCTGGCACAACCAATGATGCAGGCAAACTTGTCCTAAGTGACATTTTGCCAGGGGACTATGTGCTTGTCGAAACGAAAGCACCTTTTGGCTATCAACTTGATGCCACACCGATCGATGTAACCGTTGAACGTGACCAAAAAACAGCCGTTTCTGTCACAAAAGAAAACACGCTTATTCCTGGTTCGGTCATTGTTGAAAAAGTTGACGCAGCTGACCAACAGTTGTTCTTAGAAGGAGCTGTGTTTAGCTTGTTGGATGAAGCGGGGAATGTATTGGAAGAGAACCTTGTTACTGACCAACATGGAAGGCTAGAGATAAACAACCTGCCGCCAGGGGATTATCAACTTGTGGAAACAAAAGCGCCTGAGCATTATCAGTTAGATGCCACGCCGATTGTGTTCACGATTGAGAAAGGCCAGACTGCTGCTCCAGTCATAACAGTTGAAAATACGCTCACGCCAGGAAGCGTTGAAATCGTGAAGATTGACAGTAGCGATAGTACGCGTTTGGAAGGGGCCGTCTTTACAGTATTAACAGAGGATGGCGACATGGTTGAAGAAGGGCTGACAACCGATGAATCAGGCAGCGTACAGCTTGATGGCTTAGCGCCAGGCATGTACCAGCTTGTTGAAACAAAGGCGCCAGCTGACTACCAGCTAAACGACACGCCGATTCCGTTTGAAATTAGCAAGGGCCAAACAGAACGGCTTGTGCTAACAGTTGAAAATACGTTGATTCCGCCAGGTGAGGAGCCAAAAGAACCACAACCGCCTAGCGAGCCAAAGCAGCCACCGACAGAACCAGGCGATGGCCAAACGCCAACTGATCCACAAAACAATAACGGCGGCACAGGAACAGGCAAGACAGGGCAACCAAAAGCAGGTGGCGGTGAACCAAGTCCGCTGCTTTCAAAAGGAGCACAGCCTGCTTCAGGGGGACAATTGCCACAAACAGGCGAAACAGAAATGTTCGTGTTTATGGTTGCCGGATTGTTGCTGATGGCGATTGGCGCTCTTACATTAGTGAACGGACGTTTAGCAAGGAAAAGGGGATAGAAAGAAGGGACATTTCTTGCGAAAAAGGACATTTATAGGAATGTTGCTCATCATTGCGGGACTGGCGCTTGTTGCCGTCCCGCTATCACAAGAGTGGCAGCAGGCAAATGGAGTCGCTCAACTAGAAAAAGCGCTGGCTGCTGTCCAAACGGGAGAGACCATTGAAGAGACGGATGGAGAAGAGACCACTGAAGTGACCGATGATTCACCATCTCCTTGGACAAAAGAACAGTTAGAAGCAGTGATGGAACTAGAAATCCCTGCGATTGACTTAAAGCAGTATATACTTGACGAAACAACGGATGAAAACTTGGCCTTGACGCTCACGCAAATAAAGCAAGAACAAGTGCCAGGAGAAGGAAACTTTGCTGTCGCTGGACATCGTGGCTACCGAGGCGACAGGCATTTCCGGCAATTGCCAAATGTGCAAAAAGGCGATGAAATTCGCCTTCATGCCGATGATGGCAAAACGTATGTTTATGTGGTCAAGAGCACGGAAATCATTGAACCGACTGACGTAGACGTGTTAGAAGATGGAGAGCAACCGGAAATTACATTAATTACGTGTACGTTATCGGGCCAGCAGCGTGTGGCGGTGAAAGGCGACTTGATTGATGTGATCGAAGCGTAGAGAAATAGAGAATCAAACAGACGAGCGACGGTTAGTGCCAACCGTCGCTCGTCTTATTTTTTTAACTCACGTTTAAAATAGCGAACGCCGAGAATAAGAAAATAACCACCAAGCCCAAAGAAGCCGAACAAGAACACGAATGCCAAAATCTGATAAAGGGCCGTTCCGATTGAAAATTGATCCAATGGTAAACTTCCTTTCCTGTTATTTTAAGGAGCAGCTAACAGACAGGCGTTGCTCGGAAACGCGGTAGCCTGCTTATTACTGATAAACGAGCTGTTAAGCGCTTTCTATCCGTACTGAGTGGACATTAATCGCCTTTTTTCTTTTTTAGCCTGCGAAACAATTCAAGCTGTTCACCTAAAAATTCTTTTTCTTCCTCATCTAAATTCGTGAACGTATAAGAAGAGCCGTTTTCTTTTACTTTGTCAGACGGAGCGGTTTTGATATCCGTTTCTCCAGCAATATACGCAATGGAAACATTATATTTTTCGGCGAGCTGCTTTAATTTGGCAATCGAAGGTTCGTTGCGCCCTTGTTCATAAAAGCCGTATGCACTTTCCGTAATGCCAAGGAACGAAGCGACTTCTTGTTGCGTTAGCTGGTGTGCTTTTCGCAGCTCTCGTAAGCGGTCATTCAGTTCAGCCATAAACAAATCCTTCCTATTTGTTATTGTCACAATTATACAACTAAAAGTTGGGTAAAGGAACAAAACGAACATGAACACTCTGTAAAATTGGGAAAAATGCTTGACTCCCTAATTTACGTTGGGTAAACTGACTACAAATGGGAGCGCCTTCCTACATAATCCCATGACTTGCACGGGCTATTGAGGGAAAAGTTCATTCGGTACGGCTACTGCCGTGTATCCTCTTACCCACTGAAAGGGCGCCTCATTTTGAAAAGACTGATTTTATTGACAAGAAGGAGGTGAAGAAGTGGCGGATATTCCCTACAGCGTCTGTTCCTGTTTATACACGGGCATCCGAAAAAGCATTGCTTTTCTGACAATGGAAGCCAATGCCGTGCAAGCATCAAAGGAGTGTGTATGGAAAAGATATGACGACCGGCTGTATCACGAAGTAAAAGAAGCGTTGCAATGGCACCGCCAACATTGTATGGCTGACACGAGCCATTTAGAAGAAGCGTTGCGTGTATTTGAAAACGCCTATAACCAAATACGTGATAAATAACATTAGACGTCTTCCTCTGTAAGCAGTGGAAGATGAATGTTCGTTATGTGTACAACTATTTATCAATAAAAACGTTTACAATCAATCAACAGCTAGCAAAAGTGGCGATTGCCACAAAAGCCCCACTTCAAGCAATCCGAGTGTAGCAAGCAGTGGGTCGTTCACTTGTGAAAGAGGGGTTGACTATGAAATATGCATATCTCATTTTAGCGGTTTTAGGATTGGTGTTGTCCGGCTGCGGCGGCGGGGCGGCGGAAGAGGAGCCGATTGCCTTGGATGAAGGGGCTGCGTCTGTGGATGAAAACAATAAAACGTTAACGATTGCCCTCGGCACCGACATCGTCACATTTGATATCCATGACCACAACAATACGTCAACAGAAGCCGTGCATGACAACATGTTTAACTACTTATTCAAACGTGACGAAAACAATGTCATCCAGCCAGAGCTTGTTGATACATTTACGCAAATCGATGATGTTACCGTCGAAATGACATTAAAAGAAGGGGTAACTTTCCACAATGGCGATACACTTACATCAGAAGACGTGAAATTTACGCTTGAACGTGTCGCCACAGACGAAACGCTGCAAGAATATCCGAATTATCGGCAAATTAAGGAAGTCGACATCATCGATGAACGGACTTTCCGGGTCATCACCCACGAGCCTGAGCCCTCTTTGTTGCACCGTTTGTCAAGACTTGGGTCAGGCATCCTGCCGAAACGGTACATTGAAGAAGAAGGGTGGGACCATTTTCTCGCCCATCCAATTGGGACAGGGCCGTATGAATGTAAAGAATGGGTCCGTGATTCACGGATTGTGTTGACGCCATATGACGATTACTTTGAAGGGGCGGTAGAAGAGTGGGATGAAGTCATCTTCCGCATTATTCCCGAAAATTCAACCCGTGTATCGGAGCTGCTGACAGGCGGAGTCGATATCGCCGTAAACATTCCGCCTGCTGATTGGGACCGGGTCAATGGCAATGCAGGGACAGCGATGAAATCAGAGACGTCCAACCGGACAATGATGCTGATTCTCCGGGCGACAGAGGGGTACCCGACTGCCGATGTTCGCGTCCGCAAAGCGCTTAATTTGGCAATTGACAATGGAGCGATTACGGAAAGCGCATTGCGCGGGGCAGGGACGCCGACTAAAACACGTGTGGCGCCAGGCAATTTTGGTGCAGAAGAATCTCTGTATGATACGTATGACTACGACCTTGAAGAAGCAAAGCGTCTGCTCGAAGAAGCTGGTTATGGCGATGGATTTGAAATGACGCTCCATTCCCCGAGGGGGCGCTATTTGCAAGATGCTGAAATTGCCGAGCTGATTGGCGGCATGCTGCAAGCGATCAATGTCAGTGTCGATATCGAGCTGATGGAATGGAGCAATTTCGTCGAGATGCGCCAAGCAGGCACCAATAAAGATGCTTACTTGATCGGATTAGGAAATTCAATGTTTGACGGCGCTTATAGTGTCGACTGGTACCGCTCGGATCGTTTTGTCGGCCAAACCGACTATAAGAATGAAGAAATAGATGCGCTGCTCGAAGCTTCGGCTGTCAATATGGATCAAACGGAACGGGCTGAGCAACTGAAAGAAATCCAGCGCATTGCCGATGAAGAGCTGCCCCATATTATGCTTCATCAAGAGACCGTCAATTATGGCGTCAATGATCGGATTGATTTTGTTCCGAAAATGGATGAAATGATCTATGCGCCTGAGATTAAGAGAAAATAAAAACGAAGGCCGGGGGTACCTGGCCTTTGCAAAGGAGGCGAGCCAATGGGCCCTTTTTTACTAAAGCGCTTGGCACAAATGATTCCAGTGCTATTCATTATTTCGTTTGTCATCTTCGCGCTCGTTTACATAGCCGGAAACCCCGTAGCGCTCATGTTGCCGGATGACGCTTCCCAAGAGGAGATTGACCAATTGACGGCCTCGCTTGGTTTAGATAGGCCATTTATTGTCCAGTACGGCAACTATCTCCTTCATCTTGTTCAAGGGGACTTTGGTGATTCATTCCGCTACAACACAAGCGCTTTGCCCCTTGTGCTTGAGCGGCTTCCAGCCACATTGGAACTAGCTGTGGTCGCTTTAACGCTAGCTGTATGTGTGGCGATTCCACTGGGAATTTGGTCAGCGACAAAGCAAAACTCACCGTTAGACTTGATAGCAGCCGGTGGGGCAGTGCTTGGCAAAGCGATGCCCAATTTTTGGCTTGGCATCATGTTGATCTTGCTCTTTTCCGTTACACTCGGCTGGTTGCCTGTTTCGGGCAGAGGGACGTTCGCCCATTTGCTGCTGCCTGCCATCACACTGGCAACAGGGATAGCGGCAGAAATGACGAGGCTGCTCCGTTCGAACATGATTGAAATTTTAAGCCAAGATTATATTCGCACCGCCAGAAGCAAAGGAATCCGTGAAACGTTGGTCGTTTATAAGCATGCCCTTCGCAACTCGCTCATTCCACTTGTCACGATCACTGCTTTGCAAACATCGACTGTGGTCGGCGGGACGTTGATTACAGAAACGGTCTTCTCGTGGCCAGGGATCGGGCAGTTGCTCATCCAAGCTGTCAATACGAGAGACATGGCGATTGTACAAGCATGCGTGTTCGTGATCGCCCTTCTCGTGATCGCGATGAATTTGCTTGCAGACGTGCTTTACCGGTTCCTTGATCCACGGATTAAATACGACTAGGAGGGAAATCAAACCGATGGCATTGCAATTGGAACGGCTCCCGAGAAGCGAGAAACGAAATCCCCATCGCGCCTTAAAACGGTGGGCACGGCTCCTGTTCCGCAGCAAAACCGGGACGGTCGGATTGGCGATTGTGGTCGCTATTATTGTTATGGCCGTATTTGCTAGCCTCTTGGCGCCCTTCGATCCCAACGAAATGAACCCGGCCAACATGCTTCAGCCCCCTGTTTGGGTTGATGGAGGAACAGCTGTCCATATTCTTGGGACTGATAATTTAGGACGCGATATTTTAAGCCGCGTCATTTACGGTTCGCAAATTTCGCTTCTTGTCGGGATTGCCGCTGTCGCCGTTGCTGGTTTAATTGGTGTGACGATTGGCATCGTTTCCGGCTATTATGGCGGCTGGGTTGATTCGTTTTTTATGCGTCTTGTCGATTCGTTTTTGTCTATTCCGAACATCTTATTTGCCCTTGTCATTTTAAGCGTGTTCGGTCCCAGTGTGTGGACATTGATTATCGTCCTTGGCGTCACCAATTGGGTGAACTATGCCCGCCTTGTCCGCGGGGAAGTGTTGTCGTTAAAAGAAAGAGAATTTGTGAAAGCCGCCCGTTCGATTGGCGTTAAAAATGGCATGCTCATGTTTCGCCATTTGTTGCCGAATGTGCTGCCCGCCTTCATTGTCATTTCGACGCTCAGTGTAGCGACGACGATTATTCTTGAAGCATCGCTCAGTTTTTTAGGACTTGGCATCCAACCGCCTGACTTGTCTTGGGGCGGAATTTTGAGCGACGGGCGCGATTATTTGGCAACAAGCTGGTGGTTGGCCACTTTTCCAGGCTTAGCGATCACGATTACAGTGCTTGGCATTATTTTCTTAGGTGATTGGTTGCGTGATGTGCTCGATCCACGTAGCCAGAGCCGGCGGTAAGGAGAGGATCAGATGGAAAAAGAAGCGCTCTTGTCAGTGACAGGGCTTAGGACCGAATTTTATACAGAACATGGCGCCATCCCGTCGGTAAATGGCGTTACATTCTCCATCGGACGAGGGGAAACAGTGGCAGTCGTCGGCGAGTCGGGCTGCGGAAAAAGCGTGACATCGCTCTCAATCATGGGGCTCATTAGCGCTCCAGGAAAAGTCGTCGCCGGCGAAATTCAATTTAACGGCAACGACTTGACAGCGATCAGCGACAGTGAGTACCGCAAGTTGCGTGGGAATGAGCTGTCTATGATTTTCCAAGAGCCCCTTACATCATTAAACCCGTTATTTACAATCGGCAACCAACTGTCGGAAGTAATTTTGCTTCACCAAAACGTAACGAAAGCAGAGGCCAAGCAACAAAGCATCGAGATGCTCAAAAAAGTTGGTATTCCTAGAGCGGAACAAGTCTATCGTTCCTATCCCCATGCTTTAAGCGGCGGCATGCGCCAACGTGTGATGATCGCAATCGCCTTAGCTTGCAGCCCAAAACTGCTCATTGCCGATGAACCGACGACTGCCCTCGATGTCACGATTCAAGCACAAATCTTGCAATTGCTGCGGACGCTTGTGAAGGAAAACGGTACAGCGATTTTGTTGATTACCCATGACCTTGGCGTCGTTGCTGAAATGGCCGACACAGTGATCGTCATGTACGCTGGTCAAGTAGTCGAACAAACCGATGTCATCACGCTTTTTGAACAGCCAGCACATCCGTATACGGTCGGGCTGTTAGCAAGCACGCCGAAAATCACTGAACACCAACAAACGTTGCCCTCGATCGAAGGCACAGTGCCGACACCAGACACGATGCCAACAGGCTGTCGCTTCTCACCCCGTTGCCCAAAGGCGATGGCTCGCTGTAAACAGGAAGCCCCTCCGATGTTCGAAACAACAAAGGGCCACTATGTCCGCTGCTGGTTGTTTGAGGAGAAGGGAGGGGCGGCTATATGAGCGATGTATTATTGGAAGCAAAGGGAATTACGAAGCATTTTCCGGTTAGCGAAGGCGTCCTCAAACGCAAAAAAGCGCTGCTCCGTGCGGTGGATGGCGTTGATTTAACCATTTATTCAGGGGAAACACTCGGTATTGTTGGTGAATCTGGCTGTGGCAAGTCCACATTAGGGAATGTCTTGATGCGGTTGCTTGAACCAACAAGCGGCGAACTGACATTTGACGGTAGCCCGTTTTTAACGTTAAGGGGAGAAGCATTGCGGCAAAAGCGCGCCGATATGCAAATGGTATTCCAAGACCCGTTCTCTTCTTTAAACCCACGTATGAAAGTAATGGATATCATTGCTGAACCGTTAAAGACACATAAAAAAGCACATGGCAAACAACTGGTTGAACGTGTTTATGAATTGCTTGACGTTGTCGGTTTGGATCGTTCCTACGCTGGGCGCTATCCTCATGAATTTAGCGGCGGACAGCGCCAGCGAATTGGCATCGCCCGAGCGATCGCCTTGAAGCCGAAACTGGTGATTTGCGATGAGCCCGTGTCGGCACTGGATGTCTCGATCCAAGCGCAAATTTTAAATTTGCTTGCGCGGTTGCAAAAAGAATTTCAATTAACGTTTCTGTTTATTGCCCATGGTCTCCCGGCAATTAAGCATATTAGTGACCGCATCGCTGTTATGTATTTAGGCAAAGTCGTCGAGCTTGCCGACAAAGAGGATTTATTTAACCAGCCGCTCCACCCATATACGGCAGGCTTAATTAGCGCCGTGCCGGTCACTGACCCGCGAAAGCGCCATCAACCACAGCGAATCATTCCTGAAGGCGATATGCCAAGCCCCGTTCGTCCACCGAGCGGCTGCCGCTTTCATACACGCTGCCCGTATGCCCAAGAGCGTTGCGCTGTCGAGGAACCTGCATTGGTTGAAAAAGCAGCCGGCCATCAAGTCGCTTGCCATTTTCCATTATTAAAAGGGCCAGGAGGTGCGCCAGATGAACATCATTGGCAAAACGGACATGCTCCGCTTGCTTGAAACACTTGTAAACATCGATAGCGGCTCGTACCATAAAACAGGGGTGGACGCTCTCGGTAAAGAATTAATCGGCGCTTATGAACCGTTAGGGTTTAAAGCAGCTATATTCAAACAGTCAATCTATGGAAACCACATCCTGGTACAACATACGGAAGCAAAGCAACCAACGATTTTGCTATTGGCCCACATGGATACCGTCTATCCGGTAGGCACCGTCAAAAAAAGGCCGTTTTCCGTGAAAGGAGAACGGGCGTATGGGCCAGGGGTGATTGACATGAAAGGCAGCCACGTCACGGCTTTCGCAGCAATAAAGGCATTGTGTAGCGCCAACCCTCAAGCAGCGAAAAACGTCGCCCTTTTGCTGACGAGTGATGAAGAAATCGGCGCTCCTACAGGCAGGCCGCTGATTGAAGAACACGGAAAAGGGAAAAGAGCCGTGCTCGTCATGGAACCAGCGAGAAAAGATGGCTCCCTTGTTACCGCAAGGCGAGGCGGCGGGCGGTTTACATTAGATGTCAGCGGCAAAGCAGCCCATGCCGGTGTTGAGCCGGAAAAAGGCCGCAGCGCCATTGCTGAGTTAGCCGCTAAAATTATAAAACTACACGCCCTCTCTGACCACGACGCAGGCATCAGTATTAACGCTGGCCTCATTGAAGGCGGCACATCCGTCAACACCGTTGCCAGCCGTGCAAAAGCGCAAATCGATGTCCGCATTTCGAAGCTGAACCAAGCAGAACCGTTGGAGAAGCGCATTCGCGCCATTTGCCAACAACCATGGCTTGACGGCACCACCATTACAGTAACAGGCGGAGTAACACGGCCACCAATGGAACGGAATCGCGACACGATGGAACTCATTTCCCTCATAAAAGCCATTGGCACATCAATGGGCTTACATGTAACAGAAACAGCAACAGGCGGCAGTTCCGACGCTTCCTTCACATCGGCCCTCGGCATTCCGACCATTGACGGCATGGGCCCAGTCGGGGGAAACCAACATAGCGAAGAAGAATATTTGGAAATCGAATCGCTCGAAGAACGTGCCCTGCTGTTGGCTTACACAATCGAAGCGTTGTTAGCTAAAACGAAATAGGAACAGCAAATAACGCAAGCGTCACAGCCATTGCGACGTTTGCGTTTTACTATTTCATGTTCTCGTCAAAAAAGAGAGAAACCAGACAGCATGATGCTGCTCATCCGTAGGACTGCGCGAAAAATGAAAGGGAGCTGACCAATAAGTCAGCTCATTTTATAGTAGGTTATCGTCTATATCTTCAAGCTCAATAGGTTAGCTATTCTAAGCTTGAATGAACAAAGCGATAATCAACAGGATAGAGAAAAGCAGAAAGGCGCCATTTAAAATGAGCCCAATCATTTTGACAGATGGTTTGGCGGCTTTCAACGCGAACAAGATTCCAACAATAGAGAGCAATGTCCACAAGCCAATCGTATATGTCGGCTCAAATTGAAAAAGAGTGCTTACATAATACAAAAGAACGCTTAAACAAAACAAGATAATGGATAACACAAATCTTCACTACTTTCCTTTAAAAGTCTAGCGTGCTCTTTTAGTTGATCAACTCGGGAGATTCTTTCTTATATAATTGGCGATCGACAAGTTCACGATAAAATTGGTGGTGCTCGATTAACTCATCGTGTGTTCCTTCGCCTGTTATTTCCCCGCTCTGGACAACGACCAATTTGTCTGCATGCTGCACGGTCGACAATCGATGGGCGATTACTAGCGTTGTCCTAGAAAGCATGAGTTGATTGAGCGCTTCTTGTACTAAAAATTCCGAATGGCTGTCAAGATGGGCGGTGGCCTCGTCTAACAATAAAATTTGCGGATTTCGTAAAATGGCCCGAGCGATTGCAAGCCTTTGTCTTTGCCCGCCAGATACTAAAATGCCCCTTTCACCCACTTCTGTTTCTAAGCCGTCTGGCAAAGAGGCAATAAACGAAGATAAATTTGCTTTTTCTAAGGCTACGTGAATGTCGGCATCGCTGCTTTTTTCAGCATGGCCATACGTAAGATTGTAGCGAATCGTACCCGCCATTAGCGGAGAATCTTGGGCAACATAGGCAATGTTTTGTCTCCAATCATGGACATCAAAGTCATTGATTGGTTGATTATCGTACTCTATCGTCCCTTCGCTTGGTGGATAAAATCGTTCAATTAATGAAAATAAGGTGGTTTTGCCTGCACCGCTAGGCCCGACAATTGCCGTTACTTCACCGGCATTGGCGGTGAAACTTACATTTTTCAGGATATGGTTGCCATTCGGATAGGAGAAAGACACATTGGCAAATCGAATGCCGTTTACGCGGGCAACTGTTTCTTGATTGTGTGTATAAGATACACCTGACACCGATTGAGATTCCAATTCCTCCTCCATAATATACGTGATCCGTTCTGTTGCGCCTTTTGCTTTTTGCAATTGCGTAAAAAAGTGGCCCATTTGTGAGATTGGAGGGATAATCTGGAACATGTAAAAAACAATCGCAACTAATGTGCCGGCCGATAAGACCCCATTGGCAACTTGTATCCCCCCGTAACCAAAGACGACGACTAATACTAACAAGGTAATGGTTGTCATCAATGGAGAAATGATCGCCATTATTTTCCCAGTATCTAATCCATGTTTTAACAGTTTATCGATTCTGTTGTTGCCCTGAGACGTTTCCGGGTCTTCCGCTATAGACGATTTGACTAACCTGATATCCGACAACACACGCCCTAAATCCCCTTGAAATGAAGCTGTCTCATCTTGCAACGCTTTCGACACTTTGTATGTTTTTCTACCTAGTGGTTTTAATACAGCTAGCGACACAGGGACAATCAATAATAAGAGAAGCGTAATGCTCCAATTTAATGCAAACAGGATAATAATCGAACCAAGTATTTTAATCGTTCCCGATAAAAAAGGAATCAATTGGTCGGTAAAAAAATTTTTAATAACATTTGTGTCATGGGTAATTCTGCTCATTGTTTCTCCAGAGCTATTCTGGTCATAAAATGAGACTGGCAATCGTAACACTTTGTGCCAAAGATCTTTACGTAATTTTGCCACCATTATCTGGCCGATGTAGATCATCATATACATAGAGATGCCTGACAGAATGATTTGCACGATAAAGACGCCTGCGATTAGGGCAGCGGTTGTGCCGCTGAAATTTGATTCAACGGTTATGTCCACAAGGTTCATTGTTAATAGGGGGACAGCAAGAGATAGCGCCGTCTCCATCAGGACTAAGAACAGAGCTAGCCCAAGTAGCCATAGTGAGGGGCGGTAAAGATGCATCAGGGAAACGAACTCTTTTAATTGAACCTGTCGTTCAGTTGTAGAACCCATATGATTCTTCCTTTCTGACCGAGAGTTTGTCTGATAGCAGTTTTTTGAAAGGCAAATTATTTGTAAAGCTAGCAAAAAAATGGGCTTCCTGGTAGTGCTTTAAAATGTTTTTGAAGGGAACGCCTTTTTTTTCTAAACAAAGACCTTTATAATAAAGAAATTGCCCGACATACGCCGTACAAGCATAATTCCTGGATAATTGCAGGCCTTGTCCTATATCTTTTAAAGCAGCATCATAGTGATGGTAGTTCAGTTCAATGATTGCTTTTTGGTACAAAATATAGATTTTTAAGTTTTTTTTGTGCAAATAGGTGTTCTTTCCTTTAATTCCTTCAACGGATGCAAGGCTTTTTTGTAAGTAGTCTAACGTTTCGCTATATGAATATTTTTTCATGTGGGAATGGATAATGCCTAAATATAAATGGAACTTTGTTTGAATAGACTGTTCAAATGGCAAACAGCCAGCCATGCATTTTAATTTCTTTAATGTGGTCTTAGCATCCTTTTTCTTGCATTGGAATTCAGAGAATAGATGATGGATCCTTATATAATCCTTAAACCAATTAGGGAATTCCACCGCCTCGCCACAGTCAATTAATTGTGCAGTTAGCCTGTTCAGTTCCTCGTACTCTTCATTTAACGAGAGTTGCTCAATCATTTCATAAGTGGTTTCGATGTATTCACTATTGTAGCACGTGGTGAGCGTTAAAAAATGGTCGACAGGCACCCCTAGCTTAGAAGCAATGGCTTCAAGCACGTGTAAGTTTGGGACGTACTTTCCATTTTCAATTTTGCTTATTGCCGATTGGCTGACAACGCTAGAGCTAATATTTTCTTGCGACATGCCAAGTTTCTTTCTTAAGTTCCGGATCTCCATGCCAATTCGATTATCCATCATATGCATCTTCCTTATCATAACCTGTATTAGTTGGTTTTTTTAAGTGAGGATGTTATCGAAAGATTATCAGGCATTTATCAGAAATATATCAGATTAACCAAATCTCAACATTTATTTTCCAAAAAAATGGGGTCTATAGTAATGACATTTTCAAAAAACAAACAAAGTTATTCTAATTGTCATAATTTATAAGAGATACTGTCAAAAAACAAGCTCAACCTTGGCATTGTTCATTTTAAGCGAATTAATGACTGAAAACGATGTTTCCATTTTGCTAAAATGTTTTTTACAGTTAATTTGCGCCGGGGTTTCCCTGGCAAAAAAAATAGGGGAGGAATATCAAATGGAAAAAGCATTTGACTTGGATTTGGAAGTAGTACACACGAAAGCGAAGGATGTAGAACCAGATTTCACAAGCGTTAGTTTCTGTACTCCTGGTTGCGGGGAAACAGGTAGCTTTAATAGCTTCTGCTGCTAAGAAAAAAGGCTTTTGATCATTTACATGGGATTGCCCCTCAAAAATCTTGTATTTTTCTAAAATACAGATTTATAAAATTGAGCAAGGGCAATCCTGTTTGTTTTTCATTTGAAAGGGGAGTTCATGGCGATGAGAAAAAGCGAACAATTATTATATGAGCCTGTAGACACAATCATGTTGAGAGCACCGATTTTGTCATTATCGCATGACCATCAAAACGCGTCAAAAGACGATATTATCCCCATTTTGAAAGAATACATAGAACGGCCTGAAATAAAAGAGGCACTAGCAGTCGCCAGCCCTAATTTATTTCAGTCTTTAGAGAAAATTCATGGCGATCCCCGTTCCAAAAAAACGAGGAACGCTGTTTCCAGCTTGTTAAAGTTTTTAATAAGGATGTCTAGCCGTCCAACTCCTTTTGGTTTGTTTTCAGGCATAGCTATAGGCGAACTTGGCGATAAGACAGTGGGATCTTTATCTGACACGAAGCAACACCAAAAGAGAGCGCGTCCAGATATGGAGTGGTTGCTTGGTGTAGTTAGCAAAATAGAAAAAAACCAAACGATCGCTAGAAAGCTTAATGTTTTTTTTAATGATGCTGTGTATGAGACGGACGATCGAGTCTACCTTCATTATTTTTCTAACTGTGGGCAGTTAAGAAGCAGTGTAAATCAAGAGCGCAAAGACAATATTTCCATCAGAAAAACGGTGGTGGTAGAGTTTGTCCAATCAGTAGCGAAAAAACCGATTTCAATTTCTGAATTAATGAACCAGCTTCAATTAACATATACGAGCGCCTCTATAGACGAAATTGAATCGTTTGTTTGGAATTTATTCCAACAAGAATTTCTTATCAGTGAATTAAGGCCGCCAATCGTTAACTGCGCGCCTTTATCCTATATCATACAGATCCTTGAGTCCATCCCCGAAGCGAAGGGAATAGGGGCGATGTTAAAAGGAATTGAAGGCGATATAGAAACGTATAACCAATTGCCTATCGGACAGGGATTGGATTTCTTTCAAGCGCTAACGGCTAAAATGCAAGACATTCATCCTAGCAAACAGCCGTTGCAAGTGGACCTGAGCTTAACATGTACAGAAAAGGTTAAGATAAATCGTTCAATTGGCGAACAAGCGGCCAATGCGGCAGAGTGGCTGTGGAGGCTTTCAAAAAATGAGACTGGAATCGCCCATTTACGGGAATACCATGTTGAATTTCTTGAGAAATATGGGATAAATCGAGAAATTCCTCTGCTAGACTTGTTAAGCGATGAGAAAGGTTTAGGGGCACCGCCAACCTATAAATACCCACCTTCAGCAAAAAGTGTTAAACCGCCTCAAACGAAGAGCACTCATCGTTTGTTAATGGAAAAATACATCCAGTGTTTAAGGGAGAATGCGAAGGAAATATCATTGACCGCCTCTGACCTGCAAAAGCTAATGGATAACGACACAGATGACGTTTTTGCTCCGAATTCAGGGGAATTATTTGTTGAAGTGCTTGCTTCATCAGCAGAGGAAATTGATAAAGGCAACTATCAGTTGGCAATAGGAACCAATGTCGGTTCCCAAGAGCTAGGCCAAACATTCGGCCGTTTCTCGGACATGATCGCTATCGAAGAGAATAGGCACTTGATGGAAGAACAAAAGAAAATAGAAGAAACGTTTACGGATGTTGAAACCGAATACGTAGAGTTGAGTTTTCTGCCCCAAAGTGGCCGTGCAAGCAACGTATCCATTACGCAATCCACACGGGATTTACATACAACCATTGCCACCAATGCAAACGGCCAAAACAAAAAGCTGTTGTTAGAAGATATATTAGTTGGGGCGACACTTGGGAGGTTCTATTTAAAATCGAAGAAATCAAATAAACGTCTCGTATTTACATCAAATAACATGTTTAATTACGAGAATGCACCAAATTGTTTCCGGTTTTTAAGGGAGGTTTCTTTAGAAGATGGAAAGGCGATTCAAGGGTTGAATTTGGGAAGCCTTAGAGAGTTTGCTTTTATTCCTAGAATTACGTCTGGAAAAGTCATTCTTTCGCCGGCAATTTGGAAATTAAACGATCAAATGGAAGAACTGTCTGATTTCTCTGCGCCACTTGATCAATGGATTGAGCGATTTTCAACATGGATGAAAAAAATGCAGGTACCAGAACGGGTCTTTATGGCTTATGGGGATAACCGATTGTACATCCACTTAAAAAACGACAACCATTTGCAAGAATTAAGGTCGGAACTAAGGCGCAGAGGAAGGGTGCAGTTACAAGAAATGATCGGCGATTATGGGGAGAAGCAGTGGGTAAAAAGCCCTTTAGGCAGACATAACGCCGAATTAATTGTTCCATTCAAGAAAAGGCCTCATGTGCCAGCAAAACCGACGGTGATGATTAAGCCAGTTGCAGAAGTGCCAATTGAATGCAGAGAAAAAGAACCTGGGACAGACTGGCTCTATTTTAAGCTTTATGGGCCTGTCCACAAGCAGCAAAAACTGATTTCTACACAAATTCGAACGCTTGTAGCCGAGTTAGAGAACCACAAACTCATAAATAGCTGGTTCTTTATTCGCTATTATGACAATGAGCCCCATTTGCGGCTAAGGTTTCACGGAGATCCGAAAGCTTTGTTGGCTGGCGCACTGCCGATATTTCAAAAATGGTATGCAGCCCAGCGTCTTGCGGGGAACATTAAAAAAGTTGTGATTGAGCCGTATGAACGGGAAATTGAACGATACGGCGGCCTTTCGCTCATGCCTCTAATGGAGCGATACTTTGAAAAAGATAGTTTGTTGACATCCGATTTGCTTGGTTTAAGTAGTAAGCAAGCATTCAAAGAACCGCTAGAATTAGTCGCGTCTATGTATGTTGTTTACTTTTTAACGGAATACGGTTGGCACCATGAAAGGCAATTGGAGTGGATTTCCAAGTGGAGCGAAGATCCAGCTTACTCCAAAGAGTTTAGGCCTTATCGGAACGATGTGCTTAAATGGCTAGACCAAGAAGAAAACTGGAAGGCTCTAAAGGAGCAGAAAGGCTTTCTCTTTAAGCTGTTTTCCAAAAACGAAGCAATCATACACGAGCTTTCCCATAATATGGACAAGACGCCGATGACAAATACAGAGGAAAGAGTTGTCGGGAGCTTGATCCATATGCATTGCAACCGGTTGCTCGGCACAGACCGTGATAGGGAGAAAAAAGCAATGGCGTTTGTGCGTCAAATTATTGAAAGCCAAAAGCATTGGAACAAAACGAAAGGACAACCATTAAACGTATGAGGTGATCCACCGTGATAGAGAAGGTAGTTGATGACCAAGAAACCAAACGTATGATTGCCCATTTGACCGAGAAACTAAGCGACCCACAACAAGTGGAAGAGGTTGTAATGGATAAGCACAATGTCACTACGATTAGCAAAGTAAATCCGTGGGACCCTGTTTCTTTATCCCATGGTTTTGCAGGGACGATTTTATTTTTCTCTGAATTGCATAAATTGTATCCCGAGGAAAAGTGGGATCATGTGGCCCATAACCATATTGTCTACGCTAGCAACTATCTAAAAAATGGGGTCCATTCTATCTCTTTATTTGGAGGAATTACAGGCTTTGCTTTTGCCGTGTTCAATGCCTCCGAAAATGGTACAAGGTACCAGAATTTATTAGTAAAACTGGATGAAGTGATTCGTAGAGAAGCAGAGGCTGAGATCGAAGAAGAAAAACAGAGGAATTGTGTCGGGGCTCTGCCAACTTTTTATGATGTGATCCAGGGGTATGCTGGAATTGGAAGGTATCTGCTTGAAAGGAGGAAAGATACGCCATCTTTTAACGGCTTAATTGAAGCGATTTTGCAACAGTTTGTTGAAATGGCTGCCACCATAACATGGGAAGAGCATGAGATTCCAGGCTGGTATGTTACGCAAGACAATCAATTTTTAGAGAAGGATAAAAAGATTTATCCATTTGGCAACTTCAATTTGGGCCTTGCCCATGGCATCCCAGGGCCGTTAAGTTTTTTATCTTTATGCCTACTAAAAGGAATAGAGATCCCAGGACAAAGGCAAGCAATAACGACGATTGGCAATTGGCTCGTCCGTCATGCTAAAAGCAATTCAACTGGCGCCCCAGTTTGGGCTCACCGCATAGGCGTCAAAGAAGCCATAGCCAACAACTATACCGTCACAGATGAACGGGAAGGCTGGTGTTATGGCAATCCTGGTGTTGCCCGGTCGCTCTATTTAGCAGGAAAAGCGCTGAACCATCAGCCCTATCAAGACATGGCGGTTAAATGTTTCCTTGGCATTAAGGAAAAAACATTAGAAGAACTAGACTTGCAAAGTGCGACGTTTTGCCACGGAAAGAGTGGTTTGTTGCAAATCATGGTGCGGATGAAAAACGACCTTAACATCAATGACTTTGACAAGCTCATCATTCAATTGGAAAACGGGATTAAGGGACAGTATAAGGATCAGCATCCGTTGGGATTTAAAGATTTTGAAATCGGAAGCCGAACAAACGAGTTAGATAAAGCGGGCTTATTGGAAGGGGCAGCTGGCGTTGGATTGGCCTTATTGTCGATGGTCCGTGACGACAGTGATTTCTTCTGGGATAAAGCGTTTTTAATCAGTTAGGGGTGAGGATGTGCCGGAAAAGGAAGAAAAAAACATACTAGTCGGGATTTCTGGATCGATCTCTGTCATAAACATGCCCTCCTATTTAGCCTTTTTTAAACATACGTATGGCCATGTCAAGGTCATCATCACAGAGCAAGCCAATAAGTTGTTCCCGGCTTCTTCCTTGTCGTTGTTTTGTGATGACATTTTCCAGGATCACAATGAAACCATAGATCCAAACAAGTCGAGCCATGTCGGGTTAGCTAGGTGGGCAGATCTATTTATTGTCCTTCCTGCTACGGCAAATAAAATTGGCCAAGTTGCTAATGGCTTAGGCATGGATCTGCTGTCATCAACCATATTAGCTTCTACGAAGCCTGTACTTTTTTGCCCAAACATGAATGAGGCGATGTGGAACAATTTCTTTGTAAAAAGAAACATGGCATTACTTGAAGAGGGAGGACATATGATCATTCCTCCAGTGGAGAAAGAAGCATATGAAGTGGCTTCAGGAAGCATTCGTAAAAACTTCATTATTCCAGATATGTATACCATCGCTCAAGAAATGGATAAAGCTATGGCTGTAAAAGAAAAAAGCTAGGACGCAGTACGGAGCGTCCGGCTTTTTTGTGTTTTGGCGAATGGTTAAATTTTTGATTTTTTTCTGACAGGGAAAAGGAATAATCAGTTTTAGAATAAGGAGTGATAGCCAATGGAAAAGGTCATTGAGACAAAGAATTTAACAAAGAAAGTAAAAGGAAAACCGTTAGTGGAAGAAATCAATCTTTCCATCGCAAAGGGGGAGATATGTGGTCTTATCGGTCCCAATGGCGCTGGGAAAACAACAATTATGAAGCTGTTGACAGGATTGCTCATCCCTACAAGCGGAGAAGTGAAGCTCAATCAATTGGATGTGCATAAACAACGAAAGGAAGCGATGCGCTCCGTTGGTGCCATTATTGAATCGCCTATTTTCTTTGAGTTCATGACGGGCCGCGGAATGCTCTTAAATCTTGCCCGGCTCCATGGCCTGAACAAACAGGAACGGCAAGAGAAAGTCGCAGAAGCATTGGCGATTGTTGGGTTAGGCGGCCGCGGCGATGAAAAAATACGTACGTATTCCTTAGGAATGAAGCAACGCTTAGGGATTGCCCAAGCGCTGTTAGGCAACCCAGAGATTGTCATATTGGATGAGCCTGCCAACGGCTTAGACCCGATGGGGATGAGGGAATTGAGGGAATTGATCTTGCAATTAAATAAGGAAAGAAATATTACGTTCTTACTATCAAGCCACTTGCTCGACGAACTCCAAAAGATATGCAGCACGCTCATTATTATCAAGCAGGGAAATGTCCTTTTTTATGGAAAACAAGAAGAGATTTATAACAAGGCAGAGAATAATTTAGAAGAGATTTTTATTGGGATGATGTCATAATGAGACAGCTAATCATTAGTGAATTCGAACGGTTATGGTCGAGATGGTCCATTCGGCTGCTCGTATTGACCTTGCCGGTATTAGTCATTGCTACTGGTGTTTATTTCCGAAACCATAATCGCAACATTTCAATAGATGCTGTTGATTACGCAACCGCCATAAATTTTCCTATTCTCAGCATATCAGAACATTTGTTTATCACGTTTAACATTCTGCTCATTTTTATTTGTGCTTATGTGCTAACAGAGGAATATCAGCAAAAACAAATCAAATTAATTTTGCTTCGTGCTTATTCCATGAGCCAAATTTTTCTATCTAAATTCATTGTGATGGCCACTTCTTTATTCATCTGTTTCTTTCTTTATTATTTGGCTTCCTTCACCGTTGGGCAGATGATGTTTGAGACGCCAGAAAGGTCGATTCTTTTTGGTTCTGAAGCAGTCGTTACAAATGGTGAGATGGTTCTTTATGCATTCAACTATTATGGAATTGCTTTTCTTACTAGTCTTGCGGCACTCTCTTTATTTTGCTTTATTGCGATTGCAATGCCCTCTGTCAATGCTTTATTAGGTAGCGGCATTTGCATCCTCTTCTTTTCCATTGTCGGTCCACAGCTGTTAGAGCAATCGACCGCTTTTGCCGAAGGAAGCAATGTTTCTTATGTGGTATATGCATCCATAACAAAAATTCAATACACCGGTATCTCGTTATTGCTTTCAGGCGGGGCATTGAGCGGTTGGCTAATAGCAGTTATTTTGTTTTATTTGTTGGTCTTTCTTGTAGGAGCATATTTGATTTTTACTCGCCGAAATTATTATGCATAAAGGAGCCGTATGATGAAACATTTAATTGCAAGTGAATTCGAGCGGCTTTGGAGGATGAGAATGATAAAAATCCTCTTACTGCTGCTCATAGGGATCTCCTTTTTTTCCGCTCACTTTTTGACTTGGTTTGATTTAGGTCTTTATACTGCAGATAGTGAAACGCCGTTAAATGCTGTTAACTTTCCCTGGTTTTTGTTAAGGGAAGTCTCTTTCTTTGTGACACTAGTCATCATGCCATTGTTTTGTGTGATTGTTTTGAACGCACCAATAAAAGCAAAAACGTACAACTTAGTGTTGTACCGGCCATTTCACCGTTTAGAATTTTTACTGTCTAAATGGGGAACGCTGCTCTTGATTGCTGTCTTCATTACCGCGTTTATCTGGCTCATTGGGGTCGTGCTAGGCTTTTTCTTTTACCAAGTTCCAGATTATGTGACTTTTTATGGCGATCTAACACGCTACTCTGTACTGAATGGGTACATCTATTCAGCCAAGCTCTATTTTCTGTTTTGGGCGGTCATGGTCGCTGGAATTGCTATTGCCAGTGTTATGTCGATTTTGGCACCAAACCCGATCATTGCTTACTTCCTATTGATGATTGCCTACGTGGTGCCGATTTATTTTTCAAATGAGTTGTCGTTTTTCTTGATGCCCACTCAATCCATTTTTATTTCGCTTTCGGAAAGCAACATGCCATTGCTTTATATGGTGTTGCCTTTGATTGCTCTGCTTGGCGGAGGGATTTCAAGCTTATTATGGGTAAGGCAAGATTTTAAATAAACGTTTGCGAGGGGATAAAATGGAACACATTCTGATTGTCGATGATGAAGTTCAAATTACTTCAATTGTGGGAGAGCTATTACATGAAGAAGGCTACCATACAACAGTCGCCAACGATGGAATGACCGCGATAAAGTTGATCAAGGAACAGGACTTTGATTTAATCATCCTCGATATCATGATGCCTTATGTGAACGGGTTAGACGTTTGCCGTAGCGTAAGGGAATTTACGGATGTTCCGATTTTATTTGTTACCGCTCGAACAAGTATCAACGACCAAATTAATGGGCTAAACATAGGAGGAGATGACTACATAAACAAACCGTTTACCCATGAACAGCTGCTTGCTAGAATCAAAACCCATTTAAGGCGGGAAAAACGGAAACAACAACCAACAGATGAACTTGTCTATGGAAAAATAACACTTGACCGGCGCACAAATGAGCTCCGCTATGGCGAAACCCCATTGTTGCTCACAAACAAAGAGTTTAAAATTATGGAAATGTTAATGAGCAATCCAAAACAAATCTTTTCGAAAGACCATCTATACGAAACGATTTGGGGAGTAGAAGCGACTGGACAATCACACACTGTGACTGAACATATCCGAAATATCCGGATACGCATTCATAAGGTCGATCCAATGGCAAACCTGATCCATACCGTGTGGGGAGTGGGCTATAAACTTGAATAAAAAAAGAACGACCATTAAACAGCAAATCCGATTAACAATAGCCAAGACCATTTTACTTAGTTTCCTAGCTACCGTCATTGTTGTTTTGGCAAGTTGGGCGATTGTCATGAGCATCGATGACCGCTATTATGCCAATTACTATGAGAGCCAAGTCCCCAAAATAACCGATGAAGTGCAAAGTTTGAATCGAGAGCTCGTCGATTCACAAGCGTTGGGGGCACAACAACTAGAAAAGGCCATTCCCACCCCAGGAATGGAATATCAAGTGCTAGACGAACAAGGAACATTCTTGTACGGTTCATTTTCCGCTAACGTCAACACGGAAGACGTCCATTTGCTAAATAAGGTCAACAAATCATTTTTGGAAGATAACACCGCCACAACGTTTATCCCGATTGTCGACCAAAATGGTTCATTTGCTGGCAGTGTCGTACTTCAATATAAACTGGAATCGGAAGTTGAAGCCTTATTTAATATTTTTTTTGTTTGTCTGTTCCTCACGCCATTTTTCTTTATTATGATCTTTACCTATTATTATGCGAGCAAACTAGGAAAAAACTATTACGCAAGGATTCAAAAATTGATTGTCGCGACAGATTTGGTCCGAAAGCAAGATCTAGATTTTGAAATCGAGGCCGACGGAAATGATGAAATCACAAAACTTTCGACTTCCTTCAATATAATGAAACAAGCGTTGCAAGACTCCCTTTATCAGCAATGGAACTTGGAAAAAAACCGTTCTGAGTTTATTTCCTCTGTCTCCCATGACTTAAAAACGCCATTGACGATCATGAAAGCAAACGCGCAAATGTTGGAGAGAAAGATAAAGGATGATCGGAACAAAACATATATTGCTAATATGATTGGCGAAATTGAGCGGACGGAAAACCTCGTACAAGAGCTTGATACAAAAATGAACGACGAAGAGTCTTTTTTCGCTATTGAAACCGAGGCAGTCGAACCGAAACATTTCTTTGAAACTGAATTTGCAAAGTACAAAGATTTTGTTCAAAACGAAGGACTGACGTTTCACACTTCCGTCCTCGACTACAGAAAAACAGCGAACACGATTCAAATAGACGTGCAAAAAATGACACAAGTGATAGATAACCTTATATCAAACAGCTTGCGTTTCGCCCAACCAAATGATGGCCATATTGATTGCCGCGCAGAATGCCATGACGATTACGTAAAAGTGACTGTAAGCGACAATGGAAAAGGATTCACTGAATCGGACTTGCATTATGTCTTCCAAAAATTTTACCAAAATAACGATAGTGCCGACCCCCATAAAGGGCTCGGGCTCTACATTGTCAAACATATAATCGAAAAACATGGCGGAAACGTTCAAGCATCGAATAACAAAGGTGCAGTGGTCTCCTTTCAGTTACCCGCTGCCCCGAAAAACAGCCACTAGCATTTTGTGCTAGTGGCACTAGATTCAGTCGTTTTAATCAAAGCACACAATTCCTTGGTTTTTAATCGCTTCAGCACGTGCGTCGCCAATTCCGTTAATTCGCTTCATGTCATTGTAAGAAGAAAATGGCCGGAGTTGAATAATCTGTGCGGCACGGTCCGGGCCAATTTCATAAATCGCTTGCAACTCAGACTCGGAAGCACTGTTGATTTTCACCGTTCCAGGGCCACAACTATCGGTACTTGCGCTTTCTGAAGACTGTGCGGTTTCCGTTTCTGTGGTAGCGGTTTCATTTCCGCTATCAGTTGAGGCGCTGGCCACTTCTTCTTCCAACTTCGAAATCGCTGCTTCCTTTTCTTCAATCGTTTGCTCTTTTTCTTTGATTTTATCGTCTAATGCAGCAAGCTTGTCCTCGTAATCTTCGCTGATTTCAGCAGTGATTCGTTCTTCCAGTTCTTCCTCGATCTGTTCCCGAAATTCCTCTTCCCATTCGAGTTTGGCTTCCTCTAATTGCTCTTCAATCAAATCGTCAGTATCGCCTTCTTCAGCTTGTACGAGCTCCAACTGCTCTTCAGACTCTTTTAACGATTCCTCTGCTTCCTCTAACGCAACAGTCAAATCTTCAATCTCTGTTTCTTTGTCTAGCAAGGATGCTTCTAATGTTTCAATTTTGGTAAGTTGGGCGGATTGGGCTTTATTTGGATCTAGCGTACTGTTATATAAGATAGAAGTAATAATGAGAGCTGGAATCACGTATAAACATACTCGACTTCTTGAAGGAAGCCGGATCAAGCGCGGTTTAACCAATCCTAGAATAAAAACAAAAAGGGAAAGCGTAAACAAAATGTAAAAAAACGTATTCAAGCTAGTTCCTCCTTTGTGGTGTAATATGGTAATTGTAACAAACTATCAGACTATCGTCATGGGTTAATTTGTGTAGGGGGAAGAGTTGGTTCATTTATAAGTCTTTATATAAGGGACGCGCAACTATGGGGTATTTGATGCACAGCCATGTTCTATTCAAAATAAAGCATGTGTGTGAAACGATTGTAAGTCTAATTTAGTCGTAGTCGTAACACGCGTACTTTTAAAGGACGGGTCTTGATATGAAAGATTTTATTTCGAGCCTTCTTCTTATTTGTGGTTGGCTTTGTATCGCTATTAGTGCCTATCTACTGTTCTGGACAGTGGTAACTCCCTTATGGGCCATCATCCCTTTTTTTGTTTTCTTAAGTATGGGCTTGTTATGTCTTCGTATTTCTAAAAAACTAAATAATAGAAGACAATGAACGTTCTTCTATCAATAGTGGAAGATCTAAGGTAGCTAGAAAAACACTAGTGTCAAGTCTTTTAAAACTACCTTAATCAATTGGTATAAACTACTAGCAATGCTTACTGATTTAAAGTAAACTAATGGAAAAGACCTGTGTAAGAAGTCGTTGTTTTTGCTTAATATTTTAGCTGATTGTCTGGCAAGGAAATTATGTAAAGCCAAAGCTTAATTCAAGGATATACCGAAAAGAAACAAGGAGAACTGCGATGCAGGGAACTGACCGTACTGTGATGATGCATTTTCCTAATAGTCAACAAGCATCTTCATTAAAAATTATTCAAGAACCAACTAGCCAAATTCGTGCGTTTTACTTTAAAAAAAGTTTGTTGGCACAAGTGGAAGAACTTGAGTATGCAAACAACTACGCTATTTATTTTCTATTTTCTGATTTAGAAAATCCTAGTGTGTACATTGGTCAATCAACCCAAGGAATTAAACGACTGAGAGACCATTTACGAGAAAAAGATTTTTGGCAATATGGCATCTTATTTGTAACTGATAATAACAGCTTTGATAAGCTGGCCATTGATTTTTTAGAACACCAATTTATTCAACTGTTTAAACGCTCATCCTTTATTGTTGAAAACCGTGACCTACGTAATACAAAGCCGACAATTAATTGGTTTGCCCACGCAACCATGAATACATTTACGAATCAAATCACATTTCTTCTTGAAGCGCTTGGCGTTTCTATTCAAGAAGAAGAGAAAGAAAACGATCGAAAAATTTTTCCTGCTGAAGGAGAAAGAGAGGCTTCTTTATACATACATGATGGCCAGTTTTTCTTAACAAAAGGATCAATCCTTCATCGTCCACAGGAACGTCTGAAGAACTGGAATGATGAAGGGAAACTTTATTACAAGCTGAATGCGCGGATTGACCAGCTAATTGATGTAAAGCAAGCAGAAGTGATTGACGAAGGCACAGTTCGTCTTCTTCACGATGTCGTCTGCTCAAGTCCTAGTGCAGCCGCGGATTTGTGCAGTGGGACTTCTAAGAATGGGTGGACGTTTTGGAGGGGATTGGAGAAGGAGAGAAGAATATAGATTTAATTAAGTAAGTTATCTAAATTAAGGAAAGGAAAGTGCTCCTTCCCACCTTTGTTATAACACAAGACCAATGTTTTGTAAGATAACTAATTTAATATGAAGTACAGGATTACTATAAATGTTAGTAAGTATAATTAAATATTTTTGTAGGAGTGTTTATATGAGTGAAAATATAGAAGAAGATATTTTGGATATGAATGTTTGTGATAGCAATTTGTATTATTTAAAAGAAGGTAATGACTTGTTAAATGGAGTACCATTTGATGAGCAAAAACAAAAGATTAGCAAATTATTAATGAATAATTTCAAAAGTAAAAACTTAAACATATTTATTGGATCAGGTTGTTCTAAACCAGCTATAGGATTAATGGGTGAAACTTTTAGTACACTGAAGCAGAATGAAAGTGAACATCTTGTTCTAGGTAGCTATGACGGTAATAATAATGATATAGAAGGTTATCTAAATTGGCTAAACACGGGAATTAAATTTTATGAACAAAACCCTGATGAAACAGATTTACTTAAAAAACTAGAAGAATCTTTCGCTATAACTAAAAAAGCATTAATAAAAAGTATTTGTACGGAGTATGACTCAACTGAGCAAGCCATTGAAAAAACTAAATCGACGTATCAGCAATTTTACAACACTATTTTTTCAATTCGAAGCAAGAAAGACCAAACGCCTGTCAACATATACACCACAAATTATGATTTATTTAATGAAGTTGCTATGGAATCGTTAAATATTCATTATACAAATGGTTTTAGAGGATCAGTAAACCGCGAGTTTGATCCCACTGTATTTAATTTAAGGTTAGTAGATGAGGAAATAAAGTATAAAGATCGTTGGAATTCTATAAGTAAGTATGTAAAGTTATATAAACTGCACGGTTCAATCGACTGGAGCTATAAAATAAAAAATAGTGGTACTGTTAAGGTAGTTAACCATAGTAGTATTTATGAAGGAGATATTACTGATAACTATGAAAATGTGGTTATCTTTCCTACTATTAATAAACATTTAGAAACGCAACAAACTCCTTATTCAGAACTATTTCGTGCCCTATCTGTGAATCTTCAAAAGCAGGACTCTACTTTAATTGTATTGGGTTATGGTTTTCCAGATCAGCACATTAACCATTTGATTTCTCAATCGTTAGCAAGTGATGACTTTAATTTAATTATATTTGGAAATGAGAAGGAAGAAAATGCTCAAGCCTTCATAAAAGAACATATATCAAAACCTAACTTTCACTTTATTGGTGGGAAGATAAATAATGAAATAAGCGGTCATCACTTCTCACATGTTATTAGTTATATTCTTGAGGTTGATGTAAATGAAGAATAAGAGTATCGGTACTATCCAAAGAGTATACTTTAATAAAATAGTTATTGAAGTTCATTCTCCTACAGAGATTCAACATAATTTCAAGGGAGACGTATATATTTGTAATGGTCTTAATGATTATATAACAATATATAAAGATATAAACCAAAAATATATTTATCAAGTGACTGCTCTTTATGAACAGGAGAAAGCGTTTAATGAGCAAGAGGACTCGAAGTTTTATCAAAAAGCTTTGTTTGAGGCGATTCCTATTGGAGAAATAGAAAAAGGTAATTTTGAATATGGGTTGTCTATGTTTCCCATGATTGGTGAAAAAGTTTACTTAGCAACTACTAGAGATATTGAGAGTATTATTGATCCGAGGGGCAAGAGTCTCTCTATTTCTCTTGGAAACTTAACGACTCATCAATATATGCCTAAGTTTAATATTGATACCTTATTCTCGAATCATATGTGTGTGCTTGGAAATACAGGATCCGGGAAGTCAACAACAGTAAGGAAGATGTTAAATGACTTAATTTCTTTAAAAAGTAAAGGGTTAGAGCCAAATGAATTGAATTTTATAATCTTTGATGTACATAACGAATATAAGTCACTAGGTAATCAAGCATGCTACATTGATGTAGAAAAAATATCAATACCTCTGTACACATTGACGGAGGATGATTGGATCAATTTAATACAGCCAGCAGCTGCTGTTCAACTTCCAGTACTGTTGAATGGGTTAAAGATAGCAAACTTTTTAAAGCAATCTGATCGTCACTTAAATTGGATTAGAGCTTATTGCGCTCTACAACTTTACTTTAATCAACAGACAGATGCTGTGGCAAAAAGAACAAAAATAGTAGGATTACTGGCCGATTTAGAATCATCTTCAATAAGTGAAGTTTTAAAAGAATATGATTCTAAATTTGGAAACTTAGACAAGAAAGGAGAAGAGAATTTTATAGGTGCTATCAATAAGTATATAAAAGAACAAACTGATGGCATAACATTTGACCGATGTGAATCTTACTTAAAAAAATCTTTAGAACAAGTGAATCCTCTAATAGAGACACTAGAAGAATTAAAAGTAGGTGTTAATCTAACACTAGTAATAGAGGAATCCAAAGGGAATTCACAAGTAAGAAGTCATTGTCAAACTTTAATGACAAGAATTGATAACTTGATTCTGACTCATTCAAAAACGTTATTTGATGATTGTTCAAAGAAAATAAAAGCATTTAATTCTGCTAGAATTTTTGAAAAAGGTCTTACTATTTTTGATTGTTCTTCCTTTACAGACAACGATTTGCTTTTCTTTACAAGTTATTTAATTCGGGAAACGTTTGAAGATCAGCAACAGGCTAGGAAAAGCGAAGGAGAAATTAAAAAGGTTTATAATTTTTTCTTAGATGAAGCGCATAGATGTCTTGCCGATTCAAGGAATGAAATTCGGTTGAGTACTTCAAAAATCTTCGAAAAAGTAGCCAAAGAAGGAAGAAAGTTTGGGGTTTTTTTAATTATTGCCAGTCAAAGACCAAGTGAATTATCACAAACAGTTGTATCACAATGCAATAATTTTCTAATTCACAGAATACGTAATAATGCTGACTTAGAGCATGTGAGAAAAAGCATACCTTATATTAATGATTCACAAATCTTTAGACTTTCATATTTAAAAACAGGTGTTTGTTTAGCAGTAGGTGAATCATTTGTTGTACCTATGGAAATTGAGGTAGATGGTAAAAAGTTTGGGCAAGATTCTAAAACGGTAAAGCCAAGTGATTTATGGGTTAATAAGGAATTTCTTTAGAGTCTTGATTAGTACGAGTTACTGTTGAAATAGTTCTTAATATAAGGGAACTGATAGTGGTTGGTGGATATAAAATTGGAGGACCAAAAACTAGGACCTCCAATTTTTGCATTTTTATGTCGTTTTAAAGTAAGATTAAATAATTAAACTATAATTTCATTACAAGTTCGTCGATTTGTTCAATGCACTTATTTAAATAGTCTTTCCTCACTTGAACTTCTTTGTCTTCAATAAGATGTTTACCAACTCGAACTTTACTAAGAGGAGCTCCTTCTGCAAAGGCAACTACACCAGTTGTTCCGAAGTCCTTGATGTCAACAATTCCGTTATCAAGTGAATCGAAAGTAAAGATGTTTTTATTTGTAAATAAAATAGAGTTTATATCGTTGTCAATAAAACGTAATACAGAACTGTAGGCAGAGGCAGGGCCCATATACTGTGTTTGTCTATTCTTTACAATTAAATGAACCTTAGGTAACTTTCTACCTGCACTAGTAAGTTTAGATGGAAAAGTAAAAGAATCATAATTAATATTGGACGACACATTTATATTATGAACTAAAGCAAACATATTCATAACTGCTCGTCTGGAAGAATCGTCTGCCATAACTGGTATAATTAAATTATCAGCTGCGCTTAATGCTATCTGTGTGTATATTGAAAAACTGGGATTTGCATCTATAAAACAATAATCGTAATTCTCACTGGATAATTCAATGAAATCTGTTAACCAATCAATAACATTTAAAAATGTATTGGTACCCGGAATTTGTGTGTTAGCCAAGGTAGCAATAGCATTTGATTGTAACTCCACGATTTGATCTCCAGCAAGAAGATCAACATTATTTGGTATAAGTTCGTTGTAATCTTTTGGATGACAGATATATTCTTTTTCTTTTATATTAGGTAATGAAAATGGGGAGGGTAATCTTTGTTCAAAGTACCCTCCTATTGATCTTCTTGGATTAGAGTTGTGCAAAGATTGAAGATTTTTGCCGCCTTTTCCTATTAATCCACCTAAAAAAAGCTCCGATAAGTTTGCTTGTGGACATAGGTCAATCGCTAAGATTCTTTTTGATTGATACTTATCTGCAAAGCTACAAATAGACTGAAAAGCTAGGCTCGTTTTACCGGTACCGCCTTTGTTATTCCAGAAAATATAATTTTTCAAGTATATCACTACCCTTCTTTTAAGTAAGTTCATTATACACAGTAATAGAATAAATAGACAAACTTGGATGGAATGTAAACAAAAGGTTGATTTGTATTTTTAAAAATAAAAACCGTACCTCTACACGTACAACCCTCATCCCTGTTCTCGTTTACAATCAAGTAAACGAGATTTTTTGATGAGGTGATCCCATGCAATCCCGTCAACAGCTCATTCCTGACCTCCTCACAGAAGCCGCCTATCAAATCAGCAACACATTCAAAGCAACAAGGCATAATGTTATCACCATGAATACATACAACACCCAAGAAGCCAACATATACGCCTTGCTCCAGGAACGAATCCATGCTGATTTCCCAACCGACATTCTCTGTTTCCCACACCAAGACATTCCCATCAGCAGCAAGCATCCTGTGTGGCTCATATCTCTTCATCCATGCCAGCATGAGCAACCACACCAGACAGACGTTTATGTTTTATCGATAGCACTCGCCCGAAGCAGGGAACTTTATTGTTCCTATATTTATGATGTTTCACGGAAAAAGCTGTACCACGCGATAAAGGGAGGCGGAGCTTTTCTAAATGAACAGCGGTTGCGACGGGAGGAAGTCATGCCGTTAAATGAAGCTGTTTTGCGGATTAAAGCAGACTATCTCTACGAAAGCAATAAAAGGGTTCCGGCAAATAAGAGGGTAGGTGTGGCTAGTCAGTCAACAGCTTTGGAAATTTGTCGCGTCGCAGAAGGGGAAACCGATCTGTTTATGGCTATGATCGAACCTCCCCATGCGTTTGCGGCGGCAAGCCTCATCGCAGAAGAAGCGGGAGTGAGGTTGATGACGGTGGCAGGCAAGCCCTTGCGTTGGTACAAAGAAAGCAGCCTATGGGTTGGGGTAGTTTAAAGAATGAATTGAAATTAGCAAATACATAAAGTTGTGTCTAGCTATGTAAAAACTTGGTATACAGAATGATATAAAAAGACGTAGGAGGAATGAAGCGTGTCAATGTTTTATAAAGTGGATCAATTAAAAAGAGAACTTGATGCAAGTCACCCTCTTCCAATGGCAACTGTCCAATCACTGAAGAAAGACTTTTTAGTGCAAAATACGTACCACTCCAATGCTATTGAAGGAAATACATTAACCATTTATGAAACAAAAGCCGTTTTAGAAGATGGCATTGTCGTAGGTGGCAAATCGTTAAAGGAGCATTTAGAAGTAATCAACCATAAAGAGGCTAGTCTTTATATAGAAGAACATTTAGAGGAAGCTGTGACAGAGCATTTCATAAAAGAGGTTCATGCCCTTATTCTTAGCGGGATTGACCGGCAGGCAGCCGGTGCCTATCGCAAAGAGGAAGTACGAATAGCTGGTGCGACCCATGATGTGACGCCAAGCCACCTCATTCAAGACGAGATGGAGCAGTTGGTGCAATGGTATAACGAGAGTAGTCATTTGCACCCGGTTGAGAGGGCAAGCCGTTTGCACAGCAAGTTTGTCAATATCCACCCATTTCGAGATGGCAATGGAAGGACAGCACTCCTGTTATTAAACTTTAGTTTATTGTCAGCAGGTTACTTGCCTGTTTTGTTTAAAGTAGAAGAGCGAATATCGTACTATGAAGCGCTTGATTTAGCGGGAGCCAAGGGGGATTGCCAACCTTTTATTAAGATGGTTGTTGAGTTAGAGGAAGCGAGCCTTCAGCAGTATTTGGCGCTGTTGCCATAGGGGCTTAAATCTGCTTATTATCATTTAGATATTAACGATACAGCTAGGGGCGTATGTTATGATGAATCCAACCAGAACTGAACGGACAATCCTTTTGAATGGACGAGCGCTTATCATTGCAAGCTGCATACAAATGAAAAAGGAGCATTAAAATGGATAATGAACTGCGAGATATTTTAATGGGAATCAGCGGCGACATCAAGGGCATGAGAATGGAATTGGCAGGTATAGCCAGCAAAGTAGATCAATCGGAGAAGAAAGTCGATCATTTTGATTTGCGTTTTGACAACGTCGAGCTGGAATTAAAAGAGATTCGAAAAGAACTCGCACAGGTAGAAAAAGTGAAAAACGGTCAGATCCTTATGAATCAAAAAATATTCGATATAGAAACGTGGAAGCTTGAAATTGAAAAGCGGTTGAATAAGTTAGAAACAAGAAAGCTATAAAAAGAATTACATGCGAATAGAAGCAGATGCACAAAGCATCTGCTTCTATTAATCTCATTACGCATCCAATCCAACCACTCTATAATCCTCACCACATTCATGCGCTTGTGGTAGCCAAGGCTTGCCCATCTGCCTGCTTCATTCATCTACCTTCTGAAACACTTCAATTCAATTCCGATGTCCGTTTTCTTGAAAGAATGATTGTGGAATTCCCTGACGTTCTCTAAAATCGGACATTGCTTTATCGTACTTATAGGGACGAATCACTCAAATTTAGTGTGATACGGTTGTTAAACTAAGCCATCTTGTCCTCTCTGTCATAACGTATATGGAGGTGATGATTAGATGGCAAATAAACTATTGGTATTTGCAGATACGGGGATCGATGATGCGATGGCGATTATTTACGCCTTGCAGCATCCAGACGTGGAACTGGCAGGCATTGTAGCGGATTTTGGCAATGTGAGCCGCGATCAGGCATTGCGCAATGCATCGTATTTGCTAAGTTTGGCCGATCAGAAAGGGGTTCCGGTTATTGCTGGAGCGACTCGAGCGCTAAGTGGAGAAGAACCGGAATTCTTCCCGGATATCCATGGAGAAGAAGGACTTGGGCCGATTAGGCCGCCTATTCCAGCAGAGCATTATGCGGATCGAACCAATTTTAGCCGCTTGTTTCAAGTAATTAAAGAGAATTCAGATGAAATAACGATTGTCGTCCTCGGCCGTTGCACGACGCTGGCAATGGCATGGATCATTAATCCTGCTGTTATGAAACGGGTGAAAGCGACGTTTCTGATGGGAGGCGCATTTTTAGTGCCGGGAAATGAGACCGAATTAGCGGAAGCAAATTTCTTAGGAGACGCTACTGCCGCCAATTTTGTTTGTACACATGCGCCAAATGTAACAATTGTCCCTTTGAATGTGACGAGGGATGCGTTGCTTACGCCTGCCGATGTCAATTTGATCGACTCTAAAGCAACGACGCCCTTGCTTCGTACCATTAAGCCGCTGCTTGATTTTTATTATGAGTCTTACCAAGTTCTTGAACCTGGTATTCAGGGAACGCCACAGCATGATCTCACTGCATTGATGGCTGCAATGGACATTCCGAATTTGTTAGACTATAAACGACGCAACGTTCAGGTTGAAGATCAAGGCCGGTACTCATCTGGACTAAGTGTCGCTGATTTTCGCCCTGCCTCGGCCGCATGCAGTGGACCTTACTGCCCACGTATAGCTGTTCGTCTAGATTTTTCTGTTTTTCGAACAAATGTGCTTGATGTTTTAACAAGAAACTAAAGCAGCCAACAACAAATCGTTGCTAGGCATTTTATGTATTCGCCCGTACGCGTTCTTCTATTTCCGAAATCAACGTCTACTGTTCGATTGTGGTGAACATGTTGTTTGATCAATTAAAAGGTTCGGGAATAGGGGCGTTGTAATCGAAGTGGAAAACAGCTAGAGACACGTCGAGGAGATCCGAGCTGACTTGAACCCTTTTTTCAACCTTCCTTGCAGCCGCATCTCCTCTCATGTTTTTATTTCGGTGGACAAGAGCCTTTCGAAAATGAGTCGCATCATTCGAACAAACGATTTGCCTATTCCAGAGTTTGAAACACTTCTACAGGGAAAACGGTTTTTTGTTTTTTAGCCTTCAGTAGTCAATGGTGGATAACCATTAAAAGAAAGAAACAGTCATTGACAAACAAGCGCTTTCATCATATATTATCTGTAACCGGTTACATGTGTTAGGAGAATGAGTATGACGACGATTAAGGATGTAGCGAAATACGCTAAGGTTTCCGTGGCGACCGTCTCGCGCGTGTTAAACCAAAAAGGCTATGTCAGCAAAGAAGCTGAACAGGCTGTGAAGACAGCTATTGAAACGTTAAATTATAAACCAAACGCTGTAGCGCGTACACTTTATCATAAAACATCAGGAATGATTGGGTTGCTTGTCCCTGATATAGCAAACCCTTTTTTCCCCGAACTTGCCCGAGCGATTGAAGATGTGGCGCTCAAGAAAGGGTATACGGTTGTGCTGTGCAATACCGATAACGAGTTAAAAAAAGAGCAACATTATGTCCACGCTCTTCAACAAAAGTATGTAGACGGGCTAATTTTAGCGACCGGCACTGGGACGTATGAACACTATGAGACACTTGACTTGCCTGTAGTTGCGTTGGACCGTTTTGTCAGCGCCAACATTCCGACTGTCGTATCTGAAAACAAAAATGGGGCAAAGGCTGCTACGGAGCACTTAATTGAACAAGGTTGTGCATTTATAGCTCATTTGCGTGGACCGAAAGGACTGAATCCTGCTGATGAGAGATACGAAGGGTTTAAGGAAGTCGTTGAAGCGAATGGAATTGCTCATATCATTGTGGAAACGGGCTTTCAAATAGAACAAGCGGAAGAAGTGGTTCGTGCTTTGCTTGAAAAACACCCGACGATTGATGGTATTTTTACAAGCAGTGATGTGGCAGCGGCTGGAGCGATGAAAGCAGCTCATACATTAAAACGCTCGATTCCAGAAGACTTACAAATTGTAGGCTTTGATGGCATTTTATTTGGCAATATGTTGGTGCCCTCGTTAACTACGGTGCAACAGCCGATATACGAGATGGGCGAGCGGGCGATACAACTATTGGTGCAACTAATAGAAAAAAGGTCCTTGCCGTCGTATTGGCATGAACTGCCGACAACTTTAATAATACGAGGAACAACAAAAGGAGGTGGTGCCTAGTGGTTAAACCAAAGGTGGTTGTCATTGGCAGCATTAACATGGATATGGTGACGAGTACGGACCATGTGCCAGCTCAAGGAGAGACCGTAATGGGAAAGGGCTTTAAAACAGTGCCTGGAGGTAAAGGGGCAAATCAAGCTGTGGCTGCAGCTAGGCTTGGTGCTGACGTCCGCATGATAGGGCGTGTGGGCGATGATGCCTTTGGCGAGCTGCTAAAGCAGGGGCTTCAAGATGAAGGCGTTTGTGTCGACCATGTGGAACCCGTTACACACTGTAGTTCCGGAGTAGCCACGATTCTGCTTTCAGAGGGAGATAACCGAATTATTGTCACGGCTGGAGCAAATGAACATGTGAACGAAGCATTCTTATCCACATGTGAAGAAGCGATTGCAGACAGTGATATTGTGTTGATTCAATTGGAAATTCCATTAGAAGCAGTTGAGTATGCAATTGCCCTTTGCAAGAAACATCAAGTGCCGGTCATTCTTAATCCAGCGCCAGCACAGAAGTTATCGCAACAATCGTATGAGAATAGTACATGGATTACGCCTAATGAGTCAGAGCAGGCACAGTTGTTTGCAAATACGAATGTTCATTTAAAAGAGAAACTAATTGTTACTCAAGGTGCTGCTGGTGTGATATGGACAGAGAATGGGATGGAGCAGCGTATTGCTGGTCATCGTGTTATGCCAGTAGATACAACAGGTGCAGGCGATACCTTTAACGGTGCACTGGCTGTTGCGCTTGCAAGCGGAAAGCCAATGCGAGAGGCGGTGATGTACGCTAATGCAGCGGCAGCGTTATCGGTACAGTCATTTGGCGCTCAGGGCGGGATGCCGAGTAAAGAAGAGGTGGCTGCTTTTCTGTTGGAAAGACAGTAGTGTCTTTTTGCAGGAAGGATCAACCTATCAAGCATTCAGGAGGATCAACCATGAAGAAATTAGGCATCTTAAATCGTGATATTGCCCGGGTGCTTGCGTCGCTAGGGCATACAGACCAAATCGTCATAGCAGATTGCGGATTACCAATCCCGTCTGGCGTTGAATGCATCGACCTTTCTATTAGGTTAGGCGTACCAAATTTTGTTGATGTATTAACAGAAGTATTGGCCGATATGGAAGTGGAGTCAATGATGGCGGCAACAGAAGTTAGAACAGAAAGCCCGTCTATTCATCAGGAACTGGAAAACAGGCAAATTTCCATTCGTTATTTGCCTCATGATGAGTTGAAAGCGGAAACAAGTAAAGCGAAAGCAATCATCCGTACAGGCGAATGTGCACCATACGCCAATGTCATCTTACGCGCAGGGGTTATTTTCTAAAGAAGAGGTGTGGCTATGATTGTTGAAATGAGCCAGATAAGCAAGTCATTTAGTGGAAACCAAGTGTTGAAAAGTGTGTCTTTCACGCTTGAAAAAGGAGAAATTCACGCGTTAATGGGCGAGAATGGTGCTGGTAAGTCTACCCTTATGAAAATTTTAACGGGCATTTATCCAAGGGATGAAGGGGTTGTCCGTGTGAAAGGAAAGGAGGTTGCCTACACGCACCCAAAAGATGCGGAAAAAGACGGAATTGCTGTCATTCATCAAGAACTTAATATTTTGCCGGAGCTGTCCGTTGCAGAGAATTTGTTTCTTGGCAATGAGTACACCGTTGGAAAAACGGGTTGGCTTAAAGCAAAAAAAATGAACGAATATGCTGAACAACAGCTGGCCGAGCTTGGTCTTAAAGTAAAAGCTTCGGACCGGGCAGGTGCTTTATCGGTCGGGAAGCAGCAATTGATTGAAATTGCCAAAGCCCTTATGACAAATGCAGACATTATCATTATGGACGAGCCAACAGCAGCACTAACAGACCGGGAGATTGATACATTGTTTACTGTTATTCGTGGCTTGCAGGAGAAAGGAGTGACTTTCGTTTATATATCGCATCGAATGGAAGAAATCTTCTCCTTGTGCCAACGTATTACAGTCCTTCGTGATGGAAACTATGTAAGCACGAAAGTCATTGCTGAGACGAGTTTTGATGAGATCGTCAGATTAATGGTCGGTCGGGAGCTTGGAGGTCGCTACCCTGATCATGATTTAGAACCAGGTGCGGTAAAACTCGCCGTAAAAAATGGGAGTAGAAAAAATGAATTTGAAAGCGTTACCTTTGAGGTTCGGGAAGGCGAAATCTTTGGTATTGCTGGATTGATGGGGGCGGGGCGCTCAGAAGTGGTGGAAAGCATTTTTGGCTATCGGCATTTGCATAGTGGCACGATTGAAATCGATAAAAAACCAGTTGTATTTAAACGACCGGTTGATGCAATTGAGAATGGCATAGCCTTTGTGCCAGAAGACCGAAAAACAAAAGGACTAATCGTTGATTTTTCAGTTCGAGACAATCTCTCCATAACGAACTTAGCAACCGTTTCTTCGGGGAGCATGATGACTTCTACAAAAGAACAGGCTCTTTATCAAGAACTTGTAAAGAAGTTAGGTGTACGTACCTCTGGACCACATCAAAAAGCGAAATCACTGAGTGGAGGAAACCAGCAAAAACTGGTTATCGCTAAATGGCTAGGTACGAAGCCGAAAGTACTCATTTTGGATGAACCAACTCGAGGCGTTGATGTAGGTGCGAAAAAAGAGATCTATACAATTATGAATGAACTGGCCAAGCAACGTGTGGCAATTATAATGGTTTCTTCAGAACTGCCGGAAATTATTGGCATGAGCACACGGGTTGCCGTGATGTTTGAAGGCAAATTAATGAAAGTACTTGACCGCAAGGAGTTAACAGAAGAAACGATTATGCACTATGCGACTGGAGGAGACAAACATGTTCACCAATAAACGAGTCAAGGCATTAACAGCGACGCTTGGCCCATTTATCGGCCTTTTCCTTATCATATTGATTATTAGCATTCTAAACCCAGGGTTCTTATCAGCGCCGAATCTCCTCAATGTCCTTCGGCAAGTATCCATTAATGCGCTCATTGCATTTGGAATGACGTTTGTCATTTTGACAGGTGGGATTGATTTATCTGTTGGTGCGATTCTTGCTTTTTCTGGAGCGGTTACTGCAACCTTACTTTCGTCAGGGATGGACCCAGTCTTAGCCATCTTAATCGGATTGCTTGTTGGAGCAGCACTTGGCGCGATAAATGGCATAATCATTGCAAAAGGAAAAGTGGCACCATTTATTGCGACACTGGCAACGATGACGATTTACCGCGGCGCGACCTTAATGTTTACAGATGGTAGACCTGTATCCAACTTAGGTGATTCTACATTGTTCCAAATGCTTGGAGGCGGCTATTTTTTTGGAATTCCAATGCCAGCGATTACGATGATGATTAGTTTTGTTGTTTTGTACTTGATTTTAAAGAAAACAACATTTGGCCGTCGCGTATATGCAGTTGGGGGCAATGAGGAAGCATCCATTCTATCAGGCATCAAAGTCGACCGAATTAAGATTTACGTGTACTCTTTGACTGGATTTCTGGCAGCCATTGCTGGCGTGATTTTAACGTCGAGGTTAAATTCAGCTCAACCAACGGCTGGAACGATGTACGAACTTGACGCGATTGCTGCGGTTGTGCTTGGGGGAACGAGTTTAACAGGTGGAAAAGGGTGGATTGTCGGCACGCTGATTGGTGCCTTAATCATAGGAGTGTTGAATAATGGATTGAATTTGCTTGGTGTCAGCTCTTTTTTCCAGCAAGTAGTTAAAGGAAGTGTCATTTTACTTGCGGTCTTGCTTGATCGCAGAAAAACAGCTTAAAGGAGTTTGGCTGTTAGGATGGCTCTCAACCTATCAATATCGGTGAGTCTCCTAGTTGGTGTGTATGAATAACTGAGGATACATGGGTAGAGGAAATATCTTAACTTTATAAAGGGAGGATTTACAATGAAGAAACGACAATTATCGGTTGCAATGATCGGAATCGCTGCACTAATGGCAGCTTGTTCAATGGAATCTCCAGTTACTGATGAATCAGAGCCAGTAGACCGTTCCAATGGTGGTGCAAATGACGGTGAATTCACAGTGGGCTTTTCCATTTCAACAATGAACAACCCGTTTTTTGTCACTTTAGAAGAAGGGGCAAAAGCGAAAGCAACTGAACTTGGGTTGGAAATGATTTCAGTAGATGCGCAAGATGACAATGCCAAACAAATCAATGATGTGGAGGATTTAATCCAGCGGGGAGTAGATTTAATTCTTGTGAATCCAACAGATTCTTCTGCAGTTGCAGCAGCTATTGAGGCAGCGAATGCTGCGGACATCCCTGTGATTACTGTTGACCGTGCAGCTGACAGCGGTGAAGTTGTCACGCATATTGCATCCGATAACATCGCGGGCGGTGAAATGGCTGGTGAATTATTGCTTGATCTGGTTGGCGAAGAGGCGACTGTTGCTGAACTTGAGGGCATCCCAGGCTCATCGGCGGCACGTGAACGGGGAGAAGGATTTAACAACATCGCAGATGGGAATTTACATGTGGCTGCGAAACAAACGGCTAATTTTGATAGAGCGGAAGGTTTGACGGTCATGGAAAACATCTTGCAAAGCAATCCCGATATTACTGGTGTGTTTGCCCACAATGACGAGATGGCACTCGGTGCACTCGAAGCTGTATCGGCTATTGGTCGTGACGATATTGTTATTGTTGGATTTGACGCCACAGATGACGCTGTAAACGCTGTTGAAAGCGGAGGCTTGGCAGGAACCGTTGCTCAACAACCAACGCTAATCGGAGAAGAAGCGTTGGAGGCTGCATTCTCTGTTCTGAACGGTGAAGAGATTGATGACTTTATTCCTGTCGAACTTAAATTAATTCAACAGTAGAAGGAGAAAGGCTCGGTGCGTATGTGCCGAGCTGTTTTGATTGCTTGGAACGGCTTAAGGGCAAGATGAAGGGAAAGCAAACACATCTGTCATGCTAGCTACAACGATTCGACTCAAAAGTTTGGAGCAACCCTTTCGTGTGATCTGTACTTTCTCTGAAAAAAATTTTGAATTTGGATCAGTTAACATTAAAAAATCAATATTACTATATAACTTTAATCGATTATTTCGTTTAGCGATGTTTACCCATATTGGACAAAAAAGATAGAAAAACAATTACGTGCTTCCATTAATCTCGTTACGTATCCAACCCCTTTAGAATGTTCACCACGTTCATGCGGTTGTGGTAGCCAAGGAGGTTGCCTGTTTGCCTGCTTGATTCAGCCCGATCCCGAAACACTTCGATCCAATCGCGGCGTTCGTTTTCTTGATAAGGGAATGGTTGTGAAATGCCTTGGCGTTCTTTAAGATCGGACATGGCTTTATCATAATTAAATGTAAGGGTAGCGAGATCTTGGTGGCTAATCTTTCCTGCCTGATACAACGCAGATGCTAATTCGTTTAACTCGGTAAATGTGGCGTTGCGGATATTATATTTTCCAGTAAGCTCTTTTAAATCGAGACCACTCTTTTGTTGAGATACTGAAGTGGCTTGAGTTTCTGGCGTTGGTCTCGTTGCTTTGTAAGAAACCTCGTTTTTATTTGCTGCTGAAACTTTAGTTTGAACAGGATGGGTGGCGTTTGTAATATGCATCGTCTTCCCTCGCTTTTATCGAATGTAGATTGAATCTGACATTGTATTCCATGGATAGTTCGTAGAAGTATTCCGGTATGAGAAGGTTCCTTCATCATAACCGCTTGCATCCCACCAGATAAACCAGCCATCAACAATGTTATCGCCATTTAAATCAATATGTTCTCTGTCATATTCTGTTAGAGTGTTTCCCTCCATCTGTGCTGATCTCCTGGTGCCGTATCCTAATTCGGCAGTGACGATATACATCCATTCTCCTCCATGGTCGATCACAGATGAAAGTTGATTTTCACTAAAATATTCATATGCCTGATGGTTTTGCGAAATAGCGGCATAAGCTTGCAATAAAGTTAGCGGTGGAGCAGGGGCAAAAGGAGACACCTCTGACTGATGGTCAAATGAATCATTTGCATCGTATTCGCTTATGAATTGTGCATCAGGATAGTCTTGTTTCAAATGTAACAACAATTCTTCCTTTGATGAGTCAATAAGCATTTGACCGTCTGATGGTGTCGAGGCATTTGCTGTTTCAGCGAGAAAGGAAAAAGAGAAAGCAATTCCGACAAACGCAATCATTTTTTCATTCTATTACCTCCAAAAAAATTTTTCGTCCATTCTTTATATCGGTTACAAAAAAAGGGAATTGAACCTTTATATTTAAATTTATATATAGACGACTCGATCAATGTGAAACGCATTTATAATTCTACATATTCACAAACACTTTACGTTTCCTTCAACTTTCCTTTATGTGCAGCGCTTATGCTTAAGATAAGCATTAAGAGAGGGGACGATGTAAATGGGGGTTTTTCTCATTGCTATGGTCGCATATCTGGTCGTAGCCGTGTCGCTGTTAAGGCTTCCTCCCAAAAGCCTTTCCTGAATATAGTGATGGTAAAATGGAACCCGCACAACATTTAACATTTGTATCGTCCTGAAATCAGCGGCTATCACTTGTTGCGTAACAAATCCCCCTTAATGTTCAATGGCTATGTAAATCTCAATGTCTCCATTTGGATAATACTTTTCAAAATCGTATGTGTATGCCCTCTTTAATGTACGTGAATCCTCGCTTTCCCAAATCTTTTTCCACGTGTGAACCACACCTTGTTCATCGGTTGTGTCGACAGGAAAAATTTCATAGTTTCCGTTCTTTGGTATTTTCAATGAAGGATTGCCTTTGCTTTCTTCTATCGCAATGCTTAATGTATAATCCCCCTTATAGTCACTCTCATAATTATGATACACACCATAAATTATCTGATCCTGGTTTAAATGACTTAAAGCTTCCTTCCACAATCCTGCAATCTTTTCCATTATACGATCATCATTAAAATTATTGGTCCGCACACTATTAATGATTGTTAATTCCATTAGCTTTCTCCCTTCTGACGATAAGCGTATTTAACAATTTCATTCTATCAAACACGTCAATTTCCTTTTTTCATCATCTACCTATTCGTAACATGTAAATCGTAATTCATTTAAATTCGTATTGAGTGGCGACTTACTAGAGCAGTTGAGACAATCATTAAGTGAAGCCATCACCCCTATTTCTGCTTTCCGTCTTCCACGGTTTTACACGAGTTTTTCGGCTTGGTGTGGTTAACGGCAAAGTGCGGCATGTACGTATAACTATATACGGGTGAAAAAACCCCAACTTATCTAATGAATGAAAGAAGTTGGGCTTTTTCCGTGATTTTTTCTTGACTTGGTGTTCACTCCAAGTAGTATTCTGTATTTACTATTTTGAAGCACAGAAAGGAAAGGTTAAATGAAGGAACAGAACAAAGTAGTATTGATCACAGGAGCTAACTCTGGGATTGGATTGGAACTAACGAAAAATCTGCTATTACAAGGCTGGGAAGTGGCTGCTTTAATCCGCTCTGATTTTCCAAATGGACAACCAATCATCATTGATGCTCTTAAAAAGAAACATTTAAGAGTATATAAAGCGGATTTAGCTGATTTCTCAAGCCTTAGAAATGCACTTGACCAGATTAAAAAAAGCGAGGCTAAAATTGATTTGCTTTTCAACAATGCTGGAGTCTCTTTTGCTGAATACAAATATTCCAAGCAGGGGCGTGAAATCCATTTCGAGGTTAATACATTAGTGCCTTTCATCATTACGGTGGAACTTAAAGAGCTGTTACTAAAAGGGCAGGATAAAACGATAATCAACACATCTTCCAATTCTTTGTTATTTCTAAAGCAATTTGACTTAAATACAGTCATCAATCCTAAAACTCCTTTTAAAAAGTTGGTAGGTCCTTATGCCAACAGTAAATTGGCCCTATCCCTGTGGACGAATGGAATAGCACCAGAGCTATCGAGTGAGGGAATAAAAATTCGCAGTGTCTGCCCAGGACCAAATAAGACGAGGTTAACTAAAGGAAAGGGAATGCCAAGCTATATCCTTCTCGTAAGGAGTCTTATTTTTACTCCCCCAAGTAAAGGGGCTTCCCGCTTATACGATGCTGCTTTCAACAACGAGATTACCGGGATTTTTATAAACAAGGGCAAAGAAACTGCAATCAAACTCTCGGGGCATGAGGAAGAAGTACTTAATCGACTGTATGATATTTACAAAAATGAGTTTCTCGTTTAGATTTATTTAAATTCTATTTATAAGCTGCATAGTGTATGGAATTTTAATGAAATGAAAATCAAGACAGTGGGTGAAGATTTGGGTACATATTCTATTAAGCAAATTTCCGAGAAAACTGGATTAACCGAAGATGCAATCCGCTATTATGAAAAGATTGGCTTGCTTCCCTATGCAAAAAGAAAACAAAATGGACATCGAATTTACGGTGATGAAGATAAAGAGTTAATGGAATTGATTATTTGTCTAAAAAAAACAGGAATGTCATTAAATGAAATGAAAAAAATTATAAAATTGCCTATTAAGGAAAACATCAATGCTATTCCCGAATTAAAAAGAACTCTTTTAGATTATAAAGAAAAGATTATGACTCAAATACAGGATTTGCAACGTATTGTGGCGTTTATTGATAATAAGCTGGAAAACGATTCAACTTTATTTCGGTCTAAATAGAGACAACAACGATCGTTAGCAATAACATAAAGTGGATGAAGCAGACGTTCCTAAGAATTTACGACTTGCAAAAAATAACAGTTGGCCAGTTGTGGGCTTCTAGTTTGAGTGCTTATTTCTCTTGTAAAGCTAGATTCGTTTCGTTTCAGATGACGGATAAAGGAGAATCGTTTTGCAAATTAGCCGATAAGTTTAACAGTACTGCCGTACGTCTCTTCCTCACATAAGCCCATTCGTCTCAAGCAAGGATCGTCTGCCCAAAGGGAAAACATAGACAAAAAGGCCACCCTACAAGACGTAGTCTATCACGGGCAGGCCTTTGCCGCGGCTTCCAATTCTTTTTCCAACCCCTCCAATGTAGTTGTCCGCTCTGTTGGCCTTTGTTCGTCATATAGCAGTTGTTCAAGAAATTCCCAAATATCCTCGAGCCTCCGTCTGCCTTGATAAAAGGCCAAACATTCTTGGTCAATGACATAGTCGGGATGGCGCTTACGATAGTGGTCCATAAACGCATTGTTGTAACATTCATCGACGACAAACATCATGTCCGCTTCTACTGGCGCGAGCTTCAACCCTTCCCAGTCAATTAAGACGAGTTCTCCTTGTGACGTCATCACATTCCAATGATGCAAGTCGGTATGGCACAACGCATAGCGGAGCGGCCGCTGTTTAAGCATCTTTGACCGTTTATCGGTTGACTCAATCAGTGACAAAAGCGGTTGTGCAAAAGGAGCAATGGTTATGTGGACGTCGTTTGGCAAAGTCGGTAGTTGCTCTGTCAGCAGTTTGTATAAGGAGGCGGCAAAAGGCAATGAAAAGTCTTCCTTTATTTGTGGAGTCGCGATAGGCGCTGTTTCTCCGATGGCGTGGAGCGCTGCGATGATTGTGGCCAATTGCTCAACTTGGTCGTTTGTTAGTTGTTGCGGACCGATTGTTTCGCCCTCGATGTGCTCATAAAGTAGAAAAATGCCTTCGTCGTTTTCACATTTGCATTGGCCATTTTTAGTAAGGACCGGCACTGGCACTTTGCCGTTTAAATCGTTTTGCTCGTTCAGCCAAATGAGGGCGGGCACGTATTCATCAATGAGTGCTGTCCATTTTGGCGTGGATGTTCTGCTCTTTTCGTACATTTTCAAGAAATACGTACGTTCCTTTGTTTCGACTCGATACGCAAGGGCTGCCCAGCCGCCCTTTTGCGGAGAAATCGTTTGTGCCTGTAATTGGTACTGTTCCTGCAATAGTCGTTTTAAACTGTCCATCGGGCACTCCTTTTCACGATTTGGCTTTCTCTGTTCATCATAAAAGGAAGTGGCTCGTTGTGGCAAGGCCAGCGGCGCTGAATGCCTACGGATTAATGTGCACCCTCGTTCCGATTGGGACAGTAGCGGCGAGTTCTTCGACATCTTCATTATGCATGCGAATACAGCCATGGGAGACAGACTGGCCAATTGAAGCCGGATCATTTGTGCCATGGATGCCATAATGTTGTTTGGAAAGCGACATCCACATTGTTCCGAATGGTCCTCCTGGGTTGGGCGCTTTGTTGATGATGACAAAATTTCCGGTTGGTGTTTGTGTCAGCATTTTTCCGACGGCAATGGGATAGGTTTTTACAACAGAGCCATTGTGGAGCAAAGTTAACTGATGCTGGGAAAGGGAGACACGAATTTCATAAGGGATCGTATTGGGATTGGGAAGGCCAGGTATGACAATCGATTGGCCAACGAATAGTTGATTCGGGTTGATCGTTGGATTGGCTTGAATAAGAAGCGCCAAAGAAATTCGATAATCGGCGGCAATGGACGACAACGTTTCGCCTGGCTGGACACTATGAAAGTACATTGATGATCCTCCAATCGGTTTTATGTTGCCTCTCTATGAGTGTACGCTTTCGATCATGTCCTCTTGCATGTTACTGTTTGGTTATGGAAAGGATCACGTTGTTCACTCGTAACGGAAGGCAGAAATCATTAGAACGGCTGCACACTGTTCGAAAGGAGAATGGATGTTTAACAAGTTTGCAGATAAACACGGGGATTGGAAAGAACAAATCAATGAGCAAATCGTCCCTTTGGACGAAGGGGAATGGAAGCAGTTAGATCGGTTTATAAAAGGGAAGCAGATCGTATTACTTGGTGAAAATTCACATTGGGTAAGCGAATATTATACAAATAAAATAAAGCTCGTTCAATATTTACATGAGAAGCATGGCTTTCGTGTGCTTGTACTTGAAAGTGGTCTTGTTGAAGCGAGCACAACTGAATTTTTTGGAAATCGAAACCTTGAATATGCAATGGAAAACGGATTATTGGGGATTTATCATAATGAGGAAATGACTACGCTTTTTACGAATGAGTGTTTAAAGGGCTTGACGATTGCTGGAATGGACGTGCAGCCGGTTAGCAACGACTGTTCGAAGCGTATCCTCTCGTGTGTGGAACAAGAAATGGGCGGACATGTAGCCAATAAACTAAAAGACGTCGAAGCGACGTTCTTTGAATTAGATGCACAAATAAGAAATGAGGTCAAATTGGCGAAAGACACGAAAAAGCAGCTGAAACAATTGGCCGAGGGGTACGAGAAGGTGATCTCGTTGATGGAGAAAGAGATGTCAGCAGAATTGTATTCAAAAAGGCTGCAATTGATTTATAGGGGGATCGTGAACCGAAAGCAGTGGTTGCTCGTTAACTTAAAAGGACGTTTTCGTTCAGGAAGCTTGAGAGATGTGTTTATGTATGAAAACCTTGAGTGGTTGCTTAACTACTATAAAGGCGAGAAAATCATTGTTTGGTCACACAACTATCATATTCGCAAAAACCGATCCCTTTTATTAAAAGGATTAGGAATAAAGACGGTAGGGCATTTGCTTGCGAAACAATATTCTCATGTTCTTCTTTCAATCGGCTTTTATGCGGGCAGCGGTACATGTTTGTCCCCTTACAAGCAACCATACGACATTTCTATCAAAAATCAATACCATCTTGAAAAACTGCTAATGGAATTTAATCGCGACGTGTTGTTTTTGCCAGTGAATGTTGATGCAATCGGCAAAAAACGTCCTTGGTACAAACAAAACTGGTGGCTGCTCGAAATGAAATGGCTCGGGATGGCCCCACTCGTCATTAAGCCATACAAGTTTTATGATGGGATTATTTTTATGAACCATGTAAATCCGCCAAATTATTGGGAGGATCAGGACTAAAGCTTGATTCCATCTGTTGATGAAGCTGTTTTTCTTTCGCCAGCGTTGATAGAACGCTGGTTTTTATTTTGCTGTGGCTACTCGTTTTGCGCATGTTCTTGTTTTATCATCATGTAAAAACGAGCGATGGAAGCAATTTTGACGTAGTACTAAATTCTTAAGCCATTCGATTCATTTCTGCCTTTTCCCGTCCGATAAGAAAAGAGAACTAGTCATTTATTGGCGTGTAGCTAGCCAATTTTAACCACTTAGGAGGGAACAGGAAATGGAAAGGATTTCTCGGCTGTCTTTACGGCACAAATTAGCGATCCCGATTGTCGTATTAGTCATAATTTGCTTTGTGATTCTGACATGGATGAGCCAAAGTACGTTAAGTGATCAGTTGCACCGCGACTTGGAGCGTGAATTGAGAAGCGTTGGCCTGTTAACAGCATCTTCGCTTGATCCGAGTGACGTAGAGGCGGTTATGGGCGTTACCGATGAGGCGGATGAAGCATTTGTCCACTTGCAAAACCAGCTAGAGACGATTATGGAAAAGCAAGGGATTATGTACTGGAGTTACATTTGGCAAATGGAAGGGGACAGCGTTATCCCACTCGGCTTTACGAAAAATCTAGAGGACGTTTATAACGTTGGCGAATCGTTTGATAACTTGGCATCTATTCATATTGAAGGCGGGCAGCAAGCGATCGAATCAGGGGAACCTGTCGTCACCGATGTCTTTGAAGATGACTTCGGTACGTGGAGCACTGTCTTTAGCCCAATTGAAAACGAACATGGCGAAACGGTTGCTGTCATTGGTATCGACTACTCAGCGGAGTACATTGACAGCATTCTCGGCGACCTGCAACTTAGCCAATGGTTGACAGCAATCATTGGAACGCTCATCGTTGCCTGTTTCGTTTATTTTGTCGTGAATGGCCTCTTAAAACCATTAAAACAAGTCGTTCAAGTGACAAATAAAGTTGCTGACGGAGACTTGGCCGTTCCATCTTTAGCGGTACGCAGCAAAGACGAAGTGGGGCAAATGGCTAATGCGTTAAACCAAATGGTGCAAAGTTTGCGTGGGCTGATCCAAAATATGGCCTATGCGTCTGAGCAAGTGGCAGCGTCGTCACAACAAGTGGCGGCGGCTTCGAACCAAACGGAGCAAGCTGCAAATGAAGTGGTGGCCGTAATGGGGGACATGGCGGAAGGCGCACGGGTTTCCCAGCAAGCAGCAGAAGATACGGCTAAGGCGACGGAAGAAAATGCGCAAGGGATTCAGCGTATTGCTCAATCGTCAGCAGTTGTTGCTGAGTCTGCTCAAAAGACAGCGGCGGAAGCGAGCCAAGGCAACGACATTATCCAAAATGTCGTGCAGCAAATGCAATCTGTCAGCCAGTCGGTTAATCAAGCAGGAAAAGAAGTACAAGAACTTGGCGAACGGTCTAGTGAAATCGGAAAAATTGTCGAGCTTATTACGAACATCGCCAACCAAACGAATTTGCTTGCACTGAATGCATCGATTGAAGCAGCGAGAGCAGGCGAGAACGGCCGTGGCTTTGCAGTCGTAGCAGGAGAAGTCGGCAAGTTGGCTGAACAGTCAGCAGCCTCTGCTCAACAAATTACCGACATTATCGCTGAAATCCAAACGGTCACTGAACGCTCTGTTGAATCGATGGCCACGGGCACAAAAGATGCGGAAGAAGGGCTTGCCAGCGTCAATGAAGCGGGAGACGTGTTCCAGCGGATTTTAGGTGCTGCCCAACAAGTGGCGGCCCAAGTAGAGGAAGTGTCTTCTGTATCTGAACAATTATCGGCTAATTCAGAGGAAGTTGCTGCCTCTGTCCAAGAATTAACCGGGTTTGCAGAGGAAACGACCAATCGAACAGACAATGTAACGACCGTTTCCAAGGAGCAACTCGCCGCGATGAAAGAAATTGCTGCAAGTTCCGATTCGCTTACACAGATGGCGGAACAACTGCAGGAATCGATGAACCAATTTAAGCTTGAGCAGCAAAAGGACGTGTTGAGATGAAGGCCATAAAAGGCAAAACAGCAGTCGTTACAGGAGCGAGCAAAGGCATTGGCCGTGCTGTGGCGTTGGAACTAGCTAAAGCTGGTGCGGACGTGCTCGTTAATTTTATTGGCGATCCGAAGGAAGCTGAAGAAGTGTGCGCCATCGCCGCTTCCTATGGCGTTCGCGCGATGAAGTGGCACGCCGACGTGAGTGATCCACAGCAAGTGAGGGAAATGTATGCCCTCGTTGATCGTGAATTCGGCAAAATCGACATCCTTGTCAACAATGCGGGGATTGCGGAAGAGGCGCCTATCATAGACATGACAGATGAAGGCTGGGACCGAATGATCCGCGTCCATCTGTATGGGACCTTTTACAATTGCCGTGAAGCAGCAAAACGGATGACGCAGGCGAAAGCTGGAAAGATCATGAACATTTCCTCTGATCTTGGCCATCTAGGTTGTGAAAACTTCTCTCATTATTCAGCGGCAAAGGGAGCAATTAATGCGTTTACGAAATCGTTAGCACGTGAATTGGCTCCTCATGTTTTGGTCAATGCCGTGGCGCCTGGTGGCACATGGACCGATATTCTTGCTTCGTTTGGCGACGATTATGCAGAAGAGGAAGCACAAAAATACCCATTAAAACGGCTTGCTAAACCAGAGGAAATTGCCAAAAGTGTACTATTTTTAGCTTCTGATGACGCTAATTTTTACACGGGGCAAATACTTGGGCCAAACGGCGGGGCTGTCATGCCATGATAGGAGAGGACATGCAATGGAAGGCATAATCATTTTTCTCATTTACTTAGCTTTTATTTACTATATGGGCTATAAAGGCTACCAACGTGTGCAAACAGCGGAGGATTTAATTGTCGCTGGTTGGAGCATGCCCCTTTATGTTGTAACCGGCAGCTTAGTCGCTGCTTTGCTGGCTGCTCCATTCTTTTTTGCCGCAGTCGGCTCTGGCTACACAAGCGGCGGCTTCGAGGGGACCGCGACGATGGCGGGTCTAGGAACATGCATGATTCTTGGCGCGATTATTTGGACAAGGCCGCTTAGGCGCTTGCGCGGTTGGACGATTGCAGACTATTATGGGTTGCGGTTCGCCAGCAAAAAACTTGGCGCTTACACAGGCTCCGTTATGGCCGTTGCATTTGGCTTTTTTAATGCAGGCGCGCTGACTGTTGGCGGAACATATGTCATTCAAACGATTTTTGCGATCGATTTTATCCCGGCCGCTTGTCTGTTTGTGTTGTTAACTGTTGTTTATTCAGCAATTGGCGGACTGTGGGCCGTTGCTTATACAGAAATTGTGCAAGGGGTTGTCGCCTTAATCGGCATTTTAGGAATTGCAGGCGTGGTCCTGTTTACGCACGGCGATTTAACCTTTCAGCCAGACTGGTGGAATGTAAGCAATTTGTTTGAAAAAGGTGGCGTCGAGTTTTGGGCGCTCTACTTAGTGCTCGCCCTCGGAGACATTCCCGCTGCGGACCTTGGCCAACGTGTCGCTGGCGCCAAAAGCCCACGCGTTGCGTACTTGAGCATGATTATTGCTGGAGTGATTGTCATCAGCATCAGTTGGATACCAGGCATGTTAGGCGAAGCCTTTAAAACGATATTTCCAAACAGCGACAATCCAGAAATGCTTATGATTATGTTTGCTGATGGCTATTTCCCGCCAATCATTTCAGCGATCTTTCTTACATCGTTGGCGGCTATGGGCATGTCAACGCTTGCTGCTTGTTATGTGGCATCGGCTGGTATTTGGACGAAGAACATTTATCTTGATTTAATCAACGACCAGCCTGATCCGAAAAAGTTGTTGCTATTTTCTCGCATTGCCATTTGTGTAAGTGCAGCGCTAGGGCTTCTACTCGCATTAGGATTCCAAAAAGTCATTGATCTCGCCTATTTAGCTTGGGATGTTGTGTTTGTGACATTGTTTTGGCCGATTGTCCTTGCGCCATTTTGGGGACGTGTCAGCACAAAAGCTGTTTGGGCCAGTGTGACGCTTGGGCTTCTTTCTTACGCGGTGACGACGTTTACCGGCGTTCCTGGTCCTGAAGTCGCATCAACAGGATTTCTCGGACTGTTAGTGGAACTGTGGCATTTGCCGGTCTTTTTCGGTGTTGTCATCTCAGGCTTGACGATCGTTATCACAAGTTTGATTTCCCCGGCAACACCTGAAGTACGGAACATGCACGAACTTGAAAAGATACCGACGGCAGATGAGTAGCGGTAGTGGCGTCCTCATGCTGTCATCAATAGAAGGCTTGTTGCTTTTTTGGCAACAAGCTTTTTTCCTATTTATGTTGTCTCACCGCCCTGCTACTGCCCTCTGACTAAAGGCAAGGCAGCACAATGGATGCCGCCGCCAATTTTGCGGATTTCCGTCGTGTCAATTGTCTTCGTGCAAATGCCGGCCTGCTGTAGTTGTTTGATCGTACCTGGATATTCAGAAGCAATCAAGACATGGCCAGGTGCTAAGGTGAGGCAGTTAGCGGCACGGTCTGGATCATTGTCGTCTGTATAAATAAGGCGGTAGCCCCGTGATCTTAACTCTTCCAAAAACCAATAAGGGAGCCGCTTTGGCTCGACTAGGGCTGTCTTTGTATCGACAAGCATAAACAGCTCATCTAAGTGGATGCGGTCAGCAGGCAAGTCGACAACCATCAGCTCGATATTTTGCCATGCTAAAATGGTACGGAGCTGGTCAATGCCTGCTTGGTTAACGCGGACCGAACGGCCGACGACAGCAGAACGTTCATCTAGCATGATAAAACTGCCGCCTTCCATAAATCCGTTGCCTTGGATCATGGCCAAGACTGGCATGCCTAATTTGGCAAAAGTACGGTAAGCCGCTTGTTCTTCGCCTTGGCGGATGTCTAAAGCGAGCCTTGCCAAGATGACGCCGCCAGGAACAACAAGGCCTAAATCATGAATATAGATTGACTTCGGGTGTTTTGCTGAAACAAAATCCAAGTCAATGACTTCTGCACCGCTATCCAGTAATGCTTGGCGCAGCTGATCATGCTGGTGATGCAATAGCGGTACATCTATGGGATCTGTCCCGGTCAAATCGTTGCCAATGACGCCTTGGTTGTCGTGTAAAATTTGGTCGTCAATATACGTTTCATAGCTTTTGTTGTCTAGTTGTTGCAATTCGTTTCCAGGACGGTGAATCAGCACTTTTTGAATGGGACCAACTGGAGAGAAGGCTCCCCAGGCACCGCCCCATACTGCTTGTTGTGCGTCTATGTCAAAAAAGGAATCGACAACCAATCGTTGCCCAGGCAAATGGTTTGAAGGCAATGGCAAATAACATCTCTCCTTAATATAATTAAGCGGCTTCTTCTAGTGTCGACAAACGAAAAGGCAGTAATACGTGAAATAAACAGAAGAGACATGGTCCGAGCTTGCGCAATTTGAATCAAAAAAAAGAAATAGCGGTTTGCTATGATAAAAGGGCGAGAGGGGGGAGGACGATCGATTACAGCGAAAGCATCCAAACGAGCATTGCCTATATTGAAGGCCATTTACAGGATTCTATTTCGGTTGCGGATGTGGCAAAGAAGGCTGGCTATTCGCCGTATCATTTCCACCGAGTGTTTTTACGGGAAGTCGGGCTGAGCTTGTCTGAATATATAAAGCGGCGGCGCCTTTGTTTTGCAGCGAAAACATTATTGCATTCGGACACACCCGTTATTGAAGTGGCATTTGCCTGTGGCTTCGAAAGCCAAGAAGCGTTTACACGCGCGTTTAAACGGCTATATGGCTTGCCGCCTGCCCGTTATCGCACTCGATTTCAACCACATCAATCAATTCAGGAAAATGGAGGGAACACGATGGATTTGCAAACATCTCCGATAAAACACTGGTTTTTAAGCGGCAGCCAGCCTGCCGAATACGAGTACGGATTGGACACCGAAACCGTTCACCAAGGCAGCGTATCGGCTTATTTGAAATCGTACGCCCTTCAAGAAGAAGACGATTTTGCAACGCTCATGCAGCAATTCAATGCGAAGAACTATGTAGGAAAACGTGTCCGCTTTTCCGGTTTCGTCAAAACCAAAAATGTCACCAATTATTGTGGCTTATGGATGCGAATCGATAACAATATGAACGATGCGCTCCAATTCGACAACATGTCAAACCGCAAGATTGTAGGAACGACCAACTGGAACCGCTACGCGATTGTATTAGATGTCCCTGAAAACAGTGCCATTATCTCCTTTGGCATTTTGTTGTCTGGCAAAGGGCAAGCATGGCTCGATAGCTGCTCCTTTGAAGTCGTTGACAAAAATGTGCCATCCACGAACATAGAGATGAATTTTACGATGTATGATGAACCTTTAAATTTGTCTTTTCAAGAATAAGGAATAAGAGAAGAGCCTTTGCGAACACACACCGCAAAGGCTCTGTTTAGTGTATGGAAAAATTGGCATTGACAAAAACGCTGTTTTGTATATATATTATATACACAATATGAACAAAATGTACATTGAGATGTCGTTACTTCAATGTATCAACGTAGAAACGGAAAGGCGATGGCGCAAGCGCTTATCAGCTGTATGTCAACGCAAACGGTTCCTTTTGGTTTCCCTTAAGCCAATCGATTTCGCGCAAAGAGGATAAACCATTATCTTACAATCAAGAAGGAGAATGGATATGTCGTTTATTTTAGAAGTGGACAATTTGAGAAAACAATATTCCGATTCGGCTTTTGCCTTAAAGGATGTGTCTTTTTCGATACCGTACGGCTCGATTGTTGGATTTATCGGAGAGAACGGAGCAGGGAAGTCGACAACGATGGGGTCGATTCTAGGAACACTCCAGAAAGACAGCGGCACCATTCATGTTCTTGGAGAAGAGATGGCACCAGACAAACTACATCTAAAAGAAAATATTGGCGTTGTGTTTGAGGACATCAAACTGCCTGGAGACTTAAACATTGTGAAACTAGGAAATGTCTTTCAGCGAATTTACAAGCAATGGAATCAGGAAACGTTTGACCACTATGTTGATTTCTTTTCTTTGCCACGAAACAAGAAAATTAGAGGGTTTTCACGGGGGATGTCGATGAAGCTTTCCGCTGCCGTTGCCTTGTCCCACGATGCCAAATTGTTAATATTGGATGAAGCGACAGCAGGCCTAGACCCGACGGGAAGGGATGAATTGTTAGATGTATTAAAAGAATTTGTCCAAGACGGAAAGCGGGGCATTTTGTTGTCGTCCCATATTACGAGCGACATTGAAAAAATCGCTGATTCTCTCGTTTTTATTAAAAACGGAGAAATCTTGTTAAACGTTAAAAAAGCCGAATTGCGGGAGAAATACGCGATTTTGCAATGCCGGCAAAATGAGTTGGACCTTATTCAGCAAAATGTGATTCTCACATATAGAAAAAATGGAGACAACATCGATGTGCTCGTGTCTGATCGGGAACAAGTCCCTTTTTCGATTGCAAAAAAAGGCTTTACCATTGATGATATGACGCTTTTGTTAATGAGGGGTGAAACAGCATGAAAGGCTTAGTTTTAAATCAATACTACGCTGTCGGAAAAAGCTTGTGGAATTATATCGCGTTAAGTGTGGGCATTACCGCGGTTCTTCTGTTTACCCAAAATGAGATGCTGATGCAGTTTGCAGCATGGTTGCCGCTCTTTTTTATGGTTACGCCAGCACTAGAAGTCTTAAAGCATGAGTCGATGTCAGGCTGGAGCAAATTTGTGCTTACGCTGCCTTTGAAAAGAAGGGAAGTCGTACAAAGCCACTACCTTTTTTACTCGATGATGGTTGTCATCGGTTTAGTCATCACCGTTGCGCTCTTTATGGTCGCTGAGTCCATCATTGGGCAAGTGATGACGGATTCTGCCGTTTATAAGATGATGAATGGTGTTGGCATCGTCCTTATTTCAGGCATGCTCAACTATCCATTGACATACCAGCTAGGGACTGAAAAATCGGATGGGATTCTTGTCTTTAGCATAATGGCTGCAGTTGGGTTGTTTTTACTAAGTTCTTGGCTATTTGAAATCCTTCTAGGCGCTGTTTCCCTCGGTGCACTACAAGGGATGAATGTAGATATGCTGTTCTCTGTAAGTTTTTTAGCGGTCTCGTTTGTGCTTTTTATTGCCTCTTACGTAATTGCATTGTACGTGTTTAAAAGGAAAGAGTTTTAAGTTACGAGGTCAACAAAAAACGGTGCTTCGACTAAAGGCACCGTTTTTACTGACCAAATTCTTTTTTTACGGTTTGCAATGCTGCTCCGATCACTTGATGCATATCGTAGTATTTGTAAGTAGCTAATCTACCCCCGAAAATCACGTGCTTCTCTTGTTCTGCTAATTGTTTATACATTTGGTAGATTTGATTGTTTCTTTTATCGTTGATTGGATAATACGGTTCGTCACCTGGCTTCCATTCTTTTGGGTACTCTTCGGTAATGACGGTCTTCGTTTGGTTGCCAAATTCAAAGTGTTTATGTTCAATGATTCTAGTAAATGGTGTCTCGCGATCAGTATAATTGACAACCGCAGTTCCTTGATAGTTATCGGTATCTTCTAACTGTTTGGTTTCAAAATGCAAGCTTCGGTATTCCAATGTTCCGTAAATGTAATCAAAGTATTGATCGATCATACCGGTATAGACGATTTTCTTAGCCGTCTTTTCTAGCTCAGCTCGAGAGGCGAAATAATCGGTATTCAAACGAACGTCAACGCCTGCCAGCATTTTTTCAATGATCTGGCTGTATCCTCCGATTGGAATTCCTTGGTACCTGTCGTTAAAATAATTGTTATCGTAAGTAAAGCGAACGGGTAATCTTTTAATAATAAAAGCAGGTAATTCCTTCGCAGGCCGTCCCCACTGTTTTTCTGTATACCCCTTTATGAGCTTTTCATAAATGTCAGTCCCGACTAATGAAATGGCTTGTTCTTCTAAGTTCCTTGGTTCTGTAATATTCGCGGCGTCCCGTTGTTCCTTAATTTTTTGTTTTGCTTCCTCGGGGGTGGTCACACCCCATAGCTGATGGAATGTGTTCATATTAAAAGGGAGGTTATAGATCTCTCCTTTGTAATTGGCAATTGGGGAATTCGTATAACGGTTAAAATCAGCGAATTGATTCACATAGTTCCAGATTTCTTTGTGATTTGTATGAAAAATATGGGCCCCATATTGATGAACTTGGATGCCCGCTATTGTTTTGGTATAAACATTGCCACCGATGTGGTTTCGTTTATCAATCACAAGGCAATGCTTTCCTCTTTTTGTTGCCTCATAAGCAAAAACGGAACCGAATAACCCCGCGCCAACGATTAAATAGTCATATTGCATTGTGAAACCACCTTCTAAAAAATTCCCTAGGATGAAAGGCAAGGAACTGGATCTGCTCTTTATTCTACAAGCAGTAATTATAACTATATTTTCAGCGATTTGTCCAACCGATCAAAAATGGATGGTGGTCACTTAAATATGCTATAGTTACTAGTAATGATCACATGTGTTAGCCATTGAAAGGGACCACAATGAATACGGAAGCATTAGAATATTTTATAAAAGTATACGAGAAGAAGAGTGTTACGGCGGCAGCAAAGGAATTGTATATTACTCCACAAGGGGTTAGTAAAACCATTAAGCAGCTTGAATTGGAGTTAGAGACAGAACTGTTTTACCGGGGGCCACGTGGAGTGGAGGCAACAGAAGCGGGGGAACTGCTGCATGCGCGAGCAAAACATCTTCGTTACTTAATTGAAGATATTAAAAAAGAGATAAGCATTGTCAGCGGTCGAAAAGGCTTGTTAAATGTGCTTGTTACGTATTCTTCCTCACTGGCGATACCGGTAGACTATTTGCTTCGTTTCACAGAGATCTACCCTGATATTCAATTGAAAATAAGGGAATATCCCGATGAATTCCCGCTCGACCCACTCTTTCAGGAAGAAGTGGATATAGGGCTCGTTCTGGAGCCAGATGAAATCGAAAACTGTGAAACAGAGTTAGTCGCTGAGGGTGAGGCCGTTATTATTGTAGCGAAAACCCATCCGCTGGCAGAAAAAGATGTCTTTTCCGTCGTTGATTTAGAAAATGTGCCGTTAATCATAAAAGCGGCCGGCACAGGTAGAGAGCATCGATTTGTGGAAACATGTCTGGAACATGGGTTTACACCAACCATTACCCATGAATTCGGAAACGCAATCACAGCCCATCGTTTATGTGAAGCGAATGGCCAAGTGGCTGTCTCCGTTGATTTTGTTGAAGAAGCGATAGGCAATGAAAACATAAAAGTCATTCGACTAAAAGAAAGCATCCCACAAAACGTGTACCTTGTTTTTAGAAAAAGGGATATGCAATCGAAGGCTGTTTCTCAATTTCAAAATTACATGAAAGAAAAAAGCAAATGGCTTTGATGAGAACCTTTCCTGTCTAAGCGATTTGTTTTTTTGTGTGCAAAAAAGCTGGGGTACAAATGAGATGAACATTGTGTGTATGAACGAATCGTTACTACCTCCTAACTTTTCGTTGATGGTTAACCCTATTTAGATACGGTACCCTAATGGTGTAACCACCTGAAACCGTATACAAACAACGGTTACAAAAATGGGCAGAGCGGGGGAAAGACATGAGTAAGACGAAGGGGAGCAAGAAAACGCTAGGAATTATCGCCATCATTGCGATCGTATTGATCATTGCGACTGCAATCACGGCGTCATTTGTAAGCGTAGGACAAATGGTAAAGATCTTGCTTATTGGTGTTATCATTCTTGGAATCGTTATCTTTGTTTTTGGCTTTATGCAAGCGAGACGAAATCCAACCGAGAAAAAAGGGAAGCGGAGAATATGGCTCTCGCTACTGAGTCTTGGTGTGATTGCCATCGTCATCCTTAATGGTGTTATTTATAATTTTAACGTTGTTATCAATCAATACTTAGCGAAAGCGGAAATTGATGAAGAAGAACGAGCCAAGGTGACAGCAGACGCAAAAACGATTTCCGAAGAAGTTGAAAACGAAGGAATTGTTCTTCTTGAAAATAAAGGCAATGCACTTCCACTGAATGTGGACAATGCTACTGAAAAGAATGTCAATGTGTTTGGCCAAGCGTCAGTGAGAATGTTCTATGGGGGCAGCGGCTCTGGCGCAGGGGAGGAAAAAGAAAACATTGATCTTCAGCAAGGACTGGAAAATGCAGGGTTTGTCGTCAATGATGAACTGACTGACTTTTACCAAGAGCATGCTCCTGAAAAAGAGGAACAGAACAACTTAAATATAACAGGCGGCGATTATACGTTGAGCGAACCGCCAAACAGTGAAATGAGCGAAGACATGTGGGCAAATGCAGAGCAGTTCTCTGACGTGGCTTTCATTGTTCTCGCACGGACAGGCGGAGAAGCGGACGATTTGCCATTTGATACAGCCGAGTATGGCGGCTCCGAAGATCGTCATTTTCTAGAATTGACGGAGCAAGAAGAAGAATTAATCGATACGGTTACCTCTAGAGATTTTGAGAAGGTCATCGTCGTGCTTAACTCAAGCAACGCGATGGAATTAGGATTTTTAGAAGAGAAAGAGATTGATGCTGCGATTTGGATTGGTTTTCCTGGTTCCACAGGAAACAACAGCGTAGGCAATGTTTTAGCTGGCAATGTAAACCCGTCTGGACGATTGGTAGACACGTATGCCTACGATGTAACATCATCGCCAGCTTATTACAATGCAGGTGACTTTAAGTATTCCAATACGGAGCATAAGGCAGTCGATAAAATATTTGGCGAATACGATAATTTCCACACATTTGTTAATTATGAGGAAGGCATTTATGTCGGCTATCGTTACTATGAAACTCGTTTTGTGGACAATGAAACCGGAGAGGTTGACGAAGAGGCCTATCAACAAGTTGTCCAATATCCGTTCGGTTACGGCTTGAGTTATACGAGCTTCGACCAGGAGATCACCGATTACCAAACTACGGATGATAGGATTACGGTTGAAGTGACAGTGACAAATACAGGTGATGCAGCGGGCAAGGAAGTCGTTCAGTTGTATTACACGCCTCCATATTATGAAGGGGGAATGGAGAAGTCACATGTTGTGCTCGGCGCTTTTGATAAAACAGAGTTGCTTGAACCAGGCGCTTCAGAAACAGTCAAACTGGAGATTCCAGTAGAAGAAATGGCATCCTACGATGACCAACATGAAAAAGCCTATGTGCTTGATCACGGAACTTATGAGATCAAACTGATGGAAAATGCCCATGAGGTAATCGATTCTAGAACGTATGAAGTGAACGACACGATTGTATATAACGAAGAGAACAAACGCGCTTCCGACCATATGACTGCAACAAATGTGTTTGATGAGGCAAGAGGCGATTTAACGTATGTATCACGAGCCGATTGGGAAGGCACATTGCCAACAGAGCGGACAGAAGATAAGGAGGCATCCCCAGAGCTGCTTCAAGCTTTGGAAGACCCTGAAGTCGTCAACAATCCAGATGACCCAGATATTGTATTTGCTGACCATGGATTGGAACTTGAAGATGTGGCAGGTCTAGACTATGACGATCCAAAATGGAACGATTTGTTGGAACAGCTTTCTGTAGAAGAGATGGCGCAATTAATCGGCTTCGGCGGATATGCAACACAACCGCTTGAATCGATCAATAAGCCTGCGACAACAGATGTTGACGGACCAGCAGGGATCAACCATCTAGTAAACGGACTGAAAGGAACACAGTATCCGAACGCAGTCGTTCTTTCCTCGACATGGAATGTCGATCTCGTTCAGCAGATGGGAGAAGCACTCGGCAATGAAGCGTTGGCTTACGGCATCAGTGGGTGGTACGCCCCAGGTATGAATATTCACCGGACACCGTTCTCCGGGCGAAATTTTGAATATTATTCCGAGGATGGATTGCTGTCAGGCAAGATGGGCTCGGCTGTCGTTCAAGGAGCGCTGTCTAAAGGAGTCTATCCTTATATCAAACACTTTGCCATGAACGACCAAGACACGAATCGCTACGGGATTGCGACTTGGTCAAATGAACAAGCGATACGTGAGCTTTATCTTAAACCGTTTGAGCTGTCTGTAAAAGAGGGCGGAGCGACGGCTGTGATGTCCGCCTACAACCGGATTGGCACAACATGGGCCGGTGTACATGAAGGATTGTTAACAACGGTTCTTCGTGAAGAGTGGGGCTTTAATGGCATGGTCGTTACCGATTTCGACCGATTTCCGTTTATGATTCCAGACCTGATGATTCGGGCGGGCAATGACTTAATGCTGACAACTGTTGGCGACAAGCCGACCGAATTGAGTACGGAGACGAACACCGGTAAACAAGCGATGCGAAAAGCGAGCCACAATATTCTTTATACTGTTGCCAACAGCAATGCACTTGAAATCAACACGACGCCGTATCCGTATTGGCTACTCGCTCTCGGTGCAGGCGATACGATCCTGCTTGCATTGCTGGCGCTTGGTTTCAACAAAGTGACACGGCGGAGAAACGACGTGACAGGAACAAGCGAAACGTAAAACGATACAGAGAGAACAGCAAGTTTAACACTATAGGATAGAGCTTAGGCGGTAGCTGCTTGTCGGCTGCCGCCCTAAGGCTAAATGGGGATACGGAGATGAAACATAAACACTTAATCGAACAGATGACATTGGAGGAGAAGGCCTCCTTAATGTCTGGGAAAGACTTCTGGCAGACTCAGGATATTGCCCGCCTCGGGATTAACAGCATCTTTCTCGCGGACGGCCCCCATGGCGTTCGCAAGCAGGCGAAAGCAGCGGATCACCTTGGTCTAAACCCAAGCATTCCGGCGACATGTTTTCCTACAGCGGCCACAGTGGCTAACAGCTGGAACGCTGAACTAGGAGAGAAAATCGGAGAGTATCTCGGGAAAGAGGCGGTATCGCAGAAAGTCCATGTTCTGCTTGGACCTGGTGTAAATATGAAGCGAGATCCGTTGTGCGGAAGAAACTTTGAGTATTTCAGCGAGGACCCCTACCATGCTGGCAAAATGGCCGCAAGCTATATACGCGGCATTCAGTCGCAAGGAATTTCAGCGTGTGTTAAACACTTTGCCGCCAATAACCAAGAAGAAAGAAGAATGTCGATCGACACGATAGTCGATGAACGAACGTTGCGAGAAATTTATTTAACCGCATTTGAAATCGCTATTCAAGAAGGCCAGACTAAGACGGTCATGTCATCTTACAATATGCTCAACGGAGCCTATACCAATGAAAACATCCATTTAATGCGTGACATTCTGCGAGACGAGTGGAAATTCGATGGTGTGGTTGTAACCGATTGGGGAGGAAGCCACGATCGTGTTGCTGGCTTAATCGCTGGGAACGAACTAGAAATGCCAACAACGGCAGGAGAAACGAACCAAGAGATTATCGAAGCGGTCCAAAGTGGAAGAATAAAAGAAGGCGTATTAGATGAATGCGTTGATCGCTTGTTAACGCTTATTTTCGCTACAGAAAAAGCGTTTCAACAGCAACAGGAAAATGAGTTTGATCAAAAAGTCCATCATCAAGTGGCACAACAAGCGGCGGAAGAATCGATTGTCCTGTTGAAAAATGAAGAGCACATCTTACCGCTTAAGAAGGGGACAAAGGTCGCCATTATTGGTGACTTCGCCGAAAATCCAAGGTACCAAGGAGCCGGCTCTTCCATTGTGAATCCGACCATTTTAGATCATACGCTTGATTGTGTGAAAAAATCAGTCATTGAGCATGTTGGCTATGAACCGGGATTTGAGCGTTATGGCAAACGCAATAAAAAGAAAGTCGAAAGAGCATGCGCGCTCGCGAACCAAGCAGACGTTGTTCTTCTCTACATGGGATTAGATGAAGCGACAGAGGCTGAAGGGTTAGACCGTGAAAACATGAAAATCCCAGAGAATCAAATTGAATTACTCCACTCTTTAGCAGAAGTGAATGCCAATATTATCGTCATTTTGTCGTGTGGTTCTGCAATTGAAATGCCTTGGATCGATAAAGTAAAAGGGCTCGTCCACGGCTATTTAAGTGGCCAGGCGGGGGCAAAAGCGATCCTTCGCGTATTGACCGGTGAGTTAAATCCATCAGGGAAATTAGCAGAAACGTACCCATTAACTTACGAGGACACACCAAGCTATCACCATTTTCCTGGCAAAGAAGTGACAGTCGAATACCGGGAATCCCTGTATATCGGTTATCGTTATTATGATACAGCGAATGTTCCAGTACTGTTCCCATTCGGCTATGGGCTTAGTTACACAACGTTTGAGTATGCAAACCTTCAAGTAAGCAAGGACCAAGTGACTTTTTCGCTGACGAATACGGGAAATGTAGCTGGGAAAGAAATCGCGCAAGTATATATCGGTTGTCAATCGGATGCGATTTTTCGACCGAAAAAAGAATTAAAGGGATTTAAAAAAGTGTTCTTAGACGCAGGTGAAACGAAGACGGTCACGATTCCGTTAGATGACAAAGCGTTTCGCTATTTCAATGTCAAGACGAATCAATGGGAGATTGAAACGGCCACATATGACGTGATGATCGGTGCTTCTAGTGTCGATATCCGTCTTTCAGAATCAGTCATGATTGAAGGGACAAATGCGCCAATCCCTTATGATAAAGAGAAACTACCAACGTATTATGATGGGAAAGCAAACAATGTGAAGGTGGAAGAATTTGAGCAATTAATTGGCCGTAACGTTCCAGTGGCTACATGGGATCGATCAAAACCGTTAGGTTACAACGACACGATCGCCCAATGCCAGTATGCGAAAGGAATTGTCGCAAGACTTGCCTTTCACTGCATCACGTTTGCTCATCGCTTTTTAAAGAGAATAGGAAAGCGGGAGACTGCCAATCTCATTATGATGTCTGTCTATCATATGCCTTTCCGCGGAATCGCAAGATTAACAGGCGGAATGATCAATATGCCAATGGTGGACGGCCTTTTGTTGATTGCCAATGGCCACTTGTTTAAAGGGCTGCGCCACTTTCTCAGAGAGCGCAAACAGTATAACAAACACTTGAAAAATAGGAGCCAATCTATATAGCAGCAAGGCGGCAAAAAAAGTTTCTTTTTTAAAGCTAGATGAAGAAGCGCAACCAAAGCCTAAAAACATCTTTTGTTTTTAGGCTTTGAGGTTGTCGACAAAGTCGCTGATAGAAAACGATTTTCAGATGAGGCTTGTGGAACGAAGGAATATGCGAATAGACGTGGGATGTGCAAATGATTGTCAAGAATGATTATTGGCTACCACAAAGCGAAAAAGGAGAGTACAATGAGAAATGAGATGGGGAAAGCTGAGCGTAAATCTACGGCAGGGCTTCTAGGCTTCTGGGCAAGGTATAAGGAAAAACATCCAAATGTCGCTCAATTTCTCGTGTTTTTTGTTTTAAGTAATGGCATAACGGTTCTTCAGCTTGTGCTGATGCCCGTTTTTAAAGGCATATTTGCCCAAACCTCTTTAGTTGCAACAAGTTTTCAAGTGTTACAGTTTGGCCAGAATTTCGACGGAAGTCCGTATTATGTGTTTGACTATGCGGCAGGTGCTCTCTCGGCAGGCGGTGGAGGGGGACTGGCTTACTTCCTTGCAGTGCAATTAACGATTGCGATTGCCCAGATCATCAACTTCTTTGCGCAAAGAAGCATTACATTTAAATCAAACAGTAATATTTGGAAGGCTGCCTTTTGGTATGTTGTCGCCTATATTATTATTACGATTGGGGCCGCGGCAGCGCAAGGCTTCTATAAAGCACCGATTTATAACTTGCTTATGAATACGTGGGGAATGGGTTCATTCGGGGAAACAGCGGCGGATGCAATTACTATGATTATTAACAGCGCCATTTCCTTCTGGGTATTTTTCCCGATCTTTAAACTTATTTTTAAACAGGAGCCAGAAAAACAAGCAAAGTGAAGGTCGTGTAAACATGAAATTATTATCAGTAGTGATCCCTTGTTATAACTCACAAGATTACATGAGATATTGCATTGAATCTTTGTTGCCAGGGGGAGATGCAGTAGAATTACTGATAGTGAATGACGGTTCTGTTGATCAGACAGCACAGATTGCAGATGAATATGCGAAGAGGTATCCTACTATCGTAAGAGCGATTCATCAGGAAAATGGCGGGCACGGAGAAGCAGTAAACGCAGGCATTCGCCATGCGTCTGGCCTCTACTTCAAAGTAGTCGATAGCGATGACTGGGTCGACATTCGGGCATACTTAAAAGTGTTGGCGACATTAAAATCAATCGTCTCAAAAAATAGCTGCGTTGATTTGGTGATAAGCAATTACGTATATGAAAAAGAAGGCGCCAAATATAAAAAAATCGTGAAGTATGACAATGCCTTGCCGGAGGGCACGCCGTTTACATGGGATGATATCAACTATTTCCGCAAAGGGCAGTATCTATTGATGCATTCCGCTATTTACCGAACACAGCTGCTTCGGGATTGTGGGCTGCAACTTCCAAAACATACGTTTTATGTAGATAACTTGTACGTCTATACGCCCCTTCCCCATGTAAAGACTCTTTATTATATTAATGTAGATTTTTACCGTTATTTTATTGGCAGGGAAGGGCAATCTGTCCAAGAAGCAATTATGATTAAGCGAATTGACCAGCAAATTAAAGTCAATAAATTAATGATTGAACAAGTAAATTTAGACCATGTCGAGAACGATAAACTACGCCACTATATGTTAAGCCATTTAGAAATTGTTACGGTCGTTTCTGCCATTCTACTCATTCGGTCAGGAACAGCAGAGAATTTACAGAAGAAAAAAGAATTAATGGAATACTTTAAGACCCATAATGTGCAACTGTACCAAAGTTTAAAAAATGGAATTATGGGGCGTTTAATCAACTTGCCTGGACGAGCAGGGCGTCATATTTCTGTTGGTGCGTATAAAATCTCGCAAAAATTAGTAGGCTTTAATTAATTGAACAAACGAACAAAACGAAAGCAGGAGTCGAATTCGATTTCCTGCTTTTTCTGTCCTTCCATTAGAGGATCGTTCGCTATATATGGTACTATAGGGGGTATAAATAGCGCTTGCTTCTATCGTAGAATATAGGTTAAAGAAGGCACGCTTAGTTTATCATTTTTTAACTTAAATGGATGACCAATAAGATGAACGAGGAACTGAAATGAAGTATAAAAAATGGATTGAACAAATGACGTTAGAAGAAAAGGCTTCTTTAATGTCAGGGAAAGATTTTTGGCAAACGCAGAATATTGAACGCCTGGGAGTAAACAGCATTTTCCTTGCAGATGGTCCCCACGGAATTAGAAGGCAAGCAGTCGCGGCAGATAAATTAGGGTTAAATGAAGGCATGCCGGCCACTTGTTACCCTACGGCGGCAACGGTGGCGAATAGTTGGAATGCTGAATTAGGCGAGAAAGTTGGCGAATATCTCGGAGAAGAAGCATTGGCGCAAAGAGTGAATGTCTTGCTTGGCCCTGGCGTCAATATGAAAAGAAACCCGTTATGCGGCCGTAACTTTGAATACTTTAGCGAAGATCCTTATCTTGCTGGTAAGATGGCAGCCGGTTACATTAGGGGCATCCAATCACACGGAATCTCAGCATGCGTGAAACATTTTGCTGCGAACAACCAGGAAGAAAAACGGATGACCATCGACACGATTGTTGATGAAAGAACGTTAAGAGAACTCTATTTGACTGCGTTTGAGATTTGTGTAGAAGAAGGAAAGACCAAATCGATTATGTCTTCCTATAATAAATTAAACGGAACCTATACAAATGAGCATATGCATCTCATGCAAAACATTTTACGGAATGAGTGGGGGTATACCGGCACTGTTATCACCGAGTGGGGCGGCAGCAATGATCGCATCCAAGGATTACTCGCCGGAAATGAATTGGAGATGCCGACAACTGCCGGAGAGACGGACAAAGAAATTGTCGATGCGATCAAGTCGGGACAATTAAACGAGGAAGTTTTGGATGAAGCGGTTGATCGGCTACTAGATCTCATTTTTTCAACAGAGGCTGCTTTCCAAAAGCCAATTGGGCAATTTGATGTAGAGAAGCACCATCGCGTCTCGCAAAAAGTAGCAGAAGAATCAATTGTTTTATTAAAAAATGACGAAAATATTCTTCCGTTAAAATTCGGCAAGAAGGTTGCGGTAGTGGGGGAATTTGCCCAAAACGCAAGGTACCAAGGAGCGGGATCGTCGATTGTCAATCCAACCATCTTGGACCATACGATGGATTGCTTCGAGGAATCTGGCATCGTCAGTATCGGGTATGAACCTGGATTCGAACGATATGGGAAAAAGAATCAACAAAAAATTGACCAAGCCTGTCAGTTAGCAAAGAAAGCAGATGTTGTTCTATTGTATATCGGCCTTGATGAAGCAACAGAAGCAGACGGCCTTGATCGAAAAAATATGAAAATACCGGATAATCAAATTGACTTATTAGAGGCATTGTATGAGGTGAATACCAACATCATTGCCATTATCTCTTGCGGTTCGGCGGTAGAAATGCCTTGGATTGGTAAAGTCAAAGGCTTACTGCACGGTTATTTAGGAGGGCAAGCGGGAGCGAGAGCGATCTTGCGTGTGCTATCAGGAGATGTGAACCCTTCGGGGAAACTAGCGGAGAGCTACCCGTTGCGATACGAAGACACACCATCCTACAAGCATTTTCCTGGTAAAGAAGCAACGGTTGAATACCGAGAATCTTTGTATATTGGTTATCGTTATTATGACACCGCTGAAGTCGATGTATTGTTCCCTTTTGGTTTCGGATTAAGCTATACAAGCTTTGAATATGCTGATTTGAAAGTGGATCGAAAAGGGGTAACTTTTCAGTTAACGAATACAGGAGATCGAGCAGGCATGGAAGTGGCGCAACTATACGTTGGTTGCACGTCAGACAACATTTTCCGGCCCAAAAAAGAATTAAAAGGCTTCAAGAAAGTGTTTATTAATGCAGGCGAGTCAAAAAAAGTACGAATCCCCTTTGACAATAAAACGTTCCGCTATTTCAATGTGAAGACAAACAAGTGGGAAATTGAAGAAGCATATTACACGATTATGATTGGCGCCTCTAGTGCGGATATTAGACTTCAACAACAATGGTTTGTCGAAGGGACGAATGCGCCCTTTCCTTATAAAAAGGAAAAACTGCCTAGCTACTATTCAGGAAAAGTAAATGATGTCAGCATCGAAGAATTTGAACAACTTATCGGCCATAAAATCCCTGAGCCGACATGGGATCGTACTCAACCACTAGGATATAACGACACGATTGCTCAATGCCAATACGCAAAGGGCTGGTTCGGCAGAATCGCGTATTATTCCATCATTCAAACGCAACGCTTCTTACGAAAAATAGGAAAGCGCAGCACAGCAAACATCATGGACATGTCGATTTTAAACTTGCCGTTCCGGGGGATTGCCCGAATGACTGGGGGCATAGTAAACATGCCGATGCTAGACGGCATTTTATTGATGGTAAACGGGCATTTCTTTAAAGGATTTTGGCAAGTAACAAAGGAAAAAGCAAAACTAATAAAGGCAAAACGAAAATCCAAAGCAGACTTAATGAAAAATTAGCCAGTTTGTTTTGGTGTTCTTGCCGATCGTTCGGTGCGAACCCTAAGCGAATAGAGAGTTCGCACCAATATAATATTGAAAAAACGGCTCAATATTGGATGGAAGGGAAAACCGACATTCGTTGCTTTTTGGATGTTACTTTCCATAAAATAGGGCTATCGTACTCTTTGTGGGTGCGTGTGCAGTCATTGACTTATTCGAACGACTTCTCGCTTCGAACTCTTTATCGCTAAGACCAGACTAAAATCAATACCCTCTAATACAGCAGCCAGAAACCCTTGTTTTACAGCGTTTTTGGCTGTTTTTTTATTTGTTTTGTTGAGCTGCTTGACAAGGTATGCCTTTGTTTTGTAAAGTAGTTATCACACTAACTACTTAGAGGTGCGATATGGAAGAGGCAGTCATTCAGGAGCTGCAAAAGCACGGCTTTTCCAAATATGAGTCAAAAGCGTATATCGGTTTATTAAAGGCGCCGGCGATTACAGGTTATGAACTAAGCAAGCGCTCAGGCGTGCCTCGGTCAATGATTTATGAAGTGCTTGGTAAATTGTTGGATAAAGGGGCTGTGCATACCGTTCCCGCTGATCCAATTGTATATAAGCCAGTGGACCCGCGGCAGCTATTGACGAAAATAAGGGAAGATCTTGATGCTTCTTTAACCTCATTAGAGGATTCGTTGACGACTTTAGAAAGCGACCAAAAAATTGATGTGGTGACAAGGATTGTCCAGTATGAACATATCATTAGCGAGATGCGTTCCATGATTCGGGCAGCGAAGAAAGAGTTATGGTTATCAATTTGGTCGCCGACAGTGGCAAGCATTGAGGACATGTTAAAGGAAAAAGAAACGGACATTCCGATTTTTACTGTATTGTTTGGCGATGAAAGCAAGTCATTTGGGCATACGTACCACCATAACTATATGGCGCCTAACATTGTCAGTGAACGAATGGGTGGTTATTTGACCATTGTCATTCGTGATGAAGAAGAAGCGTTGATTGCAAAATTTAGCGATAAGGGTTCAGAATGGGCTGTTAAATCAATGGATCCTGCTTTAGTGCTCATTGCTACAGAATATATTCGCCATGACATTATGGTCGAAGAAGTGACCAACGCATTTGGACCAGAGAAGCTCGATGCTTTATGGAGAAAACGTGAAGATTTAATTCACGTCATGACAGGAAAAAGCAGCTTGTGATAAGCGTGATGCTCAAAGCAAGCTGTTTATTTTCGAGGGATTTTTAGTAGTTAGTAGTATAACTTCTAGGGGATGTACAATGAATGCATATGTGAAATTTAGTTTGGCTATGGCAATTTTCGGTTCAATTGGGCTGTTTTCTGTGAAGGCCGGTTTACCGGCGATAGAGCTTGTTTTTGTTCGCTGTTTGTGTGCGAGTTTGATGCTAGGCGCAGTAATATTGTTAACGAATAGGAAAGGAAGAAAGGAGCGGCCGCCGAGAAGCGAGTACGGAAAGGTTTTATTATGTGGCTTGTTTCTTGTACTCAATTGGCTTTTCTTTTTCCGGTCGTTTGAAGTCATGCCGATTACGGTAGCAGTGTCGATCTACCATTTAGCGCCACTGCTTATCTTACTTTTAGGTTCATTGTGGTTTAAAGAAAAGCTGACTTGGGCAGGCATCGCCTCGATTGTGATTTGTTTTGCCGGTGCATTGCTCGTCGGCAAAGCGTATAGCCACGGCCATGTTTCTGACTTTTTGCAGACAGGTATTGGCTGGGCTTTTGCTGCTGCGTTCTTCTATGCATTAACGTCTCTTGCAGGAAAAAGCATCACTGTTTTATCGCCAACTAAAACAACACTCATACAAACAATGCTTGGTGTTCTATTATTGGCGCCATTAGTCGATTGGCCCTTATTTTCGGGACTTTCAGCCGAGAACTGGCTGTTTATTCTTATAACAGGATTTATCCATACAGGTGTTGTCTTTTATTTTTTCTTTTCAAGTTTAAGAGAATTGCCTGCTTCTACAATTGCCATATTGGTTTTCATCGACCCGATCGTTGCAATTTTGCTAGATGTGGCGATCCTTCACTATCACCCCGATATCCCCCAACTTGTAGGGATATTGCTAATTTTTTTAGCTATGGGGTACCGCCCGAAAAAATACGAACAGAAAAAGGCATGAGCGTAGATGTTATGCTGTGAATTTTTATGTTAGTAACTTAGATTTTTGAGGTAATTGTATTAAATCCTAAGTACGTAACCAGATGATGAGAGCAAATCCATATACATTCGTATTTGTTGCGCATGATGGATATGTGTAAAGGGGCATACTCCATCCAAGCAGAAATTGCTTCTCCATGATAGACTCTCTATACTAGACGGTAGAAATCGATGAATAGAGAGAGGGAAGCCCATTGGCTACGATAAAGGAGATTGCTGAAAAAGCAGGTGTCTCTATTACGACAGTTTCGCGAGTGCTCAAGCAAGACCCCACTTTATCTGTGACGCAAGAGACAAGGGAAAAGGTGTATGAAACCGCGCAACGGTTAGGCTATACAAAGAAACGATTTAAACATTCATTAAAAAAAATTGCCTTCTTGTATTGGATTACGGAAAAAGAAGATTTGCAGGACGTTTATTTTCAAACAGTAAAGAAAGGCGTTGAGGAGGAGGCAAACGAACGGCAGCTTAACTTAACAACGTATTCGATCGGTGACGGAATTAAAGCAATTGACCCGCAAACAAAAGGCGTCATTTGCCTTGGGCGTTTTAGCAAGCGTGAACTAGACTACATTCGTACGTTAACAAATGACGTGGTGTTTATTGATACCTCGCCTGATGAAGATCATTTCGATTCTGTCCGGCCCCATCTCCGCAGAATGATTGAACGGATGATCGATTATTACATGGAAAATGGCCATACAGCAATTGGTTATATTGGCGGCAATGATTTTGACACCGATTGTGGCGGTTATATTCCCGATCGCAGAGAGCGTGCCTTTAAAGAATATATGAGGCAAAAAGGACTTTTCGATGAACGGTTTTTGTTTGTTGGCGACCAATATGCTGTAAATGAAGGCTATGCTTTGATGAAACGAGCGATCCACTCGCTTGGGGACCAGTTGCCGACAGCATTTTGTGTAGCAAGCGACTCCCTTGCTGTAGGTTGTTTGCAAGCATTAAACGAGGAACGAATTGCGTTGCCGGAGCGGGTAAATGTATTTAGTATTAATGACGCCAGCATCGCCCAATATGTTTCCCCGCCGTTGACAACCTTTCGGATTGATGTGAGGCTTTTGTGCCAAACGGCGATTGACTTGTTATTGGAACGGTTCGTCGATAAGAGAACTTCTCCAAAAACAGTCCTTATGTCATGTCATCCAATCTTTCGAAAAAGTACGGGCTAGAGTCCTAAAGGGCTATTAGACTGTAGATAAACAAGCGTTTCTCTATCAGCCTGAGTGCGGTAATCGACTTTGGACAACCTCTAGAGCCCTTAAGGGCTCTTTTTTTGTTACTTAGTAAAATATTTTACTAAATATAGATATATAAATAAGTTTACTTTTTTCGTGAATGTTGTTATTTTATAAGAAAGCGGTTACTTTTTTGATTGAGGGGATGACAAATGAAAAAGAAATGGCGAATGGTGTTGCTTAGTGGAGCAGTTCTGACCGTTGCAGCTTGCGGACCACAAGAGGATGGCGATGTTGGGGAAAGCGCTAGTGGGACATCTGCTGATAAATTAGTGATCTGGGAAGACGCTGAAAAAGCAATTGGCATTGAAAAGGCTGTCGCTGCTTTTGAAGACATGCATGGAATTGAGATTGAAGTGATTGAAAAAGAGTATGGCGGGCAGTTAGAAGATTTGCGTTTAGATGGTCCTGCTGGTTCTGGGCCGGATGTATTGACGATTCCCCATGACCAAATTGGCACTGCCGTTGTTGAAGGGCTACTCGCTCCCTTAGAGGTCGATGATGAAGTGACAGGCCGTTTTACGGAAGAGTCGCTGCTTTCGCAAATGGTTGACGGAGAAGTATACGGGTTGCCAAAAGCAGTTGAGACAACAATCCTTTTCTATAACAAAGAACTGGTAGATGAGCCGCCGCAGACGCTTGATGAATGGTATGAGCTATCGAAAGAGAGAGTCGCTGAAGGCGAATATGGATTTGTGGCAAAGTGGGATGAAATTTATTATGCCATGAGCGTAATCGGCGGAGGTGGCGGCTATATTTTTCCACAAAATGAAGATGGGCAGTATGATGTGAACGATATCGGGCTGGCCAATGAAGGGGCGATTGAAGGCGGCACGTACATTCAAACCTTTTTTGAAGAAGGGCTGTTTCCTGCTGGCATTGTTGGTGAGCAAGGGACTAACGTGCTTGATTCCTTATTCACTGAAGGAAAGGCGGTTGCGGTCATATCTGGACCTTGGTCGTTTGAGCCGTATGCGCGAGCTGGCATCGATTACGGTGTATTGCCGTTGCCTGCTTTGGCGGAAGGCGAGCCGATGAGTTCCTTTTTAGGAGTAAAGAGCTATAATGTCTCTTCCTATTCCCAAAATGCAGAACTAGCCCAAGAGTTTGTTGAATTTTTGACAAATGAAGAGAATTCACTGGACCGTTTTGAACAAACGAGGGAAATACCGCCTCTAACATCGCTAACGGATCACCCAGCCATTGCCGAAGACGAGGATGCCGCTGCTGTTTCAGAACAAAGCCTTTATGCGACCATGACACCGAACAATCCAGAAATGGCCGAAGTGTGGACGCCAATTGACAATGCGCTAGGATTGATTGCGACAGGACGGACAGACGTACGGGAAGCATTAAAAGAAGCAGTTCAAACAATCGAGTCGCAAATCGAAGCGAACCATAGCCAAAACTAAGGAGCGAACGCCTCTATTAAAAGAGAAGGTGAAGCACGTGAAACTTGACGAGCAACCAAACATCAAACCTGCCACGAACCATGCACTCGTGGCGGGGATGCTCGCCATTATTCCCGGAATGGGGCAAATGTACAATAAGCAATTTGCAAAAGGAACGGTTTTTTTCCTTTTTGGCGCAGCTTTTCTGTTTGTATTTAAAGACATATTCAATATGGGGTTTTGGGGATTAGCAACGCTAGGCGTGCAAACGCCAAGAGATAACTCCGTCTTTTTGTTGGCAGAAGGAATTATTGCGGTCATTGTGGCAGCGTTTGGGCTTGCATTTTACTATTTCATGATAAAAGATGCGGTGAAGAACGGAAAACGTCGCGACGTAGGGCTTGAGCTTCATTCGATCCGCCGCCAGTACCATCATCTGCTCGATGCGAGCTTTCCATATTTGATGAGTTCACCTGCCTTTTTTCTGCTTATCTTTACAGTTATTTTTCCGATTTTGTTCAGTTTGGCGATTGCCTTTACCAATTATGATTTATACCATTCTCCACCCGCCAACTTGTTCGATTGGGTGGGGTTGAAAAATTTTCGTGATATCTTTTCTGTCCCGATTTGGCGTTCGACTTTTTTTGACGTGCTTGGCTGGACGATTGTATGGACGCTTGTTGCGACAACGCTCCAATGCGCGTTGGGCATTTTTTTGGCGATTTTATTAAATCAACGCGATGTACTGGGGAAAGCGTTTTTCCGAACGTTTTTTATTCTTCCTTGGGCGGTGCCAGGGTTTGTAACGATTCTTGTGTTTGCTGGCTTGTTTAATGATTCGTTTGGCGCGATTAACAACCATATTCTCGCGTTTTTTGGCATTGATGGCCTGCCTTGGCTAAATGACCCGTTTTGGAGTCGTGTGGCGTTAATCGTTATGCAAATGTGGCTAGGGTTTCCGTTTGTGTTCATTATGACGACAGGCGTCTTGCAAGCGATTCCTAGTGATCTCTATGAAGCAGCGACGATTGATGGAGCCGGCTTTATGCAGAAATTCCGCTTGATTACATTGCCGCTTGTGCTCTATTCGATTGCACCAATTTTGATTACACAGTACACGTTTAATTTCAACAATTTCAACATCATTTATTTGTTTAATGGCGGAGGCCCACCAATGCCAGGCTCAACGGCAGGGGGAACCGACATTCTCGTGTCGTGGATATATAAGCTAACGATGCATTCATCCCAATATGCATTGGCCGCGGCAATCACGATGTTGCTGTCGATTTTCGTTATTGCTATTGCCCTTTGGCAATTTAAGCGTACAAACTCCTTTAAAGAGGAGGATATGATGTGATGACGGTTCATACGAAAAGGCGAATCCGCTTGTTTGTGACTTATTCCATTTTGATTAGCGTGGTCATTGTGATTGCTTATCCGCTTGTGTGGACAATCGGCGCCTCCTTTAATCCTGGCAATAGTTTGATGAGCACGTCCATAATCCCAGAAAACCCAACGCTGGCCCATTATATTAATTTGCTTGGGGAGGCGTCGCACCCTTACGTACAGTGGTACCTCAATTCAATTAAAATTGGACTCCTCACTATGGGGCTAACGCTTGTGCTTGTTAGCTTTTCTGGTTATGCGTTTTCTCGGTTTCGCTTCAAGGGGAGAAAAAATGGCTTGATGCTGTTTTTGCTTTTGCAGATGATCCCGCAATTCTCTGCCTTGATCGCAATCTTTGTGCTGGCGCAAATGCTCGGGCTAATCAATAGCCACTGGGCATTGGTGTTGATTTATGCAGGTGGGCAAATTCCGATGAATACGTTTTTGTTAAAAGGCTATCTTGATTCGATTCCCCGGGACTTGGACGAATCGGCGCGGATGGACGGCGCAAGCCATTTTCGCATTTATGGGCAAATCATTATGCCCCTTGCGAAGCCGATACTTGCTGTGGTCGCGATCAATTCATTCACAGGCCCACTAGGCGACTTTATCTTAGCAAGCGTCATTGTCCGTGCGCCGGAAATGTATACACTCCCAATTGGCCTTTATAATTTGGTGTCCAATCCAATGGGAGCCAGCTATACGATGTTTGCTGCAGGTGCGTTGTTGATTTCCATTCCAGTTGCGCTCATGTTCTTGTTGTTGCAAAAGCAATTTGTCTCTGGATTGACACAAGGAGGCGTCAAAGGATAAACGAAGGAGATGGTCAGAAGTTGAGCTTGCGTGGCAAATGGTCGTTTGTCGTAATGCTAGTTAGTATCGTCTTATTTGGAGGTGCAGATGTGAAAGCAGCGGTTACAGTTGAACCAATTGCTGGATTGGATGATCACTTTATTAAAGGAGCCGATATCTCGATGTTGCCAGAAATCGAGGAAAACGGCGGGCGCTATTATGCCGATGGAGAACAAATTGATCCACTCGTGTTGTTAAAGGAAAAGGGCGTAAATGCTGTCCGTATCCGCATTTGGGTAGATCCTTACGATGAAAACGGCAACCCGTATGGCGGCGGGACTGTTGATGAACAGCGCGCCGTTGATCTTGCAAAGCGTGCCCATAGCCATGGTTTTCAACTGCTGCTCGATTTTCACTACAGTGATTTTTGGACAGACCCAGGGAAGCAGTTTAAGCCAAAAAGCTGGGAACAATACAGTTTTGAGGAATTAAAGGACGCTATCTATAACCATACATCAAATGTGCTTGGCCAGTTAAAAGGCGCAGGGGTCATTCCGGAAATGGTCCAAGTTGGCAATGAAATCAATGCCGGAATGTTATGGCCTGACGGCAAAAGCTGGGGAGAAGGCGGCGGTGAATTTGAAAGGCTCGCCGCATTGTTAGAAGCAGGGCTCACTGCCGTGAAAGACTGCGACCTGGGCATCCGTACGATGCTTCATTTAGCAGAAGGCGGAGATATCGATATGGCTCGATGGTGGCTCGATGAGATGGTGAATCGGGACGTTGATTTTGATGTAGTTGGTTTGTCTTACTATCCTTACTGGGATGGGGATTTCAGTAAGCTCAAACAAGTAATGGAGCTTGTTACGAACCATTACGGCAAAGGCGTCAATGTCGTGGAAACAGCCTATGGCTTTACGACAGACAATGGCGACAACTTAGACAATCTCTTTTCAAATGAACACGCACAGCTAGTCGGTTATCCAGCATCACCGCAAGGACAAGCGTCTTACTTGCGAGATTTGATGGAGACGATCCATACGGTAGGCGGAGAAGGGTTCTATTATTGGGAACCACTTTGGATTCCAGTATCTGGTGCCTCTTGGGCGAATGAGGCAGGAATGGGCTACATCCAAACAGAAGGAGAAGTTGGCAATGCTTGGGACAATCAAGCGATGTTTGATTTTAATGGAGAAGCACTGCCTTCATTAGATGTGTTTCACTTAGTAAACCAATTGAAATGACAAGAAGAGAAGGAGTAGGAGAATGAAGTATCCACCAGTACACCCATCAGTGGAAGGGATGATGCATGGCGGCGATTATAATCCTGATCAATGGCTGCACATGCCAGAAATCATTGATGAAGATTTCCGTTTAATGCCCCTCGCTCATTGCAACACGTTTTCGATTAATATTTTTGGCTGGAGTGCGATTGAGCCAGAGGAAGGAGTCTATACGTTTGCATGGCTAGATGACATTATGGACCGTCTTGCCGAAAATGGTTACCATGCGATCCTGGCTACGCCAAGTGGAGCAAGGCCTGCATGGCTTTCTAAAGCCTATCCGGAAGTGCTCCGTGTCGAAGCGGACAGACGGCGGAATTTACATGGACAGCGCCACAACCACTGTTTCACTTCCCCTGTGTACCGCCAGAAAGTTAAGCAAATAAACCGCAAATTAGCGGAGCGCTACAAAGGCCATCCGGCTTTGAAAATGTGGCATATTTCGAATGAGTATGGCGGCGCTTGCCATTGTGACTATTGCCAAGATGCTTTTCGCTCCTGGCTAAAGCGCCGTTACGACAATAGCTTGGCTAAATTAAACGAAGCTTGGTGGACTGGTTTTTGGAGCCATACGTATACAGACTGGGAACAAATCGAGTCGCCTGCTCCCCATGGGGAATCGATGATCCACGGCCATAATTTAGACTGGAAGCGATTTGTTACTGACCAGACGATTGACTTTTATCGAAATGAAATTGAGCCGATCCGCGAGTTGACGCCTGAAATCAACATCACAACGAATTTTATGGGCAATTACCCCCATATGCGGCCGTTTCTTGGGCTAAATTACCAAAAATTTGCTGATGAATTAGATGTGATTAGCTGGGACAGTTATCCGGCCTGGCATGGAGAAAAGCAATCGACGGAAGCACTGGCAGCAGACGTCGCCTTTGTCCATGATCTCTACCGCTCTTTAAAAGGCGGGCAGCCATTTTTGTTAATGGAAAGCACACCAAGCCTTGTTAACTGGCATGATGTGAACCGCGCCAAGAAGCCAGGCATGCATGAGTTATCATCATTGCAAGCCGTTGCCCACGGAGCAGATGCGATTCTCTACTTCCAATGGCGAAAAAGCAGAGGCTCTTCTGAAAAATTTCATGGCGCCGTCGTAGACCATGTCGGCCATGAACATACACGCGTTTTTCAAGAAGTCGCTCATCTGGGACGAACGCTCGAACAGTTGGCTCCTGTTGCTGGTTCGACCGTAGAAGCGGATGTCGCAATCATTTATGACTGGGAAAACCAATGGGCGATTGATGATGCCCAAGCAACGAACAATATCGATAAAGGGTATGCGACCCAAGTTCAGAGCCATTATCGAAGCTTTTGGAAACAAGGTGTCCCAGTCGATGTCGTCTCAATGAACGATGACATTTCCACTTACAAAATGGTCGTTGCCCCGATGCTCTATATGCTCAAACCGGGAGTGGCTGAGCGAATCGAAGCATATGTCAAAAATGGCGGTACGTTTATTGCCACGTACTGGAGCGGCATTGTAGATGAAACCGATCTATGTTTCCTTGGTGGTTTCCCTGGCCCATTAAAGCCAGTGCTTGGCGTTTGGGCTGAAGAAATTGACAGTTTGTACAAACATGAAACCGTACCGTTCACGTGGAATGGCGATACGTACGAGGCCCATTCATTTATTGAACGAATTCATTTAAAAGGCGCTGAAACGATCGCTGCCTTTCAAGGCGACAGCTCGCCAACACCAGCAGTCACGAAAAACCGACTAGGCAAGGGAACTGCTTATTATATGGCGTCGGCTAACGAACAACGCTTCTACGATGCTTTTTACGAGCTGCTCATTAACGAACACGGGCTTGCGTCTTCTGTCGCAGCTTCTATTCCGACAGGGGTAAGTGTGCAAACAAGGACGAACGGCGAATATGCGTATACGTTTTTCATGAACTTTAGCGAAGGCGAAAAGCGTCTCACACTAAATGGAGAAAAGAAGACGATCCAAGGGGAAACGATCGATCAAGTCACGCTTCGCCCATATGGGTGGGAAGTCGTGGTGGAAGCCATCTAATTGTAAAAGAGAGGAGACTCATTCGCGAATTTGGTTTGTTGCAAATAATTTCCCGCATGAATATAGGCTGTTTTTCAGTCAAGGCTGGAGGTTAAGTCGGCTACTTGCAAGCGATTGACCTCTGCTTTAGGCGGATCAACAGTTTTTTTATGCCATCCCATTCACGTGCTCACGTTGGATAGTTTGTAAAAGAAAAGGAGGGGTATTAACGAAACTTAGAAATGGCCTCTCTCGTAAATGTAAACCACTGTTTTGCCAGTCACAAATTCTGGTCCACAATGGACTAAATGGGGGGATCAGTTTGAATGTTAAAGTCGAAGAGGCGATCGAGATACTTGAACGCACGCCGGACACACTTGCTCATTATCTGTCGGGTTTGTCAGATGGTTGGCTGCACTTCGATGAGGGGGAAGGTACATGGAATGCGATAGAAGTAGTAGAGCATCTTATTGAGGCGGAAAAGCATAATTGGCTGCCAAGACTGGCTTTTATCATTCGTGAAGGGGAGAGCAAGCCGTTCCCTGAATTTGATCGTTTTTCTCACTTGCGTAGTGGGGATAATCGTTCAGTAGCGCAAGCGTTAGCCGATTTTAAAAACGTGCGGCTGAACAATGTGCACACATTGAAAACGTGGATTGGCGACGGTTTCGATTATGAAAAGACAGGTTTTCATCCTGCATTTGGGCGCGTTAAAGCAAGAGAGTTGCTGTCGACGTGGGTCGTTCATGATTTTACGCATATTGCCCAAATAGCGCGCGTTATGGCGGAACGATACAGGGATGATGTAGGGCCTTGGCATGCGTATTTAGGTATCTTAAACAGAAAGTAGCAAGCAGCGTTGCGCTGCTTGCTTAACCTTTAGACATACGCTTACGTGAAGTAAGATTGACCGTTTTTCAAGAAATCAATCAAGACTGCTTGGTATTGCCTGACTGAGTCTGTATACACCATTTCATTGTCGCCATGCCAGTCATAACCAACAGGGCCAAACTCAACGGCATTTCCGCCGTACTTCGTAAAAAATTGCCCGTCGTTGGAGCCATGTTGCCCGTAAAGTGTCGCCTTTTCCAATTGTGTTTGCGCCACTAACGAGTCCGCGAGCGCTTTGACAAATGGATTGTCTGCTTTTGTTTTAACAGGGCTATTGCAAATATGTGTGCGTACGACGCCGTCCGTGATTCCTTTAATCTGCCTCAAAATCTCGCTAGGCGATTGGTCCGGCAAATAGCGGATGTCCAGTGACATGTCGCATACGTCAGGCACTTTGTTGTAGACAGTGCCTCCCTGTAACTTAGCAAGGTTAATGGACGGTTCTTTGAACATGGGAGGCGCTACCTCTTGGGCGAACGGCAATTCAAGAATGGCTTCATAGAGTGCATGTGCTTTTAATATGGCGTTATTGCCTTCCCAAGGACGGCTGCCGTGTGCAGGCTCTCCCTTGATATGAATATCAACCTGCAAGACGCCCTTTGACTGAATGGCGATTCCCATGTTTGTTGGTTCGCCGCAGATGATGAAATCGCCTCTGTGCCCTTGTTCTACTAAATAGTTGGTGCCGTAAAGGCCTCCTGTTTCTTCATCAGGGACGATTTGAAGTTGAACGCGCCAAGGGAGAGGCACGCCGTTTAACTCTGCCATTGTTTCCATCATCGCGGCTAAACCGGCTTTCATGTCCGCCGAACCGCGCCCATATATTTTTCCTTCCTTTGTGTATGGAGAAAACTGGGATCGGCGGCCTTCAATCACGTCAATATGGCCATTAAGCACAATGGTGTTGCTCCCGCTTCCAATGCTAGAGACAAGCATAGAATAACCGTTGTTAACAAGCCGTTCGACTGGCAGTCCTTTGTCACTCAGCCACTTTTCGCAAAAAGCAATCGCTTTGTTGACTCCGGCTTTGGTTGAACTATCTATGCCAATTAAATCTTTTAGCAACGGGATTGGGTCCCCCATGTTTTTCCTCCTAACTTCGCAAATGGTATGATACTCGATCACCGACTTGGATGCAGTTCAGAAAATGTCTTCTCAATTGGGACAACGATGTCATGGCGAGCAAGTTCATGATTGGGCCGTGTCGTTAGCCACTCCTCTTTGACAGTCTTCCCTGCCGTAAGAGCAATAATGGCGGATGGAACATCTGCACCAGCATGGTGAGAAAACGCATAACCGCCGCCAAATCGAGGGTTGATGTCAATGACGTAGTAATCGTCGCCATTGAAAAACACATCGGCATTCATATATCCAGCATGACCTAAATGCTCGCCCATTTTGCGGGCAATCTCAACCAACTCAGGTTGATGGACGGTTATGCACCGATCTACATCACCGCCTCTCATTTGCAGTTGTTTGCGGATAAACGACGCGCAGAAGCGGCCGTCTAAATCATTGAATATGTCCAGGCTGTATTTATCACCTTCGATAATTTCCTCGATTAAAATGTTGTTTTCTGCTTCTTTTGCGGTCGCATCATCTAGCGGCGACTCTTTTACCGTGTTGACGGCGTGTTGGTATGCATGTTCAATGTCTTCGATTTTATGTGCCGTTTCCACGCCAATTGAAGCAGAGCCGTTGCGGGGCTTGATCATTAGTGGAAACGCTATCTGATTGTTAGCGAGGGCAGCTTTTACTGTTGCGATCGAGCAGTATGATTTTGGTGCTTTCACACCAATAGGGCTTAGCAATTGCCGGTAGTTGCCTTTATCGCGGACGCTGTCCACAACGGATTGGTCAGGGGCAAAAACAGCGACTCCCTGTTCTTGAAGTTCCTTTTTGTGTGCAGCTATTTTGGGCACTTCCCAATCATTTAATGGCACAAGGCAATCAACGTTGTGTTTTTGGCAAATGGTAAGAATCGCTTCCATATAATGCTCGTCTGTTTGATGAGGAATGACATAGTTTTCGTCTCCTGCTTGTAAAGAAGGGGCGTTGTATTCTGGATCGGCGACAATTACTTTCCCTTCTATGTTTGCTTTCTTTAAAGCCTCTTGAAAGAAGCCAACAAAATCAATTCGTCTAGCACCTGATGTCAGTAATATATTCATGGCGATTGCCTCCTTCTTGAACGTTTGAAAGTTTTATACCCCGGATTTCATATTTAAATCATATTGTGATCAACTCATTCTTTGATCATAGTATTTTCGATGCCTTTAAGACTATATTTTTGTAAATAAATGGGTTTATCAAGGTTGTTGATTCATTCATTTTCGATGTAACTCAGCGAAAGGAGACGTATCTATGAAGGATGCTCGTCAAGGTTTAAATAGTGACAGTTTGTTTTAATCTTGACCTTGGACGTTACTCCAATGTTATCGTTGTACTGGAGGGGGAGGTGGTTCGTATGCAAATCAAAGATTTTGCGGACAAATATCAAATGCAAGCTGATACGATTCGTTATTATGAGAAACAGAACTTATTAAAACCAAATAGACGAGAAAATGGGTATCGGGAATATGATGAAGAATGTGAAAAACAACTACAGCTTATCATTGTGTTGAAGCAGCTAGGTTTTACCATAAAAGAGATTCAACAACTGCTGATATTAAAAGGAAAAGCCATATCAACAGAATGTAACCTTTCAACCACATCGTTATTCGAGCAAAAAGTTAGCGACCTTGAGGAAAAAATTCAGTTTTACCAACACGCATTAAAAGTATTGCAGACACTGAAAGAGCTAATAGAGAAAGAGAAATATGCAGAAAATAAAGCCATCATTGAAGAATTGCTCGTCGTGTTTTTTGAAAGCATGCAAAAAAGGGGGATATCATGACTGTTAATCAAATCGTCCGTGTTGAAAATGGAATGGCCTTTGCTATTTCTCTCTATATTTATATACAGCTAGGCTTTCCAATTTGGTTGTTTTTTGTCCTTCTTCTCGTTCCTGATATGACAATGATTGGTTATGCACTGAATGAAAAAATAGGGGCAACCGTTTATAATGTCGGCCACAGTTTTACTCTCCCGCTACTGTTAACATTCTTTTCGTTCTATTTCTCAAACGATTATCTACTACTTATCTCTATCATTTGGATCGCTCATATATTTATGGATAGACTATTTGGATTTGGATTGAAGTATCCAAAGTCGTTTAAAAGCACTCACATACAAAGACTTTAAATGGAGACAAGTTGTGAAAGGAGTGCTTCGGGAATGGCCAAAAGCTTGCTTCCCCTGACAAAAATTCCGTTGACTTTTTCAGTTTTTTCATGTATGGTAAACGAGTAATGAAGTCAAAATACCTGGAGGATTGTTAAAAATATGTATTCAATAAGATTGCGTTTTCTCGTTTTGAACAAGTAATTTTATATGTTCAAAGCTCTGCTTGCTTGCAGAGTAAACGGGAGCAGTCTGCCCATTTTTAATAATTCTTCATAGAACAAATATGCAATAGTGAAATGTGAAGAAAGGGGACTCGTTCTGCCTTTCTTTTTTGTGTGCCTAAACGTTCGTTGTAGGCGTATTTTGGCAAACGTTTGTTTGTGAAATGCGCTTCGGGCGTATTCTTGTTCTCGTTTACTTTAAGCCGCAGACGCTTTCGTCTGCGGCTTTTTTTGTGCAGGTAGGGTTAAAAAAATGAAAAAGGAGCGAGTAGCCATGACGAAAAAAATGAATAAGTATAATGGGAAAAAACTTAGCCGTGGAGAACCTCCCAATTTTAGCGGTCAGCATTTTATGCACAATAAACGGTTGTTAAAGGAAATTGTTGATAAAGCAGAAGTCTCTGTCCGTGATACGGTTTTAGAGCTGGGGGCAGGGAAAGGCGCGTTGACGACGATTTTAAGCGAACGCGCAAACCAGGTTCTAGCCATCGAGTATGACCAAAAATGTATTGAAGCGCTGCAATGGAAACTAGTTGGATCAAAAAACGTGTCCATTCTCCATCAAGATATCATGAAGGTGACGTTGCCAACGGAACCGTTTGTTGTTGTTTCCAACATCCCTTATGCGATCACAACAGCGATCATGAAAATGCTGTTAAACAATCCAAAAAACAAATTACAACGAGGGGCAATTGTAATGGAGAAAGGAGCGGCAAAGCGGTTTACAAGCGTTTCACCGAAAGACGCTTATGTGATGGCTTGGCATATGTGGTTTGACATCCACTACGAAAGGGGAATTTCCAGAAGTGCATTTTCGCCGCCGCCGAAAGTCGATTCTGCCCTTGTCCGCATTGTCCGCAAACCGCATCCCCTTTTTCCTTATAAAGAGGCGAAAGCGATGCATGACTTTTTATCGTACGCACTAAACAACCCTAGAGCACCCCTTGATCAGGTATTACGAGGAATTTTTACCGCCCCTCAAGCAAAAAAAGTGCGGCAGGCAATCGGCGTCAAACCTGAGACGCCAGTGGCCATGCTTCATGCCAGGCAGTGGGCGATTGTTTGTGACGCGATGGTTCGGCATGTTCCAAAAGTGTATTGGCCAAGGCGAAAGAGATAAGAGAGAATGTTAAAGAAAAAAATGGTGAGGAAATATAGACGCTGACTACGGGGATTTGCTACAATAAGTAGGAAAGAACCAACGGGCACGGAACAGGTTAAGCACGAAAAGAGAGGCGGCCACCTCTCTTTTCCATTCGCTTATGAGTTGTTGCTGTTTCGTTGTCCGCCTTTTTGACCAATTTCTTGGTAGAATTCTTTGTCGTGGTTTTGACTAGTGGTTTGTCCACCTTTTTTGCCGATTTCTTGGTAGAATTCTTTGTCATGATTTTGGCTAGTCGTTTTACCGCCTTTTTCACCGATTTCTTGGTAGAATTCTTTGTCGTGGTTACGGCTAGTGGCTTCTCCGCCTTTTTCGCCAATTTCTTGGTAGAATTCTTTGTCATGGTTGCGGCTAGTGGCTTCTCCACCTTTTTCGCCAATTTCTTGATAGAATTCTTTGTCGTGGTTACGGCTTGTTGTTTCTCCGCCTTTTCTTCCTGCTTCCTCAACACTCATTTTTCCGTTGTTTCCATTATTGTTGCGGTTATTATTTTGTGCCATTTTTAATTCCTCCTTTAAGTAGTGTGGTATTTGTATACCTCATAGAAATCAATTAAAACCCCTTGGTTTCATTTTGCTCTAATTATCCTAGTAAAATATCTTTCATTTCTAATTCTGTATATTTTTGGGTTTTGTGTAAGTCTGTAGGTTTAAATATCGGGCAGAAGAATGGTAGGATCCTACATAGCTGGCTGTTTTGACCGTCATAACAAACGATTCATTCTGCGGTAAACCTGTCTCATTAGGAAGGAAATCGCTTCTTGTTTCGCGAAAGGGTAATCGCTAAGACACTTTTAAAGAGGATGGCCGTGTTTTGGCGTGTTTTGCATGTGGAAGACAAAAAACGGATGAAAAAATAACGAAAGTGAGTGTGTGAACAAATGGCTAAAATGCTCATTTTGACAGGGGACGCTGTAGAGGCGCTGGAAGTGTTTTATCCGTATTACCGTTTTCTTGAAGAAGGATTTGAAGTCGATATCGCCTCTCCTGCGGTGAAAAAGCTCTATACGGTAAACCATGATTTCGTTGAAGGGTACGAGACATTTGTAGAGAAGCCGTCCTATCAATTAGACAGCCACATTGCCTTTGAAGATGTACGGCCTGATGAATACGCGGGTTTAATCATTCCTGGGGGACGGGCGCCAGAGTATATTCGTATCCACGAGCACACAGCAGCAATTGTCAATCATTTTCTTGATAACAAGAAGCCAGTAGGAGCTATTTGTCACGCTGTACAAGTGCTAGCAGCAGTTGCAGGCGACCGCCTTAAAGGCAGAGCCCTAACAGCGTATACCGCTTGCGAGCCAGACGTGAAAGCACTAGGCGCCGAGTTTCGCAAAGAGAGCGTTTATGTCGATGGCAACCTCGTCTCCGGTCACGCCTGGGATGATCTGCCACAGTTTATGCGCGAATTTCTTAAGCTGACGCGGTAAGGTCACCGCGCCAATAGTGAGGCCATCTGTCAAAGATGGCCTCTTCTTTTACTTATTTTTGCAGTCCCGTTTTAAACCGAAGCTTTCTCCAGTGCGAATACCGCCATTTTTGCTTTGATGACTTGTTTGATTTGTTCATTGCAAGGAATTAAATGGTTACGCAATGAGTCTGTCAAAGCGGCTTCTGCAAATTGGTGTTTGGCTGTGCGTGTCCAAGCGATTAACAATTCTGTGCCGACGTTGATCTTGACAATGCCTCTCGTTACACATTTTTGGATATCTTCATCCTTGACGCCTGTGCCGCCATGGAGGACCAATGGGAGTGCATGGTTGTTGGCGATCGTCTCAAGCAAATCAAACTGCAGATTGGCTTTTGATTTGTATTGGCCGTGTGTCGTCCCAATAGACAAAGCGAGTGCGTCAACAGTCGCGTGTTGTAAAAACTCGTTGACTTCTTCTGGTTGAGTGAAGCTTACTTGCGCAGAATCGATCATGACCCCGTCTTCGGCGCCGCCGATTATGCCGAGTTCTGCTTCGACGGAGACGTTGTGCGGATGGGCGTACGTGCTAACTTCTACAGTTTTTTCAATATTTTCTGCTATCGGAAGTGCTGAACCGTCAAACATCACAGAGGAATAGCCTGCATCGACTGCCTGTTTGATTTTCGCAAAATCTGTGGCATGGTCAAGATGCAGTGTAACCGGTACAGGAAGTTGCTCGGCAAGAGATTTGACGACAGCGACAAATACGTCATAGCCTACATAATCGGCTGTGCCTGCTGTTGTTTGGATAATAATCGGCAAGTTCGTTTCTCTCGCTGCATGGAGCATAGCTGGAACCATTTCTAGACAATGGGCGTTAAAGGCGCCGACGGCAATGCCTCGTTCTTTCGCGTAAGCAAGCGTTTCTTTTAAATTTGCATACATGCTATTTTCACTCCTTTTTTAATTGAACCATTCTAAAACGTACCCAAGCAAAATCCCAATTGTAATGACGTCGGAGTCGCTAAACGTGACATTTTCAAGGCCAAACGACCCGAGAACAGGGATTAAAAGAGCTGGCAGCAATGTAATAAATAGACCGTGGACAATTCCGCCAATCGCTGCCCCGCGGAATCCGCCTATTGCATTGCCAAATATGCCAGCCGTGCCGCCAGCGAAAAAGTTGGTCAGCATTCCCGGCAAAATCATGGCTAAACCGATGACCGGGAAAAACAGCATGCCGATGACGGTGCCAATGGTGGTGAAAATAAAGCCAACAATTACGGCATTCGGCGCATATGGGAACAACACAGGGCAGTCTAGCGCTGGGACAGAATTAGGGACAACTCGCTTTGCAATTCCTTTAAATGCTGGGACAATTTCGCCAAGGAAGAGGCGGACGCCAGCGAGAAGCACGTAAACACCAACGACAAATTGAATCGCTTGCATAAACGCAAAGACTAAATAGTGCATCCCGTCGCTGTATGCTTCGATAAAGGCTGGTCCTGCAAAAATAGTAGGGATGAGGTAAATAGGAATCATGACAACCATCATCGATAAATACGTATCTTGCAGAAATTCCAAGCTTTTTGGCAAGTTGATGTCTTCCGTGGACTTTTCTTTGTTGCCGACAAGTTTTGCCGTGCCTGCCTGGACAAGATAGCCAAGTGTACAATAGTGGCCTAATGCAATGTCATTTGAGCCTGTAATTTTGCGAACAAACGGTTGGGCGATCGCTGGCATAAGCACAGCCATTGATCCAGCAATGACGCCGCCGAGTAGAATGAGCGCCAGGCCGCGGAGGCCGCCCATATAGCCGACGACGGAGCAAACAGTCGCCATCCACAATGAGCCTTGCCCGGTTAAGAAGATGTATTTTATTGGTGTGAAGCGGGCGATTAAAAGGTTGACTGCAAACGCTAAGACCATAATCAAAGCCGTTTCTCGGCCAAGTGTTTGCTGGGCGATGCCAGCAATAGCGCCTACATCGGTGACGATGCCTCGCATCGCAAACGCTTCTTGGAAGACGTCGCCTAGAAACTGCAAAGTGCCTACAATAATTTGTGTACCTGCTAAAAGGACAAGAAAACCGAGCATTGTTTTCATTGTGCCTGACACGATTTGGCCAATTGATTTTTTTAAGGCGATGAGGCCAATACAAGCAATGAGTGAGACGAGAATTGGCGCTTGTGATAAGATGTCGTTTACTAAAAAGTGCAAAATCTCCATTGGGGCTCCTCCCTTTTCATGATTGTCTCGTTTGTTTCGTTATAGGGCTTGTTTTGCTTTTAGGACGGGAACAAGCTTTTCTTCAATTTCTTTTTGGTCGACAAGCCGTTTTAAATAAAGAATGTCCGCTTCAATTTGGTAGTGTTTTAATTGCGATTCAAAGTTTTGGCCAGTAATTAAAATGTCTGCCTGTTGGCTGCTCGCAGAGGATATATCACAATGGTTCAATGTTGCCTCTACTCCAAGTTTTTCGAGCACGGATTCCACCGCCATCTCACAGGCAAAGCTGCTTCCAAGTCCTGCCCCGCATACCATTAAAATCGATAGTTTTTTTGCCATGATTATCCCTCCAATTGGATCAGTTGGTTTTCATTAAAAGCTAGTTGCATAAACTCTTTTGCTAAAGTCGGCGATTGGTCGATTGCTGTTAGGGGAACAGCTTTGACATGCCCTTCCTTTAACGCTGCAAGAGTTGCCTTTTCGCCGTTAAGCAACGCATCGACTGCACATTTGCCCATCTGCTTGGCCATCAGGCAGTCATAGCTTGTTGGGTCACCTGCTCGTTGTGTATAGCCAAGTATGGAGAGCCGCACCCGCTTTCCTGTTGATGACTCAAGCGCTCGGGCAAGGGCAAACGACACGCCCTGGTCGCCTGCAGAAAAATGCTTGTTCAAATAGATGCCTTCCGATACGACAACGATGACGCTTTTGCCTCGTTCTGAGCGAGTCTGTACTTCTGTAATGAACTCGTCTATATTGAGCTCATATTCAGGAAGGAGTACGATGTCTGCGCTAGCAGCAACAGCAGCTGCAAGGGGAAGTTGGCCGCAGCGCCCGCCGAAGGTTTCGACCATAAAAATCCGTCCAGGCAAGTTAGCTGCTGTTTGGCGGAGCCGATGGAGCGAATCGGCAATTGCATTGACGGCTGTGTCGTGGCCAATCGTGTATTCACTTCCACCAATATCGTTGTCAATCGTCATTGGTACAACCGCAACTGGCAAACTAGCGCTTAACGCTTTTGCCCCTTGTGCCGAACCGTTGCCGCCGCATACTATGAGGGCATCCATGCAGTCTTGCTTTAGTTTTTCGAGGACACGCTTTTGCCCCGCCTCATGGAGCATGGATGTGCTGCGGCCAGAGTGACATAGCAACTCTCCCTGAAGCACAGCCCCCCTCGCTGTCGTTGGTAATATGGCGACAGGGTCCTGCTCAATAATCCCGTCAAATCCGCCATGATAGAAATAAAGGTTAACACCCGGCGTTTGGGCAATCGCCGCAATGGCACCATTTATCCCTGGTGCATCGCCGCCGCTTGTTATTAAAGCAATGTTACGGGCCGTCGACATAGGCTTTCTCCCCTTCTTCGTTAAGAACGATTTTGGTTAACGTTTGCTTAGAGGTAGCAGCTTTTATTGCGTCTAACCGTTGTTCGTCATTGATTAGTTTCACAATGGAACGAAACGCTTTTAAGTGTGAAAAACTGTCAGAAGCGGCCAAGCAAATTACAAGAAACACCGGGTCATTGTCTGGATTGCCGAATGGAATGGGCTCTGCTAGCTGGATAAAACTAACACTTAGCTCATTTACGCCATCTTCTGGCCGGGCGTGAGCAATCGCAACCCCTGGAGCAAGGACAATATAAGGCCCGTATTCTTGCACAGAGGCGATCATTGCTTCTGCGTAATTTTTTGTAATGGCGCCGCTTCTTTCTAAAGGTTTAGCGGCCGCATAAATGGCTTCTTGCCAATTGGTGGCGCGAACGTTTAGTTCAATATGGTCTTCGCTCATTAGCTCGGCTAACAATGGCTGGATCACTCCTTCGTAAATTGGCAACTGATGTTTTTTAAACAGAGACGTTAATTCTTCCATAAACGGTTTAAGCATGAACGATTTGCTGTTTGCTTTCGCAATTTCCACGATCGACCGGAAAAAGTCTTCGTTCGATGCTGTATGTTTCTGCCGTTGCCTTTGTTTCGATTTCGCGATTTGTGCAATCGTTGTTTGGATTAAGGCTGTGTCCTCATCCTTAAAAAACGGGGACACTTGCAAGCAAGGCACGCCTTTGATGGAAAGGGGCAATGTCGTTAAGACAAAGTCAACTTGCAATTTTTGGATGACATCGACTTCATAACGGGATAATGTACCTAATACTTCAATGGAAGAAAAGCGCGTGTACAAGCTTTCCTCGATTAAACGGGCATTGGTAATGCCATGTCCGCAAATAATCACTGTCCGGTACACAAGTGTTTGCCGCTTCAGTCTCTCAGAGGCGACGCAAGTATGCATGGTCAAGTAGGCAATTTCATCGATTGGAATCGTTAATTGCAGCGTTCGTTCTAATTCGTTTCCTGCCAAGCGGCATGCTGCAAATAAATCAGGGTATTGTTTGACAATGACATCGGCAATCGGGTTTTCAATTGGCAGCTCGTTTTTCAGCCGTCTTGCCATTGTCTGAATATGGGCGTAAATGTTTGAAAAATATTCTTGGTCATTTATAAATGGTAGTCCTGTTTGTTTTGTGATAGAGTGCACAAAGTCCATGACAGCGACTTGGATTTGACCCCAATTCCCTTCCATTTTGAATAAGAATTGCTCTTCTTTAGCAGTCGAAAGAAATAGCGATAATACGTAAATTTCGGTGTTCAGATCGGATAATGGTTTGTGAAAATCAAATGTTTGGGCAAGAGCAAATGCTTGTTTGTCCAGTTGTTCTGGGATCATTGCCTTGTCCGTCAATAAGTAGCCCATTTTGATGCGCTTAAGCGCTAGCAATGCATACAAGCCAATTTCTAAATGAGTTTCGTACGTAAAACGGCCATTCTTTTTCAGTTCTATTGAACGAATCCATGCCAAAGTCTGTTCCAACGCAGTGGCTTCCACCAATTTACAGCAATAATCTTCAAAAAATGTGGCTGCTTCGCTTTGTTTGAACATGTCCAAGCCTCTATTACGGCAGGCTCGTTTTAAAAACCGGAAAAGCCAACGCCGCTTCGCGAACTCGGATCCGACAACGGCGAATCCTTCTTTCGGCAAACTGTCTAATCGCAAATTGTCGGCCAGCAGCTCTGTCCGCAGCCGCTGAATGTCTTTGTCGACTGTGCTTTTACTCACTTGCAAGTGTTCGCAAATCGAAGGGACCGTCACCTTCTCCTCGGCGTAAAAGAAAGCAAATACGAGAAAAGCTTCGCGGTCTGCGGCATCGGGAAAGTGGAGTGTGTCAGAGCCAAGAAGCTTGTGTAGCACCTCTTGATCGCAGTCATAATAAACGCCTTTTTTCCGATTCCGCTTAAGCAGAGGCTGGTGATGATCCCTTAAATAATCATCGATTTCCTCAAGGGCATAACGGATCGTCCGCGCAGAGACTTGGAATGTTTCGGAAAGCGATTTAACGGGCACATAGCTCTTATGCCTAACAATTTCTTGGAAGATTTCTGCATGTTTGCGTCTCATTCGCCACCCTCCTTTGGCTTAATCATATGTGACCGCTTTCATAATTTGAAGCTTAAAGTTCTTCCATTTTTAGCGGCAAAGAAGTAGGCGGCTAAGGAGGTCGAAAAGGTATATAAATTTGAGAGTGATGATTGGTTCGTGAAAAGGAAGGCGAAGGGAAGCGAAGGGTTTAAGCTTATGAGAAAACGGCTTTCCCGAATAGGGATAAAGCCGTTTTAACTAGCAAAATGCACATGAGGGGGTGATTTTGGATACTTCTATTGTCCGGATTGAGTAAATAAGTAGTTGTTACTAGTGATCGCCCACATTAATACTCACACACTTCCAAGCAATTGCCATCCAAATCATAGAAGGCAAAATAACGGGCTCCATATTCTTTAAGTTCTTCTACTTGAACGCCATTGTTTTTTAAATGCTCATACGCGCTTTCGGCATCGGCCACATAGAAATTGAAGGCGCTGCGCCTTGGCTGAAAATAAACGTCCTCGTCGGTAAGAAATAACGTAATCGATGTATCGCCAAACTTAACCGATTGGTACTCTCCTTCATCTCCTTTCCAACCTGGAACTCCGCCTAGAATGTCGGTATACCATTTAAACGCCTTATCGATATCGCGAGTAGGTACAAAAACGGTGTCAATCCGTTGGAAAATTTGTGTCATTGCTAAGCCACCTTTCCTTTAATAGACATGCCTATTTGTTCTACGGACGGTAGGAAAACCCCTCTTTTGATTAGAATAACCGCTTTCTTGATAGTAAGAGACGTCTCGGTCTTCCAAAAAGCGCTGTTTACTAGCGATTTCACTCATATGATAAGATAGAAGCGTGCTTTATTTAAAAGAAATAGGAAAGGGTTAGCATTTTGAGGTTATTGGAATCGATTCTTGTGGTGTTGGCCATTGCCGTATTTTTATGGTTCATTGTCAGCAAAACGAAGAAGCAGAAAATGATTGTTGTTGGATTAGCAGCCCTCTATATAGTGGCAGTGCTACATGTGATGGTTGAAGGGCCAAGGTGGCAAATGACGTTCGCCTACTTGGTGCCGTTTTTGTTGACGATAGGAGTGTTGTTTAGGAAACAAGGCAGAGGGCAAAACCGTCTTTTGCGCTGGGGCGGGTATGGGCTTGCGGCTGCCTATGGGCTGGTGATGGTGGCAACCCCTTTGCTGTTGCCTGTCTTTTCATTTGAGAAGCCAACTGGCATGTACCCCGTTGGAACAGAAACATTTTATCTGAAAGAGGAAAACAGAGAAGACGCGCCTACTGTGGCAGGCGGGCGAGAACTGATGGTACAAGTTTGGTATCCGAGCGAGAGCCAACAGGGAAAACGGGCTTCCTATACGAAAGACGTTGGCCCGATTACAAAAGGATTGGAACAAGCACTGTCAATCCCTGCCTGGGTGTTAAGCCATCTTCGTTATGTGGATACTTACGCTATAGAAGGCAGCCAAGTTTCCGAAAATGCTGATCCGTATCCCGTGATTGTTTTCTCCCATGGCATGACAGGTTTTCGTAACCAAAATACGTTTCAGGTTGAAGAGTTGGCAAGCCATGGCTATATTGTCGTAGGCATTGACCACGCCTTTGATGCTGCTGCCACAGTCTATCCAGACGGACGAAGTGTGTTGCTCAATGAAAACCACTTGTCTGGATTCGAACAGTTGGATGCCCATATGGACATTTGGGTAAAGGACGTATCCTTTGTTTTAGACGAACTTGAAAAATGGAATGGGTCAGGCCCTGACGGCTATTTTGAAGGCAGGCTCGATTTAGAAAAAATCGGGATGTTTGGCCACTCTTATGGCGGGGCAGCAGCTGCGCAAATGCTTGCCCGCGACTCCAGAGTAAAAGTAGCTGTAAATATGGATGGGACGCTATACGGAAAAGAGCCTCCGGCAGATGGATTTGACAAGCCTTACTTGCAAATGAATGGCGAGAAAAGCATTGATAGAGCTATTTTTGATGCAACATTGGACCAAGCTGTGGCCCAAACCGGCAAATCCCGTGCGTCCTATGAAGCCTTTTGGGATGAAAGTCAAATACGGCGGGAAACGGCGCTCCATGGCGGCGGGTATACGATGACGATTCCACATACATCCCATATGAGTTTTACAGACTTTCACTTGTTTTCACCGTTGCTTGAAAACAAAGGGGAACATATTGAAGAAGTGCATCATCTCATCAATGACGTGAGCATTGCCTTTTTTGACGAGTTTTTAGCAGGAAAAGCAACAGGGTTGTTGCAGGAACAAGCGAAAAAACATCCGGAAATCGCCCTTGAGGCCCCGTTTGCTCCTTGATAGAGGGGAGAGAACAGACTTTAAAACATTTTTGAGATAGGATTCGTGAAGGCATTTTGCGAGGTGCTAATTGCCTTTGGAGCTGGAGGAATGTTCTTTAGTTCCATGTGGCATAAAATTAACATTGTCTCCCTCGTGCTTACAAAGCCAGTTGAGTTTCTTTCAACTGGCTATTTGCCGTTGCTCCTCATTCAGTGCTGGGCGATTAAGTAGACGGTTACGAGCGGCAGCATCACCAGCAAGCAAGAAGCGAAAAGGCGGGAGTTTTTTAACTCTTACAATTTTGTCATGTACGCCATTTCCTTTGTCATCTAAATCAAAGGCAAATGTACTGCTTCCTCATTAAAATGAAGGTAACATAAGAAGGAGGAAACAATCCATGGTTGTACTTGAAGCCACAAATATTCGCAAACAATACGGAAACAAATGGAATAAGCAGGAAGTGTTAAGAGGACTTGACCTAACGATTGAAAAGGGCGAGTTTGTTAGCATTATGGGGGCATCGGGCTCAGGAAAGACAACGTTTTTGAATGTACTGTCGTCGATTGACCAAGTGACAAGCGGAACGATCATTATAGATGGGAAAGACATAACCAATATGAAAGAGCGTGAGCTTGCTTGGTTTCGCCAACGGCACTTAGGGTTTGTTTTCCAAGAATACCATTTGCTTGAGACGCTTACCGTCAAAGAGAATATCCTGTTGCCATTGTCGGTTATGGGAGTGGGCAAAAAAGAAGCAGACGAAGCGTTTCGGTCTGTTGCGACAGAATTAGGCATTTACGAATTAAAAGACAAGTACCCGAATGAGCTGTCTGGCGGTCAGAAACAACGGACTTCAGCAGCCCGGGCATTTATTCACCAACCAAGTATGATTTTTGCCGATGAACCGACGGGGGCGCTCGATTCTAAATCGGCAACGGACTTGCTTAATAAACTTACTGAATTTAATCAAAAACACCAAGCAACGATTCTAATGGTGACGCATGATGCGGCAGCAGCCAGTTTTAGCAGCCGTGTCGTCTTTATTAAGGATGGGCAAATGCATACAGAAGTCATGCAGCAAGGCCGAACGAGAGAAGCCCATTACGAAGAAATCATGAAAACCCAAGCCATTCTTGGGGGGATCAAGGCATGAATACAGGCCAACTGATCATGCGCAATTTGCGGAAAAACAGCAAAACGTACGGATTGTACATTTTCTCATTAACCTTTAGTGCGGCACTCTATTTTGCCTTTGTCACGTTGCAATATGATCCGGCTCTTGACGAGGCGGCTGCATCAGTAAAAGGCGCTGCTGCCATTCGGACCGCATCGGTCTTGCTTATCGCGATCATAGCGATCTTTTTGCTCTACGCCAATCGTTTGTTTTTAAAAAGGAGAAGCAAGGAAATCGGTTTATTTCAGTTGGTTGGCATGCGGAAAGGCCGGGTTTTTTTGGTGCTATCAGGGGAAAACGTGCTCGTTTACTTTGGCGCGTTAGCTGTCGGCATTGTCATTGGCTTTTATTTGTCAAAGCTGGCAATGGTAAGCCTGTACAGCATTATCGGCGTCGAAACAGCTGCGAAACTGCATTTCTCAGGTCCTGCCCTCATCCAGACGCTGCTCGTCTTTGCGGCTATTTACGTTCTAATGATGGCATTCACGTATGTCTATATCCGCAAGCAAACGATTTTGTCCTTGTTTCAAATCAAAGCAAAAACAGAAACGATCACAAAAGGTTTTAGTGCGGCCGAGATCGCGGTTGGCGTACTCGGCATTGTATTGATTGGATTTGGCTACTGGCTATCTTCTAAATTGTTTGCAGGGCAATTCGTGACACAGAATGAATTGTTTCTTGCGATGACGACGATTTTGGCCGCCTGCATTATCGGCACATTGTTGTTCTATAAAGGAACGGTCAGCTTTGTTGCGAAAGTGATTCGCCGCAAAAAGGATGGCTATTTGAACATTCGCGAAGTGATGTCCTTGTCGTCGCTCATGTTTCGAATGAAATCAAACGCCGTGTTGCTGACTGTGATTACGACTGTGTCGGCGCTAGCGATTGGGCTGCTGTCATTAAGTTATATTACCTATTATTCAGCAGAAAAATCTGCACAACAATGGGTGCCGACTGACTTTGCTTTTGTGAGCGGCGATGATGCAGAAGCGTTTAAAATGAAACTCGATCAAATGAGGGTTGACTATAAAGAAAGTACAACTGAATTTATACAAGGGAATGTCAAAATAGACGAAATTATCACTTCGTCAACGGAAATGATGACCGGGACAGTGGAAGAAATGGCGATCACAAGCGCTGCCTATATGACAGATGTCCATGTCGCCACTGACGAAGCAGTATTAACTGGCTACAACGACTTGCTACAGCGGTTTGTCACGTTTAAAGATGAGGGCGACATTGTGATCGAACTTGGGGAAGAGACAATAAGCCAACAATATCGAGGCTTAAAGAAAGAATTTGTTATCCCTTATTTCTACCCAAGCAGCGGAATGCCGACTGTTGTTGTCAATGAAGAAACGTTTGCTTCACTGAAAAAGCAACAAGAAGCAGAGAAATCTTATGGCATTGAGATTGTAGAAGAATCAGCAGTAGTTGAGGCGAATACAGCTTATCAAGAAATGGATTTTCATGAACAAAGCGAGTCACAATGGGCGATGGCGACAAACCAAAAAGCCCATATGGGTTTATACATGTTCATTGTCGCTTTCTTAGGGCTGACGTTTTTAATTACGTCAGGCTGTATTCTCTATTTTAAGCAAGTGGATGAAACAGAAGAAGAAAAGCACAATTATACAATTTTACGCAAGCTCGGCTTTAACCGTCGCCAGTTGGAAAAAGGCAGCTATGTTAAGCAATTATTTGCGTTCGGTATTCCACTTCTTTTAGGCTTGTCCCATAGCTATTTTGCCGTACAATCAGGCTGGTTCTTTTTTGGCGGTGAATTGTGGACGCCGATGCTGCTAGTCATGGCTGTCTATACAGCACTCTATTCGATCTTTGCTTTGCTGTCTGTGTGGCATACGAAAAAAGTGATAAAGGAGGCGCTGTAGCGATCACGAAATGGAAAAGCGGGCTTTTTTGTAGAATGCTCGCTTTTTCCTCTATTTTCAGTGTCGAAAAGAGCTTTGTCACTCCAATCGACACAACCGTTTTGAAGAGCTAGTTTAAATACATTGCCGGAAACGGGCACACCTCTCTTATAAAGGACACACCGTGTGCTGGCTCATTAGTTGACAATGCCATGGTAAAGGATTTTCGTGTTAAGGTTAACTGAAATCGGTATTTTCGGATATAATTCTTTCCAATTGGTTTTTTGCCAATCAGAATAATAAAAAGCGCGCATATGCTTGCCAATCCCATAATAATCACAGTTTCTTGCTTGAATAATGTTGATGACTTCCTCGCACTCCTTTGATAATTGTGCAGTAATGCGGTTGTTCAATTCATCAACGTTCTCTTGGATATAAAGTGTGTCTTTCGGGTATTCAATCACATTCAGAGTCAATTCCACGTCGAAATCAACTTGAAATTGGCCGGCGTTGTTCTTTGTTAACTTCATGTTTGATTTACGGTCTTCTACGTCAACAGTCGCATAATTATTTGCTTTAATTGCATACTGGTCGCTAACTTTTATATTTAAGCGTGGCTCCTTGTCTTGTTTATGATCTAATAGCAGCAAGCGCAATGTTTGGTCTGCGCTTAGTTCACCTGACATTTTGTTTTGGTTAAACAAGGCCACCCCATGCAACTCAACATTATGGTGGTCGATTACTTGAAGAAGAGGCAAAACGAAATCGGTTCCTTTATCAAACAATAAGGAAAGAATGTCTTCTAATGAAGTTGTTGGAATATTTCCGGTATTTTCTAAGCCTTGGAGCAAGTCGCCTAAGTAATTGCTAATAAGCGGTGTTTCCGGTGTTTTAACATGAAGGGCGTCTTTAGCTGGCCCATTGACAACGCCTATGCGTGCATTGGTTGTGCTCACAGGCGAGCGGTAATGCACATCAAGCATCGAGTAAATATTTTGTTCGGCCAATCCTCTGCTTAACAATGTGACTCGGTTTTTGGAGGCATACAGTTCGCCTGAGACTTTTCTGTCCAACTGGATGCGGCTGTCCCGGGGAGTAGTGCCGATTGCTGAGAGAATAGCCGGCGTCGTCGTCACATCGGCTCCTGCTTGAGCCTGGTTTTGTGTGCCGCCTCCAATTGTGACGATCGTCGTTTCAATTTTTCCGTCATGAGTTTGGTCGAGTGCTTGACTATAGATTAAATTAATGTCTTTGACAAGGCGCTGGTCCCAACAGCCGGTTAACAGCAATAGCATAAAAATTGCTTGGATCGCTTTCACACTGTAGACCTCCTTTTAAAAACAGCAGCAGTTATCAGGATAAACAATGGGACGATAAAGGCCATAATGGAGCCAAATTGATCTGTGCCCGTGATCATTTGTCTTACTTGGAAAATGCTGTCACGAGGGAGATTTATTAGAAAGGTGACGAGCAAAGCTAAAATGACAAATAAATGGTAACGCGATGAGCGGAAGAATGACATCGTGCCGATCACGCCGCAATAAACAAAAATCGCATAAGTCGTTATGACAATAACAGACCAAAGGCATAGAAAAATTAAATCGATCCGCTCCACAATCGGAAAAGAAAACGACTTGATCAAATAGAGAAAGGGTTCAGGCAATAGCTTCATTTCCCCAGCGCTAAATGTCATGTAACAGGCAAGGACAACGACTAAATAAATAAAGAAAACGAACCAATGGGCCAGTGAAACAACCTTTATTTTTTCAGCGGCAGTCGCTTTTACGTATGGAAAAATCAAGCTCATTACAATATAACCATTGATCGCAAAAGAAGCGGCCAATGTTCCTTTCATAAGCTCGCTCGGCTGTGCTAAGCCGAGGGGCAACAAATTTAATAGATCGCCATGATAAAAAAAGCCACCAATCATGACGATTGGGATAAGGAGGATGAGCGGAGCAGCCAAGACAAACATCCGCGCCTTTTGATCAAGTGTACTTAGTATAAGCGGTAAGCATGCGGCGATCATCAAGATCATAAAAATAGGCTCAGGCGTTCTTGTCAAAATCCAAATAACGATCAGTTGAGTGAAGCCTTGCAAAACAAGCGCTGCTGTATAAACAAAATAAACAATGTATACAAGGGTTAGGACTTTTCCGGCAAATACGCCCAATGTTTTTTCGCAGATCGAAAATAAGTGGTCATTAGGAAAGCGCTTATGGAGCAGCCATAAGACAAAAATCGCTATTTGCACCAAAATAGCCGACATAAATAAAGAAATCCAGCCGTCTGTTTGCGCTTCCTTGTAAAGAGTATATGGCAATGAGAGAATGCCGATTCCAATTTGTGATTGCACATAAAACCAAAACAACTGTGTTTTCCCTAATCGCTTGTTTGTTTCCATTTGCATCATCCTCTCTTTCGCGACGCCCGTTTTGAATAAGGCGATGCATAACGGGTATGCCGTTGGATCAACCAATAAGGGAACCGCAGCAAACCATCTTTTACGCCTTTGAGACTAAAAGGCGCAAGCGGCAAAAAGTAAGGCGTCCCAAATGAATCAAGTTTGACGAGATGCATCAGAATAGCAAAGAAAGACAATATGACGCCAATCAAACCGAATGCAGCGCTAGCGAGCATGAGCGGGAAGCGAATGAGACGAACGACTGAACTCATCTCTGTGTTCGGAATGACATAGGAAGCTATTGCGGTAATAGCGACAACAATAATCATCATGTTTGACACAAGTCCAGCATTGACAACGGCTTCGCCTATGACAAGTCCACCAACAATGCCGATCGTTTGACCGATCGGCGCTGGTAGCCTCACGCCCGCTTCACGGATGAGCTCGATCGTGACTTCCATAATTAGCGCTTCAACGAGCGGCGGATATGGAATGTTTTGCAATGAGCTTTTGACGGAAATGATCAGCGGTTGAGGAATGATTTCAAAATGAAACGCAACTAAAGAAATATACAAGGATGGCACAAAAATGGCAATGAAAAGCGCCAGCAAGCGAACAGAGCGCAAAAAGCTACCTAGAAAAAAATGGAAATTATAGTCATCGACTGCCTGCAGAAAGCTAAAAAAAGAAACAGGCAAAATCAAAGCAGTCGGATTGCCTTCAATCAAAAGCGCAATTCGTCCTTCGGCGATATTTCCAACGACAACGTCTGGTCGTTCAGAATAAAGGATTTGGGGAAAAATCGACCGTTTTGAGTCTTGAAGCAGTTCATTTATAACGCCAGGAGAAATGGTTAAATCCTGGTCGATCGCTTCTAGCTTTTTCATAATTTCTGCTAATACAGTATCAGAAGCTCTGTCGTGCATATAGACAATAGCCACGTCTTTTTTTATCGTTTTGCCTACCTTTTTCTGACGGACAATCAGTGCTTCTGTGGCTGCTTGCCTGCGGACAAGATGAAGGTTGACTAGAAGGCTTTCGACAAAGCCCTCATGCGTTCCCTGTAGGGCGCGCTCATTCGTAGGTTCCTCGATACCCCGATTTATTGATAAGGCCGCGTCTACCATAAAGAAAGACGGGCCACGTTCATAGAAAACAATCGCTGCTTGCCCTTTATAAAGAAGGGGCACACATTCTGCAATGGTCGCTTTTTTTTCATAGGAAGCAGAAGCGAGCGCTTCTTGAAGAGACCGCTTTGAGGCAGGGGCCTGATTCAATTGTTTGAAAAATATGTCCTCTAGCCATTTTTCGTCAACTAATGAATCCAAATACAAGACAAACCCATGCAAGCCTTGGTAGGTGAACTCACGAAAAACAAGATCGTCAGTACCGTGCACAGCTGCCGTAAATTTGTTTTTAATCTCTTTAAGTTCGCTCATTTCGATCACCCTCTACTTGCTAATAGGCTTACTATTTCCTAAGAGTGGTTCTTTATACGGCAGCCGGGTTGATTGGATACATGAAGTTGCCACTGTTTACGTGGCTGTGCGTTGAGGAGAAAGCCATCGGCCGATGGCCTTGAGGTTCGTCTGGCTCCCCCCTTTTTATAAATGATAATAAAAGGATAAATGATGCGATTGTATGCAAATAACTGGGTGTTCTACTCTCTTTTATACTAGGTATGTGCAAACTTTGGGATAAAATGTAATTTTATTAGGCGTTTAATCATGAATCTTTTTTCTTTGTTAGCAGTTTATGCTCATTTTCTTTGCCTATTTTAATCAAACGAAGGAAGGGCGATTTTGAAAAAAGGGTTGATTGGGGACGCTTTGTTGGCTTATAGTGGTTACTGGATTGATTGGCCTCATTTACAATCGGGGAAATGTGGGCGCTTTTTAGTGCCTGGCCTTGTATGGATGGTGCCAAATGATGGAGGAGGAGTATTTGTGAATAAAATGAAATGGTTTTTGCTTGTGCCTTTCAGCACGCTTGCGTTAGCGGCTTGTGGAAGCGACAACACAAGCGGTAACGGTGGGCAAGAGGCAGAGGCGGAAACTGAACCTGCAGCGGAAACGGAAGAGCTAACGGCTGAAGACGTATTAGTAAAAACAAGTGAAGCGATGGAAGCTCTCGATAGTTTTCGTATGGAAATGTCAATGGATTATGGGATGGAGTACGAGGGCCAGGCGTTCGAAATGTCCATTGGCATGACGGCTGATATGATTCAAGAGCCCCTATCGGCTTATTTGAGCACGACTATTTCCGATTCAGAAACAGGTATGGATTTTACAACAGACCAATACATGGTTGACGATATTTTTTACATGCAAAATCCACTTGGACCAGAGTGGATGAAGTATGATATGAGCGAAGATCCAGCATTTGCAACAGAAATGGAAATCGATACGCAAGAACAGCTTGACGTATTGAAAAGCGTCGCGGAACATATTGCCCTTGAGGAAGAGGAAGGGGCGTATGTCTTAAAAGTAGACGGATCAGATGAAGAAATGAACGCATTGGTTGAATCTTTTATGGAAATGGGCCAAGATGACGTGCTTCCAACTGAAGAAGACATGGCATTGGAAGGCTTTGGATTAAAAAACGTTACATACACGATTTATGTCAATAAAGAGACGTACCTTCAAGAAAAAATGGTAATGGATTTTGAGATGGCTTTTGACGATGAAAGCGAAAGTGACAGCTTTAGTATGTCTGGTACTGCCGAAGCAACTTACTCGAAATTCAATGAGTTTGACGAGATTGATATTCCGCAAGAAGTGGTAGACAATGCTGTTGATGGTGCAGAAATGGAAGCAGAATGGGAAGCTGAGCTTGAAGCCCTTGAAGACATTGAAGGCATTGAAGGCCTCGAAGATGTTGAAGGCTTCGAAGAAATTCTTGAAGACATCGAAGACGTGGATGGCGAATAATAACTTGCAAAATCACGCGCCCTTTTGATCAAGGGCGTGTTTTTTTACGCCCATTTTTTCAAAATAGCATACTCATAAAAGGCGATATGTTTAATAATCGCAATATTAGGGTTATGGAATAGGAGGCAACGAAGCAAACGTTGCTCGGACCAACACTATTTAGGAGGTTTTCATTATGCAAGAAAAGGTAGATCTCTATCCTTCACGCGTTAAGGAGACCGCAACCATTATGGAAAGAAAAGATCCAATCGTTTATTCAAGGGAAAAAGGACCGCTGGCTCGTGAGGAAGTGGCTTTTTATGAGGCAAATGGGTATGTGATGTTAGAGCGGCTTTTTCAAGAAGACGAAGTGCAAATCATGGCTAATCAATTGGAAGAAATGATGAAACAGAACCGAGAGCGGGACAGTGATGAAGTCATCAAAGAGCCTGGTAGCAATGAAATTCGCTCTGTTTTTGAAGTCCACAAAGACAACGGCTTTTTTGAAATGTTGTCTAAACATGAGCGCATTGTTGCCATTGCAGAACAACTCCTAGGCAGCCAAGTGTACATCAACCAATCGCGCGTTAATTTTAAACCTGGCTTTAAGGGCAAAGAGTTTTTCTGGCATTCTGATTTTGAAACTTGGCATGTGGAAGATGGGATGCCAAATATGAGGGCTGTCAGCTGCTCGATTATACTTACGGATAACTATGAATTTAACGGGCCTTTAATGCTCATCCCAGGCTCACATAAATGGTATGTTTCTTGTGCGGGAACAACGCCGGACAACCATTACAAATCATCATTAAAGCAGCAAGTTGCAGGAACGCCTGATCATACAAGCTTGGAATGGCTGACAGAACAAGCGGGCGGACGGATTGACCGTGCTACTGGCCCAGCCGGATCGGTGCTATTTTTTGAGTGCAATACGATGCATGGCTCCAATGCCAATCTTTCTCCTTACCCACGGAGCAACGTCTTTTTCGTATTTAACTCCATTGAAAACCAGTTGCAGGCGCCATACTCTGGACAAAAACCACGGCCTGAATTTTTAGCGAACCGCAATGGTATTGTCCCGATTCAGCCTGTACAAGGAAACATCGCCCAACATGTCCACGCAACTAAATGAAGTACTGACCAAGCTTCCTATTGAGGCTTGGTCAGTCTGTTGTAAATGGCGAGCCTTGTTTCATTCTGAGCGTATGAAAACCACCGGCAAGGGTGGTAAGTGGTCGGTAGTTCACAAGTGGAGCAGTCGATTTGCAAAACTGCGCTGTTGTACACTACGATAGAATCACAGCGAAAAACCGATAAAGGTGAAACGATGAATGTCTAATGTGCAATTCGTTGTACGGGCTTTGTCGATCTTAAATTTGCTTTCCCAATAGCCGGAAGGGATAAAGCGAACCGATTTAGCCAATCGGTTAATAATCAAGAAATTACAGAGGGCATCCGTTGCATTGCTTGCCCGATTATGGACTATACCGATAAAACCATAGCAAGTTTTAGCATGTCAGGACCGCTGAACCGCCTAACGAACAGCTACTTTGAACATACGTTGATTGCAAAAATGCTTGAGACAAAACGAAGCGATCTCAAGAGAATGCGGGTGGCCAGGGGAAAAACAGAGTCAAAAGGTCATAATGGAATCAAACCACGAACAGTCCATGTTGCTGTTCGTGGTTTTTTTATGAGTGAGAAGGGGGGACTCGCTTTTGTCAGGAAATATGCTATATTTATTGATAATGATTATCAATTAACGGAGGTGTGTTCGAGTGAGAGATTGGAAAGAAGCAATGATCCGCTTGGAAAAAGCGACAACAAGCACTGCCTCCCCGATTCATAGCATGGCGTATGCAGACACGTATATGCTCTGCTTTGTCCAGTCCGGTTCTTTGGCGGTCCACATAAACGAAACAAAGGCATCGCTGCCACCCTATCATTTTTGTCTTTTAAAACCTGGGGATGCCTACCATTTTCTATGTGAAGGCGCGGAAATCGCCCTTTTTTGTTTCCGTATGTATGGACAGGGAGAAAACGCTGAGTTGCAACAAGCGATAAATTGGCATTTTCCAAGGCTAAAAGGATGTGCTGATGAAAAAACGGCAGCTCTAGCAGCCGCTCTTTTGAGAAAAAAGAAGCATGCGTTTTTTTGGAATCAAATCCAGTTTCCAGAATTGTTATACGGCTGTTTGGAGGAAGGCAGCAATCTTTCGATTAACGGAATTGAATTGGCAAGACAATATATTGAAGAAAATCCCCACGCCCGCATTAGCTTGAAAACGTTGGCGGGATTATCAGGCCTCCATCCTTCGTATTTAAGCGAAAAGTTTGCACAACAAACGGGCAAAAGTGTGTCACAATATGCAGCGGACGTCAAATTGACGGAAGCAAAACGGCTTATTCAAACAACGACGCTGCCCCTTAAAGACATTGCTCATCGGATCGGCTATGACGATGAATTTTATTTTAGCCGAAAGTTTAAAAAGGAGGTTGGTCTCTCGCCTAGCCAGTATAGGGAGAAGAAAATGCTGAGACTGGCCGCCTACGATCTGGATTCGTTGGGTGATTTGCTTGCTTTGCGGCAAATTCCATTTGCTGCACCGATGCACCCAAAATGGACAAAGCACTATTATGAGCTGTACCAGCACGAGGTTCCTGTCCACTTGAGCGCTTACCGGGCGAATCATGATTGGCAAGCCAATATGGAAAGGCTGATCGACTGGAAACCGGATGTGTTATTTGCGAAAAGGAAACTCCATGAAGAAGAAAGGGATGCCTTTACTGTCTCCATTCCTACCTTTATAAACCTTAGCAACGCTGGAAGTTGGAAAGACCAGTTTATGGTTGTTGCGGAAGCCTTACATGAACAGAATGAAGCAAAGCGGTTTCTCAGCAACTATGAAGAGACAGCAGCCGCTTGCAAACAATTGATCGAGAAAGGAAATACGGCCAGGCCTGTCATTTTGCGGATTGCAGGCGAGGCCATTTATTTGTATACAAACCTAGGCATTTCAAGTTTATTTCATGATGTTGGTTTTCGCGACTGGCAGCAATCGGTAGCACGGTTGTCTTTGCTTGAACTAAAAGAATTGGCACCGCGGTGGTTGTGGGTGCTTTGCCTCCATGACAGCCAAACAAAGGCGTTTTATGAACATGTTCGGCAAAGCGAAGAATGGAACGGGCTGCCTGCTGTAAGAACGGGCCAAGTCAAACATTTGCCTTCTGATTTATGGTTCGAATACTCTGCCTTTGCCCAGCGGCGCAAGCTTCTTTTTCTCCGCGCCCAACTACAGTCCATGGAATAACTGAAAAAATTCCATGTGCATACACACGTTGTCCCCCTATACTAATCAATAGTGATAATCGTTCTCATTTAATTAGCGATAAAGAAAGGGGCTATAAACAATGGAAAAAGGGTGGTTAGGGGCACTTGCCTTGGGAAGTATAGTTGTATTAACAGCTTGTGGTTCTGGAGCAGAGGGCAATGGTTCAGCTAATGAAGGAACGAAAGAGAGCAGCGGTGAACAGCAACAGGGAAATGACGAGCGAACACTCTCGTATCTTGGCCAGGACTATGTGCTGCCGGAAAACGTTGAGCGTATTGTTGTGACGGGAGCGATGGAAGCAATGGAAGATGCTCTTGTCCTTGATGTCGAGCCGATTGGCGCCATGACCATTGGCGGTGCGTTTCCTGATATGTTTGCGCCGATTACTGGGCAAACAGAACCCATCGGTGAAAAGACGGAACCAGATGTAGAAAAAATTTTGGGACTCGACCCAGACGTCATCTTAGCTTCAACGAAGTTTCCTCCTGAAGTCATCGAAGAGCTTGAAAAAATAGCGCCAACTGTGCAAATTTCACACATTGCGACAGACTGGGAAGACAATCTTCGCTTTTTAGCCGAGCTAACAGGCAAACAAGAGGTGGCAGAGGAATCGATTGCCGCTTACTACGAGGAATTAGAAGAGGCGAAGGCTGTAATTGGCGATTCGTTAGAGGATCAAACGGTTTTAGCGGTCCGTGTACGAAATAACGATCTCTATATTTATCCAGAAACCGTATTTGTCAATCCGATACTTTATGAAGACTTAGGTATTGATGCGCCGGAAGTCACACAAGCTGCCGAAGTCCAAGAATTGATTTCAACGGAACAACTTGCAGAAATCAATCCCGATTATTTATTTATCCAAGATGCAGCGCAAGAAAATTCAGCAGATCAAGGCGATTTGCTCGAACAACTGCAGAATGACCCAATCTTGCAAAATGTCCCTGCCCTTGCTGAAGGACGGACGTTTGTCAATGTTGTTGACCCATTGTCTGAAGGGGGTCCGTCTTGGAGCAGGATCGAGTTTTTAAACGAGGCTGTTGATCTCCTTGTTGATTAACGGCGGCGCTTCCCGATCGGCAAGGCGAAACGTTCTATGTCTCGTCATTGGGTTTGTCGGTCTAATGGCAGCGATCGGATGGTGTTCACTTGCCATTGGCGCGAAATCAATGGAGTGGAGCACGGTCATACAAGCGCTGTTTCAGTTTGATCCAGGTAATACTGACCATCAAGTGGTATGGCGTACGCGCCTGCCACGCTTTGCCGGAGCAGCACTCATTGGTGCAAGCCTTGCGGTCTCAGGCGCGTTGATGCAAGGGATTACGCGGAACTATTTAGCTTCCCCATCCATTATGGGGGTAACCGATGGTTCACTGTTTATGATTACAATCTTAATTGCATGGAGTCCAGGGGCGACGGGGCTCGAAATGTTTTCCCTAGTTGGCTCTGCTGTGGGAGCAGGTACAGTTTTTGGGGTTGCCTCGCTTTTACCAAATGGGTTTTCGCCTGTCCGGCTTGCGATTTTAGGAACGATTATGGGGATGTTTTTAGGAGGAGTCGCCCAAGCGATTGCCGTCTATTTCCAAGTCTCGCAAAACGTGAGCTTTTGGTATAGCGCCAGGCTTCACCAAATGGAACCTTCCTTATTGGCGTTGGCGCTCCCATTCTGTGTAGTAGGCACCCTATTAGCGCTGTCTTTGTCGCGGCAAATTACTGCGCTTGCTTTAGGCGATGAAGTATCGGCAGGAATCGGGCAGCGCACTCGCTTGATTAAACGTTTAGCGTTTTTAGCAGTTGTCATTTTAACGGGCATCTCGGTTGCCTTGGCAGGGAAAATTGCCTTTGTAGGCCTGGCTATTCCCCATATTGCCCGGTTTCTGTTTGGGTATGATTACAGGAAGCTCATTCCTGCATCTGCCATATTAGGAGCGATGTTTTTGCCTCTTTGTGATGTAGCCAGCCGCCTCGTCAATTTTCCATTTGAAACGCCTGTTGGCATCATTACATCTTTAGTTGGTGTGCCTTTTCTCTTGTATTTAATTAAAACCAAAGGAGGGAAAAGGCATGCCCTCTGATCGAAAGCGCTTTGGATGGTTTATAGTTGGGATAGCTACACTGCTCATCGTCGCAGTCTATCTTCATTTAACGAGTGGTTCATATGAGTTAACGCTTATGGAAACGTTCAAGACATTATTTCGGCTCGAAGAAAACACCCGCTTCGACCTTGTTGTCTTTGAATTTCGCTTGCCTCGTATTGTTATGGGGGCGATCGTCGGATTTGGGCTTGGCCTTGCAGGAGCGATATTGCAAGGCATAACGCGAAACCCATTGGCTGATCCGGGCATTATAGGCATTAATGCCGGGGCAGGAGCGGCTGTTGTTTGCTTTATGTTTTTCTTTCAAGGGCAGCTGTCTACTGTCAATTGGCTTAACATACTGGCAATGCCACTATTTGCCTGGTGTGGCGGTTTGCTTGCCATGGCATTTATTCTCGCATTTGCAATGGAAAAGGGTCGGCTCGATCCGCAAACATTTATATTGACCGGCATCGCCGTTTCAGCTGGGTTTGGAGCGCTCACGCTGTTTTTTTCACTGAAAATGAATCCAAGAGATTACGAAATGGCCGCTGTTTGGTTAGCAGGTAGCATCTATAGCGCCAATTGGAAACATGTCGTCACAGCGCTGCCGTGGATTTTTTTATTGACGCCTGCCGCTTTATATAAGGCTAGAGTTCTCGACGTGCTTGGCTTAGCTGATACAAGTATAAAAGGGCTTGGCGTTGACTTGGCAAAAGAGCGCCGCCTCCTAATTTTGCTTAGTGTTGGGCTTGTGAGCGCATGTGTATCTGTGGCCGGAAGCATGACCTTTGTTGGTTTGCTTGCCCCTCATATAGCAAGGAGGCTTGTAGGGGTCCACCATCGGTTTCTTTTGCCTTCTAGTGGTCTTATAGGAATGACGATCGTCGTCGCTGCTGATTGGCTAGCCAAAACGATGTTTGCCCCTGCACAGCTCCCGGCCGGAATTGTCATTTCGATAATCGGCGTCCCTTATTTTGTATTTCTGTTGTTCCAAACACAAAAAGCTAGATAAACCGATGTACTGAAAAGGAGGTTAGTGACATGCTAAGCAATGCTGGGGCATACGTATTGCCCCATAGCGATAAGTGGGTTTTAAAAGCAAATGGCAACGAACACGTCATATTTGTATCGGTACCATCAGAACCAGCACCCGAGCGAGGATTTCCCGTGTTGTATTTGCTCGATGGCAATGCAGTGTTTGCCTCGATGACAGAGGCGCTTCGCCTCATGACACGGCCGCCACATGGTTTTTCTCCCGCGGCTGTTGTCGCCATTGGTTATGAAACCGATGGCCCGTTTTGTAGGGAAAGGCGCTTTTTTGATTATACCGTTTCTGCTACACCAGCGGAGGTTGGCACAGGCAAACATGGCGATCCTTGGCCGCCATCAGGCGGGGTAGACGTTTTCCTCTCTATGTTGGAAAAACAGCTAATGCCTGAGCTAGAGCAAAAATATACCCTTGATCCAACAAAACGAGCATTTTTCGGCCATTCCCTCGGCGGGCTTTGCGTTCTTCATACGTTATTTACGAGAAACCACTTGTTCGACACGTATATAGCAGGAAGTCCGTCGATTTGGTGGAAAAACCGCTATATTAAAGACACGGCAGCCGCGTATTTAGCGGAGGCAGGAAAACACGATACTGCGGCGCCGATGAAAAAGCTACTGCTTGGTGTAGGCGAAAAGGAAAAATCCCATATGGTCGAGGATGCGATCGCTCTTCATGCTCATTTAGCAAGGAATGAATCCAACATTCAACCAACCTTTTTCTCCGTGCCGGAAGCTGGACATATGAGTGTATTGCCTACGCTGATAGGAGAAGCAATTCGTTTCTTTTTGGCTAATGGAACGGAGTCTGAACATTTATAGGAAACCGCCAGTAAGCTCAACAAAAGGGGGGCTCGTTCCAAAAATCGACAAGGGACAGGTCGTATTTTTTGAGAAAATCGCTTAAAAAATTTCCACCTTTAAACCCTTGCTAATTTTTCTTTTGTCCGTTTTGTCTAGCTTACCGAAAGCCAAACTCAGTAAAAATAAAATTTTTATTGTCTTTCGGTTTTCTAGTGTAACGGACAAAAGCACTAAATAAAAAAAGACACGAGATTATTTTCTCGTATCTTTTATGACACAATCGCGCCCTTTAATTGAATAACATGTCTTTGACTTATTATGATGCTTTTGAATAACTTGTGAGAAAGTCTATAAGTTTCCTGTCGACAGTTTTAGCCCCTTGACCAAGCCATATTAAATGACCCCATGATTCAAGTATACATAACTCTGAATGTGGAATTTGTTGATGGGCATAATGGGGGTGTTCTAAGGAAACTGCGCCATCAAACTTACTATGCATGATAAGGGTTGGGCATGTTATATTCTTTAAATCCTTCGATGTGATTTCCTTTGTTTGTAACAAATCAATTAAAAATCCATATCCTGAGCGCTGTCTGTTATTCATCTTTCTGATTTCTTCAATATCCCCACTCACAACCTTCTTATTAATTTGTTTATTAGGAAGTTTACTGAAGGAGGGAGCCATTTTCCTAAACATAAACTTTGGAAAACAGTTAGTCATAGTTGAAGTAAGCCTCCATGTAATTTTTTCTAACCGAGGATGGAATAAAACCTGTGCCACTTTATAAATCTTGTCTGTGGGAGTATGCCACTCTTTTGTAACAGCACTTTGTAGTGTCAATGTTTTTACTCTCTCCGGGTAATGGGAAGCAAAATATAGCCCACTTGGTCCGCCGGCGGAAACTCCAATTAGATGAACCTTTTCAATTCCTAAATGATTTAACAGCTTCACATAGTATTTGCAGGCTAGGGATAAACTTTCCCCAATTTCTTTTGAAGTTTTTCCATACCCAGCCCTTGAGGGTGTAATGATCATGAAATCATTCTTAATGAGTGAACCATACCCAAATTCTTCATAAGAATTTGAATGACCACCGTGTAACACTAATATTGGTTCACCCTGTTTCCCTGTGATTGAATATTCGATAGTTTGTCCATCCACAGTATATGTACCTAAAATCCTATCCACTATTCCACATCTCCTTCACATATACTGAGGTAAGTTAATTATTATACAATCTGGCCCGATTGCTGAACAACTTTACTTGACTGTAGCACGGTTTATAGTTGTTACTTGTTCCTTTAAAAATCGTTCAATTGCTTGCTTTACTTCACTTCACGCTCATAAACGTCCTCTGTCGTATCTTATAGGTACGCAAAAAAAATTTTCAAGTTCTTTATAATCAATAACAGCTTTTTTATCAATCCTTTATAAAATAATTTTTCCGTTCTCAATTCCACATTGCAATAATAGAAAAACCATCTTCATCTGCTTTTTCTCATCAAACTTACTGGCGATTCAAGGTGTAGCCAACGCTACGTTGCTTGGCCCTCAATTTATCTCATATACGTTTCTCAGTCGTTTGTACAGCTTTAGTTGGTAGAGGTCAATAATTGGGCAAGTACGTCCTTTAATACTGCCGTGCCTTTTACACAGTCGTCAAGTGAGGTAAACTCCTCTGGACAATGGCTTCTTCCGTCAACACTCGGCACAAAAATCATGCCTGTATGGGGGACATGGCGGCCGACAATCATCGCATCATGCCCAGCGCCGCTAGGGAGAGTCATCGTAGGCAAGCCTAGCTTTACTCCACTTGCTTTGATCGTCTCTTGAATAAATAGAGAGATGGGAACAGGGGCGATATCGGTTAATACTTCATAGGAAAAGTCCAGTCCTCGTTTGGCGGCAATCTCCAAACCGGCCGTTTGAATGGCTTTTACTAAGCGGTTGCGTTGTGCAAGCTCAATGTCGCGAATGTCAACAGTAAGTGTCACTTCACCGCTAATCACATTCGGCGTATTTGGATATACCGTTTGTTGGCCAACGGTAGCGACAGCGGTTTTGCTGAACTGGGCAGGGAGGCTTTCAATCGCGACCAGCCATTCTGCTCCAGCAACAGCTGCGTCTTTGCGCATGCCCATCGGCGTATTTCCGGCATGGTCGCTTTCGCCTTTAAATGTGCCCTGGAGCCATAGCGGGCCAGCAATACCGCTAACGACACCAATTGGAATATTTGCTTTTTCCAGCTGTTTGCCTTGCTCAATATGCAATTCGATGAAGGCATAAAAGTCTTCGTGCTGCCGATGGGCTTTTGCTAGTTTGTGTGGGTCAAACCCTTGATTTTTTAAGGCATCCACTAACGTCACACCATCTTTGTCAGAGTAGCGTTCAAGGTCAGCCTCAGAAAATTCGCCCATCATCACTTGCGAGCCATAAATGCCAGTTGGAAATCGAGATCCTTCCTCGTTTACAAAAATAATCCATTCCAACGGGCGGGGAAATGGCTTGCCTTCTTCTAGAAGCGATTCAATTGCGCATAGGGAAGCAATCGCGCCGAGAGCGCCATCGAACGCCCCACCGTTGACAACGGTATCAATATGAGAACCAGTTGCTACGGCGCCTAGATCAGGCCGTGTTCCTTCTAACCGGCCAATAAGGTTCCCAACCTCGTCCTCTCGCATTGTAAGCCCAATACGTTTCCCCCATTGCGTGAGCAGTCGTTTTGCGTGTGCTTCCTCGTTGGTATAAGCAAGCCTCGTCACCCCTCCTGCTTTCGTACGGCCAATTTGCGATAGGGCGGTGAGGCGGGCTGCGAGTTTGTTCGGCTGGATGCCATTGAGCGCTTTTATATGCGTGGCATCATCGTTGAATTGTTGGCGGATAAAACTCATATTATGCTCCTTTTTCATATAAATGGTCGTCTCCCCTTATTATACACAGCCAAAGCGAGTTGTCTTTCTAAATAAGTCGAAGTCGATTATGATAAGGAAAGAGATATCGTAAAAAAGGAGGAAAAGGGATGCAGAAAACCGCCATCCAAGTCATTAAAGGGCAGGGTTTTCCAAGCGGCGAGCAGCTTTCTGTTCGTGGAGGTCGCATGCTCATTGGCCGGGCAGGCCCTTCTGTCGATGTTGGCTTTGTCGATCCTTATATTTCACGCAAGCATGCTTTAATAGAAGAAAAAGACGGCCATTATACAATAACAGACTTGAATAGCAAGCATGGTGTGGAAGTGAATCGGCTGCAAATACCACCAGGCAAGCCTTTTCCTCTGCACCACAGTGATTCGATCACATTGGCGAAAGGGGCAGCGGAGCTGACATTTTTGCATGGAAGCGAACAACGCCAAGAACAAACGCGAGAATTAGATGCCGTCACTGACCATCGTTTGATTGTGCACAAGACGAAGCGGCAGGTCATTGTCGGTGGCAAGCGCCTTGCATTGAGCGGCAAACATATTGAATTGCTATTTTGCCTATATGATAATCGCAATCGTGCCGTCAGTTATGAAGAATTGAAAGTTAATGTTTGGCCAGAGCGTATGGTGGCACAAGGCGGATCGGTGCCTGATGTCGAAAAAGAAGAAGTGAATGCACTTGTTTATCGGCTTAGGAAGAAGCTAGGCGTTTACAGCAGCATGATTGTGACAGTCCCGAGGTACGGCTATATGCTTGATATAGGAGAAGGTCGCTCAAAGAAAGCTTGAATCGGACATCGTAAGATTCTGAACATTATTAGGGAAACGTCAGGAAAGCATCATCTTCATGCCATGTTAATAGAGGTAGCGTCTTGCTATGCTCAAGGGAGAAGATGAGGTGAAAACAATGAAGAAGGCAATAATGGCTGCGAGTGTTTTAGGTCTAGCTGGTATAGTAGCATTTATAGGCGAAGGCCAACCAGCAGATGAACCAACATTCGCAAAAGAGATTCCGAAACTAGAGGAAATTGAAGCGGAGGAATATTTTTCTGGCCATGATGGTACTTTTGTTCTTCACGATTTACAGCAGGACCGTACATTTGTGTACAACCATGAGCGTGCAGAAAAAGCATTTCCACCGCAGTCGACTTTTAAAGTCGCAAATGCCCTAATTGGCTTGCAAACGGGGGCGGTGAAAGATGAATACGATATAAAGTACTGGGACGGCATTGAAAGAGAGCTTGACGTCTGGAATAAAGATCATACACTTGGATCTGGGCTGAGGCATTCTGTCGTTTGGTATTACCAAGCGCTTGCTAGGGATATTGGCGAAGAACAAATGCAAAAATGGCTTGATGCCATTTCTTATGGCAATCGCGATATCACGGGTGGCATTGACCAATTTTGGCTAAGCAGTTCGCTTGAGATTACCCCTCTTGAGCAAGCTGACTTTATCAGCGATTTATATCACGAAGTACTTCCGTTTTCAAAAGATGCGATAAAAACGGTGAAACGTATGATGATCGAGGAGGAAGGCGACCATTATACCCTTTATGGAAAAACGGGGCAAGGGCCGAATGTTGGCTGGTATGTCGGCTATATAGAATCTGGCAATGGCACGTATGCGTTTGTGACAAACTTAGATGGCACCAGTGCACACGCCAAAGAAATTACGTTGAGTTTGTTAGAAGAATTTCACTTAATCGGCGGGCCATGATAAACAGAGCAGACAGGGCGATATCCGAGGTTGTCGACTTTGTTGACAACCTCTTTGTGGTCATCACGATAAATAGGCATAGTCAGACTTACACGATGCGCCTCTAATCCACGTCTTAAAGGCTTTTCACTTCTTCCAGCAATGCTTTTAGTTGAGCAATGGCTTGCTGGCAGCAGGAAACATCACTAGAAAGAAGGGTGATTGCTTCATCAATCCGTTCTTTGTAGTGTAGCGGCTGAAGTGGAAAGGAAGAAATCATCATGACCGCTTTCTTTTCATTAATACAATATACTTCATTTTTAGCGAAGAGGACTTGATTTAGACAGGCAATTGCTCGGTAGCCATGCCCCATTAAGTACGATAAATCGTTTTTATCAACATTAGCTTCCATAAACATGAGGGAAAATGAAGCTTCAAACGCGAAAAACTGGATAAGCGTCTGTTTCATTTTTGTTGGATATGGGTCAGTCAATGCTTTCAATTGTGCGAGTCTTCCAAAAGGATCGGTTTGAATACGAGAGATGGCTAGTTCACCCATATACATAGCATTGGCATAACCGTGTGGATGTCCTGTTTGGTAATGCATAGTGATGGCTCCGTTACGGCAATCGGCAATGACTTGTTCGACCCGTCTGATGTCACGCAATATGAGATCAACGTGATAGCCATTAATAACAAGCCAAGCACCGGCATTGACCCACTCACCCCACTCCCCAAGGGCAGTAACAACACGCTCCTCTCCGTTACAATCTTGTAAAGCACGAACAGACCGATCAAGCTGTTCGGTCGTAAATCCTTGGCTGAGGTCATAATAGATGCCAATATCAATGTCAGAATCGGCGCTGTAGGTGCCTCGAGCGCGAGAACCGCCAAGGACGGTACCAACAATTCCAGGCACAGTTTTTAGTTGTTCGCCTACTTTGGCAACTAGTTCGTTTGGATCCATGGCTTTTGTGCTCCTTCCGCTAAAAGGTTTCGCAAACAAAACAAGCATACACAATAAGCAGTCATTGATCAAAGCGAAGCGGAAAAAACTGGACAAAACCATACAATACTGCCGATAAAAAAGAGAAGTGTGCAAATAAGGAGGGGGCAGACCGATGTTTCTAAGAAAAGCGAACAAACAGGAAAACATGCAATTGAAAAGGGCACCAGACCCTATAAAAATCGAACTGGATGAAAGTGAAATCCAAAAACAAATTGGGTTTATCGGCTTAAATGCAAGTGACCTCGAATATATACACCTCTTGTATCCACTTGTAAACGAACATATTGCAACGATTACTGAAGCCTTTTACGAGAAGTTGCTTGAACAGCCCCATTTACGGCAGTTGGTAACGACTTATAGCAGCATTGACGCATTAAAACAAACATTAAAACAACATATTTTAGAAATGTTTGAAGGAAAGGTGGATGCCGCTTTTTTTGCTAAGCGTAAACGGATTGCTCAAACCCATGTTCGAATTGGTCTTAAAACCAAGTGGTACATTGGCGCTTTTCACAACTTGCAGCTAGAATTACAGCAGATGATCGTCAAACACCTCAAACCTGGCAATGAACAATTTCTTGCTTTCTGCGCAGTTGGGAAGCTTATCAACTTTGAACAACAGCTTGTTTTAGAAGCATACGAAGAGGAAGAAAGGCGGATCCGTTTAAAATTTGAGACTCATAAAGATACGTATATCAGGCAAGTGCGCCATGCTCTCCAAAACATTGAACATTTAATCGGCAAAATGGAGCAATCTGTCCATAAAGCAGCCGTCCAATCCCAATCAATTGAAACATTAACCCACAAAGGAAAATCGAATTCCGAGCGCTCATTAGATGCTTCAAAAAATGGCCAGCAGCAAGTGGACAGGCAGAGCGGCCATATGGGTCACATCCAAGCATGTATAGAACAAATTGAAGCTAGCATGAATGAATTGACGGCGTTATCTGTACAATTTGAGGACGTAAGTGCGAACGTTAAGCAAATGGCAGACCAAACGACACTATTGTCTCTGAATGCGAGCATTGAGGCGGCACAAGCGGGGGACTACGGAAGAGGGTTTGCCGTGGTAGCGGACCAAGTCCGCAAATTAGCAATGAAAACCAAAGACTCAAGTGGCCACGTAGCCAGTTTAGTGTCAGACGTCCATGCCCAAAGAAAGCTCGTTGAACATTCGATTGCGGAAGTGGTCCAGGCCGTTGAACAAGGAATCTCTAGTATGGAAACGACGGAGAAATGCTTTGAACAGATTCTCCATTTTGGGCAAACAAATGAAGTCCACTTTGGCGAAATTCAAAGCAGTGTTAGCCTATTGCATGTATCAATAGCGGAACAAATGAAAGCGGTTGTCTCATCATCAGCTGCTGCGATCGAACAATTGGCCGCTCAGACTGCAAATTATGAACAAACGATCGAGAAAAAGACAGAAGATGAGGAAACGACTTAATCGGGATGTCCGCGAATGCTTCTCAAACGAGAACGACAAGTGGAATAGCCGTCCTCTACTGCCATAAAACAGCTGATAACGATCAAGAAAATAAAATTCAGTAAAAACGGCGGCGATGGCTGCAACCTGAAACCTGAAAACCCTTTGGGCTAGAGCGTGTTTTAGTCGATCGATTTACGGGATGAGCGCATCTGGACGGAGTGCCTTTTGATGAGTTCATGTCGGATGATACGTCCTGAACTTGCTTGCCCCGTTGCAATTGAATCAAACAGCAAGTTTGCAGCCGTTTTGCCCATGCTAAAAAAATGTTGTGAAACGGTTGTTAAAGGGGGAACGGCCATTTTTGCGAGCTTGGTGCCATCAAAGCCGATAACGGAAAGGTCTTCTGGAATGCGAAGTCCTCTTGCAGCAGCGGCGGACATGGCACCGATGGCGAGTTCATCGCTTGCTGAAAAGACAGCTGTCAAATTCGGATGATTGGTGTATAGTTGTTGAAAGGCTTTCTGCCCATCTTCAAAATAGAACCCTTTGTCCCAAGCAACTTTCGTAGGCACATAAGCGATTCCCGCTTCCTTTAGCGCCCGTTTGTAACCGGCCATTCGTGGCGCCCCAGCCAACAAATCAGACGGGTTCCCGCTGATCATGCCGATCTCTGTATGGCCTTGCTGAATGAAATAATGGACCGCATCATAAGCAGCCGTCTCATTGTCGACTTGGACGGCTGGTATAGTCGGGTCTTCCGAATAAGCAGAAATGGTGACAACAGGCACACCGATTTTACGGACGATCGCTACATATTCCAATGTTAGCAGTTGGCTTGCAAACAAAATGCCGTCCACTTGCTTTTCTTGCAATAATTTTAAGTACTCTTTTGTTTTATGGCCGCTAGAGGCTGTATTGCAAATGACGATGCTTTGCCCTCTGGCATGTGCAGCTTCCTCTATGCCTTGGAGGATTTCAGCGCTGACGAGCCCCGATATTTCTGGAAACAAGACGCCAATCGTATTGCTTTGCTTATTAATGAGGCCGCGGGCAATGGCATTAGGGGAATAACCCATTTCTTCGATTGTTTTTAGCACATGTTGTTTGGTTTTTAGGGAATAGCCAATCCCGTTGTTTAGCACGCGGGAAACGGTTGCAATCGAAACGCCTGCTTCTTTGGCTACATCTTTAATGGTTGGTTTATTCAATCACGTCATTCCCCCTAAAACACACTTTCCTGAGTTTAGTATGGAAGCGTTATGATAAATAGTCAAGCGCTTCGAAGCAACACGAGTACATCCACTGTACTCGTGTTAGACTTTGGACAAGTGCTCGAATACTCGGCATTTGCCTCGGTCATATGCTTGCTTATGAAACTACGTGTTATTCGTATCTTCCTAGCCCTCCACTTTTTGTCTACAAGCGTTCTCAGTATGAATCGTTAAAACTCTTCATATTCGGCAGGGTCCTGGTTTTGGATGCGGCCGTTGACTTTTGTTAGTCTATTTATTTGCTCCATTTCTTCTGTGCTTAGGGAAAAATCGAAAATCGATATGTTTTCAAGTTGGCGTTCAGGTGAAGCCGATTTTGGCAACGGAATCGCCCCAAGTTGTACATGCCAGCGTAATATAATTTGCGAGACGCTTTTTCTGTGTGTAGCCGCAATTTGTTTGATCGCTTCGTCTTGTAGAACGGTGCTAGCGCGGCCGAGAGGGCTCCATGATTCAGTAACAATGTGATGATTGTTATCCCAAGCACGTTGGCTTTCCTGAGAAAAATAAGGGTGAAGTTCAATTTGGTTAATGCTTGGCATGACGCCCGTTTCCCGTTCTAATCGCTCTAAATGTTCAGGCAAAAAGTTACATACGCCAATTGAGCGAATAAGCCCCCATTTTTGAGCATCGATTAACGCTTGCCATGCTTCTACATATAAGTCGGTTTTTGGGTTCGGCCAATGGATTAAGTATAGGTCATAATAGTCCAATCTCGCGCGCAGCAAAGATTCTTGAATGGTCACGATCGCTTGCTCATATGCTTGTCGCCGCCCTGGCAGCTTTGAAGTGATGCGCAACTGTTCCCTTGGGACAGAACTACGCCGAATCGCTTCTCCGACAGCTCCCTCATTCTCGTAGTTGAAGGCCGAATCTAGCAGACGATAGCCAATATCAATCGCACTTACCATTGCATTGACGCCCGCTGCTCCATTCAACGCATATGTGCCAAAGCCAATAGCTGGCAACTGCAACCCATCTTTTAGTGTGACAGTTGGGATCATCTTAATCACTCCTTGTCTTTTGCCAATAGTCTAACATTGAACATTTATAAACGTCTAACCAAAGCGTTTGTTCTTTGCCGACTTTGATTGCTGTTGACGCTTTGCTTTGCTGCTGCTATAGTATTGATGATAATGATTTTCATTCGCAAACAAATATAACGGAGGTACTCGGTTCATGAAGGTTCCTGTTATTTTCAGCTCTTTCCTTGCGACCGTACTTTTGCTTGGAGGCTGTGGCAATACGAGTTCAAACGAAGGGGAGGAGCCTAGTGGCAATCAAAACGGCGCAGCTGAGAGCGGAGAGATGCGCACATATACGGCTCCCAATGGAGAAGAAATAAGCATACCTGAACATCCAGAAAGAATTGTCACTGATTTTTATGCTGGCGAGTTTTTGGCGGTTGGTGCAAATGTAGTCGGGGCAGGTTCTTGGAGTTTTTCGAACCCGTTTATTGAAGAGGAGCTTAAAGACATAAAGGATGTGGGTGATCCGGTTAATACAGAAGAGGTTCTTGAGCTTGAGCCTGACTTAATTGTTGTGATGGACGAAGAACAATACGAGACGCTTTCTCAAATTGCACCAACCGTTGTCATTCCATACAATACAGCTAAAAATGTTGAAGAATCGTTGCAACTGTTCGGCGAACTAGCAAATGCTGAAGCAGAAGCGGATCAATTTCTAGACGGTTTTAATGAAGAGGCGGAAGCCGCTAGAGCCCGTGTAGAGGAAGTAGTAGAAGACGATGCGACATTTGGCATTTATGAATTGACGGACAAAGGCGATTTCTGGGTATTCAATGATAACGCCGGCCGTGGTGGGCAAGTGATCTACAATGCACTAGGTTTAAAGGCGCCGGAATCGATTGACGAAGAAGTAATTAAAACAGGGGAAATGAAACAATTGTCTACGGAAGTTATTCCTGATTACGCGGCTGATTATATGTTTATTACCGACTACCATCCTGAAGGGGACAGCAAGCTTCCTGAGATGGAGTCTTCTCCCATTTGGCAAGGGCTTGAGGCAGTCAAAAACAATCGTGTGTTTATCAATGATTTTGATACATTTTATCCGTATGACCCGATTTCTGTCCGTGGACAAATCGATTTAATTGCTGACATGATTGTAGAACGTGCTGAAAATAACGGCCAGTAGGCATTGGACAAGTTTATACGATTAAGCGATCTCGCTGTTCCATTTCGGTGGAACAGCTTTTTCCGTTTTCATTTACCGGGGCTTGATTTGCCAGCAACTCTTTGCCAGTATACAATGAAAGAAAAAGAGGTGTGAACGGTTGTCAGCTCCTACGCCGGAAATCATCGAGGCTGTTTCGTTTATCCAGCGAAACCTCCATGAATCGCTTAGCTTAAACGTGATCGCCAAACATGTCGGATATAGTCCATATCATTTTGTTCGAAAATTCAAAAATGAAGTGGGGATCTCGCCGCTTTATTATGTCTCTGCCCTTCGTTTAGATAAAGCGAAAAGCCTGCTCGTCCATACAAATTTAGGGGTACGGGACATCGGTTTGGAAATCGGCCAGCAAAGCCTTGGTACGTTTACGACTCGCTTTACTGAACGAGTAGGGTTGAGCCCTGGCCGTTTTCGTGAATCACTGGCTAGTGCAGAAGGACATTTACAAGCTCTGCAAAGGCTGCAAAAATGGCCTTCGACTCGCGCGGCTGCCTCTCCTTTAAATAGCGTAAGCGGAACCATTACAGCAGGTTCGCCGTTTTCAGGTGTTGTGTTCGTCGGCTTATTTTCAAAGCCAATTCCTGAAGGGTTGCCATGTTACGGTACATTGCTCTCTGGCAGCGACGATTTTTGTTTTTTGAATGTTGCCCCTGGGACGTATTATTTGCTGGCAACAGCCGTTTCATGGGGGATGGAAGGCAAAGACTTTCTACTTCCGCAACAAACATTACGCGGCCGCTTAAAGACAGCGATTGTTATGCGTCCATTTGCGGCTGTAGATGGGATTCGTCTACAACTTCACCCTCCTAAACAGGATGATCCGCCGATCTTGATTTCCTTGCCATTATTAATGAACCAATTTCTGATCGAACAGCGCAATTGGTGAGAAATGGCCGTTTATTCTGTTTGGTAAGATGAGGGTAACTTGATTCAAGGAGGCGAAGACATGAAAACAGAGCAAGCACAGTTTGAACAATTGTATGCAGACTTAAATGAGGCATTTGCCAAAGGGGACGTTGATTTTATTCTTAGCCATGCGGCGGAAGACATCCGTTGGGAAATGATAGGGGACTCTGTAGTTGAGGGGAAAGAGGAAGTTGCCAAAAGGCTAGAGTCAGTAAAAGGAATTGTGAGCGAAGAATTTACGACAAAACGCATCATTGCTTCTGGGCGTAGCGCCGCTATCGAAGGGACAATGCTGTGCCCAGATGAAACAGGAACGAAAAGGAAAGCGGCCTTTTGTGACCTATATACACTCAATGAAAAAGGAAAGATTACGGATTTAACCGCCTATTTCTTTTTTTTATAAAAGAAGATCGTTTCCGAGAACAACGCCTGGTTACGCCAGGTGTTGAGGTTGTCGACAAAGTCGATAACCGCCCTCAGACTGATAGAAAACGCTTGTCAGACGAGGAGTGCAGCCGAGGGAAGATGCGAATAGAACGGGGGTTCATGAGTAGATGAGTGAGGCAAACGACGAAGTATGCGAGCGTTTGTCTACAGTCTGAACGCCTGGTTACGCCAGGCGTTGATTGTGTCATAAAATTTCGTGCTTGTTTTTTTAAGCGTTTGCATGTATGATTTTAATAATCTTGCAATTGATTTACGATAATCAAACGAAGGCGAAGAGGGAAGAAATGAAAGTCACAGCAAAAGAAATATCGAAACAACTAGGCGTTTCGATTGCTACAGTGGATAGAGTTCTGAACAATCGCGCCAATGTCAGTGAAAAAATGCGCAAGCGCGTATTGGAAAAGGCGGAGGAAATGGGCTATGTTCCTAACCGGATGGCCAGCATTCTCTCACGAAAAGTAACCTTTCATGTCGCTGTCGTTTATAAAGAATATCCAGCATACTTTTGGGAGCAAATTGAGGCAGGCATTGCCCAAGCTGAATTAGAACTGCGGGACTACGGGGTCACAGTCCACCGTTTTCGCCTCCCAGTGGAGGCATTTACCGAATCACCGGAACGGATTCAAGAAATATTGGCAGATGAAACCATTGACGCCGTTGCAATCGCTGCCCTTGGCGATGCAGTTTCCCCGTATTTAAAGGCGAGTAAAAAACCTATTTGTACGTTTAATGTAGACGCACAAAACAGTGGGCGCTTATTTTATGTTGGCTGCGATTATCACTCGTCAGGAAGGTTAGCTGCTGAATTAGTGGCAAAGCTGGTCCCAGAGCAAGGAAAGGTTGGCGTGCTGTTAGGCGGAAATAATGATTACCAAGCACGGGAGAAACTAGAAGGCTTTCGTGAAGGTCTACGGGAATTTAGGCTGGAGCTTTGTAAGGCGATTCGCCTTGAAGAACATGACTTGCCCTTCCAGCCAGGACAGCAATGGCAGAAAGAAGTTACTGGTTTGGATGGGTTATATGTAGCTACAGCAGAGTTAGGGAATGTGGCCGACTTTTTTTCAAAATACCCTGAACATCAAGTGGCGGCATTGGTTGGCCATGATATGAATGATTTGATCTACAAGCATCTTCATACGCAAATGATTGCCGCAACGATCACTCAAGACCCAGTCAGCCAAGGCTACTTAGCAATCAAAAAATTGTTTTCTTTGATGGTGCTCGAGGAAGAAGACGCTAATCAATCAACGATTACGAAACTGGAAATTGTCATGAAAAACAATGCCTCGTACTATACTTAATCATTGGGTTATATATTCCAATGATTAAGTTGTTTCTATACTTTGTTTTGATTATCGATAATCAATTAACTGAAAAATGGAGGTAAAGGGAATATGTTAAAAGCGATTCAAGTGGGAGTAGGGGGGTTTGGACTTTCTTGGTTTGAACTGCTCCAAACTTACCAGCATGCAGAGGTGGTAGCCATTGTCGATCCCCTCGAGGTGAATGTGCAAGCGGCATTAAAACGGGCAAATTGCAGTGTTTTATCTTTTGACAGTCTAGAAGAAGCCATCGCAAAAGTGGAAGCGGACTTTGTGTTAATTGTGACGCCGCCAACTACTCATGCCGATTTGGCGAAGACAGCCATCAAGGCTAAACTTCATGTCATGATGGAAAAACCATTGACAGACACGCTTGAGGAAGGAAAAGCATTACTGGCATTTACGAAAGCACACGCACAAAAAGTGATGGTTAGCCAAAATTATCGCTATCACCCGCAAATCCAGACGATCAAAGCGCTACTCGATCAGCAGTTGATTGGAAAGGTGGAATATGGCGATTATTATTTTAACCGTGCCACTCGTTTTGGCGGTTGGAGGGACGAATATGCCGACATTCTTTTGCAAGACATGGCGATCCACCATTTTGACATCCTCCGTTTTTTGCTAGAAAAAGAGGCGGTTGAAGTGACAGCAGCAAGCTTCCGCCCAACATGGAGCTGGTTTAAAGGCATGCCCAATGCCCATGTAGACATCTTGTTTGAAGATGAAGTGCGAATAAGCTATACCGGTAGATGGGCTGGAAAAGGGCGTAAAACCCCTTGGAATGGAGAATTGCGTCTCGTAGGAAAAAAGGGGGCAATTGAACTAGTCGACGACCGCGTTTACATGTACAAAGGTGAGGAAGATGAACCAACTGAGATTCAGCTTCAAACGAGTTTGTTGCCAGACCGTCTGCTGTCGCTTGATGCATTTGTTGCCGCTATTCGCCATGATACGGTGCCACCAACATCGATTGAAGACAATGTAAAAAGCCTTGAATTGACGTGGGCGGCGATTGAAGCGGCAAAGTCAGGGAAGAAATGGACTTGTTGAGAACGGATTATACTCGTTAAACAGGGAGTGTTTCTTTATGAAAATAGCATGTGTAGTCACGTTGGCATGTTTGCTGTCACTTAGCGTTGCCGCTTGCAATGAAACGGCCTCGAAAGAACAAACTACTTTGACATGGTGGGATACGTATGGCAGGGACGGCACAGAACAATCAGTCATCAATGCGATTGCCAAATATGAGAAAGCCCATCCTGATGTCAAGATCGAGCGCGTTTCTGTTCCTTTTTCAGAAATGCAGCGTAAGCTCCTCTTAGCGATGGTTGGCGGGGAGCTTCCAGATATTATGATCGTTGATAATCCGAACCATCAAGCACTCTCAGCGGCGGGGGCAACAGCTGATATTACAGAATTGGTTGAGCAATGGGGAGAAGCAGACGAGTATTTCGAAGGTCCGTGGAAATCAACGATGTACCAAGGCCGGAATTTTGGCATTCCATTTGGAAGCAACAATTTAGCGCTCTTTTACAACAACGACTTGCTAGAAGCAGCGGGAGTGAAGCCGCCTTCGACATGGGATGAGCTGAAAGAGGCTGTTCCTCATCTTGCAGGCAAGACGGACGGTTACCCATTTTCTGTAGCTGCTGTCCGCAGTGAGGAAGGCGCCTTTCAATTTCTCCCTTTTTTATGGCAGGCAGGCGGAGATTTGGACCAGTTGGATAGCGAGGCAACGAGAGAGGCACTTGAGCTTTGGAAAGGGTTTATTGATAGCGGTTACATGTCCCGTGAAGTTCTGTCGCTCAATCAGCAGGATATTGCCTTGCAATTTGTAAATGGGAATACAGCTATGATGGTAAATGGGACTTGGCAAGTTGAGCAATTTCGCGACTCGCTCGAATTTGAGTGGGGCGTAGTCCCTCTCCCAGCGGCTGAGGCACAGGCAACCGTCATCGGCGGCGAAAATTTTGCGATTGGCAGTTCTTCAGAGCATATTCAAGAAGCGTGGAATGTGATCACATTTATGCAGGAAGAAGAGGTGCTGATGCAAATGGTAAAAGACAAACATTACTTGCCAGCGAGAAAAGACTTAATCCAAGACCCCTATTGGCAAGAAGATAAGATGTATGAACCGTTTGCTGACAGCATGGAGTTTGCCAGGGCAAGGGCATATGGCGAACAGTATCCAGCCATTTCCAACGAAATACAGAACATGATTCAAGGAGCGCTGTCTGGATCAATTCCTATTAATGAAGCGATTCAGGAAACAGCCAGTGAAGTGAACGCCCTGTTTGAGAAAAACCAATAATAAGCTTAGGGGGAAAGCGAATGGAGTCGCCACTTTCAGCCGTAAAACGGCCACGTTCGTTCAAACCGAAGAAAAGGCTGCAAAAAGATATAGTAGGAAAGTATATGTTTGTGTTGCCTGGGCTGCTTTTTTTAGCTGTTTTTATGTTGTTCCCAATCGGCTACAATGTATATTTGACGTTTCATAATGTAACTGTATTCAACATTATGTCTGGCTACGAATTTACTTGGTTTGACAATTACAAGGCTGTTTTAACGGACACGGTGTTCTTGCAATCGGTGAAAAACTCAATTGTGTTTACGACATTATGTTTGCTATTCCAGTTTGTCGTCGGACTGGCCTTGGCGTTATTTTTTAATAAAACATTTCCAGGCCGCGGCCTATTTCGAGCGCTCCTTTTAATGGCCTGGATGATTCCCCTTGTGATTACCGGTACGCTGTTCCAATGGATGTTCGCTGGCGAACACGGGATCATCAACCATTTTCTGTTGTGGGCAAACATCATCGAAGAGCCAATTTATTGGGTGTCGAACGAGCAGACGGCCCTTTACAGCACGATTATTGCAAACATTTGGATTGGCATTCCATTTAACATGGTCATTTTGCTGGCAGGACTCCAATCGCTGCCAACAGACATTTACGAAGCAGCCCGTGTAGATGGGGCTTCGAAATGGCGGCAGTTTTTTGCGATTACATTGCCTCTGCTAAAACCGACGTTGTTCATTTTGGTCATGCTCGGCATCATTTACACATTCAAAGTATTTGACATCATTTTGATTATGACAAAAGGCGGGCCGCTGTACGCTTCAACTGTCATGCCGTTTTATGCCTATGAACAAGCGTTTATTAACTACAACTTCAGTATCGGCGCTACGATTACAACCGTGATGCTTGCTTTGTTGATTGTTGTTTCGCTTATCTATTTACGGATTGCCAGTAAGGAGGATGCAGCATGAAAAAACGGTTTGTAGAAAGCCAGTATGTAGCCAGTGTCATCGGGCTTATTTCAACCATGCTGTTTTTGTTTCCTGTTTATTGGATGGTTGTCACGTCCATTAAACCAATGTCAGCGATTTTTGCGATTCCTCCACAAATCATTCCACGGGAGGTGACTACGGAGGCCTATATTGACAATATTTTAAATAACCCAGAGATTGTCCGTTTTTTTCTCAATAGTGTCGTGATTGCACTAGGCACATTGGTTCTAACATTAGTGCTTGCTGCTCCTGTTGCTTACGCGTTAGCAAGGCTTGACATTAAGGGGAAGGGAGCCATAATTGGGGTCATGCTTGTAGCACAGATGCTGCCGAGCATCATGCTGGCACTGCCATTTTTCTTGTTGTTTTCTCATTTAGGGTTGTTAAATCATTTTATCGCTCTGATTTTGGCCAATACAACAACGGCGCTGCCGTTTGCCGTCCTTGTATTACGTCCATTCTTTATGTCCATTCCGCAAGGGTTAGAAGAAGCAGCAGCTATTGATGGAAGCAATCGTTTTTTAACGTTTGTGCGGATTATTTTGCCGTTGGCAAAACCAGGGCTGTTAACAGTCGGTGCATTTGCATTTTTGTTTGCCTGGGGTGACTTGCTGTACGCCCTTATTTTGACAACCGATGAAAGCATTCGACCGCTTACAGTCTACTTATATACGTTTGTTGGCCAGCACGGAACGAATTGGAACAGTTTAATGGCAGTTTCTTTCGTGGCCATTATTCCGATTATCTTGATTTTTATTGCTTTTCAAAAGCATATTGTCGAGGGCATTGCGTCTGGTTCAATGAAGTAAATAATGGGAGGAATGAATGATGAGACTTGGTGTATTTGCTGTTTTATACGGAGAAAAGTCGTTGGTAGAGATGTTAGATCACATAAAAGAAAAGGGCCTTGATACAGTGGAAATCGCAACAGGTGGTTATGTTGGCGATGCCCATTGCCAACCAGAGGCGCTTTTAGCAGATGAAGATAAGCTTGCCACGTTTAAAGCTGCTTTTGATGAGCGGGGCATAACGATTAGCGCCCTTAGTTGCCATGGCAATGGGCTTCATCCTAACCCGCAGGTGAGCAACGCACATGACCGTGTGTTTGAGCAAACCGTACAATTGGCTGCAAGGCTAGGTGTAGAGACTGTTGTTACTTTCTCTGGTTGTCCGGGCGAGTCGGAACATTCTCGCTATCCTGTTTGGAATACATGCCCGTGGCCCCATGATTTTTCGGAAATGCTTGAATGGCAATGGGAAGAAAAAGTCCTTCCTTATTGGCACCAAAAGCACAGCTACGTAAAAGAACATGGTGTGCAGGTTGCAATTGAGCCACATCCTGGTTTTGTCGTGTATAACAATGAGACATTGCTGCGGCTACGTAGGGAATGCGGGAAGCAAATCGGCGCCAATTTTGACCCGAGCCATTATTTTTGGCAAGGCATGGACCCTGCCCTTTGCATTCGTGAACTTGGAGAGGCCGTCTATCATTTTCATGCGAAAGACACGAAAATCGAGGCAGTAAACGCAAGTCGCAACGGCGTTCTTGATATGAAACCGTATCGCGATATCGCGGACCGGTCCTGGATTTTTCGTACTGTCGGTTATGGTCATAATGAAGAAGTTTGGCGAGAGATCATTAGTGCCCTTCAGCTGATTGGCTACAAGGGAGCAATGAGCATTGAGCATGAGGACGGACTGATGACAAACGAAGAAGGCTTGACGAAAGCGATCGCGTTTTTACAAACGGCCATTATTCGAAATGATGCGGGGGAGATGTGGTGGGCTTAAAGTAAAAACGAATATTGGGCAAGGCGAGCGCGAAGTGGTGATAAATAAATTGAATCAATAAGCTTCCAATAAACCATACACAAGCAACAGGCTGATAGCGCTATAATGAGGAAGGAATGTTTCGTATTTAAAAAGGAGTTATCATCAATGGGTTACATGAGTCTTGTTTTTGTGAACGTTGTCCTTCCAATTCTTATTTTAATGGCGATCGGCGCTTTGTTTCAGCGGCGTTTTCATTTTCAATTAACGCCGATTTCGAAACTTTTGACGTCTTGTTTTATGCCAGCTGCTGTGTTTTTGAACATTTATGAAGCGCAGTTTGACATGCAGTTACTAACGCAGCTGGTTTTTTATTTGCTTTTGTTCACAGGGGGCACGATGGCGCTTGGACAGCTTTTAGCGAAAGGCCTAAAATTGAAGCGTGGAGAAGGGGCAGCATTAAAAAACAGCATATCGTTGATGAATTCCGGCAATTACGGGCTGCCTGTTAGTCAACTTATTTTTAGTACAAATCCGTTGGGCGTCTCGGTACAAATTATTGTTCTTGTCTTTCAAAACTTGCTCACGTATACATACGGGCTTTACAACTTGTTGTCAGCGACTAAGTCGATCGTTGACATTGGCAAGTCGCTTGTAAAGCTTCCAATTGTTCATGCGCTGTTAGCGGGATTCGTTTTTCAAGCTTTTGCCTGGCCCATTCCAGGATTTGTACTCGTCCCACTTGAACAATTGGCCAATGGTTTTGTAGCGTTAGCGCTGTTTTTATTAGGTGCCCAACTTGCAGGGATTCGTTTACGTTCTTTCCATCGTGCGATCGCCTGGAGTTTGCTCGGAAGGCTCGTCGCTGGACCTGTCTTTGCCTTGCTGTTCATCTTTGCTCTCGGCATTGAGGGCGTTGTAGCCCAATCGTTGTTTATTGCTAGCTCGTTTCCTACCTCAAGAAATACGGCGACACTTGCGCTTGAGCACGAGGTAGAGCCTGAGCTCCATGCCCAAATCGTTCTTTATTCAACACTGCTCAGTTGTGTAACCGCTACAGCAGTCATTCATTTGGCGAGCGTCTTATTTTAATGGTGTAGGCAGGAGGCTACTGTCTGTTGGCATTTATCCAACGATCTCTGTTTCGGTCACCTTGATGTCGAGGAGATAGTAGCCTTCCGTATCTTGAAGCAACGTGCATAAAGCTTCCAGTTTTGCAACGACTTCATTAGAAGTCAGGGCTTTGTTATCGTTTAGGCGAATGCTTGTAGGATGGCAATTTGTCGTGTATCCCCGCTGATGATCTGCATTTGCTTGTTTGTTTGACTCGTCTTCCCGCAACTTTTCTCTAGCCGACTCATGTGATGGTTCGTTTGACATAAACATCCTCACCCTTCGATTTGTTTGTTCGCTACTTTCAATCCGTAGCGGAAAGACTAGCCATTACTATCGGAATAAGCGAAAACTTTCACCCCTTTGTTCTACTTTCTTCTGTATCATTTTCCATCCACTTCTTTAAAAGTTGTTTTGCCTCTTTACGGCGATGAAGACCAATTTTGCTATAAATGTTGCTGATATAGTTTCTTACAGTCCCTTCATGAATCCCCATTACTTGTGCGATTTTTTTGTTAGGGTAGTCATCCACTATGTAATCGATTACTTTTCTCTCCATGCGGGAGAAGTGGACATGGGCCAAATGGCTCGATTCCTCTTCCAATAAATATGTATCATAAATGGACTCGCCCTGCAAGATTCTGGCTACTTTCGCCATTAATTGTTGAAAGCTGGTTTTGGTTGATAGAAGTCCATTGACATCATAATCCCTACAAACCTTGATGTACTCGTATGTTGCCCTATCCGCCAGCACAAGCAACGGCAAATGAGGATCGCTAGCGCGCAGTTGTTTAATAAATGCGACACTGTCTGGCTGTTCTCCATAGACGATGGCGATATCTACAGAAAAATCGGCAAGACACGTTTTTATCTCTTGAGTTGAGTGGACAATGCACAGCTGACTGCCGGTTTCTGTTATACGGTAACGGAACATATCGGCCAGCAAGCTTTTTTTTGAAATGAATAATAGGTTCATCGCACCATCATGACTCTAAATCAACCCTTTCCCTTAGTGGTCACACCTCTACCGTAATGTGACGACCTGTACAATTTCTAAACATTCCGCAAAGCCTAATGGAGGTTGTATAGAAATTGTATAGATCCAAACAGTATTGTTAACCCAAAGGGCATTAAACGAAACGAGTGTGTCGGTTTTAGGAGAAGCGAGGGCGGATTAGGCAATGAGGATGCAGATCATACCAGTATTTAAAGTCGCGAATTTGGCTAAGAGCAAAGAATTTTATACAAAAAGGCTCGGGTTTGCAGCAAACGATATTGCAGCCGATTGTGTGGCGATCCAAAAAAAAGAAGCGATCTTCCATCTAATGGAGAGACCAGGAAGTCAAAATGCCCACTGCCGTCTATATGTAGAAGACATTGGCGAGTTTTTTGCAGAAAGAGAGACTTCATTAGAGGAATGGAAGACACTTGGGAAATTGTGGTTAAGTGCGAATGGCCAACTCATTTTAGCGATCAAAGATACGGACGGAAATACAATTGAACTGATTGAAGGCAACCAACAACAGTTGGATTGGGCTGGCTCCTAATCTAAATGCGTGTGCATAAATTGTCCCTTTTCTCATAAGCTAAATTCAGCTTAGAAAGGAAAGAGGGCAAAACATGAGCAATAAGGACAAAAAGCACAATAACCAATTTAAAGAAAACAGCAATCATGGCGAACACCGCAATGGCCGGTTAAGCCAAATCAAAAACCATAATGCTGCTGGCGGCGAACCAAATGAATATTTGAACAGAAAAACGGATGAGGAAGAGCATGGCCCCAACACAATCAATTAATAAAAGACGCTCAATGCCAGTGCGTCTTTTTTATTTTTCGCTAAAAGCAAGAAATAGACATGGACAAAACGAGCCTTCCTAGCTGGATCGTATTTTCAGCAATAGTGGGCAAAAAAAGTTGCTAGCCCTCAGCGAATTATGACGATTTCTTGAATTAGTTTGTGAAATGTTGAACAAATAAAGGGGGTTGTGTATAGTGGAGGTAGAAAGACATGTGAAAACATTCACAATCAGAAGGAGGAAATCATATGTTACATTTTTTACAAAAGACAAAAGCCGCGGCTGTGTGTTTGCTTGCTGTGAGATTATATTTAGGATGGATGTGGGTTACTTCTGGATTCGGTAAAGTAACAGGCGGATTTGATGCTTCCGGATTCCTGGAAGCGGCAGTTGCCAATCCCGTTATGAAAGGGGAGGGACTTGCTTTTCCTCTCTACCATGCTTTTTTGGAAAACGTTGCATTGCCGAACGCAGGGTTGTTTAGCTTTTTCGTTATGTGGGGGGAAATCTTTGTTGGGATTGGCCTGATCGTTGGTTTGCTTACGCGAAGTGCTGCTTTCTTTGGAAGCACGATGAATATGTCATTTTTGCTGGCGGGCACCGTTTCCAATAACCCGGTCATGTTGATTCTATCCATTTTCATTCTTATTAGCAAAAACAATGCAGGAGCGATCGGTCTAGACCGTTATGCAGCTCCATTAATGGGGCAGTGGCCGTTGTTACAAGGAAAACAGAAACGAAAAGCAAAGAGCGCATGACCCTAAATAGGGCGACGCATGCTTAAGGTCAAGCAGCTATTGTAGCTGCTTGATTTTTTATACATAATGGCTCCAGCAAGAAAACGCTCCTCCTAGCTTTGGTAATGAAAAAGTACAGCGTTCAAGCTTACAGATATTGCATGTGCTCATTTGGTGGCGCTTGTCCATACTAAGGGCAATGAAAGATAGCAAAGCCAAGGAGAAGAAGCCAGTATGTTATTAAAACATTTGTTGGATATATTGGAGTACAAGGAACTTAACGGCAGCGATGCTGTTCATATAACCGGCATATCGAACAACTCAAAAACGGTGCAGCCAGGTGACTTGTTTATCGCTATTGCTGGCTATTCGATCGACGGCCACACGTTTATCGATCAGGCAATTGCAGCTGGAGCTAAAGCAGTTATTGGCGAAAAAGAAATTGGAAAACTGACTGTGCCCTATATAAAAGTGGCAGATAGCAGAAAGGCGCTTGCGTTAGCAGCAAAGCGTTTCTACAAAAATGAACAGAAGAAAGCCATCATGATTGGCATAACGGGAACAAATGGAAAAACGACAACTTCCTATATGTTAAAACACGTATTAGAAACATGTGGTCATACGTGCTCTCTGTTTGGTTCTGTCCAAAACATCGTAAACGGACAGATTTTACCTGCGACTACGAACACCACCATGGATGCTTTGGAGCTACAAAAGCAATTGGCAGCGAGCAACGACCAAGTGATTATAATGGAAGTAACTTCCCATGCTTTGATGCAGCACAGAGTTTTTGGAATCGAATTTGATTATGGGTTGTTCACTAATTTAAGCCAAGACCATTTGGATTATCATGGAACGATGGAAGCTTACTTTGGGGCAAAGCTGCGGTTATTTGAACAGCTTGCGCCTGCTGGAAAAGCGGTCATTCAAGTCCAAGATGAGTGGGGGGAAGCATGTTTAGCATCTTTGAAAAAGATGGATGTGCCTTACATTTATACATTGGGCGGGGCAGAAGAGACGCTACAATTAAGCAATGTCCGGATAGGAAAGCCGATGCAAGCCACGATTGCTGAAGACCATAAAGCGTATGATTTGCAGCTGCCACTTCTAGGCGAACATAATTTGTACAATGCTGCAATGGCTTTTTTGACAGCACGCCTGCTTGGGCTGAATGCAAGAAAGATTTTGGCTGCACTTGAAAAATTCCCAGGTGTTCCTGGACGTTTTGAACTTATACACCATCCAAAAGGCGCCAATGTCGTTATTGATTATGCTCATACGGAAGAGGCCTTTTATCATTGTTTGAAAACAGCAAAAGAGTTAAGTGCCCGTCGAATCATTCATGTGTTTGGCTTTCGTGGCAACCGCGATAAGTCAAAACGGCAGGCAATGATTAACGTTTCGAAAAGGTTCTCTGACTTCATTATTTTGACAATGGATGACTTAAATGGCGAAAGCCCTGAAAGGATGGGGCAGATGCTTGAGGAGTTCCAACTTGGCAAAAATGGGGTTGTCATTCCCGACCGCACAAGCGCCATTGCCTATGCGTGGGAACGAGCGGAAAACGGGGATTGGGTTTTTATTACGGGCAAAGGGCATGAAATCTATAAGCAATCGTACCACTTGCCAACCCAATCCGATAAAGGTACGGTACAACATTTATTGCAAAGAACAATAGCCAGCAAGATGTTGGTTGACTAAAATAGGAAAGTATTGTTCATTTAGCTTAACTTTGCTTCAAAACTCAGTTTTTCCAGTGCTGCAGAGATCGATGAATAAATGCGGATGTGGGTAAAGTCAATACCAAGTTGGATCGCCGTCTGGGCAATTTCTGGACGGATGCCTGACAGCGAAGCCTTAGTTCCGACTAGTTTTAATCCATCTATTAAGGAAAAAATCTGATTGGCAACCATCGTGTCGATTACCGGTACGCCAGACAAATCAATGAGCAGTGAATCCACACGGCTGTTGACGCATTGTTCAAGAGTTTGATCAAAAATAACCTTCGCTCGATGCGTATCAATTTCACCGATAAGCGGCAATAGCGCAATTTGCTCATTTAAATGAATAACAGGAGAACTAAGCTCTGTAATCATATCTTTCTGTGCTTGCAGCAGTTCCTCGGATAACTCCTGGTTACGGACACTAAACGCAATCATAATTTTTTTGAATGAGCGGATAATCAACTGGATCGTCTCATTGTACTGTTTCATACTCATATCAGGATGGTGCGTTTCGACAAATTGATGAAAAACGTGTAAGTATAATGATTGTGTATTTAAAAATTCTTCCATGATTTCGGGGAGTGGCGTCTCCAAATGAGCATGGTCAGAGGCGATTTCAGTAACCCACTTATCTATGTAGATGTCGACTTCCTCATTTTCAGGATTGAAAATTTCACTAAACAGTTCGTGAAACTGGCGGTTTTGCGCTTTTAATTGCTTGATTTTTATTGGGTCAGTTGATCCATAAATACCTTCTTTCGACTTGTCCAAATTTGCATACCATGTTTCCGTCAACTCTGCAGAACGGTCTTTAAAATATTGATATAAAGACAAAGGCATAGGCGTTCGCTACTCCTTTTTGAATGCTGTATTTATCGTCATTATTACAGCTTTTTAAGAGCTTGTCCAGAATGGGGTCCCCAAGTAGCAGGCATGTCGCTGTTTTTAGGCTGTTCCTATACGTAGAAAAAGACAAGGTGTCTCTTGACTTGTCTTTCTATCTCATGCTAATTTGATTATGTAGTCAAATTTTTGATCATATATCCAATAGGGGGAAGTCCCGTGGCCGAATCTTTTATCGCCGAAGCACGCAGAGAACAGATTATCCAAGCATGCATAAGAACGCTTTCTGAAATAGGCTATAATAAAATCAGCTTAACAAAGATTGCCCAAAACGCGAAAATTAGCACCGGTTTGATCTCCTATCATTTTGCTGATAAAGCTGACTTAATTCATCATACGCTCATGTATTTAGTTGCTGATCAGCTTCATTATATTAGTGAATGCGTAGCGGCAAGAAAGGGGGCAACTGAGCAATTAAAGGCTTTTATTGAGGCGAGCCTTGCTTATCAGGCAACCCATTACGAAAACAATATTGCCATGATTGAAATTGTTTTCAATGCCCAAACGGAAGACGGCACTCCCTTTTATCTTTTAGCAGACCAGGAGTCCGATGGGCTCGAGATGTTATTGACCGATATTTTAATGGCTGGTAAGAATAAAAAAGAATTCACAACCGATTTCGATCCAGCCCTTGTTGCGACGATCATTCAAGGAGCGATAGGGGAGATCATGCTAAAAAATTGTGACCACGAGCAATATGAAACATATAAAAATGAATTGACGCGGATGGCTTTAAAGATGCTGGCTTAGACAGCCATCCATGAAATAAAACTGATTGAACAGTCAAATAAAAAATTGATTAACTAAAAAATGGAGGGTGAACATGCAGAACGTTACCAAACTAGGTCCGAACCGTTTTGAGCAGGGGCTTGTGTGGATAATGCCGGCTTTAGTAGGAGCGGCAATCGGCTGGTTTCTTCCAGCTATTGTTGATTTTTTGCTTAGAATGCCTTTCTTGTCTTCGCAAGGCATTTTGTTGCTCATTGATTCGTTTTCTCCCTTATTTGTTTCCATTGCTGGAGTGGCGGTTGGCATACTGTTAGGGCTACTATTGTCAACCGCAGCTTTTCATGAATCGTTAGTGGTCGATGTTTCGGACACAGATGTAATAGTAATGAAGAACAACAAACAAAGAAAGTTTTTAAAAAAGGACATTTATGCAGTGTTTGTTGAAGAGAAGAGTCTCGTCATTCTCGGCCCAAATGGGAAAGAGCTTTATCGCGAAACGATTGATGTCAAGCAAGACAAAGTCGAGCAAGCGTTTTGGCACCATCGTTATCCATGGGTGGAGAGCGATCCATTTGCCAATGCGTACCGGCTCTGGACGCTTAGCGATGAAGCTTGTGGTGAAGCAGCCAACAAGGTTCTCTATTCGCGTCGCATTGCATTGAGAGAAGAAGAACGCGAACAAGCAGAGCGGTTGCGGGAAGATTTGCGGGAATTAGGTATTGCTGTAAAAGACAAGGGAGAAGAGCAGTATATCCGCTTTATGTAAACAGATAATAGCCATTTTTCGAGCCTATAATTTGAAACCACTTGAGCACAGAATCGCTTTCTGTGTTTTTTTATGCCAGTTACTTGACATTTTATCTACTAAGTAATACTATATACCTGTACTTAGTAATACTAAATAGCAGTGCTCTTTCATATTTATTAGCATAAAAGAGGTGCTTGTTATCGATAATTTAAGTTTAATGCTCAAAGGGGTCTTGCAAGGAATGATTTTGCAGCTGATTGAGCACAAAGAAATGTATGGATACGAAATTACACGCAAGCTAAACCAACTTGGTTTTACTGGCATCGTCGAAGGAACCGTTTACACTGTGCTTGTCCGTTTGGAAAAGAATAAGTTGGTCCATGTGGTGAAAAAACCTTCTGATATGGGACCGCCGAGAAAATTTTATACGTTGAACGAGAAAGGCAAGGAAGAGCTTATGCGCTTTTGGGAAAAATGGGCGTTTTTAAGTGCACGAATTGAACAAATCAGAAATGAGGGAGAAAAATGACTTTAAGCAAACAGGCACAAGAAAGCATTAAATCGTTCGCGAAAGAACAAGCCAGCAAGCATTTGGACAATGCGGAAATGAGCTATTTTGAAAGTTTAAGCCAAAAAAGCGGCGAAGTGAAGAAAAAACTCACCAAACAAATGGAAAAGTTTAAGCGGACATCCAAGCAAACCCTTGAAGCACGTGAGGACTTAGAAACGTATATGGGCGATTATGTCAATGATCTTATGAGCCAAGGCTATCAAGAGGAAGAAGCGCTGGAGCTAGCCAAACAAGCATTAGCTGCTGACAGCGACAGCGACTTAGCGGCAAATCTCCAAGATAAGTATAAAACGTATTACTTAACTCAAAGCCCTGAGATGGAGGAGACAATCGGGCTGTTTTACGCAGGGTTTATGTTTGTTGGCATGGCTATTGGCGCCATGATCGGCATACTAATAGGGGCATTTGTGTTTACTACGCACTTTTTTGCCTCAGTGGCGGTAGGTACGGGGCTCGGGTTTATTTTTGGGCTCGGTTGTGGCATGCTTAAGCACGGATCTGTCGTGAACAAATCATCAATTAATGACCGTTAAGATAAAAGCGGCTCTAGTAAAAACTAGTTAGGCGGAAAAGCCTAACTAGTTTTCGATATTCGGATTATTTATAATTTTTGGAAATATATCAAAAAATCATGATTTGCGATACAGTTTTTGTTTTTCCTATCATTCTTTTGTATCTGGTTGATATAGGTCAAGGGCATTGCCATACAAATCTTCGAAACCTACGCCCTTTCCACCAGGAACTGGTTGTGGTTCCCCATGAAAGATCACACCCCGTGCTTTCATTTCACGATAATCCTTTTCTATATCATCACTTAAAAACATAATCAAGACTTGGTTTGCGGCTTGTTTACCAACCATCTCTACTTGCTCTGGTGTGTTGGCTTTAACTAATTCTAGCCTCGTTTCATTTGAAGTATCTGGTGAAACGGTTAGGTACTTCCATCCCGGCGAGAACACTATTTCGTCTCGAACGATGAACCCTAATTTTTTTGTATAAAATTGTTTAGCTTCTTCAAGGTCCTTAACTAAAATAGAAACTTGGGCTGCTTGGGTAATCATGATGTCCTCCTTTCTTTCTGAATCACGATACACTAAATGTTACCACGAAAAAGACAGTTTAATTTCTTTCAGATTGCTACTATCTCTTAAGCTTCTCCTTTGTCCGTGTTGAAGAAATGCCACTGAGTAAAAACAGTACTGGGAGGTCTATTTCGTTTAAAAAAGTTTTTTCAAGGTTTCCTCACGATAATTCGAATACCCTTCGTTTTTTGATTTAGTATGGCTCGTGGAACCTTGATTGTGCTGTGCAACTATTCGTCCAACTCTGATCTGTTATATACAATCAAATTTCTAGTGCTTTCGCCATTTGTTTACTCATTATGTCTCTTTATCGGACAAAGATGGACAAATTAAATTACAATCATATTACAAATCGATTACATTTTTCTTGCTTATTCGTAGCGTTTGTTATAAAATCAAAATGGATGGAAATATATTCTATCCATTTAGCGAAAAGCAAATCCTGTTGTCTGCTTTTCGGGCAATCATAATCGAATAATCCGTTACATACGCTATCTAGGAGACTTTGAAAAAACGCGAAAAAAGAAACTTTCTGAGATTGTTTCAGTTTTTAAGTCGGATGCTGTGTTTTCTTCCTCCTAAATGAAGCAAAACGGAGTGATTGAGAGGTGTTGACGAATGAAACACTTTCTGGCACTGATGGCGTTTGCCTCTATTTGTGTGCTTGCCGCTTGTGGCAGTGGTGAAGAACGTGTTGCTGCTTCAGTTTCCACGCATGAGAACGTCGTCCTGGAAAAAACAATTCCTGACCTTGCCGTGACGGTTTTTTTAGGCGAGGAAGAATTTGATAAACTTCCAGTGGAGTTGGTCAACGAGGATGACCTCCGAAAATGGGCAGGAGACTTGGCCAGAGGCAAAGACGGCTTTGACCAACGGATGATACCGGCTAAATGGAATGGCCAAGAACTAGTTGGCGGCCAAGACCAAGTGACGCTCGACGAACAGAAGCTCGTTGAAGACATCCTTAGTTTAAGCGTTTGGGAGCGAGAAGTGACGCTGCCTATCGACAGGCAAGCAGTTTCTGCCACAGCGGAAGATGTAAAAAACATTGAGAATAAAACAATTGGCCACGGGCGAACAAGCTACAATAAAGGCGTTAGTGGACGCGTTGAAAACATTCGCTTGTCGACAGAAAGCGTAGACTATGTCGTTTTAGGGAGCGGTGATACCTTTACGTTTAACGGCATTGTAGGCGAACGCACGAAAGAACGGGGCTACCAAGTGGCAAGTGTCATTATGGATGGCGATTTTACAGATGGGCTTGGCGGCGGCATCTGCCAAACATCGACGACTCTTTACAACGCCGTTCTTGATGCAGGCTTGACGGTATTGGAACGCCACCCTCATTCTCTCCCAGTTGGTTATGTAGAAGAGGGCATGGATGCGATGGTAAGCTGGGGCAGTGCGGATTTGCGCTTCCGTAATGACTTTGATTACCCAGTTGTGATCCGTGGAGGCGTCGATAAAGAGAAAGGCGAAGTCTGGTTCGACATTCGCAAATAAGATTTAGGTGAGGAGAGCGAAATGATCGTTCTCTTTTTTTGTTGTCGAGGTTGATTTCATAATAAGAAGCAGATTTGTGATCTCAGGGGCGAAGGCAAATGTCGCTTGCAAAAAGAGGGCAAGAATGGGTGCGGGAGTGAGCATCGTGAAAGGCTACAAATTATAAATATAAACCATACATTTAAGGTTTTCTAGTAATTTTTGGGTAAGAAATGGATCTACCTTTCGAAACCCTGACCAAATTTCAGCAGAAGTTTCAGGAAGGCCGGCTGGACCATGGGGAGTTAGAATCTACAATTCCAGGAATGAATACCAAGGTAGGATGGAAGTAAGAGATAGGGGCAACTGGCTTATTTTTCCTGCAAGACAACTTGCTCCACGTGGATATAGTTATAAATTTCAATTTTATAACAACGGCCCTGGAACAATAATTATTGAGGAAGGTATTCTCACATACAATCGTTAAAAGCAGTAACTAGTAACTTATTCTTTATGAACAGGTTACTTTTTTAAAACTTCATAACTAACGCGAAACTAGTAATGAAAAGGGCTATCAACGAAACAATCATTAGAAACGGGTAGGGAAAAAATTTGTTTTCAAAAGCATAAATATAATGATCCAAAGATGTTACTCCTTGAATAGGAACGTTTCTCCCGTCAACCTTTTCTTCAGGTTACGAACCTCACTTCCTACGTACCAAGTAAGAGCGAGTGAAAACAACAACATCATTAAAGACGAAAGACGCGCCTAACGGCAAAGAGTATTTGTAAAAATTCATTTATTCCCCTTCTTCCCTTAAACGTTTTCATTGATTATAACACGAAAGGTTTTAAATTAACTCTTCTTTCAGAATATGAATATATTTGGAAGGGTTGCTTTAGGTGAGCGTGATCATAAATCATTTATAGTTAGCCAATATCTTTAACTTTCTTACGACAGAAGTCTGCCCTAAGATAACGGGCATAGTTGCAACCATTGCCCCCAGTTAATTGGAGTTAGGTGGTAATAATGACGCAAGGAAGCAATCGCTTTGCCGCTAAAAAAGGCCCCAAACAATAGACGTTTGGGACATGAATGGTGCCCTTTAGAAGGGCAAGAGAATGGAATTCGGGAGCGAGTACGGTGTAGGGGAGAATACTCGCTTCTTAAATACTACCATATTTATCGGAAAAGTAAAGATTAAATGTTGGTTTTTTTGATATCTGCTTTTTCATCGATTTAATTGCTGTGTTTGAGCGAGCTCTGTCTGTCTCTTTTTTGATCAGCAAAGAAAGAGCGCATCTGTGGGATTTGTTTTATAGCGGTCCCTTGTATGTTGGGCTATTTATGGCTTTACTTATTCGGCAAGCATGCATTTTAGCACTATCGTAAGGCTCAAGCACTCTTTGAAGGAGGGAGGCGTCGGTAATATCAACATCGAGCCATGCTTCGCGGTTGCCTTCCTCTAAAATGACAGGCATACGGTTGTGGTATTTTGCCACTAGCTCATTGGGGCGTGTTGTAATGATCGTGCAGGAAAAGATCGCCTCACCGCTTGCGCTGTCTTGCCAAGTGTCCCATAATCCAGCGAACGTCATGAGCCGCCCATTTTCGTTTTGGAAGTGGAATGGGGTTTTATCGCTCGTCCACTCATAAAAGCCATCGGCGACAATGAGGCAGCGTTTATGGGAAAGCAAGTGTTTAAAGGGCATAGTATCGGCAATGGTTTCCGCTCTAGCATTGATCGGTTTAGGGCCTTTGTTCTTCTGTTTTGACCAATGAGGGATAAGGCCCCAATGAAAAAAGCATGCTTTTGGCGCCGTATGAATGGCAGCGATCGCAAGAATCTCTTCGGTAGGCGCAATGTTACGGCTAGGTGGAAACGACGGAATGTCAATGCCTAACTCCTCTTCGACGTCAGTAGGTGAAGCAGTTAGCGTAAAACGTCCACACATACAGCAAACCTCCTTTTTAACAAGTATATCCCTTTTTGCTTATTCCATAGACAAGCCTACATACCAAGTGGACAAACTTGGCATATTTCGTTCAGTTCGTCCATATATCTGTAAAAAGCGTTTAGCAGCTTAGAGAACGAACATCCACATCGAACAAAATCGCAATCTTTGAAAAGGAGTGTCTGCACATGCGTAAATGTCGCTTGATCCCGTATAAGCAGGTTGACAAGGTAAGTGCTTTATCCGAAGTGCCTATGGGGGTCGAAATCGTTGAAGCACCTGCTGTGTGGAGTGCTTCAGCTAAAGGCGCCGGCCAGATTATTGGCGTCATCGACACTGGTTGCCAAGTCGATCATCCTGATTTGGCCGAAAGAATTATTGGCGGCGTTAATCTGACAACTGACTATGGCGGAGATGAAACGAATTTTTCAGACAACAATGGGCATGGGACACATGTGGCAGGCACCGTTGCTGCCGCAGAAACAGGGAGCGGCGTCGTTGGCGTTGCTCCGAAAGCGGACTTATTCATTATAAAGGCGCTGAGTGGCGATGGCAGTGGGGAAATGAGCTGGATTGCTAAGGCGATACGCTATGCAGTTGATTGGCGCGGCCCTAAGGGGGAACAGATGCGTATCATTACGATGTCTCTTGGTGGCCCCACTGACAGTGAAGAGCTTCACGATGCAGTCAAGTATGCTGTGGACAACAATGTGTCGGTTGTATGTGCTGCTGGAAATGAAGGGGATGGCCGTGAAGACACAAACGAATTTGCTTATCCTGCTGCTTACAATGAAGTGATTGCTGTAGGTGCTGTTGACTTCGACTTGCGGCTAAGCGATTTTACGAATACGAACGAGGAAATTGACATTGTTGCCCCTGGTGTAGGCATTAAATCAACGTACCTTGACAGTGGTTATGCCGAGTTGTCAGGCACATCAATGGCAGCGCCCCACGTCGCCGGAGCTTTGGCGTTAATTATTAATCTAGCAGAAGATGCCTTCAAGCGCAGTTTATCGGAAACAGAAATTTATGCGCAACTTGTAAGACGGGCGACGCCAATTGGTTTTACTGCACAAGCGGAAGGCAACGGTTTTTTAACATTAGGTTTAGTTGAGCGTATTACTGGCCAGTTTACTGAGAAAGGCAAAAAATAGGCGTGGGATAACCACACAGCAAACACTCTCCCTTCTAATAGGCAGGGGGAGTGTTTGCTCGTGCATCGCTTAGCCGTTTTGCTAAAAAATAGCGCATCTCGAAAGGGAAATTTAGTATACTGAAAGAAGTTTAATGTATCGAGGTGCTGTCATGAAGGCAATGTTACTTGGCATTTTAGCCGCTTTTTTCTTTTCATTTACATTTTTATTGAACCGAATGATGGAAGTGGAAGGTGGCAGTTGGTTGTTTAGCGCGTCGTTGCGCTTTTTGTTTATGTTGCCATTTTTGTTGGTTATCGTTTATATCCGATCGGGATTCAAGGCGCTGTGGTTGTCGGTGCGCAAAAATCCGTTTCCTTGGTTTGGTTGGAGCTTTGTCGGGTTCGTCCTGTTTTATGCGCCGCTTACGTTTGCTTCAGGCTATGCGCCTGGCTGGCTTGTTGCTGGCACTTTTCAGTTGACAATTGTCGCCGGCCTGCTGATGTCGCCGCTATTTTATCATGTTTCAGCAGATGGCAGCAGAATCAGGCAAACGCTTCCCTTACGGTCGCTTTTTTCTTCGGCTGTTATTTTCGTAGGTGTTGTCTTTATTCAAGCACAGCATGCGACCAGCATTTCTGGAAACTTGTTGTTTTCAGTCGCGCCTGTTATGATTGCTGCATTTGCTTACCCGCTCGGGAATAGAAAGATGATGGAACTTACCGATGGGCGTATCGACACCTTTTCCCGTGTTCTCGGGATGACAGTGATGACGACGCCTGTATGGGTGGCATTGTTTGCGATAGGGACGTTTCAACACGGATTGCCGACCGCTTCACAAACGGGCCAGGCATTGATTGTCGCTATTTCTTCCGGAATCATTGCCACATTGCTTTTCTTTTATGCGACGGACCGTACACGGAAAAAACCGAATCAACTTGCCGCCGTTGAGGCAACCCAATCAGGGGAAGTCGTTTTCGCACTTATATTGGAGCTTATCTTTTTGCAAGCATTGTTTCCTTCTCCACTTGCGCTTCTAGGCATTGGACTCATTGTCATTGGCATGGCGCTTCACAGCTTCCTCTCACGGAAAACGGCACAGCCTGCTTTAGCAAAAGCGAAGCAAAGCAATAGCGGCTAACTCGATACTAGAGAGATTTTAGGACAAACAGATTAAGGCGAAAAACCCACGTCTCGTAGTTTTCAAGCTGTACCCAAACGCTCGCATACGTTTCCTATCAGTCTGCGTGATTTTTTGTCGACCACCTCAAACCGCATCTTGCGGTTTTTTTGTTGAAAAGAAAAGTTGGGACAAGTAAGCGGATACATGTTGTCTAGACAAATCTATAGAACTATTACTTCTCTACTGTTTTACTAAAAAAGCGGATTTTTTGCGTGAACATCATAACAAAGGAAAACATTTCCGTTAAAATACATACGTAGAGAATAGCAGTCTTAGTTGCCGCATTTCTAAAATAGCATATAGTAAGTGAGTGTTCTTTCTATCTCCCTATTCCGACCAACCCGCAATAAAGTAAAATCGATGACATCTTTTAGCTGGCAATAGGGATCCATAAAGAACATATTTCCTGCCATATAAAAAAGGAGGGAACTCTAGAAAATGCGATTCTTGTTACGAAGCCACACGTTCTTCCCTGTAAAAAGAAAAACGTTTCTTGGCTAATTAAGATCATTTTGAAGCGGGATGTAGCTTCTTTGTAGGAGGATGCACCGATGAATGGAGAAAACGAAAGGGGCAAGCTTGCTGAGCTAGGCCAAGAATATATCGGAAGCGAAAAAGGGCAAGTTTTAATCGTCGGAGACCGGGAAGAGGGGGACGGCGAAACAAATTTACAAGAGACAAGCCTAATAACGGAGAAACCGCTATACATTGGGGGGGCCAAACAGATTGAGCTTGACTATGAAGCGGTAGCCCAATTAGGCAATTTATTGGAACGCACTGTACAGGAAAGGTTGCTTCTTGTCCGTACGCATATTAACAAGGCTAAGGACATTACTGAGCAGGAGAGCGCACGCTTCCTAGAACGAGTCAATCAGCTCCGTGAAATGTATGTAACACTTGTTGAACAGGCAGGGGAAGGTGGGCTTTTTCAAGGGATTGGCCAAGCAAGCGGTCGCCTTACCCAAGCCATTTCTGGGGTGCAGCAGCTCATTAGCGATGCGGAAAGGTGCTGCCGTGCCCTCCGGGAGGCGCAAACGAGTGCTCCGGTGGAATTAGCTGGTTCTATCTCACCACAGGCTGTTCAGATGGAAGACCTCTTTGCGGAAATTAGACATCTTAGTTGCCGCTTAGAAGAAGGGGCTGACCAGCTATTTCTGTTTGTTAACCATGTGTCAATGAATTATATTGAAGAAGTGTTTAGGGGCGGACAGGACTTATTTGCCGACTCGGTAGTCGAAGAGCTTCGCGCCCATTTGGATTATATTGTCCGCAACGAACAACAAGTTCACCAGCAAATTGCCGATTATAAAGAACAAGTAATATTTCTTGCGCAAGCTTTTGCAGACCAAGATCAAACACTTGCACTTGACGATAAATCAAGCACGACCGAGGCGGTTAATCTAGCTGCTCAAGGAACGTCTTATCCATTGGAAGACTCGCCTTATATGTTGTCAGCGATGGGTATCCGTGAATTCCACGCAACTAATGGAATTGAACGATTATCAACGGCGACTGTACCGTTGCTGTTTAACATCTTAGAAGAGTCGGTTGTTGCTGTTAAAAAACTAGAACTTCTCGGAGAGGAAGCGGTGGCCGCTGTCCAGGAGGCTTCGCATGTGCCCCTATACGGAACACTTTCCGTAAATGCGGAAAGCCTGTATGCTTCTTATCGTGCCTCCATCGAGGAAAAAGCGCTAGAGGCTGCGAGCTTGCTCAGAGAAGCGAACAATCAAGTGGCTGGGATTAGGCACGGCCTATATTCCCTCCAATGGAACTATCCGTCTTTATTGGAAGAACTGCGTCCACAGATCGAAGAGGTCCTGTTTAATGGCGCGGCTTTCCAAAGTGTCCATGCTTGCCACTCTGCTGCCAGTGACATTTTAAATGAAATGCAAATTGCTTTTAAAGATGTGGTCTTCCGGCTCGCACAAAATCAAGCCCAGTCCATTGAGGAGCTGCACAACAGTTCTCACATGATTGTCGAAAATATGGAATTGCTAAAATCGCAAATGAAGCGCGGGACAATAGAGTAAAGAGCGCCTTCCGTTAGGAAGGCGCTCTTTACTGTAGACAAACGCTCGCATCCGTCGTCGTTTGCCTCGGTCATATGCTCATGAACCCCCCGTTCTATTCGCATCTTCCCTCGGCTGCACTCCTCGTCTGACAAGCGTTTTCTATCAGTCTGAGTGCGGTTATCGACTTTGTCGACAACCTCAAGCGCCTTCCGTTAGGAAGGCGCTTTTTTATGAAGACCGGCCTAATCGTCGTTCTTTTAAACCATTCATCAAAACGGCAATCGCTCCGTCACCTGTTACATTTGCAGCTGTCCCGAAACTGTCTTGGGCAAGGTAAAGGGCAATCATAAGGGCGATTGCTCCCTCATCAAAACCTAGCATAGAAGTTAGGATGCCAGTCGCAGCCATGACTGCACCCCCTGGAACGCCAGGCGCGGCAATCATAATGATGCCGAGCATAAAGATCACAGGAATCATTCCTGAAAATCCGGGAAACGCCAATCCTGGGTAAATGTACATAACTGCTGTAGCAGCTGTTAAAATCGTAATGGTGCTCCCTGAGAGATGGATATTTGCGCACAACGGCACGACAAAGTTCGTGATCGAGTCACGGATGCCGTTTTTTCGAACGGCTTCCAATGTAACAGGAATGGTTGCAGCACTGCTCATCGTTCCAAGGGCAGTCACATACGCAGGCAACATTGCTTTTAGTAACGACAAGGGATTGTTACCATTAACAGCTGCCGCTACGGTATATTGGATAAAAAGCCAAATAATGTGCATAGCTACGGCTAAAAGCAGTACAACGCCAAAAACGCCTAATGTTTTAAAGACAGTGCCTTCATAGCTCATTTCAGCAAAAACGCCAGCGATATAAAAAGGGAGCAACGGGATGATTGCCTTACGTATGACTAATTCAACGATGTTTTTCCCTTCCTCGACAAGGCTGTGCAGTGCATTTGAACGTGTTGCGGCAATCCCGATGCCGAAGACAAAGGCAAGAAGCAACGCTGTCAAAACGTCAAAAAGTGGCTCAACCGACAGTTGCAAAAACCCTTCCATTTCTGAAGGGGTGCTGGCGTCTGTTCCGCTAATTCCAAGTGACGGGATGACGGTCATCGCTACTAAAACAGCAAAGAAGCCAGCTAGAGTGGTTGACAGATAAGAAATGAAAATGGTCGAGCCGACCATCTTTCCCCCGCCTTTGCCTAGAGCGGCAATGCCAGCAGCAATAAAGAACACAATAATAAGCGGAACCATAAAGAAAATAAAACTGCCGATAATGTCTTTTATCGTTACCATCAATTTAGCAATAAACTCATTGGCGATAAAACCAATGGCAATACCGGCAATAATACCAAAAACAAGCCGGGCAATTAATTTCACAAACAACACTCCAATCTAAATAAAGATGGCTACTTGAAAAGTACGTTGCTAGTATACCATTATTTAGTAGGTTGTGCATTGAAAACGCTATCATTTTCAATCTGTTTAGTGAAATGGCAGAAGTGTTTCGTTTTCAAAAACGCCTAAGTTTGGTACGATTAAGTACATGGAGGGGAAAATATGGGAAAATTCTATCAAGAACAATTGGATTTTTCAGATACGAAGAGCATTGAGCAAGCATTTGCGCAATTGTTAGCTGTTTCTCTTGATACGAGAGAAGCACTTGAACGCTTTATGGAAGAGGAATCCGTCCTCCTTGATCAGTTGGAGGAAGCGATCACTGGGCATTATATTGATTTTAACTGCCATAACAGTTCTGAAGAAGCAAAGCGTGCCTTTGAGTATGACCAACAAGTGATCGAACCTCTAATGAAGCGTTACGAGGCAAAGCTCGATGAGGCGTTCTTGGCGGCGCCGGCTTTAGCCCATTTGCCAGAAGAGAAGTACGGTCTGTTTGTAAAAAGAAAACAAAATGCTCAGCAACTTTATCGGGAAGAAAACGTCAAGCTTGAAATCGAAGAAGCAAGCCTCGCTACCGCCTATTTTGAACATACTGGGTCATTGACAGTAGACTGGGACGGACAAGAGCTGACCATTCCCCAGCTGTCTCCTTATTTCCAGGATGAAAACAGGGACACCCGCAAAAAGGCAATGTCATTGGCGAGGGAGGCACTGCTCAAAATCGAAGAGCCGTTGCAGAAAATTTTTTCAAAGTTGATGGTGATTAGGCAGCAAAAAGCCACGAATGCGGGGCTTGCTAACTATCGTGATTATATGTTCAAAAAGTACGCCCGCTTTGATTATACGCCTGAAGACTGCAAACAGCTCGCCCTTAGCATTGCCAAGCATGTGAAACCATTAAAGGAAAAGTTGCAGTGTCAACATGCCGACCAACTTGGTGTCGACACATACAGGCCGTGGGACATAGAAGCAGTTATTCCCGGGCAACAGCCTTTAAAGCCATTTGATGGAGCAGGGGAACTAATCGAAAAAGCTGGAACAGCACTCGATGTACTTGATGCTCGTTTTGGTGCCCTGCTTAGAAGAATGGATGCAGAGGGCATGCTTGACTTAGAGAGCCGCAAAGGCAAATCGCCTGGAGGATTTTGTGCGCCACTGCCGATATCGAAGCTTTCGTTTATTTTTATGAACCACGCAAATACACATGACGACATGATTACGCTATTCCATGAGATGGGCCATTGCATTCATAATGACTTAAAAAAGGAACTGCCATTGTCGCTTTACCGTGATACGCCGATGGAATCGAGTGAACTGGCGAGCATGTCGATGGAGCTTATGACAATGGACCAATGGTCGTTGTTCTATTCATCAGAAGAGGACTTGAAACGAGCCAAATACAAGCAATTAAAAGGCATTGTCGACTTTTTGCCGGTTGGAATTGTCATTGACCAATTCCAACATTGGCTCTATGAAAACCCATCACATAGCGAGGAAGAACGAAATCAAAAATACCGTGAGCTGTTAGAAACGATAGATGCCAATGTTCCTGATTGGAGCGGGTATGAAAAATGGCGGGAGAGCAGTTGGATCAGGGTGCTCCATATTTTTGAAGTGCCGTTCTACTATGTAGAATATGTGATTGCCCAGCTTGGAGCGCTGCAGTTGTATAAAAACTATAAACAACAGCCTGAACAAACGCTTGCCCGCTATAGGGAAGCCCTTGCACTCGGCAGTTCAAAATCTCTTCAGGAAGTGTACAGCGCAGCTGGAGTGCACTTTGATTTTTCGGCAGAAATGATTGGCGATTTAATGGCTTTTGTTGAACAAGAGTTAAACGAGCTTGCCTAAAAAGATGTACAATCAGCATCGTTCCTTTAATGATGATCTTAAAGGCGAAGTATACTCGTTTAGCGATCCTAACAGAAACCTCTAGCTGCTGAGAAGGAGAGTGAGCTGTTGAAGCGAGTCTTGGAGCTGCACATCGGACGGCGCTTAGCACGAAGATGAGGCGACGAATTTCTCCCATTACAGAAAAAAGTATCGCAGGCGTTACCGTCATGCCGTACTTATTGAGGTTTTTTTATTGCTCCAAGAGATAAAAAGGAATCGGCGCAGAAGTGTATTGATCTGACCTTTTTTGACTTTTTTTGCTCAAAGGGGTTGAAAGGTCAATAAAGGTCAGTTATAATAAAGCCATAGTCAGCAGCCTCTTTATTTTATAGGCTGTTTGATTTTTACTTAAAAGGTCAAAAATAGTCAAAGTCAAGGTTTAACAATAAATAAAGAACAAGGAGGAAAACGTCCATGAAATGTCAACATTGTCAAACTCGTGAGGCTGTGATTTCCTTGAATGTTGTTGTAAACAATCGTCAAAACCACTATGCGCTTTGCCAAGAGTGCTATGCACAATGGAGCGATTCAAACATGAATGGTCAATTTGATTCGCTGTTTCAGCAATTTATGAATCAAGGTCAGCCACAACAAAACGTTCGTACAAAAGAGCAAAAACGTACCGATGACGGTTTCCTAGGTCAATTTGGCCACAATTTAACAAACGATGCGAGAGAGGGAAAAATTGACCCAGTGATCGGCCGCGACCAAGAAGTAGAGCGCGTTATTCAAGTGTTAAGCCGTCGAACAAAAAATAACCCTGTGTTGATTGGGGAAGCTGGTGTCGGAAAAACAGCGATTGCCGAAGGGCTTGCTCGGCGAATTGCCAACGGCGACGTGCCAGCAAAACTGCAAAATAAACAAATCTATGCGATTGACTTTTCTTCTCTTGTGGCCGGTACAAGCTACCGCGGCCAGTTTGAAGAACGGATGCAGCAGTTAATTGACGAAGTTAGCCGCCGTGATGATGTGATTGTGTTTGTCGACGAACTTCACATGATCGTGGGCGCTGGTGCTTCAGGAGAAGGCAACATGGATGCGGGCAATTTGCTCAAGCCAGCGCTCGCGCGAGGAAGCATGCAACTGGTTGGGGCGACAACGCTAGCAGAATACCGCAAAATTGAAAAGGACCCGGCGCTTGAACGCCGCTTCCAACCGGTAACGGTCAAAGAGCCTACAACAAGCCAAGCGTTGGCGATTTTGAAAGGACTGAAGGACGTTTATGAAACGTACCACGGCGTTCGTTACTCAGATGAAGTGCTAGAAGCGTGCGTCAAACTATCAGATCGTTATATTCAAGACCGCTATCTTCCAGACAAAGCGATCGACCTACTTGATGAAGCTGGTTCCCACTTGTCCTTGTCTTCTAACCACGAAGATAAAGCGACATTGGAGAAACGTCTCGCTACGATCCGCGCGAAAAAACAAGAAGCAACCAAACAAGAGCGGTATGAAGAAGCGGCTGCGCTTCGGGATGAGGAACTGAAAGTAAATGCAAAATTGCAGGAAGCTGTGTCAGAATTAGAACCAGTAGACGTCACTGTTGAAGATATAGAAATGCTGATTGAACGGCAAACAGGCGTACCAGTCCGCAAGTTGCAAAAAGCTGAACAACAAAAAATGAAAGACTTGGCCAATAGGCTTGCAGCCAAGGTCATTGGGCAAGAGGAAGCAGTCGACAAAGTTGCCAAAGCTGTCAAGCGGAGCCGTGCAGGTTTAAAAGCAGGCAATCGACCAATTAGTTTTCTGTTTGTCGGACCGACTGGCGTCGGAAAAACGGAATTGACAAAACAACTTGCCCAAGAGGTGTACGGCAAGAAAGAAAGCATGATACGCCTTGATATGAGCGAGTTTATGGAAAAACACTCTGTATCTAAACTGATTGGTTCCCCTCCTGGCTATGTTGGCCATGAAGAAGGCGGCCAACTGACGGAACGAGTACGTCGCAATCCGTACAGCATCATTTTGCTCGATGAAATTGAAAAAGCGCATCCTGATGTGCAGCATATGTTTTTGCAAATTATGGAGGATGGCCGCTTGACGGATAGCCAAGGACGTGTCGTTTCCTTCAAGGATACAATGATCATTATGACGTCAAATGCTGGTGTTGGCGTGACAAAACCATCGCTTGGTTTCACTGCTGAACAAAGCAAAACACTAGGGATTTTAGAAAACCTTAACGATTATTTCAAACCTGAATTCCTTAACCGCTTTGACGCTTTGATCGAATTTAACCAGCTTTCAGAAGAAAACTTGATTGACATTGTCGATGTGATGCTTGCCGATTTGCATGAACGGTTGGCAGCACAAAACATTGAAATGGAAGTGAGCGAGGAAGCGAAGCGTAAGCTGGCTAAACTTGGCTACCATCCGGCGTTTGGTGCCCGTCCACTTCGCCGAGTGATTCAAGACACTATTGAAGATGACATCACCGATCTTTTGATCGATGATAGCGACATGAATCGCGTAAGCGTTCATGTCGTCGACGATCAACTTGTTGTCCGTAAAGGATAATAGCAAGGCTTGTCTGTAGTCTGAAGGCTGCTGGGATACCCAGCAGCCTTTTTTTGTTGTGCAGCTACATATTAACGCACTAAGCCGTACAAAGATTTGGGTAAAATCAGACGGATTTCTGCTTTGTTTTTGTGTAAAGTTGGCTGGAAACAGAATGATTTAGCAGGTGAAAGAGCGGGACTATGTGTACTTTTAATGGTATTGTTCAAGCCCCCGCACAATGGCCATTGCCGCTTCGCTTGGAAAACTGGCAGCTTTCATCCGTTCCGCTTCTTCAGCATTGGTAATAAATCCAAGTTCGACAAGGGCGGCAGGCATGGCAGTGTTGCGCAGCACATTAAAATTTGCCGATTTGACGCCGCGGTTTCTTGTATTTAGCGTGTTGACGAGTTCAGTTTGCAAAGCTGAAGCCAACGCTTGGCCTTGGTTGCTTGATGGAAAGTGGAATGTCTCTGTCCCATTGGCACTTGGGGTTGCTGCATTGGCATGAATGCTAACAAACGTATCGGCATTACTGGCATTGGCAAGCTCGGCCCGGGCTTCGAGCCCAACATATACGTCCCCCGTTCTCGTCATAATGACTGTTGCCCCTGCCTCTTCAAGCATATCCTTCGTATGCGTAGCTACCTTTAAAACAAGATCTTTCTCGTAAATCCCATTTGCGACTGCCCCAGGATCGCTTCCACCGTGGCCCGCATCAATGGCAATGACTTTACCAGATACACTAGCCGCCGCTTCTGACGCTAGAAAATAGCTAGTGCAGACTACTGCAAGGATGGCGGCCATCAAAAATGAAAAAGCATGCTTTTTTCTCATGAGCGCCTCCTTGGTTTTTATCGATCAGCTTATTTAGTAGTCTAAGAGATTGCTACTGTGGCAACAAGGGATTTTGTCGAAAACAGCCCTTCCTGATTAAAATGAAGGGAAAATATGGATCCGAAGAGAAAAACATGAAGAACCGCAGTGGTTAAGTTTTAAGAAAACAAGGAAGAGTGGTCTAAGAAGAGGTGACTAGTGACGTTTCAAGATCGCTCAGTTAGGAAGCTATTTAGCTAATTTCAATCTTTTGTCCCAGGCATAGATGGTAGCTAAGTAACAAAAAGGCTTGATTTCTCGTTTTTTAGTGATCACGTATGTTTCAAATTTTGCAACCAAGGCGCAAAATATGAAATTAGCAAAATGGAAAACTATAGTAAAATAAGTACTAAAACCTAGACCTTTAGGCTTGTAATCGGAGGAGAAACGATGAAATCAAATTTAGAAGCATACCGCATTATGAATGACATTTATCGTCTATTGCGCCAAGAGGTAGGCTCTCCGACGTCTACGTTTCGCGAAGTGGTAGATCTTGCGATTGTAAAGCTACGGGGACGAATGGAAGACAAAGAATTAAGTCGGCTCTGGCATATCGTCTACTTGCGCCAAGATATGATGAATTTCGAGACGATCTCCCGCAGCCAAGTAGAGTATTTAAAAGCTGTTCGCAAAGCTTTAATGAAAGCGCTAAAAAAGAAGGATGACGATAATGAGATCTGCGTATAAAAAACGCAGAAGCGGTTCTACATGAGGGAGGGAGAGGAGGAACGGCTTGACTACATCATATTGGCAGATAATTCAGAACAGTAATTGCGAATAATTATTTTATTTTATTCTAAGATAACGTTTGCCCATTCAAGCTAATTAGCATGTTTTTAAGCGGAGGCTGTGCAATCAGCTCCTATACAAAATACTTGGGTATAATGGTCTGGTTATGGTTATTCATGGCTATAAACGGTCATTTATTAGAATGTTTTGCTGTTTTTAGCAGATAGCTACAAAAACAAAGGAATATTAACCGCTTTTGCGAAATAACTGGGAGAAACCCCAATTCTTGTGGAATGTAGGCAAACCATTATTCTAAACTCAATGTTCAGCAATCAATCATTTATGGCCAAGTGAGAGGAGGTGAGCAAAAAGCGGAGTTCTGTATCATTCCAAACACAAGAAAACTGAGTAAACATAGAAGTTATATGAAATTATTTGACTAGGCCAGACTACATCAAAGCAAGGAAACGGTAATGGGAGTTTGGAGGCAACCTTAGCTTATAGTTAAAGCGTTGATTGTAAGATAGGACTTGAGGTTTAGTCATAGGCGAGATGGTTTCTCGCTTTCCATTAAATCTAACCTTATTCTTTATATAAAGCCCCTTTTATTGACTCACTTATAATAGCAATTAAAGGTTATGCGGGAGATGGCGCAACAGGTTGATACGGCGATATGCGGGATGCCGCTAGATCATTCACTAAGAGGGTTTTTTATGGATATGCTGACAGATAAACGCATTGAGCGCTTAGTGAAATTGATTCATTTCATTGGCGCCAAAGAGAACTGCACGAAGGCGGAAATCCGTAAAACATTGGCTTGTTCGGACCGCACGGTTGATTATACGATAAAAGAATTGGAAAAAGAATTACAGCAAACGGGCACAGACATGGCGATTGTGCGCAATGCTCATAATCAATATGGTTTTTCAAACAAAGATGACCGGCAGCTTAATGACGTTTTGCGCCGTCTCTATTTTCAGGATGATATGGTCCGTTTTATTGGCTGCTCTTTATCTGGCCGCTTAAGTGTGGATTCGTTTATTCAAAAACATTTCTTAAGCCGTTCTACATTCTTCCGTAAGCTCCATAAAATCAAACCTTTGCTCCATGCTTTCCATCTACGATTTGAGCCGAGGACGTTTAAACTCATTGGCAAAGAACATCATATCCGCATTTTTTATTTTTGCTTTTTTTGGGAAGTTACCGGAAGTGGCATTGCGTGGCCTTTTTCGATTGAAAAACAGTTTGCTAATCAATTGTTTGCGCCGATTGCAAAGGCTATGAAGTTAAATTTGTCCTCATTGCAAACAGAACGTTTCCTATACTGGATTGCTATCCAATGGTTGCGAGTAAAGCAAGGGCACTTCACTGACTCTTATGATGAGGCATTCCCTTCCGACTTGCAAACAAAGGTGCTTGCAAATGCTGGAGAATTGCTTAAGACAGTGCCGGAAAACATAAGGTCATCAGAAGTGCAGTTTTTATTGATCATTCTTTTAAATTCGCCGTTTCTTTACCATGACGAAGAGCTTGTCGCTTCTAATCTAGCTGCAAACCAGTTACACCGTACTGAAGAATGGAGGGCAACGCGGCGGTTCGCCCGCGCTTTAAAAAAATGGTTTTCTCATGCGTTGGAAGAAAAAGCGGCACAGCGGATGGAAGGGCATTTGCTGCAAATCCATCGTAATAAACGGTACTTTTCCGTGAACTATTCTAGCTATAAAGAGCGAATTCAACTAGAAGTATTGCAAAAACGTCATCCGCTTATTACAGAAGGCGTTTTTGCTGCTTTTGAAAAAGTATTGGCTGAGCAAATGGTGCCTTTTTTACAAATCGATCAGGCTGCCTTGCTCATTCGTTATATTGTACTGGTCTATACATTTGCCGACATTGAGAAATTAAATGAACCATTGAATATCCAAATCTTTTCAAGTGAAGGGCCTGTCTATGAGCAAAAGCTTTCAGAACGAATGAATGCTGCACTACCGTATCAGTTAAACGTCCAAACTTCCATAACTTACACCCGTGACAAAGCAGAAATGCCTTCGTTCATTATTACAGACACGCTTTTTCCCCATCATGAAAAAGTGGACGTCCTTTACATCCAGTCTCCACCAACGAACCAAGACTGGCGCCGGATCCTAGAACAGTGTGAAAAGCACCACAAAAGGGCGATTGAATCGATCCTTTTTACACGAAAAGAGCAGCAGGAGATAGGACAACTTTTAAAAAGGGAGATGAATGGGAGATAAAAAACCTGCAAGGCTAAGCAAGAACCTTGCAGGTTTTACAGACTGTGACGAACGCCCGGATAAGCATACATCGTTGAAAGCCAAAAGCATAGTTGGCCACTATAAAGGGGGCATGCCAAAAGACATTTATGTGTTTTGGCCAGTTGTGTGCAGCATGCCTCTGCGAAATAATTCATTTTTTAAAATCACAATAAAATCAACGGATAATTGATGTTCAATCGCTTGGTAGTACGAATGGAGCAGAAGGTCGTCTGATAAATCTTTCAGCATACGATATCCCCCTCTGTTATGTGGTGAGAAATGTTGGCTATGTGTGCCTTAATGTTACTACATATAGTGTTTTATATCAATAAAAACCCTATATATATGATTGTTAACCGTTTGATTCGGCCATGTAATAGCTGAGCGTTTTTTCAACATGCCTAGAAAGGACGAACGGCGCACCGCCAACTGAATGTTTTACTCCTTTAACCCAATAAAGATGTTCGATATAATGGGGAGACAAGCACGCTTTTTCAGAAACATGGATAGCGTGTTTTTGCATAAAGTCTTTTAGCTTTCTCATGTCGATGGAGAGGCGGGCGAGTGCTTGTTGAATGATGTTTATATAGACAGAGGGGTATTTAATGCCTGCCACTTGTTTTCCTTGGAAACGCACCAGTTCGCGTGTCAAAATGATGCGCGCATAATGCAAGCGGATATAGGCTTGCGCCGCCCTTTCCGCTTTTTCGCTAATGGTTTCCCGGGCGGTGGGGGCAAGCCCAAACAGGGCTCGCACTTGGTTGTTGGACAGTTCCATGTTTAAACGGGGCTAACGTGTTTGATGATACGCAAAGGAAGCCACTCGCACCTATCTGGAAAAGCGATTTTGATCCGCTTGTTCCATTCGTCTAATTTATCAATAGTGCCAATTCTTTGGCGGTAGCGGCCGTGATCCCAATAAGTGACAGTGACCTCATACGTGTGATTTAACGCGTCCATGATGGTAGCCCCTAGCTCGCGCCATTCGTCATCGTCCAATTCGCCATGCAATGGAACGTCTTCTTCCTGCCGTTGCAGTTCAATCCATGCCTGTTTATGCTCAGGCAGCATCATCCGACTTCCTTCCCATAACAAGTTTCCCCGATGGATGTACCACTCTTCTTTTCCCATCAGTAAACTCCTTTCTTATTGGAACGTTTGTTTGTATTGTATGCGAATGTCCGTTCGATAACAAGTGGAAAATAGTGGTTCTTTTCAGGATAGGAGCAGCGTAAATGTAAGAAGGAAACGTCGTGCCCGTTAGCGCCATGAAAACAGCTAGCGCATTTCATGAATAAGTGCAATGAGATGGGCAAATTGTGTTATGATGTTGCTTAAGGCTTATGGTAAGATGTGAGTTTTGCGAAAAACAAGGATAGAGGAGACGTTGTATGAAACTAACTGCGACAATGCCTTCGGAGCGGATTCACGAGTTGGACATGATCCGGGGAATTGCCTTGTTCGGCATTTTAATGGCAAACATGATTGCTTTTAAAACGTTAGCTTTTACCGATGCAAGCTTTATGCTAGAAGGGAAAGCTTTGTCTGAAAACCGCTTGGACGCGAATGTACAGCTGTTTATTAGTTTTTTTGTAGACGGCAAGTTTTACCCAATGTTTTCTTTGCTGTTCGGACTTGGGTTTTATATTTTTTATACGCGCGTTTTGGCGAAAAACATGGCAGCAACACGGGTTTTTTATAGGCGGATCGTCTTTTTGCTTGTGGTCGGTCTTGTGCATTTGCTGCTCTTATGGTCAGGAGACATCTTGTATACATATGCATTAACAGCTTTGCTTTTGCCATTGTTCTTCAACCGCCAGCAAAAGACGCTAATTACTTGGACGATCGCTCTAATGCTTGTTTCTGCAGCAGTGATGACATCCTACATGTTGTTTTTAGGCGTTAGCATGGAATTTAGCCTGAGAGAAGGGCTCATGACAATGGATGACATTGCTGGCGATACAGCTAGTGCTATAGCAACAATGGCGAATGGCACCTATTTACAAATAGTAGAGTATCGCTTTTTTAATGAGTCATTCTTTCAACTTTTTACCGTCATCTTTGTCATACCAGGAATTTTGCCGCTGTTTTTAATTGGCTTATCGATGGGGAAAGCAGGAATGTTCCATGACGTGAAAGCCAACTTAACACGCTGGAAAAGGCTGTGCTGGATTGGCTTTTTGGCGGGTTTCCCTCTTACGTTGCTCGAAGTGTCGATCAAATACAATTTAATCGACATGAATCCTGTGTTTACACAAGGGTTGGCTGAGGGCATCAGAATACTTGCTGGCCCGTTGCAAATGTTGTTTTATGTATCAGCATTTGTGCTCCTTTTACAGAAAGAAGCAGTGGCGCGTTTGTTCATGCCAATTGCTTCTGCAGGACGCATGGCATTGACGAGTTATTTGCTGCAAACGATTGTGGCAACGACCATCTTTTATGGGTATGGCTTTGGGTTGTTTGGCAGCGTCTCTAGCAGCCAAGGGTTACTCATTGCCGTTGCTATTTATGCTACACAAGTCGTACTTAGCCATTTGTATTTAAAAAAATGGAAACAAGGGCCCCTTGAAGCTTTATGGCGGAAATGGACATATGGCGGCGGGGCGGCAAAACGCACAGCATAAAGAGCCATTTGGGCGACTGCCCAGATGGCTCTTAGCCTGAAAAGACATCCCTTTTACAACGATTTAGCTCCTCCTATATTCTGTACAACCCCATCGAGCCATACTGGACTAACCTAAAAATCCGATAACATTTGAAAGCTACTGGAAGAACTTCTGACAAATTAAAGTCGATATTAAAGAAGGATTTGCCTTTCTAACATCGAAATTGTCTTAAAAAGCGAAACTTTTTAAAGTTGAAACGAAAAGTGAGGTGGTGAGAAGATTAAGCCTCCAGTACAATTGCATGAAGTCAATCGAATCAATGCGTTAAACCTTATCCGCCTACACGGGCCCCTTTCCAAGAACATGATTGCCAAACAAATACAAGTCAGCCCAACGACGGCCGCAACGATTTTGAACAAGCTTATTGACGAAGGGTATGTGCAAGAAGAAGGAGTCGGCCATTCGACTGGAGGAAGAAGGCCGGTGCTTTACCGCTTTAATCCAGACAAATCGTTTATAATCGCCCTGTCGCTGGCAAACTCATCGGTTCGCATCGCCGCTTTGAATTTAGAGGGACATGTCCGCTCAGAACACCATGTACAAGTCCATTCGCTCCGTGGTGAAGCATATATCGATTTTATTATGAAAGCGTTATCCGAATTTATTGGCCGGCTTGAAAAGCTGGACGAATGTGTGGGCATTTCCATTGTTGTACCAGGAATTGTCCAAGCCGAACGAGGCATTGTATCTTATAATGCAAAACTTGACTTGTATGACGTCCATTTAAAACAAAAAGTGGAAGCGGCATTTGGTTTGCGAACGTATGTAGACAATGACATGAATGCGATGATAATGGCAGAAAAGCAGTTCGGCACAGCGAGATATAAAGAAATGTTGTTTATTTCGGTAGGCGAGGGGGTTGGTTCAGGGTTGATCGTGAACGGCAGCATTTACCGCGGCTTCAGTGGCAGTGCAGGCGAAATTGGCCACATGTCCGTATTGCCTGGTGGCCCTGCTTGCCCTTGTGGCAACCAAGGCTGCCTTGAAAACTATGTTAACTGGCCGGCTATTTATTCACGCATCCTCTCTGCCTGGCTCACGCAAGGCGTGAAAACGGCGATCATTGAGAGCGCCGCTGGGCGGCCAGAAGCAATCCAACCAACGGACTTCGTTGAAGCCGCTTGCGCAGGCGACCCGTTTGCGCTAACGGTTGTCGAGGAAATGGCAGAGTCTCTGTCGGTAGCAATTACCAATAGTTTGCACTTATTGAATCCGCAAGCGGTTGTGTTGACTGGGCCTCATGTGCAAAACAATTTGCCCTTGTTTGAACGCCTTAATAAAAAAATCAACAGCCGGGCATTGAATCCGATTGCACGGCACATTGAAGTGAAACCGGCCTCTCTGGAAACAAATAAAGACATTCTTGGCGCGTTAGCAGTCTTGTTGCAATACGAAATGCAAGTCGGTAAGTATGAGTTGTTTTTACCTGAGACAAATGAGTAAGGGAGGCAAAGCATGAAAAAAGCGATCGCTTTGGTAGTGCTAGTCGCAGCATTTTCGGTAGCAGGGTGTCAGAGCGAACGAGCAAGCCCTCGGCAGCAGACGCTTGATATTGCATTATGGGATGAACAGGCAAAGCCGGCTGTTGACGAAGCAATTGCCGCTTTTGAAAACAAGCACCCAGATGTCCGTGTCAATGTGACTTATAGCCCTTACTCTCAATATTGGACGACTTTAAGGACAAGCATAGGAGGAGGGGCAGGGCCCGACCTATTTTGGATGAATGCAGTCAATTTCCACCAGTATGCAGAGCCTGGCCTACTTCAAAGCCTCGAGCCATTTATTGCCGAGGACGAAACCTTTCAAAAACAGTACTACTATGAGAGCATGGTCGAACTTTACAGTTACGAAGGCGACCTATTTGGGGCGCCATACTTTGTCGATGCTGTGGGCTTGTTTTACAACAAAGCGCTTTTTGATGAAGCTGGCATCCCCTATCCAGATGAGACTTGGGACTGGAAGGACATCGAGCGGGTTGGCGCGCAGCTGACAGACGCTGATAAAGGGATTTATGGATACGCAGCGCCGATTGTCAGCAACCAGCGAGGCTATTACAATTACATCCACCAAGCGGGCGGGGAAATTGTTAGTGAAGACCAGGCGCATTCCGGTTTTGGTACTGCCGCCGCGAAAGAAGCATTTGCCTTCATAGAACGGCTGGTCGACCAAGGCATTTCGCCAGATATTAAGTCGCAAATTGAAAATGACCTCGATCAAATGTTTATGTCTGATAAAGTGGCTATGTACCCAACGCTCTCCGTTAGCGCTGCCTTGTTTCATGATGAAATGGGCAACAAAGTCGATGTCGCTCCATTGCCGAAAGGGAAAAAAGATGCTGTCATTCTTCACGGAATTAGTTGGACAATGAATAAAAAAACGGAGCACCCTGAACTTGCCTGGGAACTAATCAAGGAGTTAACAGGCGAAGCAGGCAATGAAACGATTGCCAAAAGTGGCTTTTCCACACCTGCTGCGCGCTCCGCAGGCGATCTTTGGCTTGAATCGATCCCGGACATGAATTTGCACGTTTTTATCGCTGCGCAAGAAACAGGAGTGGCATACCCGGTTTCGAAAAACACAATGGAGTGGCAGCGGATGGAGCAAACGGAAATCCAAGGCGCTTTCCTTTCAGGAGAGCCCATTGACGATGTACTTGACCGAGTTGCAACAGAAATGGAGCGAATTTTGCGGCAAGGAGAAGAATCTGAATAGGAGGGAGATGTCATGATAAGCGAAGCGGGAAAACCTCCGGGTATGGGAGCAACACCTAAAGCAGGGAAACGAAAAAGCAAAGCGGCAAAAGAGACGCTATGGGCCCTTTTGTTTATCAGCCCAACATTCATCGGCTTGTTTGCCTTTTATCTCGGTCCGGCGATTGCTTCATTTGCCCTTTCCTTTACACATTGGGATGGGCTGACGTCTCCTACTTTCGCTGGGTGGGAGAACTTCAGCGCGCTGCTCTCAAGCCCGGTGTTTATGCGGTCGCTCGTTAATACACTTCTTTTTATGCTTGTCGCTGTACCTGTTTCGGTGGCGCTTGCCACATGTATAGCCGTGCTGCTGAACCAAAAAATCAAAGGGATGGTTGTGTATCGCGCCCTTTATTTTTTGCCTGTCGTAACAATGCCGATCGCCGTCGGAATGGTTTGGAAGTGGCTTTATAATACGGAGTACGGTTTGGTGAACTATGTTCTCGGCTTTCTCGGTTTGCCTCAACCTGAATGGCTATTCGACCCGAATATCGCTTTGCTTAGTGTGATCGCCGTATATGTTTGGATGACTGTCGGCAATAACATCATTTTAATTGTGGCGGGGCTCCAGCATGTGGACCCTACTTACTATGAGGCAGCAGCGATAGACGGAGCATCCAAACGCAGCCAATTTTTCCGCATCACATTGCCATTGCTGACGCCGACGCTGTTTTTTGTCGTCATTACAGCCATGATTAGTTCGCTGCAAGTATTTGATTTGATCTTTGTAATGATCGGCGATACGACGGCGCTAGTCGGCCCGCTTCGCACGATGGTGTATGGCGTTTATGAATCAGGGTTTATGTTTTCACAAATGGGCTACGCGTCAGCGCAAGCGTTCCTGTTGTTCCTTCTAATTTTGGCAATGACAGTAATGCAGTTTGCCGGGCAAAAAAAGTGGGTTCATTACGACGGATAATCAAGGAGAGGAGTGGTGGTCATCGTGAGAAAAGGAGTGATTCATCTTTTACTAATTGCTGGTGCCGTCATTATGGTCACCCCATTTTTGTGGATGGTGACTACCTCATTGAAGACGTATTTAGAATCGATGCAAATCCCGCCAACAATTTGGCCGGAAACATGGCGTTTCGACAACTTTGCCCGTGTGTTTGAGAGTGCCGATTTCTTGCGTTATTATGCCAACACGATTTTTGTAACAGTGTTGCGGACAGGCGCACAGCTGTTCCTTTGTTCAATGGCAGCCTATGCGTTTGCCCGATTGAATTTTCCGTTTAAAAACACGCTTTTTCTCTTGATTTTGTCGGTTTTGATGGTACCGATGCAAGTGATTTTGATTCCAAACTATGCACTATTGGCGCAATTAGGCTGGATCGATACATTTTATGCCCTCATTGTGCCTGGCATGTTTAGCGCGTTCGGTGTTTTCCTGCTGCGGCAATTTTTTATGGGCATCCCGAAGGAGCTTGATGAAGCAGCGATCATAGATGGCTGTACGCACTGGGGCATCTATTGGCGGATTATTCTGCCCAATGCTAAACCAGCACTGGTGGCACTGGCGATTTTTACAGTGCTTGCAGCTTGGAATGATTTTCTGTGGCCACTTGTGATGACCAATTCAGCTGATATGCGAGTCTTGTCGGTAGGGATCGCCAATTTTGAAGGGCAGTATTCAACCGAGTATCCGCTATTGATGGCAGCCGCGCTCATGTCGACTGTACCAATGCTGCTGATGTTTTTATTTTTACAAAAACATTTAATAGCAGGAATTGCACTAGGGGGAGTACGAAGATAGTATAGCAAGCCCATAAAAATCGATTGGACAAAGGGGATGGGAAGATGGTTCGTGTAGTAGTTGTCGGACTTGGAACGATGGGGGCGGTCCACGCTCGCAGTTTTGCAAAAATGGAACATGCAGATCTTATCGGCGTTGTCGATATTAACGAAGACCGAGCAGATACATTTGCGAAAGAACTGGGTACATTGGGGTTTTATTCCTTTGCTGATGCGAAACAAGCGCTCGGGGAACGCATCGATGTAGTATCAATTTGCTTGCCGACAGACTTGCATCCTTCCTATGTGAAAGAGGCGGCCAATATCGGCGCAGATGTCATCTGTGAGAAACCCCTCGCGCGTACGGCAAAAGCGGCAGAGGAGATCGTCCGATATTGCAAGAAAAAGGGAGCCAGATTGTTCGTCGGCCATGTAGTCCGCTTTTTCCCAGAATACCGAAAGGCAAAAGAAGTGGTTGAGGCTGGGCGAATTGGCGATGTTGGTGTCGTCCGGACGACAAGGGGCGGCGCTTTCCCGCAAGCAAGCGAAAATTGGTATGCGGACTATGATCGCAGCGGTGGTGTTGTCCTCGATTTGTTGATCCATGATTTTGATTTTTTGCGTTGGACATTCGGCGAGGTAGAGCGAATATATGCGAAAAATATCGGCGGTGTGGCTGGCATCAATGAGCAGGCGAAAGAGTATGCGCTCGTATCGATTCGTTTTAAAAGCGGTGTGATTGCCCATTTGGAAGGGTCATGGGCCCATAAGCAATTTAGAACGTCGTTTGAGTTTGCCGGCCGCGATGGAATTTTAGCTTATGACAGCCAAAGCGCGCAACCGCTGATCGCCGAAAAAAGCGACGCAGGGAAAACGGGTGGTGTGGCTGTACCAGAAAGCCCACTCAAACAGTCGCCTTATGAACAAGAACTGTGTCATTTTATTGCGTGCATTGAAAAAAACGAACAACCCCTTGTTACCGCAGAAGATGCGTACCGAGCAGTTGAAATCGCGGAAGCCGCTTTAGAATCGATTAAAGAGGATAAGCCAATCACGTTGCATTTGCAAACGGTGCTGTCATAACGAGAAAGAGGAGGAGATGAAGTGAGAGTAGGAATAATCAGTTTTGCACACGGTCATGCCTATTCATATGCGTCGAGTTTACGGAACATAGAAAATGTCGAGTTGGTAGGGGTCGCTGATGACGACCAAGAAAGAGGCAAACAAGCAGCGAAAACATATGAAACGGCCTATTACCCTACCTACCAAGCGTTGCTTGCCGAAAAACTTGATGCAGTCGTTGTGACAAGCGAGAATAGTCGTCATAAAGAACATGCAGTGGCGGCGGCAAGAGCGAAAGCCGCTGTATTATGCGAAAAGCCTCTTGCCTCTACAGCAGAAGATGCTCAAGAAATCATTGACGTCTGCAACGAAGAAGGTGTGCTCTTGCAAACCGCTTTTCCAGTAAGGTTCAATGAAGCCGTTGCCCGTGCCAAACAGCGCATTGATGCGGGTGAATTTGGTGATATAGTTGCGATAAAAGGGACAAACCGTGGCAAAAATCCAGGAGGATGGTTCAATGATCAGGAGCTAGCAGGCGGCGGCGCGGTTATCGACCATACTGTCCATGTCGTCGATATTATGAGGTGGGTGCTGGATGATGAGGTGGCACAAGTATATGCAGAAGTAGACCAATTGTTTTCCGGAAACGGCATTGACGATGCTGGATTGCTGACATTCACCTTTGACAATGGCGTATTTGCCACGCTTGACTGCAGTTGGTCGAGAAATGACCAGTTTCCCATTTGGGGCGACGTTACCATTGAGTTTATTGGCACGAAAGGGACATTAAAAGTGGATGCCCAAGGGCAAAAGTTTGATGTATTCCATGGCAACGGGCTCAGCTACACGTATTGGGGGGACGACATGGACGATGGGCTTATACGCGACTTTATTGCTAGCGTCAAAACGAACCGGGCCCCATCCATTAGTGGAACTGACGGTTTGCGGGCGCTTGAAGTAGCGTTAGGCGCCTATGAGGCGGCTGCTACAAAAGAAGTCGTTGTCCTCCAGGGAAAGGAGAACGAAGGCAGTGAAAAAAGGGATTAACCAATGGTGTTATCCACCGGAGACAGCGCTCAATGATGTCTTAAAATGGACAAAAGCAGCGGGGTTTGAGGCCATTGAGCTCAATGTCAGCCAACCAGGGGGAATCGGCTTGACGATGGATACGAGCCATGCAGAAGCAACGCAAATCAAACAAGCAATTGCGGCTCATGGACTAGAAACGGACAGCCTTTCCACTGCCTTGCTCTGGGAATTCCCTTTGTCGTCAGCGGATAGTGCTGTCCAAGAGGAGGGCAAGCGCATTGTCCGCAAAATGTTGGAGTTGGCCTCTGCAATCGGGGCCAGTACGATCCTTGTCGTTCCAGGTGTTGTAACAAAGGAAACGCCTTATGATCTTTGCTATCAGAACAGCATTTCTGCTTTAAGAACATTATTGCCGTATGCGGAGGAACTAGGCGTCGCCATTGGAATTGAAAATGTCTGGAACCGCTTTTTGTTATCGCCACTTGAGATGAAGGCGTTTATTGATTCACTGCAATCAGAGTATGCTGGCGCTTATTTTGACGTTGGCAATGTACTGCCATTTGGTTATCCTGAACAATGGATCCGCATTTTAGGCAAGCGGATTTTAAAAGTTCATGTCAAAGATTTTAAAGAAACGATTGGGAACATCAACGGGTTTACAAATTTGTTTGCTGGTGACGTCGATTTTAAGAGCGTGATTGCTGAACTCCAGGCAATTGGTTATAAAGGGGAAGTAACTGCTGAACTGACCCCCTACAAAGAGCATCCCTTTGCGCTTGCGTACGATACGGCGCGGCAACTCGATGTGTTGCTCGGACGCCATTCTGATTATTCTCTCGACAGACAATAGACAAACGCTCGCATTGAAGGTGTTCGACAACCTCAAACATGGAGCGCGACCATCGCGCTCCATGTTGCAGCCTGTAGACAAGTTTTTCTATCCGTCTAGATGAGGTGATCGCTTTTATTTTTTCTCATGGAGTATGCCTGCTATGTTTTGTGAATGTTTTCCAAAAACGGCACAAGCTCTTGCATCATAGCGGCTGGCTGCTCTTCAGGAACATAATGACCACAACCAGCAAGCTCTTTTCCTGTAGCCATTGTCGCTACTTCTTTCCATATATCAAGCACAGGCTGACCAGCCAGATTTCCATTTTCTCCCCAAAGCAGCAAACAAGGGTGATTGATTTTTTTATTCATTTCTTTTTCTACTCGATAGTTCGGTAAATCAAGCTTGTGTGCCGCACGATAATCGTTCAGAGCTGCTTGAAAACCACCTGGTTGCTTCCAAATTCGTACGTATTCATCCCAAACTCCGTCAGATTTTAATTGCTCCAGTAAATGTGGCGTTCGTCTAAACAAAGCCCCTAAATAAACCTCTTCCCGACCTGCAATGAGCGCTTCAGGCAACTCTGCGACTACCTGAAAAACCCAATGCCAATATTTTTTGGCCGCTTCCGAGGCAGAAAGGTTGTCATAGACATATTCCAAGGGAAGAATATCGATGAGGCAAAGGCCTGCCGCATAGTCAGGATAATCTAAGGCGAATCTTCTTGCTACTCTAGCCCCGCGGTCATGCCCAATCAAGGTCACTTTTTCTAATCGTAAATGCGTCACAAGGTCATAGATATCTTTGGCCATGTTTGCTTTCCTATAGCTTTCTATCCCCTCTGGTTTATCCGAATCCCCATATCCTCTCAAATCCACAGCGAGCACATGATAACGCTTTATTAAATCGGGAATAACGAACCGCCACAAGGCCCAACTTTGTGGGAAGCCATGCAATAAGATAACCGTATTAGAATGCTGCTCCCCTCCTTCTACATAGTGTAGTTGAATCCCATTCACAGGAGCATAGCGATGCTTCAGTTGGCACAACTGAAAATCGTTCCAAGCATCCATTTGTCTAGCGCCTCCTTTTGCCATCTTTATAGCCATACAATTGCATTGTAAGCCCTTTCCTTTATAATTTAAAATGAATACATTTAAATGTATCGATCATTTTCAGTGATACTGAATAGGCGAATAAGATGGTTAAAACAAAGGAGCGGTAAAGGTGGATATCAAGGACCTGCTTATATTTAAAACATTAGCCCAACAAAAAAATATTACGAAGACTGCGGAGCAGCTTAACTATGTTCAATCAAATGTAACAGCAAGAATAAAAAAGCTTGAGGATACATTAGGGACAAAGCTGTTTTATCGTCATCCACGAGGAGTAAGTTTAACTGGTAAAGGGCGGATTTTGTTGAAAAAAGCAGAACAAATCTTATTGCTCATCAACGAAACCGAGAAAATGGTTCAGGATTCTGACGAACCGAATGGTTCACTATCGTTAGGAACAAACGAAACAACAGCAGCGACACGACTGCCACAGTTATTAGTGACATACAATAAGCAATACCCTAAAGTCGAACTATCGTTACGCGTTGCCTTAACACATGAACTCATCACCGATGTACTTGAGTACAAACTCGATGGGGCATTTGTGCTGGGCCCCATTCATGATCACCAGCTTCGGACGATTCCAGTCTTTCAAGAGGAACTTGTCATTGTATCGAAATCAACAGAGTTGTCTGAATGGAGTACACGAAACGTCCTAACGCGGCCACGTTGTCCTTATAAGAGTAAACTTGATCAATGGCTGGAAACACAAGGGTATCGTCCTGATCATATCATCGAATTTGGCACGCTTGAGTCGATCATTCATTGTGTTCAAGCAGGCCTAGGAATTGCCATTATCCCAAAGTCATTAGTATTGAAACAGCTTGCGGGAAAGGATATAACGATACATTCTTTACCTGAACCCAATCAAATGATTGATCTTTTCTTTATTCATCGAAAGGATACGTATCTTGACAAAGCTTATCTCGCATTTCTGCAATTCTTGGAAACCTAAAAGGATGAACCTTTTCTAGTCCTTCATCCCACTTTTGGTCTGCCACCATTTCTAGTTTCCCTGAGAATATCGATCTTTCTTTAATAAATCATACATGGAGCATAACAATGGCTCCATGTCGGAAAACAAGTGCACAAACGGTTTGTGGATAAAGCATCGACGTTTGTTCATAAATATAGATGAATAGTGGATAAAAATGTTGTATATGTGTATATGTTGATGGTTCATGTGGATAATTCATATGCTCTGTGGACAATGTTGTGGAAAAGAACATGGCGCCAAAAAGGGTTGCCATAATCGTACTATGTGATTTATCAACACACAGTTTTTTATTGTACGGTATAGCCACCGTCTACAACGAGTGTTTGCCCTGTAATGCCTTTTGCTTCAGGAGAAGAGAGGTATATCGCCAAACTAGCGACTTCTTCCACAGTAATCAAGCGTTTTTGTGGAACAAGTGGATAAATAACATCATCTAGCACTTTTTCTACCGGTACTTGTCGGGACTTCGCCAAATCTTCCATTTGATTGCGGACTAGGGGGGTGTCAATATATCCTGGGGCAATACAGTTAACGGTTATCCCGTCTTCAGCAGTTTCGAGGGCAGCGACTTTCGACAGGCCGATAATGCCGTGTTTCGCGCTGTTATAAGCCGCTTTACCAGAAAAGCCAATTAAGCCATTAATGGAAGACATGTTGATAATCCGGCCAAACTGTTGCTTCCTCATAATGGGCATGACGTGTTTAATCGCCATAAATGGGCCAACAAGCATAATGTCAACGAGGAGCTTGTATGTCTCTGTTGGAAAGTCTTCAATTGGTGATACATGTTGCATGCCTGCGTTGTTAATGAGCACATCAATTCGCCCAAAACAAGCAACTGTTTTTTGAACCATCGCTTTTACTTCGTTCTCATTCGTAACATCTGTTTGTATGCCTTCTGCAACGTAGCCTTTTTCCGTCAGCGCCAATGTCGCTTTGTGCAAGCTGTCAGCATGCACATCGGCAACCATAACGCTCGCTCCCTCAGCGGCAAAACGTTCAGCCAAATGGTAGCCGATCCCGCTTGCTGCTCCAGTAATCAGTACAACCGTTCCTTTCATCATAAAACCTCCAATATGTGGTGATTCACTATTCTACTTTAAAAAACAGTCGAAAGATTGAAAACACAAAAGGGGCCTAAAAAGTCAAACGTGTTTGTCGAATGCTTTAGCAATGGCCAATAGACTGAAAGAAGGGAGTCTTCGTTTATAGGCATAAAAAAAACACTTTATTTTTATCAAAGTGCCGAAACGTACGTTCGTTTAATGCAGCATCTAAAAAGAAAAATAGCTCCCTTTATTTTCTTATTATTAGTATAAAATATTTCTGAATATAAGTCTATATTTTTATTCTCCTACTTCATAAAATAAAAGGCACCTGGCCAGGAATACAGTGAAAAGAGGATCGTTGCGTGTATTGGAAACGCCTTGATCGGAATCTAAAAGTTCGTTTAGTGGGTGAAGGGCTGTTTAACATCTGTTATTGGATGTATTTTCCGTTTATTGCTCTTTATTTTAGCATGACATTGGGCAGTGAAGTTGCCGGAGTATTCATGATGCTTCCGCCTTTTGTCAGCATGATCGAAAATTTGGCAAGTGGAAATTTGGCCGACCATTACGGGCGTCGTCCTATCCTAATAGTAGGGGGCGCCACACAAGCAGTGATGTTTGTCTTCTTTGCTTGTTCATTTTCCCCTTGGGTTGATTATGCTGCCTTTATTGGTATTGCACTTGGAAGCGCTCTATACCGGGCACCAAGTCTGGCGATGGTGGCTGATGTTGTTCCTGAAGAGGAGAGGCGCGACGTATTTGCGCTATTTGCCACAACGAACAATATTGGTGCTGTCCTCGGTCCAGTAATGGGTGCTTTTCTTTTTTTTCAATTTCGCCCGATACTGCTATGGACAACCGCAAGTGTATTACTGCTTTATCTATTATGCATGATTTTGTTTGTTAACGAAACAAAACCAACAAGCACAAAAGAAAAACAAGTTTCGATTATAGCCGGGGTGAAGCATGCTTGCGCTGGATACAGGCATATGTTTGGCGATCGAGTGTTTGCCCGTTTTGTTATTGCTGGTGTTTTCTCGGTGATGACAATCATGCAACTAGACTTGTATTTGGCCTATTACATTGTGACGGAAATACCAGACCAGGGCTTCGAATTTTTCGGGTTAAGCAGTATGCTGCTGACAGGCGAGACCATTCTAGGTTGGATGCTAGCCTTAAATGGCCTGCTGTTTGTCATGCTCGTTTTTCCTCTTGCCAATTGGACAAAAAAGCGGAAGGAACGAGATATGTTTGTCTTCTCCTGCTTGCTTTCAGGTATCGGCATGTTTGCACTCGGTTTCGTATCGACGATTTGGCCATTGTTATTATTGACCGTTGTCTTTACAGTTGGTGAACTATTGCGGGCGCCGATTTCTGATAGTTTCGTAAGTCGTTATGCACCTATTGAATCAAGGGCGATGTACATTGGCGCTTCCAATTTACAATATACAGTTGGACGAATGCTAGCCCCACTTACGATCCTATTTGCTACATGGGTGGCTCCGCTATGGATATTTGCTTTCATGCTCGTTTGTTCACTCGCAAGCGCAGCATTGTATATCAACTTGTTTCGGATTATTCCCCAAAAATCATGAACGCAGCGGTTGAGTGATTTCGTTTTTATATATGCTTCGCGAAGGTCTGATAATACGGGAGTGAACCGAAAAAAACGTGCACCCTTTTCGCAAAGGGATGCACGTTTTTTAGTCGGTTTGTGTTTGTTTGCTGCGCTTGATAAAAAATGAAAGGACAACGGCTGCACAAGCAAAAAAGAAACCAGTGGAAAAGCTTTGCTGGGAACCGTATATGAGCGCCTCGACTGTTTGTTCCGCAGTTGGCTCGCTAATGCCTAAATTAGCCAAATAACGCTGTTGACCGTTTTCCATGACAGAAATAAACAAAGCTGCGCCGATCGCACCAGCGACTTGCATAAGCGTGTTCATAATCGCTGTGCCATGAGGATAAAGCCTTGCCGGTAGTTGGTTAAGCCCGTTCGTATTGGTAGGCATCATTATCATAGCGACAGCAACCATCAGAATCGCCAGTTGGACAATGACGAGCCAAATTGGCACACCAGGTGTTGTATAGCGGTAGCTGAACACAATCGCAGCAAGGATAATGGTGCCTGGAATTAACAGCGGCCGCGGACCAAATTTGTCAAAAAGCCGTCCCATTACTGGAGATAGGGCACCATTGAGAAGCCCGCCTGGGAGCATAATAAGCCCGGCTGTAACAGCGGTAAATAACAATGCCCCTTGCATATAAATAGGCATAATGAGCATCATTGCAAACATTGTCATCATGACGAGCATAACGAGAATAAGGCCAATTAGAAACATCGGGTAGCGGAAAACACGAATGTCTAACAGCGGCGTTTCCAGTTTCAGTTGGCGCCAGCCAAAAATGCAGAGGCTCGCAAAACCAATTAGGAGAGTGGAATAGACGAGGGGGTCTGTAAAAGAGGCGTCCCCTTTGCCTGCCGCACTAAAGCCAAAAACAATCCCACCAAAACCGAGTGTCGAAAGGATAAACGAAACAACATCAAGTTTTGGCCGCGATGTCTCTGCGATGTTTCGCAAAACTTTTACGCCAAATAACAAGGACAATAATGAAATGGGCGTAATAATATAAAAAAGCCAACGCCATGAAAGGCTATCGACAATGATCCCAGACACAGTCGGCCCAATTGCTGGGGCAAACATAAGGACAAGTCCGACCATTCCCATTGCAGCGCCCCGGCGCTCAATTGGAATAACCGCTAAAATGACGTTCGTGAGCAGCGGGATCATGAGCGCTGTTCCGACAGCCTGTGTCAACCGGCCTACAAGCAACATCGCAAACATTGGGCTAAATCCAGATATTAATGTACCGAGTGTAAACAGCGACATCGCTGTAATAAACAACTGCCGCGTCGTAAAACGTTGCATGAAATACGCAGAGATAGGGATTAATGTGCCTATTACTAACATATAGCCAGTAACAAGCCATTGGGCTGTACTGGAAGCTACACCAAAATCGCTCATAATAGCGTTTAAGGCAACATTTAAAATGGTTTCGCTTAAGATAGCGACAAACGCCCCAGATAATAATACAGCAAGTAAAGGCAGCACTTTGACTTGTACGGCTTCCGTCGTCGCTGCTGCCGATTGTTCTTGTGAAACGTGAGCCATTTTGGAGATTCTCCTTCCTTATAAAAAATACGAAACGCGTGCGTTCAGCTAAGTTATCTTACCACCTCTAATTACGAAACGCAATAGAATCGTATTTGCTCGCAAAATTAGGAAATGGTATGATGAAATGTAAGGGATTGTTAGGAGACTTGAGGAAAGGCGGAAGCGTTCATGCAGCAAAACGGGGAGCAACAACAAAAAGAGGAAGGGAAGCGCGGTCGCCCCCTTGACCTTTCGTTGAATAAAGCAATCTTAGAAGCTACACTCGACTTGCTGGCGCAGCATGGGTTTGACGCCCTCACCATTGAAGCAATCGCCCAACGGGCCAAAGTAGGAAAAGCGACAATTTACCGGCGTTGGTGCTCAAAAGTTGAGCTTGTCATTGACGCTGCTTCGTTCATGAGCCCGTATGAGACATTATTAGAACAATTGGACAAAAGCAAAGGGCTACGGGAGCAGTTAATTGATTTGCTGTCGATCACGTTCCAAAATGAGCATGAAACCCATCAACAGGCTATGGCGCAAATTGGCTCAGCCCTTGCCAATCACAGTGACTTAGAACAAGGGCTGCATAACCATTTTAATAGTCTTCATCGCTCCGCAATGGAAGCGGTTATTTCTCCATTTCTAAAGGAAGGCCACCAGCTTGCAACAAAAGATTTGGACTTGCTTTCCGATGTCGGCCCTGCCTTAATGATGTACCGGGCTTGGATTATCCGCAAACCGTTTGACCGTTCCTATATAGAGCGGATTGTGGACCGGCTAATGATGCCCTTGCTTGAGGAATGGATTTAAGGAAACAATCCGCCGAATCGCCAGCGGATTGTTTTTTGCTATTTTATAGGTATTTTGTAGCCAATCACCACAAGCCGTTTGTAATCGGCGATCCACTGCCCTTCTTCCATCAGAACTGGTTGAAGGGCGATTTCTGTTTTGGCAATAATTCCTTGCTTGTCCTGTTCATCGATTTCGTTAAAGAACGGCCTTGCAAACATGTCAAGCCAATTGCGGAAGCCGTCTTCTCCTTCTAGTGGGGTTGGCCGTTCATAAAGCTGAGCCAATGAAACGGAAAATCCTGTTTTCTCCATTAACGAAGCATATTCCCCAATGGAAGGGAAATACCAAGGGAATTGCTTGATAGAGTACGGATAGCCTGCTTGCTTGATTTGAGCAATCAATTCCGTTGTGATCGTTTCGACGTTCCCTTTACCGCCGAATTCGGCGACAAAACGCCCCCCTGGTTTTAGTACCCTCCATATGCTTTTTAATGCAGCTTCCGCATCTAATACCCAGTGCAAGACTGCATTGGAAAAGACGGCATCGAACGTTTCAGTGAACGGCAGGTTCGTGGCATCGGCCACGTCAAATGAAAGGTGCGGATATTTTGAACGGGCCTTAGCAACCATACTGGATGATTGGTCAACGCCTGTGACGTCCACTCCAAGTTTGGCCAACTCGTTAGCCAAATCGCCGGTTCCTGCACCGAGGTCAAGTATAGATTCCGTTTTCCTTGGCTTCAATAATTCAAGAAGGTGGTTTCCGAATTTTGAGACAAATGCATGGCGATCATCGTACAAAGTGGAGTTCCAGTGGTCTTCGAAATAGGATCGTTTGTTCATATGAGCATTCTCCTTTCCTTGATTATAACGAAAAAGCAAGACAGGAAAAAGCATTGTCTTGAGAATGGCGAGGGATGAATAGCATCAATAAGCTTTGACAAACTATCCTTTAAAGGAGGCTTATTAATGAAAGCTGTCACGTACCAGGGAATGAATCACGTGGAAGTATCGAATATAAAAGCACCGGAAATCCAAGATCCAGAAGACGTCATTGTCCGCATTACGTCAACAGCGATTTGCGGTTCGGATTTGCACTTGTATCAGGGCAATATGTATACGCCAAAAGGGTTTGTTATCGGACACGAACCAATGGGCATTGTTGAAGAAATAGGGCCAGAGGTAACAAAAGTCAAAAAGGGAGACCGAGTTGTGATCCCGTTTACAGTGGCATGTGGCCATTGTCCCTATTGCCAAGCACACCAAGAAAGCCAGTGCGACCGCTCAAATCCTCATTACGATTCTGGAGGTTTTTTTGGCTACTCGGAAAAATTCGGCGATTATCCAGGCGGACAAGCAGAATACTTGCGTGTCCCTTTTGGCAATTACACGCCATTTCGCTTGCCAGACGATTGCGAATTAGAGGACGAGCAGTTGCTGTTTTTATCTGATGTTCTTCCAACTGCTTATTGGAGCGTCGTCCATGCAGGCGTAAAGAAGGGCGATACAGTCATTGTGCTTGGCTGCGGGCCAGTCGGCTTGATGGCACAAGCATTTGCCTGGCAACAAGGGGCGGAACGGGTCATTGCTGTCGATTACTTTGATTATCGGCTCGAAAAGGCAAGGCAAATGAATCACACGGAAACATTTGATTTTACAAAAGACAAAGACACAGGCGAAACATTAAAAGAACTGACAAAAGGTGGGGCAGATGTCGTCATTGATTGTGTTGGTATGGACGGAAAGAAGTCCCCATTAGAAATGGTGGAACAAAAACTAAAATTACAAGGCGGGACATTAGGGCCGATCCAAATCGCCACTAAGGCCGTCAAGAAATGCGGCATCGTCCAATTGACTGGCGTGTACGGTGGCAATTATAACCTCTTTCCTTTAGGCGCTTTCTTTAGCCGCAATGTCACTTTAAAAATGGGACAGGCACCTGCACGCGCCTATATGGAGACGCTGTATGAACAAATCCGCGAAGGCACGATTAATCCAACAAGCATTATTACCCATAAACTTGCTCTAAGTGATGCGCCAAAAGGGTACGATCTATTTAACAATAAGAAAGATGACTGTATCAAAGTGATTTTGAAACCTTAACAAATAGGGAGGGTAAAATAATACAGAGATTCATGAACAATGGTTTTTATGCGCAAGGAACTGTACTTGCGGCCGCAGTACAGTTCCTTGGTGGCTGTTAGCGCATTTTTAATCTTCAACTGAACTAGATATGACCATATTATATAATAACACCGCAGTTAACCCGGTCAGAAAAATGATAATAGCTATTACGATAGGAGGGAGTATGGAACCTATAATAACTGTTAATGAGGCAATTAATAATGCTAAATCACCTTTTAATGCGTTAAAAGCCATATAAGAACTTCTATGTTCATCTGGGGCCATTGAAGCAAAGTATGTTTGCTCTAAAGGGCCAAACAGAACTTCACCAATGGTAGCTACAAACATTAATAGCATTAAGACATAGAGGCTATCAGTGATTGGCATTAAGCTATAGCTGGTCGCAAATACAAGCGCACTTAACAGCAATACTTTTTTATTATTAAATTTAAATACTAATTTATTTACAAATAACATTAAAATCAATACCAGTAGTGTATTTTCACTTTTTAATATACCAATTGCTTGAACTCCATTAATGTCCCAGCCTAACACTTCATGTATAGGCATTGATTCGGCTAACCTTATAGAAATATAATTAACAAGATGGAATTCCGCAGAAAAAATGAGCACACTAGCTATCATAAATAAAATAAACGTTTTGTCCTTCACTACAAAATTATAATTTTTTAATAATCCTACTATGTGTTTTCGTGCTGCAATTCTTTCATTATTTGGAGTGTAACTTTCTTTAATAAAAAGACCAACCAAAAGCGTTATTAGAAAAGATAGGATAGAAAGCACAACAAATAACTGAAATAAATAATTAGAAAATAAAAAAGCTCCTAGAACTCCTCCTATTGCAACTGAAAGATTTCCACTCCAATAGATTATTGTATACATAAACTTACGTTGCTTTTTTGTACTAACGTCAATTAACATTGCATCATTTGCTGGAATGGATAAACCGGTACATAGCGTATTTACTAACATCATAATAAACGTTATTAATGGCGCTGTAATTAAGGGTGAATTACAAATAGCCATAACGACAAAGGATAAAAAGCGAATGCCTTCAGATGCAACGATAATCTTTCGGCGTCCATAATAGTCAGAAAAGTAACCGCTAATTAAGCTGACAAGAAAACCAACTACTACACTGAATAGTAATAAAACTCCGGCAAGCGTGGCTCCGAAATGAACAGATAAGTAAATAGCCATAAATGGAAGTATCATACTTCCAACAAATCGGCTAATGAAATTGTGTATTATCCTGACTTTTATGTTGACATGGAGCTCTCGAAAACTACTCATCTTTATCCCCTTAAGCAATCATTGATCTATTCGAATAGTTTAGCATAATATTTATTTTTACCGGCTAGTAAAACCTTTTATTTGGGTCTAAATTTAATATTCTTTTCGTTATTTTATCCCCGCATACATTACAGCTGTACTCCTTATCTTCAATATAATATCCATAAAACTCTTTTTTATAGCAGGCATTACAGACGCTTTCGGTATAATTCTCTTTTATTGTTTCTAAAAGACTTTCGCTTTTATTATAAATTTCTAAACATGTTTTAGATTTTTCTTCTATAACTTTATTGATTAGATCATTTGTATTCCGGAAAAATTCCTCTTTTATTTCTTCGTTTGTATTTTTTGTAAATAAAGTAAAGTGATCATGTATTAAAATATAATGTAGAACACCACTTTTTCTCCATATTTTGTATGATTTTTTTGTATCAGACAATTCCCGGACATTAAAACCCTCTTCTGTAAGTCGAGCAATAATTCCCTTGTCAGTCTTCAACTTTGGTGATTTTGCGATTAAAAGGTCTACATTGGCAATGTTGGGATGTATTAAAAACTCTCCACTACAACTTGATGATAGTTCCAAAGATTTATATAATGCTTTCCCAGAAAAACCGGAATCAAAGAAGTTGAACCTTTCATCAATTTTTAGATTCCTCTTAAATTGTTTCGATAAAGCATAGACCATACCTAACTTTGTCAATTTACCATTATGATGGGTAATGAAATACAACTCATAATCTGCATATTTTGGAACTTCTTTAGCTTCCAAAAAAGCCACTTTTATTCCGATTTTCCGAAAAAAATTTTTGAATATTCGTTTCAGTTCGTCGACATTATCATAGAAGTCTTCTTCTTGGATAATTTGATCAATTTGTACAACCGGAAAAATATTTTTATCCTTAAAGAGGGGGATAAGCTTATCATTTTTATCTCTAAACACACTCGATACTGAAAGAACAGAACCACCTTTACTCCCATGTGTATTATTTAATTTGGCAACTGACTCAATCAATATATCTGATAGTATTAAATGTCCATTATATTCAACTACTTCATCCGTATAATCATTGATTCCTTTATATGCATTTATAAATGCATTTTTCTCAATCAACGTTTTATGCTTTAATTCTAATACATCTTTTATATTGCTTCGTTTTAATTCATTCCTAAAAGTATCTATAAATTGATTGATTACACCTAAACCAACACTTGAATACACAGGGAGTCCTTTCCCGTAACCACCAGGGAATAAAAAACCTGACTCTTCAAGGTAATGAATCATTTTACTACTATTGAGATATTCAACCATCTATTGTCCCACCTATCTACAACATTGATCTCGTAATTCTTCACAAACGATGGGCTTTTAAGCTCTTTAACAATTTGTTTAACGTCAAAGACATTTGAAGAGGCTTTAGTAAAAGACTCAATTAGAATTACAGTCTCTTCTTTCTCTCCATAAAGACCTGGACCGATTGAATAGACGGACGCCTGGTCAACCGTTTTAAATAAAGAAATAGGGGTTTGGCAGAAATTTCCGCCAAAACTTCTTAAGTAATACTTTTTACCCCTATTAATTGTACTTTTGCTGTAAAAGTTGTGATATTTTTGGGAGGATTTATTATCTGGAATAACAAAAACATCAGATAATAAATATACGGGTTTAGGAATATTTATCGCTCCTATAAGCTCATCCGCTTTCCATTTATTAAGCTGGTTCATATTTAACAATCAACTTCTTATCAATAAGATACATATCCTTAATAAGACGATCATTATCGTTATTAGAGAGATAGTACAACCCCAGTAAATCTTCTATGCCACGGTATGAGGAGACAATTTGACCTTCCGTAGCTATTGGGATTTTTAAATCCAAGGACTCAATATTTTCTAGTTCGGAGAAATCAATTTCTTTAATACACCATTCTCCTTCAGGACACAAACTTACTTTTGAAGCAGCAAATTTTTGAAAGTCCACATTAGTTTGCACATTTTCCCCCAAAGATAGCTTTGCTAATTGATAAAACAGATCGTATTCTCCATTAGAAGCATTATTTATTCTAAATGGAGTTGTTCCTCCTGGCCTGGCATTTACTTCAATTATTTTCGGGCCTTCTTTGGTAAACTTTATTTCTGTATGTGTCATAATATTATTAAGCTCTAATGCAGTAAGAGCATCTTCAGTAATCTTGTAGAGTTCTTTTATATATTTTTCATTTAAAGAGGTTGGAGTAATGTAACCAGATTCTCTGAAAGGTTTATTTAAATGAGTTCTGTCAGTAACGGCCAGGTTAAATACTTCATTATTGATCACAATGCTTTCTACACTGGCATAATCAGCAAGACCTTCTTTTTCGTGCCAATTCTCTCCAATCATCTTTTCTTCTAGGTTAAATGTGCTCTGTTTGCCTTCTACAATTATATTTTCGTATTTCGCAAGGTGTTCTTTATATTTCGATACTAATTCATCATAGTTTTGAACTTCAAAAATGCCATATCCCCCTCCTCCAAAATTTGGTTTGAGCAAACTGGGGAATCCAATTTTCTCTGATGCCATTTCTAAGTCTTTGTCACTTTCCACTTCATAGAAACGTGGGATTGGAATACCTTTTTCCTCTAATCTTTTTCTCTGTAGAGCTTTGTTTTGTACACGGTCTATTGTTTTGTCATCCATATAATCAATACCAATAGAGCTACATATTTCACTAACTACTTTTAATAGCATTTCCGCAAAAGTCAAAACTCCATCGATTTTTTTATTTTTATTAAAGTCCACTACTTTCTTGATCATATCTTCATCATTTTTACATTCAATTCCAATTCCTATTGTGCCTATCACTTGATCGTATACATGATTAAGACTTTCGTTATTAGGAGATTTAATATAAAACGTTACTATATCAACATTATCTAACTTTTGTAAGCTTGGATATATTAAATCTGGTGCAGTACCTCCATGATGTAATAATAATGCCAATCTCTTCATCTGCGATCAACTCCCATTATTTATATGATACTTTCATTTTTTGAAACTTAATATCGATTGTCAAATGGCCCCCTATATAGAAAGGGAAGGACGGTTCAGTGTGCGAAAAATCGATATTACATAATATCGGGATATTTGTAATATTAAATTCATTTACTAACAAATTTTTCAAAATATGTTTTTTATTAAGTATAGAATCTTGGCCGAATTTTCCTATTAATAAAGCCTTAGCAGCTAATAAATTGCTTCCCATAATCAAATGTTTAAAATTCATTAAAAATCTTTTTGGCGAGACATTTGGAACACTTTCGATAACTACTAGTTTATCAGTGAAATCCATTGCAAATTCTGTACCTATTGTTGTACATAGACTCTCTAGATTTCCACCTACAACATAACCTGAAATTTGGCCTTTTTCCCTTTTTATATCATTTAAATAACTCCAAGTGGCATGTTTATGATTATCTCTTTTTCCAATATACCAATAACCATCATTGTATACCTCTGGGCAATTGAACTCGAACTCTTCTTTATTAAGAGCTTTTTTAATGATATCGAGGTCCGTTTCACATAAATTGGGATTACTTATGTGGGATAAGTCTATTCCGTAAATAGAAATTAACGCGTACTTAGAATAAATACTGTTAAGTAGGCTCGTCAAATCACTTTTCCCACAAACTATTTTTCCTTCTTTATTATTTACTTCATTCGATATCATTTCTAAATGTAAATTACTTGTTAGCCCTCCGTAAAAAGGGATCAAAATTGCGGGCTCATAGCTCTTGATAAAAGATGAAAAAAATTTTACAATATTGGAGGGCTTATTGATACCCAATTGTAAATAGTCTTCATCAATGTTAGGGTCAATAATTATGTCATATCCCATTTTCTCAAGTCGTTTAATCCCTCGTTTTTTACTTTCGTCGCTCAAATCTCTTCCATTGTTAGAAGGTGCCCAGAGGTAAGCTTTCATTCCTGCTCCTCCTTTTTACGGATCAATTTGGACATCTTTATCTCTATAGACAACAGGGATATCACGAATATCATGATGCCCTGTTATCCATGCTATATACCGCTCAATCCCCATACCAAAACCACTAGTCTGGAGAGGAAAATCTCGCTTCATTGCAATATACCATTTATAATCTTGTTCACTGACTTCATGTTCCCTTAAAGACTTTTGGACTGAATAATAATCTGCACGCTCCCCACACCCCAGTGTTTCTCCCATACCTAGCAACAGATCGGCAGCTAAAGCATATTTAGAGTCATCCGTATCATACTGCTGATAAAATGGAACGCTTTTATGCTCCAAATGGGTTAGCCAAACAGCACCATTGTAACGGGCGATCAGGTGCTTTTCTCCCTTGGAGTTGATTGTAGTAATGCCATTTTTTCTCTCGACACCCTCAGGCAATTCCGAGTTTAAAATATCTACTGCACTGCTAAAATGCACCCTAGGAAACTGCTTCATTTCTATTATATTTTTTATACTTTCCAACTTCTCCTTTTCTATATTTAATTTAATAAAGTAATCGCTTTCCAAAATTGGCTTTGTTATAAATTTTATATACTCTTCTCCTAGGTTTATAATGTCATTAAAATCACCAACTATTTCCACTTCAGAATGGTAAAATTGATTCAAATGTCTTTCATCTGACTCTTCTCCTCGGAATGACGGCATTACATAATAAACCCCATTATTATTAAACCTTAATGTATACTCCAAAAGAAATTGCATTGAATCAGCTAAATATGTTTCTTGACCTAACAAATCAATCTTTACTGGTAAGGAATCAGATCCTAAACCCATTGGACTGGAAATGCTATTGGTTGTTATAGGTAATGCCGCTAACGAGAAATTCTTTTTATTATAGAATTCATTCGTATATTTCATAATATCTGAATAAAGATTGAACATACTATGGTACCAATCAGATCCCAAAACTGCTGACCACCTATTCTTAGTATCTAGAGCCATAATTATTCATTCCTTTCATGAACTTCGTCGATGTAAATAATTCTCTATCAAAGGAAAAATTACTCTTCCTTGCATAGATCTCTTTATAAGCCATTTTAAAGAGATTGTCTCGGTACAAATATATATAGCTTTTATAAATCTTCTTAAAATAATCTTTAGTTTCTTGGTCAGAGATCCTTGCGTCAATTAATTCCCTATTTGTTTTAAGGATGTCATTTACATAGTCGCTAATTTGTTTGTCAGTTTTATAATCAAATTTATAGCTTTCAGTCAAAAATATATCTAGACCTTCAATATTATAGAAGGAGTCCCAATAGTCCTCAAAATCAATACGAATATCCATTTTGAGTGAATCTCGAATTTGACTTATTAATCTATCCGATGGGGTTTCTATATAATACATAGGGGTAACAAATAATACACCATTATTTGTTAAGACTCTTTTATATTCAAACAATGCTTTCTCTCTTTGTGGAATATAAGAGATAATATTCCCTGCAAAAATAAAGTCGAATTCTTCATCTTCAAAAGGCAGATCTGTCGCATCGGCCTTCAAAAATGTAATATTATTTTCCACGCCATAAGCTACTGCATTTTTCTTTGCAATAGCTAAACTATCCTCATTGATGTCAATTGCTGTAATCTTGCAATTGGTTAGTTTGGCTAATTCTATAGCAGTAAAGCCGGTAGAAGTCCCTATCTCTAATATCCTGTTATTTTTTCTTATATTAAGATTTTTAATGAAATTTATTACTGTCCGTATTCCGCCTGGTGGTCGATTGGTTTCTCCTATCACTGAAATTAACTGATTGTAATTCATTTTTTTTAGCTCTGTAATTCCCAAAGAATTAACTTTTAATTCACTCATACACGCACACAACCCCTTTACAATAACTTCAATATTTATGCTATTAATGGTAAATCATACGATCTGAAAAATCAATAATAAAAAACAATTTTTTCTTAACAATTTATTGAAAGGGCTTTCCTAGTCGTTTAATCCATAAGACTAAATGTAATAATTGCGGCATTCATAATTTACAAATTCTTACTTTGGTGTAATCCGATTTATACGGGATGAAAGCCTTCTTTTTAGGTATGGCGGCCGGTTTTATCGTATTAACAGCGATAATTTCGGACGACACACGTCTTTCATTGGCCAAACAGTTTGTCCTGACTGCCATAGACATTCGTCGATTCACACTAATTCCCAGAGCAAATTTATTTGACGCTACGCCGTTGGTGCTGTTAAGAATATGCTTGTTTTTGATGTAATAGCGTCTCTTGGCTGAAACTTTGTCAACAGGCTGAAGGATGGGTAAGGGCTTCTCTATTGTTCAATTTCTAGTCGACGATCAAGTAAATATGGAATTGGCACTGAGAGAGAAATAATTTTTAACAAAAAGAACAAGAAACTTGAAAAACAATGAAACTATCAATTGACATTGATATTGATTCTCATTATCATAATAATTGAATGCTAAATGATACTGATTCTCATTATCTTTAAGGTGTGAATGAAATGAACAAAAGAGCATGTGCTTTGACGGTTTTTCTTTTGCTTGCAGGTTGCCAAGGGGCCAGTTCAGAAACAGAGAACAAAGAGCCTAGTAAGGAAGGGGCTTATTCCGTCACCGATTTCGCGAAGCGAACGGTTTCCTTTGAACACCCCCCTGAGCGAATCGCTGTATTAGGAAATGGTGAGCTGGATATTGTTTATGCCTTAGGGAAGGAGGTTGTTGGGAGGCCGACGAGCGCAGAGCCTGCTGTTGTAGCGGAAGCAGAAGAGGCCGCACAAGTAGGGTCGTCACATGAAATTGACATGGAACGTTTAACATTTGCCAATCCTGATTTAGTACTTGGTAGTTTCCCAATGAATGAGAAGGATGTCCCGGCTATTGAAGGAATGGGCGCCAATGTTCTCCTTACTAGCGCCAATTCTGTCAGCGAAATTGAACAACAAATCGAGTTGATCGGACAAGCATTGCAAGAGCAGGAAGAAGCAGAGAAATGGATTGCGACAATTAAAGAAAAAAAGCAAGAGCTCTCTGCCAACCCTTTACATAAAAAGGAAAAAGTGCTGCTTGTTTATGGAGCGCCTGGATCAAATTTAGCAGCGCTTCCAAATTCGCTAGCTGGAGACATTCTTGACATCGCAGGCGGGGAAAACGTAGCTGCGTCTTTTGCACAGTTGGATGATTTTCCACAATATGCGGCGCTTTCGCCAGAACGAATTATGGAAGCAAATCCAGATCGAATTTTATTTATGGCCCATGGTGATCCTGCCAACGTCCAGGATAGTTTTATTAAGGAAATGGAGCAACATGCTGGCTGGTCACAGTTGCCAGCTGTTAAGGAAGGGAAGCTTGAAATTTTGCCTGCTGATTTGTTTGGCACCAATCCTGGCACAAACATAACGGAAGCGCTTGATTATATGCGTGCTTTGTTAGAAGAAGACGGTGCAGAACAGTGAGCGAGCTAGTGCTTGCTAAACGGGCTAGAAGAAGAAAAGGACTTTTGATCTCTTTGCCATTGGTTTTGCTCGTTTCGATGGCCGGTGGGCTTATGCTTGGAGCAGTGCCCTTTTCGTTAGGAGACATTGGCGCCGTTTTAACAGGAGAAGGCACGGAAACAAGCAGAGCGGTGATTGCGAATATTAGGTTGCCGCGCATCATAGTCGCCGCGCTTGCAGGGGCATGCTTAGCTGCCTCTGGCGCGATTTTGCAAGGTTTAATGAAAAATCCACTAGCAGATCCAAGCATCATTGGCGTGACAGCGGGAGGAGGGCTTGCTGCAAGCATCGCCATGGTCGCGTTGCCGCAGTTAGGTTATTTGCTTCCTGGATTTGCTTTTGTCGGTGCGCTTTTAGCAACGGGGACGATTTATATACTTGCCTGGGAAAAAGGCACTTCTCCTTTGAAGCTTATTTTAGCTGGAATTGCGGTGAATGCCTTTTTTGGAGCGATTCAAAGCGGAATTTTTATTTTATTTAGTGATAGGGTCCAGTCGATTCTTCCTTGGCTAGCAGGAGGATTTCAAGGGAGAAGCTGGTTTCATGTTGAATTTGTCCTGCCTTATGCATTAACAGGATTATTGTTATCGATTTTTGCAATTAGGCCGATCAATTTGTTGTTGTTAGGTGATGATACAGCACGTTTGCTTGGGGCACCAGTCGAACGGTTTCGCTTATGGCTTATTTTGCTTGCCGCTTTTTTAGCAGGAGCGGCAGTGAGTGTCGCTGGTTTGCTCAGCTTTGTCGGCCTTGTCGTTCCCCATATGGTCCGTCTTTTTATCGGCAGTGATTATCGCTATTTGCTGCCATTTTCGATTATTGGCGGAGCAGCCCTTGTTGTTTTAACAGACACAGTGGCCAGAACGGTGTTTGATCCAATCGAGCTTCCTGTCGGCATTTTGCTCGCTTGTCTTGGAGCGCCGTTTTTCCTGATTTTGCTTAAGTACAACAAAATAACGCATTAGCGCATGTTGTTTTTAGTAAAGGAGGTGAGAAAACGTGTAAGCAGAACGGCAGCGACAGTATTAAAAAAGAGGAGGAAATAAAATGGTGATTGTGGCAAACAAAACGTTGATTCGTAAAGGTGAAGGGCATAAGCTCGTTAAGCGTTTTGACAAGATTGGCAAAATTGAAATGCAAAAAGGGTTTCTTGGCCTTGAAGTCCTTGTAAATGCAAAGGAAAAAGAGGTCGATGAAGTAACAATTAGCACACGTTGGGAAACGAAAGCCGATTTTCATGCGTGGACGAAAAGCGAAGCCTTCCGTGAAGCGCATTCAGGTCGAAACGCTCGCCCAGACTATATCTTAGGCAATGAAATCGAATTTTACGATGTTGAAGTAGTTCGCATGCCGATTGCACAAGCACAATAATAAAGGGGTCTTTCACCAAGCAGTACAAACGACTAAGGGAGGAGAACAATGGGTATTCGACTAAGAAAAATAGTGTTTCTGCTGAGTACGGTAGCGGTGTTCGTGCTCGGAGCTAATTTTGGCTACGCCAATGCCGAGCTAGCAGATGGGACCTATACGATTGATTATACAGTCATGCATGCAACTGATCCTTCGGCTTCCATTGCCAATGATTACTGGGAGAAGCCAGCAACATTGCATGTAAAAAACGGTGAGATAACAGCAGAAATGAAACTAAACCATAGTTCATGGATTGTTGAATTTCAAACGCCAACAAATGGCGGTTTTGCAGATGTAGCTGTCGTTTCAGAAGATGAAGGGGCCGATACAAGAGTTGTGCAATTTCCACTTGAGGGAATTGACGATATGACGGAAGCAAAAATCCATGTGATCGTCCCTGATATTGACTATGACCATCATTACACGATTCGCTTTGATTTTAATGAGAATAGTTTAACTGCTTTAGAAACGGCTGCATCAAGCGAAGAAGATAAAAACGAAGAAGACAAAAAAGACGATGAGCCGCTGGGAACGGCCCAATCGTCTGAAGACGAAGGCAAACGCGCACACACAGACACAAGTAAACCAACGGAGGAGGACAATCCGCAAACAAACGATGCCGCACCAATTGCTTTGCTTAGCTGCCTTGCCATCGTCAGTGCTATTGTACTTCTTCGCAAACGTATAAGACAAGTTTCGTGAAGGAGGAGATGTAAAGATGAATGTGCGAAACCGTTTGATTAATGGGTTCTTTTCTCTTTTGCTTGTATTCGCTACCGTGCTGCCGACATTTGCAAACACAGCTTCGGCAGCCAGCGAGCCACTGCAAAACGGCACTTATGAAATCCCTTTTAAAGTGCTAAAAAATGGAACTGACGAAACGTCGGTCATGGATGGTTATACAAAAAAACCAGCCACGCTTTATGTAAAAGACGGCAGCTATGAAATTGATATGACGCTTACGAACAGCAACTGGTACCAAGACTTTAAGGTCGAAGGCGCACAGCCAGAAACGATTTCCGAGGATACGAGCAAAAATGAACGGGTTGTCCGTTTTCCTGTTTCTCAATTAGATGAAAAACTTGATGCCTATGTCCACATTATTGTCACCGGCATCCCTGGTTTCGAATACGACAATAAATATGATGTACAAATTGCCCTTGACGTAAATGGAATCTCCATAATTGAATTAGACGAGCCTCCAACTGTCGAAGAACCAGGCACCGAAGAACCAGGCGCTGAAGAGCCAGGCACTGAAGAACCAGGCACCGAAGAACCAGGCACTGAAGAACCAGGCACCGAAGAACCAGGCACTGAAGAGCCAGGCACTGAAGAGCCAGGCACCGAAGAACCAGGCACCGAAGAACCAGGCACTGAAGAACCGGGGACCGGGGAACCAGTCGTACTGGAAGATGGCGAGTATACGATTCCATTCGCAGCTAAGCATGCAACAGAAGATCGCGATTCGACGATGAGCCGTTATTTAGTAAATCCAGCTCAGTTGAGCGTGAAAGACGGTGTTCAAACTGTTGCCTTAACAGTAAAAGACAGCCATCAAATTACGGCGCTCCAACTTGAAGAGAATGGCACGTTTTATGATGGCAAGGTTGTTGACGAAGACGGAGAAGCCAATACCCGTACGTATGCATATACGGTAACAGATTTAGACAAGCCAGCAAAAGCAAACGTTTCGATGCGCGTTTCAATGCCGAATGGAGACGTATATGAAAATACACAAAGTTTCCGTCTGTTGTTTGATGTTGAAGGAATCGAAGCCCTGCCTGCACCTGAAGAACCAGGCGCTGAAGAACCGGGAACTGAGGAACCAGGAGCAGAGGAGCCAGGCACGGAAGAACCAGGCACCGAGGAACCAGGAGCAGAGGAGCCAGGCACGGAAGAACCAGGCACCGAGGAACCAGGAGCAGAGGAGCCAGGCACGGAAGAACCAAGTACCGAGGAACCAGGCACTGAAGAACCGGGAACTGAGGAGCCTGGAACAGGCAACCCTGGAACAGCGCCTAGCGATGAAATAGACGATCTCGCCAATGGACGTTATGAAATTGACTTTACCTTTTTGAAAGATGGCACAGAGGACGTCTCGGTTATGGATGGCTACACGGAAAAACCGGCGACTTTGTACGTGAAGGATGGCGAGTTTACTGTTGATTTAACATTGCTTCACAGCAGTTGGTATGAGGATCTTAAGATTGCAGGGGAACGGCCTGAGGTTGTTTTAACTGATGAAGAGGCTGATAAACGTGTTGTCCGCTTTCCTGTTAATAACCTTGACGAAAAAACGAATGCATGGGTGCACATTGTCGTCAAAGGGATTCCAGGATTTGAGTATGACAATGAGTACAACACACAACTGGCCTTTGACGTCGATTCGATTAAGTTGATTGAAAAGGATCCCGATCCTGAGTTACCGGGAAATCCAGATCCTGGAGAGGGGCAAAGTGGAAATAACGGTGGAAATACTGGCAATCATGGAGGAAACAATCACAACGGCGGAAACGGCAGAAATCCTGGCGGCAATGGCGGAAATGGAGGAAACAATGGAAACGAACCGCCTGTCGACGTTAACGAGTTAGAAGATGGTCGTTACGAAGTGGATTTCGCTGTTTACAAAGACGGCACTGAAGACATTTCAGTGATGGATGGCTATACGGAGAAGCCAGCGACCGTTTATGTAAAAGACGGCGAGTATACCGTTGATCTCACATTAACACATAGCGACTGGTATAACGACTTAAAGATTGAAGGCGAACGCCCTGAAGTCGTTTCTGAAGATGTAGCAGCTAGGAAACGGGTTGTCCGTTTTGAAACGGATTCATTAGAAACAAGCGTCAATGCATGGGTGCATGTCATTGTTCCTGATATTGGTTATGACAACAAATACGATGTGCAAATTGCGTTTGACACAGCCAGCCTTAAACTGATTGAAAAAGGGGAAACACCACCTCCGGCCACGGAACCAACAAAAAAAAGCAATAACGTCAATGACAACAATACTGGCAATGTTGGTCAAAACAGCAAGGGACCGAATGGAGAAAACCTTGATTATAAACGGGGCCAACTAAAAGATGAGAATGAGCTAAAGCAATCAAGCGGTGAACATGTTGCTAATGCCAAAACGGGCGATATGGCGATGATTGGTTTGTATGCGGGATTGCTCGTCGCATCAAGTATCTATTTTATTTGGAAACGCCGCAACAAGCGGCTTTCAGCCAATTAATGAAGAGCCCTGGCCGCTTGTTTGCCAGGGCTTTTAAAAAGGAGCTTGTTTGCAATGAAACTGAGAACATCCGTTGGTATAGCGGCAGCAACCGTAATGCTTGCATCTTGTCAGCCAGCGAGTGAGGGGGCTACTGGGAAAAAAGCAGAGGGGGGAATCGAACCGTTAGATGAGCAGCCAGCGCGGATCGTGGCGACGACTGTCTCTGCAACAGAATTAGCCGATGCTCTTAATTTGGAGCTTGTCGGCATTCCGACTAGCTATAAGGAGCTGCCGAACCGTTATAAGAACGTCTCGGAAATTGGCAATCCAATGAGCCCAGATATGGAACAAATTCGCAGTTTGGCCCCTGATGTCGTTTGGAGTGTAACAACGCTAGAGGCTGACTTGGAAGAGCCGTTTGCTCAAGCTGGTATTGACGCTGAGTTTTTAAACTTTCAAAGCGTGGAAGCGATGAGTGAAGAAATTTTGGAAATGGGTGAGACCTATCAACGGGAAGAACAAGCCAATCGTCTCGTCGCTCGTTTTAATGAACGGATTAGTGAGCTGCAAAAACAGACAAAGGACGCCGATTCGCCGTCCGTATTAATTTTAATGGGAGTGCCAGGCAGTTATTTGGTCGCGACTGAGCATTCTTATATTGGCGACCTTGTCCGTCTTGCTGGTGGGGAAAATATTGTTCAAGGAGAAGATGAGGCTGAGTATTTAGCATCCAATACGGAATATTTGCAACAGGCTAATCCAGATGTGATTTTGCGTGCTGCCCATGGGATGCCAGAGGAAGTCGTTGAAATGTTTGATGAGGAATTTAAAACCAATGATATTTGGAAACATTTTAACGCTGTCAAAAATGGGCGCGTTTATGATTTGGAAGAGCTGTTGTTTGGTACGACTGGCAATATCGCTGTGGTCGAAGCGTTAGATGAACTGGAAGCAATGCTTTATCCAGAGGCGGGCGATTAGATGAAAAAGACGGTTGTGTTTATTGTCCTTGCTGGATTGCTACTAGGGTTGTTGTACTGGTCGGTAATGAGCGGTAGCATTCGTGTGCCATTTTCACAGCTTGTGCAAGGGGTTATCAGCAAAGCAGATGAAGAAGTCAATGTCATTTATGATCTCCGCTTTCCGCGTATCATTATCGCCAGTTTTGCCGGTGCTGCTTTAGCAGTTGCTGGTGCGTTGTTGCAAGCTGTCATGCGCAACCCGATCGCCGACCCTAGCATTATCGGCATTTCTTCAGGAGCCAATTTTACGGCGTTATTAGCTGTTACGATCTTTCCGCAACTGTTTTACTATATGCCGCTGTTTGCATTTCTTGGCGGCATGATGGCCTGTGGCCTCGTTTACTCATTATCTTGGAGAGACGGTTTACATCCTTTAAAGCTGGTGTTAATTGGTGTGGCCATTCATGCAACGTTTAGCGGCCTCGCCGAAGCATTTAATTACAGAGGCAGCTATTCGGTGACAAGCATATCAGCAGCCACGACGTCGACATTGTCGATGAAAACATGGGCAGACGCCAATGTCATGCTGTTTTATGGCGGGGTGGCGATTGTGCTCTCCCTTTGCCTGTATTCGATATGCAATTTATTAGTATTAAATGATCGCACAGCAAGCAGCCTCGGCATGCGTGTCATTCCTGCAAGGCTTCTTGTTTCGTTTGCAGCGGTTGTGCTTGCATCAACAGCGACAGCGATTGCTGGCGTGATTGCCTTTTTAGGGCTGCTTGTGCCTCATATCGGGCGGCAGTTGGTTGGATCCGATTATAAAACGCTGTTGCCATTTTGCGTATTGGCTGGCGCAAGCCTTTTGCTGGCAGCTGATACGATTGGGCGCCTTCTCCTTGCACCGAATGAGATTCCTGCATCCATTCTCATGTCGATCATCGGCGGCCCATTCCTGATTTTCTTGTTGAGAAAGAGGGATCAAATGAATGGACATTCGTAATTTATCGTTTTCTTATCGTCATCATGAAAAGACAATCAATCACATTAATGCCACGATCCGCCCAGGCGCCATTACCACCATTATTGGCCCGAATGGATCTGGAAAGTCGACATTGCTCTCTTTATTAGCAAATCGCCTTACTCCCATAAAAGGAGAAGTGGTAGTGGATGGCAAGACGCTCTCTTCTTACCGGGCTAAAGAATTGGCCCGACATTTGGCGGTTGTCTACCAACAAAATGAAGCGCCGGCCGACATTACAGTCAAAAAATTAGTCACATATGGGCGCTTCCCTTATCGGAAACGGTTTTCCAACTGGAAAGAAGAGGACGAGCAAGCGGTAAGCGAAGCGCTTGAAGCGACTAAATTAAAAAACAAGGCCCATTTGCCGTTGTTGTCTCTTTCTGGAGGCGAGCAACAGCGCGCTTGGATTGCATTAGCACTCGCACAAAAAACAAACATCCTGCTTTTAGACGAACCGACTACGTACCTTGATTTGTACCATCAGTTAGAAGTATTGGAACTTGTGCGCTCACTAAACCGGGTAAAAAAGACAACGATTGTGATGGTGCTCCATGATTTAAATCAAGCCATCCAATACAGCGATGAGCTCATCGTTATGCAGGCAGGAAGCATTGTTAAAGCTGGCTTGCCAAGAGAAGTGGTGACGGAAGAAATGGTGGAAAACATATATGGTGTTCGGGCTGTTGTGCGCGATGACGCAGAAGCGGGCCTCGTATTGTTGCCAGTTGGCATTTAGAAAGGGGAGAAAGCATTGAAACAAGTAATTAGCAAAGGCATATCTCTCCTGTTTGCATGCGTGTTTGTTTATGCTTGCGCCAACCTGATCCAAATCGGTTATGATTATTGGAACAACCGAACGGTATTGGCGGAAGCACAACAGCTGTACGAAAGGAGCAATAGCCAAACCGCTAAACAAGGCAAAGAGGGTACTGTTTTACAGGACCTGCAGCAATCGGCTTTTTCAGGTTTGCACGCGATTAATGATGACATAGTCGGCTGGATTTTTATTGGTGAAACCAATATTGATTATCCAGTCTTGCAAGGGCACGATAATGAATATTACTTAAACCGCAACTATAAAGGCGAGGAGACGAGAGCAGGTAGTATTTTTATCGATTATCGCAATCACGCAGGAGGAAAGGAGCGAAACCGTATCTTATACGGGCATCGCATGAAAGATTCGTCGATGTTCAGCGACCTTACTGCCTTTACTGATCAGTCTTTTTTTTATAACCAGCCAGACATGTATTATGACACAACAGACGCGCAGTATGATATCGAAGTGTTTTCTGTTTACCAAACGAAAACAGATTTTTACTATATAGAAACCGATTTTCAATCAGATGACGCGTATGGGGCTTTTTTAACGGATATTCAAGAACGCTCTCTTTTTCAAGCTGAAACAGAGGTAACTGTAAAGGATCAAATTATTACTCTGTCTACATGCGATTATCGTCTTCACCCAACAGAGGGAAGGCTCGTTGTCCATGGCAAATTGATTGAGCGCGGCGACGGTTGATGGGGGACAAAAACTCAGAATGAACCTGAATAAAGATACGGGCGCTGGCAAAAATTGCTGGCGTTTTTTAAGGACAGTTACTTCGCGATAAGACATGCTGTCTTATGTAGATAAACGCTTTAAGACAATGATGAGCAATTGCGACATTTTTACATGGTTTATTAATCGTATCTTAACATATATTTGTTATAATAATGAATTAAGTATAAAATGGAGCGGTCTCATGACCCTGTTTGTCACTAAGCAGAAACTTTTCTTAAAATGCAGACAAAACAGCTATATTTCATTAGCCTTTGGTCAATTACTCATGTTTTCTAATGAAATTGAGCCAATTGTAAATACTACCGAGAAAGGTGGCTTGAAAGAAGGCGATGTGAGGATGGAAGGGCTAACAGAAGCTGTAAGTATAAATGTCACAGAATGAACGTCAATCCACGAGTTAATTGCGGAGGTGAATCCCTTATATAAGGGAATTGATTGGACATAGGCATAATGATTAATCTAATCGGCGTAGCGGTTTTAATTGCGTTAACTGCGTTTTTCGTTGCGTCGGAGTTTGCGATTGTCAAAATACGAAGCACACAACTTGAACCCCATATTGAGGGCGGCAGCAAACGGGCGTTAGCGGCGAAAAAAGTCGTTACCCACTTGGACGAGTATTTATCTGCCTGCCAACTTGGAATCACGATTACGGCCCTCGGGATTGGGCGTTTGGCAGAGCCGACATTTGAGCGGATGCTCCATCCGGTCATTGGCTCCTTTGCGATTAGCGATGCGCTAGTAACAACGATTTCGTTTCTTATCTCTTTTTTATTTGCAACGTTTTTGCATGTTGTAATTGGTGAACTTGCTCCGAAGACGATCGCGATTCAACGAGCCGAACAGGTGACGCTTTGGATTGCGCGGCCACTCATCTGGTTTTATCTCTTGCTCTACCCATTTATATGGCTTTTGAACGGTTCCGCCCGTCTGATCGTGAAAGCTTTTGGGTTCCAACCAATGAGTGAACATGAAGTGACGCATAGTGAAGAAGAGTTGCGCTTGATTTTGTCGGAAAGTTACAAAGGCGGGGAGATTAACCAAGCGGAATACAATTATGTGAACAAGATCTTTGAATTTGATGAGCGGATTGCCAAAGAAATTATGGTTCCGCGGACGGAAATGGCCACACTTACGATTGACGACGATATGGATGAAATCCTTGCGAAAATCCGTGACCAAAAATATACGCGCTATCCTGTCACAGACGGAGATAAGGACCATGTCCTTGGAATTGTCAATGTGCGAGAGCTTTTAGGAAAGTTGGCGTATGAGCCAGACCATCCCTTAGACTTAAAGGAAATTATGCGTCCTGCGATTACAATCATTGAGTCCGTTCCAATTCGCGACATTCTTGTGGAAATGCAGAAAAACCAGAGCCATATGGCGATCCTTTTTGATGAATACGGCGGAACGGCCGGCTTGGTCACAATGGAGGACATCATTGAAGAAATCGTCGGCGACATCAATGATGAATTTGACATTGAAGAAGAACCGCATATTCAAAAAATTGCCGAGCACCACTACCGTATTAGCGGGCAGACGCTCATAAGCGAATTGAATGAGTTGCTCCACATTGATATGGACGACGAAGACGCAGACACAATTGGCGGCTGGATGCTCACACAAAAATACGATCTTCAAGAAGAAGAAACGCTCACCTATGGCAAGTATACGTTTAAAGTCAATTCGTTTGAAGGCTACCAAATCAACACCGTTGATGTGTTTTTAACGCCTAAGGAAGCGATGGAAATCGAATAGGATGAACCCCTTCTCCCTTAAAAAGAGAAGGGGTCAGACTGTAGACAAACGCTCGCATACTTCGTCGTTTGTCTCAGTCATATGCTCATGAACCCACGTTCTATTCGCATCTTCCCTCGCCTGCACTCCTCGTCTGACAAGCGTTTTCTATCAGTCTGAGTGGGCGGTTATCGACTTTGTCGACAACCTCACCCCTTCTCCCTTAAAAAGAGAAGGGGTTTTTCACGTTTAGCCTTCCAGCCATCCGTGTACCAGACCTTCGTGTTTTTCGATCCATTCTGCTACAGCACTGTCCATATCATCCTCATACTGTTGTTGCAGCGTAAGAAGTTCAGACAGCGTTTCCTCTGTAAAATAGCAATTATTCAGCGATTGAATTAGATCTGGTTCATCTTCTGCTAAACCATTGCGAGCCATATAGTAAATATCATCTGCTTCGCCATAAACACGATCTGGGTCATCCAGGAACTTTAAATCATAAGATCCAAATGTCCAATGAGGGCTCCAAAGAGTGACGACAATCGGTTCCTCGTTTTTGTAACGGGTATCAAGCTCGGCAATCATGGCTTGTTCAGAAGAGGATTGTAAAGTAAACTCGTCCAAATCGTAATGGTCCATGACTTCGTCTTGCGTCAATTGCATTAACGCCGAGCCTGGATCAATCCCTGTAATCGTTCCCTCGAGCTCGTCGAAATAGCTAGATAAGTCTTCAATTGTTTCCACATCATCCATATACGAAGGGACAGCCAGCCCTAAGGTTGTCCCTTCGTACAGGACGCCATCAAGTTGTACGTCTATTTCTTCAGAATCGAGTGAAACGTATGCTTGGTCAGTGAAAGGGAGCCACGTATTAAAGCCAATATCGATGTCGCCGTTTTCGACTCCATTAAAAAGCATTGCTTTTTCCACAAGGGAAAGTTCCACTTGGTAGCCTTGTTCCTCTAAAAGCGTTTTCCACAAATGAGCAAAAGCGATTGACTCTGCATAATTGTTGTGGCCTATTGTAATCGTTTTTTCATTGCTGGCACAGCCGCCAAGTGTCAAAGCGGCCAAAAAAACTCCAGTTATACTTGTTATTTTGTTCACAACATTCCTCCTGAAATGAAATAAGGTACAGATTTATTATACAAAAAGGCCCATAAAAAATTGCCTACGAACCTGAGTCCGCCTCCGCTTGTTGTTTAACTTCTTCCAAAAATGATCGGTACCCCTCTTGGTTTCCTGTAGTCTTCGCTATTTTTTCTAAGCTGTCAAGAAAATGACTTCTCGTATAATTGAACGTGAAAGGAGCGCGATAGCCTTTTGCGACCATTAGTGCAAATTCCCAAGAAATTTGATAATAAGAAGAATCGATCGATTCAACGAGAAGACAGACGGCCTCAAGCACATCATTGGTGATGACAGGGTCGTCTTGGGCGTAAATGGTGATGTGGGAGAAGGTGGAGTACAAATAAAATTCAAATGTTTCTTTTTTAATAATGACGCGCAGGTCGTTTTTTTGATCAGTCAAGTAAGGCGTAAAACGAGTTACTTTTGAAATCGACAAGAGCAAATCTGTCAACTGGAAAATCGCGTTTGAAGCCGTATCCGGATCGTCATTGCCAATCGACTTAATCGCAATTTCTTTTAGCTTGTTAATGCCAAATTCAAGGTCTTGAACTTCTGTTTTTTTTGCGCCAATGTACACCCATTGCCGCAATCTCTCCACATTTGCGTGATTGCTTCCCTTTTCCCAATAAGTCATCAGAGGCGTTCCTTCCAATACAAACTCGCCTATCCGTTTCTCAAAACGAATGATTAGATTCTTTTTTTGTGCATACCGTACGAGGCTTTTGTAATTGACAATTTGAATATAGCCCGACTTGGCTGCACAAACAGTAATGGCCTCCTGGTTGCAAAGATCATTCGTAGACCCATTCGGTTCCCGTGTCCTGTAAGGCTCTAAATCTTTTCCAAGCGTCTCCAGTATTTGGTTTTTGGACTCGTTTTTCATATTGAACATAATATTCGGGACTTGCATCCAATTAACAGAATGGTTAATAAAGTAGATAAAGGCAGCAACGGCACTCAACATAAACAGAACCGTCATCGTCGGAATGGCAAAGTAATAATTGGCCACTTGTTGATCAAGCAGAAAAAACGAAAAAAGAATAAACACAAACACCAAATTAAAAATCCCCATCACATGTTGGGTGCGCTTATCAGAAATAAACGTCGTCAACATCCGCGGCGTAAATTGCCCGGAAAAATTCGTCAGAACCACTAAAATCGAGTTTAAGGTAAATGCATTTAACGTAATGATCCCAGCTACGAGTGAGCTGACGATTTGCCGTGTCAATTCATAGTCTGCCTGAAAAAAGTGAGGCACTGCTCTACCTAAAGATAGCTCCATGTCAACCCAATAAGCAATCGCAACCAAGCAAACACCTACGATCGCATACAACAAGCAAATGACCCAGACATTTGCTTTCATCTCGTAGCGAAATTGGCGTATGGACAAATTTTTGAATTTTTTTAGCATGCGCGGAAAAAGGTGCAAAAAATGCATTTGTTTTTTCCTTTCATCTGGATGATTATAGCAAGACAATGTCCTTTACCCCTGTTCGCTCCATATCAAACCAGCCGAAAGGTGCTTCAGGGAGTCAAGATGCAGAAATGGACAACAAACAAAACGCCTTGAGAGGCAAAGGCGTTTTATTTGTCAAATGTGTTTTTGTTATAACCCGGCTTCATATTGCAAACGCTTGGAGAGTTCTCTAAACTGTTCTTCATCAAAACCAGGTGCATATTCTTCTGGCACAGGATCAAGATCAGGTATCTTTCCGCCTTCTGGTGTCCCATCGACGACTTCTAATTCCCCTGGAGGGCCAATCGGCGTCGGGCCAGACCAAATGCGGTTAAGCAATTGATAATCATCATCGCTGAAACGATAAAGCTTACGGTGCACGCCCATTGCTTCATACTTATGCGCGTGGTCGAATTTGCTGTTATCCAAGTCTGGGATAGGCAGCAATTTCGTCATATTGACGCCTGTGATTTCTTCAAGCGCCCGTGCATAAGCAACAGCGTGGACACTTCCTCGAACGAGCAAATAACCGATTAACTCCCGTGCAGTTTCATTCTCTGTCATTTGGTAAACACGCATTTTATGGGTGCGGGCGCCGCATTCTAAATAAAAATTGTGAAGAAGATCATGGACTAAATTGCCACTCGAAAATACATTGTCGCCTGTCCATGGTTTGCCACTGGAGTCTGTCGGCAGCGCATTTTGACCGCCAAGCAAAAAGTTAAATTTGTTGCCGATGCCTTGAACTTCTTTAAGCGGGGCATGGTCTGGGTTGGTGCTGCCATTGCCAACAGACCCGTCCAAACATAGATTGATTGTATTGGCGACAAGCTCTACATGGCCTAGTTCCTCTGCTGTAATGCTCGCAATCAACTCATAAAAAGGGCGAAGCTTTTTTTTGCTACGGAAATTAAACGATTGGAACATATAGTTGTTCAGTGTCGACATTTCGCCAAAGCGGCCGCCTAACAATTCTTGCACCACGCCAGCTGATTCTGGATCAGGTTCATTTAGTTCAGGCAAATCAATTTGCAGTTTATCAATACGCTTAAACAATGATATCCCTCCCGGCGAATATGGTAGTGTTCTTGGACTACCTACCCGGTACAGAAAGCTTTAAAACGGAAAGTAGCTCCAATGGTACGATTGCTGTTCCTCCTGAGCCTTAACATGCCAGCGTATTTTAGCAAAAGAACTGTTTTGCTTAGATTCAACTGTACGCGTTGTAAAAAAGATGCTTAAGAAATATTCATTACATGTCTATCTGTGCTGCGATACTCTAGCAAATGATAAAAACATATGGGCAAAAAAAGCGTCCGGCAATACGTATTGCCGGACGCGTGAGTCCCAAAGTTACTGCACATACTTCCCATAATCAGGAACAGCGATGCGTTCAAATTGCTGGTCAAGGACAGCAAGGCTGTCGCGAAGCTCTTGACCAAAAAGAGGCAATCCATGGCCAGGAACGAGGACGGCTGGATCCAATGACCGGAGTTTTTGGACGGAGCGGTGTGCCGCTGTCCAATCGGTGGTCCAGTAGCGGGGCGGACCTTGAATTTCTTGATTTTGTGTGATGACGTCAAATAACTCGTCTTGCTTCACAGTTATAATGGCATCTGCTGATAGCAAAGCTTTGTCCCGCTCACGGAAAAAGGCAACTTGTCCAGGGGAATGCCCAGGTACGTGCAGCCATGTCCATTCATTCTCAAGCCCGGCGAAATCAAGTTTGTCAGGCAGTGGCTTGACATAGTCGTCAAGCTGGATCGGTTCATTTGGAAAGAAGCGAGATAGCTTGGCTACTACCCCTCCTTCGACAGTGGCATCCGGTTTCGGATAAGCTTTTTCGCCTGTTACATAAGGCAGCTCATCGGGATGAATGTAGATAGGGACATCCCATTTTTGTGCTAGATCAAAAGCGCCACCTACGTGGTCAAAATGACCATGTGTTAATAGAATCGCTGATGGAGGGTTGCTTTCGCCAAATTGCTTGATGAGCGCCTCTACAATCATGTCGCTTTTTCCAGGCATGCCTGTATCAATTAACACCCAACCGTGTGCGTTTGTAGGGTCGCCAATAAAACAAACATTGACAATTTGTGTTGTGAAACAAAAGAGCTTTTCCGTCACTTTTTGCATGAGCCCGCTCGTTGCTGAAGTCATCGGCAGTTTGACTGTATTCGGAGTTGTGTGATTCCAATCAACGATATCCATTGCTATCCCTCCACAATTGTGATGCCTCTAGTGTGTACAAGAAAACAAAAACCATGTATTAGACGGTGGGCAACCCCGTTCATCACCGCGTGCGGGATATCTAGTCATTGTCTGCCATGAAAATCATTGCTCACTTGGATTTGCTCCATCACTCCCCGTCTGTTGATTGATGAGGGGACAATACTTACAGTTTAAAAATCGTTTTAATGTTGCCGTCTTCTTTTTGGTCAAATATCTGATAAGCGTCTTGGGCGTCTTCAATGCCCATTCGATGCGTAATGATATCAGTTGGGTCAATCGTCCCTCTTTCAATCATGGTGTAAAGGGTCGGCATTAAATGAACAACAGGGGCTTGCCCCATTTTTAAAGAAACATTGCGTGTGAAAAAATCGTTAATTGGGAATTGATTGGCTTCTGAACCGTATACGCCGGTAATTTGCACCGTGCCGAATTTCCGCACAGCTTCGCTGGCGGTTACAATTGGCTGGATCGTACCGAATTGGTTGTCTCCACTTGAGCCAAATGTTTCTCCTGGGGGAACGGTGCCATCCATGCCTACGCAATCAATGACCACGTCGGCGCCGCCCTCTGTGTCTTCGTAGAGCTGTTTGCCTATGTCAGGCGTATCGCTGAAGTTATAGGTTTCCACTAAGTTGGTCCGTTTTCCATGTTCAAGGCGGTGTGCGACTTGGTCAACAGCAATAACACGTTTGGCGCCATGAAGCCAAGCAAATTTTTGTGCCATTAAGCCAATCGGCCCACAACCTAAAATAATAACCGTATCGCCTGTCGAAACGCCGGCATGTTTGACGCTCCAGTAAGCAGTAGGGATCACATCCGATAGTAAAACAACTTGCTCGTCATCCAATTCACTCGCGTCCGGTAGCTTAAACGGCGTAAAATCGCCATAAGGCACGCGCAAATACTCGGCTTGCCCGCCTGGATAATTTCCAAACTGCTCAGCAAAACCAAATAATCCACCTGCGTCCGAATGAGGATTTCCGTTAGAGTTGTCGCACTGGCTTTCCATTTGGTGTTGGCAAAAAAAAACATTCTCCGCAGCTTACGTTAAAAGGAATGACGACGCGGTCGCCCTTTTTTAACGACTTGACCATTGGACCGACTTCCTCGACGATTCCCATCGGTTCATGGCCTACTACATAATCGGTTTCAGGCACGATGCCGCCGTGATACAAATGCAAATCCGATCCGCAAATACCACTTGCGGTAATTTTTACTATAATGTCTGTGTCTTGTTGAATGGAAGGTGCAGGTACTTCCTTTGGTTCCATTTGTTTTTTGCCTTGAAAGGTAACTGCTTTCATCTGTGAATGCCCCTCCTTTTTAGTATGTAAGGGGCTATTCCTTATCTAACGGAGATTAAAACTTCCGTGGACAATCTTCCATAAAAGCGCCGCTGCATCACGATGCAGCGGCGCTTTTATGAGAGAGTTACGATTTTCCTTTTCGCATGTTGAGCATTTGAAAAATAAAAACGACTAAAGCAACAATTAGCAACAGGTTAATGAGCCCTCCGCCAATGTCAGCAATCAAGCCTAGCAGCCACAATACTAAAATAATGACAATAATGGTCCACAGCATCTTTTTCACTCCCGTTTTTAACATGTTTGTTTTTTTATCTTTCCCTAATCGGTCATTGTTAAACATACAAGGGGGGTGTAGAAAGTGGAGGCTATGGTATAGTGAAAATAGTGATGAGTAAAGGGGTGGCACAAATGGGAGGACTAGCAGGAAAACATGTGGCCTTAACTGCTTCGCGGAAAACGGAAGAAATGGAGGCGCTTTTACATAAGCAGGGGGCAACGAGCGCGGTTCGTTCGTTGCAAGGCACCGTCATTCAAGATCAAGAAACCGTGACAGAAGCGATAAAATCAGGGCTTGCTACACAGCCTGATTGGTTTATCTTTACGACTGGTATCGGTGTCCAGACGCTTCTGGCCTTTGCAGAGGAAGCAGGGGTAAAAGAGGCATTTTTAAAGCAAGTTCGTTCTGCTCACATTGCTGTGCGTGGCTATAAAGCCAAAAACGCGTTGTTGAAAGAAAATATAGCAATGGATGTCGTGTCAGAAGATGGGACGACCGCACAATTAGTTGAGCAGTTAAAGGAAATGGACTGGAACGGAAAAAAAGTCATTGTTCAGCAGTACGGTCTGCCTTCACCGACGTTAGAACAGTTTTTGACAGAGGGGGAGGCGATGGTGTCCACATGGCTCCCCTATATCCACTATGCTCCTAAAGGAGAAACGATTGACTTGTTTTTAGAGGAGTTGCTCGAGAAAAAAGAGTACGATGCCGTTTGCTTTACAACGGCATTACAAGTAAAGGCGCTATTTGCTAGGGCAAGTGAAACAGGTAGGCACGAGCAGCTTTTGCATGTGTTTGCTGGCCCGACAGTTGCATGCGCCGTTGGCAAAGTGACAGCTGAAGCCCTTTCAGAAGAAGGGGTCAGGCGTGTTGTCTATCCTAAAAAAGAACGGATGGGCGCGATGGTAGTCGAACTAGGCAAGTTTTTAGAAGCGTGATGGTTGTGCTTCGTAAAATAACAGTGTGTAGCAGTAATATGAGTAAAATTAATTTTGACCAGCTGTTTATGGCTGGTCTTTTTTGCGTTAAAAAACAGGTTTACAAAAACAAAAGTTTACTGTATAGTTGATTACACGACTAATCAACCAATCAACAATAAGGAGGAACGAGAATGTGAAGTCCGTTTTTGATGATTCGAAGCCAATTTTTCAACAAATATCAGAAATGATAGCGGATGATATTGTGGACGGCCAACTGCAAGAGGGAGATCAGCTTCCTTCAACTACGGCACTTTCTCAATTTTATCGCATCAACCGGGCGACTGCGCAAAAAGGATTGGCGGCGTTAGTGGACGGTGGGTATGTATATAAACAACGGGGAGTTGGCATGTTCGTCGCAGAAGGAGCACGAGACAAACTTCTAGCTGAGCGCAAACTTGATTTTCACCAACAATACGTGCGGCCGATGCTGGAGGAAGCAAGGCGAATCCATTTACCAAAAAAAGAGATCATTCGTTTGATTGAGGAGGATTATGATGATTGAAATGAACGATGTGCACTTTTCCTATGGGGAGACCAAGGCGCTACAGAATGTAACAATCGACGAGAAAGAGCCTATTATTATTGGACTTTGGGGCCGCAATGGCGCCGGAAAAACAACATTAATGAAGCTCTTGGCGGGATTAGAAAAGCCAGAGAGCGGCACGGTGCTTGTCAACGGAATTGCGCCCTACAATTATAGTGGGTCAATGAGGCATGTGGCTTATATGCATGAAAACCATCCGTTTTCAGAGTTATGGAATGTTACGGATGCTTTACGATTCGCTTCGTATTTTTATCAAAACTGGGACACGGAATTAGCGAATAAACTAGTTGATTTATTTGAACTGCCGTGCCACAAAAAAATTCGCAAGTTTTCAAAAGGGATGCAGACGTTGACGAAAATCGTCATCGGCTTGGCCTCCAAAACCCCTGTGACGATTATGGATGAACCAACAAATGGGCTAGATGCTGACATGCGAAAGCTATTCTATGAAGTTCTGTTAGAAACGTATGAAGAGCATCCACGTCTGTTTCTGTTGTCTACCCACCATATCGATGAATTAAAGCCTTTGTGCGAAAAAATCGCGATTGTCGATCAGAAAACGATCATTCGTTATGAAGAAACCGAAATGTTAACGGTGCAAGGCATTTTGTTGACTGGGGAGAGAGCGGCCATTGAGGAACTAACGGCAGGGTATAACATTTTAGAGGAACGTACTCTTGGAAATGTCGTGAATGTCATGCTTGATGATTCCTTTTCTGAAACATGGGCAGAGCGGGCTAAAGCAGCTCATGTGAATATTGAAAAGGCCTCTCTTCAAGATTACCTTGTTTCTTTAACAAAAAAACAAAAGAAGGAAGTGCAGCAATGAACGCATTGAAAGGTCCTTTTCGTTTAATGTTTGAAGACATGCGAATGCAGTTTTATATTTTGACGGGTATAACTGTTGCATTATGGTTGTTCTTTCTAGTGTTAGGAATGAGTGTAGACACATTTATGGGCACGTTGTTTGGCCCTTATTATGGCTTGTTTGCGATTTATCCGTTTTTAGTTTACAACAAAGGGTACGTTTACACGCTTGCACTTGGGGGGACAAGAAAGCAGTTTTTGTTTAGTATGCTAGCGGCCTCTGGCTTGTTTATAGTCATTTGCATGGCTGTGTTAAATGGTCTTTACCAACTAAATGCGTTTTTGCTTAACCAAGGAGTAATCAATATGCCCCTCTTTCATATGGGCGAATTAGTTGGTTCTGCCAATCCGTTGCTTTATTTCTGGGTTGACCTCCTTTGGTGTGTGTTTCTGTTTGGCGTTAGCTTTGGTATAAACTCTGTCTGGTTTTATTTTGGAACGGTGCGTTTCTTGTTAGGCTTAACCGGAGTTGCACTAGTTGTCATTGCCTATTTGGCGTTTGCTGACCTTCGCACCTTGTTTACTTGGATTGTTGAAAGCCATCTTGTCTTTTTACATGCTATTGGCGCAATCGGCTTCGCAGCTGCCGCCCTTTCATATGTAATTATGAAAAATGGCCCACTTGAACGAGGCGGTGAGAAAGGCTTCCTCTTTAAAAACAAAACAGTTCAAGACTAACGAGCTGGTATATGCAAAACATAAAATCCAAAGCGACTTGGCGATTGCCTGCTTTGGATTTTATGTTCTCAAAATGACAGCGATCAGGCTTTAACGACATCGAATCGGTTTTCATGTTGGTTAAAAAATGAAACCCATTCTCTAGTGGGCACGTAAAGTTAATGGATGTCAAGCAGTTTAGCGGCAGAGTTGCACAACTCACGGAGCTCCTTAACGGTGGCCATCGTTGCCAACATCCCTTGAAAAATGATTTTCTTAGGCTCCTTTTTATCCAATTCAGCCTGTAATACAGATAGGGCGTCGAGGACTTCTTGCTTTTTTTCATCTGGGATGTGCAAAGTTGGCAATCGTTTTTGAATCGCTGAAAGTGTTTGCCTAACTTGCTCCTCTGTGCTGCTTGAACATGGCCAGTCTAACTGTTGAAGACGCTGTTCGGTGACGAACGGCTCTTCGCCCCCAGCAACTAGTCCTTCGGCCAAGTTGTCGAGCCGCCTTAGCAAATAAGTGGCTGTCTTTCTAGGGTCAAGGGGATGATTTGTTAAAAGCAGAAGCTTGAAAAGCGAATGACTTAACCCTTCAAATAGCAGGATTAAGTCAGGAATATAGCGCTCCGCTTCCTGTCCGTAGATCGACAACAGTGACCGTTTCTGCCAGTTGTAGTGCTCGAGCTTTTTCTCATACACAAACTGTCGCACCTCGTGGCTAATGGGTAGCACTTGTTCTTGAAAATGCATGATAATAAACTCTTTATGCTTCGAAACCTCGGCAAACAAAAACTCAATTTGTGTTTGAAATGCCTGCCTTGGCGTTAGCTTTTTTTGCTCAATCCGGTCCAATAAAGCGGACATCTTTTCGTAATAGTAGCGGTAAATGTCGATAAGCAACTGGTCTTTTGACTCAAAATGCAAATAAAAAGCACCTTTTGAGATTCCAGCCTCAGATGCGATTTCTTGAATAGACGTTGAAAAGTAGCCCTTTTCGGCAAATAAGTGAATCGCCGTTTCGATAATCGTTGTTTTTTTCTCGTTCATCCTATTCCCATCCTCTCGGAGTTGCCATTATCGTAACAGATTAGATGGCAACAAAGCAATCAAAAATGACTACTCAGTCATAAAAGGGGAATCCCAGCTGTGTTTCTGTAAATTTTTTTGTGTAAAATTGTTGGCACAGTTGTATTTTAACGTTTAATCAACTAAGATTAAGTGTATAAAATTGACCGGTCAGTCATGACGCGACTGCAACAATTAGGAGGGGGAACATGAAACGAAAATATACATTGCTTATCGGCGGCCTCTGGACGAATCAAGCCACTACATATGTACGAGAAATAACGACAACACCACCCTATTCATTAGAAGAAATCGTCTCACGCCTAAAATCAATCGGTGTTGACGCATCCGTTTGTGAAAGGCCGTTATAGGATAGGGGAGTGTAATTAGAGAGAAGGGGAGAATACGCTACATGAAATCGATTATTCAGTTTTCGATGAATAATAAGTTTGCCGTCTGGCTGTTGACGGTTATGATCATTGTCTTCGGTTTGTATGCTGGGATGACAATGAACAGAGAAGTGATACCGGACATTGATGCACCAGTTGTTACGGTATCAGGCGCTTATCCTGGCGCTACGCCAGAGGAAGTCGCCAACGAGGTATCGATCCCGATTGAACAAGCCGTAGAAAATTTGGACGGCGTATCGGCCGTGAACTCGTCTTCTTTTGAAAACTTCGCTTCCATTCAAATCGAATATGAATTTAGCAAGGAAATGGATGAGGCTGAAGCAGAGGCAAAAGAAGCGATTGACCAACTTGAATTTGCAGATGGGGTTGAAGAACCAACCGTATCCCGTATTAACTTTGGTGCTTTTCCTATTTTAACATTGAGCGTTTCTGAGGAAGGCGCATCGTTGACGGAGCTAACTGAGCGTGTTGAGCAGGACATTATTCCGGAGCTAGAAGGCTTGCCAGGAATTGAATCAGTTACCGCTGCAGGTCAAGAAACAAAAGAAGTGCAGATCACTTTTGATGAAGAGGCGCTTGCCGAACATGGCCTAGACGAAGAAACAGTTACACAATTGTTGGAAGCATCATCCATGCGATTCCCGTTAGGGCTTTATACATTTTCAGGTGAAGAACAGTCCGTTGTCATCGACGGCAAAGTGACTACACTTGATGATTTGCGGAATTTGCAGCTTCCGTCCATCCCTGCTGACGGTGGTACGCCAGAAATGGGGCAATTGCCTGAAGGCGGCATGCCTGAAGGTGAAATGCCTGAAGGTGAAATGCCACAAATGCCGGAGGGGGAAATACCTGAAGGAAACGGGCCAATTGAAGGGCAACAAGGCATGGAAGGTGGAGAACTGACTGGAGAAATGCCTGAGCTTGCGCTTGAAACGGTTGCGCTTGAAGATGTAGCTGACATTGAAGTTGTCAATGAGTCGAATTCGATTTCAAGAACGAACGGCCAAACGGCAATCGGGGTCGAAATCGTTAAAGCAGGGGATGCCAACACAGTCGCAGTAGCTGACGAAGTAAAAGAAGCGATTGCTTCTTTTGAAGAAGACGGGCTATCGCTTTCCATTACAACGGATCAGGCAAAACCAATTGAAGAATCTGTTGCGACAATGGTAAACAAAGCGTTGTTTGGCGCGCTGTTTGCAGTGGTTATCATCCTGTTGTTTTTGCGGAATATCCGTACGACAGTAATTTCCGTTATCTCCATTCCAGTTTCGCTATTTATCGCTTTAATCGTGCTTCAGCAGTTGGATATTACTTTAAATATCATGACTCTTGGCGCGATGACCGTTGCCATTGGCCGGGTTATTGATGACTCCATTGTTGTCGTTGAAAATATTTTTAGGCGAATGGGGTCAAAAGAAGAAAAACTGTCTGGCCGTGCATTGATCCAAGATGCAACGAAAGAAGTGTTTAAGCCAATTCTGTCTTCCACGATTGTGACAGCGGTTGTGTTCCTGCCGCTCGGGCTTGTCGAGGGAATGGTTGGGGAGTTGTTCCTTCCATTTGGCTTAACGGTTATTTTCGCTTTATTTGCCTCTTTGCTTGTTGCCATTACGGTTGTGCCGATGATGGCAAATTCGCTCTTTAAAAAGGGCGCACCTGAAAAACATAAAAAGCAAGAAGAAAAGCCAGGGAAGTTGGCATCTGGCTACCGACGCCTATTGGAAGCGGCTCTTAACCATAAAATCATCACTTCGCTTATCGCCATTGCCCTGTTAGTAGGCAGCTTGTTCCTTACGCCTTTTGTCGGTGTAAGCTTTTTGCCAGAAGAAGAAGAGAAGCTTGTTTTTGCAACCTATTCGCCTAATGCAGGGACAACGTTTGAAGATGCAGAAAACGACGTCAATGCAGCGGAAGAAGTGCTCCTTGACAGAGAAGGAGTTGACGTATTCCAACTTTCCCTTGGGGCACAAAGCTCATCGATGGCCATGATGCAGGCGGGAGATAATTCGGCGATCTTCTATATTCAATATGAAGATGAGTTTGAAGGCTTTACACAAGAAAAAGAAGCTGTTGTCGAGGCGTTAGAAGAAGTAACGGAAAACGGCACATGGACTGGGCAAGACATTGCGACTGGTGGCGTAGGTTCAAGCGAATTTTCGGTAACGGTGTTTGGCGATTCGGAAGAAGAGATCGAGCCGGCAGTTGAAGACATCAAAGCGCTTCTAGAGGAGCACGATGATTTGGCTGATCCCGAAACGTCTATTGCTGACCGCTATCAAGAGTACACGCTGAAAGTCGATCAAGAACGATTGAGTGAACTAGGCTTGACAACAGCACAGCTTGGCATGGCTCTGTACCATATTGATGACCATAACGCCGTTACGACGGTGGAAGCAGACGGGGAAGAGCTTGATGTGGTCATTGCGACAAATGAGGAAGAGTATGGCTCCCTTGAAGAACTAACTGACGTTGAAGTGGAAACGCAACTTGGTACACAAGTAGCGATCGCTGATCTTGTCTCAGTTGAAGAAGGTACGTCTTCTTCAACGATTACAAGAAGGGATGGGCAGATTTATGCTGAAGCATCGGCAAAAATTTTGTCTGATGATGTAGCTGGCGTCTCCACAACCGTTTTAAATGAAATTGAGGAATTAGCGCTTCCTGAAGGGGTTGACGTCCAAGTCGGAGGCGTAACCGCTGATATCGAAGAATCATTTACACAGTTAGGAATTGCCATGCTTGTTGCGATTGCGATCGTTTACTTTGTTTTAGTTGTAACTTTTGGCGGTGGACTTGCGCCATTTGCGATTCTATTCTCACTGCCGTTTATTGTAATTGGCGCCCTTGTTGGCTTGTTTGTGACAGGGGAAACCATTAGCATTTCTGTGTTAATTGGGATATTGATGTTAATCGGCATTGTTGTTACCAACGCAATTGTTCTGATTGACCGTGTGATCCATAAGGAAAAAGAAGGTCTTTCCACAAGAGAAGCACTTTTGGAAGCTGGAACAGTGCGGCTGCGCCCAATTTTGATGACCGCTCTTGTTACGATTGGCGCGTTGATTCCCCTTGCAATTGGTGCTGAAGGAGGCGGGCTCATTTCGAAAGGGCTAGGCATTACCGTCATTGGCGGTTTGACAAGCTCGACTTTGCTCACTTTGGTCATCGTTCCAATTGTTTACGAACTGTTAATGAAAATGCGCGGGAAACTTTTGCGCAAATAGCACGATTGCCCTCTGGCTTTATGAGCCAGAGGGCTTTTTCATCAAAATGAAAGTGATGTCCTTCCATATCATTCCTCGGATAGACGTTTTTGCTGTTTGGCATTCTAGAAGTACAAACCCAAGGAGGTGAAACGATATGGCAGACAACAGAAGCTCAAACAACTTGGTTGTACCTGGTGTGGAACAAGCACTTGACCAAATGAAGTATGAAATCGCGAGCGAGTTTGGCGTAAACCTCGGTGCTGATACAACTTCTCGTGCAAATGGTTCAGTAGGCGGAGAAATCACAAAACGCCTTGTGCAAATGGCTGAACAGCAAATGGGTGGCAAACAGTTTTAATTAAATAAACATGGCGAAGGCGGCTTACTAGCCGCCTTCAGACTTTCTATCAGTCTGAGTGCGGTTATCGACTTTGCCGACAACCTCAAGGTGGTTTACTAGCCGCCTTTTTATATAAGCATTACAAATGGATAAATAAGGATAAAAATACTCATACATAGTTCTTTAGCAAATGGTCATTCTAGTGGTATAGGGAGGTGAAACAACAATGGCAAACAATAGAAGTTCAAACAACTTGGTTGTACCTGGTGCTGAGCAAGCCCTTGAACAAATGAAAAACGAAATCGCAAGCGAATTTGGTGTAAACCTTGGCGCTGATACGACTTCCCGTGCAAACGGTTCTGTGGGCGGAGAAATCACAAAACGCCTCGTTCAAATGGCAGAGCAGCAAATGGGCGGACAACAACGTTAAACCCTATATGATGGCTTGAAAGGCGGCATCGTGCCGCCTTTCCTTTTTTCTCGGAGTAAAAAAGAAGGATAACTGTTCCCTGTTTGACGCACACTGTTAAAAGAACCGATCTATGGAGGGATAGTGTGGGAGAACTACTTCAAACTAGTGTAGAACTTACAATTGGCCTAGTTGCATTATTGGTTTTAACCAAAGTGATGGGGAAAACATCGTTTGCGCAAATTACCCCATTTGACTTTATTTCAGCACTGATTCTGGGGGAACTTGTAGGGAATGCCATCTATGATGAGAAAGTCAAAATTGGCGCGATTCTGTTCTCCATTTTTATATGGGGGCTTCTGCTTTATATTATAGAGTGGCTCACACAGCAATTTCGGAAGTCGCGAAAAATTCTCGAAGGAAACCCATCCATTATTATTCAAAACGGCCACTTAAATCGCGCTGAGATGAAAAAGAATAAACTTGATATGAACCAACTTCAACATTTGTTGCGTAAACAACAAGCTTTTTCCGTCAGAGAGGTCGAACACGCTATTTTAGAAACAGATGGAACCGTCAGCGTATTAAAGAAACCACAGTACGACCAACCAACTTACGAAGACTTAAATGTTCCTGAAAAACCGGTTTATTTACCGGTAACGTTTATTAATGATGGCACCGTTGACTGGGAAAACCTCCATAAAGCTGGCTTTAACGAAAACTGGCTCAAAAAACAGCTTGATCAGCATCAAATCGACAAATTTGAGGACGTTTTTTATTTGGAATGGAAGCAAGACGAAGGCATTTATATTGAAAAAATGTAAGCTATGAGAAAATCGGTAGTCCATTTTACAAAACAGCCTTAAAGACACGAAAGTCCAGCACCAACCGATGTAGGAAACACGATGCAACGGATAAATAAACGACAACACCCAAGTACCTATAGGACATGTGGTTGCTTGCTGCAGCCTAGACGTTCATTTGACAGAAATGTGAAGATGCTTGATGTCCCTTGCGTAACCAGCAAGACTGTACTATGATGAAAGCGATTTACAACATGTGCAGGATGAAAGGTTATCCGAGGTGAACTTATGACGAATAAACTATACTTGTCTGTATTGTCTTTTGCAGCGCTTTTGCTTTTGTCATCCTGTGGGTGGATCTACCAGATTGGCGGGGCGCAAAGCGAATTTGACGCCACGGAAGCAGAATTGGAAGTTGCCGATTTTGCTTATACCAATCAAAACGGGGAGGAAGTATCGTTAAGCGATTTTGAAGGGGAATATTGGTTGGCTGACATGATTTTTACGTCTTGTCCCACGGTTTGTCCGATTATGACCCCTAATATGCGGGAATTGCAAGATATGGCGATTGCCGAGAACTTGGATTTGTCGTTTGTGTCGTTTTCGATTGACCCAGAAAACGATACGGTTGAGCACTTGAAAGGCTATACGGAAAATATTGGCGTAAACGATGTGTACTGGGATTTTTTAACGGGTTATGAGTTAGAGGAGATCCAGGCATTTGCTTTGGATTCGTTTAAAGCACCTGTTGAAAAAACAGAAGACGATTTTCTTCATAGCACCCGATTTTTTCTAATCGATGGGGAAGGGAAAGTTGTTCGGATCTATGACGGGTTGGCTTCTGACTTAAGTGATATTAAAGCAGACATTCAACGGACAGTGAAGTAAGAGTATAAGAGGAAGGAAAGGCGAGCAGGCAAGTCGATTTCGCCTTTTTTTATTTTGGCTGGGGTCGTTTTACAACCGCGGCGCTTATGTATATTTATAGTTTAGTAAATTGATAAGAAATACTTGAATAGTGTGTTTTGGAAAGCTACTATATGACGTAAGGAGGGTGGTTATGGATTTAAGAAGCATTAAGACCTTTCAAACGATTATCAAGCATGGCAGCTTTCAAAAAGCTGCAGAAGAGCTGTCCTACGCACAATCGACGATTACGATGCAAATGAAAAAACTGGAAAGTGAGCTAGGAGTGGTTCTTATTGAACGTGGGAAGCCATTTCAATTAACAGAGGCTGGACGTCTCCTCGCATTACAAGGTGATTTGCTCCTTCAAGAATTTGAACGATTACAAGAACGGATGAATGCATTAGTAAAAGGAGAAACTGGGCATATCCGGGTTGGTGCAATGGAACCAGCAGCTAGCTATCGCTTGCCTTACGCACTCGCACCGTTTTACGAAAAGTTTCCGAGGGTAAATGTCAGCGTCCAAATAGAAAGCAGCAGAAAGCTAATCGAGATGGTTGAGGCCGATGAGCTTGACTTGGCTATTTGTACAGCTGCAAATGTGCCGACGACAGTTCGCTTTTTGCCGCTGTTTCTTGAAGAGGTCGCCATATTAATGCCAGATGGCCATCCCCTTGCTAATGAGAAGGACATTTCATTGCCCCAGTTGGAAAACGAGCCCATGTTAATTACAACTGCTGCGTGTCCATTCAGGAGAAACATTGAAAAGCAAATGCAGGATCGTGGACTGCGGCCAACTTATCGAATGGAGATAAGCAATATGTTGGCGCTAAAGCATTATGTTCAAGCAGGGTATGGGATAGCAGCGGTTCCCATCCGTTGTGTGATGCCTCCTCCTAAAGGAACAGTCCTGAAGGCGATCCGCCTGTTTGAAGAAGATTTGCTAGTCGGTCTTGCGGAAAATAAAACAAAACCGTTTGGCAGAGTAGCGACATCGCTTAAAGACATTCTTCAAAAAAACCTCCGATATGAAAAGGAACCAATTCAAAAATAATGAATAGAAACTTCATTTTTTTCAATTATACAAAAGCGTTATGTTTCGTTATAGTAGTATTAATCCGATGGGTTAACTTTAATTTAAGAGGGGTGATTGTGTGAGCAAGACTGTATTAATATATGGAGGAATTAGCAAGCAGTCCAGGTTGATCGGTTTATGGCAAAAGGCGTCTTCTGTTTTTGCTGAGTACAGCGAAAAAGTAGAAACGATCTTTGTTCATGAGTTGCCTGGAAATGACTTATTGGCCGCCAACTCTAAAAGCGAAGCGGTACAACAGGCGAAGCAGAAGGTGGAACAAGCGAGCACCATTGTTGTGTTTACTCCGATTTATAAAGCGTCATTTAGTGGGATTTTAAAAACGTTCCTTGATTTGTTGCCTCAAAAAGTATTTTCCGAAAAAATCGTTTTGCCGATAGCAATTGGCGGTACTTTTGGCCATCTTCTTGCAATTGACTACGCACTTAAGCCTGTTTTAGCGGCCTTAGGGGCGACCACCATTCTTAGCGGTGTTTTTGTGCTCGATCAAGACGTAAAACAAGGAGATTCAGGCACATATGTGTTAACGGGACCAGCGGATGAACGTCTCGAACAACAAGTGCGCCTCGCTCAAAGAACGGCGCAGTTGTCCTTTATAACCAACTAAATTTATGAGAAAAGAAGGAAACATGATGAGCAAAAAGATGAGGCTTGGAGTGTTTTTAATGGGTGCTGGCCACCATATTGGTGCTTGGCGCCACCCCAAAGCAGCAGCTGATGCCTACGAAAGCATCGACTTTTATAGACAAGTGGCTCTGTTAGCTGAAAAAGGGAAGCTTGATATGTTGTTTATTAGTGATGCCCTGTCATTGACAGAAAAAAGCCATCCGTCTGAGTTGGTCCGATTCGAACCGCTTACGCTCGTGTCTGCTCTAGCAATGACGACAGCTAAAATTGGATTGGCGGCTACCGCAAGCACGACTTATAATGAACCGTTTCATATCGCCCGCAAGTTTGCATCAATCGACCATTTAAGTAATGGCCGCTCTGCTTGGAACATTGTTACCTCTTATTACGAAGAGGAAGCGTACAACTTCGGCGATTTGCCTCACCCGCCACATGCAAAGCGTTACGAACGAGCAGCAGAATTCGTCGAGGTCGCCAAAAAACTGTGGCGTAGCTGGGAAAGAGGGGCAGTCATCCGAAATCAACAAACAGGGATTTACTTTGACGCAAACAAAGTCCATGCCGTCAACCATAAAGGCAAATATTTTTCGGTCAAAGGCCCATTAAATGCATCGGCGCTGCCGCAAGGGGAGCCTGTCCTGATTCAAGCCGGTTCCTCCACTTATGGCACTAAGTTTGCAGCTCGATACGCAGATGTTGTCTTTACAGCACAACAGCATTTAAGAGGGGCAAAGCGATTTTACCGTAACTTAAAAGAGCAAGTCGCCGCCGCCGGGCGGCTGCCGGAAGAGGTTCTCGTGATGCCAGGCATTTCGCCGATAACAGCCAACTCAAAAGAAGAAGCAGAGGCGATTTACGAAGAGTTGCAGTCGCTGTTAGATGAGGAAACGAGTTTGGCTTTTTTATCAGACTATTTAGGGAAAGTATCTTTTTCGAGAAAACAGCTTCACCAACCGTTATCTATTGCTGACTTGCCGCCTACAAATGGCAACCAAAGCAGGCGCGACCTAATCGTCGAGCTTGCTAGCCGCGAGCAATTGACCGTTTTGCAATTGGCACGGCGTGTTGCCGGGGCGAGAGGGCACCATATTGTTTGCGGTTCCCCTACACAAATTGCAGATGTCATGGAGACATGGTTTCGGGAAAAAGGAGCAGACGGCTTTAATTTAATGTTTCCTTATTACCCAGGCTTAATGGAAACATTTATCGAACAGGTCATTCCCATTTTGCAACAACGAGGGCTGTTCCGCCTTGATTATGAAGGGGAAACATTACGTTCTCATCTTGGTTTACATGAACATCAAGTTTAAAAGGAGGAGTAGCTATGAAAATCGCCTTTGTTTTAAATGAATCAGAAGACATTGTCCCGATTACAGAAGGGATCGTTCTGCGTGTTTATGATAGCTCGTCGAAGAGCTACAACGATTATCCGAATCCAGCTTTAGAACAAAAAGAGGGGAGACGGTCCGCTGCACTCCAATTTGCCATTAAACAGGGCGTCCATGCGCTGGCAGCTCCACCAGAAACATTATGCGAACAGTCATACAAGTTTGCGCGCAAAGAGCAGCTATCGTTTATTTCTTTGCCTGGCCCCGTCCCTTTCAACCAAATCATTAGCCAACCACTTGCCTTGACGGACCAGCTGCCAAAAAAAGAAATTAGCCCAAGTGTTTAACGGAGGAAGGAGGCTTATAACGGATATGGCAACCGAATTGCAACACGGTGCAGCAATTGAGATCGATCAGCTCTACAAGCAATTTGGCAATAAAAACGTTCTTCAAGGCATAGATGCAACCATACATGGAGGCGAATTTGTTGCTGTAGTAGGGAAAAGCGGCTGCGGCAAGAGCACATTGTTGCGGCACGTGGCAGGGCTTGAGACGGCGACTTCAGGAGAAGTGAGGCAGAATGGAGAACGGATCGACGGCATCAATCAGCAAGCACGCCTCATGTTCCAAGAGTCGCGCCTTTTGCCGTGGCAAAATGTGCTAACCAATGTTGGCGTTGGGCTTCGTCTCGAAGGAGAGTGGCAACAGCAAGCAGCGGCGCTTCTTAAAGATGTCGGCTTGGATGGTCGCGGCAATGAGTGGCCGGTTGTACTATCTGGTGGGCAAAAACAACGCGTTGCCTTAGCCCGTGCCCTTGCAGGCGGACCGAAACTGCTGTTACTCGACGAACCTCTTGGAGCCTTAGACGCACTTACCCGAATGGAGATGCAGCAGTTGGTTGAAAGGCTGTGGCTCATACACCGATTTACAGCGTTGCTCGTCACCCACGATGTCAGCGAAGCAGTCATGCTTGCTGATCGGATTATCGTGATTGAGGAAGGGAGAATTGTGATGACGAAAGACGTTCCATTGCCCCGTCCCCGTGTACCAACGGCGCCAGATTTTGCTGACATTCAAGAAACGATTTTAAATGAATTATTAGGCATTCAGGCGGAGAAACCACTCCTGCAGCAAACGAATTAAAGGGGATGAGGAAATTGGTTGAGTTTATTACAATGGCACCTACTTCAGGAGATGGCACGAGCATTTCCACCGGAAACGCTGGCTGGACAACGGCAAAAGGAACAACGCAGCGTGAGCCTTCTTTTTCCTATATAAAGGCAATTGCCGAAGCGGCTGAAGCCGGCGGCTTTACGTCGCTATTGCTTCCAACAGGCGCTGGCTGCTTAGATTCAGTAGCGGTAGCTGCCAATTTGATTAACTGCACCAAATCATTGAAATTTTTATTTGCCGTTCGCCCTGGCGTCATGTCGCCAACGACGTTTGCTAAGCAATTTGCCACGATCGACAATTGGTCGGAAGGAAGGGCGCAAGTGAATATTGTCACAGGCGGTTCGCCGAAAGAACTGGCTGGCTATGGCGATTTTTTGCCTCATGATGACCGTTATCGTCGTACAGAAGAATATATCCATGTTTTGAAGCGTCTATTTTCAGAAAAGGAAGTTAGTCACACAGGAGAATTTTATGAGCTAAAAAAGGCAACGCTGTTTCCAACATTAAAGCAAACAAGCAGTCCCAAAATTTTCTTTGGTGGGGCCTCGGAAACGGGAAAACAGGTAGCGGCAAATGTCGCCGATGTATACATGATGTGGGGCGAGCCGCTTGAAATAGCACGAGAGCGGATTAACGACATGAAAGCGCGCTACGCAAGAGCGGGCAGACAAGCAAGCTACAGCATTTCTTTTCAAGTTGTGCTCGGAAAAACGGAAGCAGAAGCATGGACAAACGCGAATGCGCTCGTTCAACATTTAGCGCCAGAAGCCCTTGAACAAAAACAGCAGGACAGGGCAAAAGGCGATTCTGTCGGCGTTAATCGCCTTCATGATTTGATGGAAGCGAGCCGTAAAGACAATTTTGTCATTGGCCCTAATTTGTGGGCAGGATTGACACAAGTACTGTCCGGCAATTCCATTGCCCTTGTCGGTACGGCAGACCAAATTGCTGACCGTGTTGTTGAATTTGTCAGTCTCGGCTTCGATAAAGTCCTTTTGCGCGGTTTTCCCCATTTGGAAGTGATTACGGAAATTGGTGCAGAAGTGATCCCGCGTGTAAATGAGCGCTTATCCCACGCCGTAACACATTAAAGGGAGTGACGATGTTGAGAAAGATGGCAATCTTTGGCCTTTCGTTTGGGATTGCGGTAGTGTTGGCGGGTTGCAATGACCCTGGCGCGGCAGCAGAGAAAGGCGAAACGGTGACAATTGGCTACCAGAAAGGAGCGTTAACGCTGTCTCTTAAAGAAGATGAGGCGTTCGCGAGGACAATGGCTGACTTGGGTTACTCCCTTGAATGGGCAGAATTTAATACAGGCAGCTCCACGCTTGAAGCATTAGGGAGCGGGAGTACAGACCTTGCCAATGCCGGGGATACGCCTTCGATTTATGCCATTGCCAACAGGCAGCCGATCCATTACATCGCCGCTACAGATAATGCCCCTTACAGTGAAGGCATTTTAGTCCACCCCAATTCAGGCATCGATCGCGTGGAAGATTTGGAAGGGAAGCGGATCGCCTTTAACCGAGCATCAATCGCCCAATATTTGTTGTATAAAGCATTAGACTCGGTTGGGCTAACTTTTGCAGATATAGAGCCTGTGTATCTAGGGCCAGCAGATGCACATTTGGCCTTTGAACAAGGGAATGTCGATGCATGGGTCACGTGGGATCCGTATTTAGCCGTATCTGAAGAAAAAGGCAATCATGTCATTGCGACGGCGGACGGCCTTGCTTCCTATCGATCATTTTACTTTGCCAACAGTGATTTTGCCGATCAACATCCAGAAGCGGTACAGGCGTATGTCGAAGCTTTGCAACGGGTAGGCACTACAATTGAAAGCGATGCAAGCGAGGCTGCAGCGATTATGGAAAAAGCGACAGGATTGCCGCAAAATACGTGGGTTGGCATTTTAAACCGTCTTGATCATGTTCCGGATTTTATTGATGAAGAGGCAGTATCTGACCTCCAAGAACAGGCAGATGATTTAATGGCCATCGGTTTGCTAGAAGGCGAAGTGTCAATTGTTGATTATGTCTGGAATCGAGAGGAGGAAAGTGAATGAACAGTTGGAGACAACGGTACCAAGATGGAGTAGCGCCATGGATCGTGCCCCTCTTGTTACTCATTTCTTGGCAATTTATGAGCGTTTACGGTTTGTTCTCCAATTTACTTGCAAGCCCATTGGAGGTCGTCCAAGCAGCGTGGCGGCTGATTGCGAATGGGGAACTGGTTAGCCACATGGCAACCAGTTTTTATCGAGCGTTAGCAGGCTTTATCATAGGCGGCGGGCTTGGCCTTTTGCTAGGCATTGCCAATGGCTTATCCCCATTTTCAAGAAAGTATTTAGATAGTACAATTCAAATGTTGCGGAATGTGCCAAACCTTGCACTAATTCCACTTGTCGTCATTTACATGGGGGTAGGCGAAAGTGCCAAAATTTTTCTTGTGGCAGTCGGTGTGTTGTTCCCTGTATACATTAACACGTTCCATGGCATTCGCTCGATTGATCAAAATATGCTAGAAATGAGCAAAATGTATGGGTTATCAAAATGGAAGTTATTCACTAAAGTGATTTTTCCTGGTGCGATGCCATCCATTTTAGTTGGCATCCGTTACGCTTTAGGAGTGATGTGGGTAACCCTTATTGTTGCCGAAACAATTGCCGCTACTTCAGGAATCGGCTATATGTCAATGAACGCAAGGGAATTTATGCAAGTTGATGTCATCATTTTAGCCATTCTTCTTTATGCGTTTTTAGGGAAGCTGGCAGATACGTTGGCAACGTTTGCCGAAAAGCGGCTGCTGCGTTGGAACCCAACTTACCGTTGACCTGTTTTGATTAAAAATTTGTCCATAACAAAAAGAGAAAAACGTACAAAGTTTGAAACCAACAAGCAGCTCGTTTGGATTAAAAACGAGCTGCTTGTTTCGATGTGCGTTTGCTTATTTGTCATATTACTCCCTGTGCGATCATCGCATCGGCTACTTTAACGAAGCCAGCAATATTAGCGCCCACTACTAGATTGCCAGGAGCATCGTTCTCTTTTGCCGCATCTATACAATCTCTGTAAATGGTCTTCATAATTTCTTGGAGCTTGGCGTCTACTTCTTCGAACGTCCAAGAAAGCCGGGCGCTGTTTTGCGCCATTTCTAAAGCAGAGACAGAAACGCCGCCTGCGTTCGCCGCTTTTGCTGGAGCAAACAGAACACCATGTTCGTGAAACACGTTTACCGCTTCTAGCGTTGAGGGCATATTGGCTCCTTCGCCAATTGCTTTTACGCCGTTGGAGACTAAAACGTTCGCCGCGTCTTCGTCGATTTCATTTTGCGTGGCACAAGGAAGAGCAATATCACAAGGCACAGACCAAATGTCTGAGCAACCTTGGAAATAGTGAGCTTGTGGATGTTCGTTTACATATTCGCTAATCCGTTTTTTCTCGCTTTCCTTCAAACGTTTGACCGTTTCCAAGTTAATGCCGCTTTTGTCGTAAATATAGCCTTCTGAGTCGCTACAGGCGACCACTTTCGCACCAAGATGCATGGCTTTTTCCATCGCATAGATCGATACATTCCCTGATCCAGACACGACAACGGTATTCCCTTCGAAGCTATGGCCTTTTTCTTTGAGCATCTCCTCGACGAAATAAACCGTTCCATAACCTGTCGCTTCTTTTCTGGCAAGACTTCCGCCGTAAGCGATGTCTTTTCCCGTCAGGACGCCTGCTTCAAAACGGCCGCGCATTTTTTTATACTGACCAAACATATAACCAATTTCCTTGGCACCTACCCCGATATCTCCTGCCGGAACATCGGTATCTGGTCCAATGTATTTGCTCAGTTCAGACATGAAGCTTTGCGTAAAGCGCATAATTTCGCCATCGCTTTTTCCTTTTGGATCGAAATCTGAGCCGCCTTTTCCGCCACCGATCGGTTGGCCTGTCAGTGCATTTTTGAAGATTTGTTCAAACCCGAGGAATTTAATAATGCTTGTATTGACGGAAGGGTGAAACCGCAACCCGCCTTTATACGGCCCTAAAGCACTGTTGAACTGTACCCGAAAACCGCGATTTACTTGGACATTCCCTTGGTCATCGACCCACGGAACGCGAAAAGAGATCATTCTTTCTGGCTCCACGATTCGCTCAAGAATAGCTTGTCTAATATACTGTGGGCGCTTAGCAAGGACAGGCAATAACGAGTCCAATACTTCCTTGACCGCTTGATGAAACTCATTTTCATATGGGTTCCGCTGTTTTACTGTTTCGTAGACGTGTTGAACATATTCTTGCACGTCACTAGCATACGTTCCTTTCTCTTTCTCCAATACGTTCATTGGTATGGCCTCCCCATTAAGTCTGAATACAATCTATGGAAATGAAATCGTTTTCAAGGTCCTGGCATATAAGACTGCCCTTTGAAACAGGATTCGCTATCTGCTATCAAGTATTTTATAATTAAGTGAATCATCTAATCAATATTAATAACTGATGGATTTAATGCCTTTTTTAGATGAATGAAAGGGAGAGCTGCGATGGAAATCAGACAGTTGCTGTATTTTATGGAAGTAGCGAAACGGGAGCATGTTACCGAAGCTGCAGCGGCCTTGCATGTCGCACAGTCTGCCGTCAGCAGACAGATCTTTAATTTAGAAAGCGAATTAGGCGTCGATTTGTTTATTCGAGAAGGCCGGAGAGTGAAATTGACACCAATCGGAAAAATTTTTTTAGAACGAATCAAACATGCTATGAATGTGATTGAAGATGCTAAACGGGAAGTTCAGGAGTATCTTGATCCGAAAAAGGGAACGATTCGCGTTGCTTTCCCTATCAGTTTGGCTGCTTATACGTTGCCAACAGCGATTTATGCGTTTCGAAAGCGCTACCCGGAAGCGAAATTCCAGCTAAAACAGGGCCTTTATCGTGAATTGATAGACGGGGTTATTAAAGGGGATTACAATATGGCGCTGATTGGCCCAGTGCCGATGGAAGAAAAGAAAATCACCCCTCGAATTCTGTTTGCAGAAAAAATTGTCGCTCTTTTGCCGATACACCATCCATTAGCGAAAAGCACCGAAATCAATTTGCTCGATTTAAAAAATGATCCGTTTGTTTTGTTGCCAGAAGGGTTTGTTTTTCGGGATCTTGTCATTGAAGCCTGTTCCGAAACAGGCTTTATCCCACAAATTGCTTTCGAAGGAGACGACATTGATGCTTTAAAAGGCTTAGTAGCGGCTGGTCTTGGCGTCACATTAATGCCGGAAGTCACACTCGTTGACAATACGCCGCGCTCAACTGTAAAAATCCCATTAAGTGAACCGGATGTCACGCGAACGGTTGGTGTCATTACACCGACAGAACGTGGACTGTTGCCAACGGAAGAATTGTTTTATGAATTTCTGCAGGAGTTTTTTACGAAGCTGAATCATTTTAAAGATTAAACGGTTGTTGATGCTTGTTTTTTTCTCCAGACGTCCAAGCTTATGGGAATATTGGTGTCCACAGCTGAAAAATGGCTTGGTATAAAAAAAGGTTGAAAAAAAGACAATAAAATCATAATATGAACATATAATCATATATAGGGGGTATGGGAATGGAAAACAACTATGTTGATTTAGATGAAGAAACGTTGTTTATTGTCTCGCAAACATTCAAAGCTCTTGGGGACCCAACACGGATACGAATCTTGCATTTGCTTGCTGAAAAAGAATGCGCTGTTGGCGAAATTGTAGAAGCGTTGGCGCTCGGCCAATCAAATGTGTCCCATCAGCTTCGTTTTCTTAAAAACTTGCGGTTGGTAAAGTCGCGGCGAGTAGGCACAGCCATGTATTATTCGCCGGAAGACGAGCATGTAATGGAAATACTAGAAAAGACGATCCAACATGCCAAACATGATTAGGAGGGGTTAGGATGGGACATTCTCATGATCACAGCCATTCTCATGGAGTGGGCCATAGCCACATTCACACGAACAATAAAAAAGTGCTATTGATTGCTTTTGTGCTTATTACCATGTTTATGGTTGTTGAAGTTATTGGCGGCTTCCTCACGAATAGCTTGGCACTTCTTGCTGATGCTGGTCATATGTTAAGCGATGCGGTTGCCTTAGGGCTTGCACTAGCAGCGTTCAAATATGGCGAACGGGCAGCGAGTAACTCGAAAACATACGGCTACAAGCGCTTTGAAATCTTGGCAGCATTTATGAACGGCCTAACATTAATTGGCATTTCCGGCTATATCATCTATGAAGCAATAACACGCTTTGCCGAGCCACCAGAAGTGGCAAGTGTTGGTATGCTTGTTGTCGCTGTTTGCGGTTTGCTTATCAACATGATTGTCGCTTGGATTCTTATGCGTGGTTCCGATGTGAAAGGAAACCTGAATATGCGTGGCGCATTTCTCCACGTTCTTGGTGATTTGCTCGGTTCTGTTGGTGCAATTGCCGCCGGCCTCCTCATGCTTTTTTTTGGCTGGACGATAGCGGACCCAATTGCTAGCCTGCTAGTGGCGGCGCTGATTTTAGTTAGCGGCTTCAGAGTGACGAGGGATTCAGTCCATGTGCTCATGGAAGGCAAACCGGCATCTGTTGATGTCGACGAGGTAAAAAACGAATTGCAATCATTGCCTGGCGTTTTAAGCATCCACGACTTGCATACATGGTCGATCACGTCTGATTTTCCAGCATTGACGGCACATGTAGTCGTTGGGCATGGTATTGACCGCGACGACTTGTTGAAAACAGCCAAGCGCCTGCTCCATGATCGTTTCGGGATCCACCATACAACGCTTCAACTGGAAGGCGAAGAAAAGCAATGCAACCACTCGTGTAATTAATACGAGGAAGGGAAGAATTCACGTACGAAATCTGCCAAAATGTAAAATTTGTTCGGATATTTATCTAAGCGCCCGCTATTTGTGTTACAATAGGAACGAATTAGAGGATGAATCTGTATGTGACTGGCGCGAAGTGGATAACCACAAGGGAGCATACGGATCAAAGCCGTGCGCCTGGGCAAAGGAAGAGAGGAAGTCTTCCTTATATGTTCCGAATAAAGAAAGGATGGTTTTAGGTGGCAGAGCCTATGATTTTGGATGGAAATGAAGTTTCAAAACGAATAAAAGACAAACTGGCGTTACAAGTCGCAGCCTTAGAACAAAAAGGGGTACGCCCATGCCTTGCGACCATTCTTGTTGGCGATGATCCCGCTTCTGCAACGTATGTACGGATGAAAGGCAATGCCTGCAAACGCCTAGGAATTGAATCGAAAAAAATCGAGCTTCCTAAAGAGACAACGACGAAGGAATTGCTCGCCGTCATTCGCGAGTTAAACAATGACAGCAGTGTCCATGGGATTTTGCTGCAACATCCAGTCCCAAGCCAAATTGATGAACGTGCTGCATTTGATGAGATTGCGATCGAAAAAGATGTCGACGGCGTCACAACGCTAGGCTTTGCCCAAAACGCGTTTGGCTTTGCCCATTATCCCTCTTGCACACCGGCTGCGATTCTCGCTATTATTGACCACTACCAGTTGCCAATCGAAGGCAAACATGCCGTGGTCGTTGGCCGCAGCCCGATTCTTGGAAAACCTGTGTCCCAAATGTTATTGAACCGCAATGCAACGGTGACGATTTGCCATTCGCGCACGGAAAACGTAAGTGACTTTGTCAAAAAGGCTGACATTGTCGTAGCAGCAGTCGGCAAGCCAGAATTTATTCAAGGAGAGTGGATAAAATCAGGGGCTGTTGTCCTCGATGCCGGTTACAATAAAGGCAATATTGGTGACTGTGATTATGACGGATGCGCCCAACGGGCTTCAGCGATCACGCCTGTACCTGGCGGCGTAGGACCTGTAACGATTTCTATGTTGCTAAAACACACGGTTGAAGCAGCTGAGCGATCTGTCTAACTTAGTATAAATGGCAAACAGGCTAGTACTTGTATGCCAGCTGATTTATCGGTCATTTACGCAAAAAGAACGCCAGTTGCGGGAAACGCAACTGGCGTTCAGACGATAGATAAATGCTCGCAAAATCATGTTTGATGGCATACCTTGTTCCAAAGAAACGGTTCGAATCGTATCGCCTTTTCCTACGGTGCCTCACTGACAACGATGCCACATGCAATCCGATCACCGGCATCGCCGGTGGCTTCCGTATCTGCATCAGGGCCGCCTTCCTCTTCACCTTCGGCTATATAGCGTTCAGGAATGTGGCCAAAGTTGTCAGGATCGGCATGGACGATGACAGCCCGTTCATCTGCCAAATTAGCAGGAGTAAAGCGGTCGGTCGTAAACGATAAATAGGCGCTGCCATCTTCGCTTACATAGAGAGGTGGCATGTCGCCACTATGATCGCTATGCTGCCCGTCTTCGTCATGGTAATGCCCACCTGCTGATTGAAAAGGCCCTTCGTTGTCATCCGCGTCACAGGCTGCTTCTTCATGGACGTGAAAGCCGTGGTACCCTGGGGCAAGCCCATCGACAGTCACATCGACCCTAGTTTTGTTATCACCTAGTTCAAAAAAAGAAACATCGCCAACACGGCTTCCTTGCTCGTCGTTTAATTCAGCAAAGGCATCGGCTTGTTCTTGCTCGCCATTGTCAGGAGCGATGCCACTGTCCCCTTCTTCCGGCAAGTCAATCTGGTCATTTCCGCATGCCACCAGCATTCCTGCTGCTGCGCATACCCCTACTGCTTTGCGGAACTGCATGTTCTAGTCCCCCTCCTTGGAATGTTCATGTGCTACAGGACTATATCACCAATCCCTCTCTTTAAAACGTCGAAATCAAAAATGAAATTAGCCATTAGCGGTATGGGCTTTTAAGGCTTGTTTGGCAATCATCCAAACGTGTTCTTTTAAATCGGTCGGGGCGATAATTTTCACCTTGTTTCCGAAGCCAACAATATAGGCAGCTGCCTCCTCTTTTGTATCGAAAGACAGTCTAACAGTTAGCCAGCCGTCTTCGCCTGACTCATAGAAGTCGAGCACACGCACATAACGGCCTGAGCTGTGCAACATATCTTTTTGTTCATAGGCAACGAGAAGGTTCACTTCATAGGAAGGCAGTGTGCGAATAAACGCATTTTTGGAGTCATGCCAGTAACGGGCCAAATTGAAGCTTTCTGGCCGTTCAAATCGCTTTGGCAAAAGCTGCGCTGAACGAATCCGCGACGCCCTAAATGTTTTCAGTTCTTGTTGTTCGGCTGCAATTAAGTACCAAGTACTGCCTTTGGCGACGAGCCCTAGAGGCTCTACTTCACGCTCTGTCGCAGCAGAACCGTATTTTTCATAAGAGATGGACAGGGCGCGCTGTTCCCACAGCCCTTGGTTAAGCAAGCTGAAGGCCTCGACGGTTTCTTTTTTGCCACGCCAAGTACTAGCGTCAATGTAAATGCGGTTTTGTGCGTCGGCAAAGTCAACAGAGGCGGCAGAAGATAGAGAAGCCAGCAGTTTTTCGCGCGCTTCCTGCCAGTTTTTTGTGTAGCCTAAGTCGCCAAGCAAGTCGATTGGCGGGGAAAGAAACAGCGTTCTAACTTCCTCTTTTGTTAGGCCAGTCAACTGTGTTCTGTAACCATCTAGAAGCTTCCAGCCTCCCATTTTTCCACGCTCGGCATATACAGGAATGCCTGCACTGCTTAACGCATCCATATCGCGGTGGATCGTCCGCTCTGAAACGCCAAGTTCCTCAGCTAATGCCTTTGTCGACATGATTTTTCGGTTTTGCAATAACAATACGATTGACAAGAGTCTTTCAGCTCTCATTTCAACCACGCCTTTTTCTATTTTTTTATATATGACATTAGGTGTCAACTTTAAGGGATATAGTAAACATACGTGAGGAAGGAGGAATATGCAAATGAATGCTTTAGCAAACAAAGTGGCACTCGTAGCTGGCGGTACGCGGGGAGCAGGACGCGGGATTGCCGTTGAGCTTGGCGCAGCCGGTGCAATCGTTTACGTGACTGGCCGGACAACACGAACAGAAACATCGGAATACAACCGGCCTGAGACGATTGAAGAAACAGCTGAACTAGTAACAAAAGCTGGTGGCATAGGGATTGCTGTCCAAACCGATCACTTGGTACCAGAGCAAGTGGAAGCGTTAGCGAACAAAATCAAGTCAGACCACGGCAAATTAGATATTCTTGTGAATGATATTTGGGGTGGGGAGTTACTGACGGAATGGCATGTTCCCATTTGGGAGCTGTCGCTTGAAAAAGGCTTTCGCCTGTTGCGGCTGGCCATTGATACTCATTTAATCACAAACCATTATTTGCTGCCGTTGTTAATTGAGCAAAAGGGCGGGCTTGTGGTCGAAGTAACAGACGGAACGAAAGCCTACAACGATACTCATTACCGCCTTTCGATGTTTTATGACTTGGCCAAAAGTTCCATTATCCGCATAGCTGAGGGTCTTGCACACGAGCTTGCTCCGCACCATTGTACGGCTGTATCGCTCACTCCAGGATGGCTCCGTTCAGAAATGATGCTTGAGCTGTTTGGCGTGACGGAAGAAACGTGGCGCGACGGCATGAAAACAGATCCTCATTTCGCCATTTCAGAAACACCCCGTTTTATCGGCAGGGCGATCACGGCCCTCGCTGCTGATGGAGACAGGCACCGTTGGAATGGCCAATCGCTTTCAAGTGGGGAATTAGCAAAAGTCTATCACTTTACCGACGTCGATGGCTCACAGCCAGATTGTTTTCGCTATTTGCTCGAAGTCCAAGAAGCTGGAAAGCCAGCAGATGTGAGCGGTTATCGTTAACTAGAAGCCATCTGAACAAACGATATTAGAAAAGTTCAAAGGTTTGCTCCATAAAAGCATTGTGTTGCGACATGTTTATTTTGAGAGCAAGGAAGGGATGAAACGGTTAGAAGTGGAAGGCCGCCCGATTGGATTATTTATTGGAAGCTAAAAACCAGCACATGCACGGATTGCATGTGCTGGTGTCTCTTTTCAAATCATGGCTTGAATGCCATCGTTGCGTTAACGGCGTGTTTCCAGCCTTTGTACAACGCATCTCGCTCCTCGGCGTTCATTTTTGGTTCAAATGAACGGTCCATATTCCATTTGCGGGCGATGTCTTCTTTGCTTTTCCAGACGCCAACAGCGAGGCCAGCTAGATAGGCAGCGCCAAGCGCCGTCGTCTCTGTAACGGAAGGAATTTCAACTGGCGCATCAAGGAGATCGCTTTGGAATTGCATTAAAAAGTTATTAGCAACAGCGCCTCCGTCGGCACGAAGTTTTTTCGGTTCCATACCAGCGTCTTGTTCCATTGCTGCCATCACGTCTTTTGTCTGATAAGCAAGTGATTCTAGCGTGGCACGGACAATATGAGAACGCTCTGTGCCACGTGTTAACCCGAACATGGCGCCTCTTGCTTCGCTGTCCCAATACGGGGTGCCGAGCCCAACAAATGCAGGGACTAAGTAGACACCGTCAGCGGATGTTACCCGTGTCGCTAACGTTTCACTTTGCGGCGCGTCTTCAATAATTTTAAGGCCATCCCGTAACCATTGGATCGCCGAACCGGCAACAAATACACTGCCTTCAAGGGCGTACTCAACTTTTCCATCAATTCCCCATGCCAGCGTTGTCAAAAGCCCGTTTTTCGACTCAACGGCTTGTTCGCCTGTATTCATCAAAATAAAACAGCCAGTGCCGTAAGTGTTTTTTACCATCCCTTTTTCAAAACACGCTTGCCCGAACAAAGCTGCATGCTGGTCACCGGCGACGCCGGCAATTGGCACATTTTGCCCAAAGAAATGGTAGTCAACGGTTGTGGCGTATACTTCCGAAGAGGAGCGGACTTCAGGCAGCATTTGCTTTGGAACATCGAGCAGTTCGAGCAGTTCGTCGTCCCATTTCAACTCATGGATGTTGTACATGAGCGTCCGGGCCGCATTTGTATAATCAGTCACATGTGCTTTGCCGCCGCTTAGTTTCCAAATGAGCCATGAATCAATGGTGCCAAACAAAAGGTCGCCTTTTTCAGCTTTTTCTCTTGCCCCCTCTACATGGTCAAGAATCCATTTTACTTTTGTACCAGAGAAATAAGGGTCAAGCAGCAAGCCCGTTTTTTTACGGAATGTCTCGTTTAAGCCTTTTTCTCGTAAATCAGCACAAATCTTTTCTGTTTGCCGTGATTGCCAAACCAAAGCGTTGTATATTGGTTTTCCTGTGTGTTTATCCCATACGACTGTTGTTTCCCGTTGGTTTGTAATGCCGATCCCAGCCACATCTTTTGGCTCAATATCCGACTCGGAAAAGACTTCGGCGATGACGGCAAGAACCGATGTCCAAATTTCATTGGCATTATGCTCTACCCAGCCTGGGTTCGGGAAGTACTGCGTGAATTCCCGTTGCGCCGTTTTTTTGATTTCTCCTTGGCTGTCAAATAAAATCGCACGTGAACTAGTTGTTCCTTGATCGATGGATAAAATGTATGGGTTTGTCATCAATATCGTCTCCTTTGTTTAGAAAATAAGGGTATAAAGAACAGCGCCAACAATACCGCCAACAATTGGCCCGAGAATGGGCACCCATGCGTAAGCCCAATCGGAGGGCCCTTTTTTGTGAATTGGCAATAAAGCGTGGGCAAGGCGTGGGCCAAGGTCACGCGCTGGGTTAATGGCATAGCCAGTCGTGCCTCCGAGGGAAAGGCCAATCGCAATGATAAGCAAGCCAACGACAATCGGATTCAATCCTTCACTGAATGTATTGGCGCCAATAGCCAATAACCCGAATACCAATACAGCAGTGCCAATTAATTCGCTTAAGAAATTGGCTGGAAGGTGGCGGATCGCCGGGCCAGTTGCAAATACGCCTAGTTTGACTCCTGCATCTTCCGTTGCCTTCCAGTGTGGATAATAATGTAGAAAGACAATGACAGCACCAAGAAAAGCTCCGGCCAACTGTCCGATTATATAGCCGGGAACTTGCGCCCAAGGAAACTGCCCGACGGCAGCAAATCCAAGCGTGACAGCAGGGTTCAAATGGGCGTCACTCACAGTGCCGGCCACATAAACGCCAAGCGCTACTGCAAAGCCCCAGCCTACCGAAATCGCAATCCAGCCTGCCCCTTCTCCTTTTGATTGTTTTAGCGTCACACCGGCGACAACGCCAGCGCCAAAAATGATAAGAACCATAGTGCCGATAAGCTCCGCCATGATTTCTGCCATTTTTCGTACCTCCTTCATGATGTCAAGCCGAAAGCCTAATTGGAAGAAAGGAAAGTGCATAAAAAAGAGCAGCCTTAATCACAGGGTCGCACAGGACGCTGTTATAAGGCTGCCTCTCATTTGCTCATCAGCTCTCACTTTAACTTGTCCCCGCATTATATCCTGTTTTAACAAATTTGTAAACGGATACATCAAAATTTGGGAAAATCTACACAATGACTCTTTAAAATCGTATTCGCTCTTGTAATGGGTAGAACCATTTTTCGCTTTCGGAGCGCCTTTTTATTAACCTATGTATGAGCAATGAAGGAGGGAAAGTTGTGTGGGAAAGTACGGCAAGAGCGAATAAGAAGGTAGGAAGATGTCCTTGTCTGTACGTCCCATTGGACAAGCGGTTTCTGTCAGCCTGTGTAATGTTTTGACAACGTCGCCAATCTTAATGGTCAGGTGTAATGCCTAACACATTAAAAAAACGGCTAGGCGGATAATGAATGGGAATTTTACATTGACAAATGGAAACGGAAGCGTTTACACTATTACCGAAACCGGTTTCGTAAAATGTATATCCTATACAAGGGGGAAACGAAATGGCGAAGAAAGCATTTGGGCTGGCACTTGCGTCTACGCTGCTGTTAGCAGCTTGTGGAGGCGGAAGTACTGAAGATGCGTCGGGGGACGACCATGTTGAATTAACATTTTGGTTGTTTGGCACAACGAAATATGAAGAACTAGCAGAAGTGTATATGGAGGAAAATCCAGGTGTCACCATTCATATCCAAGAAGGAGACAATACCGATCACCACAATAATTTATTTACGGCCTTGTCTACTGGAAGCGGGGCACCGGATTTAGCGCTTGTGGAAATTAATGAAATTGAACGGTACCGTGATGCTCAAGACCGGTTTATTAATTTATACGACTACGGCGCTGAGGAACTAAAAGACCATTATTTAGATTGGGTGTGGGCGACTGCTGAAAACCGAGACGGTGATTTCTTATTCGGCCTGCCAACAGATATTGGCCCAACGGCGATGTTTTATCGGACGGACGTCTTTGAAGAAGCGGGTTTGCCAACCGATCCCGAAGAGGTGTCTGCCACAATTCAAACATGGGATGACTATACGGAAATGGCCAACACCATTTATGAAAAGACAGGAACCATTGTCACTGACAGCCCTGAATTAGTTTACAATGCGTTACGGGACCAAGCCAAGGACCATTATTTTAATGAAAATGAAGAGTTGATCGTTGAAAACAATGCGGCTATCCGCGAGGCTTATGACCGCACGGTTGAATTGATCGAAAATGGCGTCGTTGGTTCGTTGGAGCTTTGGACGCCTGAATGGGGCGGTGCCATGGATACTGGCGATTATGCAACATTGCTTGGCCCGGCTTGGATGATTGCCGTCATCCAAGGAAACGCGCCAAATGCAGCAGGCAACTGGTCGATTGCTGATATGCCTGAAGGAGCAGGGAACTGGGGCGGTTCATTTGTGACGATTCCAGCAGAGACGGACCATCCGGAAGAAGCATACGATTTTGTAAAATGGCTATTGTCGCCTGAGAATCAATTACAGTCGTTTGTCGATGCCGGTTTATTCCCGTCAGCGCCTGCTGTGTATGAAGAAGAAGCATTTATTAACCATACGGATGAGTACTTTAATGGTTTAAACACGGCCGCTGTATTTGGCAAGGCAGCGCAGCAAGTGGAAAGCGTCTATAAAGGCCGCAATTACATGCTTGTCCAAGAGGAGATTTTAACAGCGCTCGATAATGTGAACAGCAACGGTGCTGATCCTGATGCAGAGTGGGATGCGGCAATGAAGCGGATCAATGATCGTTTGCAGCGCGGATAAAGAAGGAGAGACATAGATGGAAACAGCAAAATCAAGCCCTCATCCTTTCGTGCGCAAACCAAAGCGAATATATAAAGATAAATGGCCTGGCCTTTTATTTATCTCGCCCTTTTTTCTGTTGTTTGCTGTTTTTGGCTTGATCCCCATGCTATTTAGTTTTTATCTAGCTTTTTTTAGCTGGAATGGGCTCGGGCCGATGACGTTTACAGGAATCGAAAACTTTCGCCTAGTCTTAGAAGATGCGTTGTTTTGGAAGTCGTTATCAAACACATTTATCATTGGCGTGATGGGAACATTGCCACAGCTGATTATTGGGATTTTTTTGGCGTATGCGCTGAATTCCACCCTAATACGGTTTCGTAACGTGTTTAGGGTAGCGGTTTTTATTCCATATGTGACATCGATTGTGGCAGTAGCCGTTATTTTCGGTGTTTTGTTCAGCAACCAAACGCATGGCCTTGTGAACTCGATTTTAATTGGGCTAGGCTATGATGCCGTATCGTTTACGACAAGCGAATGGGGCGCGAAAATCGCTATTTCACTAATGATTTTTTGGCGCTGGATTGGCTATAACACATTGATTTATTTGGCTGGGATGCAAAGCATTCCAAAAGAATTATACGAAGCCGCCAAAATGGACGGCGCTTCAATTTGGTCTGAATTGCGTTATGTCGTCATTCCTATGCTTAAGCCTTTTATTATTTTTACAGTGTTTACGGCAACGATTGGCGCCTTGCAAGTGTTTACCGAACCGCTTGTGTTCCTTGGAAGGAGCTTGCGTGAGGAAGGAATTACGATCGTCGCTTATTTGTACCGGGATGCATTTATGAATAATTTCTTTGGAACCGCTTCCGCTACAGCAGTGATGCTCTTTATTCTAATAATGATCATTACATGTGTGAATTTGCTCCTCACCAACCAAATCGGAAGAAGCACATGGAAGGGAGGACCAAAGTGAAGAAAACGCAATCATTTGGAAAGATCATGTTGTATGTCACGTTAATCATCGCTTCGCTGCTGGCAGTTTTTCCGTTCTATTGGATGTTTGTCATGGCGACTAATCCAAGCCATTTAATTAACCAAACACCGCCAGTAGTCATTCCAGGAACGGAGCTAGTCCGTAATTTTCAAAATGTCATGGCCAACGTTGATTTTTTTGGCGCATTTAAAAATTCGTTTATTGTCTCGATTTCCGTTACGATTGGAACGCTTTTCCTATGCTCTCTCGCTGGGTTTGCATTTGCTAAGCTCGATTTTCCATGGAAAACGTTTTGGTTTGCCGCGATCCTCGTGACGATGATGGTTCCACCGCAACTTGGGTTAATTCCCCAGTATTTTATTATTACAGAGCTAGGCTGGCTAAGCGATTTGCGAGCAGTTATCGTGCCTGGGCTTATAAACGCGTTCGGGATTTTTTGGATGAGGCAATACATTAAGGATTCGATTCCTGATGCATTAATAGAGGCAGGGAAGATCGATGGCTGCTCTACATTCAGGATGTATTGGAATGTCGTTGTGCCTGCGATCGCACCAGCCTTTGCGACACTAGGTATTATTGTTTTCATGAATGTATGGAATGATTTCCTATGGCCGCTCGTAGTCTTACAAGATTCGGCAAGCCATACCCTTCAGGTTGCTTTGCGTTCCCTTAATGATTCGTACGTGAATGATTATGGTATGATAATGTCAGGCACGCTTTGGGCAACAGCTCCGCTCATTGCGATCTTTTTGCTATTCAACCGTTTCTTTATTAATAGCCTGACACAAGGCGCTGTGAAAGGATAGAGTCGTTTGAAAGAGAACAATGCAATCACCATTAAAGACATTGCTAAAAAAGCCGGTGTTTCCCAAGCGACCATTTCGAAAATCCTAAATGATTACCCTGATGTGAGCCAGAAAACAAAAGAACGGGTTTTTCGAATTATGGAAGAAGCAGGATACCGGCCTTCCCACTCTGCCCGCACATTGGCGCAAAAAACGTCAAAGCTCATTGGCGTTATTTACGCAGGGCGGATAAATGCAGATTTTGACCACCCATTTTTTATTGAAGTGCTAAACGCGTTTAAACGGACGATCGGCATGCACGGGTACGACTTGTTGTTTTTTTCTGATGAAACTTTCCAAAAGGAAGAAAATTTCTATGCCAGATGCCTTTATTATAAAGTGGATGGCTGCATTATTATTGCTGGTGAAGATGTCCAGCAATCGATTGAGGACTTAACAAAAAGTGAAATTCCCTGTATCGGTGTGGACATTCAATTAGATGGGCCCAAATCAGGCTACGTGATGACCGATAACAAAAAAATTTCCCAATCCGTTGTCGACTATTTCTATTTGCAAGGCCACCGTGATATCGCTTACATTGGAGGGGCAAACGAATCGGCTGTTTCCAATATTCGGCTAAAAGGGTTTCGCGAAAGCATCCATGAATATGGGCTGACGCTCCGCTCAGAATGGGTAATTGAAGGGGATTTCTTTGAACAAAGCGGCTATGAGGCAGGTTTGTCCTTGTTTAAAGGAAACGCTGAGAAACCGACAGCTGTTTTTTCTTCCTCTGATTTGATGGCATTTGGCTTTATGAGGGCGATGCAAGAACTGGGAGTATCAATACCAGGCGATGTCTCGCTTATTGGCTGTGACGACCAGCTGGCGGCAAGATACGTGCAGCCACCACTTACAACGGTGCGCCAAAACAAAGAGAAAATAGGGAGACTCGCTGCGTTAATGTTGCTTGATTTTATTGCCGGCAGGGCAAGTACAGCCCGGATTTTAGTCGAACCTGAGCTAATTAGTCGTGAAACGACCGCTTCTCTTTTGCTGTAACGTAAAACCCCCGTTCCATTTGTCGCTAGAATCGCGATCAAAAAAGAGGAGTGGCTTGTTTTTTTGGTCGATAACGAAACCGATTTCGTTTGTAATAATTCTAGGAGGCGTCCTATGAAGAAACGATGGTCCGCTGTGGTATTGGGCATGTTGCTCATGGCCCCGATCGAGCAACTATCTGCTCATTCTGTCGTCGAGGAAGTGGGGAAAGGAAGCTATTCACTCGAATATCCACCGATTGATTTTGATTCAATTGCTGATCCAGGCTATGCTGATCAACAACAAGAACCTCCTGCGCACATTTACCATACGGAAAACGTTACCGGGCCAATGCCAACGAACCGCTGGTGGAGTTCTCTTGCAGTTGATCGGTTTTCAAACAACCACTACCCGCATCCGTTTAGCGTCAAGCATCAAGAAAAGGGCTTGAATGTGTTTTATGATGCGCCTCATAATGTCGTCGTCCATGAAAATGCCGAGGCTGGCACGTGGCACATTACAGGCGCGATTTCAACGGACTTTACCATTGGCCATTCTGCTACCGAATCGTTTGATGATGCCAAAGTCGATGACTTTAGCGATTGGTACGTGAGTGGGTTGTTGCAAGACGGCGATGCCATGCTTCGCCTCACTTATGGCGTCGGTTCCCCATATATATTTGCCGAGTATGAAGGGGGGAATGCGGAGATCGATTTCCCAATTGAGCCGCAGATTTGGGCCAATCAAGGCAATGTCATTGGTTTTTCTACCCATGACAATAAGCATTATGCTGTCTATGCGCCAGATGGATTTGACTGGCAACTGCATGGAAGTGAATGGGAAAATGCCGCATCGTTTATCTCTGTGGCGAAACTGCCAGAAGCAACCGATGAGCTTCTCTACACATTTGAAGAATATGCCTTCTCCGTTGTACGTGACTCAAGGGCAGAATATAGCGTTGACCATGATACTGGCGAAGTCCGCACGGTTTATTCAGTAGAAACCGAAGCGAAGGCCGCAGGAGCGAAAGAAGGCACCATTTTTGCTTTATACCCCCATCAATCCCGCCATTTAACAGCTGCGTCAGAAGCGCAGTTGTTGGAGGAAACGATTTTTACGATTCGCGGGGATATGAAACTGCTTCCAAGCAACGAATTTGAAACAACCCTTCAATATACAGGCGTATTGCCGAGCCTGCCAAATGTCGGGACGGATACGGATCGCTTGCACGGATATTTGCAAGAAGCGCAAGCCGATTACCCAACAGGCCAAGATACGTATGAACTTGGCAAGTATTTAGGGAAGCTAGCCAACCTTGCGCCAATTGCCGACCAGGTAGGTGACAAAGCCCTTGCCGATTCTTTTCGAGATGAACTGCGAGCGCAACTGGAAGATTGGCTTGTGGCCACAGACGAGGATGGACGGTTAAAGAGCGAAAATCTTTTCTACTACAACGAAAATTGGGGAACGCTGCTTGGTTATCATGCGGCCCATGGATCAGCGGTGCGGATCAATGACCACCATTTCCATTATGGATATTTTGTGAAAGCAGCTGCTGAAATAGCCCGCGTCCATCCAGAATGGGCAAACGATGAAGAGTGGGGCGCCATGATCGATTTGTTGATCCGTGACTTTGCTGCTGGGCGCGATGATGACATGTTTCCATACTTGCGCATGTTTGACCCTTATTCCGGGCACTCATGGGCAGACGGCCTTGCCACATTTGATTCAGGCAATAACCAAGAATCATCTTCTGAAGCCATGCATGCTTGGACCAATTTAATTTTATGGGCTGAGGCCACAAACGATTCGGAATTGCTTGACCGCGCTATTTACTTGTATACAACTGAAATGAGCGCCATTAACGAATACTTCTTTGATGTCTATGACGAAATCCATCCTGAAGCATACAAACCTGAAAGTGTGACGATCAACTGGGGTGGCAAGATGGACCATGCGACGTGGTGGCATTCTGGCATGGTCGAAAAATACGCGATCAATTGGCTCCCCCTTCATGGCGGCGCGTTGTATTTAGGCCATCATCCTGATTATGTCGAGCGTGCCTATCACGAATTGTATACACGCAATGGCTCAACGGATTGGAACTTGTGGGCGAATATGGTGTGGGCGTATCGCGCCTTGACCAATCCAAGCGATGCCGTCTCGCAAATGAATGCCAAAATCGATGATTATGGCGAGTTTAATCCAGGGGATGAACGAATTATGGAACGGGGCAGCACGAAAGCACAGACGTATCAATGGGTTACTAGCTTGTACGCCCTTGGCCAGGTGGACCCTACCGTACAAGCCGATACGCCAACATATGCTGTCTTTACCAAAAATGGCGAGCGTGTATATGTTGCCTACAACTATCGTGATGCGCCAACAACAGTGACGTTTACAGACGGCCACACCGCCCTAGTCGAGGCAAATAGCTTTTACACGAACGCCGCCGATGTGGGGCCTCCGATTGAACAGCCAAATCCGAGCCCTGATCCAGAACCTAACCAGCCTGGGAACGGAGACCAACATGAGCATGACCATTATTCTGTTACGGTTGCACAAGATCATAACCAAGCGATCATTACTTTTTCACCAACAGCACCAGCTCGTTACGTTGACTTTCATTATCGTTTAAATGGCGGCGACCAGCAAAATGTCCGCATGAATGAAGGAAACGGACAATGGCACTATTCCATTCAAGGTGTAAGCGGAGAAGATGAACTGACGTACCGCTTTACGTATGAACGAGAAGGACCTCAATACGAGACAGAGTGGTACACATTTAGGCCATAGCGTATAAACGTAAAGCTAGCCTGTTAACCGATGCGATCAAACGGCGGTTAACAGGCTTTTTTGACAAAAAGAATGAGTTGTTTGACGCATGTAATTATTTTATCTTTAAAAAGGTATTAGTAACGATATGTTTGCGGGTGAGGGTGTTCTGTATAATAATGCTTGTATGAGGCGGTCCCTTTCGGAGGCTGCCCTTTCTCTTTGCACCATGTTGGCGGCCCTAGAATGACCGATTCCTGAATCGGCGCCACTACGTTTTCATAGGCGTTGCCATTGACACAATAAGCAAGCTCCATAATGCTGCCCGGCGTAAAGCGAAGGAAGTCAGAACCGTAGACGATATCGGGTGTCGGTTTATCAAAAATCGTTAGCAAATGGGTTCCATCCGTTAAAGCAACAATCCAATGAAACCAACCTTTTGGCAAGACGACCGCTTGCCCAGGAACAAGCTCGTATGTAAGCAAGTTTTGGGAGAATGGATTAAAAACAGATGCCTGTACTTTGCCGCCAATGACAAATACAAGCTCCGAGGCGTTCGTATGCCAATGTGGCGTTATGACAATGCCAGCGCTCATATGGACATTAAAAAATCCCGTGGGGATAGCGGGAAGCTGGGCAGCAAACAACTGGGTAATATAGTTTTGCGGATCTCGTTGGTAATTAAGTGTTCTTGTGGAGTCGCCTGCTAAATTCAATGAAGGTGACTGCAACACGGGCGTATTCATGTACACTCCTCCCTTTTTTGTCATTGTATGCATAGAGAGAAAAGGTTAGCACACTTAGAGTTTGTTACCAGAGTGGTCCTTAAAAACGGTGGCCAGCTAAGACAAACCGCTTCTTTCATTCAATCAAGAAAAGGCTTCTTGGCATTTGCCAAGAAGCCTAAAGGAGTTTGCTTACGTTTCGACAGCAGTGATGTCATCGCAACAAATCGTTACAATTCTTGATTTTTTATGGCAGTCACAATTTGCTAGGAAAACCATGTTTTTGCGGACATCAACAAACTCGCCACGGACGCAGCCGCCGCCTTTTAGAAAAACAGTAACAAATTGGCCACGGGCAATGTGTTTAAAGAAAGAATGGCAATCGCATTTGTCCCTGTCATGTCGATCGTGTCGATCATGTCGATCATGTCGATCATGTCGATCATGTCGATCGTGCTTGTCGCACTTATCGCACTTATCGTGTCTGTCGTGCCTGTCACACTTATCGCACTTGTCGTGTCGATCGTGCCTGTCGTGCTTTTTGTGTTTACGGGAAGAAAAATCGGAAAAGTTGCTTGAATAGCTGTAATAGCTCATGTTTTATTCCCCCTTTCTGTTCTATGCTAGTACTATATGTACGATTCCGTTGTTTGCATAGGCAAGGCAAGCAGTACATTCGCACGTTTTGCCATAAACAAACAAATGCTGATAGATAGAAGTCTAATGGGGTTTTGCCGAATGGCTCGATCCTTGTCTGGTATGTGTTCATTTGCCTTTACACTGTGTGATTCCATACAGTGTTTTTTCATGTCTGGTGAATTGGTTTCCTGAAAAGCTGATTCGTGTCTCAGCCTCTAGTCGCAGAGGAAGTTCAATCTGCCGCTCGTTTTGCCAAACGGCGCTACTGTCTACAATAAATGTATAGACGGCAGAACTTACACCAAAGGAGGTGAACGACATTGACAAAACGCGGATGGATGGTTGTTGCAGCCATTGTGCTTGCAATCATTGTGCTATCGTCGCTAGGGGCGATCATTGGCCTAGGCGCAGGCGCAGTGTTGGCATACTTTGGTTGGCGCCAAGCTACATTGAACGATCAAACGATTATGAAAGTGCTCTGGTGGGTGATTTTGCTTATCGGTGTATGCCTGACGGTTGGCAGCTTGCCAGGAATCATTGGCGTCGGTGCTCTTTATTTGCTAGTGAAGCTTTATGAGAAATGGAAAGAAATGAAGGAATATGATTTCGAGGTTTAAATAGACAACAAAGGAGAGTAAAACGACATGTCTTTTCTAAAACAGCTAAAAGAACAAGTGCAAGCTGACATTGAACATGTGTTTGATCGTAACGACAAGCCTTTTCAAACAGATGATGGCAAGTATGAAGCCGAATCAAAAAAACTCGACAAGCAATTAAAATTATGGAAACAGTCGATTGAAAAACAGCGTAGACTAGAACGTTATTTTTACCAAGAGTGGCAAGACGCCAAAAAGATGGCCAGTAAACGGGCGGAACAATTAGAAATCGCGGAAAGTGCCGGGGTGGAAGAATTAGTTGCTCAAGCACAAAGTGAATTAGCAGCTTATCAAGAACTTGCAAGTGAATACAGTGATTCCTACGAAGAGCAAAAAGAAAGAGTAAAAAAATTAGAAGCACGAGGCCGGGAACTGGAATTTCTCCGCAAAAAAATTCGCCGCATGCAGCTTGATTACATTGCACGCACAGAAGAAGCCAAGCTTGAAAAAAATGCGGCAAAATGGACGTATTATGCAGAGGAGAACGGCGATCTTGACGGGTATGAAGAAGACGAGAACGAGCAAACTGAAGAAAGTGAAGCTGCAGCACTAAAGAAACAACCTAGTTTTGATGTGCAAATTAATTAAAGCAGCAATTAGATAAAAAAAGCGATGTTGCACCGTAAAGCCTTATAGTATAATAGAGGTTGTCGACAAAAATGACCACGAAAGACGCGAGCGAATGTCTAGTCTTATAGCGTCATAAAACGAGCCCGCCTATTTAGCAGGCGGGCAATTTTTTAGAAGGGAGAGCAAAGGAATGAAAAAGAATCGAACGGACATTATTGCTTATATTTTCTTTGCCTTGCTTGTAGCTGCCCTTCTAGAATTGGTATTAAGTGTTGGACCACTCATTATGCTAATTATTGCAGCAGGCTTTATTTATTATGGGCAAAAGCGAATGAGCCGTAGAAAAGGGCGTTTCGCTTTTTATATCGGGATCATCATGTTTGTATTCACGTTGTTCTCCTCTACGTTTTTTATCATTACACTATACGGTTTGCTCTTTTATTCACTATATTTGTTTTGGGAAAAAATGCGTAAACCGCGGCGCGTGAATGTTAACATTGGCGATCAACCAACGGGTGAAGCTGTGCCGCAAAAAAAAGCGCTGTTCTTTAAAAACTTGCTCTTTGGCGATCAGCGTGCTGAAGATCAAGTTTTTAGCAGTGATAATATCAATATTCTTTCGGGCATCGGTACAACGAATGTCCATTTTGAAAATACCGTGTTGCCAGTAGGGGACACGATTGTGATCGTTCGCGGGTTTATCGGCCGTATTCAGCTATATGTCCCTTATGATGCAGGCGTTTCTGTCCAGCATTCCGCCATCTTTGGGCAAACGGTTGTATTTGACCACGAAGAAACGGGCTTTAACCAAAATGTCGCTATTAAAAATAGCCAATATGATGAGGCGCCGCGGAAGCTGCGGATCTACACATCCCTTGTCGCAGGAGATATTGAGGTGATTTACCGATGAAATCAATGCAAAAGGTAGGCGTCCTTACATTCTGCCTCTTAGTTGTTTGTGCTGGATTCGTAAGCTCGTATTTTGTCTCTGTCGGGCTACTTCATTGGGAAGCATTTATAAAAATCGACCCTACTTTTTATAATGTTCCCCCTGTATTATGGCTTGTTGCGATTTTTACGTTGATTGCGATCGTCGTTTACGTTGTTGCTATGCTCATTTGGAAGCGGGGAATGAATGATATTCGCGGGGCATTGCAACAATTAAGTGATGGCCATATGGAAAAAGGGCGAAAACAAGCTGGTCAAATGTCTGCCGATTTTAAAGAGGCGAGCAGTTTAATCATTGACATGGAACGACGGATGAGCAAGCAGGCAGATCGTTCACAAAAATTGATGGAACAATGGGCTGAAAAAGAAAGCCAGTTAAAAAGCGACATCGTATCACAAGAACGAAACCGGATCGCACGTGAACTCCATGATTCGGTCTCACAGCAATTGTATGCGGCATCGATGCTCTTATCGGCGGCTGTAAATGGAAAGAATCCAGATATAGAAGCACTGCAAAAACGGTGCGAGCAAATTGAAAAAGTGGTGAATGACGCCCAAAATGACATGCGCGCTTTGCTATTGCAACTACGGCCAATCCAATTGGAAGACCAATCCTTTAAAGAAGGGGTCGAACAGCTCGTAGACAGCCTTGCCGAAAAGCATCCCCTATCATTTTCTGTACGGATTGCCGATGCTCCCCTTTCACCAGGCATTGAGGATCAGCTCTTTCGGATTGCCCAAGAAGCGATTGCCAACGCATTGCGGCATGCTGAGGCAAAAGAAATTAGCTTGTACTACGACAAGTTGGACCAATTTGCGCTTTTAAAGATTACAGACGATGGGGTAGGCTTTGACCGCAAAGAACACACAGGTGGCTATGGCCTCAACAGCATTGAAGAACGAGCGGAAGAAATTGGCGCCACAACGCGGATTGTCAGCGTTCCAGGCCAAGGCACAAGCGTCGAGATCAAGGTGCCGATTGTAAAAGGAGGAGAAGAGGATGATCCAAGTGCTAATCGTTGATGACCACGAAACGGTGAGGATGGGGGTTTCGGCGTTCTTGTCGACCCAGGAAGACCTCCATGTCGCTGGAGAGGCGGCCAATGGCGAGGAAGGCGTCAAGTTGGCGCTTCAGTTAAAGCCAGATGTCATTTTAATGGACCTCGTTATGGACGGAATGGACGGGATTGAAGCCACCAAACAGATCAAAGCAAACTGGCCCCAGGCAAAAATCGTCGTAGTGACAAGTTTTGTGGACAGTGACAAGCTCCGTCCTGTACTGGAGGCAGGTGCGACGAGCTATGTGTTAAAAACGTCTAGTGCGATGCAAATTGCCGAAGCGATCCGAAAAACACACAATGGCGAGTCGGTGCTTGATGCCAAAGTACAAGGGCAAATGATCTCAGCTTTTACCGCCAATGTCCCATTACACCAAGCCCTGACAAAACGGGAAATGGAAATTTTAAAGCTCATGTCGGAAGGAAAGACCAACCAACAAATCAGTGAAGAGCTTTACATAACCATTAAAACGGTAAAAACCCATGTTAGCCATATATTGGCCAAGTTAGAAGTGGAAGATAGGACGCAAGCTGTGATCTATGCGCTAAAAGAAAAATTGTTCGGCTCGTAAAGCCTTGTCTACTGTTGTCCAAGGCTTAGCGAACCGTTCTTGTTTGCTGAAGTTCGGAGTATGTCCCGCTGAGACAGCGTCGTTGAAGAAGCACAAGAGGACAATGACAAATTGGGATGAGGCTAACCGGTCAATGGTTAGCTTTTTGCTTTTAACCGCTGCACTGCCGCCAACAGGCAAAACGCGAACACGATAATAGACGCAACCCAATAAAAAGCGAAAACCATATTTCCTGATTCTGTTGCTATGTAGATGCTCGTAGGAATCGTTCGTGTGACGCCTTCGATACTGCCGGCAAACATCATCGTAGCGCCAAACTCGCCAAGTGCCCTTGCTAGGCCAAGCATTCCTCCTGACACGACTGTTTTGGAAGATAAGGGAAACGTTACATTCCAGAAAACTTGCCATTCGCTTGCCCCCATTTGCCGGGCTGCCTCTTCTAAGTCGCTATCGACTGCTTCAAAGCCGTTGACGAACGTTTGATAAATTAACGGGAACGCCACAACGGCAGCGGCTATGACAGCTGCCAAATAGGTAAAGACGATTGGCTGGCCAAACAGTGATTCAAACCATGCGCCGATAAAGCTGCGACGTCCGAGCAAAACTAGCAGCGAAAAGCCGATCACTGTAGGCGGCAAGACGAGGGGCAGCATCAATGCTGTCTCTAAGGCAAGCTTGCCTGGGAAACGCCTTTTTTTAAGGAACGCAGCTGCCACGAGCGCGGCCACAAAAGCAAGTGCTCCCGCTACTAAAACGACACGAACGGAAACGAAAATCGGTGTCCAAAATGCGTCTGTAGCCATTAAGAAACTCCTAAAAAGCCGAAGTCCTCGAAGATGGCGAGTGCTTCATCTGTTTGCAGCCATTCATAAAAATGGCGAGCTTTTTCATCGTCATTGATGAGCCCGACTGGATAGTAGATCGGTTCGTGTGAGTGTTCAGGAGCTTCCGCCACAATTGTAACTTGCTCGGATGTTTCTGCATCTGTTTGATAGACGAGGCCAGCATCGGCATTTCCCGTTTCAACATAGGTAAGCACTTGGCGGACATCGCTGCCATAAATCAATGATTCTTCGAGTTGATCCCACATTCCTAACGTTTCTAACGATTGTTTCGCATATTGGCCTGCAGGGACCGTTTCCGTTTGGCCGATGGCAAGGCTGCGCAATTGAGTGCTTGTTAGGTCATCCCATTCACTAAGGCTGTCGGCGACTTCGGGGGCGGCCACAAGGACCAGCTTGTTTTCGAGTAAATCCACTGAGTCAACAAGGTGGCCGGCATTGGCGACGTGTTCCATATCTGCAACAGAAGCCGACAGAAACACGTCAGCTGGCGCGCCTTCATTGATTTGCTGACGCAGCTTTCCAGATGAACCATAGTTAATCACAAGTGTTTCCCCTGTTTGTTCTTCATACATAGACTCTAATTTTGTTAATGCATCCGTCAAACTCGCTGCCGCCATAACATGAATTCCATCATCTGTTTCCGGACTTGGTCCAGAGGGGGTACAGCCTGCTAAAAACATGAATAACAGCCCACAGGCACAAGAAGGAAGTTGTCGTTTCATCATCGTTTCTCCTATCCGCTCATTCGAGTATCCTTTTTGATAAAAAGGCTAAGGCAATGCTTCGCGAAAGTCAATCCAAATGGTCTTGGAACAGAAGGTCAAGCAAATAGCAAAAGCTTTTGTTTAACAGCCGATGTTACGAGGCAAAAGGGAGGAAGGGGATAAGACAAACTTGTACGTACGTTTATGCTAATACCGATACAAAACACATGAGACTTGCTTTGAACGAGTAACATTAGGAAAGCAACATATGGTATTCTACTTGTACTGATAGGTTACTTAAATGACCGGTACTGGAGGAAAAATTGTGGGTGAAACAAAGTATAGCAAAGTAAAAAGCTGGATTAAATCAAATATTTTGGACGGCACTTTTGAACCAAAGCAAAAAATCAGTTCAGAAAGCAAGTTGATGGACCAATTTAACGTGAGCAGGCATACGGTTAGGCTGGCAATTGGCGAATTAGTGAGCGAAGGTTGGCTTTACCGAGAACAGGGGTCTGGAACCTACGTTTCAAATCGGGCCTCAATGGAAGTTGGCAAAAGCGAAAACGCACAAAAAAAAGTCGCGATTATTACGACTTATATATCTGATTATATTTTTCCCTCTATCATAAGGGGAGCGGAAAAGGTGTTAAGCAAAGAAGGGTATCAAGTCAGTTTGTTTAGCACAAACAATGACCATGAAAAAGAAAAACAAATATTAGAAACGATCATTCCACAAAGATTTGATGGACTTATCATTGAGCCGACAAAAAGCGCAACATCTAACCCGAACATTAAATATTACCTTCATTTAGAATTATTGGGAATACCGTATATTATGATCAATGCCTATTATGACGAATTAGAGCCCCTGCATGTGACAGTGGATGATGAGGCTGGCGGATATTTGCAAACCAACCATTTGTTAGAGTTGGGGCACACTAACATTCTTGCTTTTTTTAAAACGGATGATATGCAAGGAACGAAACGAATGAAAGGATATTTAAAAGCATACCGGGCAACAGGCGTACCCATTAATCCAAAAAACATCGTAACATATGACACTGCCGGGAAGTTCGACGTTCCCGTACAAGTGTTAACAAACGTATTGAAACGTTCAACCGATAAGCCGACAGCAATTATTTGCTATAACGATGAATTGGCTATGAAATTGCTGGATGTGATTAGACAATTCCATGTTTCTGTCCCAGGCGATCTATCGTTAGTAGGGTTTGATGATACGTTTTTTGCAGAAGTATCGGAAGTAAAACTGACTAGTGTATCCCATCCAAAAAGCGAGCTAGGCGAAGTCGCTGCCAATACGATTATTTCGTTAATTAGGAAGACAGCTGGCGGGAGTTTAGGACAAATCGAATCGCCTGTTTTTACGCCAAGTTTAGTTATCCGCAACTCGACAAAAGCGATTGACAGTCAGTAGTTAGGGTTTTTGATCGGTCACTGCTCGACAACCTCGGCCTGCTTGCAGCAGGCTTTTTTTATTACTGATGATAAACGAACTAAAATGAATCTTATACGTACAAATTTGTAACAATCTTTTGTTGAGTTATTGACAACGCTTTCACGCTCACTTAAACTAAAGATAAAATTTAATAATTTCCATAAAAAGTAAATTGGAGGAGGGTAAATTTGATGAAACGCACGTTTATAAAAGCAGCGCCTATTGCTTGCATGTCTGTGCTGTTGTTAGCTGGCTGCGGCGATAAAAACACGATTAGTTTTTGGACTCCGTTAACGGGGGATGATGGCGCTTTTATGGATGAGATGATCGATGAGTACAACGCCACTGACCCGGAATTTAAAGTAGAACATGTCATTACCTCTGATATGTATACAAAAATGTACACGGTCATGAATTCGGGCTCAGGTATACCCGATTTAGCGATTATTCATGCTGACCGTGTTCCTAGCTTTGTCAAGCAGGGGATGCTTGAACCAATGACTGACATCATTCGCTTACAAGAAGGACTGCAAGCAGAAAACTATTTAGAACAAGCGTATCATTCAGGGAATGTCGACGGCGTCCAATATACGATTCCCTTAGATATTCACGCCAATGCGATGTATTACAATCAAGATTTGCTTAGCAAATACGGAGTCGAACATTTTTTAGACGATGATGTGGTCACTTTTGATGAGCTATTATCGTTGCAAGGCAAGCTGGAAGATGGGGACTATGCTGTCAATGATTCATTAATCAGTTGGGTCATATTGGCGCAAATTCAAAACTTAGGCGGTGACATTGAAGATGAAAATGGGGATCCAGCTGTCAATACACCAGAGATGAAACAGGCAATCGAAGCGGTAAAAGACATTGCCGATGCAGGCTTAATGACTCCTTTTGGAGAAGATGGCTACTTAATGTTCCAGTCGGGAAATGTATTGTTTTCAACAGACGGAACGTGGACGTCTACAGCACATGAGATGGTCGATGGCTTGAACTTTGGCGTAACCAATATTTATTCTTTTGATTCAGATGCCTTTCATAACCGTGCTTCCTCTCATTTGTTTGCGATGTTGATGAACGACGATAGGTCTGATGAGAAGGAAGCTGGGATTGCTGACTTTTTAGAGTGGCTCCGGGCCAATTCCATGAAGTGGGCAGAAGCAGGGCAAATCGTTGCTAGCAATCAAGTATTTGAAGATTCTTCTTATAGCCAATATACACAATCTTTCTTTACACAAAATCAAAAACAAGTTGATTCGCTCTATATTTATACGTACGAGTATTACCCATACGTGGCCGAAGCGTTGGATACGTATGCGGCCGACATGGTTCACGGAAACTTAGACATCGAAGAAGGCCTGGAGACAATGCAAAAGTTTGTTGAAGATAAAATTGCTGAAGGAGTCAATTAAACGAGCTAAGTATGAAAATGTTTGTATATTGCCTCATAGAAGGGGAGGGGAAACGATGAAGCTGAACGGCCGTTTGACGCCAACTTTTTTTATTGGCCCGCATTTAATCTTCTTTCTCGTTTTCTTTCTTTTGCCGTCGATAACAGGTATCTATGCTTCTTTTACACAATGGAATTTAATGAACGATCCTGTGTGGGTAGGAGGAAGCAACTATAGGACGATTCTATTTGATACAAATTCAACCTTTCATCACCAATTTTTCAATGGATTAAAGAACACGCTGCTGTTTGTTGCCTTAAGTGTCCCATTGCTGATCGTAATCCCTTTGTTAATCGCTGTTTCTTTAGAACATAAAAAAGTGAAAATGAAAAATCTCATCCAGGCGATCATCTATGTCCCAGGGCTGATCTCGATTTCGGCAGCGGCGCTAATTTGGGGGCTTATTTTCAATAACCAGCTAGGCATAGCAAACAACCTATTTGGCGTTGATGTCGCATGGGCAGCAACACAACCTTATGCTTGGATCATCATTATTATCATTACGTTATGGGGAGGAGTTGGCGGCAATTTAATTATTTACCGTGCCTCGATTCATGGCGTGTCCAGAGACTTGTTTGAAGCGGCAGAAATGGACGGTGCAGGGCCAATCCGAAAATTCTTTAGTGTGACCATTCCTTCCATTCGTTTTCCTTTAATCTATACATTTGTGATGACGACCGCTGGCTGTTTTAATGTCTTTGGCCAGCCACTCATGATGACTAGCGGCGGGCCAAACCAAAGCACGACGGTGTTAATGATGTATATCCGTGATTTGGCGTTCAGCCATGGGGAGTCCATTGCCGGAATGGCGTCAGCAATGGCTGTTTTACTAGGTTTGGTGATTTTAATCATTTCTGCTTTTCAGTACTACTTATTGAATAGAAACGCATCATAGGGAGCTTTAAAGGAGGGAATGCAATGGAAGCGAAAGGAAGGGGATTATGGCAAATCGGATTGATCTATCAAAATATGTAGCGTATCTATTTCTACTCATTGCTTGCTTTTTATGGGTGATCCCGTTAATTTTTGGCGTATCAACATCATTTCGGTCGCAAACGGAAGTCGTAAATGTTGGGTTTCGGCTGTTGCCTGTCAATTGGGTCGTCGAGAACTATATGGGTGTCTTAAACAATACGTCGACTGCGCCGATTTTAAAATGGTTATGGAATTCCATTTTTATTGCGACTTCCCATGCAGTGCTCGTTGTGGGAATGGTCGCGATTACGGCCTATGGCTATACACGCTTAACATTTAAAGGAAGAGACACGCTGTTTTTTGTCTTGTTAGCGATTTCCCTTTTTCCTGGCGTTGTCAACTTGATCCCTTCTTACAAAATTATTGATACATTAGGTTGGGTCAACACACCTTGGGCTATGATTTTCCCTGGGTTAGCAGGGATGGGCAACTTATTTTTAGTAAGACAGTTCATGCTAGGCATTCCGAAAGAATTGGATGAGTGTGCGAAGATCGATGGGGCGAATGATTTTCGAATTTTCTATTCGATTATATTGCCGCTAGTCCGTCCTGTTTTAATTGTTGTTTTTTTATTCTCCTTCACAGGTTCTTGGAATGACTTTCTCTGGCCAGTGATTGTTTATACGGATGTCAATAAAATACCAATAACGGCTGGCCTGTTATTGCTTCAGGACATTTACGGAAATTACCGGATGATTGGGCAACTAATGGCATCGGCATTGATCGCCATTATTCCGACTGTGTTATTGTTTTTGTTCGCCCAAAAACACTTCGTCAAATCGATTAATTTGAATGCTGGGTTAAAAGGTTAGCACGGTGAGTGAGGTCACGGGTCTAGTAAGAAAGGAGAATCACGAACAAAACACGAAGGGAGCGTGTAGCAGTGCGCCGGTCTTTCGAGCGAAGATGTTTATTAGTCGGCGGAGTTTGGAATATAACGACAGCGCTTTTAACCATTTTTGGCTATTCGGCTTGGTTTAAACAGTCAGGAGTAAAAAGGTTAGAGAATGAAACTGTGGACACGATGCTTGCAACATCACAACTAATTAGCGATGTGATCAATGTTGTTTTGCTATTTGGCTTGTTCATGTTAGTTGGAGGTGTCGTCAGCTTGGTCATTGCCAGAAAGCTCAAAGATAATGACATCCAAAATGGCATTTTAATATGGACCGGACTTTGGGGCGCACTTCTCTTTTTGGCAATGGACATTATCGGGTTTGCCCTCTATTTCATGGCCTTCATGATGTATGTATCAAAAAACAAAGCGATTAAAATCGCTGCTAAAGCAAGAGGGAACAGCGGCCTTTAATAGCATATACAAAGAATTGTACGTACTAGTACTCCTGTAACGCACTGCGGAAGTGGAGGTGTTAAAAGGTTTAAACACAACGAAGCAGAAAGCGGATGTAGTGGTTGTTGAAAACGGTACCATTATTGGCGCCATTTCTACTGGCAGCGATTTCATTTAATATGGATAAAGTGAGGCTGATAAACATGGAACGAGAAGTAAAAGTATATACAGATTTACAACGAGGGAAAATCAGCAAGCATATTTATGGCCATTTTTCAGAGCATTTAGGCCGTTGTATTTACGAAGGCCTCTGGGTTGGTGAAGACTCCCCTATCCCAAATACAGACGGAATTCGCAATGATGTGCTCGAAGCCTTACAAGAGCTGAATATTCCTGTTTTGCGGTGGCCTGGGGGATGCTTTGCCGATGAATACCATTGGAAAGACGGCATCGGCCCAAGAGAAAGCCGCAAACGGATGGTCAACACCCATTGGGGCGGTGTCATTGAGAACAATCACTTTGGCACCCATGAATTTTTGAGGTTGTGTGAATTGCTCGGAGCTGAACCTTATATTTGTGGAAATGTTGGCAGCGGCACAGTCCAAGAAATGCAAGAATGGGTTGAATACATGACATTTAATGGCGAGTCGCCAATGGCAAATTGGCGCGCAGAGAATGGCAAAAAGGAACCGTGGCGTTTAACGTACTTTGGCGTCGGAAACGAAAACTGGGGCTGCGGCGGTCATATGAGAGCCGAGTATTACGCAGACCTTTATCGGCGTTATCAAACGTATGTCAGGAATTACGGCGACAACAAGCTTTATAAAATTGCCGGAGGAGCCAATGTTGACGATTACCACTGGACGGAAGTGTTAATGCGGGAAGCGAGCCAGTTAATGGACGGGTTAAGCTTGCATTACTATACGATGCCAGGTGATTTCTGGAATGAAAAAGGGGCAGCCTTAGATAAACGCGAATCACAATGGTTCAAAACACTGAAAAAAGCATTTCGTATGGATGAATTGTTAACGAGGCACTCAGCAATCATGGATCAATACGACCCTGCGAAGCGCGTAGGCTTAATTGTAGATGAATGGGGAACTTGGTTTGACGTGGAACCAGGGACGAATCCAGGCTTTTTATACCAGCAAAATACGATTCGTGACGCGTTGGTGGCGGGCGTCCATTTCCATATCTTCCACGAACATAATGACCGCGTCCACATGGCAAATATCGCACAAATGGTCAATGTGCTCCAAGCGATGATTTTAACGGAAGGAGAGCGAATGCTGCGCACGCCAACTTACCATGTGTTTAATATGTATAAAGTCCATCAAGATGCGACGAGGCTTGAAGTCAAAGTAGATGCCGGCTTGTATCGCTTCGATGATCAAGAGCTGCCAGCAATGACGGTTACCGCCTCAAAAGATAGCAACGGAGCCATTCATATTAGTATTTGCCATCTTGATCCAAACGATGCTGCATCACTAGCGCTCAAACTGGAAGGAATAGAGAAGCCATTGTCTGCTGCTAATGTTTCTGGAGAACTGCTAACAGCAAATGAGTTAAATGCGCATAACACATTTGAGCAACCGAATAAAGTCGAGCCTGTGGCGTACGTGCCGACATCTGTCAGTGGACAGGAACTGAAGCTAGATGTTCCCCCTTCTGCCGTATTGCGCGTAACGGTCAGGCCGTAAATGCCCGCGAATCAGGGGTTCCATTAAAAGGAAGCCCCTTCTTTGAAAAAAGGCTATGAACATTCATGAAAGGGGTCGCCAATTATGAATGAACCGCCTTGTAAAGGCTGCATGGCAAGTGTGCGATTAACGGCAAGTGAACTGGAGCGGCTTATTGCAGAATATAGCGAGGAGGAAAATGAACCTCTGGCCACAACAGCGGAGTATTTCCGGCGCCTCACCCAATGCGGCCAATGTTCAGCACTATTGTACGAAACAACGTGCCGACATAGCGGGATGTTGATCCAGTACGTTGCCAGGTTTCAAAACAAAGGTTGTCCCCACCCAGACGGCGGGAAATGGTGATTTTTTACGTTCAATTTGGAACTTAGTGATGCGAGATGCGAAGTTAGAAACGAAACGGGGCCCGACCAATTTATTTGAGGAGGACTGCAAATGAGAATGAGAAATCAGTGGTTGTTCAGTAGCTTGTTCGCGTTTATGTTCATCTTGGCGATCACCACTCCTGCACAAGCAGGTGACATCCAGCAAAACCACCCGTTTCACAAACGAGGACTTGAAAGCAGTGAACCGACATTTACGGAAGCGTCTGTCCATGACCCTTCCGTCATTAAAGCAGACGGGATGTATTATGTGTTTGGTTCTCATTTGGCTTCAGCGAAAACAAGTGATTTACTGAACTGGCAGCAAGTCTCCACTCATGTTCACAATGGCAATCCATTAATACCAAATGTCTATGAGGAACTAGCAGAAGCTTTTGAATGGGCAAATAGCGATACGCTTTGGGCTGCCGATGTGATCCAGCTTGAAGATGGCCGTTATTACATGTATTACAATGCGTGTCAAGGGGACGCTCCAAGGTCTGCACTTGGTGTTGCCGTGGCCGATGAAATTGAAGGCCCTTATAAAAATTTGGGTGTGTTTCTGAAGTCAGGAATGTGGGGAGAAGAAAGCCCTGACGGAACGATTTATGATGCCAATGTCCACCCAAATGCGATTGACCCTCACACATTCTTTGATCATGAAGGGAAGCTTTGGATGGTATACGGCTCCTACTCAGGGGGAATTTTTATTTTGGAAATGGACCCGGACACGGGATTTCCCCTGCCTGGGCAAGGGTACGGCATTCACCTAACAGGTGGGAACCATAGCCGGATTGAGGCCCCTTACATCCATTATGATCATACAACTGGCTATTATTATTTGTATTTGACGTTTGGCGGGCTTGATGCGACGGGTGGCTATAATATGCGCGTAGCACGAGCAAAACAGCCAACGGGGCCTTATGTCGATGCAGAAGGGCGTTTCATGAGCGAGGCGAAAGGGGCGCCAGGCACATTTTTTGATGACGCTTCGATTGAACCATTTGGCGTCAAACAAATGGGCAATTTCCTGTTTAAACGTGAGCCAGGTGAAACAGGTTCAAGTTTGAGCACAGGCTACGTTTCCCCAGGACACAATTCCGTTTACTACGATGAAGACAAAGGAAAGATCTTTCTCTTTTTCCATACACGTTTCCCTGGGCGGGGAGAAATACACGAAATTCGTGTACACCAAATGGTTATGAATGAGAAAGGTTGGCCGGTCATAGCTCCTTACCGTTATACAGGGGAATCATTGGCTAAAGTAGAAGACGAAGACGTAGTCGGTGACTACAAGTTCATTAACCATGGCAAGGAGATCACGGCTGACATTAAGGAGTCCACAACGATCCGTTTAGAGACAAACAAGCAACTTTCAGGCGCTGTGACAGGAACGTGGGAAAAAACAGGCGATTACAATGTGGAGTTGCAAATCAATGGCGCCATCTATAACGGCGTTTTCATCCGCCAATGGGACCCAGTGTCAAATAGGGAAACGCTGACCTTTACGGCCTTATCTGATGAAGGTATCGCGATTTGGGGCAGTCAAATGGAAAGAGATCGTTGATTCTGCTCCTATGACTTAATACTGGAACGCATCGAGCTGTACGACATCTAAGTGCTTCGAAAAACGCTGTTGCTGTCGCTAACATCTGGAACTCACCTAGATGTAAGCGACAGCGTTTTTGTAATCCGCTTTTCGATTTCCACGACAGCGAACACAAACAAACCCATTACAATCGGAATCACCCACTGCCCGACGGTTAGTGGCGTTGTTTGGAATACCGTATTCATAAACGGAATGTACGTTAAGGCAAGCTGTAATAGAAGCAAGAGAAAGGCGACACCGAATGCAACTTTGTTTTGAAAGAAGCCGCGCTTAAAGGCAAAGTCCAATTCGCTACGGCAGTTAAACATGTAAAAAAGTTGGGCCATGACAAACATTTGCAAAATAATCGTTTGTAGCGTGCTGCCATCGTAGCCTCTCGTTTGCATAAAATGATTCATCCAAAGCGTGCCAATGCCAATCATAACAGAAACGGCTGTAATCCGGAAAAGATAATAGGGGGAAAGCAACTTTGCTTTTGGATCTCGAGGCGGGCGTTGCATAGCGCCTGGTTCCAGTTGTTCAAAAGCAAGGCCTAGGGAAACGGTAATAGCGACAACCATATTGACCCAAAGGATTTGCACAGGAGTAAGCGGCATAGACATGCCGAGAAAAATACTTGCGACAATTAAAATTCCCCCTGCTCCATTCGTAGGCAAAATGAAGAGAATCGTTTTTTTGACATTGTCGTAGACGCGGCGCCCTTCTTCAACAGCATGGACAATCGTTTGGAAATTGTCGTCGGCGAGGACCATTTTTGCTGCGTCCTTTGTCACTTCTGTGCCTTTGATGCCCATCGCTACCCCAATATCAGCCCGCTTTAAGGCAGCCGCATCGTTGACGCCGTCTCCTGTCATTGCGCAAATATGCCCTTGCTTTTGCAGCGACTTGACAAGCCGTAATTTATTCTCTGGGCTTGTCCGTGCGAATATATGGGTGTTCGTTGCCGCTTCATCAAGCTCTTCATCGCTCATTTGATCCAACTCTTTGCCTGTAAGGGCTTTTGCCCCGTCGCCGATGCCAAGCTGTTTGCCGATTGCTTTGGCCGTGTCTCCATGGTCACCTGTGATCATTTTGACTTGAATGCCTGCTTTTTTACATGCTTGGACGGCGGCTATTGCTTCTTCTCTTGGCGGATCGACAATACCGGCCAGACCAAGAAACGTCACTCCTTTATTTAAATCATGATGGCCGATGGAGTCTGCCTGAGCAGGCATTTCTTTGTACCCAGCAGCAAGTACGCGCTCGCCAGAATTGGCACGGGCAGACATTTGTTTTTCCCAATAGGCCCGGTCGAACGGAACGTCGCTGTTTTGTTCGGCCATGGCGAAAATTTGATCCGGAGCGCCTTTTACAAAGAGGACGCGCTTGCCGTTTGTTTCTGCTAATACGGCCATATATTTGTACTCAGAATCAAAGGGGATTTTCGAAATTACCGTATAACGAGGCAAGTCCAATGTCGTTTTTCGTACAAGTGTTAAAAAACACCCGTCTGTTGGGTCGCCGTCAATCGTCCAATGACCGTCGTCGTCTTGACGCAAACTGGCGTCGTTGCATGTTTGTACGCAAGCAAGAAAGCGCTCTAGCACAGTGTTCGCTTTATTGCCTGTTTCAGCGTTAGGGACAATCGCGCCTTCAGGGGCATAGCCCGTTCCTGTAACTGTGTAACTGGCTGCAGTCGTTTCTACGGTTGTTACCGTCATTTCATTTTTTGTTAATGTTCCCGTCTTATCAGAACAGATTACAGACACAGAGCCGAGCGTTTCAACTGAAGGAAGGCTGCGTATAATCGCGTTTCGTCTAGCCATCCGTTTGACGCCGACAGCAAGTATGATCGATAAAATGGCAGGCAACCCTTCTGGAATCGCGGCGACTGCCAAGGCAATGACCGATAAAAGCAATTCCCCGGCAGGAAAGCCTCGAAATAGGTAGCCAAATAAAAACATTACGATGGCGATGCCAACGACAAAAAAAGCAATCGTTTTTCCGAACGTGGCAATTTGGCGCAAGAGCGGGGTCTGTGTGTATTCAACAGCGGCAATCGCTTCATTGATTTTACCGAGCTCTGTTGCCGACCCAGTTGCCGTAACAATGCCGACGGCGCTTCCCGCAGCGACAGACGTGCCTGAGAATACCATATTGGTGCGGTCGTTTAATACAGTATCCGTATCAAGAACCTCTGTTTGTTTATCAACAGCTGTCGATTCGCCTGTTAGTGCCGACTCCTCGACGCGAAGGTTGTGTGCTTCTATTAAACGGATATCGGCTGGCACTTTATCGCCAGCACTTAAGACAACGACATCACCGACAACCACTTCCGCCGCTTCAATTTCAAGACGCTCGCCATTGCGGCGGACATTCGCACTTAAGCTAAGCATCGCTTTAATACTAGATAGCGCTTTTTCCGCTTGGCTCTCTTGAATATAGCCAATAAAAGCATTAATGATCGTAACAAGGAGGATGACGCTTGTATCGATGTAATGGCCGAGCAAACCAGTAATAAGGGCGGCGGCAAGAAGAACATAAATTAACACATCGTTAAAATGGCGAATAAACTTTTTCAGTTCTGAGTCTTTTTTCCTCTCTGGCAATTCATTGCGCCCATTTTCACGCAAGCGCCGATTTGCTTCTTTTGTATCTAAACCAGTCGTTTGATTTGTATGTAACGCACTTTCTACATTGTCAATTGTCGTCGCATGCCATTGATTCTCCATTCGCTTCACCTCCATTGTATTATGTGACGACTGTCTTTTTTCATGCATGAACAGGGCAAGACAAGAACGCGTTTGGAAATGATGTTGAACCAACTTATAGACTATCGGACTTTTTCTTATCGAATAAACGATTTTTCCTTATAATAGACAAAACCGTATGGGGGAGGAAAAGCGATGATTCGATTGTTAACGCAAGACGATAAAGCACAGTGTTTAGCATTTTTAAGACAGCAAGCGGCCGAAAATTTATTTATTATTGGCGATATAGAGGCGTTTGGCTTTGAAACTGATTTTCAGCGTCTATGGGGGGAATTTGATGAAACTGGCAAGCTAAACGCGGTTTTGCTAAAATACTATGAATCGTACATTCCTTATGGGAAAGAGCCGTTTGCGGCAGAAGCATTCGCAAACATTATGATCAATGACCACTCGTTCACACGGATGTCTGGGTTGAAATCTGTTTGTGAAAAAGTAGCAACCTATTTGCCTGCGTATAAACAAAAACGGCAAATGTATTATGCTAAATGCACACGTGTCGACTACGAAGTGGATGTTCCAGTCAAACTCGCACAGGCGACGCCTGACGATGCAGAAGCATTGCTAACATTTATAAAACAAATTCCTGAGTTTGCTGACTCGGTGCCTACCTCTGTAGAAACAAAGCGCCAACATTTACAAACTGGTTTTGCAAGAGCGATTTATGTGAAAGACGAAGGGAAGATTGTCTCTAGCGCATCAACGACTGCGGAAAATTCCGCTTCAGCCATGGTTGTTGGCGTGGCAACATTAAAGACGCACAAACAAAAAGGCTTTGCGAGTGCTTGCGTTGCCAGGCTTTGCAGCGACTTGATCGCTGAAGGCAAGGTGCCGTGCTTGTTCTATGACAATCCAACTGCAGGTGCTATCTATAAGCGAATTGGCTTTTCTGACATTGGCTTGTGGATGGTATATGCTTATTAAATACGACGCGATGCTTAAAGTAGTTAGACTGATAGAAAGACTTGTCAACGAGACGATCAACGGAAAATACAGCGTTTCGCAGCAATCTGAAACAGTGCTATGCCAAAAGCACTGTTTTTTATGATTGCCCTAATAAGGCGCTTGTTTTCCGCAATTTTGTCGGATTTCAATAATGGCGCTCGAGATTTGTAGATGGTATCATATAGGGATGTGAAGACTATAAATATAGCGCACTGACAAACAGGCCAGAACATTGTTTTTAAGCTGGGCTGAAGCGTTTTTGCTAAAAGTGCAGCTAATTTACCATCAAGGAGTACAAGCTATGAAGGCTGTTTTTCAATTGCTGAAAGAGCAATACGACAACAAACATCTTATTTTCCGCCTCGCTGCATTTGAGCAGAGGAGCAAGTTCCAGCTTCATTATTTAGGGGCGCTCTGGCAACTGTTTAGCCCGCTCATGCAAGTCGTTGTCTTTTTCGTAATCTTTGGTTTAGGGATTCGCCAAGGAAAAGATGTGGGCGACACGCCGTTTTTTGTTTGGCTTTTGTGTGGTTTAATCCCATGGTTTTTTATTAGTCCTACCGTACTGCAAGCATCAAATAGCATACACAAAAAAATCAACATGGTATCAAAAATGAAGTTTCCTGTCAGCGTGCTGCCGTCAATTGTTATTGTCGGTAATTCGATCAGCTTTTTTGTCATGCTGGGCGTTCTTGGTATTGTGTTGGCGATTTACTCGGTTTTTTCGGGTGCTTATTTGTTGCAACTGCCTTATTACTTGTTGTGCTTATACGCATTTCTATACGTATTTACATTGTTTAGTGCTACGATAGCGACGGTCATCCGTGATTACTATAATTTTTTACAGGCAGGCATGCGGATGCTGTTTTTCTTGTCGCCAATTGTCTGGGTGCCGGCGACGATGCCAGATAAGTTGTTGGCGATTTTGCAGATGAATCCATTTTATTACATTATGACTGGGTTCCGGGATACTTTCATCGGCGGACGCTGGTTTTATGAAGATTTGACGTATATGGTTTTTTTCTGGTCTGGGATTTTGTTAATTGGCTTCATCGGTTCCCATGTTTTCCATAAATTTAAAAACAGCTTTGTCGACTATTTATAAAGGGGGGCAGGCAAACATGAACCCGAAAATGACATTAACGGGCGTATCGAAGAAATATACGCTCTATCGGAACAACACAGAGAAGTTAAAGGCGATGTTCTTTCCGAACACCCGTGACCAGCACCGTGACTTCTATGCCCTCAAAGATATAAACCTTGAAGTCTATGAAGGTGAGACAATCGGCGTCATCGGCATAAATGGGTCAGGAAAATCGACGATATCGAATATATTAGCTAGCGTCATTCCACCGACGGAAGGCGAAATGAAGGTGAATGGCGAAACATCATTGATTGCCATTAATGTCGGCTTAAACAAAAATTTGAACGGCTACGAAAACATCGAACAAAAATGTTTAATGCATGGTTTCAGCAAAAAAGAAATTGAAGAGCTGATGCCAGCAATCGAAGAGTTTGCCGACATTGGCGATTTTATTGACCAGCCTGTTAAAAATTATTCATCAGGGATGAAATCCCGTTTAGGGTTTGCGATTTCTGCCCATACAAACCCCGATATATTAATTGTTGATGAAGCTTTGTCAGTTGGCGACAAAACGTTTTATCAAAAATGCAAAGACAAAATCGATGAGTTTAAAGCGCAAAACAAAACGATCGTGTTTATTAGCCATAATATAAAAGAGATCAAAAATCTTTCTGACCGGGTGTTATGGCTTCATAATGGCGAAGTCCGGGAATTCGGCGACAAAAACGAAATCATTAAACAATACGAAGACTACATTAACTGGTTTAATAAGCTCTCCAAAGAAGAAAAAGAAGCACACAAGCAAGAATTGAAAGAAATGCGCTCCCTTGCCCCAGGGAAAATAGACGCTAGCGACGGAACACCACCAATCGTACAGCCAAAGAGGGACAAACAAGCAGTGAAGCGCGCTGTTTGGTTTTTTGGCCAGCTTGTCGTGTACGCAGTCATTTTTTTAACGGCCGCTTATTTTCTTGTTGTGCCACAACTGAAGGATGCTTTAGGCAGTAATGAGGAGTTAGAAAATGGACACGCTGCAGAAGTACACGCAGGTAGCAGCGTTGGTGAAATAGACGGTTCCGATATAAGTCTATGATCCTGTGATCAAACACTCCATCCTTTTTGAAGTTGTCAATAATTGCACGACTACAGTCTGAACTCTATATTTAGTGTTATAATGTGAGTTGTAATCTAAATATGGGGTGGTAGTGACGTGAATAGCAACGATTTTCAAAACTGGGTGGCAAACTATTATGAGAAACGGGGCTGGGCCGATTTAGGAATCTTTATTCGCATGGGGTTTTTGTCGGAAGAGACAGGAGAACTGGCTCGTGCGATCCGGGCGCTGGAAATTGGCCGCGACAGGCCAGATGAAACGGTTGGGACCATAGAAGAGAATCGCCGCCAGCTCGCAGAGGAATTAGGGGATGTACTTGGCAATATTAGTATGATTGCCAGCCATTACGATCTTACCTTGGAAGATGTATTTACGACTCATCAAGAAAAGCTAAGTAAACGCTACGCGCAAAGTCTGTAACAAAAAAAGGAGGAGCTCCTCCTTTTTTTTTCGTACAGAAAAAATGCTTGTTAGCGGTCCACTGCAGCTTCAATGAGCAAAATAATGGCGGTAATAACATGGAAGAGCCAGCCTAAAAACGGGATCCAGCCAATCACCGACGTCGCTATGCCAAAGATATGCCCTGCTTTGCCACGGTTCGAGGCAACGGCCAAAAGAAGGCCGACAATATGAAAAACAAGCATGAACCATAACGGCGAGTAACCTGACAAAAGGATAAACAGCCCACCAAAAAAGGGGATGGCCAGAAGGCCTTCAAGTACCCCGCCGAGACCTTTCATTACACGGCTTACCATACATTCACCTCATCACGTAATTGTTCCATTGGTAGTATAGCACGTTATTCAAAAAACGACCCACGATTCGCCTATTCGCTTTTGACGTTCACATTTAGTAAAATGAAAAAAGATCGTTATTTATTAGGAAGGGAGAGGCTTTCATGGAATCTTCAGCACAACAATTTTTACACGAGTTGCTGTCAACACCCTCCCCGTCAGGGCTAGAAGCAGAAATTCAAAAGAAATGGCTTGCCTACGTTGCGCCATTTGCCGATGAGTGTTATACGGACGAAGCTGGAAATGCAATTGCCGCACTGAACACTGGGGCGCCATTTAATGTCCTGCTGGCAGGCCATTGCGATGAAATTGGCTTTTTAGTCAAAGCGATTGATGAAAATGGGTTTGTATACGTCGAAAAACTAGGGGGAATTAGCCATAAACCAGCACTTGGCATGGAAGTGACGATACTTGGCAGCAATGGCAACGTCACTGGCGTGTTTGGCACCAATGCAGAACACCATGGCGGCGCGGGCGACAACTTTTCGTTCGACGACCTTTTCATTGATTGCGGGGCTACTTCGGCTGAAGAAATAAAAGCCTATGTACAAATTGGCGATTATGCCGTTTATAGCCATGGAGCAATCAATTTGCTTGGCGACCGATTAAGCGCAAGGGGGTTGGATAACCGTAGCGGTGCCTTTATGGTTGCCGAAATATTGCGGCGCCTCCAACAAAAACGCCCCCAAGTCGGCGTGTATGCTGTCAGCACAGTTAACGAGGAAACCAATTTGGGAGGTGCTTACTTTGCCGCAGCAGGGATCAAGCCTACTATCGCCATTGCCCTTGACGTCACCTTTGCTACCGACTACCCAACGGTGAATGCAAAAAAATACGGCGATGTGAAAGTCGGCGGCGGGCCAGTGTTGGCAAAAGGAGCGCCAATTAACCGCAACATCAATGCGCTGCTAGAACGCACAGCCAAAAAGGCAGGCATTGCTGTCCAATATGAGCTGACTCCTAGAAACACAGGTACCGACGCTGACCGTATGCGCTTGACAGGCAAGGGCGTGCCGATTGCACTCGTATCATTGCCACTCCGCTATATGCACGCTCCCCGTGAAGTGGTTTCGAAACAAGATATGGAACAAGAAATTGAGTTGTTGGTTCAGTTTATTGCAAACTTAACGGGCAAAGAAGAACTGCGCCCAGTCGTTTGGCCGGCAACCTAGCAAAAACAAAAAAAGAGGCGTTCGCCTCTTTTTTGTTTTTGCTAAAACGAATGGCGCTTTTTCTGTTTATGCCAGTAAACATACATAGCAAGTGGCCACCATAAAACGGCAAAAATCACAAACACAGCCCAAGGGATAAGTGGTGTTGTCAACGCATTGACGGCTACGAAAAACACAATGAGCAAGGTAGAGCCAGCTAATGAGAAGGCCAATGGTTTTTTGTAAAGAGCGATGGACATGGGCCACCAAATAAGAGCAAAAATCGGGTAAATCGCCCAAATGGCTTCAGGTGTCGTAATCCAGTTCACCACAACGAAAAATATAGACGAAAGGATCGTTCCCAGGACCGCATAAGCAAGAGGGCGGCGGGCAACGCCTATAGACAAAGGCCACCATAGGAGGACGAATGCCGGGAAAATAGCCCAAGGAAAGCCAGTTTCCCAAAACATATTAAGGAGAATGTAATATAGGATCATTGAACTTGACGCAATGCCGGCAAAAAAGAGCGAGCGGCTCGCTTGGCCACAAAAGGCAGAAAGGGGCCACCACAACAACGGGAAGCAAATATACAAGATCCAAGGATAATCGGGCGTTTGTACCCAATTGACAAAACCTAAGTAAACGGTGAATGCAGTCGCCATCGTTGTGGCATAAAGCTTATAGCCAAGTTTTCTATCTAACAGAATGCTGAGCGAGCTTAATAACAGTAGTCCGGCTGGATACAGAGCCCACCAATCTCCAGGTGTGATCAAGAAATTAATAAGGAACAGAACGCCAATAAACACATGAGCCGCCAGATTAAATAGAACGATCATTGGTGCCCGCCTTTCTGTTTGCGCCAGTGGAAAAAGAGTGAGAGCGGCCACCACAACACGGCAAACGTAGGGTAAACGAACCAGATGACAGTAGGGGTATAGTAAAAATTAATGAAAGCGAACAGTGCAATCAGCAGGGCGCTTCCCCACAAAGAGAATTCAAGATTTAAGCGCGCTCGCGACTTTTTTAGCCAATGTGGAGCCGCTTTGCTTTCTTCTTCCTGAAAGGCTTGCTCGATTTCGGAAATGTCGCCAAACTCCACAATCGCTTTATTGATAGCGTCTTCTTGTGATTTTCCTTCCCGAATGAGATCGTCGACTTTTTCTTCTAGATTCTCGATAATTTCTTCTTTCATTAACAAAGTTTCTTCGTTTTCCGGCACATCGCGGAATAAATGGTCAACATGGTTGCGGATTGTTTTCATGACTAAACTCCCTTCAAAAATATGTCAATGACTGACTTTAGTTCATTCCATTCCACCGTTATTTCGCGCAAATACGCTTTGCCTAACGTTGTTATGGAATAATATTTGCGCTTGCCTCCGTGGGAGCGAGCACCATAATAAGATGCGATTAATTCCTTTTTCTCAAGCCGTTGGAAGACAGCATAAAGCGTAGCTTCCTTTACTTCAAAGCGGCCATCGGTTTTACGGGCGATCTCTTTTGAGATTTCGTAGCCGTAACTATCCTTGGCTGCTAATAGGCTAAGCACGATTGAGTCGATGTGGCCCCTCAATAAATCACTGCGCATTTAATCGGATCACCTCTTTTAGCAAATCAATATAAAGGACAATTACTCTTCTTCATAGAGTACTATCTGATGGAGTAATCGTACTATTAATTGCTCTGTCTGTCAAAGTAATTTTTAATAAAAAAGAACTTTTTTATAGATGCTCATACATTTTCACTTGAAAAAGCGCTTACAAAACGTTAAAATGCAATTAGTTTACTACTAAATCGGTTTAGTAAGGAGGAATTGAATGGCTAGCGTCACAATGGCAGACGTAGCAAAGCTTGCAGGTGTTTCAAAAAGCACCGTATCGCAATTTCTCAACAAACGCTATCACTATATGAGCGAAGAAACAAAGAGCCGAATCGAACAGGCGATTAATGAGTTAGGCTATAGCCCAAATGCGGTGGCGAGAAGTCTACGGCAGAAAAAAACGCAAACGATTGGCGTCATTGTTGCCAACATACTCCATAGTTTTTCTACTGAAGTGATTCGCGCGATTGAAGATACATGTCATGCCTATGATGTCCATGTCATTGTCTGCAATGCAGATAACGACCCCCAGAAAGAAAAAAGGTATGTGGAGATGTTGCGAGCAAAGCAAGTTGACGGGTTGATCGTTTTTCCTACAAGCGACAATAAGGAGCTATTTAATGGACTCGTCGCTGCTCGTTTTCCTCTTGTTTTTATCGATAGGCTCATTCATGGTGTCCCTGTAAATGCTGTGCTTGCCGATAATGAAGAAGCGATGCGTTTGGCAGTCAATGCATTAGCAGCAAATGGTCGGCGTCGAGTTGGCTTAGTGCTTCCACCGCTTTTAGAGGAAATTACCCCGCGAATGGAACGGCGGGACGGCTTTATGAAGGCGATTAGTGAAGCAGGACTCGAGTATGAGGAAGCGTATGTAGCGGCGGGGCAAGTAGAGGAAGCCCCACGTTTTCTTGCCAAAATGCTGGCGCTGCCAACTCCGCCTGATGCCGTTATTGCCGGAAATGATCTAGTTCTGTATGAATTGCTGCGCTCAATCAAACAGCAAAAAATCGACGTTCCTGAACAAATTGCATTAATTGGGATTGACGATGTGACCTTTGCTGATTTTTTTAATCCGTCCATTACGACTGTAGCTCAGCCGACATTTACAATGGGCCATAAAGCTGCTGAGCTACTGCTGGAAGAAATCAATGGAGGCAAGAAACGTTCAGAAAATCGCATTCACCGCTTTCAGCCAACCTTAAAGTGCAGGCAATCTTGCTAATGAAGGAGAGTGGGCATTTGTGAGAAAACAGCTGTTTTTGTTGGCTACAGCCGTCTTATTGCTTAGCGGCTGTGCTGCCGTAAAAGAGACGGTGGACAACGATCCAGGGGATCCGAAAAAGCTAATTTTGGCGACACAACTAGATGCCAATAGCCCATACGCAGTCGGTTTTCAAGCGTTTAAAGAAGCGGTTGAGGAAAAGACGGGAGGCGCTGTGACTGCAGAACTTCATACGAATGGCTCGCTAGGCGGCAATGAGGATATGCTGTTGCAAAGCATTGCCACAGGCGGGGTTGATATGGCTGTCATTTCGCCTGGGTTTATGACACAAGTCTTGCGTGAAGTTGACTTATTTTCGCTGCCGTATTTATTCACTAGCTATGAACATTGGGAGCGCGTTGTTGACGGCGAAATTGGCATGGAAATGAGCGAGATGATTGAAAGGGACACAAACTTGCAAGTGCTCGGCTACTGGACAGCGGGGGTACGACAGTACTATGGGCCAGAGCCTCTTGCTCATATAGACGATTTGCGCAATGTCAGCATTCGAACACAAGACTCGCCTGCCATCCAGGATAGTTGGACAGCGCTAGGAGCGCTGCCGACAAGTGTGGCCTGGGATGAGATGTATCAAGCGTTGCAAAATCGGGTTGTCGATGCATCGGAAAATGATTTTACAAATATTTATCAGTCGAGCCATCATGAAGTGACGCCTTACTTGACGTTAACAAACCATGATTATACGACACGTTTCTTTTTAACATCGGACATTGTAATGGAGCGCTTCTCTAAAGCAGAACAACAGGCGATCTATGAAGCGGCGGATGAGGCGACTGTTGCCGCCCGCCAAGCGGATAAGGAATTGGCAAAACAGTCCCTTGAACGGCTAGAGGAGGAGGGGGCAATTGTCCACGAAATCGACACCGGCCCATTTATTGAACGGACAGAAGAAGTAAGAGAGAAAGCAGCAGCGCAATTAGGCGCGACCGAACTTTATGAAAGAATCCGCTCCTTGGCGGATTAGAAGGAGGGCGCAAATCATGAAGGCGTTTTTAAATAGTCTGGAGTGGGTACTCATGCGCGCTGCGGCGGTGTTCTTTGTTGGTTTTGTCGTATGCATATTTTTACAGCTGCTATCGCGTTACGTGCCGGGAATCACGATTTTATGGGCAGCGGAAATTGCCACATATGCGTTTATTTGGACAGTGTTTTTAGGCGCTGCTGTTATGGTCCGCCACCAAGAACATTTTAGAATTGATTATTTATATGAAAAACTTGCAGGCATGCCGTTGCTTTTAACCAAACTGGTCAGTCACGTGTTGATTGGTGCTTTCGGTGCTGCCATGGTCGTTTATGGCTCTAAGCTAACGCATTTGTTTTGGGAATGGACAGTGAACACGCTGCCAGGGCTACAGCAAGGATACTTGTGGCTTGTCCTTCCTGTATCTGGATTTGCGATGTTGGCCTTTGCCATTGGCAATGCTGTGGAAGATATTGGCGCACATTCTTTAAAAAAGGAAAGTGATGCGGCATGATCGGGTTCTTTTTAGTGCTATTGTTTATTGTGCTCTTGTTTTTAGGGGTGCCCATTGCATTTACGCTTGGAATTGTCGCTTTTGTAGGCATCTGGCTTCTCGATGCCATGCCGTTGCAAATTGTTGTGCAGACGATGTTGAGTGGTGTGGAATCCTTTATTCTACTGGCAGTGCCTCTCTTTATTTTAGCGGCAAACATTATGAACCAAGGGCAAATTTCAGAGCGTTTAATCCAATTGGCAGTATCGATGGTCGGTCACATTCGCGGCGGTCTCGCTCAAGCCAATATAGTTGTGTCGATGTTTTTCGGCGGCATTTCTGGTTCTGCACAGGCAGATACAGCTGGCGTCGGAAAAATCTTGATTCCAAGCATGATGAAGGAAGGCTATGGCAAATCAACCGCCGTCGGTACAACAGCGGCATCTTCTACAATGGGCTTGCTTATTCCGCCAAGCATTCCGATGGTTGTGTATGGCAGTGTGACAAGTGTTTCTGTTGGGCAAATGTTTGTTGGCGGCATTATACCAGGCCTTTTAATGGGCGTAGCGATGATGGCTCTTGTCGCCTTCGTTTCTCATAGGCAAAATTATCCCCGCCATGAGCGTGTTAAACTCGCTGAAATTGGCCGACAATTTCTAAAGTGCGTGCCGCCATTATTGACGCCTTTGATTATTTTAGGGGGAATCATCGGTGGGTTTGTCACACCGACAGAAGCGGCGATTATTGCCTGCTTATATGCTCTCATTTTAGCGATGTTCGTCTACAAAACCATTAAATGGAGGGATATTCCAGAGATCTTATTTGATACGATCCGTCTAAGTTCCCTCACACTTTTTGCGTTAGCAACAGCAAGTGCCCTTGGTCGGCTATTTAGCTACTACCGCGTACCCGACACGATTGCCGAATTTTTTGATTCGACATTCTCAAGCGCCAGCCTGTTTTTGCTTGCGGTCATTTTATTGTTTCTGTTTGTCGGGATGTTTTTAGATGCCATTCCAGCAATGATTTTGTTTGTGCCAATCGTCCTGCCAGCGTCACAAACACTTGGCATCGATCCGATTCATTTTGGTATTGTCATCGTGATGTGCTTGGCTGTCGGCATGATTACGCCGCCTTATGGCCTATGTATGCTGTTGGCAAGTTCAATAGCGAAATTGTCTGTTAGTCGTTCGATTGTTGCTTTATTGCCCTATGTAGCTGTCATCCTTGTGGCGATTTTAATTGTTGCGTTTGTGCCGGCTGTGGCGTTATGGCTGCCAAGCTTTTTAAATTGATACAAGGAGGAAGAACAAATGGACTCATTTAAGGGGACAGCCCAAGCATGTGTAGAGGAAATAAGTACGGTTATTGCCCACACAAAGGAAGAAGAGCTGGTGGCGATTGCCCAAGGACTTAAACAAGCCCGGCGTATTTTTATTAGCGGCGATGGCCGTTCTGGCCTAATGGGCAAAGCGATTGCCATGCGTTTAATGCATGGAGGCTACGAGGTGTACGTCGTCGGCGAAACGATTACACCAAGCATTGGTGAAGGCGATGTCCTGCTTCTCGTTTCTGGCTCAGCGACAGGAGTCGCAGCTAGGCAGTTTATTAAAAAAGCAAGGCAAGCTGGTGCCAAGGTGATGCTTGTGACCGCAAACCGGGAAACAGAATTCGGCGACCTTTGCGAAACATGTTTGTTAGTACCAGCAGCGACAAAACAGCGAAAGCCGGATGAACCAAAAACGATTCAGCCCTTAGGTAACCAATTTGACCAAAGTATCCATCTTATATTGGATGCCATTGTTGTCAAGCTAACAAAAGAAAAACAGGCAGAAATGAAAGGGCGCCACGCCAATTTGGAATAGGAGGGGAACGTCTTATTTGGATAAGCTGAAGAGAATGGCGGCGGAAGCTGCAGCAGAGTATGTGAAAGATGGCATGAAGATCGGGCTAGGGTCAGGTTCAACTGTGTTTGAATATGTCCGTGTGTTAGGAGAGAAAGCAAAACAAGGGCTGAACATACAAGCTGTGGCGGCCTCACGTAAAACGGAAGCGCTCGCTAAGGCGTGTGGCATACACCTCATCGACTTCCCAGCAAGGGGAAAGCTGGAGGTTACTTTTGACGGAGCCGATGAAATTGCCCCTGGCCTCATGCTGTTAAAAGGGGGCGGCGGGTCGCTTTTACGGGAAAAGCTGGTAGCGGCAGCGGCGAAGCGTCTCATCGTGATCGCTGATGAAAGCAAGCTTGTAAAGGAGCTAGGCGCTTTCAAACTGCCAGTCGAGATCATTCCATTTGGCTGGGAAACAACGGCGATGCGGATTGAAGCGCTAGGCGGTGTGGCGAGTTTACGGCAAACGGGAAAAAGTCCATTTGTTTCAGATAACCATAATTGGATACTTGACTGTGATTTTGGCACCATTCGCGATCCCTATAGCTTGCACGACGAGTTGAAAAAACTTGTTGGTGTCGTAGAAACAGGCCTATTTTTGAACATGGCTTGCGAAGCGATTGTAGCAAGGCAAAACGGTATCCATCATTTAACAAAAGGAGACGAATTCAATGTTTGATGTCATTACACTAGGAGATGCAATGATCTCTTTTAGCCCAAATGCGACGGGACCATTAAAATTTGTCCACTCGTTCGAGCGCCGTGTCGGCGGAGCTGAATTAAATGTGGCGATCGGCTGTTCACGACTCGGTTTAAAAGCAGGCTGGATTACCCGGCTTGGGAAAGATGAATTTGGCCAGCATATTCAAACATTTGCCCGAGGCGAAGGCGTAGACGTCAGCGAAACGAAACTAGTCGATGGCTATGCAACATCGCTTAACTTTAAAGAAATCATGGCAAACGGGGCGGGGCGCACTCTTTATTATCGCAATCCGTCGCCTACAGAAACATTAAAGCCAGAGGATTTACAGCCAGGTTATTTCCAACAAGCAAAGATTCTCCATTTAACAGGGATTTACCCAGCTGTCGCCCCTGGCAATATGGCAGTGACCAAGCAAGCAATCAAGCTTGCCAAAGAAAATGGCGTAAAAGTTGCTTTTGACCCGAATATCCGTCTGCGCCTTTGGAGCAAAGAGGAAGCGCGACTTGCTCTGTACCCGCTTTTGCAAGAAGTCGATATTCTCCTCACAGGCGATGAAGAGATGGAAATTATTCTTGGGACAAGCGATCCAGCTGAGATTATCGCCGAAGCGACCAAGCTTGGGATTGAACTAGTAGCAATCAAACGAGGGGAGAATGGCTCAATCGGCAGTTATCAGGGCAAAGTCGTCGAGGCAGCACCGGTGCCGGCAGCAAAAGTCGTCGACACAGTTGGCGCTGGTGACGGCTTTGATGCTGGACTGTTGTATGGCTATCTACAAGGCTGGCCTCTTGAACGGATGCTGGCATTTGCCAACACAATAGGATCGATGGTCGTCAGCATTGTCGGGGACAACGAAGGCTTGCCTTATTTAGAAGAAGTGCAAGCGCAGCTCGGTGAGCTTGAACGAATTGAACGATAGTTGTTGAGGAAAGGGGAATCGACATGAAGTTGCAGCTTGCCCTCGACCGCCTTGATTGGGAAACCTGTTTTGCGTTAGTGGAAGATACAAGTGACGCTATTGATATAATTGAAATAGGCACTGGCGTTATCAAAGAATATGGCATGGAAATCGTAAGGCAAATGCGCAAAGCATTTCCCCGGCACACGTTGCTTGCAGACATGAAAATTTGCGATGCCGGAAAGCATGAGGCACGACAAGCGTTTGCAGCAGGCGCCGATATCGCAACCGTAATGGCATTCGCTCCAACTGCCACTATTGGGGAGACAGTTTCAGTAGCCTGCCAAGAAGGCAAAGAAATGATGGTTGACCTCCTTGGCGTCGACAAAACTGAGCAAGTGAAGGCATTGAAAGAGCTAGGCGTTTCATTTGTCGGACTTCATCTCGGCAAGGACGAACAGCAGCATAAACAGCTGGGGCAAGGACTGTTTCAGTTAGTTGAGAGGACTGGACTAAAAACTGCTATTGCCGGCGGTGTTACCATTGAATCGTTGCCAACGATTCTTCCATACCAGCCAGACATTATCATTGTCGGCAGCGGGATCACCAAGGCCGAAAAGCCAAAAGAAGCGGCGATGCGCATAAAAAGACAAATGAAAGCGTCATTAGGATAACGTTCCTTTTTCCTTATTCACTCGTTTGGCGTTACGTGTAAACAATAGCTGGATTTCTTTCTAGGATGTTAAGCGCCGCTTCACACATCGTTCCCATCTCTGAACGAGTGTAGGCGGCTTTTTTTAGCAAATCAGCATGATTAGCAATGCCGATATCGGCTAACGCTTCTTGAAAATAGCCGAACTCTGCTTGATGGCTAGTTGGGCAATCTGCAGCTAATATCATGTGGCAGCGGGCAAACGTGGCGATGATCCAAAAAACGGCCTCGCGGTGGTGGCCTTCATCAATCAGTTTTTCTGTGCCATCTACCGCCAGCGGACGTGCTTCTAGTGAAATATCAGAGCTAAAAAAGAAAGGTGTTTTTTTCAGCTTTACCGTAACGTCAAACGTATGGGCCAGTGCCGTCAAATGACGCTTGGCCTGTTTGGCATCCATGTGTTGGCAACCTAGTTGGCTAAGCAAATGCTCATATACGTCCTCTAGTTGGTAAGAGGTGAGCACTTCTTTTGCCGCTAAATAACGAAGCCGTACAGTAGGGTTGCGTAAGGCGGCGACAAGAAAAAGATGGGCGACGACACCAGTCGGGAAAAGCCAGTTCATGACAAGCTCGTGAAACGGTTTTTTAACGTGAAGCTGTTCCAGCCCTCTCTCTGATTTTGAACGGACATCGTCAAGGCGGCGCTTGACCCATTGTTCTTGGCAAAATTGGCGTGATACTTCCTTTTGCAAAGGCTTGAGAAACCCTTCTAGGTCAACGATAATCGTATCGGTTTGAAAGGCATGGGCGATATGGTAGTGGGACAGAACGGCCTCAGACGATGAAAGCGCCCTTTCGGGAATATATGAAACTTCTAGTAAAACACCTTTATGGCGAAATTTTCCGATTTTTAAAGGAGGCTCCTCTAAAGACGTGACGACCATGATGTCTAAGTCTGAGTGAGGCGCCAAGTACGAAGTATCTGCCTGTTCAGCGGCGGAACCACTAAAATAAGCTCCTTTGAACCACTTTTTTCCCTCGGCATATGCCCATACCCATTCATGAGCAATTTCCTTGGCTTTCCATACCTTCATCAAGCATTCCTCCCTTTATGACTGCTAGGCTTCGCGAGAAAGTCATTTTTTCCTCTATGAAAATTTTAAAATTAGCGATAAACACATACTCTCCCCCCGTGGTGTATAAGAGTGTAGGCTAACGTTCGCATACGTTGTTGTTTGTGGCAGTCACACGTTCTATATGCCTCTTCATTAGCCTCACTCCTAGCGTTCTACCAGTCTGAATGAGCTTTTATTTTTAAAATAGAATAACATTTTAATGATAGTTATTATCATAAGAAAATCTTTATAATTATATGGTATACTTAATTTTGAACGAATATAAGGCTGTTTTTAAGGACTTAAATGAAATAGAGAAAACGATATTCATTCTCAATTAGTGAAAATAATTGAAAAGAGAGGGGATTACAATGGCTGCTACTACAGAGAGACTTGTGATCAATAACCGAAGGAACTGGTTTGGAAAATGGAGGGACCATGCTGAACTACTTGCAGCACTTGTATCGGGTGTGCTGATCGTTGTTGGCTGGCTCCTTGACAGCTACGGTCTGGCCGCTGCTGCTATTCCTGTATATTGCGGCGCTTTTATAATCGGCGGTTATGCAAAGGCAAGGGAAGGCATTGAAGAGACGTTTAAAAACAAACAATTGAACGTGGAAATGTTGATGGTGTTCGCAGCGATTGGCGCAGCTATAATCGGTTACTGGGCAGAAGGAGCCATCTTAATTTTTATTTTCGCTTTAAGCGGCGCTTTAGAGACTTATACAATGGACAAAAGCCATAAAGAAATTTCGGCGTTGATGAAGTTACAGCCAGAGGAAGCTGTCCTGCTTGAAAGCGGCCAAGAAACGATTGTGCCAGCCGCGAAGTTGCGAATTGGCGATTCGATTTTAATTCGGCCAGGGGAACGTGTGCCAGCGGACGGAAACATCATAGAAGGAATGACTGCTTTAAATGAAGCGGCTATTACAGGGGAAGCAATCCCTGTTACGAAAGCAGTCGGGCAAGAGGTATTTGCTGGAACATTAAATGTGCAAGGCTCGGTGGTCGTAACGATAACTAAGCCGATGGAAGAAACAATGTTTCAAAAAATTATCCGCATGGTACAAACGGCAAAAGAAGAGAAATCGCCTTCGCAACTATTTATTGAGCGCTTTGAAGGACTCTATGTGAAAGTGGTGTTAATCGCAGTGGCGCTTGTGGCGCTGTTGCCTCCCTTCCTGTTTGACTGGACTTGGCTGAATGCATGGTATCGAGCAATGATCTTGCTTGTGGTTGCTTCGCCTTGTGCACTCGTCGCTTCCATTATGCCAGCAGTTTTATCGGCGATTTCGGCTAATGCGAAACGAGGCATTTTATTTAAAGGCGGTGTTCATGTGGAACATGCCGGCAAAATCAAAGCGATTGCGTTTGATAAGACAGGAACGTTGACAAAAGGGAAACCAGAAGTATGTGATTTCATTTTACGAGAAGGCGCTAATAAAGATGATGTTCTTCTTCATGCGGCTTCAATTGAGCACCATTCTACCCACCCATTGGCAGAAGCAATTGTTGCTTATGCGAAGGAAAATGGCCGTACTAGGCTGTTAAACCCCATTCAAGTGCAAGATACGCCTGGAGCTGGCGTGAAGGGCCGATTTGATGATGGAGAATGGCGGGTAGGCCAGGCTGCATTTGTAGGTGAGCAGGAAGCGGAACATTTTCAAAATGGCGTAGCGAAGAAGCTAGCGGCTGAAGGAAAAACGGTTGTGTTCATTCAAGACCCTAACGGCATTGCCGGTGTGCTGGCGCTTAGGGATGAAATCCGTCCAGAAACGCTTGCTGCAATGAAAGCATTACAAAAACTGGGGATTAAACTTGTGATGTTGACAGGTGATGGAGAGGAAACGGCGCAAGCAATTGCAGGACAAAGCGGGGTGGACCGTTATGTGTCCCGCTGTATGCCAGACAAGAAAGCGGAGGAAATTAAGCGTATACGCCAAGAAATAGGGACTGTCGCTATGGTAGGTGACGGCATTAACGATGCCCCCGCATTAGCAGCGGCTGATTTAGGAGTCGCGATGGGCGGTGGCAGCGATGTAGCGTTAGAAACAGCTGATATGGTCTTAATGAAGAATGAATTGCCCGACATCGCTGACGCAATCAAACGGTCAAAAAAAATGAACCGCATTGTGAAGCAAAACATTGTTTTTTCGATTGCCGTTGTCCTTTTGCTCGTGTTTTCCAACTTTATGCAAGTGTTGGATTTGCCACTCGGTGTCATCGGCCATGAAGGAAGTACGATTTTAGTTATTTTAAATGGGCTTCGTTTGCTAAATGGGTAAAGGCGACTGAGTTTTAAGCTGTATCAGTCTAAGGGCGGTTATCGACTTTGTCGACAACCTCAAGCCGGTTCGCACAGGGAACCGGCTTTTTTTGTGATGACGATGTACGCATCCAAACGTTGTACAATTTGTGCCCGCAAAGTTGTGATGAAAGCGCATACTTTTCAGGCGGCAACGATGATAGAATGGACGTTGAAAGGAGGGGCTGCATTGACGCTTAATGGTCGAAGCCAGCAAATACTCAATGAAATCGCAAGCAATCGCCGGGTCACAAGCGCAACGATCGCCAAGAAATACGGCCTTACCCGCAGGCAGATCAGCTACGCGATTGAAAAAATCAATGAGTGGCTGCAAAGGGAGCATATCCCTGAAATCGAGCGGACAAGGCAAGGCCATTTTATTGTTGATCAATCCGTTTTTTCAAAAATTACGGGGAAACAAGATTGCCTGCTCCGAGATGGACAAGGGTTTTTAACCGAGGAGCAGCGCGTCCACTTTATTTTATTAATGCTGTTGGCAAAAAAGGAAGAGCTGTCACTGCTCCATTTTCATTCCCAGTTAGGTTACAGCAAAAACACCATTTTAAATGACTTGAAAAAAGTGCAGGAGTTTGTAACGCCATTCCAATTGGCGGTTCGCTATTCGCGGAAATACGGTTACTTGTTGGAAGGCAAAGAACTGCAAATCCGCAAATTGCTGATTCACTTAACGGAAGTGGTCGTGCAAACGCAGACAGGCAGGCGGCAACTTGAAATCGGTACAGACATTGGAAAACACGAAATCAGCGAAGTCCATGCCTGCATTGAGAAAGTCGAACAGAAGCTAGGCATCCAATTTACAGATGAAAAACTGATGGCAATGCCTTATATTTTAACGCTCGTTTTAAAGCGAATTGGCATCGGACATGTGTTGCCACCGTTTCCGATCGAATACGAGGAACTCTCAGATACGAAAGAGTACCACGCAACAGAGGAAATTTTCCGCCATTTAAAAGACGTGCCAAAGCAGGAGCGGCTATTCGTAACGCTTTACTTGCTGACGACAAGCCGTTATTGGACTGAATGGGTAAATGCGGAAGAGGCGCTGCCTGATTTAATGCCAGCATTGGCCGATGTTTTAAGGCTATTTGAAAAAAGCGCCTGTATTTATTTGCAGGAACGGGATTTGCTGTTGAAAAAGTTGATTCAGCATATTAAGCCGGCGTACTACCGCATGAAATATGAGTTGACAGCAGTCGAAGCCGCCAAACCAACCCTTCCTGACGAGTATAAGGAATTGCACCATCTAGTCAAGCGTAGCCTTGGGCCGCTGGAACGGCAATTAGGGAAGCCGATGCCAGAGGCGGAGAAAATGTATGTGACGATGTTAATCGGCTCCTGGATGATGAGGCAAGGGGAGAGCATTCATAAGAAAATAAAAGCGATCGTTGTCTGTCCGCAAGGTGTCTCGGTGTCTGGCTTTATGTTAAAGGAGTTAAGCGAGCTTTTTCCTGAGTTTGTATTTTTGGATTCTTTATCGGTTCGTGAATTCCAAACGTGTGATTTGGCGTTTGATTTGGTGTTCTCGCAAACGCCTCTTGAAACAAACAAAAGGCTGTATATGACTAGCTCATTGTTAAGGAAAGAAGATAGGGCAAGACTACGGCGCCAGGTAATGGAGGACGTTTACGGATATGCACCTGTTGAGTTCAATGTCAACGCAGTGATTGAGATTATCCGAAACCATGCCTTGATCACAGACGAAAGCGGGTTGCAAAAACAATTGCAGCAATATTTCTTTCCTAATCGTGAAGAACGAATACCTGATGGCCAGGCAGAGGAGAAGCAGAATCTCCAATCCTTCATCAAACCAGAATCGATTACGTTTGCCCCTGAAGCCCCTTCATGGGAAGAGGCGTTGTCTTTGGCTGCCCAACCTTTGCTCGATCAAGGGAAAATTGAACAGAGATATGTGGAGGCGCTGATTTCAAATAAAGAACGGGACCCATATATCATTATTGGCCCACACATCGCCATTCCCCATGCTGCGCCTGAGGAAGGCGCAATTGAGGCAGGAATGAGCTTACTGCATTTGCAAAAACCAGTTGCCTTCTCAGACGATGAATGGGTCCACGTTATGGTTGTGATTGCAGCTGTTGATAAGCATCAACATATCCGAGCATTAAGGCAGTTGATTAAGCTAGCTGGTTCAAAAGAAGATCGAAACCGGTTGATCGCAGCAAAAACAGAGACAGAAATAATGGAGCTCGTATCATTTTATTCAATGGATTAGGAGAATAAGCAAATGGAGGTTACCATGCTAGTCGATGAGAGCACAATTTTGATCAATGTACATGCGACACATAAAGAAGATGTTCTACAGCTCATGTCGGACAACCTCGTCGCTCACGGGTTTGTAAACAAAAGTTTCACGGCCGCGGTTATAGCGAGGGAGCGTGAGTTTCCCACAGGTTTGCCGATGGATGGGATGGCAGTAGCCATTCCCCATACGGATATTGAACATGTGCGCAAAAAGACGATTAGCATTGCCCAGTTAAACAAGCCAGTAGAATTTGGCGTAATGGGCGGAGCTGATTCAGAAAGAGTAACCGTCAAACTTGTCTTTATGTTGGCGATGGAAGAGGCCCATTCCCAGTTAACGATTTTGCAGCAACTGATGAAGTTATTTCAAAACAAAGAAGCAATGACACAATTAGCCTATGCAACATCGAAACGAGAAATCAAAACGGTCGTTCTAGATCATTTAGGAACAGAAGCTAAAGGAGGAAGATGTTGATGAAAACAAAAAAAGTTCTGGTCGCTTGTGGTGCAGGAATTGCGACATCAACAGTAGTAAACAGCGCAATTGAGGAAATGGCGAAAGAGAACGGCTTAAATGTCAACTTAGTGCAAATCAAGATATCGGAAGTAGGCAGCCATAAGGATACAGCTGACTTGCTAGTGACAACAGCGATGACGCAAGCAGACTTTCCTTTCCCTGTGATCAATGCCCGCTCTTTTTTAACGGGCATCGGCACGGATCAAACAAAAAAAGAAATTCTAGAAGCACTTAAAGCTTAAGCGAAACTGAGTTTTTCAATAGAGGAGGAACGTCATGGATGGGTTTGTCAACTTTATTCAAGGGTTCTTAGATTTAGGCGCGACCGTTATTTTGCCCGTTGCTATCTTTTTATTAGGTTTGTTGTTCGGGCAAAAACCAGGTAAAGCGTTTCGGTCTGGTTTAACGATTGGCATCGCCTTCGTCGGCATTTTTCTAGTCGTCGACTTGCTCGTCAACAATCTAGGGCCGGCTGCGCAAGGGATGGTTGATCGGCTAGGTGTGGAACTGAATGTCATTGATGTAGGCTGGCCGGCATCTTCATCGATTGCTTGGGCTTCCATGGTGGCTGCTTTTATTATTCCGTTAGGTCTTCTGGTCAATGTGCTTATGCTTGTGACAAAAACGACAAAGACAATGAACGTCGATATATGGAATTTCTGGCACTATACGTTTACAGCAGCCATGGTATATGTGGCGACGTCCAATTTGTTTTTGTCTTTGCTGGCAGCCGTCATTTTTCAAGTTGTTTGTTTAAAGATTGCCGATTGGACGGCGCCGATGGTGAGCGAATTTTATGACTTGCCCGGGGTCTCCATTGCTACAGGTAGCACGATTTCCTATGCACCAGGCATCTTTTTAGTAAAAGGACTGCAAAAGCTACCAGGCGTCAATAAATGGAACGCTGACCCAGCAACGATTGAAAAACGGTTTGGCATTTTAGGAGAATCGATGTTCATTGGCTTAGTTCTCGGCGCTGCCATTGGCTTGCTTGCTGGCTATGGCATTGGGGATGTGATCGATATTGGCATTGCTATGGCTGCAGTAATGGTGCTGATGCCGCGAATGGTTAAAATTTTAATGGAAGGGCTCTTGCCGATATCGGAATCGGCCCGCGAATGGCTGAACAAACGCTTTGGCGACCGAGAAATTTATATCGGCCTTGACGCCGCTGTCGCACTCGGGCATCCGTCTGTTATTTCAACCGCTCTTATTTTAGTGCCCATTACAGTCGCTTTAGCGATCATTCTTCCTGGCAATGCCCTTTTGCCTTTTGGCGATTTGGCAACAATCCCATTTATTGTTGCGTTTATCGTCGGTGCTGCACGAGGCAATATCGTCCACTCAGTCATTGTGGGAACGATTATGATTGCGATTTCGCTTTATCTGGCCACAGATGTTGCCCCATTATTTACGCAAATGGCGATGGAAGGGAACTTCACAATGCCGGAAGACTCGGCACAAATATCGAGCATTGACCAAGGAGGCAATCTGATTAACTGGATAATCGTTCGTTTATTCGGTATATTCAATTAATTATATAAAAAGTAGGAGGGCTCGAATTGAAAGCATTAGTAAAAACAGCACCTGGATTTGGACATGTTGAACTCCAAAACAAGCCCGAACCTGCTCCAGGGGAAAAGCAAGTCAAAATTAAAGTCAAATATGCCGGCATTTGTGGGTCCGATATCCATACGTATGAAGGCCATTATAAAGTGGCCTTTCCGGTAACACTTGGCCATGAATTTGCAGGAGAAATTGTTGAAGTGGGACCTGGCGTTCAATCCTTTAAAGTAGGGGATCGAGTCACCTCTGAAACGACTTTCTCCGTTTGTGGGCAATGTCCGTATTGCCAAACGGAAGACTACAACCTTTGCAGCGAGCGCAGAGGGCTTGGTACCCAGCAAGATGGCGGGTTCGCCGAGTATGTACTTGCCCGGGAAGAGAGTTTGCACCTTTTGCCAGACAATGTTGATTTCCGTTCAGCAGCGATGACAGAACCATTAGCCTGCACGCACCATGCGCTAGCGAAAACAACAATAAGCGAAGGCGATTTGTGTGTTGTCATTGGTCCTGGCCCGATTGGTTTGCTCGCCGCCCAAGTCGCGAAAAGCAGAGGCGCGAACGTCATGATAACTGGGCTCAACCATGACAAAATTCGCCTTGAGAAGGCGCGTACCCTTGGGATTGATTACATCGTCAATGGCGAAGAAACCGATGTCGACGAAGTCGTGAAAGAACTGACAAACGGCAAAGGGGCCGATGTGGTGCTTGAATGTTCAGGCGCCGTAAAAGCAGCCAATCAAGGGTTAAAGTTATTGCGGAAAAAGGGGCAGTATAGCCAAGTCGGCATCTTTGCTGCCTCAGAAATTCCCTTTGATCTCGAAAAAATCATTCAGAAAGAAATTTGCGTCATTGGCAGCAGAAGCCAGAAGCCGGCCGATTGGGAACCTTCTCTGATGCTTTTAAAAACAGGCAATGTCAACGCTCGTGACCTGGTCACCCATGAATACGAGCTTCATCAATGGGAGGAAGCTTATCAGGCGATAAAAAGCGGAGAAGCGATAAAAGTGCTTTTAAAACCAGAGTAAAGCAGAAGAGCGATGGAGGGACAGAATGGTTGAACATTTGCTAGATTTTATGCTTGGGCCGCTTAGAGGACTGGGGCGCTTTTACTTTGAACACCAACTTATCTTTAATACGCTCATTGTGGCTGCGGCGTTCGCCAACATCATTCGCTATAAAAAAAAGCCACAGCATAACGAGTAAAGCGATTTAGGAGGAAAGCGAGTGGAGGCTTTAAATTTATATGGCACAGGCGATATCCGCTTTGAGCAATCGCCAAAGCCAACGATCATGAATGGCAATGAAGTCATCGTCCGCGTAGAAACGGCAGGCATTTGCGGATCAGACTTATCCCGTTATAAAAAACTAGGGCCTTATATTTCCGGGACGACGTTTGGCCATGAATGTTCAGGTACGATTGATGAAGTAGGCAGCAATGTCAACCATCTAAAGGAAGGAATGCGAGTCGCTGTGTGCCCCGCTCTTCCATGCGGTGACTGTAACCAATGTCGGCAAGGGGCTTTTTCCCGATGCCATTCGCTAACGGTTATCGGAGCTGTCCAGCCAGGGGCGTTTGCGGAGTTTGTGAAGGTGCCTGCCGCAAACGTCCTCCCGTTGCCGAATGACATTGATGCTGATACGGCAGCGTTCATTGAGCCGGCAGCTGTCGTTGCCCACGGTTTTTACAAGACAGCGATCGAACCAGGAGCAGATGTTGCCGTTATCGGCTGTGGAAGCATCGGCTTGCTCGCTGTTCAATGGGCAAAAATGTTTGGTGCCAGGTTTGTGTATGCGATTGATATCGATGAACAAAAATTAACAGTAGCCGAAAGACTTGGCGCTGACCAACGGGTAAACCCACTTGATGGCCCAGTACATGAACAAATTCAGGATCTCACTGCTGGAGAAGGAGTAGATGTCGCTATTGAAGCAGCAGGGACAGCAATTACTTCTGCCCAAGCATTAGCATTGCCGAAAAAAGGGGGGGAAGTTGTATTTCTTGGCATTCCATACGGGGACGTGACGATCGAGCGTTTTTACTTTGAAAAAATTGTACGAAACGAATTGCGTGTCCATGGTTCTTGGAATGGACTGTCCGCCCCATTTCCAGGAAAAGAATGGAGAACGGCGATTCATTCTATGCAAACAGGAGCATTGCAAGTAAAGCCTCTCATTACACACCGGTTGCCTTTATCCGATGGGCCATTTGTTTTTAAGGAAATGGCCAGCGGTTCCCCTGGGTATATAAAAACGTTGCTTTATCCAGGGAAAACGAAGCAAGCGTCATTTTAAATTAGCGCTTGTTCGTCAAAGTATGTCAGGACGGTTCGATTTCCCAGGAAATAAAGGCGAATTTTTAGAGATAAACGGGTTTGATGATGAACGAATGTAATGGCGTTGTGGTAAAGCACTGGTACTGCAATGACAAATGATTTGCTTATTTTCGTGTATTCTCCAAAAATGAGGGCATCTTTTCTATCTTCTTATGGTATCGTTCTGCTGCCCAGATGATCAGCTGTTCAAAGCTATGAATGTGGTTTGCAAAAATTAGACGTTTACCTATCAAAACTATAAAACAATAAAAGTGGAACTTTTGAAGCGTTTAGAGACATGGATGAAAGATACTAATGATCTGCTCTTGTTAGGGGAAGTACCGTTGGCAGAAGATGGGAAAGTACTAGGTGGACCGTCCTTTAGTTAGTAACTGATCTTCTACGAAGAATCAATTATACAGTAAAGGAAATGGCTTTTCTCAAAACTTGAGGAGGGTTATTTCCTGTTACAAATGAATTAAATACTGGTCTTTTATAAAAAAGAACCTACAATAATTCTTGAGGAGAAGGGATTGTAGATTCTAATCATATAATTATTCAACATCGGCTACACAACGAAAGCCTAAATGCCCTGATGAACTATCAGGAGTATTTGAAGTTCGAGCTGCAACTCGGTAACGATTACAATAAGAAACATGACATAAATAAGAGCCACCACGCATAATCTTTGTTTTGCCCTTTAGCGGTCCTTGAGGATTTTCACGTCCCCCTCGACTGTGGATACTTCTGCTAAACCAATCGGAACACCATTCCCATACATTTCCTGACAAATTATATAGACCGAATCCATTTTCTGGGAAGGACTTTGCTGGAGCTGTTCCCTTAAAACCATCCTCATTGGTATTTTTATCAGGGAATTTTCCTTGCCAAATATTGCAGTAGTGCTCACCATTAGGAGTCAATTCATCACCCCATGGGTATCTTTTTTGCTCATGGCCTCCGCGTGCAGCATATTCCCATTCAGCTTCAGTTGGCAATCTCTTGCCTACCCATTTACAAAAGGCTAGGGCATCATTCCACGTTACGTGAACAACTGGATGATCCATACGGTCATCAATTGTCGAACCTGGACCTTCCGGTTGGTACCAAAAAGCACCGTCGACTGCACACCACCATGGGGTCGAAACAACTCGATTTACCCGAGCTAACACCTGTGGAGGTAAGAAGTTGTGAAACACATAAGACCAGCCAAATTTCTCTGATTCTGTTACATATCCAGTAGCTTGGACAAATTCCCTATATTCAGCATTTGTGACAGTATACTGGTCAATTAAGAAAGGATCTACTTTTATTTTTCGAACTGGCCCTTCACCATCAGCTGGAAAACCTTCTTTTTCATTTGTCCCCATTAAAAATTCCCCACCTGGAAGATATACCATTTTGTCTTTGAATAGAATTTCGTTTGATGATGTAATTTCTGGATTTTGTTGTGTTACAATTCCTTTATCTTTAAGAGTTTCTCCTCTTTTTATTGAACAACACGACATTTTTTGTTCGGTGTTCATTTCCTCACATCCTTATTAAATTTCTTGTTACAGGACTGAGTCATTATAGTTATTAATCATTAACTATTACTCAATTCAGTCATTTTTTTAACAGACTTCCGTTCTATGATCTTAGAATCAACAATAATTTCTCTTGAATAGTCTCGTGACTCTTGTAAATACGCAAATAGAATCTTAGCGGCTTCAGCGCCCATTTGATAAGCAGGTACATACACACTTGTCACAGAGGGAAAACATTTTTCAGCATCGCGATATTTATGTTCGATCGTCATGATTGAAACATCTTCTGGAACAGACAAATGAATATTGTTTAAAAAATTAATGGTCTGTTGGACCTTAGATAAATCATGCACTAATAATGCTGATGGTTTATCCTCACTAGTAAAGATTTTCTTTAATAAGTTAAGGTATGATTCTAGGTTATCGGGGTCAAAGTAATGCTTAACTTTTAGCCCTTCACTTTGTACATCTTCCTTGAACTCACGGATAACAGTATCTAATTTTTCTTCTTCCCAACTAATAACAGCTATATGCCGATGGTCTCTACTATAAAAATAATTCAAAATATCTTTATTATATTGCTTAAATTGAGCGTAAACATTAAGACCATTATTAGGAAACAATTTTTCACCAATATACGCCAATGGCAATTTGAGATTGAGCAGCTCTAATAAGGAAGAGCATGCTATCGGTGCACTTCCCAATATAAGCCCATCAATACGGTTTTGCTTAATAAAAGAATAATACTGAGGCCTACATTTATCAGATATAATTTGTTCCCTATCATTCAGTTCATTAATTAAAAGAAGATGATAGCCCTTTTGTATCAAAATATCATTAACTCCCTTTATGAACTCAAGGATGTACGTACTTGATAGAACTTCTGTTGAGTCAAGTGAAGGGGGAAAATACAATCCGATCAATTTTGTTTCACTTTTCGCTAAGTTTTGCGCAACAACGTTAGGTATATAATTTAATTTATTAACTGCCTCATATACTTTCTTTTCCGTTTTGTTGCTTACATAGCCACTTTTATTTAAAACTCTTGAAACAGTGGAGATGGAAACCCCAGCTAAATTTGCTACATCATAGATAGATGCTTTCATAGTTGTTCACCACAATATTATGAATTTTATTTTTGCAAACATCCGATTGTCCCTTTCGTCGAAAAAAGATATGGAAGCACTTTCATATTTAAAATTTACCAAATATATTAAGTATGGTCAATTGATTAGCATAATTTCTAGAAGAATAGATATAACGTTTTGTTATACCCTATAAATTAATTGTTGTTGCGTGGTTTTTAAAAATCTGATAAATTTGAGCATATAACTGAAAGCGCTTCCATATTTGCTGTGAATGATTGGTTTTTTATTTTTTACATTTATAAAAGCGCTTTTATATAACTGCAAATATACTTAACCATTTTTAGGATTGGAAATCAATAAAGGAGATGAGCAGATATGCGAGCAATTATGGTTATGTTTGACTCACTAAACAGACATATGCTGCCAAACTATGGTTGTGACTGGACACATGCACCGAATTTCAAACGATTAGGAGAGAAAACAGTTGCGTTTGACCAGTGTTACGCAGGGAGCTTACCATGTATGCCAGCAAGAAGAGAACTCCATACTGGTCGCTATAACTTCTTACACCGTAGCTGGGGTCCGATCGAACCATTCGACAATTCGATGCCGGAAATGCTGAAACAAAATGGTGTATACACACATTTAGTAACGGATCACCAGCACTATTGGGAAGACGGGGGTGCCACCTATCACCCAAGATATAATTCCTTTGAAATAGTTCGTGGACAAGAAGGTGATCCTTGGAAAGGTCATGTGAAAGATCCGGACATTCCAGAAACTGAAACACCAGAACCATTTTCTAGTTCTACTATGTTTAAACAAGATATTGTTAATCGAAGTTATTTTGAAACAGAAGAAAAGCATCCACAAGCTGTTACTTTCTCTTTAGGAATGGATTTTATCCAGAAAAATAAAGACGAGGACAATTGGTTTCTACAACTAGAAACATTTGATCCTCATGAGCCATTTTTTGCTTATCAACAATATAAAGATCTTTATCCTCATGAGTACAATGGTAAACATTTTGATTGGCCACCTTATTATTTTGTTCAAGAGTCTCATGAGGTTGTCGAACATGGTAAGTATGAATATGCAGCACTATTGAGTATGTGTGACAATTATTTAGGAAAAGTAATGGATATGATGGACAAGTACGATATGTGGAAGGATACGATGTTAATTGTTAATACTGATCATGGATTTTTATTAGGTGAGCATGGATGGTGGTCCAAGAGCGTTATGCCAGTTTATGATGAAATTGCTCACACACCACTATTCGTTTGGGATCCTAGAGAAGGTAACAAAGGAGAAAGAAGACAGTCAATTGTACAAACAGTTGATTTAGCTCCTACTCTACTTGAATTCTTTGGTGTTACACTACCAGAAAATATGGATGGAAAACCTTTAAGACAAGTTATTAAAGCTGATCAGCCAATTCGGGAAAGCGCTTTATTTGGCTTCCATGGAGGGCATGTCAATATAACAGATGGTCGTTATGTCTATATGAGAGGTCCCGTATCTCCAGAAAATAAACCGTTATTCGAATATACATTAATGCCAACCCATATGAGACAGCTTTTTGATCGTGGAGAATTACAAAACATAGTCATTCATGAGCCATTTTCATTTACTAAAGGGTGTCAGTTAATGAAAATTGAAGCTGGAAGTGGATTTGTAAACCCATTTCAATATGGATCTAAATTATTTGATCTAGTTAATGATCCTGATCAGGAAGAGGAACTGGATAATTTGGAAATAGAATTACAACTAATTAAAAAAATGGCGGAATTAATGAGAGCTAATGAAGCCCCTGATGAACAATATGAAAGATTAGGAATCCCCAAAGATGGAAGGATGACTGTCGAAGAATTAACTAAACAGAAAGCGGAAATAAAAAAGGCAGAGCAGTTAGGTATTTTAAAGGATTATTCTTGGGATAGAGGGGCAAAAAATCAAATGAGGGCATTGCTTAACATCTTTCCAGAGAATGAGCGACAACATCTATTAAATATGTTTGAAGACTTTGTCGTAGGGTCTAAGACCTCGAAAATCGATACAAGTTTGGTAGATAATTTTATTGATATGTCAATCTCAAAGGATAAGAAAGCACAAGCATCTTATTTCTTAAAGTTAGCGAGTCGTACTAGTTAGAAGCCTTTTTATAAATTTAATTATGGGGTGAGTTATTTGGGAGCAAATATTAGAAAATCGACTAAAAGTGAGATATTTAGATATGCCTTTGGGGGGTTAGGTTCCAATATACCTTTTCTGTTGACGTTGACTTACTTAATGTTTTATTTAACTGATGTCGTTGGGATATCCCCTATAGCTATAGGGGGGTTGTTTCTCGTATCTCGTATTATTGATGCAGTAACCGATCCTATAATGGGGATGATTGCTGACCATACTAAAACAAAGTTTGGTAAGTTTAGACCATATGTTATGTTTGGGGCACCTTTACTAGGTTTAATAACAATAGCTTTGTTTAACGTACCTGCTGTTTCTGATAGTCTACAAGTTGTATATATCTATATTATATATATTGTTTATTCTTTAATCTCAACAGTGGTAAATATACCTTATCATTCCTTAACACCGATATTGAGTGAAGACAGTGACCAAAGAACTACTATTGCAACTGCCAAAACAGCTATGTCGGTCCCAGCTAATATCATTGTCAATGTTTTAGTATTGCCAATGGTTGCAATGTTTGGCGGCGGACAACAAGGTTGGACAGTAACATCTATTATTCTAGGGACTGTACTTACAATTAGCTTCTGGATTTGTGCTAGTAGTGCTAAGAGACATGATGTGATTGTTAAAAACGATGACAGAATTAATAAACGTAAGTTTAGCTTAAAAGAACAGCTATTCTTAATTGGGAAAAATAGACCACTGTTAATGATTATGATAGCGATGTGTACGAATTTAATCGCCAGTTCTTCTGTAGGAGCAATTGCCCTTTACTATTTCACCTATAATTTAGGGAGAGCTGATTTATTCCCATTACAGAGCTTAGTAGCTATTCCATTTACAATTCTAGCGTTTATTTTATTACCCGTCCTGTCTAAGAAAATAGGGAAAAGAAATGTTTTCCTATACGGAAGTATGATTGCCATTATTCCTGCACTAACAATATTATTTACCCCATTTGAATTCGTGTGGGTAATCTTTGCAGCAGCAGTAACCACAGCAGCACTCACACCTTTTACAGGCAACATTGCTTGGGCGATGCTTCCTGATTGTGTGGATTACGCCGAGTGGAAAACAGGTGTTCGTGGTGATGGTGTAGTAACCTCAAGTCTTACTTTCATTAACAAACTTGGATCCGCCTTAGGCGGATTACTAGGAGGGGTATTATTAGGGATATCAGGATATGTTGCCAATCAAGCGCAAACTCCAGAGACTATGCAAATGATTGTTTATATTTACGCAATAATGCCAATTGCGGGACATATCTTCTCTATTATCGCATTAAAGTTTTATAATATTGATAACAAATTGCATAAGCAAATTATTAAGGAACTTAAAGAAAGAAAAAATTCAAAAATTGACACGGCAGGACAAACTATCATTTGACGGTCCATATAGAGTAGTAGAAAGGTACAATAAAATCAACACAGAATGAAGTGTGAAGTATTGTGCCCATTATTTCGCAAGACGAACTAGCTAGAGCAATTAGTTGCAATTAGCCTGTGCTTTTTGGGAATTTTTATAAAATTAATGGATCGAGCGAGGAGCTACTAGTCTAAAGATTATTTTAAAGGACGAGGAAATTACGTTAAACACAACTTAAAAAATATATACGAGGAGGAATTTTTAAAGTGAAGAAAAAAAGACCTCATATTATATTATTTAATCCTGACCAATGGAGAGGCGATGTAATGGGTCATATGGGAAACAAAGCTGCCATTACACCAAATTTAGATAAGTTTGTTTCAGATGATGGCGTTTCTTTTAGAAATGCATTTTGTCAGAACCCTGTATGTACACCAAGTCGATGTTCATTTATGTCAGGATGGTACCCACATGTAAGAGGTCACCGAACGATGTATCATATGATGAGTCCTGATGAGCCGGTATTGTTGAAGCAATTAAAGGATGATGGATATTTTGTTTGGTGGGGCGGAAAAAATGATCTCATCCCATCAGAAAATGGATTTGAAGATTATTGTGATGTTAAATATGTACCAAAACAAACGCCAAAGCCGATGTTTGGTGGGGCTTTTAATGGTGAAGGAGATAATTGGAGAGGTCAGCCAGGCAGTGACACTTATTATTCATTTTTTGTAGGTGAGCTTAAAAAGAGAAGTGATGAAGATTACTATTATGATTCAGATTGGGCAAACATTTTAGGAGCTATCGAATTAATTAAAAATAGACCAACAGATAAGCCGTTATGCATTTACTTGCCAATTCTCTATCCTCATCCACCATATGCTGTGGAGAAGGAATGGTACAATCTTATTGATAAGTCTCGTTTACCAGAGCGAATTTCTGTTAATAAACTCTCTAAAAACAAACCATCTATGCTTTCTGGCTTACGTGAGCGGTATAATATGCAGGAATGGACGGAAGAACGTTGGACAGAGCTTCGTGCAACGTATTATGGTATGTGTTCACGTGTAGACTTCCAGTTTGGATTGTTGATGGAAGCGCTAAAAGAAGCTGGAATCTATAATGATACAGCTGTGTTCTTCTTCTCAGATCATGGAGATTTCGCAGGCGATTATGGACTTGTAGAAAAAGCACAAAATACGTTTGAGGATTGTTTAACCAAGGTCCCATTTATAGTGAAACCACCGGCCAATAACGCTGTGAAACCTAGAATAAGTGATGCACTTGTAGAACTAGTTGATTTAACTGCGACAGTTCAACACTATGCTGGAATTACCCCAGATTATACTCACTTTGGAAAACCATTGGATTCTATTATTTCTGGAGAGACGGATGATCATCGTGATGCTGTATTTTGCGAAGGAGGACGTCTGCAAGGTGAATTTCATTGCAATGAGTCTGCACCAGCCAATGAGGATCCTTCCATGTTGTATTGGCCAAGAGGTGAGATGCAGCGAAGCGAAGGACCAGAGCACACAAAGGCTACAATGATTCGAACGAAAAAATATAAATATGTCCGTAGGTTCTATGAAACGGATGAACTATACGACCTTGAACAAGATCCAGGAGAAACAACAAATAAAATAGACGATCCATCTCTATCAAATGTTCTAGTTGAATTAAAGGAGAGAATGTTGACATTTTATCAAGAAACATGTGATGTGGTACCCCATGTGAGATCAAGCAGAGAAATAAAGTAAGGAATAAAGAAAAAGAATCTTCATATAGTCTAGTCGTAACGATCTTGCTAACGGCTGCAATGCCAAATGATTTGCTAATTTTCGTGTAAGCAGTTGACATCCTGGCTTTCTTATGCCATGATAACGTCAAATACGAAGAAAGGAAAAGGTACCTCAGCCAATGAAGCAGTAATTCTATCTACAAACAGTAATTAAACATCCATTGAAAGAGCGTTTTTGTCCGCTCCATGAATATGGCGATTAATTATGTTTAGAGATGGGATTCGTCTGCTTTTTTGATAGAGGTGCACGTATACTGCGATTTTTTCTGCCCGTATATGGGCAAAAGTGGGTCGTCGTATGCGCACATTCCTGCGGACGGACTCTCTCTAACATATAGAGGGGGTTTTTTTATGTTGTTAATGAAAGCAAAAGAGATTAAGAAAAGCTTTGGTGCACGGGAACTGTTGAATATTAAGGCGCTCTATCTTTATAAAGGCGACCGGGTCGGGCTTGTCGGAAACAATGGCGCAGGCAAGTCGACGCTTTTGCGCATACTGGCCGGCGAGGAAAAAGCCGATTTGGCGACTGTTGAAACATACGGCTCAGTCGCTTATGTGCCCCAGCTAGAAGACGAAAATCAGACAGTGGCAGGGGAGTTGGCCAGCAAATGGCATGTCCCAGATGGAAGCGTACAAACAATGAGCGGCGGGGAACAAACACGCAAAAAAATTGCGGCTGCTTTAGCATCCAATCCGCATATTTTTATTGCTGATGAGCCAACGAGCCATTTGGACATCGATGGAATGGAGCAACTAGAAAAAGAGCTAACTGCTTTTAAAGGAGCCGTGCTGTTAACTTCCCATGATAAAGTATTGGTTAATAAAGTGTGCACGGCCATTTGGGAACTGGAAGATGGCTGCCTCACCATATATGAGGGAAATTACGATCATTATCTCAAGCAAAAGCAGGCCAATAACCAAAAAGCCCATAAAGAGTACGAAGCGTTTGTCCAAGAAAAGAACAGGCTAGAACAGGCGGCCAAACAGATCCAAGCAAAGTCGGCGAAAATTAAGAAAGCACCAAGCAGAATGGGCAATTCAGAAGCACGGCTGCACAAACGGAGTTCAGGTGTTCAGAAAGCAAAGCTAAACCGCGCTGCTGAAGCAATGCGGACGAGAATGGAGCAGCTCGAAGTGAAAGAAAAGCCGAAGGAGGTTGAGCCGATTCGTTTTGATATGGCGCAATTTCCTATTCTTCATAGCAAACGAGCGGTCCAATTTCAAGGCTGCGCTGTACAAATCGGTGCCAACATTCTAAAAACGAAGGTTCATGGGGAAGTGCCGACAGGGGCTAGGTTGGCGATTATTGGCCCAAACGGTTCGGGAAAAACAACGCTTGCTCGGCAAATTGTTGACCGCAGCGGCGGCTTGCATGTAGCAGCACCAGCTAAGATCGGATTTTTTCAACAGCAGCAAGAAAACTTGCTCGAAGGAAAAACCGTTTTAGAAAATATGATCGAAGACAGCCCGTATACACAAACATTTATTCGCACAGTCTTGTCAAGGTTGGCATTTTCCCGGAACGAAGTCGATAAGAAAGCGGCTGTGTTGAGCGGCGGTGAGCGAGTAAGGGCTTCCCTTGCCAAAGTCTTCCTTTCAAATTGCAATGTCCTTGTCCTTGATGAACCAACGAACTACTTGGATATCGCGACGAAGGACTCACTGTTAGAAGTGCTGAAGGCCTACCCTGGGACGATTTGCTTTGTTACGCACGAACGAGCATTGATTGATGACCTTGCAACCCATATCCTTTCCTTCGCTGACGAGGAACCGACCGTAACAATGGTTGCGCCTGATAAAAAAGAGCAAAAACGAGACGGTGCTGAAGAAGTAAAAGCGGCCTTATTGGCAGTTGAACTGAAACTGTCGGAAACGCTCGGCCGCCTTTCCACAGCAGTCGATGAACACGAAAAGCAAGAATTGGACCAAACCTTTCAGCAGTTGCTTGCTGAAAAAAAGCGGCTTTTGCAGTGAGGGATCGCAAGTTGACTCAAAACCGGTAAATAAAAGGATAAAACAGTTAAACAAAAATACGGGAAAGCATCGAAACTGGGTGAACCAATGAACGGTTTACCCGGTTTTATGTATAGTCTAAAATCCCCTTCCGTTAAATCGTTGATAGGATGCTAGGGAAGATCAATGATTGAATAAGTGAACGTGCGGATTTATAATGAAATTGATTAGTTGATAACCTATTAGGGGAAAAATCATATAGAACGGAGAGTTCGTTTAATGATGGCACAAGAGCATATTAAACTGGTGATTGGTGCAGGGGATTACAACAACAACCCAACATGGTTGCAAACTCAAGAAGTAGAATTGAGTTTATTAAGACGAGTTGATTGGGAAAAAAAGTTTGAACGCCGTTGATAAGCGCGATTTTTGCTGAACATGTATGGGAACATTAACGTATGAAGAAGGAGTTCAAGCTGCAAGGACTTGCTTTGAATTTTTAATGCCTGGAGGGTATGTTCGTTGTGCTGTCCCCGATCGTTCTTTTCCTAATGAAAATTACCAGTTAAATGTACGAGTGGGAGGGCCAGGACCTATAGACCATCCTGCAGCAAGCCATAAAATTATCCATACATATAAAACGATTACCGCCATGTTTGAAGAGGAGGGCTTCGTTGTTTCTCTTTTAGAGTATTGCGATGAAAACGGTCAATTTCATTACAATGATTGGAATGAACAGCAAGGGTTTATTGATCGCTCAAAACGCTTTGATCATCGAAACCAACAGGGAGCTCTTCGTTTTGTTTCTCTTATCGTTGACGCGAAGAAACCAATAGACGTTAAGGCCGGGAATCTACGGCCTTTCATTATAGATGGATGATGTGGAAAGTGCTCTTCAACCGAAATATAGTGGTTTTTCATCGCCGTTTCAGCAACGTTCGCTCGTTAGCGAACTTCAGCCAAGAGGAGCCTAGCCGATGTATAAAGATGGCGGGCGGCAAAAACTATGCTACAATACGTGATAAGTGCCCACGATCCTAACTACTCGTGGTGTGCTTATTTTATCTGTAAGGCGGGACAAACTGATGTATTCTTTTGTGCTTCTGCTCGTATTGATCGCCGTTTTGTGGTATGCCTATCAGAAAAACAAAGAAACGTTCAAACAGCTTTCAATTGGGCAAACTGCCGGTGTTTTCGTTTCGTATGGCGCTGCGATCGCCATCATTGTGGCGGCGCTCTATTATGTGGTGCAGCCATTAACGGAGCCGATTGCCAATGAGCTGCTAAAGCTAGCTGCTCGTTTTGGGTTTCTCATTATTGTATTGTTTGTTTGCATGTTTTTCCTAGAAAAAGTACTTAAAAAGATCACGAATGGCGTCTTTCCACCAAAGAGGGGATAAGCGCCTTTCTACACAATTTATTCGTACGTAGGAACCAAGAGTCGATTCCCCTCATTTAGTTAGGGGGAGGGCATCCAGGTCTTGAGCCACCACAGCCCTTGCCAAGCAGCAATTGGGCTATGGTTGTGGGTTGATAGGCGATTACGGTGACCGCAATTCTTCTTCTGTTACCCATTTATGGTTTTGGACTGTTTCGCCATCTATCTCAAAATCAACCATATACACAGTTGTCTGCTCACTTGAATCAATGACTGCTTCGGCTCCGTCCATCCCTTCCATATGATCGGCGTTTATTACAACCGTGTCGCCAGGAGCATAAGCCTGATCTTCATGACCTTGCAACTCTTCATGTATAACCCATTTGTGGTTTTCAACAGGCGCTTCCCCCGTCGTCGGCGTATACGATACAGCGTAAGCCGTTGTTTTATAGGCACCGACAATGGTCGCTTCCGTGCCTTTCATTCCTGGCATATGGTTGGCTTCCATCATTGCTTTGCTCCCGACTGGATAGGAAGGGTTGTCTGCCACCTTTAAATTGTCAGGCACTTCACCAGAACTTGAATGGTTTCCATGGTGGTGCTCGCTGTTGTGATCGCCTGTCTCTTCATGAGCTGGTTGTTCGGCCGGTTCTAAGTTGTCCGAGTCGGTTCCGCAACCTGCTAAACTAAAGGCCAATACAGTACTTGTTACCAATAACCGTTGCTTCATTAAAACGCCTCCTGTTCATTTTTCTTTTACATCGTACCCTTATAGGGTATTTTTAAAACCACTAGAGACAGGCTGTTCTTGCTAGAGAAAGCAGTTGAACGTATAACGAACGAAGAAAATGAAAAAAGAAGCTCGCCCTATTTTGAGGCAAAAGCTTCCTACAGACAATTCGTTGACTTGGGGACAGCTTAACTCACTGTATTTTCCAAAATCGTAATCCGCCCGTTTGTTCCGTCTACTTCCACTTCCGCTCCGATTGGCACACTGGCTTTGTAGTAACCGTGTCCTGATTGGAGATTCGTGACGAGTGGTTTGCCTAAAGGCACAAGAAAACCGGAAATCAAATCGTCATAGCTTGTGTTGTAGGCGATCGGACAGCTTGTGCATGTGCCCATAATAATCGCTTCGCAATCAGCAAATTTGCCAGCCGCCTCAAGGTGTGCCAAATAGCGGTAGACAGTATTGACTGGTTCATGCGTATCTTCTAAAAAAATGACTTTTCCGGCTGTATCAATTTCATAAGGTGTGCCAAGGCTGTCAACAAAAGAGGTGAGGTTGCCACCAACAAGCGGGCCTCTTCCTCTGCCATTAACGAGGCCGTTAAGCGGGAAGCCAGGTGGGTTTTCTAGAAGGCGCGGGCTTGATGGCATCATCGTTGATGAGAAGAACTGGTTGAAATTGTAGTCAGGCGTGCCGTTGTGAAAATCAAGCAAAAGCAAACTATGAAAGCCAATCAAGTCTGCTTCCTGGTAAAGCACATTTAATAAAATCGTAATGTCGCTATAGCCAGAAATGATTTTTGGGTTGGCACGGATGGTTTCAAAATCAAGGTATGGAAAAATGCCAGCAACTCCTACGCCGCCTCGTGTCGGCAAAATCCATTTAATCGAAGGGTCTTCGATCATCGCCATAAAATCACTGGCGCGGTCTTGTGGCGGGCCAGCTAAAAATCCGGTACGGGCATAGACATGTTCGCCGAGCACAGGCTCGAAGCCGAGCCCCCTTAAATAAGCAACATTCGCATTTATCGCATCAGCAGAGCGGGGGCTACCAAGGGTGACGATACCAACGGCATCCCCTTGCTGTAAACGCGGTGGTTTTTGGGCCATTGTATACCTCCTTTGCGGCGTCTTTGCTTTTGCATGTATATGTGGAAGAGGCCTGCACAAAGAACAGCAAATCATGATAGTTGAATCCAGGCATAGCAAAAGCCCTGCACACTTGTTGGTGCAGGGCTTAGACTGTAAACACACGCTCGCATACGTCATCGTTTGTCTCGTTCGTGCTTTGCAACTGTTGCTCAAGAACTTCCTTTGACCAAAACAGGTTCTCTTTAGTCTGAGTCCGTTTTTAACGGTTGCGGATTTTCTCGATTTCGTCAGCGACAAATTGAACTTGTGGGCCAATAACGACTTGAATATTATGGTTGGATACGACATTAATGCCAGGAATGCCGGTACGTTTAATTTTTGCTTGGTCAACTACATCCATGTTTTTGACTTCGACACGCAAGCGCGTGACACAGTTCTCCATTGAGACGACATTACGATCACCGCCTAGTCCATCATAGATCATGGCCGCCATCGCTGTATACTTGCTCCCGTCTTGAGCGTGTTCGCCGGCCTCTGGCACTTTTTCTTCATCGTCCTCCTCTTCGCGCCCAGGGGTCATCAAGTTAAATTTAACAATCGTAAAGCGGAATAGCGCGTAATAAACGACGGCAAAGCCAAGCCCTTGCACAAGCAGCATCCATGGCTGGTTCGCTAGCGGCAGCCTTGAGCTTAAAATAAAGTCAATCAGTCCGGCGCTAAAGCCGAATCCAGCTGTCCACTGAAAATAGGCGGCAATGGCCAACGACAAGCCGGTAAGCACCGCATGGATTACATAAAGAACAGGCGCTACAAACATAAACGCAAATTCAAATGGCTCGGTCACGCCTGTGAAAAACGAAGCAAATCCAGCAGCGAGTAGCAACGACGCTGTTTGTTTTTTGCGTTTCGTTTTCGCCGTATGGTACATCGCTAGCGCCGCGGCTGGAAGGCCAAACATCATGACTGGAAAAAAGCCAGCTTGGTACATGCCCGTAATGCCTTTTTCACCGCTTCCAGACCAGAAATTCGCAATGTCATTGATGCCAGCAACGTCAAACCAAAAGACCGAATTTAGCGCGTGGTGAAGACCAGTTGGAATGAGAAGGCGATTAAAAAATCCATATAAACCAGCGCCTACATAGTGCAAGTTGCTAATCCACGTGCCAAATGTGACAAGGCCTGAGTAAACAAATGGCCAAACGATAAAAAGAAGGGCGGAAATGAGCAACATCGAAGCTGCCGTCATAATAGGCACGAGCCGTTTTCCGCTGAAAAAAGCAAATGCGGCCGGAAGTTGGACATGGCTGAAACGGTTATACATCATAGCAGCAACAATACCGGATAAAATTCCAATAAATTGCGTCTGAATCGACCCAAACGCAGCATTGACATTTTCTGCGGCCGTGCCTGTCAGCAAGGCAACTGAATCGGTAGACAACAAATGGGTCACAACGAGAAAAGCAACGAGCCCGCTTAGTGCAGCTGATCCGTCACGCTCCTTAGCCATGCCTAAGGCAACACCGATCGCAAACAAAAGGCCCATGCTCGGCCCGCTAACAAGAGATTCGCCTGCTGCGATTAAAAAGGCAGCGACGGGATTGCCTTCTCCCCAACCGCTCGGGTCCATCCAATAGCCGATTCCCATTAATATTGCAGCTGCAGGCAACACGGCAACTGGCAACATCAATGAGCGCCCGATGCGCTGTAAGTAATTCATCATCAACCATCCATCCTTTTTTAAAGTAGTGTTTGATATAAAAGACTTTTCAACATACTGATGGCAATAAGGAAAACATAAATGGCGGAGGTATCTCATGGAATCGTAATGACTTAACGCCCCCTGCCAGCATGAATGGAATGATCTCCATAAAAAAATCCAAACAGCAGCATAAATATGCTGCCATTTGGATTATGCCTGGTTTTTCCCAGTAACACGCCAATTGTCTATTACGTTCGTTTAATAAAGCAAACGCCAAATATGCAACGTTAAATAGAGCTCTTCATTAGAGGAGAGTTCCCAGCCATACTGCTTATGAAGGATACGGCCAATTTTTGTTGCACATTGATAGGCTTTTTTGTACGTTCCTTGGATAAGTTCAATTAATTCAGGGTCAAACTGCTTGTATTCGACCTTCTCTTGGTGAAGCTGGCGTAAAACAAAGTACCGTAAATGCGTGAGCAGCCGCAAGTAATCAAATGAATCTTCATTTAGCTGGAGCTCGTAATCGAACTCAATGATTTTGACAATCCGGTTAATTACTTCTGTCATTTTTACCGTTTCTTTCATGTGCCGTTGTTGCCCTTGGGCATTCACAAAATGGTACGTTAAAAACGCCTCTTCGCTTTTCGGCAATAGCACATCTAATTCGTCAAAGACAATCCGAACCGCTTCTTTTGCAGCCTTATGCTCTTTTGGGTAAAGGCGATCAAGCTCCCATGGATGTGAATGGGGGTAATCGATGCCATCTAACGTTCGCTGAATCGCGTAATTGAGATGGTCGGCCAGCGCTAAAAACAAATGGTCGCTTAACTGGACGTCAATAATCGTTTCTGCTTTGCGGATCATGGCCGCTGCCACTTTGAAAACGGCAACGGGGATGTTGTCAATTAACTCTGAAAAGGGGTGAGTGCTAGAGCCTTCAGCCGAATATTTTTTAGTGACCAATGTTTCATCAATCGCATCGCCTTTTTTGCGGTTAAAGCCGATGCCTGTTCCAATGACAACCCATTCTAAGCCAGCAGCATCCTCCACCAAAGCAATATTGTTATTAAACGATTTGATGAGGTTCATGCGATGCCTCCTAGCCATCAGAGCGGCCATAGCTGATGCCTGATCGGATCAGTAACACGTACGACCTTGTTTGTACGTATTATAGTACATGAAAGCATTTCCGTAAATAGCGAGAAGTGGAAATGAATGCTTGACGTAGCACAAATGGACGGCATTTCTTAAAGTCGCCGCCACTATTGTGGTACAGGCCGCGAAAATAATGGCTAGCTAGGAACGTTTCGGCCAAAATGTATAGGACCATGAATAAATCGTGTCGATGAAGAAAATCAGACCCCAAAGCATTGAAATCGAGTGGATCGTTTCATTTGGATAAGGGCTGTTAGCTGGATTGTACGATTCGCTGCCTAGCCATGACAAGTCCCGTAAATAAGAAAGCGCGTCATTCCAATTGTTCGTGCCGAGTGCGAAAAACACCGTTTGTGCGATGAGAAACACCAACAAATGGGCAAAGGAGGATCGGCGGTACATACGAGCTTGATAACTTGGGTCCTTTTGTTTTGCGATTTGCTCTCGATCTTTGTCCGTAAGCAAATCAATGCCCCGTAAACGGCCTATTTTTTCTTTCATCCAACGGTCAAGCTTTTTAAAGTCTTGGATGCCAAATGTGACAGCGTACAGGACAAAGACCGTAATGATGATTTGCAATGTTGATAATTCGCCAGTTTCCTTGTACAATAGCCAGCCAAGCCCGGCTTCCAATGCATTGATGCCGACAAACAAAAAAATAAAGACAATACTGGTACCCCGTTTATCAAGACCGTAACGAGCCACGCCAAACAAAAGCAAGCAAACGAGCGATGCAAGTTCCATCGCAATAAAAAGCGGTGCGGCAAATTCGACAATTCCATTCATGCTCTTACATCCATCCTTTCTCTTCTGCGATCCGCAATGCGTCGTGGCGGTTAGTCGTTTCGAGTTTTTGCATCGCAGATGATAAATAGTTGCGGACGGTTCCAATGGAAAGGTGCATGGCAGAGGCGATCGTTTCTGTGCTTTCGCCATTGCGCACTCGCCGGAGCATTTCTTGTTCACGGTCATTTAGTGGGTTGGGCTGCAAACGAAACAACATGTTGCTAAGTGCCGGAGAGATGACATTTTCGCCAGCTACAATGCGGCGGATCGCTACAATCAATTGGTCAATCGGGTCATCTTTAAGCAAATAGCCGTCCACGCCAAGTTTCATCGCTTGTTCAATATAGCCTGGTCGCGAAAAGGTCGTTAACAGTGCAATTTTCCCTTTGAAACCATGGTGTTTCACGTATTTAGCTGTCTCGAGCCCTGTTTCATCAGGCATTTCAATATCCATAAGGAGCAAATCTAGTTCCTCAAGGTCGGGAAACGAGCGGACTGAGGCGCCGCTGGAAACCGCTCCGGCAACATGGATGTCTTCTTCTAAGTTAAGCAGTGACTCAAGCGCATTGCGCAAAATTGTTTGATCTTCAGCAATTAAAATTTGAATCATTTTCCTTCTCCTTTTACGAGTACAGTTGGGACGGCTAACGTAACCGTCGTCCCTGAATCGATGCCGCTTTTCCATGTACATGTGCCGCCAACAAGGCGCATACGTTCTTTCATTGAAGCAATGCCGTCGCCCTGTTTTATGTCGGGTGATTCGATCCCCACGCCATCATCGCGAATATGGCAAATAAGCTCGTTGTCTGTATGGAAAAACGCCAATTCCACTAAATCAGCGCGGCTATGTTTGTAACAGTTTACAAGCGCTTCGCGAATCGACAACGCCACCATTGTTTCAACGACTTCCGTAAGGATGGGGATTTCTGCTTCCCCGCGGACAGAAAAGGCGGTGAACGTTCCTTTAAACAACGTCTTCGCATGGTCGATTTCAGGCTTGATTTCGATATGCTTTAAACCAGCCACCACCTCGCGAACTTGCTTGGCAGCGGAACGCGCCGTTTCAAGGACATCGCCCATTTCTTGTTTGGCTGCTACAGGGTTGCTGTCTGCTAATCGAATCGCCAGTTCGCTTTTAAATTTGATGACGGCAAGTGTATGGCCTAGCGTATCGTGCAAATCCCTAGCAATCCGGTTTCGTTCTTCTTCTTTCGCAAAAGCAGCAAGTTCCGATTCGGCACTAGCGAGGTCCCGTTCGAGACTGTGTGCTCGTTTCATATAGCGAATCGTAACTGGCAAAATGAGTTGTAAGAATAAAAACGGCGCGTAAACAGTCGTCAAAAACGAAAGCGGCTCGCCTGTCGTAACCGTAAAGACTAGCACATAACTGGATACTAAAAACAACATCGACAAGCACAAGTAAGGCCAAAAGCGGACTCTACCGCTTACATCGCTAAAAAGAAAAAGATAAATCAATAAGCTATGATCGATATGCACGGCGACGAATGCGAAAAGGCAAATGCCGATGGCACAAGCAGCGACAAAGCGCCAATCTTTCCACCAAAGTGCGACGTAGTAAGCTGCTAAAATAGCCGTAAAACAAAACAAGCGTAGCGACAACGGCAGTTCGCTTTCTATTGTTAACAAATTAAAGAATAAAAAAGTAAATACGAAAATATCAAAGAAAAGATAGCGTTTCATTTGTTCCCGTGGATAAAGTTGAATCATAGGGAGGCGCTCCTTTATAGGCGATCCCTTTTATTATAGCGCCTTTATAGATTAAGCGATAACCCGATAGAGTGCTATTCATAGATGTCATTGTTTTTTTGTGACAGGTGTCATATGCAAATCGATTTAAAAAAATATTGCGATTTAAATTTTTAAATTGTATGATAGAACGTAAAGAAAGAGCGGTTGCGCGATTAGAAGAAGGGCAGGCTCACTTGATCTACGCCTTGACCGTAACCTGTACCTCCACACTCCAGTGAGGCATGCAATAGGCAAAGGATGAGAGGAACAAAAAACATGATGAAGAGGGGACGGAAATGAAAACACGATCGTTTTTACTTGAAAGAAATTTTATGATTTTGCTTTCTGGCGTGTTTATTAATGGAATTGGTGCAGGCGTTTATGCGGTTTCGGGTATGTTGCTTGTCCTCTATTTGAGCGGAAATGTCTTTTATTCAGGTCTCGCGTATTTCGCAGTGACAGTGGCAAATGCATTGGCTTTCTTAATCGCACCATTTGCTCGATACGTAACGTACAAAAAAGGCTTAATTGTATGCGAAGTGTTGAAGTCAGCATTGCTTTTTACACTACCACTCTTTTACGCAACGATTGGCCTGAACGTTTATTATGTGATCACACTGCTATTTGCGGTTTCTTTGCTAGCCCAGTTTACATACCCGATCGAATCGACGATTATGCCGATTATTGTCGGTAAAGAAAACATTATTAAAGCAAATGCGTACTTGCAAACGGTGAGGGAAGGAATGGATATCGCCTTTGTTGCTGGCGCCGGTGTTCTTGTTGCTTTCATTGGCCCTGTTCAAGCAATTTTGATTACAGCGGTTTGCCATTTGTTATCATCATTAACGTACACACTATTCCGCTTTAGACAAAACACTGTCCCTCAAGAAAGACAAGGCGTGAAACAAAGCGCGGTCGCCTACAAAACAGATTTAAAGGCAGGGATGACGTATATTTCTCAATCGCTTATTCCAAAAATGATTGGATCGATTATCTTTATTAATTTGGCGATGGGCGTGATGGTTCCGAATTTGCCTGCATTTACATTAATGAAAGGCAATAGTGAAGCCATTTATGGGTTTTATTTGGCTGGATTGTCACTTGGCGTCATGATTGGCACACTGATTACTCCGAAAGTCAAAGAATGCCGTTTCGGGCTTTTGACGATCGTTGGTTTCTCTAGCACTGGTATCGCCTGGCTTGGTACTGCTTTTCTGCCCATTTACTTTTCTTTGCCTTTCTTTTGTATCGGCAGTATCGCGATTGGCATTTTTAATATCCTCCTTTTTTCTTCCATTCAACAACAGGTGGAAGAAGCAATGATTGGCCGTGTCGTGACAGTCATATCCAGTGCAGCAGCAGTCGGTACGCCGTTTGGTTCCCTTATAGGTGGAGCGCTTGGCTCTATCTTTACCCCTGTCTTGCCTGTTGCGCTTTGTGGAATAGCGATGTTGTTATTTAGTACCAGCTGGTTGATTCACCCAGTACTCCGAAAACTTCCTGCCATTGAAAAGGCCTCTTTGTTTGTTCGCAAGCCAACCCATAGTCAATCGGTGTAGAAAAAACATGGTTGTGATTCAGGAGAAAGGAAAAAGGAAACGAATTGCTTTGCTGCCCAAGGAGAGTCCCTTCTCTTTGGGTTTTGGCGTTTGGTTTAGGCGAATACGGCAAATGTAGTAGATTGATAACAATGGGGACAAGTTACTATGTTTTTTTCATTTTTTATAAGCGATATTATGTTGGGAAAATGTAATTCCATTCCATTTAGAGGAGAAATCTTTTAAACTGTAAGTATAAACGATTAGCAAAGGGTGGTGTTGAGATGAAGCGTATTATTGTGTGTGACCGTGACTTAAGCGAGTGCTATGGAATGGAGTGGCTAATTCGTTCTTCTCATTTGCAAGTAGAGCGTGCCGGAATTGCGTGTTCGCCTGAAGAACTGTTTGAACAAATGGAAACAGAACGTCCTGATGTCATTTGCCTTGAATTGGATATGTTTCAAGGGCGTGAATGGGAACAACTAAAACATTATGCAGCTATCTTTACGCCTGCTCTTGTGGCGGTTTCTGCAGAAGCAACGTATGCAAAAGCAATGCAGGCGCTAGAACTTGGCTGTGTCGACTTGCTTATAAAACCACTTGATTCTGAGAAACTACTACGGCATTTGCACAAGCTACTGCGTGAAAAGCGTCCTGTTGTTGTCCAGGGCGAAAAAGAAGAGCCTAAGTGGCCCTGTCCATCGTACCGTGACCTTTTTTTGCCTGGCCGTGCCGATTCGTACCCAGGAGATGTGGTGCTCATCCAACATGAAGAGAAAGGCAAAACCATAAAATTGCTTGAATTTGCCGAAGCTTTCCCATTTACAGATAAACCGGCTATTCTCCCGCTTAGTGACGTTGTTATGCTTGTGTTTCCTGATCGTGACCCTTGGCGGGAGAAACTGTGCCATAAGCTGCTTAATAGTTGGGATGACCAAGACAATGGCTTAGCCGTCTTTGTTTTGGACCAAAAGGAAAACCGTTCCTTGCAGGAGGCCTATCAGCGAGCGCTACTCCATTTGCAGCGGGCATTTTTTATCGGTTTTGACCAAGTGATCGTGACTGGGGAAGCGTTCTCATGGAAACGAATCGATCCACTTTTGACGCCAGAGGAACAACGGATTTGGATCGAAATGTTGAGAGACAATAAACTCACTTCCCTCAAGCAATGGCTATATGGGGAATTTTATTATGCTGGCGGCGCTTTGCCCGATCCTGGGCTGCTGCGGATTAAATTGACAAGCATTCTTGCCCAAGTGCGCCGCTATATGCGTAATTGGAAAATGGCCGGAGAAGACGTGGAACGCGCCTATTACAACCTGTTTAATAGCGTATTAAATATGCCAGTTCTAGCAAGGATTGTCCAGGAGCTCATTTTGTTTATTCAATTTCTGTTTGAGCAAACGCGCCGCGTGGAAACGGTCCAAAAAACAGACGTTGTCCATGAAGCGCTCCGCTATATGAACAAGCATTACCAAAACCCTAAGCTTAATTTAACACGTGTAGCAGAGCATGTCGGCAGAAATCCTTCGTATTTAAGCCAGTTGTTTTCAATACGGCTCAAACAATCATTTCGCCATGCGCTCCAAGACATTCGGATTGCCGCTGCCAAGGAGCTGCTTGCTGACCCTATGCTCGCCATCGGTGAGATAGCCGAACGGGTAGGCTATGCAAACCCAGCCTATTTTTCAAAAGCATTCAAAAAACAAACTGCATACAGTCCGAACCAGTACCGCATTCGAGAATTAACTAAAGAAAAGGAATAAACATAAAGAAAGTATAAATGAAAGGAAAATTTTCGGACAGAAATAAATGAAAAGTCAAATATATTAAACAAAAATCCAATCGAAATCAGCTAGGCGCAAATGGTGTGGCTCCCTATACTGCTAAGTAAGACATATAAAGGGGGAATGCCACAATGAATCTGAACAATGAACCAATTCGTGCGAAAAGAGGCACCGCCTTAACGGCCAAAGGTTGGGTGCAGGAAGCAGCGCTCCGTATGCTTATGAATAATTTAGATGAAGAAGTAGCAGAACATCCAGATCATTTAGTTGTCTACGGCGGAATTGGCAAGGCTGCGCGCAATTGGCCGTCTTATCACAGCATTGTTGAATCGTTAACAGAGCTTGATAACGATGAAACGTTACTCATTCAATCTGGGAAACCGGTTGCTGTCTTTAAAACACATGAAGATGCACCACGGGTTTTGCTTGCCAATTCCAACCTTGTCCCTGCTTGGGCGAATTGGGAAACATTTCATGAGCTTGATAAGAAAGGCTTAATCATGTACGGGCAAATGACAGCCGGAAGTTGGATTTATATTGGTAGTCAAGGCATTGTTCAAGGAACTTACGAGACGTTTGCTGAATGTGCCAGACAACATTTTGGCGGCTCATTAAAAGGAACCATTACCGTAACAGCTGGATTAGGCGGCATGGGTGGCGCCCAACCGTTAGCTGTCACGATGGCAAATGGCGTGGCCATCTGCGTTGACGTAGATCGTTCTCGGATCGATAAGCGTATGGAGACCAACTATTTGGACATTGTCGCCCATACGCTAACAGAGGCAATTGAAGAAGCAGAACTCGCGAAAAAGGAAGGCATTCCCCTTTCGATAGGCCTTGTCGGCAATGCGGCTGAAGTGTTGCCAGAAATGCTTAATCGCGGATTTGTTCCAGATATTGTCACTGATCAAACGTCTGCCCATGATCCTTTGAATGGCTATTTGCCAAAAGGGTTCACTCTTGAACAAGGGCAAGTGCTTCGAAAGGAAGATCCCAAAGCTTACATTGGTCTCGCTAAAAAGAGCATGGCCGAGCATGTTGAAGCCATGCTTGAGCTAAAAAAGCGGGGCGCGATCGTGTTTGACTATGGCAATAATATTCGCCAAGTTGCTTTTGATGAAGGAATTCGCGACGCCTTTTCGTTTCCTGGTTTTGTTCCTGCTTTTATCCGGCCACAATTTTGCGAAGGCAAAGGGCCTTTCCGCTGGGTGGCGCTTTCTGGCGATCCAGCAGACATTGATAAAACCGATGAAGTGATCTTGCAAGAGTTTGCCAACAACGAACCGTTATGCCAATGGATTCGCATGGCACGTCGCCATATTTCCTTCCAAGGCCTTCCGGCAAGGATTTGCTGGCTCGGCTATGGAGAACGTGCCCGTTTTGGCAAACGGATTAATGAAATGGTCGCTTCTGGAGAATTGTCCGCCCCAATTGTAATCGGGCGTGACCACCTTGATGCAGGTTCGGTCGCCTCGCCGAATCGGGAAACAGAAGCAATGAAAGACGGCAGTGACGCGGTTGCCGACTGGCCGATTTTAAATGCACTTGTTAATACGGCAGCAGGGGCAAGCTGGGTATCTGTCCATCATGGTGGCGGCGTCGGTATGGGCTACTCCCTTCACGCTGGCATGGTTGTAGTGGCAGATGGGACAGCGGAAGCGGCACGGCGTTTGGAGCGTGTGCTGACAACGGATCCAGGGCTGGGCGTCGTTCGCCATGCCGATGCTGGCTATCAAAAAGCTGTGGAAACGGCAAAAGCAAAAGGCATTGTCATTCCGACCCTTACAAGGGAGGGAAAAGAAAATGGCTGAACTCTTATATATCAAGGAGGCTGAACAAGTTGTCACTGTTGCTGGCGCAAGCGACAAACCAAAAGTAGGAGAGGATTTGTCTGAAATTGGCGTCATCGAATGTGGGAGTGTCATCGTTGAGGGAGAGAAGATTGCCTTTGTAGGTACAGACGGAGATGCTTGTCAATACTTGCAAAAACGTTCAGGAAAGGTGAAAACCATTGAGGCAAGGGGGAAGATCCTCACGCCAGGACTCGTCGATCCCCATACACATCTCGTCTTTGCCGGCAGCCGTGAACACGAATTGGCGATGCGTTTGAAAGGCAAGTCGTATATGAACATTTTACAGGCAGGCGGCGGCATATTAAGCACAACAAAAAGCACAAGAGCAGCCACTGCTGAACAGTTGGCCTATGAATCGCGGGTACGGCTTAACCGTTTTTTGCAGCACGGGGTGACGACTGTTGAGGCGAAAAGCGGCTACGGGTTAGCGACAGACGCTGAACTAAAACAGCTCCGTGTCGCTAAACAATTAAACAATGAACACCCAGTAGACGTCGTCTCGACTTTTATGGGGGCGCATGCGATCCCGCCTGAGTGGAAACAGGATCCTGATGCGTTTGTAAAATTAGTTGCAGAAGAAATGATTCCCCAAGTCGCAGCTGAGAATTTAGCTGAGTTTTGTGATGTCTTTTGTGAAGAGGGCGTCTTTACGGTCGCCCAATCGCAATACATTTTGGAGGAAGGGGAAAAGCATGGGCTTAAGCCAAAAATCCACGCCGATGAATTGGTTTCCTTTGGAGGGGCCGAGCTGGCCGCAAAAGTCGGCGCAGTCAGTGCAGACCATCTGTTAAAAGCCTCACCAACAGGCATTAAACAAATGGCCGAGGCAGGCGTTATTGCCGTGCTCCTGCCAGGAACAGCCTTTTTTCTAATGACCGAGCCGGCCAATGCTCGGGCCATGATTGAAGCAGGAGTCCCAGTTGCCTTATCGACAGACCGTAACCCAGGTTCATCGCCAACTGAATCATTGCCATTCATTATGAATTTGGCTTGTCTGACAATGAAAATGACGCCAGAAGAGGTGCTTGCTGCTGCCACGATCAATGCCGCCCACGCCATTGATAGAGCGAAGGACATCGGCAGCATTGAAGCAGGCAAAAACGCTGATCTCGTGCTATTTGACGCACCGAATTATCAAACATTGCAATATAACTATGCTGTCAATCGAGTCGATACAGTCATGAAAGCAGGGAAAATCGTCGTGGAAGGCGGTGTTTTACTTGAAGAAACCGACAATCAACGGCGCTCGCTTGCAACGGAAAATCGAGGAACTCGGCCAATTTGGCAAAAATGAGAAAGGGGGATTAGACCGGACAACGTTCACGGCAGCGGAACTCGCTGCTCGGGAATGGTTGCAAACACAATGTGTCAGCCTTGAGCTTGATGTCAAGTGCGATCCCGCCGCCAATATTTGGGCTTTTCGCAATGGACAGGAGCGTCTTCCTGCTATTGCGTTTGGCTCCCATATTGATACGGTGCCAAACGGTGGCATGTATGATGGCGCGCTCGGCGTTCTCATTGCTTTAGAAGTAATGGAACGACTGAACGAAGAAAAGATCGGAACGCGCCATCCATTCGCACTCGTTTCCTTTACGGCAGAAGAACCGAACCCGTTTGGCTTATCGACATTTGGCAGCCGGGCAGTAGCTGGAAAACTAACAAAGCAAGACTTGGAGGGCGTGACAGGTGACGCCGGGTTGTTATTGACGGAAGCGCTCAGGCAAGCAGGAGGCGATCCGGATCGTTTTGAAGACACGCACGAGTTAGCGCCACTTTTATCTGCTTACCTTGAAGTCCATATTGAACAAGGGAAACGCTTAGTCACAAGCAGCATCCCCGTTGGCATTGTTTCTGGAATTACGGGCATTTACAGGGAGCGTGTAACCGTAATAGGGGACGCCAATCACGCGGGAACGACTGTCATGGCTGAACGTAAGGATGCACTCGTAGCTGCGGCGGAAGTGGTGGTAGCTGTCGAACAGGCGGCGGAAACGCATGCAGAAGAAGTAGTCGCAACAGTTGGCGCACTTGACGTGCGCCCGAACGCCGCCAATATTATCCCTGGTCAAGTGGAAATGGTTGTGGAGATTCGCGGCAAAACAATCGCAGAAATCGAAGCTGTACGCCATGCTTTAAACAGCCAAATCGCTGAACTCAAAAGTAGACGTGGCGTTTCGATTAAGCAAGAAACGTTTTTATCGCAACCACCTGTGCCAATGGACCAATCACTTATCGATACATTTGCGGAGCAAGCCCATTCACTTGGTTACAAGACGCTGACACTCGGGAGCATGGCTGGGCATGATGCAGCCCACATGGCGGCGATGACAAGAAGCGGCATGTTGTTTGTCCCTAGCATTGGCGGCAAAAGCCATTGTCCTGAAGAAGCAAGTGCACTCTGTGACATTGAGGCAGCTGCGAATGTGTTGTTCCATGCGCTGCTGAAACTTGACCAAAACCTTGACCAGAAAGGGACGGATAACAGATGAGAACACTTTATTCAGCTGATTTAATGTATACAGATGGCGCGTTTCAACAAGGCTATGCGATGTGTGTAAACAACGGGGAAATTGAAGCCATTGGCCCGCAAGAAAACATGTCACGTTTATATAGCCATGTGCCTCTTGTTCACATGGATGGCAAAGCGATTGTACCTGGCACAGTGAATGCCCACAACCATTCTTTTCAAAGCTTGCTAAGAGGCATTGCCGCCGATCAGCCGTTTTTAGAGTGGCGCGACAAGGCACTGTACCGGTATACGCCGTTCTTGGATGAGGATGCAATTTATACAGGGGCCCTATTTGCTTTTGGCGAAATGTTGAAGTACGGCGCAACGACAGTCAGTGACTTTTTCTACGTCCATCGTGGCGGCGTGGAAACCGATGAAGCGGTGATTCAAGCAGCAAAAGATGTCGGGATACGCCTCGTTTTTGCACGGACGATGTATGATTGGGCAGGAGCGCCGGAAGCGTACCAGGAAACAGTGGATGAAGCTGTTGCACGGACACGGAAATTGGCGGCCAAATACGAGAGTGATCCGATGGTATCGATCCAGCCAGCCCCTCATAGCCCACATGCTGCCTCGCCAGAAATGATCAAAGCTGGCCATCGCCTCGCCCAAGAGCTAGGCACACCATTTCATATTCATGTAGCAGAAGAACCGTTTGAAGTCGACGAAACATTGAAGGCATATGGCTTGCGACCTGTCCATTATTTGGACTCATTAGGCGTCGTTGATGAAAGCATGATTGCGATCCACCTTGTCTGGCTTGACGATTCGGAAGTATCTCTTCTTGGCAGCAGAGGGACGGGGTTGGCCTATTGCCCGTCAAGCAACATGTTCCTTTCAGACGGCGTGACGCGCATCCCAGATCTCCAGCAAGCGGGCGTGCGCATGGGTCTCGGTTCAGATGGAGCTTGCAGCAATAACCGCATTAGCGTGTTTGAAGAAATGCGGATGTGCTCGTTGCTGCAAAAAGTTACGCGTCTTGATGGCACATGCATCACTGGAAAGCAAGTTTTTGAAATGGGCACAAAGACAGGAGCTGCTTTGCTAAAGCTGCAAACTGGCGAGTTGAAAAAAGGCTTTCGTGCTGATTTTATTGCACTCGATTTGAATGACTTATCTTTATCGCCACGAACGGAACTGTTGGCAAATCTCGTGTATGCAATGCAGCCAACAGCGATTGCCGACGTATTTGTGGACGGCAAGCATGTAGTGGCGAACAAACAGCTAGTAACGCAATCTGAAAAAGTGATTGTCGAGAAAGTGGGACGTCTCCATCAAACATGGGCCCATGCCCTAGCTGCCCAGTAAGGGGGCGCCATGGAGCCATTTAAGCAACAGCCGCGATCAGAGGCTAAGCAAGGACACGGTTCTTCCCCTCGAGCGCTGATCCGTTTCTTGCTTTATAGCAGCATTGGCGCGTTTATGTTTTTCGTGCCCGTGCCAATCAACGGTACGTCTTCCATTATGCTTGACCATATCGTGACCGCCATTAGGCAGGCTTTCCCTGCAATTGTGCCGTATTATGCGTTGCTTGTGATTTTTCTTGGCGCGCTTTATCCGTTTTACAAGGGGACATGGCGGCAGAGAAATACAGATTTGCTTTTGTCTGTTTTTCAACTTGCTGGTTTAGCGATTACTGTCATGGTGCTATTCGGCATAGGCCCACAATGGATGTTGGCAGAGGACATGGGCCCATTTCTATTTGATCGCCTTGTTGTCGCTGTAGGTCTTCTTGTCCCAATTGGTGCTGTATTTTTGGCTATGTTAACAGGATATGGTTTGCTTGAGCTTGCCGGTGTATGGATGGAGCCAATCATGCGGAAAGGGTGGAACCTGCCAGGGCGCTCTGCGATTGATGTTGTCGCTTCGTTTGTTGGCAGTTATTCACTTGGATTGTTGATTACAAACAGGCTTTTTCGCGAGGGGCGCTATTCGGTAAAAGAAGCAACGATCATTGCCACTGGCTTTTCCACTGTTTCCGTTACCTTTATGGTTGTCGTTGCCAATACACTCGATTTAATGGCAATCTGGAACGTGTATTTTTGGTCTTGTTTAGGCGTTACATATACAGTGACGGCGGTAACGGCTCGAATATGGCCATTAAAACAAACAACGGAAAGCTATTATAACGGGATGATAGGCAACCCTGAAGCAGAGCAGCAAGGGCGCCGTCTCCAACGTGGCTGGGCTCAGGCGATGGCACAAGCGCAAGGGAGCCTAAGCCTATCTGCCAATATTTGCGCAAACGTCCGTGATGGGTTCCGCATGACGATGAACATTTTGCCTTCGATTATGTCCATTGGCCTTTTCGGGTTAGCGCTGGCTAAGTATACGCCCCTGTTTGCGTGGCTTGGAGTTTTATTTTACCCAGTAACAGCACTCGTCCAATTGCCTGATCCTGCTTTTGCTGCGAGTGCAGCTGCGACTTCGATTGCTGAAATGTTTTTGCCAGCAGCTATTGCTGCCAACGCTGATCTCATCACCCGTTTTACGATTGGAGTTGTTTGTGTGTCTTCCGTGTTGTTTTTTTCCGCGGTCATTCCGACCATCTTAGCGACAGACATTCCTATTAGCGTGCCAAAACTGCTTGTCATCTGGTATGAACGGGTTGTGTTAAGCATCTTCTTGGCTGCACCTATTGCTCACTTGTTTTTATAAGGCAGTAAAAAATGGCGCACATGCGAAAACCCCTCTTTCCGGTGCAATTAGTTGGAGAGAGGGGTTCTACCTGTTATGCGAAATAGCGAGCTTCAACAATTTGCGGCTCATATTTTTTAAATGTCCGGTCAAGAAAGTTTAACACGCGTTCTTCGTACTCAGCTTTGTAATGAAAATAGCTTCTTATATGGCCGCCTTTTTCAGGTAGCCAAAGTTCACTGCCAGCGGCGTGGTTGTGTATCACTTCTGATTCTGTATAAGGAATCGCTCCATCTTTACGGCTATGGATTAGAAATAAACCTTTTTCTTGATTGTACTGCGTTGCTGCATAAATGGGCCGTACGTCTTCTAAGTTAAACGTTGGGACAATCGCTTCAACTGCACGAGCTGTTCCTGACGCAAGGGATTTTGGCAGCCCGGTCCAATAGTGGAAGCTGTTTTTAGCGTATTCGTTTAGATCGGAAAACGGACTGTCAGCAACAACTGCTTTTACCTCATCGGCTTCCGCTCCTGCCATAATAGAAGTGGCCGCACCCATCGACCAACCTACCAAGGCAATGTTTTCAACCCCTTTTTGGTCATGTACATAGCGGATCGCGCTAAGCAAGTCGTTTTTTTCATTTCCGCCAAATGTCGTAGGTGCTTTTTCAGACATGCCAGAATTGCGGAAGTCAAACATGAAAACATGATAGCCGGCTTCATGCATGGCTGCTGCCAATTCAAGACTGGAAAACGGCATTTCAGTGCGATTGTAGCCATAGCCGTGTGAAAATATAACCGCTTTTTCATTTTGAAAAAGCGATTGCTGGTCGGAAGGAATCCACCAGCCGCTTAATGAAATATTGTCGACAATGTTCGAGAATAAGACATCTTCATAGTCAAGACCTACGTTAGTAGGATTTGTATGAAGCAAACGGATTGTTGGGTTGGTTACCTTATAGCCAATAAATACAGTTAATGCAGCGAGGAGAACCACAATAGCCATAAGCGTTGTCAAAGCAAGCAGAAGCCATTTCTTAAAGCTGAATGTGTTTCCCATAACATCAACTCCTTCATACAAGGTTCGGATCATAAGTTTGAAAATTTAGATACTTTAATTTAGTATATGAAAAAAATGAATCATTGTGTGTGCAGGAAAGCAGTTGCAGCCACTAAAGAATGAGGAACGAGCTTATCCCATGCTAACAAACGGGCATTTGCTAGAATCGTTGTTCTTATCTTTTATTATATGGATAAATTGTTGCAAACGCAAGAGATTTGTCTGGTTTTCTCTCACAATAACACACATTTATACATAATGTCGAAACAGCTCGTCTCTTTTACTGCCACTGGATGCAGATAGGCTACAGATTGAATCGTACTTCTTTTTCTAAATCGATGTTTAGGAAACTTTGCTTTTAAGTAAGAAGGAACACGGGGAGCGAAGCCAAACAGAAGGAAAACATAAAGGACGCGCCTAGCAGGAATTGAACCTGCAACCCTCAGCTTAGGAGGCTGATGCTCTATCCGATTGAGCTATAGGCGCATAAAAAGTTCCGACTTGATTAGATTATCGCAACAAAGCGTGAGAAGCAAGCCCTTGACGGGAAAATTTTTGCGAAAAACGTTGTGAATGCTAAAATAATCGAAAGAACCCTATTTCACTAGAAAACAACATAAATGGGCTCCCTGTTTCCCCAAAGGTTAGCTAAAAGGAAACTTACGAAAATGCGAGTAAATAGCAATTGCGCGAATTTGACCTGTTCTGATGTTAAGTCAAAAAAGAGGAGGAACCCATGGACCAACAAAAAACCGATGCCCTTTTTACGGTAGCAAGCAAGTTAAAAGCGAATCAGATTGCTTTTTCATTAGGTGGGAGCGGCCTGCTGTATGCATTAGGATTGACGGAAACGGTAAACGACTGGGACATTATGACAAACGCTAACAAGAACGCTGTGACGCAAGCCCTTTTCCCAATAAAAGCGTTAGAAACAGGACAAACGGGTGACAACTTATTTGTGAGTGGATATAAGCTATTTGTCGAAAAAAACGGTCAAGAAGTTGAAATCATCGGCGATTTTGCGCTTCGCTCAGAAGTAGGCATTTGCCGCATTCCTGCGGATGCTGCTTTTCATTGGCAAGGCATACCAGTAGGAAGCCCTGAAGCTTGGCTTGTTGCCTACGTCTTAATGGGGCGAGATAAAAAGGCAGCGATGCTCGAGTCCTACTTGCAAATGCATGGGGCAAACCTAGCTATGCTTGAACGGTTAAAGCAACAACCGCTTGGCGATAAGCTTAAAGAAATAAAGTGGTTTGCTTGATGCTGCTAGACTTGTTCCGAAAAAGGAATCACTCTATGCAAACATTGGGCGTAGGGGTTTCAGTAATGATTTCCGTTTTTGCTAAACGATCGGATACAATAATAAATAGGAGGAGGGGAGAGCGTAAAGGCAGTACGCAATAGCGAAATCGGCAAGCAAGCCGCCCAGTTGTATCGTTGTATTGTCAAACGCCAAGTGGAACGAGCAGCAATCTTAAAAGAAGAGCTTTAACATATTCTTGTACTATATCTATGACTTCATCCGGAAAATACGCTATTTCAATTCTTACAAAGTACGAAAAAGAAATTCAATCCGTTTTAGGATTAGATTTTGCATGGATGGGCTCCATCCACAAAGACTTGTTCGCACTGTGGTTCCATAAAAGAAATGGCCTTATCCGAACGTACGTATCAATGTGTTTGTGGACGAAGCGTTGATCGAGATGGCAATTCAGCAGTCACTATCAAAAAAGAAGGGATTCGCTTATTAGCCACTGCCTGCCTAATAAATCGATAAACTCTTGGAACAAGAGGGTTCGCTTGGTCTATTTTGTCAGCTACCAAAAGGGGCGATGATCCAAAAAGCCCCCACTTCAAGCGACCGCCAAGGGTGATAAGTGGTAGGTAGTTCACAGAACTGCTCCGCGACGACAAAGAGGAAAAGGCGATGCCTTAAGGGCAAATGGAGGCGCTTTGTCGACAAACTTACTGACACTGGCACAGTCTGCTGCAGGCAAGTTGGCCTGTATTTTTTGGGAGTGATAAAATGATGGTGTTGGAAGACATGCTTTATGGTTCAATGGAAGTTGAACCGATACTAGGCGATTTAGTGAACAGCAGGCTGCTTCAGCGATTAAAAGGCGTCCATCAGGCTGGAGCAGCTTATCTTGTTTGTCCAAAGTGGAATGTAACTCGCTACGAGCACTCGATTGGAGTCATGCTGTTAATACGCCGATTAGGGGGTTCGTTAAAAGAACAAGCGGCTGGCTTGCTGCATGATGTTTCTCACACAGCTTTTTCCCATGTATCTGACTATGTGTTTAAGAATGAAAAGGAAGATTATCATGAACAACTCTTTCATAAACAAATTGCCGAATCGGACATTCCTGCTATTTTGAAGAAGCACCAAATTGATGTAAACGAGATTGTCGGCAATATCGAGAAATGGCCGTTGCTTGAACAGCCTGCGCCACATTTATGTGCTGACCGAATCGACTATACATTGCGCGATTTATATACTTATCGATTCATTTCCCTTCAGGAAGCCCATCATTTCTTAGAGCAGCTTATTGTGAAAGACGGGAAAATTGTTGTTCAATCGTTGGCTGCGGCAGAATGGTTTATTGAAGCCTACAATAAAGAAACAATCGAATTTTTCATGGAACCGCGAAATGTGTATGCCAACTGGAAAATCTCAGAGGCGCTGCGTTTAGCCCTTGAGTGCAACGTAATAAACGAATGGGATCTATTGGCTGAGGATGACCAACTTTTAAAAAAACTGAACAAAAGTGGGGATGAACAGATCCGGCGCCTCCTGGCCGAGACTTCTCCTGGCGTTTGCGTAAAGGAAGCAACAGGCGAGTATGATCATTACCGTAAAAACAAAGTCCGTATCGTTGACCCGTTGGTAGATGTAGGTGGCGCCTTTGTGCCTGTGTCAAAACGTTCTAAAAAAGCGGCTGACCTAATCAGCAAAGCGAGAGAGAAGGCAGAAAAAGGCATCTATTTGAAAGTCATGCGTGATTAATCGTGGCACACCTGTATACTTGAAGGGTGAATAAACGAACTAGAAAGTAGGAATATACGATGAAGACAGAAGACTTCTATTGTGAAGAAGTGTTAAGCGGCAAAACAGCAGTGAAAAAAGTAATGGAAACAGAAAATGTCCTAGCTTATCACCATACAAATCCTTATTACCCTGTGCATATTGTCGCGATCCCGAAAAAGCATATTCCCTCATTATTGTCGTTAGAGGAAGAAGACGATGCCCTTTTGCTTGAACTGTTTTCTGTTATCAAAACAGTCGCTGCACAAGTCAAGGCCGAGCATGGCGCCTGCCGTGTGTTGACGAACCTCGGCAACTACCAAGATTCTAAGCATTTGCATTGGCATATTGCGTTTGGCCAGCCACTTAAATGAGTAATAGTCAAGTCAGAAAACGCTAGAGAAGGAGATCTGTCTATGGTCATACAAAAACTAGGAAGTAAGAGCGTTTCATTAAAAGAAGCACATGACTTTGATTGGCTTTTGCAGCTAGGGGATGTCTTTGCTGTTTTTGACCAACAGGACTCTGGAAATGTAAGTTTTGGTGTAGCGGATGGCGTCAAGAAGTGGTTTGTCAAATATGCAGGTGCTAAGACGCTTTATTATGAGGGGGATATTCCACAGGCAGTTGAGCGTATAAAAGAAGCGGTTGCTGTTTATGAACATCTTGCTCATCCAAACTTGGTTACATTGCACGCCCATTTCGCCACTAATGGGGGCTATGCCCTTGTGTTTCCTTGGGCAGAGGGCGAATGTTTGCATGCCCATTGGTTATTTCCACCGCCTGCCAAGTATACCGATCCAAACTCACCGACCTATAAGCATAAACGGCTGCCTGTAGCAAAGCGCTTGGTTACGCTTGATGCCATTTATTCCTTTCACGAACACGTCGAACGTAACGGCTACGTCGCGATCGACTTTTATGATGGCAGCATTTTGTATGACTTTTCAACAGGGGTAACGACGATATGTGACATTGATTTGTATCGGAAAAAACCTTATGTCAATACAATGGGAAGAATGTGGGGGTCAAAGCGATTTATGGCCCCAGAAGAGTTCGAACTTGGCGCAGCGATTGATGGGCAGACGAATGTCTATACAATGGGGGCCGTCGCTTTCGCCTTGTTAGGGAATGAAAACAAGCGGACGTTGGACAACTGGGGCGCTAGCACCGCTCTGTTTGAAGTGGCAAAACAGGCAACAGCAGCTGAGCGAGAAGCGCGATTTCCGACTGTTGCTGGTTTCGTTGCGGCGTGGCAAGATGCGAAAAAACGTTAAGAGATAAAGGCGCGAACCACATAGACAATCGCTAAAATGAAAAATCTAGTATGTTTCGAGGCATCAATTGTCCAAACTAGGAATACACGTAAAACAAAAAGTTTTTAGGAGGTTCCTAGATGGACAAGCGTGTGGTGCTTTGTATGGCTGCTGTTATGCTGCTCATTGGACAACCAACGGGCGATCATCAGAAAGCTGATCCAAAAAGCGGGCAACCATCGATAAACGAAGTAGTGGATGGAAAAGAAGAACCCCATTTACACTATAAAATCCAGGAAGAGGGCATTTCTTATTCGGAAAGCACGCTCATCTACGATAAACAACCGATTGCCCGCGTGTGGATGAAAGTAAATGGTGAAGCGGGCAATTACGAGCAACAAGTTGCAGTCGCACAAGCGCTTCATAAAGAATTGGAAAAAGCTTATCCAGGCTTGAGCAGAGGGGTTTTGGCTGATTCTGCTCAGGCAACAACAGAGGATCCAAACTCAGTGTCGGTCTATGTTGGTGGGCAGGAAAATGGCAAGGAAGAAATAGACATGGCGATTGTCCTCGTTCAGGAAATGGCGGACAAGCTTAAGATCAAACAAGACCAGGAACGGAGCGGAAGAATCGTCGATTTCGATTAACGGGGAAGGGGTTATGATGATTGCGACAACGGCGTTTGTGGATCGTTTGGAAGAGGCTGAGACGAACATGCTCTGTTCACGCTTGAGAGCAATTGAAACGATAGACGGCAATTCGCTCGGAGTAGCGATTGAAACATTTGGACAGGCATACGCGTTTTCTGCAAAGCGTATGCCAGGACCTGCTTTTAATACAGTCCGTGGTTTGCGTGAGGAAGAGGAAGGGCAAATTGGCGAAATCATTCCGTTTTATGAAAAAAAAGAATTAGAACCACAAATTCAATTGGTGCCTGGCGTGGCTGGGATCAAGGTGATGCAAGCCCTGTACCACCAAGGCTTTTGCCAAACCGGTTTTCATTCCGTCCTTGCAGGAAGTTGCAGTAGACAAGCAGAGGAGAGGCACGAAGGAATAGCGATTCGGACGTTAAAACTGGAAGACTATCGTCTTTATGGCCATATTTATACTGAAAGTTTTGGCATGCCTGTTTTTTTAACGGAAAGTGTAGCGACAAACAACGCCGTATTGCATGAAGAACCAAATTGGACATTTTATTTGGCTGAAGTCGAGGAAGAACCAGCCGGGGTTGCCGCTTTATTCACTAGTGGCAGCATCGCCGTACTTGCTGCTTGTGCCGTACTTGCTCCGTTTCGGAAGCAAGGTGTACAGCAAGCGCTTATTACTAGGCGCCAGGCAGATGCAGCAGCTGCTGGATGTACATACATTTGCGGGCAAGCCGGATTTGCGACAACAAGCCAGCGCAATATGGAGCGGTCAGGCTTGCAAACCATTTATACGAAAGCGCTTTGGCAGCGTGTTTCATGAGAGCTGTGCCTTGATGGGCAGCTCTTTTTTGTGCTGCTATGATGCATAAATATTCTTTTTCGTTAATTTACATAAAATTTGTGCTTGCTTTTTAGGAGGAAGGGGACTAAACTATTGCTAACTAATATTCGTTAGGTGGACGGACGATGACAAAAGAAAAAATCAAACAAGCGGCATTGGTTGCGTTTGCTAAAGGTGGCTACGAAGGGATGAGCCTGGCGGAAGTTGCCAGTGCAGTTGGGATAAAAACGCCTTCGATTTACGCGTTTTTTAAGAGCAAAAAAGACTTGTTTATGACTATTTATCGTGAGCTTCTTGATGAGCATGCCGCCCAATTAGTTCAGCAAACAAATGTGATGGAGATTGAAGGAAGTGAACAGCGGCTCCGAAAAGTGGTGGAGGCTATGCTTGATTATCATCTCCGCGAACAAACAAAAACGGAATTTTTAACACGTGTGAATTTGTTTCCTCCTGATTTTCTTGAGGAGGAGATGCGCAGTCGGTTTGCTCATAATGAACACCAAATCCGTTCCTCGCTAATCGCTATTTTTTCAGAAGGGATTCAACAAGGGGACATCCGCAGCGAACCGTTGCATGAGCTGGTCGATTCTTTTCTTTGCTTAATGGATGGGCTGTTTTTACAAACGTTTTACTATGACAAAGAGAAGTTGGAAACCTCCTTTTCCCATGCGTGGAAACTTTATTGGCAAGGAATTTCTACTAGTATCACCAAACGTTAACAAGGAAGTGAGCGGGAGATGGAAGAAGCATATAAAACAATTAAAGACTATGAAAGGGAGCCTGTGCCAAAGGAAGTACGAAAAGGATGGCTGCCGATGGCGACTGTTTGGTTTGCCATCGGCATTGATTTATCAGGCATGTTGTTAGGCGCGCAACTTGGAGCGGGGATCCCATTTGTTGAAGCGTTGCTGGCAGTTGCAGTCGGCTCTCTTTTTCTTGGTTTGCTAGGCGCAATTTGTGCCAATATTGGCGCTGCAACCGGCCTGTCCACGACGATGATTTCCAATTTTGTTTTTGGCGCGGCTGGAGCAAAAGTGATTTCAGTCGTTATATCGATTTCGATGATCGGATGGTTCGGCGTCCAAGCTGGATTTTTTGCCGAAAATACCGTTTCTGTTGTTGAACATTTAACAGGCTGGACACTGCCCCTTCCGGCGGTTGCCTTTGTTGGCGGACTACTGATGATGACGACCGCGTTTGCGTTTAGATGGTTCGAAAAGCTGACGAATTGGACAAGTCCGCTGCTTGTTGTCTTAATTTTGGCAGCGCTGGTTTTAGCATTTGCGCAAAGAGATGCCAGTGCTGTGTTGGCGCCAGTAGAAGCGAAGTTTTCATTCGGAGTTGCCGTTTCCTTAGTGATAGGCATTTATGTACTTGGCACAATCCTATCTCCTGACATTTCTAGATGGGCAAAATCAAAGAAAGATGCGATGATTGCTGCTTTCTTAGGCTTTTTCTTTGGAAATAGCTTTATGGTCGTCATTGCCGTGCTGTTGTCGAAATTGTTAAACACGGATGATTTGGCGCAAGTATTTATCCTGCTTGGTTTAAGCTTACCGGCGTTAATTGTCCTTACTTTTTCTCAGTGGACGACAAATACGAATAATCTCTATTCGGCTTCTCTAAGCATGTCGGTGCTGATCCCGAAAGCAAAGCGTCCAGTATTGACACTTGTTATGGGAGTTGCCGCTTCGACATTAGCGTTTATAGGCATATTTGATCACTTTATTACATTTTTATCATTGATGACGATGCTGATTGCTCCAGTTGGGGGAGTGTATGCTGCTGAATATTATGTCATTGACAAACAAAAATTTTCATTTCAAGCTCTTCACAGCCGTAAGCTGATTGGCCGTTCTCTGGCCGTATGGCTCGTTACTTCGTTGTTTTGTTGGTTGACGACGCCGGCACCCGATGGGTTAGGCTTGCTCGTTTTCACAACCATTCCAGCACTTGATGGCTTTATCGTCGCGTTTGTCTTACAAGCGCTAATTGGAAAAACAGTGTTCGCACGCAAGAACAGATAAACAGGAAAAGGAGAGCATAAGCATGAGATGGCTAACGGAAGAATCGATTGAACATATTGCCCTAGGAGCGGCCGTTCTAGGTACTGGGGGAGGGGGCGATCCATACCTAGGTAAATTAATGGCGCTTGAAGCGATCAAAACATATGGGCCCATTAAGTTGCTATCGATTGATGAATTGGCAGACGATGCCTTAATTGTACCTTTATCGATGATGGGTTCACCGACGATAGGCGTTGAAAAAATCCCTTCGATCGAAGAGTTGGTGGCTCCACTTGAAAAAATCGAGGAGACGCTTGGCCAAAAAGCAGCTGCCTTGATGCCAATTGAGGTCGGGGGCGTCAATTCACTTGTACCCGTGCTAGCTGCTGCGGCAAAAGGCTTGCCTCTTGTAGACGCTGATGCAATGGGACGCGCTTTTCCAGAGAGTCAAATGGTCACTTTTTACTTGGATGGCCATTCGGCCGATCCGACCGTGTTAGCCGATGAAAAAGGCAATACGGTTGTGATTACGCCAAAGGACGGCCACTGGGGCGAAAAGCTTGCTCGGGCCATCACTGTGCAAATGGGTGGGTCTAGTACGGTGTGCGACTATGCACTTCCTGGTTCTGTTGTAAAGCAGAGCGCCATTCCAGGCACGTTGACAAAATCAGAAGAAATAGGGCGGCTGCTGCTTGATAAAAGCGGAGATGGCACTCACCCGATTAAACGGATGCTTGCCGTCCTTAACGGCTATAAGCTGTTAACTGGCAAACTTACTGAAATCAAGCGTACGCTAACGGGGGGATTTACCCGGGGGATTTGCGAAGTCGAAGGCATCCATGACGATGCAGGCCGCGTGGTAACACTCCATTTTCAAAATGAACAATTGTTAGCAACAGAAGGGGAGAAACCACTGGCCATTACGCCTGATTTGATTGCGATCCTTGATGTTGAAACGGGGCAGCCGATTACGACTGAAGGATTGCGCTACGGCACACGGGTGACGGTCATTGCATTTCCGTGCGACCCAAAATGGCGTACAAAAAAAGGTATTGAAACGGCAGGGCCTCGTTATTTTGGCTATCCTGTCGAGTATGAGCCTGTAGAAAAGTTGCAGGAAGGTGGAGGCAAATGAGCTATCGGATTGGAATTGATGTAGGCGGCACAAACACAGATGCGGTTCTACTTGATCACACATTGCACGTAATAGCGAAAGCAAAAGAGCCAACTACTGAGGATGTCATGACTGGTATTTGGAAAGTGTTAACTGCCATTCTAGAGGAATCAGCTATATCGCCTGACGAAATTGGCTATGCGATGCTTGGCACTACCCATTGCACGAATGCCATTGTTGAGCGGAAACAGCTAAATAAAGTTGGCATCGTTCGCCTTTGCAAACCGGCAGCAACGGCTGTCCCTCCTTTAGCGGCTTGGCCTGATGACTTAAAAGCGGCAGTAGGCGAGCACCATTATTTAGTAGCAGGCGGGTATGAGTACGATGGTACGTTGATTTCAGAACTAGACGAAAATGAAATCCGTTCCGCACTGGAGGATATGAAAGGAAACGTTAAATCAATTGCTGTTACAGGCATATTTTCGCCAGCCCGATCCGAGCAAGAACTGAAAGTAGCGCGCCTCGCCGACGACATCATGCCTGGCGTGCCGATTTCGCTGTCTCATCAAATTGGCAGCATTGGTTTGTTGGAACGGGAGAATGCGACGATTTTAAATGCAGCACTGCAAACGACGATACGTACCGTCGTTTCCGGGTTCCGTGAAGCACTAAACAAACTTGGCATTTCTGCGCAAATATTTATCGGCCAGAATGACGGCACATTAATGGAAGCCGATTATGCGATCCGTTACCCGATTTTGACGATTGGCTGCGGGCCAACGAACTCGATTCGCGGGGCCTCGTTTTTGTCTGGTTTAAAAGACGCCCTTGTTTTAGACATCGGTGGAACGACTTCTGATATCGGCGTTCTATCAAATGGATTTCCACGCCAGTCAGCCATTGCCGTTGATGTCGGCGGCATTCGCACCAACTTCCGCATGCCAGACATTCTCTCAGTTGGCTTAGGAGGCGGAACGATCATCCGTACAGACGAACAGGGAGCAATCACGGTTGGCCCTGATTCAGTCGGCTATCGTTTATTGCAGGAAGCGCGCTCTTTTGGAGGCGAAACATTGACAGCAACGGATGTGGTGTTAGCTGTGACAGACACAACGATTTCTGGTGCTAATACAAGCGATTTAGACGGCAATATCTGTCAACAGGCGTACAAACGAATGATCGAAAAGCTTGAGGTTGCGATTGACCAAATGAAAACGTCTAAAGAGCCTGTTCCTGTCATTTTAACAGGCGGGGGGAGCATTCTAGTTAACAGTCGATTGGCAGGGGCTTCAGAAGTGATAAAGCCACACCATCATGATGTCGCAAATGCGATTGGGGCTGCACTGGGAACTATTTCCGGGGAAGCGGAGAACATCTATGCGTTGGAAGGGCGAACGTATGAAGATGCAGTCGAAGAAGCGAAACAACATGCAATTGGGAATGCGGTCGAGGCAGGGGCAGTTCCAGACACAGTCGAAATTGTTTCTGTTGAGGACGTCCCACTCGCATACATGCCGGGTAACTCTGTTTTTATTAAAGTAAAGGCAGTCGGAGAGCTGGATGCAAGATAAAGCTTATTTGGTCACTAACGAACGAAGCGAAATTCAAATTTAACCGGTGTATGAGCCAGTGCCATCGTGCACTGGCTCATGCCGCCTACATGTTGTTATCGGTTCTCATCACCTTGTTTTTCCAATCGATCTAGTTTGGCCAATACTTGATCAAGTTTTTTGTCGATATCTTCAATTTCTGGGCCAAAGCCTTGGCGCATTTCCAGTTCTCGTAAACGAGAGCGGCTTTCAAGATGTTTGGTAATGACCGGTACCAAAATTGCGGCAAGGGGGATGAGCACCCACCATGGAATCGTCATCGTTTCGCCTCCTAATAAAAACACCGTTGATTTAGTTACGGTTGTTAGCTAGTAAAAGATTCGGTTACTTGATAAAATAGGAAAAATCGTGCTACATCCGTGAGGAGGCCATTATGGGGGAACAGGAAAAAAATGAAACGGTTAAATTGACGGCTGACTGGGTGAGGGGCCAATTATTAACGGAATCAACGGGCCATGATTGGTACCATATTGAGCGCGTCACAGAAATGGCTAAAGGGATTGCCGCTGAAGAGGGCGCGGACATGTTTGTTGTGGAAATGGCCGCACTGCTTCATGATTTAGCAGATGACAAACTTGTGGCGAGTGAAGAGGAAGGCATACAGGAAATCAATAAATGGCTTGTAGAAAGGTCAGTGGGAAAAGCCGATTCAGCCCATATCATTGAAATCATTGAGACGATTTCTTTTAGCAAAGGGAAATCGTTGCATACGTTAGAAGCAAAAGTCGTCCAAGATGCAGACCGCCTCGATGCGATTGGTGCAATTGGCATTGCCCGTACGTTCCAATATGCAGGCGCAAAAGGACATGCCTTATATGACCCAAAGGCAAAAGTGCGGACAGAGATGACAAAAGCCGAATATCGGAGTGGACAAGGATCAGCTATTCACCATTTTTATGAGAAACTGCTATTGTTGAAAGACCGAATGAATACACATACAGGTAAGAAATTGGCTGAATCTCGCCACGCGTTTATGGAACAGTTTTTAAAACGTTTCTATATAGAATGGGATGGAAATGGCTAAAGAAAGGCCTTTTCAGCAAAGTGTGTGTATGTTAATGTGTTTATACTAGGAGAGATGCCGAATGTTTTCCGCTATCGCCAAACAAAACAAACTACATCATATGTATTAGCCTTGCTATTTGATTTTAAAAATCATACATAGGAAGGCTATTTTGCATAACCGCATGGATTCGTTTTAAAAGCTGGATCCCATGCGGTTTTTTGTTTTAAAAAAAGGAGGCAGATGGAATGAAGAAATGGGATTATCAAAATGTACGTGGCACACAGGATTATTTGCCTGAGGATGAAAGTGTTCGTGTTTGGCTGCGCAGAGTGTTGGAAGAAGTGTTTCAGCAGTATGGTTGCAAGCCAATGGAAACGCCAATGATTAATTACGCCGACTTGCTTGCCTCAAAATACGGCGGAGGGGCAGAAATCAAAAAAGAAATGTATACGTTGACAGATCGCGGCAAACGAGCCTTGGCGCTCCGCTATGATTTAACGATTCCGTTTGCAAAAGTTATGGCGATGAATCCGGAAATTCGCAAGCCGTTTAAACGCTATGAGATCGGCAAAGTGTTTCGCGATGGTCCGATTAAAGCAGGACGTTTCCGTGAGTTTACCCAATGCGATGTTGACGTAGCTGGTGTCGATTCTCCATTGGCAGAAGCAGAACTTTTAGAGATGGCAACTGAAGTGTTCCGGCGGATCGGGCTGAACATCCACATCCAGTACAATAATCGCAAGCTGCTGACGGGGGTGTTGGATCTTTGCGGAGTCAGAAACGATCAGCACAGTGCTGTTATATTGGTACTCGACAAACGAGAAAAAATCGGTGATAAACAAGCATTGACCGAACTAAAGGAAATCGGCGTTGACGGAAAAGCGATTAGCAAAATCGAACAATGGCTCAAGCAAACGAGCCAAAGTGGAAGTGTCGATTTTGCCAACAACCGTCCTACTACTCCGATAATGGCGGAAGGGATAGTGGAGCTACAAGAGTTAGAAGAAGCGCTTCGCTACTTAAACATTGATAACCAATGTACGTTTAATCCCTTTCTAGCTAGAGGCCTTGAAATTTATACAGGCACTGTATATGAATTGTTTCTGACAGAGGGACCAATCCAATCAAGTGTTGGCAGCGGTGGCCGTTATGACCAAGCGATTAGCGGTTTAATTGGCGAGGAACAGCCTATGCCGACAGTTGGGATCTCGTTTGGCATCGATGTCATTTTTACAGCTTTAAAGATGGAGGGGCGAATCAACCAAAAGCGACTACTCGATTACTACGTTATTCCATTGCAAAAACAAAAAGAAGCGCTTGCGGTCGCTTCTTCGTTGCGGAAACAAGGCTTTCGTGTAGACGTAGAGTTCAAAAACAAAAAACTTACTAAAGCGCTGGAAAGAGCAAACAAAGAAAGGGTTCCATTTGTGATTATTATTGGAGAAGAGGAGGTGGCTTCGGGCCGTTATAAGCTCAAAAACATGGAGACTGGCGCCGAACAAGATGTTCCCTTCTCTTTTTAAAAACGAATGGTTGCCGCTGCCTTTGTTCGGTTTCGCTATAAAAATCTTCGCTGGGGGATTAGGTGCTCAGCTTTACCCTGTCCCTTTCCCTTCTTTTGATTCTTTCCTGTTGCTTTGCTGTCAGTTTGTCTGATCACGTTCTTTTAAATAATCAGAGCGTTCGCCATAATAGAGTAAATCGAAAATGGCACGCCCATTGGTCGGCTGCCCATCAGGCAAATAAACTGGGATCACATCGAAAAAGACAAAATAGAAGATGTAGAATAAAAATGTTTGGAAAAACATATTGTTTGGCAAAACCTCAGCAGCAATGAAGGCATTGATTGAAAAGCCAACTGTGATACATGTTAGAATCGGCGAAGCATACATAAAGCCATGCCAAAAACGGCTGTTTGTTTTTAGTTCTTCGTACTCCATCCAACTGTACATGAAAAAATAGCGGCGGACTTCAATCGTAGACACGGAAAAAAGTTTAGGGCCGCTACCAATCACTAGTTTTTTCTTGGTAGCGCCAAGGAGAATGGCTGCGAGGTAATAGCCTGATTCACGAATAATCGTCGTTAGCGGCAAAATGATCAGCACCGACATTAAAAGCCGCAGGAAGTCGGACAAGCCAAACATAGACAGCCCTCCTTTCATATAGATCCATACCCGTTTGCATCTAGATTGAACGTCCCGATTTCGCTAATTAGAAAAAACACGGTGAACACACTTGGCGTTCACCGCGTTTGATCTTGTCTTTATTTTCTGAAGAGGCGAAGTATAAGACTGACAATCGCCACTAAAATAATAGCGCCTAATAACGCTGGCAAAATCGCAAAGTCGCCAAGCGTAGGGCCCCAACTACCAAAAATGGCAGCTCCGATATTGGCACCAATAAAGCCGGCAATAATGTTGCCGATAATGCCGAATGGTATGTCTCTTCCTGTAATGGCTCCGGCTGCCCAGCCAATTAAACCACCGACAATTAAGTTCCAAATAATACTCATGCGATTCACTCCAATCATTAGCAGTACGGTTTTAGTATTCCCGGCTTTTTAAAAATAAAACCTATGCTATCATGGAAAGAAGAGAGGCTGGGCGGCATCGATAAACAAAAATGGACGACAACAAGTAAACATATACGGCGATTGGAAGCGCTTTCTTATAAAGGTGAATCACGTCATGGGTAATCGTTTAGTCGCGTTGTGAAAGGTCAACTGTGCAGAGGAAATCGATGCAAAAGCGGTCAATAAGCTGTTTTGCCTGCTATCATTAGCGAAAACGCGTATACGACAACATGTTCAAGTGATGAATTCATGGCAAAACTAAGAGGAATAGGGTACCTCTTTCTTTTCCTCTTTCGCAATCATTTCTTGGAGCAACATGCTTTCCTGTGCGGTCAATTCGCGACATAAGCGTTTTTCAAAATCCTGTTTTAAGGTGAGAAAACGTGCTGCTAAATCTTCAGACATAATGGAACCCCTTCTCTCATAGCCGTGTTCCCCTCCTATTTTACCATTAACAAAGTGTTAAGACAATCAGTGAACGAAAGCTTTTAAGAAAGAGAAGGGCCCAATTAAAGAAAAAAAGATTAAGCAGCAATACGAGAAAACTCGATGTAAAACTTGTTTCAATGTCCATCATGCCCGTTGTCCATGAGGCAAGCTTCGTTTGTAGCAAAACATAAAAAGGAGGAACTATGCAAATTCGCGCTGCTTGTAAAAACGATATAGAAGGAATCGCCAAAGTCCATGTAGACAGCTGGCAAGAAACGTATAAAGGCATCATTCCAGACCAGTTCTTAGAAAGCCTTACGTACGAATCAAGGGAAAAAGGATGGGAAGAGCTTGTTGCTGACCCAAGGCAAGAAATTTTAGTGGTGGAAAATAACGAAGGTAAGATCGTTGGTTTTGTTAGTGGGTCGATACAGGAAGACAAACGCCCCCTGGTTGGGGAGTTGAAGGCAATTTATTTGTTGAAAAAAGAGTGCGGGAAAGGGATTGGCCGGCAGTTAGTTAGGATGCTTTTCAGCCGATTGAAAGCAAAAGGCTGTGAAACAATTTTTGTGGAAGTCCTTGCACAAAATGATGCCTGCCGTTTTTATGAAAAACTTAATGCGAAATGGCATGCAACGACTTCGATTGCCATTGCCGGTAAACTTCTGCGCTTATGTGTGTATAAATGGGAGGGCGCTGATTTAGAGATTTAGTGCTTTTTTTTATGAGTGTTCGTTCATATGCAAAAAGCTGGCCAGATTATTCATGGCCAGCTTTTTGCATTAAAGAAGGGAGTAAGAAATGAGAAAATGAAGCACGGCTGTCTCGTTCCCTAGATTGATGTAAGCATGGGGGCGGTCGCCTTTGAAACGGATCGAGTCATAGGTTGACAAATGGTGGCTTTCCCCATCGACTTCAATCGTCAGTTGTCCAGCCATAACCGTTACCGTTTCGATCACGCCAAGGCGGTGTGCTTCTGATTCATAGCGGCATTGAGGCCGCAAATAACCACGATAGCATTCCATTAGGCCTTGTGAGCGAAACAACGGCTCAGCGATGAACTCGTCATCTGAGCTTGAGAGTTTCATCGCCTTGTTGGCTCGGGCGATGGCCACATCAGCTTCAAATGATAGCAAGGCGGTAATCGGGATATGAAGTCCGTTGGCGATTTTCCAAATGACAGATAGTGTCGGGTTGCCTTCCCCTTGTTCAATTTTTAGCAATGTCAGTTTGCTGACACCAATTTGTTTGGCGAGTGCTTCGATGCTCATACCTTTGCCTGTCCGCAATTGCCGTAGGTTTTTACCAATCTGTTTGCCAGCTTCTTGATTTTCGGCAAGCTCTTCTTTCGCCAATTGGATCACTCCTTTCTCAACCATGTAATAGATAAACGAATGAACAATATGGTATATTATAATGTACCATAATATAATTTATAATATACTTGGAGGTGGGACAATGGTTGGACGAAAACAAATAGCGAAAGCTGCGATCACCGAAGCTTTTCCTCTTGCGCTTGCAATCGCTGCGTACGGCATCTCTTATGGAGTGCTTGCTACGCAAGGAGGGTTTACATTCGGGCAAACAGTGGCGATGTCGATTTTTGTTTTTTCAGGATCGGCGCAACTTGTAGCGGCTGGTATGATGGCAGGCGGCGCAAGTGCGATCAGCATACTAGCGGCGGTGTTGCTGTTAAATTTGCGCAATTTGTTATACGGCGCTGCCTTAGCAAACACGGTATCATTAGCCGGAAAATGGCGCTTTGCCCTTGCTTTTGGTGTGTCAGACGAACCATTTGTGCTTACAAGCGCCAGGGAACAAAAACATGGGCCGGACCCTTTTTATTTTGCGATCGTGTTCGTTAGCTTTTACTTGTCTTGGGTGTTTGCTTCTTTGGCTGGCGCACTTCTCGGCGCCCAAGTTGACCCACTCACCTGGGGGCTCGATTTCGTTTTTCCTGTCACGTTTACGGCATTGCTTGTCCCTTCATTAAAGGGCCGTCCAGCGATTGCCACAGCCTTTGCGGCGGTTGGCATTTGCCTGTTGTTCTACTATTATGGCTTCCGTGAAGAACTAATTGTGATTGCGGCGGGCATGCTCGCTCCCCTCGCAGGGCTACTCGTTGGAGGTGGGGAGAGCGATGGACCATAACTGGCCGTTAATTGCAGGAATCGCTGTCATTACTTATCTGTCTCGCATTGCTGGCATCGAAATGATGGCCAAACGTCCTTTGCCGCCAAAATTAAAAACGTTTTTTCGTTATGTCCCGATTGCGATGATGGCAGCGTTAATTGCCAACCAAGTCGTGTTCTCAGAAGGCGAAGGGATGAGCGTGTCTTATCCAATGCTATTTGGTTGTATTGCTTGTGCCATTGTTCTTCAAACGAGCAAGCGCTTTTTGCTTGCAGTCGTGGCTGGCGTCCTAGTTGGACTGGCTGCCCGTTATCTGCTACATCATTTATAGCATCCAATTTTAATTTTGCAAAGCATCAGGTAAGATGAGCGCCATTGCTTCAGGCAATGGCGGCTTCATGACTGATGCTTTATTCCGTTTTAGCAAAGGACAACATTTGACGGCTATAATTGAAAGCGTTATCATCGTGGTGCAACTTCTTACTATTTACCAAAAGGGAGTGGAAGTCATGCAGAGAATAGTCATGCCGCTAGGAATCGCTTTACTGATTGCTCTAGGAGGGTGCAGTCAGAAGACAGACCAGGCGGTCGATAAGCCTTCGGAAGAAATCACTGTCTGGGCTTGGAATTTAGAAGCGGAATATTTAAAAGATATCGTCCCAGCTTTTGAAGAAAAGTATCCCGATATTAAGGTAAATGTGTTGAAGTTGAGCGCTGACCAAGTTTACCAACGGCTGACGACAGGGTTGGCTGCCGGAATAGAAAGCCAATTGCCTGACTTGGTCCAGGTCGAAAACCAGCGCATCGATTTGTATATGGACCGGTTTCGTGAAAGTTTTGTCGATTTGTCAGAAATGGGCTTTGATGAACATCGCGACAAATTTGTTGAAGGAAAAATCGCGCCATTAATGAACGAGGATGGCGGCGTCATGGCGTTCCCACGGGATATAGGACCGATGGCTGTCTTTTATCGCGCTGATTTGTTTGAAGAAGCAGGCGTTGATCCAGCCGACATAAAAACATGGGATGATTATGTAGAAGCAGGCGTGAATATGCGTGAACAAACTGGGACGCTGATGACAGGCATCCAGCTTAATCACGACACGTCGTTTTACCGCGCGATGCTCCAGCAGCATGAGTTGTTCTATTTTGACTTAGAAGGCAATGTTGCTGCCAATACCGAGGCGGCGCGCCGCTCAATGGAAATGCTCAAAAAAATGGAGGACGCAGGCATTTTGCTTCATGCCGCTACAGCAGAAGAAATTAACGCCGCTATTAAAAACGACGCGGTCGCTTCGGTCATAAGCGGTTCTTGGCAAAAGGGAATCATTGAGGATCAAATGCCTGAACAAGAAGGGTTATGGCGAGTCATGAAAATGCCTGCTTTTGAAGAAGACGGTTTGACCGCGGCTAATGACGGTGGTTCTAATTTGGCAATTACATCAGTGTCAAGCAACAAAGAGGCGGCCTATTTATTTGGTGAATTTGCTTCTGTCGATGTCGAAAATCAGCTTTATGGTGCCATGGAATACGGGGCTTACCCTGCCTTAATAGATGCGATTGAGCGGCCAGAACTGGATGAGGGCATTCCGTTTTACGGTGGACAAAAAATCTTTTCGATTTTTGCGGAAGAGGCGGTTGATTTGCCTGTTGTCAATTTTACAAGCGACTTTTTACGTGCCCGGGAAACGTATAATGATGCGATCGGACGTGTCGTCCTCCAAGATGTGCCTGTTGAGGAAGCGCTTGAGACAGCAGCCAACAGGCTTGAAGCCAGCACAGGACGGGGGGCTAGCAATGAGTAATCCAGCATTGTCAAAGGGAACAAAGCACATAAAACGGAAAAAGACATCAACAGGACTAGCGCCTTATGTTTTCATTGCGCCTGTTGCGATTTTGTTTATCATCTTTACAGGCTACCCGGTTATCTACTCGTTTGTGCTTAGTTTTACGGTAAACGAGAACGGCGTTAACACATTTGCTGGTCTCAGCAATTACATTCGTTTGTTCCAAGATAGTTTGTTTTATGAAGCGCTCTTTAATACGTTTATCATTTTGCTCGTACAAGTGCCTGTAATGATATGTATGGCCGTTATACTGGCGAACGTGCTCCACAGCGGTATCCGCCGTTTTAAAGGGCCCCTACGTGTAGCGTTTTTCACGCCGACAGTCACGTCGTTAGTAGCGACAGCGGTTATTTTTCTGCTGATTCTAAACCAAGACTTCGGCATCATCAACTATGTGCTAACAAGCGTTGGCATAGAGCGGATCCCTTGGCTAAACGATCCGTTTTGGGCCAAAGTGTCTGTCATTCTCGCCATTATTTGGCGGTGGACCGGTTATAACATGGTGATTATTCTTGCTGGGCTGCAAGTCATTCCGAAAGACCTGTATGAAGCCGCCGAAATAGATGGGGCAGGCACCGTAAAAAAGTTCTTCTCGATTACCGTTCCCCAATTAAAACCTGTGCTTTTGTTTGCTTTTGTTATGTCGACGATTGGAACATTCCAACTGTTTGATGAAGTGTTTATTTTGACTGGAGGCGGTCCGATAAACGCAACGATGACGGTGACGATGTATTTATACGAAAATGGCTTTGAGTATTTTGATTTTGGCTATGCATCGGCAATTGCCTATGTGATTGTCATTATCATTGCCTTCTTGTCCTTCATCCAGTTTAAAGTGGCAGGTGATCGTGAATGAATTGGATTGGAAAACTAGGCAAATATGCAGTGCTGGCAGCTGGCTTGTTTATTACGCTTGGGCCATTCTACTGGATGGTAGTAGGAGCGACCAATTCATCTGGAGCATTGCTGTCCGTGCCTCCGAACGTGATACCTGGAACGCACATGCTAGAAAACGCCCGCAATCTTTTAAACAACATCGATATTTTCCGGGCCTTGTGGAACTCGATTTTCATAACGGTCACATTTACCGTTATCGCCGGGCTGTTTAGTGCCGCGGCAGGGTATGCATTTGCCAAATATGAGTTTAAAGGCAAGAATGCTATATTCTCAATGTTTCTTGTATCGATGATGATCCCATATCAAGCACTGATCATCCCACAATTCGAGCTGTTTGCGCGAATGGGTATCCTTAATTCGTATAGCGCGATCATCCTGCCCCAGCTTGCCTATCCATTTGCGATCTTTTTAATGCGGCAAAGCATGAAGTCGATCCCTGATTCGGTGCTTGAATCAGCACGAATCGATGGTTGCGGCGAGTACCGGATGTTTTTCCAAATCGCGTTGCCGACGATGTTGCCTGCCATTGGCGCTGTAGGAATTTTCTTGTTCACACACCAATGGAACAACTTTCTGTGGCCTTTAGTCGTAATAGTCACTGAAGATATGTATACGCTTCCAATTGTTTTGTCGATTTTAGGTGGACAAGACAACTTGGATTATGGCCAACTTATGCTCGCTGCTACCATTTCAGTTTTGCCGATTTTTATGATGTTCTTGTTTTTGCAACGGTACTTCATTGCAGGAATATCAAGTGGGGCTGTAAAAGAATAAATCATAGGAGCAAGCGGGTATTCGGGGAACGGATGCCCGCTTTTTAAAGCCGGTCTGGCGAAAAGGTCGATGGTGCATTTATGCTTGTGGTATGCTGAACGAAACATGATGACAATGGTAGCCAAATGTCGAATTTAGCACAAGGCTGGGCCCGTAGCAGCTTTTTTTGTTGTTCCCAGCTACGCAAAAAGGAGTGGGCAACATGCCAATGAAGTTAAAAGCGCCGACTTTGCCGGTGCAATTTGAGGAAAGTGAACTGGCAACACAACTTGAAGAAGAGGAACCGTTTTTAATGAATATGGCCTTTAATGGGGAAGAACAGGTCGGTTTGCATGTAGAAAAGCTAACGGTTTCGAAAGCAATATTTAAACAAAGCAAATTCTTGCATAGTGCTTTCCCAAAAGCCGACTTTACAGATGTTGTGTTCGAACGGTGTGATTTTTCCAATTGTACGTTTCCTGGAGCGATTCTTCACCGTGTCCAATTTATAGGCTGTAAATTGACTGGGGCAGCCTTTTCTGAAGCGAATCTTGGCCATGTAGCGTTTCAAGATTGCTTAGTAAACTTAACGGATTTTGTCGAAGCCCGTTTAAAACATGTCGCTTTTCGCCAATGTTCCCTTGACACGGCCAACTTTTCCGATTGTCTGTTAAAGCCAGTCGAACTGAATGAATGTAGTATCGATGACATCCATTTTGGGCAAACACTGTTAGCCGGGTTGGACATAAGTACATGTACATATAACCGCATTCAAGCTTCTCTTGCTCAACTTGACGGCCTTACCATTTCCAAAGCGCAAGCAGTTGGATTTGCGAAATTGCTTGGATTAAAAATCAAAGACGAGTAAATCTGGAAAAATGCTCAGAAAAAGGGCAAAGCGCAAAAAACGCCTAAATGGCTCTTTAGTTTGCTTAAAATCACTGGTACACTAAGAAGGTCAAATGAATTTTATTTTTGGAGGGGTAGAATGGGGAAACGTATCCTTTTGTTTATCGGGACAAATATCCTGGTCATGACGACGATTTTGGTCGTTTGGACATTGGTTACATCGTTTACAGGCATAGACGGTTCGTTTGTAAGCAGCAGTGGCGCGATCCAATTTGTTCCGATCCTAATCTTTAGTCTCATTGTTGGGTTCTCAGGCTCGTTTATTTCGCTAGCGATGTCGCGCTGGATTGCGAAGAAGATGATGAAAGTCCATGTGCTTGATCCAGACGGGTCATTGAGTGCTGAACAAAAAGCGATTGTTGAAAAAGTGCACCGTTTGTCGAGAGCGGCAGGGCTAACACATATGCCGGAAGTCGGGATTTACCAATCGGCGGAAGTCAATGCTTTTGCTACAGGCCCATCTAAAAAACGTTCTCTTGTCGCCGTATCCACTGGCTTGTTAGACGTAATGGATGACGATGCAGTCGAAGGGGTTATCGCTCATGAAGTCGCCCATGTCGCAAATGGCGATATGGTGACGATGACGTTGCTGCAAGGAATTGTGAACACATTTGTTGTCTTTTTGTCCCGTGTTTTAGCGATTGTTGTCTCACGGTTTGTGAAGCCTGAACTTCAGTTCATTGTGCAATTCCTGGCCATAATTATATTGCAAATTTTGTTCTCCATCCTTGGCAGCCTTGTTGTCAACGCGTACTCACGTTATCGTGAATATCACGCAGACAGGGGCGGCGCGGATTTGGCTGGTAAAGATAAAATGGTTCATGCCTTGCATGCGCTAAAAAATTATGTGGACCGAGCGAAAGCCAATGACCAAACAGATGATACAGCGGTACAAACGATGAAAATTAGTGGCGGCAACTCCGTACTAAAGTTATTTTCAACACACCCGGATTTAAATGACCGTATTGCCCGCCTACAAGAACGGTAGGCGAAAAAAGCCCAATCGGGCTTTTTTATTTATTTGCTGTTTACCCGCAAAGGGCGTGATAGATTTTTTTCGCATACCTAGAGAGTTAAACCGATCGTAATGATATTGTAGATATTTATTCCAATTATAAGAATTACTGAAAAAGTGAATATTTTCTCGATGTGTAAATTAGATAATTTTAATAGGAGACTATTTCCAATAATCCCTCCAATGATACCCCCGGGAATCATAACAAGCAGCATGTATAGATTGTAGTCACCAAAGCCGGTAGTAAATGCAACGACTAAAAGAGCGGAGATTTGCGAGAAAAATATAATAAAAATGGAATGGTATCCTGCATATTTTGTCGTCATCGAAAAAAGCAAACATAGTACGGCTACATTTAATGGCCCTCCGCCAATCCCTATAAATGAAGACAGAAACCCTAAGGCAAGCCCAACTAACAAAATGATCCATTTATTTGTGAGCCTATAGGATTTTGACTTACCCTTATTTTTAAAATAAATAATGATTAATAACAGCAATAGCACTAATAAACTAGATTGAATAATAGCCGTTATATTGGGTATGTTTAGGGAAATAGCGATTAAATTGAAAATCGTTTTTCCTAATATCCCTCCCATAATCGATCCAAAAGCAATAATGGAACTCGATACTTTATCAAGCTTAATTTTTTGCTGTTTCATTTTCATAAGAGAAACGGTAGCCATTGATAAAACGGTTGTTGCAGATAAAATACTAATTGTTGGTAGATCAAAATGCCCAAACAAGTCCAAAACAGGTTTTATAATGACGCCTCCGCCCAGACCTGCGGCTGCCCCAATTGTTGTAGCGAGAAGGCCTAACAAAAAATATAGCACAAAAATAACCATTAACTCCTCCTAAACTTGCGCTCTATTGATCATTTGTATTTTATCAAATTAAAAGTGGTTTACATAATACCGATAAGTTATAGGATATAAGCAAAGGTTATGATCGATAATGATTATTTAGAGGGATAATGGTTAACTCGCTTTAAATTTGCTATATTGAAGGTATAACATGTGAACGTGGAGGTTAATCTGTTGTCTCAAAAGCCTAAAAGAATTGCGAAGTATAAAATGATTGAAGAATATATACTTGAAAAAATAAAGAGCGGAGAATATACCAAGGGACAATTAATCGAGACGGAGCAAGAATTAGTGGATAAATTTGGCGTTAGTCGAGTAACCGTGCGGCAGGCTACGAATAATCTTGTTGCAAAGGGATATTTATCAAGAAGTCAAGGCAGTGGCACTTATGTATCGAGCTCTCAAATTGTTGGGAGAACAACGAACGTGAAGAGTTTTACAGAAGAAATGAAGGAAATGGGGAAAGTTGCCAGTACAGAAATAAAAGAATTCAAAATAACGTCTGCTAGCCAAGAGATCGCTCATAAATTACGAATTGAGAACGGCAGTCCTGTTTATTTTATTAAAAGGCTTCGAAAAGCGGATGACATTCCTATGATGCTGGAGTCTACTTATATGAGTGTAAAGGAATATCCTGACCTCTCCTATGAGGATATGACGAAGTCCAAATATAAGTATATTGAAGAAGTGAAAAATCAGATCATTGATCATTCCCACCACGTTGTTGTACCAATCATGCCTACAGAAGAGATTATTAAGTATTTTAACTATAACCCAGATCAACCGCTCATCAAATTGCTAAATACCACGTTCTTATCTACAGGAAAAGTATTGGATTATACCGAAGTCATTCTGAATTCCGAGAAGTACCAATATCAATCAATAAGAGCTAAATAATTTGTATTAACAAATTTACAAGGTGATTTGCTGCTGAAATCGTCTCATTCTTAAATAGTTAATTGCTGAGGCATTCGTCAACGGTGATGAATGCCTTTATTTACCGCCTGTTTTTTCATACGTCGGGGGCTTTATAATTGCCGTAAACCTTGAGAAGAAGGCAAGATTTCAGGAAAGGTTGGAAAACTCCTCTCTAGAAGGATATTTTAGTTTGAAGACCATATAGTTGTCATTTCCACATGATGAATGATAACCACTATTTGATAGTTATTCCGGTTAAACACAAAACATTAACACATAAAAAATAAATTGTATTGACATATTTAATGGATTTGATACTATGTTTATAGCTAATGAATGGATAGCTTCCTTCAAACTTTTAAGAAGAGTTCGTTTTTTTAGTTGAATGAAAGCGATTGCTTCATAAGCTACATGTCACTTCTAAGGGAGAAAGGGGAAAAAAAATGAAAGATTTACTGATGGGTTTTGGGCAAAAACTGGGTAAAGCGATTTTGCTCCCAGTAGCAATCCTTCCAGTAGCAGGTTTATTACTTGGAGTATCGTCAGCATTATCTGGACAAGCAGTGATTGATACTTATCCAATCCTAGGAAACACGGTTTTGCAAGCGATTTTACAAATTATGAATGCAGCGGGTTCAGGTGTATTTAATGCACTTCCTCTTATATTCGCAGTAGGTATAGCGATAGGTTTAGCTAAAAAAGAAAAAGGCCCTGCTGCTTTAGCGGCTGTTGTTGGTTATTTCGTGTTAATTATTACAATTAACTCTCTGTTAACTATCACTGGCGATATAGCCCCGCCAGATGTGGACCCTAGGGCTTTCGGGCAAGGCTCACAGTTTGGCGTTTTGACGCTTCAAATGGGAGTGTTTGGAGGAATTTTAACAGGCATTGTCACTGGTTTCATTCATAATCGTTTTTACAATATAAAGTTGCCTGAAATGCTTGCTTTCTTTGGAGGATCTAGATTTGTTCCAATTATAAATACTTTTGTATTTCTGATTGTTGGGGCAATGATGTACATTATCTGGCCATTTATTGGGAGTGGCATCGCTTCATTTGGAGAATTTGCAACAGGGCTAGGCACACTTGGATCATTTTTATATGGCCTAATGTTACGTACCTTGTATTTGTTTGGTCTTCATCATGTCTTTTATTTACCGTTTTGGACGACTGCCGCGGGAGGAACGTTAGAAGTTGGGGGACAAGTATACGAAGGATTCCAAACCATCTTTTTGGCCCAATTGTCTGACCCTGAGACGACTAAATTCTTCGGTAACTTAGCGTTGTTCAATAGTGGCCGGTATTTGCATATGATGTTCGGAATGCTTGGGATCGTATTTGCAATGTACAAGGCCATTCCTGCTGGCCCGAAGAGAAAAGCAACTGCAGGCTTTTTGTTATCTGTTGGCCTAACTGCGTTTGTTACTGGGGTGACGGAACCAATTTCATTCGCATTATTATTTGCTTCACCTATTTTGTTTGCTGCAGAGGCTATTTTATTTGCGCTAAGCTTTGTTTTAGCGAGTCTAGCAAACATTACAATCGGCTCAACCTTCTCAGCGGGGCTAGTTGAATTCCTTTTATTTGGAGTATTCCAAGGAAACGACAAAACGAATTTTCTGTGGGCCATTCTTTTAGGGATTCCTGTTGCAATCGTTTACTATTTTGTATTTAAGTTTTTAATTGTAAAGCTAAATGCGAAAACACCTGGCCGTGATGACGAAGAGGTTACAGATCAGGAAAGCGCTCATCAAGCCTCTTATGCAGATGGCCAAGCAAAAACAATCATTGAAGGTCTAGGTGGATTTGGAAATATTACGGAAATTGACAACTGTGCGACTAGATTAAGAGTAAGTGTGGTCAAACCAGATAAAATTAACGCCAGCCTTTTAAAACAAACTGGTGCCATGAATACGGTAGTAAGAGGCAAAGCTATTCAGGTTATCTATGGACCAAAGGTGAATATTATTCGCGGAGAAATAGACGATTATATCCAAGAGAATAATATTAGACATTTGTAGTTGGAGAAATCGAGGATCGCTTTAGCAATAAATGAATATTGGGGATCTTCAAAAAGGAGTTTTATGATGAAGAAGAATGTTATTTATATACACACACATGATAGCGGAAAGGTTTTAAGTCCGTATGGATATGACGTACCTACACCATCGCTGCAGAAATTTGCTGAAGACGCGACCATTTTTAGGCAGGCTTATTGTGTAGGGCCTACATGTTCACCGAGTAGAGCTGGATTATTGACAGGCATGTACCCTCATAGTAATGGGATGTTTGGATTATCCCAGAGAGGATTTAAGCTTCATGATTACAATCAGCACTTAGTGAATTTTTTAAAAAAAGAAGATTATTTTACTGTGTTATGTGGCATCCAGCATGAGGCTGGAAGTTATATCGATCATGATAAAGGTGCGAAAATAATTGGTTATGATCAAGATATCACTTCTGATAATACAGGATTATCCGAACAAGAGCTTGTGAAATGGGATTATGAAAATGCTCGTCAAGTTTGCCAATGGCTGCAGCAATCTAATAAGAAAAAACCATTCTTTTTATCCTATGGAATGTTTGCTACTCATCGGAAATTTCCTGAAGAGGCACATGAAGATGACCGTTCGTTTGATTCGAAATACGTGATGCCGCCATATCCAGTGCCAGACAATAAGGAAATAAGAGAGGACTATACAGGCTACCTTAACTCTGCGACTTGGGTGAATGCTTCTTTTGATTTAGTCATTGAGACATTAAAAGAAGAAGGCTTGTATGATGATTCAATCATCATATTTACGACAGATCATGGCCTTGCTTTCCCATTTAGTAAATGTACTTTATATGATTCAGGCATTGGCGTTTCATTGATTATGCGTGTTCCTGATAGTTCGATGATTGGGGAGGAAGTAGAAGGGTTGGTTTCACAAGTAGACGTTTTCCCTACTTTATGCGACTTATTAGAGATCGAACAGCCTTCTTACTTACAAGGCGTTTCTTTTGCAGAGATGTTCAATGTGAAAAATCATGAAGTGAGAGAAGAAGTATTTGCTGAAATCAACTATCACACAGCTTATGAGCCTGCCAGAAGCATCCGTACAAAAAGGTATAAGTATATAAAATTTTATGATGATGACTATTTGAAAATAAACCGTACAAACATTGATAATTCCCCGACTAAAACGCTCATGCATGAAAATGGGCTTGAAGAGGTTGTGAAACCAAAAGAAGGACTTTATGATTTGCTCTTTGATCCTGGTGAAAGAAATAACCTGGCTGGTGATAAACGTTATGAAAATGTGCTGATTGACATGCGCAAAAAGCTCCATGATTATCAAACAAAAACAGATGACCCGATTTTAACTGGTCATTTCAAATTGAAAGAGGGCTGGAAGGTTAACAAATCAGAAACCTATAATCCTAGTTCAAAAGATCCTAATGATTATTTAAAGGTAGGTGAGTAATGTGTTTGGCCTATTTAATAAGAAAAGGAATACATTTGTCAGTCCAGCTTCAGGCACGATTAAATTAATTGATCAAGTGAAGGATGAGACATTTTCCCAAAAAATGATGGGGGATGGGTTTGCAATTGAACCAACTTCTCCGCAAATCTATGCTCCCATTGATGCGAAAGTGGATTTTGTTTTTCAAACAAACCATGCTGTCGGTTTAAGGGCAGATGACGGGAAAGAGATTTTAATACACGTTGGTGTAGACACAGTTCGTCTAGAGGGCAAAGGGTTTACATCTCATATTAAAGAAGGGCATAGGGTAAAAAAAGGGGACCTGTTATTAACCGTTGATTTTGATTCGATTCAAGAACTGGTCCCATCAACAGACATCATTTTGATTTTTACAAGTGGTGAAGCTTGTACCGTGAACAATCCTGACAGTAAAGTTGACGCTCGGCAGGATAATATTATCCAACTTTCAAAATAAAGATCGTTCTCGCTTTCTCCTATTTGTGAGTGAGCGAGATTTTTCCATTATTCATTTAGATATTCAATGGTTTCACATTCGGGAAATATGAAAAAGAGGAGATAGAGAATGGAATCATTAAGCGAAAAACAGCAGACTGTAATTGAACAATTAAAAAATGGTCTCATCGTGTCTTGCCAAGCAAAAAAAGAGGATCCGATTTATTTACCAGGTATCATTACGAAAATGGCTGAATCGGCAATATGGGGAGGGGCGGCCGGACTGCGAATAAATACGCCTGAACATATTAAAGAAGTGCGTAAAATAACGGATCTGCCGATTATTGGGTTATGGAAGCAGCATACAAAGGATCATCCTGTCTTCATTACACCTACTATCGAAGCAGTAGAAGAGGTCATAGAGGCAGGGGCAGATATTGTGGCAATAGACGCCACTGATCGGGTCAATGCACAAGGAGAAAAAGCATATCTTCTTATTGATAAAATTAAACAGAAGTACCCCGATACGATCATTTTAGCTGATATTCGCAATGAAAAAGAAGCCGTTTTGGCATTAGAACAAGGCGCCCATATGGTAGCCCCAACTTTATATCGGTTTAACAATCATCCAAAATCAATTGACAGTCCGGATTTTGAGATGTTGGCTAAAATCGTTCGTGTCACGAAAGGGAATGGCTTCGTATTAATGGAAGGCAAAATTAATACCCCTGAAGAGGCAATCGAAAGTCTTTATTTAGGTGCGTATGCGGTGGTAGTTGGAAGTGCCATTACTCGTCCCCATTTAACGACATTAAGATTTACCAACAAAATCAACAAATATGAACATAAGATGCCGCTCTATTATTAATAGGTGAATATTATTCAATGAAGAGGTGAGGGAAATGGACCATAATAAAAGCTGTTGCTCCGTGTCTAGGTCAACGATTAGGAACAATGCTCATACTGAAAAGGATATGCCCAATAGAACGTTAAATACGAAGCAAAAACATTGTGATGACATGGTTTACCTTAAAGGAGGCAACTTTTTAATGGGAACAGAGGATCCAGATGCTAATCCATTTGATCAGGAAGGACCTGTTCGGGAAGTTGCGGTACGGCCGTTTTACGTTGATAAATATGCTGTCACAAATCGGCGATTTCAAGAATTTATTAGCGATACGAACTATCAAACAGATGCCGATACATTCGGCTGGTCTTTTGTCTTCCATCTCTTACTGTCTGAAAAAACTGCTCAGAAAGTGACACAGGTACCTGTTCAAACCCCATGGTGGCGTGTAGTGGAAGGAGCAACTTGGAATCACCCTGAAGGTCCTGATTCTTCTATTGAAGATCGAATGGATCATCCAGTTGTACATGTTTCTTGGAATGATGCGAAAGCTTATTGTGAATGGGCTGGGAAAAGGCTCCTTACGGAAGAGGAATGGGAATACGCTGCGAGAGGGGGGCTTGTTCAGCAAAGGTATCCGTGGGGAAATACGCTCTATCCTAATGGAAAACACCGGTGTAATATTTGGCAAGGGGAGTTTCCGACTAAAAATACAATCGAAGATGGCTATCTAGGGACAGCCCCTGTACATTCTTTTCCCGCAAACGGTTATGGCTTATATAATACGTCAGGGAATGTGTGGGAATGGTGTGAAAACTGGTTTGACAAAAACAAGGTAAGTGGACAACCTACAAATAGGCCAATGCCAGAATCTCCAAAAGCGATGCGGGGCGGATCCTATTTATGTCATGATTCATACTGTAACAGGTATAGGGTCGCTGCTCGAAGTTGTAATACGCCAGACAGTTCATCAGGCAATGTCGGGTTTCGTTGCGCAGTAAGTGCAGAATAATAGAGCCTAGCCAAAATTAATTTTAAATACGTCTGTCCGTTCATTTAGTTCTCTCGTTATTAGAAACATCGTTGGATTTAGTATGGTTCATTTCAGGTAAGGGTGTGAATGATCGTCTTGAATATAGAGAGTTTACGAATGTTTTGTAAAGTTGCAGACGGAGGGAGCATCAGTCAGGCTGCGCGCTTAAGTTTTGTAACCCAGCCAGCGGTAACAAAACAAATTCGCCAACTAGAGAACAGTTATGGGACGGCTTTATTTGATCGAACTGAAGGAAAAATGCTGCTATCAGAAGCAGGAGAACAATTATACCCCTATGCAAAGGAAATAGTGGAAAGTTATGATAACTCGGTGCAAGCTCTTCAAGAAGTGATAGGCATTCGAGATCCTAAACTAAACGTTGGAGCAAGCTTAACAATCGGTGAATATTTACTTCCTGGCCTATTGGGGAACTTTCAACAAAAACATGCCGATATTAAATTCAGTTTATTAATTGGAAATACACCATATATATTATCGAAACTTGAAGCGAATGAAATTGATATTGCGCTCATAGAGGGACGCGTCCATCAGTCTGAATATAGCCTGAAAAAATTTGCAGTTGATGAGCTGATTCTCGTTACATCTTACAACCATCGTTGGAAGGAAAGAGAATCGATTGACATTCACGAACTTACAGAAGAAAAAATGATTTGGAGAGAAAAGGATTCAGGAACAAGATTGATTGTCGAGAACGCATTAACTGACTACGGTATTTTGGAACAAATAGAAAATGTGATGGAGCTTGGCAGTATGCAGTCGATAAAAAGTGCCGTGGAAGCAGGGCTTGGAATAAGCATTCTACCTAGAATAACTGTTAGTAAGGAACTGCAATTTAAGATTTTAAGAGAAGTGCCGATTAAAGGATTTACTCTGATGAGGGACTTATGGTTAGTCCAAAAGAAACAGCGTTTTAAAAAGAGCGCACACATTCACTTCTATGATTTCTTACTTCCATAACAACGAATGAAAACAGCGGTACACTAAATGGGACTGTTGTCATTAGGGGAGAGGGCAACTCTAGGGAGCCACCTGGTCACCTAATGGAATTCTGCCAAAAAGCGAGGGACATGTTGTCCCTCTTTTTTGCTGATCGTTTGTTGATAGAACGCTGTTGCCCGATGATGTCGACGACAACGATGTCAAACGGCACTGGAAGCTAAGCAATCAACGTCAGTAGATTGCTTAAGAATACCAGCGGTTGTCGCCGACGCAGCAGTGGATGGCCACTATCCATCGATAACGCTGTTCGCAATCGCTTCTGCCACCACTTGTCGATAATTGGCGTCCGCAAGTTGGGTCGCGTCGTCGGCATTCGACACAAATCCTGTCTCCACAAGAATCGCCGGCATAGCTGTATGGCAAATGACATAAAAGGTTTCCTCAAAAATGCCTCGGTCGGTTCGATCTGTGTTTTCGACTAATTGGTTTTGGATATTAGCTGCCATATGCTTGCCTGCTGCACTTCCCGGGAAATAATAAGTTTCGACACCATTTGCAGCTGGGTTAGAGAAACCGTTTGCATGTATGCTAATAAACTGGTCAGCTCCCCAAGCGTTTGCCATTGCTGTTCTCTCTTCTAAGCTGACAAATACATCTTCGTCTCGTGTCATCAATACGGTAAAACCAGCATTTTCTAAAATGTCACGTGTCCGTTTGCCGATATCTAATACAATCTCTTTTTCCATTAAGCCGTTCGCTACAGCTCCGCTATCTTTCCCACCGTGCCCAGGGTCCAACACAATCCGTTCATTGTTTGGTGGTACACTGTCATGTTTAGCGCTGCTTCGGTCGACCGGTTCTCCATCATGATTTGTAATATAATGAAGGCTGATATAGCCACTGCCGTCGACTAGTTCGCCCCAGCCATCGCCGTTGTCCGTATACTCTACTTGTTCGCCTGGGGTCAACCATCCAACAACTTCGTGACTCGTGCTCGGTCCGCTACGGACATTTAATGACGTTTGTGTATCGACTTCCCCTGTTTTTGCTGCTATTGCAAGCGCGTCTTCAGAAATCACAACTGAAGAAAGCGCGAATACGATAAAAAAGAAAAGACAAAGTGTCATTTGATTGCATTTCATAAAAAATACCTCCTGTCTAAGTCACCTGCCTTAGCAGTCTAGCCATCTAGTAGAAAAAATAAACAGTTTCATAGAAAGAAAGTTCAGGAAGCGGGCTAAAAAGGATACGTTTTTATGGGTAAAACACCATCGTATCGGGCAAAATGATAAAATAAAGGAAAGGGAAGAGTGGCCATGGAACCATCATTGCAAATGATTACATTGCCTGTCTGCAACTTAAAACGGGCGCTGAGTTTTTATGAAAAGGCATTGCCATTTCAACCAATAAAAAAGACAATCCAACCAGATGCTACCCACGCTGCGCTCAAAGTAAAAGATGGCCTAGGCCTTATCCTCATGCTTAGATCGGAAGTTTCCCGAATTTATGGCATTACCGAAAAAGCGAACAATGGCACGATTTTAACGTTGGCCTGCGAGTCAGATGAAGAAGTTGACGCTGCCTTTGCGAAAGTCGCAGCAACATCTGCACACTTCATTCACCCGCGCCAGCGCGATGAATGGTCTTACTCATTTGTTTTTTCAGATCCAGACGGAAACTTATGGGAAGTGATTCATATAGAGCACCTTTAGCCCGCTGAGCAAGCGGGCTTTTATGTGGAGCGAGGTTAGGAAAACACGGCCCTTGTCACAAGGGCCGTGTATAATGATTAGTCAAGAAAACGGAGTAGGTCGCCAAGCAAGATCTCATCAGAGAGAGCCAACTGCTCTCGGACAATTTCTAGATCATTGGCGCAGTATGTTTCCTCTACAGGTTGTTCAGTTTTTCGGTCATAACAAGTGTGGTCTGCATACAAATACTTCTCAGATACGAATCGACCATCGCGAAAGATAATCGGCACATCGCTAGGACGGGTGAACAAGTCGTAGCTAAACGTTATGTTCTCATTGGCAGAAAGTCCTAAGAGCTGAAGAAGGGTAGCATGAATATCGATTTGCCCGCCTTCCGTTTCAATCGTTTGTCCTGTTTGCCCAGGGATATGGATAATGAGCGGTACTTTTTGCAAATCCATATGGGTTAGTGTATTTTCTTCTTGGCCAAGCAATGTATGAACACCGCTTTCGTATTGGCGGGAAATCCCGTAATGGTCGCCGTATAACAGGAAGATGGTATCTTCATAATGTCCTTCTTTTTTGAGATCGGCAAAAAACTGCTCAATGGCTTCATCTTGATAGCGAATGGTCGTCACATAGCGATTGACTACATCGACTCCTGTGTCGGCTGGATCAATTGATTGGTCCTCTTGTTCAAGCAAGAACGGAAAATGGTTCGTCAAAGGAATAAATTTAGCCATATAGGGTGGTTCCAACGTGTTGAGATGGTCAATTGACTGGGCAAAAAAGGGTTTGTCTTTCAGCCCGTAGTTGACACTCAACTCATCTGTTATCTCATAATCGTCTTTTGAGAAAAACTCGTCATATCCTAGCGTTTCATACATCGCTTCACGGTTCCAAAAAGTCGCATCATTGGCATGGAAAGCGGCCGATGTATACCCTTGTTCTTTCAAGATTTGAGGAAGGGAGCGAAATGTATTTTCATAACGCCGTACAAATGCCGAGCCGCTGGATAGCGGGTAAAAGCCGGTATCCAGCATAAACTCCATATCCGATGATTTGCCTTGTGCGGTTTGGTCATAAATGTTTGGAAAATAAAAACTCTCTTCAATCAATTGGTTTAAGAATGGCGTTAGTTCCTTGCCATTTACCGTCTGCCCAATCACGAAATTTTGCGTGGACTCAAGGCTAATCATCACGATGTTTTTTCCCTGTGCGACGCCAAACACATCCACGTCAGGAGACGGTTTTTCTTGCATTTCCGCTTGTATGCCAGAAGCGGTTGCTTCATTGGCCCACGTTTCTTTCAGCGGCGCACTAATGCCTTGGGCAAGATTGACCAATTGATAATTGTAGAGGCCAAGAGAAGCGACAAGTTCATCTCTGGCGTAATCAGTCTTAAGCAAATACGGATTTTGAATATGGCTGATGCCTAGTGCCACTACTAGCGCCACCAAACCGGACCAGGCAAAACCTTTTCCGTGCGGGCGCTCAATCGGTCGTCGTTCTATTTTTGCGCTAATGGTGAACCAAGCAACGACAAATAAGTCGATGAGCAACAACAAATCATAAGGTGAAACGAGCTCGGCTGTGCTTGATCCGAGCCCACCAACATTGCTAAATTGCAGGAAAACGGACACAGTCAGAAAATCAATATAGAACCGGTAGTATAAAAGCGTACCGAACAACAACGCTGTGCATAAGAGATAAACAAGCAAAAACACGAGCGGGCGAACATGCTTGCTAAAGTAAAAACTAAAGCCAAGCAAGAGCATAAGAGAACCGAGAGGACCGATGAGCAATAAAAAGACGTCAACGCCATTTTGTATAGGCAACGAAAATGCCGTTGCCGACACAATCACGGTTTTCAGCCATAGTGCGACAACACCTAAGCGAATAAGATGTTTTGTTAAAAATTGTTTGAGTTCATTCATAACTGTGAACCGCCTGTTCTTGTTTCATTTTTGCATAGATGGTAGCAATGGTATGAACTGCTTTTTTGGCAAAGCGATCGTCGATGTGGCCCATTAACGCTAGCTGGAACCAATTGCGTTCGAGCAGATAGGCGCTTTCATAACTGACATGAATGCCGTGTTGTTTGAGACGGTCGCCAAATTCTCTTGCAGACAAGTGGCCAGAAAGGTCAACTGTAATAATAGCAGGAGAAAAAGACTCGCCGCGTACTACTGTAAAGCCATTCGCTTCTAGTTTAGCCAATATGGACTGGCATAAAGAATCATATGGCGGAGCTGGATGGTTTAGTGCTTCATTTAATGCATACAAGCCATTCGAGCAATGGGTAAACGGTACACTCTCCGCTTGTTCATATGTGCCAATGTCAAGGTAGGCAGGCAACGAATCATTTACAAAAGCTGGCTCGTCATGAAAGACAAGGGCAAGCCCGGGATAGGCCGCCAATCCCTTGCCGCTGACGGAACTGGCAAGCCAGACGCCAGATAAGTCAACAGGAACAGAGCCGAGGCTGCTGCATGCGTCAAGGCATAAACGAACGTCATGTTTGCCGCAAATCTCTTTGAGACGGTCAAGAGCATACAGGCGTCCCGTCGACGTTTCACAATGGACGGTCCAAAGCCAGCCAATCTCAGAATCGGCCTCTAGCCATTTTTCAATGTTTTCATAAGAAACTGGGCCAGTTTGGGAATGGGCCAATTGGTCAAATGATAACCCCCACCGCTCTGCTTGCTTGACTAACCGTTCGCCAAATTCACCGCTTGTGAGAATGACTCCTTTTTGATTTAGCGTTGACAGTTGAGCTGCTACCATCTCATTGGCGAGTGTCCCTGTCCCGACCGCGAGTTCCACATAATGACCATTTGTTAGCCGAAGTAGCTTTTCTTTCGTTTGTGCCATCACTTGGTGGAATTCTTCGGCCCGATGAGACACAGGAGCCTTGGCCCAAGCCTCTTGCACAGCTTTCAGTTGTGTGACAGGCCCAGGCAAAAACAACTGCTGGGCAGGCGCTTGCTGCCGTTCCATTAACTTTTGAAACGCTTTGGTGGAAGCTTTAAAATGTTCTTCTGTTAAATACATCGGTTGGTAACGGGCTTCCTCAGACCCGACAAGCGGCCCAAACGGCACAAAGCCAATCCGCTTATAAAGCTTTAATTGCCGCGTTGTCCCCGATATAAGGGCCATCGTATACCCTTGTTTTAGACAATAGGAAACGAGTTGCTCGCATAGGCGGTAAAAGACAATCCCTTTGCGGTATTCTTTTTTGATCGAAAGCAGCCGGATTTCACATAGCTTTTCATCGCTATTTATGTAAGAGTCAAGGTTTTCTAATTTACTGTCTAATGAAAATGGGCGCGTATCGCGAATAGAAATCATGCCAATGATTTCTTGGCCACGCTTGGCAATAATGTACAGGTTTTCGTCATTAAAACGGTCAACGAGCCTTTTTTCTGTATTTGGGCGATGCTGCGGGATCTCTTCGACAAAGGTGTCGTAATTTAACTTATGAATTTGATCGAATTCTTCATCTGTATCAGCAATCTTGTATGTAATCGCAGATGTGTCCATATCAATGCCCCTTTCTGTGAGCAAATAGCACAATCATGAGCAAAAGCGCAAACAAGCCAGCAAGGCTGTATGCAGTTTGGCAAAGCAGTGTAAGCGGGATCGTACAAATGGCGATCAGGCCTGCCTTCGTAAACGATCGTTTGCAAGCACGCAAGACGGCAAGTGCTAGGCCGCACACGACTAAAGCAAGGGGGGCTAGCACAAGCGCAGCCGCCAAATAAACGACGACTCCTTTTCCACCTGAGCGCTGCAATTGCAGCGGCCAAATATGGCCAATGAGAATGGCCAAAGCCATTGCACCAATAACGATATCAGAAACGTCAAGCCACATTCTCCCTATGGCTAATGGAATAATTGTTTTTAACGCATCGATCGCGACTGTGCCGATAAAGGCCTTTTTGCCAAAAATGCGTCCGGCATTTCGTGCCCCAGCATTCGCGCTTCCCAAAGTGCGGATGTCTTGTTTGTATTTCATATGTCCGATATAGTAAGCCCCGTTTATACAGCCACATGCATAGGATACAGCAACGAGTAGGAAAAATGCCATGGAATCGCCCTTTTATAGAGAAGATAGTAATTTTTACCGTTTTATCATATCACACTCTATGAAAAGGATTAAGAACCTTTCTAAAAGATAGGTTGTTTTTGAAAGATGAAATGACACATTGCCTTCTTGTACGAACTGGAAAAATAGAGGAGATTCAATAGAAGCATCTGTAGCCATGCTCGATGAATCGTTTGTCCATCGCTAGTTTGAAAGAAGAAAAGCCTAACAACTATAGCCCCATACGATGTGTTAAACTAGAAAAAAGGAGGGGCTTTAGATGCCATACGTAAAGCTGACATGAGTCTAACCTAAATGATCACATTTTTTTGATAGCACTACTAAGAAAGATCATTAGGAGGACAAAATATGATGGAAACGATCAAACAAGTAGTGAAAGAAACAGCAAAAGCAGAAACTTTTGCTGGTACTTATTACTTAGCTACTCCAGAAGGCACCGTAACAGACAGTTTTGGCTTTGCCAACCGAGCCGAACAAATCCCTAACCAAACGAATACCCGCTACGGCATGGCATCAGGCACAAAGTTACTAACCGCGATTGCGGTTTGCCAACTAGCTGACTCAGGAAAGTTGCCCTTAGATAGCAAATTGGCCGATTGTTTAGAAATCGATAACTTAGGGTTCGACCCTGAAATAACGGTGCATCAACTGTTGACCCATACTTCCGGGATTGCCGATTATTTTGACGAAGAAGTCATGGACGACTACGAGGAGCTTTGGCAGCAAACGCCTGTTTACCAGATGAGAAAGGGAAAAGATTTTTTGCCACTTTTCCAACAACAAGAAATGAAAGAGAAGCCAGGAACCACATTCCGTTACAACAATTCTGGCTACATTGTTCTCGGCCTTGTCGTTGAGCAGGCAAGCGGGCTTCCGTTTAGCGACTATGTTGAAAAGGCGATTTTTCAACAAGCAGGCATGACTAGGTCCGGTTTTTTCGAAATGGATGCTCTGCCAGAAGGCGCTGCTCTTGGCTACATTGACGAAGAAAATGGCAAATGGCGCACAAATGTATTTTCTGTTCCAGCTAAAGGAGGGGCTGACGGGGGCGCTTATGTGACAGCACCAGAAATGGCGAAGCTATGGCAAGAGTTAGGCGCAGGCAAGCTCATGTCTAAGGAAATGGTTGCTACGCTGTTGGCACCTCATGTACAAGTCGAAGGCGATCTTTTTTACGGCTATGGCGGGTACATGAAGGGCGAGGCTGGCCGCGTAAACAAACATATTTTTATGGGCTATGATCCAGGAGTCAATTTCCGAATGGCTTGTTACCCTGAAACAGGGCATGTGCTCGTTGTATGTTCGAACAACTCTGACGGTGCATTCGCACTGCAGACGGCGATCGAAACCGCGCTTTTCACATAAGGACTTATGAGGTTCTCTCCGTGTTTAGGCATTGTTTGAAAGCGATAAAAAGCAAATAAGCGGGCGGGGCAAACACAACGGCTTTAAGCTCGCTTGTAACATGTAACAAACATAGAATTCCGAAATAGCCCCTCCCCCCTACATAGGGGGAGGTTTTCTTAGGTGGTGGGAGGAAGAAAGATGAAACATATACAAGTATGGCATTACGAAGCGTTCAGCAGACAGAAAGGAAAAGGAAACCCTGCTGGCGTTGTCTTTGAAGGAGATGCGTTAGAAGAAAGGAACATGCAAGAAATCGCTAAAAAGGTTGGCTTTAACGAAACGGCTTTTGTTCTTCACTCCGATGTGGCAGATTTACGCTTGCGCTATTTCACGCCAGGACATGAAATGGATTTGTGTGGCCACGGTACGGTTGCCGCATTGCAAGCGCTTGTCGAGGCTGGAACGATTGACAAGCAAACAAAACTTACCCTCGAAACAAAAGCGGGCATTTTAAACATGGAGTTGGAAACAAAGGCAGGGCAGTTAATGATTGCGATGGAACAGGCAGCTCCTCAATTTGAACGCTTCAATGGATCAGCTGCTAAACTGGCGGAAGCACTTGGCTTGTCTCCATCCGATTTAGACAGCCGACTGCCGATTATGTACGGCAGCACAGGCACTTGGACGCTTCTCGTGCCGATAAAAAGCATTCACGCTTTTTCGCAAATGAAGCCGCAAAACCGTGAATTTCCAGCGATTTTAACAGAGAAGCCCCGTTGTTCAGTCCATCCCTTTTGTGTGGAAACGATCGACCCAGACGCCGATCTTCATGGCCGCCACTTTTCATCTCCATATTCAGGCACGATCGAAGACCCAGTCACGGGGACGGCGTCTGGTGTAATGGGTGCTTACGGGACAACGTATATTGACAACAGCAAACAGGAGTGGCTCGTCGAACAAGGGCAAGAAATCGGCAAAGATGGGCGCGTTCTTGTCGTTGTTAAGACGGACAAGAACGGCAAGCCTCATGTCTCGATTAAAGGGGAAGGCGTTTACGTTGACAGCTTCATGGTCGAAATAGGTGACTAGCTAAGCAATGGCTGAAAAGGCACTTCTTGTTTCTGGTGGATGATTCTTCTACCCTCTACTGATCCCCTTTGCAGGAAAACGAGCTATAGTATGACTGAAGGTATGACAGCACCTTCAGTCATTTTATTCACGTTTCCGCTTATCCCTTCATTTCGGCACTGCTTTTTCGATCGAAAGTCGTCCAAACCATTGGTGGCGGTGGCTGGAAATGAAGCGATACGCTGCCGTTCCAACGATCTCTACCAAGGAAAAGGAAAGCAATGGAGTGAGCCAGGCTAGTGCTGGCAGGCGGGAGAGGACTTTACTTATAGCTTGGAAACCAATCGATACTTGGCCTTCTTTTGACAGGACATAGATTTCGTCATACATGTCTACATAGCGGGCTGCTTTTTTTCGTGTTGTCTCGCTTACGGACTGGACAGGGAACCAACGAAGTTCCCTGTTCCAGTCTAGTTTCATAACGACTTTTTTCACGGCTCGGCACAACGGGCATTGGGCGTCATAAAAGACAATATCGGTTTTCATGTCCACTCACCTCAACAACCGTATTGCCGAAAACCGTCCAAGTTAAACACATTACACGGGTTGCGCGCTTTTTAAGAAAATACGGCGCCCTTCTGTGGCCGATTGCAGCGCAGCTTCATTGATTTGCGTTAAGCGGAGCATATCCTCTCGTGTAATATGCGGCTTTTTGCCATCTTTGATTTCCGCAACCCATTGGGCGATTGCGCTTGGTCCAGGCTCTGGTAGTGTCGGCGTTTGCCAAGATCCGTCGCCAAGTTGGCTGGAACGGATGCGGACTGAGCGGTCTTCAACGAGCAAACTGCCTTCTGTACCATGCAACTCAAGCAAAAATGGGCTGGAACTACCAATAAAGCCGGCTTCGATAATACCGCTTGCGCCAGAATCATAGCGGACGATGACTGAGGTATGGTCTTCGACTTCACGCTCGGTGAACGAAACCATTTCGCACATGACAGACGCTGCTTCGCCAGCAAGGCGGTTTGTTAAATAAATCGGATGGGCACCTAAGTCAATTAAGGCGCCGCCTCCGCATTGGTTTTTGTCATAGAAGTGAGGAGGCAGCCACCCGTCTGGATGCGTGTCTGTTGGCAAGGCGCCGCCATGTTCAAGCCGGCAACGGATGGACGTCAATTGGCCAAGCCAGCCGTTATCAAGTGCTTGTTGGGCATAGATGTAAGACGGGTCATTTAAACGAGGCAATGACAGCATTAACGAGACATTGTTTTTATCTACAGCTTCAAAGATAGCGATACAGTCTTCCTCTGTAAGCGCTAACACTTTTTCGGAAAAAATATGCTTTTTTGCAGCGGCACAAGCAAGAATTACATCTTTGTGCATGGAAGTAGGCGTGTCGACAATCACCCCGTCGATTTGATCTTGGGCAAGCAATTCATTTAAATCTTCGAAAAAATCAACCTCTAACTCCTTCGCCCACTGTCTTCCCCGTTCTCGTTCTTCATCCCAGACAGCAACGACAGATAAATCAGGGTTCTCCAGTGCTTGGCGGGCATAATCATTGGCATGGACATGCCAGCGGCTTAACAATGCAACTTGAATCATTGTACTCCTCCTCAGCAGTTAATACAGTCCATACTAGAGAGTCAGTTAATTGCTGTCAAGACAAAAAAGTTTCATTTTTATCAAACACGCTTTGTTGAAGACGCTTTTTAAAGCGTAAAGGTGAGAGATGTTTAGCTTGTTTAAAATGCTGGATAAAATAGCTTGTGCTCGAATAGCCGACGCTCACCGCTACCTCTGTAATGCTTAAATCGGTCGTCGTTAATAGTTTCTCCGCTTCTGTGATTCGAATGTAGTTCAGCAGTTCAGTGAACGAACGCCCGGTAATGCTTTTGATTTTTCGAGAAAAATAGCTATAGCTTAAATTGCATGTAGCTGCTGCTTGTTTTGCCGTCAGCGCTGTAGCGTAGTGGCTTTCTAATAATTGGAACACTTGCCGCATAAGCTGGAAATCGCTGTCATTGATCGATTCCGTCCCAACAGAAATGCCTGATTGGCGCCAATGGCGTAAAACCGCTAAAAAAATCGTGCAAATATGAATCCGGATCGCAAAGTCATAGCCGTAATCCTTGTGTGAAAATTCGTCATTGATTTTTGTAATCGTTGCTGGAATGACGGTGCTTGCCATTTCCCTGCTTTTTAGCAGTGTTTGCGGGCTTGACTTTGACATCGTAAAAGGAAATACGTACTTAGACTCAAAAATCGAGCGTGATGTAGAATACAAGACCTCAGGATCAAGTTTAATCACAAGGTATTCGACATTTTCACCGCTCTCTGCCCATATTGCATGGACTTCGTTGGAGTTGATAATCACTAAGTCGCCTTTCTCCATAAGGAACGGTTGCCCGCTCACAAAAACGCGGGCGCGCCCAGAAAACGAATAGAGCAGTTCAATGGCGTCATGAAAATGGGGGCTGGCAATTCGTCGGTTTGGTTCGCTTGTTTGCATATGGCAGTGGATCGGCTCCCGAATGTCATTTCCACTTGGCAATTGTTCTTTGTAAGCATCTAATTGCGTGAACATCCTATCTCTCCTTATGACAAACATTTAATATAATTGAATAGTTCTAGTATATAATCAATTGAGCCGAACATGGTACGATTTTTTCGAAAGAATTCAGAAAACGGTAAAGGTGGTGTGCGAACATGGCTCGAATTGGCTTGCAATTGTATTCCGTTAAAGAACGGTGTGCCGCTGATTTTTTTGGCACATTAGACGAGGTCGCGAGGTCAGGGTATGAAGGTGTTGAATTTGCCGGATATTTTGGCAAAAGCAGCAAGGAGTTAAAAAAGAGGTTAGCAGATAACCAACTCGTTGCGGCGGGGAGCCATATATCGATCGAACAACTGACAGATCAGTTGGATGAAGTGATTGCTTATGCAAACGAAATTGAAAGCCCTTACATTATTTGCCCTGGCTTGCCTGAGCCTTATCGGGACAGCGCCGATGCTTATAAACGTACAGGAGAGCTGTTGACGAAAATCGGTGAAAAGGCAGCAGCGGCCAATATTGCGTTCGGCTATCACAACCATGACATCGAACTTACCCAATTTGAAGGCGAATACGGACTTGATCTGTTATTTGCCGCTGCGGACCCACGTTATCTGTTTATGGAGCTTGATACGTTCTGGCTGGAAGCAACGGGGCAGAAGTCCATTGACTGGATTCACCGTTATAAAGACCGGATTAAAATTTTGCATATGAAAGATATGAACAACCTACAGGAATTGCGCAATGTTGAAGTTGGCAGCGGCATAATGGATTTTCACGGGATTCATGCAGCCGCAAAGCAGCACGGTGTCGACTGGTACACGGTTGAACAAGAGCAGTTTGACAAAGATGAGTTTGAATCAATTAAAGAAAGCGCCCAATTTTTGCATTCATTACGATAAAAGGAGCGATTGAAATGGAAGAGCGGACAGTAAGAATTGGCATTATTGGTTGCGGAGGCATTGCCAATGGCAAACAAATGCCGAGTTTGGCTAAAGTGAAAGGCGTCGAAATGGTGGCGTTTTGTGACATTATTAAAGAAAGGGCAGAGAAAGCGGCGGAAACGTACGGCAGCGAAGGCGCGAATGTGTATACCGATTACACCGAGCTATTGAAGGATTCGTCGATTGAAGTCATCCATGTGTGTACGCCTAATAAGTCCCATGCGCCAATCAGCATTGCAGCGATGGAAGCAGGCAAGCATGTGCTGTGCGAAAAGCCAATGGCGAAAACGGCCGCTGAAGCACGGCAAATGGTGGAGACAGCAAAGCGCACAGGCAAAAAGCTAACAATCGGCTATGACAACCGTTACCGCAATGACTCCCTTTATTTGAAGGAGCTTGTGGAACAAGGCGAGCTAGGCGACATTTACTTTGCGAAAGCACATGCCGTGCGGCGTCGTGCGGTACCGACGTGGGGCGTCTTTTTAAACGAGGAAGAACAAGGGGGCGGCCCGTTAATTGACATCGGTACCCATGCCCTAGATTTAACGTTATGGACGATGAATAACTACAACGTTAAAAGCGTTGTCGGCAATGTTTACTACAAGCTGTCGAATACAGAAAATGCGGCCAATGCTTTTGGCCCGTGGGATCCAAAAGAGTTTACTGTCGAAGATTCGGCATTTGCGTTTATTACGATGGAAAATGGCGCAACGATTACATTGGAGGCAAGCTGGGCCCTTAATACGCTTGATGTGGATGAAGCAAAAACGACATTGTGTGGCACGAAAGCAGGCGCAGATATGCGTGACGGTTTGCGGATCAACGGCGAAAAATTAAGCCGCCTATACGTAACGAAGCCAGATTTAAACGCTGGCGGAGTCGCCTATTATGAAGGCGGCGCAGAAAGCCAAGCAGACAAGGAAGCGCGCCTTTGGATTGAGGCGATTCGCAACGGCACGGAGCCACTCGTAAAAGCGGAACAAGCGCTTGTTGTCAGTGAAATTTTGGAAGCGATTTATCAATCAGCGAAAACAGGCAAAACCATTTATTTTGATGAGGCCAATGTACCTGCGACGACCAATTAATGGAGGTGCCAATCATGTCTATTCGTTTTCGTTCCTTGAAATGGGTCGGTCTTTTGGCGGCAGTCACGACTGTTCAAACGGCATGCAGCAGCGCAGACACGGGTACAGAGGAGCTTGAGGAAGAAGTGATTACCGTCGAAGGACGGACGACGGTCACTTATTGGCATAACTATACTGGAAAAGGACTGGAAGCCATCGAACAGGTGGCTTCTGACTTTAATGAAAGTCAGGACGACATTTTTGTGCAACCGATTTATAGCGCCTCTTCTGAAGGAGACGACCAGCGGCTTTTGACAGCAATTGCTGGCGGCAATCCTCCAGATCTTGCCCATTTCGACCGTTTCAAAGTCGCCCAATATGCGGCAGAGAATTCCCTTGAACCGCTGACGCCTTTTATTGAAGCCGATCACTACGATATGGGAATTTATTATGACTATGCGGTTGAAGAATCGACTTACGAGGGCGACATTTATGCCATGCCGCTGACAACCGATTCAAGGCTGCTTTTTTACAATAAAGACCGCTTTGTCGAAGCGGGGCTAGACCCTGATCATCCGCCATCAACGATTCAGGAATTAGAAGAGGCGATTGAAAAGCTCTCAACGATTGAAGATGGGCGCGTGCAGGAGCTTGGTATGGTGCCATGGACGGCGCAAGGTTGGTTTTACACGTGGGCATGGGCATTTGGCGGTGATTTTTATGACCCAGAGACAGGCGCGCTGACGATCAATCATCCGAAAAATGTCGAAGCGTTGGAATGGCTTGTTTCAGTTGCCGACAAGTATGACGCAGCGACGGTCACAAGTTTTGACACAGCCCAAGGAAGCAATGAGATGGACCCTTTTATTCAAGAAATTTATAGCATGAAAGTTGATGGCCCGTTCTCGATCTCTACCATTAATCAATACAATCCTGACTTAAATTATGGGGTGACCCCTGTCCCTACGCCAACAGGCGACAATTTTGCGACATGGTCAGGAGGGATGTCACTGATCATTCCGAAAGGAGCCAAACATGCTGAAGAGGCGTGGGAATTTATGAAATATTTCGGCAGCGAACAAGGACAGCGTACGTTCAATGAAATGGACCACCAAATGTCGGTGATTGATACGGTCAATGAAGAACTATATGGCGATGATCCGATTATGAAGGAATTTATTGACATTTTGCCGGATTCGAATTCGCGGCCTCCGATTGCAAGCGGGCAATTGTTATGGAACGAGCTCGACCGGGCAGTGGAGTATGCGATCCACGGCAGAGACGAGCCCCAGGCGTTGCTTGATAAAGTCGCTAAAAAAGTGGCCGAAGAGGAAAATTAGGAGGGTGGAAGATGGCAAAATTGGAAACGGGAAAGGCGCCGAGAATACGGGTAAGTCGCAAGCGCTCGAATGAAAGTTTAGCCGGTTGGCTGTTTGCGTTGCCTTGGATCATTGGGCTTTTGCTTTTTTTCGCATACCCTTTGATTTCTTCAATATATTACAGTTTTACGGATTACAGCATTTTGCAAAGCGGCAAATTTATTGGCTTGGCTAATTACCGCGAGTTGTTTCAAGACGAGTTGTTTTGGATTTCGATTTACAATACCATTTATTTTGCTGTTTTATTCGTGCCCTTAAGCATTATTTTTGGCGTTGCTTTGGCGATGGTGCTGAATATGCGGGTGCGCGGCATGGCCGTGTACCGGACGATTTTCTTTTTGCCGACTCTTGTTCCCCATGTCGCATTGGCGATCTTATGGATTTGGTTGTTAAATCCCCAATTCGGGTTGGTCAACGCCGTTCTAGACTGGTTTGGCATACAGGGGCCTCCTTGGCTTGGCAGCACATTTTGGTCAAAACCGGCATTGATCTTGATGTCGCTCTGGGGGATTGGACAGGCGGTTATCATTTATTTGGCTGGTCTAAGCGATATTTCGCAAGAGTACTATGAAGCAGCGGAAGTTGATGGCGCAAGCTTTCTGCAAAAGACGTTTTATATTACGCTGCCGTTGTTGACGCCTGTGATTTTCTTCAATTTGGTGATGGGCTTTATTGGGGCGTTCCAGCAATTCACACTGCCTTATACGATGACCCAAGGTTCTGGAAGCCCTGCTGATTCATTGACATTTTACGTCATGTATCTTTATGACAACGCGTTTAGTTATTTCCGGATGGGCTATGCATCGGCAATGGCATGGATTTTGTTTGTCATCATTATGGCATTGACGGCCATCGTTTTTTGGAGTTCAAAACGATGGGTCCATTACCAAGGCGATTAGGAGGTGCCTCATGAACACATTGGCAAAAAAACGATTAAAAAGCATCTATGCTCATACCATTTTAATTCTTGCATCGATTTTGTTTTTAGTTCCTTTTGTGTGGATGGTGTCTACTTCTTTTAAGCCGATTACGCAAGTCTTTACGTTTCCGCCAGAATTTTTGCCGCGGCCTTTCCAATGGGAGAATTATATTGAAGCAACAAAGTATATTCCGTTTTGGACATACACATGGAACACCGCCGTTATTACAGGATTAAGCACACTCGGAGTTGTTCTTTCCTGTCCCCTAGTAGCCTATAGTTTTGCAAAACTCCGGTGGCGCGGCCGCAATGCGTTGTTTGCGATTACGATTGGCGTCATGATGATCCCGACACAGGTGACGATGATCCCGCTCTTCTTGCTTTTTAACCAGTTAGGGTGGGTAGGAACGAACTTGCCATTGATTGTGCCCGCTTTTTTCGGTGTCCCTTTTTCGATTTTTCTGCTGAGGCAATTTTTTAAAGGCCTTCCTGACACATTACGGGAAGCTGCAAAAATTGATGGGGCCAGTGAATGGCGCATCTATTGGCAAATCATGTTTCCATTAGCGAAGCCCGCTGTGTTAGCAGTCGCGCTGTTCCAATTTATGGCGGCGTGGACCGATTTTCTTGGACCGCTTATTTACTTGACTGAGGAAGCAACCTATACATTGTCGCTTGGGCTCCAGCAATTCCAAAACCAACAAGGTTCTCAGTGGCATATGATGATGGCCGTTTCGACGCTGATGACGTTGCCGATTATCGTGTTGTTCTTCTTCATGCAAAAAACGTTTATTCGCGGAATCACGTTTACAGGCATCAAAGGCTAAATCACAATGAGGGAAAAACAAAACGCCGTTTTACACAACGAAGAACAAGCGCGTGTGGCTAGAATCGCCTATAGTAGAAGCATAGGGGGCGATACAGGTGAACGAAAAACTCGCAGTAACGGTATTTACTGTTCGTGAACAGTTAAAAACGATCGGCATTGGCCCAGTCTTTAAAGAGCTCGCGCAAATGGGCTATAAAGGGCTGCAATTGTCAGGGTTGCCAGCAGGCTATGACCAAGATGAAGTCGCTTACCATTTAAAGGCGAACAATGTGGTCGCTGCCGGAATGCATGTGCCGTTTGCTCGCTTGACGAATGAGCTTGACCTTGTGCTGAAAGAGGCAAAGAAATACGGGACAAATGCTTTGTTCTGCCCATATTTGCCTGAAGAGCTGCGGACGGTGGAAGGCTACCGGGCCGTTAAGGAAGGGCTAAATAAAGTGGCGCAACAGGCACCTGATTTTCAAATCGGTTTCCATAACCATGCTTTCGAGTTTGAGACAACCATCGATGGTCAAGATGCGCTTAGCTATTTGCTTGAACCGAGCCAAGACAACCGCATTCTAGCTGAAATTGACGTCTACTGGGTTAAAAAAGGCGGGCGCGATCCATACACATTTATTCAGACGTACAGCGGGCGAATGCCAATGATTCACTTGAAAGACATGACGAAAGATGAGGAAGAGACATTTGCCGAAGTCGGAGAAGGGTCGATCCCCTTTTTGCCGATTTTGCAATGGGGCGAACAAAATGGAGTAGAGTGGTATGTTGTCGAACAAGATGTATGCAAAAGGGACCCGATGGACAGCTTGCGCATAAGCCTCGCCAACTTACAGCAATTGGCGACACAGCTTTAACGACTAGTGGATAACCTCCCTCAGACTGATAGAAAACGCTTGTCAGACGAGAAGTGCAGCCGAGGGAAGATGCGAATAGAACATGGGTTCATGAGCAGCGGTTTTCTTGCGCATGAAACGACAGTTTCAAAGCATATGACTGAGGCAAACGACGACGTATGCGAGCATTTGTCTACAGTCTGTGGCTAAGCGCCCACCGCTTAGCCAGACATGCTTTGACGCTTGTATTGTGCAGGTGTGATGCCTGTGAACTGTTTAAATACTTTTGTGAAATGGGACGGATAATGAAAGCCAACTTGGTAGCAAATATCAGTAATGCTGGCGTCGCTTACGAGAAGTTCAATTTTCGCTTGATTGACTCGCCGCTGATACAAATATTTAAAAATGGTTACGCCTGTCATTTCTTTGAACACTTTCGACAGATGGTATTTGCTAACGTGAAGTGCCTCTTCCAGCGTTTCAAGACCGAGATGTTCATGATAATGGCTTTCAATAAAGGAGACGACCGCTTGGACGGTCTTTTCTTTTTGGCTCATTTCTCCCTTAGGGAGCTCGTTTTGTGACGTGCCCCAATAGGAGCAAAGATAAAGAAGCAGATCCATAAAAGCTAACTGGAAGCGGGGGGCAGCCATAGGGCCACCCCGCTTTTGGCTATCATGTAACTGGGCTAGATGCTGTTCCAATTGCTGGCGGCTCCCCCCAGTAAAAGAGAGGCGTACTGGCTTCACTTGTGCGAATGGCAAAAGGGCGTGGTCGTCGCCTAATGCTTGAAACACCTCTTGAAAAAAACGGTGGTCAAAGTGAATCGTTGAGCGGACATAAGGATGGCCGTGATACAGCTTTGGGCAATGAAGTGTCAAGCCATTCATTAAAATGATATCGCCAGGGGCAAGGGAAAAAATTTGATCGCCAATTAAGTACGTGCATTTGCCTTCATGAAAATAAAAGATTTCTGCCTGTTCGTGAGAGTGGAAGGAAAGCGTCCGTTCATTTTTATGGTTTTCTTTGTAGTTAAAATTCAATGCTGGCGTTTGTAAAAGCGCGCCGCTCATGTTGTTTGCTCCCATGGCATCATACGCTCAGCTTGTGCTTGGGCGCGCAAGCACAGCTCCGCTGCTTTAAAAGCATGGGCTTGGGTCATTGCGTGTTCCGTCCGGTTTAGGCAATCAAGAATCAATTCGCCAAAAAACGGAAAGCCCACTTTCCCAGATAAAGCAAAATGCTGCTCGCCATCTTTATTTACCAAATAGAGATGGTCGCCATTTTGGTCACGGGCAACATCGACATACTTACGCAGTTCGATGGTCCCCTCTGTCCCTGTAATGAACGTCCGTCCGTCTCCCCATGTGCTTAACCCGTCTGGCGTGTGCCAATCCACTTTAAAAAAGTGTGTCGCACCGTTGTCGCCGACAAGTGTCGCGTCGCCGTAATCTTCGAGTTCAGGGTAATCAGGATGGGCATAATTGGCGACTTTGCTGTGAAGCACCGTTGCGTCGCGGGCCCCGGAGAAAAACAGGAATTGCTCGATTTGATGGCTGCCGATGTCGCAAAGAATGCCGCCATACTTTTCTTTTTGGAAGAACCACTTTGGACGGTTTGGGGCGTTAAGCCGGTGCGGTCCAAACCCCGTTACTTGCAAAACGCGGCCAATCGCCCCTTGCTGGATTAAATCGCCTGCAAATACAGCCGCTTCAACATGCAAGCGTTCGCTGTAATAAACCATGTATTTTTGTTTAGTCCGCTCAACGGCTGCTTTCGCCTGTTCAAGCTGCTCAAGCGATGTAAACGGCGCTTTGTCCGTAAAATAGTCTTTTCCACTTTCCATTACTTGAATGCCAAGGGCGGCCCGCTCAGATGGGATCGCCGCCGCGGCTATTAAATCGATCGTTTCATCGCTAAGGATGTCGGCTGCGCTAGCAGCTATTTGCACATTTGGATAAGTGTCAACAAAAGCAGCGACTTTTTTAGGATCAGGATCGTACACAGACACAAGCGTTGCCCCCGCCTCGAGCAAGCCATTGCACATACCGTATATATGTCCATGGTCAAGCCCAATCGCGGAAAAGCGAAATTCGTCTTTAGTGACGACTTTGTTTGGTTTTCCTTTTGGTGCATAATTCATCCCATTTTGCTTGCTCATCGTTTTCCTCCTCAGTAACTTTCTCGTACATCCAACGTTTGATTGGTTGTGACCGTTTTTCCTGGAGAGTTTCGGATTCGTTCGTTTAAGTTTTGCTCGTAAAGGCCTTCATCTAAAGGGAGTTCGACCCAATTGTCGATCCACGTTGACAAATGCATGGCATTGGATAATGTCAGGCCTTGCATGCCTTCCTCGCCTGGGGCGATTAGTGGAACGCCATGTAAAATCCCATCGACAAAATTTTGGGTAATGCCTTGGTGCCCCGTTTCGGTGCCTGCGACAGGGATATCGATTTTCCAATGTTCTGGAGCGCCAAAACCACCTTTATAGGATGCGTTAAACGCGGGCTCTGGCGTCCGCAACTGCCAAAAAGACAGCGTTTCGCCTTCAATGACCGCTTTTCCTCTTGTGCCAGTCACTTCAAGGCGGTTGGTCCCTGGAGCTTCTGCTGTTGTGGTAATAAACACGCCAGTCGCACCGCTTTCGTACTCCATATAAGCGGTCACTTCATCCTCCACTTCAATATCGCGGTATTTTCCAAATGAGCAAAAAGCACGGATTCGTTTCGGTTCCATGCCAATCAGCCAGCCCCATAAATCTAATTGGTGGGGGCACTGGTTGATGAGGACGCCGCCGCCCTCGCCTGGCCAGGTGGCGCGCCAACTGCTTGAGTCATAATAGCTTTGCGAGCGGTACCAATCGGTAATGATCCAGTTCATTCGCCGAATCGTCCCTAGTTCGCCCGATTGGATCAAATCTCTAAGCTTCTGATAAATCGGCTTTGTCCGTTGATTGTACATTAAAGAATACACACGCCCGCTTTTTTGAGCTGCTTCATTCATTTCCCGCACTTGGCGCGTGTACACGCCTGCAGGCTTCTCGCAAAGGACGTGCAGGCCTGCGGCAAAGGCTTGCTCAGCAAGGCGTGAGTGGCTATAGTGTGGCGTGGCAATGAGCACGGCATCAACGACATTGGCGTGAAAGAAATCGATTTCATTCGTAAATACAGGCACTTCGTCGCCAAAATGTTGTTGCAAGGCACTGGCTCGCTCTCCGTCTTCTTCCAATAATGCGCCAAGACATGCGCCTTTTATGCTTCCATCTGCTAAGTAAGCGGCATGGGCGCCGCCCATATTGCCAACACCAATCACACCGATCCGCACTTGATCCATCAAACCCTCTCCTTTTGTTTGCGCTTACAAACAGTGTAGTCTTCATGAGTAGGTTTAGCTGTTCTATTGTTGGGGATTTTCGATTCTTACTTATACGTGGTTGTTGTCTGTATTCATGGACAAGCGGTATTGGTGCGGCGTTGCATTGGTTTTGCGCTTGAACATTTGAATGAAATACGAGACATTCGTTAAGCCGATACGTTGGCTAATCTCGTCGATAGGCAAGCTCGTCGTTTGCAAAAGGTGGCACGCTTCCTTCATCCGCCGTGCTGTTAAATAGTCGGTAATGCTGCTACCTGTCTCACGGCGGAACACTTTGGAAACATACGACTTGGACAAATACAAGTCCTGTGCCAGTTGCGACAGGTTAAAAGGTTCCATTAAATGGTCTTCAATCCAACCCATAATCCGTTCGGCGTAATGGATTTTGCGGAGCTCCTTTGTAGGAGGCCGTCCCTTTAGCTGATGCTGCATATAGCTGAGCAATTGAATCAAAAGCAACTCTTCCCGTTCAGCCCGTTCGTTGATCGAAGCTGCTTCAGCCATTTTGTCATGCATGTCGCATAAGGAGCGAATGTAAAAGTAGTCTTCAGAAAAATCAATAAATGGATCTTGGTTGTAGTCATTTTTTAAGTGGCGGAAAAATTGGACCATCGCCGGATAGGCCGTTAGGCGCTTTTCGGCATGCAATGGGTCGAAATGAAGTGTGGCCCGTTCATATGGAGCGGCAGAAGCAGGCGCAACATGGTGCAATTGAAAGGGCTGGAAGAAAAAAAGCATGCCTTTTTTGATTGGCGACATTTGCTGGTTCACAACGACACTGCCGGCCCCGTCAAACACAATAAGCAATTCACAACCTTGGTGCCAATGGTAATAGCCATTATAATCAGTCGGATAAAACAGTTTCTTATGATGCCAATCAAGCGCTTCGGAGCTTTGGGGACTTTGCTGGAACAATGGCTTTTTTGTCATGCTGCCGCACTCCTTTTGTGCAACAAAACAATATTTCTTTCCATTGTATCATGATTTTTTTATTGGTGGAAGCGCTATCATGTGTATCAAAAGGAGGGAGTCAGATGGAAACAGTACAACACATCATCGGCATCGATGAATTGGAACAACGCATCATAAAGATGGCCAAGCAAATGGAGCCCCGTTCACCCCATGCGTCAAATAGCAGCGGGCGGTACGACGATATGCCTGTTAGTTGGTGGACTTCTGGCTTTTACCCTGGTTTGCTTTGGCTGATGCATGATGTTACAGGCAATGTTTTCTTTAAAAATCAAGCAGAAGGTTGGTCACAGAAAATAGAGGAAGCATTCCAAGAACATCCGATCATCTTGCATCATGATGTTGGCTTTCAATTTTTGTTGACGGCGGTGATGGAGTATGAACAAACGGGAAACGAAGACGGGCTGCGAATCGGCTTGAAGGCAGCGAATTATTTGGCAGGACGGTTCAATCCAGTTGGCGGTTTTATTAAAGCGTGGAATGGCGACGAGAGAAAAGGCTGGGCCATTATTGACTGCATGATGAACATTTCTTTGCTTTATTGGGCCAGCCGCGTCACCAATGACCCAAGCTACGGACAAATCGCCTCGGCACACGCTGATACAACGTTGCAATGGGGCGTCCGCGACGATGGCAGCACAAGCCATATCCTTTCTTTTAACCCCCATACAGGGGAATTTATCGAGTCCATTGGCGGCCAAGGATACGGACCTGACTCGGCATGGAGCCGGGGAAACGCCTGGGCGTTGTATGGCTTTGCCAACGCCTGTCGCCATACAGGGAAGCGCGCCTATTTGCATGTAGCTAAACGAATTGCCCACTTTTTTCTGGCCGCGCTGCCAGAAGACAATGTGCCGTATTGGGATTTTCGCTGCGGTGGGGACGACGAGGAGCCACGGGACAGTTCCGCCGCGGCCATCGCTGCTTCTGGCTTACTGGAAATCGAAGCACAAGTGCCACAGCCAGAAAAACGTATGTACCGGCGGGCGGCAGAAAAGATATTGCAATCGCTAAGCACCCATTATTTGGCGAGTGGTGAAAGCGAGGCAATCTTGACAAAGGCAACAGGCAATGCCCCAGAAGGCCGCGACATTCACGTCTCACTTATTTATGGCGATTATTTCTTTGCTGAAGCGATTGCGAAACGAAACGGTTGGCAACGGCGGATTTTCTAATTGAAAGAAAAGGAGGCCAGAAATGGATGAAAGCGAAAATAGGGGAGAGTGTCCAACTGCAGACACGTCGAAATAAAGCCGCAAAATCAACGATCACATGGTATTTGTTTTTGTTGCCAACGTTATTGGGGATTGCTTGTTTTATTATTTATCCGGTGTTTGAATCGTTCCGTTTGAGTTTTTACCGCTCAAACGGGACGATCGAAACGTGGATTGGTTTAGGCAATTATCAACGTGTTTTAGGTTCAAGTGCATTTTGGAATGCGGTTTACAATACGTTTTATATTGCTTTTTTTCAGCTGCTGCTAGCGATTCCAGCCGGGTTTGTCCTCGCCAGCATGATCAATCGCATAAAACGATTTCAAAGCATGTTTAAAGTGTTGTTTTTCTTGCCTAATGTTACTTCAATCGTTGCTGCTGCGATGATTTTTATGTTTGTGCTCCAGCCGGAAGTCGGCCTCATTAACCATTTCTTAGACTTGCTTGGCTTGCCGACGTCCCCATGGCTATCTGATCCGTCGACCTCAAAAGCAGGCGTCATTTTGCTGGCTGTTTGGCATTGGCTCGGCTTTGTCATTATTATTTGTTTGGCCAATTTGCAAGCGATTTCACCAGAATTGTATGAAGCCGCTGAAATCGACGGCGCCTCCAGTTTGCAACAATGGCTGTTTATCACGATTCCGAACATGGCAGGGACATTCGCTTTTCTGTTTATCATGGGCTGGATTTCTGGTTTACAGCGGTTCCAAGAAGTGTTTGTGCTCGGCGGTCCAGGGGGCAGTCCTAGCCGTTCCATGCAGACAGTGGTCGCCCTCATTTATGAGCGGGGCTTTGGCGGGTTTGAATTTGGCATTGCCTCTGCCATTACGGTATTGCTGTTTCTCATCATTCTTGCATTTACAGTACTGAACCTCAAGCTGACACGCTTGAAACTATAGGAGGGGATGAATTTGGCCCAAAGCCAACAAGCAAACCGGCGTGTTGCTCACATTGTGATTTATGTGTTTCTTTTTGTTTGCGCACTGCTCGTCATCGCTCCTTTTGTATGGATGGTGAGCATAAGCTTTGACCGAATGGCCAATATTCAAGTACCGTTTCCGCCAAGTTTTATTCCTGATTTGTTTTCGATCTTTAACTATGAATTGGTATTTGAAAATGGCCGCATTTTCCGTGCGTATCTTAATTCAGGATTGGTAACGTTTGGTTCAGTCGTTTTACAAGTGTCAGCCGCGCTATTAGGAGGCTATGCCTTTTCAAAAGGGCGCTTTAAAGGGAAAAAGCTGCTGTTTCTTGTCGTGCTTGCGACGATGATGGTGCCCATTGAAGCGCGGCTTATCCCATTGTATTCGATGTTTAATCGCGTTGGCTTGCTCGATACATTTTGGCCAGTGATTTTGCCCTCGATTTTGTATGGCCTAGGCGTGTTCCTCACTAAACAATTTTTTGACCAAATTCCTGACAGTTTGCGGGAAGCAGCCTCCATCGACGGCGCTAGTGAATTCAGAACATTTTTTCAAGTTTACGCGCCATTGGCCGGCCCGATTACAGCGACACTCATCATCTTGTCGTTTATGGGCAACTGGAATGAGTTTGTATGGCCGCTCGTTGTCTTAAACTCGGAACAGCTCCAGACGATTCCACTCTTTCTCGCCAGCTTTTCGTTAGAAAACGGAACGGCATTAGCCGGAATGACGATGGCGCTGGCAACGATAAGCGTCGTGCCCATTATTATCGTATTTGTTTGTTTGCAGCGCTATATTATCCAAAGCATTGCCCTTAGCGGCTTAAAAGAATAGGGGGACTGCAAAAATGAAGCGATTGAGTACACTTGTGGCAGCCTGTTCGTTGGTGATGCTCACCAGTTGTGCGCCGCAAACGGAAACAGAAAACGCCCCGAGTGAAAACGCAGACTTGACCGTCGCGATGATTGGCGATTTTAAGATGCAAGATACAACAGACCCGATTACAGGCCAAAAAGCGACCGGTTTCCATGCTGCAAAAGCAGAATTTGAACGGCTCCATCCAGGCGTTACAATTGAATTCATCATTATGCCGTGGAGCAACTATGTCGCCAATACACAAGCGATGCTGGCTGGGAGCCAGGCTGACGTCTACCAAATGCCAGGCGTCAACGACTTTGCTGCCCAAGGCTTGGTCGAACCACTCGAATCTTACATTGAAGAAGACGACGATTTTGATTTAGGCGTCTATAACGACAACTTAGTTGAAGGCTGGAAAGTATTCGGTCCAGACGATGACACGCCACAAATTTACTCCCTCCCAGTGCTTGGGGACGGGCGTTTCATCCAATACGACAACCTGTTGTTTGAACAATGGGGCGTCGAGCCACTCTCCGAATACCCGACAGTAGAAGAAGTGATCGACAAAGCGAAGCAAATGACAGGCGAAAATCCAGTCACAGGTGAACAAAACTATGGCATTTACTTCCCTGGCACAAACGACACCGCCTTAACGCTCACCAATTTTATGGAAGGCTTTGGCGGCGAATGGGGCACAGGCCAACGCTGGGAAGATATTGAGCTGCACTTCGATTCGCCTGAAATGAAACAGGCGCTCGAAGCGATGGTTGAGCTCGCCGACTACATGCCAAAAAGCTTTATTAACGGTCAAGGCAATGAACGCTGGCTGACGCCAAGCAACAACATCGCTATTGGCGTCAATCAAGGAAACGGCAACTTAAAAACAATTTACGCCCAAAGTCTACAAGACCGCTTCCCGATTGTGCAAAACTTTAAAAACGAAAACGGCGTCGGCGGGATGTTCTCCGGCAGCCCGCTCGCAATCGGAAAAACGAGCAAAAACAAAGACCTAGCTTGGGAATTTATTAAATTCAGCGCAAGCGAATACTTCCAGCGCTTTCTATGGGAAGAATGGGGGGCTACACCTGTCATTAAACAGGCAGCCAAATGGGAAAGCATCCAGGAGATGGAGCTAATGGAACCCGTCCTCGAAGCGATGAGCAATGCCGTCACGCCCCGCTACCCATGGGCCTCCTCCCAGCCACGCTACATTTTGCAAGCAAAAACCGAAGGCGCCTTAACTGGCACGATGTCAGTAGAACAAGCCTTGGAGGAGGCACAACAGGAGAGCATGGAGTGGATTGAGGGGCGGTAGAAAGAGTAGAGATGTAAGAGCAAATACTAAGAGCGTCGGGTGGCGCTCTTTTGTTTGGAGGGGTTTTGTTCAACAAAAAAGAACCCCAGAAAGGAATTAGGTGATCGATTTCGTTCAAATTGAATAGTGGGTTAAGGTTGACGAAACAGCCGGGGGCAAATATATGTAAATTATCTGTAAATGACTTCCTCTTAGTCTTGCTTAGTTCCGAATGTATGCCTGATTGTTTGCGACGCCTGTTTAAGAACCTCGAATTTCTGAGATGATGGAACTGAGAAACTTTTGCTGTTCGACACTAGCTGTTTCACATAGCCCCCATAGCAATTGATTCTCATGCTCAGTCAAATCCCGTTTGAGTGTTGAACTTATTCTTTGTTTCAAGTCGAAATAAACACCCTTTTCTTCGACCGCGCGAATATAATGCCCGTCCGGATCATAAAAGGTGAAATAACCGAAATCATTAGTAAATACAGGTTCTTTATCAATAGGGGTTCTAGCTTGTTTAATCCGTTCATACAACGCAAGCAAGTCATTCGTTAAAATCTCAACCATCGTCACATGCCCTGTGCTGCTTGTGATAAAGAATGAATGGGGAAAGACAAACTTCAATTGTGTCACATCTTCAGGTTTAGTTTCCATCAAAAAAATACCTGGACCATTTCTGTTTTTCAATGCAATATGTGCTTCTCCAAATGAATAATCTGTTGAAACCAATTCATAGCCTAAGACATTACAATAAAAGTCGACTGATTTTTTCAAATTTGTGACTGGAAACCGCATGCTGCAATACCCAATCACATCCGCATCATTTTTTTCTTTGTTCAATATCTTCTACTCCTTTTTAGTTACTTTAACTAATCGCCTTTGCCGGTTTTAAAATCAAATTTGAGTACTTTCCTTATTCGTTAGAAGATTTCACAATCCTGCCTGTTAGCTGGCTGATTATTAAAATTATGTTTTGAGAGAGATTGAAACAAAAAGCATCCCTTGGTAGGATGTGGAGGGCCAACGATATTGACCTCTAATTTAGTACCAAGGAGACTAAAATGATTATAAAGAAACAAATAAACAATAAAATCATACATTTTCTAATTGAGTATAAAATATCCAGTAGGTATGTAAGGAGAGCGTCGGGTGGGTACCGTGACGCTCTTTTTTTGGGGAGAAGGTGTTGATTAAAAAAAGTTGCCACTTGTTGCGGGGCTCCATGAAACTTGTACTGTGTAATCCTTGGCGATAGAGGTCAGAATAGATAACTGAGGTAGCGTTAACCCCTTTTTCAATTGTGCGCACTGTTCTAAAATAAGTCTTTTACCATGGGATGGAGAAGTACTCTGGCATAAACACAGAACTAGAAGTTTCATAGGATGTATTCCTCAGCGGTTAAGTAGTTAAGAGACCAATGAATTATTACATGATTGAACCAATACACAAAATCAAATAAAGCAAGGTCGAGTTTTTGTTGATCAAAAGAACTGCTATTCTTGTATTGACTGACCTAACGATAGAACGTTGATCGGTGTTTGTCCCTAATCTAGAATGACTTTTCTATGCGCTTACCGAGCGTATCTAATAAAGTATGTTTGACGCCTACGTATCCCTTGAAGTGCTGATAGATAGGGCAAACAAGGTCTTTTCGATGTTTCGATCGGTTCTTCACTAACATTGAAGGCAAATATGTAATTTGGCGGCAAATGGGGCACAGGCTGATGCTGGGAAAATATTGAGCTGTATTTAACAACCTGGAAAGGAGCAAATGATAGGATGCTCAATATTAGTCAGTTCAAATAAAAAAAAGGATTGACTATTATCTTATTAGTGTGATAAATTTAACTAAACAGTGTTGTAAATATTAAAAAGTCAAAGTATAAGCTAATCGATGTTCCGGCTCGTTGGCCTAGCTTTGATGGCATAAAGTGATTGAGTAGTGTATATGAGAGTATAGATGAATGGGCGAAGCTATGCCCTGACATAACTTGTCCCTGGTTGGAATGTTTTTTCTGACTGGGCTTCTTCATTAGCTATGAAAAAGCCGTTTTGTAAATTTAATAAAAGGAGAAAGGGATGACCTAAACCTTGTGTAATGTTATGTAGTCGTTGTATAGTCATGACGCTAGTAGAGAGGACTCTGTTATAAAAGACTGTTCAATAAAAAGAAAATTATAAACTAGGTTATACCTCTTATAAATCTACATCAGAATAATTATCTAATAATAATTGGTGTAAAGGGAGATGGATATGAAGTGGTATGCCTTATTTGTTGAGTCAAGAAAAGAAGACTTCGTTAAGAAAATGATAAAGAAATATATAGACTGTTCAAACATAACAGTCATTGTTCCGAAACGAAAATTAATTGAACGTAAACAAGGAATAAATCAACTGGTTTATAAGAATCTTTTTCCTGGTTATGTGTTTGTCTATACTGTAATGGATGTGGACTTATATTATCAATTAAAACAGGTACCGCGCTTTTACAAACTGCTTAATTACAAACATGACTATCAATCAAAAGAAACAAAACACCATCCTTTTACAGAGATAGATACAGATGAAATGCGTCCTGTTCTAAGCCTAATTAATAATGAAGAAATAATCGACTTTTCGACTATATATACGGAAGGTTCAGAGATAAGAGTTATTGATGGTCCTTTAAAAGGTAAAGAAGCAATTATAAAGAGAATAAATAAGCGAAAAGGTAGGGCGAAAATTTGTATAGAACTGTTTGCAGAGAATAAATTTTTGGATGTAGGGATTGAAGTGCTTTCAAAAGGGAAAATGAAGAGTGTATAATTTTATAGTCCTTGGAGGATATCGTGAGCTATCTTTGTTTACTTGTACTCATTTTGGTTTAGATACTGCAAGATTTTTGTAGGTGAAAATGGTTATTCCAATGAATATAGTTAGTCAATTCCCGCTTTATCTGCTTGGGCAGACTAGTAAGGTGGAGCAGGAACTCTCACAAAATAGCTAATTCTCCAATAGTGAAAAAACAAAGCAGAGGCTAGCTATTCTATTGTTGGCATTTATCATTTTTTATTATAAGTTTGAAAAAAGGTGTATGTATGAATGTGACAGAATTGCTAACAGTTTCGATAATTGTTGAAAGGAATATACAGTATAAAATCACTAAAAATAATTACGAAAACAAATATTTAGTAGATGATGAAAACATTCAAAGAATTGACTATTCAATGAGAAAATCGCCATACAAAGACTTTAATGAGGAATTTTTGGAAAGGAAAGGTGTTACAAATAAAAGGAATTTTAGAAGTAAAATAGAGATGATAAATGTAAAAAATCTTTTAGACGAATGGTCCATAATCAATAGTGGTATTTTAAAAGAGTCCAACGATATAAATATAACATTAAGTACAAATTACATAAAAAAATATAGTATCTTCCCTATCTATAAGGATTTTAATCTTTCTATAAACACAGAAAACTTTATTATTGGTAGTATGACTATTTCTGGGAGTACTATCAATTTTTCAGTTTCAAGTATAAATACACTTTATCACGAATTAAATCGAGTTTTAAAGAAGTTAATAAATAACAAAGAAAATTATATTGGAAATACAGTGGGAATAAAAGGAAAATACAATTTATTTTTCGATCCTTTTGTTTCCTCGATTTTTTTTCATGAATTAGTAGGCCACGGTTTAGAAGAAGGATTCTTGAAAAAAGGGGATAAGGTGGGCCCTTTAAATCTGAGTGTTTATCAAGCATGTCTTGATGATTTAAGTGTACCAAGAACGCCCAAATATCAAAAACAATTACTTATTAAGAATGGATTTGTAATAGTTGATAAAATTGAAATACAAGGACATAGAAAGTCTATAAGACATTCACCTTCAATTAGATTGAATAATTTAATCATCGATGGTGGGTTTAACAGTAAGCCAAACTTTGTGGAGAAAGAGATTTCATATATTAAATGTTGTAATGTAGGATTAGCTGAATTTTATGAAGGATACATTATATTGGAAATAAAGAATGGTTTGTTAATTAGTGATAGTAAAGATTATAAAAGGATAGAAAGATTAATATTAAAGATACATGTCAACGAAGTGTATAAACACTTCAAACATCTTTATGACGATTATGAGACTGTAAGGGGTATATGTACAAAGAATAATGATACCCTTCCGACAGTTAACCACTCACCATCTATATTATTCTTAGATACCTATGTGGAGAGCTAATATGAAATGGCAAAATATTTTATTAGAATCTAAAATGATTGACTTTGGATTAAAAATTAAAACCACTGTAAAAGAAAGAATAAAAGCTTTCAGAATTATATACGAGCATAATTATGGAACTGCGGTAGATTATAGTGGAAATGATGAATTGCTTGTTGAAAAAGCTATTAGGAATTCTGTTAGTTTTCCTAAAAATAAGCTCGACTTTTATCCCTTAACTAAAAGCGAGCAATTGGACAATGATCGACCTAAGCAGCTAGGGGTAGGAAAATATTTAATATTTAACTTATTTCTGAAAAATGAACAGAATATTTCGATAGAAGAAAAAACTTTTTTCCAAATAAATGCTTGTATTATAAATGAAAAAAAACTTATAAATGCAAAATGCAGTAAAGAGAAAATTTTTGAGCACCCATGGGTTATTTCACCATTGGCATTATCTAAAATCATATTAAATGAGTGGTCTTCAATTCTTAGAATGGAGAAAAAATCATTTGAATTTCCATGTGATATTAAAATAATAGATCGGGCAACAAAAATGAAGTATGATTTCGAAGGAACTTTAAAACAAGAAACTTTATTTGTATCAGAGGGGGAAGTTATTAATTATGCTTACAATCTAGAAAAAGCGAATGGGAACTTAGATTTGCTTAATGGTCAAGGTGGTATTAATGGAATATTTTTAACAGACTTATACTTGATTAGTAATGATGTTTCTCCATGGCCAGACTTTGAATTTTATTATGTTGAAGATGTTCACAGTATTAAAAATAATATGTTTTTAGTTACTTTCAGAAACGTATTTAATAAAAACATAGAGCTCGTAAAAATAAATAAACACAAATTGTTTACAAACTATGAGTGGCTAGAAGAAAGAGGAAGAGGAATTTTTCCCTGGAATGTGCCTTACTTACTAATTAAAAACCCATATAGTATTAAGTAAGAGGATGTGAAGTATTGAAAAATAAAAATTTATGGATCTTAATGTTAGGCATTACAGGAGCCGAATTTGGAATGTGGTTTGGTTTAGTTGGTAACTTGAATTATTTACAAAATAGTTTAGATTCAAGCCTGTTGCAATCACTAATATTATTATCAGGCGTAATTGTCGGTACTTTGTTTGGTCCTTATGCAGGGAGCTTAATTGACAAGACCAGTAAAAAGAATATCCTGCTTTATGCATCAATTGCGAGGATAATTGCGGTTTTGGTTATGTTTTTGGCTATATTATATAATTCTGTGCTATTGGTTATTGGATATAGTGTATTAATGGGGATTTCTGCCTCGTTCTACTTTCCAGCTATAAATGCATTGATACCGATGATTGTCACTCAGAAGCAATTAACATTTGCAAATGTCTTACAAAATAATCTGATGACCATTATTCGTATAATTGGAGCAGCTTCAGCAGGTGTCTTATTAGTTTCTGTTTCGCTATATCATTTGTACATAATTTCATTGATATTTTACTTGGTACTTCTTTTTTCTATTTTTTTCCTTAACATAAACGAAAGCGATTTAACTCTTAATACTAAGAAGAATGAAATCAAGTTTAGAGAGATCCTGCCAATTCTTAAGAATGAGAAGATAATTTTCATACTATTATTGCTCTCTTTTGTACCGTACGTATTTATATCTGGATTTAATTTAATGGTAATAGAAATTAGCAATATACAAAATTCAGTCGCAATTACAGGTTTATTATACGCAACTGAAGGTATATGTATACTTTTGGCTGGGTTTTTAATCATCAAAGTTAATAGAAGTAACTTTATATTATATATAATCTGCTTTTCTTGTTTTTCAATGGCATTGTCACAATTCATTTTATCGTCTTCTAATCAAATGTATATTCCATTCATTGCTTTTGCAATATTTGGTCTTTCTGCAGGAATCTTTATACCCGTGTCAAATACCTATTTCCAAAAAAATATTGAGCCTAATTATCATGGAAGGTTTTTCGCCTTTAAGAGAATATTAGAAAACTTGATTGCTCAATTTTCATTAGTGCTTATTGGATTTTTATTAGACTTTATCGGTTTCAATTCAATGATGTTCTTTTTTGGCATAATATCATTAATTATAGTATCTATATGTAGTTACTATTTATTAATTGATAGAAAATTAACTATACCAATGAAGGGAGGTGAAAAAAATGAAAAATTTTAAACCAGCTTTTGAAGCTACTCAAGTAACATCAATGCAGTGGAATAGAACTGCCCCAATGGCAGTTGCTGAAGCTGCGAACTTGTCTAAACCCGCTAATATTTCAAAAGAAACTCTTAATGAACTCAAACAAGCAATTCAAGAAGAAATGAAACTTTAAGTACCGAAAAAACTAGGAGGTTTCCTCCTAGTTTTACTCAATATTAGGAGGGGTGTTATGTTTTTACGTGGACCTGCCCATGTGGATTTTAATCTTACAAATGGTTGCAATTTAGCTTGTTCTCATTGTCACAGCTCATCTGGCCCTAGGTTAGATAATGAATTAAAAACCGACGAGATTCTGGAAGTAATAAATGATTTGCATAAGATGGGTACGCTTAAAATTGCCTTTGCAGGTGGCGAACCTTTTATCAGAAGAGATATTATAGAGATTTTGTCATTTGCATGTAACCTACCAGGCTGGACAGTCTCAGTAATTACAAACGGATTATTTTTACATGAAAGAAATGTGAATTTGTTGAAAGAAAAGTGTCCCAATCTAATGATTAATGTAAGTATAGATGGATCGACCCCAGAAAACTATACCGTTTTAAGAAAACAAGTTAACAATCCAAATTTTGATCCTGTGCCAGTATTTGAGAGGGTCAAAGATGGAGTCAAAAAAGTCGTTGATGCAGGATTTAATACATCTATTAACTTTACTGTTACTAAAGCAACTGAACAAGACCTTTTTGATACTTATAAATTAGCGATGAATCTAGGAGCAAATGCTCTTGTTGGAATAAAGTTCTTCCCTGGTGGTTATGGAAGAAAGCATTTAGATAAATTTGAGTTACCTTTTAATACATGGGCAAAGATATTTTCAAAGCTAACTAAAGAAAAATTAAGTGGAAATTATGAACATTTACAAATATCTATTCCGGCCCCATGGGAGTTTTATTTACCGTTAATCGAACAGGATATTGATATTGAGCAAGCAGAGAAAGTTTGGAATTATAGAAGCCCATTAAGGGAAAGTGGTTACAAATCACACAATGATATAGGTGATATTTTAGGTAATGCAGAATTATCAGTTTCTTCTAATGGAGAGGTCTATCCTTCCGTTTTGGTTATTGGTGAGGAAGAACTTGAATGTGGAAATCTACGTAAGGAAAGCATATTTGAAATATGGAAAAGATCAAGTATCCTTACAGAGATTAGAGGGCTAACGATTGAAAAGTTAGAAGGGAATTGTAGAATGTGTAGTTTGAAAGATATTTGTGGTGGAGGTTCAAGGTCTAGAGCTTATGCAAAAGAGAAGAAATTGTATGCAAAAGATTATATGTGTCCTATAGTCAATTCACTAAGGGAGTTAGAATATGTCTGATATGATTATTATTGGAGATAAGTGTGATGCAATTAGGTACTATAGAGATAGTAAAGGTTGTGAATTTCGTGCTTCTGGCGTGATTATTTCTGGAAACGAAGATTTGGCTAAATTATTCGATATAATAAATGAGAAAAAACCTACTGATGGACTACCCGAAATTTCGAAATTAAGTGGGTTGGATTCGAAACAGGTAATAAAGATTTTGAGCTCTTTGTTTAACGATTTATATCAATCTGGATTAAACGTTCCATATCTTTACAAGGATTGGAATGAATACGTTAAAAATGAAGAAAGGGGTGTTTAATACTTGAAAGATGTTGTAGTAATTGCTCCGTTTAGAAGGCCTACTTTTCGTACAGCAATATCAAAAAAGTATCCTGTTGACGAACCCTGGGATTCTCCACCGCTAATAATAACAGGTGAATTATTAAATAATGGATTATCGGCTACTTATTTCCCCTTAATAAATATTTTCAATGCTTACAATGAGGACACAGATAAGGAGATTTTAGAACAATTTATACTGGATAACCCTGCAAAAATTTACTTGTTTTCTTCTGATCATTTTATACCTAGTAGAAGTACAGCATCATTATATGGTATGAGAATTTTATCAAGAATTATAAAATCTAAAAATAAGAATTCAATTATTGGATCAATTGGTAGAATTAGTACTGTTTTGGAAAACGATATTTTTACTGAAGTAGAAGAGTTAGATTTTTCTATCGTAGGTGAGCCAGAAGAATTAATAGGTAATATGATTAATGAAATTCTCGGAGAAGGATTGGATTCCGTAAATAATAAATATAGCTGTTTTTGTCTGCGGGGCTCTATAAAAAAACCAGAACCAGCAGTAATTAAGGACTTAGAGAACATCTCTATACCAGCTTATGAAGTGCTAGGACCAGCTTTTGAAATGTTTGAAAAATACAGTAGTAAAAAAACTCGTACCATTCCTTTCAGTATGAGGACAAGCTTAGGGTGCAAGTTTAAATGTAAGTTTTGTAGTGGTGTGCCTAATTGGTTGAACTACAGGAAAAAAAGTAAAGAAAAAGTAAGTGCTGAAATTCAGCATTTTAAAAAACATGTTGGAAATAAAGGTTATATTTGCTTTTTAGAAGACGAAATATTTACAAGAGATGTTGAGCATGTCAGAGATATCACAAAAGTCTTTAAAGATAATGAAATTTTTTTAGAGGGGTTGTACACTCATTCAACTCTACTAACCGAGGAAATAGCTGAATACTTGGTGCCAATCACCAATAGAGTTTATATCGGCCTTGACAATGCAAATGATAAAATTTTACGCAAAATGGCTAAAGGTCAAAACATGGACATAGTGTTATCGACAATTGAAAAAGCAAGAACTGTTGGATTGAAGGTTCATTTGGAGTGGATAATTGGTACACCAGAGGAAGATGTAGATTCGTTGATAATATCATTGAGTACGATTTTCAATTTATTAAACACTGGTGTAGTTGATAATATTAATACTTACGTTTATTGCCCGCATCCAGGAACTGAATATGCGGTTAATTGTAAAAAGTATAATATCAATATAGTTGCAGATTTAGAAGATATTCAAGAATCAGGGGGGATTCCTGCCTCATATACAGGCAAATTAAGTAGAAATGAAATTTTCTCTGCTTATTTGATTAGTCAATTATTAATTGCTGAGGTTAAAAATAACATAAAAATTAATGGGTATACAAATGAAGTCACTTATCCTAACAGTAATGAACTGAAGAGAATTTTTGGATTTTTAAAACAGAATAAATAGAAAACAACTGAAGGGAGATTAAAATGAGTCAAAAAAATATCTATATATTAGGTGTAAGCATGTCGAATCATGATAGAGCAGCAGCCTTATTGAAAAATGGAGCTATTTGCTCTGCTATTGCTGAGGAAAGGCTGGATAGAAGAAAAAAATCGGACGGCTTTTATGCTAGTAGACCTAATAATATAGTAATACCCCCTTTGGCAGCAATAACGTATGTGTTAAGGGAAGAGGGAATTCAACTGAATGATGTAGACCTACTTGTATGTGGGAGATCAATTCAATCGTGCAAAGAAACGATTTTACAATATATCCCTATTTCTGAAGATAAAGTTGTGGAAGCTATTTTACCTTCTCATCATTTGATGCATGCGTATAGTGCTTTTGGAACTAGCCCATTTAAAGAAAGTGCAGTTCTCGTCTTGGACGAACAAGGCCATAGGTTAAATAATGGGAAGTATGAGAAAATCTCAATGTATAAGGGATCGGACGGTGCCCTTAAGAAAGTTAGTAATACTTTTGGAGATTCACAAAGTATTAGTTTAGGGATGTTTTTTGATATATTTTCATCATTAACAGGACTAAGTGAAGCGGGAGTTCCTTCTGCAGGAAAATTAATGGGCCTTGCTCCTTTTGGAAAACCGCAAGATGATTGGAAGCAACTAATTGAGATCAAAGATGGAGATGTAATAATAGATATTAAGAAAATAGATGAATTTTTTGAAGGTGTTTTACCTCAATATGAAACTAATAACGTGATTGTTGAAAAGATAGACGATTTCTTAGAAAAATATATACCTGTTCATTGGAATACTCCACTTGCATATAATCTCGCTTATAAAGCACAATCGGAATTATCGAAAGCTATAGAATCATTATCCTTATTTCTATTGAAGAAAACAAATTGTCAATATCTTTGTTATGCTGGTGGTGTTGCTTTAAACTGTTCAGCTAATAGTAAATTAAAAAAACAGGGTTGGAAAGATATTTATGTGCACCCAGCAGCTACAGATGATGGGGTTGCTGTAGGACTGTGCCAATATGGATGGATTGAATTACTTGAACAACCTAGAAAGTTGATCAAATTTAATCCTTTTTTGGGAAAAACATATACAAATGAAACAGTTATTCAAGAACTTAAGAGCACAAATCTACTAAAACACAGTGAAAAAATAGATGTAGTCCACACTGTATCGGAATATATTGCAAAAGGCGAAATTGTTTGTTGGTTTCAAGGTTCAAGTGAGTGGGGGCCAAGAGCATTGGGTTCTAGAAGCATTCTAGCAAACCCCTTAGAAAAGTCAATTACTGAGAAGATTAATAAAAAGGTTAAATTTCGGGAGCGTTTTAGACCTTTTGGTATTAGTATCACAGAGGGTGATTATGAACAGATTTCTAATTTCAAAGATATACCCAAGTCTCTATCGCCGTATATGCTAAATGTGGTACCAGCTAAAGATATTTTAAAAGAAGTCCGTCATGTTGATGGGACTATCAGGTTTCAGGAAGTATGTAAATCATTTCAGCCTCTATATTACAAGTTGATAAAACAGGTAGGTAGAAAGACGGGATTAAATGCCGTTCTTAATACCTCTTTTAATGTGATGGGTGAACCGTTGGTAGAAAAACCGGATGAAGCAATAAGACAATTCTTTTTATCTGGAGCAAATGTTTTGGTAATGGGAGACATATGTATTGATAAGAGCAACATCCCAATTAATGAATTAGAAAGAATAGAAAATATGTTTAAGAAAAAATCAAATATAAATACATTGAACTTTGTATTAAGTCTTGAATCAGCTAATTTTGAAAATGAAGCGGACCAATTGATGAAACGTTATAGTCCAGAGAAGCAAAGCCCACTAACAAAAAGGAAGTATCATGCATTTTGTTTACGCCAGGCAATAAGAAAAAATGACCATGAGGGTATACATTTACATATAAAAGAGTTAATGACATATATTAGCTATCCTCAAGAGGCAAATATCGTCATTAGTGCTTTAAGGGATTATCTTCCAAATAGTTATAACCTTGCAGGTTTACTAACCCAGGTATCAAATCAATATAATGCCTATGAATTTTTTGAAAGGTTGCTGTTAGTTAGCGATAAGGAGAATAAAGATGGAAGCTATTTATTACGATAAAAAAAACAATAAATGGATAGTCGTTAGCAACCAATATAGTCGAATTATTCTTGAATCCAAAAAATTCAGAACTCCGAAAGTCGAAGAAATGAGTGAGGATACACCTAGTTTTTTCCTTGCTTTAACAATAGCCGATGAAAAAGATTATAAAAGATTAAAGCATAATTTTTCCAGTTATTTTACTAAGAAAAAAGTGGCAGAATTAAAGGAGAATATATTCAAAAGACACGCTGCTAGAATTCTAAAAGAGCAAAATTACGGCAACAATGCAGAATGTATTCATAGTAGGATAATAGAACCTTATTGTACTTATGCCATCATTGATATGCTGGGGCTTGAGGAAAATTTAGGTAAAGAACTTGTAACCGCATATAGAATTGGTAACAAATACGCAAAAGAGAATAATTCTAAGGGACAGGTTTACTTTAGTTATGTTAACCACATGTTAAAAGACATGATAAATGATCAAACGGTCATAAGTACTCAGGGTTATATAAATGAATTAAAAAATAATGAGAAACTCACAGAAATAGAAAAGGTGAGTATGATAATTCCGTTTATAGATATGTTAGCGTCAAGTAAAACAATGGAATTACCGATGTTATCCTATAAAAATTACAAAAACAACAAAATGGACAATGTAAGCTTATCTTATATTGTTGAGGAAAGCGCTCGTCTTTTAGATGGCTTGTTTCTTAGTAGGTTTGCGCTGGAAGATTTTAGTTTAGACGGAAAAGTGATTAAATCTGGTGAAAAGGTTAATGTGCGTGTTTCTCAAGCTTCTAAGGACAATTCTGTATTTAAATGTCCTAATATGTTTCAAGCAAACCGCCATAACCTAAGTGAGAGTTTAAGTTTTGGAGTTGGAGATCATAGATGTCTTGGAAAAAATTTTACAGTGGCGTTAATTACTACGTTGTTAGAGGAGTTAAATAAAATTGAGTAAATGTCCGATGAGATTTAATGAAGATGATCATGCATGGATAATTGAGGGTTTAGAGGAATCAAAATATATACTCGAGTCTCAATATTTTCGGAAGCCTAAACAAAATGAGTTTGAGCATGGCACTCTTATGTCACCAAGCTTTTTCCTGGCATTAGAATTAACGCCAGAAGAGGAACACGAGAGAATTAGAAAAGAATTTGCTAAATCATTTTCCAACAACAGGATGAAGAGAATTGAAAAAGAAATTCTTGAACCGAACGCAACTCTTTTTTTGGATAGTATGACTGATATAAATATTACTTCTATTGAAAAGAATTTTTTAGAGTTGTATTGTGATAAGGCATTTAAAGAAATTGTCGGTTTAAATAAAGAGTTTAGCAAAGAAATCCTTGCAATATATAAAGTTTGTGACAACTTCTTTAAAAAAGATGGTCCAAAATCCCTTCATGGAAGAGCAGGGTACAGGTTAATGTATAGTAAACTTATAGACTATTGCAAGAAATACAAAAAAAATGAGGAGCAACTTAGTTTTATAGGGTATATGGTAAATAATGATGAGGTTCGTATAGAAGAAATAGTTTATTATGTTATCCCTTTTTTGGAAATGATTTCTTTGAAGATCCATATAGAATTACCTCTTGAATTAATAAAACATTTGTCAAAACTTCCTACTGATATTAGAGAAGATTTCATTAAAAATAGAAAGAATTTAAATCTGGCAATTGAAGAAGCGGCTAGATTAATGAAACCAAATAGGGCAGAAGGTCCATATATTACTAGGGTACCTATTCAGGATATTAAAGTTAACAATCAGCTAGTTTTAGAGGGAGAAAGAGTTGTATTAAAAATAGTAGAAAGTGGTTTGGACGAGCGCACGTTCAAAGATGCAAATGACTACAATCCATGGAGAGAGAACCTCAATCTTCATTTAGCTTTCGGGGCTGGATTACATCGGTGTTTAGGTAAAAACTTAGCAAAATCAGTTGCCGCTTGTGCTGCCACTCAACTTTTTATTAAATATCCGAATATAAATATTTCAAGCTAATTTTATGTGTATCAATGCTTCTTGTTCACTCATTAATTACACTAAGAGAGTGCAATTAAGAAGCGATTATTATTTTTTGAAGAGCGGTTAGTAATAACGAGGTTAGAGAGTAAAGGGGAAGATTCCAGGGGGACATATTATAGAGGAGAGACGATAGCCAAAAAAATGATTATACAGGAACAACTAAACAATAAAAGTTTACCTTGTCCAAATATTATTCAAATGGTGTTATCAAATGTTCCACCAGCAACTCATTTAGTCACCGCAGTCCATTGTCTATTATTTTTTGAAGAACGGTTAGTACTAACGAGGTTAGAGAATAGAGGCTGGGAAATTCCAGGAGGACATATGGAAGAAGGTGAAACGATAGTCGAAGCTTTAAGAAGAGAGGTACTAGAAGAGGCGGGAGCTTATATAAGTTCGGAAACCTTAATAGGGTATGAAAAGATTACGTTATTAGATAGTAGACAAGATGGTTACCCTTATCCTTACCCATCAAGTTATCAGTTATTTTTCGCAGCAATAGCGGAGAAGTTTGTTAAGATAAATGACCCAACAGGACAAGCGAAAGAAAGGTACTTCTTAGACTTGAACAATAAGCGTGACCAAAAGAGTCAATGGGTAGTTGACCATTATCACCTATGTCTAGCCGCTTATAATCGTTTATGTCACATAAAGAAGGATGATTAAATGAACTTACTCTTATTTCGCTTCAAGGCCAGCGCCAACGCCTGCTCGCTTCGTTGGTGCTGGCCATTACGAATTCGTGGCACACGTGATTTTAGTTGGTGTACAAAGGAGCAATTGCAGGATTCTAGGCGCCTATCAGTCCGTTTTATAACGATCCGCATATTTTCTAAATTCAGTTCAAATCAGAATGCAAATCATTCCCGGTCTCTGTTTGATAGACTGCGAAATCATCAAACTCTTCATCCTTCCATATCCAATACGCTTGATTTTTGCTGCTATAGTGATTATAGTCGACGCTATTTCCTTCATTTTCGGTGAACTCGTTTGTGATCATTCGTCCGTCTTCATTCGCTATGATGTAGTTGTTATGCAATTCATTGTTTCTAGTGTCGAAAGCTAGATTGATTTCACCATAACCAAGATGTTTCCCGTTATTTTCTGTTAACTCGTTTTCTTTAATGATGCAATTTTCCGTCCTTCCACGGTCTTCGTCATAGCCGCCAAGGGTAATGCCTGCTCCATGATTGTTATAAATGCGGTTCGTTGATACTTCCACATTTGAAGTGGCACCGCCGGCATGCTCACTTGCCAGTTCAATTCCAAAATCATTGTGGTGAACGTCATTGTCAATAATTTTTACAGATTTGCCGCCATCGACGTATATGCCGGCGGCTGAGTAATCTTCCCCATAGGCGGAATTGCCAAAAGAGGAACTATTGTATACATGATTTTCTTCAATTACACCATTTCTAGCCTGATCTTGCGAAGGATTCGGCGCGGTCCCTTCAAAGCCGATGATGTCGATGCCAATATTGTTGTTATCGTGCACAATATTCTGCGCAATTCGAAAGCCATCTACATTTCCATTCACCGCCATCGCTTCGCTTGCCCCTAGTTTCAGGTTATATAACTCATTTTGGATAATAGCAAGCTGTTCCAATAGTTGCCGAGTTACCGTAAACGGCAATGCCGTGTGCATTACCGCCTCCTATTCGCTGATCTGCGTTTGTTCCCATATCGTGGATGCGATTCCCTATCATTTCAATATTCCTGCCGCTACCGCTCACATGAATGCCAACGGGCGTGACATCGGGTGATGATGTATAAAAATGGCGTATTTCAATGCCTTCGACACGTACATAACTGGCATTGTCAATACGAATGATGCCATCTTCGACTTGCTTTACACCCTTGCCGTCTATTATTGCCGTTTGTCCCTCCACATTGCGCAAAGATATGTAACCTTGGTCAAGCGATCCAGATTTATTGATGCTCACCGTTTGGTGATACACTCCCTCCATTAGGAATACAGTGCCACCTGGTTTGACTAATTCGATTGCTTTCTGGATACTGGCAAACGGCGCATTCATTGTTCCAGGATTCGTATCTTTCCCTGGCGGTGAGACGTAGTAATCTCTTATTTCCGTTTCGGCTGTTGCTGGCAGCCTCGCCCCTGAAGTTGGATATAGTTTGGTGCTGAAGTAAGCGGCACTTCCTACTAACAATACGAGGAAACAAGTCCAGAAAATCTTTTTTTTGTTCATGATAACCACATCCGTGATTTGAATTTTTCCATCTATTTCACATCTTTATCTTTACTCAGTTTTTTTGTTGAGCTGCTGTATATGTAGTAGTTCATAAGTGTTCAAGTTTGGGGGCGAGTCATAATTTCCCGCACCGGTTTTCATCAATGATCACCTAAAAGTACAAGATGATTTCTCTTTTGTATTAGAATAGCCTAGTTCTCCGTCATTGTATAGAATAGTGTTTATTCTATTGAAGGTGAAATTGCTGATGCTACTCAAAGGGTGTTGACTCGTCATAAGAATGAAGGATACCGTCTTAAAAATCGTATATAACAATTGACAATGTTCAAAGGATGCTCCTATACTATGAACGGAACAGAATAACTTACCTAAAACCTATTTGGGAAGTTGTGGACTTTTCTAGAGAGCAATTTCTATTTTCGCCACACAAAGGCCGTACGGTCATTGTGTGTTTTTTTGTGTTCAATAAAGGAGGAAACTGGCGCGATGAAATTATGGCACTATGCATTAATCGTTTTTTTAGGAGGGTGTAGTTACGGGGTGTTGTCTACTTTTGTTAAATTGGCGTATGCGGCCGGTTTCACTGTGTCAGCAGTAACCGGGGGGCAATATCTCTTCGGCGCTGTGCTTACTTGGCTTGCAGTGTTCTTTACGAAAAAGAAAAAACTGACGCGGATACAATTTTTAAAGCTTATCCTATCTGGCGTTCCATTCGGGTTAACAGGAATATTTTATTATCAAGCTTTGCAAACTTTAAACGCCTCTCTAGCGATCGTGTTTTTGTTCCAATTTGTTTGGATCGGAGCCTTGTTAGAGTGGGGGTTCCATAAGAAAAAGCCGACTAAGAGGAAACTTATTTCCATCGCGTTGCTTCTGGTTGGTTCCATGTTGGCAGCCAATATCCTATTTCAGGAACACTTGGCGTTGTCATGGCAAGGAAGCCTTTGGGGAATGCTTGCAGCATCATCCTTTTCCACATTCATTTTTTTGAGTGGTTCGGTTGAAAAGGAAACGCCTCCCGTTTTAAAAAGTGCTCTTCTTTCCACAGGAGGCGTATTGGCCGTATTTATCGTCTTTCCACCAATGTTTTTATTTGACTTGGATGTATTAATGGGGATCATTCCTTATGGATTCGCACTGGGCATTTTCGGCGTCGTCCTTCCGCCCCTGCTCTTTTCGATTGGAATGCCCCGTGTCGGCCCGGGATTGGGAACCATTCTAACGTCATCCGAATTGCCGGTTGTGATTATCATGTCCTCTTTAGTGCTGGGAGAAGCGATAAGCTGGGCTCAGTGGGTTGGAGTGCTCATTATTCTCGGTGGGATCGTTTACAGCAACGCTCAATTTGATAGTCGGAAAAAATGGTCTTTAAATAAGGCTGACAGCCATAACGTGAGCTAAAAATGTGGGATAAAAGAGCCTGCTAAACCCAGAGGTTAGTAGGCTTTTCTATGGCTTTCCGGCTGTTGTGTTTAACCCTATCGAATCAATGTCAGTCAGGGCATCATTTTTTAATTGTAAATATCGTTGACACGGTCGCTGCCTACATATATGATTCAGTTAGTTATATAACTAACTGAATAGTGGTGGTGAACGAAAATGGCTGAACCTAATGTGATTACAAAGCAAGATTTAATTGAATCGGCTAAAACGTGCATTGTCGAGAATGGGGTCAATCAGTTAACGCTTAAGGCTGTTGCAGAGGGAGCGGGAGTGACGCAAGGAACGGTTTACTACCATTTTAAAACGAAAGAGCAACTTATGATTGAAGTGGTAGAGGATATGTGCAAAACCTCTTGGGAGAGGTTGGAACAGATGAAAGAGGATACGGGCCAGCAAGGGATTGAGTCGATGAAAGCAGGTCTTGAAGCTGCTTATGAAAGAAATTCAAGCGATGCTTCTTATCACTCGTTATTTTTCTCATTGGTTGCGGCAGGATTGCACAACCATAACATTCGTGAGCGAATTGGCGGATTACTGGCCTATGAGAATGACGTTCTCCAAAAACAAATTCACGCATTAGCAGGAGACGAATGTTGCGGGATGCCGGCAGACGTCTGCAGTGTGTTCGTGAATGCGCTCATTGATGGTTTGGCGGTACAGTCTTTAATGAGATCGGATTTCGATGGCAAAAAAGTATTTGATTATCTGGAAAGGTTGCTGGCTAAACAATTGGAAAGCCGTTAGTCTTTTTCACATTCATTCGCTGCCAAAGGATGTGATATATTTTGTTTTTTCTTGTATGGGGTTTTTTAGTATGGCTAGGAGCGACAGCGGTTTTTCGTTTTTTCGGACAGTTTTTCTTCTCACTGGAACAGCCGCTGTTGTTGGTTGCTGCGTATGTAGTTGTAATTCCGTTGATTTTGAGTCTGACTTTTCCTGTTTATCGCTATAAAAAATTGGGACGGGGAGAACGCCAAAAAGCCGCTGTTTTCATTGCTTTGCCGGGGATGTTGTTCGATGTTGTCGTTTTGTTGTTTTTTGCTAATATCTTTGAAAACTTAGATCCAGAAATGGATCGCATGTTTGCATCATGGCTGTTGTGGGCCTACTCAGCGATTCTCCTTACAGGGTTGGTCCCAAGGAAAAGGAACGTTACTTAATAGGCAAAAAAGGTTATTTTAGCGTAAAGGAAAGAGGCGGAGAAGCGTCTGCCCCAATCACTCTAATTTTATAATGAAAAAGCTGTTTATAAAGCACATAGCTGTTGAACAAACGATAAAACATGAAAGACCTAGAGCAAAGATCATTCGATCTTCGCCTCGGGTCTCTTTTTTTATGTTATTTGTGAAGCCGACTCTATTGTAATCACTTTTTTCAAAGCAGCGACCGACTCTTTAAAAAACAGAATCGCATCGTTTTCCCACAGGTGCTGGTGATAAACGAAATAAATTTGCCGCTTTAATCGGTTGTCATTTAGTTCCGTGAAAGCGAGGTGGTCTTCGTTTTCAATTAGGCGTTTAGAGATGAGGGCGACGGCTTGGCCGAATGAAAGCATTTTGATGATCGTTGAAACGGAGTCAAGCTCAATTAAATCCATGTCTTTATCACGGCCTTTTAACCATGTTTTGGAGAAGTGTTTAGTTGAGCTTGACAGTGTGTGTACGAGCAGGCGTTGTTTGCTTAAGTCGACTTCTGCGACCGTCTCCACTTTGGAAAAAGGATGGTCTTTGCTGTAGGCAAGCACCAGTTCATCGCAAGCAAATGCCTCGTAAACAAGCTCTTTTGCTTGGCTGCTTGTTTCCATTATTAAGCCAAAATCAAGTTCTTGCCGTACTAGTTTTTGTTCAATTTCAGGTGCGGTTTTTACGTCTAGTGATACATTGATGCGCGGGTAGCGCTCGGCCATTTTGTGGATCAGCTCTGGCATGAATAGTTGTGCAGGGACGCCGCTAGCCCCTAATTGAAGCGAACCAGCTTCGCCTTTTTTGAATTGAAACAAGGCATGTTCTAATTTTTGGTTGGTTTGGCTCAATTGCTTGGCGTAGTGGTAGAGGATCTCCCCTCCTGGCGTTAGCCGATATCCACCGGCATTCGTACGGAACAACTTTATGCCGTATTCTTTTTCAAGTGAACGGATATGAAACGATACGGTGGGGGCGGACAGTTTTAACTGCTGAGCAGTCTCGGTCATTTTTTTCGTTTCGACAAGCGTTAAAAAGACGTCTAGCTTTTGAATGTTCACTTTATCACCTTAACGTATTTTAGATTTTTTCTAACTACACGATGATTTTCGCAGATTTATTTTAATTTAACGTTAACGGAAGATTAATCATGTCTATACATTCGGCTCCTATACTCAGTAGTTGAGGGGAGGATTCCATGAAAATTACCTTAAAAGGGATTGAGAAAGCATATGGATCATTCCAAGCTGTAAAACCGCTTGATTTAACAATCGAGGACAGGTTTGTGACGATTCTTGGGCAATCAGGGTGCGGAAAAACAACTTTGCTTAAAATGCTTGCTGGCCTGACCGAGCCAACGGCGGGAGAGTTGTTTTTCGATGACCACCTTATTTTCTCGAAAGCAAGGAAGACGAATGTCAAACCGAATAAACGAGGCATTGCCATGGTATTTCAAGACTTTGGCTTGTGGCCCCATATGACTGTGTACGACAACATCGCCTTCGGTTTACGCAACATACGTTCAAAGAAAGATAGGCGCGATGCAGTGAACGAAGCGTTAACAAAAGTAAGGCTCGAAGACAAAGCGACTAAAAAGCCAGGCGAACTATCTGGAGGGCAACAGCAACGTGTTGCATTGGCGAGGGCGATTGCGGTGAATCCAAAGCTGATTTTATTCGATGAAGCGCTCAGTGCCCTTGATGCGATCTTGCGTGAGCAGATGCGGGAAGAGATTTTGGCGATTGTCCAAAAAATTGGCGCGCAAGCGATTTTTGTGACACATGACCAAACAGAGGCAATGGCCATGTCAGACATGATGATCGTGATGGAAGCAGGAAATGTTGTTCAAACAGGACGACCTGAACACATTTATCGATCGCCCGCACACGCTTATGTCGCTGATTTTATCGGCAAAGCGAATTGGATGAAAAGCCAAGAGGGGATGATTAGACCTGAGCGCATTTCTTTGCAGCCAAAAGGGCATGCACGCGCTCAAACAGGCCACGTCCGCAAAAGCTTATTTACAGGAGACCGCTATTTGATTGTGGCTGAAGTTAATGGCCAGCATTGGCAGTTCTATGATCAAAATCCTCATGAAATGGGTTCCTCTATTACGTTGTACGTACAAGAAAGCGACATTCATTATTTCCAAAAACAGGAGGCTTCTTCATGATGAAAAAAACAACAATCGCTCCAGTAGCCGGCATCGGAGCTGCGCTGTTTCTCCTTAGTGCATGCGGAGCAGAGGTAGGCGGGGAAGGGAACACAGCAACTGAAAGCACGTCCTCTAATGAAAACCAAAGCATTACGGTGTATTCGGCTGGGCCTGAAGGGTTGGCTGAAGACATTAAAACCGCTTTTGAAGAGGAGACCGGTATTCAAGTCGACATGTTTCAAGGGACAACGGGAAAAATTCTTTCCAGGCTTGAAGCGGAGTCTAACAATCCAGTTGCCGATGTGGTCGTCCTTGCCTCAGTACCGTCAATGGAAGGGTTAAAATCAGAAGGGATGCTCCAGCCTTATGAAGCCCAAAACGGCGAACTTATGAACCCAGAATGGAGCGATAGCGACCATTATTATTATGGATACAGCGCTTCGGCTCTTGGAGTAGCTTACAACACGAATCAAGTCGACAATCCTCCTGGTCAGTGGACAGACTTTAGTGATCCTGAGTGGGCCAATCGGGTGACGATGCCTGATCCGACTTCCTCTGGTTCAGCAGTTGACTTCTTGTACGGGTTAACGAGCACAGAAGCGGACGGATGGGAATGGATTGAAGGTTGGATCGACAATGGCTTGCTTGTCGCTGGGGCGAATAAAGAATCCCTAGATGCGGTCATTACTGGAGACAGAGACGTCGTTGTGTCCGCGGTCGATTACATGGCGTACAAAGCGAAAGCGAGCGGTGAGCCGATTGAGATTTACTACCCTGAAAGCGGAACAGTGATCAGTCCCCGTGCAGCTGGAGTATTGGCCGATGCCACCAATGTCAGCGGCGCACAAGCATACATCGATTTTCTCCTTTCCGATAAAGCGCAGCAGCTCGTCGCCGATGCCTATCTTCTGCCAGGCAATGAAGAGATTGCGTTAAGCGACCGCGCTTCGCTAAGTGAAATTCCTGTACTCCCAGTTACGTGGGAAGGAGCGGAAGAAAAGCAAATTGATACATTAAATGAGTTTACGTCGAAGTTGCAGCAATGATGGAGGATTCATAATGGTTGTCAGGAAACATATTTCGTTTGGCGCATTGCTCATATTGCTTGCAGCATTGGCGGCAGCGCCGTTGTTTGCGGTATTCGTACAGACATTTTTCCGAGATGGCTCGTTTTCTCTCGATACGTTTTTGGCTACGCTACAACATGGCCGAGTTCTGTCAACGATGCGCCATTCGTTTTTGCTAGGTTTGTATGTAATCGCCGCAACGACGTGCATTGCCCTTCCTCTTGCGTTGATCCGAACCAAAACAAGGCTGGCCAAGCACGATTGGCTAGATCTCGTCTTTACGATTCCATTTATGACGCCTCCTTATATTGGTTCAATGGGCTGGATTCTGTTTATGCAAAACAATGGCTATTACGAGCAGCTGTTTTCAACAGCAGCCCCGTCATCGTTTTTTAGCATAGCAGGCATGGTTTTCATTATGAGCATGCACTTATACCCGTTTTTGTACTTGATGCTAAAAAATGCGCTTGTTCGAATGAATGGTTCTTTTCAAGACGCAGCGCTCGTTTATGGGGCGAACCCAATCAGCAACTGGATCCGCGTTGTTCTGCCATTGCTCTTATCCAGCTACGTAATGGCGGCATTGCTTATTTTTATTAAAACATTAGCGGAGTTCGGCACGCCGGCGACATTTGGAAAACGGATTGGCTATCCTGTTTTCACAACGGAAATCCATCAATACTTGTCCCGTTGGCCTGTCGATATTCCAGCAGCAACGTCGTTGTCATTTGTGCTATTAGATGTGTGCATGGCTGTTTGGTATATGCAAAGTCTTGTTAGCCAGAAATTTGCATACGGCATTCATTCTGGCAAGTCGTCTATGCAAACAAGACAAGTCGAATCGTGGCCTATCACTGTTAGTGCTTATGTGTTTACGGGCGTGATTCTGCTGTTATCGATCGGCATTCCGTATTTCTCGATTGTCGCCACTTCACTGCTCGATGTCCGCGGCGATGGGTTAAGTTGGTCAAACCTTACGTTTGGTCATTACGTAGAGCTGTTTTCGTTCCAGTCATCTGGCTATCACGCTTTTATGAACAGCGTTGGGTTTGCGTTTGCTGCTGCATCAATTGCCTCGCTGCTTGGTTTCTTCACGGCGTTGTATGTTAAAAATGCTTCTTCTAAGCGGCAGAAACTAATTGATTTGACAAGTTTGTTGCCAAATATTGTGCCAGGCATTGTCTTTGTTGTTGGCTTGATTTTATTTTGGAATGCAAGTTGGCTGCCAGCCACTGTCTACAATACGAAATGGATGCCGATTCTCACGTACATTGTTTTGTTTTTGCCTTACTCGGTCCAGTACACAAAGGCAGCATTATCACAGCTCGACCAATCGATTGACCATGCCAATTCCATTTATGGGCCGACGGCAGCGAGTATTCTTGTGCGAGTATGGCTCCCCCTTCTCGCACAAGGTGTTTTGGCCGGATGGATCATGACGTTTATTATTTCGATGCGCGAGTTAGTTGGTTCGCTTTTAATTCTTCCACCATCTGTTCAAACAGGCGCTACGTTTATTTACGGCCAATTTGAACAAGGAAACGTTTCCCTCGGGATGGCGATGGCTGTGGTGACCGTATTAATGACAGTCGTGTTTTTATATGTGGTCGAATGGCTGCAGCGAAAGGCGCTCGTAAAGCAACATGGTTAAAGTAACGGCGTTAGGGGGAGTCGGCGAATACGGCCGCAACTGTTTTTTGCTTAAAGAGGAAGCGACCAATCAAACGATTTTGCTTGACTGCGGCGTCAAAAATGGAAAACCAGAACAATTTCCTGCAATTACTGAGCAACTAGCTTCTGCCATTGATGTTGTGTTTATTTCCCATGTTCATAACGACCATGTCGGCGCTTTGCCATTGCTCGCAGCAAAAGGATTTACGAAAGAGATATGGCTGAGCGAGGCGAGCCTTGCCCAGATTGAACCGATTAAAAGCGTCTGGCGCAAGAAAGCGGATGTTTCGCCGTATTCAAGCAGTGATGTTGACAAGCTCCGCTTCCAATCGTTCCCTAGCGATTCAAGAGGGAAGTGGACGAAACTATCCGATCACTTGTCTTTTACATGGGGGTATAGCGGCCATATGCTTGGTAGCGTTTGGTATGTATTACAAGTCGGAAAACACATGATTTTCTTTTCCGGCGATATGTCACTTGAATCGCCGCTGCTTGTAACGGATTACCCTAGAAAAATGGGTTACGACGTCGCTTTGCTTGATACGGGCCATAGTGGCATCACGATGCCACTGGAAAAGAGTATGGAAGCGATTCTTGCTTTTGTGCACGACCCAGCTAGACGCTATACGATTCCCGTTTCGATTTCAGGCAAAGCGTTTGACTTAATGTACTTGCTGTACACGAACCTTCCAGACAGAATCTTTTTTATTGAAGCTTCTTTTCGAAAAAGCGCACATCTTTATTTGCAGTTTAGCGATAACATCAACAGTGCTAAGCAAGCTGCTTTGACAGAGATGTTACAAAGCGAACGGGTTCAGTTTGGTTTTGAGCCAGCAGACCAACGGCCAGGCATTTATATTTCTGAACAGCCTGTTGTTGGATGTGTCCCGATTTCAACTAGCGATTTGGCGGCTCAGTCTTTTTATAAATCCCATCCTGATCTAGCTGACACGAATCATTTGCTTAAGTTTGTCAAAGCGAAGCAATACCTTTTCTTTCACAGCAGGCAGAAAGACTTGCGCCATTTGCTTTCGCAGATTCCTCATTATCAATCAAAACATATTGGAGGCGTATGACAATGAAAAAAACGATGGCTGTTGCCGCTCTTGCATTGGTTGCCGTGCTTGCTGCTGAAAGCAGCGCACAAGCCAATAGTCCGATTGTTCCAGGCTATGAAGTAAAGTTTAACCTCGACGTTGATCAATTTGACAATGAAGACGAGATCGTATCGGCTTTCCGTGCTGTCCACGATGAAGACGTGAACGTTTATTATTTTGATACGCCCGAGCAACAGTTTCGCGAAAACGGCTACATTCACCGGTTGCGTGTGTATGGGAGCGATAAGAAAACCGATCTAACTTATAAAAAAGTGTTTCCGAATAGGACGGTTGACGAGGCGATAAACGAAGCAACGTTGCGAGGGTTTCACGGCGATATGTCAAATTACAAATTTGAAAACGACCGTAAACAAGGCAAAGACACGTTCTCCATTAGCAGAAAAGAGAAATTTAAAAAGACAGACGATATTCATTTTGAAGGGATTGACGAACAAAGCGTGATTGCCCTTTTCAGAAAAGAAGCACCGAAAAAATATGCCGGTTGGGATGACACGAGTTGGTATGACGCTACATTAAGCCGTTCCATTTCGTACGGGCCAGCATTGGCGAAGACCTATGAAGGCGAATATCTCGGAATCGATGCCGATCTGGAAATCTGGTCGTATCAAGGCGAGTTGCTGGCAGAACTATCAACTAAGACGCCAGATCAAGCAGAAGCGGACGCGATTGAAGCTGCCTGGCTCCATGGCTTAACAGAATCTGGCTGGCTAAGCGCTGACCAAACGTCGAAAACGAGTTTTGTGATGGATCGGTAAAAGGGATCAGCGTGAATAAGAGAAGTACTTTAAACAGGCTCTTTTTATCTATCAATGGATAAGAAGAGCCTGTTTATCGATCAACTGTCCCATTCGAATACAGCGGCGGGAATATGTTTTATGAATTTATCTAGTTTGATAGAGAAATACGCTTCAATATCTCGCCTTAAGCCTTTCTCTAATGTTAAAAACGCTCGAAATAAGTAGTCTAGGTCAAATACATTATAGAGCTCTTGTTCTGCCCAAATCGATTTCAGTCTAGCGCTATCGCCAAAAGGAATGATAGAGAGAATCGCTCCGTCCTCGTATTCATCAAACTCCAACGTATAGTAATGAAATTCCAGCGCTCTTTTAGACTGGTCAATTGCCTGCTTCCAATTATACAAGTATGTATAAAACTCGAGGATGGGGAACTCTTCTTGATCAAAGTAAAGGTCGTCATTGATAAAAATTTTAAAGCGTGCACTGACATCTAAAATCGCAGAAACGTCTTTTCTTTGTTTATCAGTAATCCTGTTTCTGTCACTAGTGAACTGATACTCCATTTTTATTTGAGTGGATTGGCTGTCCATGGCATTCATAAATTTCCACCACTCCTTTAATAGATAAAATGATGACGCAAAAAGGAAGACGACGAATCAGAACCATTATAATTGAATAGTGCTTGATTTTACATCCCTTTTTCATGTAGGGCACCGCTCTTGCAGAAACTACTAGAGGAATCTCAACAACAAAGGCACCTCAACACTTAGCAGCCTGCTTGGGAACAGCTAGCTGCTATGCGTAGCAAGTCAATTTGCTCTACTTTGTTTACAAATTGCCTGTTAAACGCTTGTGCTTCCCCTTTGCCATCCGTTTTTCAACCGGTATAAACAAAGCGATGATGCCAATCGCGGCGAAAAGGATAACGGCAAACGGATAGGAAGTGATTCAAATGATTTTAAGACATTTTTTATGAAATGAAAAAATGGGCAACGAGACCCGATCTTTCCTGTTTAACTACCCAAAATAAGAAATATTCTGTATGATATAGCTAAATGAAAGGGGGAGTCATCAGATGGGACAGGTGTTGCAAGCGCCGCAAAGTTATAACGTAGCAGCTATGCTTGAACGGGAAGCGATCAGGACGCAAAAAGCGATTATTTGGCAAAACGAGGCCAATGACAAAGTTGAATGGACGTACGGCGACTTAATTCAAAAGATGAACCAGCTCGCGAATGCCTTAAGTCGAAGCGGGCTTAAAAAAGGAGATCCGGTGTTGTTGCTTTTTCCACGCGTACCAGAGGCGTATGCGGCTTACCTTGCTTGTTTGAAAGGCGGCTTTGTCATCATTCCGTGTTCAGGGATGTTGCGAGCGAAAGATTTGGCTTACCGGCTTAGCCATTCGCAGGCGAAAGGCGTCCTTGCTTACAAAGGATTTACAGCCGAAATAGACAAAATTTCTGATGGCAGCACCGATGGCCTAATCGCGAAGTGGGTGTTTGGCGAAGCGCCGAGCGGCTGGGAAAATGCGGATGATCGAATGAAAAATGAAAGCGTTTCCTTTGAGCGGGAAATGGATAAAGAGGAAATCGCGTTTTTGCCCTATACGTCTGGCACGACTGGAAATCCAAAGGCTGTTGTCCATACGCAAGCTTGGGCCTTTGCCCATTTGCAAACCGCTGCAACCGAATGGCTCGGTGTGGAAACAGGAGACCTTGTTTGGGCGACTGCGGCCCCAGGCTGGCAAAAGTGGGTATGGAGCCCGTTTTTATCGATAGTCGGCAAGCAGGCGACTGCCTTTGTTTACGATGGCCCTTTTCAGGCAAAAACGTATCTGCAATTAATCGATGAATATGGCATTGATGTTTTTTGCGCGACGCCGACTGAATACCGGATGTTGGCGAAAGAGGAGGCGCTTTCTTCTTTTAAACTTAGCAGCATCAAGCATGCTGTTTCAGCAGGCGAACCCCTTAATCGAGCAGTGATTGCCACATTTCAAGAACAATTTGGCATAACAGTGCGCGATGGCTACGGACAAACCGAAAACACGTTGTTAATTGGCACAATGATTGGCATGGAAGCACGGCCTGGTTCAATGGGCAAACCAACGTCTGGAAACGGTGTTGTCATATTAAACGAATCTGGAGAGGAGGCAGGCATTGGCGAGGTTGGCGATATTGCCGTCCATAAAGACGCGCCTGCATTGTTCCGTGAATATTACAAAGATCCCGAAAGGACGAAAGCCGCTTATCGCGGTTCGTATTATCTAACAGGCGACCGTGCTTATCGGGACGAAGAAGGCTATTTTTGGTTTGAAGGACGAAGTGACGATATTATTATTTCATCAGGGTATACGATTGGGCCGTTCGAAGTCGAGGATGCATTAACGAAACATCCAGCCGTCAAAGAATGTGCCGTTGTCGCTAGCCCTGATGAAATCCGCGGCCATATTGTCAAAGCGTTTGTCGTGCTCAATCGGCCAACGGACGATCAAAACAAGCTAACAAAAGAACTGCAAGAGTTTGTCAAACGTGAAACGGCTCCATACAAATACCCACGGGCAATTGAATATGTAGCCGGACTGCCAAAAACGATTTCTGGAAAGATAAGAAGGATCGAGCTCCGGCAGTTAAGCGAATCTTGAATGGTTTAGGTGTGTTGATTAATAGGAACAGGCTTCCGGCTAACATTGTTGGCTGGAAGTTTGTTCGTTGGTAAATGCTTCGTAGTAAGCTAAATGAGAAATATAAAAATGAAAAAAGCTTTTGTACAACTCCAAAGGAGCACTAAAGCATAGGAGTGGGAACGATGAAACCAAAGTCGATCGCTGTGTTTGCTTTTTTACTGCTTGTCGGCTGTGAGCAAAGACATTTCAATAGCTTTGCTGAAGCGAGATCGTACCTTAACGAGTTAGATGAGTTTCAAGAAGGCAACTGCTTAAAAGTGAACAAATATCAGATAAGCAGGAGATGAGCGCTTATCGAAGAGGTTCAGGGATTTTGTTTGTTTCAATTAAAAAAGAAGAGGATGAGTATGTTTGGGAGAGCAGTGACAGCGATTGGGATTTTGCTGGTGATGGCGACTTCTCGTATGAGATGCTTGCAATCGATGGCGTTCATGTGCTGTTTGGAAAAGTGCTAAGCGAACACGAGATTGAGTCGATTTCGTTAGATGGGCAGCCGCTTCATTATGATCCAGATTCCAATTTCTTTTTTGCCTTTCGTGAAGAACCGTTTGTGATTGAAGAAGAAAATGTGGACATAACCGTTTCAATGGAATAAGTCTTTTCCACCGTTCAACGCTGGCAACCATTTCTTCATGGCTGCTGGCTTTTTGTGTAGCTATCGTCTGGTGATCATTTCTATTCACTCCTTTAGCGCCAATCCACAAGGGCTTATCTTCCCTACAAAGATGTTTTATACTAGAGGGGCGATACATAACATCAAGGCGGAAAAGGGGAAAATGTATGGACCATGCCAAAACGGAACCGATTTTTTTAGAGCCTGTTTTGCTAGAACGGATTTGGGGCGGACAGAAGCTAGCGGCGTACGGGTATGATTTGCCCTATGAGCGGACTGGGGAATGTTGGGGAATTTCGGCCCACCCTCATGGGCAAAGCAAAGTGGCAAGAGGGCCGCTAAAAGGCAAGGCGTTGGCAGAGCTATGGGATCAGCATGGTGACTTATTTGGCGGCAAAACGAGCGAAACGTTCCCGCTGCTCGTGAAACTATTGGATGCAAGAGAAGATTTATCTGTGCAAGTCCATCCAAATGACGAGCAAGCAAAGCGATTGGAGGATCATGAAGCATACGGAAAGACTGAGTGCTGGTATGTGGTCGAAGCGGAACAAGGGGCGGAATTGATTTTAGGCCATACCGCAAAATCAAAAGCGGAGTTTGCGGAAATGGTGGAAGCGGGAAGATGGGACGAGCTCCTTCGCCGCATCCCTATTCAAACAGGCGACTTTTTCCACGTGCCGAGTGGAACGATCCATGCCCTCGGCGCTGGAAGTGTGATTTTGGAAACACAGCAAAGTTCAGATACGACTTACCGCGTATATGACTTTGACCGGATAGGGGCAGATGGGAAAAAGCGGGAGCTGCATTTAGACAAGGCGCAGGAAGTCGCGATGATTCCACACGCGCCATACCAAGCAAACACTGAAACGCTTGAAAAAAGCATTAGCCACACACTCACTCGCCTCGTGGCAACAGAATTCTTTACAGTGTATAAAGCAGTTGTGCAGGAAAAATGGGAGGCGGCGTTTCAAGCCCCTTATGTACTCGTAAGCGTCATCAGTGGCGAGGGAGAGCTAGTCGTTAACGGAAAAAAATATGCACTTGGAAAAGGCGACCATTTCATTTTGCCTGTACAAGCGACATCATTTGAAATCAACGGCCACATTGAAGCGATTTTAAGCCACACATAAAAAACGAGGGCCTTTTATGAGTTTGTTAAAAGTGTATAAAGCCTGATAACTGAATGATCTCGACTGGCCATTGCTTGGCCAGTTTTTTTTGAAAATCGTTAAAAAGCTTCCTTTCATTTTTTTATGGGACCTTTCACACCACAAGACTAAGCACAGACGGGATCAAAAAAAGCCTGCCAAAAGTCAGTAGATTGCTCTGTTCCTAGTGAATTGACTTTCGGCAAAGCAAAGCAAGCGAATGCCTAAACGCATTCGCTTGCTTACGACTTCTACGAAAACAAAAACAACAGCAGCAATCCAAGGGCAATCCGGTACAGCGCGAACGGGACAAGCTTGATTTTGTTAATCAGCTTTAAAAAGAACCGGACTACAACAAGGGAAACGAGAAAGGCGCTAATAAAGCCGGTGGCGTAAAAGGGCAGCAAGCTTATCTCAAGGGCGTCCCAATTCTTGACCAGTGACAGCGTACTAGCGCCAACCATAATCGGGATAGCCATAATAAAGGTGAAGTTTGCGGCTGCTCGGTGTGTTAAGCCAAGCATGACGCCGCCTGATATCGTTGAGCCAGAACGGGAAAAGCCTGGCCAAAGGGCAAGGCATTGGAATAGCCCAATCGCCAGTGCTTGTTTGTAAGAAATGTCGTCTACTTGCTGTTTCTTTTTATCGTTACGCTTGTTTATAAAATCGGCGGCAATCATTAGAAAAGCACCAGCAATTAAAGCAAATGCGACCGTGCGGACATGGAAAATCGACTCCATTTTGTCCTCAAATAATAAACCAAGCACTGCAGCTGGCAACAAGCCAACAGCGACTTTTCCTAACGTCAAGCCCCGTCCTTCGCTCTGTGTTGCTGCTTGTTTTTTAAAGCCTGCCAGTTGCAAGAGGCGGTCCTTGAACAGAAGCGCGACTGCTAAGATCGATCCTAGCTGGATCACAATTTTAAACACATAGGCATTTTGTGACCCGACCAACTCGCTTGATTTGAGCCATAAATCATCAACAATGATCATATGCCCTGTTGATGACACTGGCGCATATTCCGTCAATCCTTCGACTAGGCCAAGGATAGCGGCAACCATCCATTCCCAAACGTCCATCGCAAGTCTCCATTCTATCGATTCTTTTCAAGCTAAATCATACACGTTTTAAGAGAGGAAGACGTGTTTATTCTTGTCGGTTTCTAATGGAAGATTGTCAAAATGCTTCATCTTTTAAACGTTGTTAACTGGCGTATGAATGGCGCTGTTCGTCTTTCGGTTCAGGTACTTTTGCTAGTAAAGCAAAACCAATCAAAAACAGCACGATCAGGCTAAAGACACCTGCATTGGTGTTGCCTGTCAATTGCGTCGTGAGCCCGAGCAAGAATGGGCCCATCACGGCGGCGAATTTGCCAAACACGTTATAAAAGCCAAAAAACTCATTTGCTTTCTGTTTAGGAACGAGTTTTGCAAAATAGGAACGGCTTAATGCTTGAATGCCTCCTTGTGAAGTGGCAACTAGCATCGCCAAAATCCAAAAATCAAGCGTGGTCCGTAAGAAAAACGCATACACGCAAACAACGATATAGACGCAAATGCCGGCATAAAGCATTTTCTTGCCTGTAAAACGCTGTGACAGCCTGCCGTAAAGGATTGAACAGGGCGCGGCTACGATTTGCGTGGCAAATAAGACAATTAATAAATCGGTTGCGCTAATTCCGACATCACTGCCGTAAGCAGTAGACATGCGAATAATCGTGCCTACGCCGTCAATGTAAAAGAAATAGGCTAACAAAAATAAAAACAACGGTTTGTATTGGCGCACTTCGGCGAATGTTTGGCCAAGCTGTTTAAAACTATTGGCAATCGGTTTTGCTTCCCGTTTTTTATAATAACGTTGCGTCACATGCTTAAGCATCGGAATCGTGAAAGCAGCCCACCACAAGGCGGTAATTAAGAAAGCGATTTTGCTTGCGGCATAAAAAGAGAGTGGAATGATTTCCAACTGTGCCAATACAATCAAAGCAATGCTGACGAGAAAGGGGATGCAGCTGCCGATATAGCCGAGCCCATAGCCCCGCGCAGAGATATCATGCATTCGTTTTTCTTCGGTTACATCGACTAAAAAAGCGTCGTAGAATACATTGGCGCCAGCAAAGCCAACTGCCGTCACTGTATAAAGGATAAGGAGAATAAGCCAGTTATCGCCAGGCACAAACGCAAGCAAAGCGGTAGAACCAGCGCCTAGTGAAAAAAAGAATACAAAAAAGCGTTTTTTCAAGCCTTGGTAGTCAGCAATCGTCCCTAAAATCGGGCTTAGCATGGCCAAAATGAATGTGGCTATCGCAACCGTGTAGCCGAGATACGCCGTTGACGTAGCGTCACTAAGGCCTGAGTCTGTTGCAACCGCTTTAAAAAAGAGTGGAAACACAGCTGTCGTAACGATAATCGAATAGGCCGAGTTGGCCCAATCGTAAAGCATCCAGCTTTTTTCTTGTTTACTAAATCGTCTTGTTTTCATTGATTATCCTCCTGGCATAGTCGTTATAATAGAACTGTGGCTGCAAAGAAAAGACTATGTTTTTGCGTACATGCTATAAGTATATACAGTGATTGTTAAGACATGTTTGACGGCTATTAAAATGTTTGCCTAAGCAGAATAGGCCGTAGCGTTTGCAAAATATGCCAAAAACAGTTGGGCGTGATAAACTGTAAGGACAACTATGACAAAAGGGGGCGGCGATTTTTGCTGACGGATGTGCTTGCACAAAAAATTATAGCCGAAGCGTCGCAATTGATAAAAGAAGATCTCATCATTGTCAATAGAGACGGCTACATTATTGCCAGCACCGACCCGAACCGAGTCGGCACTTTTCATGAAGGCGCCAGCCTATGTATGGCCGAGCGGCGTAGACGTCTCATTACAGCCAAAGACGCAAACCATTTAAAAGGAGTCAAGCCAGGGCTTAATTTGCCAATTGTTGTGTTTCAGCAAGTAGCAGGCGTGATTGGCATAACGGGACAACCTGAGCAAATGGAGCCGTACGGCGAATTGTTGCGGCGGATGACAGAATTGCTCATTCAGGAAGCCCATATGATGGAGCAAATGCAATGGCAAACTCGTGCTCTGCAAGGGTTTGTGCAAGAGTGGCTTGAAGCAGGGGCGTTGACCGAACCTTTAAAACGGCAAGCTGCAGCCCATTCCCTTGACGTGCAAACCGAAAAACAAATTGTCCTGATTGAGACAGGATTGGATGAATCGATCCACTGGCGTGGTTTGGCGCAGTGGCGTGAACAAAGAAAAGGGATGATTGCCATTCCGTGGGAAAGAAATAAGGTTTTGCTTGTATGCTCGCCGCAGCCAGAAACTGCGCTTAAAGCGACTGTCCATACATTGGCGGAAACGCTGGACATTGGCGGGAGCTGGTGGGGAGGCGCCGGCAGGGCGTTGCCGCCTGATGAGATTAAGAAGAGTTACACGGAAGCGCAAGCGGCCTTAGCGGCAGCAAGAAAAACAAACCGTTTCGTATTTGAGCATGAGTTGAAGTTGGAACTGTGTGTAGAGGCAATTCCCGCTGATACAAAAGCACGCTTTGTTGAACGGGTTTTAAAAAAAGTGGGCGATGAACAAGAGCTTTTAGGGACATTGGCTGCTTTTTTAGAGAACGACCAATCGTTGAAACGCACAGCAGAAGCGCTTCATGTTCATATCAACACACTCCATTACCGTTTTCACAAGCTTAAACAGCATACAGGTTTAGATGTACGGAAGAGTGAGGATTTTGTTCTTTTTTATTTGGCCCATTTGTTTTTGGAGGATTCTACAAAGAAAGCAGATTTGAACGGGGATAATTTTGCATGAGCTCCTATAGAAAAGCGATTTCCGATTTTGTAAGCTTAAGAGATTAAGAACAAAAGAGGAAGAGGGATGAGAGCATGCTGTCTCAAGCAATAACAGAAGAATTGGAGAAGATTGTCGGCAATGGCAATGTGCAAACGTCTCAGGCGAGTCGCCTTGTCTATTCCTATGATGCCACCCCAAACTTTCAATCGCTTCCTGACGCCGTGGTCGCGCCGCGATCGACCGAGGAAGTGGCTGAGGTGGTCAAAGTATGCAACCGGGAAAGGATTCCGATTGTGCCAAGAGGTTCAGGCACGAATTTATGCGCAGGGACCGTGCCGACAGAAGGCGGTATTGTTCTGCTGTTCAAACATATGAACAAAATCATTGAAATCGATGAGGATAATTTGACGGTAACCGTACAACCAGGTGTCATCACATTGGATATGATTGAGGCTGTTGAAAAAAAGCAGCTTTTCTACCCACCTGACCCAAGTTCGATGAAAATTTCTACAATTGGCGGCAATATTAATGAAAACTCAGGTGGTTTGCGTGGGTTAAAATATGGCGTGACCCGGGATTATGTGTTGGCGCTTGAAGCGGTGTTGCCAAATGGTGATATTATCCGGACTGGCGGGAAATTGGCGAAAGACGTTGCCGGCTACGACTTAACGCGCTTGCTTGTTGGAGCGGAAGGAACGCTTGGCGTTATCACGGAAGCGACACTAAAACTTGTGCCGATGCCAGAGACGAAACAGACGATGCTTGCTTTGTTTTCTGATATGGAAGCAGCAGCACGGTCCGTTTCTTCCATTATTGCGAACCGCATTATTCCAGTTACGCTTGAATTTCTGGACCAGCCAACATTAAAAGCGGTGGAAGATTTTGCGAAAATCGGGCTCCCGACTGATGCCGAAGCGGTATTGCTCATTGAACAAGACGGAACAAAAGAAGTGGTCGAACGGGACATTCAGCATATAGCTGAGATTTGTTTGAATCAAGGAGCGCTTTCGGCTGAAGTCGCATCGTCAAAAGAAGAAGCGCTCGAATTGACGGCAGCTCGCCGTGCAGCATTGTCTGCGCTGGCAAGGCTCCGTCCGACAACGATTTTAGAGGACGCAACCGTGCCCCGCTCAGAAGTGGCGAATATGGTCCGGGCAATTAACGAGATTGCGAAGGAATACAATGTGACGATTTGTACGTTTGGGCATGCTGGAGATGGCAACTTGCACCCGACATGCTTAACGGATGTCCGTGATGAAGAGGAAATGCACCGAGTCGAGGAAGCATTTGCCGCTATTTTTGCGAAGGCGATCGAACTTGGCGGCACGATTACGGGTGAGCATGGCGTCGGCATGATGAAAGCGCCTTATTTGGAATGGAAGCTAGGGGAGGAAGGGATTGCGTTGATGCGCGCGATCAAACAAGCGATTGATCCACACCATATTATGAACCCGGCAAAGCTGTTTGCGAAGGAAACAAGAAAACGGGTGGTGGTGAGCCAATGAGCCAAGTGGAGATGACGGTACGGGAGCAGGCAATTCAAGCTGATTTTGCAAAACGGATGGACGAAACTGAGCTCCTTAACTGCATGCAATGCGGGTTTTGTTTGCCACACTGCCCAACTTACTTGGAGACAGGTTATCAAGAAGCACACTCGCCCCGGGGCCGCATTGCCCTGATGAAAGCAGTCCATGACGGTTTGATCGCCCCAGATGAGGAAGTCAAACGCTCCTTGGACTTATGCCTTGGCTGTCGCGCTTGCGAACCGGTTTGTCCTGCGGGCGTGAACTATGGCCATATGCTTGAAGAGGCCCGTGATATTTTTGAAGACCATTCCACCCACTCTGCCGGTGTCAAAACGATGCGCAAAACCGTGTTTGAAGGGTTGTTTCCCCACCAAAACCGGATGGAAAAAGCGATGAGCCTTGTTGGCTTTTACCAGCGTAGCGGACTGCAACATATTACCCGAAAAATAGGGTTTATGAAGTTGTTTCCAGAGAGCATGCAGGCGATGGAGAGGGCGATGCCAAGCGTCCTTCCCCGTAAAGAGCGGAAGGCACACAAACGTGTATATGAAGCAGAGCAAGCGCCGGTTGCTACAGTTGCTTTTTTCAAAGGCTGTTTAATGGATACGATGTTTTACGAAACCAACAAAAACACCATTTTGTTATTGCAAAAGGCTGGTTGCCGTATTGTCGTCCCAGATAGCCAAGGATGCTGCGGCGCCCTCCACGGCCATAGCGGCGAGAAGGCAAAGGCGCAAGAAATGGCGCGCAAAAACATTGATGCCTTTGAGGATAGCGGTGCCGATTTCATTATTTCAAATGCTGGCGGTTGTGGCGCTTTTCTCCAAGACTATAGCCATTTGCTTAGCAAAGACCGTGATTACGCTGAGCGTGCCGCTGATTTTACAGCCAAGATGAAAGACATCTCGCAAATTTTAGTAGAAGTCGGCTTTCATGAGCGCGTGCCACTGAAATTGGCCTCTCAGCGGATCACATACCAAGACTCGTGCCATTTACGCAATGTCATGAAAACAGCTTCTGCTCCCCGGCAGTTGCTCCAGGCAATTGAAGGGGTTGAATTGATCGAAATGGAAAAAGCCGATAGTTGTTGCGGGTCAGCCGGTATTTACAACATCATTGAGTCAGAAATGTCGATGCAAATTCTTGACCGAAAAATGGAACATACAAAAGCGACGAAAGCAACGACAGTTGTCACAGCGAACCCTGGCTGCCTTCTGCAAATGAAGCTCGGCATTGAACGCGAAGGCTTACAACAAAAAATGGAGGCTGTACATATCGTCGATTTACTTGCAGAAGCAGTTCAATAAAAAAGCCTTGCTAGGTTTTCCTAGCAAGGCTTTTTTGCGTTCACGCCCGATGTTTAGGGGGATGAAACCGTTGACGGTGAAAGCTCCCTCCATTAAAATGAATAAATGTTACTATTCTTATTAATAATCTTGGTTTTATAGGTTAAAGGGGGGATCGCGATGCAAGTAAAAATGAGCCATGTGGAAAAGACATTTGCCAAAGGCAAAAACGATACGCTCCACGTTTTAAATGATATTGACATGACGATTAACGAAGGCGACTTCGTTTCGCTTCTCGGCCCTTCAGGCTGCGGAAAATCGACGATTCTCAACTTAATTGCTGGGCTTGACTCGCCGACGAGCGGCGACGTGTTCGTCAATGGGAAGCAAGTAAACAAACCTGGCAACGACCGTGTTGTTGTTTTCCAAGAAGCAGGTTTGTTTCCATGGATGAATGTGCTTGAAAATGTCGCGTATGGACTAAAATTAAAAGGCTTTTCCAATCAAGAAAGTGCAGAAAAGGCACGTGAAGGTTTGAAAATGGTTCATCTGGGCAACTTTTCCACTGCTTATCCCCATGAGCTATCTGGAGGAATGAAGCAACGTGTCGCGATTGCACGGGCGCTTGTGATGGATCCTGATATTTTGCTCATGGATGAACCTTTTGCCGCTCTTGATGAGCAAACGAGAATGGTCCTCCATAAAGAACTGTTGGAAATATGGGCAGAGACAGGCAAAACGATTTTATTCATTACTCATAATATCCGCGAAGCTGTCATGCTTTCCAATCGAATTGTGTTAATGGGAACAAGACCTGGGCGTATCAAAAAAGAGTTTATCGTTCAAGCGGCGTTGCCTCGTGACCCAGCAGATAGTTACCTAGTGGATTTGGAAAGAAGAATCATGAAAGAACTTGAAGACGAGATGGAAAAAGTGTTAAAGGAGGAGTTTGGAGATGGTTACAGCTATAAGACGGACCGTATTCGTCGCGGCGATCATAGCTATATGGGAGATCATATCTAAAAGCGGCTTATTTCCAACCTTCCTTTTCCCTCCTTTGATTCTGCCAAATGATTCAGGCGGCGTTACCGTAGTAGGAACACTTATAAATGGTATTGTGGACGGGCGCCTGTTAACAGCAACGGGCCTCACGCTCGGACGGCTGTTGATCGGTTTTGCAATTGCGATTTCTCTTGGCCTTTTGTTCGGTTATTTGATTGCCCGTTACAAATGGGTAGACGACACACTCGGCTTTTTGGTGACGGCGTTGCAGTCGATTCCAAGCATTGTTTGGTTTCCACTTGCGATTGTTTGGTTTGGTTTGGGCAATGCATCGATCTTGTTTATTGTCACGATCGGGGCAACTTGGACAATGACAGTTAGTGCCAGCACGGGCTTTAAAAACGTGCCTAGCCTGTATTTAAATGTAGCACGGACGCTTGGCTCATCAGGGGCTCATCTCGTGCGGACTGTTGTGTTGCCCGCTTCTGTCCCACACTTGATTTCTGGTTTGCGGATGGCCTGGGCTTTCGCTTGGCGGGCAATTATGGCTGGTGAACTGCTAGGTGGTTCAGGCGGTTTAGGGTATTTGCTTAATATGGGGCGCTCGCTCCAGCAAATGGATCTTGTCTTGTCAGTGATGATCATCATCGGCATCATTGGCACGTTAATGGATAATCTCGTGTTTTTACGCGCTGAACGATCTGTTCAAAAAAAGTGGGGCTTGAAGCCAAGTCTATAAACAAAGTACATACGATAAAGAAGGGGAGAGTGGAATGAAAGGAATTATAAAAGCAGGCGCGTTTGCCTGCGTGGCAGCGCTTGCCTTAGCAGGATGCGGCCAAGGCGCAACAGAAGGGGAAGTTCGGATTGGTTATTTTCCGAATCTCACCCATATTGCCACCATTATTGCGTTGGAAAATGGCTATTTTGATGAAGAATTTGGCGAGGAGACGACGATTCAAACAAGGACTGTTCCAGACGGCAGCGCTTTTATGGAGGCAATGTCGACAAATGAGATTGATATCGGCACAGTCGGGCCAGGACCAGCAATGAATACGTATACGTCCAATCCTGCCCATTCGATTATTGCTGGTGCAGTCAATGGCGGTGCTGTATTAATGGTTCGTGAGGATACGGAAGTGGAGACAGTTGCTGATTTAGCTGGGGAACGGGTAGCAGTGCCGACATTAGGTTCGACGCAGGATGTCATGCTCCGTAAAGCATTAGCTGATGCAGGCGTTAATGCCGAGGAGGTAGAACTCATTCCACAAGCGCCGGCGGATACGTCGACGTTGTTTAACCAAGGGGACGTGGCAGCGGCAGCGACCCAGGAACCGTGGGGCAGCTATTTGGAGGAACAAACAGGGGCTCGCTTTTTGTTGGACGCTAATGCGTTTGCGTGGGGAGAGGAATCTACCAACACGGTTGTTGTAGCGACGCATGACTTTCTCGATGTCAATGAGGAGTTAGCACGGGCCTATTTGCGCGCACACAAAAAAGCGGTTCAGTTTGTCCAAGAGCAACCTCAAGAAGCAGCCGGCATTTTTGTCAGCCATATCAAGGAAGAAACGGGGAACGAGCTGAACATAGCAGAAATAGAGCAATCAATGGAGCGGTTATTCCCAACCGTTGACGTCAATGAACAAGTATTGCAAGAGATGGCCGATATCGCCCATGAGGCAGGCAATATGAGTTCAACTGATATGGATGGATTGGTTGATTTAAGCTATCTAGAATAATAAAAACAATAGCTTGAAAGGAGAGTTTTCTTATTTGAGGTAGCCAAGCGAAACGGACTGAATCCTCACGATTCAGTCCGTTTTGAAGCCGCAAGCATACTAGAGCGAGAGAACTTGACGCCTGCTTTTAGCCCTGATATTTGCCGTACTTGGTTTGTCAAACTGCAAGCATTTGCTGGTTTCATCCATCGTTGATTCAAACGTGTAAATGACAATATTTATTTTATGTTACTAGAAGATCAGTGATGTACTGTTCTCATTAAGAAAGCTATCTTTCTCGATACAATCGTCTCATGCTTAGGGGGGATCGATCACAAGGCTATTTAGTCCGTCAGTGTCTTGCTCATGATGAAATCGACTTGTTCGTCATCTCCCATGTAAAATGAGTGTGCTCCTGTTTGCACAAACCCCATTTTCTTATAAAAAGAAAGAGCATTGTGATTCTTTTCCCATACGCCTAGCCAGATGTTCTTCTTCTTCCGTTCGATTGCCATTTCGATCGCTTGATTTAACAAATATTTACCAAGTCCAAGCTTTTGGTAGTTGGTCTTTATATAGATCCTTTGGATTTCAAGTGATTCAGCTCCCATGTCTTCAGACTGGGCATCATTCATATTAACCTTTAAATATCCAGCAACGTCCTTGTTAAAGTAAACAAAAAAGAAATGCGAGGAACGGTTGGCTAACTCTTTTTCTAACTGTTTTTCGTTAAATGCTTTTCTCAAATAGGCATTCATATTTTCGGGTGTATTATAATCCTTAAATGTCTCATTGTATGTTTCATAACTAATGTCTTGAAGTAATTGCAAATCAGCTAATGTGCACTTTTTAATCGTGATAGTCAATTTATTTGTCCACCCTTTATAAATCAATAATGTCTCTTGTTGCCCTTTTTTACAAACTCCCAATCCTTTTCTACATTTTTTCTGACTCTTTGCAGCAGATGAAAAATGGTATCTGCTTCACTTTCAGAAAATCCTGCTAAGGCAACGGTATTGGAATAATCATTTTCTTTTCTTATAAAAGGATAAACACGCTCCCCTTTCTGTGTTGGAAAGAGTTTTTTAATTTTTTTGTTATGTGCATCTTCCTTCTTTTCAATAAAACCGTTCTTTTCCAGTTTCTTTATCGCCCGAGCTGCAGTTGTACGATCTACTTTTATCATCTCGGCTAGTTTTTCTTGAATGATGCCTGGTTGTTCACAGATCCTCACAAGGTATAAGTACTGTCCTTTTGTAAGGTCATATTCTTTAAACTCGATGTTGCTGATCGAATCTAATGCCCTTGCTATCATTCCAATCTCACGGAGAATTTCCTTCATCATTAAAACTCCTTAACGTTATTTTGTTGTAAATGCAACAAAATTAATATGTTCATTTTACTCGAATTTTATTGTATTTGCAATAAAAAAAGATCATAAAGTAGTCATGAATACGAGCAAAGCATCCGAGATGCAAACAGGCTTTAGGTTAGGCGAATCTTTATTTTAAGAGACTGAAAATGTTGCCAACAGGTGATGAATCACCAAAAACAAAATGAACATCATTAGACAGTTTCCCGATATTTTTGACGCCACTGCCTAGTGATTTTAGGCTATAATGGAGCAACGACATAAGATCGGTTGTTTGCAAAAAGAGAGAGAGGCACGTACAGCAAACGTGAAAGGAGAGGCCATGTCGCGTTTTGTTAAAATTGCCGTTGTTGTTATGCTGCTAGCCGCAGCTATTGGCATTATTGCTTATTCGAGCTCCACACCATACGCCAACCAAGACATGAGGGGCATCCTGAGCAGGCTGCCGCTATCGTGGCTCGAACAGACATTTATCGGCCAGATTTCTTTTGTCTATGGTGGAAGGCCGGTTGGCATTGCTTATACAGGCGTAGAAGCGTTTGTTGAATTTTTCTTGCGCAAAGGGGCCCATTTTGTTTCTTTCTTCGTGATTGGTGCTTTGGCTTGCCGGTTGTTTGCGTACGTCTTCCGCCTACGCTTTGCAAGTTTTTTCGCCCTCCTATTCGTCATTGGTTATGCTTCCTTCGATGAGTACAGGCAATCGCTTGTACCTGATCGAACGCCATTATTGGAAGACGTTTTATTGGATACAGCAGGTGGAATAACAGGCATTCTCCTTGTGGTGATTTGGTTGTCTGTTCGAAAAATGAGGCAAAACCGAACGCTTCCTCCAGCAAGCCAAGAGCCGCGGACGAGAATGGAACGCAGGCAACGGCAACGCGCTTAGCAAAGAGATAGAAAGAAGCGGCAGCCCAGCGATATCGCTGGGCTGCCGCATGGTTGTTTTTGTGTCGGTTAGACTTTGCTAATTCGTTAGCGTATGTTGCTGTGTAAAGTCGTTCATGTGACAGCGTGATTGCCGGCTTTATCTTTTCATCTATTGTGGTTTTTCCAGGTCTTGCACAAGTGCAGCCGTTTTTTTGTGCTTTTCAAAGTGGAGCGCTTTTTCAAAAGCACGGTATGCCTTTTTCTCGCCATGAAATCGGAACATCGCGTACTGATGGAGTTCAAATGTCTTTTCTGTTTCAAATAGGTTGATTGCTTCTTTAAGGTTGTCTGCCCGCTGGTGAAGGAAATACGTTTTAAATTTTTGGATGGCATAGGGTTTTAAATAGTAAGGTGGAATATCCGTTTCGGATAGAAGCTGTTGAAGTGATTCTCTGGCAGTCGTTCTTGCCGAATCTAACCGTTGCTTTGCGTGCTCTAGTTTCCGTTTATACGAGCGGCTGTTTTTAATGAGTCGGTTGATGCCATACATTCCAACAACGTAAAAGAATAGAGGCGCTAAAATGAACAGGGCCAGAAACAGCAACGCCTTGTATAGAAAGAAAGGCAAAGAAAGGAGTTGGAATGAAGCGATCAGCATATTGCCAAATAACGTGTGAAAGGAAAAAAGGAATAGAATGATTGCACAAGCAAACCATGTGTTCAGATAGCGTGGGAGAAAAAAGTGACGCAGCGGCCCGCTTGTCAGTTGCTGAAACTGTTCCAGGCATTGCCTCTCTTCTCCTTGTGCTTGTTCGTTTTGTTCAACGAGCACTTCCAGAGACTGAATATGGGCAAGCCATTGCTTTTGGTTCATACTATCCCGCCTTTCCTTGTTCTTGTCCAGTTGTTTTATTTTTATGATGTCCGTTTGGCAACAATGACTGTTTTCGCAAGAAGTTCTTGTTCCTCGGTATTTTCGAGTGAAGGCTGCATATAGATGATTCGAGACGAAAGGAGAGGAAAAGATGGAAAAAACGGTTACGGTCGGACTCGAACATGGGCTCCATGCGAACGCTGCTTCGGCATTTGTCCATGAAGCAGGGCAGTACAAAGCGGATGTCTACCTTAAGAAAGGATCTTCAACGATTAACGCAAAAAGCATTCTTGGCTTAATGAGCATCGTTGTTCAAAAAGGAGATGACGTGTTGTTGACAGCAGAAGGTGCAGATGAGGAAGCCGCGATTGAACGATTAAGCACATTTTTGGAAGGAAAATAACGAAAAAACCGGTGCCACGTGCATCGGTTTTTTTATTTAACAAACGATTACCTTCCTTGTAGTAAGCAAAGGTCTAACCGACTTTGTGGTAGCCACTTTGCCATAGCTGGAGAAAAGGGCATCATTGTCCTTTTTGTGAAAAAAGATTTGACAACGCTTTCTCAAGAGACTACAATAACCAATAAGTTCATATCATATGATATAACTTGTAACATATGTTACCGTATTTAAACTAATAACATGAAGTGTAACATATGTAAAATGATGATTCGTTCTAAAAACGAGGAGGAAGATGTATGTCCATTTATCGGGAATTACAAGAGCGTGATAAACAACAACAGCCAATTAAAGTGGGAGTGATCGGTGCCGGTCAAATGGGATTCGGTTTAATTTCTCAAATCTCTCGAATTCCAGGAATGGTCGTTGGTGGGATTTGCGATGTCCATATTGAAAATGCAGAAAAAGCCCGTGATTTTTATCATTCTCAAGAAAATAGAAAAGTGGAGACTGTTGTTTCTTCTGATTACCGGGCAGTAATCCAATCAAATACAGTAGAGGTGGTCGTCGATGCAACAGGCGTCCCAGAAGTTGGTGCCAATATTGCCTTGGAGGCACTCCGTTCAAGAAAGCATCTTGTGCTACTGAATGTTGAAGTAGACATTACAATCGGATCGTATATGCATAGCATGTTCGATGCGGCTGGCCTTGTTTATTCTGGTTCAGCAGGAGACGAGCCGGCAGCGATTGTAGAACTTTATGAATTCGCGAAAACAATGGGGTTAGAAGTAGTCGTAGCAGGAAAAGGTAAAAACAACCCACTTAAGCCAACAGCAAATCCTGACACATGTGCAGAGGAAGCTAAACAGAAACATATGAGCGCACATATGCTGGCAGCATTCCAGGATGGCACAAAGACAATGGCTGAGATGAATTTGTTGAGCAATGCGATTGGACTTGTGCCGGATAAAGTCGGAATGCATGGAGTCGACGCTAACTTAGATAATGTCGCTAAGAAGCTAGATTTGAAAGAAAACGGTGGCGTCCTTGACTCACTTGGTGTTGTAGAATATGTAAACGGTTTAGCACCTGGGGTGTTTGTCATTGTCAAAAGTGAATTGGAACCTGTAGATGAAGAACTGCGCTACTTGTTAAAAGTCAACGCCAACCATGGCCCCCATTACACTTTATACCGTCCGTACCATCTGGCAAGCCTAGAAACGCCAATTACGATTGCTAAGGCAGTGCTTCATCATGATACGTCGATTCATCCCCTTGGCGCACCGGTTTCTGAAACCGTAGCAGTTGCAAAACGTGCGATTCAGCCAGGTGAGAGACTAGATGGAATTGGCGGCTATAGCGTAAGAGGCATGTTGGAAACACATCAGGATATGAAGCAGAATGGCCATATTCCGATTGGCCTGATTAGTGGCAATGTCGTCGCCAAACGAGCCATTGAAGAAGGACAGTTTTTAACGATGGATGATGTCGAACTCGACACAATGACTACCGTTTGGAAACTCCGTGCATTGCAAGACCATTTATTTGCTGAATAACAAGGAGAAGGTGGATATGAAGCTTGTACTAATTGCTTGCTGTCTGTTGCTCATTCAATCAGCGTTGACTGCCATCCAAGTTCGCTATTACCAAAAATCGATGAGAGCACTAGTCGGAAAATATAAAGGAGAAAAGGGATACCACCTCTTCTCAGGACAATCCCGCCGTCGAATCGGGCCTGGTTCTATCGTTCTCTTAGTAGTAGATGAGTCTTACATCATCCAAGAATGCCAGTGTATGCGAGGAGTAAGTATTCTGTCTACTTTTAAAGAGATGGAAGAATACGAAGGAATGCACTTGGGCGAGCTGTTGGACAGGCTTCACACTTCAGAAAAAAAACGCAAGTCGCCTGCATTGCAAACTGCCTTACAGGCGGCTGGCGAGCAAGCGCTTACGGCGATTTCAAAGATGAGGAGAACGACCTCGATTTCTTAAAAAGGAGTGAAAGAGATGGACTGGATTGAATGGTTCGGCGAGCATTTTATCGGCATGTTTAATGCAGGTGGAGAACAATTCATGAATCTCCTTACTGGCATTGTCCCAACGCTAGTCGTTTTACTAACCTTCACTTACGCACTAATTAAATTTATCGGAGAGGAACGGGTCACGAAAGCGATCCGTTTCACTTCAAAATACGCACTGCTACGTTACACCGTTATGCCAATCCTATCGATTCTACTGCTTACGAATCCAATGGCTTACACATTTGGGCGTTTTGTCGAAGAGCGCCAAAAACCTGCTTTCTTTGATTCGCTCGTGTCATTTTTGCATCCGGTTACAGCCTTGTTTCCATACGCAAACGCTGGGGAGCTATTTGTCTATCTCGGCATAGCAAATGGATTGACACAAGCAGGTTACTCGACGTCGGAGTTAGCAGTGCGGTTTTTCCTGGTCGGTATTCTGGTTATGCTGATCAGAGGGTTACTGACGGAGCAAATCACAAAATACCTGATGAAGAGAATGTGACAGGAGGGAAACCGGCATGGCATATAAAGCAGTATTTATCAGCAAAGGTTCAGGCGGGTGGGGGACTGGCCTCCGCATTGAACCGAAAGGGAAAAAGACGAAAGTCGTGTCGATCACAGGCGGGGGAATTCACCCTGTCGCCCAACGCATTGCTGAATTGACTGGGGCGGAAGCAGTCGATGGCTTCAAACATTCAGTCCCAGAAGATGAAATGATGTGTGTCGTGATTGATTGCGGCGGAACGGCCAGAATTGGACTATACCCAATGAAACGAATTCCTACAGTTGATATTCTCGCTTCTTCTCCATCAGGCCCATTGGCAAAACATATCAAAGAAGACATTTTCGTCTCTGGTGTTACACCGAAAGAAGTGTCATTGGCAGAAGCAACAGAGGAGAAGACCGATTCAGCCCCTGCAGAGGAAGAAAGTCGTTTCAACCCAGCAAATAAAGAAGAATTTAAGGAAGAGTACGAAAAAGTCAAAAATGAACATCGTTCTCAAAATGATAACTGGCTCATGCGATTTTCAAAAGGAATCGGAAAAGTCACTGGTGTATTCTATCAGGCCGGACGTGATTCGATTGAAATGCTTATTAAAAATATCATCCCATTCATGGCTTTTGTAAGCATGCTGATCGGCATTATCAATTACACGGGAATCGGCGATTTGATTGCGAATACAATGTCGCCGCTTGCTAGCTCCATTTGGGGATTGATCATCATTGTTATGATCTGCACACTGCCATTTTTATCGCCAGTGCTTGGCCCAGGAGCCGTCATTGCCCAAGTAATCGGTGTCTTGATCGGTAGCCAAATTGCGCTTGGGAATATTCCGCCGCAATTTGCGTTACCAGCATTATTTGCGATTAACGGCCAAGTGGGAGCCGATTTCGTACCAGTTGGGTTATCATTAGGGGAAGCGAAGCCAGAAACAGTACAGTATGGCGTACCTGCCGTCCTGTATAGCCGCTTGATTACAGGCGTGTTGGCTGTTGTCATTGCCTATGTGGCTAGTTTTGGTATGTATTAAGGAGGAAAAAGAATGTATCAAACAATCGTAAAAGAAATTGGACAGATGGCACCATCTTTTGCAGACGACAAAATCGTGATTCTTTTTGGGATGGAAGCGCCAGCAGAACTTAGGGAAATTTCATTCCTCCATGAAGTAGACGGGGAATTTGAAGGCAATCCCATTAAAGAAGGCGGTACACTTATTATTGATGAACAGGAATTTGTGATCGAAAAAGTCGGTTCGGCTGCAAATGAAAATTTGCGGACATTGGGCCACATCTCGATTTACTTTACAGAACCGCAAGAAGAGGTATTGCCTGGTGCTGTGTTTGCCAGTCCACATACATTTCCTGTTATAGAAAAGGGTAGCAAAATCACATTTAAGTAGTACAATAATAGTTGGAAATCTTGTTATGTAAAACCACAGGATAGGGTGGTCAAATGTCACTTTTGGGAGATCGAAGACTTTTAGTGAAAATCGCCCAAATGTATTACGAGGAAGGGGCGACACAATCGGAAATTGCCCAGGCCATTGGTGTAAGTCGGCCGCTTATTTCAAAGTATTTAGCAAAAGCAAGGGAGTTGGGTGTGGTAGAGATTATCATTCATGATCACGACACACATCCATTTACCGGATTGGAATCGAAAGTAGAGAAACGCTATGGATTACGGGAAGTTGTTTGTGTAGAATCCAATGAAAATGATGCTTCTAAAGCGCGGATGGGACAAGCGGCAAGCCATTATTTGTTGCGGATGATTCGCGATGGCCAGACGATTGGCATTAGCTCTGGGACAACTTTGTATGAAGTGGCGATGGCATTGTCATCTAGCCAGCACTTTCCAAACCTGCAATTCATCCCTCTTGTCGGTGGAATGGGCGATGAAAGACTCGACATTCATGCCAACCAAATTGTTGCCAAATTGGCTGATGTCCTTAAAGCGAAGTGCAAGTTGTTGCATGCTCCCGTATTAGTCGATTCAAAGGAAGCAAAGGAGATCATTGTCAATCAGTCTTCGATTAGAGAGATTTTTGAGATTGGCGCAAAAGCGGATATTGCCTTGGTCGGCATAGGGGGGACACCAGAGCACTCAACAATGGTAAAGTCTTATCTCCAGCAGACAAAAGGCGTAATCGAGTATGAGAACATCGTAGGCGACATTTGCTACAATTTCATTGGAGAAGATGGTTGTACGATTGATAATGATTGGAATTCCAGAGTCATTTCGATGGATTTAGACCATGTAAAACAAATTCCTCTCGTGATTGGTGTAGCAAGTGGGAAGGAAAAGGTCAAAGCGATTAAAGCAGCACTTGTTGCAAAGTTGATACACGTGCTTATAACGGATGATGGGACGGCGCGGATGTTATTGGATAGTTGAAAAGGAGAAGGCTATTGAGAAAACGAATCTCAACAGCCTTTTTTTGGTTTTCTGCCGATGTTCGGCTACGATGAGATTTGCCTACATTTGAGCAAACAGAGACATACCTGTTTTTGCAAACTGGCCGTGAGAGCTGGACTTAGCGAGAAATGCCGTGTTCAAACGATTTATTAATCGTTTTACGGGTACAAAAGTAGAGAACGAAGTTGATGCTCCCTAGAACGATAAAGCCAGCAACACCGGTAATCCCGTTGATTAGTTCGGGGTTTCCGCCTGCGACAAGAATGAGACCAATCCCAGCTGTCGCATTCATGACACCATGAAAGAAAGCGGCGGGGTAGATCGTTTTTGCTTTTATCGTTATAAAGCATAAAAGCGGCGACAACAGCATGCAAAAAACAGTCATCATCAAAATACCAAATAAAGGCGTACTTGGGTAATTGTGTCCTGCCAGCGTTAGTGGAGCATGCCATGGCCCCCACAGCAAGCCAATCGCAAAAGACGCTTTCCAGAAGCCAAGGCTTTTTAATTCAGTCAATAACAAGCCGCGCCAAGCTGCTTCTTCACCAAAAGCAAAGGCCGCATTGAGCGTGACACCGGCAAGCAAGGCGTTGATTGCCATCATCCATAGTGGATGAAAAGGCAACGCTTCAAAAGCAGCTTCAGTTGCATTCCTCGTATTCTCATCCATTGCGGAGTAATAGGCTTCCATCGTTAAGGAAAGGCTAGTTCCTGGGAAAACTAATGCGACTAAAAGTGTTGCTGAAACAAGGAAGAATGGTAGAAAGGCGGCGAGAACCCACCAAAGAGAAAAGCGCCCTTTTAATAGCAAAGCAGGTGCGAGCGGCTGTTTGAAGACCGCTTTTTGCGTTATCACGGCACTGGCAAACGGGAAAAGCATATACACCATCGCGAATAATTGAAAGGCTAGAGGATTTCTGTAGGCACCGCTCAGCAAAAATACCGCCCCTGTACCAAAGCTGATACCAAAAAGAATACAAACAAACACAATGAGTTTCTTTTTATCCATGGGCTTTCACGTCCTCGTTTTTTCTATATGTACGTAGAGAAGATAGAAAGGATTCATTTCTCTTGATATACCCCTATAGGGTATGTTATGGTTTAAGCAGATACTTCATTTTAGCCGAGAAGGTGAAATAGATGAGTGAGAAAAAAGCAGCGCTCTCGATTACCGGAATGACGTGTGCCGCCTGTGCAACGAGAATTGAAAAAGGGCTTAACAAGATCGAAGGTGTCTCACAGGCGACGGTTAATTTAGCGAATGAGAAAGCGACCATTATCTATGACAGCAACAAAACCGAGCCGAACGTTTTTGCTGAGAAAATCGACAAGCTTGGCTATGGCGTACGTCTTGAAAAAGCGATCTTTAATGTAAAAGGAATGACTTGTGCTGCTTGTGCAACGAGAATCGAAAAACGACTCAAAAAAATGACTGGTGTCACAGAAGCAAACGTAAATTTAGCGATAGAGCGGGCAACGGTTGTCTACAATGAGGCAGAAACAAACGAACAGGAAATGATTCGCGTTGTTGACAAGCTTGGCTACCAGCTTGAACACGAAGCGGCTAGTAACGGGAACGCCAAAGAAGAAGAAAGCCAGAAGCGTTTCGGATTGTTTCTTTTTTCAGCCATCTTGTCACTGCCACTTCTTTGGACGATGGTGACCCATTTTGAATTTACATCGTTTTTGTATGTACCTGATATGTTCATGAATCCATGGGTGCAACTGGCACTGGCGACGCCGGTACAACTAATTGTTGGCGCGCCTTTTTACAAAGGTGCCTACAAGGCATTGGCAAACAAAAGCGCCAATATGGACGTCCTTGTTGCCCTTGGGACGACAGTTGCCTATGTTTACAGCATTTTTCTTGGCTGGGAATGGTACCAGAGCGGCCAAGTTGGCATGCCTGAATTGTACTTTGAAGCGGCAGCTGTCATTCTTACATTAATTGTGTTGGGCAAATGGTTTGAAGCAAGAGCCAAAGGAAGAACAAGCAAAGCCATTTCTACTTTATTAGGATTGCAGGCGAAAACGGCTCGAGTGATCCGTAATGGCAGTGAAGTCGAGTTGCCGATTGAAGAAGTAAAGGCAGGCGATGAACTTGTCATTCGACCGGGAGAAAAAATTCCGGTCGACGGTTACGTAAAAAGCGGTGCCTCTTCCGTCGATGAATCGATGATTACAGGAGAAGCGCTCCCAGTCAGCAAGGGAGCAGATGATCCGCTAATCGGAGCAACGCTGAACAAGCAAGGGTCGCTGCGGATGATTGCTACAAAAGTCGGCAAGGATACAGCACTTGCGCAAATTGTCAAAGTGGTCGAAGAGGCGCAAGGGTCGAAAGCGGATATTCAACGTATCGCTGATAAGGTGTCTGGCGTTTTTGTGCCTGTTGTCGTTCTCCTAGCGGCAGCCACTTTTCTGATTTGGTATGTACTCATTGATCCAGGCAATATTCGAGCAGCGATTGTTCCATTTATCACGATTTTGGTCATTGCCTGCCCATGTGCGTTAGGTTTGGCGACGCCGACTTCCATTATGGCTGGATCTGGCCGAGCGGCTGAACTAGGGCTGTTGTTTAGAGGCGGCGAACATTTGGAAAATACACGATCGCTTACAACGGTTGTCCTCGACAAAACCGGCACTGTGACGAGAGGGACACCGCAATTAACGGACATTGTGCCTGCAGAAGGAATCGACGAAAACGAGCTACTTGCTGTAGTGGCAAGTGCTGAATTTGAATCGGAACATCCATTAGCGAATGCCATCGTGCAAGGTGCTGCTGACCGTGCCGTTTCCTTAAAGAAGGCTGAGGCGTTTGAAGCATTAACTGGCTATGGTATTCGCGCAAAAGTGGACGGCGTTGTTATTCATATTGGTACACGAAAGCTGATGGAACAGGCAACAATCGATTACACGGCGTTAGAAGAGCGTATGGAAGAACTGGAGCAGCAAGGGAAAACGGCGATGTTGGTAGGCATCGATACAAACATTGCTGGATTGGTTGCAGTAGCCGATACAGTGAAGGAAACCTCTAAGGAAGCGGTGGAACGCCTCCATGAACTTGGACTTGAAGTGATTATGCTTACTGGCGATAATGAGCGAACGGCAAAAGCGATTGCATATGAAGTGGGGATCAACCATGTGATAGCCGGTGTGTTGCCAGAGGAGAAAAGCGATGAAGTGAAACGTCTTCAAGCAGAAGGCAAACGAGTAGCAATGGTGGGCGACGGCATTAACGATGCCCCTGCTCTTGCGGTAGCAGATGTAGGGATGGCGATGGGAACGGGCGCTGATGTGGCGATTGAAACAGCCGATGTCACGTTAATGCGTGGCGATATAAACAGCGTCGCTGACGCGTTTCTCATGAGCAAAAAAACGATGCGCAACATTAAACAAAATTTGTTTTTCGCCTTTTTTTACAATTCGGCGGCGATACCAATTGCAGCGGCTGGACTCCTCGCCCCATGGGTAGCAGGAGCAGCGATGGCCTTTTCTTCTGTATCCGTTGTCGCAAATGCCCTGCGGTTGCAACGGATCCGTATGCCTCAGAGAGGAGCTGCCAGTAAATGACGATTAAACGCTGGGTACTAGCGGCTATCTGCTACATGATTCTTGTCGTGTCAGGCTACGGTTTGCTAACTGGAACCAATCCGTTCGAAAGCACGGACATTCATGAGAGCGAGCCTCACGAGTGAGAAATTGGATTAAAAAACCTCAAGCCCCTGGCAATTGCCAGGGGCTTGAGGTTTTCGACTGTGTAAGTTTTAGTTGAGAGCGGCGCGGAAGTAAAGCAGTCTCGTGATCAAAAAGTAAATCAATTGCAAGACGGCGTAGATGGAAATAACCAAGATCGCATTTAGCACTAGGTTGACATCTAGCATGTTGCTGAGCATGACATAAGCAAAGCTGGCATGGATGCTGCCGACAAGCACAGGCACGAAGAAAAGGAAGGCCATTTGCTTATCCAAAATCCGGCGTTTTTCTTTGTCTGTCAAGCCAATGCGGCTTAAGGCAAACAGTTGTTTTTTCGTATCGGCCAAGTCAGTAAACAATTTTAAATAGAGCATGCTTCCTTGAACAATGAAGAAAAGCAAGCTGACAAACAAGCCGATAAACAGAATTAAGGAATACATTTGCATCAGCATATGGTATTGATACGGCTTAGCTTGCACTAAATAACCGTGTTCTCCTGTTGCGTCCATAATCGCTTCGGATACTTCCGTTTCATTTTGCCAATCGTCAAGTTCATAGGCAATGAAGCGATCGTGTTGAACGGCAGGCGCTTGCTCAGCTTTGGCGAACGCTTCGTCTGAAAGGATAAAGGTACTGTTGCTACTAAACAAGACTTCATTGCGCACTTCAAGATCCGTAAAGGTTTGCTCTGTCTCGCCAAACGTAATCGTCAGTTCATTAAATTGATCAGCTGCAAACAGGTCGGCTTCTCTACTATAAGCGATGACCTCATTGCCTTCTAGGGAAACGGGCTCTAAACCAATGTCTGTACTAATGCGGTTATATGTGCTTTCTGAGATGGCTGAACCAAATAATACGCTAGGTTCGTTCATATAAGATGGCGTGCCTTGGAACATGGCGACCAGCGTTTGTTCATCAATTTTAAACAGAACCTCAGAGTCGTATTCTGCTAGCAATGATTCAACCTTTTCGGTCGTAATTATATCGGCCTCATCGTCAACTTCTTCAACCGTCCAGAAAATTGAGTACGGCATATTCCCCATTCCTTCAGTGAGGATCGCATTAAAAAACATATAAACGGTTCCCGAGGCTGTCAGGACGACAGCGCTAATGACAGATGTCAAAAACAGCATGCGTGCGTAATCTTTTAAACGAAACAAAATGTTTGTCCGCGTAATTAAAGTCGTGCCTGAGTATAAGGAGCGTTTGTTACTGTAAAGGCGCTTGTAAAGCGCTACCGTGCCCTGTGTAAATAGAAAATAAGTGCCGACTACCACAAGCCCTAATACTGGGAACATGGTTAGCATGACGGTCATCATGTTGGTTGTGACAGCTAGCCCATAGCCAGCTCCAAGGCAAATCACCGTAAGCACGGTGAGCCAAACGGATGTCTTTGGCATCATCTTTGGCTTGCTTGCTTCTTTCAGCATTTGAATCACTTCTTGGTTGCGAAGTTTCCAAAATGAAAGGAGCGAGAGAACCTGGAATAATAAGAAAAAGCCAACGCCAGTTACAAGATAAGCAGCAGGCACAAATTTGAACGTAATCGGCGCGTCTACAGCAAGCAACATGGTCATGAACATCAAAAACAATTTCGAGAAAAGCGTGCCAAGCAGAAGCCCGCAGATGATGGCGACAATCGAGATAATCGTTTGCTCATAATAGACAAGGGAGCGCAACTGGCGTCTGTTCATGCCAAAAAGCGTTAAAAGGCCAAACTCCTGTGAACGCACTTGCAAAAAGACATTGTTCGAATAGGCGATAAAAAAGATCGAAAATAAGACAATGATTACTTGTGCGGCCACCATGCCGTTTTTGACGACTTGGTGTATGCTTTCCTCGGCGATATCTGGGTGAAAAATAAACTGGGCATAGATAAAAAAGATCATGACGGTGAACACGCAACTTAGAAAATAAGCAGCATAGCGTTGGGCGTTGCCAGTGATGTTTCTACGGGCGAGTGTGCGCAGATTCATGGAAATCGCCCCCTAAAACGCTAAGCGTGTCTAAAATGTTTTGGTAAAACGTTTGTTGGCGGTCGCCTTTGCGGATCTCGGAGAAAAAGGCGCCGTCTTTGATAAAAATGATCCGGTCGCAATAGCTGGCCGCGGTAGGGTCGTGTGTAACCATTAAAATGGTCGCGTCTCGTTCTTTATTCATGGCCGTAAGCGTATCAAGCACCTGTCTTGCTGCTTTTGAATCAAGGTTTCCTGTCGGTTCGTCGGCTAACACCATTGCTGGTTGGTGGATAAAGGCCCGTGCGCATGCAGTACGTTGTTGCTGGCCTCCTGAAATTTCAGAAGTACGCTTATCCAAAATCGAAGTAATGCTAAGCAATTCAGCAATATTGGCAAGGCGTTTTTCCATTTCTTTGTATGGTACTTTGTCCAATGCCAATGGGAGCAAAATATTTTCGCGAACAGTTAACGTGTCTAGCAAGTTAAAATCCTGGAACACAAAGCCAAGTTCTTTGCGGCGAAAAAGTGCTAATTTATTGTTTGACAGTGTTGCCGGATTGGTGCCGTTAATGATGATTTCGCCTGCTGTCGGTTTGTCAATCGTTGCTAACATATTGAGCAAAGTCGTTTTTCCGCTGCCAGACGGACCCATGACACCAACAAATTCGCCTTTATCAACTTGAAGTTGGAAAGGCAGCAATGCCTTATAGGCGAGCCCTTCCTTTTTCGGATAATAGGTTTTCGTTAAATTTTTGACTTGAAGAATGGACATCGTGCGTTCCTCCTATCACAACGTTTGTGTAATCAGTATAGAAAAGAACGGATGCGTTTCCCATTGAATCAGCTTTCAAATTTCTATGTTTAGCTTACATTTTTGTCATGTTTGATGAAGTGTCTTTGAAGAAAAAACAAGTGTAGCCGTCGTGCCTTTGCCAGGCTCAGAATGTAAATAGAGCCTGTGGCCAAGCTCACGGGCGATCGTTTGCGCCAAATAGAGCCCCATCCCTGTAGATTCTTGGTAGCGCCTGCCATTTTCGCCAGTGAAAAACGGGTCAAATACTCGGGGCAAATCTTTTGCTGGGATGCCTACACCTGAATCGGCTATTGAAAATTCAAGTTGGCTACGCTGTTTTTTAAATGAAAAACGGATGCGTGCTTGTTGCTTTTGCGGCGAATATTTTAAGGCGTTATGCAAAAGCTGGGCGATGATGACGCGAAGCCACTTGCTGTCGCTAGCGACGGGTTCAGCTTCCTCAGCGTCAAGTTCTGGGAAAATGCCACGGCGGATGAACTGGCGCTTTTCCTCATTAATGAGCTCCCTAGCAATTGCTGCAGGATCGACGAGCTCCGCCTTTAAGTCGAGAGAAAAGTGGTCAAGCCGAGCAAGGTGAAGCATCAGTTCAAGACCATGGCGGAAGCGGTCATTTTCGGCACTTATGTCGTCAAGCCATTCTTTATCGGTTAGTGTTTGTTTTCCCTCTTGAACGAGCAAGGAAATGACGGAAACAGGCGTTTTCATATGGTGAACCCACTGATTAATAAACATTTGGTGCTGCTTTTGCGCTTGTTCAAGCCTCTCGACTTCTCGTTGAATGTCTTCTTGTGCCCGCTTATGAAGGCGAAGCCATGCTTGCGCTTCACGAGAAGGAGGATTGGTGGCCTCCAATTCATAGCTTGAGTCAAGAGATATCGTTTTATGATGAGCAAGGCGATGCAATTTCTTTAAATATGTTTTTTGGCGGAGGTAATCGACCGCGAGCCATACAATTAAGAAAAAACTAGTTAACAGCAACAAATAAAAGGCGATCGGCGCGTTGATATTTTCATGGCTTATATGCATATACAACGATGCCGTTAAGATGAGCAAACCTGCGTTCATGTAAAAAAACAAAATCACCGCTAGACGGTCTTTTAAAAACGTACGAATCATGATGACCGCCCACCCCAATTGACGTCCAGCCTATATCCTTGTCCGCGGATGGTTTGGATCGCATCAGTGATGCCAAGTTCTTGCAGGCGCTTTCGTAGTCGTGTCACATTTACAGATAACGTATTGTCATCGACAAAATCCACTTCATCCCACAGCGTTTCCAAGAGCTCGTCCCGACTAACAATCGCATTTGGTGATTCCGCTAAGCGCTGGAACAATAAAAACTCTTTTTTCGTTAATTCCAATTTGGCATCGTTATAGACGAGTTCATTTCGGTCAGGGTAAAAATAAAGGTTGTCCAGTTCTCTTACCGTTTGCTGGATGTCCCGGGCATGGGCGTACTCCCCGTATGAACGGCGCAAGGCGCTTTTTACTTTAGCCAGCAGCACTTCTAAATGAAATGGTTTTGTAATGTAATCATCGCCGCCATTCTCAATCGCCATCACTTGGTTCATGTCGTCTGTCCGGGCCGAGATAAACAATACCGGTACATTGGAAACAGTGCGGAGTTGCCTACACCAATAAAAGCCGTCATAAAGGGGCAAATTAATATCGAGTAAGACAAGATCAGGCTGAATCGCAACAAATTCCTGTTTGATCGTTTCGAAATTCTCCGCCAATGTAACTCGATAGCCGTACCGTTCTAAATGGTCAGCCATAATCCGGCGAATTTGCTGGTCATCCTCGACTATATAAATATGGTACATATAAACCATCCTTTTCTTGCACTATTCACTCTCTAGCATAGCATGTCCACTCGCAAAAGGGGACAATCATCGCTAGGTGTTTAAAATCTAGGCAAACGAGAATAAAATAATCAGATAGATGAGGTTAACATTTCCTTTTATCTATATCTTTTTACCTGTCTATAGTATAAATGGAATAGGTAATAATGTTCAGAAATGGAATGTGGCGGTTGGATAAAACAGGTTACTTTTTCATTGTCTTATGTCTATTTGTCTGGTTTTTCTGATGATTTTATAGGAAATAAGAGTCAATTCTTAAAATGTTTGGTATTTAGGGAGGGGTTTTCTTTCGGGCCGCGAATTTTATATAGCATAACAGAGGAGGCCCAAGATATGTATGACATAATGAACCAACTACTTCCAGCCTCTGAAGGAATTTCACGTACCAATTCGCGCATGCTGGAACAAATGAAGACACTACACGCATCAGGCATTCAATCGCTATGCTACGCTCCGTATTTTGTAGCGATGGAGCCTGATACCCATGGAAAAGCAATTCGTGCCGCTATAAAAGCGCACCAAGATCAAGGCGTATTGCCGCTCTTGCCAGGCCATACGCTGCGACTTTCCTATGATCTTCCAGAAGCGTTACGCTCTGGCCGTGCTCTTACCCTAAATGATACGATGTATGTTCTTATCGACATAGAGAATAAGCCAATTACTGAAGTCGACATCCAATTATATGAGTTGGAGCTTGCCGGATATATACCGGTCATTCTTCATCCAGAAAAACAAACTTGCTTCCAAAATGACACAGACAAACTGTACCGCCTTGTAAAAAACGGCGCCCTTGCGCAAATCCAAGCTGCCAGTCTGCTAGGGGAGAATGGAAAAAAGGCGAAAAAACTTGCACAACAGTTCGTTAAGCATAAGCTAGCCCATACGATTGCTAGTTTTGAATGGCCAACAGATGGCGGCGATTGCTCGCTTTCAAAAGCGGTACCCCTTGTAGAAAAAATCGAACATCCATATGGGGATGAAGTCGTGAAAAACTTGGCGAGGATTTTTAATGGCGAACAAATAGCCATGGAAGAACCCGTCCGTGTGGAAAGAAGTCGCTTTTCCTCCTTTTTCAATTGACGTGTGACTGGTACACTGATATTGGAGGTAGGATAAATGATGAACTCAGTTGCAGAAACACTCATTAGCCAGATCCAAGCACAGGGAAAGGAATTTATTAGTGAGTGGCAGTTTGAAGGCTACATTCCGATGGATGAGGGCGTGCTTTTGTATGTAAAAACCCGTCAAGGCCAGCCAGTTGTCATTAGTCTTAAACAAGAGAGCGAAGACCGCTATCATGTGGAAATGGTGCGAAATAATGATAAATTTGACCGCATCGTTCTTGGTGGCGACTACGATGTGCCAGGATCTGAGTTGGCTATACGCATTGATATGTTGCTTGGCGCTGCGAAACATTAAAAAGAAGCAGCGCCTTTTCCGCTTCTCCAAAAATTGTGAACGGATAGCAGAGGGCTATAACGGCTTTGTTCTTAAATTCTTCGTTTACGTTGACGGCTCCGTAATGTCCACTCGATCAGTATACCCTTTCATTGATGTTCCTCCCTATCGATCTGTGGCCAAACGCTAGGCACATCGTATTTTTATCCGTATTGATTGGTTAGCACTGGGTTCGATTCACTTGCATCATTCCTTGGGGAAGCGCCGTTCATTTTTCTCTTTGAAGAGATTCAATCTTTTCACTGCGAGCCTGCCAAGGGAATGGTATACTAACAGAAAAAGCTCTAGTGCAGGGGGAACGAAAGTGGAACAAGTACGATATGGTGGTTTAGAAGCAGGGGGAACAAAAATGGTTTGTGGCGTCGCCAATGAAACAGGCGAGTGGTTGGCGAAGCTGACGATTCCTACCAAACATCCACAAGAAACAATGCCAGAGATTATCGCGTTTTTTGAAGAACAACAAATTGATAGTTTAGGGATTGGCAGTTTTGGGCCACTTGATCTTGTAAAAGGATCTTCTACATACGGCTCACTGGCAAGTACGCCTAAAAAAGGATGGCAAGGCTATTCGCTCCTTGGCGCCTTTGCCCATTTAAACATTCCTATCTCGATTACAACAGATGTGAATGGAGCTGCGTTTGCTGAAGCTGCTGCTGGTGCTGCCAAGGGGCTTGACAGTTGCGTTTATATTACAGTCGGTACTGGCATTGGCGCTGGCGCAGTCGTAAACGGGACGATTTTGGAAGGGCTTAGCCATCCAGAAATGGGGCATATCCCTGTTGTACGCCATAAAAATGATCGCTATGAGGGCAATTGCCCATACCATGGTGATTGTCTTGAGGGGCTTGCTGCTGGTCCCGCTATTCAAGGGCGATGGGGCAAAGCAGGTGTAGAGCTTGCCGAAGTTAGCGAAGTATGGGAAATGGAAGCATACTATCTAGCCCAAGCAATCGCTACTTACACATACGTGCTGTCGCCAAAGCGAGTTATTTTAGGAGGCGGTGTCATGAAACAACGCCACTTGTATCCGCTTATTCGCAAAGCGTTGGCTACGCAAATCAATGGCTATGTGGAGATGGGCGATCTTGAGGAATATGTTGTGCCTCCAGGACTCGGCGATGACGCGGGTCTTACAGGAGCCGTTCTACTTGCTAAGCAAGCATTTGCCCAAAAGGGGCTTAAGTCGGCAAACCTATAGCCAAATAAAAAGGCAAAGTGACAGAGAAAAACGCTTAGCGGAAAGCCGCTTTGCGTTTTTTCTACAAACCAAAATAGAGGAAGCGGGGATGGCGATGTCAGAACGGTACCCACATGCAAAGCGTGTCTATCAATTGACGCTGGAGCTAATGAAGCAGCCAAGCATTTCTGGAACGACACAAGAACGGGAAATGGCTGACCGCATTGTTGCGGTACTAGAGCGAATCCCTTATTACCAAGCCTATCCGCAGCACATCAAACGCGTCCCTTTAAAAGGCGACTCTCTCGGACGGGAAGCGGTTGTCGCGCTTTTGGCGAAAGCGCCTACGACAAAAAAAGCGACCATGTTGTTAAGCCATTTTGATGTTGTTGGCGTCGATGATTTTGGAATGTATAAAGAGGATGCGTTTACTCCTGATTTGTTAAAAGAAAAGCTTTTGGCCGAGCAAGAGGGCTATCTTGACAAGGACGCACGTCATGATTTGGAATCTAACCATTATTTGTTTGGACGTGGCAGTATGGACATGAAGGCCGGACTTGCGATGCAGTTGTCTGTTTTGCAAGACATCGCTGATGATAAAGACGCAAAGGCCAATGTATGTCTGGTCGCCGTGCCCGACGAAGAAAAGCTGTCAATGGGAATGTTTGCCGCTATCCATGAATTGAAAGCGATGCAGGAAGATGGCTGGAACTTCCAAGCATGCATTTGTTCGGAGCCGAATTTTTCTGCTTATCCGAATGATTGGAACAAATACATTTATACGGGCTCAACAGGGAAGCTGCTCCCGTTCATTTACTGTATCGGCAAGGAAACGCATGTTGGCCAACCGTTGGAAGGCATTAATGCTGCTGTTATGGCTGCCCAACTCGCCGTGGAAATGGAATGGTCAGAGCGGTTTTCGAATAAAGTCGATGGTGAAGTTTCTCCGTCGCCAACATGTTTGCGCATTCGAGACTTAAAGGAAACGTACGATGTGCAAACGCCAAATGAATCTTATTTATTTTATAATGTGTTAACGCTAGACTCAGGACCCCAGGAAGTTATGGAGCGTGTAAAAGAGGCTTGCAACCAGGCAAGCACGCTCATTTATGAGCGCCTTCTCCGCCATCGCCAAGCATTTGGCAATGAATCACTGACAGCACTAGTGAAACAGCCAAAAGTCTATACGTTAACTGATCTTTACAAGCTCGGAGTTCACAAGTATGGAAAGCATGCATTTAAGGACGTTTACGAAGAAGCATTATCCGAAAGTGTAGCGGAAACGGCTGATTACACGACGCAAACACTTGCATTTGCACGGCGAGTGTCAGCCCATTTTTTAGACAGGGCACCTTTTTATTTGCTGTTGCTTGCTCCGCCCTATTATCCACATGTGCGTCTTGACCAGAAACAAGATCAAAGTTTGTTGGCGCTTGTAGAGGAGCTCAAGCAAGTTTGTGCCGATCAATTTGGTGAACGACTTGTGCAAAAAACCTTTTTTCCAGGTCTCTCGGATGTGAGTTATTGCCGGGTAACGAGAGAGGCTGCTGCTCCAGATGTGGCATTGAAAGAGCATATGCCATTATACGAACGAAGTTATCACATTCCCTTAAGGGAAATCGCTGCGCTTAACATTCCGACAATAAACTTAGGGCCTTTTGGCAAAGACGCCCATAAGCGGACTGAACGTTTAGAATTGACATACTCTACGGAAGTTGCCCCAGCGTTACTACTTCATGCTGTAAAACGGCTGGCGGAGCAAATGGACTAAAGCAAAACGATAGGTGAAAAATCCTCATGTCTCTGTTAAAGAGTAGGGAGCAAAGTGACGTAAGGGAGCCTTTGTTTCAGGTTATGGCGCCACTTTTACGGGCGCCTTTTTACAGGCTGTTGTAAGAAAGTAGAAGAACCCGGCTATTTGTCGTAAACTGTGATAAGCTATGCGTAGTGTACTGGTTTTATTGAGGAGATTATACATATGAAGAAAACAAATTCCACTTCCTTCGTAACAGCGGGTTTGCTGCTAGGCATTTTTATGGCCGCCATCGACAATACGATTGTAGCGACAGCAATGGGCACCATTGTTGGCGACCTCGGTCATTATGAGCAATTTGTATGGGTAACGGCTGGATATATGGTCGCGATGATGGCCGGTATGCCTATATACGGGAAATTATCTGACATGTATGGCCGGAAACGTTTTTTCGTATTTGGCTTGCTCATGTTTTTGCTTGGCTCTGTCTTATGTGGCCTGTCGCAAACGATGAATCAATTAATAGCGTTTCGCATCATTCAAGGGATCGGCGGCGGAGCCCTGATGCCTATAGCCTTTACGATTATTTTCGACCTCTTCCCGCCAGAGAAACGAGGAAAGATGACTGGGCTTATTGGCGCTGTGTTTGGCCTTTCCAGTGTCCTTGGACCTCTATTAGGTGCATTTATAACGGAAGCGCTAAGCTGGCATTGGATTTTTTATATCAATGTGCCAATCGGTGCGGTGGCGCTGTTTTTAATTGTCCGTTATTACAAAGAAACGATGGAGGCATCGAAACAAAAAATAGACTGGCTTGGCGCTGGATCCCTTGTTCTTGCAGTTAGTTGCTTAATGTTTGCCCTTGAACTTGGGGGCGGTACGTACAGTTGGGGTTCTCCAACGATCCTTTTGCTGTTTGCGGCTGCGGCGGTTCTGTTTACCGTGTTTGCGTTCGCCGAACGGAAAGCAGAGGAGCCGATCATTTCGTTTTGGATGTTTAAAAAACGTCTATTTGCCACGTCGCAGCTAATTGCCTTTGCTTACGGCGGCACATTTGTGCTTTTGGCTGTGTTTATTCCAATCTTTGTCCAGGCCGTATTCGGCGGTACGGCATCTGACGCTGGGACAACGTTAATGCCAATGATGCTTGGCTCGGTAGTTGGAAGCATGATTGGCGGAGCGCTGCAGACGAAAATCTCGTTTCGGGCAATGATGGTATTTTCAGGCGTCTGCTTTTTTACAGGCATGGCACTGCTAGCAACAATGGGTACAGATGTCACAAGAATAGCATTGGCGCTTTATATCGCTTTAGCTGGGCTAGGCGTAGGCTTTTCGTTTTCGCTTTTGCCTGCTGCTTCCATTAATCAATTATCGCCGCGATTCCGTGGTTCAGCCAACTCAACCAACTCGTTTTTGCGCTCATTTGGCATGACGGTCGGTCTCGCTGTTTTCGGTACTGTCCAAACGCTTTCCTTTTCCAACCGATTAAACGGAGCATTCAAGGAAGCACCAATTCAAGTGGAAAGCCAAAACTTACAAGAATTGTTTACGCCAGAAGGCAGAGCGCAAATACCGCCTGATGTGCTTAGCACAATTACGGAAGCGATGTCCGATTCAATTACATTTATCTTCTCCCTTGCGCTCATTCCGATTGCGGTTGCACTAGTAGCGGCGTTTTTTATGGGCAATGACAAGGTTGAGACAAGCAAAAGCATGAAACGGAACCCGTCGTCGGAAGTATAGCATAGGGAGAATGAAGCAAGGAGACTGCACGAATGTATGGTGTTCTCTCCTTGTTTGTTTATTAGGGAAGTCATTACTAGCTGTAAGCACCTTGGCAAATCCAGAAGTTATAACTTGACAAAAAAATTTATTTATGCTATAATTGAATATTATTGTTTTTATTGTATAATAGGATTCTCCTGGCCAGGGGAATCCTATTTTTTTGAAGATGAAGGAGCGTGTATGGCTTGCAAAAGGGGAGTCCTAGTTTAACTTCTATTATTTCTGCATTTGGAAGAGCATACCATAGTCAGTTTGATCAACCGAAGATTTTTGATGATTATTTAGCGGACCGTTTGCTCTCCGAAGACGAATATGAGGAGATCAAGGCCAACATGATTCAGGGGATTGGTTTTTTTAACGAAGAAATTGCCCAAAAATGGAAAGGCCATTCGGAACAGATATTAAAGTGGATTACCCAAGTACAACTTTCTCCAACGCCTTTAGCGCGTGCCTCCTATTGTGAAGGCGTGCTTCTGAATGAAGTGCGGCTAGGGGCCAAACAGTACGTCATCCTTGGTGCAGGTTTGGATACATTTTGTTTTAGGCATCCAGAGCTGCAGGATACATTAGACATTTTTGAGGTTGATTCTCCGATGACGCAGGAATTTAAGAAGAAAAAGTTAGAGCAGGCTGGTTTTGAGATTCCAAGCCACCTTCATTTCGTTCCTATGGACTTCAGCAAGACGTTTTCTGGGCAACCATTAATCGAGGCAGGGTTTGCTGGCAAGAAGACGTTCTTTAGCCTTTTAGGTGTTTCCTACTATTTGACGAAGGAAGAGCTTTCAAGCTTAATTGCCCATTTGTTTGCCCTTGTGCCAACGGGAAGTTCGATTGTGTTTGATTATGCAGATGAGACGCTTTTTGAAGAAAAAGGGGTTTCAAATCGAGTCGAAAACATGGTGAAAATGGCAGCCGCAAGTGGAGAGCCGATAAGTCCTGTTATTCTTATAGTGAAATGGAATGGCTATTGGAACAATGCGGTTTGCTTATCTATGAGACGCTTACGCCTGAGAAAATCAATGAACGGTACTTTTCTAACAGGCAAGATCATTTGTCAGCATTTGAAACCATTCATTATGTTCATGCAGTCAAAAAATAAAAGTGGCTGGTTCATGAAAGTAGAGAATCAGAGGAAAACACATGGCGGCAATCGCCATGTGTTTTTTATATCAAATCTGATTTTTTGAGAAAACGGATGAAACCAGCCTCCCCTGAGTCTGTATCTTTAAAGACGCCGGCATGGGAGAGGACAGTCGCAAACAGCCGACCGACTTCTTGCTTAAGGAGCTCCTCCACATTCGCTGCTGTAAGGTTCGGCTTTTGCTCTTTTAGCGTTAGCGCCCACTCTTTGTGTTTCGCAATGGCTTCATTTTGCTCAATTTGTTCTGCAGCATTAGCACTCGGTAAGACAGTTGCTAGCTCAGCTAGTTCTTGTTTTAAGCGTCCAGGCAATACGGCTAAGCCCATTACTTCAATCAAGCCAATGTTCTCTTTTTTGATCGCGTGCACGTCCGCATGGGGATGAAATAACCCGAGCGGATGGGCTTTTGTCGTCCGGTTATTGCGAAGGACGAGGTCGAGTTCAAACAAGCCGCCCTTGTTGCGGGCAATCGGCGTAATGGTATTATGAGGTGTCCCGTCACTATCTGCATAAATGTCGAGCGATGGGTCGCTATACGTTTTCCAAGCCAAAAGGATAGCAGTAGCAGCTGCTTGCAACGATGCTAGGTCTGCGCTAGCGAGACGAATGACAGACATAGGCCACTTGACAATGCCGGCTTTTATAGTTGGATATCCTTTTAGAGTAAAAGCCATTTTCAATGGCGCTTTCGCCATTGGAAATGTATGGGCTCCGCCTTGGTAATGGTCGTGGCTTAAAATCGAACCGCCGACTATTGGCAAATCGGCATTGGAGCCAATAAAATAATGAGTGTATTGTTGGACAAATTCAAGCAGCCTTGTAAATGTATTGGCGGTAATTTGCATAGGCCGCTGTTTTTCGAAAAGCACAATGGCGTGTTCTTCATAATAGACATAAGGAGAAAACTGCATAAACCACTGTTCGTTGCCAAGTGTTACCGGAATTAAGCGCAAGTTTTGCCGTGCGGGGTGGTTAACTCGACCGGCAAAGCCAACATTTTCTTTGGCAAGAAGCCCTTTAGGATAGTGGGAAGAGGCTTCTTTTTTGGCCGCAGCAATGGCAACAGGGTCTTTTTCCGGCTTTGATAGATTGATCGTGATTTCGAGGTCGCCATAAGGGGTAGGCGCAAGCCAACTTTCATTTAAGGCGATCCTGTCTGTACGAATGTAATGGGCGTCTTTGCAAAACTGATAAAACGCAGCAGTTGCCGCTTGTGGGCCTTGTTGTTCGCAAATACGGAAAAAATACTCAATGACCGTACTTGGACGCGGCAAAATTGCATCAATCAATTTTGTGTCGAATAAGTCCCGGTATGTGACTGTATTCGCTTCAAGGCGACCATTGTCTGCTGCCCAATCAAGAATCGGGGCAACGATGTCGTAAATGGGCTCATTGGTCTCAGGGAGCGTTTCCCCGATCATCGGCGCATCGAGGCCAAGACGGTCCAGAAGCTGGTTTCGGCTATAGTCGACGTCAGCAAGAGGGAGCAGCTTTTTTTTAACGCCGTAAGCAAGCAATTTTTCAATTTGTGTGTAGATCTGTTTTTCCATCTTATTGCCCTCAATCTGCCGCAGCGGCCAAAGGCAGTTCGATTACGCCATCACCGGCACGGCTAATATAGAAGCTTGGTTGAAAGCCAAATTCGCTCTCGTAGCCTTTTTTAACATGTGCTTGAAACGCTTCAATTTTGTCTGTTTGTACAAGGCTGACGGTACAGCCGCCAAATCCTGCTCCAGTCATACGTGTGCCAATGCAGCCAGGGGCTCGGTGTTGCAACTGATATAAAGCATCAAGCTCTTTGCCAGTCACTTCGTAATCGTGTGCCAGCGATTGGTGGGACTCATTCATCAGTTGCCCGAAGGCATGAAGGTTTCCGGCTTTTAGCGCCGATACAGCTTCAAGCACACGTTTGTTTTCGCTGACAACATGGCTAGCTCGTTTGGCAACCGTCGCCGTCGAAAAAGCGGTGCGGTGTTTTTCGAGCACAGCTAGTGTGACATCACTTAATGTGCGAATGTCGAGACCAGTTGCTTGAAGGTCAGCGAGCGCTTGTTCACATTCGGCCCGTCGCTCATTGTATTTAGAATCGGCTAGTCCTCTGCGTTTATTTGAATTGGTAATAACGATATCGTGATTGCCCAGCGTTAGTGGCACAAGTTCGTACTGCAACGAATCCGTTTGCAAAAATAGCGCATGGTCAGCTTTGCCCATGCCAACAGCAAATTGGTCCATAATGCCGCTGTTCACACCGATAAAGTTGTTTTCAACATGTTGGCATGTTTTTATAAGGTCGAGGCGGTCCCAATTGGCGCCTGTTAGGGAAGATACCATATAGGCTGTCACCATCTCGATCGAGGCTGAAGAAGACAAGCCTGCCCCATTCGGAATGTTTCCAAAAAAATAAAGATCGGCCCCGCCTAAATCAAAACCATAATGTTGAAAGGAAGCAATGACACCTTTAGGATAATTGCCCCAATCATCTTCTTTATTGTACGAAAGTTCATTGTTTGGAAAAGCAATCCGTTGGCTAAAATTTTTGCTCGCTAAGCGAAATTCGTTCGTGTTTGTGCGGCGGACTGCTAGGTAAGTCCCCATTGTTAAAGCGGCGGGAAAGACAAAACCGCCATTATAATCAGTATGTTCGCCAATTAAGTTCACACGTCCTGGCGCGAAAAAAAGCCGGTCTGGCAAAGAGCCAAAAATTGTTTTAAATTCAGCAGCAATCTCATTCGTGTTCATAGAGTCACTCCTTTTAGCGTAAAGAGACAGATAAGCAAATGCTATTTGACAGCGGTTGCAAAACTTTCTATGATTATATCAACAAAAACGAACAATAACAAACACTTTTTAACATAATAGAGGTGCAAGTAATGTTAAAAGAAGAAAGACTGCAACGGATAGTAAAGATGCTCGAACAGAGTGACATGATTAAAGTGGCAGATGTAATGAAAGAGCTGCAAGTGGCAGATATGACGGTGCGCCGCGATTTGCAGGCGCTTGAAGAAGCAGGATTGCTTGTGCGTTTACATGGCGGAGCCACAAAAGCAGGCTACAAAGAGCTATCGAACACAGAAAAGCAGAGTTTAAATCAAAAAGAAAAAAAGGCGATTGCGAAACAAGCAGCTTCACTCATTCATGACCATGACACGGTCTTTCTTGGGCCTGGCACAACAAATGAATCGATGCATGCGTACATTCAGGCTAGTGGAGTGAAAATTGTGACGACTTCGTTGCCGATTTTTATGGAATTTAAAGGCGATCCTCGTTTTGAGCTATTATTAGCAGGAGGAGAATACCGTGAACGGACTGGTTCATTCATCGGAGCTCTAACAAGGCAGTTGTTAGGGACACTGCGGTTTAATAAAGCATTTATCGGCACGAATGGCATTCACGGGAGCGAAGTAACGGCGGCTAATGAAGAAGAAGGGGAAGGCCATCGGATCGTCTGCAATCGGACTGAGCAGTTGTATATTACAGCAGACCACAGCAAATTTGGGGTAAGCGCGTTTTATACATTTTGCCGTTTGCAAGAGGCGACGGCAATTATCACCGATAGCCTGCTTGATAAAAACACGTTGAACGAGCTGAAAAATCAAACACAAGTGTTTACCGCTCAATTGTCACAGTAAGCAAAAAGGTTGTTCTCACTTAGGGGACAAGGATTTTTGCAATCTTACACAATGCTTTAAAAAGTGGCTAAACCCCTTTGTTAACCGCTCTAAAGACAATGGGGGCTGTTATCGTTATCCAATTTATTTCCAATATTCATTGCTAGAAAACGAATTTCCGAATATAATAGTTGACTAGTTATGGGTGTTTTATGCGATGAAATAAGGAAATTCTATTGGAAAGAAGAGATGTCCAATGTCAAATTTAAAAAGGTTGGCTTCAAAGAAGCTGATGTTTTTTTGGCTTGCTCTATTTTTATATTGGCTCAAAACATATGTGACGTATAAAACAGAATTTAATTTAGGGGTCAAAGGGCCGTACCAGGAATTACTGCTCGCCTTGAACCCATTAAGCATGGGCGTTTTATTATTTGGGTTGGCATTGTTTGCAAAAGGGCGACGTTCCAACTTATGGATCATTGTGTTTGCTTCCCTGCTTGGCGCCATTCTTTATGCGAATGTGCTGTTTTACCGCTTTTTCGATGACTTTATTACGCTGCCTAACGTAATGCAGGCATCCAACTTAAGCACGATGTCTGGAAACGTGTTTGCCGCCATGCGTTGGTATGATCTATGGTTCTTTTTCGATGTAGCGTTTTTAATTGGCCTCTATTTATGGAAAAGGGAAGTTCCTGAAATACGCTTTCGCAAAAGCGTGGCCACAACTGCGGTTGTTACAGCGATTGCTCTGTTCGTTGCCAATTTAGCTATGGCAGAAATCGATCGCCCACAGTTGCTTGCACGGACGTTTGACCGCAACTATATTGTGAAATATTTAGGTTTGTATAATTACACCATTTATGATGGTATCCAGACCGTGCAAGCGGAATCGCAACGTGCGTATGCAAGCAGCGATGATTTAACGGAAATTGAAAATTACACGGTTTCCCGTTTCGCCAAGCCGAATGAGGACTACTTTGGCATCGCAGAGGGCAAAAATATCATTAAAATCCATTTAGAGAGCTTCCAGTCGTTTCTAATTGATTATGAGCTAAACGGCGAGGAGGTTACGCCATTCTTGAATTCATTAGCCGCCGGGGCTGAGGATATGACGTACTTTGACAACTTTTTCCATCAAACGGGGCAAGGGAAGACAGCGGATGCGGAGTTGATGCTTGACACTGGTTTATTTGGTTTGCCGCAAGGTTCTGCCTTTGTGACGAAAGCGCAAAATACGTACCAATCGCTTCCAGCCATTTTAAACCAAGAGCATGGCTACGAGAGCGCTGTTTTACACGGCGACTATAAATCCTTTTGGAATCGCGATACGATGTATAAACAGCTTGGTATCGATCAATTTTTTGATGCAAGCTATTATGATATGAGCGAAGAACAAACCGTTAACTTAGGCTTAAAAGACAAGCCATTTTTCGAAGAATCGATTCCAATGCTTGAGTCATTGGAAACGCCGTTTTACGCCCATTTGATTACGCTCACGCACCACTATCCGTTTAACTTGGATCCAGAAGATGCAACGATTGAGCGGGCCACTACTGGAGACAATACAGTCGATAACTATTTTCAGACGGCCCGTTATTTGGATGAAGCCCTTGAGCAATTTTTTGCTGACCTAAAAGCGTCAGGCTTGTACGAGGACTCGGTGATTATGATTTACGGAGACCATAATGGCATTTCCGAAAACCATAACCGGGCGATGGCTGAAATTCAAGGTACAGAAATCACTCCTCACCAAAATGCTCAAAACCAGCGAGTGCCACTGCTGATTCGTGTTCCTGGCATGGAAGGCGGCGTGGACCACACATATGGCGGGGAAATTGATGTAATGGCGACGCTCCTCCATTTACAAGGCATTAGTGCCAAACCTTATGTGCAATTTGGGACGGACTTGTTTTCCAAAGAGCATGATGAGATTGTTTCGTTTCGAAGTGGCGACTATATAACGCCAGCGTATACGTCAGTGAATGGTGTTCTTTACGATACGGAGACAGGAGAAATTCTGGAACCGACAGAAGAAACAAATGAAATCCAGGAAAAAGTTGACCAGCAGTTAGATTACTCAGACCGTGTGCTTTACGAAGATTTGCTTCGTTTCCATGCGATTGATGGCTTTGAACCAATTGAGCCAACTAATTATCAGTATGGCAACCCAAATAAAGAACCGACAAACGAAGATGAATAAAAGAACCAGCGGGAGCTGGTTCTTTTGCTGTTCGCATAGACGAACGGCAGGCCATGCTTTTTTTATAAAACAATAGTGGAAGCAATAAATTGAGGCGTTTTCTGTCTAAATAAACTTTGACAACGGTTCCGCGATCATGTATATTACCCTATGGGCGAATGATTTTTGTTTTTTTATTCTATAACATTCGTTTTTAGGGGTGTGAATGATGGAAAACGTTTTTGACTATGAAGATATTCAACTTATTCCAGCAAAATGTATTGTTGGAAGTCGTGCTGAATGCGATACAAGTGTGGAACTTGGAGGCCGTACGTTCAAGCTTCCAGTTGTTCCAGCAAATATGCAAACGATTATTGATGAGAAAATTGCTCGTTATCTCGCGGAAAATGATTATTTTTATATTATGCACCGTTTCCAGCCAGAAACACGCCTTGCTTTTGTCAAAGACATGCATGAACGGGGATTGTACGCATCCATTAGCGTTGGTGTAAAAGAAGAAGAATACGCATTTGTTGAACAATTGGCTGACCAACGTGTAGTGCCTGAATATGTGACGATTGATATAGCCCATGGCCATTCCGAAGCGGTCATCAACATGATCCGCCATATTAAAACGCACTTGCCAGAGAGTTTCGTTATTGCTGGCAATGTCGGCACACCAGAAGCTGTACGTGAACTTGAACATGCTGGTGCAGACGCGACAAAAGTCGGCATAGGACCTGGAAAAGTGTGCATCACTAAAATCAAAACAGGCTTCGGTACGGGAGGCTGGCAGCTTGCAGCGCTGCGCTGGTGCGCGAAAGCTGCAAGCAAACCGATTATCGCCGACGGCGGCATTCGCACGCACGGCGATATTGCCAAGTCGGTCCGTTTTGGCGCAACAATGGTGATGATCGGTTCCTTGTTCGCAGGCCACGAAGAATCTCCTGGCGAGACGATCGAAAAGGACGGCAAGCTTTATAAAGAGTATTTTGGTTCAGCGTCAGAATACCAAAAAGGCGAACGAAAAAATGTCGAAGGCAAGAAAATGTATGTCGAGCACAAAGGTTCGTTAGCCGAAACACTATTAGAAATGGAACAAGACCTCCAGTCTTCGATTTCCTATGCAGGAGGCAAAAAACTAGACGCAATCCGTAATGTTGATTATGTCGTTGTGAAGAATTCCATTTTTAATGGCGACAAAATCTATTAACGATCAATATCTTCATAATGAGGATGGAGTCTGTCTTGGGCAGGCTCCATTTATTTATTTTAAGCTGCTGGCGATAAGGAGGAATAATAAACAAGGAATCAAAAGATTATAATAGTACAGAATTGGACCATTTTTCACTTGACAAGAAAAACGATCGTTGGAATAATGAAATTTGAAAGCGCTTTCTTTTTTGGTTGGCTATTCTTCGGATAGGTAACACTTGCCAACTTAGTTTATTTCATAAACAAACAAAGTTAATGACATGATTGGAGGGTTATGTATGGGGAAAAAAGTGGTGACCTTGGCGGCAGTTTTAAGTTTCTTTTTAATCGGATGCAGCCCAGAAGAAGAGGAAAACGAGATTACGATTTGGAGCTTTACGAATGAAGGTGAGTACGCTGTTGCCGCATTCTTGGAAGTGTACCCAGATGTAAAAGTTAATTTTCAATATATTCCTTCAAGCCAATATGAAACAAAGCTCCGGTCTGCATTGTCAACAGGAATACGGGCGCCTGATGTATTTGCGCTAGAAGCTCAATATGTTCGGAAATTTATTGACCATCCATCATTAGAATCGTTAACAGGAGCGCCATACCACGCAGATGCGTTAGTCGAGGACCATTACGAATATATTCAGGGCATTGAAAAGGACTCAAATGGAGATGTTCGCACAATTGGCTATCAAGGCACGACCGGCGGCTTTTATTTTCGCAGAGATTTGGCGGAAGAGTACTTAGGAACAGATGACCCAAAAGAGGTTAGTGCGATGATCGAAACGTGGGATGATGTGTTTTCGATTAGCAAACGCATTTATGAGGAAAGCGGTGGAACAGTCCGTGGTTTGCCAAATTGGAATTCAATCGGGCAAGTGCAAGATGCACTCGTTAACCAAGCATGGGTCGTCGACAATAAACTAGTCATCGATCAAGCAAAGAGTGATGTGCTGGATTTGGTTGATCAAGCAATTGAGGCGGACGCACTGGCGATGTTAGATGATTGGTCTCCTGGGTGGACTGCTTCTATGCAGCAAGGCTCAGTCCTGTTTTATCCAGGGCCATCCTGGTATTTGCAATATGTCTTGCAAGCAAATGCCCCTGACACTAGCGGGCTATGGGGACTGGCGAGCGGCCCTGCTGCTTTTAGTGGAGGCGGAACATTTTATTCCGTCTATTCTGGCAGCGATAACAAAGACTTGGCTTGGGAATTTGTGAAGTTTTACGGCTTCGACGTTGACTTCTTGCAAAACTTAGCCGTTGACGAACAGTATTATACAAGCCATCGTGAGGCAAATGAAGGAGTGGCAGCAGAGATTACAAGCGATTTTTTAGCTGGCCAAAACTATTTTGAATTCTTTAATGAGGAGTCAGAAAATGTGCAGGCAGTGGTCCGCTCATCATTTGATGGCGATATTAATGACATTTTTAATGAGCTGATGGATGCATACGCCCGGGGAAACTTTCGTTCACAGGAAGAATTTTGGCAGCGGTTCAAACGTGATGTGCAAACGTATTTTCCAGAACTTGAGATCGATTCATTTTAACGGCTCTAGCGCCGGATCCGAGGAGGGCTTTCATGTTCATTAATCGCATTAATAAAGGGAACTGTGGATACTTTTTTATTGCCCCGTTTTTTATCGTATTTTTATTGTTTGGGCTTTATCCGATTCTCTATTCTTTCTATTTAAGCTTAACGAATTGGGATGGGCTCAACGACCCAGAATTCATCGGTCTTGCGAACTACACCCGAGCGATCATTGATCCGTTGTTTCTTCAATCATTGTTTAATACATTTTTTATTTGGATTGTCTCGGTTATCCCCCAGCTTACTGTCAGTTTAGTACTCGCCGTCATTTTGACGAACACATTTTTAAAAGGCAAAGATTTTTTCAGAGCGGTCTATTTCTTTCCGAACATTGTGACGGCTGCTTCGCTCGGATTGCTCGTCAGTCTCATGTTTGACTGGCAAACAGGCAGTGTCAACCAATTGCTACTATCGATTGGTTTCTTGGATCAGGCCATTGATTGGAAAAACAATGCCTTATTTATGCAACTGCTCGTGTCAGCGATTCTATTTTTCCAGTACTTTGGCTACTCGATGCTTATCTATATAGCTGGTTTGCAGGGAATTTCGCCAGAATATGCCGAAGCTGCTAAAGTAGACGGCGCGTCGAAAACCCAGATTTTCTTTAAAATAACCGTTCCGTTACTAAAGCCGATTATTATTTTCCAAGTGATTACTTCATTAATTGGCGGAGTGCAAATCTTTGACCAGCCATACATGTTAACGGAAGGGTCTGGTTCGCCTAACCATGCGACGTTGACGAGTGTTATGTATTTGTATCGGACTGCTTTTGAACAAGGAAGGTTTGGCTACGGGGCAACCATTGCGTTTTGTTTATTTGTTGTCATTGTCAGTTTATCGGTAGTTTCCTATTTGGTTTCAAGAAATCGAAGCAAAATTGCTTAAAGGGGGAGTTAGAGTGAGCAAAGGAGCGTTGCCTGTAAACGATGGAAAACTGTCTATAGAAGGGCGCAGAAAAAAGCGGGCTCATCTCTCCCTTTATACAGGATTGATTGTGCTTGCCATCATTTGTTTGTTTCCGTTTTATTTAATGATCATGTATTCGACTCATTCAAACGCGGATATTGCTTCAACGTTTTTGTTTTTCCCTGGCGGGGAATTGGTTGAGAATTTCACTCGTATGGTTGAAAATGTCGATATTTTTCGCGGGTTTATGAATAGTTTCATTATTGCTGGCGGTTCAACTCTATTAACGCTTTATTTCGGCGGCATGACAGCTTACGGGTTTTCGAAATTCAAATTTCGCTTTAATACGATCTTGTTTTTGCTTATGTTGGCGACAATGATGATCCCCGCCCAGCTTGCACTAATCGGCAGCTATCGTTGGCTCGGAATGATTGGCTTGCTTGATTCCCATGCAGCTATTATTCTTCCAGCTGCGGCCAACACATTTGCCGTTTTTTTTATTAAGCAGTTTCTTGATGGCAGCATTCCCGATGATGTGCTGGAATCAGCCAGGATTGACGGGGCAGGAGAGTTGAAGATTTTTCACCGGATTATTTTGCCGATGATCGTCCCTGCTCTTGCTGCGATTGGCATCTTTACCTTTATTGGTGCTTGGAACAATTTCATTAGTCCACTTGTTTTATTGTTTTCCGAAGAGAAATACCCATTGCCAGTCATGGTGGCCTTGATACAAGGTTACTATAACACAGATTACGGCTTACTGTATTTAGGAGTAGCCTTGTCTGTTTTACCGATTATTATCGTGTTTTCGCTGTTCTCTAAACGGATTATGGGCAGCGTGGCGATTGGAGCCGTGAAAGGGTAAACGGCCCTATTTCCTTACTTTTCTTTATGGCTTCTGGTTATGTTCCAAGCACATGAAATCAACCATACTGCCTCATTAGTTTGCAGGTAGTGAAATCATTGAAGAACCATTTGACGAACCGTTTTCATTCTGGTGAAATAAAGTTATAACAATTGTAGGAAGCATGACAGAACAATGCATGTAGATTGGCAAGGATAAAGATAGGGAAAGAGAGTGGTCCAACAGTGGTTAACTATGACGGTAAGCAATTTGTCGCAAAGGAAAACAGTGAAAATGGCGAAGTTTCTTCGGCTACAGTCTTTAAATACAAACAGGAAGGGCGGATTTTGTCTGGAACGTATAGCGGGGGCGAGATCCTTACAGGCACATTAATTGGTTTAGTTGACGATCAAGGCCATTTGCGTTTTCGCTATAACCATGTAAACGTCGATTACGAAATACGAGGTGGGGAATGCTACTCTATACCAGAACAATTGGCAGACGGCCGAATTCGTTTGCATGAAGAATGGAAATGGAATGATGATAGCAAAAGCGAAGGGACATCGATTGTAGAAGAGATCTTACGTTGATCGTTAACGTTAAAATGCCAAAGAAACGCCTTGGGCAACAGCCCAAAGCGTTTCTTGACACCTTAAATCCAACTCCAGCCGCGACGTCGACCTCCATAATAGCCTCCGTCGTTGTTTCCATTGCCATTTTCGACAACTGATTCGTACTCTGTCCGCTCTTCGACTGATTCCGATTGCGGATAACTGTGCACACGGCGTACAACTTGGTTGTTGACATAAGTCGTATGAGATGGATGCACTTCAGGGATAATGACGACTTCCGTTTGTTCAACCACACGGTGTTGGGTAGGGTGAATGATTGGATCACATTTTTTCACCTTTGTTGGAAGTGTTTCGTAGCAGGTGTGCTTAGACTTTTTACAGTCGCATGAGCATTTCTTATGGTCGCAGCTCATTCCTTACCTCCATGAAGAATTATTTAAAGCGTGGAGCTTTATACGATAATGTATGTAAAAAGCTGAATGCTCGTACTGGTTGGCTTTCCTATTTACGGAAAAATGGCTAAAACGTGTATCAGCAAAGAGGAAGCTTCGCAAGAATTGTAAAGAAACGACTATGTGATTCGAAAGTTTCGTAAAGTTCTCCCTTTTTTGGCCGTTGTATGTTTGCCATTTGCTATACTAATCGTGAAGCATTTCATTTCTTATGAGGAGGGCCAGTATGAAAAGAGTGATTCAAAAAAGGGCGATTCAGTCGGTTATCATTTTTGCTAGTTTTACAGTAGGCATTCCGGCGTTGGCAGAAAGCATAAGCGATCCTCCACCCGTATTGGAACCAAGTGACCCGAATGGAAAACGTGTATTGTTTGATAACAGCCATGGGCAAACAGCTGGTCAATCTGATTGGGTCATAGACGGAGCCTTTTCGGACTTTGCGGATGCGCTAGTGGAAAACGGGTACTATGTCAAGGAACACCGTAGTGCAGAACCGCTAACTAGCACCGATTTAGACGGGTACGATGTGTTTATTATTCCTGAAGCACAAATTCCATTTAAGACTGTTGAGCAAGAGGCGATTGCCTCGTTTGCAGAAGAAGGGGGCGGCGTGTTTTTTATTGCTGACCACTACAATGCAGACCGTAATTTTAACCGGCTTGACTCAAATGAAATTATGAACGGTTGGCGCCGAGGTGCTTATGATGACATAACAAAAGGGATGAGCAATGAAGAAAAAGAAGCACTCGAAGGTGTCGTAAGTTCAGACTGGCTTGCCGAAGAATTTGGCGTTCGTTTTCGTTACAATGCCATTGACCATACAGTAGCAGATACGATTGTTCGCTCAGAAGAGGCGTTTGGCATTACGGAAAACATTAGCGCTCTCTCCATTCATGCTGGATCAACGCTTGCGATTATTGACCCAAACGTCGCTAAAGGCGTTGCTTATTTGCCTGATGGCCTGACGCCGGAAGCGAATAAATGGAACAACGCAGTCGACCAAGGTGTTTATCACGGCGGCGGAATCGAGGAAGGTCCTTATGCGGCTATCGGAAAAAAGGGGTTAGGCAAAGCAGCCTTTATCGGCGATTCATCGCCAGTTGAGGATTCGACCCCAAAATACCGCAACGAAGAACATGGTGGCCAAAAGCGTACCTATGATGGATTTATCGATCAAGACAATGGTGCTTTCCTCGTGCAGGTGGTCGATTGGCTTGCTGAACAGGAATCCTATACCAACTTTACCGAAGCAGGAATCCCTTTAGACGAACCGTCTCCGCTTTTGGACATGGAACAGCCTGAAAAGACGACAGAACCACAGGCTGAGCCATGGCGACAGCCGCAAGGGGAGTATCGATGGTATGACCGTTCTACTTTTGCGGCCGGCTCGTTTGGAAGTGGAAAGGAAGCACCGCTAGAAGTGGAATATGGTTTAGAAACGCCTGATGCGCTTCCATTAGGAGGGCAGACGTTTTCTGTGACTGTAGAGCTCCGTCATTTAACGCCAAACCAAACGGTCAACAGCCTTGACATGCAAGTGTACTTGCCGGGAGGACGTTCGATTTCGCAGATTCAAGGGGAGGATGGAAGTTGGCCTAGCTCTTACGGCTACCATCATATCGGTACGTTGATCGCTGATGCTACAGGGACAGCAACGAAAACGGTCACGATGCGATTGAACCCGTCCGTGGAGGCCGATTCGGCGATGATTCGATTGCGCAATGACCGCCAAAATGTCGTGACGCAATCAGTTGCCCTTACTGCTGCCAGCGAAAAGGTGATGAAACACCCGACGATTCAAAAGAGCTTAAAACGAAAAAGCGTGCCAGCGGCAATAGCAGGAAGCTAGGGGATTTTCCCCTAGCTTTTTTCGTTTACAAACAATGGAACGACTTTGCCTTTGTTAACATCGATTAACCCAAAATCGGTAATTTTCAGCGCAGGGCTAACTGGCAAAGAGAGCGTCGATAGGGACATAATCGGATTGTAATGCTTATAACCTAATGCCGTTAGCGCTTTAACAAACGCTTCGACTTTTGGTGCAAGCTCGGCTAGGGGCGCTTCAGAAAGAATACCGCCGACTGGCAGTTCCAGCATCGCTTTCACTTCCCCGTTCTCTACTGCCGCACAGCCCCCTTGTGCTTGGATGACCGCGTTTGCTGCACAAACCATGTCTTTGACGTTTGCGCCAACAACGAGCAAGTTATGATTGTCATGGGAATACGTTGTTGCCACTGCTCCGCGCCGTATAATGTCTCCGGCGATCAGGCCGTGGGCACGCCCACCTGTTTTGCCGTAGCGTTCAAATGTGGCAATAAGACGAAGGCCGCTGTCTTGCCATTGTAGGAGGCCGTTTGCGACAGGCACTTTTTCCTGTGTTTCCTTCGTAAAGGTCGAGCCATCTGCCACATTCATCACCCGGCAAACGTGCATGCCGTCTTGACGGTCGGCAACCACGTTAAAATCCTCCTTTTTCAAAGGAGCAAGCTTGACGCTTTCGTAAAAATGTTGTGGAAACTGTTTTGGCTTTGGCGTTTGTTTGTACGGGCTAGTTGCATCATAGGCGAGCACACCATTTTTATAAACAGCAGAAAAAACAAATTGGCCGTCTTCTGCAAGAAGACTGAAGTCAGCGATTTTTCCAGGAGCAATAGCACCACGGTCTTCAAGTTTCATCCGCTTGGCAGGAGCCATTGTACAAGCATAAATGACGTCCTCAAACTTCATGCCTGCTGCGAGCGCTTTGTTTGCGAGAACATTTAAGTGGCCACGTTTATATAGGGAATCAGCCATGACATCGTCAGTAACAAAGCAAAAATGTTCGCGGGCGTCGTTTTCAATCAAAAAGGAAAGCACGTCGTCGGTCATCGATTTTTCTTGGATTTCTAAAAACATGCCCGCTTTAATACGTGCTTCCATTCCTTCTCTCGTTTGGTGTGTATGATCAGACCCAATTCCAGCAGCAACAATTTGATGAAGGTCGAGCCCTGTCAACTTTGGCACATGCCCTTCGATAGGAAGAGCAGGGTAGGAACGCCGGAAATGTTTGAGGATTTGGTTTGTTTTTGAATCAGGTTGTGAAATGACATCGACATAGTTCATGATTTCCCCTAAGCATTGGATGTCCTCTGTGTCCATTAATTCGTCCATTTCTGCGATTCCGATTGTGCCGCCAGTCGTTTCCAAACTTGTAGCGGGAACAGAACTAGGGATCGCGTATTTCATATCAACTATACAGGCGGCGCTTGCCTCGATCATGGCTTTAATGCCTTCGATCCCAAACACATTGGCCATTTCATGAGGCTCTGGAACGATCGTTGTCACGCCATTTTGCAAAAGTGCCCAAGAAAAGGTTTCTGGTGTGACCATTGAGCTCTCGATATGCAAATGGATATCAATTAAGCCAGGAATCATTTGCTGGCCTTGGCCATCAATAGTGGCATTGGCTTGGATCGATTCAAGTTCGTCGCTGTGCCCGATCGCCACAAATCGGCCTTGGTCAATCGCGACGTCGCTGGCGATAAACTGTTGTGTATAGGCATTATAGACGCGTACGTTTTTCACTAAAGTATCTACATACATAATAAAGTCAGTCCTCCAACTTCCGCAATGGACAATGGTTGTATTTCGCTTTCGTATAGACATAGGAAGCATTATTGGGTAATAACGATTTTATTGCTTGGAAAATGGAGGGCAACAGGCGTGCCAATGTCAAGGGGCGTTGCCATGTCAGTATGGACTGTAAACGTACCGGCTGCCGTTTCTACGATACATTGGTAACTACGGCCGAGAAAAGTGCAGACGAGCACTTTTCCAGCTATGTGATTTTCAGCGTCCCCTTGGTTTAAATCGAGAACAAGCTCAATGTCGTCAGGGCGGATCGCTCCTGTCATGCCTAATTCAGAACCGGCATGTTTGGCGACTGAAAAGCGTTGTGCTCCCGAGGCAAATGTCCAATAAGCTCCGTTGTCTTCCCTGTCTGAGAACGGCAAGAAGTTCTTGAAGCCGATAAATTCAGCAACAAAGCGCGTTTTTGGATAGCTGTAAATATGGGACGGGGCATCAAGCTGTTCGATGATCCCTTTATTCATAATCGCGACATTGTCGGAAATCGAAAAGCATTCTTCTTGGTCATGAGAGACATATACAGCTGTGATGCCGAGCTCTTGTTGAATGCGGCGAATTTCCACGCGCATTGTTTCACGCAAGTTTGCGTCCAAGTTGCTCAACGGTTCATCAAACAACAACAGGTCCGGTTCAATCACTAATGCCCGGGCGATAGCGACACGCTGCCGTTGCCCGCCGGAAAGTTCTTTTGGAAACCGATTTTCAAAACCTGTTAAATTAACGACATCGAGCACATGGGCAATCCGTTTTTTCATTTCGCTTTGCGTTTGTTTGCGCATTTTTAAGCCAAATGCGATGTTGTTATACACTGACAAATGGGGAAAAAGCGCATAATTTTGGAAAACGAATCCAAAGTTCCGTTTCGAAACGGGGACGCGTGTGTAATCTTTGTCGTTAAACAAAAAGCGGCCCGATTTGGATTCGAGAAAGCCGGCAATGAGTCGCAGTGTCGTCGTCTTTCCACAGCCACTTGGTCCTAGCAAGGATAGGAGCTCGCCTTTCTCAATTTTTAAATCAAACTGTTTTAAAATGTCTTGTTTTTGGTAAGCGACCGTCACTTGGTCTAATGTTAGTAAAGCCATGAGAGACCTCCATTCTTTTACAAAAGTTGCAATCAAGCATAGGAGAAACGGGACCCCGTTTCATTACCGTTTCGTAAAATACGACAAGCCGACTAGCCTTTCAATTGCAAACATCAATAAAGCTGTTAATGCCATTAGCATCACCGAAATGGCAGCAACCGTTGGATCAAAATAATGTTCGACGTACGTCAGCATCTGGATAGGCAGCGTCGAAAGCCCTGGACCGGTAAGAAAGACGGAAATATCGACGTTGTTAAATGACTCTAAAAATGCAATGAGCACTGCAGCGATAATGCCAGATTTAATATTAGGCAAAATGACTTTGAAAAACGCGCCAAGGCGGCTTGCACCGAGGCTCATCGCTGCTTCTTCAATCGAGAAGTCAAACGTGGCCATACTAGAAGCAATCACACGGATAATAAAGGGCAGCATCAAAATCGTATGACCTACAAATAGCGCGACTTCAAGTGGAAGTTGATAAGCAACAATTAAATAGCGCAAAAATGTAAAACCAAGTACGGTGCCGGGAATGAGTATCGGCGAAACAAACAACACATTTAACAGCGCTTTTCCTGGAAACTCGTAGCGGCTTAATGCATAGGCAGCTGGAATCCCAAGCAACAGTGCACACAGGTTGCCTAACAAGCTAACGAGCATCGAAAGCTTGAACGTGTCCATGAAGGCAGACACAGCAAAAATATTCGCGTACCATTCAAGGGAAAAGCCACTTGGCGGAAACTGCAGCACTGTACTAGGCTCAAAAGAAGCGACCGAAATAATAAAGAGCGGCCCGAGCAGAAATAAAAAAATGAGAAAGGAAACAAACCCAAGGCCGATATGTTTTGATTGGTTCATCTGTTTACCCCCTTGGATTTAAAATCGCTGCGATTTTTTGGAAAAGGCCGGTCACTACAAACGTGATGACAATCATAATGGTTGCAATCATCGCAGCAGCATGCCAATCATTTAACGTAATCGCATTTTGATATAAAAATGTCGAAATGACCCGTTGTTGGCCGCCGAGAAGCGCTGGCGTTGTATAGGCGGTAAAACTGCCTACAAATACGAGTGTGCTGCCAATTACAAGGCCAGGCACACAGAGTGGCACCATCACTTTTAAGAATGCTTTTGCTTTTGAGGCGCCAAGACTTTCAGCAGCTAAAAACAAATCAGCATCAATGTTCTCCATCACGCCAACTAATGTAACAATCATGAGTGGCAAAAATAAATGGATAAGGCCGATAGCGACAGCGGCTGGTGTATATAGTATCGATAATGGTTCGTGTATAAGACCAGTTGCCAAAAGAAACTCGTTAAGCAAACCATTGCGGCCGAGAATAATCATCCAGCTAAAAGACCGAACGACTGGGCTAACGAGCAATGGGAAAATGGCGAGCATGAGCATGATTGCTTTTTTGCCGCCTTTTAACTTAGAAATGTAATAAGCGGCGGGAAAAGCAAGAATGACGCAGCAAAAAGTGGTCAATAGAGCGACAAAAAGAGTCGTCCATAAAATTTCTAAAAAGTAGGCATCACCTAAAAAACGAAAATAACCGTTTAAGGAAAAGCTGCCGTTTTCGACAAATGTCGAGCTGATGGTGAGCACGAGTGGAATAAGCATAAAAACAGTTAAAAACAGCAGCCCCGGAATGAGCAAAATCATGCGCATTGAACGGTTCACGAACAAATCACCTCACAGAAAAGAATGGCCCGGCATCGAAATGCCTAAGGCCATGTTCAGTTTTGGATTGAATGCAAAAAGTACGATAAAAATTCATCACTGTCGATCTCAGTGGCAACTTTAACATTTGCCGGTTTTCCTAAGCGCTTTTGCCTGTCGCATACCGTTTGTCCATCGCAAAATTGGCTGTTTGTTTCTACTTCTACAAACATCTCGTTTAAATAGAGCAATTCGGGTTTTAATGCATAAGCAACTGCAAGGGGATCGTGGAGGGCACAAGCTGCCACGTTGTTCCGCGCTTCATACCGTTTTATATAGTCTGCGGTGCACATTTTGATAAATTGCTTGACAGGTGAGTCAACGAGTGATTCAATGTCTCGGCTAGTAAGGAGTGCTTTGCGGGTAACATCTAAACCGACTTGCACAATGGGGGTGAAGCCAGCATGGATCACCTCGCGCGCTGCCTCAGGATCGACATACATGTTGTACTCAGCCACAGGGGTGACATTGCCATGTGTAAACGCGGCACCACCCATATAGACGACGCCTGCCACGAGTTTTGGCAAATCAGGGCATTTTTCAAGCGCTAACGCCAAGTTTGTCAGCGGTCCTGTCATGACAAGCGTTAGTTCGCCAGGATAACGTTTTGCCTGTTCGATTATATAATCAGGCGCATAACCGTCAGCAGGCTGTGCCGTTGGCTTAAAATGAGGCAAAGCGCCGCCAAGGCCATCATTGCCGTGGACGCTATGTTCAAAGAAGCAAGGGCGCCGAAGTGGAGCGTGAGCGCCTTGGATAACGGGAATGTCGCCCTCTTTATGAATGAGTGTTAACACTTTTAACGTGTTAACAGTCGCTTTTTCTAAAGAGACATTTCCGTTCACTGTCGTAATCGCAAGCAGTTGGGCATCGATGCTCTTGGCGGCAAGGATAATGGCAAGGGCGTCATCTACGCCTGTGTCAACGTCAAGTAGGATCTTTTTGGCCACTTCAATGCCTCCTTAATTGGCAATTTCTTTATTCCAGCGGTCAATCCATTCAGCTGATTCGCTGTTTACGTACTCCATGTCAAGGAGGTTTAGCGCCTCAATCGTTTCTTCCCCATACGTGACACCTTCCGCTTCCTGTTCAGACAACTCGACATGGATGTTCACTGGGGAGTCGACTTTCGCTTTTGCAGACGCCTCCTGGACTTCCTTGCTTAAATGCCAATTGATAAATGCTTCTGCTAGTTCTTTGTTATCGCTGTCTTTAACGACATTGACTGTATTCATAACTGCGTAGCCGCCTTCTGTTGGTGTAATGAACTCAGCTTCAGGGACAGCGGCTTGCAAATCATGAAAATACATTTCCATAAATGGACCAGCAGCAATCTCACCTTGGGTAAACATGTTGACGAAGTCCGATGATTTATCGTATTCTTTGACAATATTTCCTTTCAGGTCGGCAATGGCGGCAAATGCTCCATCGGCATTGAATTCGTCATGTCCTGCTACGATGGAAGCGGCATCTAAAAACATCGGTCCTGTTGTTGATGTAATGGAAGGAATCGTCAAATTGCCTGCAAGAGAGTCATTCCATAAGTCGCTCCAGCTTTCAATTGGACCATTCGTTTGCTCAGGATTATAGGCAATGCCGAATTGGCCAATCGTGTAGGCCGGTCCGTATTCTTCGCCAAGAGGGGCTTTTGCTATATCGTAAAGGTTGTCAATATTTTCGATGTTGCTGCGGTCAATTTCAGCGAATAAGCCTTCCTCGATGCCTTGCTGGGCGTAATAATCGGATAAATAAACGACATCTACATTAGCAGTTCCTTGGCGGATTTTGTTAAGGCGTTCTGCATTGTTGCCGATATCGACGACAATGTTGACGTTGTATTCTTCTTCAAATGGCTTGTAAACTTCTTCCTTAAAAAAATCCTCTGCAAATCCCCAAGTGGAAATGACAAGGTCTGTTGGTTTTTCACTGTCGTCTGCCGAAGTGGAGCATGCGCTAACAGCGACCAAGCTTGAAGTGATCACAAATAAGCAAGAAAGATGTTTTTTCATTTAGAAAGTCCTCCTAGTAAAACTTTTTTTATGAAGAAAAAAAGAAGACACACCTGTAGCAGCATTTGCCATCTACAGGTGCATCTTCCTTATGTAAACATAAGCAAAAGCAACCGTATTGAAAAGAAACGTAAATCCTCAACCAGACATGTCCAGCCTGCATTTACGAAGTAGAAAAAAGAATGTTTGTAAAAGCCCATTGCGTTTTTGCATCATAATCACGCAGCACAACCTCGATCGGGTCGTGGAAGTGCGTCGCTAATTGTTCTGCAAGTTTCCGTTTATAGAGAAGGGAAAGATGAAAATCAACTTCCATTTTTAAAGAAGGCACTTCTCCTTCAAGTGCGGTTGAACGGGCTGCCCGTTTATGTTTCGCTTGAATGGTTACAAGTGCCCCAGAGATGGAAACTTTTAATAAAGTTGTGCCAACACCGAACATTTCTTTTGAAACATCATTATATAGATGAGCCAACATTTTTTTATTTTCGTTTGTATCGCCTATCATCCCATCACCTTTAAACGAAAAACAAATCATTGTAAACTATTGTACATAAATTGCTAGTTGTATGCAATAAAATGTTCGGATTTAATTGGGTGCAATTTTCTTGAAGTCGAAAAAGGATATCAAAAACAAGCAAACGACGAACATTGATGATAGAAAACGATATATTTTATTTTCTGTTTAGATTTTTATCTAATTAGATTATAATGAAATTAGTAAGTGGAAAGGAGAATGGCAAAATGATCATCAGCCAACTAGAGAAGGAAAACATCATACGTCATTTTATAGGGAAAGATGGCCGCTTAAAGACGATGCCAGCTAAATTCAAAAAAAAGCTCATTCTGTTAGAACATATGTTAATGGGTTTAGAGGAGGATGTCGTTTATGAAGAACGGGAGATTAACGCTCATATTCAGTCTTTTCATGATGACTTTGCCACTATCCGTAGAGCATGGGTAGATACGGGGTTTATGGAAAGAAAAGAGGGGCGCTACACACTTGTGTCGCCAGCGAAGCGGCCATCTTTTTTTAACGAAACTAATTAGATGCATGTCTAATTTATTGCAACGGGCAGTGGGATCGAAAACGAGACAATGACGTGGCGGCAGCAAACAAAGTCGTGATTTTAGATTGGTTTGACTAGTAGCATCTGAGGCTTTTAGAGCGCTCAGATGCTTTTTTATAGTTGTATTTAAAATACATGGTGCAATCGTTTTCATCCATGATGAAGGAAGTGAGTGGTATGGTTGGAGAAAAAGAGGAACCGTTTGTCGATCTGTGCCTTGGAATGGTTGCTAGATTGCATTCGAACAGGAAATCTTGGCCAAATGACGAATTTGCAATCAAGAGCGAGGGAGCTTTTAGGCCGCTGAAAGGAATGTCGATAACGCAGCCATCCCTCTTTACTTGCTCAATTTACACCTCCATTCTGAACAGTTAAAAAGGCAATGGGAACACCGCTGACTTCGTTAATTTTTTTGCCATTTCATGAGTGGCAGGATCAAACTGAGCAAAACTGATTTGAATGGAGCTTTGCGACATTATTTAAAGGCGGAACATGTGCTTAGTTTTATTGAAGACAGCTGTAAAAAAGCAAAATTTTACGAGGCAGTAACGGCTGCTTATAAAAAACTTCAGAAGGAAATCGCTGTAAACGCCAAACATAAGGAAGAGGCGGCAAAGTGCGCGTTGGCGATGTAGCAGTTCCATATTGGTACTGTTAGAATTTTTCTAAGAATGTTCATAACATGAAAGCGAAAGGCGTTGTCATAGCTGTTATAATAAAAGAGAAGGATGCTTTTAAAGTCTCTAATCAGGAGGGAGCTGGAAGCATGTATAAACGAATTCTTGTTGGCGTCGATGGATCGAACCAGTCTGACCACGCCTTTTCGAAAGCGCTTTCGATCGCCGGAGAATGTGGGGCAACACTCATCATTGGCCATGTATTGGACATTCGCAATTTTCCCAATGAGCATATGCTTTATGCAGGAGAGTTGTGGGAGGAGTGGAAAGGCAAGGCGGACGCCATGCTTTCTCGTTATAAAGAACAAGCAGAGGCAGCAGGCATCAAAACGGAAATCGCGTTTGCATCAGGGAATCCGCGCATTCAAGTCGCAAAAACATTGACAAAGGAGCATGGAGCGGATTTACTCGTTACGTCAGCGACAGGGCGGAACCGAATTGAACGGTTTTTTACCGGCAGCGTCGCTGAAGCGTCCATTCGTCATGCGCCATGTGACTATTTGATGGTCAAAGACTATGAAACGGCTTCTCCTTACTATAAGACGATTCTTGTCGGCGTGGATGGCTCCGATCAAGCGGAAGACGCTTTGTCGGAAGCGGCATGGTTGGCCAAACAATATGAGGCGGCACTTACGATTGTTTATGTGGAGCCAATTGGCATTTATACAGGAGGAGCGATGGCCGCCGCCCCGCTATCCTATGAAGATAACAATCGACTAGAAGCTGAGCGCATGTTGACATCGTATAAACAAAAGGCCGAGGAGTCTGGGGTTTCAACAGTAAAAACGGAATACTTGCATGGGAACCCCCGTGCCAAACTTTCTACCGATCTACCGAAATCGCTTCAAGCGGATTTGCTCGTTTGTGGCGCAACTGGAACAAATACAGTCACCCGCCTTATGATTGGTAGTGTGGCAGAGGCAGCGATGCGCCATGCACCATGCGATGTGCTAATGGTAAAGCGGGACAACAGCCGTTAGCCTGCAAGGAGCCGTCCTCAAAGAGGACGGCTCCTGTTGGTGCAGTGATAGGAAGGTACAGCCAAGGGGACAAGCATTTGCCTTCCTACACAGTACCGTAATCGCCTCAGGTATTTAGCGATACTCGGCTACTATGCGTACACTTGGAGATAATAAAGAGAAACAAAAAAAGAGAGGACGATAAACACAAAGCTTGATAAGCCTAGTGCGAATAATATGGATAAGAGTGGTGCATATGAGCAAACCGTTATTTAACATTCCTTATAATACATTTGAACGACTTAGCGACACAGAGCGTTATTTGTTAACCTACATTCATGACCATCTGGATGAAATTGCGACGATGTCGATTGTTACATTAAGCGAACGGGCAGCAGTCTCTACTGCCACCGTTGTCCGGCTGATGAAAAAAATTGGTTTTAAAGGCTATACGTCGTTTAAATACAAGCTTGAACAAGATAAGCAAATGGTAGACAAAGAAGGAAGTTTGAGCGACATTGGCAACGAAATAAAGCAAGCGTTGCAAAAAAACGAAGAGGAAGTGCGCCGTACGATTCAGCTGCAAAGCATTGGCCAAATTGAGGACGCAGTGCAAAAAATGCATGACGCCAAGAAAATATACATCTTTGCCCGTGGCTTTTCGCAAATGATTGCGAAGGAAATGACTGTTAAGTTGCAAGTCCTTGACAAAACGTGTGAGATGCATGATGATCCGAATATTATCCGCATCAAATCGCAAAAAATGCATCATGATACGGACTTGGCGATTTTTATTTCATTAAATGGTGAGACGAAAGAACTTGTGCAAGCTTGCCAAAACTTGAGCATCCGCCAAGTGACGACCATTACGTTAACGACCAAAGTAAATTCAACACTGAATAAGTTGTCTGATATGACGTTGATCGGGTACAAAAGTGAACACTCGTTAATCCCAGATTATGAAGTTCGTTCACGCCTTTCCTTAAACGTGATCGCCAGAGTGCTCCTTGACGCCTATGTCATCCGTACAAAAAAATCTGTAAAACCGCCCCATTGAACTAGAGGGCGGTTTTTTCTTATAAGATCAACGTTGAAGGCGCTTTTACCAAATATTGTTTTTCAGGATGTGAAAACATTTTCATATATACCAATGGGATAATAAAGACATCAAGAACCGCAATTCTGAGACATTAACGAAGTTGGTGAGCAAAATGATTTATACATGCACGATGAACACAGCAATCGACTTATATGTGCAGTTGGAAAAGCTTATGCCCGACAAAGTCAACCGCACGATTGATGAAGATTACCAGCCAAACGGCAAAGGCGTCAATGTATCGATTATGCTAAAACGCTACGGAATTGAAAGCGTCGCCACAGGCTTTATAGCTGGTTTCACTGGGGAATTTATTCAGGATTCTTTACAGAGGCTAAACATCAAGACTGACTTTGTGCGCGTCGAGGGCATTACACGGATTAACGTGTTTATGAATGCAGATAAGGAATACAAAATAGTCAATCAAGGGCCGTCCATTAGCAAAGAAAGACAACGCTTGCTAATAGAAAAAATCGGCCAAATGGAAGCAGGCAGCACATTGATTGTTTCAGGAAGTTTACCTGTAGGCGTGTCAGAAGCCATTCTCGCCGAGATTGGCGCCATTTGTAAAATGAACGGTGTTCATTATGTCCTTGATACGAGCATTTCTTCTTTAGACGGCGTGTTGGCCTCTCAACCTTATTTATTGAAGCCGAATGAAGAAGAGTTAGCAGGTTTCTTTCAAGTGCAACATCGATTGAGTGAGAAGGAGCTTGTCTACTATGGGTATGAACTGATAAAACGTGGAGCAAAACAAGTGCTTATTTCTCGCGGAAAAGAGGGCAGCATTTATTTAAATGAGAACACTTGCTTGTTTGCAACGTCTCCTAAAGGCAAAGTACTGAATACAGCTTGTGCTGGCGATGCTTTGTTGGCAACGTTCATTGGCCATATCCAGCAAGGCACACCTGTGGAAGAAGCGCTAGCGAAAGCAACAGCAACAGGGGCTTCTACTGCCTTTTCAAAGGGGTTAAGCGATTTAAAAGATGTTCCAAAGCTTCTTGATCAAGTAAAAATCACACGGAGGGGATTCACATGGCAAAAGTAAAGATCGTAGCTGCAACAGGCTGTCCTACGGGCATTGCTCATACCTTTATGGCAGCGGAAGCGCTGAAAAAAGCGGCGAAAAACATGGACGTGGAGATCAAAGTTGAGACGCATGGCCAGGCGGGAATCGAAAATGCGTTAACAAAAGAAGAAATTGAAGCGGCAGACGGTGTGATCGTTGCTGCTGACAAGGATGTCAATACGGAACGCTTTCATGGCAAACGGCTCGTTGATGTCCCCGTTGCGAAGGCATTGCGAGGCGCGGAAGAACTAATCCAACAAATTACTGATAAAAGTGCGCCGATTTATCGAACTAAAGGCGGAGTGCTGCCAGAAGATGCGACTGGCGAAGACAATCAGCCAACTGGCAAAAAGAGCATTGGTCGTTCGCTTTATAAGTCACTGATGAATGGCGTTTCCCACATGCTTCCATTTGTAGTTGGCGGCGGCGTATTGATCGCAATTTCCTTTTTGTTCGGCATTTATTCTGCTGATCCAAACCATGAGTCTTACAATGCATTTGCGGCATTTCTGAATAAGATTGGTGGCTTGAGTTTTAGTGTGATGGTACCGATTTTAGCCGCATTTATTGCCGAAGCGATCGGCAAACGTTCTGGCATGGTCGCCGGATTTATCGGTGGTTTGCTCGCGGTTGAATCGGGCGCTGGTTTTTTTGGCGGCATCATTGCCGGTTTTGCTGCTGGCTATTTAATTGTGCTGTTGCAATACCTATTCAAAAAATTACCTCGTTCATTAGACGGGCTTAAAACAATTTTCCTTTTTCCGGTACTTGGCATCTTTCTAATTGGCGCGGTCATGTATCCATTGATGTCGCCAGTCGCCGCTCTAAACGAAGCAATGATGGCGTTTTTAGCTTCCGTTCAATCATCAAGTCCGCTGCTGCTCGGATTAATCGTAGGAGCCATGTGCGCATTTGACATGGGCGGGCCTGTCAACAAAGCCGCATACGTAACAGGGACATTGTTGCTTTCTGAAGGAAATTTGTACTTCATGGCTGGCGTGTCCGCTGCGTGTATAGCGCCACCGCTTATCACTGCATTTGCGGTCTTATTCTTTGGAAAGTACTTCAATAAAGAAGAGCGAAACTCAGGGATGGTGAACTTTATTTTAGGATCCACCCATATTACAGAAGGGGCGATTCCGTTTGCTGCCAAAAACCCGATTGTCGTCTTGCCGATATTGATGATTGGTTCAGCCATTGCAGCAATTATGACGTATATGTTTGGCGTGCAAGTACCAGCACCCCATGGAGGCTTTCTTGTGCTACCGGTTGTGACTGGCGCGATCAAATGGGTGATAGCGATTTTAACGGGATCGGTTATTGGCGGGGTACTGTTCGGGCTATACCGTAAAAAAATAGCTAATGGAAAACCAATCGAAGGGTAAAAGGGGAGACAGCGATGATTACAGAGAAGCAAATTCAATTGCACTCAAGCGCTTCAACGCAGGAAGGCGTTTTTCAGACGATTGCAGATATTGCCGTGGAAAACGGCATAGCTGTAGACAACGCTAGTGTCGTTGCTGGATTAAAAGAGCGGGAGGCATTAAGTACGACTGGCTTCCAAGATGGTTTTGCAATTCCACATACACAGTCTGACTCGATTACAAAACCAGCGGTTATAATCGTCCGCACCGAAACAGGAATTGAGTGGGAATCATTTGATGGGAAGCCAGCATTCTTTTTTATTTCATTGCTCGTGCCTCAGGGAGAAGCGGGAACAACGCATTTACAAGCGTTAGCGGCTCTGTCTCGGGCATTAATGGACGATGGGTCGCGCCAAGCTTTCCTTACTGCGCAATCTAGTGAACAACTTGCACATTTAATTAAAAACGCCATTCAAGGAGATGAGTAATTTGGGCATTGTATCGACTACACCAATGCTAAAAAGAGCAAAAGCAAATAAACATGGGGTGGTGGCATTTAACGTCCACTCGTTCGACAGCATTTTTTGGGTGCTCGAAGCTGCGGCAGACTTGAGATCACCGGTTATTTTGCAAACAACAGTTGGTACTGTAAAAGCGCTTGGCGCCAAAAACATAGTGGAAGTTACCCAGGTCGCCTCTGAACATTTTCAAGTGCCAACAGGCCTTCATTTAGACCACTGTACGGATTACCAAGTGATTAAAGAGGCGATCCGGGCAGGCTATTCCTCGGTTATGATCGATGCTTCCATGTACCCATTTGAAGAGAACGTGGCCCGTACGAAAGAGGTCATGGCTCTTGCCCAATCGTTAGAGGTAAATGTTGAAGCAGAACTCGGCAAAGTTGGCGGTGTGGAAGAGGATATTGTCGTTGCAGAAGAGGATGCCAAAAAGGCGGTGCCCGAGGAATGCAAAAGGTTTGTTGAGCTGACAGGCGTACCAACGCTTGCACCGGCAATCGGAACCGCCCATGGCATCTACAAAGGCAAACCAAATATTGATTTTAAACGGATTGCCCGTATTGCTGAACTTGTTGACGTACCGTTAGTGCTCCATGGCGGTTCCGCTGTTCCTGATGAGGATGTTCGCCGCTGCGTTTCGTTAGGAATGGCAAAAGTCAACGTTTCAACCGAATTAAAAAATGCTTACTCTGCTGCTATCCGTGATCATTTTTCCTCTAATCCAAATAGTCTTGACCCTCGCGCCTATTTGCAAAAAGCGAAAGAGGCCGCTATCGAAATAGCCAAAGCAAAAATCAGGTTAGTAGGAAGCGAGCATACTGTATTCCCGGCGTTTGCTTAAAAAGCAATTTCCCTCTTTTATAGGAAGAGGGATTTTTTTGTAAAGAAAGAAAATGAATCCGTACGTGCCAAGCATTAGGCGCATACACTGGTTTTGAATGAAAGGAGTGAAGGCAATGAAGCCTACAAATGAAGACATTCAACACCAATACGGGATAGACCAAAATGCCCAACCGAGCCAACCGCTCGAGGCGGATCCAGTCTACAGAAATAGTCATGGGGCGGCAAATCAGATGGGGAATATGGCTCAACAAGTGAACTGGCATCAGCCTGCCCCGCAATACGCAATGAACCAAAATGTGCAACACACTCTTCAATATGGGAGTAACACACAGCCATTAGCACAGGAATATGGGAGTAACACACAGCCATTAGCACAGGAATACGGGAGTAACACACAGCCATTAGCACAGGCATACGGGAACAACACGCAGCCATTTGCACAGGCAGAGGTCAATCAGTCTTCACAAGAGGCAGTGAAAGAACAATGTCAAAAAATGAAAGACCATCATGTCGAAATCAAGATGGCAAACGGACAATCAATTGACGGGATTTTAACGGAAGTGAGAGATGATGGCATCATTGTCTTAGTCGGAGAAGATGTCTATCAAGAAGACTCCCGCCAATTTGGTTGGCGGTATCGCCGCTATCGTCGCCGCTTTTTTCCTTTCGGTGGATTTTTTGGCCTCGGCTTTTTTCCATATTTCTTTCCACCCGTTTTCTTTTATTAAAGCAAAAGAGTGTGTGTCGAGGGTTGAACGACACACTCTTTTGCTGTCTTCGCCTGTATCGATTAACGCGTTTATCCGTTGGAAGCGAATAGGTACCCGCTAATCAATCTCTTACGCCTGCGCCTTCTCGGGAATGGGCAAGCCGGCTGGAAGCGGCGGCAGCGATCGCGCCGACAATATCATCAAGGAATGTATGACATTTCCCGCCTTTATGTTTGTTTAACTTACCGAGAATGCCAGGTTTGATTTTATCAACATAGCCAAAATTGGTCAGCCCAATCGAGCCATAAATGTTAACGATCGAAAGGGCAACAATTTCATCAATGCCATAAAGGCCTTCATCTGATTGGACAATTTCTTGAAGAGGGGAGCTGAGCTTGCCTTGTTCGGCGAGACGGTCAAGCTCGATTCCTGTTAATAAGGCATTTTGCACTTCTCGTTTAGCCAGCACTTTCATTACATGCGGCCGGCACATTTCCTTAGTCAAGTCTGGAACATAAGCGCTTTGTAATTCATAAACAAGGTCCGTAATTTCTTCAATGGTAACCCCTCGTTCTTCTAATGCTTCCAACGCTAATTCAATCGTGATTTTATGTATCATCGAACCAATCCCCTTTCAAAGCTATACCTATAAAGATACCCTATTTTTCATTGAAATACACGTTTGCTTAAAGGAAAAGGACTCCGCCCTAGGAAACAGAAAGAGGAAGAAATGTGCTGCATCTGTTTGGATTGCTGCTTTATGGCTTTGTAAATAGGAAGGAAAAATAAAGGTTAAAAGAAGGTGGGGCTTATAGTAGGGGCTTTCGCAAAATAGAGGAGTCGTTGGATCAAAGCAGCAATCCAAGATGCAGTAATGAACGAGAAAAGTCCGAAAACAATGAAGCCAATTGGAAAAGCGAAAAAAAGTGAAGTTGAGAGACAGCTAGCCGTGATTAAAGATGGTTTTTCTTTAAGGAGAACACTTCTTGCTCTAGTGAGACCATTTTGACATAAGAAAATCATGAACAGTATCTGCCCGCTTCTTGTCTTCTAACCGTTCGGCAGTGCTATGTTCAATTAGATAGCCGACTCCATCCAATCTTTTTTCCATTCGTTTAAGCCGGTTCTCTGTATTCTGTTGAAAAGCCGAATTTTTGGTTGAATTTGGTTTGCTCGTTGTTAAACTTGCGCTGATTCTCATTGAAAGCAAGCTGCTTCTTTTGGAAATGACACATTTCGTCATTAAAAGCGAGTTGATTTTGCTTGAAATGATCAAACTCGTCAAGTAGCTTTTCCTGTTGATTGTCTAGCTTTGTCAGTATCTTGAGGACTTGTTCAGTCACTTCATTCGCCTCCATTTTGTATATTACAGCGCATGTTCCTGGCATAAACCACCTCCTTTTAATGGCATCATAAATAGGCATAATGTGATTTACAAAAACGAAAAATGATAAGGCGTTTCTACATTAGGTTGGTATTATTTAACGAGGATAGCAAGTTGTGTCGTTCGAAGTAGTCCTATATGGAGGCACCATTGTAGCGAGTGTAGGCACTTTATGTCCGTTAATTATTCCTTATATGGCCAATATTCTACATTAGGTTCATAATTCCTCCTTAAAAGTCATTTATTTTACGAAAAAACGGGCTTATCGATCGGAAGCCGTGGATTTACACGAAAAAACACGGAATGCTGCATAATTTTTATTGTCGATGGCAAACTAACAGCAAAATAGGCAAGGAGGGAATGGAAATGGCCAAAAGAGATGACCGCTCCAATAATCCAGAAAGAATTGAAAATATAATTGGCAACACGCTGCAAAACATGGATGAAGCTAGAGATTATGCCAAGGCTCATTCAGAGGAACTAAGTGCAGAAGAAAAACAGGAGATCGAACAAAAAAATGAACGCCGCGAGCAAAGCATCGATGGCTTACGCGAAGAATTAAAAGACGAAGTCAACGACCAAAAGGACAACAGCTAAGAATCGTTAAAACTGGCATCTGGGAACTTCCCAAATGCCAGTTTTGTTTTTAGCAGTCAACGAATTAAAGAGTTAATTGTTATTATCTTTAAACCAATCTTTTTGCTCCCGCAATGCACGAATAAAGGCCTCTAACTTACGCGAAATCCATTTGTTTTTATGGCAAGCAGCGTAAATGCCTATGGATTCTACGGGCGTTTTTGTCGGCATTTCTTTTAAAGTCCCTCCTTTAAGGGCATCGCGAACAGCGAATTGAGGCAAAAAAGATTGACCTAATCCACATTCGACACATTTTTTGATTGCCTCGATACTTGGAAATTCAATTTTCTTCATGTTCAATTGTGCTTCTTCAGATAAATACCGCTCAATGATCGGGCGCCAACTGCATGCATATTCCGTGACAAGCATGGTTTCAGGGATGGTTCGGAACGCATGGTCAGCTGTTTCGACAAGTATTAATGTTTCACTAGCAATTTTTTCGACAGCAAGCTCTTTAGGTTGCCACTGATTTGATTCGACAAGAATGGCTGCTTCGATTTCGCCTTTTTTTAGTTGGGCAGTGAGGTGTTGGTAATCAATCAGTCTAAGCGTTAATTCAACTTTAGGATAGGTTTTTGTAAAGTTTGTAATAAAAGTCGGAAGCCAATATAACAGCAATGATTCACTTACGCCAATGGTCAACTCTCCCGCTAAATCATCTGTGTTAAAAACGACTTCTTTAGACTTGGCATAAAGCTCAATAATTTCAAGGGCGTACGGCAAAAAACGTTTACCCGCTTGTGTCAACACCACTTGCTTGCCTAAGCGGTCGAAAAGCAAGTACCCAAGTTCATTCTCTAATTCCTTAATGTGGTTCGTAACAGACGATTGGGCATAACCGAGGGAATCAGCGGCTTTTTTAAATCCACCGGTATCTACAATTGTTTTAAACGTGTTCAAGTGGCGCAGCTCCATCTAATAAACTCCTATCAATATTAATGATCGTTTTTATTCGAAAGTTCAATTTTACAGAATCACATCTGTATTATAAACTTTTCAGTACACACAAGCAAAGAGGAGTGGGAGAGCATGAAAGTAATGGCCTTGTTTGGAAGTGCCCGTATAGAAGGAAATACAGAACAACTTGCCGACGTCGCCTTAAGGGGAATCAATCACCGAAGAATTCATTTGCTGAAATGCGGTTTTGACCCTATTGTTGATGAACGCCATGCGCCAAATGGATTTACTGCTGTGAACGATGGCTATAAAGAAGTTCTTGATGACTTTCTCAATCAAGACATTGTTCTGTTTGTGACGCCTTTATATTGGTTTGGCATGTCAGGGCAAATGAAAGGATTCTTTGACCGTTGGAGTCAATATATGCAAGACCAGAAATTCGGCTTCCATGAGCGCATAAGGGGAAAGAAAGCGTATGTAATAGTTGTTGGTGAAAATCCTCATCCACGCATAGCCGCTTTGCCGTTAATCCAACAGTTTCATGCTATTTTTGAATACACAGGGATGGAGTTTAGTGATTATATCATTGGAAAAGGAAATCAGCCAGGTGCCATTAAACAAGATCAGTTGGCTTTGGAAAAAGCTGATTTTTGGAACAAAACGTTTCAACAAACTTTGTATGAAAGCGAAACAGGTCTCAAGGGTCCTTCTAAAGGATGACTTCGATGAGAACAATTGGACTGGACTTTGCCATAAAAACACCCCAAATATAGATGATTATTCTACAAATGGGGTGGCGATCTATTGGTGGTTTTCTGCACGATAAGATGTATTGTATGTGTAGGTTGAGAAGCTCGTCAGTCAAAATAAAGTTCCAGTGAAGTCCTAAATACAGAAATGCAAACAAACACTTGTACTAGCCTTCATGTTCCTTTGATCTACGAGGCATTAGATAATTCGAATAGATTTGCTTTGTGGATCAAACGGGACAATTCAGTTATTTCAGTGCATTTTTGTTTAATACGTAAGTGATAAAGCACCGAGTGATAGCCCTGCCGAAGTACCAAATAAGAGGATGTTGTCGCCTCGGTCAATTTTTCGTGACGAAAGCAGGTCGTGAAAAAGCATAGGAATTGAAGCGGCGATGCAATTGCCGTGCGTAGCAAGATGGTCACCAATTTGTTCTCGTTTAAAGCCGAATTTCTCAAATATTGTAATCCCTTTTCTGGATGTTTGATGTGGGATAATAAATTTATACTCTTCTTTGCTAATCGAATTTAAAAAGAAATCTTCTAAAAATGAAGGAAGATATCTGACAGCAGCTTTGTAGACTTTTCTACCTTCCATCTGGAATCGATTATCATTTAGCGTCGTTTCCGGATCATTGGGGGGACGAAGCGTTCCGCCACCTTTGACACAAGTAAAATCTGCGCCACTGCTGTATGTTTTCAACAGAAATTTATTAATTCTTGAATCGCCATTAGAGGATGTAACGACAAACGCTGCCGCCCCATCACCAAAAATGGTACGCACTTCTTTTTCCGATTGGTCCAATGTTTTACTCGGGGTGTCTGAACTGATGATGAGGATATGTTTATAGACTGCGTTGTTGATTAAGTTTGAAGCAACAAACAAAGCAAGTGGAAAGCTGTAGCATGTAGTGTCGACGTCAAAGCATGGAATACCGGATTCTTCTAAGCCTAGTTCACGTTGGTATAAACTTGCAGCACATGGAATCGCTTGTAAAGGAGAGCGGTTTGCACCAATAATACAATCAATGTCCTCTAACGCAAGGCCACTTTCCTCAATGGCCTGTTTCGCGGCAGCTACCCCTAGCGTTAAGGCTGATTCATTTTTGTCAGGATCAATGTAATAACGAGATTGTACGCCTGAAGCTTTCTCCATCCACCCTTTTGGTAAAGACATTTCCTTTTCAAGTTCGTCATTTTTCATTACGGTTGAACCGACAGCTTTGCCAGAACCTAGGATCTTGGCGTTTAACATCTTCTCCACTCCTTTTTGTCTTTGTTTTGTTCCGTTCTGATTAATAGCAGCGTTTATTTTCTTTTATCGCCCCCTTTTCAGACTAAAAGTGAGATTGTTATTGACTTCCTTTTTATTAGGGCCAGAAAACGAGATGAAAATGTTTCTGGCCATGCTAAAAATCATCATTCAGAATGACTTGTTGGTAGCGATCCCCTCCAAAATAATGTCAATCATTTTTTCAGGTTCATCCCCGTGTTCAGATTGAAGCCCTTCACCAAGAACTTGATGATAAAAAATATAGCCGAAGATGATATAAAAAAATAAGTTGGCAATAACAGACTCATCCATGTCTTTAAACTCACCTTGTTCTTGTTTTTGCCTGATAAATGATTTTGTCGATTCCATCGCAGGAGTAGTGATGTTCGTTACAATTGCTTTCTTAATCTCGTCCTGTGAATACGCTTCTCGAAAGAGGACTTTTATAATGGATTGGTTTTGGGCGAGCTGTTCCAGCCTGTCTTGAAAAGCCATTGTCAATGTTTCTTTCGCATTATTTGGTTCAGGTGCACGGAAAATCTCTTGAATCGTTTCCACATATTTTTTTGAACCAAGTTCGATAAAAACAGGCGCTAAAATATGGTACAACAGATTTGATTTTGACTTGAAGTTACGAAACAATGTTACTTCGGCAACGCCAGCTTGTTTAGCGATATCGGCTGTTGAACTAGCCTCATACCCTTTTTCGGCGAATAGCTTCGCAGCAGCTTGGATAATTTGTTCTTGTTTTGCTGTTTTTTTCTTCGATTCATTTAGCGAATCTAAGAAAAGCTGAAATGCTTCTGTTATTGATGGGCTATTGTCGTCGTTTTTCATTTTGATCACCTATTTACTGCAGATGCTTTTTAAATTTTGCAATGGTCGCGATGGAAAGCAGAATCGTAAACCCGAGCAATACAAGACTTTGCGGCCATAGAAGCTGTAAAGAGTTCGCTTTTAAGAAAATGCCCCTTAAAATCTCCAAAAAATACGTTAAAGGGATCAAACCTCCCAATATTTGAATCAGCATTGGCATCGATTCTCTCGGAAAAACAAAACCAGAGAGGATAACGCTTGGGAGAATAACGGCAAAGGACATATACATGGCTTGGAGTTGGTTTTTTGCGATGGTGGAAATGAAAATACCCATCGCTAAAGTCGCAACAAGAAAGAGCAAACTTAATAATACCAATAAGAAAGGGTCGCCGGCAATTGCTACGTCAAACCAAAACACGCCTGCTAAAAGAACAAAGGCAAAAGACATTGTCCCAATGACCGTATAAGGCACAAGTTTTCCAATAATTAACTCTACTGGGCGAATGGGCGTAACGATCAGCTGTTCAATCGTGCCTTGTTCTTTTTCACGGACTAGGGCAAAAGCAGTCAAAATTAATGTGACTTCTTGCATGATGAGACCAATTAAAGCCGGAATATTAAATTCCATGCTGTCCATGGAAGGATTATAAAACACCTGTGTTTCATGCTTTAATGGGCTATTAGGGACTTCTGCCCCACTCCGGACCAATTGTTCTGCCTGAACCGTATGTGCATAATTTAGCAAAAGCGACTCGCTTCGAAACAACGCCTCTTGCGCATAAGTCGGATCGGAACCGTCAATTAAAAATTGTACAACCGCTGTATCCGTGGCAAGCTCTTTTGAATAATTCGCTGGAATAATGAGGCCTGCATGAATGTCGCCCTTATCCAAGAGATGTTCCAATTCACTGACGTTATGTTCATAACTAATAACGGTAAAGTCGCCTTGGCTTGTTAAACGGTCAATTAGTTCTCTGCTTTCTGCCGTATGCGACTGGTCTAGGATAGACAAGTGAACCGATTCGACATCGTCATTCATCGCATAGCCAAGCAAGACGAGCAGTAAAACAGGAAGGACAAGAGCAATGGCAAGGCTTGCTGGATCTTTTTTTATTTGAATGAATTCCTTGCGAACGATTGCTTGCAGTCGTACGAAACGAAAACGCTTTTCTCGGTTATTCAAATGGATCACCCTTTTTTAGATGGGAAGCATGTTCTTGCTCTTGCTGTTCTACCAGCTTAACAAACAAATCATCTAAGTTTTTGACACCGTATTGGTCCATAATCTCTTTTGGCCCGCCGTTAACGAGCAAGTTTCCGGCATACATAAACCCGATGTTGTCACAAGTTAAGGCTTCGTCCATGTAATGGGTCGTGACGAGGACAGTGACGTCATCTTTTTTTAATTGATGGATGATCTCCCAAAATATTTTGCGCGAGACAGGGTCTACGCCCGCAGTTGGCTCATCAAGTATGAGCAACTCCGGTTCATGGAGCATGGCACAACATAATGCAAGCCGCTGTTTCCAGCCGCCTGACAACGCTCCTGCCCGTTGGGAAATGCGGTCCTCTAACTTTGTTAATTGCAAAAGCGTTTGGATACGCGAAGCAAGTTCTTTCTTCTTTAGTCCATAAATAGCGCCATAAAACTGCAAATTTTCAAGTACCGTTAACTCTAAATACAAGCTGAATTTTTGCGACATATAGCCGATTCGTTGCTTAATCTGCTCTGGTTGTTCGGCAAGACTATAACCGAGCACAGTTCCACTACCAGAAGAGGGCGGAAGAACACCGCACAACATACGAATGACAGTCGATTTTCCAGCTCCATTGGAACCAAGAAAGCCGTAAATTGTATTTTTTTTCACGGAAAGGTCTAGGGGCTGAACAGCCATCTTAGAACCGAACTTTTTTGACAACGCGTTACAATGAATAGCATCCTCTGTCATGTGATCAAATCGCTCCTGACCGTCCTATAATGAATCAATCCAAATTTCTACATCCATCCCGGCTCTTAATAGCTCGTCGTTGCTTTCAATGGTAATGTGCACAGGGAAAACTTGACTGGCTTTGTCTTCGTTGGTTTCAATGGTTTGCGAGCTGTATATCGCTTCATTTTCAATAAAGTGAACAGTCCCTTCGAATGTTTCTTCAGGAAAAGCAACAGCGCTTATTTGAACGGACATGCCTTCAGAAAACTCGGAAAGTTCACTTTGCGGCACATAAATCGTCGTTTCCAAAGGAGCGTCTGTTAAAATCGTTACAAGTGGAGTGCCAGTTTGAACAAAATCGCCTTCATCAATTAGCCATTCCAATACGGTGCCGTCTTTTGGTGAATGAATGCTTGCTTTTGATTGTTGGTATTGAGCCTGCTCTAGGCGGGCTTGTGCTTGGTCCCGTTGGCTGTTAAGTGCGTCTAGTTGCATATTAGAAGCAGCTTCATTTTCTGCTTGCTCAATTTCGGCATCGGCCAATCGTACCGCTGCTTCCGCTTCTGCCGTTTGTAGCTCCAATAAATGCTCGTCTAAAGACACGAGCAAATCATCTTTCGTAACGGCTTCTCTCTCAGCAACATGGATGTTTTGGATTTCCCCTTGTAAAGGGCTGTAAATCGTTTGTGTTTTCGCTTCGATCGAACTAGTGTAAGCTGTTTCTTCGGTTTGCGAACAGCCAATTAATAAAAACAAAGAAAAGGAGAAGATTGCTGGTTTTGCAAAAGACATAACAGCACCTCGTTATTGAATGTAAGTACTTACTTTCAAATATAATGGAAGAAAAAGAGAAAATCAATGGAAAGTGAAAAATTTTTTTAGGAGCATGTCAGTGACAGAGTAGTCGTTGGCACGCTCATTTGCTTAAAAGTGCTGTTATTTCTCGATTTTCTTCTGGAGCTTTACCCTGTGCGAAAAAATGCTGCGGAGCCAAACGATGTGTATAAAGGAGATGAAAACACTTCCAAGAGTTTCCCTCAAAATCGTCAAATCGCTTTTTAGACTGTTTTCCTTTTTCGTGTCTGTTCTGGAAGGACTATCTTATTTTGCTATGTGTTCACTTGCCTTTGTTCCTGACCCACATAATGGGATGACGATCGTTTCTGTTTCACAGCGTCGGTAAACGTGAAAGGCGGCATAGGTAGCGGTGCTTGTAGGTTCCACATCAAAACCTTGCTTTGCCAGGGCTAAGCGTGCTTTCGCTATTTGTGCCTCGCTAACAGTTATAAAGGTACCGCCTGTATTGCGAACGGCCTCTAAAATTTGCGTTGCCCGAGCTGGTGCAGCGATTGCAATCCCTTCAGCAATCGTCGTTTGGCCTAGTGTAGGCGTTACAGATTGTTCTCTTCTTGCAAATGCATTAGCAAGAGGAGCACATTTTTCAGCTTGCACGGCGACGATTTTCGGACATTTGCCAATTAGACGATTGGCTAAAAGCTCAGAAAACCCATGATAGGCACCGAGCAAAAGTGTGCCATTGCCGACTGGGACAATCACTGTGTCTGGTGCTTCGCCAAGCTGTTCATAAATTTCATACGCATACGTTTTTGTCCCTTCATAAAAGTAGGGATTGTAGACATGACTTGCATAAAAACCACCTTTTTCTAAGTTGGCAGCTTTTCGCTGTGCGGCACGTGCGACATCTTCACGTGTACCAGCAATAGTATGAACCGTTGCATTGTATGCTGTCATTTGTGCTTGTTTTTTCGGAGAAACTGTATTGCTGCAAAACACTTCACAAGCAATGCCAGCCCTAGCCGCATAGGCCGAAATAGCAGTCCCTGCATTGCCGCTGCTATCGGCAATGACAGATGTGGCCCCAAGTTCCAGCGCTTTTGCGATGAGGACAGCGGCACCACGGTCTTTAAAAGAGAGCGTCGGCATTAAATAGTCGACTTTTACATAGATATTCGGTTTATCCGCAGAAACGGGTAGAAGGGGAGTATGGCCTTCGCCTAAAGTTACGGTTTGCCAACTCTTCGCGTTTTTTTCAAACGGCAATGCGTCTATAAATCGCCACAATGTAGGGGGGCCTGATTTCTAAGCAAAAGGTTGGAGCAACGGCGTTTGCTTATCAAGGTCGAGCAGACCGCCACAAGGGCATTTCCAAAGGTTTCGCGAAACAGCGTAGGTTGTATGGCAACTCCGGCAAACATAGGATTGCTTCATCAGACGATCTCTCCTTTTGTAACGTTCATAGAAAAAGGCAAGTTTGAGAAGAACTTGCTCAGTATGCAAATTTTTAACTTCCTTATTGGGAAAATCGAAAAACTACTAGTTTTATAAATTATGTTAATAGATACTAGATTAGGACCCATTATAAGGAGGCATGATCAATGAAACGCTATCACTTGTTTACTGGCTTTACGCTAGCAACCGTTGTTACGTTGGCAACTGCTCCGGCAGCTTCTGCCGCTAGTTTCCTGTCCCCATTACAAGCTTTGAAAGCATCATGGTCCTACGAGGGAGAGACGGGACCTGAATTTTGGGGAGACTTAGACGAAGCTTTTGCTGCATGTTCGCATGGAAAAGAGCAATCACCAATCAATTTGTTCTTTGAAAGGGAGCAAACACCAAAGTGGAATTGGGCCTTTTCATATAGCGAAGCTGCTTTTTCTGTTGAAAATAATGGTCATACGATTCAAGCTAATGTGGAAAACGATGATGCCGGTGGATTAGAAATTAATGGCGAAGCTTATCAGCTCACACAATTCCATTTCCATACTCCGAGTGAACATACGATTGAAAAAACATCCTTCCCAATGGAACTCCATCTTGTTCATGCAAACCATGCGGGGGATTTAGCGGTGCTCGGCGTTTTGATGGAAATTGGCACAGTTCATGAAGGCATTGAAGCCGTTTGGGAAGTCATGCCTGAAGAAGAAGGGACTGCTGAATATTCCATTTCTCTAGACCCGAGCCTATTCCTGCCTGAAAGTGTAACTGCTTACCAATACGACGGTTCATTGACAACCCCTCCTTGTAGCGAAGGGGTGAAATGGACGGTGCTTAATGACACCATTTCGATTTCAGCAACGCAACTTCATGCATTTAGGGACATCTATCCGCAAAACTATCGTCCAGCCCAAGAGCTAGGTGACAGACAAATCGGGTTCCATTATCATTAATAATAGGAAAGCGCCCATCCGGTAGTGGGCGCTTTAGATTGTAGCCAAACGCTTGCATCCTTCGTTGTCCGCCTCGGCCACATAATCATTGTAGCTGATCCTACATTTTACTCGCATCTTCCCCCTCATCTCACACGCGTCCATTATTCCGACGTGCCCACTCTAATGAAACAGGAGACGGTACCTTTTACGTGGCCTGCCACGAAGTTTTTCCTGCCTTACAGTTGTTTCTTCTGCGGCTTTTCCTTGCTCTAATTTCTTCAAAATGCGATTGGCGCTTCGCGTAGTGATGCCTAAATGGAGAGCGAGATCATTCGCACAGACATCATGACGCTTTGTTTTTGCAGGTATGGCCAAAATTTTTTGCAGTTGCAACACAGATACACCAGTTTGTTTGCTCCATTTTTGCAATTGAAGGGGATCTAGTTGTAGTTCGAGGCGTTTCCCATCGCCAAGAGGGCCGAGCAACGTGCTTTCAGTCAAGATATAAGGGCAGCCGATTTTCTTTTGTTGCTTGTTGGCCGTTTTTGCGTTTGTCCGTGCTTCATGGAGTGTTTTTCCTGCTCCCCAGCCTAATTGAAACATAATTTTTGGTTGTTTGCCTTTTAAATAGGCGGATAAAGCACATTGTTGGAAGCTGTTGGTGAGACGCTCTAAATCGCCAAACGAAGTCACCAATTCGAAACTTGTTTCATTCGCATGAACTAAAAGTGGCTCACCTTCCTTCTCTGAGTAAGAAAGCAATGCATGGTGGAGTTTGATTTTTTCTATTTCTGTTTTTGCCTTAAAAGTCAAATAGCCAATTGCGATTTGTTTGTCAGCCAATTCTTGTGTTTCCAACTGGAGCAGCAACGTTTCTATTTGTTTATGGACGGAGCTAGTTGACGGCGCTAAAAATAGTGTCGGGATGCCGTCCTTTTGCAAAACCGGCAAAATGTTGCTGAACCTTGTAATCGATAATTGCGCCCCTTCCATATGAGCGTGTCGATGAAAGGCAATCAGTTTCTCGTACATTTGGTCGTTGACGTCTTGAAATAGCGAATCGCTATAATAAAGGGGGAAATCGTCTAAAGGCACAAACGACTTTAAATTCATATAGTCATTCTCTTTGTTGAGAAAATCAATGACCGTTCGCTTCATTTCAAAGGATCGTTCAAATGTACAAGCGAGCAACGTTTTGTAAAAGTCTTTTTCGCTTAAATCGACAAACACAGATGGCTTAGGCAAAGGGCCGATATTTTGTTCAAAATAGAGCCTTGGTATAATGCCGCCAAAAACCCAGCCATCCATGTCATGGCGGTTTTGCTGATAAATGGTTTTGATTTCACTTAAGCTTTTATATGGAAAATAAATAAAGCTAGCATTTGTTTGTAAACTCATTAATGCTTTCTTTATATGGGGAGTGGTATGGAAGGCGGCCATAATGCCGATCGTTGCCATTGGTCATCCTCCAAATGTCTTATTTTTTTTAGTTTACCAGACTTTTTTAAAAAAAGTATTGGCGATTATGGCGATTTTATAATAAAGTAAGGAAAATACTTATGTCTAAAAACTGTCTTTTAATTGATAGGAGGGAGATTATGGATCAACGACTTTTTCTAAAACGCTATATTGCCGAACATCAAGAAGCTTTTCAGCGAGCGGCGTTAGCCATTTGGAATTATGCGGAGTTGCGGTTTGAAGAGTGGGAATCTTCAAAACTACTTAGTCGTATCCTTGAGAAAGAAGGATTTGCAGTTGAACGAGGTATTGGCGAAATGAAGACAGCTTTTATTGCATCGTATGGAACAGGAAAACCTGTCCTTTCATTTTTAGGAGAATTTGATGCGTTGTCTGAACTAAGTCAAGCAGGCGGTACAGCCGAGCAACAACCGATTGTTCCGGGCGGGGCCGGGCATGGCTGCGGCCACCATTTACTCGGAACTGCGTCACTGGCAGCAGCGCTCGCGACGAAAGCCTACATGGAACAGCACGGATTAGTTGGTACAATCCGTTACTACGGCTGCCCAGGCGAAGAAGGAGGCTCCGGCAAAACGTTTATGGCAAAAGAGGGCGCATTTGCTGGCACTGACACCGCCATTAGTTGGCATCCTGGTACTTATACGAGCGTTTGGACAGCGGAAACGTTGGCGAATATCCAAGCCTCTTTTGCTTTTACAGGGAGAGCTTCCCATGCCGCTGCGGCTCCTCATTTAGGGAGAAGCGGACTTGACGCAGTGGAGTTAATGAATATAGGGAGCAATTATTTGCGGGAACATCTTATTGATGAGGCAAGGGTACATTATGCAATTACAAACGCAGGCGGCCTTTCGCCAAATGTCGTCCAGCCAAAAGCAGAAGTCCTGTATTTAATGCGGGCGCCGACGCTTGAGCAAACGCAAGCTATTTATGAACGTGTGAAAAATATAGCAAAGGGCGCTGCACTAATGACAGACACAACGTTAGAGATCCGTTTTGAAAAAGCGTGCTCGAATTTTGTACGCAACTACGTGCTTGAGGATGTAATGAATGAGGAATTGATTGCGGCTGGCCCGCTTTCTTACACGGAAGAAGAGCGGCGTTTCGCTGAAACGATCCGCCAGACATTTTCGAAAGAAGACCGGGAACAAACGATGGTAGAGTTGGCAAATCTCGTAGAGAACCCGAAGCAGGAATGGCTTGGACAGTTGCGCGACAAAGCATTGATTGATGAAATTGTACCTGTCTCAAGAAAGCGAACGCTTTTGTCCGGTTCGACTGATGTAGGCGATGTAAGCTGGATTGCGCCAACCGTTCAATGCTTAGTGACATGCTATGCGTCAGGGACGGCGTTCCATACGTGGCAAATGGTTTCCCAAGGGGCGACAACGACTGCCTATAAGGGGATGAACCACGCTGCCTTCATAATGGCTGCGACAGCAGTGCGCTTATTGCATGATCCAGACTTGGTTCGTCAAGCGAAAGAAGAATGGGAAGAGCGGTTTGCCAACCTGCACTATGTCTCCCCTATTCCAAACGGCGTAAAGCCAGCACCTATTCAGCGCTAATTGTTCGTGACAGGTTATCTGCCAGAAAAGGCATTTGCACGTTCAAAACGTGATAGACTGTTAGCGAATTAAAGACATATTTAAGACATTGGAGGAACAACGATGACAGAACAAACTGAAAAACGTTCATTTTTTACGAAAGTACTGGATGGAATTGAACGTATCGGAAACAAACTCCCTCATCCGTTCATGTTGTTTATTTACTTGGCCGTGTTTTTAATGGTCGTTTCAGCGGTTTTACATGCGTTCGACTTGACGGTGATAGATCCAGGCACCAATGAAACAGTAGCTGTAAGGAGTTTGCTATCTCAAGAAGGGTTTCTCTATATTCTCTCGTCGATGCTTAGCAATTTTACAGGATTCGCCCCTTTTGGACTTGTTATTACGATGATGCTTGGTATTGGCTTGGCCCAAAAAGTTGGGCTGTTTGAAACATTTATGAAAACAACGATTTTAAAAGCGCCAAAATCGCTTGTAACGTACGCGGTTCTTTTTGCTGGGGTGCTTGGCAACATTGCTTCTGATGCGGCAATGATTATTATACCGCCGGTGGCGGCAATGGTGTTTCATGCCATTGGTCGGCATCCTCTGGCTGGTTTAGCAACTGGATTTGCAGGTGTTGGGGCTGGCTTTACCGCTAATTTTATGGTTGCTGGAACTGATGCGCTATTAGCTGGCATCTCGACCGAAGCGGCCCGCACGATTGATCCTGATTTTGTTGTGACGCCTGTTGACAACTGGTTTTTTATGTCAGCTTCTGTCATCATGCTCGTTTTTCTTGGTGTATGGGTCACGGAGAAAATCATTGAAAAGCGCCTTGGCACCTACAATCCAGCTTACGCAGACGAAGGCATCAACGACCAAAGCCTCGATTATCCAACAAAGCAGGAAATAAAAGCATTGCGCAATGCTGGGATCGCCCTCTTGCTTTATATTGGCGCGGTAGCTGTGCTTGTCGTCCCGGTAAATGGTATCTTGCGTGGTGAAGAAGGGACAATTATCCCGTCGCCATTTATCGATAATATTATTCCGATTTTATTAGTCATGTTTGTAGTGATAGCGGTTGCCTATGGGGTCACAGCCGGTACGGTAAAGTCGACAGCAGATGTACCAATCTTAATGGGAGAAGCAATGAAAGACATGGCCGGTTATATTGTGCTCGTGTTTGCCGCTGCCCAGTTTATTGCCTATTTTAACTGGACGAATATCGCGACATTGATAGCCGTTAGCATTTCTGATTTTTTGCAGCAAGTCGAATTTACCGGGTTAGGGTTGTTCGTTGTCTTTATCTTGCTTGTAACCGTGTTAAACTTGTTTATATCAAGTGGTTCCGCGCAATGGGCGCTTATGGCTCCTGTGTTTGTGCCGCTGTTCATGTTGCTTGACTACAATCCAGCATTCACTCAACTTGCTTACCGGATCGGCGATTCAGCGACCAATGTCATTACGCCTATGAATCCATATGTCGTGATGGTGCTTGGCTTTATGAAACGTTATGACAACAGAGCTGGTTTTGGCACGCTGATGTCGACGATGCTCCCGTATAGTTTGATCTTCCTTGGCGCTTGGATTGTCCTTTTTATCATTTGGAATGTGGCTGGTTTGCCGATCGGTCCAGGCAGTGGCATGTTGTTAACGAAGTAACCCCTATAAAAGGAATGAATGGACGGTGTATACAATGGAAAAATTACAGAATCAACTAAAAACATGGCGCCGTGATTTGCATAAGCGTCCCGAATTAGGCTGGTGTGAATACGAAACAACCGCTTACATTTACAATGTTTTAAAGCCTCTATGTTTTACCCTTCATCTTGGCAATGAAGTAAGTAGCAAAGATAAAATGGGTGTCCCTTCTGCTGAAGTGGATCGCCTCCATTTCAAGCGGGCAGAGGAGGCAGGCATAGATGCTAAATTGCTCGAGAAAATGGTTGGCAATCAAACGGGCCTTGTGGCGACTTTTGACACAGGCAAATCAGGTAAACATATTGCTTATCGCTTTGACATTGACGCGCTGCCCATTTTTGAGTCAAACGACGCCTCCCATTTGCCGGCTAAAGAAGGATTTCGCTCGATCTACGATGGCCAAATGCATGCCTGCGGCCATGATGGCCATACAGCTATTGGGCTTGGACTGGCTCAACTCATCCATGAACATCGGAACGAGTTAAACGGCGCATTTACACTGATTTTCCAACCAGCTGAAGAGGGAGTAAGAGGGGCAAAAGCGATCGTTGAAAAAGGCTGGCTTGATCATGCTGACTATTTCCTCGCTGGCCATATTATGGGTCAACCCCTTGGCACGGTCGTACCTGGCGTTGCTTCTGCATTGGCGACAACGAAGCTAAATGTCACGTTTACAGGAAAATCGGCCCATGCAGGAGGCAGCCCAGAAGAAGGCAGGAACGCATTGTTAGCCGCAGCACAGGCTACTGTTCAACTTCACAGCATTCCTCCACACTCACAAGGGGCAACACGTTTAAATGTTGGCACGTTTCACGCTGGCAGCGGTAGAAACATTATTGCTGACCGGGCAGAGCTTGAACTGGAAACAAGGGGCGAGACGACGGAACTGAATGCGTATATGGCTGAAAACGCCAAACGAATCATCCGCCATACCGCGCAAGCAAGTGGTGTCGACTATACGCTTGATCTAGTCGGAGAAGGGATTTCGGCCAAATCTGATCCCCAGTGGCTAGAAATTGTCAAGCGAGCGCTTGCGGCGAGCGATCTAGTTCAAAAAGTTAGTGACCGCTATGAAGCAATTGGAGGTTCCGAAGATGCGACATTCATGATGGAGCGTGTCCAACAACAGGGAGGGCTTGCTACTTACTTGCTTTACGGAAGCACTCTAGCGGAAAAACACCACCATCCATTATTTGATTACGACGAACGGGTGTTGGAAATCGCAGTTGATAGTTTATGGCGCCTAACCGTGTACCTACAACAAGCGTCCTAACTAAGCGTCATTCGTAGATGAGGGAAAATCACCTAGACTGATGGGGAATACTGTCAATAAAAATTTATAATCATATAAAATGAGGCAAGCGTCGACGTATTCAGTAGGTTGTCTATATGTAAAGCGGAGCCTGCTAGGCTCCGCTTTTCGTTATTCTACCCCAAAAAACGCCTCTGCTTTTTTCAAGAACGGCTCGTCCTCTTTGCTCATTTCATATTCCTCCACGATCGCATCCACAGGACAGACGCCTTGGCAGGCGCCGCAGTCGATGCATATATCGGGATTGATAAAGTACTGGTCCTCGCCTTCTTCGATGCAATCAACCGGGCAAACCTCAGCACATTCTCCCGCCTTTTCGCCAATGCAAGGACTTAAAATGACAAATGACATTCTTGTTACACCTCCAATCTACAGCTTGTACAAGGCAAGCTCTAATTCAATGCGGTCTTTTATTTTTGAAAGGCACTCTTCAGCAGTTTGCCCAAAAATCTTTTTGCCGTTCACGATCGCGTAAGGACGCAAGGCGCACATGCCGCAAAAAGAGAGGCAGCTGTTTGTAATTACAGCCACTTCTGGGTATTCACTTTCTAATAGCCCCTCCACATCTACAGTATGGATAAGGTTTGAATCACATAATTCTACAACAATAATGCCCATCGTTTTCCCTCCTTTCGCGGCCTGTGCCTGCCAAGCAAAAAAGAAAGGCGGAAAGCTTGAACCGCTTTCCTCCCTTCTTAGTCTTTAACCGATCGCCTTTTCGTATGCTTTCGATACGGCCTCCCAATTAATGATGGAGAAAAAGTTCGCAATGTACTCTGGCCGCTTGTTTTGGTAATTCAAATAGTAGGCATGCTCCCAAACGTCAAGACCGAGAATGGCTTGTTTTCCGTCCATAATCGGATTGTCTTGGTTTGCTGTACTGTAAACTTCCAACTCTTTGTTTTCATTAACGACAAGCCAAGCCCAGCCTGAGCCAAAACGTGTCGTCGCTGCTTTAGTAAATGTTTCTTTGAAGCTTTCAAAGCTGCCAAACGCTTTATTAATGGCTTCTTTTAAAGCAGCGCTCCTTTCATTTGCGCCTGTTGGCGGGGCAATTACTTGCCAGAACAATGAATGGTTAAGATGGCCGCCGCCATTATTGCGGACTGGGGTTTGAACCGATGCTGGAAGTGACTCGATGTTAGCGAGCAATTGTTCAAGCGATTTGCTCTGCAACGATGGCTCGTTTTCCAATGCCGCATTCAAATTGGTAACGTATGTTTGATGATGCTTGCCGTGATGGATTTCCATTGTTTTTCTGTCAATCGTTGGCTCTAGCGCGTCAAAAGCAAAGCCAAGTTCTGGTAATGAATGGGTAGCCATAGAATCCCCTCCAACTTGTTTATGTACTTTGTATACTTGTTAGTATAAAAAGTATGTCTTTATAATACCGTGAAATCCTTTTAAAAATCAAGGGGGTACGCATTACTTCTTTTCTGTTTTTATACGTTGTAGTAAACTAATGTGTAAGAGCAGCAGGAGGAGTGTAAAAATGGAAAAACAAACAACGAAAGAGAAAATCCTCGAGTTGCTGAAAAAGCAAGTAGAGATGAGTGTCGGCGAATTAACAGAGGCGCTCGGGATCACCCATATGGCTGTCCGCAAGCACCTGAATGTTCTTTTAAAAGACGGCTTTATCCAATTTCGTGAAATCAAACAAGAAATAGGGCGTCCTCTGCAACTGTTTTCGATTTCAGAAAAAGGAGAGCGCCTTTTCCCGAAAAATTATGAAGGGTTGACAGTCGACTTTTTGCGCGACATTCAAGACCTTCACGGCGACGAATCCATCCATTATTTGTTTAAAAAACGGGAACTGCGTTTAACTGATCGATATTTCAAGCGGATGGTCCACAAATCGCCTGAAGAAAAAATGGCCGAGCTAACAAAAATCCAAAACGAAAAAGGATACATGGCCGAAGTCACTCAGCATGATGCCCGGACATTTGAGCTTGTCGAGCATAACTGCCCTGTATTTGCAGTCGCCAAACAATTTAAAGCTGCCTGCCAATGCGAAACGTCCTTATTTAAAAATGTGCTTGAAACGGAATCAGTCAAACGAGTAGCATGTCAATCAGACGGCGACACTGAATGTCGGTTCGTGATGGCCTTTTCAGAAAATCGGCAAGTGGAGCACCGTTGAGCGTGAATGTGCGTATAAAAGCGATAGCAAGTTAAGATTGTGTAAAGGATGTTAAACGTTCGCGCCTTTTGTAAAGAAGGGCACTTTTTTCTTTTTGGCATGACTTTGCTACAATCATGCTGTCCATACTAGATGATAGAAGGAAATGGACGGGAAGGAAAAAGGTTGTGGTAAAACGTGCTTGCTAGACATGCATTTGCTTATCTCCTCTCACATGGGGTACCGGCATTGGTCGGGTTTCTCGGCATTGCCGTTTATTCACGGATGCTCTCACCAGAACAGTACGGGCGTTACGCTCTTGTGCTTGCAGTAAGTGCACTCGTCAACGCAATTGTGTTTGAATGGCTGAAAGTCAGTGTGCTTAGGCATTACAAAAGCAGCAAGCAAAGCGAAGCTTTCTATATGACGGTAAAAGTGGCTTTCATAGGGCTAATGGCCGGAACGCTAGCGCTCGCAGCCATAACGTTGCTCGTTTCCGAGTGGCTGTCGCCGCCGCTTTTGTTTTTAGCATTGTTGCTGTGTTGGGCCCAGGCATGGTACCAGTTGAATTTATCGCTTTTGCGGGCAGAGCTTTCCCCTGTAAGATATGGAAGGGTTGCGTTTGCCCGCTCATTGCTCGGGCTAATTTTAGGGGTCTTGTTCATTGCAGCGGGGTATGGGGAAATAGGCTTGGTCATTGGAATCGTTGTCGGTTTAGTGTTGCCGCTCCTCCCTTTATTTTGGCAACGGTGGGGATGGCGTTTCCATCATAAAGCAATGGACTACACGCTTTTACGGCAATTTGCAGCGTACGGATTGCCGCTTACGCTGACGTTGTTGCTTGGGATGGTGATTCACCAATCGGACCGGATTATTATTAGCGAAATGATCGGAATAGAAGCAACGGGTATGTATGCAGTGACATACGATTTGACGGAACAAACGATCTTCACACTCATGTTGATTATCAATCTTGCTGCTTTTCCACTTGCCGTTAAGGCGCTTGAGGAAAAGGGGGAAGAAGCAGCGCGAGAGCAAGTAAAAGCCAATACCAGTCTATTACTTGCTATAGGTATTCCGGCACTTTGCGGCTTGGTCGTGCTTCGCGAAGGGGTGGCCGAGCTATTTTTAGGAGAAGCTTTCCGGGAGACGGCAGTGCTGCTCATGCCGTACATTGCCGTGGGCGCCTTGTTAAAAGGCTTTAAACTCTATGGCGTCGATATTATGTTCCACTTGTATAAGCAAACAAAGCTGCAAATGGTACCTGTCGCAGTAGCTGCCATCGCCAATGTGATACTGACGATTGCCCTCCTTCCTACTTATGGCTTGGAAGGGGCCGCTTTTGCGACCGTAGTTGCTTATGGTTTGGCGATTGCTCTTGCGTGGCTGTTTATTAATAAGCAAATGGGGCGGCTGCCATTTCCGGGTAAAGATTTTGTAAAAGTTTTGTGTGCAACAGCTATCATGCTCCTTTGCATGTGGCCGTTTTTAGGCAGTGCCCACTGGGGGATGCTCATCCTTCAAGTGGGGATTGGAGGGCTTAGCTATGGTGTTGCCTGTTTGCTGCTTTTCCGAAAACAAGTTCAGCTTATGTACAAAAAGGTAAATCGAAAACGAAATCAAACAGTCATTGAAAAAAGGGGAGACGGACAATGATTACATTTGTCGTGCCAACGCTTGGTGAACGATGCAACGAATTTAAACGATTGCTTGTCAGTTTGGATAAGCAAACGGATAAACGGTTTGAGTTGATTGTCGTGTCTCAAGGCAATGACGACCAAGTAGAGGGATGGCTGAGCGCTTTCCAGTTGCGCTCGACCCATATTAAACTAGGGGAAAAGGGCTTATCTAGAGCGAGAAATGCAGCTTGGCCAGCGATGAAAGGCGACATTGTCTCTTTTTCCGATGACGATTGTTGGTACCCGCCTGATGCAGTCGAACGGGTACACAGCGCATTTGCGCAAGGGGGCGCTGATGCCTACTGCTTTCAAATTTATGACCCGATCCAACAAAGCCCGTATAAACACTATGACACATCGCCTGGCACTGTCCGGGGACGACGCGTTTGGAAAAAGTCCTCAATTGAGCTGTTTTTCCGCCAGTCAGCGATTGAATTGCTGCGCTTTAATGAAGCATTCGGGCTTGGAGGAACGTATCCAAGCGGAGAAGAAAACTTGTTTTTGCGGCAGTTTTTAGTGGCAGGCCATACACTGATGTACATACCTGAAACAATTGTATTCCATGAGAAACCGTCTCAAGCGTCACGGCTCCAGGAAGCGCAATTGGTCAGCAAAGGCCCGTTATTTAAAACAATGTACAACGGGCCGTTTGGCTTCGTCTTGCTTACAGCATTGTTTGCTAAAAAATTCAGGCACTTAAAGCACCCAGCTGCGAGCTATGCGAAAGCGGTACGGGCATTGCTGGACTATAAGCCGAAGGAGGCAAGGCCGTGAAAATCGCGTTTGTGCTCTATTCGTTTGCAGCGGGTGGGGTTGAGCGGATGACGCTTCATTTAGCAGAGGCGTTTTTACAAAAAGGCAAGCAAGTCGATTTGCTTGTTATACATCCTGAAGGCGAATACAAACAAGCCGTTCCAAAAGGCGTCAACCTTTTCACGTTTGGCAAAAGAACGGCAAAGGAGGCTTTGCCAGGGATGATTTCTTATTTGCGCCGGGAGCAGCCAGACGTGGTTTGTTCCGCAAAAGACTACTTAAATGTACTTGTGATTGCCGCTAAGAAGCTGAGCTTTTCGAAAGCGCAGTTAATCGTCTCATGCCGTGTCCATTTGAGCGAGCAAGCAAGGAAACAGCCAGCCCAGTTTAGCCGCATTAAAACAGCAGTCCGTTACAGCTATCGCTTTGCCGATGATGTCGTTGGCGTCTCCAAAGGCGTAGCTGAAGACATAAAGGCGATTGCCCAATTGCCTGATGAAAAGGTTCATGTCATCTATAACCCGGTTGTGACGAAAACGTTAGAGGAAAAGATGGTACAGCCTGTTAGCCACCGCTTCTTTGAAGAAAGGAATGCCAAAGTCATTGTCACAGTTGGCCGCTTGCATGTGCAAAAAGACTATCCTACCCTATTGCGGGCATTTGCGAATCTACAACAAAACGAGTTGCCCGAAGCAAGGCTGCTGTTTATAGGCGATGGGGAAGAAAAAGAATCGTTGCAAAAGCTCGCCGCAGAATTAGAAGTTGGCCAAGCTATTGATTTTGCTGGTTTCCAACCGAACCCTTACGCCTATATGAAAAAAGCGCATTTATTTGCCCTTTCTTCTGCATGGGAAGGGTTTGGAAATGTCATTGTGGAAGCACTTGCGACTGGGACTCCTGTCGTAGCGACAGACTGTCCAAGTGGCCCAAGGGAAATTTTAGCGGACGGAGAATATGGCCAATTGGTTCCAGTGGGCGATACGGTGGCATTGGCACAGGCAATGAAAGAAGCTTTGCTTAGCCACCATGACGAAGTGGAATTAATAAACCGTGCTCGTGAATTTACAGTAGAAGCTTGTGCTGCTGCCTATGAAACATTGTTTCGTTAGTAGGGGAATGTGGCTACCCTTCTAGATATAGGCGAACATCACCATTTTAATAAAAAGAAAGAGGGGCTTCCTTTATGGGGCCCCTCTTTCTTTTATGGAAACGTAAGTGCGGCGATTTTAAAGATGCCACTATCTTCTGCTTCTGCCCAGTCAGCAACGTAAAGCAACTCGCCTTCCGTATCGTAACGGTAAATCCGGTTTTCGGCCAGCATATAGCGTGTGTGTTCATGTTCAGCCAGTAATGTCTGTAGCTTTGTATAAGCGTCTTCCTCGATGGCGGCTTGTTGGGCGAGCAACGATTGGAATTGCTGCTCGGATAGTTCAGACGCATTGTTGCGCAAATAGCTGTCTCCTTCAAGGGCGCTGCGGATGACGAGCGTTTTCTCCCCACACCCCCCTAGGAAAAGCAGCAACATAACTGCAAAAGTCAGCTTTTTCATGATGACATTCAGCTCCTTGCTCCATTGTGCCCTAAGTATAGCGTGGTTAGACGCAGAAGTGTAGCTGGCAGAAAACGGATTGTAAAGGCGAAAAAAGGACATGCTAACAAGAGTTATCCTCTGTCAGAAGTGGGTTTACCGATTTTAAGGCTGGCCAAATTTTTTACAAAGGGCCAGAAACTTTAACCAATTCTTTACACCGCCTTTATAAATGCTCTTTGTTTGCGTGATACGATGGCGACAGTTCACGTTGAAAGGATCTTCATGTATGCAATCTTACCGATTTCCGTATGTCATTTCTGCGCATGTGCCTGCTTTTGCTTTTGCAGTGGTAGGTGTTTATGCAGCGCTGGCTCCAGTAGCCGTCTCCCACGTGTTCCAGCATGTTTTGTTTGTTCCCAGCTCAGTGTTATTGACTGGGTTAGCGATTTTTCTATTAGGACTAGCCTGGTTTTTGCGTGGTGAAGGAGTCTACGTAAGGCAATTACAGCCAGTCGCGATTAGCATGCTTGCCGCTGTCGTTATTCCAGCACTTTTAGCGACTATCGCTGCCGGGTATGCTTTAACGGTTTTCCAATCAACCGAGTATACTGCCTACATACAGCAGGCGTTGCCGCGCCGGTTAATGAACCTCGGTTTATTTGCTTCTTTAACCATTCTGATTTTGCTGTTTTTAAAACAGGACCCTTTGCGGATGACCCGTTCTCTGCTTATTGGCTATTTGACGGGCGCAAGCATTCTTGTCGTAGGGGGGCTCTGGCAATTTCTCCATTTTTCGATCGGATATCCGATGCCGGGGTTCGAAACGCGTGCGTTTGTGCATAGTGTTAGTCAAGATGTGCTCATAAATTTTCGACTAACTTCCTTTACTGACGAGCCAAGTTTTCTCGTTCCATTTTTAATTGATGGCCTGATTATTGGCGTGCTGCTTTTCACGAGAAAAAGCTACGCGTTGTATGGCATTTCTGCCGTGCTGGTCTTGTTGCTTTCTTTTTCCGTCAGTGGTTACGCCAATTTGGCGCTTGTTGGGGCGGCCGCCGTTGTGTTGCTGTTTTCTCGGGGATGGATATCGAAACGAGTCGGCCTTTATGCCGCCTTAGCGTTGCTCCTAATTGCTGTTTTAGCAACGCTGGCTTTTCCGCAAGTCGTAATGGGTTTATTTATGCCGATTATCGGCCGTTTAGACAGCCTGTTTGATGTGATGCATCATAGCCGTTTGTATATGCTCGTGTTCCCATTTGTGTGGCTGTTTGATTATTCTTTCGTCAACGCTTTGTTTGGATACGGGCCAGGAGGATATGACTTTTTGGCACGGACGAAATTTTTAAGCCACCAAGGCGCTGTTAGCGGCACGTCAAACAATGTGTTTGTCGATTTGCTATTTGAACATGGGATGATTGGCGGCATGACTTTTGCTGTCGTCTTTCTAGCTGTGTTTGTCTATTTGTGGAAAAAGCGAAGTGGCCATTTTTACTATTCGGTTGCCTTGGTGTTGTGGCTCCATTTAGGAGTGACCTCCTTGTACCGGTCTGATTTTGTCTCACCGCGTTTTTGGATTCTAGTTGCCATTACTGCTGGTTTAGCCGAGATGGCGAGGAGAGGCTTGTTTTTTCAAGCACATCAGGATGACCATACATCAGAAAAGAAGGTGGAAACGTTATGAAGCTCTGTGTGATCGGAACGGGATATGTCGGGCTTGTATCGGGTGTCTGCTATAGCCACATTGGCCATGAAGTTGTTTGTGTTGACCGAGATCTAGAAAAGATCAAGCGTCTTAGCCAAGGGGAAGTGCCGATTTTTGAACCGGGCCTTGAAGATATGCTAGCAAGCAACATGGCGGCAGGACGGCTATCGTTTACGACCCGTTTGTCCGAAGGGCTGGCCGGGGCAGATGCGGCGATTATAGCCGTTGGTACGCCAGCTCGGGCAGATGGATCGGCAAATTTGGATTATGTGGAAGCAGTCGCCAAGGAAATTGGCTCATGTATAAAAGCGGGGCTTGTCGTCATTACGAAAAGCACCGTTCCAGTCGGAACAAATCGGAAAGTGAAGAGCTGGATTGCTGAAACATGCGGGCACGAAGATTTCGAAGTTGCCTCCTGCCCAGAGTTTTTGCGAGAAGGCACTGCCATAGCCGACACGCTTGAAATGGAAAGAGCTGTCATTGGCGTAGAAAGCGTCAAAGCGGAGCGGCTCCTCCGAGATTTGCACAAACCGTTTCAGACAACGATTGTCGCATGCAATCTTGAAACGGCAGAAATGGCTAAGTACGCAGCCAATGCGTTTTTAGCAACAAAAATTAGTTTTATTAATGAAGTCGCCAACGTCTGTGAACAAGTTGGAGCCGATGTCACTTCTCTTGCCGAAGCGATTGGTTTGGATCGCCGGATTGGACGCCACTTTTTAAAAGCTGGCATTGGTTACGGTGGTTCTTGTTTCCCGAAAGATACGCAAGCGTTTATCCGTGTCGCCCAACAAGCAGGCTACGACCTGCAAATTGTGCCTGCAGTAGAACGAGTCAATGCTGCCCAGCGCTTAACGGTTGTCAATAAACTGAAAACAGCACTCGGTGATAATTTGGCGGGCAAACGGATTGCAATCCTAGGGCTAGCGTTTAAGCCAAATACAGACGACATGCGGGCTGCTCCCGCCCTTGATGTGTATCCAGCGCTAGAACGTGAACAGGCAAATATGGTTGCTTTTGATCCGATTGCCACCGAGCAAGCAAAAGCAGCGTTGCCTGGCATTCAACTAGCAAACACATGGCAACAAGCAGTCAGAGATGCTGATGCTGTTCTGCTACTGACGGATTGGGAGACATTTAAGGACATTTCCTTGCCAGAGTTGAAAAAGTTGACGAAGCAACCGATCGTCATTGACGGCCGCAACATGTTCGACCCTAAAGAAATGGAAATGCACGGTTTTTATTACGATTCGGTCGGCAGGCCGGTCGTTGATGGGCGGCTTGAACGCATCCGTGAATGGGAAGATCTTGTGTTGGGGATTTATGACCGCTTCGCCAATGGATAAATGTTGAACCTGAATGATGTTGCTGACTTTGTCGGCAACATCATTCAGATTGTCTATTATCTGGAGCACGAATCTTTGTTTTAGGACAAGCAAAGGAGGAGAACATGCTAAAAAATTCCCTAGTTGCCTGTGGCATTTTGCTGTTTTTAAGTGGTTTCTTTTTTTTAGATGAGGGAGAAGCCAATCCATATAAAGAAGAAACCGCGACCATTGACCAGAAGGCTTTCATGGAATTAAAGCTTGCTCATGAAGCGGCAAAATATGTACTCGAGAATAACGAGCAGCAATGGTACAGCCATCATTTTACAAGAACACTTTCGGAAGAAGAACAAGCTGCTTTTCTTGCCATTTCGTTAGAAGAAGAGGCCGAAGTTGCAGAAGAAGGCGAAGAACAGGTGGCCCTTGCTTATAATGGCACGGTCGTCTCGTATGAAAAAGTGGACAACGTTTGGAAAATAGCGCAAGTGGAGGAGGCGCATAGGCAGTGGAACAACAACCACTTGTATCAATAATTACTCCTGTTTATAATTGCGAGACCTTTTTACATGAGACGATTGAATCGGTGTTAGCGCAAACATATGCCAATTGGGAGCTATGGCTGATCAATGATGCTTCTAGCGATGGCAGCAAGCACATTGCTGCCCAATTTGCCGAAGCAGACAGCCGAATCAAGCTCGTTGATTTAGAAAAAAACAGCGGAGCAGCAGTGGCGCGTAACAATGGCCTAGAAAGGGCAGAAGGCAAGTATGTTGCTTTTTTGGATGGCGATGACCTGTGGCGGCCTCAGAAATTAGAGAGGCAAGTCCGTTTTATGGAGGAGACTGGTCATTTGTTTTCGTTTACGAGTTACCGGATTATGAGAGAGGATGGTACGGAGCGAAGCAAAGTGGTTGAAGCGCCATCTGTCGTCACGTACGAGCAGTTGCTATCCAACACGATTATTGGGTGTTTGACTGTCATGTTAAATCAAGATGCATTAGGACCGCTGCAAATGCCTACAATAAGGACGAGACAGGATTTCATGCTGTGGCTTTCAATATTGAAGAAAGGCTACTCCGCTTACGGAATAAAGGAGGAGCTGGCGGTATACCGCAAAGTCGGCAACTCGATATCAAGCAACAAATGGCAAGCGGCGAAACGGAATTGGGAAATTTACCGAAAACATGAGGAACTGCCCTGGCTGAAAGCGTGCCGTGTTTTTGTCGGTTACGCGTGGAATGGGATGAAGAAATTGTAAGGAATTTAAAGCGTTTTAAGGGTTCATGAAGAACATGTAAATTGTCCCTTTTATTCGATGGATTTTGCTATTCTTGCTTAAGTAGCAACTTGATAAAAAGAATAGCAAAAGCGAGGGTGGCAAACATGGAAGCTTACATACTTGCAATCATTAGCAGCTTTGCGGCAGCCATCGCGGTCACACCCCTTGTGATCAAATGGGCACATCGCTTTGGCTTTGTCGATCAGCCAAACAAGCGAAAAGTACATCAAAAACCAATGCCTCGGATAGGCGGTTTAACATTTATTTTTGGGACAGGAATCGGATTGTTGGCAGTGGCAGACCAGTTGGCGGCTGATTGGCAAACAACAGTCGCGATTTTGGCAGGCGCCTTACCAATCATAGCCATTGGCTTACTTGATGATAAGTTTGCGCTCCGAGCAAGGACGAAGTTGTTGTTTCAACTTCTCTCCGCCTCGATCGTCGTCATTGGCTCAGGAGTGTCGATTGACTTTATTTCAATCCCGTTTGGAGAGCGGATTGACTTAGGCATTTTAAGCAGCATTGTAACAGTGATATGGCTGATCGCGATGATGAATGCCATTAATTTAATTGATGGCTTGGACGGGCTTGCCGCAGGCGTCGCCGTCATCGCGCTAAGCACAATGCTAGTCATTGCGGCAGGAAACCCAGCAGCTTATGGGCTTGTCTTCGCCTTTGGTTTCCCTTTAATTGGGAGTGTTGGCGGTTTTTTGATATTTAACTTTCATCCAGCGAAGCTCTTCATGGGCGATACAGGCTCGCTGTTTCTCGGGTACATGATCGGGATTTTATCAACAATGGGCTTTTTCAAAAGTGTAACGATTGTCAGCATCGTGGTGCCTTTGTTCATACTCGGCGTACCTATTCTTGATACCGTGTTTGCGATTATCCGCCGCAAACTGAACCGACAAAAAATTGGTTCGCCGGATAAAGGCCATCTTCACCACTGCTTATTAAACAGAGGGTACGGCCACCGGCAGGCGGTGTTGACGATTTATGGCGTTAGCCTCCTGTTCGCGGCATGTGCGATTCTTTTGTCCATGTCGAGCTTATGGTTCTCACTGCTCGTGTTGATCGTTGTCGCTTTGCTGATCCAACTATGTGCAGAGTGTATAGGCTTAATTGGCGAAAAACGAAAACCGCTTTTAAATGCGATCAGAAAATGGGCAGGCGCAGGAGCGCCATTAAGAAGCAAATAACAAAGCTCTGGTGCATTCCGCTTGCACCGGGGCTTTGCCGTTTTCAAGCGGAATGCTGGCATATCATGGCACAGATCAGGTACGATTAGGAAAAAACGCCTTGGAGGAGATAGCATGACAACGATCAATTGGGCGATACTTGGCCCAGGAGCAATCGCCAGCGATTTTGCCCAAGCACTAAACAACATCAACGGAACGATTTATGCAGTCGGTTCAAGGTCGATTGAAAAAGCGCAGGCGTTTGCAAGCAAATTTGGTGTCAAGCATGCGTTTGGAAGCTATGACTCCATGCTTCACGATGAAAACATCGACGCCGTTTATATTGCAACGCCCCATTCCAACCACTATGAATACATTAAAAAAAGTTTACAAAATGGAAAACATGTTTTATGCGAAAAGGCCATCACGGTAAACGGCCAACAGCTTGAAGAATTAATGGGTCTTGCAAAAGAAAAACAACTTGTGCTGATGGAAGCAATGACCCTTTTTCACATGCCGCTCTATGCCAAGTTGCAACAGTTGATTCATTCAAATGCGTTAGGGCCAGTCAAAATGATCAACGTCACATTTGGCAGTTTAAAGGAAGCGAACCCGCAAAATCGTTTTTTCAATAAAGAACTTGCCGGCGGGGCGATTTTAGACATTGGCACCTACGCGTTATCGTTTGCGCGCTTTTTTTTAGATAGCCAGCCACATGAAGTGTTGACGACGGTCAAGCCGTTTGAAACAGGCGTTGATGAACAGTCGGGAATTGTCCTTAAAAACAAACAAGAACAGCTGGCGACGATTGCACTAGCAATGCGCTCGAAAATGCCAAAACGAGGCATTGTCGCCTGTGAAGGGGGCTACATAACCGTCGATGACTTCCCACGGGCCCAATCCGCGCTGCTCACTTATCCTGATGGCTCAACCGAGGAAATCACAGCAGGCGATACAGAACATGCCCTCCAATATGAAATACAAGCGATGGAAGCAGCAATAGCCGGCCAAGGAGACACACATATAGCGCTTTCCCGCGATGTAATGGAGCTAATGGATACCGTTCGCCGCCAATGGGGCATTACGTATCCATTTGAGTAACGGCAGAAAAAGAAGTTTAACATGGACCGATAGCGTCTATTTAGATAAATACACATCTAAAAGGAGGCGTTATCGATGGCAAACGGAACAACCGACAAAATGAAAAGCGCAGCAAACAAAGCAAAAGGAGCAACCAAAGAAGCTGCCGGAAAAGCGGCAGACAATAAAAAAATGCAAGCAGACGGCAAGAAAGACAAACTAAAAGGCAAAGCCCAAGAGATGGAGGGCGACGTTAAGAAGAGGATGAAGGAGTAAAAAAAACGGCCCGAGATCGGGTCGTTTTTTTACAGTACTCTCCAATTTTATTATTTTATTAAATACTTCTTTTCAAACTTATTAAACATCCATTTAGAGTAAATTATTTCTCCGTCCATCATCGCAAAGTGAAGTGCTTCTTTATATATGTGGTAATTATCGGTTGCCATGGCCCGATAAAATAAATTAAATTTGTTTTTTCCATTTTGTTGTTCGGCTAAATCCAATAAAGTTAATGCTTTATCAAACTGTTTACGAATAATGTATTGATGGGCTCGTTCTTCAATATCCATATCCTCATCTAAAGGAAAATATTTTTGGTGCACATTGTGAAGAAACGGTAAGTCATTGTTTTTTATCACGTCTGCTTGTGAAAACTTTAATTTCTGGTAAAGATTTATTGAAGTAAGTAGATGTTGTTTTGATTTCCTGAAATTTGAAAAATGAGTATTTGGCCGAGGATTTGATGGACATTAGCAAGAATATACTCTTGGCTTGTATAGCCCATTCTGTGTGTGCGTTTACAACCGCTGCCGGCAACCTGTGCAGTAATACCGAATTCAGCAAGCAGTTAGAGAATGTTAAGTCTTGTCGGAATAGGGGAAGCATAGTGTGTAAAACGCTTGTGAATATCTTCCCTGCTCGAAAGAGGGATATAGGCATTTGGCGCACATCACACTATGAACACCCAAATGAGCAGCCTGTATAAGGATTTAGTGAATGAGTATACCCAGGAAGAAAGCATGGTTTTCGGATTCTTATAGAACAATCCACTTTTCATGAGGGAACCTACTTTCCAACCATTGTAAGGCAATAATCACTCATTGCTAGCTGAGGCTTGTCTTTCCAAATCCAAAAGCCGTGTCTTCATTTCTAATCCGCCACGGTAGCCAGTTAATGATCCATTCTTTCCTACTACACGATGACACGGTACGGTTATTAATACTGGATTCGCCCCAATCGCCGCTCCTACAGCTCGAACGGCTGCTGGTTTATTTATAGAATTGGCAATGTCGGAATAGGACCTAGTCTGTCCGTACGGAATGGCACAAAGTGCGTTCCAGACTGCAAGCTGGAATGCTGTTCCATCGTAATCAAATGGAACAGTGAATGTTTTCCGTTTTCCTTCCAAATACTCGGTAATTTCAACCGCATGAGGCTCAAGCTTTTCAGCAGCTTCCACTAAAGGACTTCCACTAAAGCGCTTTTTAGCCCATTCGGATAATTCCTCAAATGGTTCGTTCGGTGAACCAACAAACACCAGTTCCTTAGAGGTTGAAGCGATATAAAAATTCAAATCTCTAAACGTTAGCAAAGACCAATATAAGGTTGGTTTGTTGTTTGATTCCATTTTACAGTTCCTCCATTTTACTCATTTGACGAAATTGTGCTGGTGTATGTCCCATTTTCTTCTTAAATAAAGTAATAAAATAGGACGTGTTAGGTATACCTACACTTATGGCGATATCCGCAATCGCTTTATTTGTGTGAATCAAATATTCTTTAGCAGCGTTTAATCTAACCTGATGGATATATTCAACGGGTGTGATGCCTTTTATTTTTTTAAACGTACGATGCAAATGATAGGGACTCCCGTGAGCCATATCTGCTAACGTTTCTAAAGTTAGCTTTTCGATGAAGTTTTTATCGATGTATTCGGTTATAAGAGCCACCCATTCACGATCAGGCAAGCTCTCATTCGTAGGCTTGCAACGTTTACAAGGGCGGAAATTGGCATGGAGCGCTTGTTTTGCGTTTGAAAAAATACATACATTTTCTTTTTTAGGAACGCGAGATTTGCATGACGGTTTACAGAAGATCCTTGTGGTTTTTACGGCATAGAAAAATTGATTATTGTACGAGGCATCATTCTCTATAATTGCTTGCCACTTTTCCTTTGTCATCAGGTTCTCGTCAGTCAAAACCCCATCACGATGTTGAAATGAATGATTGATACGATCCGGCATTACTCCCACCTCTTCTCACAATGATCCCCTTTAATGGCCGTTTTGTATGACTCTTCTTCACTATAAAGTTCTATGAAGGAGTCACATTCGTATTTTGTTACTGTAAGCTTTGCAAACCTCATTCGTTTTGAATGGAATCCTAGTTTAAGCATCTGACATTTATATCTTGAACGCTTTTTAGAACCTTTGATAACTAACACTATAACCTCATAAATAGAAAAATATAAGGTGTTTAGAATGTAATAGCAAGATAACAAAATTCGTACTAATTATTATGTGGTAAAGTGAAACGTCAATCAGTGTAAGTTTTCTTAGGAAAAAGTCATAAAGTGAGGAGCATGAAAAAGTGAAATGGGATGAAATCAACGATGATATGATTATTGCATTACCTGAAGAGTTTGACATGAATGTTAACCTAGGCTATCTAAAAAGGGAAAAAAATGAATGTATGTATGAAATCGAGAACGATATCATTACAAGAATGATAGCCATTGGGGAAATTCGGTCCTTGATACAGATAAGCGTCATTGATAATAAACAGATGGTTGTCAAGTTTTTAAATGATTCTAGACCTACCGAAAAGTGGCAACGAGAAAAACTTGTAAAATATATTCATGAATGGTTTGATCTTGATAACGATTTAACCCCATTTTATAAAATGGCAAAAGCAGATCCATTACTTAAAATGACGGTTGAAAAATTTTATGGATTGCGAGTCGTCGGCATTCCCGATTTATTTGAGGCTTTATGTTGGGGTGTTCTAGGGCAGCAAATTAACTTAGCGTTTGCGTACTCATTAAAAAAGCAATTTGTAGAAGGATTTGGCGATTCCATCGAATGGAATGGTAAAAAGTATTGGGTCTTCCCACCGTACGAACGAATTGCACAGTTGACAACTACCGACCTAGCAGGAATTAAAATGACCGTAAAAAAAAGTGAATATATCATTGGAATTGCTAGGCTTATGGCAAGTGGAGAATTGTCGAAGGAAAAATTAATAAAAATGGACTTTAAAGATGCTGAAAAAAACTTAATTCAAATACGAGGCATTGGTCCTTGGACAGCCAATTACGTTCTAATGCGATGTTTACGATTTCCTGCTGCTTTTCCAATCGATGATGTCGGTTTGCATAATGTAATTAAGCTACTCACAGGATCCGAAACAAAACCAACAATAAAAGAAATCAAAGAGTATGCTGCGGCTTGGACAAATTGGGAAGCCTATGCAACGTTTTATTTATGGAGAACCTTATATTGATGTATTGTTAAAACGGAGAATCCATCATAATTTACAAGGGAGGAGGCAAATACAAACAGTTTTTCTCTTAATGAAAAGTAGGAGAGAAAATGTGAGAACACTATTCAGGAATACACATTAGGTATTAGACAGTATATGAAATGGTTTGAAGGTTGATACGATGGAAGATTAACAAATTTGTACAGATTACATTAGATAGTTAGCTAAACAGAGGAGTTTTATGGATTTCCTCTTTACCCAATTCACGGGAAGGCTAGCTGGATGGGAAATTTTTTAGAACCAGCACAACCGTTTCCCATCCAGCTGATGCCTGTCTGCCTTAATCGCAATTAAATCTGAAATCAGTTGCTATTTTTCATTTACGAATTAGAATGAAAGCGCTATAATGTGGTGGACTGAAGGGAGAGTGGTGACATGAAAGCGTTAAAGGCTGGCATTGTCGGTTGCGGGAATATTAGTGACATTTATTTTCAAATGAATAACCGGTTTGATGCGATTGACATTATTGCCTGTACAGACTTGAATTTTGCGCAAGCAATGAAGCAGGCGGACCGCTACAGCGGCGTGGAAGCAATGGAAATGGATGATTTTTTTGCCAATGAAGACATTGACATTGTTATTAATTTAACTACGCCATCTGCCCACTATGTCGTCCATAAACGGGCGCTTGAAGCGGGCAAACATTCATATGGCGAAAAACCATTAGCGCTTACGCTTGAGGAAGCAGATGAACTGCAAGCGCTTGCCGACGAAAAAGGGCTGCTGTTAGGGGCCGCTCCTGATACATTTCTTGGCGGTGGTTTGCAAACGTGTAAAAAACTAATTGATGACGGCTGGATTGGAAAACCGGTTTCGGCAAACGGGTTTATGATGAGCCATGGCCCAGAAAGCTGGCACCCAAATCCGGACTTCTTTTATAAAGTCGGGGCTGGTCCAATGTTTGACATGGGCCCGTACTATTTAACTGCGCTGATCTCCTTGCTCGGCCCAATTAAGCGTCTGACGGCTTCGGCTGGCAAGGCATATACAGAACGGATGATCACGTCTGCGCCAAAATTTGGCGAAACGATATCCGTGGAGACGCCAACCCATTTAGCCAGTGTGCTTGATTTTGAAAATGGGGCAATCGCCACGCTTGTTACAAGCTTTGATGTATGGGGCTCAAAAACGCCGAACTTAGAAGTGCACGGCACAACAGGGTCGCTGCTTTTGCCTGATCCGAATACATTTGGCGGGCCTGTTTATGTGAAAAGGCAAGGAGAACAAGAGTTTCAAGAAGTTCCGCTCATTTATGGCTTCCAAGACAACAGCCGTGGCCTCGGCGTGCTTGATATGGTTCATGCCATTCAAGAACGCCGTCCGCACCGCGCAAATGCGCGCATGGCTTACCATGTCCTTGAAGCTATGCATGGCGTCCTTGCCTCATCTGAGAATGAGCGCTCTTATTATATGAAGAGCAGTTGTACACAGCCAGAGGCGTTGCCACTAACAATGACCACAAGAGGGTTTTAAGAAAACATACCTGCCGAACGATCCTTTAAGTAAGGAGAAGTCGGCAGTTTTTTTCGTTTGCTTGGTTTCACTGTAAATGGTTGCCGATGACGCCACGTTGTGCTTCGCAGCAAAGTAGGCTAAAATCGAATGTGAGAGACACATTGCGGAGGGATGCATGTGGGTTATTCTATTGACAAAAAAAAGTTTAAGCTTTTTACTGTTCGCTCCAATCCATTGCTAACAAATGAAATCGCTTCTTTGCTCGGTTGTGCAGTTGGAAAAAGTTCGGTCAAACGCTTTAGTGATGGCGAGGTGCAAATCAATATCGAGGAAAGTGTCCGTGGTTCTGAAGTGTTTGTCGTTCAATCCACATCACAGCCTGGCAATGAGCACGTAATGGAACTTTTGATTATGATCGATGCGCTAAAGCGGGCGTCTGCAAAAGAAATCAATGTGGTTATTCCCTATTTTGGCTATGCTCGCCAGGACCGCAAAGCTCGGGCACGTGAGCCGATTGCAGCCAAACTGGTCGCTAATTTGCTGGAGACGGCAGGGGCAGACCGGATTTTAACTGTAGACTTGCATGCTCCGCAAATTCAAGGGTTCTTTAATATTCCTGTTGACCCTCTTCAAGGGCTGCCGCTTTTAGCGCGTTATTTCCAAAACAAAGCGCTTCAGCAACCTGTGATTGTGGCGCCAAATCATTCTGGGCTTGGCCGCGCTCGGCGGTTAGCGGAATATTTGGATGCGCCGATTGCCTTCATCGATAAACGCCACCCAGAACCAGGGTTTCCACAAGCTGTGAACGTCGTCGGCGACACAGAGGGAAGGGAAGCGATTATTGTTGACGACTTAATTGATACGGCGGCCACTGTGACATTAGCGGCCAATGCGTTGCAAGAAAAAAAAGCGAGTGTGATTTATGCGTGTTGTACGCATCCTGTTTTGACAGGACCGGCGATTGAACGGTTGCAAATTGCGCCAATTAAAGAGATTGTCGTCACCAACACAATTGAATTAGACGAAGATAAAAAGGTCGGGAACTTGACTGTGCTTTCAATTGCTCCGCTGTTGGCGGAAGCAATTTACCGAGTTCATCGGGAGCAATCGGTGAGTACGCTGTTCCAGTAACCCTTGCTTGGGAAAGGGAATCTCCCAAGGAGGCATATCGAAAAGAGAGAAGCGTAGGAGTGGAAAATATGTACAAATTGATTGCGATTGATATGGATGGGACGTTGTTAAATGACCATCATGAAGTGACACTGGAAGTGAAAAAGGCGCTTTTAGAAGCGCGCCAAGCGGGGGCGACAATCGTTCTTTGTACTGGGCGCCCTTTAGGTGGCGTCACCCGCTATTTGCACGAGTTGGAATTGAACCAAAAAGGCGACTATGTGATCGCCTACAATGGGGCACTTGTACAAGATACACATACAAATCAAGTCGTAGTTTCACACACACTTCGCTATAACGACTTAGTCGAGTTAGACGAACTAGCAAAAACGTTAAATACGCCTATGCATTATTTTGACGATAAGCGGCTTTACACTGGAAATCGGGACATTAGCCCTTATACCGTGTATGAATCGTTTCTGACAAAAGTTCCGTTGCGTTATTGTCCAGTAGAAGAAGCAGATCCATCGATACTCGTGCCAAAAGTGATGTATATAGATGAACCTGAAAAATTGGATCAGGCGATTGCGGCAATTCCCGCTGCTTTAAAGGAACGTTATTCCATGGTCAAGAGCGCGCCGTTTTTTTATGAAATTCTCCATCCACTCGTCAGCAAAGGCAATGCGGTCAAACATCTTGCTGAAAAGCTTGGTTTTAAGCGCGAAGAAGTAATGGGCATCGGCGACAATGGCAATGATTTGTCGATGATCGAATATGCTGGCTGCGGCATAGCAATGGAAAATAGTATACCAGAGCTAAAAGCCGCTGCCGATATCGTCACAACTTCCAATAATGACGACGGCGTCGCACACGCGATCCGTACGCAATTTTTGCAACATGCTCATTAAGAAAAAAGAGTTGGCGGCGTTTCGCTGCCAGCCCTTTTTTGTGCCTAGCTTTGGTACCAATACAAGGAGAAGTCAGTCATTGTCGAAGCATATCCTTGTTGCCTTAACATGGTTGTGATGTTGCCTCGATGATACGTGCCATGATTGGCAACATGGAGTAAAATTTCTGCGTAAGCCGTTTCTCTAGCGCCAGACCATGGATTATTGACTTGTATTTTTTGTTCTAAGTCTTTTTGGCGATTTATCCACTCGTCATACTGTGAAGCTAGTTGTTCAAAAGACTGAACAAATTCATCTATAGAATATCCATTTGTCTTTTCTACAAGGGCGATCGATTCTTCCAATGCTTCTTGCATATCGATTCCTTTTAGGACTGCGAGCCACATTACATCTACCACATAAATGTGGCTAAACGTTTGCGCAATCGTCGGATACGAACTACGCACCTCTTCATAGAGGACATTGCTTGGCAATTCCTTCATTTTTTCCAGTAATACTTGATTCGCCCAAACATGATAGTGGTACATCTTTTTTGCATGGTTCATTTTTCACATCGACTCCTTAACGGTTGATAGTTGTAGTATAAAAAAAGATGTATGACAACAGCCTGTCATACATCTTGATAAACATTTATTATTTTTTTTGCCTCATCTACTAAAACCGCTTGTAATTCCACAGGTTTTACAATTTTAACGCCACTGCCGAAGCTTAAAAGAATCGTTTTTAACCATCGAGCATGTAAAGGTTGAAACACAGAAATAGTAAACGTCATACTTCCATCACTGTTCTTGACTTTTGAAGCATGCTGGAATTGGTCCAACACTTCTACTAAGGAATCGCGACTCACCCAAATGACAACATCCTCAAATCGTTCTAGATTTTTAGCTGAAAAAGAGGGGTCCCTTTTCATGTCGTGATTTTTGGGAAATGTCTCTTCCGTCAGCGTAATATTCATCATGCGTGATACTCTAAATTCTCTATAGTTGCGCCGTTCTCTGCAATAGCCATATAAATACCAGTTACGAAACTTATATTGAATGTGAATCGGTTCTATTTCCCGTGATGTCCATTCGTTTTTCGTACTTACATAATCAAAGCGAATGACCCTTTTTTCTTGTATCGCGTTTCGTAGATCGATTAATGAATTTGCTTCTGTTCGATGGCTTTCTAAGTCAACTGATAAAATTCCATTGTTTCCACTTGGATCGAGTGATTTTAGTCTTTCTATCGTATGGTCAATCGTTTTATCTTCAAAAATACCCGATAAACTACGAAGCACCATAATGAGATTCGATAGGTCATGGGAACCGATTAAGCTTTTATCAAATTTATACCCTTTGATGATACCGAACCCGCCGTTCGTACCTTGGTATGAAACGACTGGTATCCCAGCCGCACAAATGGCTTCAATGTCTCTATAAATTGTTCGCGATGATACTTGAAATTCATCAGCTAAACGAGAAGCGGACAAAATTTCATTGTTTAGGAGCTTGAATATGATCGATATCAAACGTTCTAATTTCAATTGTAAGTTCCTTTCTTCAATAATCGATTAAGCGACCGTTGTCATTCCACTGACCATACATGTTATTTTCTCTTGTATGGTCAATAAACTTTTTCAACCTCTTATTGAAAATATCCGGTTCATTTCGATAACTTTGTATCGTATCGATTCGAATCCTTCTGTATAGTTCAGGAAAATGAATAAAGTTCTGATATAATTGCTCATCTTCTTTCAAACGAGTTTCTATATCTTTATCAATTGTAAAAGATTCAGGTCGCATATCGGGTAGGGCTTTCATTCCTCCTTCTCTCATCAAACCTAATTTGTCTAATCTCCGTACTCTTTCTTTGTTTAATTCTGTCCAATGGCTGTTCTTTTTTCTCGGGGAAAGCCTTTGGGCTAGTTCAGTATCTGATATTTTCTTTTTTATGCCATCAATCCAACCAACACATAATGCTTCTTCCACAGCATCTACATACTGGATAACATTTGGTTGTTCAGCCATGCTTACAATGATCCAACAACATTTTTCTGTCGTTGAATGTTCCTCAAGCCAATCTCTTAATTCCTGCCTTGTCTTAACGCGAATGAAATTCTCCATTTTTGAAATTACCTTTCTTCAATCAGTATTTGTATTGAGTATCACTCACACAAAAGGTTTTAAAAATTATACCATTTATCCGATAACATCCAATAGGACTAAACCTTGATGAACCCCCTCTCCATACTCAGACTGATAGAAAACGCTTGTAACCAAGGCGAACAAAAAAGGTTGAGCGTTTAGCTACAAAATGAACCGGAGGGATTCATTTGTTAGGACGTAAGCGAACCTGTTATTCATACACCAAAAGATGTATACGCGACAGAACGAAAGGTGGAACCACATTTACACCTGCCTGCTGAAGCAGGAAGAGGCTCGTTTTCTTAAGATGAGAGTATACATCTTAGGGAGGGATAGAAATGACAACAATTGTAATGATTACGGGAGCGACAAAAGGGCTGGGCCGTGCTTTAGCTTGGCATTACGGAAGAAAGGGGTACGCTCTTGCGGTGACCGCACGGACGGAGGATGACTTAGTGCAGCTCGCCTCGGCGCTGCAGGCTGAAAATATACCGGTCGTTGCGGTAGCAGGTGATATGGCGAAAGCCGAAGATGCGGAGCGCTTTGCTGCCCTTACGCTGGCACGGTATAACAAAGTGGATGTGTTGATTAACAATGCGTCGATTTTCGGGCCTGGGCCAAGCTTGTTGCTTGATTATCCAGATGCCGCTTTTCAAGAGGTATTGTTAACAAATACACTGATTCCGTATTTCCTTACAAAGCAAATTTTGCCGACGATGCTTGCCCGTGATAATGGCATTGTCATTACGCTCACTTCAGAAGCAGGAAAGACAGGGTTTGCCGAGTGGGGCGCCTACGGCATTTCCAAGTTTGCAGTCGAGGGCATGGTACAAACGTGGGCCGATGAAGTCGCTGACAGCAATGTCCGATTCCATCTTGTCGATCCTGGCGAAATGGATACAGACATGCACGCCCAAGCGCTGCCTGATTGCGATTATCCCCTTGATCCGCCGCAAAAGCGTTTGGCTGTCTTTGACTATTTAATTGAGGAAGGAGCCGCAAACGGCAGCCGTGAAGAAGCGATCGTCCACCAACAGAAGGAGGGGGAGCGATGATGTTGATTCCGGCAGAAAAGCGACTAGATGCAGACACGCCTCCTGAGAAACGGGGGCAAAAGCGGGACGGTGTTCGTTTGCTAACATATTGGAGTGACAGTGGACGAATTGTACATGGGGAATTTTCCCAATTAGCTAACCAGTTGGAAGCTGGCGATGTGCTCGTATTTAATAATAGTCGCACGATCCCGGCTGAACTAAAAACGGTTGATGGCGTCCGTGTCCGTTTATCCCGTGAAGTTGAAGACGGCATTTGGGATGGGCTTATTCTAGGGGAAAGCAGCAAGAAGCTTGTGTTTATGCATGGGCTAAAGGCACTTGTAACAGGCCCTGGGACAGAGCCGCCGTTAGTCAGGCTTGTTTTTTCCTGTAGTTCCGGCCGGCTCCTCCGTGAGCTTTATAGGCAAGGGGATGTGATTCGCTATGAGCATGTGGCCCGCTCTTGGCCATTGCAAGATTACCAAACGGTCTACGCTAGCATTCCTGGATCGGTCGAAATGCCTTCTGCAGGACGGGCATTTACATGGCGCATGCTTGCCAATTTACAAAAACAGGGCATTCGCCTTGCTTTTGTAACCCTTCATGCCGGTTTAAGCTATTATGGCGACGACAAATGGCCAAATCCAGCGCTTCATCCGGAAGCATTCTCCATTGAAGACGAGCAGGCGACAATTATAAACGACGCCAAAGCGAATGGAGGGCGGGTGATCGCCGTCGGAACGACAGTCGTCCGTGCTCTAGAAACAGCAAGCGATGGCACGGCTATCATTCCACAAGCTGGGGTAACGTCACTCTATCTTTCCCGTACAAGCAAGCTGACCGCCGTCGATGGGTTGTTGACAGGTTTTCACGAACAGGAAGCGAGCCATATTGATCTGTTGCAAACTTTTGCCGAGGAAGCAGGGGTAAAAGCCATTTACAAGGAAGCGATTGCCCATCGTTATTTGTGGCATGAGTTCGGCGATATGAATTTAATAATGAAGCAGGCGCGGCCGTGAAGGTCCATCATCTTGGCCTGGCTGTCGCTGATTTACAGGCAGCCTGGCCTTATTATGTAGCAACGCTTGGCTTCAGGTGGGAATGGTGTATAAGTACGGGCGAGGAGCGCTTTGCCTTTTTCCGAAAAGGGCCGTTCACGCTGGAACTCGTGGAAACAGAACCAGGAGGGCAAACGCTCCATCTCGCTTTTTCATTAGCCGATCATGAAGCGTTTGCTGTGCTGGAAAATATCAAAAAACGCGGCTTTGTGCTTACCGATCGGTTTCTCCTTAACCGAGACGAAGAGTCGCTTTATTTTGTCCATCCAAATGGGGAAGAAGTAGAGTTCATTGTTCATCCAAAAATGAAATGGGCTTAGCAATCCCTGCTTGAATCGCAAACAACGCAGCTTGCGTCCGATCATGAAGCTCCAATTTGGCAAGAAGATTGGAAACATGGGTCTTTACCGTTTTCTCGGAAATAAACAGTGCGGCTGCGATTTCTTTATTGCTCTTGCCAGTGCTGATTTCTTTCAGCACGTCGACTTCTCTTTCCGTCAAACGGTTCACTTTGTCGGCGACAGAATTGGCCGGGCGCGCCACATGGGTGAGTACATGCTTCATAATCCGCGGGTCAAGGGGAAGTTCCCCGCTATTAGCGGCCTGAATCGTGTGGATCAACACGTCAGGTTCCACATCTTTTAGCTGATAGCCACAGGCTCCCGCTTGCAGTGCTTGAATCACAAAGTCTTTTTCTCCATAGCCTGACAACATAAACACTTTTGCCTGTGGATAATCACGTAAAATCACTTGTGTCGCCTTAATACCATCCATGACTGGCATGTCAATGTCCATCAATAATATGTCAGGGCGGTGGCGTTCATACAATGCAACCGCTTCTTCGCCATTGCTCGCTTCAGCGACAATCTCAATGTCGGGATGGGCTTCTAAAAAATAGGCGAGCCCTTTGCGGACAACATGGTGGTCGTCAGCTAGCAAAATTCTCATTCCATTTCCCCCCTTTTATCAGGAAAGCGAATTTCCCACGTCGTTCCCTTCCCTGGCGTTGAGGCCAATAACGCCTGCCCGCCTAGTTCTTTTGCCCGTTTGCGGATCGAATCAAGCCCTTGTCTGCGGCTCACGTGGTTTGTTTCAAAGCCATCGCCTTGATCAGAAATCGTTAAAAACCACTCCCCCTGTGCTTTTGTCAAAGAAATCATTGCTTCTTTCACGCCAGCGTGTTTTTTACAATTGTTTAATGCTTCTTGGATGATTCGGTAAGTAGCTAACTCCATTTTTGCTGGCCAGTCAATCTCAGTAGGAAGGAGGAGGCGTACGGAAATGCCGATTAAGCGGCTGTACTGTTCAACTGCCTGTGCCAGTCCCGCCTCTAATTCCTCTCCTGAATGGCCTCGTATAATGGCCCGTAGTTCACCCAATGCTGCGCTTACCAATTTGGAAACGTCAGTCATTTTCTCTTTCATTTCTTCGTCTTTTGTCCGGATAGCCATCCCTTGCAACGTCATGTTTACGGAAAAAAGCAATTGGTTGACTGAATCATGGAGATCCTGCGACAGCCGTTGCCGTTCATTTAATTCAGCCTGCTCTGCTTCAAAGGCAACAAGTTCAACACGTTTGATCGCTGTTCCGATTTGCAAAGCAATGAGTTCTAACAACTCCAGTTCATCTTGTGCATAATGGTGTTTTTGGGGATGGGCAACGTTTAAGATGCCAAGGGGCTCCTCACCTGCATAGATGGGAACCGTAGCATGATGGGTAATGCCATTTGTGTCGCCCCAGCTTCGTTCAATGGCCCGTTCTAAACGTTGGCATTCAATCATATTAACAGCCCGTTCCAATGTCCCGTGTAGGAATTGGTTTTTGCACCAGCAACCGCCGTCTTTAAGCGGGGCGCAATTTTTTCGCGAGAGTCCAGGAGGAATGCCGCTTGCAGCATAAAGGGTATGGTTTCCCCTTTGATCAATTAAAAAAATCCAGCCGCTCGAAAAATCGAGCTCCGCAAGCAATGTGTGCAACACGTTGTCAAGCATACGTTTCAAGTCATTCTCGGCATTTAACGTCTGGGAAATTTGCTTAAGCGTGTGGAGATGGCTCATTATATAAACTCCTTTTGATGAAAAAGGTACAGTGTAAATTTCTCTTTCTAGTTTAGCATAGGAGTTCTTTGCCGTGCTTTTGTAATGTTTAAACAAACAGCAAACGTGAAATAGCAAAGTAACACCTTTAGTTAGGAAAGGAAACGAACATGAAACGACACACATTGTTGATTATTGCTGGATTTTTGCTTTTTGGCGCTCTTGTTGGAGGCGGAGCTGGCGCCGGTTTACGCTACCTTTTCCACTACTTTTGGGCCGATGGTCAGCTGCGAGGAGGCGATTTATGGGTAGCGGCAGCAATTGCTGCTGTGCCTGGAATGGTGGCCAGCGTCTATTGGGGCTATTTTTACCGCAAAAAAGAACGCAACGAAACCAAGCATTTGCATTAAGTGGGACTCAACCCAAAACGTAAATGATTTGTAAAGACTCTGTGTGAAAGCATGGATTCTATTGCAGATAAAACAAGGATATCGTATAGTTAAACAAAATCAAATGGAAATTCCCAAAGGGGAGTAGCATAAAAGCAGCTGTCGTCATTACAGGAGCAATCCTCGGCACTGCTGGCAGCCCAGGCTTCATGAGCTGCTTGCGAGACCTTTGTCCATACTGTGGGCAAAGGTCTTTTTTGCGTGCTTTTGCCTGCGGCGGTTACCAGAAAACATAAGGGGGAGATCGGATATGTCGAAAATAACAAAGCTACTAAAATCAAAAGCTGTGCGGGAAGGGGTCAAACAAGCACAAAAACACCTCTTGCCGGTTGTCAAAAAAGAGTTGGCAAAGCGAATGTCAAAAAAACGATGAATGCGGAGACGTCTACGATCTATAGAGATGAATTGGCCAACATTGTATTTGTAAAACAAGGCAGGAATATAGCGCTAAACAACACTCCTGAGAATTGGGAACTAATTGGCAAGGGCAGGAGTGCATACGTCTTTAAAATAACAGGGGAACAGCGGGCGATCAAAGTGTTTTATCCGCCGTTCGAGCATTTGGCGATGGAAGAGGCACGCAACTATGAGAAAGTAGCGGGTATTTCGTTTTTCCCTCGCCTTTACGAAGCGGGTGAAGGATACTTAGTCATGGATTTCATTCGTGGGAAAACGTTTTTTGACTGCTTAGCAGAAGGCGTGGCAATTACGAGGGACCATGTTGCCCAAGTCGACAAAGCCCTTGAATTGGCAAGGAGCACCGGCTTAAATCCGTCTGACATCCACTTGCATAACTTGCTGCTGACAGAAACAGGCGCTGTCCGCTTAATTGATATTGCTCGTTTTTCCCAAAAAAAGCAATGCACACAATGGCAAGACTTAAAAAGAGGTTATGAGCGCCATTATGGACAACGTTATTTTCCGAAACGAGTGCCAAAGTGGTTGATGCGGATTGTCGCCTATTTCTATCAGTTGCGAAAACGTTTGAACGGCAAACAGTAAGCTAGCCCGAAAAAAGCAATGCCATTGTCCGTCTAGTGATTTCTCTGTTCTTTTAATTGGGCAATATCAGGAGAACCGAGGGCGCGGTTCCAGTCAACGAGCTCGATCTTTTCTCGGTTTAACGTCTGATGAATCGCTTCTGCCAATGTGGTTTTGGCCAAGCTAGCCATGTATTGTTCTTGCGCTTCCAGAAAAATGGCTTCAAGCCGTTTTGAACCGGCTTCTGCTGCAGGAGTCTCAGGGAAAACATATTGGATCAAGCCTTCTGTCTGGAAGAATGGGCTTGTTCCTTCAATGGCTTCAAGAATATCAAGCATGGTGATCGCTTCAGGCGATTTGGCGAGGGCGAAGCCACCGCTATTGCCAGGCACGCTCGTAATGAGCTTGCTGATGACAAGTTTGCGCATAATTTTCTTTAAATAAGAAGGAGAAACGCGGAGACGGGCGGAAATGGTATCGCTTTTGACGTGTTGCTGCCCTGTTTGCGTTGCTAAAATGACAAGGATACAAACAGCTTGTTCAACCCCGCTTTTAATTTTCATTCGCTTGCACACCTTTCTACAAAAAGGTTGTTCGTTTTCCACTATACGGCTAGTTGGTGAGAAAATGCAATCCTGTTTTTAGAGGGGCAAGTTATGGTATTTTTAATAGAAAGAAAGGAAGGTGCATTCGTGTTTACTTTTATTGGTTGTGGCAGTGCGTTTCATACAAAACTAGGCAATAACGGCATCATGGCAAAAGAAAGTGGCCAGCTTTTTTTGATTGATTGCGGCAGCTCTACGTTTCATCGTTTGCAATCGTTTCATGTATTAGACGGGGTTAAGACGATACACGTCGCCATGACCCACACTCACCCTGACCATATAGGCTCCCTTGGCGATTTGATTTTTTACTCCTATTTTAAAATGGAACCAGCATTTCAAGCAAAAGTAACAGTGCTAGCACCTAAAGCATTGCTGCCGGCGATAAAGGCAGTGTTGAAAGGAAATGGAGTAGACGATACCCATGTCTTTTGGCAAGAAATAAAAGATGCCTATATGTACGAAGGCTGCGGCGGGATCGAGCTTGTACCTGTACAAGTGCAGCATGCTGAAAATCTGCTTTGCTTTGGCTACGAAATTAACACGAAAGGCAACCACATTTACTATAGCGGCGATGCCAATGCAATCAGCGCCGACGTGTTGCAAAAATTAAAAGCAGGACAATATGACGTCTTTTACCAAGACACATGCACGGCCGATTATCCAGGAAATGTCCACTTGTCCTTACGTAAGCTGATCGAACTTGTCCCTGAAGAGAACCGGTCTGTTGTGTGCTGCATGCATGTAGATGAGGAATTCGATTTAGCCTACGCAAAAAAACAAGGATTTCAAACGGCAACCGATTATTTGATTTCGTGATCGCGTTTTTGTTGATTGACAACGTTTGCAATAAGCTCCTATACTAATGAAGATCCAAGTACAAAGACAACTGTGGAGGGTTTCCCTATGAGTTTAGACAAGCTTTTGTCTTCTGGGGTAGTGGCTGTTATGAGAAAGCTGCCTGTTGAAGACATTGAAAACATTGCCAGTGCGCTCATTGAGGGTGGCATTAGCGGTTTAGAAATTACGCTCGATTCAGACGATGCTTTAGGTGTGATCGAGCGCTTAAGCAAGCTCGTTGGCGAACGTGCTGTCGTCGGTGCCGGTACAGTGTTAAGTTCAGAACAAGCTGAAGCGGCCATTGACGCTGGGGCTAAGTTTGTATTTGCCCCTATTCTCGACAAAGGTACGATTGAAGTGGCGAAACGGCGGGAGACGATTGTCATTCCTGGCGTGTTTACGCCTACGGAAGCCTACCAGGCAGTAAAATGGGGCGCTGATGTCGTGAAAGTGTTTCCTGCTGATTGCGTTGGTCCTTCTTTTATCAAATCAGTGAAAGGGCCACTGCCGATGGTGCGGATGATGCCGACAGGGGGCGTTGATTTAACCAACTTAGCCTCGTTTATAAAAGCTGGCGCAGTTGCAGTCGGTGCAGGAGGCTCTTTGCTCGACAAAAACATCATCGCTGCCCGCGATTGGCCGCGTTTGACGGAACTCGCTAAGCAATATGTCGATTGTGCGCAAACGGCAAGGGGCAACTAAAACAGCGATTGTCCCCATTAAGCAACGAAGCTTAATATTGAAAACAAGAGCAATGATTCATAGATAAAGGAATTTGTCCAAGACTGGCGGGAACCAATGATTAAGAGCGTCTAAAAAGATGCTCTTTTTTTGTTTTTTACTATTTCTCTCAATGCTTGCCTGTGTGGGGAAAAATTGTTCACAAATGTGTAAAGATATGTTTACATTTTTACGCAAACGGGCATATCATAATATGTAAAGATATATTTACTTTTTTGAGGTGATGGGTAATGGCAGTGGAAAACAAAATCCGAGCCATCCGAAAACAAAAAGGGATCACGCAGGTTCAAATGGCACAAGATTTACGTATCACCAGACAAACGATCAATGCGATTGAAAAACATAAATACAATCCAAGTTTAGAACTTGCCCTTAAGTTGATCCATTATTTCGATGTCCCGATTGATGAGCTTTTTACATTAAAGGAGGATGAATAACATGACACGGCAAAAAGGTTTGGCATGGTTGCTTATTTTCGTTTCTTCTTTAGTAGGCGGGTTTTTAGCAATTTACTTCCTGAATGACGGACATGAATATACGATGCTATTTGCCATCGCAGGCGGCGTTTTACTGGCGTTATCATTTACTTCATTAGTGTCCGTTCACGAAAAGACAAAAAAGTGCCAACATCCGATGAACGCTCTGAATTTCTAGCAGAACGTTTTTTAGCAATCGCATTCATAGCGGTCTTGTTTATCAGTGCCCTATTATTGATTGGGCTCATGATAATGGCTATACGTCCATTCAGGTGGGAACATTGTTAATTTATCTCATGCTCGTTTTCTTTGGATTAGGCATTGGTGTAGTTGTAGCCAAGAGGATCTAAGGAAACATTAGTAAAAGAGAGGATTTGTTATCAGTTTTTACAATCAAGGAACGTTTATCAAAAGGGGGAGAACGCGCCTTGTCAGGGAGAAAAAAGTAGACAGTTGAAAATTGAATTTCCCAACTGCCTAACGGTTTGTTGTGTTATAGCGGACCTTCGTAATAGACATCTAGCCAGTTAAATAAGACCGAGGTATCTCCCTTATTAACAAATTGCCCTTCGTACACGGTTTCGCTGGAGCTTAAGTGAATGGCTTTAATGAATGCAAGTGTGTCTTGGTGTTGTAAATCTACGGCAAACACATACAACACCCCGTCTTTACAGGCAACACCAGCTACTTCTCCATCGATCTCAATGGTGGTTGCTTCAGGAAGCGTTCCATCAAGTTCTTCTAAATTAATAAGTTGATACGATAAGTAGCTTCCATCGTACTGTAAAATCATTAGTTCGTTCCCTACTTGAAAACGTTCATAGCCAATCATGTCATCTATAGCCAAAGCTCGTTGATCTTCCTCGCTTTTATCATTGCTTTTAGATAAGACATCAAGTTCCTCGCTGTCATAGTTGTACGAATAAACTTGAACGATTTCCGTATTTCCTTCAGGCGATACGTGTTCAATTGCCCAAGTTAAATAGCCGTTCGGCGAATAAAAGCTAGAAGGGTATGAGTCTAAGTAAATATCGGCTTTGCTTATGGTGCTTACGTAATCTTCAGAGCTACTAAAATGGGCCAGTTCCTGGCGTTCTTCAATTTGTTTGCTTTGAGGATCAATTTTGTAAAGGGAAACCACTTCACTGCTGCCAACGGATTCGAGCAATGTCATATGCAAAAGCGAATCGCGAATCTGGATGTCAAGCAAGTCAACTTGCTTAGTCGGCGTGGTTTCTATCTGAAAGTCCAAAGATTGCCCTTCCGAACGATCGAGCCAGCTAATTTGCAATGACGATGGTTTTTCGATCGGATGAGACTGGTAGGGAACATCAATATGGACAATAAAGTCTTGATCTACATATAGAGAGTTCCATGTATCTTTTCCTCTAAAAAAGGAGCGGAACTGTTTTTGCAACTCATTGATCGCAGGATTTGGGGTAGCATCAAGGGATTCAAGAAAAGACGGCTTATTTGCCTTGCCATATAAAGGAACATTATGGGTGTTGTCCCCTTGCCCTTGTACGCCAAAACCATCAATGACGTCCTCTGAGCCAGATACCGTTTTAAGTTCAATGCCATCAGCGATTTCCTTTATATCTTGCTGCTTAAGTGTGTAACTAATAGCCAACCAACTAAAGACGACAATACTAAACACAATCAATGTCATGCTATACCAATATCGTTTCATCATAAAGCCTCCTACACCGTCACATATTTGGCAATTAGCCGTCTGGACAGCAGAAGATTAATGGCGATTAACAGAGTGACTAACGCAATCGCCACAAAGAAAAGCTCTGAATCATAAATTCGCCCTGACAGCATTCCGAGAGGGACGGTCGCCGCACATAGGACGACCCCACCATAAGAAAGCGCAAAGGCAATCCCGATTAAGCGAAAAGACCGCTCAATTAAAACCATTGTAAAAATCGTCGTTAATGCGAACAGGCCACAGCCGAACATCATAAACAGATCAATCAAGTAGTTTTCGGTGTCAAACACATGAATAAAAACAAAATCAAGTGTTGTATTCAAACTGTCTGTCTGTAAAATTTCGTTTGGCAGCCGTAGCGATAAAAACAAGTCCTGGAGTGGATACAGACACAATTGGAATGCATAAACGACGATCGCCATGAAAACGATGGCTGCTAGTTTAGCAAAATAAACGTGCATCCGGCTGTTTGGCAACATGAGTAGCCTGTGTATGAAAGGGTGGCTGCCGTACCACTCCCTATACCAAATCAACAACGCGTAACAAAAGAGGGCGCCAAATAGAAATAGCAACGGACCTACATAAAGGGAGCTGAATAAAAACGAGTTCATGGAAATAGGGCCGTTCTCCATTAAGAACTCAGCAGCGGTTCGCCCAGACGCCAAATGAGCGTTGTATTCCGTTAATGTACTTTGCGTGTAGATGAAAACGACAGCAAACTGCATGAGCGCAAACAAGCCAAGTGCTCCGAGAAACAAAGGCATGACGCGCCTCAGTTCAAAATCAACCAACTTTAAATAGCTTTTCATGACTGGTATACCTCACGCATCACATCTTCAATCGATTTGCCTTCAGCTAGGCGCATTTCTTCTGTATCGAACTGTTTGAGGACACGCCCTTCATCAAGAAAGACGACTTTGTCTATTAAATGTTCAATATCATTGATTTCATGAGTCGTGATGATGACGCCGCGATCTTCGAGAAAGCCGCTGGAAAACAAATCGGTGATTTGTTCGCGACTGAAAATGTCAATGCCTGAAAACGGTTCATCCATAAGCACGTAGTGTGTATCTAGCGATAGGCCGAGGAGGAGGTTCACTTTGGCTGTATTCCCCTTCGATAAATCAGCAATTTTCGCCGCACGATCAAGTTTAAAGAATTTAACGAGTTCATTGGCGCGCTCATCGTTCCAGCTTTTATAAAAGTCGCGCATAAAAACAATTGCTTTGTCAATCGTCATTGAGGGCGGCATCGGGATGACGTCAGGGATGAATGTCAACGTTTCATATCCCTTTGGCGATAGCTTGCTGCCGTCAATCTTGATTTCCCCGCTACTTATAGGCGTTAAGTTCGCAATCATTTTGAGGACAGTCGTCTTGCCGACGCCATTAATGCCGATAAGCGAAGTAATTTCCCCGCGTTTGGCCGTAAACGAGACGTTATGCAGCACTGCTTTGCGGCCATATTTTTTCGATACGTTTTTCACTTCAATCATGTTCCGTTTCCCCTTCCTTATAGCGAGCTTGGATCATGGCAATGACTTCGTCGAGCGGAACTTGAATAGTGCGGATTGCTTGCAAAAATGTATCAACTGACTCCTGGATTAATTCATCACGGACTGAGTCAAGTACGTCTTGGTCATACGTAATCCGGCTAGGTTTGTTCCGTTCAGTATGAATCAACAATTGATCCTCCATTTCTTTATAGGCACGTTGTGCTGTGTTTGGATTGATTTTTAATGTCGCGCCAAGTTCTCGGCGCGAGGGGATTTCCTGCCCAGCAACAAGCTTCCCAGTAGCAATTTGCTCTTTAAAGTAGCGGACAACTTGTGCGTAAACGGGCTCGCGGGTGTTAAAATGAATATTCATCAAGCGCTCCCTTCTTTTTATGCACGTTTTAGTTTATGGAAATAAAGATACCCATTTTCAGTTCCATATTCGGTTTTCCCATGATAGAGGATTTGTCCATCTTCTAGTTTAACTGTGTAAAAACTATAGCTGGAAACAATCGGATTTTCTTCTGGCATCGTTTCGTTTACAAGCAAGTGAAGAAAGCCGTTTTCCTCGGTGAAACCAACTAAATAGTGTTCTTCACTCTCTGTTAGTTCCTTTGGCAGCTCACCGATTGGCGTGAGCGTTTCTGGGGAATCAGCTTCAAAGCGGTAGACGACTTGGTTGTCCGTCTCCCCTAACAGTGTGACACTGCCGTCATCTGCTTCTGAAGCATTTACAATGTTTTGTCCGTTGCTTGTGTCGATTTCTGACAAGCGGTTCGCTTTGAAATCGTAAAAAGCGAGCGATCCATTGATATTCAAAATGACTGCTGGCTGCTGTTTAAGGCCAATCAATACGTAGGCACTGTCGCTGGCAACCGAATCGGTGGCCAAATCGGCAAGAGCGGCTTCTTGCACAATCGCTTGTTTCTCCAAATCAATTACATAAAACAATAAGCGATCGCCATTTGGCGTTGAAGTCATTGTTTCCATAATGACGGAAACGGTACTGCCTTCCACATAAGCATAAGAAATATAACCTGTTTCTTCGCCATGATAGTCGTCAAGAGAAACAGTTGCCTGTATGGAATTGCCTGTGTTGTTCTCAAGGACTGTAATCAACATTTCCTGTTGATCTTGTTTGAGGCTAATAGCAGTAACCTGGTTATTTTCGTCATTCACGTCCGTGTAGGTATGAAGATGATTAAGTGGGCGAAATAAAGACCTATGTTCAAATGCCATTCGGTCATAGTAAGGGTCATACCTTGCGTCATAGCGTTCAAGCCATGACAATGGTTCACCAAAGGCGACAGTGTGCCCGTCTGTTTCAAATAAAAGCGAATTGCTTGCATAATCCTGCCATTTCTCCAATGTGCCACTTAGCTGCACTCTTTCTAAATACGACTCATCGCCGGAAATGGTTTCCCATTCAAATGGGATCGGTTCAATGTCTAAACGGTCAGAAATGGCCACATAAAAATAGGTGATTGTTACTGACAAAAACGCAATAAATACGAACAACACCATGTAGCGTTTACTGCTAACATGTTTCATTAGGCACTCACCTTCTTCCGGATTAAGTAAATGCTTAGCCAGGAAGACAACACGATTGTCGTCAGCCCCGTGGCTACGGCAATCAATAGTGCTTCCGACGGGAATACATAACTGTAGAAGTCACTTATAAAAAAGAAACTGTTCAACCAAAAGACAAAAGCCAGATAAAGCGCTCCTAACAATGCTCCTTTGACACGGAAACTACGTTCAAGGAGAATGGCCGAAAACAAAGCCGTTAAAAAGGCAAAACCTAGGCCATAAGCAAGCACGAATACAAACGGGTCGAGGGGAATGAGCAAGCTAAATAACCTGTTCGTTTGCATGATTTGAGCCATTGATAACGGAGCGAGAAAAAGTTCGCTCGGCACGACCGCTTCAATGATTTTGTTGCCTATTGCGGCTAGTACAATTTGCAGCGCCACTAAACCAAGAACGAGCAAGAACAGTAAAAGCAGCTTAGCTGCAAATAACTGGGCACGGTTGATTGGCAACATCAGCAGCCGGGTAATGACATTGTTTTTACTGAACCAATCGCGGTACCAAATAAGCAACGAATAAGCGAGCATGATCGCAATGGCGATCATAATCGAACCAATAATAGGAAGACCACCGTACAAGGACTCCCAGCGAATCGAGTAGGACTCGGCAATTTGCTCAAGTGATACGTTTGTGATTAAAGCTTCGTTTGCGAAGTTGGCAGCCTTCGTTGAGGCCAAGATGTAAATGGCAATAAGCTGGATCGCGGAGACAAGGCCGAATAGGCAAAAATACACCTTGGACACACGCTTCCATTCAAAATGCAGCAATGATAGAAATCGCATAAGTCACCTCTTTTTGTGTGTATGTATTAAATGATTCATACATTAGCATCTATGTGTACTATATGCTTGATACAGATAAACTGTCAAGCTTTTTTTTCAACGTATGAAACACGCTGTTTTCACATACATTGGAATAGTATTGTTTTGTTTTGACTGCCAGCTATGAAGACAATCGATTTGCCCAAGTGAAACAAGCCAGAATTTCATAGGCTTTTTCTGGATTTTATCGTACACTAGAGCTACAGACCATTCGTCGCAGCAGAACAAAACATAAGTCCTCATGGAATGAATAGGAGGGAGGCTGTCTTGGGAGGACAGCGAGAAATCGCGCAAGGCAGCTAGCGGAATGAGCAAAGTACACACAGATGAAAGAGAAGATATGTTTAAAACAAAAGACCATAACAATGTAGCGATTTTTATTGATTATGACAATGTGTATTGGACGCTAATGAACCGGTACAACCATAACCCTAACCACGAAGAGCCAGAAAAGAACTTATTCAACTGTTTATGGGATCGGTACGGGCAAAACCAAGTCCGCACGTTTCGCGCTTATGCCGATTTCCAGCGAATCCGTTCAAGCTTGACTGATCTCCAAAAGCAGCGCGTCCAAATCCGCCACGTCTATTCAAACGATAAGGAAGGCGATTCCCGCAAAAATTCGTCGGACATTGAACTTTGTATAGACGCAATTGAAAGCACTTATAAAGATGAGAACATTTCCTGTTATGTGTTTGTCACTGCGGATAGTGACATGGTTCCGATTATGAGCAGGCTGATGTATAAAGGGAAACGTGTCGAACTTTATTATCTATCGGAGGCAGCGCCGAAACATACCGATATTACAAATTACTCCCATTATAGTGAAGACTTGCGTGACTTTTTGCAACTAGAAATCAAAGAATACCATTTAGAATCATATAAACTGGATGCCCTTCGTTTTGTTGAGGAGTGGGAACAACGCTTTGGCTCGGAAAATGAATTGTATTTAGGGGCGCCGTGGTTGAGAAACCAATTCTCGGTCAAGTTTGGCATTCCTGCCAATTCAGCGAGTGAGTTGATTGATTTATTGAAAGTAGAAAAGCTGCTTGGCACTGAAAACAAAGAATTGAAGAATGGGGATATTAAACCAAGTCTAGCGTTAACAGAACAAGGGCGCAGTTGGCTTGCACCCTTGTCGAAAGCGTAGGTATGTTTTAGGTGGAGATTTGTCGAATCTTAAGGGTTGACTTGTAGATAAGTCTCAAATATTATAGGGATAGACAACAGATTCGTTATAATTCGCTAAAACATTAATGCGTTAGACAAATTCGTTATGAGAGGCAAGGACATACCTTGTCTCTTTTTGTATGTTTTTGACCACTCCTTTTTGATAGGGATTCGTGTTGTTATATGCTTTGTTCCCCAAATTGTAAAATTGTAAACCTCTAAATGAACTTATTTTCATTTGGGCTGGCATATCGTCTGTTTTTTCGAATCTTTCTAAATAACTTCAACTGCTCCTTTAAAAATTCCTGCTCTTCAACATCCAAATCTTTAAAATAATAGTGCTCCGTTTGTTCATTGACACGATAGAGGGAAACACTTTTTTCCTCCGTCTCTCCGGCAATATAAGCAATGGAAACGTGATAGATTTCAGCAAGCTGTTTTAGCTTGCTAAGAGAAGGTTCGTTCCGACCTTGCTCATAGAAGCCGTATGCACTTTCGGTAATGCCGAGAAAGGAAGCAACATCTTGTTGGGTCAACTGGTGGGCTTTTCGCAACTCGCGCAATCGTTTATTCAGCTCAACCATAAGCATACCCTTCCTGCATGTTCGCAATAATTTACTCGACCGTTAACAATGAGCATGGAGTAGCGGATGGTCATTTTCACTCTTTTTTATTGTGTTGTTCTATTGACTGACAATTATTTGTTGGGTAAACTGAAACTACAATATGTTGGGGAGTGATCACATTGTGCAAAAGGGATCAATTAATTTCCTTACGAAAAAGCAGAAACTGGTCTCAACAAAAAGTAGTTAGTCTATTGAAGAGAAGATACGACATCATCATCACGGAAAGTTACTATGGAATGATTGAACAAGGGTCTAGGCTTCCAAGTTTGTATGTCGCCCTTGCCATTTCCGATTTGTTTAAGGCTGAGCCGTCTTCCCTGTTTGGTGCCCCTAAGCGCAAACGTGAAATCCATTCTTAGGGACAATGGGTTCGATAAAAGGATGCGATAATCCTCTAGATAAGCTGAAAATTATATAGGAGAGGCGGCCATGTTCCCAGTGAGGAGCATCGTTTGGGAGGCATAAAAGCATGTTTTCATTGATAGGATGATAGAAAGGGAACGAAAATCAGCAGTGGAAAAAGACGCTGTTAAACAAACTACAGGACGAAGCGCCGTTTGTTTTTGCCCATGGAGTGCTGGCATGGCTGGGAGCGACCATTCACTTGCAACATAAATGATTACCGCGATGTTAGAGAGCACATGCCCCATAGTCGCTGTATGCAGGCACAAACGGCTGCCTTAATTAGCGAGACTGGCTCCATTGCTTTTGGCAAAGATGCAAAGGGAAAACGATGGCGTGCAGGAGGAGGGGCTATTTGCTTGGCTGGACGTTCCCCTGTCTATGGAGCGGTGCTTGCAGCAGAAAACAGCTAGGCAAGGACGAGGAATCGGCTTTTACAATCCATTTTTAGTGGCTTTAAGGGAGAGGGAAAGGCATGGATGGAGAACAAAAAAGAAAGTTGGGGCAGTTGCTAGTCTTTGGTTTTCATGGAACGACAGCGACGCCGGAAATAAAGGCGCTGATCCGTGACCATTATGTCGGCAACATCCTTTTGTTTAGTCGTAACATTGAAACGCCTGAACAGTTGCTATCCTTAACGAGCGATTTACAAAAAGCAGCAAAGGAAGCTGGTCACGAGCGCCCGTTGGCGATTTGCGTCGACCAAGAAAACGGAACGGTACGCCGCTTAAGTACAGGCGTAACAGCGCTCCCAGGAGCGATGCTTCTAGGGGCAACGAACAAACGCCGCTATGCATCCGTTGTCGGACAGTTGACAGCGAAAGAGCTTCGCGCTGTGGGGGTTAACTGGAACTTAGCCCCAGTCGCTGATGTGAACAATAATCCGAACAACCCAGTGATCGGCGTCCGTTCATTTGGCGAGGACCCAGGCAAAGTCGGCGAATATGCGAAGGAAATGATGAATGGCTTGCAGTCAGAGGGCGTCATCGCTACACTGAAGCATTTTCCAGGCCACGGCGATACGGTCGTTGACTCACACCATGCAGTGCCGACCATTCCCCATGACTTAAAACGCCTTCAAGAAGTGGAACTTACGCCTTTTAAAGCGTGTATAGAAGCAGGTGCAGAAGCGATCATGAGCGCTCACATCCATTTCCCAGCGTTGGAGACGGAGTTCATGCCTGCGACAATCTCTTATCAAGTGTTGACGGAACTTTTACGTCACGAACTAGGCTATTCAGGCGTATTGATGACAGACTGCTTAGAAATGGAGGCGATTGCCGGGACGATCGGCACCGCCCAGGGCGCTGTGGCCGCATTGCTCGCAGGTGCAGATATGCTTGTTGTCTCTCACAGCGAAAGCCGGCAACGCGCTACAATCGCTGCGTTGGAAGCCGCATTTGCTGAAGGGAGATTTGACCAAAAACAGCTGGACACGTCGTTTCAACGCATTGATGCTTTAAAAGCAAACTACTTGTCTTGGGATAGGCTACCTCGGCGAGAGGACTTGAAGAACGTCGGTTCAACATTTCGGCAAAGCGAGGCAAATGCCATTTATGCTGATGGGGTGACGGTAGTTGGTAGGAGAAAGCTATCCCCTCATCAACCTTTGCTGCTGTTTTATGGGAACGTTCAGCATAGAACACCTGCAGAAGAAAGGCAGGATGAAGAGCATCCACTTGTAGAGGTGCTCTATAAAAAGGCAGCAATGGCAAAAGCAATCGCATTTGACGATGAAAGCCAAAATTGGGAGCGCTGTTTAGCCGAGGCAGATCTTTATGAGCAAATCGTTGTCGCCACATCGAATATTGCCCAAGCGCCCTACCAGCAACGATTCATTCACGCATTAATGGCGAAAGGGCACAAGCCGGTTATTATGGCGACGCAAAACCCTTATGACTATCGCTTTGTTCCCAAATCGTTAACGTTTGTGGCCAGCTATGAGCCTACAGAGCCGGCGATTGCTGCAGCTTTAGCATACTTATTTGGCCAAGGCGAGGCAAATGGCCGTTTTCCTGTATCGGTAAGCGAGGGCGGGAGGTGATGGTTCGTCCTATATAAATATCATTTCGGGTTTAAGGGGGAAAGCATATGAAAAAATCGCTGCTCTACACAGCGGCAACAAGTGTTTTACTTGTTCCGCTAGCCGCTTGCAACAGCGCAGGAACAGGAAATGAAGGGAACGCAGGCAATTCAACGGACACAGTCACAGTCTGGACATACCCAGTACATGAAGAGTATGAAAGCGAATTGAAAGAGTCAATAGCCGAATTTGAAGATGCCAATCCTGATATAAAGATCGAGTATGAGATCCTTTCCTGGGCGGAAGGAGAGCAGAAGTTTGATATTGCTTTAAATACAGGGAGTCCACCTGACTTGTATTTCGGCAAAGCACTTGGAAAATACAAAGAAACACAGCTTTTAGTGGAGCTGGACGATAAACTTAATATTGATTTAGCCGACTATGACGACGTTGCTCTCGACCATATGCGGATTGAAGGTTCTTTGTACGGCCTTCCTCTCTATCAGTACCTTCATGTATGGGGCGGGAATAAAGCGCTGTTAGAGGACTACGGAATCGATTATGAGAAGATTCAGAATGAAGGATGGACATGGGATGAATTTTATGAGCTTGCTAACATCGGCGAGCAAACGAACGACAATGGCGACCGCCAATATGGATTTGTATTCCAAGGCGTGGATGAGGAACTTCTTGACCATCTCGCCCGCAACAATGGCCTTCCTTACAGGATGACGGAGCACGGAATTGCTTGGACAGATGAGCGGATTTTAGAAGCAATGGAGTTTATTGTCAAGCTTCGTGAGGAAGGCATCATGCCAAATGAAACAGCAGCAATTGACGCGGCGAAACGGAATGAAATGTTTTACAATTACCAAGCGCTTTTTTATGGCAGAGCCATTCCTTATTTTGAACCAAGTGCAGAAAAGCGCAACGAAGATATACGAAACGGCGACATTGACGGCGAGGAAATCGAAGTTGTCTTGTTGCCTACACCGCATAATGAAGGACAGGAAGAAGTAGCCCGAGGCGGGGCAGAAGGCTATTTGTTGTTTACGCAAAAAGGGGCAACGGAAGAGCATATTGGAAACAGTGTGAAAGTGCTAGAACATTTAGCTGGAGCTGATGCCATTGGCAAAGCCTCTTCAGCGCTCGCTTTGCCGATCGTCCATAAACAAGCAGCCGCTGATTACGATTTGCCTCTTTCTGAAGTGAATGAACGGGCCGCCCAACGTCTAGCAGGCAAAGTCTTGCCACCTAACAACATCAACAGCGAGCTAGCGGCCAAAGACGATATGTTTAATACGCAAGTCGTTGTACCGACATTCCAAGCATTAATAAATGGTGAAACAACGCCTGAACAAGCGCTGGAAAAATTTAAAGCAGAGGCCGAATCAGCCCCATTCAAACCTTAAAGCATCAGGCTAAAAAGAGGGGGACTCCCCCTCTTTTAAGGAAAGGAGAAAAATGCATGGCTACGACGATTCAGTCGCCTTCTAAGTGGCGTTTGTTTTTTCGTGATTACGGCTGGTGCTATTTGTTTATTACTGTGCCGATTCTTGTATTTTTGCTGTTTACGCTCATTCCTGTTATTTATGCATTTATTATGAGTTTTCAACAATACCATGTAATGGGTTCTACCTTTATCGGGTTGGACAATTATAAAACGATGATCAATGACGACGTATTTTGGAGGTCGATGCGTAATACATTTATTTTTACAGTTACGACTGTGCCTGTTAGCGTCGCGATCACATTAGTGCTAGCCGTTTTGATTTTCCCACGCGGCAAAAAAATGCAAACCTTTTTTAAGGCGTCTCTTTACTTGCCGACAGTCGCTTCAGGCGTGACAATGGCGCTCGTATGGTTTTGGATTTATGACCCGACGAATATGGGCCTCGTAAATATGATACTCGGCCTCTTTGGGATTGATCCGCAGATGTGGCTTGGCAGTTCCAACACTGCTTTATTTTCCCTCATTTTAATGAGCTGGCTGACTGGGCATGGGGCCGGTGTGATTTTATATTTGGCTGCCCTCGGGGGTATCCCTAAATCGCTGTATGAGGCAGCCGACATTGACCATGCCAGTCCCTTATCCCAGTTTTTCAATATTACATTGCCTTTGCTCAAACCGACAACGCTTTATTTGCTCGTAATGGGCATCATTACCTCGTTCCAAGTGTTCATGAGCATTTATTTAATGACACAAGGCGGTCCGAACTTTGCGACAACAACGATTGCTTATTTAATTTATGTACATGCATTTGAATATTACCAATTTGGCCTTGCAGCTGCAGAGTCGTTCGCTTTAGGGATCGTGATTATTGTTGCCTCTGTATTTCAATTCAAGTTAATGGCAAGCGACGTAGAATTTTGACTGGAGGTGGTTGCATGAACCAACCAGCGGCAAGCACAAAGGTGCCTCTTAACCGCCCGCCTGAACGAAAGGCAATAGCCGCAAAAATGGTCAGTTACGCACTTTTGTTGTGTTGGATTGTTATTACGCTGATCCCGCTTTACTGGATGCTGGTCATGTCGTTTAAGGATACAGCAGTGGCGTCTTCCTTTACTCCTGAGTGGTTCCCAAAGAATCCATCGATTGCTACATACGTGCGTTTTTTCACGGAAACCGATGCCGTCCGTTGGCTGTTGAATAGCCTGTTTGTGTCATCTGTATTGACGCTAACCAATGTGTTGTTTTGCTCTTTGGCAGGCTATGCGTTTGCGAAGTTGCGATTCCCAGGGCGGAACACGATCTTTTGGCTTCTCCTTGGAACGATGATGATCCCGGCGCAAGTGACATTGATTCCTGTTTATATTATTGTTGTCAACACGTTGCAGCTAGGCAATACATATACCGCAATCATGCTACCGATGTTTGCTACAGTTGGGAACATCTTTTTGATGAAACAATACATGTCGACTTTGCCGTCATCGCTCATTCAAGCGGCACGGATTGATGGTTGCAGCGAGTGGCGTATTTTTTACAAAATCATTTTGCCGATTTCAAAACCAGGTTTAGCTGTGTTGGCTATTTTTACATTTGTGGCGACATGGAATGAATTTTTTTGGCCTTTTCTTGTCACACAAACGAGTTCGATGCGGACGATTCAAATTGGTTTGGCTAGTTTTAAATTTGCCGATGCCACTGATTTCGGGGCAATGATGGCTGGTTCTGTGGTTGCAGCGCTGCCGATGTTTCTATTGTTTTTCTCGCTGCAAAAGTATTTTTTGCAAGGTATTACCATTGGTGCCGTGAAAGGATAGGTGAAAAATGGCGACGATTGTATTTGATCGCATTACCAAAACATTTGTTGACGAAAAGCGCGGAGGCACCTTTACAGCCGTGAAAGACGCTACGTTTACGATCAACGAGAAAGAATTTCTTGTTTTTGTCGGCCCCTCAGGCTGTGGCAAGACGACATCGCTGCGGATGATTGCTGGTCTTGAAAAGCAAACAGAGGGCAACATCTATATAGACGGCCAACTTGTTAACCACGTCCATCCAAAAGACCGCGACATTGCAATGGTGTTCCAAGATTATGCGCTTTATCCTCATATGACGATTAAAGAAAATTTAAGTTTTGGCTTAAAGAATATGAAAATCGACAAAAGCATCATTGACGAAAAGGTCCGTTATGCATCAAACATTTTAGGGCTGGATGACTTGCTTGAACGGAAGCCTAAAGAGTTATCTGGAGGGCAACGACAACGTGTCGCTCTTGGCCGTGCCATTGTCCGTGACCCAAAAGTATTTTTATTTGATGAACCCCTTTCCAACCTTGACGCGAAACTGCGTGTGCAAATGCGGATTGAATTGGCTGAGCTTCATCAACGCCTTGGGGCGACAATTGTCTATGTCACCCATGACCAAGTAGAGGCGATGACATTAGGTGAACGGATTGTGGTTATGAATAAAGGCGAGATCCAACAAATTGCTTCGCCACAAGAACTGTATGCCAAACCAGCGAATATGTTTGTTGGCGGCTTTATTGGTTCGCCGGCGATGAATTTTTTGGAGGCAAAAATTGTCTCGGATCAGCATCTTCAAGTTGGAAACAGCAAATGGCCTTTGGCCCCAGCATTGAAACAAAAAATTGCTAGCTACATTGGCAAAGACGTCGTATGTGGCATTCGTCCAGAACATATCCGTCTTATAGCTGAAGGCGATGGCCACGCTACTGTAACGGTGCGCGTATGTGAGCATTTGGGCTCGGAAAACTTAATTTATTTTTCTTTAAACGGCACAAATACGATTGCAAAAGTATCAGGGGAATCATTTGTCCAGGCTGGAGAAGAAGTGTCTGTTTCTCTACAAATGGATAAAATCCATTTGTTCGATAAAACAAGCCAACTACGAATAGGGTGAGTCTATGTTTTCAGTGACAGCACTTTTGCGGATAACGGCAAAGGATTTATACCAATACGTTGTTTCGGTCGTTGCTATTAGCTTGTTCGTTTCGATGATCATGTTGCCAGGCATCTTGTTTTTGCCTTGGCAGTTGGCGATTGCTTTTGCCTTGTTTGCCGGTGGGCCAGTTTGGTTTGGCGCGAGCAAAGCAGTTGAGACCATGCTGCAGGAGGAAAAGGCATCAACGATTTTAACGTTTTTAAAAGCAACGAAAACCCATTGTTTCCAAGGAATCGCCTTTGCTTGCTTTTTCGGCATATTTGTTTTGATTGTCGTTTCTTCTTGGTGGTTGTGGGCCGTCGAAGGCACATGGTTTGCCTTTGCAATTGCCTGTTTTCAAACGTATTTTGCTGGCATGGTTGCTTTAAGCCAGCTTTATACGGTGCCGCTCGCAATAAAATACGGGCTAAAATTGCCAAAAGCGATGCTCGTGAGCATCAAATTGTTGTTAGCAAACCCCCTTTATACGATTGGCGCTTTTCTTCAACTGATTTTGTTTACTGCGCTGCTGTCTGTGACCATTGTTGGCAATGCGCTCTTACTTCCGGGTGTGGCGGCAGTGTTCGTAAGCAGAATGACGAGCGGTGCTATTAGTCGATCTGATTTAGTAGACAACGGGGATGTTGTTCAGCAACAACCTAGTTCACACTGCTAGCATATGTGTAACATGCAGCATCTCCAATTAAGCTGCAATAAAGTTTTCGGCACGGCACCGGTACTAATTGCCCTATGTCAATGAATCGAAAAGCAAAGAGTGGCAGACCATGTGTTGGTTGTTTGATACGTCGGTAAGAAAACGCTTTAAAAAATGGTATAAACCAGCCCTTTTTTGTTTAAGATGCTAAAAAGGGGTGCTTGCAGATGAAGGATCGCCATATGCAAGACGGACGGTTTGTTTTAGGGCTTATTTGGGGTACGTTGATTAGCTTGCCGATTTGGATTATCCTCTTATTCATTGGTTACTGGCTTTTTTTCTAGCTTGCCTATTGCCATATGGCTTTAGGCTTTTTTATTGTGTGAAAGCGCTGGCTTCATTAATATAGAAGGCAGAAGAATAGGGGGTGTTTAAAATAAAGCCGAAAATTAGCGATGTGGCCAAAGCGGCAGGTGTTTCGCCCACCACTGTTTCGCGGGTAATGAACAAACGTGGCTACATAAGTGAAGAAACACGCCAAAAGGTTTATGACGCAATGAAAAAGTTAAACTATATTCCGAATGATTTAGCACGCTCGCTTTACAATAAACGCTCCAATTTAATTGGCTTGATTGTTCCAACAACCGCTAACCCGTTTTACGGGGAACTAACAGCGCGGATTGAACATTTTTGCGCGCTTGCTGGATTAAAAGTGCTTCTTTGCAATAGTTTACATAACGCAGAAAAAGAAGCACATTACTGGGAAATGCTGCGGCGCAATCAAGTGGATGGCGTGATCGTCTGTACATACAACCGTGGATTAATCGACGTGTCTGAGCAAATGCCTACAGTTGCATTTGACCACTATTTATCAAGTGGGATCCCAGTTATTAGTTCCGATAATTATGCAGGGGGAGAACTTGCTGCCGCCACGCTGATCGAAGCCGGTTGTAAATGCATCGTTCATATTAATGGGCCTGCTGAACTAGAGACGCCTGCCAATCTTCGGCGCAGCGGTTATGAAGCAGTCATGCAACGCTATGGTTTGCCAGCTATGACCTATGAGATTCGTAGCATTTTGTCACAAGCGGAAGCAGAAGCTGCGATTTGTGCTTTGTTTGATCACCAACCAAACATGGATGGTGTCTTTGCAAGCGACGATAGCATCGCTCTAAAGGTGATCCAAGAAGCGCGGCGCCGTAACAAGCGTGTTCCTGAAGATGTGAAAGTGATCGGATATGACGGCACGGAGTTCGTCCGTCAGCATGTGCCGGAACTAACAACAATCAAGCAGCCGATGGCCACGATGGCAGAGACAGCTGTGCAAATTCTCATTCAGCAAATAGAACAACCAGATAAGGCGCTAGAAAAAGAATATGTGCATAGCATTGAATTAGTAAGAGGGCATAGTGTATGAATAAAGCATAGGCAAAAAACATCATTGCCGAACAATCGGAGATGTTTTTTGCCTGATTTTATGTCAACCGGTTGACATATGAAACCGGTTGACATAAAATCATTTTGAAAGCGCTTTTCATAATAGGGGAGGTGGGAAACAGATGTCTGTCGTACAGCCATCGCGCATAAAGGACAATCGTGCCAGATTGGGGCACATTCAACCACAAAAACAGAAAAAGTTCGTCCGTGTGCTTCGTAGTTGGCAATTATATGTGTTGTTGGCGCCAACGATCATTTACTTTCTTATATTTAAGTATTACCCCATGTATGGGTTGCAAATTGCGTTTAAAAATTACTTGCCAAGTTTAGGAGTATGGGGCAGTGAATGGGTGGGGTTTGACCACTTTCTACGCTTCTTTCAGTCTTATCAATTTTGGACTATTTTGGAAAACACACTTGTTTTAAGCATTTATGAACTTGCAGTTGGGTTTCCGCTGCCAATCCTATTGGCATTAATGCTAAACATGCTTATCAGCCACAAATATAAACGATTTCTCCAAACAGTCGTGTATGCACCCCATTTCATCTCTGTCGTTGTCTTAGTAGGAATCTTATTTGTTTTTTTATCGCCATCAAGTGGATTAATCAATCATTTGATTGGATTGTTTGGCGGCGAACCAATCAATTTTATGGCGAGTCCAGAGTGGTTCAAAACGTTATATGTGTTCTCTGGCGTTTGGCAAGGAACGGGCTTTGCAGCGATTATTTATTTGGCTGCATTGAGCGGGGTCGATCCATCTTTGCATGAAGCGGCGGTGATGGACGGCGCCAGTAAGTTTAAACGAATGCTACATATTGATATCCCAGCGATTATGCCGATTTCCGTTATCATGTTAATTTTAGCGCTAGGAAACTTGATGAACATCGGGTTTGAAAAGGCGCTATTGATGCAAACACCGCTAAATAAAGAATCATCTAATATTATTGCAACGTATGTGTACGAGGTCGGCATCCAGCAAGCGCAATATAGTTTTGGCACAGCAGTAGGGTTATTTAATGCCATCATTAACTTGATTTTGCTTGTCACAGTCAACCAAATCGCACGAAAAATGTCCGACAGTAGTTTGTGGTAGGGGGAAAGATCGAATGGATAAATGGAAACGGACAAGAGGAGATAAGGCGTTTGATATAGTCAATATCACGTTGCTGACAATTGGCTGCCTGCTTGTGTTATATCCACTTTACTTTATTGTGATTGCCTCGATAAGCGATCCAAACCGTGTCTTTGCCGGAGATGTACTCCTATTGCCAAAGGATATTACGTTTGATGGCTTTAAGCGTATTTTTCAAGATGACAATATTGTAAATGGTTTTAAAAATACACTTCTATACGCAACACTTGGTACTGCGATAAGCGTGTCGCTGACGGTCACCTCTGGATACGCTCTTTCCCGTAAAGATTTGCCAGGACGCCATATCATTATGATGTTTTTGGTGGTTACGTTGTTTTTCCATGGAGGAATGATTCCAACGTATCTTGTCGTTCGCGAATTAGGAATGGTGAATACGATTTGGGCAATGGTAATTCCGAATGCAGTTGGGTTATGGAATGTCATTATTTGCCGTACTTTTTTTCAGACATCGATTCCGAAAGACATGCTAGAGGCAGCACAAATTGATGGCTGTAATGATTTTCGTTTCTTTGCAAAAATTGTTTTGCCGTTGTCAAAGCCTATTATTGCCGTCATGGTGCTTTTTCACGTCGTCACTCATTGGAACTCTTTTTTTGATGCGTTGATTTACTTGAATAATGATTCGCTTTATCCGTTGCAATTAATTTTACGAAATTTGCTCATCCAAAGTGAGGCATCGACGCAAATGATTGGCGACATTGAATCGAACCAAGTGCAGCTTGCTGTGGCAGAACAAATTAAATACGGAGTCATTATCGTTTCGTCTTTACCGTTGCTTGTTTTGTACCCATTTTTGCAAAAATATTTTGTAAAAGGCGTTATGATTGGATCGATTAAAGGTTAACAAAAGGGGGAAAACGCGTATGAAAAAATGGACCACATGTTTGCTTGTTTCTGCCATTGCTTTGTCTGCCTGCAATAACGAATCAAGCAACAAGGAAAATCACAATGCCGAGAAAGTAGAATTTAATGAAACCGGGCTGCCTCTTGTCGACGAAGGAGTTGATGTGTCTTTACAGTTTGTCTCGCCAAAGTCCGCATTGGCGCCAAATTTTGGTGAAATGACGATCTTTCAAGAGCTCGAAAAGATGACCAATGTCCACATTGACTGGAACAATATTCCAGGGGATGGCTACGCTGAGAGGAAGAATTTAATGCTTGCCAGCAATGATTTGCCTGATGCTTTTTACAATGCTGGTTTTAGTGATTATGACCTTGTCCGCTATGGGCGTGATGGCGCCATTATCCCTCTTGAAGGCTTAATTGAAGAATACGCGCCGAACTTACAAAAGATTTTAGATGAACGCCCTGAACTGTTGGCTGTTTTAACAGCTCCAGATGGACATATTTATTCATTGCCGCGAGTAGAAGAGATGGGGCTTGTTCCCTATGCAAATTTTACAGCGATTAACCAGGCTTGGCTTGATGAAGTAGGGCTTGAAAAACCGGAAACGTTGGATGAACTTCGCGAAGCATTAAGGGCTTTCCGCGAGCATGATGTGAATGGAAGCGGCAAAGCTGATGAAGGATTGAGCTTTACGCCAAATGACGGATTCCAAGGCTATTTAGGCGACTTTTTTGCGGCCTTTGGGCTGCCTGATAACCCGAACAAAATAGTTGTAAAGGACGGGGAAGTCATTTTTACAGCCGTTCAAAATGAGTATAAAGAAGCGATCGCGTATTTCCATGAATGGTTTGCAGAAGGGTTGATCGACCAAGAAGTGTTTACCCACGACACAGGACAGTTTTTGGCCAAAGGTAAACAAGATCCTAACCCTTTAGGTGCCTTTATTTTTTGGGAAATTGAGTCTGTTGTCGGCTTAGAACGAGCTGAGGATTATGTCTTGCTTGGTCCCCTTGAGGGGCCGAATGGCGAGCGGATGTATGGGCGTTCCAACCATCATGAGCATCATCGCGGTGCCTTTGTCATTACATCGGCGAATGAAAATCCAGAGTTGACAATGAGATGGGTCGACCAACTATATGACCCACACTTGTCCGCCCAGATTAACTGGGGGCCAATTGGTGAGATTTATGAGGAAGATGAAAATGGCATGCTTGTGAATAAAGAACTGCCAGAAGGGATCACTATGGGCGAGTTTCGTGAAAAAGTGGCGCCGATGGGCCCGTCTGTTGTATTAGAAGAACATTTTGGCACTGTAGTAGATATGGAGCCACGGGCTAAACAGCGACTTCAAGATATTGAAACGTATTATGCTGATTTTATTTGGGAAGAGAGCTACCCAAATGTCTTTATGAACGAAGAAGAGCTAGACCGGTTGCATTTCCTAGAGGCGGATTTAATGGATGTCGTTGAGCGAAATTATGCCCGTTGGCTTATGGAAGGCGGTATCGAAGAGGAATGGGAAGCCTACGTAAACCAGCTGTATGAAATGGGCTTAGAAGAATGGCTGCAAATCCGCCAAGATGCGTATGACCGCTATTATGAACAAATGGAGAGCCAATAAGATTGTTTACAAAAACGCTTTTTTTGCTGGCGTTTCTGTTGATAGGCACTAGTTGTACGATGCTTGAAACAGGAGGGGAAAGAATGGCGGCATTAAGAGAAGACGCTTCTTATTACACAGAACGGTATAGGCCACAGTACCACTTCTCTACCCCCGTGGGCAATTTAGCTGATCCAAATGGGCTCGTATTTTATAAAGGGGAATACCATTTATTCCATCAAAAAAATGGCACGTGGGCCCATGCTGTTAGCAAGGATTTGCTTCATTGGGAGCACTTGCCCGTTGCGTTGGAACATGATCATTTAGGTCAAGCGTTATCCGGTAGTGTGGTTGTTGATGAGAAGGACACAAGCGGTTTGTTTGGCGGGAAGCCGGGATTAGTTGCTATTTATACAAACACAGAGGGTGGCGAAGCCCAATCGATTGCTTATAGCAAAGATGATGGACGGACGTGGGAACGGTATGTTGGCAATCCTGTTATCCCAAACACTGGCATGAAAGATTTCCGCGATCCGAAAGTGTTTTGGCATGAGGAAACGGCAAAGTGGGTCATGGTAGTCTCAACGAATCAGACCGTCAGCTTTTACCATTCTGACAACTTGATTGATTGGGCATTTGCAAGTCAGTTTGGTGACGAGGAAGGATTGCATGCTGCAGTGTGGGAATGCCCAGATTTGTTCCGCCTACCAGTTGACGGCGATGAGGACAATCAAAAGTGGGTTCTCCACGTAAGTGTGGGCGATAATGATGAAACCAATGGCTCTACTGCGCAATATTTTGTCGGTGAATTTGACGGGACTACCTTTACAAACGACAATGATGCCGCTGATGTGCTGATTACTGACAGAGGCCAGGACTTTTATGCGGCGCAAACATTTGCGAATTTGGATGGCCGCACGGTTTGGCTCGGCTGGATGGCGAACTGGCGTTATCCGTACCAATCGCCAACCGATCCATGGATGGGAGCGATGTCGATTCCACGAGAGTTAGGGTTGTATACAAATTCCAACGGGCAAGTGCGACTACGGCAAAAGCCGATATCCGAACTTGATACAATTAATGCCAAACAACAGGATTTTGCTCCTTTTGACGTTGCCAATGAGGCTACTCCCCTTGATTTTAAAGGGACGACTTACCGTTTTACAGCCGAAGTTTCGTGGGAAGATTTGCGAGAATTTGGCTTGCGGCTCAGGCATGGTGATGGTGTTGAGTCACTTCTTGGCTTTGATGGGGAATATCAGAAAGTGTTTTTAGATCGTACCAATGCAGGGCTGGAAACGATAATCGATCGCAATGGCCAACCATTTCCATTCGGACAGCGCTATGAGGCAGATTATGATGCAAAACGGGGTTTCATGAAGCTGGATGTGCTTGTCGATGAATCATCGATTGAATGGTTTATCAATGACGGCGAGCTTACGTTTACATCCCTTATTTATACGGATCCAACGAACGCAGGGATTGAATGGTATGCCGACGGTGGCTCCATCCATGTCCAGCATGCACAAGCAATCCATTTGCATAATGTGTGGCGTGCCCGTGTGCCCGAGGGACAGTTGGAACGGATTGTGACCAATGAAGAAATAGTTCGGTTGGCGATTGGGGAAACAAAAGAGCTTATTGCCGATTTGAAACCAGATTACAACGTGGGCGAAGAAATGATCGAGTGGGGAAGCAGTGATGAGGACATCGTCACCGTGATCGATGAAACAGAACAAGGAGTGATGATCCAAGCAATTGGCCAAGGGAATGCCGAAGTAGTTGCCAGAGAGCCAAAAAACGGTCTCGAAAAAAGAATACGGGTTTATTCAACAGGAGAAGGAGAGCAATAGGGATGAATCAAGTACACGGAAATAAAAGCCACAGAGAACGAGTGATACAAGCAACAAAAACCGTTCAAGCAAACCAAAATGAACGTGCTGCCTACCGGCTTGGCTATCATTTAATGGCGCCTTCGGGGTGGATGAATGACCCAAATGGGCTCATTTATTTCAACGGGCAATACCATGCCTTTTACCAACACTACCCCTATGGGGAAACATGGGGGTCGATGCATTGGGGCCATGGGATAAGCGATGATCTCGTTCATTGGCGCCATTTGCCGGTTGCTTTAGCTCCTGGTGAGGCATATGACCGCGATGGCTGTTTTTCAGGGAGTGCGGTAGACGACCAGGGTACGCTAACACTCGTATATACAGGCCACAATGTCATTGATCCTCAAAAAGACGTCATTGTGCAAAACCAAAACATTGCACGTAGCAGTGACGGCATCCGCTTTTATAAAGCAAACGCCAATCCGGTGATTCAACATCAACCAGCAGGCATGGGGCAGGATTTCCGCGATCCAAAAGTGTGGCGTGAAAACGGAGTTTGGTACATGGTTGTTGGAGCAACTAAAAATGGCCAGGGGCAAGTGTTGCTATACGAATCGGCGAATCTTGAAGAATGGACATACCGAGGTGTGCTTGCCCAAAATGACGGTGGCAATGAAGGCTATATGTGGGAATGCCCAGACTTTTTCAAGCTCGGCAATAAATATGTGCTGCTTGCATCACCACAAGGCGTTGAGCCAGAAGGAGACCGGTATTTAAATCATCATCAAACGGTTTATATGGTTGGCGATTATGTGAATGGCCAATTTATACGGAGCAGTTTTACAGAGCTTGATTACGGGCATGATTTTTATGCCGTGCAAACGTTATTGGACGGCAATGGAAGACGGATTGCCATCGGTTGGATGGATATGTGGGAATCGCCAAAGCCAAGCCAAAAGCATGGTTGGGCAGGGGCGATGACTTTGCCAAGGGAATTGGTGCTTACCGATGAAGGAAAAATAGCAATGAAACCAATTGAAGAGCTGACGTTATTGCGACAACAATCATCCCCAATTGGCCCGCTTCACGTCAAGCAAGTGCACCCCATCATTTCATCAGGCAACTTAGTAGAGCTTGAAGCCCGGTTCGCCCTTGTCGATTCAGATGCTTCTGCTTTTGGAATTAGATTTTGCTGTGCTACAGATGGGAGCGAGGAAACGGTGCTCCGGTTTGACTTGTCGAAGCACACGGTTACGTTGGACCGCTCTCGCTCAGGAGAAGGGCCAGGTGGAGCGCGGACGGTTTCAATCAAGTCTGCGGCCACAATCGATGTTCGCTTGTTTATCGATCGATCTTCCGTTGAGGTGTTCATTAATGATGGAGAAACGGTGATGACAAGCCGAATTTACCCGCAAGAAACAAGCACTGGCATAAACGTATTTGCAGAAGGAGGAACCATCGTTATGCCAACATGCACTGTTCACCAGCTTAAGTCTATTTGGAGTGAATAAAACAGGAGCAGCCTCCAGTTAGGATGGCTGCTCCGACTATAGCTACCTCGAATCATTGATTATTTGTTGTTTTCCTCGCCTGTACGCCTTGTTGCCAAGCGTTTTCTATCCGTCTCTGATAGCCGTTTACAGCAGCGTCTGTGCCCCGTCAATCACGATTTCTGCGCCGCTAATATGTTTGGCACCGTCTGACGCTAAATAAAGGACAGTGTCAGCGACTTGCTCTGGTGTGCCAGGAGGCGTCGGAAATGGCCCGCTTTTTTTATTGATTGTAATCGGTGTGAGCGCTTCCTCATGGCGGTATGTCCGTTCATCGATATGTGTGCGAATGGCGCCTGGGCAAATGACATTGACGCGTATGCCATAGTTAGCAAGCTCTAGCGCGGCCATCTTGGCAAAAGCGGCGATTCCTGCTTTTGAGGCGCTGTAAGCAGACATACCGAAGTTGGAAAAGACGCGAGTGCCATTAACAGAACTGGTCATAATGATGCTTCCGCCATGTTTCTTCATAAGCGGAATTGCATATTTGACGCTTAAAAAAGTGCCCGTTAAATTGACCTGTAACGTCTGTTCCCAATCCTTCGGCTCGAAGGCTTCAATCGAAGTGACCGTGCCGTTTATGCCAGCATTGGCAAAGAGGATATCAATGGCTTTAACCGTTTCGCCGATTTCATTAAATACAGTCTTCATCCGTTTGGCGTCTGAAATGTCAGCCTGGAAACAATGAACGTGATCTTTACCAAGCTCCGCTTTCAACGTTTTTAACCTCTGTTCGTCTTGATCAATTAAAGCAAGCGTGATTCCTTTTTTGGCAAACACTATTGCTGTTGCTCTGCCGATCCCTGATGCTGCTCCAGTTATGACCGCTGTTTTTGGGGACATAGTGCACCTTCTTTACTCCAGCTTTTAAGGCTTTAAGGTGACGATGCTAACATCGATTCCCACTGCCTTATTTTGCCTTTGGACAGGCACTAATAGAATTGCCGATTTTCCATTTGCCTAAACGTGTATTAGCGGCGTTTGCGGATCGTAAATTGGTCATTGAGCAACAGCCAGTTTTGCGGGAATGACAAACCGAGCTTCCAGTAGCTAATGCCACGAAGTTGGCGCTGTTTAATTAGGTTGAACTTCGCCTGAATGGAACGGCCATCTTCAAACCAAACTTCGTGTTCCCTGCCGTTCGCGTCAATGTAGTGAAAGAAAGGGGCCTGTGCGTCTGTGTCAAATTCAATTGCAACATTGTGTTCTCGCGCTAATGCAATTGCTTGCTGGGGGCTTATTGCCCACGCGTATTCTCCGCCAGGCTCGAACGGCAATGTCCAATCGTAGCCATATAAATTTTGGCCAAGCATCACTTTGTCTGGCGCCATTTCAGTTAAAGCGTATTCGACTACATCGGTTACAGGCCCTATTGGCGAAACGGCCTGAGGTGGTCCGCCTGAGTAGCCCCACTCATAGGTCATGAGCACGACAAAATCGACAATCTCACCATGTGCCCGATAATCATGAGCCTCATACCATTGCCCTGTTTGAGCGGCGCTTGTTTTTGGAGCAAGAGCGGTGGAGACGAGCAGCCCTTCTTGATGGAGCCTGTCGACTGCTTTTCTTAGAAAGGCATTATAAGGTTCCCTCATGGCTGGAGGTAAAAATTCAAAATCGAAATGGACATCGGAAAAGCGGCCAACACGATTGGCTTCTGCGACAATTGCCTCAAGGAGCGCGTTTTGGATGTCAGGTGATTCTAGTACAGTCTGGCCAAGTTCGCCACTAAAGGCCCCTTCCTGCAAGTTTGTAATCACCATCATTAAAGCGGTGTTGTTTTCGTCTGCAATATCAGGAAGACTGCCAAGGGGAACAGGCAACAGTGCTCCTTCAGCAGTGATGCGGTAACTGAACGGCGCTAAGTACGTCAAGTACGGAGCTGCTTCACGGGCAGAAGCGAGCAACGCCTCACTAATCGTATCCTGTGTTGGTTCAATATAGGCATTCGTTTCAATTTCCTGCTTTGTTACAGGAGGCAAGTAAAGACGAAAACCGACAGGGAGAACTTGAGTTGGCGAAAGGTTGTTTATTTCGGCCAACTGTTGGACAGAAAAGCCATAGCGCGCAGCAATGACGCTTAATGTATCACCAGGCTGGACAAAATAGTACCTTCCGTAGATCGGAATGACAAGCGTCTGGCCTACAACAAGTTCATTAGGGGCATCCAGTTGGTTGGCGGTGGCAATTGATTGGGGCGATGTGCTGTAAGCTTGGGCAATGCCATAGAGTGATTCCCCTGTCTGAACGACGTGCAATTGCATGAAAAAAACCCTCTTTCCTCTTGTTAATACTCTATACCTATGTAGAAAGAAGGGAGGACATGAAAAAAGCAAAGAGGCGCTATGCGTCCTCTTTGTCCCTGTTCTTGATTGCCTCGTTAAGTTGTTTCCTTACGCTTGCGATTTCCTCTTCTAAAGCGGTTAGCTGTTTTACTGCTTGGGCAACATTGCCGCCAGTTGTTTCAATTTTTTCAACATCGCCTTGGATGCGAACAAAATCGCTTTTTAATTCCGCTAGCGTGGCTTGAAGTTCATCAACGGTTTTCACATAAACGCCTCCTTTTAACGATAACGTATCAAAAAAGCATCGTGTTGTACATGGATTCACATTTTATAGGCTTGTTTCGCTTTTTGCGTTATGATAGAAGAAAAGAGGAAGGTGAAGCGATTGAAAGCGTTGCTTGTTATTGACTATACGTATGATTTTATTGCCGATGAGGGAGCTTTAACATTAGGGGCGCCAGGACAAGCGATTGAAGACGCGATTGTCGACAAAGTCGAAGCATTCCACCGGGCCGGTGATTTAGTCGTCTATGCAGTAGATGTCCATGAACAAAGCGATCAATACCACCCCGAAACATCGCTTTTTCCGCCCCATAACATCCGTGGCACGAAAGGGCGCGAATTGTACGGAAAGGTCGGCGTTCAATATGAGCGGATAAAGGGAGAGGAGCATGTCATTTGGCTTGATAAGACACGCTACTCTGCATTTGTCGGAACCAATCTTGATTTGTTATTGCGGGAACGTGGCATTAAGGAAATCCATCTTGTTGGTGACGTCACTGATATTTGCGTGCTTCATACAGCCGTTTACGCCTATTCCCTTGGCTACAAAGTAACTGTCTATAAAGAAGGAGTTGCTAGTTTCGATCAATCTGGCCACGAGTGGGCATTGCGCCACTTTCAGCAAGCATTGGGAGCAACCGTCGTGTAGAAGTCCGAAATAATAGCCCGCTATTTGCATATAGCGGGCTTAACGTATTAAGAAGTATGGTTTAAAATATCAACAACGAATTTGGACCAGCTTTCTAGCCGGTCATACATAGGCTGTGCGCTTAGCTCTTCAAGGGTAGCCCAACGCCCGGCAAGTTGATTGGTCTCTCGGATGGAAACGTCTGTATCCTCTTCGAGATCAAGGACGGAGAGAATGCCTAGGTGGACGCGGCCGACTTCATTGGCATCGTCATTAATTAAGCCAATCGTCTTCATTGCTTTTTGCTTGCTTGCATCAAAGATGAGTTCTTCGTGTAATTCTCGATGTGTATTGGCTTCGAGCATTTCAATAAAACTTGACGACATAATCGCATTCATATGGCCGCCAAAGCCAATAGAAAGTTGATTGTGCAAGCGGGCCTCGCCGCCGCCGCTTAGGCGTTCGTAGGAGTAAATCTCTTTCCCACGACGAATGACGACATAAGGAATTGGCTGTTTGTAAGTGGTGTCTTCTTCTGCATTGCCACGGCGCATCTCGCTGAAGTGGCGGTTAAGGCGGTTCATAATCGTTGCTACTTGTTCCCGTTCGCTAACAACGCCTTGAAAAGCAAGTGTTTCGTTATGAAAAACGTGTTTGCGCGGTGCGACAACAATCATTTCATCCATTTTTCCCAACATAGTTTCCCCCTGTCGAAAAAGCAGCAAGTGAAAAGGCATCGCTGCTGATCGTTGAACATGTACATTATCGTACAGCTAGACAAGCAAAGCAAGAGGATTTTTTTAACTTTGCGAAAAGCAAAAAGCAAGAGCAGGCGATTAACGCTGCTCTTGCTTTGCTTTTTCCTCGGCTTCCGGAAAGAAGAAATCCTCATCACGAAGGGGTTCGACGGTTGCTTTCTTGTAGCCGTTTCCTTTCATCGAGAAAAAGTCATGTGACTTCGTTTTTGTATTCAGTCCGTTGAGGACGATCGGGTTGATTTCCTCGTCTTCAAAATAAGGATCAAAGCCAAGGTTCATTAATGCTTTATTGGCATTGTAGCGAATGAATTTTTTTACATCATGGGAAAGCCCGACTTGATCATACAGATCTTCCGTATAAAGGAGCTCATTTTTATACAGTTCATCTAAAAGCTCAATCGCAAATTGGTGCAGTTCCTTTTGCGTATCAGAGGATTGCTTGTTGTAAATTTCTTGCGCCAACAGCCCAATATATACGCCGTGGATTGCTTCATCGCGAAGAATGAGGTTAATAATTTCACCGCTTTGCATCAACTTTCCTTGGCCATAGAAATAAAGCGGGTAGTAGAAACCGCTGTAGAACAAAAAGCTTTCTAAGTAAACAGAAGCGACTAGTGCTTTAAAAAGAGAAATGTCGTCGCCGCGTTTAATGTCTTTATAAATCGAGACGATCGTATTCGCCTTTTTTTGGAGGCGGGGGTTGACTTTGACCCATTCAAACAAATCATTGATTTCTTCTGATGTAGCAAGTGTCATGAAAATGTTTGAATAAGACTTGGCATGGACGGCGTTTTCCATCATCGCCATAAAGTTTAAAACCGCTTTGCGTTGATGCCCTTGAACGTGTTCTGCCACAAGAGGCATGCCGGTATTTCCTTGTTCGGTGTCGAGCAACGTCAAGCCAGCAAGCACTTTCATATACGTGTCTTTTTCGGCAGGCGTCAAATACTTCCACGTGAGAAGGTCGCCATTTAAGGCGACTTCCTCGGGAAGCCAAAACTGTTTGACGTTTTGGTTATAAAACATTTGCGTAAAATCATCTTCATGCTTGGACCAGTTGGCCGCATCGTAGACGTGCGTCATTAGGCACTCTCCTTTTTAGGTTGCATTTAAACTTTGTTAAACGACACAAGAAAGGCAGTTGTCTTGCCCTGTATCTTTTGTGCGCGCGTAGTAAAGGGTTTTGATGCCTTTATGGTGCGCGTAAAGGTCGATTCGGTTCAAGTCACGGGTCGTCATCGTATCCTTTAGGAAAAGCGTAAAGCTGATCCCTTGATCGACGTGTTGTTGGATTGTTGCAATCATATCAACGACTTTAAACATATCCATGTCATAGGCTTCTTTGTAGAAGAACCAATTGTGCGCATTAAGCCCAGGCATTGGGTAGTATGTTTTGGAGTTGCCATATGTCCGTTCTTCAATCCGTTCCATAATCGGCATGACGCTTGCCGTAGCCGACTGCACATAAGAAATCGAACCAGTTGGCGCGATTGCTAATCGGTAACTATGGTAAAGGCCATGTTCTGCCACAAATGCTTGCAATGCTTGCCAATCTTCTTTCGTTGGCACAAACATACCGTCAAACAGAGCCTTGACTTTGTCAAATTTAGGCGTGAAGTCATTCTCGATATACTTTTTAAAGTAGGAGCCGTCAGCGTACGTGCTACCTTCATAGCCGTGATATGTTTCACCCCGGTCCCTGGCAATCTCGGCAGACCGTTTAATAGAGAAGTAGTTCATCGCCATAAAAAAGGTATTGGCAAAATCACGAGCTTCTTCGCTTTCGTAAGCAATATGCTGCTTCGCTAGGTAGCCATGCAAATTCATTGCGCCGAGGCCGATGGATTTCATCAGTTTGTTACCGCGGCGCACCGCTGGCGCATTGGTGATATTGGTTGATTCTGACACGCGTGTTAAGGCGTCCGTCGCCAGGCTAACCGTGTTTTCAAGCGATTTATTTTCCATCACGTTCATAATGTTAATCGACCCAAGGTTGCAGGAAATATCTAGGCCGATTTCATCTTCCTCGCCGTAGTCGGTGTAAGTCGATACTTCCGAGGCTTGTAAGATCTCCGAACATAAGTTTGAAAACTTGACATTACTAATATGGCCATTTGCATGGGCCTTGTTTACGTTGTCGGCAAACATAATGTATGGGTAGCCGGATTCGGACCGCAAGATCGCCAGCTTTTGGAACAGGCGACGAGGATTGATTTTTTCTTTCCGTACCCGGGGGTCATCAACGAGCGTTTCGTACATCTCTTCCATGTCCATTTCATCAAAATGTTGGCCGTAAGCTTTATAAACAGTATGTGGATAAAACAAGTATGCATCTTTATCTTCGCGCATCAACTCAATAAATTTGTCTGGGATAACGACGCCAATCGATAATGTTTTAACGCGTACGTCTTCATCCGCAGAAATTTTCCGCGTGTCAAGAAAGTCGTTAATGTCAGCGTGGAAAATATTTAAGTATGCTGCGCCAGACCCTTGGCGCTGTCCCATTTGGTCAGCGTAGCGAAACGCATTGTCGAGAAGTTTCATAACGCCGACAACGCCTTTTGTCGCGTTGGCCACATCTTTGATTGCCTCGCCTTTCGCGCGTAACTTTGATAAATTAAGGGCCACACCGCCGCCAAGCTTTGAGAGCTGCATCGAAATGTCGACAGCTCGGCTAATGTCATTTAATGAATCGTTAATTTCAAGCAAGAAGCAGGAAACGAGTTCGCCGCGGCGTTTACGTCCTGCATTGAGGAACGTGGGCGTCGCTGGCTGGAACTCTTGTGAAATCATCGCTTCTACTAGCGCTTTGGCTTTTTCAACATCCCCGTTCCCAAAGAAAAGGGAAACAATGGCAACACGGTCTTCATACCGCTCTAAAATTTTGCTTTTGTCATTCGTTTTTAGCGCGTAATCATTGTAAAATTTAAAAGCGCTCATAAACGACGGAAAACGGAATTTTTTGTTATAGGCAATGTCCATCACCGCTTTGATTTCGTCGATCGTATACAAGCGCAGAAGCTCTTCTTCGTAATAATCATTTTCAATTAAGTAGTCGATCTTTTCTTCAAGATCATGGAAAAAGACGGTATTTTGGTTAATATTGTCTACGAAATAGCTATGTACAGCTTCTTTGTCCTTTTCAAACTGGTAGCTGCCGTCTTTTGTAATCATTAGCTCGTTGTTAAGCTGAACCCACTTTGGAACTTGTGCCAATTGAATTTACCCCCTGTAAAAAAGCATCGACGTCTCTAGACGTTCCGCTTAGCTCGAATTTATGAAGAACAGGAACATTGTACATGTTTGCGATGGTGTCTGCGCTTCTTGCAAAGCAGTCTCCCCAAACCCGGTTTCCACTTGCAGCTACTCCTTGCAGCTGCTCATGGTTCTTCTCAAGAAAGACGCGTGTCCTAGGCGAGAGGTCGCCAAAACCAGTCGTATACGTAATCAATACGAAAGGCTTGTCCACCATGGTCGTGTCATCAATTTGTTCAATGTCGTCAAATGGCAATTTCGCCACAAATCGTTTAACGTTTCCCGTTTTTGAATCAAAAACAATTTTCACCTTCATCACAACCCTGTACAAAGAATCTTTTTGTGTTTGATTATTGTTTTGTATACCACATATGGTAGATGATAAACGGGAATTAATCAATATATTGATTTATCCCCAACCTGTGCACAATTAGAATAGAGGCTTGTCCACGAAGGGAAACGCTTGTGTATAACTTTTAAAAAACATTTTTTTTGGCCAAAAACGAAAGGACGTTCTGTTCATATGAACAGAACGTCCATTATAGCGCATTTTGAAAAAATGAAAAGCAAACTGCTTACTCGCCAATGAAAAATTGACTAAAAACCGACGCCCAAAGTTCATGGCCTTTGCTTGTCGGCCGCCCGCTTTCTACGTATGCGGCCATTTCCTCCTCGGCTGGCCAAGCATCCCAATGGTCAAAATACGTTACAGGGAGTGATGGGGCTTGTTCGTTTAAAACATCAATCTGTCCAGGGTAGGCGGTTGCTGGGCCAATTGGGTTTGTCGGCACAAGGATAATTTCAACACCTGGAATTTGTTCGGAAACGGCGTCAATAAAAGCAGAGAGGTGGGCAATTGAGTCAGATGCTGCAAGATGGCCGTTGTCGTTGAGCGTCAGTGATTCGAGCACAAGCACAGCAGGCTCGGATTCTGCAATCTTGTCGGCAAACCCTTCTTCCAGAAGCTGGTCGCTTGTTGTGTCGCTTCCGACTGAAATGACTTCGTAATCGATAGTGGGCGAAGCAGCCCCATTTTCAATTTGTTCCATCACAAGCTCTGGCCAGCTTTTTCCGTTTTCGTTCTCGATGGAGCTAGAACCGAAAAAGACAATATGCGCCGAGTCATCGTCTTGGCTGTCAAGAAAATCGCCAAGCCATCCGCCGATTTCAATCGCCTCGCTATCATGCTCCGCTTTTGTCCTTGTTTTCTCTTGGCTGTGTGTGTCGACAGATGCTTGGGAAATCGCCTCTTTTGCGATCGTATTCACGCGATTTTGGTAATAAAAGTGGGCGATCACCATGCCCACAACACTAACCATTATCAGTGCTGTAAAGACCGTGTTCTTCAATCAATGTCGTCCTTTCTGTATGGCTTAAGTCTCTATCTAGTATAAAATGGCTTAGCCGGTAATAGAAGAAAAAACAACAAAATTCCCTAAAATTCTGTACCAGTCGTGTAAATGGGGGAAAGAATGTTTACTTCTACGGCACTTTCCGGTAGTATTATCACCATTGTCAATACATGAATCAGGGGGAGAGGAAATGGGCGAGCAAACACCACAGCGCACGCCATTTTTTTCCGTATTGCTCGTCTTGCGCAACGAAGAAGCTTATATTGGTCGTCTACTTGAGCAAGTGCTTAACCAGCAACGTCACGGTTTTGAGATGGAGCTAATTGTGGTAGACGGCCATTCGACGGACAATACACGAGAAATTGTAAGATCATACCAACAGAAGCACTCGATCATTAAATTGGTCGATAATCCGAAACAAACGCTTCCAGTCGGCTGGAACTTAGCGATTAAGGAAGCTTCAGGGGAGTACGTTCTTCGGATTGATGGCCATACATCGATTCCTGATGACTTTCTGCTCCGCTATGCGAAGGTGATTTGTAAACAGCCTGATGCAGATGTCGTAGGCGGCATCATCGAGTCTAAAGGCGAGGGCGCACAAGGTTGCATAAATGAATATGTATATTCCCATCCTTTTGGCGTCGGCAACTCTAAATTCCGTACATTGGCTAGTGACCAAGTTTGGGAAGGCTTTGTCGACACAGTGCCATACGGCGCTTACAAACGAAGCGTATTTCAAGAAGTCGGCTATTTTAACGATCGGCTAAAACGAAACGAAGACTTGGAATTCCACAAACGGATGCGTGCGGCTGGAAAAACATTTTTTCTTTCGACAACCATTTGTTCCACTTACTATGTCAGAAGCACAATAGGCGGCCTAATAGACAAGTCGCTAGGCGACGGCATGTGGACGATTATCGCCAACCGTGTGACGCCTGGTTCCCTTGGAAACCGCCACAAAGCGCCGTTATTTGCGTTTATAGCCGGTCTCGCACTGCTGGTGGCCTCCTTTTTTCATTCGGGGTTTGCGTTGTTTTTTGCTCTATGTGTAATCGCCTATATCGGCGCCAGTGCCTATGCTTCAATCGGTTTTGTAAGGAAGAAAGGCTGGAAATGGTTGCTTCCATGCATGGGGACATTTTTTTGTCTTCATTTTTTCCGTGGCTATGGATCATTTAAAGCTTTCTTTACAAAAGCGTACTGGACGGCTGGCCGTTAAAAGTGCGACTGCCGCCCTTCATTGCCAATATGAGAAAATATCGAGTAGCTGTGGATTTTCATTGAATGTTAAGGATCTGTAAAGACTTTCTTATATCCGTATGCTAAAATGTCGTTAGACGAAAACTACGAAACTAGGAGTCATGCAAATGCCTACTATGATCCCAAATCGAATGACCCGCGGCTTAACGCTGTTTGTCGATTTGCTACTTATTATTTTTTCATATGGCTTAGCCTTTTCGATTTTAAGGGGCCAGATGACGCCAAAGAACTACGAGGCATTTGGCTCAGTGGCTCCTTGGATTTTGCTTATTAGTGTGCTGTTTCTCGGCATTTATGAATTGGACCGTCTTGTCCAGCATGATCTGTGGGATCTCGTCCGCAAATTGGCGATTTCTTTGACATTCATAATGCTATTGACAATGACTGTGTCATTCTTTTTCCGGGAATTCGCATTGCCTCGTTCCGTTTTGCTTCTTGCCCATGTGCTTGCTTTTATTTTGTTGCTTATTTGGAAAGGGGCCTATACGAAATACAGCCAGCTTTCGCGAAAAGGAAAAGTTATGTTTATCGGCTCGGAGGAAGAGTTTGCCGAAATGGAACATAGCCTGTCGACATTCTTATCGAAAAGCAGCTACGTCAGATGGTACGATAAACGCGAGTCGCTTGCCCAACTACGGACAAAGCTAATGCAATACGATGTCGTCTTTCTCGGTTCAGGGTTAGACGAAGGCAAGAAGGACCGTCTCATGTTCCATGCGATGAAAAAGAAAAAACTTGTGTACGTTGTGCCGAAAGTAAACGATATGCTTTTAATGAATACATCGGTTACGACAATGGATGATACGATGGTCATGCAAGTAAAGCCTTTTACGTTAACGTTAACGCAACTGCTCATTAAACGGGCTGTCGACATTGCTGCATCAAGTGTGATGCTGATTGCCACGCTGCCGGTCATGCTCTTAACAGCGATCGCGATTAAGTTGGAAGATGGCGGGCCGATTTTCTTTAAACAAGAGCGGCTAGGGAAAAACCATCAACCGTTTAACATTTTAAAATTCCGCTCAATGGTTATGGACGCAGAGGCCAAAACAGGACCTACATTAGCTAAATCAGATGATGATCGGATTACGAAAACAGGCAAGTTCATCCGCAAAACGCGGATTGATGAGCTGCCGCAACTGATCAATGTTTTGATCGGCGACATGTCTTTAGTCGGCCCTCGCCCAGAACGGGATTTCTTTGCAGAAAAGTTCCAGCGCGAGAACAAATGGTTCAACTACCGCCACGCGGTTAAACCAGGAATTACCGGTTATGCCCAAGTGATGGGGAAATATACGACGAACGTTGATAAAAAGCTGAAATTTGACTTACACTATATTCGCAACTATTCGTTTTGGCTGGACTGCATTATTTTAATGCAAACGATCTTGGTTGTCATTAATAAAGCGAAGTCAGAAGGGGAAGCAGCACCGCCAAAAGCGAGCCGTGTATACCGCAAAAGCGAAAAAGTGTCCGTGAAGTAAGCCCCATTTCGGCAATGGCGATAACCGCCGATAAAAGACTGACTATGATGAACGTGATGCGAATAAGACCATATCCCCGCGATGATTTGTGGGGATATCTGTTTGTTTGGGGGAAACAATGCGAAAAAAAATCAAACAGCTTCCTATAATAAGGATGCTTTCCAGATTTGTGTTTGCCTGTTTTGCGTGCCTGCCGGCCAAAAAAAAGCTTGTTATGTTTGAAAGTTTTTCAGGCAAGCAATATTCATGCAATCCACGGGCGATTTATGAATACATGCGCTCCCATGACATGCCCTATGATCTTGTCTGGAGCGTCAATCAAGATCATATTGGCAAGTTTGAAGCACAGCAAATTCCATATGTACGGCGCCTTAGTTTAAAATGGTTTTATTATATGGCCCGTGCTGGCTTTTGGGTGACTAACAGCCGAATGCCCAATTGGGTGCCAAAACCGGCCCATACTACGTATGTACAGACTTGGCACGGTACGCCGCTGAAAAAACTAGTCGGCGATATGGAACAGGTTCGTATGCCTGGCATATCAAAATCAACGTATATAAAAAATTTCCAAACTGAAGCAAGCCATTGGGATTATTTGCTGTCGCCTAACCCATATTCTACCGCGATCTTTAGAAGGGCGTTTGCGTTCAACAAACAAATTTTAGAGACAGGTTACCCACGAAATGATATTCTGTATCAAGGAGATCTAGACGAAGCATCACGCCGCTTGCGGAAAAAGTACGGCATCGCGAACGGCAAGAACGTGATTTTGTATGCGCCAACATGGAGAGATCACCAACATTATGGGCTTGGGTCCTATAAATTCGATTTGCAGTTGGACTTAGATGAGCTGTTTGCGCGATTTGGCAATGATACGATTATTTTGTTGCGCCTCCATTCATTCATAAAGGAACAATTTGATTTAGACGCATACGGTGAATTTGTAAAAGACGTATCTGCGTTCCATGATATTAACGAACTTTACTTATTGTCGGATCTGTTAATCACGGATTACTCCTCTGTGTTTTTTGATTACGCCAATACACGGAAACCAATGATCTTTTTTGTCTATGACCTAGAAGAGTACCGTGATGAAGTCCGCGGCTTTTATTTTGACTTGGAGGCGGAAGCGCCGGGACCGGTCGTGCGGACAACAGCAGAAGTAGCAGCAGCGATTGAGCAACTGAGCGCCGAAGGCATGAAACCCTATAAGGAAAAATACGAAGCCTTTATCGAGCGTTTTTGTCACTTGGAAGACGGTAATGCGGCTAGTAGAGTTGTAACGGAAGTTTTCAAGGAGGAAGGTCTTTAATGGAGAATACTAAACTCCCCACCACGTGGCTCGATACAAAGGCGATCCGCGCCTACCGTCAACAAGCGCAATCCTATAGTACGAAAGAAGATCTGTGGTCTTGGTATGTATTGCGGCGACTCTCCATCTATGTCACAATTGTGTTTTTAAAGTGGAAATGGACGCCAAATGCAGTAAGCTGGATGAGCGCTTTCTTTGTGGCTTTCTCGGGTTTTTGGCTATTGCAGGCTACTCCAGCTGCATTTATTGTTGCTTTTTTCTGTTATAACATAGGCTATTTGTTTGATTGCGTCGATGGGGAAATGGCGAGAATTTCCAATAACACATCAAAGAAAGGCTACTTTATTGACTTGCTCATCCAAGGAGCAACGCTCCCTGTGTATTTGGCCATGCCCCTGTCACTGATGGTGGCCTTAGAGTATGTGCAATTGGATTCAGTCGGGCGAGGTATCCTTTATCTGCTCATCGTTTTAATCATCATGGCGTTATTCGTACCGATTGCCTACCAGCTTACACATTCGCAATCGCCAAATGCACGTGACCCAGTCAATAAAATTCGTACAAAAGGGCTTCTATTTGAGGCTGCTGGCGTGTTGTTAGGTTTGCCAGGTTTCTTTTTCGTCTTGGCGCTAATTACGATGTTGACAGGAATTCAGCCTACAGCTGCGCAAAGTTGGTATATCGGCGGCTTTTTGCTCGTGTTTGCCTTAAAAGTATGTGCCCGTTTTTTCTTAACGGTGCGAAGCTTTTAATTCTACCGGATTTCCCCAAGAAATTACAAAATGCTTGCCTGTAAAATATGCTATACTGATACTATTGCAAACTAAGTGTAGAATCGACTCGAACGATAGAAGAACCGCTACAGTGACCATAGGAGGAGAGCATCTTGAAAAAAGTAATTACGTACGGAACGTTTGATTTGCTCCATTGGGGCCATATTAATTTACTAAAACGGGCAAAAGATTTAGGTGACTATTTGATTGTCGCCATTTCATCAGACGAGTTTAATGCCCTTAAACAAAAAGAAGCGTACCACAGTTTTGAAAACCGCAAAATGATCCTTGAAGCGATCCGTTATGTAGATGAAGTCATCCCTGAAAACACGTGGGAGCAAAAAGTGGAAGACGTACAAAAATATGATATCGATGTCTTTGTCATGGGAGACGATTGGAGAGGCAAATTTGACTTCTTAAAAGAGTATTGCGAAGTGGTCTATTTGCCGCGTACTGCTGGTATTTCGACGACAAAAATTAAGACGGAATTGCTAGAGGCGAAGCAAGGATAAATTCCCATTTAGAATTTCATACTAAGAAAGGGAGCTCCATGCTTTAATTTAGATTGAGTGTGGAGCTCATTTTTTTTCGAGGAAGGTGGCTTTATATATATGTACGAAATAAGCATTGTCACACCTGTAAGCCAACAAGACGAGAAATACATAAAACGTTGCTATGAGTCAGTAAAAGGGCAATTACAAGCAAACGTTGAATGGATTGTCATTTTAGAAGGGGATTCCCCCTTGGCAGAACAAGTTCAATTGGAGAACAGGGAAAATCCAAATGTGGATGTAAAACTTGTAGTGGACACTGAATTAAAAAATGTCAACGAAAAGCGAAATAAAGGCATTGAGGTAGCAGCAGGGGAGTACCTCTATTTTTTAGATGTCGATGATTTGCTGCATGAGCACACCCTATATGTACTATTAGAGTCAGCAAAGTCCAATAGTGACTCTTACGATGTGGTGCTTGGAGCAATAAAAGAAACGAATGTGTCCGTTCATCTACCTTCTTCCTATAGCAGGATGTTGAAGCGCCTTTTAGAAAACAGGATAGCGAAGCCGAAAACACTAGCGGTGAAAAAATACCGTGCTTCTGCTCTCAATACGCTTTTTAAGCGAAATTTTATTCTTGAGCATGGCATTTATTTTGAGGAGAATGTCCTTGGCTTTAGTGATATTTTGTTTACTTCACAAGCATACACCAAAACGACGAAGGCCGTCGTGTACGACAAGGATGCCATTTATTTAAAATTGATCCGCAATGATCCAATTAATGACCCGTCTATTGCGCAAGCGTTAAACGGCATTGAATGGTATCCCCAATCAATGGCACAAGCAATCGCTTCATTAGAAAACGGTCATCCGTTCAAAAACGTTTTGCTTAAACGTTTTTTAAAGGCTTACCACTATAAGTATTTAAACGGAATTTATAATGATGATCCAGATGACGTATATAAGGGCATTTGGGCTGACGCATTCAAACGAATCGGCCTAGATCAATTTTCTTTTAGCCGCCCAATCCATCAAAAAGAAATCCAACATTTGTGTGAAGGTCAATATAACAAGGCCGCCCGAATGGCAAATAGGCGCTTGAATTTCCGTACGTTGAAAAAGATTAAAAAGAAACCAGGGTCATATCGGCGGGTTCTTTATCAAAAATGGTTTACAAAGAAACTGGCCATCAAGAAAGACTATATTTTGTATGAGAGCTTTTTAGGTAGAAACTATTCAGATAGCCCAAAATACATTTATGAGTATTTAAATCGCACCTACCCGGGTAAATACAAACATATATGGGTTTTTAATGATCCAGAGAGAGAAGAGCCTAAAGGGGTCGTGAAAGTAAAACGCTTTGGTTTAAAACATCTATACTTTATGGCGAGAGCGAAATTCCACGTAAATAATATGCGTCAGCCTAAATGGTTTGTTAAACGGCCTGGACAAGTATTTCTTGCAACTTGGCATGGAACCCCTTTAAAAAAGTTAGTATTTGATATGAATGAAGTACATTCAGCTAACCCGAATTATAAAAAAGATTTTTATCTCCAATCGAGGGCGTGGGACTATCTTGTCTCTGCTAACCATTATTCGACTGAGATATTCAAACGGGCGTTCATGTTTGATAACGAGATATTGGAACATGGCTATCCAAGGAATGATTTGCTTTATGCAGAAAATAAAGAACAAATCGCAGAGCAGCTGAAAGCTAAACTGCAGTTGCCAAAAGACAAAAAAATTGTCCTTTATGCTCCTACTTGGCGCGACGATGAATTTTACAAACCAGGGCAATACAAATTTAAGTTACAACTTGATCTAGAAAAATTAAAAGCAGCGCTTGGAGATGAGTATTTCTTTATGATCCGCACGCATTATTTTATAGCGGATAAGTTGGATTTCTCCGGGGTAGAGGATTTTGTCTATAATGCTTCACAATATGATGATGTGACCGAGCTTTATTTGTTGGCGGATGTTCTAATTACTGACTATTCGTCTGTCTTCTTTGATTATGCAAACTTAAAACGACCGATCTTGTTCTTTACTTACGACCTTGAGAAGTACCGAGATACGTTGAGAGGTTTCTACATTGACCTTGAAACAGACGTGCCTGGCCCATTATTGAAGACAACCGATGAAATTATTGCTGCATTAGCAAACTTGAACGAAACCAAGGAGCTTTATAGGGACAGAATAGAAAAATTCTATGATGAATATTGTCACTTGGATGATGGCCGTGCCTCTGAAAAAATTGCTGAAAAAGTGATTGTTTCTGCAAAATAAAGGCCATCTATTAGCCATCTATTAAGAGGTGCAGATAGGAGTGGGGAAAAATGGGTATCTTCAATTTATTCTCTAAAAAGGAAGATGAAAAAGCGTACTACAACAAGGTGGATTACTCGATATTAAATGAAGCAGCGCTGAGGACAGACACGAAGGTGTCTGTAGTAGTGCCTGTATATAATGCGATCGCCTACTTAGAGAAGACAGTTGATTCAATTATTAAGCAAACGATTGGGTTTGAAAACATAACGTGCATCCTTGTCGACGATGGTTCAAATGACGGTTCAAGGGAATTGTTGAAGAGTTACTCAGAAACCTACGAGAATATCGTTAGCATTTTTCTGGGAACGAACACTGGTACCCCAGCGTTTCCGAGGAACTTGGGAACGCATTTGGCAAATTCAAAGTACATTATGTATGTAGACGCAGATGATTGGCTTTCGTTAGATGGCATTCAAATTTTGTATGATTTGTTAGAAGAGACAAATGGAAAATATGCCGTTGGAAAGTCCATTCAAGTTGACTCAAAAGGACAAAAGGTTATTGGAAGATACGAATCAAGTAAAGTCAGGCACAATGTCTCCCCTTTTTCGATCAAGCATTTGTTTTACCATTTAGGGCCAAGAGCACGGATGATGAGTTTAGATTTAATCAAGCATCATAAAATCCGTTATCCAGAAATGAAGTTTGCTGAGGACAAGCAATTTTTTATAGATGTGATTTTGGCTGCAGGAGAAATCTCGACAACAACCGAGACAATTTATTATTTAAATCGAATCGATGACAACAATTCACTAACTAAACAAACGGATATTGGCGAGAAAATGGACTCGAACATTAAAGTTTTAAAATACGTATTAAATAAGAAGCTGGAGCCAGAAAAAGAAAAAAACATCGTCAACCGCTTAATTGAATTTGACTGCATTACTAGGCTTTTTGACCGGAAACACTTTGTAAAAAGCAAAGATAAACAAATGTATTACGACAAATTCCATGAGGCAATGGGCATTTTCAAAAAGGCCAAACGCCCTTATGAAATTAGAGAGACGATTATTAAGCCAATAAACTTTATTTATTTTGACTTGGCAATGGCAAAGGATTATGGCACGCTAGAAGCATTGGCAAAATGGTCGAAAAAAGGCGGAGAAACAAAACAGATTATAGAGAACGGGCATCCTTACAACGTTGCTGTATTGGAAAATGGGAAAGAATTGAAAATTCCTGTTCGGTTAAAAGCGGAATTGGATACAGAAATGCAAGACCAAGAAAAAATTCAACTGAAAATTAAACTGACTGGCCATTCCCTGCCTCCGATTGAAGGAGTTGCCTTAATAGACAGAGCCAATGTGGAGAATGTCTACCAGCTACCGAATGCAGTAAAACAGAAAGAGGACTCTGTGGTGGTTTCACTAAAAATGGAAGAATTAACCGTTCTTCCAAAAGGCTCATACGAGTTTGCCCTTATGTATGAGGACTATGAAAAGAAACTAGTTAAAAAACGAACGGAAACCACATTGACTGCTAAACTTGATAACGGCAAAAAGTTTAATCTGTATAAAACAATCAACAACAATATAGGCGTTAAAGTAAAATAACCGACCAATTAAAATGGTATAATGGCCTGCCGGTAAAGGAGTTTTTCGAAATGAAACCAATCAAAAAAGCAATCATCCCAGCAGCTGGCCTAGGAACGCGTTTCCTGCCGGCCACAAAAGCAATGCCAAAAGAAATGTTGCCAATTGTCGACAAGCCGACGATTCAATACATTGTTGAAGAAGCGATTGAGTCAGGAATTGAAGACATTATTATCGTTACTGGAAAAGGCAAACGCGCAATCGAAGACCACTTCGACCATGCGTTTGAACTCGAAGAAAACCTCGCGAAAAAAGAAAAGTTTGAGCTCCTTGAAGCGGTACAACAAGCGGGCAAAGTCGATATTCATTACATTCGCCAAAAAGAACCGAAGGGGCTTGGTCACGCGGTTTGGTGCGCTCGCAAATTCATTGGCAACGAACCGTTTGCAGTTTTGCTTGGCGATGACATTGTCCAACATGAGAAGCCTTGTTTAAAACAGCTCATTGAACAATATGAGGAAAAACAAGCGAGTATTATAGGGGTCCAGCAAGTTCCTAGAGAAGAAACAAATCGGTATGGGATCATTGACCCTGCAAACCAAGAAGGGCGCTTGTATGGCGTTAGTCGTTTCGTTGAAAAGCCAAAAGTGGAAGAGGCGCCTTCGAACTTAGCGATATTAGGACGCTATTTGTTGACGCCAGAAATCTTTACCCATTTAGAAAAACAGGAGACTGGCGCAGGCGGAGAAATCCAGCTTACGGACGCGATTCAAAAGTTAAATGAGGAACAACAAGTCTATGCCTACGATTTTGAAGGCAAGCGCTACGACGTGGGTGAAAAACTAGGATTTGTGTTAACAACGTTAGAATTTGCTATGCAGCGTGAAGAGCTTAAACCGGCGCTGATTAAAAAAATGAAACAATATCTAGAACTCGAAAACATGCTCAAACAGTGAACGCGACATGGGCAGTTTGACGGTTCAGATTGCCACATGGAAGCATTGAAGCCTGTCAACGTACTCGTTGGCAGGCTTTTATACGGAAGTGTGATCAAAGACAGTGTTGACCGATTGCAAAAAGGCCTTAATTTAAAGAGCGAGGCAACTAATTCTAGTTGCCTCGCTCTCTCTGTTTAATGAAGCACTGCAGCGAGCGCTTCAGCTGCAATCCAGCCTTCAACGCCGTTCGCTTTTACTTTTACAAAATCAGTGTCTTCCTCAAGAATCTCGATGGTATCATCTTCGGAAAGTTCAAGTAGTTGTTCGGAATCGCTAGAGGCTTCACTAAATAAGAGCGTGTTTTCCGCGAGTTGGATTTTTTTGCCAACTGCTGTTTGCTGCTCTTCCGTTGCTTCTGAAGGTTCCTCGCCTTGTTCTGAAGACGCTTCACCCTCTTCTGCTGATGCCTCAGCTTCGTCGTCTGCTACATCTGTTTCTTCTTCTTGAACGGGTTCACTGTTTTCGTCAGCTTCATTGTTTTCAGTTGTATCGCTAACTGGACTGTCTTGGTCTTCGGAGGTACCATCAGCATCGCCGTGTTCTTCCTCCGCTACCTGTTTCGCTGGATCTTGTTCATCTGTGCTGGCGTCAGTATCTAGATCTTGTTCATCTGTGCTGGCGTCAGTTTCTAGATCTTGTTCATCTGTGCTGGCGTCAGTTTCTAGATCTTGTTCATCTGTGCTGGCGTCAGTATCTAGATCTTGTTCATCTGCGTTGGCATCAGTTTCTGGATCTTGTTCATCTGTGCTGGCGTCAGTTTCTGGATCTTGTTCATCTGCGCTGGCGTCAGTTTCTGGATCTTGTGGATCTTCTAGGCTGCTCTCACCAGTGGAGTCGTTGTCTTCAGAAGGAGCGTCTTCCGATACTGGTAAGTCACTTTCTTCGTTTTCAACGTCGTTTTCCGTGCCAGTCGTTTCGCTAGCTTGCTCATTTTCATCAGCTACATGGTCGTCTTCTTCAACTGTGTGGTCATTTGCCTCGTCGGAGTGAGGAACAGTGTCATTCTCATCGATTGATGGCTCTTCAGCGTTTTCGTCTGTGTCTAGTTCTTTGTCAGGCGAAACGGCTTCGTGTTCTTGTGTTAGCTCTTCTTCGTTATCAGCAAAGTTGTCTTGCTCTTTGTTGCCATCACTTTCAGGAACGTCTTGTTTGTCTTCTTCTTTTTCATCTTCATCAACAGGCTGTTGTTTCTCTGATTGACTGTTTTCTGAGTCGGAAACATCGTTTTCTTCATTCACAATTTCGGTCACGCCTTCGTTTGCTTCCTCGTTTGTTTCCATTTCTGGAGCAATGGAGGCGAAAGAGAAAGTGCGTGCCATAACTTGGACAGTCGGTTTAGCTTCCGTTAGCTTAACGTATTGGGAAGAGACCCAGCCCGTTTGTGAGCCAACTTTAACATAGTACCAGCTGCCTTGTTTCTTTAAGATGTCTAGCTGTTGACCATTGTTCAAAGTTGTCATAATTTTGCTCGATGTATTTGGTTCAACACGAAGGTTTAGACGTGCTGTCGTTGTCCCTGTGTCGATAACCGTCTCAACTGATTCTGTTTTGGCTTGATTGTTGCTCACGTTCAAATAGTCAGCAGAAACCCAACCTGTACGGTTGCCCGCTTTAACTTGGTACCAACCACCTTGCTTTTTGAGCAACTCAACTTTCTGTCCTTTGGCAAGAGTAGTGATGATGCTATGGTTTGTACCTGCACCAGAACGCAAGTTAAGGCGCGCCGTTGTGGTGGCAGAGCCGATAGCAGGAGCATTGTCCACATTGCCAGAGCTGTTGACATTTAAGTAATCAGCAGAAACCCAACCTGTACGGTTGCCCGCTTTAACTTGATACCAACCACCTTGCTTTTTGAGCAACTCAACTTTCTGTCCTTTGGCAAGGGTAGTGATGATGCTATGGTTTGTACCTGCACCAGAACGCAAGTTAAGGCGTGCTGTCGTTGTAGCAGAGCCGATTGAAGGAGCATTGTCCACATTGCCAGAGCCGTTGACATTTAAGTAATCAGCAGAAACCCAACCTGTACGGTTGCCTGCTTTAACTTGGTACCAACCACCTTGCTTTTTGAGCAATTCAACTTTCTGTCCTTTGGCAAGGGTAGTGATGATGCTATGGTTTGTACCTGCACCAGAACGCAAGTTAAGGCGTGCTGTCGTTGTAGCAGAGCCGATAGAAGGAGCGTTGTCCACATTGCCAGAGCCGTTGACATTTAAGTAATCAGCAGAAACCCAACCTGTACGGTTGCCTGCTTTAACTTGGTACCAACCACCTTGCTTTTTGAGCAATTCAACTTTCTGTCCTTTGGCAAGGGTAGTGATGATGCTATGGTT
>NZ_JAODPB010000001.1:1176985-1308093 GCF_025770735.1 Shouchella tritolerans
CAGAGCCGTTGACATTTAAGTAATCAGCAGAAACCCAACCTGTACGGTTGCCTGCTTTAACTTGGTACCAACCACCTTGCTTTTTGAGCAATTCAACTTTCTGTCCTTTGGCAAGGGTAGTGATGATGCTATGGTTGGTACCTGCACCAGAACGCAAGTTAAGCCGTGCTGTCGTTGTAGCAGAGCCGATAGAAGGAGCATTGTCCACATTGCCAGAGCCGTTGACATTTAAGTAATCAGCAGAAACCCAACCTGTACGGTTGCCTGCTTTAACTTGGTACCAACCACCTTGCTTTTTGAGCAATTCAACTTTCTGTCCTTTGGCAAGGGTAGTGATAATGCTATGGTTTGTGCCTGCACCAGAACGCAAGTTAAGCCGTGCCGTCGTAGTGGCAGAGCCGATAGAAGGAGCGTTACCAGCGTTATCAGAGCCGTTGACATTTAAGTAATCAGCAGAAACCCAACCTGTACGGTTGCCTGCTTTAACTTGGTACCAACCACCTTGCTTTTTGAGCAACTCGACTTTTTGCCCTTTGGCAAGGGTAGTGATGATGCTATGGTTGGTGCCTGCACCAGAACGCAAGTTAAGCCGCGCCGTCGTAGTGGCAGAGCCGAGGGAAGGGGAGTCTTTGTCTTCTTCATTGCTGGTAATTTTGACATAATCAGCCGACACCCACCCAGTTTGGTGGCCAGCCCGGACGCGATACCAGTTTCCTTCTTTTTTGAGGATTTCAAGCTTTTGTCCTAATGCAAGAGTTGTGAGCACGTTGCTAGACGTATTTGGTTGGCTGCGCAAATTAAGTCTTGCCGTCGTTTCACCATAAGAAATCGGCTCTTGGTCAGAATCTTCGACGTTGTCTTCACTTGGCTTGTCAAGTTTCAAATAATCTCCTGAAACAAAACCAGTCGTATTGCCAACGGCAATTTGATACCAATTGCCTTGTTTAGCCAACAGCTCAATTTTTGTATCTTTATCCAAAGTCGTCACAATGGAGTGACTTGTACCTGGCCCAGTCCGCACATTTAAGCGAGCAGTCGTTGTCCCAAATGTCCCAGTTGGGAGTTGCTCCAATTTATCGTTTCCAGCGTCTCCTGTCGGCTGGTTTTTATATACAGGAACGTCAAATGTCATTTCATAGTCGTCTACAAGGCTGTAAAGGTTGGACATATGATGGGTTTGCTTGACAGCCCAGCCTACATCTGTTGCATATTGGTATGTACCAGGATTAGCTGGGTTCCAACGCATTTTGTAAAGCGTATTTTGGCCGCGGGCAAAGTAGTTGCTAGAGACAAACCGGGCACCGCCAATAATGGCGTCTTCTGGTGTAAACCAACCTTGGTTGTATGCATATTGGGCGCCTGCGTTGACCGCGTTCCCATCATAAGCGCCAATGCCATACATGTTGTAAACCGTTTTGCCATTGACTTGCACGCCAGTAGCCAGTTGGGATTTGCCATTGCCTGTTTCTAATAGCGCGTGTGAAATTAAGTAGATTTCATTCACTCCGTAAAGCTTGCTAGCATTAATAAATGCTTGGCCTTGACCTTGTAAGATCCCCTTATCTGAAAGAAGTTGGTTGTTAATTGCTTCGGCGCTTAGCCCAGCACTGGAAGACAAATTTAGAAATTGCAGATAGGAAGAGGTTCCTTGTTTGAAGTTATTGGCATTCATATAATAAGCCACGTCAGAGCGGCTTGCATTTTCCCATCTGCCATTTTTATCGGTCTGAGGTCGGGCAGAGAGGCCCATTTGCCGATCTACAGCTGCATCAAACGACAAATCGTAATGGGTTTCTTTTACAGTAATTGAGCTTGCGTAAGCAGATTGCAGTGGAAGCGCCGATGCAACTAAAGCGACAATAGACGCAGAACTGCCAGCAAGCATAAGTTTCTTTTGAATAGGAAACACCTCCAAAAAATTGCCTTCTATACTAGTATCGATTCACCTGTTTCATAAATTAATAGGTTCAACGTATTTTCTCAAATTTTGTCGGATAATACAACGCAATGCAAAAAAAACGTCCATCTTCGGGAAAAAAGACGGACGTTTTTTACAGTTATTCGGTTGGGCTTATAGTGCCAGATGTACTGTTTGTATCAGTTAACGTTTCACTTTCGGGACTCGTTGGGTCTATAAAGTTAGCTGAACCCGTATCCGTCAGTTCAAGATGTTGTTTAAGAGTTTGCTGGATTTCGAGCAGGCTGTCTTCATGAATATCCTCGTACCAGATGCTGTTGCCATAAATATCAGGGCGGCGAGTGCCAGTTGTTTCTAATTGCATTGTTTCAATGCCGCTAAGGGACGAAGCATAACCGTGGAGCGAAATAATATTTGGAAACGTCAAGTCCATTTGCAAATTGTCGCCAACTGCTTGAAAAACATCATCAAAGCGTGTGATGCTAGAAAAAGAAGCAGCTTTATCAATGATGGCTTCAACAACTTGTTGCTGGCGGATACCGCGGCCTTTATCGCCGCCGCCAGCTGAGGATTTCCGTTCGCGAGCATAAGCGAGTGCTTGCTCGCCGTTTAAATGGGCAGGACCTTTACGAAATTGAAAGTCGACACCGCGGCTTTTTTCTTCAAAGTCAATGTCGTATGTGATTTCAAGGTCAATGCCGCCTAATGCGTCGACAACATCTACAAGCCCGTCAAAACGGATGAGCGCGTAATGGTCAATCGGAATATCTAGCAGTTCCTCAACGGTAGCAATCGCCATATCAATACCACCAAAAGCGTGGGCATGGGTAATTTTATCTTTAAAGCCGCCGCCTCGATAGCCGACAATTTCTACGTAAGTATCACGTGGAATGCTTGTTAGGATAATCGATCTCTCGCTTTTATTAAAAGTTGCTACCATGACGGAGTCTGTTCGTTCGGCGCCATCCCCTTCACGGTAATCACTACCTAAAAGCAGCATCGAAAAATTGTCTTTTCCAACGTCAACTGGCTCGATCCGCCTCTCAGACTTATTGCCTCGGTCCAAGCCTTGGTAAGAACCAGCTGCTGTATCGCTTAAATGGTTAAAAATATACCAAACGCCACTGCCTAACGCGAGCAAGGCGACAATGGCTGCAATTAAAGTTGTCTTTAAAATAAATTTTGTCCGTCTTTTTTTTCGGCGACGTTTTCTCGAATCTTCACCCATACGTCAATCCCTCATTTCAGTATAAATAGGTCCCAATAAAGTGGGAGCCATAGCATAAATCGACAAAGTGCGCTATTTCAAAATCAAATTATATCACAATTTCAGATAAAAGATAGAGGATGAACCGTGAAAAATCGTGTTACATCTTCTTACAATGTCCTTTGAAAGTGATGGGCTTGTGTTCATAGTATAGAATGGCTGGCGGGATGAAAACAACCAATAAATAGAAAATAGGCAATAGGAGTTGGGAAAAATAGTTCAAATGGCGGATGAAGACCAGACAATTGTTTTAATATTCTAGTATAAATAGTATCAATTAAAATGAATGGCTAAAAGAACAAAAAAGAAAAGCTTGTTAGCTGCGACATAAACGAGTTTTGTACAGTTTTACCGTTGTTTTCGATAATTTTCCTGATTGTTTCATAGAAAAAGGATTTTTTTGAAACTTGTTATTGATTTCTGAAAATAACTCTTTTATACTAGTACTATAATTTTTACGAAATTAGTATCAGATTTCGCTTTTTTCTGCTAATTCCGTACCGCAGTTGGGCAAATCCAATTGGGAAAATAAGTGAGTGATGTTATGGGAAAGCTAGATAAATTAGATTTCTTGATTCTAGAATATTTCCAGCAAGATGGCAAGTGTCCGTACAGCCAAATCGCCCGCAAGCTTGGTGTCAGCGAGGGGACAATCCGAAAACGGGCCACAAAAATGCGAAAAGACGGAGTATTTGATTTTATGATTCGCATTAATCCTTTAAAGGTAGGTTATTCCGTAAAGGCGTTTATCGGCATTCAATCACAGTTGGGAAAACAACATGAAATTGGACAATGGTTAACAACGTTTCCTCAAGTCATTTATATTGCATCTTATTCGGGCTATCATGATTTAATCCTGCAAGCGTATTTTGAAAATAATGAAGCGCTTGTCCATTTTGTCAATACAGAGCTTATACCAGAAAACGGAATTGAAGGTATTGATGTCAGCATCCAATTAAAACAGTACAAAGATTCAATTTCTTATCTATTGTCTTAACTCAATTGAAATGAAATGCAGTGAGGTGAGCGATATGGCAGAAGACAAAAAGCTACTTAGAATTGAACATCTAACGACTTCTTTTCGGATAAATGATCAGCATTACGCAGCTGTTGACAATGTTTCACTCGATGTCAACAAAAATGAAATTTTAGCCATTGTCGGCGAGTCAGGTTCAGGGAAAAGCGCTTTGGCGTTTTCGATTGTTGGTCTGCATGACAAACTAAATACAAAAATTGAAGGAGAAATAAAGTACAAGGACAATAATATAACAAACTTGCCTGAAAGAAAGCTAAATAAATTGAGAGGAAAAGAAATGGGGATGATTTTCCAAGACCCTTTAACTGCCTTAAACCCTCTCATGACGATCGGCAATCAAATTGACGAATCGTTAGAACTACATACAAAGTTAAATAAACCAAGTAGAAGAAAAAAAGTTCTAGACCTCTTACAACAAGTCGGCATTCCTAATCCTGAAGTAACGTATAATCAATATCCACATGAGCTTTCGGGGGGAATGAGGCAAAGAGTCGTTATTGCTATAGCGATCTCATGCGATCCTGAATTTTTGATAGCAGATGAACCAACAACTGCGCTTGATGTTACCATACAATCGCAAATATTAGACTTATTAAAGAAGTTAAAAAGCGAAACCAATAGTGGCATTATTTTAATTACACACGATTTAGGCGTTGTCGCAGAGATGGCAGATCGGGTGGCTGTTATGTATGCAGGTCAAATTGTGGAACTGGCGCCTGTGATTGAACTATTTAAAAACCCGCTCCATCCTTACACGCGTTCTTTATTGCAATCAAACCCTTCGGTAAACGAAGTAAAAACAAAACTGCATGTCATACAGGGGATTGTCCCTTCGCTCGATAAACTCCCTCGGCAAGGGTGCAGATTTAAGGATCGGATTCCTTGGCTTGCTGAGAGCGCGCATGATGAAGACCCAGTTCTTCAAGAAGTGAAGCCTGGACATTTCGTTCGGTGCTCATGCTATAAACATTTCGAGTTTCCAAATAGCAGCGGGGAGGCAGCAAGAAATGGCGTTATTGGAAGTTAAGGATTTAAAAGTTCATTTTCCCGTGAAAGCAGGGATACTGAAGCGGACTGTAGGTCACGTAAAAGCAGTAGATGGAATTTCGTTTGAACTTGAATCGGGAAAAACGTATGGACTTGTCGGGGAATCAGGGTCAGGAAAAACAACATCGGGGCGAGCTATCATCGGCTTAAATGATATCACTTCAGGCAAGGTCATTTTTAATGGTCAAGATATTACATTAGGAAGAAAAGCAAAATTAGATTTCCGTAAAGACATTCAAATGATCTTTCAAGATCCATATTCTTCTCTGAACCCTAAAAAGCGAGTATTAGACATTATCGCAGAACCGTTGCGGAATTTTCAAAAAATGACGAAAGCGGAGGAACAAAAAAACGTCGAAGAATTGCTGGAAAAAGTGGGCTTAAGTCGTGAAAGTATCGTTAAATATCCTCACGAGTTTTCTGGCGGCCAACGGCAGCGAATCGGGATAGCTAGAGCGATTGCCTTAAAGCCTAAATTGGTTATAGCAGACGAGCCTGTGTCGGCGCTGGATGTTTCAGTTCAAGCACAAGTGTTGAATTTTATGGCTGATATCCAAAAAGAATTAAATTTAACATATTTGTTTATTAGCCATGACTTAGGAATTGTCCGCCATTTTTGTGACAGAATCGGAATTATGTATCGAGGGCGTTTTGTAGAGGAGGGCACGAGGGAGGATATTTTTGAAAACCCTCAACATATTTATACGAAACGTTTAATATCGGCAATACCGGATATCAATCCCGAAAATCGGAGTAAAACGGCGGAAATGCGACAAAAAGTAAAAGAACAATACGAAAAAGGGACAACACACTTTTTTACAAAGGAAGGCAAAGTCTTTGATTTGCAAGCAATTTCGAAAACCCATTTAGTCGCGCTTCCTGGGAAGGGTGAATAATTATGTGGAAATTTATTGTTCGAAGAATACTTGTCTCCATCCCGCAAATTTTTGTGCTAAGTATACTCGTCTTTATAATGGCTCAATTTATGCCAGGTGATGCGTTAACGGGGTTAATTAACGATCCGGATATTACACCAGAGGCGATGCAGGCCCAAAGGGAAAAACTTGGCCTTGATAATCCTTGGTACATCCAATATAAAGATTGGATTGTAAATGCTGTACAAGGGGATCTAGGAAAATCTTTCTCTCATAAAATACCAGTTACTGAATTAATCGATCAAAGAATGTGGAATACGATTTGGCTGGCATTTTTTTCTCTCGTATTCATCTATGCGATTGCGGTTCCGTTAGGTATTTTAAGCGGTCGATATAATGACACATTACTTGATAAAACCATTACTGGTTACACGTATGTAGGTTTTGCAGCACCAACATTTATTTTTGGTCTAGTAATGGTATTCTTCTTCGGCTTCAAGCTACAATGGTTTCCGACTGGCGGAAGCGTGGCACCTGGATTAGAGCCAGGTACGTGGGAATATGTTGTTAGCAAGTTCCAACATTTATTGTTGCCAGCATTGTCTATTGCTTTAATTGGCACTGTTTCCACTGTTCAATACCTCCGTAGTGAGATTATTGATACGAAACAAAAAGACTTTATAAAACTAGCCCGATCTAAAGGGGTCTATGAGTCGAGAATATACAATAAACATGTTTTCAGAAATTCATTACTTCCAGTAGCCGCGTTAATTGGTTTTGAAGTTTCTAGCTTAGTGACAGGTTCTATTTTTATTGAAGCCATTTTTAACTACCCAGGGATAGGCCAACTCTTCTTCCAGTCTATCTTAATACGTGATTACAGTGTTGTAACCGCATTAGTCCTATTGTTCGGTGTCATCATGATCCTTGGTGCCCTGTTATCAGACATCATTATGAGCATAATTGATCCAAGAATCCGTATTAAGTGATGGATGAGAGGAGTTGAGCAAATGGAAAATACACCATTAGTAAGTACCCAGCAAAAGAAAACACCGTCTGGAATGCGTATTTTATGGAAGGAAATCGTTCGCGATAAAATCGCGCTCATTTCATTCTTTCTAGTTATGATTGTCGCTTTGGCTGTGTTCGGCATTTCCCTTGTGCTAGACCAATCTGAAATTGTAAAAGTTGATTTATTTGCTATTTACGAACCACCATCATCTCAATTCTGGCTAGGTACCGATTATGGAGGGCGTGATGTATTTGGTCAATTGATCATCGGTACGCGGAACTCGTTAGCGATCGGTATTTTAGTCACACTGATAAGCGGTGTCATTGGCATACTTAGTGGCTTAGTTGCTGGCTATTTTGGCGGGCAAACAGACAATGTGTTAATGCGCATCGTTGACTTTTTCATGGTGCTGCCTAACTTGATGATTATTATTGTCTTTGTTGCATTAGTGCCTTCATATAACGTGTGGAGTTTTTCTTTAATCATGTCTGCCTTTTTGTGGGTTTCAATTGCAAGGTTAATTCGTGCGAAAGCACTGCAAGAGTCTTCTCTTGATTATGTTCAAGCAGCTAAAACGCTAGGTACACCACACTGGAAAATTATGTTTGGACACGTGCTTCCTAATTTAAGTTCGTTGATAATTGTCACTATGACATTAAACCTAGCTGCAAATATTGGCTTGGAATCTGGGCTTTCGTTTTTAGGATTTGGATTTCCCGAAAGTACGCCAAGTTTAGGCACGTTAGTCGCGTATGCGAGAAATCCGCAAGTACTCGAGTTAAGGCCATGGATCTGGGTACCGGCAGCAATACTTATTTTTGTGTTGATGCTGTGCATAAATAATGTCGGTCAAGCATTAAAACGCGCGACTGATGCCAAACAACGAAGAGGCTAAAAAAAGGGAGGAAGAAAAAAGTGAAAAAATATTTACGCTCTGGCAAGGTTCAGTCAGTGGCAATTGCTTCTCTGCTACTATTAGCTGCATGTGGCGGGGATGAAACGAGTTCAGAAGAAGGCAACAATGCTTCAAGTAACGATGGCAATGGAGGATCTGAACAAGCAGGCGATATCTTTTCAATTGAAGATTTCGACCATGAAGTACGGGCAGATGGCGAAGAAATCATTGACGGGGGCACGCTGAACGTTGCTTTAGTAACAGACACGCCGTTTGAAGGAACATTAAACAAAAACTTTTACCAAGGCGTGTTTGATGATGATATATTAGATTGGACTGAAGAATCGCTTTTAGATATAGATGAAGATTACCAATACACGCAAACAGGTGCTGCAACATTTGAAGTCGATGATGACGGCAGAACATTTACATTTACGATTCGTGATGAAGTCAATTGGTCAGATGGCGAACCAGTAAAAGCGGAAGACTGGGCATATACGTTTGAAGTGCTCGGCCACCCAGATTATCCAGGGGTACGATTCACAGAAGCTTCAAATGTGGAAGGGTTTGATGAATACCGCGCAGGGGAAGCCGATTCGATTTCTGGACTTGAAATCATTGACGATAAAACGTTAAAAATTACATTCAAGGAAGCAAGCCCGTCCTTATTAGCAAGCGGGATCTGGACATACGCCATGCCTAAACATATCTTTGAGGACATTGAAGTGGCGGATATGGAATCTTCTCCAGCAGTCCGTGAAAACCCCGTTTTCTTTGGCCCATATGTGATTGATAGCATTACTCCTGGGGAAAACGTTGTGATGAAGAAAAACGAAAACTATTGGCGTGGTGAACCAAATGTCGATGAAGTGGTATTCAAGACTGTTAACCCAAACGTGTTGAACCAAGCATTGGAAAATGGCGAGGTTGACATTGCGAAGTACCAAACAGACCAATACGCCGACAACTATGAATCATTAACAAACGTTGAGTTTATCGGAAAAATTGACTTGGCTTATACGTATATTGGCTTCCAAATGGGTACATGGGATGAAGAAGAAAATAAAAATGTTATGGATCCTGACAAACAAGTGTCTGACGTCAACTTGCGTAAAGCAATGGCCCACGCCGTTGACAACGATGCTGTTGGCGAACGTTTTTACAATGGATTTAGATGGGCCGGTACAACCTTGATACCGCCATCACACCCAACTTTCCATAACGACGAGCTAGAAGGTTTTGCATACGATGTAGAGCTTGCAAACCAAATTTTAGATGAGGCTGGTTATGAAGATATTGATGGAGATGGACTTCGTGAAGATCCAAACGGGGAAAAACTGCAATTAAACTTTGCGTCTATGAGCGGTGGCGACACAGCTGAACCACTTGCTCAGTACTATATTACCCAATGGAAAAACATCGGTATTGACGTCCAGCTTTTAGACGGACGGTTACAAGAATTTAATACGTTCTATGACCGCTTAAAAGCATCCGATCAAGACATTGATGTTTATCAAGGTGCTTGGGGCGTAGGCTCAGATGCCGACCCATATGGCCTTTGGGGTAGCACAGCGGCGTTTAACTATACTCGCTGGACCAATGAAGAGAGCGACCGCTTGTTAAAAGAAGGGACATCAGAAGCAGCGCTTGACATGGAATACCGCCAAGAAGTCTATAATGAATGGCAAGAACTAATGCTTGAAGAAGTCCCTGCGTTTCCAACGCTCTACCGTTCAGAAATGCATGCGGTGAACAAGCGTGTCGTTAACTATTCTGAGCTTCCTGGATCTGAATTTTACAATGACCGCTCACAAATTGGTTTAACAGCCGAAGAACCAGAAACGGCAAACTAGAGAAAAAAACGTATAAGAAAGCGCCTTTGCATGTAATAGCCTGTTACCGGACCCGGTCTAAATCGGATAGGTAGCAGGCTTTTTAAATGTAAATGGAAAGTGACTTTAAGAAAGTCAGTCAACTGGCAATTATGCGAGGGGAAACAGGCATTGACCATGTCAACAGGCGATCTAGGACGTTGATCAATCGTGGCAGATGTGCAGTGGAAATATGGCTGTCAACATCTTAAATAGGCATGACCTAGGCTTCCACACCATCCAATTGAATGCTGAAGAGCCTGCTGTTGATTAATAATAGGCCATTGCAAGGACAGAACCTGTCGGCTGTCTCGAACCATTCGAGACAACCGACAGTTTTTTTTCCGCTTTTAAAATGTAGAAAAGAGGATTTTCCCAACTTTTTAAACGTAGAAAAGGGGGTGATGGGGTTTTAAAACGAGCTATAGCTCCTATTCCTTTAGACATTTCCCAACTGCTCTCAAGTAACTGCTCTGTTCGCGGTTATGATATAATAATACAACTAATGTTAGACTAGTAGAAAACGCTTGCAAGAGTATTTGCCTACAGTCAGAATGAATGTTTATGTGTGATGGAGGATAGCAATGAACACAATCCTTGTTTCTGGATTTGAAGCGTTTTTAACACATCAAAAAAATCCAACGGAAGCACTTGTACAAAAGTTGGACGGAACCGAGATGGACGGCACCTTAATGAAAGGGATTGTGCTACCTGTCTCGTTTGCTCGTGCAGCGGAAATGTTGATCGAACAAGCAACGGCGATCCGCCCTAATGCGATTGTCATGCTTGGGCTGGGAGCAGGGCGAAAACAGGTGACGCCAGAGCGGATTGCTATTAATGTGATGGACGGGCCGCCAGATAATGAAGGAGTTGTGATGACTGATCAACCGATCAAGCAAGATGGTCCTGCCGCTTACTTTTCGACGCTTCCTATTCGTAAGATTGTCAATGAATTAAATCGAGGTGGATGCCCAGCAACCATTTCCAATACTGCCGGGACGTATGTATGCAATGATTTGATGTACCGTGTTTTAGACCATTTGCAGACAGCGGCTGTACCAGCAGGTTTTATCCATGTTCCTTATACCGATGATATGGTAGGTGAAGAGGCCGTATCGTTGCCACGGGCCACTGTAGAAAAGGGGATACGCCAAGCGTTGCGTGTGGTGGCAAGCACGCTTTAGCCAACAACGTCCTTTTCTAAATAAACGAGTTCGCCTTCGGAAAGTTTTGCCTGTCCGTTTGTCCGTTCCGTCATCCATTGCTGGAATGTCTCGGTTTCTGCTTCCTTGACGTATGTACGGATGACGACGTTATCAAGGTAGTCGATTCCTTGCAACAAATAGGGCGATTGGCGAATTTCGTTCTCAATTTTCCCAAGCCAAGTGTAGTCAACGGCTGTATGGACGATACGCATGAGTGTCCGTTCGACGATGCCAACTGCATTTAAGCCTTCACTAACGGCGCCGCCATAGGCGCGGATGAGACCGCCAGCGCCAAGCTTAATGCCGCCAAAATACCTAGTCACAACGACCACTGTATCTTTAAGGTTCCGCTTCTTTAGTACTTCAAGCATAGGTACGCCCGCAGTACCGCTTGGTTCTCCGTCATCATTTGCTTTTTGGATTAAATTCTGTTCGCCGATCAAGTAAGCAGAGCAGTTGTGAGTTGCCTGCCAATGCTGTTTTTTGATGCTTTCAATGAAAGCGATCGCTTTATCTTCGGTTTCAGCCCGGCTTAAATGGGCAATAAAGCGAGATTTTTGGATAATGATTTCATGTTCTCCAGCTTGCTTGACTGTATAATAGTGCGGCAGCATAACGGTCCTCCATTAACAAGATGTTTATTTTCACAGTTTTACATATTCGCGAAACGACGGTGTAACACATGTCTGTTACTATAATCGGTATTCTCAGGTCCTATTAAAAAAGGAGGAGAGGTTTCGCTATGAATGGTCTTACGGTAGGACGAAAATCGTGTAAGATAAGGATAGCGGAAAGCGAATTAAAAATAAAGGCATTACACATGCGACAGTTTTTTGACTAGTTCCGTAAGTGATTGAAAAAGCGAGGAGTATTCATGACAGACGTAACGATGCTTGATCATATAATTACGCAAACGCTTGACTCAGTTGGGACGAGTCGCGAAAAAATCTTTGAAATCGGTGAACGCTCCCGCAATGAGTATGAATACTTGAAAAAGGAATTAGATCAAGTCAAAGTTAAATTAACACACGTTATTAATGATGTCGACGAAACCGTGTTAAAAACAAAACACGCACGAAACCGGTTAGCCAAAGTAAGCAAGGAATTTAATCGGTACACAAGTGAGGAAGTCCGTACAGCGTACGAACAAGCCAGCGATTTCCAAGTGCAGCTGGCTGTGCTTCAACAAGAAGAGATCCAATTGCGGATTAGGCGGGATGATATTGATCGCCGCTTAAAAAATCTTCAGGATACGATCAATCGGGCTGAACAGCTTTCTGTACAGATGTCCGTGGTGTTTGACTTTTTATCTAGCGATCTTAAGCAAGTCGGCGAATACATTAAAGACGCCAATGAAAAGCAAGCGTTCGGCTTAAAAATAATCGAGGCACAGGAAGAAGAGCGTCGCCGTCTTTCCCGGGAAATCCATGACGGGCCAGCTCAGATGATGGCAAACGTTATGCTTCATTCAGAATTGATTGAACGGATCTACCAGGAACGGGGCATTGAGGAAGCGCTCAAAGAAATTCGCGGGCTCCGCCGTATGGTTCGTTCTTCATTGGCAGAGGTAAGAAGAATCATTTATGATTTGCGTCCGATGGCATTGGATGATTTAGGGCTAGTGCCTACATTGAGAAAGTATTTAGAGAATATTGAAGAGCGTCATGGCTTAAAAGTCACTTTTAAACACTTTGGCGTTGAAAAGAGGCTTGCCCAACAATTTGAAATTGCGTTATTTCGCCTTGTGCAGGAAGCGGTGCAAAATGCGACCAAGCACGCAGAACCGACTGAAATTGTCGTGAAGATTGAATTGAAACCAAAAAATGTAACGCTTGTCATTCGAGATGACGGCAAAGGATTTGACCTTTCTGAAAGAAAGGAATCTTCGTTTGGGTTAATAGGCATGAAAGAAAGGGTTAACATGCTAAATGGCAAAATGACGATTCATTCCAAACCGCAAGAAGGCACAAATATTTTGATTCAACTCCCTGTTTCTACGAATTAAACGTCAATCCTTCCTAATTAAATTTACGAGAGTTCTGCGCATAAAAAAGCAAGATGGTTAGAGTGAACATATGGCTGTGCCGGTCACAGCTTAAAAAAATCGCAAATAATAGCATGTTTGGTAGAGAGGTGAAAACAATGATTACTCAAGAAACACAAGAAATTCGCATTGTCATTATAGACGACCATCCATTGTTTAAAGAAGGGGTAAAGCGGATCTTATCGATGGAGGAAAATTTTAATGTTGTTGCAGATGGGGAAGACGGATCGGAAGTAATCGATTTGGTCCGCCAACATCAGCCAGATGTCATTTTAATGGATATTAATATGCCAAAAACGAACGGCGTCGAAGCAACAAAAGACTTGATCAAGGCATTTCCAAAAGTAAAAGTGATCATTCTTTCGATTCATGATGATGAGTCTTATGTTTCCCATGTGTTGCGAACAGGAGCCTCAGGTTACTTATTAAAAGAAATGGATGCGGAATCATTGGTTGAAGCTGTAAAAGTGGTTGCATCCGGCGGTGCATATATTCATCCGAAAGTGACATCAAATTTGATTAAGGAATACCGTCGCCTCGCCCGCCAAGATGAGCAATACCAAGACTCGATCGGTTTCCGTGAAGTCGAGTATAGGAAGCCGCTTCATATTTTAACTAGGAGAGAGTGTGAAGTGCTTCAGCTTATGACGGATGGACAAAACAATCGAGCAATCGGCGAGTCGCTTTACATAAGCGAGAAGACAGTCAAGAACCATGTTAGCAACATTTTGCAAAAAATGAACGTGAACGACCGAACTCAAGCAGTGGTAGAGTCCATAAAAAAAGGATATGTCATCGTTCGCTAAATAGGGACACTATTTCTCGGGAAATGGTCGTTTCGCTGCAGCGAATGATGAATCGTTGCCTCAGGATGAACGATGGCTCGTTTGCCTTCTCCCTGCTTCCACCAAATGAACAGCAAGTTTGTAAAGCGGGGAGATTGCAAAAATGGACTTGCAGGAAAAGTGAGGAATGAAAATGGGAAAAACGGCTGTTTTAACAGACTCAACAGCTTATTTGGATAAACAAACTTTGGAAGAACTGGGCATTTACACGATTCCTCTTTCGGTCATTTTTAGCGGCAAGAACTACCGGGAAGAAGTCGATCTGTCGACGGACGTGTTTTACGAAAAACTTTCTACCGAGGAAGCACTGCCGACAACGTCGCAGCCTGCGATTGGCTTGTTTACGGAGCTACTGCAAAAGCTTAAAAATGAAGGATATACGGATGTCGTTTCCGTCCACTTATCTGCCAAAATTAGCGGCACGTTACAAACTGCACTCTCAGCTGGGGAAATGGTCGAGGGCATTACACTCCACGGCGTTGACTCAGAAATTAGTTGTGCCCCGCAAGGATTTCTTGCCCGAACGGCTGCTAAACTGGCTTTAGAAGGTACGCCTCCCGAAAACATCGTTGCCGAGCTTGAAAAAATAAAAGCGCAAATCCGTGCGTATTTTGTTGTTCATGACTTGCACCATTTGCGCAGAGGTGGACGCTTAAACGGCGCTCAAGCGCTTATCGGCAGCATGCTGCAAATCAAACCGATCCTTCATTTTGAAGAGGGGCTCATTGTCCCGTATGCAAAAGTAAGAACGGAAAAAAAAGCGCTTAACCATATTCTTGACATGTTGTTTGATGATTTGGCTGCTGGCAACGTGAACGAAGTAACGGTTATTCATGCAAATAATCGCGCAGGGGCTATGCAATTAAAAGAAAAAATTGCCGAGCAGCATCCTACTACTGCGATTCAAATCAGTTATTTTGGACCTGTGATTGGTACCCATTTAGGAAGTGGAAGCTTAGGTGTCAGCTGGTATTAATAGCTGGCACCCTTCCTTCATAAAGGAGTGGATTGTTTGAAAAGGAAGCAACTCGAAGCCGTTCGGCAGTGCCTCCACGGCAGAAGGCTGCTCTTGTCAGAACTTCCTTTTGATCGTGAATGGATCGAGTATTGCCTAAAAAACCACTACATTTCCTCTGAACCAGCACTCTTTCAATCGCCATCTGGCTGGCACTGTCGCCGCTGTGGCTCCACTGCTCCCCATTTGTTCTCCTCTCATTTTTGCCACATTTGCCAACGTGACTGTACGTATTGCCGTCACTGTTTAAAAATCGGGAAAGTGGCTAGTTGTCATTCTTTGTTTACTTGGGTCAAAGACGAGTTTCTTTATCCGGCAAAGGAAAATGCTTGTGTGTGGAGCGGCCAATTGTCGGCGCTTCAGCAACAGGCAGCCGCGGTTCTCAAACATGCTGTGGAAACCGAAACTTGCACCGCACTAGTATGGGCCGTTTGCGGAGCTGGAAAAACGGAACTGTTGTATCCTGCATTAGATGAATGCTTTCGTTCGGGAAAAAGAGTGGCCCTTGCTGCTCCCCGCACAGATGTCATTAAAGAACTAGAACCGCGTTTAAAAGAAGCGTTCCCAAGCATTGAAACGAGCGTGCTCTATGGTGGCAGGCGCAAGCAAACGATTCAAGCGCAGCTCGTCTTAGCGACAACACACCAACTCATGCGTTACTATCAAACATTTGATGTGTTAGTTGTCGATGAAGTGGATGCCTTTCCCTATTCCTACGATTCCAGCCTCCAATACGCCGTTCAGCAAGCAAAAAAGCCAAATGCGACTACGATTTTGTTAAGTGCGACACCCTCTTCCTCTTTGTTACGTAAGAAAGACTTGCTGATCGCCAAAATTCCTAAGCGGTTTCATAACCACCCCTTGCCTGTTCCGCGGACTGAGTGGATCGGCAACTGGCGTTCTGCTCTTAAGCGAAAGCGAATTCCCTCGATTGTTACGAAGTGGCTTACGAAGTATGACCAGTGCCCAAAAATGATTTTTCTCCCCTCTATCGAAACACTGCAAACTTTTTCCGAATTGCTAGCAGAAAGAAAAATAGGCCATGCTGCTGTTTATGCAGAAGCGACTAACAGGCATGCCGATATTGCCGCCTTTCGCCAGAAAAAACACAACTTGCTTTTAACCACAACGATTTTAGAACGTGGCGTTACGGTTGAAAATGTTCAAGTTGCCGTACTTGGGTCAGAAGACCGAATTTTTACAGCTGCCTGTTTAACGCAAATTAGTGGGCGCGTAGGACGAAAGGCTCATTTTCCTTCAGGCGATATTGTTTTTTGGCATTATGGGCGAACGAAAGCGATGCAACAAGCGATTCAGCACATTAAGCAAATGAATAAGGAGGCGTTTACGTGAACCATTGTCTACTATGCGGGAACACCTATTGGGAAAGGTTGTCGCTGGCGAGGTTGGTTGTTGCCGAACGAGAACACCTATGCGGAAATTGTGCAAGGAAGCTCGAACCAGTCAAATCCGGCTGTAGAAAATGCGGCAAATGGTGTGGAGGCAGCGAACAAAATTGTTGCTTGGATTGCAAGTTATGGAAAGTGATGCATAAAGATGACCCGCTTGTTCGTAATTGCTCCCTTTACTATTATAATCCCTTTCTAAAAGAGCTACTGTCGGCTTATAAGTATCGCGGGGACGCTGCTTTGGCGCAAATGTTCGCCAGTCGGTTAAAACAAGCGATACGCCGCGAGTTTCGTTCCCATTCATTAACGTATGTGCCGCTCAGTGCAGACCGTTTGCAAGAGAGGGGCTTTAATCAGTCGGAACTGCTGTTGACAGCAAGTGGGCTCCCCGCATCGCCTGTATTGGCGCGGATCGACCAAGCACCAGCAAAACAGAGTAAAAAGACCCGTGAAAATCGAATCAAATCTTATAAAAAGAATCCTTTTTGCGTAATAAGCCGTAAAACTAGCGATATTGCTGGTAAAGATTTTTTAGTTGTAGACGATATATATACTACAGGCACGACTGTACGGCAAGCGGCAGCAATTTTGCTCGTACACGGAGCCAAGTCCGTTTCTTCTTTAACGGTTGCACGGGCGAAATAGGTAGGCAAAGTAGGTGCAAGCTTTGCTAAAATAGACTTAAACTGGTTTTAAGATCATCGTAGCAGTAGCGTACAAATGAAATTGATTCAGGTAGGGGAAGAAAATGGCTGAATTAGCAAATTGTCAAAAATGCGGCGCAGTTTTTGTGAAGAACATTCATTCGATTTGCCGCTCTTGCCATGAAGAGGAAGAGCGCTGTTTTCAAAAAGTGAACCAGTTTTTGCGAAAACGGGAAAATCGGTCTGCGACAAAGCAAGAAGTCGTAGATGGGACTGGTGTAAGCTATGATATGGTGCAGACGCTCATCCGAAAAGGGCGCTTGCAGCTTCGCCATTTCCCGAATTTATATAATATATGCGAGCGGTGCAAACAGCGAACGAAGGAACCGTGGATTTGCCACTCCTGCAGAGAAGAAATGAAGCGGGATTTGGCAAATAGCGAACAACAATTAAAGCCAGCGAAACGCATCGATGGGGAGCAAAGATCCTCTTATCGCTTGCAAGAAACGCTTCATAAAAAAAATGAGTAGCAAAGGTGGCGGTAACATGAAAATCAATTCTTCTCAATCGATGATTCCTCACGCAGTTTATAAAGCAACAATGGCAAAGACGACAGCGGAAGAGCATCAACTAGCTAAAAAAGACCAAGTTGAAATCTCGTCTGATGCTCGAAAGCTAAATGAGGAAATTACAGCTGCTAAAGAACAACGAATTCAAGAGCTAAAAACACAAATCGAAAATGGCACCTATGAACTTGATCCTGAAAAAACAGCAGAAGCCATTTTACGGTCATGGACAAAAGGCGGAAAATAATGGAACAATCGGCAAAGAAAACGCTTAAAAGCTTGGTACATGTCCAAAAAGAACTGCTTGCAAGCGCACAAAAAAAGCGGCAAGCGCTGATTCAAAATCAAATGGAGCAGCTGGCGCAGCTAACGGGAACAGAGAGTTCGCTTATCTCTAAAAGCCGTTTGTTGGAAAAAGCGCTCGCTGAAGCGTTAAACGGAAAAACGTTATCTGAAATCGCCATACAAGATCAAGAATGGCAAGTCCTGCAAACGCAATTAACAGAAGTTGTCCAACAGTTAAAAGCCGAAAATGAACAAAACCAAAAACTATTGATGGATTCGATCGCTTTCGTCCAAGGAACGTTGCAGTTCATGCAGCCGAAGGGCGATGCTACAACTTACACAAAAGATGCTGTGGCAACAGGGAAAACGAAAGCGGTGTTCGATTCAAAAGCGTAAAGGAGAAGTTATGTCTACATTTTTTGGAATGGAAACGATGCGTAGGGCAGTCAACACCAATCGAACTGCTATACAGACAGTAGGGAACAATGTGGCCAACGTCAACACGCCTGGCTATTCAAGACAGCGTGTCAATTTGCAAGCGACAGGAGGGTACCCAGCTACTGGCGTTTGGACGCAACCAGCTATGAACGGGAGAATTGGTTCAGGCGTACAAGTGACGGGCATCGAACGGATACGGGACCAATTGCTAGACCGCCAATTCCGTTCTGAAGCACATGTCGAAGGAGCCGCTTTCATTCAATATAAAATATTGGAACGTATGGAAGACCTCTATAATGAAGCGCCTTCCGATACGACTACGAGCAGGTTATCAGATCAATTCGCGTCTTTTTGGAATGGTTGGAAAGAACTAGCTTCCGGGAAAGAAAGCCAAGCGGTTTTGCTCGAACAAGGGAAAGCTGTCACGGATGCGTTCACTCATTTGCAGCACTCTTTTCAAACAGAAATGGACATGTTGGAGACGGAAGCAGAGTTAACGACTGCCAAAGTAAACCAAATCCTCGAACAATTGCATGCAACGAACAAAGACATCATTGCTGCTGAGTCTTCGGGACAAGTTCCAAATGAATTGTATGATGGCCAAGACAGATTGCTTGACCAACTTTCAAGCCTTGTGCCCATTCAGGTAAGCCGTTCCCCTAAACCTCATGAACATGCAGCAACTGGCGCTGAAGGGCCTTATAAAGTAGAGCTAAAACTTGGCGGGAGCGAGACGATCACTTTAGTCGATGCAACGGAGGAAGGACCGCAATTGTTGACGCTCCAAGATGGAATGCAATGGACTGTCGGGGACAGCAATCAGCCATTTACTTATAGCGGTGCCGGTGGCGGTGAGTTGGTCGGGTTGCAAAAAGCCCATGAGCGAGTCGACCAAGAACTTGAAGACATAAAAGCGTTAGCACAAACATTTGCTAAAGAAGTGAACCAGATCTATGCGTTTGCTTATTCAGAACAAGGTGGATTTGGACAAGAATTTTTTACCATTCATCTTGATGACTCAGGCGCTTTTTCTCATATAACTGTTAACAGTGAATTAAGCAACAATCCAAAAGCATTAGCGACAGCAAGGTTTAATGAGGAAGGAATTAAACCAGAATACCAAGACGAGTTTGCGGAAAAATGGGCTGCTTGGGAAAACGATAAAGACAATGAAGAGGCATTTCGTGATTTGCTAACGTTTTTAAATGAGGCGGACCACTATATTGATGGAAAAATGATCGTTGAGGGAAATGTCGATGTGGCAAAAGAAATTAGTCGCCTAGAGGACTCTGCGGCCATTATCGGTAAATACCAGGATATGATGGGCAAGCTCGGAGTGGAAACAAAAGCACAGCGTGATCAAACAGAGGCCTCGAACGCACGCCTAGCCAATACAGAATCAAACCGGATGTCAATTAGTGGCGTTTCCCTTGATGAAGAGATGTCACTGTTGATCCAGTTTCAGCATGCTTACAATGCTGCTGCTAGGGCAATGACAGCAATGGACGAAATGCTTGACCAGATCATTAATCGATTAGGCGTCGTTGGGCGTTAAGAGGAGGAGTTTTTATGCGGGTAACACAAGGCATGATGACGGCGAACTCGCTTCGTTATTCCCAGAGCAGTTATCAACGTCTTTCTACTTTATATGACCAAATAAGTGCACAAAAGAAAATCACCCGTTTTTCCCAAGACCCAGTTGTGGCAACGAAAAGCATGCAACACCGTCAATCGCTTGCACAAATGGAACAATACAAGCGAAATGTCGATGAAGCTCATAGTTGGCTAAATCAAGGGGATGCCTCCTTAAAGGAAGCGTCCAGCATTTTAAATCGTGTGCGCGAACTTGCCGTCACTGGCTCTACCGATGGGTATGGCGAGGAAGAACGCAAAAACATCGCCCATGAACTAGAAGAACTGCGTAACCATCTGATGACAGTAGCGAATGCAAATGTCAATGGTAAGTATATTTTTAATGGCAGTGATACAGACAATTCACCAGTACAGGAATTATCGCCGTCGAAACTAAACGGCGAAAAACTTGATAACGTAAAAATTACATACGATGGCCAAATCTACGATTATGATGCTGATGCAGGCCATTTTGTTGCCCGCGGCGGAGAGGATACGCTTATTGTGAATGACGCTGTCATTGAAACGGGCACTGGTGACGTTGTTGCTGAAGAAGAGATGTTGATTATGAGAACATCTACAAATCATCAAGCCGTTTCTTTTGAATTGCAAAAAGGCGTTGAAATCCAAGTCAATACAGATGCGCAAAAGCTTTTTTCAGACGAGCTTTATAGCGATTTGTTTATGTTTGAACGAGCGTTGCTTGATCCAGAAACAACAGCTGAAGATCTAGGGGAATTTATAAGTAAAATCGATGCCCATTTGCGCAATGGTGCAGATGTTCACGGCCAGCTCGGTGCAAGAATGAACCGTGTTGATCTCATGGAAGACCGCCTTGAGCAACAGGAATATTTCGTAAAAGAAACAAAATCAATGAACGAAGATATTGATATAGCCGAAGCGATTACGAAACTTCTTGTAGCTGAAGGCGTCCACAATGCGGCCCTTGCGGTTACTGCACGAATTATTCAACCTTCGCTCCTTGATTTTTTACGGTAAGGTGGGATCCGTTTGCAGCTTGAGACCAGTTATTTAGGCACAGTCGAATATAAGCAGGAAGACATTATCGTTTTTCAAGGGGGTCTTCCGGGATTTCCAGAAGAAACGGAATTTATTTTGCTGCCGTTTAATGAGCAGCCGCCCTTTTTTATCCTTCAGTCGGTTCGCACGAAAGAGATTGGCTTTGTTTGCATTAACCCATTTCTGTTTTGGCCGGACTATGAAGTGGAACTAGCTGATTCAGTCGTGCGCCAGCTTCATGCTGAGTCTGAAAAAGATGTCGCTATTTTTGTGCTCCTTACAATCCAGCAGCCTTTCTCCGAAACAACCGCAAATTTAAGAGCGCCCATTGCTATTCATGCAAAAAAACGTTTTGCTAAACAACTTATGCTCGATGGGGAACGGTATTCTCTTAAGGCACCCATTCACACGGCTGCTAAAGGAGGACGATAGCGTGCTTGTTTTATCAAGAAAGGCAAATGAAGCGATCCGCATTATGGATGATATTGAGATCAAGGTGTTAGCTGTTGAAGGAGACCAAGTAAAGCTTGGCATCTCGGCTCCAAAATCGGTCGATGTCCACCGCAGCGAGGTGTATGAAGCGATTCAGGAGGAAAATAAACACGCTGCGAAACCGGTATCAGCAGAAGTTTTGCAAGCGTTTATTAAACATGCTAATAAAGCAAGCACTTAACAAGAGGGCTTGCTTTTGCTAAAAAGCGCCATCGATGGCGACAACCGAGAAGGGCGCTCCAGTCAAATAAGAAGCTGGACTAAGTATAGTTTCTAGATGGATTTTAGTGATAGGTCTACTGCAAGTGAGGTGCAGCTATGAAAGCTCAATTGTCAGTCGCGCTTTTAACGTTACCGGCGGCAGGGCACCAGCCTAAGGCTTTACAGCAGCAAAACACGAAACAGCCGCTGATTGACGGAACAAAAGCAGCCGCTTTTATAAACGAAACGTCAAAACAACTGAACAAAGTTGCAAAACGGTCCTTAAATTTCCACATCCATGAAGAACTCGATCGTGTTTACGTTCAGGTCATTGACGAAGAAACAAATGAAGTTGTCCGTGAAGTGCCCCCTGAAAAAATACTTGACTTAGTTGCAGCAATGTTAAAATCGGTTGGTTTGATCATTGACCGGCATATCTAGAAAGGAGATGGGACGATGAGACTCACAGGCTTGGCCTCTGGCCTTGACATTGACCAAATGGTGAAAGATTTAATGAAAGCAGAGCGTATGCCCGTCGACAAATTGGAAAAACAACGAACGGAGATAGGTTGGAAAACGGACGCCTACAGGGAAGTCAATTTGAAAATGAGAACATTCAACGATTTGATTTTTGATACAGTTTTGCGAGCTTCGAATATGAAAAAGCGCACAGTCTCATCTTCAAATATAGACATTGCGACAGCAACAGCTTCTTCTTCTGCTGGCAATGCTTCTTTTACGTTAAATGAAGTCAGGCAGCTGGCGACTTCGGCGACTGCACAAAGCAAAAATCTTAGCGGTATCACAGAAAAGTCGCAATTGAAAGAGCTGGATATAAACGATGGGGAATGGATCCAAGGCAAATTGCAGCGCGAAACCGTCCAAGTTTCCGATGGCAAAGTGCAGCTTAGCGAGGCACCACAATTTGCCGGGGAGAGCATGCTTATCATCAACGGCAAAGCGTATGCGGTTGCAGACAATCCAGAAGATCTCGCAAAAGGGGAGGTCTTTATAAGCGATACAGGCGAAATGACTTTTTCCGGTGCCGATAAACTCACTGGCAAGGTGACAGTCGAGTATATTCAAGCAGACAGCGAAGCGACAGAGCGGTATACGACTTCAACGGTTGCGACAATAGCTGCAAATGGCGAAAAAGTGGAGAGCTCGTTTTTCTTTAAAGAATCGGATACGATCGGTACGGTGGTGACGAAACTGCAAAATGCCGATGCGAAAGTAAACGCCTTTTTTGATGAATATAGTGGAGCCCTTGTCGTCACAAGAAAGGAAACGGGCCATTTTGGCGAAGCAGGCCAAAATGAGCTGATGTTTTCTGGTGCCCTGTTTGAGCAGGGGTTGGGGCTGAATGATAATGTTCAAGCTGGAAAAAATGCACAGTTTACGGTTAATGGAATTGAAACAGAGCGGACATCGAATACGTTTACGTTAAGCGGAATGACGATTACGCTTAAAGATACATCTACGCAAGCGGTGACACTTAGCGCTGCTACAGACGTCGATTCAATCGTCGAGACGATCAAATCGTTTGTTGATGAGTATAATGCTTTAGTGGACCATATGAACGGCAAACTGAATGAGAAATATTATCGTGATTATGCCCCGCTGACTGATGCAGAGCGGGATGAGTTATCGGAAAGCGAAGCGAAACGCTGGGAAGAAAAAGCGCAAAGCGGCCTGCTTAGGAGCGATCCTTTGTTGCAATCAGCATTGACGAATATGAGGCAAACTCTCTATGAGCCAGTCGATACAGGCGGCGCTTTTACCCACCTTTCCCAAATCGGCATTACAACGACCGACAACTACAGGGACGGCGGCAAGCTAGAAATAGATGAAGATAAGCTTCGCGCTGCGATCGAAGAAGATGCAGACAGCGTATATGCTATTTTTGCCGGTACCGATAATAGTCCAGGGATGGCGCAAACGCTGCGCACCAATTTGTCAGACAGCATGTCTGCTCTTGCAAGGCGTGCAGGTGGTTCTGAGGGATATTATGAAGAGCACCAATTTACGTTAGGAAAGCAAACGAAGGATCTTACAAACCGTATTGCTAATTTTGAACGCCGCCTTGAACAAAAGGAAGCTCGTTACTGGCGCCAGTTTACGGCAATGGAAAAAGCGATGCAGATGGCTAATGCACAAAGCGAGTCGCTTTACAATTTGTTATACGGAAATTAAGGAGGCACTATGAGTTTTACTAAACAAGGCGTATATAAGCAACAGTCTGTACAAACCGCTTCACCAGGAGAGCTGACGCTTATGTTGTACAATGGTTGCTTAAAGCAAATTCGCCTCGGTAAACAAGCGGCTGAAAACGGAGAAATTGAACAAGCCAATACAGCAATAGGAAAGGCGGAGGCGATCATCCGCGAGTTGATGGTCACGCTAAAAACGGACTCTGAGGTAGGGGCCAATATGATGCGGATGTATGAATACATCTTGCACCAACTGATTAAGGGAAATATAGAGAAGAGCCCAGAGGCATTGGAAGAAGCAGAGACGTACGTGGCTGAATTCCGTAATACGTGGAAGCAAGTGATCCAATTGGAAAGGCAGAACCGCTTTCAAGGGGGACAAGCGAAATGACCTATGCTTCTGTGAAAGGGCGGACAGAGGAGTTGCTTCAATTACTTGCTCGTCCCTTTCCTCAAGAAGATGACAAGCGTGATGATTTTCTTGCGGATGTCAACCGTTTGCTTGGACTAAGGCAATCAATGATCGAGACAAGCGCAGGCAGCTTTACAACGGAAGAATCTTCTGTTCTAATTGAGCAAGATCGCCTTTTAACAGCACGCTTAAACGCCGTTTCCGCCGCAATTAAACAGGACTTGAAAGAAATTGCTGATCAAAAGCGCCTTCACAAGGGCTACGAGCGGGGGGGCATTCTGTCAACAAAAGGGGCGTTTATTGACGAGAAAAGCTGCTGAATAACATAAGTACTCAAAAAGCCACAGGCAAAAACCACCCAAATTGTGACACAATTTGGGTGGTTCTTATGGAATGGAAGGGATATCCATATGCCCGCTATCATTGACTGAAGTCCTTGTGAGCGACATGTCCGTGCGAATAACGGTACCGTTGTCTTCAACGACAACTTCAAAAACGGTGTTTGTTTTTTCCAGCAAGAAGCTGTTTTTATCAATAAACAGCATATAATCTAACTGCGATAATTGGTACTGATCCGGTATCTCCAGCTTGTTTTCTGTCGGTAGCGCCCGTTCAATCATATCCATGTTCGAGGCCATTTCTCTCAATGTGTCGCCACCAGCAGCGACGCTAATCACGTACAAGTCGTCATATTCACTCACATTGACAAAATCGGAGAACGGTTGCATTAGTTCAAGTTGATATATCGGAGTCAGCTCTAGCGATACAAACCGTTCACTTGGATCGCCTTTATCAATGGGAAGCCAGCCTTCATCGTTTACATTTGTGTAGAGGCGATCTTTTTCTTTTAATACCTCAACTGTCGCGAGATCTTCTAGTTCCGTCTCCTCTTTTTCCCCTTGTCCCGGTTTAGCAGAAAGAGCTGTATAAAATGTTTCTGGAGAAGCATTATAGGCGATATTGCCTTCAATCACATGAATCTGCGGTTCTTTGTCCGGTTCATCTTCAGTCGTTGAAATGGTATCTGTCGCTTTAAAATTGGCTGTATAGCTATTTATTTGCTCTTCAGCATTTTTCGCTTCTTCAATGATCGATTCGGCATCTAGTTTGGAATCGTTGTGATTGTCTTGTTGTGGTGCGGAACTTTCTTGCACAGGAGCCGAATTTGGGGAGCAGGCTCCGAGAAGGGCGGTAACGACTAAGCTGCAGTAAAGATAGCTTGTGTGTTTCAATGTTTACCACTCCTAGAAGGAATAAAATGGCACCTTAATATTACAATTTGATTACAAGTGCTGGTGCCTATTGTAACAAAAATGAAATCGTTAGGGAATAGGGAATTCGTACTAACAACAAAAACTTTAGTGACAAGGGGGTTCCAATAAAAAAAACAAAAAAAGTTTTCGACATTATTCATGGCAACGGTTATCTTAAAAAAGCGCGTTATTATGCCGATTTTCAAGAAAGCGCTCACAATGAAAAAGAACAGAATCGACATCGATTGACAAGAGTTGGCGTTCTTTGTTAAATAAAGAGTTTGACTTCTAAGAGTTGCGCTGTTATAGTGAAACTGTGGAAAAGCACCACAATGAATTTTCAGTAACGAAGGGAATGTGAAGCATGCAAGGAAAAGTAAAATGGTTCAATGCAGAAAAAGGTTTCGGTTTTATCGAGCGTGAAGACGGAGACGACGTATTCGTTCATTTCTCTGCAATCAACTCTGAAGGATTCAAAACGCTTGACGAAGGCCAAGACGTTGAATTCGAAATCGTTGAAGGCGCACGTGGACCGCAAGCTGCAAATGTTGTTAAGCTTTAATTCACATTCCTGAACGGATATGAATGAATAGCTAATAATCAACCCGCTTTTTAAAAAAAGCGGGTTTTTTGTCGATCTTTTGTAAAGTTTATTAAGGTTTGAGAAGGAATATTGAAGGGAATTGTAGAAGTAAGCAAGGAAAAGGAGGAGTTCTACATGCATTTTAATATTCGTGGGGAAAACATTGAAGTCACACCTGCCATCCGAGAGTATGTCGAAAAAAAGGTGGGGAAATTGGAGCGTTATTTTGATACAACTCCAACCGCCGATGTAAACGTAAAGTTGCAAGTTCTCGGAAGTGGCGAGTCAAGCATCGAAGTCACGATTCCAATGCCAAAGCTTTTGCTTCGTGGTGAAGAAATCAACGCGGATATGTATGCAGCCATCGACATAGTCGTGGAAAAGCTAGAACGCCAAATCCGGAAATATAAAACGAAAGTGAATCGCAAGTTTCGCCAAGAAGGCAGTTTGAAATATATGTTTAAAAATGAACTGGAACCTTTGCGAGATGAAGTCGCTGAAGACGATGAACTTGAAGTTGTTCGCACCAAACGCTTTAATTTGAAACCGATGGATGCGGAAGAGGCAATTTTGCAAATGGATTTACTCGGGCATAATTTCTTTGTTTTTTCAGATGCAGAAAGCGGCAGCACAAATGTTGTTTACCGCCGCAAAGATGGGAAATACGGCTTAATTGAACCTGAAGCGTAAGAGCAGGCAGAAAAAGAGCATCCGCGGATGCTCTTTTTGCCTGCTATAGACTGTCGACAACATGGAGTTTCACAGGGCTGCTGCCTTGTAAGCGACCGTTAGAACTGCTAATATAGAAATGATAAACGTATCATAAAGATAGGCGCAAGTCGAGGGATTTGCAGTCGCGGAGAGCAATGCCGCCAAGAGAGGAAGATGATGATGCTTGGATTACTTCGAAAAATAGTCGGCGATCCAGCCCAAAAACAATTAAAGAAAAATGAAAAAATCGTCGATCAAGTCGAGGCGCTAGCAGATGAAATGAAGCAGCTTTCTGACGAACAATTAAAGAACAAAACAGCTGAATTTAAGGCAAAGCTAGAAGAAGGCGCTTCTCTTAACGATATAGTAGTTCCTGCGCTTGCAGTTGCTCGTGAAGCAGCGGGCAGGGTGTTAAATGAGTATCCATACCGCGTTCAGTTGCTCGGTGCACTGGCGCTACACCAAGGCAATATTGCCGAAATGAAGACAGGGGAAGGGAAAACGCTCGTCGGCACAATAGCCGTTTATGTCCAAGCCCTAGAAGGAAAAGGTGTTCATATTGTAACGGTCAATAACTACTTAGCCCGCCGCGACTTGGAAAACTATGGGCGGATTTTTCAATTCTTAGGGTTGACAGTGGGATTGAACGAAAACGGCCTTACGAGAGAAGAAAAACAAAAAGCGTATGCCGCTGATGTGACGTACAGCACAAATAATGAGCTTGGTTTTGATTATTTACGTGATAACATGGTGCTTTATAAGGAACAAATGGTGCAACGGCCGCTCCATTTTGCGTTAATCGATGAAGTTGACTCGATTTTAATTGATGAAGCACGGACGCCGTTAATCATTTCTGGTTCCGTTGAACGGAAAACAAAACTTTATGGACAAGCCAATACATTTGTGCGCGTTTTAAAACGCGATGCTGATTACACATACGATGAAAAAACAAAATCCGTCCAGTTGACGGATGAAGGTGTCAATAAAGCAGAGCGCGCGTTTAACATCGATAACCTTTACGATCAAAAGCATGTGCAACTGAACCATCATATTAACCAATCGTTAAAAGCCCATGTGGCCATGCACCGTGATGCTGACTATGTGGTTGAAGACGGTGAGGTCGTGATCGTTGACCAGTTTACGGGCCGTTTAATGAAAGGAAGGCGTTATAGCGATGGACTCCACCAAGCGCTAGAGGCAAAAGAAGGTCTAGAAGTGCAGCGGGAGAGCATCACGCTAGCTTCGATTACATTCCAAAACTATTTCCGTATGTACCAAAAGCTTGCAGGAATGACAGGTACGGCTAAGACGGAGGAAGAGGAATTCCGCAATATTTATGGCATGGACGTTATGGTAATCCCGACAAATAAACCGGTTGCTCGGGAAGACCGCCCTGATTTAATTTATAAGACGATGCAAGGGAAATTCAACGCAGTCGTCAATGAAATTGCCGAGCTTCATAAAACTGGGCGCCCTGTGCTAGTAGGTACGGTTAACGTCGAAACATCTGAAGTTGTTTCCAAAATGTTGACAAGAAAACGGATCCCACACCACGTCTTAAACGCGAAAAACCATGAGCGGGAAGCAGAAATTATTGAAAAAGCTGGCCATAAAGGGGCCGTTACGATCGCGACGAACATGGCTGGCCGTGGAACGGACATTAAGCTTGGCCCAGGGGTCAAAGAGCTTGGCGGCCTCCACGTTCTTGGTACAGAGCGTCATGAAAGCCGGAGGATTGACAACCAATTGCGTGGCCGTGCTGGACGTCAAGGGGATGTAGGTTCTTCTCAATTTTATTTGTCGATGGAAGATGAGCTGATGAGGCGGTTTGGCTCAGACAATATGAAAACGATGATGGAAAAACTGGGTATGGAAGACGACCAGCCTATTGAATCATCATTGGTTTCAAGAGCAGTGGAAACAGCACAAAAACGGGTTGAAGGCAATAACTTTGACGCTCGTAAACAAGTACTCCAGTTTGATGACGTGATGCGCGAGCAACGGGAGATTATCTATAAACAACGGATGGAAGTGCTTGAAGCTGATAACTTAAAAACAATTGTCGAAAATATGATGAAGGCGACTGTAGAACGTGTTGTTCAAACCCATTGCCCTGAATCGCTCGTTCAGGAAGAGTGGGATTTAGCCGCTGTTGCCACCTATATCAATGGGCAGTTGTTGTCTGAAAACGGGATTAGTGAGAAAGAGCTGTTAGGAAAAGAGCAAGAGGAACTGATCGAGTTGATTACCGATAAAGTCCTCGCTGCATACCATGCGAAAGAAGCAGAAGTCTCTTCAGAGCAAATGCGTGAGTTTGAAAAAGTCATCATGCTGCGCACTGTCGACCGCAAGTGGATGAATCACATTGACCAAATGGATCAATTACGACAAGGCATACATTTGCGTGCCTACGGCCAAAACGACCCGTTGCGTGAGTATCGCTTTGAAGGCTTTAATATGTTTGAAGCGATGATCGCCGAAATTGAAGAAGAAGTATCTATGTATGTGATGAAGGCACAAGTTCAGCAAAACCTTAAGCGTGAGGAAGTAGCCGAAGGAAAAGCAGTGAGGCCGTCAGCCAATGGGCAAGAGGACAAAAAAGCGAAACGGAAGCCAGTTCGCAAAGCCGAAAACATTGGCAGAAACGACCCATGCATTTGTGGCAGCGGCAAAAAATACAAAAATTGTTGTGGGGCTAACCGATAAGGGGCCCTCTTAGGTAGAGGTGTAAACGATGGACATGACAGAAATGAAGCAAGAACTAGTGGCGCTTGAGAAGCGACTATCCGATTTTAGGGGGTCTCTTTGACGTCGCAGAAAAGGAAGAGCGGATCGCGGAGTTAGAAGAAAAAATGGCTGATCCTGATTTTTGGAATGATCAGGAGCAAGCGCAAGCGATCATTAATGAAACAAATGGTTTAAAAGAGCAAGTCCATACATTCAAAGACATGGCTGAAAGCTATGACGACTTGGAAGTCAGTTATGAGCTTGTTCGTGAAGAAGACGACACTGAACTGGCAAGTGAACTGGAATCGGGAATTGCTGCGCTTAAACAAAAAATGAACCAATTTGAGTTGCAATTGCTCTTAAGTGCTCCTTACGATAAAAACAATGCCATTTTAGAACTCCATCCTGGCGCAGGCGGCACTGAATCCCAGGATTGGGCTTCTATGTTGCTAAGGATGTACACGCGCTGGGCAGAAAAGCGTGGTTTTGCTGTCGAAACGCTCGACTATCTCCCTGGCGAGGAGGCAGGCGTCAAAAGCGTCACGCTGCTCATAAAAGGGCATAACGCATATGGCTATTTAAAAGCAGAGAAAGGCGTGCACCGCCTCGTGCGAATTTCGCCATTTGACTCATCGGGGAGGCGGCATACGTCCTTTGTGTCATGCGAAGTGATGCCTGAATTAGATGATGCAGTAGACATCGAATTAAATAGCGAGGACTTAAAAATCGACACGTATCGTGCTAGTGGGGCGGGCGGCCAGCATGTCAACACGACTGACTCGGCTGTGCGGATCACCCATTTGCCGACAAATACGGTTGTGACTTGCCAGAGCGAACGTTCCCAAATTAAAAACCGTGAACAGGCAATGAAAATGATGAAAGCGAAACTGTACCAACTGCGGATTGAGGAGCAAGAGCGTGAACTTGCTGAAATCCGTGGCGAACAAAAAGAAATTGGCTGGGGGAGCCAAATCCGCTCCTATGTGTTCCATCCTTATTCAATGGTGAAAGACCACCGCACGAACTTTGAAATTGGCAATACGAACAGTGTCATGGATGGGGAGATTGACGGGTTTATTGACGCTTATCTGAGACAATCGCTGGCAATGTAACAACGAATCCTGAGGATGTTAAATAAAGAGCGATCGCTTTTAAAAAGGAGAACATGTATGGGAAAGGCTCGCCGAGACAGGCAATACAGCACGCGGGCTGAAAAATGGCTAAATTATACCAGGATTTTCATTGGCTCAGCCATAGTCGGGATTTCATTTAATTTGTTTTTACTGCCAAACCAAATTGCCCCTGGTGGTGTGAGCGGCATCAGCACAATCGCCAATTATGTTTTTGGGTTTGAGCCGGCCTTTACGCTTTGGGCCCTAAACATTCCGATCTTTCTTTTAGGTGTGCTGCTGTTAGGGGGCTTTCGCTATGGGGCAAAAACACTAATCGGCACGCTGTTTGTCCCCCTTGTTGTCTTTTTAACAAGAGATTGGGTTGTGGAAGTAAGCGACCCTCTGCTCGGTGCTTTGTTTGGAGGATTAGGCGTCGGTCTTGGTCTTGGCGTCGTTTTTTTGGCAAACGCGAGCACGGGTGGAACCGATCTGTTGGCGCAAATCGTGCAAAAATTTACAGGGCTTTCAGCCGGCATTTGTGTCGGCATGATTGACGGCCTTGTTGTCATTACTTCGGCATTTGTCTTTAATATCGAAATGGCATTGTATGCGTTAATTTCGCTGTTCGTCACGACAAAAACGATTGACCTGGTGCAAATGGGGATAGGCTATTCAAAAGTTGCTTATATTATTTCTTCGCAAGAGGAAACGGTACAGAAGGCGCTGTTTGACTCAGTCGATCGCGGTGTGACAAGACTTGTCGGTTATGGCGGTTATACGAACAAAGCAAGGGCGGTTCTAATGTGCGTTGTCAACCAAAATGAGGTCGCTCGATTAAAGCAAACCGTAAAAAGAGCGGATCCCCGTGCTTTTATTGTGCTGACAAACGCCTCAGAAGTGTTAGGAGAAGGGTTTAAAAAAAGCTAAAGTTGCTTGAGTGCGCTGTGAGGGCGCTCTTTTTTTTGCCATTTTTCGCCGCCGTAAAGGAGTGTGTGTTTATCGTTAAGCATGATAGACTTGTAACAAAATAGGTACATTTGATCATTCACTTATAGGTCAATTAGACCGAAATAAATAGAGAGTGCGACAATGGTCGGAAATTAGATGTTATAACGCAAATCAAGCAATTATCACGAAACTGAAATAAAAATGTAATGTCACCCTGTTGCTGCTGATGATATAATGACCGCGAAGCATGTCGAAATCGGAATTTGTTTGTTATTTCGGTACCAAGGTTTAAAGGTGTGGTTGAATGAGTTTGATCAAACTGAATGATGTTTGGAAAGTATATCCCAATAATGTTAAAGCGTTAAACGGCATGACTGTCCAAATTGAAAAAGGTGAATTTGTTTACGTTGTCGGACCAAGCGGAGCGGGCAAGTCGACTTTTATTCGCTTAATCTATCGTGAGGAAAAGGCAACAAAAGGCGATATTTTTTTAAATAATATTAATTTATCCACTTTAAAACATAAAGAAATCCCTAAACTTAGACGGAATATCGGCGTTGTGTTTCAAGACTTTAAGCTTTTGCCTTCCCTTACTGTCTATGAAAACATTGCATTTGCCCTTGAAGTCATTGAAGAACATCCTTCAGACATTAAGCAGCGTGTAAATGAGGTTTTGAATCTAGTAAAATTAAAAAGCAAAGCAAAGTTCTTGCCGAGCGAACTGTCTGGCGGCGAACAGCAACGGGTGGCGATTGCCAGAGCAATTGCGAATCGGCCAGATGTTTTAATCGCTGATGAACCGACAGGGAATTTGGACCCTGAGACGGCGTGGACAATTATGGATTTGTTGGAAAGCATCCATTCCCTAGGAACGACGGTGATCATGGCGACACATAACAAAGAGATTGTCAATACGCTGAAACGCCGTGTCATCGCGATCGAAAATGGCCGGATCGTCCGTGATGAAGCAAGGGGGAATTACGGCTATGAAGTTTAAAACAATACTGCGCCATTTTCGCGAAGGAATCAAGAACATTGGCCGCAGCGGGTGGATGTCGTTTGCGTCCATTAGTGCAGTGACGGTTATGCTTTTCATTGTTGGTTTCTTTTTAATTGTATTTGTTAATGGCAACCATATCGCATCGACGATTGAAAACAATGTGGAAATTCGCGCCTTTATTGAACGGGGAACGGGCGAAGAGGAAGTCCAACAACTGTTAGACGAAGTAAATGCGCTTCCTGACGTAGAAGAGGTCATTTTCATTGATAAAGAGGAAGGGTTAGAAAGTTTGATTGCTTCCACTGGAGAAGTGTACGAGAGTATAAGAGAAGAGAACCCACTGCCAGATGCATTGCGGGTTACTGCCACCTCTCCTCAAGAAACAGAAGCCGTTGCCCAAAAAGTCAATCACCATGATTATGTAAGCAACGTATCTTATGGGGCCGATGTGCTGCCTGATTTATTTAAACTAACCAATACAAGCCGTGTAGTTGGCCTAGTGGTTATTCTCGGGTTGCTTTTAACGGCGATGTTCTTAATCTCAAATACAATTAAACTAACCATTGTTGCCCGTAAAAAAGAGATTCAAATTATGAAACTGGTTGGAGCGACAAATAGCTTTGTTCGTAGTCCATTTTTAGTCGAAGGCGCTTTGCTAGGCACCTTTGGCAGCATAGGACCGATTCTAATTCTAAGCTTTGGCTATCAATACGTGTACAGTAATTCAGGCGATTTTTTACAAAGTTCGCTTTACTCGCTCCTTGAGCCAGGGCAGCTGATTGTGCAAGTGTCGCTGTTGTTGCTTGCTGTTGGCTTGATTGTTGGCATTTGGGGAAGTGCCATGTCTGTGCGGAAATTTTTAAATGTGTAATCGAAATAGGGGGAAAAACGGTGAAAAAACGAATGGTCACTACAACTGCTGCTCTAACAATTGCTGGCGCTTTGTTAGGCAGTAGTTTTCAGCCGGCTTTTGCAGAAACCGATATAAAGAAACAGTTGGGTGACGTGCAAGAACAACAAAAAGAAAACGTTGAAAAAGCGGAAAAAACGGAGTCAGATCTAACGAAATTAGATAGCGAATTAAAAGATCTCCAAGCAGAATTGGATGAAGTGAAGCAGGAAGAAGAAACAACACAACAAAAATTAGACGAAACGGAAGCGGAATTGGCAGAAATTGAAGCGGACATCGAGTCGTTAGAGGAAGAAATTGTGGTCATGGAAGAACGAATAGCCGAGAGGCGTGAACTTTTGGAGGAACGGGCTGTTGCCGCCTATGAATCTGGCGGCGAAGTCAGTTATTTAGAAGTTTTACTTGGTGCGAAAAGTTTTGGCGACTTTATTGAACGGGTCTCAGCTATTTCGACAATTGCCAAACATGACCAGGAAATGCTTGATGAATACATAGCTGATGAAAAAGAACTGCAAGCCAAAAAAGCGGAAGTAGAAGAAAAACAGGCTGATGTCGAAGCGCAAAAGGCAGAGCTCGAAGCGTTAAAAGAAGATCTTGTTGAGCAAACGGAAGAAATAGACCAGTTGCAAGAGGAGTTAAAAGAAAAGGAAGAAGAACTAGAAGCGCAGTTAGGCGACATCATGTCTGAGGAAGAATCATTGCAAAAGCAAGAAGAAGCGCTGGAAGCTGAGCTGAAAGCGTGGGAAGAAGAGCAGGAACGCCTAAAAGAAGAAGAGGAACGTAAAGCGCGTGAGGCAGAAGAACAAGCTGCTAAGGAACAAGAGGAGGAAAAGGAGAAGGAAACGGAAACGGAGGAAGCCGGCGAAATAGCCCAAGCTGCTGAAAAGCCGCAAGCAGGCGAAGAGAACAAAAACCAGAATAGGGACCAAGAAGAAGATGCCGCTCCTTCGGTGGAGAGTTCAGGCGCGTTTGTGCGGCCGGCAACAGGCTCGATTACATCAACTTATGGCCAACGGTGGGGAAGAATGCACTGGGGTATTGATATTGGCAAGAACGGCAGAGCCGGTGATGTTCCAATCGTTTCCGTGTTAGATGGAACGGTTGCTTCCACAGAATACCGCAGTGATTTTGGCAACTGGGTCGTCGTCACCCACCAAATGGATGGCAAACAACTGACGACAGTCTATGCCCATCTTGAACGGATTGATGTCAACCCTGGTGACCGGGTCAAAGCAGGCCAGCAGCTAGGACTAATGGGCAATACAGGCAGATCGACGGGGCCACACTTGCACTTTGAAGTCCATGAAGGGCCATTTAACTGGGACCGTTCAAATGCAGTAGATCCGATGAAATATATGTAAACGTTCGAGCGCCTTGGCAAGTACAGGGCGCTTTTTTTGTTGATGCTAAATCGCTTTTTGACAGAAGCTTGCCGACAAATTAGAATGGAAAGAGGAACGAAACGGAAAGCAAGGCAATTCGTTTTACAAGTGGGAGTGGTGAGCAATTTTGAAAACAAAGCATCTCGTGTGGACAGTAGCTGTGCTAGCAGCCGTGCTGGTCGGAGGGTTTTTCTTTATAAGTGGTGTGAACACTGGCTCTCCTAATCCAATTCAACCAAATAATGGGAATGAATCGGTTGCGGAGTTAAGCGATGACGAATTAATGGAAAAATTTGAGCGAGCACTCGCCACGATTGAATCAGAGTACGTGACAGAGACGGATCGCCAACAATTAATTGAAGGTGCCATTAATGGGATGGTAGAAACGTTAAATGACCCATTTTCCGACTATATGGATGTAAGCTCGGCAACAGACTTTCAACAGTCACTCAGCTCTCATTTTGAAGGAATTGGAGCGGAAGTTGGCATGATCGACGGAAACGTTTCGATTATTAGCCCGATGCGCGAGTCACCAGCCGAAAAAGCAGGACTTTTGCCGAATGACGCGATTATTGCGATTGACGGCGAGTCGATTGAAGGCTGGTCTGTCAATGAGGCTGTAGCAAACATCCGCGGTGAGGGCGGCACAACCGTTACGTTGACAATTGAACGCAATGGAGTGAAAGACCCTTTTGATGTCCAAATTGAGCGGGATACGATTGAAGTCGAATCTGTTCGCGCAGATACGTTTGAGCAAGATGGGAAGAAAATTGGCAGACTGGAAATCACCTCCTTTTCAGAAGACGTAGGTACCCAGTTTGAAGAGCAGTTGCAAATCTTAGAAGAAGACGGAATCGACGGTTTGGTCATTGATGTCCGCGGCAATCCTGGCGGGTACTTAGAAGGTGCGACAAAAATTGGTGACGCGATTATTCCAGAAGGCAAGCCGGTTGTCCAAATTGAACATGGCAATGGCGAGATTGATAGCTATCTGTCGAACATGAAAGGCAAAAAGCCTTATCCTGTGGTCGGTTTGATTAACGAAAGCAGTGCTTCAGCTTCGGAAATTCTCGCTGCCGCGTTAAAAGAGTCAGGCGGCTATGATTTGGTCGGCGAAACGACATTTGGGAAAGGGACTGTACAAAAATCAATTCCAATGGATGACGGGAGCGCCTTGAAAATTACGACTGACCGTTGGTTGACGGCAGGCGGCAACACGATTGACCAAGAGGGGGTCGAACCGACTGTTAAACAACGGCAACCTGATTATTTTTATGCTGTCGCGCTTACGGTAGAAGAAACGTTTGTAAAAGACCAAGTATCAGACCAAATTGGCAATGCCCAAAAGATGCTGATTGGCTTAGGGTTCGATGTAGGCCGGGATGACGGCTATTTTGACGAGCAAACCGAAGAAGCGATCATTGCCTTTCAGCAATCACATGATTTACAAGCAAACGGCGAACTCAATGAAGAAACGGCAGGAAAACTTCAAGAAGACATTTTGTCCCATATTCGTGACACCGCTAACGATGAGCAGCTGAAACGGGCCGTTGAATTGGCTGCTGAGCAAGCGTCCCAATAGGCAGGAAACAGCCGGAAGTTTGTCGAAATGTAAGGATAGCTGCCTTTCTGTGGGCAGTTATCCTTTTTGGAATCTGTAGGAAAAGCTGGAGGATATAAAATGATAGATATTACTTTGACAGCCATTAGCAGCTTTTTGCTGCACCCGCTTTTTTACATAGGCATTGCTGCTTTTGCCGTTATTGGTGCTGTTCGTGTTGCAAAGGAAAGAGCTTCTTTTCATACACGGGTTTACGCCAAACGTGGTGATTTTGTCCTCAGCCTCTTGCCTGGCTTGTTTGCCGGCTTTATCGCAAGCCTCGTGCTTATTGGCTATGGCCTGACACTGACCACTCCAGTTTTGCTGCTTATAGCAGCGGCAAGCATGCTTTTACTCCTAACGGGACGGATGCAGCTGCAGTCGCCTGCCTACTACATTCCTTTAGCTGCATTTGCGCTCGCTTTGCTGCCAAGCCTCACGTTACCAGCATGGCTAAGCGGAGAACTGGATTCTCGGATTTTGTATCCAAGCCTATTTCTGTTTGCAGCTGTTACCCTTCTCGCCCAAGCACTTCTAGTTCGCTATAATGGGGCAGCCTTGACTTCCCCACGGTTGGAAATAGGCAAAAGAGGGCGCTTTGTCGGCTTTCATATCGCGAACCGCCTTTGGCTCCTCCCTCTCGTCGTTTTTATACCGGAGGGCGTGCTCCCTGCCTTTTCCTATTGGCCACTTATCCATATCGAGGGCATGACGTTTCAACCTCTGTTGATCCCTGTCCTCATCGGTTTTGGCAAGAAAATCCGTTCATTGCCAAAAGAAACCGTTGCCACTGAAGCCAAGGCAATTTATCCTCTCGCTGTGCTCGCCTTTGTCGGTGCTGCAGCCCTCTATTTCTTACCGGAATATTGGTTTTTGTGCTTGTGGTCCGCTTTATTGGCGGGATTAAAACTGGCGCTCGATATCCGTTCCGCCATTGCCGAAAAAAACAAACCTGCTTTTTTCACGGAAGAAGAAAAAGGATGCCGTGTCGTCGGTGTTCTTCCTGGCAGTCCGGCGGAAAAAATGGGCATTGCCATTGGCGAAGAAATTGCGAAAGTAAATGGGCAACCAGTCCATAATGAACAAACGATGTATCAAGCATTGCAAATCAATCCCGTATACTGCAAACTTGAAGTAAAAGACCTTGCAGGCGAAGTACGGTTTGTACACGGACCCCTTTACAGCGGCGAGCACCACCAGTTAGGGGCGTTGCTCGTGCGCCAGGAAGAACAGCTAGCAGACTCCATTGTGTAGCGATCACTTAGACTGATAGAAAACGCTTTGTCAGACGAGGAGTGAAAGCAAGGGAAGATGTGAATAAAGCATGTGTTCATGAATATATGACCGAGACAAACGACGATCGAGCGTTTGTCTATTGTCTAAAACCCGCTCTAGGAAGGAGCGGGTTTTTAAGGTATCAACATCGATCGTTTTTTGAAGGAGCGCGTGGCCATTTATGCGGAAGCAGGCCGTTTTTTCAAAGGCGGCAATACTTCTTTGGTATCCTGTTGTTTGGAAATGTGATAAAGGACAATCCAGATTAGCGCAAAGCCAAGCGCTTGGGGAAAGCTAACTGTTTCTTGCATCGTCACCCAGGAAACAAGCAAGCCTGCCATTGGGAAACTAAGCTCGGCAATCGTAGCTACAGATGCTTTAATCGCCTGCAAGCCGCGGTAATAGAGTAGCATCGAGACCAAGCCTGGCAAAAGCGCTGAAGCTAGTAAGTTTATGCTAATAAAGACGAGTGCTATAGCCGAAGCTGGCTCGTTCCAAGCATCAGGCGAAGTCAAAACAAGGACGCTGAGCAAGGGCAAAGCCAAGAGAAAGCGGAGCGCTGTCACTGTTTCGTACCGGCATTTTCTTAAAAGCAAACGCCCCATAACGGTAGAGCCGCCCCATAAGGCTGCTGCGCCAATGGCGAAAAGGCTGCCAAGTTGAAAAACTTCGCCAAACCCGCTGATTGGCAAGGAGAAGCCAAATGTAAGCAAATAAGTACCAACAAGTGCCACTGGCACGAGAAAACCAAAATGTTTTGGCCATGATTCTTTCAAAACAAAACGGGCAAGGACAATCGCGAAAATCGGCTGGAGCTTTTGCAAGAGCAACACTGAGTTGATTTGCCCCATTCCGTGTGTCGCTGCGTAAGTAAGCCCATGTGTAAATAACAGCGTAGCAATAGCTGAACCGCCCCACGATATGAAAAGCAAGGCGCCAATGTCGACGAACGACAAATGGGCCAAGTCGCTTCTGTATCTCCAAATAAGGGGGACGGCAATAAAAGCCAAAATAATATGTTCGATAAAGACAATTTGCAAAGACGTCATCGTTTCAAGGAGAAGGAGGCGGAAAAGAGGGTTAATGCCCCAGAAAGCTGCTCCTATTACAATGAACCAAAATGTTTTTTGCGTGTGCGGTTGTTGCATGTGATGTCAAAACCCTTTCGTTTGAATCGGCCCTTCCAAAAATCAAAACAGCCCTGAATGTGTACATCCATTCAGGGCCTCTCAAATAAGCATGGGCGTGTATTGCCATGCTCATTCGTTGATCTTCTCCCATCCGGACTTTAACCGTCGGCTTTGGAATTCCACCAAATCAGTCCCCTTTTTGACAAGCGCAAAGGAGAGTCGCGGGCTTTTACCGCCGGCCAGGAGTTTCACCTGCCCCGAAGATACCTATTCATTATTTTTAGCATGTTAATCTTACCGTAATTGTCGGCATTCGTCCAGCGCCAAGAATCCAATACAATTGGTAATTATTTTTAGTACGTATGTTCGTCAAGTTTGTAGGTATTTGCATAAGGTTATGCTATAATGAAAAGCGAACACTTGTTTATAAAGAATGACAAAGGTGGGGCACATCTTTTTGAACAGTACGCGCCAAGTGGCGTGTGCGGGAGCCAAACAAGCTCATGCTTGACGGCAAAAGCTTCCGCTGCCCTCCCGTCTGATTTTGTTGGATAAATGGCAATAGGATTAAGTGTCCCTCACATGTTTGGTTGTCTGCAAGTGAGGGAAGTTTTTGTATTAATAAATAAAGGAGGAAGGTAGCACTTTCATGAAAAGAGCAACTCCGATTCATGAAAGTACCAAGTGATTATGGACCAAACGTTTCAGCTTGTATCAGAGTATTCTCCCCAAGGGGACCAGCCGAAAGCAATCGAGCAAATTGTGACAGGCATTCAAAACGGCAAAAAGCACCAAACATTGCTTGGCGCTACCGGAACGGGCAAGACGTTTACGATGTCAAATGTGATCCAAGCCGTTAATAAGCCAACGCTTGTAATGGCTCATAATAAAACGCTTGCCGGGCAATTGTATAGCGAGTTTAAACAGTTGTTTCCCAATAACGCAGTTGAGTATTTTGTCAGTTACTATGATTATTACCAACCAGAGGCGTACGTCCCGTCTTCAGACACGTTTATTGAAAAAGATGCAAGCATAAATGACGAGATTGATAAGCTTAGGCATTCGGCGACAAGTGCCTTGTTTGAACGGAGAGATGTCATTATTATCGCCAGCGTATCTTGTATTTACGGGTTAGGTTCACCAGAAGAATACCGGGACTTAGTGCTGTCCATTCGCACAGGCATGGAAATGGATCGGAACAGTCTGTTGCGGAAATTGGTTGACATCCAGTATGACCGCAACGACATGAATTTTGTTCGTGGCACATTCCGAGTCCGTGGCGATGTTGTCGAAATTTTTCCTGCTTCAAGGGACGAACAGTGCATGCGTGTTGAATTTTTCGGCGATGAGATAGAGCGAATCACAGAAGTGGATGCCCTCACTGGAGAAATAAAAGGCGAGCGTCACCATGTCTCTATCTTTCCAGCTTCCCACTTTGTGACCCGTGAAGAAAAAATGAAAAAAGCGATTGCCAATATCGAAGTGGAACTAGAAGAAAGGCTTTCCGTTTTGCGCAAGGAAGAGAAGCTGTTGGAAGCGCAGCGTTTAGAGCAGCGCACCCGTTACGATTTAGAAATGATGGCGGAAATGGGCTTTTGTTCAGGGATTGAAAACTATTCTCGCCATTTGACGCTTCGGGAAGCGGGAGCAACTCCGTATACATTGTTGGACTTTTTTCCGAAAGACTTTTTGCTTATTGTCGATGAGTCTCACGTTACCATTCCCCAAGTGCGAGGTATGTACAATGGCGACAGAGCCCGGAAAGAAATTCTTGTCAATCACGGCTTCCGTTTGCCTTCAGCCCTTGATAACCGGCCGTTAAAATTCGAGGAGTTTGAAGAAAAAGTTGGCCAGGCCGTCTATGTATCAGCCACTCCAGGACCGTACGAACTGGAACACACGCCTAAAATGGTCGAGCAGATTATCCGCCCAACTGGCTTGCTAGATCCTATAGTAGAAGTCCGCCCGATTGAAGGGCAAATCGATGACTTAATCGGCCAAATCCATGACCAAATCGCCAAGGACGAGCGTGTGTTAGTAACAACGCTTACGAAAAAGATGGCGGAAGACTTAACTGATTATCTAAAGGAAATCGGTATTAAAGTCCGTTACCTCCACTCGGAAGTCAAAACGCTAGAACGGCTAGAAATTATCCGCCAACTGCGCCTTGGGACATTTGATGTTCTTATCGGCATAAACTTGCTGCGGGAAGGCATTGACATTCCAGAAGTGTCGCTTGTGGCCATTCTTGATGCGGATAAGGAAGGATTTTTACGGGCAGAACGTTCGTTGATTCAAACGATTGGCCGGGCTGCGCGAAATGCGAATGGCCGTGTCATTATGTATGCCGATAAAATGACCCACTCAATGGAAGTGGCGATCAACGAAACGAAGCGGCGCCGTCAGATCCAGCAGGCATATAATGAGCAGCATGGCATTACGCCGCAAACGATTCAAAAACGAATACCAGAAGTCGTGCAAGCAACGTATGCAGCGGAAGAGACCGGCGATTATAAAGCTTCGTCGACACCATCGAAAAAACTAGGCAAAAAAGAACGCCAGGCAACGATTGAGCGTGTAGAAGCGGAAATGAAACAGGCCGCAAAAGAGTTGAACTTTGAACGAGCCGCTGAATTGCGCGATGTGTTGTTAGAATTAAAAGCGGAAGGATGACAGGAATAAATGGCACATGAACAGATTGTCGTTAAAGGGGCACGATCCAACAACTTAAAAAATATGGATGTGACGATTCCAAGGGATAAGCTTGTCGTGTTAACAGGCCTCTCTGGTTCGGGCAAGTCATCGCTCGCATTTGATACCATTTATGCAGAAGGGCAGCGGCGTTATGTGGAGTCGCTGTCGGCTTACGCCCGTCAGTTTCTTGGACAAATGGATAAGCCAGATGTTGACTCAATCGAAGGGCTGTCTCCAGCGATTTCGATCGATCAGAAGACAACAAGCCGCAACCCTCGTTCTACAGTTGGGACGGTAACAGAGATCCACGACTATTTGCGGCTATTGTATGCCCGAATTGGTCGGCCCGTCTGTCCTCGCCATGGCATTGAGATTTCCTCGCAGACGATTGAGCAAATGGTGGACCGCCTCCTTGAATATCCAGAGCGTACAAAAATGCAAATCCTTGCACCACTTGTATCAGGACGTAAAGGCACGCATGTAAAGACGCTTGAACAGATTAAAAAAGACGGGTATGTCCGTATCCGCGTCGATGGAGAAATGCGTGAAGCCTCAGAAGAAATCGAGTTAGATAAAAACAAAAAACATACGATCGAGGTAGTCATTGACCGGGTTGTTATAAAAGATGGCGTTCAAGCGCGAATTGCGGACTCCCTGGAAACAGCTTTGACGCTTGCTGGTGGCAGGGTGCTCGTCGATGTCATCGGCGAAGAGGAGTTGCTGTTCAGCCAGCAACATGCATGTCCTGAGTGTGGTTTTTCCATTCCTGAACTCGAACCACGCTTGTTTTCATTTAACAGCCCATTCGGTGCTTGTCCATCTTGTGATGGGCTTGGTTCAAAGCAGGAAGTGGACAGTGAGCTTGTCGTGCCAGACCCAAGCCGGTCATTGCGTGAACATGCCCTTGCCCCGTGGGAACCGACGAGTTCCAATTATTATCCACAGTTATTGCAAGCGGTGTGTGATCACTTTGGTATTGATATGGACGTGCCGTTTGAAAAACTGCCAGCTGCCCAGCAACAAATTTTGTTAGAGGGAAGCGGGAAGGAGAAAATCTTTTTCCGCTATGAAAACGACTTTGGCCGCGTTCATGAACATACGATTGTATTTGAAGGGGTGCTCGCCAATGTAGCCCGACGCTATCGGGAAACAAGCTCTGATTACATTCGTGAACAAATGGAACTGTACATGTCGCAGAAAAAATGCCCGACGTGCAAAGGCTACAGGCTGAAAAAGGAAGCACTTGCTGTTTTTGTCGGCGGCAAACATCTAGGCGAAGTAAGCCAAATGACATGCACCGATGCTATCAACTTTGTTAAGACGCTTGACTTGACTGAAAAAGAACGTGCCATTGCTCGTTTGATCATAAAAGAAATTGAAGACCGTCTAGGCTTTTTAGTAAATGTCGGGCTTGATTATTTGACGCTATCCCGAGCGGCGGGGACGCTGTCTGGAGGGGAAGCGCAGCGCATTAGGCTCGCTACGCAAATCGGGTCATCGCTTATGGGTGTGCTTTACATTCTTGATGAACCTTCCATTGGCCTCCATCAGCGTGACAATGACCGTTTAATCGAGACGTTGAAACAGATGCGTGACCTTGGCAACACGCTGATCGTAGTTGAACACGATGAGGATACGATGCTGGCGGCCGACCATATTATTGACATCGGCCCAGGAGCAGGGGTTCATGGTGGATATATTACTGCTCAAGGAACACCAAAAGAACTAACGGAAAATCCCCATTCGTTGACAGGGAAGTATTTGTCAGGGGAAAAATTTATCCCAGTCCCCCGTGAAAGGCGTCCTCTTACTGAACGGTCGTTTACAGTGAAAAAGGCGTCGGCCAATAACTTAAAAAACATTGATGTTACGTTCCCACTCGGCGTGTTTATAGCCGTTACAGGCGTTTCAGGCTCTGGAAAAAGTACGCTTGTCAACGAAATTGTCCATAAAGCGCTGGCGCAACGGATTCACCGCGCCAAAGCGAAGCCAGGGGAACATAAAGAAATCATTGGCATTGATGAAATGGATAAAGTGATTGACATTGACCAATCGCCGATCGGGCGGACACCACGTTCCAACCCGGCAACATACACAAGCATGTTTGACGATATACGGGATGTATTCGCGATGACCAATGAAGCGAAAGTACGGGGTTATAAAAAAGGCCGATTCAGCTTCAATGTCAAAGGTGGGCGTTGCGAAGCATGTAAGGGTGACGGGATCATCAAGATCGAAATGCACTTTTTGCCTGACGTCTACGTCCCTTGTGAAGTATGCCACGGAAAACGTTATAACCGCGAAACCCTTGAAGTGACATATAAAGGCAAAACGATTGCCGATGTGCTGGAAATGACGATTGAAGAAGGCGCTGAATTTTTTGCCAGCATTCCAAAGATTAACCGCAAAATCCAGACGCTCATTGATGTCGGTCTCGGTTATTTAAAACTGGGACAACCGGCGACGACGCTTTCAGGCGGGGAAGCGCAACGGGTGAAGTTGGCGTCCCAGTTGCACAAACGGTCAACAGGACGAACGCTCTATATTCTCGATGAACCGACGACTGGCCTCCATGTCGATGATATTGCCCGCTTGTTAAAAGTGCTTCAACGCCTTGTCGACAACGGCGACACTGTCTTGGTTATTGAGCATAACTTAGATGTCATTAAAACGGCTGACCATATCATTGACCTTGGGCCAGAAGGGGGCAAGAACGGCGGCACTATAGTGGCCGAAGGAACGCCAGAGCACGTAGCCGAAACAAGTGCTTCTTATACAGGGGCCTATTTAAAACCCATTCTTGCTCGTGATAAAGCTAGACAAGAAGCGTTGTTTGCGGGGGCAGGGCAAAAAAGTTCGTAAAAGCTGAAACATCTTGCCTAGCTGCTCCGTAATACAGTAATAGAAAGCCGATAAAGGAGCGATTGCCATGGAAGAACGTATGATGATCTTGAAAATGATTGAAGATGGGAAGGTCACAGCAGAAGAAGGATTGCGTTTGCTTGAGGCGATCGGCAAGGACGAAGCCGATTCAGCAAAACAGGATTCTCATCAAGGCGGGCGTGACAGAGAAACGCGGGAAGAGTCGCCTCTTTCAAAGTTGAGTGGTTTTTTTGAGACAGCGATTCAAAAAGTGAAAGAGGGCGACTTGGACTTTAATTTTGGAACAGTGACGGAAATTGACCACGTCTTCCAACAGCAAAACATTTCGCCTCGTTCTTTGAAAGTATCATTAGAAAACGGATCAGTTGACGTCGTTCCATGGGATAAACAAGATGTGCGCTTGGAGTGCCAAGTGAAAGTGTATCGTGTACGTGATACCGAGCAAGCACAAGATTTCTTCCTAAAAGAATCTGTATTCTCGGCTACAGATGAAACGCTGTTGTTTGAAACAAAGACGAAATCGATGAAAGTGCTGGCGACATTGTATGTGCCCCAATCCGCATACGGGCGTATTAAACTTTATACGTTTAATGGCGCTTTGAAAGGGGAAGATTTAAAGGCGGATACATTTGAAGCCAACACAACAAACGGTTCGATTAAAACAACAAATATTGAATCGAAAAAAGCGAGCATGGAGACGGTCAATGGCAGCATATCTTGCGAGCAAAGCCAATTGCAACTTCTTGATGCCAAAACATTGAATGGGTCGGTTAAAGTATCTGGATCGATCCAAGACGCAGACGTAGAAACGGTCAATGGCTCGATCACTTATGAGATGGAAGCGTCGACTGATGCAGGGTATGTTGATTTAAAAACTACAACAGGAAGTGTAAAATTGCTTGTTTCCCCTGCTGTACGCATTGAAGCCAAGCTGAAATCAAATGTTGGCTCAATCAATAACCGTTTGGCTAATGTAGAGATTCTCGATGAGAAAAAGGAATTTGCTCAACGCTACATGCAGTTGACTGGCAACCAGGCGCAAGAAAAGCGGGTCAAAGTCCATGCTGTAGCGAATACTGGTAGCATTACCGTACAAGATAAAGACAGTTAAAGGGAATGCCAACGAAAGGAATGGGAAGTATGAAGCGCCTTACAAGGTCTCAAGATAAACGGCTACTTGCAGGCGTCTGTGCCGGGATTGCCGACTATTTGAATATCGACCCGACGATTGTACGGCTTATTACGGTCATATTAGCAATCCCAACATCGGTTTTTCCAATGGTGCTTGTCTATATAGTGGCAATGTTGCTTATGCCGATAGAGGAGAACGTTTAAAATGAGATGGCTTCTCGGTTTAGTCTTAAACGCTGTCGTGTTATGGATGCTCTCACAACTTTTTTCTGGTTTTTACTTGTCTAGTTTTTTCGCTGCACTAGTAGCGGCGTTTCTCCTGAACATTTTAAACTGGACAGTCAAGCCGATTTTGACAGTATTAACGTTGCCGATCACGATTTTGACGCTAGGGCTGTTCTTGTTTGTTATTAGTGCAGTGACGCTCATGCTGACATCAATCATAATGGGAAGCGCTTTTGAAATCAGCGGCTTCGGCACGGCATTGCTTGCAGCCGTTATCATTGCCCTGTTCCAAACATTTCTCATCAATCCCATCAAAAACAACTAACAGGCCGCATTCGCGGCCTGTTTTTTTATAACCTTTTTTAGGCGTCTGGCGCAAATCATGCTACAATAGCTCTAGCACGATTCGCTCTTGTAAGTGGACAAATGAGGTGAAAGAAAATGGCAAAAGTCACAGCAAATGATTTGTTAGAGAAATTTCAATTTGAACTTTTAGCTGGCGAAGAAGGAATATACCGGCCAATAACCACAAGCGACATTTCCAGGCCAGGAATTGAAATGGCTGGCTTTTTTACATATTATCCAGCCCGTCGCCTCCAGCTCATTGGACGGACGGAGCTTTCTTTTTTAAAGTCGCTCTCCGACCAAGAAAAGGAAGAACGGATGACCAAATTATGCACGTATGACACGCCAGGCATTATTCTTTCACGTGGTCTGGAAGCGCCTGAACAGCTTATTGCCGCTGCCGATAAACGTGGAGTGCCTGTTTTGCGTTCGACATTAACGACAACCCAACTTAGCAGTCGAGTCACCAATTTCTTGGAAAGCGAATTGGCGCCTGTGACCGCTGTCCATGGCGTGCTTGTTGACATTTATGGCATTGGCGTGCTGATTACAGGCGGAAGCGGCGTTGGCAAAAGCGAGACTGCACTTGATTTGGTTCGCCGCGGCCACCGCCTTGTCGCCGATGATTCCGTTGAAATCCGCCAGCAAAATGAAGATACATTAGTCGGGTATCCGCCGCCGCTTTTGCAACACTTGCTGGAAATCCGCGGACTTGGCATCATTAATGTCATGACGTTATTTGGGGCAGGGGCGGTTCGCCCGTTTAAACGGATTAGCCTTTGTATGAACTTAGAGCTTTGGGACCAAAACAAAGCGTATGACCGTCTTGGGCTTGAGGAAGACAAAATGAAAATTTTTGATACGGAGATAACAAAAATGACCGTCCCTGTTCGTCCAGGGCGAAATTTAGCTGTTATTATTGAGGTGGCTGCGATGAATTTCCGCCTGAAACGACTAGGCTTTAATGCAGCACAAGAATTTTCGGAACGCTTGACACAAGTGATTGAGCATGGGGAAAATGAATTTTAAAGACAGGGGAGACGAATGGAATGGAAGAACAAATTGAACCGATTGACCGCGTTTTTGTCCAGCTTGGGCCAATCGCGATTTATTGGTATGCCGTCCTCATTTTGCTTGGAGTCGCCGTCGGTTATTTTATGGCGCGGCGCGAGTCGGTTAAGCGAGGACTGCCGCAGGAGACGTTTGCTGATTTGCTAGTCTGGGCGTTGCCGATTTCCATTCTATCGGCTCGTGCATACTATGTTATTTTTCGTTGGGAGCAGTTTGCTGATAATCCAATTAGTGTTTTTTATTTGCGTGAAGGCGGAATAGCGATTCATGGTGCTTTAATTGGTGCGGTACTCACAGCGATTGTGTTTGCTAAAAAACGTGGGTTGTCGTTTTGGAAAATCGCCGATGTGGCAGCGCCTAGCATTTTGATTGGCCAAGCGATTGGCCGCTGGGGCAATTTTGTCAATCAAGAAGTATACGGGGCAGAAGTAACAAGGGAATTTCTTGAGGGAATGTTTTTGCCTGACTGGATTATTAATCAAATGTATATTAATGGGACGTACTACCAACCGACATTTTTATACGAATCGCTTTGGAACGTGTTGGGAGTCATCGTGCTACTGCTGCTTCGCAAAGCAAACTTGCGCCAAGGGGAACTATTCTTATCGTATGTGATTTGGTATTCGGTTGGGCGTTTTGTGATTGAAGGCATGCGGTTAGACTATTTATTAATTGGCGATACGCTTCGCACGGCCCAGATTTTATCAATCGTGTTGGTCGTAGCATCGATTGCCCTATGGGTATACAGGCGCCTTTGGGTGAAACCACCGCGCTACTTGAAACCAGACGCAGTTACAAAACAGAAAAAATAGAGAGGGAAGATACGGATGGGAATGGTGAAACGAGGCTTGCTGTCCGGCTTGTCAACAACATGGACGCTTGGGAAAATCATTTTTCCAGTTACGCTAGTTGTTACTTTGCTAGGCTATACGCCTCTACTCGACTGGCTCGCTAAGCTGATAGCCCCTTTAATGGGCTTGATTGGTTTGCCTGGAGAAGCGGCAATTCCTTTAGTTATTGGCAATGTTCTTAACTTATACGCAGGCATTGGCGCGATTTTGACATTTGACTTTACTGTAAAAGAAGTATTTATTTTAGCGATTATGCTTTCTTTTTCACACAATCTCATTATCGAATCTGCGGTTGCGACAAAGGTAGGCGTCCGCGTATCGGTTATTGTTGCGGTGCGGATTTTTCTAGCTGTGGCCGCAGCCTTTATTATCAATCTTGTTTGGAGTGGCGGGAGCGAACAAGCGGTCTATGGGCTTGCTTCAACCCAAGCGCCTCAAGCAACTGGGGTTATGGGAATGGTAGCCGATGGTTTATGGACTGCCTTTTTAGGTGTTGTTCAATTAGCGGCGATTGTCATTCCACTCATGCTGGTTGTCCAAATCATGCGTGAGCGCAACTGGCTTGCCGTTATTTCGAAAAGTTTAGCGCCACTGACACGATTGATTGGTGTCGGGGAAAATACTGCTGTTACGCTTGCTTCTGGGTTAACCATTGGCTTAGCATACGGAGCTGGCGTGATGATCGATGCGGTCAAAGAGGACCGTGTAAAGAAGAAAGATTTGTATGTGGTGTTTATTTTTCTCGTTGCTTGCCATGCGGTTGTCGAGGATACGCTTGTGTTTCTCGTCCTTGGCATTCAAGTGTGGCCGTTGCTTGTTATACGCCTTTTGACAGCACTGTTGTTAACAATGGTGATTTCCCGTCTTTGGACACAGCTTGAGAAGAGGAAACAAGGGAACTTCGGAAAGGATGCTGTTTATGACCATTAATACGTTGCTATTTGATTTAGATGGGACATTGATTGATACAAATGAATTGATTATCCAATCCTTTCTCCATACATTAGAACCAGATTTTCCAGGTGTCTATACCCGGGAAACGGTGCTGCCGTTTATCGGTCCACCGCTTGTAGACAGCTTTTCACGTATTGATGCTTCCCGTGCTGAAGAATGGGTCCGCACATACCGTGATTTTAACCATCAACAACACGATGCGCTTGTAAAGGAATACCCAGGTGTAAAAACAGGCATTAAGACGCTGCATAAACAAGGTTACAAGCTAGCGGTCGTAACGACTAAAATTAGGGAAACCGCGAAAATGGGCTTAGAGTTGATGGGGCTTTCCCCGTACTTTGATGTGATTGTCGCCTTTGACGATGTAAAACATGCAAAACCGCATCCTGAACCGTTATTTGAAGCTCTTAGGCAACTTGATTCAAAACCTGAAGAAGCGATCATGGTTGGCGACAATTCACACGACGTATTGGCAGGAAAAGCAGCAGGTACAAAAACGGTTGCGGTTGGCTGGGCATTAAAAGGCGCTGAGCATTTGCGCACATTTGCACCAGATTACATACCAGCAACAATGGAAGAGCTGGTTGAAATCGTGAATCGCCTGTGAGCAGGAAGACAGAACGTTTTCCGGTAAGTGGGTCGAACTCATTGTGGCAGCTTTACCGCACCGTTTCCTTTTGGAAAGTCGCAAAAACGTTTGCTGTTGCCCAAATAGCGCGCTTTACTCCATCGCTGCGAATGAAAAACTGGCTTTACCGCGTGTTTTTGAAGATGGAAATTGGCAGCCAAACAGCAATCGCTTTAATGGTAATGGTGGATGTCATGTTTCCTGAGAAAATTAAAATTGGCGCCAACTCCATTATTGGCTACAATACGACAATTTTGGCTCATGAATATTTGATTGAAGAGTATCGACTCGGCCATGTTGTGATTGGCGACAGGGTGATGGTCGGCGCCAATTGTACGATTCTTCCCGGCGTGACGATTGGCGATGGCGCAGTTGTAGGCGCGGGGACCGTTGTCCATAAAGATGTGCCCCCAGGAGCGTTTGTTGCTGGAAATCCAATGAAACAAATAAGGTAACCTCACGTACAATAGCGTTAGCTATTGTACGTTTTTTTGTGAATGGGCCAGTTGACTTTTCGTTAGGGCAATTGTAAACTAGAAAAAACTTTACTTCATTAGTGATTTAGCAAACTAAAGTAAATGGCAGTTAGGAGCGAACGTTGTGTCTGAGCCTTTTATGTTTGAAAAACCTTTAGGCATGCGCGATGTGCTGCCGAATTTGCATTCAATGCAACGAAAATTAGGCGATCGTGTATTGCAAGAGTTTCGGTTATGGGGATACGAGCAAGTCCAAACGCCGACGCTTGAATATTATGAAACAGTCGGGAAAGCGTCTGCTATTTCAGATAAGCAGTTATTCAAATTAATTGATTTTCATGGAAATACGCTCGTTTTGCGCCCTGATATGACGGCGCCAATTGCTCGGCTCGTTTCTTCAAGTATGAAAGACATCCCTTATCCACTTAGGCTATCGTACTGTTCAAGTCTTTATCGAGCTTTGCAAACGGAAGGCGGGCGTCCTGCCGAATTTGCACAAGTCGGCGTTGAGCTTGTTGGTGATCATACCGCAAGCGCTGACGGGGAAATGTTGCTGTTGCTGAACAGAGCCCTTATTCAAGCAGGTCTTGACCATTTTCAAGTTGCCGTCGGCCATATCGGTTTTTTAAATGCGTTATTTTTGGAAATTGTTGGAACTGAAGAGCGGGCCGAGCTGTTGCGGAGGCAACTCTATGAAAAGAACGATGTTGGTTTCAAAGAGCAAGTAAAGGCATTTGGGCTATCGTCGATTGATGAAAAGAAGCTGTTAAAACTAAGCCGGTTACGCGGCAATGAAGCGATTCTAACTGAAGCGGAGGAGCTAACCGAATCACCAGAAGGCAAACAGGCTGTGGCGGAGCTAAGAGACCTTTGGCAAGGTCTGAAAGAGGGAGGGCTTACCCGTTATATGAAGCTTGACTTAAGCCTTGTCCTCCATATGAGCTATTATACAGGTTGCATTTTTGAAGTTTACCATGACCGCCTCCCCCATCCCCTTGGCGGTGGCGGACGCTATGACCATTTGCTTGCTAAATTTGGCCGTCCTGGTCCTGCGACTGGCTTCGGTTTACGTTTGGATTTGCTTGCAGAAGCAGTAGGCAAACTAGAAGCGCAGCCGAAAAAACGTTGCTTGCTTTATAGCAGGGAACGGCGCCAAGAAGCCTATCGAAAAGCGACTGCGCTTCGGGAAAAGGGGATGCAAGTCGTCTTACAAGATGTGGCAGGCGTTGACGACATCGATAAAATGTCCGCTAGTTATGAAGAAATTGTTTATTTAATCGGCAAAACAGAGGAGGGCAAGCGATGACACTGACAATGGCGATGCCGAAGGGGCGGATTTTTGAGGAGGCTGTTCAGCTGCTCCGTTCGGCTGGCTATGATTTGCCAAGTTCCTTTGAGCAATCGCGCAAACTCATTATCGATGTGCCGAATGAATCGCTCCGTTTTATCTTAGCGAAGCCGATGGATGTGCCTACTTATGTGGAACACGGTGTTGCTGATGTCGGTGTCGCTGGCAAGGATGTCATGCTGGAGGAAAAGCGCGACGTCCACGAAGTGCTCGACTTGAACATTAGCGCTTGTCATTTGGCGGTGGCGGCGCTGCCGACGTACCGACGAGGCGAATTAAATCCAAAAGTAGCGTCAAAATACCCAAACGTGGCATCACAGTTTTTTAAAGAACAAGGGGAGCAAGTTGAAATTATTAAATTGAATGGCTCAATCGAATTAGCGCCGATCATGGGACTTGCTGGCAGAATTGTCGACATCGTTTCAACGGGACAAACACTGAAAGAAAATGGCTTAGTTGAATTGGAACAAATTAGACAAATCACGTCGCGCTTTATTGTCAATCCTGCTAGCTACCGGATGCGCGCAGGTGAAATTCATGATATGGTTGAGCGTTTGGCGGCCGTTATAGAGGGGGATGGCAGTGAAGATCATTGAGCTAAAAGAAGGAGAGGCGGTTACCTTAAAGCGCAGCGGCCTTCATGGAAGCGAAGCAGAAATCACTACTGTGAACACGATCATTGAAACGGTAAAAAAGGAAGGCGATCAAGCGCTAGTCCATTACACTAAACAATTTGACGGAGTGGAATTAACAGACTTGCGTGTCACGAAGGCAGAATGGGACAATGCTTATCGCCACATTGATCAACCTGTTTTAGCAGCGATTCGCCAAGCAATTGCCAATGTCCGTGCCTTTCACGAACAACAAAAAGCGAAGTCGTGGTTTCAAACAGCCCCTGATGGCACGATTTTAGGGCAGCGTGTCACCCCCCTTGATGCCGTAGGCGTTTATGTACCTGGAGGAAAAGCGGCTTACCCGTCTTCGATTATTATGAATGTTGTACCTGCTCAAGTCGCAGGTGTAAAGGAAATTTCAATGGTTTCCCCATCTGGCAAAAACGGTTCCCTTCCGCCAGCTGTCCTCGCGACAGCGGCTGAACTTGGCGTCCATACGATTTATAAGCTTGGCGGAGCGCAAGCAGTGGCCGCTTTGGCGTATGGCACGGAAACGGTGCGTCCAGTTGATAAAATTACAGGGCCAGGCAACAAATATGTGGCCCTTGCCAAAAGAGCGGTTTTTGGCGATGTGGCCATTGACATGATTGCTGGGCCAAGTGAAATTTGCGTGTTAGCCGATGAAAAAGCGAACCCTGCCTATGTGGCAGCAGACCTCCTTTCCCAAGCGGAACACGATGAGGATGCGACAGCCGTGTTAGTCACTCCTTCTAGGGAACTGGCCGAAGCGGTCCAACAAGAAACAGCACGGCAACTAGCTACTCTTCCGAGAAAAGAGATAGCAGGGCGAGCATTAGATCAGTTTGGTGCTTTGTATGTGACTGCCTCGCTGGCACAAGCAATTGAAGTCGTCAACCAATTGGCGCCTGAGCATTTGGAAATTGCCACGGAAGAGCCCCTTGCATTGCTTGGTCGCGTCAAACATGCGGGAGCGATTTTTCTTGGTTCGTACAGTGCCGAACCAGTCGGTGATTATTTTGCTGGCCCAAACCATGTACTGCCGACAAACGGAACAGCCCGCTTTGCCAGCCCGCTATCAGTAGATGATTTCGTCAAAAAATCAAGCATTATTTCCTACAGCAAAACGGCGCTAGCTGAGAACGGAAAAGCGATCACGGAATTGGCGCGGCTAGAAGGGCTTGAAGCGCATGCACGCGCAATAGACATTCGATTGGAGGACATGTGATGGCTCGTAGCTATGAATTAACAAGGACGACAGGAGAAACGGACATTTCGTTGCGGCTCAACCTCGACGGCGAAGGAAAAGCAGATATCGAAACAGGCGTGCCTTTTATCGAGCATATGCTCGATTTGTTTGCGAAACATGGCCAATTTGATCTGTCTGTCAAGGCTAGTGGCGATATTGAAGTTGATGCTCACCATACGACTGAAGATCTTGGCATTTGCATCGGTCAAGCTGTAAAAGAAGCGCTTGGAACGAAGGAGGGCATCAAACGTTATGGAAACGCGTTTGTGCCGATGGATGAGACGCTTGCCCAAGTGGTTGTCGATTTGAGCAACAGGCCCCATTTGGAATTTAGGGCTGACTTTCCGAGCCAGAAAGTCGGCACATTTGATACCGAACTTGTCCATGAATTTTTTTGGAAATTGGCGTTAGAAGCGCGCATGAATCTCCATATTATCGTCCACTACGGACACAATACACACCATATCATTGAAGCGATTTTTAAAGCATGCGCACGTGCTTTGGATGAAGCCACGGCAATTGATCCACGAATTAAAGGAATATTGTCAACGAAGGGGCTGCTTTAATGATTGGCATTATTGACTACGGGATGGGCAACCTCCATTCGGTCTCTAAAGCGCTTGAAAGGTTAGGAATCCCCTATTTTATCAGCAGCAACGGGGAAGAATTGGCAAAGGCCAAGGCGTTGATCCTCCCTGGGGTCGGCGCTTTTCCTGACGCAATGGATATTCTTACACAAACAAACGTCCAGCCTTTTTTAGACAACTGGGTAGCGGAAAACAAACCATTACTCGGCATTTGCCTTGGGATGCAACTACTGTTTGAGTCAAGTACGGAACATCAAACAACAGCAGGCCTTGGTTACTTGCCTGGGCATGTCGAACGTTTTTCTGGAACGACGGCAGAGGGGCACGCCTACAAAGTGCCGCATATGGGATGGAATAAGCTGGATTTTCATAGGACCACACCACTAACAGAAGGCGTTCCTGACGGCTACGTGTATTTTGTCCATTCTTATGTGGTCCGTACAGAAAAGGACATCGTTGTTGCAAGCAGTGATTATTACCAAAGAGTCCCTGCTATTGTGCAAAAAGGGCAAGTGTATGGCATGCAGTTCCATCCCGAAAAAAGCAGCACTGTCGGCATGGCACTGTTGAAACGCTTTGGCCAACTAGTGGAGGGAATTTGAGATGAGCTATACGATCTATCCGGCAATTGACATCCGTGCTGGAAAATGCGTGCGCCTCGAACAAGGCGATTACAACAAAGAGACGATATATGGAGAATCGCCTTATAAAATGGCGAAATCATTTCAAGACACAGGCGCGAAGTGGGTACACGTCGTTGATCTAGACGGGGCAAAAGCCAAAAGGCCGGTGAACGATGAAGCGATTTTGACGATCGCCCAAAAATTAGACGTCCCCGTTCAAGTTGGGGGAGGAATTCGCACCGAACAAGATATTGACCGCTATATAAACGAAGGCGTCGCCCGTGTCGTCCTTGGCAGTGTGGCGGTTTACCAGCCTGATTTTACGAAACAAATGCTTGCCAAGTATGGAGAACAAATTGCGATCGGGATTGATGCTCGTGATGGATATGTAGCTACAGAAGGATGGCTTGAAACGTCACACGTCAAAGCGGAAGACCTTGCTGCTGAAATGGCCCGCTTTGGCGCCAAAACGTTCATTTTTACCGATATTGCCCGTGATGGCATGCTCACTGGACCGAACATCGAAGCGTGCGTTGCTCTTTCCAAAGCAGCGAATGCCAATGTGATTGCCTCTGGAGGGGTAAGCAGCATTGCCGATTTGGCACAATTGCGAGCTGCTTCCCTTGCCGGGGCTATTGTCGGCAAAGCGCTGTACACGAAGCGGTTCACTTTAGAGGAAGCGTTGGCGGAAGGAGAGTTGTAATGCTAGCAAAACGGATTATTCCATGCCTAGACGTGAAAGAAGGCCGTGTTGTGAAAGGGACGCAATTCCTCTCCTTGCGCGATGCTGGCGATCCAGTCGAACTCGCTGCTTTTTACGACAAAGAAGGCGCAGACGAGCTCGTCTTTCTTGATATTTCTGCTTCCCATGAAGGGCGGGAAACAATGGTCGATGTGGTCCGCGAAGTCGCTGCAACGCTAGCAATTCCTTTTACCGTTGGCGGAGGCATTAACACACTCGCTGACATTCGCCGCATTTTGCGCGCCGGCGCAGACAAAGTGTCCATTAACACAGCCGCCCTGCTTCGTCCAGCGTTTATTCGCGAAGGCGCCGATTATTTTGGCTCACAATGCATCGTTGTTGCGATTGATGCGAAATTTGATACGGCGCTTGGCACGTGGCGCGTGTACACACATGGTGGCCGCAACCAGACTGACTGGTTAGTAACCGATTGGGCCAAGGAGGCTGTCCGCTTAGGAGCCGGCGAACTGCTCGTAACTAGCATGGATCAAGATGGAGCGAAGACAGGGTTTGATTTGCCGTTGTTAAAAGCGATCAATGAAGTAGTGACAGTGCCCGTGATTGCCTCTGGTGGAGCAGGAGCGGCAAGCGACTTTGTTGACGTGTTCAAACTCCATTACGCAGATGCAGCCCTCGCGGCATCGATTTTCCATTACAAAGAAACGTCAATTCAAGAAGTAAAAGCCCGTTTACGGGAAGAAGGTGAGTGCATCCGATGAAACCAATCCGCTTTGATAAAGACGGGCTCGTCCCAGCAATCGTCCAAGATGCAAATAGCAAAGCGGTGCTAACGCTTGCTTATATGAATGAAGAATCGCTGCAAAAGACAATAGAAACGAAAGAAACATGGTTTTACAGCCGGTCACGTCAACAACTTTGGCATAAAGGAGAAACATCAGGCAATACACAACATGTTGTTGACGTCCGCTATGACTGTGACCAAGATGCTGTACTTGTACTTGTGGAACCGAAGGGGCCCGCTTGCCATACAGGGGCATACAGTTGTTTTTCCCAGTCGCTAACTGGCGGCACCAGCAAGGTGGCAGGCAATCGCTTTCAAATTTTAAACGACCTTGAAGAAACGATTGCAAAGCGGGAGGCGGAAAAGCCAGAAGGGGCGTATACAACATACTTGTTTACAGAAGGCGTCGATAAAATATTGAAAAAAGTCGGCGAAGAGGCAGGAGAAGTGATCATTGCCGCGAAAAACCGCGATCCCGAAGAGCTGCGTTGGGAAGTAGCCGACTTGTTTTACCACGTCCTCGTTCTCTTACAGGAACAAAAGCTTCCTTTGGATAGAGTACTGGAAACGTTGGACGCACGCCATCAATCATAAGAGCATGTGAAAAACAGCAACCTAAGAACCAGGTTGCTGTTTTTTAGAGAAAACCAACATACATCGTTTTCCTTTTATGAGATGAACATTCATAAGAGGAAAAGCAAAAGGTGGAAAGACAAATGTCTGACATAGCGCTCATTCGAAAAATAGAAACACTATCAATGAATGCACAGCCTGCCCTTAAGACAGTGGAGAAAGGCGGATGGATTTTGCGCTTTGCCAATGGCTATACAAAAAGAGCAAACTCGATTCACACACTCTATCCTTCTTGTGGGGAGCTTGAAAAGAACATCGAGGCCTGTGAACAAATGTACCGTAGGCAAAATCTTCCTGTAGTTTATAAGCTGACAGCGGCTGCTTGTCCAAGCGATTTGGATTGTTCTCTAGATGCAAAGGGGTATGATTATATAGGGGAGACGAGTGTTCAAACCTTGTCTTTATCACAAATCGGCGAAAGGCCAAAGGTTCATGTCGAGAGTAGCCATCGACAAGACCGTAAATGGTTTGATCATTATTGTCATTGGAATCATGTTCGCGAAGCAGACCGACAGACATTAAAACAAATGTTTGACAACATTGCCGCCGAGACGTGCTACATGCTTATAACGGACAATTACGGGAACCCTTGTGCTTGCGGGTTAGGAGTTATTGAAGATAGGTACATTGGGTTATTTGATATAGTGACAAATAAGAAGGAACGAAAACAAGGATATGGGACGCAGCTGATCCAACATTTGCTTCATTGGGGAAAAGAAAATGAGGCTGACTTTGCTTACTTGCAAGTGGTCCGAGAAAACAAGCCAGCCTTCACACTCTATACGAAGCTTGGCTTTGAAGAAATGTATACATACTGGTACCGAGTCAAAAGCTGAGACTAGCGATGTTTAAATAGATTAAACTGGGCTTGTTGGCTTTATTCAGTAAAAGATGGCTAGCGTCCACTCTTAATCAATGAAAATCCTTAAGTTTCGATTTTTTGTAGGCAAGTGGTGTCATGTTCATCACTTTTCGGAATCGAGCGATAAAATAGCTTGTGCTGTTAAAACCTACTTGATAAGCTACGTCCGTTACAGTTGCGTTTGGCTGCTGCAAGAGAGGCAAGCTTTTTTGGATACGGTAATCAGTAACGTATTGAAGGGGGGACGTTTTTAGCATTCGTTTAAAATAGCGGCAACATTCAGAGCGGCTTAGCTGCCCTGCCTTTGCTATATCATCTAAGGAAATGTTCTCTCCAAAGTGGCTATGAATCCATTGAAGCATTCCCTTTACTCGTCGATTTTGCATCATCTTGTTCTGGTCGTATTCTAATCGCAGTCCATTTGAGATTAGAAGTTTCCATATCGCCACCATCTTGGTAGTGACATCAATTTCATAATAAGGGGGCTGCTCTTCAATCGATCGATGGATGCTTAACGTACAGTCAATAATATTTTTCCCCCACCCTTCATCGGCACAAATATCCAAGTAGGGAAGGTTCGTCGCTTGAATGTATGGGCTAACATAAGTTGCAAAAAGCTCTTGCGGCAAAATGAAAGATGGATCGACATTAAGACAAATATAGCGACTATTTAAATGAGGCAGACTTTCAGCCATGTGAAGGCTGCCGCTATTGATGAACACCCCATTCTTCTCATGAACAATAACCGTCTCATTATTGACATGAAAACGTACTTTTCCATTTGTTACAACGACAAATTGTAGCTCATCATGCCAATGAAGAGGAATATAGCCATTGCTGTTTTCTTTAATGGATGTATGATAGCAGGCAATCGGCAAATCAACAGTTCGATGGGCTGTTTGTTCTTTTAAATGATCATCAATTTCAAAATGGATTGTCCCCACGTTCCACCTCAATATCCTTATACTTTTTCGTTCAATTCGCGTATCTTTAACGGCATTTTTCTTTTATTATAACACCATTATGATTGTAAAGGTGGAGAGAAAGATGAGACGGTATGTAGGCCTCATGCTCGTTTTAGTAGGAGCAGTATGTTGGGGGATGGGCGGAACCGTCGCCCAAAAATTGTTCCAGCAAGACGCTGTTAATATAAATTGGCTTGTGTCCATAAGGCTCTTAATTGCAGGAGCAATGTTATTAATTATACAACTCTTGTTAAAGAATCGGACGCAAATTTTAGGCGTTTGGAAAACAAAGCAATCAGCTGCACGGCTTCTTACTTTTGGAATTTTTGGCATGCTTGCCGTCCAATATACGTACATGGCATCGATTAAAAATGGCAATTCGGCAGTTGCGACATTGCTGCAATATTTAGCACCTGTCATGATCATTCTGTATATGGTAGTTCGCGGGCAAAATCGATTGACTAGGCGTGACCTGATTTATGTGTCTCTTGCTTTGACTGGTTGCTATCTTCTGTTAACAAATGGTTCCCTTTCCGAGCTTTCAGTGCCAGCTTCTGCGATTATTTGGGGAATTCTTTCAGGGGCTGCACTAGCCTTTTACACGTTGTATGCGGTTCCTTTGTTAAAACAGTACGATTCTCTTGTGATTGTCGGTTGGGCGATGCTAATTGGAGGTATGGCTTTAAGTGTGATTCATCCTCCGTGGCGGATTGGGGAGGCAACTTTTCAGCTAGAAACGTATCTACACCTTGGTTTTGTCATTTTTTTCGGAACGATGCTTGCTTTTTGGTTCTACATTGAAAGTTTGAATACCCTTTCTCCGAAAGAAACGAGTCTGCTTGGAAGTGCCGAACCATTAGCTGCGGTAGTGACGATGGTCATTTGGCTCCGTGAACCGTTCGGTGTTTTTCAATGGGGAGGGCTCGCTTGTATTCTTGCTATGATTTTTATAATGGCGTGGCAAAAAGAGGATGCGAAGGCCCAGACATAGAGATGGCCTCTATTGACAGGAAAGCACTCACTATTGGCTGTGAACGAAAGGGGAAACGGTTCTCACGGAACGCGAATGCCTTTTACGTTTTAAACGGAAGGAGAACGGCTAAACTGGTGGTAGAGCATAAGGCAGCAGGCAAATGTGGTTGCTAGGTCGTTTACGAACCGACTTATGAAAGGAGAAGGTAACAGTGGCCAGTGAAAAGGAAATCCCAAAAGAATCAGGGGTAGATAACAGTGTAGCCGTACTCCGAGAAGGGTATTTATATGGCACGAACCGAGCCCAAGCATTTCAATCGGATCTTTTTAAAACACGCTTGCTAGGGCAAGAAGCGATTTGTATACGTGGAGAGGAAGCAGCCGAACTGTTTTATGATAATGAAAAATTTAAGCGAGCAGGCGCAGCCCCAAAGCGGGTCGTAAAAACGCTATTTGGCAAAGGCGGCGTTCAAGCGCTTGATGGGGAAGCACACCATCATCGAAAAGCGATGTTTATGTCGCTCATGTCGAAAGAAACGCTAAAAGACATTCGCGCTATGGCTTCAAAACAATGGGAACTAGCCGCTCAAAGATGGCAGAACCAACCAAAGGTCGTTTTGTATGAAGAAGCGCAAGAAGTAATGTGCCGGACTGCGTTCGAATGGGCTGGGATTCCCCTTGAGGAAGATGAAGTGAAAGAGAAAGCGGAGTGGTTTCGTGCCATGATTGAAGCGCCAGCGGCGATCGGGCCAGCCCATTGGAAAGGACGGCGCAACCGGGGCAAAGCCGAAAGTTGGGTGAAGGAGCTTGTGGAGGATGTCCGTACGGGCAAGCGACAAGCAGCAGAAGGAAAAACTTTGCATACCATGTCGTTCCATCGCGAATTAAATGGCGAATGGATGGACGGCCAAACAGCAGCAGTCGAAATCATCAATATCCTCCGGCCAATTGTGGCCATTTCCATCTACATTTGCTTCACGGCACTCGCTGTCCATCAATACCCGCAAGAACGGGAAAAGCTCGGATCAGACGAAGAAAAATTACAGCATTTTGTCCAAGAAGTCAGGCGCTTCTATCCATTTTTCCCTTTTGTACCTGCGCGACCAATCAAGGATTTTACGTGGAATGGCTACCCATTTAAGAAAGGCACATTAGTGCTTCTCGATTTATATGGGACCAATCATCATCCGAAGCTCTGGGACAATCCCGAACAGTTTCGGCCAGATCGCTTTACAACATGGAACAAAAGCCCGTTTGCCTTTATTCCCCAAGGTGGAGGCGATCGCAATACTGGACATCGTTGCGCAGGCGAATGGATCACAATTGAGATTATGAAAGAAAGTTTGGATTTTCTTGTCAATAGAATCGATTATACCGTGCCTGAACAAGATTTACGTTTTCGCTTTAACGAAATGCCCGCTTTGCCCCATAGCCATTTTGTGATGACGAATGTCCGCTTTCAATAAAACGTGTGCCTCTTTAATGTTAAAGAGGCACGCCTTTTTATGTTGCCAGCGAGGTTAACGAACTCGATTCATACACTTGCAATTTGCCTTAACAAATAAGTGTTTGGCCGTTATTTTACTCGATTCATAAAACTAGAACCCATTCGTTTTTCTATGTTTCAAATTAGCTTTATAACGTGAAATCGATTCATTAGGCCATTCCCAAAAGCTTGCGCCTTGAGCTGTGAGATACCTGTGAAGGAACATGGTGAAGTCTATATGAAGGTGGGTGAGATCACCGACTTCACCCCATCTGCTCCGGTTCATGTATGGTTCGGTGGTAAGGCTGTTATTATGAATGTTTTTCCTGACACTTGCTTACCGGTTTTCACCTGTTAGCCCCGTTGTTTGCAAGCTTAAATGATGGAAGCGGCTGACGCTTTAACATTATGCTTAAAAAGGGAGGAGAAAGTGGAGTACAGCACCCGATTTTCCAAGCAGCCAGTAGGGAAGGGCACAAAATTTTTTCAAAAGAACTTTTTTAACGGTTGTCCTTACAGAAAATCACGTTTAGTGTATACTTGACGATAGATAGATAATTTGCTTGGAGGGACAAGCTTACATGAGCGACGGATCGAAAGAAGATTCAAGGACCATTGTTCCGTTTTACCAAAATGGGGATTACTTTTTTCATAGAGGATTGCAAGCTTTTCACAAAAAACATTTAAATCGGGCTGCAAAACTGCTAGAGCGGGCAGTGAAGCTTACTGCCTCTGAACCGATTTTTAAAATACAGTTGGCTGCAGTGCTGTCAGAACTTGGGGAGTATGGGAGGTCGAATGATCTCTTACAATCCGTGCTGGCAAGCTCCGGCAATCAACAGCCTGTTTGCCATTTTTTTATTGCCAATAATGAAGTGTATATGGGCCACTTTTATCAGGCTGAAAAGCATGTGCGCCTCTATTTAGAAAAAGAGCCAAACGGGCAGTTTGCTGAAGAAGCACATGAATTGCTTGAGCTATTTGAAGATGATCCTTTTATGGAGGAAGAAGCCAGTTCGGAACCGTTTTTAGACGACCATGAACAGGCATGGCTTCTTTTGCGAAAAGGGCAAGCAGAGCTGGCGGTGCCGTTGCTTGAGTCAATCGTTAGCAAGCACCCTCGTTTGTGGGCTGCGCAAAATCATCTCGCCGAAGCGTTATTTTGCATCGGTGAAACCGAAAGAGCGTTTACCATTTGCCAGGAAGTGCTCGATAAGGATCAGGGCAACTTGTTGGCATTATGCAATCTCGCATTATTTTACTTTGAAATGGGCTATACTAAAGAGGCGAAATGGTATCGTGAGCGGCTTGCAAGCGTTTATCCTCTTGATTCAGGTCACGCTGCACGCCTTGTCCAAGTGCTATGTGCCCTTGGAAATTATAAAGAAGTCCTTTCACGGCCTTTTCCCACTGATGTGGATGAAGAAGCAGCCCTTTTGCGGTGTTACGGTGTCGCTTCCTACCATGAACAAAATGAAAAAGCCGCTTTAGAGCATTTGAAAAAAGCGGCAGCGCTTGGCGACGGAGCTTCGAAACAGCTGGTGGAAGCGGTGGCCAACAAACAATCAGACGATATTTCGTTTACATTGTTTGCCGAACGTGGCTTCTTGAGCAGAACATTAGACAGTTAGCTGTTTCTTTCGCTACGATGGAAGCAGATAACTTGAAGAGTAGAGGAGTGCAAGAAACATGGCTGAAGAGACCATTTATGATGTGATTATTGCAGGAGCGGGACCAGCTGGCATGACAGCGGCTGTGTATACATCTCGGGCAAACTTAAATACACTCATGCTTGAGCGTGGGATGCCCGGCGGGCAAATGGCGAATACTGAAGACGTGGAAAACTACCCTGGTTTTGACCATATTTTAGGGCCGGACCTTTCCAATAAAATGTTTGAACACGCCAAAAAATTTGGCGCTGCCTATGCGTATGGCGACATTAAAGAAATTATCGATGAAGGCGCTACGAAACGGGTGATTGCTGGCTCAAAAGAATACCGCGCCAAGGCAGTGATTGTGTCAACGGGAGCAGAATATAAAAAACTCGGCGTCCCTGGCGAGCAGGAATTGAGTGGCCGAGGCGTTTCCTATTGTGCTGTTTGTGATGGTGCTTTCTTCAAAGAGAGGGAATTGATCGTCGTAGGTGGCGGCGACTCTGCCGTTGAAGAAGCTGTCTATTTAACACGGTTTGCAAAAAAAGTGACAATCGTTCACAGGCGCGATCAATTGCGTGCCCAAAAAATCTTGCAAGACCGCGCTTTTAACAACCCGAAAGTCGATTTCATTTGGAATAAAGTTGTAACTGAGATTAATGAAAAAGACGGCAAAGTCGGGGGCGTGACACTAAAAGACACGAAAACAGGCGAAGTTTCAAACATGGAAGCCGACGGTGTGTTTGTATACATCGGCATGCTGCCATTAAATGAAAGTGTTCAGAACTTAGGGATTACGAATGAGGAAGGCTATATTGTTACGAATGAGGAAATGGAGACAAAAGTGCCTGGCATATTTGCAGCTGGTGATGTACGTGAAAAATCGCTACGGCAAATTGTCACAGCAACAGGCGACGGCTCCATTGCTGCCCAAAATGTCCAGCATTATTTAGAAAACTTGGCTGAAGCGGAAAAAGTCGAGAAATAATCGTGGATAGCGAATTTGCTTTAAAGGGGTAAACCGTCATCAGCTTTTAAAGACGCTGTAATGCAATTGAAATAACGGTTCCTTTATAATAGAAACAGTAATTGACCCCCTTTTTTAAATATAGCTTCATTTAGGCGCAGATTTCTGCGCCTTTTTTTAGGTTAAACAGAACAAAATAAGCGCCATCATTGTCGCCTCTCTTAATTACTTGTATACTATAAAATGAGAAACGCGAGGTGAGAGGCTTGCAGCGAATAACCAATTGCATACTGGCAACAGCGGATCAATGTTTAATGCTTCAAAAGCCAAGCCGCGGCTGGTGGGTAGCTCCAGGTGGAAAAATGGAGCATGGCGAATCGATTAAAGAAGCTGTTGTCCGTGAATTTCGGGAAGAAACGGGATTATCTGTTAAAGATCCTGAATTGCGTGCAGTGACAACGGTGGTCATTGTAGGCGAAGGGCAAACAATCGAAGATGAGTGGATGATGTTCTCTTTTCTTGCCAGCAGCTATGAAGGCACGATGCTTGATCAGTCTCCAGAAGGGAAGCTTGTCTGGCAAAAACGTGATGCGCATGCGCATTTGCCAATGGCAGAAGGGGACCACCATGTCTTTAACCACATTTTAAATCACAAAGGCGTTTTATACGGAACGTTTTATTATACAAAGGATTATAAGCTGATTGATTATCGACTTGATCCGAAACCGTTGCAAGAGAAAGGGGCAGCACTATGAACCAGTCTGAAGTCGAGATCGTCATTATCACCGGTATGTCTGGCGCTGGAAAGACCGTTGCTGTCCGAAGCTTTGAGGATTTAGGCTATTATTGTATCGACAACTTGCCCCCAGTCTTGCTGCCGAAGTTTATCGAACTGATTGAGGGCGGAATCGATAAAGTCACAAAAGTGGCGCTTGTCATGGATTTACGAGGCCAGTCCTTTTTTGATGAATTGTTCAAAGCAATTGATGAACTGAATGAGACGCCGGCAAGTAGACTTAAAATCCAAATTTTGTATTTGGATGCAAAAGATTCTAAACTTGTGCAGCGCTATAAAGAAACAAGGCGTACACATCCGTTAGCCAAAGGGGGCCTGCCTCTCGAAGGCATTCAAAAAGAACGGAATTTGCTTGAAGAAATAAAAGGCCGCGCCCAGCAAATCATTGATACGACGGAGTTAAAGCCACTCCAGCTACGTGAAAAAATTATGCAGCGTTTTGCTGCGAACGACCGCCAAGCATTTGCTGTCCACTTTGTTTCATTTGGTTTCAAATACGGCATTCCGATTGATGCTGATTTAGTATTTGATGTCCGTTTTTTGCCGAACCCTCACTACATTGAAGATTTGCGGCCAAAAACGGGATTGCAGACAGAAGTGTCCTCTTATGTGTTAAAATGGAAAGAAACAAAACAATTTGTGGAGAAGCTGACTGATTTATTTGACTTTATGCTTCCCCATTACAAACGGGAAGGGAAAAGCCAAGTTGTCATCGGAATCGGCTGCACAGGCGGCCAGCACCGGTCCGTAACATTGGCTGAATACTTTTGTGCTCATTACGAAGCGAAATATAATGCGTATACGAGCCACCGCGATATTAACAAACGGAAGGCGAGCAGCCGATGAAAAAGAAGGTAGTTGTCATAGGAGGAGGAACGGGGCTTTCCGTGATTTTGCGCGGGCTGAAGACGTTTCCAGTCGATATTACTGCGATTGTGACTGTTGCAGATGATGGTGGTAGCTCAGGCATTCTTCGCAAAGAGCTTGATATCCCCCCGCCTGGGGATGTGCGAAATGTGCTTGTTGCCCTTGCTGAAGTGGAACCACTTGTGGAAGAACTGTTTCAACACCGTTTTTCAAGTGGAGACGGGCTAAGCGGACATTCACTCGGAAATCTGCTGCTAGCAGGAATGACATCCATTACAGGCGATTTTCAAAAAGGGATTTCGGCGATAAGTCGAGTATTGAATGTAAGAGGGCGTGTGCTTCCAGCCGCAAACGAGAGCATTGTCCTTCACGCAGAAATGCACGATGGCTCGATCGTCTCCGGAGAATCAAGCATCCCCCTTGCAGCTAAAGGGATTAAGCGCGTTTATTTGTCTCCAGAGCATGTATCGCCTCTACCTGAAACGCTTGACGCCCTTCATGAAGCCGATTTAATTGTACTTGGTCCTGGCTCCCTCTATACGAGCATTGTCCCGAATTTGCTCGTCCCTGGTATTAAGGAAGCCATTGCTGCTTCGAAAGCGAAGAAAGCATATATTTGCAATGTGATGACACAGGCAGGCGAAACAGACGGGTACAGCGCTTCTGATCATTTACAAGGCTTGTTTAATCATTGTGGCGGCCAATTGGTTGAGTACATCTTAGTCAATAGCACGACAATCTCTGAGAGCGTCCGCTCTCTTTATCGCTTAGAAAAAGCGGAACAGGTTGTCGTCGACAGTGATATCCTTGAATCAATGGGGGTAACGCCTATCAAAGGCCGTTTTGTCCTTGAGGCGAATCAAAAATTGCGCCATGATGCGATGAAGGTATCAAAAGCACTAATGAGTTTGCTGGAAGAAAAGGAACAACAACCGACATATCGGGAACGAAACCGTTGTTAGGGCGGCAAAAAAGCCGCCCTTCATGAAAGAGAGGGTGAGAGGCGTGTCTTTTGCCGCGAATGCCAAAAAAGAACTGACGCAGCTTGAGCTTGTTTCTTGCTGTGCTCGGGCAGAGCTTTCTGCCCTCATCCGGATGAACGGGTCGCTGTCGCTTGGCAATAAGCAAGTCGGTCTAGACATAACAACCGAAAATGCAGCCATTGCCAGACGGATTTACACACTTATCAAACATCTATACCCTAATATCCACATTGAGTTGCTTGTTCAAAAGAAAATGCGCTTAAAAAAGAATAATGTTTACATGGTGCGCATTTCCAAAGAAGCGCGCCAGTTACTTGAGGATTTGCGCATTCTGAACGGGTCTTTTCAATTTATTCGTGACATTTCTCCGGAAATTGTAAAAGAGTCTTGTTGCAAACGTGCCTATTTGCGGGGGGCTTTTTTAGCGGGCGGCTCTATTAACCATCCAGAAACGTCTTCTTACCATTTAGAAATCTTTTCGCTTTATGAAGAGCATAACCAAGCAATATGTGAACTGATGAACGGATTTTCCCTTTCGGCTAAAACGCTTGAACGGAAAAAAGGATTTATTACTTACTTAAAAGAAAGCGAAAAGATAACGGAATTCCTGAATATCATTGGCGCCCACCAAGCACTTCTTTATTTTGAAGACGTCCGCATTATGAAAGATATGCGCAACTCTGTTAACCGGCTTGTGAATTGTGAAACGGCCAATTTAAACAAAACCGTTGGGGCTGCCCTCCGCCAAGTAGAGAACATTCGTTTTATTGATAAAACGATTGGCTTGGAAAATTTGCCGCCAAAACTCCAGGAAGTCGCTAGGCTCCGAGTAAAGCACCAAGATGTGACGTTGAAAGAACTAGGGGAAATGATGCAGGGCGGGAAAGTGAGCAAGTCAGGTATAAACCACCGGCTCCGTAAGATTGACGAATTTGCGGACAAGCTCCGTAACGGCACGTTTGATGCCAAAAAATTAAATACGCATAGGGGGAAATGAGGAATGGCGCAAAAAGAAGTAACTATCCAACTTAAGTCAGGTCTGCAGGCTCGGCCTGCGGCGATGTTTGTCCAAGAAGCCAATCGATTTTCGTCTGAAGTGTTTATTGTAAAAGACAATGCCAAAGTCAATGCGAAAAGCATCATGGGGTTAATGGGTTTGGCGCTTGGCAAAGGCACGACGATTACGATTGTCACAGAAGGGCACGATGAAAAAGAAGCACTGGATGCCTTGGTTGCTTATGTTGAAAACGATTAATGGGTAGCCGGCCATTTTAGAAATCAACTCCTAGCCTAGCTCGTAACAACAGATGCGGGCTACAGGAACGTGCTATTCCTTGTTATTGCCGAATGGAACGAAAGGTTCTTCTCGAGCAGGTAAAGCGACGAGAGGACGGGTATTTCCGAATAGAAACATAAAAAGCCAGTTGAGCACACGCTCAACTGGCTTAAGCTGCTTTAACGCGGTTAACTGGTTTGTGGCTTCGATTGTTTGAACGGATGTAGCTTTCTTTCAATCCAGCCCATTAACATGTCTGCAATAATCGCCATAAAGGCAGTTGGAATGGCGCCAGCAAGAATAATCGCCATCCCATCTGTGGCGTTTGTCCCTGTCAAAATGATTTCGCCAAGTCCGCCTGCACCGACAAAAGCGCCAATAGCAGCAATGCCAATCCCGACGACAAGGGCATTGCGTAGGCCAGCCATAATGACGCTGATTGCCAATGGGAGCTCAACCATGCGCAATAGCTGAAAACGTGTCATGCCACTTGCACGCCCAGCCTCAACAAGAGCTTGGTCGACACCTTTCATGCCGACATACGTGTTTTGTGTAATCGGTAAAATTGAATAAAGAAATAACGTCATGACAGCAGTGTTGGGCCCGAGGCCAAGGACAAGCATAAGGACGGCGATCATGCCAAGAGCAGGAATGGTCTGAATGATGTTCCCGATAGCAAGAACCCAGCCGCTTAAGCGCCCATATTTGGCAATGAGCACGCCAAGGGGAATCGAAACAATCGCCGCAAAAAGGACGCCATAGGCAGCCATAAGAAAGTGGCGGTAAAATTGTGCCGCAATGTAGCCGCTGTTTTGGGAAACGTATGTGATGAATTCCTGGAACGTGTCCATTAGTGGCTTTCCTCCTTGTCCTTAAAGTAATTGTTTTCTTCTAAAAAGATTTGGGCAACAAGGCGCGGATTTTTCAATTCCACGTCGGCCATATAGTTTAATTGTTGCATTTTTTCGGTGGTAATTGTGCCAGTTAAGCGTTCTAAAAGCGGCGAGAGCTCTGGATATTGTTCAAGCACATCATTGCGTACAACCGGCGAGGCGTCGTAAGGTGGGAAAAACCGCCGGTCATCTTCCAGCACTTTTAAATTGTATTCCTGAATACGCCCATCGGAAGAGTAAGCCAATACAACATCCATATGTCCGCTAGCATTGGCTTCATAAACGAGGCCGACATTCATCGGGAACACGTTGCCAAAAGCAAAATAGCTTTCTTGAAAGCCTTGGTAGCCATCGCCTTTGCGATTCACCCATGAATTATCGACGCCAAAACGGAGTTCCGGTGCAAAAGTTTCCAAGTCTGAAATCGTTTCAATCCCATGCTCATCCGCAAATGCCTCGGTAACAGAAAGGGCGTACGTATTTTCAAAACCATACGAATCAAACCAAGTTTGGTCAAAACGCTCAGAAAATTCTTGTTTCACGATGTCCATTGCTTCGTCTCGATCGGTAACGGGGTCCATACCAAGTGCCGCAGACAAGTCTGTACCTGTATAGCGAGCAGCGGTAATGTCCAAGTCACCTTGTACAAGCGCTTGATGCTGGACGACAGAGGAGCCTAGTTTCGTAATTAACTCGGTCTGCAAATCCGTTTCTTCTTCAATCAATAGGGCGACGATTTGCCCTAGAATTTCTGATTCGCTTGTCACCATTGTGCCAATTCGGATTGTTTGCTGGGAAGGGCCAGATAGTCCCGGCAAAGAACACCCAGTTAATAAAAGTCCCGAAAGGCAAAAAGCAATAATTGTTTTTGGTGGCTTCACAGTGATTCTCCTCCCCCCTTAAGATGCTTGGGATTGTTTGTAGCCTTTTGGCGTTAATGCGCGCTCGAACAGCAGCAGCAAGCGGTCAGCAAGCAGCGCCAAAATCGTAGCAGGTAAAGTTCCGGCTATGATAAGCGCTGGTTGGAACAAATTGAGGCCATCAAAAATGAAATCCCCTAGCCCACCGCCACCGACAAACGCCGCTAATGTAGCCCAGCCGATCAAATATACAGTTGCTAAACGGATGCCTGCCATAATGACTGGCAATGCAAGGGGAATTTCAATTTTAAAAATCGATTCGATATTGTTCATACCCATGCCTTTGCCTGCTTCCAACACGCTTGGACTGACGCCTTTGACACCCGTATAGGTGTTTCGTAAAATCGGCAATACAGAGTAAAAAAACAAAGCAATAATGGCCGGCACTTTGCCTGCTCCAAAAATAGGAATAAAAAAGGCTAATATGGCGAGGCTTGGGACCGTCTGCAAAATGCCGATGACAGATATAAGCCTGTCTGCCACACGAGGAACACGTGTTAGAGCAATTCCTAAAGGCACAGAGACAAGAACGCCTAAGAGAATCGCCGTAAATGAAATCAACAGATGTTCCCCTGTCTTAAAAAGCAAGTCATGGCCATATTCTGAAAAAAACGCGATCATCGTTTAACCTCCTTGATAAGTCGATTTTAAAAGAACGTACGACACCTTGGCAGAACATAATCGACTCACGTTTCTGTTTGCTCCTCAAAGTCCAATCCATCGCCCCAAATTGTGTCATAGACAATATCCGCCAAACTAGTCCGTGTCACAATGCCTGCAACTTGGTGTTGGTCATTGACAACGGGCACATATTTGGCACCGCGTCGGAGCATTTTGTGGATCGTATCACGCAAAAGGCTGTGCTCTTGAACAGTAAAAACATCTGTTTCCATTGCTTCTTTGACAGTCAATGCTTTTTTGTAAAAGGAATCGATCATTTCGACGTCAATGTAGCCGGTTAAGACGTTGTGCTGGTTGACGGCAAGGAGTGAGTCGACACGCTTATCGCGCATGAGGGAGATGGCGTTGCGCAGTGTTTCATTTTCATTGACGGTAACGGCGTGTTTGTTCATAACTTGTTTAACAGTTGTCACATCAGCCCGTCCTTGAATGAGGCGGTCTTTGCCGATAAAATCTTCGACAAAGACATTGGCAGGGGAGCGCATGATCTCATCAGGAGTTCCAGTTTGGACGATTTTTCCGTCTTTCATGATGACAATTCGGTCTGCTAGCTTTAATGCTTCGTCCATGTCGTGTGTAACAAAAACAATCGTTTTGTCGAGGTCTTTTTGTAATTTTTTGAATTCCTCTTGTAAAGAATCTCTCGTAATCGGATCGAGTGCGCCAAAAGGTTCGTCCATTAAAATCAGTGGTGGATCCGCTGCGAGCGCCCGCAACACACCGATCCGCTGCTGCTGCCCGCCACTTAATTCATGTGGGTATTTGTCCAAATACAACTCTGGCAAATTGACTAGTTTAATCAGTTCTTTTGCCCGCTTGTCTTTTTTCGCTTTCGACCACTTCAAAAGCGTTCCTACAAGGACAATGTTTTCTTTAACAGTCATATGGGGCATTAACCCGATTTGCTGGATAACGTAGCCAATTGATCGACGCAATTCGACTGGATCTTGTTTCCGGATGTCTTTGCCGTTTACAGTAATTTGCCCTTCTGTCGCTTCGTGGAGACGGTTCACCATTTTCATTGTTGTTGTTTTCCCGCAACCACTTGGGCCAATAAAACAAACGAATTCGCCTTTATTTATTTTTAGATTTAAATTGTCTACAGCTGGCCTGCCGGCACCATAACGCTTTGTGACATTTTTAAATTCCAACAAAACGCCCACCTCCATGTCGAATAATGTAAATTCACCAAATAAGTATAAGTAAAAACAAGTCGATTCGTAAAGTCTTATAAACGTTAAAAAATATATGCAATATATACTGCACAAAATTTGTGACGTGTTTTCCTTCCATTTGCTTTGTTTTTCTTCCGAATTCTACCCATTATGGTTTCTGGTCGTTTACAGAGAGGGTCAAACACGGTATGTACAGCAGTGGGATGAAAAAATAATTGTATCCTTTTCCAATTCAGCGTATAGTAAAGGTAAGGATAAGGAGAGATGAAAAATGGCCAATGAAATTATTGATTACCGCGAATATGAACCAGACGGAAGCGAGCGTATGTTGGCGATGTTACTATATTTATTGAGCTTTCCTGCGCCTATCCTTGCGCCACTCATTATCTGGCTCGTTAAAAGAGATGATTCAGACTTTATTGATTACCATGGCAAGGAATACTTTAACTTTTTGATTTCTTTTTTTATTTACGGAATAGTTGCGGGTGTGACCATGATTGTCCTAATTGGCTTCTTGCTTACACCGCTTGTCGGCCTGCTTGCTATTATCTTTACGATTTTGGCTGCAATCAAAGCATACCAAGGAGAGGAATACCGGATTCCCCTCACCATTAAATTTTTACGTTAAGCGGAGGCATCCCATAATATGGGGATGCCTCTTAACTATTTCTGTCCGACAGCATGGATAACATGGGCTGTACAGCGAATGCCGTTTAAAAAATGGCGAATGGCGAGATTTTCATTTGGCGAGTGGTTTCGTTGGTCAAAGTTTGCATAAGGTACGAGAAGAGATGGTGCTTGAAGGAGTTTTGTCCATACATAGTCTGGAAGCGAGCCGCCAAGGCTTGGTTGGATAAGGGGCTCCTCATTAAAACAAGCCGAAATGCCTTCTAGTGCCTTTTGGACGATCGCTGTCTCAACTGGCGTACGCGAAGGCTCCATTGCACCTAAGAACGTCACCTTGGCATCAGGTCGGCGTGCTTTCACGTGGGCAGTCACCTTTTCAAAAATGTCTTTCGGGTCCTGGTCAACAACAAGGCGCGCGTCGATTTTTACACTTGCTTTGCTAGGAATAATCGTCTTAATGCCATCCTCTAAATAGCCGCTTTTTAGCCCGCATATATTGAAAGTTGGTTCTAGTGCCAGTTTTCGGTAATATGTTTTTCCGTCGATGTCTAAATGGGGATAGCCGATTTTTTGGGCGACTGAGTCTTTTTCAAAAGGGAGTGCGGCCAATAGTTGTTCTTCTTCAGCGCTGGCAGGGCGGATATTGTCGTAAAAGCCTTCGATTAAGACGTGTCCATCGTTGCTACGCATCGTCTGAAGCAGCTCCATAAGTTCCCAAGCTGGATTTGGAACAATGTTGCCTGTATTGCCAGAATGGTTGTCGAACTCGGCGTTTTGAAGTTCAATCTCAAAAGAAAGGATACCGCGGACCCCGAGGAGAACAAGAGGAGAGCCGCTGTCGTGAGAAGGCCCATCAGCCGTGTAAACGAGATCAGCTTGAAGCAATTCTTTGTGTTTTTGAACAAAGTCTGGCAAATGGACGCTGCCCATTTCTTCTTCCCCTTCGATAACGATTTTAATGTTAACGGGTAAATCGCCAAATGCTTGTTGATACGTTTTAATACCGAGAAGTTGGGCAACGATTTGCCCTTTGTTGTCGCCGGCGCCCCGTGCAAAGATCCGCCCGTCGCGGACCGTTGGTTCAAATGGCGGTGTCTCCCAATCGCTTAATGGGTCAGGGGGTTGTACATCGTAATGGCCATAAATTAACAAAGTTGGCGCGTGTTTGTCTGTGAGAAGTTCACCGTATAGAATAGGATGACCCTCTGTTTCAAACAGTTCAGTACGGGCGCCGACTTCCTCCATTAGCGCCCGCATTAACGCTGCGCATTCGCGCATTCCTTTGTTTTGAGTACTAATGCTTTCTTGGCGCAACAGTTTAAATAACGTAGCCAATGAATCGTCTGTTTGCTTTGCGACTATGTCGTCAATTGCTGGAATGCTCAGAATAAAACTCCTCCTTGTCTTGGGCGAAAGCAAAAAGGCTAGCGCCATCGTGTTTTTTAAATCGTAACACGTCATACTGAAAAAAGGAATCGAATAAGGACAGGCTTCATACTGTCTGGCGATGTTGCAACAAAACAAGCTTCCGCAAAACGCGGAAGCTTGTTTGTATTATTTCGTTGGTGTTTCAATCACCTTGTCGATTAAGCCGTATTCTTTTGCTTGTTCGGCAGACATAAAGTTATCACGGTCTGTGTCTCTAGCAATTCGTTCATACGGTTGACCAGAACGTTCTGCCATAATTTGATTGAGTTTTTCGCGCATTTGAATGATGCGGCGGGCATGGATTTCCATGTCTGCAGCTTGGCCTTGCATGCCGCCAAGTGGTTGGTGGATCATCACTTCACTATTTGGCAATGCCATCCGTTTGCCTTTCGCTCCAGCAGTGAGCAAAAATGCGCCCATGGAAGCAGCCATGCCGATGCAAATCGTTGATACATCTGGTTTGATGAATTGCATCGTGTCATAGATTGCCATCCCAGCAGTAATGGAGCCGCCAGGAGAGTTAATGTATAAGGAAATATCTTTTTCAGGGTCTTCTGCTTGCAAAAACAACATTTGTGCAACGATCGAATTGGCGACATTGTCGTCAATTCCGCTCCCTAGCATAATAATGCGGTCTTTCAATAAGCGGGAGTAAATGTCATATGCACGCTCGCCACGGTTTGTTTGTTCAATTACTGTAGGTATTAAATTCATCGCTCTTCCTCCTCATGTCATATTGACTAAAATCCTTGAAAACTGTTGCTCTGTATTCATCATACTGCAAAGGTCAATAAAGGTCAAATAAGCTGCTTCTTTTTACAAAAGTATGTACGGCAACAACAAAAAAGCAGTTTCTATTCATGTACTATTCCTTGTGATGACCAAAAAGCCCTTCTTTCATGATAGACTAAATTACAAAGATGTAAACCTCTATGTTTTCCGCCGTTCACAACGTTGTTTCTCATTTTTAAAGCGTAAAAGAGCTAGGCAATTGCTGAATTTAAAAAGAAAGCGTTTACATAAACAAGCCATTTGGTTTATGCTATGACATGTAGAGGTAAAAAGCGCAGTTAAATTTACCTGAGCGGTATGTAAAATCAAGGCAAGGAAGATCGAAGTTAGAGGGAGGAAGAATAGATGGAGATTGGCTTACTGCAACGTCAGACAACTAGTTTAGTGATGACCCAAGAGTTAAGGCAAGCGCTCCACTTGCTACAATATTCGTCTGTGGACGTCATTGCCTATTTGCGGGAACAAGCGCTAGAAAATCCTCTACTCGAATTACATGAACGATCTACCCTTTCCCGTGAACAGGAAAGGGTTGGCACAAGGCCAATCAGGCAAACGATGTCAAGTGACGACAAACAGGCAGCGTTGCAAAATGTTCCGCAAAGAGGGCGGACGCTTGCTGATGAGTTGCACGAACAGCTGATTGAATCGCCGACGCTGAGCGAAAACGATAAATGCGAGCTTACTTATTTGATTGGCAATTTACGGGAAGATGGTTATTTAGGAGAAGCGCTGCCTCAGCTTTGCGCAGACCGGAACATCGCTGAATCGGAAGGCGAAAGGTTGCTCGCCGTATTACAGAGTTTTGAGCCTGCAGGCGTAGGGGCCCGTTCCCTTGGGGAATGCTTGGCCTTGCAACTTAAACGAATGCCTGATTTCCCCCCTTTTGCGATTGAAATCGTCTTAAACCATCTCGAAGCGCTGGCTGCCCGGAAATGGAAGCAACTTGCGAAACAATACGGCGTCGCTGTTCAGGATATACAGCACCTATACGACCAATTAAAGGAGCTTGACCCAAAGCCTGGACTACGTTATTCGAAGGAAACGGCCATTTACGTCCAGCCTGATGTGCTGATGGCAAAGGATGAATCTGGAAAGCTGCTTGTCTTCATGAATGATGACATACTACCCGCGATTCGCGTACACGAGGAATATGACCATTTACTGAAACAACAAGTCGAGACAAGCGCGTATGCGAAGCAAAAAAAGCAGCATGTCGAGTGGTTAAAACGCAGCCTTGAACAACGCCAGCAAACAGTGCGTCGCGTGGCGGAAGTGTTGGCCAGCGTGCAAGCAGACTACTTGCTCCAGCCTGAGGGGGTGCTCAAGCCACTAACTTTAAACGATGTTGCCCAAGTTCTCGGCATCCATGAATCAACGGTAAGCCGGGCAACGGCCAATAAATATGCGCAAACACCTCGTGGCTTAGTCGAATTAAAAGCATTGTTCTCTGGCCATGTATCTAAGTCAGATGCTCAATTGACCAATCACCACGTTAAAGTGTGGCTTAAAGAAATGATCAACATAGAGGATAAAAGCAAACCTTTGTCAGACCAAAAATTAGCGGAGAAGTTGAGAATCGAAAAAGGTGTGGCTTTGTCGCGGCGGGTAGTGGCAAAATACCGCGATGAACTTGGGATTTTGCCATCGTCGAAACGGAAACGCTACAACGAAAGGACTGGATAATGAACGTCGATTTTTATACGAAAAAAGGATGCCCCTTATGCGACAAGGGGTACGCATTGCTGAAAGAATTAGCCGATGGTTATTCCCTTGTGATTCGGTGCCATGACATCTATCAAGATGATTCGCTTTTAGAGAAGTACCAGCTTAAAATCCCAGTTGTTTGTGTAAACGGCGAAGAAATTGGGTACGGCTTATTAGAGAAAGAGTCGCTACAAAAGCAGATCGAACGCATTCGTTCAATAAAGCAGTAAGCATGTACAAATTGAAAGGCAACGTCTATCTGACACACACTGAAAAACACAAAGACTGCCTGTTCCCTCTAACGGGGATAGGCAGTTTCATGTCAAGGATCGATAGGATTCAAATGTAATAAAAAGAGAATCGATTGGCTCTCTAGTAAAATTAAGCGTTTAGCTTCGACGTGTGAATGAAAGTAATGTCTCCTTTATCACGTTCGTCAATGGAAGTGATGTCTCCTTTATCGTGGCTGCCAATGAAAGTAATATCTCCTTTATCACTGCTGTCAATGAAAGTAATGTCTCCTTTATCGCGGCTATTCATTTCACTGTCAGCCTGTGTGTTTGTAAAAACAACGAATGAAGCTGCTGCGATTAAAGAGACGCCAAGTGAAACGAACAACTTTTTCTTAAACAACTGAATCAACTCCTAAAGTATGTTGGTATAAGCGTGCACCATGGGCCACTTTCATATATTTCAATGCAAGTCTAGTATTTCCTTCCTTTTCTGCAAAGTGAGCGGCTTCTTCAGCAAGTTCACTCACCTCAAAGTCCATTCCTTCTTTTTGGAGCTGTGCAATCGCTTCGTCAACCAAATCATAGTTTTTTTCGATGTGAAGGCCTTCCGTAAACAAGCAGCGCGCATTGTATTCTTTGCTTTTGTAGTAGGCGGCACCTGCTTTTGCAATTTGGAAATGGGGGAGGGCTTCTTCGATTTTTCCTTGATTAAAGAGGACGTTACTTAAATTGTATCTGGATTTGGCACCGAAAATCGTGTTTTTGTGCTCAGGAATGTCAAGCGCTCGTTTAAAATACGTTTCCGCCTCGTCAAACTTTTTTTGGCCCTGCTTGTTTAAACCTAGCGTCCGCAACACTTGACCATATACAATTGGAATGCCTTTAGCACATTCTAGCGCCTGTTTTAGGATGGCTTCGCCTTTTTCAGGGTTGTTTAACTCTTGATGAATACAGGCAGTGATAATTTGGCAGTTTATCGCGGGCTCATGATATTGAAGCCGATCGAATAGGACGTTTGCTTGTTCCATGTAGGACGAAGCAATCAAATAGTGGTTCAGCCGATAATAAACAAGGCCAATATATTGATAAAATTCCGCTTCCTCCGCCTCGTCGTTTACGTATTCTAGTAGTCGTTCGGCTTTGCGAAATAGCTTTACAGCAGACTGGTACCGTTCTTGCGTAAACTCGTATTGGCCGTTAACAAAGTAATAGAGATACGTGAGAAGGTCATCAATTTCGGTCTTTTCAGAAATCGGTTCTATTTTCTCAGGGCATTCGTTTTTATCGTAACGGCTGACTAAAATCTGATGTTTAAATTCGACTAGTGAGTAGAAGGCCATAAACTTGTCGCTTGGATCCATCGCTGGTAGAAGCTGTTTGACCTCCTCTTTTAAAAGAATCGCCTGTTCATATGACTTAGAAAGAAGGCAACTATACCATTCTGCGATCTTTGCCCCAACCGATTCTGAACTTATCGTCCTCCCCATAAAACCAACCTCCTAATGAATCCCATTTATATTCATATAATAGCAAAGAAAATAGGACTTGCCTACTATTATAAGAATTTTCCCCAAAGTTATAAAACGTTACCTCTGAAAACAAAATAGGAACATGTCATTTTGCGAATCATCTTGATTTTGACAATAGGCTTGCCATTATCAAACGGGGGATGTTTTAGTTGTCTGTTTTCGACTTCCTTGGTACAATACAAGTGTAGTGAATGTTTTTGCCCTAACCGGGACATAATATGTCTGTGCGGGACGTTATATGTCCCGATAAACGGAGGAGGTGTTACATGCGGACGCTTATTAATCTGCAAAGACAGATTGTTCCCGAATTAATGGAAACAATGGCGAAGCGTTATCGCTTGCTGCAATATATCCGTTTAATGCAGCCAATCGGGCGCAGAAGCCTAGCAACCAATTTGCAAACCTCCGAACGTATCGTCCGTGGGGAAGTGACGCTTCTTAAAGATCAGGGGCTCATTGAACTGACGACGGCAGGCATGCGTCTAACTGAAGCAGGCGAAGCGTTGTTCCTAGAGCTTGCCGATATGATGGCAGAGCTGCTCGGACATCGCCGGCTGGAAGAAAAGCTGGAAGAAAAGCTTGGCGTCGGCCAGGCGATTGTTGTGGCTGGTGATAGCGACGAAGAAGAATGGGTGAAGCAGGAGTTAGGGAGAGCTTGCGTCGATGAATTGAAACGTGTGGCTAAGAAAGGCGACGTCTTCGCCGTAATGGGCGGCACAACGCTTGCTGCCGTAGCAAATATGGTCACGCCAGATGAGACGCTAGCGACAACGACGTTCGTGCCCGCTAGAGGCGGGTTGGGCGAAAAAGTTGAAATCCAGGCTAATACCATCAGTGCTGAGTTTGCCAGGCGCTCAGGAGCTTCTTACCGGCTGCTGCACGTTCCTGATCAATTAAGCGAAGAAGCATACCATTCACTTGTATTGGAACGATCAGTTAGGGAAATCCTAGATGTGATTACGTCTTCTGCTGTTGTCATGCATGGCATCGGCGATGCGAGGCGAATGGCAGCTAGGCGCGATTCTGGTCAGCCGTTTATTGAGACATTGAAACGGGAAGAAGCGGTAGCAGAAGCGTTCGGCTATTACTTCAATGCAAATGGAGAAATTATCCACAAGCAGCGAACAATAGGCTTGCAATTAGGCGAGCTTGAAGGCAAGTACGTTATCTCAATCGCTGGCGGGCATACGAAAGCAAATGCGATTCTCGCTTATATGAAGAATAGGCCAAGTGATGTACTTGTAACAGACGAAGGGGCAGCCAGACGGCTGTTATCCGAGTGAGATCCTGTAAAAAAGGCAACTGCCTTTTTAATAAAAAGAATTTAACGCTAGGAGGAAATCATCATGGCAACAAAAATTGGTATTAACGGATTTGGCCGTATCGGCCGTAATGTATTCCGCGCTTCCCTTAAAAACCCGAATGTAGAGGTAGTAGCAATCAATGATTTGACAGATGCCAATATGCTGGCACACTTGTTAAAATATGATTCTGTACACGGTGTTCTTGACGCTAAAGTTGAAGCAAAAGACAACTCACTTGTTGTCGACGGAAGAGAAATTTTTGTATCTGCTGAGCGCAACCCTGCTGAAATTGGCTGGGACAAGCACGGCGTTGAAGTTGTAGTGGAATCAACTGGTTTCTTCACAAAGCGTGCAGACGCTGCGAAACACCTTGAAGCTGGCGCGAAAAAAGTCATTATTTCTGCTCCTGCTTCAGACGAAGACATTACTATTGTAATGGGTGTTAACGAAGACAAGTACGATCCGGCCAACCATCATGTGATTTCAAATGCCTCTTGTACAACAAACTGTTTAGCGCCGTTTGCAAAAGTACTTAACGACAAATTTGGCATTCGTCGCGGGATGATGACGACTGTTCACTCTTATACAAACGATCAGCAAATCCTTGACTTACCGCACAAAGATTACCGTCGTGCCCGTGCAGCTGCAGAGAACATCATTCCGACAACAACTGGTGCAGCGAAAGCTGTTGCCCTTGTGCTACCTGAATTAAAAGGAAAGCTTAACGGTGGGGCTATGCGTGTGCCGACTCCTAACGTTTCTTTAGTCGACCTTGTCGCTGAGCTTGACAAAGACGTAACGGCTGAAGAAGTAAACGGAGCTCTTAAAGAAGCAGCAGAAGGCGATCTTAAAGGCATTCTTGCTTACTCTGAAGAGCCGCTTGTTTCTGGCGATTACAACGGCAACCCACATTCTTCTACAATCGACGCGCTTTCAACGATGGTCATGGAAGGCAATATGGTTAAAGTGATTTCTTGGTATGACAACGAGTCTGGCTATTCTCACCGTGTTGTAGACTTGCTTGATTACATTGCTGGTAAAGGGCTTTAATAAAAATAGGCTTCAGAGGAGGAAGGCCATCTGCCTCCCTCCTTTGCACTGTCTAGATGTCCGATAGGAGGATCAAGTAATGAACAAAAAAACGCTTTATGACTATGATTTTGCAGGTAAAACCGTATTTTGCCGAGTTGATTTCAATGTGCCGATGAACGATGGAAAGATTACTGATGAAACGCGGATTCAAGCAGCTTTGCCTACGATTAAATACTTAAGTGAACAAGGGGCGCGCGTCTTGCTAGCAAGCCATCTTGGCCGCCCGAAAGGCGAAGTGGTAGAAAGCTTGCGCTTGGCGCCTGTCGCCACACGCCTTGGCGAACTGTTAGGAAAAGAAGTACAAGCCGTCCAGGAAGCGCACGGTCCAGTAGCAAAACAAGCAGCGGAAGGTCTTGAAGACGGTGGCGTCTTGTTGCTTGAAAATGTCCGCTTTTATCCAGGGGAAGAAAGGAACGATCCTGAATTAGCGAAAGCGTTTGCTAGCCTAGCCGACATTTTTGTCAATGATGCATTTGGGGCGGCACACCGTGCCCACGCTTCAACAGAAGGCATTGCCCACTATTTGCCGTCAGCTGCTGGTTTTCTAATGGAAAAAGAACTTGATGTGCTCGGCAAAGCGTTAAGCAACCCTGAACGTCCGTTTACAGCAGTCATCGGTGGCGCAAAAGTAAAAGACAAGATTGGCGTTATTGACAACTTGCTAGATAAAGTCGACAATTTAATTATTGGCGGCGGCCTCGCATACACGTTTGTCAAAGCGCAGGGCTATGAAGTTGGCAAATCGTTGCTTGAAGAAGATAAGCTCGATTTAGCCAAGCAGTTTATGGAAAAAGCTGAACAAAAGGGCGTTAAGTTTTATATGCCTGAAGATGTCATTGTTGCCGATGACTTTTCTGACGATGCCAACAAAAAAGAAGTGGCCATCAGCGACATTCCAGCTGATTGGGAAGCGCTTGACATTGGTCCTAAAACGCGGAAAACCTATGAAGCTGTATTAAAAGCTTCAAAATTAGTGATTTGGAACGGGCCAATGGGTGTGTTTGAGATCGAATCGTTTGCAGGTGGCACAAAAGCGGTCGCAAATGCGCTGGCAGAGGCGTCAGATACGTATTCAGTCATTGGTGGCGGCGATTCAGCGGCAGCCGTTGAACAATTTGGCCTTGCTGACAAAATGAGTCATATTTCAACAGGCGGAGGCGCCAGCCTTGAATTTATGGAAGGCAAGGAACTTCCAGGCGTTGTCGCACTATCAGAAAAATAATGCAGCGAGGTGATACCATGCGTAAACCAATTATTGCAGGAAACTGGAAAATGAATAAAACAATCGGCGAAGCTGTTGATTTTGTCGAAGCAGTAAAAGCGAACGTTCCCGCAAATGCAACGGTTGATTCGGTTGTTTGCGCGCCAGCATTGTTTCTTGACCGTTTGCTTCAAGCGGTAAAAGGAACAGAGTTAAAAATCGGTGCTCAAACGATGCATTTTGAAGACAATGGCGCGTTTACAGGAGAGATCAGCCCCAAAGCATTGTCTGACATGGGCGTCCATTACGTGATTATCGGCCATTCAGAACGGCGCGAAATGTTTGCCGAGACAGACGAGACTGTCAACAAGAAAGTGCATGCCGCATTCGCCCATCAGTTGGTTCCGATTATGTGCTGCGGTGAAACGGCTGAAGAGCGTGAAGCTGGTAAAATGGAAGCTGTTGTAAAAGAGCAAGTAGAAAAAGGCCTTGCTGGTTTAAGCGAAGAACAAGTAAAACAAACGGTAATTGCGTACGAGCCTATTTGGGCGATCGGCACAGGCAAATCAGCGACAGAAAAAGACGCGAATGAAGCTTGCGCTTACGTGCGTCAAACGGTGGCCGCTAATTTTTCTGAAGCAGCAGCAGAGGCGATTCGGATCCAGTACGGCGGCAGCGTAAAACCTGGCAACATTAAAGACTACATGGCCCAACCGGACATAGATGGCGCCCTTGTTGGTGGAGCCAGCTTGGACGCAGATTCGTTTTTAGAATTAGTGGAGGCAGCAAAATGAGTAAAAAGCCAGTAGCCTTAATCATTCTCGATGGCTTTGGCCTGCGAGAGGAAGAGAAAGGCAATGCCGTGGCACAAGCCCAAAAGCCGAACTTTGACCGTTACTGGAATGAGTTTCCACACGCCACGTTGCGGGCAGACGGTGAAAATGTTGGCTTGCCAGAAGGGCAAATGGGCAATTCAGAAGTTGGCCATTTAAACATTGGTGCTGGGCGCATTGTGTACCAAAGTTTAACGCGTGTGAATTTGTCGATTCGCGAAGGCGACTTTTTTAAGAATGAGACGTTCATAAAGGCAATGGACCATGTTAAAGAAAAACAATCGGCACTCCATATATATGGTTTGTTGTCCGATGGCGGCATCCATAGCCACATCGACCATATTTATGCCTTGCTTGATATGGCAAAACAACAAAACGTCGAGCGCGTTTATGTCCATGGCTTTTTAGATGGCCGCGACGTCGGCCCCACTTCAGCAGAAGTATACTTAAAAGGATTGCAAGACAAATTTGATGAAGTCGGACTCGGTAAGCTGGCGACTGTACACGGCCGTTACTATGCAATGGATCGCGACAAACGTTGGGATCGAGTTGAAAAGTCATACCGTGCAATGGTTTATGGCGAAGGCCCTGCCTATAAGAACGGGCTAGAGCTGCTAGAAGACAGCTACAAAAACAACATTGTTGATGAGTTTGTGATCCCGTCCGTTATAACAGAAGAGGATGGTACACCTATAGCAACTGTCAAAGACGATGATGCCGTCATTTTCTGCAATTTTCGCCCTGACCGTGCTATCCAGCTATCACAAGTTTTCACGAATGAAGACTTTCGTGGGTTCGACCGCGGGGAAAAGATGCCGAAGCGCCTCCATTTTGTCTGCTTAACGAAGTTTAGTGAAACAGTGAAAGGCTTTGTTGCCTTTAAACCGACAAACTTGGACAATACGCTTGGCGAAGTCCTTTCCCAGCAAAACTACACACAACTACGGATTGCGGAAACCGAAAAGTACCCACATGTGACGTTCTTTTTCAGTGGCGGGCGTGAAGAAGAGTTTCCAGGCGAAGAGCGGATTTTGATCGACTCGCCTAAAGTCGCTACTTACGACCTTAAACCGGAAATGAGCGCGTATGAAGTAACCGATGCGCTTGTCAAGGAAATCGAAGGCGAAAAACATGATGTGATTATCTTAAACTTTGCCAACCCTGACATGGTTGGGCATTCAGGAATGTTGGAGCCAACAGTAAAAGCGATTGAAGCCGTTGACGAATGCTTAGGCCGTGTTGTCGATGCATTGCTTCAAAAAGGCGGAGCGGCGATTATTACAGCAGACCACGGCAATGCCGACGAAGTCGTGACACTTGATGGCAAACCGATGACGGCACATACGACAAACAAAGTGCCTGTCATCGTAACGGAAAAAGGAATCAGGCTTCGTGAAGACGGCATTTTAGCTGACTTGGCGCCGACTGTGCTTGATTTGCTTGGCGGGGACAAGCCGAAAGAAATGACAGGCAAGACGCTTAAACAATAAATTCAATTTAGGAGTGAATTGACATGACGATTATTTCTGATGTTTATGCACGTGAAGTCCTTGACTCTCGTGGCAACCCGACTGTAGAAGTAGAAGTTCACCTAGAATCCGGCATTATGGGCCGTGCCCTCGTGCCAAGTGGCGCCTCGACTGGCGAATACGAAGCGGTAGAACTTCGCGACGGCGGCGACCGTTATATGGGCAAAGGTGTCCAAAAGGCAGTTGACAATGTAAATGAAAAAATCGCTCCTGAACTAATTGGCGAAAACGCGTTGGACCAAATTGGCATCGACCGTTTGTTAATCGAACTTGACGGGACAGAAAACAAAGGCAACTTTGGCGCCAATGCGATTCTTGGCGTGTCAATGGCCGTTGCCCACGCTGCTGCAAATGCACTTGACATTCCACTATATGTTTACCTTGGCGGCTTTAATGCTAAGCAACTTCCAGTACCAATGATGAACATCATTAATGGGGGAGAGCATGCCGACAACAACGTAGATATTCAAGAATTTATGGTCATGCCTGTCGGCGCAGAGAGCTTTAAAGAAGCGCTTCGCATGGGTGCGGAAATTTTCCATAACTTGAAGTCTGTTCTTAAAGCGAAAGGCTACAACACAGCAGTAGGCGACGAAGGTGGCTTTGCTCCTAACCTTTCTTCAAACGAAGAAGCGCTTGCCACGATCATTGAAGCGATTGAAAAAGCAGGTTATAAGCCTGGAGAACAAGTGAAGTTGGCAATGGACGTTGCTTCTTCTGAGCTTTACAGCAAAGAAGACGGCAAATACCACCTTGCTGGCGAAGGCAAAGTTCTTTCTTCTGAGGAAATGGTTTCCTTCTACGAAGAACTTGTTTCGAAATACCCAATTATCTCGATTGAAGATGGCCTTGATGAAAACGATTGGGAAGGCCACAAACTTCTAACAGAGCGCCTTGGCGATAAAGTTCAACTTGTTGGTGACGATTTGTTTGTCACAAACACGAAAAAGCTAGCGGAAGGCATTGAAAAAGGCATTGGCAACTCGATTCTGATCAAAGTAAACCAAATCGGCACATTGACGGAAACATTCGATGCAATCGAAATGGCAAAACGCGCTGGCTATACAGCTGTTATTTCCCACCGTTCTGGTGAAACAGAAGATGCGACGATTGCTGACATTGCTGTTGCCACAAATGCTGGCCAAATCAAAACAGGCGCGCCATCTCGTACAGACCGTGTCGCCAAATACAACCAACTTCTTCGCATTGAAGATGAGCTTGCTGATCTTGCTCAGTACAATGGTTTGAAGTCTTTTTATAACTTGAGCAAGTAAGTCTAAAGCGCAATGGATGCCAGTGAGTCCATTGCGCTATTTTTTTTTGCATAAGCAAATATGTTATTTTGATTGCTAATGTGCCAACATTGATTAAGGAATTAAAAATAATGTTTTGACAATAGGCGTTTTTTGTTCTATAGTGTGATATATCAGATTTCATATTTTAAATTGGAGCTGGTTGTATGACTGATAAGGATGAACGTTTCTTTTCTGTTGATCCCAATTTAGTAAAGTCACTGCGTGAACTGGCAGTTGAAAAAATCCGCGAAGGAATTGTAAGCGGATACTTTGAAGTTGGAGAGCATTTAAAAGAGCGTGAGTTATCGAAGATGATGGGAATTAGCACGACGCCGATCAAAGAAGCGTTTCGGATTTTAGAAAATGAAGGCATGCTAGTAACCGTTCCGCGCAAAGGGACATTTGTTTCAGAGTACGCTTCTACATCAATTGAAGAAATTCTTCTTCTACGCGCCGCCGTTGAATCGCTATGTGCCCGCCTTGCTGCAGTCAAAATGAGCGAAGAAGACGTGAAGGAACTTGAGCAAGTGGTGCTTATCATGGAGAGCCTTCATAACAAAGGTGATTCAGATGCCTTGATTGAACAAAATTCACGGTTTCACCAAATGATTATTACCAGTACCGAAAATAAGATGATGCAAACGATCTTAGCTAACATTCGCAGCATAGACAAAGCCTTCCGGAAGCGTGCCCTTAAAGTGGAAGTCGAGCGCGAAGTCGGCTATCAAGAGCACAGAGCAATTTTTGAGGCGATTAAGCAACGGGAGCCTGAGCAGGCCGAACAGCGAATGAAAGACCATATTTTGCGGACGAAAGACAATATTTTGGCTGCAGAAGCGAGAGCACAGGCCGAAAGAAATCCATGATCATTCATCGGCCTATATAGGCCGAGAATGGTCAGAGCTAATTTTTTAGAAAAGGGTGATGAACTGTGGCAAAGAAGCCGTTGGCAAAAGCATTAGAAACCATTTCTGGCATACCAATCACGCCGTTTCGAAAATCAGACGGCAGCATCGATTGGAACCACTACAAGGAAACGGTCGACAGGATTGTCGACAATGGCATTGATGTGATCGTTCCTTGTGGAAATACGAGTGAATTCTATGCGCTGTCTCTTGAGGAAGCAAAAGAGGAAGTCCGGCGCACCGTAGAATATGTTAATGGGCGTGCGCTTGTCGTCGCTGGCATCGGATATGCGACGTCAACAGCGATTGAACTTGGAAACGATGCGATAGCGGCCGGGGTAGATGCGGTCATGATTCATATGCCGATCCACCCTTATGTGACAGCGGGCGGTGTGTGTGCCTACTTCCGCGAAATCATCGAGGCACTAGATTTTCCGTCACTCGTTTATTTTAAAGATCCTGAAATTTCCGACCAAGTGCTCGTTGATTTGGCGCCACTTGAAAACCTAGTCGGCGTCAAATATGCGATTAATGATTTGCCTCGCTTTGCCAAAGTTGTACGTTCGATTCCAGAGGAACATCAGATCGCTTGGATTTGTGGAACAGCAGAGAAATGGGCGCCATTTTTCTGGCATGCGGGGGCAAAAGGGTTTACTTCTGGGCTTGTGAATCTTCTGCCCGAAAAAGCAGTCGATATGCTGGAAGCATTGCGAAACAATGACAACGATACCGTGTGGCAAATTTGGGAAGACATTGTCCCTTTCGAGGACTTGCGCGCGAAGTACAACCAAGGCAATAACGTCGTCGTCATTAAAGAAGCAATGGAAATGCTTAGGCAAAATGCTGGGGTGACAAGGGCACCTGTGAATGAATTAAGCAACGAAGATAAACAGCTTGTGACAGAACTGCTTTCTAGCTGGAAGTTATTACAACCTACGAAAGGATGAGGCAAATGGCGATCAAAACAGAAGTCGTATTTGGCAATTATATTAACGGGCACTGGAAACAAGAAGCGGCTCCCCCTCTCGCAAGCATAAATCCGTCCGATGCCGAAGAAGTTGTGGGCTACATCCAGAATTCCCCGGCTGATGTCGTTGATGACGCGGTTGCAGCGGCGAAGGGCGCCCTTTTGCCGTGGCGGAAGCTGACAGGAGCGGAGCGTGGCCATTATTTGTATCAAGCGGCCAATCAGTTAGAAAACCGCCTCGATGAAATTGCGGAAACACTCGCCCGTGAAATGGGAAAAACATTGCCTGAAGCAAAAGGGGAGACAGCTCGCGGTGTCGCGATCCTTCGGTATTATGGCGGAGAAGGGTTAAGAGCTGATGGCGAGGTGATCCCTTCCACAGACAGCGAAGCGCTCATGTTTACGAAACGTGTTCCCCTCGGCGTCGTTGGTGTGATTACGCCATGGAATTTTCCTGTTGCGATTCCTGTATGGAAAATCGCTCCAGCGCTTATTTATGGCAATACGGTTGTGTTTAAACCAGCAACAGAAGCAGCTGTAACAGCAGCAAAAGTAGTGGAGTGTTTTGCGCAAGCGGGACTTCCTGAAGGTGTGCTCAATTTGGTGACAGGGTCTGGCAAGGTGATCGGAAATGCACTAGTCGCCCATGAACACGTTCACGGCCTAACGTTTACTGGCTCAGAACAAACAGGTAAGCAAATTGGAAAAGCAGCAGCTGCAAGGGGAGCGAAGTACCAGCTTGAAATGGGTGGAAAAAACCCTGTTATTGTCGCAGAAGATGCTGATCTTCATGTAGCTGTTGATGCAACAATTAGCGGTGCTTTTCGCTCTACAGGACAGAAATGTACGGCGACAAGCCGCGTCATTGTCGCTGAAGCGATTCTTCAGGACTTCCAGGAGCTTCTTCTCGAAAAAACAAAACAAATTACAATTGGCAAAGCTCTAGACGATGGCGTTTGGATGGGGCCTTGTGCAAGTGAGGCGCAGCTTCGTACCGTTCTAGACTATATTGAAATCGGCAAAAATGAAGGCGCGAAACTTTTATGCGGCGGCAAGAGAGTAACAGACGGAAACCGGTCGGCAGGCTATTTTGTTGAACCGACGATCTTTACAAACGTGAATCGCCATATGCGAATTGCCCAAGAAGAAATATTCGGCCCAGTTATTGCTCTTATCACAGCGAAGAACATGGAAGAGGCGATTGAAATCGCCAATGACAGCCGGTACGGGTTAAGTGCCTCTATTTTCACAACCAATATTGAAAAAATGCTGTTGTTTATTGATGAAATGGATGCGGGCCTTGTTCGAGTTAATGCAGAAAGCGCCGGTGTTGAATTGCAAGCGCCATTTGGGGGAATGAAAGCGTCCAGCTCCCACTCTAGGGAACAAGGGCAAGCGGCGAAGGAATTTTACACATCAATCAAAACGGTATTCGTGAAAGGGTGATGAGGATGAAAATTACAGATGTGCAGTTAACGGCAATCGGTATGCCACGCTTGACTGGCTTTGTCAATAAACATGTGATCGTGCAATTGTTTACAGACAACGGCATTGAGGGGATTGGCGAAATGTCAGACTTCTCTCATCTACCGAAGTATGCGGTTGACATTGTTGATTTGGAGCGTACGTTAAAACAAATTCTCGTTGGCAAAAACCCATTTGACATAGCCCCTATCAATACAGAGTTAAATGGAAACTTCCCTGAAGCGATGTACTATTATGAAAAAGGTAGCTTTATTCGAAATGGCGTTGACACGGCGCTTTATGACCTTTGTGGAAAAGCGCTAGGCGTGTCTGTGTCTGATCTATTAGGGGGCCGCCAACGCGAGAAAATCAAAGTATGCTTTCCGATTTTTAGGCATCGCTTTATGGATGAAGTCGAGGCGAATTTAGAGCTTGTTAAAAAGCAATATGAGAAAGGTTTTGACGTATTTCGCCTTTATGTCGGCAAAAACGTTGATGCGGACGAGGCCTTTTTAGCAAGGGTTTATGACGAGTTTGGCGGCAAAGTAAAAGTGAAATCCCTTGATTTTAGCCATCTCCTTGATTGGAAGGAAGCGTTACGGATTACGCGGCGCTTAGCGAAATACCCAATTGATCTTGTTGAGAGTCCTGCGCTCCGAAATGATTTTGTAGGGCTGCATCATTTCCGCATGCGCTGTGAATTACCGGTAAGCGAACATGTCTGGAGCTTGCGCCAGCAGTCGGAAATGATCAAACATGATTCAGTCGATATTTTTAACATTGCACCTGTCTTTATTGGCGGCATTACACAGGCAAGAAAAGCGGCCGATGCAGCGGCTGTAGCTGAAAAAAGCGTCCTTATTGGGACGACACAGGAACTGTCAATTGGCACAACAGCGATGGCCTATTTTGGTTCAACGCTCGATCATTTAAACTACATTTCCGATCCAACTGGCCCAGAGCTTTACGTAGGCGATGTCGTTAAAAACAAAGTCTATTATGAAAACGGTTACTTGTATTTGCCTGAACGTTCAACCGTAGGGCTCGGAATGGAGCTTGATTGGGAAAAAATCGAGCAATACCGGGTCGAGTCGCTCAACTGGGAAGATGTATCCGTCCATCAACTGCAAGATCGAACATCACAAACGCGCGCTTAAAGCGGGAGGAGGTGTAAGTCGTGAAATGGTTCCCTTTGCTCGTGCTGCAGGCTCTTCTTCTAGTTGCCTGCAGCAACCACGACGAAACAGCCGTTACGCAAGCTGCCATTGACACGTACCCGAAGCAAACGATTGAACTTTATGTCCCTGCCTCGCCAGGAGGGCAGTCTGATGCTGGGGCAAGAGTGTTAGCACGTCATATCGGAAAGTATTTAGATAGCGACGTTGTCATTGTTAACCAAGACGCTGCAGGTGGTGCACTTGCTTATGAAAATGTCTACCGCGCCAAGGCCGATGGATACAAGCTTCTCTATTATCATCAAGCATTGCACACAAGTTATGCAGTTGGCCAATACGATTATTCGGCGTTGGAAATGACGCCGATTGGAACCTTTGCTGGCATTAACCAAGTTTTCGTCACGCGTGCTGATGCCCCATGGGATTCATTAGAAGAACTAGTTGAGGAAGCGAGGCAAAACCCTTACGAAATCCTGTATGGTGGCCAAATCGGCGGAACCACTCATTTTATGGGCGAGCAACTTGGGCAAGTTGCCGATGTCGACATTAAAGTGCTTGATGTCGGTGGAGAGTCAGACCGTATGACGGCATTGCTCGGCAACCAAATTGATTTTGTTTCTACTGGAATTGGCAACGCCTTAAACTATATAGAATCAGGCGATTTTAAAGCGTTAGCCGTTCTATCAGAAGAACGGGATGAGCTGGCACCTGATATTCCGACTGCCCTTGAGCAAGGGTATGACGTGCAGTTTCCAATCATCCATACATTATACGGGCCGCCTAATCTGCCCGAAGAGATCATCGACAAATGGAACGCAGCAGCAGAGCAGCTTGCAGAAGATGAGGAGTATGTACAAGACCTCGCCACCACGTTCCAGAGACATATTCAAATGGATCATCATGAAACCCTTACATTCAACCAAGAAGAACTCAAAAAAGCAGAAGACATCGCGTTTGAGTTATTTCAAGAAGACTAGGGATAAGGGGGAGCCAATATGTCAAAACTCGATTGCTGGATTGGAATGGGAACGCTCATTGTCGGCGCCTATATAATTTTGGAAACGCTTACGATGGATTATATGAGGCTAATGGATGATCCTGGGCCCGTTTTATTGCCAAGAATAGTCGGTACGGCACTTGTCATTTGTGGTGCTGCTTTAACAGTAGGAGGATTAAAAGCAAAGAAAAAAACGGAGCCGAAAGAGGATTTACCTGAGGCAAAAGCGCGGCAAAAGAAAATGTATGTGATATTAGGAAGTTTGTTTCTATATGCTGTCGCTTTTTCGGCGTTAGGGTACGTATTAAGCACATTCCTTTTTTTAGCAGCCACGACTTTGTACTTGTCTAGTAAGAGAACGAAAAAACATGTCGTTCAAGTAACAGTGGCCTCACTACTTATTACTTTTTCAATCTATTGGATATTTACCGAATACCTTGATGTTTTATTGCCAGGCGGATTTTTCCGATGAAGGGGGACGAAATCAATGGATGTTTTACTTGCGAGCATAACTGACGTGTTCACCCCTTTTGTCGTGTTGTTAATGGTACTAGGGGTGTTTATTGGCCTCATGTTTGGCACAGTGCCTGGCCTAACCTCAACGATGGCCATGGCCTTGTTCGTGCCGTTTACGTTCCAACTAGAACCGATACAAGGAATCAGTTTTCTTGTCTGCTTGCACTTAGGCGGCGTTTCTGGCGGGCTCGTTGCTTCTACACTTCTTGGAATACCAGGAACGCCCTCATCGATCGCCACTACGTTCGATGCGTACCCAATGGCGAAAAACGGCGAACCAGTAAGAGCGCTCGGCATTGGTATTGTCGCCTCACTTGTTGGCGGTTTACTAAGCTTTATTGCCTTGACTACCATTTCTCCCCTTATTTCCAGGTTTGCGGTGCAGATGGGGCCATTTGAGTTTTTTGCTTTAATTTTTTTCGCGCTTTCCTTGCTTGCCGTCCTGGCCCAAGGTAGCATGTTGAAAGGGATTACTGCTGGCTTTATTGGCTTAGCGATTGGCATGGTAGGGTTCGCACCAATTGATGGGCTGCAGCGCTATACATTTGGCGTGTTAGAGCTAAAAGGCGGCATCAGCCTGTTGCCGCTTATCATGGGCTTATTCGCCATCGCTCAACTTTTATCGGAAATAAAAGCAGGCGATGAGCGGAAAGAAATGAACTTCTCTGTTAAAGGAATCGGCATAAAGGTGGCAGAATTATTTCAAAATAAATGGAATATGCTGCGTTCGTCGATCATCGGGATTGCATTTGGCATATTGCCAGGGTTGGGGAGCGGTACGGCAAACCTTGTTGCCTATGCACAAACGAAGCAAGCATCAAAAAACCGCGACAAGTTTGGGAAAGGGGCACCGGAAGGCATCTATGCGTCTGAATCAGCGAATACCGCTGCTGTTGGCGGATCACTTATTCCGATGCTAACACTCGGTATACCTGGCGATACGGTAACAGCGATTTTGCTTGGCGGCTTTATGATTCATGGCATTCAGCCTGGTCCGCTTTTCTTTGCAGAAAACCGCGAAATTGTCAATGTCGTATTTATTGCTTTCATTGTTGCTATCTTTCTCGTTCTTTTATTTCAAGCGTTCGCGATGCGATTTTTTACACGTGTATTGATGATTTCAAAAGAATATTTGTTCCCAATTATCCTTGTCTTATGTTTCGTCGGCGCCTTTGCCACCAACTCTTCTGTTTTCGATATTGGCGTCATGCTCTTTTTTGGGGTTATTGGCTACATTTTGTTAAAGGCCAAGTTTCCGATTGCTCCGCTCATTTTGGGTTTTATTCTCGGGCCCCTTTTGGAAACGTATTTGCGGAGAGCACTCATGTCGACAGGCAATGTGGCCGACTTTTTTACGAAACCATTTTCAGCGATTTTCATTTTAATTGGTGTCGGTTGCGTCCTATACACCTTTATAAATGAAACGCGTTCGAACAAGAAAGACTCAAAATCAGCAAGTATGTAATCATTTTGTAGCTTGATGGGCACCCAGGCAATAAGAAGCAGAAGAAACTGTTGTTAGCCTAAGGTTTGGCATTTTGCAAAAGCCATGCTATCGTTAAGGGGAAAGAAAAAACGGGAGGCAGGCGTTTATGGCTGATAGTGAAATTCTTCCCCCTGCTGTAGCATCTTTTTTAAACGGTGAACAATTGGAAAAAAAGCAGCATGAGGCGATGCATTTTTTAACGGTTGATGAGAATGGCTTTCCATATAAAGCGATGGTGAGTGTCGGAGAAGTGTTAGCCTATTCAAAAGACCGCATACGGATTGCGTTATGGAGTGGGACACAAACGGATAACTATGCGATGCGTTCGAAAAAAGCAGTGCTCTTGCTCGTTACGTGCGAAACGGCTTTTGATATTCAGCTTCAACTTGAGCCGATAGGCCGTCAAGAGGACCTTGCCCTTTACGAAGGGCGCGTCTTACGTGTGAAAGCCGACCAAGCGCCTTATGCCAAATTAGAGTCGGCGGTGCGCTTTACTTTAAAGGATCCTGATGCTTCACTCGCCCATTGGCGCCACAAACTTCAGCTTCTAAAAAACTAGCCTATTGTTTTCAAAGGCATGGCTATGCTAAACTAGTGATACTGACGTGTTCGTGGAGGTGTTTGTTGATGCAGCTGTTTTTGATGATCGCATTAATTATTGTTTCTGTCCTTCTAGTCGCTGTCGTCCTCTTGCAGCCAGGCCGCAGCTCTGGGTTATCAGGAGCCATTACTGGAGGGGCAGAGCAGTTGCTAGGAAAACAAAAAGCGCGCGGGCTTGATGCGGTTTTGCATCGAGCAACAATCGTACTTGCTGTTTTGTTTTTTATTTTGACAGGGTTAAATGCGTATTTCCTATAAACGATGCGAAACACCTGGGCTTGCCAGGTGTTTTTTCTGTTTCCTGTTTAATTGCAGCTTAAAAAAGGAACAATCGGATATAGAGGTGATGAAGTGCGCTTAAGCATCTTAGACCAAGTGCCTATAACCATAGGACAATCAGCAGAACAAACAGCGGAACAAACGTTTTCTCTTGTTGAGCTTGCTGAACAATGGGGGTACGAACGGTATTGGTTTGCCGAACACCACGGCACAAGGGGGCTTGCTTCCAGTGCTCCTGAAGTGTGGATGGCGGCGGCTGCTGCAAGGACGAAGACGATTCATGTAGGTTCTGGAGGCATTTTGCTGTCTCAGTATAGCGCTTATAAAGTAGCGGCCCAATTAAGGCAACTAGAAGCGATGTTCCCAGGTCGAATTGATGGTGGCATTGGTAACTCCCCTGGAGGCACTGAACGAATTCGCGCTGCTCTTGCCAATGGACATACGGACGGGATCGCTATGTTTTGGGAGAAAGTCGATGCCCTTTCCAAGTGGGTACAAGGCGGCAGGCACCAGGAAGTGACTGTTTCGCCGAAACCAGCAAGTGCAGCAAACTTGTTTATCCTTGGTCTTGGGGAGCGGAGCGCCATCGAAGCGGGTCGGCGTGGGCTAGGTTTTGTGCACGGGCGTTTTATCGAGCCTGAACGAGGGAGATTGGCACACGCTGCATATCGACAAGCGTTTAGGGGCGAAGGGAAACCAGATGCGTTAACGGCGGTATTTATCATTTGTGGCGAAACGGACGAGCATGCTGAAGAGTTGGCCAAAACTCAAGATTTATGGTTGTTGCGGACGGAAAAAGGCTTAGATAGCCGCGTACCAAGCAGCAAAACAGTTGCCTCCGTTAAGCTAAGCGAACAAGACCGTGCCCGCATCCAAGGGAACCGGAAGCGGATGATTATTGGCGGGCCTGATACTGTAAAACGGGAGTTAGATAAAATCGCGAACGAAACAGGATGCGACCAATTTCTAGTTCTAACGAATATCGATGATTTTGATGAAAAATGCCGTTCTTATGCACGGCTGGCAGTCTGTTTTCACAAATAGAAAGCAACAGGAGGAACCTTTTGTGATTGGGTGTTTATGCATACATGGCTTTACTGGGGATCCGTGGGAAGTACAGCCCATTGCAGACGAACTAGCAAAGCAGCCTGGCTGGCTTGTTTACACGCCTGTATTGCCTGGCCACGGGCAAGGGAGTTTGCGGGAGTTAAAAAATGTGACGTACAAACAGTGGGTATTTGCTGTTGAAGTAGCGGCTGAAGAAATGAGAAAACGGTGCGACCGCCTTTATGTGATTGGTTTTTCCATGGGTGGAATGCTCGCCAGCTACATAGCAGCCCGTTTTCCCGTGGACAAGCTTGTACTTTTAAACGCTGCGGCCTACTATATGAATCCGAAACAGTTTGTAAAAGATATGTTCTCTGCCATTCGCTACCATCTGACTGGCGAACAAGAAGGCGATGAGCTGATTGAACTTTATGAAAGGAAATTCCGGACAACGCCATTCGCCGCCGTGCGCCAATTTCTGCAACTGGTCCAAAAAACAAAGCCTTATGCAAGTAAAGTGACGGTGCCAACGCTCATTATCCAAGGGGAGCTTGATGGTCTTGTCCCGTTAAAGTCTGCTTATTATCTTTATGATGTGATCGGGTCAAAGACAAAAGAAATCAAAGTGATGAAACGATCACGCCATATGATTTGCCATGGATATGAAGCCGATAAAGTGATTGAGGAAATTAAAACGTTTCTGACAGATAGACAAACAGAGAGGGAAGATGACAATGAAATTAGTGCCACCTAAACCTTTTACATTTGAAGGAGGACAGCGGGCTATTCTGTTATTGCATGGCTTTACAGGAACGACTGCTGATGTCCGCATGCTTGGCCGCTTTTTGCAAAAGCATGGCTATACATGCCACGCGCCTCTATATAGAGGGCATGGCGTGCCACCAGAAGAGCTTGTTAAGTACAGCCCAAAAGATTGGTGGGCCGATGTGCAGGCGGCGTATGAAAAATTGCAACAAGATGGCTATAAGGAAATCGCAGTGTGCGGATTATCCCTTGGCGGTGTTTTTTCATTAAAAGCAGGTTTCTCTATGCCCGTAAAGGGAATCATATCGATGTGTGCCCCAGTCCGCCCTAAAACGGAGGAAGCAATTAAAGATGGGATGCTCCGTTACGCGAAAGAGTACAAGCATCTTGAAAAGAAAGACAACGCTGTGATCGAAGCTGAAATGCGCGCACTTGCCGAAAAATCACTTGAGCCCCTTTATCAGCTGCGGCAACTGATGGATGACGTACGGGAGCAGCTTGACTTGATTTATGCGCCAACGTTTGTTGTCCAAGCTCGCCATGACGAAATGATCGATACCGAAAGCGCTACGATTATTTGCAACAATGTTGGCACAGACGACAAAAAGCTAAAGTGGTATGAACATTCGACCCACGTGATTACACTCGGTGAGGAGAAAGAACAGCTCCACGAAGATATACTCGAGTTTTTAAATCACTTAGATTGGTCAAACTAAAAACAAAAGCTAGAAGGAGGGAAATAATGGCTGCTCGATTAAAAGAAGAGCTCCTTGCCTATTTTCAAAATGAGGCGAAAAAGCCTGTTACAGTAGATGAACTAGAAGAGCAGTTCGGCATAGCTTCTGGTGATGCCTTTAAAACGCTGATCCAAGGCTTGAATGAGCTGGAAGAAGAAGGGAGCATTGTGCGTACGCGGACAAACCGCTATGGCATCCCCGAAAAAATGAATTTAGTGCGTGGCCGTGTCCAAGGCCATGCAAAAGGATTCGCCTTTGTGTTACCTGAAAACGGCGAGGAAGACATTTATGTTCCACAAGGTTCCTTGTCAGGGGCCATGAATGGCGACATCGTCCTTGTCCGCATGGATGAACGGACAAGCGGCGCCCGGGCGGAAGGAAAAGTGATCCGCATTATTGAACGGAAAGTGACAGAAGTTGTCGGCGAATATAAACAGTTTTCTTCGTATGCGTTAGTGGTTGCCGACGACAAACGGATTAGCGCGGACTTCCTTGTTGTCAACGGGCAGGAAAAAGGTGCAGTCGATGGCCACAAAGTAATCGCGACGATTACAAAATATCCAGAAGGCCGCTTCGGCGGGGAAGCAGAAATAAAAGAAGTGCTTGGCCATAAAAATGACCCAGGCATGGACATTCTGTCGATCATTTACAAATATGGCATTTCTCAAAGTTTTTCCGAAGAAGCGCTTGCACAAGCGGCAAACGTGCCAGATGCGATCTCAGAAGCAGACTTGCAGGAAAGGCGCGACTTAAGGAATGAGGAAATCGTCACCATTGATGGAGCTGATGCCAAAGACCTAGACGATGCTGTACAAGTAAAAAAATTAGAAAACGGCCATTTTTTGCTAGGCGTACACATTGCTGATGTTTCCCATTATGTCGAAGAAGGGTCGCCAATTGATAAGGAAGCGTCTGACCGCGCTACGAGCGTCTATCTAGTTGACCGTGTGATTCCGATGATTCCACACCGCCTTTCGAATGGCATTTGCAGCTTAAACCCAAAAGTAGACCGTTTGACGCTGTCTTGCCAAATGGAAATCGACCAAAATGGTGGCGTTGTGAACCACGAGATTTTCCAAAGTGTCATTCGAACGACAGAGCGAATGACGTATAGCGACGTCAACAAAATACTAGTCGAACAAGACGAGGCCTTGAGAGAGCGCTATGAAGCGCTAGTGCCGATGTTTGAAGCAATGGAAGAATTGGCACAGGTTTTAAGAGACAAACGCTTCGCCCGTGGCGCCATTGACTTTGACTTTAAAGAAGCAAAAGTGCTTGTCAATGAAGAAGGCAAAGCGACAGATGTTGTACTGCGAGAGCGCTCAGTTGCGGAGAAACTAATTGAAGAATTTATGCTTGCCGCTAATGAGACAGTTGCTGAACATTTCCATTGGCTAAAATTGCCTTTTGTATACCGGATCCACGAAGACCCTGATGCGGATAAATTCAATTCGTTTTTAGAGTTTATTACTGGGTTTGGCTATGTGGTTCGGGGCACAGCTAATACCGTCCATCCCCGTGCCTTGCAAGCCCTTTTAGAGGAAATTGCTGGGGAACCAGAAGAAATGGTGATTAGCCGCGTCATGCTCCGCTCAATGAAACAGGCGAAGTACGACGTCCACCCTGTCGGCCACTTTGGGTTGTCAGCAGACTTTTATACCCATTTTACTTCGCCAATCCGCCGGTATCCTGATTTGCTCGTCCATCGCCTCATCCGCACTTACTTGATCAAAGGCAAAACGGATCGCAATACGACGGCAAAATGGCAGGAAGTTCTGCCTGGTTTAACAGCTCACGCATCGGAAATGGAGCGACGCGCAATTGACGCTGAACGGGACACAGACAGTGTGAAAAAAGCCCAATACATGGAAGATAAAATTGGGGAGACGTTTACAGGGATCATTAGCGGCGTTACCAACTTCGGTTTATTTGTCGAATTGGAGAACACGGTAGAAGGGTTAGTCCATGTTAGCTATTTGACAGACGATTACTACCATTATGACCAAAAGCATTATGCGATGATTGGCGAACGAAGCGGCACCGTTTTCCGCATCGGCGATGAACTCGAAGTCCGTGTTATTCAAGTAAATGTCGAAGAAGCATCGGTCGACTTTGAAATTGTCGGTATGCAGCCGCGCAAGCCGCGGAAAACACCTGAGCGGCCAAAAGTGATTGATGGCGGAAAAAGACAGCAGCGGAACGGAAAAAAACGTGACAAGAATCGTTTGACAGGCGATCCGAAAATAGATGGCAACCGGTCAACGGCAAAGCGGAAGAAAAAACCGTTTTATGAAAACGCCCCTAAAGCGAAGCGAAAAAAAGGCCGTCGTAAAACACGAAAATGACAGCTTTTGGATAGTGTCCCGTCGTGTATGACTAGGACATCCGACAGTTTCTTACATGTACCTTCTTGCACGATGCTTGTTTTCTCTCGTACACTACAAGCAATAAGGAGGGAGAAACGTGACAAAAACAGAAATTGGCATATTGCTTGTCCGTGTCACAACAGGAATCATTTTCCTATTCCACGGGCTTGATAAGTTTAATGGCGGAATTGAAGGGACGGGCGCGTTTTTTGATTCAATCGGCATTCCAGCAGCAATGGCGAGCGTTGTTGCCTTTGTCGAGATCATTGGCGGGCTCGCCCTTATCCTCGGATTAGGCACACGTATTATTGGCGCTGTGTTTGCGGCGATTATGGTTGTGGCCATCATAACCGCCAAATGGGAAGCAGGCCTGCTTGGCGGCTACGAGCTTGATCTCATTTTGCTGGTAACTTCGCTTTTGCTTGTGTTAAACGGCAGCAAACTGCTTGCCATCGATCAGCTTTTTGGAAAGAAAAAGCGCCGTCGCTTTTAACGTCTGTCGTTTAGAGAAATTGACGAATGACCGCTCCATTGGTACGATAAAAGGAAGATGGTAGAAAGATGCAGGTGGAACGCATGGGAGAAACGACAGAAGGCAAAGTTGTTGCACAAAATAAAAAAGCACGCCATGATTATTTTATTGAAGAAACATTTGAAGCGGGCATTGTCCTAACCGGAACAGAAATCAAGTCGATTCGGGCTGGAAAAATGAATTTAAAAGATTCGTTTGCCCGCATCAAAAATGGCGAAGCTTTTCTGTACAATGCCCACATCAGTGAATACGAACAAGGCAACCGTTACAACCACGAACCGACACGGCCGCGGAAACTGTTGCTCCATAAAAAACAAATCAATACATTAATTGGGCAAACGCAGCAAAAAGGCTATTCAATCGTGCCATTAAAAGTCTATATTAAAAACGGCTTTGCCAAAGTGCTTATCGGACTGGCAAAAGGGAAGAAAAACTACGATAAGCGAGAGACATTACGGCGAAAAGACGCGAAGCGCGAAGTAGAACGGGCGATAAAAGAGCGAATGCGCGGTTAATGGAAGTGGGAAACGGCAAATTGTTGACATTTCAACAGAATGTAGTATAATGAAATATCCAGGCATTGACCTGGACTTTTCAAAAACAAGGGGACGTTTTGGATTCGACAGGGATAGGTCGAGCTTGCGTTGCGAGCCGAGGGGTCGGCCTCGTAAAAACGCACAAGCCAATAACTGGCAAAGAAAACAACAACTTCGCTCTAGCTGCGTAAGCTAAGCGGTCTCTCCTCTCCATCGCCCATGTGGAGTGGCTGAGACTCAACTTTAGTGGGATACGCCTTTCTCCCCCCGCCTGAGGGAGAGGGAAGAGACTAATCAGGCTAGCTGCACGGAAGCCTGTCTTTGGGCTGAAGTGCTAGCGAAATACGAATACAAAGACTACGCTCGTAGAAGCGTAAGTGTCGTTATCTCTGGACGTGGGTTCAATTCCCACCGTCTCCATATAAAAGCCACGGAAGTGTTGATTTATCAACATTTCCGTGGCTTTTCTTTTTGGAGCGAATCGACTTGTTTCAGAATTTACCCTTGTCACATTGTACATTAAATTTGTTCCCATCAGGATCATAGAAATCTAAAAATAGATTGCCAAGCCCATCATCCATAATGTTTTCCACTTTGACTGCGTTGCTTTTTAAGTGATTGGCTAACTCTTTTATATGTTTGCATTGAAAGGCAATCACTGGATGTGCTTGATTGTTGACTTTAAATGTTGCAGTAGTTTGATGAGTGGATTCAACTAAAAATAACATTTGGCCAGAGGGAAAATTTAATTGTGCTTGTCTCTCCTCTTCACTATGCCAAACAAATTCAAGGTGTAGTATTTCCTTATACCACTTGATCGCATTTTCTAAGTGTGACACGGGAACATGACAATACAGTATTTGTTCTAACATAATGGGCCTCCTGGATTTTTAGGTTTATCAAGTACAATTCGCTCGATTTTTTGTAAAATCCTGTTGGTCCTTCGTGGCTGTTTCAATAAACCTTTATATCCAATCCTCCTAACATCCCTTTTTGACTGTCAATCAGTCTTCAAAAATAGAGCTCGGTAAACATCGCCAAAATAAAAGATTCCTAAACGGCCATTATTTGTGTATAATTATCAAATACATAGATTAAATATACAGAATGGGTGTCTACTATGGAATCATACAAATCGGTACAATCAAACAAACAGCATCCTATACGGTCGCGCCATCTTGCGACGTTTCTTATTCCTTCTTTAGCCGGAGCGGTCCTGTTTTTAGTCCCTGTGAAAATAGACGACAATTGGACTGTTTTCATTGGCTATTTGGCTGGTTTAATAGAAGGCGGCCTTTCTGGCGTTTTGCCTAGCTTTTTATTGGCCTTGCTCGTGTTTTCCGGTGTTGCTTCGTTTTTGACTTGGGCGTTTAAACCTAGATTTATCTTGGACAAGCCAGCCTTGAAAACATTGTTTTATACATCTTTTACTTGGACGGCGATTCGCGTCCTCGGCGCTGTATTTGCACTAATGGTCATGACGGGGACTGGAATGGAAATGGTGTACAGCCCAGCAACAGGTGGGACAGTGTTTACGGATTTATTGCCTGTTCTTGCCGTTTGGTCGGTTGTAATGGGCCTGCTAATGCCGCTTTTGCTTGACTACGGGTTGATGGAGTGGCTTGGTACGCTTGCCCAAAAAATTATGCGCCCACTGTTCAAATTGCCAGGGCGCGCTTCTGTTGATTCTCTTGCCTCGTGGATGGGCAACAACATGATGAGCATTTTAATCACGATCAATCAATATGAAAATCGCTATTATACTAAAAAAGAGTCTGCTGTGATCGTCACGAATTTTACGATCACATCTATAGGCTTCAGTTTAATTATCGCTAAAATGCTAGGGTTGGAACATCGCTTTGTATCTTTTTACATGACGGTTCTTGTTGGCGTTTTGCTCGCTGCTTTTATTTGTCCGCGCATTCCGCCGCTATCGACAATGAAAAATACATATCACCTCGACCAACCTGGTGCGATAAAAGAAACGGCGGTCACAGGTTCTATATGGAAAAGCGCCTTTGCCCGTGGCGTCGATAAGGCCAAACAAGCGCCCCGTATAAGCACAGTGTTAAAAAAAGGGGCATTCAACGCATTGGATATTTGGTTCGGCATGTTGCCACTTGTAATGGCAATCGGCACGCTTGCCTTAATGGTCGCCGAATATACACCTGTATTTACGTACCTTTCCTATCCACTTGTGCCTGTATTGGAATGGATGCAGATTCCAGACGCAGAGGCAGCTGCGCCAGCCATGCTTGTCGGCTTTGCAGATATGTTTTTGCCAGCTATACTAGGAGCAGGGATTGAAAGCGAGTTGACGCGTTTTGTCATTGGCGCTGTTTCGCTCATTCAACTTGTTTACATGTCTGAAATTGGCGTTATGCTTATTCGTTCAAGCATCCCGATCAACTTCTGGCAACTGTTTGTCATCTTTATTCAACGTACAGTGATTGCTTTGCCTGTCGTTGTGTTGATTGCCCACTTTATGATTTATCGTTAAAGGAGTGCCCTTAATGCCACAAGAATGGAATGATTTAGCACAAACAATTCCGTACCGCCTTGCACCAAGCATGGCGAAAGACCATCCGAACTTGCCTGTAGAAAAAGAAGAAGGCTGTTATTATTACGGTGTCGACGGAAAAACCTATTTAGATTTTACATCAGGCATTGCTGTGACCAATGTTGGACACCGCCATCCAAAAATTGTCGCGGCGATCCAAGAAGAAGCTGGACGTTTTACGCATGGGCCAATTGGCGTCATCCAGTATGAATCAATTTTACAGCTTGCCAATGAGCTGGCTGAAATCATGCCAGGTGATTTAGATTGCTTCTTTTTTGGCAACAGTGGAACCGAGGCTGTAGAAGGAGCGCTTAAACTTGCCCGCCATGTGACAAAACGCCCGTACGTCATTTCTTTTAATGGCTGTTTCCATGGACGGACGCTTGGGTCGCTTAGCGTTAGTACGTCAAAAGCTAAGTACCGCAAGCACCAGCCTGCACAAGGGATGGCTTATCAAATTCCATATTATATGCCTGGCGATACGGAAGAACAAGCAATTGCCAAGCTTGAGGATTCATTTGCCTCCTTATTTGCCCACCAAGTATCAGCAGATGAAGTGGCAGCCGTCATTATTGAACCTGTTCTTGGGGAAGGGGGGTATATTGTACCGCCTGCCTCTTGGTTAAAACGAATTCGGTCTATTTGTGACGCGCACGGAATGTTGCTTATTTTTGACGAAGTGCAAACAGGGTTTGGCCGGACAGGAGAGTGGTTTGCCGCACATACCTTTGGTGTCGTGCCTGACATTATGGCGATTGCAAAAGGGATTGCTTCTGGGCTGCCACTTAGTGCAACTGTGGCCAATCATAAGCTTATGCAAAAGTGGCCTCTAGGAAGCCATGCTACGACTTTTGGCGGCAACCCCATTGCGTGTGCGGCGGCACGGGCAACAATTGCAGTAATAAAAGAGGAACAGTTGCTCGACAATGCCAAACAAGTAGGTGCATATGCAAAAGAACGCTTGAGCGCCATGCAACAAAAATGGCCGCAAATTGGTGCTGTTCGCGGTATAGGGATGATGTTTGGTATTGAAATGGTCGACCCTGAAACGGGCGAAAAAGACGGAGACACTGCTGCAAAGATTTTGGACCTTGCATTAGAAGAAGGCGTTCTCTTTTATTTTTGCGGCAATGCCGGAGAAGTGTTGCGGATGATTCCGCCATTGACTGTTACCAAAGCGGAAATCGATGAAGGCTTAGCGAAATTGGATCGGGCATTATCGCGGCTAAACGAGTAGGTACAGGTACCGATACGCCCTTTCATTAAGTTTTTGGACAACAAAGTGTAGCGTGTAAAAGGCGTTCACTTTTACCACATTAAATGAAAAGCAGCAGTAGCTGCTTTTTTTGTTTTTTATCTAGTAGTTATGGAGCAACATGCACAGCATGTCTCTTTTTTGTATAGACCATTCTTTCTTAACAACGCTTCCTCAAAATGAAAAAACTTTTCGTGATACAAAAAACATCATTTTTACAGTTGGGAAAATTCATATAACGTAGCGTAAAGCAGCATAATCATGTTATTTTGTAACCGATTCTAATGTACGAAGAGGAGGATTATGGTGAAATTGATTCGCTTGTCATTTTTAACTGTTCTAATATGTTTGCTTACATGGGGAATTGCTTATTCTTCTGAAGCCCACGCACAACAAACGTCGAGTCTCGATTTTGATAAACCGATTGTGCTTGTACACGGGATTGGAGGAGCGGGTTACAATTTCTATAGCATTGAAAGAAAGTTAAGAAGCATTGGCTACGATCGATCTGACTTACATGCAATAGATTTTGCCGACCGCTCCGGCAACAATTATAGAAACTCCCGGCAATTAAGGGACTTTATTAATGATCTGCTAACAGATTATGATGTGGACGAAGTAAATATTATAGCCCACAGCATGGGAGGAGCGAATACACTACGGTACCTTACCCAACTTGGCGGCGTAGAACATGTAGACAAAGTTATTACGCTAGGAGGAGCCAACCGGTTGGGAGCAAGTTCAGTGCCAGACGGGGTCAGCTTTACATCCATTTATAGCAGCTCCGATTTAATTGTAGCAAACAGTTTATCGCGAATTGACGGGGCAAATAACATCCACGTTCCAGGCGTAACACATCTACTTCTTTTGACAAATAACAGGGTTCAAGATCTGATTATTGAGGCATTAGAAAAGGAATAAAAACAGGTGTCTTTCTTCGGATAGGCGCCTTTTTTCGTGCTTTGGAGGGAAGCGGGATCTTAATAAGAGACTTGTTGTCTGTTAAGCGAATAAGGATAAGGCAACCTAGTACTAAAGAGGACTGCTAAAGCGAAGCTAGTGCAAACTTTATGATGTACAAGAAATAGGCTAATAATGGAGTAAATACTTTTTATACATAAAAACATATATAAGGCAAATAAAAGACGATTTGTAGGTGATCACCATCTTGTTTTCTGTGGAATATACTATTCAATCAGCAAGCAGGAGGGGTCGGCACATGGATCGGCAAAAAGTGTGCTTTATTAGCTGTGTCAATGATGAAGATCAGTATGCCCGGGCTGCCAGCCATATTGACATGCTTTATCCGCCAAAAGGAGTAACGGTAGAAAAAATTGCGATACGTCATGCAAAAAGCATGGCAAGTGGCTACAATGAAGCAATGAAAAAAAGCGATGCTCGTTACAAGGTGTATATTCGCCAAAATACGATGATCATAAATCGAATGTTTTTGCATGATTTGCTGTTTTTATTTGAACAACATCCTGACTTAGGCATGTTCGGCGTCATTGGCGCAAAGGACTTGCCTGCTTCAGGTATTTGGTGGGACAGTCCCACCAAAGCCGGTAAAATTTTGGAACATCGTCATACGTATGGTTATTTATCGTTTTTAGAAGCGGAGTATGCATACCAACAAGTCGAGGCGATTGATGGCGTCTTAATGGCTACCCAATACGATTTGCCTTGGCCGGAAATGGTTGATGGCTGGCATGTATATGACACCGCCCAATCTCTAAAATTCCAGCAAGCTGGATTAAAAGTTGGTATTCCTCATCAACCACACCCGTGGGTTTTACACGAGTCCGCCTCGGCGCGCTATGTCTCCTTGTTTCAAAAATGGCGAAACTCCTATTGATGGCATCACCTAAAGGTGTGTTGCTAGGCCTAAGATGTGCCGCGTTTCATCCAAATCGTTGTGTAATCGACCCAGCCATAAGCATTTAATGCCACGTTTTTTACGTATTCCGGATACAACGCAAATTGTTTTAACCGGTAGAGAGGGATGAGATAATGTGCTTGGCAAAGCGATGTTTCGATTGATTGTAAGTCGGCCAGCAATGTTTCCGTTTCGAATTCTTGATGCCATAAACGCTTTGCTTTTTCCAAATAGTCTGTTCCTAAGTGGGAACAAAGAAATCGATGGCGATCAAAAAACGCAGAAAAATAGCCATACACTTTGTCCTCGTAGCCAAGCTGCTCGCCGAGCAAAAGGTCTGCTTTTTGTTCTAGGTCTAACTCCTGAAGCTCCTGATAAGGAAGGAGGTGGAGCCGCACAGAAATGCCTTCTGCTTCGAGCGTTTGTTTAATCCAACCAGCGTCCCTTTCATTGCCAGCTCCAGTGTAGCTATATAGCTGAAGCTCTTCTCCATGGTAGTTGCTTTTTAACAAGCATGCCTCTCCTTTTTGCCTGTTACGAGTCCTTAGGATACTATGCCCTTGAGCGAAAACACGATTAGCTGGAATACTGCGGGTGCCACCAATGTCTTGAATCATTGAATGTGGATCTAAAAAATGAAACAGCGCCTCGCGCAATCGAGTGTCGTTGGCACAAAGGCCGTGCTTTCCGTTTAACGAAAGGAGTTTGCAGCCTATGTCCGTTGATTGCTGCTGCTGGAAATGATGATCTCCTTTTTCGACGTAGGGGTAATGATAAAAATTTAATTGGTTTGCGGCTAAGAATGCTGTCTCTGATTCGTTGTCATAAAGGGCTGGGAATATATACATGGTCACTGCATCAAGATGCGGTCTCGTACAAAAGTAGCGCGGAAATGCTTGAAGGCGAAGGCGCTTACTTGAATGGTCCGACAAGGAGAAAGGTCCTGTACCGACTAGAAAAGAAGTAGCTTTGTCTTTATAGACAATTGCCCCTCCTAATGAAGCGGCAAACGCTAGAAAGTGGGGTGTAGGTTTAGAAAAACAAAACTCCACTGTGTAAGGACCAAGGGCAGATAGGCGGTGCAAATGTCGGATACCCCAATAATAGGGCGACTTATCCGTATGGCGTAGAAAACTGGCGCCAACCTCCTCAGCGGTACAAGGCTGCCCATTATGAAAGAAAATGTTTTTCCGCAAATAAAAAGTCCACTTTGTGTTTGTAGTGTCCGTTTCCCAATAGTGGGCCAAGTCAGGAATGTAACAGTCGTTTTTAGGATCGTACCGTACGAGTTGGTTGAATAAATGGCTCATCAAATGATTTTCTGTACGGCGGTGTATCGTTGCGGGATCTAATGCGCTAACACCACGATAAGTAGGAAAACGGAGATGATCCTCTTGCTCTATTCGCTCATGGTCAATTGAATTTATAATGGACTCGATAAAGGCGCGGCTGCTCGCGTGTGAGCGTGAATAGGTTTGAACGAGTTGAATCGCCGCATCAAGAGATTGCTCAAAAGCGCGCTTCTTTGCTTCAGCAATGACGACAGCATCGTAGTCTGCCAACAAGCGAATACAGGAAACATGGCCTCGGCCTTTTCCTGGCCGCCATTCAATCCAGCCACGCTTTTGCATTTTTTGGACAAGCAATTTTGCGTTCCGCTCTGTACATGAAAGCTCGTGTGCTAAAGTACGGACAGAAAGGGGCTGTAGTGCTTGTGAGTAGTTTAATTGTTTGGCCAAAATAAGGTAGTGCTCAAACAGTTCCATTGTTCCGAGCCTCCTGTCTTTATAAAAAGAGGAAAAATAACTATATACAGTTTACACTTTTTTTCCCGTTTTGGGACCGCCATAATGGAATGAAAGAAAAGGGGCGGTTTTATTGCAAGCAAAACAGGAGGAAAAAAAAGGGGAACGCCTGCAGGGATCCCCACAAAAGAAAGTGGTAGCGGTAGCGTTATTAACAGCCGCGGCTGTGCTTGGCGACTCAATGTTGTTTATTGTGTTGCCCCTTTACTGGCAGGAGTTTGGCCTTACAGCTATTTGGCAAATTGGCATATTGTTATCTGTCAATCGCTTCGTCCGTCTGCCAATCAATCCGCTTGTCGGTTGGTTTTATAGCAAGTTTGAATTGCGAACTGGCGTGCAATTGAGCCTTATTTTGGCGACGGCTACGACTTTTTCGTACGGCTTTTTCCAAAGCTTTGCTACTCTTGTCGTTGCACGGGTTGTTTGGGGGATTGCATGGGCTTTGCTACGTATTGGCGGCATGGTTGCTGTAGTGGAATTTTCCACCAAAGACAATCGTGGCAAACTGATGGGCACATACAATGGTTTATGGGGGATTGGCGGACTGGTCGGTATGTTGGCAGGGGGCATTTTCGTCGAACAGCTATCTGTATTTCCAGTCACGACTGCTTTCGCGACGATTGGCATAATGGCTTTCGTCTTCGCCCCATTTGTCATCCCGAAACGCCAACAACAAGATGGCGAAAAACGGTTTACTCATGCTAGGGGAGATGAAAAAACCCTTTCGCCATTTACCATGCTTGTGTTCGCAACAGGCCTAACGATGGGGTTCGTTGTGTTCGGACTGTTTTCGGTTACGCTCAGCCCGCTTGTTGAGCGCGCAATGGGTGGGCAACCGCTGGAAGCATTTGGTGTAATCATCGGCGCAGCTTCAATTGCAGGAATCCTTCAAGCCTTACGCTGGGCCTGGGATCCATTCGTTGCCCCTTTTTATGGGAAAATGCTAGACCGTAGGCCACTTTCGCATTCGTGGATTTACTTGCCTATGCTGGGGATTGGTTCGCTATTTGCGCTATTTGCGCTGCTTAATTCGTTTTGGCTTTTGTTGGGTGTCGTACTTATATTTCAACTTTTATCCACCTTTTTTGTGACCACTGCCGATACGCTTGCAGCTCGGGCGGCAGCGCAAGGGAATAAAGTCAAAGTGATGACGATCCAGTCAGTCGTTGTCGATGTAGGAGCAGCGACTGGGCCTCTTGTATCGTTTTTCATTGTGGATAACTATGAATTGGCGCCTTTGTATTGGCTAGCTACCGTTTTTTTAGGTGTTCTGTCTGTTTTTTGGATTGCCTATAGCCTAAAGATGCGACGCAAGCCAACTTGACGAATAGGAGCTGTCGTAAGCAGTTGCCGAAGCTCCTATTCAGCAACTGCCTTCCTTATTCAAAAAAAGAAAAACGAGCCAAAAAAAAGAAAATTTCTTATTGCAAACGCTATCATAATTGACTATAGTAAAAGAAAGCCTTCTTTGAGAAGCCCTTTTTTTAACGTTAAAAATGAATGAGTGTTCATTCGGTTTGATATTTGAGAGGAGGAATACGATGGTTCGTCCTATCCGCAAAGCAGCAGTCATTGGCGCCGGCGTAATGGGTGCAAGCATTGCAGCACACTTAGCGAATGCTGGGATTTCCGTTTTACTGCTAGACTTAGCACCGCAAGATGATGGCAAAAGCGCCACAAACGTGGCAACGCTTACGAAAAAGCGGAGCCGCAACTACCTTGTGGAACAGGCGATTGCAAAATTGAAAAAGCAAAAGCCGGCCCCATTAGCTTCAAAACAAGCACTTCATTTGATTGAAGCGGGAAACTTAGAGGATGACTTTGACAAACTAAAAGAAGCTGACTGGATTATTGAAGCGATTATTGAGAACTTGGAAGCAAAAACACAGCTATTGGCTAAAATTGACGAAGTCCGCGCTCCTCGAGCAATTGTAACATCCAATACTTCTGGCATATCGGTTGAAGCAATGTCGAAAGAAAGGAGCCAAGATTTTAAAGCCCACTTTCTCGGCACGCACTTTTTTAATCCACCGCGTTATTTAAAATTGCTTGAGGTAATCCCAACGAAAGAAACGAAACCCGAGGTTACAGAATTTATCCGTGATTTTGCTGAAACGGCGCTTGGCAAAGGGGTTGTTGAAGCGAAGGATACGCCTAATTTTATCGCCAACCGCATTGGCACGTATGGATTGCTTGTCACAGTCGATGAAATGCTTAAAGCCAATGCATCGATCGGTGAAATTGATTCTGTGACAGGGCCACTCATCGGCAGGCCGAAGAGCGCGACATTCCGGACACTTGATGTAGTTGGACTGGATACGTTCTTACACGTGGCCAAAAATGTCTACGAGGAGACAGAGGGCACTGAAAAAGCGATGTTTGATCCCCCGGCTTTTATGAAAGAAATGGCGAAGCGTGGGTGGATTGGCGCAAAAAGCGGCCAAGGTTTCTACTTGAAAGAAAACGGGACCATTTACGAACTAAATCCCCACACGCTTGAGTATGAACCGCGTAAAAAAATGAAAGCGCCTTCTATTGAGCAAGCGAAGTTAATTAAATCGAAATCTGCTAAGTTGCGTGCGGTTGTATGGGCAGACGATGCCGCAGGAAAATTGCTCTGGTCGATTTTAAAACCAGTATTGCTATATGCAGCCGAGAAAACAGCGGAAATAGCTCATGATTTGTTAGCGGTCGATGAAGCGATGCGCTGGGGCTTTGGCTGGGAAATGGGCCCATATGAGCTTTGGGATGCGCTCGGTGTAAAAGAAACGGTGGAAAAAATGCAACTTGAGGGCGAATATGTGCCGGTATGGGTGACGGCTATGCTTGAACAAGGCCATACGTCGTTCTACAAAGAGGGCGCTTTCTACCATGACGGCGACTATCTTCCTGTTCGTACCCATAAAAAGCAGCTGCCTTTAAACGTGCTGAAAAAAGACAAGACAATTACAAAAAACACAGGGGCGTGTTTAATCGATATCGGTGACGATGTCGCCTTATTGCAGTTTACTTCGCCTAACAATACGATTGGCCTTGATGTTATCCAAATGATCCACAAAGCAATTGACGAGGCAGAAGCAAATTATCGCGGCCTTGTAATCGGCAATCAGGGGAAAAATTTCTGTGTCGGCGCTAACTTAATGATGATGCTAATGGAAGCGCAAGACGACAACTTTTTTGAGCTTGATCTCGTGATAAGGCAGTTCCAAAAAGCAACGGCGCGTATCCGGTATGCAAATGTCCCTGTTGTAACCGCTCCCTTTGGAATGACGCTTGGCGGCGGCACTGAGATCAGCTTGCCAGCTGCAAGCATCCAAGCAGCCCACGAAACGTATATGGGCTTAGTGGAGACTGGCGTGGGCCTTATTCCAGGCGGAGGGGGCAATAAAGAACTGTACCTGCGCAATATAGCCCGTTATGGCAGCGACAATCTTGCTGATTTGCAAAAAGCGGCGCGAAAGACGTTTGAAACCATTGCTACCGCCAACGTATCCACATCAGCGGCAGACGCGAGGGAAAAAGGCTTTTTGTCTGAACGGGACGGCATTACAATGAACGACTTTTTCGTTAATAACGATGCCAAGCAGCGTGTTCTGTCTTTAGCAGATGGGTATCGGCCGCCTGCAAAAACAAAGATCCCTGTGACAGGAAGAGCAGGTTATGCGACGTTGATGCTTGGCGCCAAAATGATGGAATGGGGCGGTTATGCATCAGAGCATGATTTAAAAATCGCCAAAAAGCTAGCGTTCGTCCTTTCTGGAGGCCAGGTGTCAGAAGGTACGCTAGTTGATGAATCTTATTTGCTTGATTTGGAAAGGGAAGCGTTTTTAAGTTTGATCGCAGAACCGAAAACGCAGCAGCGGATGCAGCATATGCTTACGAAAGGAAAACCGTTGCGCAATTAATAAAGGAGGGCGGCATCTATGAAAGAAGCAGTTATTGTGGCAGGTGCGAGGACACCAGTCGGGAAAGCGAACCGCGGCTCTTTTAAACATGTGCGTTCCGACGACTTAGGCGCCATTGCCGTGAAGGAAACATTGCGCCGCGCCAAACAAGTCGAACCGGAAGAAATTGACGATTGCTTGATCGGCTGTGCCATGCCTGAAGCGGAGCAAGGGATGAACATGGCCCGAAATGTAAGCGTGCTTGCGGGCATTCCCCAATCAGTTCCAGCAGTGACAATTAACCGCTACTGCGCTTCCGGCTTGCAAACAATCGCTTATGGGGCCGAACGGATTATGCTAGGGCATGCGAAAGCAATCATTGCAGGTGGCGCAGAATCAATGAGCATGATTCCAATGGGAGGTCACGTCGTCAAACCGAACCCAACATTGATCGACGAAGCGCCGGAATATTACATGTCAATGGGCTATACTGCGGAAGAAGTGGCGCGCCAGTACGGCATTAGCAGGGAAGACCAAGACGCGTTTGCGGTAGAAAGCCATAAACGAGCAGTGGCGGCGCTTGCTAATCAGCGCTTTAGCGACGAAATCGTACCTGTTCCTGTCGTTGAACAGCACTTTGGGGCAGACGGAACGGTTCAAACAACGGAACGACTTGTTGAAACAGATGAAGGCGTGCGCGCAGATACAACGATCGCCGCACTTAGCAAGCTAAAGCCAGCATTCCAGCTTAAAGGGACGGTAACAGCTGGGAATTCATCGCAAATGAGCGATGGCGCCGCGGCTGTCCTGCTCATGGACAAAGAAGAAGCGGAAGCTCGGGGGTTAGAACCACTTGTAACGTTTAAAAGCTTTGCTGTTGCAGGGGTAGCGCCTGAAGTGATGGGGGTTGGCCCAATTGAGGCAATTCCAAAGGCGGTGCGCCTGGCAGGGCTGGAACTTGAAGATATTGGATTGTTTGAGTTAAACGAGGCTTTTGCTTCCCAAGCACTTGCCGTCATACGTGAATTGGGGCTTGATTACGACAAAGTCAATGTCAATGGCGGAGCGATTGCCTTAGGGCATCCACTTGGCTGTACGGGCACAAAATTAACGTTGTCGCTCATCCATGAAATGAGGCGGCGCGATGAACGATTTGGTGTTGTGACGATGTGCATTGGTGGCGGCATGGGGGCTGCTGCTGTGTTTGAACGACATTAAACAATTGGGGAGGCGAACCGAGGATGAGCAACACGACTGAAAAACGTTTTAAAGGTGGCGGCTTTTTGCTTGAAGATATGGAGCCTGCCCACATCTTTACATTGGAAGACTTAACCGAAGAACAACAAATGATTGCTCGTACGACAAAGGATTTTGTGGAAAAAGAAGTTTTGCCTTATGTCGATGAAATTGAACAGCATCAATTTCAACATACGACAAGGCTGTTGAAAAAGGCTGGGGAATTGGGGCTGCTTGGCGCTGATGTCCCAGAAGAATATGGCGGGCTTGGACTTGATAAGATCAGCTCTACCCTCATTTCGGAAGAATTTTCAAAAGCCGGAGCGTTTGGGTTAAGCCACGGGGCCCATGTCGGCATCGGCACGTTGCCAATTGTTTTCTTCGGCACGAATGAGCAAAAGAGCAAATACTTGCCTGGCTTGGCCAGTGGCGAAACATTTGCCGCTTATGCCTTAACGGAGCCTGGCTCAGGTTCAGATGCGCTGAGCGCCAAAACGACGGCCGTTCTAAACGAAGCAGGTACACATTATGTCTTGAATGGAGAAAAGCAGTGGATTACCAACTCTGCTTTTGCGGATGTGTTCATTGTTTACGCTAAGGTAGACGGCGAAAAATTCACTGCGTTTATCGTCGAACGAACGTTTGATGGTGTCAGCACCGGGCCAGAAGAAAAGAAAATGGGCATTAAAGGATCATCAACGCGTACGCTAATATTAGAGGATGTTGCAGTGCCTGTCGACAATGTCCTTGGTGAGATCGGCCGTGGCCATGTCATTGCCTTTAATATTTTAAATATTGGCCGCTATAAACTTGGAGTCGGTTGTATTGGCGGTGCTAAACGGGCCTTGGAACTGGCAGCGACGTATGCGACAGAGCGGAAGCAATTTAAAACAACGATCGCTTCATTCGCTTTGATTCAAGAAAAACTCGCTTCCATGGCAACCGAAATTTACGCGTCAGAAAGCGCCATTTACCGAACAGGTGGACTGATTGAAAGCCGTTTTGCCAGCTTAAGCGAGGAAGAAAAAAACGACGGCCGTGCTGTTGCCAGCGCGATTGCGGAATACGCCATTGAATGTTCATTGAATAAATTCGCCGGTTCGGAAACGTTGGATTTTGTAGCTGACGAGGCCGTGCAAATCCATGGTGGCTATGGCTTTATGGCTGAATACGAAGTAGAGCGGATTTATCGTGATTCTCGGATTAACCGGATTTTTGAAGGCACGAATGAAATCAATCGTTTGCTTGTCCCTGGCACGCTTATGCGCAAAGCGTTAAAAGGCGATTTGCCGTTTTTGCAAAAAGCGCAAGCATTGCAAGAAGAATTAATGATGCTTATGCCACAAGAAATCGATGATACACCGTTGGCACAGGAAACACATTTATTGGCAATGGCAAAGAAAGTATTTTTGATGGTCGCTGGAACAGGCGCGCAAAAATACGGAGCGCAACTGGATCAAGAACAAGAAGTCCTTGCTGCGGTAGCTGATATTGTCAGCGATATCTATTCAATGGAGTCAGCGATTTTGCGGACGCAGAAAGCATTTGACGCGTCTTCACCAGAGAAAGAGCAGCAAAAACTTCTATTAACAGAAGTGTTTACACAAGAGGCAATCAACCGGATCGAAGCAAATGCGAAAAAGGCGTTGTCTTATATGGAAGAGGGAGACACGCTGCGCACGATGCTTTCGATGTTGCGCAAGCTAACGCGCCATCAGCCTGTTAATGTGGTGGCGAAAAAACGGGAAATCGCCAAAGCGATCATTGCTGAAAAGCAGTACGTGATTTAAGGTAGCCATTTTGGGGCTTTTGGCCCCAAATAAAAATACAATGCTCCTCTCGCAAGGGGCATTCTCCTCTCACTGAAGAAGCCTAATTACGGGCTTCTTCTTTCATGTGAGCCAAAAAGTTGTGTATGCGATGGTTTTCGGTAATAATAGACACGAGTCCACTGGATAGAAAGGATGCTGGAAATGGGTGTAACGGTTTATCAATATCCAAAATGTTCTACTTGCCGAAATGCATTAAAATGGCTTGATGAACATGGTATTTCTTATGAAGCCATCAATATTGTCGAGGCACCGCCGACAAGTACAACACTGAAGGAACTTCACCAAAAAAGCGGTTTGCCGTTAAAAGCGTTTTTCAACACAAGCGGAAAAAAATACCGGGAGCTCGATTTAAAGAACAAGCTCGGCGAGATGAGCGATGAAGAGCAATATCAGCTACTAGCTAGTTCAGGTATGCTGATAAAACGCCCGATTGTAACGGATGGCACAAAAGTGACACTTGGCTTTAAAGAAGATCAATTTCATGACGTTTGGTCAACTTTTTAGTGATGTAACAAGAAGATTTCCTTTCGCTTATGAGCGATTTCCTGTATGATAAACTTCGAAAAGACCACATTGGAGGGGTTAACATGAGTAATTTACCTGAAGAGCTTAAGTATTCCGAAGAACACGAGTGGGTAAAAACGGAAGACGGCAAAGTCCGTATTGGCATCACTGATTTTGCCCAATCTGAACTAGGCGATATTGTCTTCGTTGAACTTCCTGAGGTAGGCGACGAGATCGAAGCGGACGAGCCATTCGGCAGCGTTGAGTCCGTAAAAACTGTCTCTGAATTGTATGCGCCAATTAGCGGAAAAGTTGTTGAGGTCAATGAAGAGCTTGATGATTCTCCAGAGCTTGTCAATGAGTCACCTTACGAAAAAGCGTGGATGATCGTCGTTGAGCCTGCTGACGCAAGTGAAGTAGACAAGCTTATGTCAGCAGGGGAATATGCTGAGATGATTAGCGAAGATTAATGCCTTAGCTCTCCTTCTGGCTGATCTTCCCTCGGATACAATTTTCCTTGGCGTGCACTCTAAAGATAGGCATTAAGCCAGAGGAGATTTGGTGGGAAGAAGCAAGTATAGAAACGGTTGTCGCAAACGAACGGAGAAGGCTAACCGCTTCAGGTGCCGTAGTGAAAAGCTGCGGCACTCCAATCGGCTATGTCTTCATCGCAAGATTGAGGCTTTCTATATGAGTTGACTAGTGGAGAGATGGAAATGTTCGCTAAGCGAACACGAATGGATCGGATAGGGAAGACTTGCCTGGCAGGGGGCGAGTCTTTTTTTCTGATACCGGTAAGGTTTTGCTTAATTCGCGCGAGGCAGTTCGATTATTAGTTTTAGGAGAGAATACCCCATCCTCAAGGAAGGTGAGGGGCGTAGCCCAATGAGTAGGGGGATGAATCCCCTTCGAGATCGTAACGCAAGTATTAATCTTAAAAACGAAGCGATAACCGTAGGAACTACGGGGATAGCCTAATCAAAACGTTCGGTTACGAAGGTATTCTTAGGAATTCCTCACTAGTGGGGGAGTTCAAAAAGAAAGAATTGACGCCGCCATAAAGCCATGCTATGATACGGCTACATTAGAGTGTGATAAAACAACCATATTCATTCTTATCGAGAGAGGTGGAGGGACTGGCCCAATGAAACCCGGCAACCGCAAGTTCGCTTGAAGGTGCTAAATCCTGCAAAGCATATGGGCTTTGGGAGATGAGAGGGAAGCAACAGCACCCTTTCTGTCTGTCCGGCAGAAAGGTTTTTTTATGGAGGGACATTGACAATGATTTCTCTGAAAGGAATCAGCAAAACGTTTAAAACGAAAAATGGCGCTGTCCAAGCTGTCGACAACGTCAACCTTGAAATTGAAGCGGGGCAAATTTTTGGGATCATTGGCTATAGCGGAGCTGGAAAAAGCACGCTTATTCGGTTGCTTAATTTGCTTGAACGGCCAACAAAAGGGTCCGTTGAAATAGATGGCAAGGCGCTGTCGTCGCTTACGCCAAGTAAATTGCGGGCAGCTCGCCAAGAAATTGGCATGATTTTCCAACATTTTAATTTACTTTGGTCGCGGACGGTCAGACAAAACATTTCGTTCCCATTGGAAGTAGCAGGCGTTCCTGCTGGGCAGCGGAAAAAACGGGTCGAGGAATTGATTGAACTCGTTGGGCTTCATGGTCGAGGAGATAGCTATCCGTCCCAGCTGAGCGGCGGCCAAAAGCAACGGGTTGGAATTGCTAGGGCGCTTGCCAACAATCCAAAAGTGCTGTTATGCGATGAAGCGACTTCAGCGCTTGACCCAAAGACGACGGACTCCATTTTGGATTTGCTCCTTGACATTAATGAAAAACTGAACTTGACAATCGTGCTCATTACTCACGAAATGCACGTTATCCAAAAAATTTGCCATCAAGTAGCGGTGATGGAAAACGGCAAGATTGTCGAACAAGGGCCTGTCATTGATGTGTTCCGCAAGCCGAAAGAGCAGATGACAAAGGAGTTTGTTAAGCAGTTGGCGCAAACGGGGGAAGAAGAACAATCGCTTTGGCATCTTCTTGATGAAAATAGTGGCGGCACGATTGTCTCTTTAACGTTTGTTGGCAATCCTGCTGAAGAACAACTTGTAACGGAATTAATCCGACGTTTTCCGATCGACATTAGCATTTTGCAAGGGAACATTTCAAAATTGCAACAAGGCTCCTATGGAAAGCTGTATTTACGGCTATTAGGGGCAACGAGCGAAATTGAAGCAGCGCTTGCATACATCCGCGGCAAAGAAATAGACGTGGAGGTGATTGAGCATGGTCGCTAAATGGTTTCCGAATGTCGTGTGGGAAGATGTGTGGGCAGCTACACAAGAGACGGTTTACATGACACTCGCCTCAGCGGTTGCCACCTTTTTTATCGGCTTGCTCCTCGGTTTATTTTTATATTTGACCGCCAAAGGCAATCCGTGGCAAAACCGCTTCTTTTATTGGCTTGTGGCCGCTTTTGTGAATGTCTTTCGTTCAATTCCCTTTATCATTTTAATCATATTGCTTATTCCATTTACCCGGGCGCTCGTCGGTTCGATTTTTGGCCCAAGCGCTGCCTTGCCTGCTTTGATTATAGGGGCCGCGCCATTTTATGCCCGCATGGTTGAAATTGCTTTGCGTGAAGTGGACAAAGGCGTCGTCGAAGCAGCACAGGCGATGGGTTCTACGAATCGCCACATCATCTTTAAAGTGCTTATTCCTGAATCAATGCCAGCACTTATCTCTGGCATTACCGTAACGACAGTTGCTTTAATCGGTTATACGGCAATGGCGGGAACGATTGGCGCTGGGGGCCTTGGGACACTCGCGTTCCAGCAAGGGTTTCAGCGCACAAATCCAGATGTGATGGTCGTCGCGACTGTCGTGATTTTAGCGATTGTGTTTGTGTTCCAGTGGATTGGCGACTTTTTCACAAGTCGTTTAGATAAACGCTAATAAAAAGGAGAGGACGAGAAATGAAAGCATTTTTAAAAACGCTAGGTGTTACAACAGCGGCAATTGCCCTTGTTGCCTGTGGACAAGGCGGCAATGAAGAAGGCGAGGCAAATGGAGACGGAAGCAATTCAGAAGAGCCAACGACTATTAAAATTAGTGCCTCCAATGTGCCTCACGCCGAAATTTTGGAAGAGGCGCAACCGTTGTTAAAAGAACAAGGCGTCGAACTGGAAATTGAAATTGCCCAAGACTACATTTTGCCTAACATTGCTTTAAACGATGGCGACGTAGACGCCAACTATTTTCAACACCGCCCTTATCTTGAAGAACAACTTGACCAAAATCCGGACTATGATTTCGTTGAAGCCGGTGCAATCCATTTAGAACCAATGGGCCTTTATTCACAAGAATATGATAGCGTTGATGATCTTCCTGACGGAGCGACTGTCATGATGAGCGATTCTGTCGCTGACCATGGTCGTGTGTACTCCCTTCTACAAGAAGCGGGATTAATCACCCTTAAAGAAGGCGTTTCAGTTGATGCAACCGAACAAGACATTGTTGATAACCCGAAAAATCTTACGTTTGTCAATTCTGGTGTAGCCGCTGAGTTGCTGCCGCAAGCCTACACGAACAATGAAGCGGACTTGGTTGCCATTAATTCCAATTATGCGATCGATGCTGGCCTATCGCCAACTGAAGACTCTGTCATTCTTGAGGAAGGCGATGCCGAAAATCCATACGTTAATTTGATTGTCGTTCGCAGCGAAGATGAAAATAATGAAGCGATTCAAAAACTTGTGGACGTGCTTCAATCTGAAGAAATCAAAACATTTATTGAAGAAAACTATGGCGGAGCGGTCCTGCCTGCCGAGTAAGGAAAAAGGCTGCCGTTAGCTACGCGCTAACGGCATTTTTGCTTGTAAAAGGACAGGAGTGGTCTAACAATGGGCAAGGGGAAAGATATGCGCTATCTCTGCTATCCATACATGCGTGAGGCGCAAACGACTGTCGATTTTGAAATCCAATCTGATGCGCTGGCAGTTCGGATTGGACAAGCGGCTAGCTTGGTTGTGACGTTAGAGAAATTACATAGTGATTTACTCAAGCTGGTGGAAATGGTGTACCATTTAAACGGATCGGTACGCGGAAAGATGGCGATATCCACTGCTGATGTACACAAGTTGAGCGAACTGTATGACCGCTATGTTGAAGAGACGGAGGAGTCGATCAAGCAGTTTGTGTTGCCGCAAGGGTCGGCAGCTGCCTGTGCTCTTCATGTGTGCCGCAGTGAAGCCAAGAAAACGGTGCGTGCTTTGCATCGCGTCAGTTTGGAACGAGAAGTGCCAGAGAGGCTATTTGATTACGCCCATCTGTTGGCGAATGTGCTGTTTGTCATGGCGGTTTATGCAAACAAACGCCAAGGAATCGAGGAAATCCCATTCGTAAGCAAATCATACCCCGTAAAAACACGCAAAAAAGGAGACTAACTAAATGAAAAAAAAGCTTGCGTTACCAGCAATATTGCTTATTTGTGCAGTTGGCTGCCAATCGGACGAAGACAAGACAGAGGCCCACGAAGAACAGCCAGAGGGGCAATCGTATACAGTAACGGATGACAGAGGTGAAGACATTACGTTTGAAAAAATCCCAGAAACGGTTGTTTCTCTTGCTCCGAGCAATACAGAAATTTTGTTTGAACTTGGTGTAGGAGAAAACGTGATCGGTGTGACTGAATTTGATTTTTATCCGGAAGAAGCAAACGAAATCGAAAAAGTTTCCGATTCACAAACAATTGACGCTGAACGAATTATTGAATTGAACCCTGATGTTGTCATTGGCTATACGATTGGGGCTCCTGATACGCTCGATCCTTTAGAAGACGCAGGGATTCCCGTGTTTGTGATTCACTCAGCCGAAAACTTTGATGATGTTTACAGCGATATTGAACAAATTGCAGAAGTGATGGGCGTGACGGAAAGAGGCGAAGAGATCGTAACGAACATCCAAGCGCAAATGGAAGAAGTGGCCACCAAAGTCGCCGAAGCGGAAGAAAAGGACTTATATTTTGAAATCAGCCCATCCCCAGACATTTATACAACAGGAGCCAATACGTTCCAGCAAGAAATCATTGAGGCCGCTGGCTTAAACAATGTGTTTGCCGATGAACAAGGCTGGCTTAACATTGACGAAGAGCAAGTGATTGATCGCAACCCCGACTTGATCGCAACAACGGTCACCTATACAGAAGACCCAGTCGGCGAGATCAAAGGCCGCGCAGGCTGGGGAGGCATTGCCGCTGTCGAAAATGAGGAAGTCTATTTGCTTGAAGCGGACATCATGGACCGCCCTGGTCCTCGTATCGGGGAGGCGGTCGAGCATTTGGCCCAAATCGCATACCCAGAGAAATTCGAGTAAATTGCATGCTCCTGGAAAAAGTACTGCATACTAACAGTAACTTTATGGAAAGGGAGCAGAATCGATGAATCGTGAAAGTCATACTACAACAGAGCAGCACTTGGGACGATACAAAAAAGGCGTTGGTACTTATGAAGAAAAAATGCCCGCTTTTTCCCGAACATACAACGAGTTTACAGACCAGTGCTTTAAAGATGGGGTCTTGTCAAAAAAACAGAAGCATTTAATCGCACTGGGCATGAGCGTTTATGCCCAAGATGAATATTGCATCATTTACCATACAAAAGGATGCGTTGACCATGGTGCTTCTGAAGAAGAAATGCTTGAAACAATAGCGGTTGCCACCGCCTTTGGCAGTGGTGCAGCCTTTAGCCAAGGAGCTACACTTGTACAGGAAGCCTTTGGTGCATTCTCAAACGGGCTGCAATAAAGATTGGCAACAACCACTCTCTCATTGTTTGCATGTTATTCGTTTAGGGTAGAGAAAAACAGAACCGCAAATAAGCTGCTCGGTTTGCTTGGAGCTTAAATAGTAGCTCTGGTAAACGTTTGTGGTTCAAAAACAGGCATGACAAAATGAGAGAGGGGATGAAGAACCATTCATAAGATGGATCTATCCTACACAACTGAGATGGAAAAAGGATTGCAGCAGCGGCATGGAATGAGCTATGCCGAGTATGAGAACAGTTTAAAAAAACGACTGGAAGTGGAAAAGGCAAGGACAAAAGAGCATCATGCATGCAACCGTCTTGTAAAATCACTCCATTCCTAGTCAACGTAGATTAAAAACAGAGCCTCCTGCCCCACAGTGAAGGCTCTGTTTTTTTTAGGGGAATTTATCGGGACAGGCTCCTTGAAGTGTGTGTCCATTTAGTATAAAATTAGAATGAGAATAGATTAATAATCATTAAAAAATGTCAGCGAGGTTTGCTGGAAACGGCATACCTGCTTAATTTATGGAGGGAATACACATGTCTGTACCAAACCTTAAGATTGAGAATTTACATGTCTCTATTGACGATAAGGAAATTCTTAAAGATTTCAACCTCGAGATCAATGGCGGAGAAATCCACGCGATCATGGGACCAAACGGAACAGGGAAATCAACGCTTGCTTCTGCCATCATGGGTCATCCCAAATATGAAATTACAAGCGGTACGGTTACGCTAGACGGCGAAGACGTGCTTGAAATGGATGTAGACGAGCGTGCTCGTGCAGGCATGTTCCTTGCGATGCAATACCCAAGCGAGATTAGCGGCATTACAAACGCCGACTTTTTGCGCTCTGCCATTAATGCGAACCGTGAAGAAGGCAACGAGCTTTCTTTAATGAAATTTATTCGCAAAATGGATGAAAAAATGGACGTTCTCGACATGGACCAATCCTTTGCGCAACGTTATTTGAATGAAGGCTTTTCAGGCGGGGAGAAAAAGCGCAATGAAATTCTCCAATTGCTAATGCTTGAACCGAAAATCGCCATTCTTGACGAAATCGACTCAGGCCTTGATATCGATGCGCTAAAAGTCGTTGCCCAAGGTGTCAACCAAATGCGCGGCGAAGAGTTTGGCTGCTTGATCATTACCCACTACCAACGCCTTCTTGACTACATCACACCAGATAAAGTCCATGTAATGATGCAAGGCCGCATCGTTAAATCCGGCGGCTCTGAACTTGCTGAGCGTCTTGAAGCAGAAGGATATGACTGGATTAAAGAAGAATTGGGCATTGAAGACGAACGCGTTGATGCAAATCAAGAAGCGTAAGTGAGAACCAGTCGGAAGCTTTCACGATAAAACAGCAAAGGATGGTATGTATGTCAGTTGAGACGAACCCACTGATCGGTCCGGACAAGTTAAAAGAACGGTCCGAAGGAAAACAAGAACCAAAATGGCTAACGGACTTGCGTCTGGATGCATTGAATAAAGTCGAAAGCCTCGAGCTCCCTAAGCCAGATAAAACGAAAATCCACAATTGGGATTTTACGTCCTTTACTCAGGAACTTAGAGAACCAAAGGAAATTTCAAGCTTGGATGAGCTGTCCAGCGACATCCAGCAATTTGTTGATGAAGAAGCAACTGGAAACAGCTTGCTAATCCAAGACAATGGCAAAACGATCTTTCAAACAAATGCTGCTGAATTAGCAGACAAAGGCGTTGTGTTTTGTGACTTTGCGACAGCAGTTAAAGAGCACGGCGACCTTGTTAAAAAGTATTTATTAACAGAAGCTGTTTCAGCCGACGAAAACAAGCTAACGGCTATGCATGCTGCATTGATGGAAGGCGGCGCTTTTATTTACGTGCCGAAAAACATCAACGTTGAAGTGCCGTTGCAAGCTGTTTATGCTGTTTCCGATGAAAAAGCTGGTTTGTTTAACCACGTATTGATCGTAGCGGAAGACAACAGCTCAGTCACGTATGTAGAAAATTACACAGGCTACGGCCCTGGTGCATCTGTAGCCAACTTAGTCGCTGAAGTCTATGTCGGCGCCGGTGCCCGCGTTTCCTTTGGCGGTGTCGATACGCTCAATGAAGATGCCACAACTTATGTTGTCCGCCGCGCCCATGTTGAACGCGACGGCCGCATCGATTGGGCGCTTGGGCAAATGAACGACGGCGATACGGTCGCTGAAAACATTACGTACTTGGTGGGCGATGGCTCTTATGCAGACGCTAAGCTCGTATCAGTTGGCACAGGCGAACAAAAACAAAACTTCACGACGCTCATTAAGCATTACGGCAAACATTCAGAAGGCTATATTTTAAAGCATGGTGTTATGACGGAACGTGCCCTTGGCATTTTTAACGGCATTTCAAAAATCGAAAAAGCAGCAACAAAGGCGCACGGCGAACAAACCGAACGGATTCTCATGCTCGGCGAACGGGCCCGGGGCGATGCCAACCCAATCCTTTTGATTGACGAAGATGATGTAACGGCTGGCCATGCTGCTTCTGTTGGCCGGATTGACCCGCTGCAAATGTTCTATTTAATGAGCCGGGGCATTTCCCGGACTGAAGCAGAGCGCCTTGTCATCCATGGGTTTTTGGAGCCTGTCGTTACCCAGCTTCCAGTTGAGTCAGTCCGCAAACAAATGAAAACGGTCATTGAAAGAAAGGCAAAACGATGAACGCAAAGGAGATAAAGAAGCTGTTCCCGATCCTCGACCAGCAAGTAAACGGGAATCCTCTTGTCTATCTCGACAGCGCCGCCACTTCGCAAAAGCCAATCCAAGTCATTGAAAAGCTCGATGATTATTACCGCCGCTACAATTCAAATGTCCATCGTGGCGTGCATACGCTTGGTACGCTTGCTACTGATGAATATGAAGGCGCACGCGAAAAAGTCCGCGCTTTCTTGAATGCGCAAGACACAGCGGAGATTGTCTTTACTCGTGGCACAACCACGGCGATTAATTTAGTTGCGCAAAGTTATGGAAATGACCATGTCGGCGAAGGTGATGAAATTGTCATTACGCCAATGGAACACCATTCTAATATCATTCCATGGCAGCAGCTTGCTAAGAGAAAAGGGGCCGTGTTGAAGTATATCCCTTTACAAGAAGATGGGACCATTTCATCAACTGATGTCGAAAAAACGATAACGGAGCGAACAAAAATCGTTTCCGTTGTCTATGTTTCAAATGTGCTCGGCACGGTTAACCCAATTGCTGAAATTGCGAAAGTTGCCCATAAACATGGCGCGGTCATGGTCGTCGATGGTGCCCAAGCCGCTCCCCATGTTCACGTGGATGTCCAGCAATTAGACTGTGACTTTTTTGCTTTCTCGGCACACAAAATGTGCGGCCCTTCTGGCATCGGCGCCTTATATGGCAAAAAAGCGCTGCTTGAAGGGATGGAACCAATTGAATTTGGCGGCGAAATGATTGATTTTGTCGGCTTGCAAGATTCGACTTGGAAAGAGCTCCCGTGGAAGTTTGAAGGGGGAACGCCAATCATTGCTGGCGCAATCGGGTTCGGTGCTGCGATTGATTTTGTCACCGATTTAGGGTTTAATGAAATTGAACAGCACGAAAAAGAACTCGTTGACTATTCGTTTGAGCGTCTCGGCGATTTTAAAGATTTGACGATCTTTGGGCCAAAAGACCGTGCAGGGGTGATCACATTCCAGCTTGGTGACGTGCACCCCCATGATGTAGCGACTGTCCTTGATGCTGAAGGAATTGCTGTTCGCGCAGGCCATCATTGTGCACAGCCGTTAATGAAATGGCTTGACGTTGTCGCCACTGCTCGTGCCAGCTATTATGTGTACAATACGAAAGAAGATATTGATGCTCTGGCAAACGGATTAGTCAAAGCAAAGGAGTATTTTAGCGATGTCTTCTCGTGATCTCGATACACTTTACCGGCAAGTGATTATGGACCATTATAAGAATCCCCGCAACCGCGGCGAGCTTGAAGGGGACACACTGACGGTAAATTTGAACAATCCCACATGTGGGGACCGTGTTCAAGTACAAATGAAAGTAGAAGATGGAAAAGTAGACCGCGCTGTTTTTACAGGGGAAGGCTGTTCCATCAGCCTTGCCTCCGCTTCAATGATGACGCAAGCTGTCAAAGGCTTAACTGTCGAAGAAGCGCTGGCGCTGTCTAAACTTTTTTCAGATATGATGCAAGGAAAGGACTATGATGAAGGCAAGTTTGACTTAGGTGACATTGAGGCGCTTACTGGCGTAACAAAATTTCCTGCGCGAATCAAGTGTGCGACGCTTGCTTGGAAAGCGCTCGAAAAAGGGCTAAACGACACGCATTCATCATAATTTAGGAGGGATATACGTGGCAAAAAATATGCCAGATATCGGAGAATACAAGTACGGGTTTTCAGATCGTGACGTATCGATTTTCCGTTCAGGCCGCGGCTTGACGAAGGAGATTGTTGAAGAAATTTCCCGTATGAAAGAGGAGCCTCAGTGGATGCTTGATTTCCGCTTGAAGTCGCTCGAACAATTTTACAAAATGCCAATGCCACAGTGGGGCGGCGACCTCTCTGAGCTAAACTTTGACGACATCACGTACTACGTGAAAGCTTCTGACAAAACGGAACGTTCATGGGACGAAGTGCCGGAAGAGATCAAAAACACATTCGACAAATTGGGCATTCCAGAAGCAGAACAGAAATACTTGGCTGGCGTTTCCGCTCAATACGAGTCTGAAGTGGTTTACCACAACATGAAAGAGGACTTGGAATCAATGGGCGTCATCTTTAAAGACACAGACTCCGCTCTAAAAGAGAACGAAGACATCTTTAAAGAGTACTTTGCAACGGTCATACCTGCTGCAGACAACAAATTTGCAGCGCTCAACTCAGCTGTATGGTCTGGCGGCTCGTTCATTTATGTACCTAAAGGAGTCAAAGTTGACACGCCGCTGCAAGCGTACTTCCGCATCAACTCAGAAAACATGGGCCAATTCGAGCGTACGCTTATCATTGCTGATGAAGATAGCTCTGTCCATTATGTAGAAGGCTGTACTGCACCCGTTTATACAACGAACTCGTTGCACAGCGCAGTCGTCGAAATCATTGTTAAAGACAATGCATACTGCCGCTACACGACGATCCAAAACTGGGCGCCAAACGTTTACAACCTCGTTACAAAACGGGCCGTAGCCGACAAGGGCGCAACTATGGAATGGGTCGACGGCAACATCGGCTCTAAACTGACAATGAAATACCCTGCTGTCATCATGCGTGGTGAAGGCGCAAAAGGAACCGTTCTTTCGATTGCGATTGCCGGCAAAGGCCAGCACCAAGACGCAGGCGCAAAAGTAACGCATCTTGCGCCAAACTGTTCATCAACGATTGTATCAAAGTCGATTTCCAAACAAGGCGGCAAAGTCACATACCGCGGCATTTGCCACTTTGGCCGTAAATCAGACGGTTCGAAATCAAAAATTGAGTGCGACACACTCATCATGGATAACCAGTCCACATCAGATACAATCCCGTACAATGAAATTTTGAACAACAACATTACACTTGAACACGAAGCGACGGTTTCCAAAGTGTCCGAAGACCAGCTTTTCTACTTGATGAGCCGCGGCATTTCTGAAGAAGAAGCAACCGAAATGATCGTCATGGGCTTCATCGAGCCATTCACAAAAGAGCTGCCAATGGAATACGCAGTCGAAATGAACCGTCTGATCAAGTTCGAGATGGAAGGTTCGATTGGTTAATACAAGAAATCCCTTGTCACATGCACGTTGTGGCAGGGGTTTTTAATTTCACTTTTAGGGGTTCCTTCCTGAATCGTAATAATTGCTGTACTTTTTTGTGAGTAGAGGCCATTAAATTTTTTCCTAAAATTGGAAATATAGACAAGGAGAACACAGCCACACATTTGTCGGTGGCTGTGGTAGTCAATTAACGATAAAGTGGACCTGTTAATGGAAATCCTGATTGGACCGATACCCCACGCGGTGACGCGCCGTATTTAAGGTGAACGTGGCCAGAATCGTGTGATTGATACCATCAATGATCGAAACATTATCTAACGATGAGTTAAGAGTGAAGTTTCCACTGTTGCGACCGAAGATATTCATCCAGTATGAACGGGTGAAATCTTACGCCATGCCGTAAAATCATTTCTGAAGAGCCTGGTGCGGGAAGTCCGCACACCGGGTTCTGAGGGGGGCGGGCCACCAGTTGGGTGGCCTCTCTATCCAGGTTCGATTGATCAATTAATGTTCAGCCTCCTACCCGACCATTTATACGGGTGGGTTGGAACGGTCTTGTGTGTAGGTCAACAATGATGAGTTAACGTTAAACACCTGGAGCTATCTTCATAATGCTTATCAAGGCAGGCCTGGTTTGTTGATAATTAAGGAAATCATTTGTTCCTTGTAAATTCACCAAAGTTAGTGTGGAAGGCCCTGTCTGTGTTGACACGTCAATAATAATTGATTCAGTGGGATTAATTACATCGGCAACCTGATTCCAAGTAGACATACTCCCATTAATGGTTGTGGCACCACCACCTGTATTTAGCTGCAAACCGACGGTCAGGTTTGCCGGGGTAGTTGATGGTCTAACATGAACTGAATAGTTAACCCAGTATACACCAGGCGCTAGCTCAATCTCAGGAGGATTGTTAAAGGTAATATCTGCTCCACCATTATTAGTCAATATAGTGTCAAATGCAAGTACATTATTGGGTGCGGTGATAGGAACATTAGTTTGAGGATTGTTTCGTGCAATTACCATATTAATAGCTGTGCTTGGAGGTCCAGTCGGCCCAGTGGAGCCCGTCGGTCCCGTAGCGCCTGCTGGTCCTGTGGGGCCCGCCGGTCCTATAGCGCCTGCTGGTCCTGTGGGGCCCGCCGGTCCCGTAGCGCCCGCCGGTCCTGTAGCGCCTGCTGGTCCTGTGGGGCCCGCTGGTCCCGTGGCGCCTGCTGGCCCTGTGGGGCCCGCTGGTCCCGTGGCGCCCGCTGGCCCTGTGGCGCCTGCTGGCCCCGTGGCGCCCGCTGGCCCCGTGGCGCCCGCTGGCCCCGTAGCGCCTGCCGGTCCTGTAGCTCCTGCTGGTCCCGTGGCGCCTGCTGGTCCTGTGGCGCCCGCTGGTCCCGTAGCGCCTGCTGGTCCCGTAGCGCCTGCTGGTCCTGTGGGGCCCGCCGGTCCCGTAGCGCCTGCTGGTCCTGTGGCGCCCGCCGGTCCTATAGCGCCTGCTGGCCCCGTGGCGCCCGCTGGTCCTGTGGCACCTGCTGGCCCTGTGGCGCCCGCTGGCCCTGTGGCGCCCGCTGGCCCCGTGGCGCCCGCTGGCCCCGTAGCGCCTGCTGGCCCTGTGGCGCCCGCTGGCCCTGTGGCGCCCGCTGGCCCCGTGGCGCCCGCTGGTCCTGTGGCACCCGCTGGTCCTGTAGCGCCTGCTGGCCCCGTGGCGCCCGCTGGTCCTGTGGCACCTGCTGGCCCCGTGGCGCCCGCTGGTCCTGTGGCACCTGCTGGTCCTGTGGCGCCTGCTGGTCCTGTGGCACCCGCTGGCCCTGTGGCACCCGCTGGTCCCGTGGCGCCCGCTGGTCCTGTGGCACCTGTTGGCCCCGTAGCGCCTGCTGGTCCTGTGGCACCTGCTGGCCCCGTGGCACCTGCTGGTCCCGTCGGTCCCGTGGAGCCCATGCCGGTTGGACCCGTCGGTCCTGTTGGACCCATTTGGCCAAGAGGCTTCCACGGATTCCACGTGCTTCCTCCATCTGGGGAGCTACGGATAAACAATGTCGGGTTGGAAAAATACAGCTGTTGAATATAATTAGGCCCTGTTGGTGGCGTAATCACCGATACATAGATCGTCCATACTCCTGTTGCTCCTGGCGGGAGATCTCCTTGCGGCGGGCCTGCGGCATTATTGGAGCTATAAATCCCTGGATCGACTAACTGGTTGATGTTCGTATTGGATGCAACGGCCGTCGATAGCGGAAACGCGCCAACCGTATCGGCTTCTAACGTTACGACACCTGTTAAGCCATTGATGCTTTCAACTCCACCAGGCGCTCCTGTTGCTCCCCTTGGTCCTGCAGGTCCTTGGAGCGTCGGGATATTGGTCGCAGATCTCATTTTCGAATCCAACATCATTTCCTGTTTAAAAACCGTTTCTAACATCGATTGGGTACTTTGATTCACGCTTAAAATATCTTGTAAGGTGACGCCTGTTGGTCCTGTGACCCCCTGCAAAGTGCCAAGGGCATACTGAATTTTTTCGCCTTCGGCATTGATAATATGGGACAAGCCCATTTCCTCCATGGCGATGGAGGCTAATAATAAGTTCACCACGTCATCCCGGGTTAATTGGATGTTGGGTGAAATATTTGGCAAGTTCGGTAGGGACACTCGCGTTCACTCCTTTGTTTTTTGTTGACATAGATATTCCGTATCAATTTGTCTTCATGACAGACATTTATATTTATATGTGTTTTCTTAAAATTGGTTAGGCATTTTTATTAGCAAAATGTGGTTTATGACCTTTTTGTGAACAAGTGTCAGAGACGTTATGGCATCATTTAAAGGCCTGGTTGAAGAAAATGATAGATTAATTATTGAACGGAGACGTTTACAATGCTAATTTAATAGGTGGAAAATCCTTAAATAGAACAGTCTTTAACTCTGCATCCTGTAAAGTAGCGCCCGCTTTTTGGCCGGTTTGATTTAAACAAGATTGCGAGGGTTTTTTATTTCATTTTTACGGATTCCCTTCTTGAATCTTAATATAGTTGCTGTACTTTTTTGTTAGTAGAGGCCATTAACATGTTTCCTGAAAATTAGGAAATATAGCCAGGGAGAACACAGCCACACACTTTGTCGGTGGCTGTGTTAGTCAATTAACGATAGAGTGGGCCTGTTAATGGGAATCCTGATTGGACCGATACCCCACGCGGTGACGCGCCTGTATTTAAGGTGAGCGTGGCCAGAATCGTGTGATTGATACCATCAATGATCGAAACATTATCGGTGGTATTGTTGGCAACATATATTAAGTTTTCATTCGGATTTACTGCAATTCCTTGTGGAAAAGTCCCTACAGTGACAGTAGCGATGACTCTATTAAGATTTGGAGCGATGACAGACACTTGGTTAGAACCTGAATTTGCCACATATACAAGGTTGGTATTTTTATTAACAGCGATGTCTCTTGGGCCCGTTCCTACAGTGATTGTCGAGAGTAAAGTGAGTGTAAACCCGTCAATAACAGAGACAGTTCCAGGAGAAGCATTTGTATTTGATACGTAAATACGATTTGTATTTTCACTGACGCCTATCCCTCGCGGTCCAGCGCCGACCGTAATTGTGTTGGCCACAGAAAGAGTTTCACCATCAATAACGGAGACTGTATTACCGCCAGTACCAGGACCTTGATTAGCTACATAAATCATATTGAATCTTGTGTCAACAGCTGGAAGTCCGTAGGGGTTTGCTCCGACATCTATGACCGTAATGACCGTTTGTGAAATAGCATCGATGACAGACAACTTATTATTTCCTGAGGCGCTTGTCACATAAACAAGATTTGTATCTAGATTAACCCCTGTACCAAAAACTTCGTTTGGTAATGACGTAACCGTTCCAGCAAGAGTTTGTGTCGTTCCTTCGATAATAGCTAAAGATGTACTTTGAGATGCCGTGTATACAAAATTTGTGCGAGGGTTATTCACAATAGAATAAGGAGCGGAAACAGGAATGGTTGTTATTAAATTACGGCTAGTTCCATCAAACACAGATACATAATTTAGACCAGTGTTCGTTACATAAATCGTATTCTCGTATATTGGTCCCGTAGCGCCTGTCGGTCCCGTAGCGCCTGTCGGTCCCGTAGCACCTGCTGGTCCTGTGGCACCTGCTAGTCCTGTAGCGCCCGCTGGCCCCGTAGCGCCCGCTGGTCCTGTGGCACCTGCCGGTCCTGTGGCACCCGCTGGTCCTGTGGCACCCGCTGGTCCTGTGGCACCTGTTGGCCCCGTGGCGCCCGCTGGTCCCGTAGCGCCCGCCGGTCCCGTGGCGCCCGCTGGCCCCGTAGCGCCTGCTGGTCCTGTGGCACCTGTTGGCCCCGTGGCGCCCGCTGGTCCCGTAGCGCCCGCCGGTCCTGTAGCGCCCGCTGGCCCCGTAGCGCCTGCTGGTCCTGTGGCGCCTGCTGGCCCCGTAGCGCCCGCCGGTCCCGTAGCGCCCGCCGGTCCTGTAGCGCCCGCTGGCCCCGTAGCGCCCGCTGGTCCTGTGGCACCCGCTGGTCCTGTAGCGCCCGCTGGTCCTGTGGCGCCCGCTGGCCCTGTGGCACCTGCTAGTCCTGTGGGGCCCGCTGGTCCTGTGGCACCTGCTGGTCCTGTAGCGCCCGCCGGTCCTGTAGCGCCCGCTGGCCCCGTAGCGCCCGCTGGTCCTGTGGCACCCGCTGGTCCTGTGGCACCTGCCGGTCCTGTGGGGCCCGCTGGTCCTGTGGCACCTGCTGGTCCTGTAGCGCCCGCCGGTCCTGTAGCGCCCGCTGGCCCCGTAGCGCCCGCTGGTCCTGTGGCACCCGCTGGTCCTGTAGCGCCCGCTGGTCCTGTAGCGCCCGCTGGACCCGTAGCGCCTGCTGGTCCTGTGGCGCCCGCTGGACCCGTAGCGCCTGCTGGTCCTGTGGCGCCTGCTGGCCCTGTAGCGCCTGCTGGTCCCGTGGCGCCTGCTGGTCCCGTGGCGCCCGCCGGTCCTGTAGCGCCCATGCCGGTTGGACCCGTCGGTCCTGTTGGACCCACTTGCCCGAGGGGCTTCCACGGATTCCACGTGCTTCCTCCATCTGGGGAGCTACGGATAAACAATGTCGGGTTAGAAAAATACAGCTGTTGAATATAATTAGGCCCTGTTGGTGGCGTAATCACCGATACATAGATCGTCCATACTCCTGTTGCTCCTGGCGGGAGATCTCCTTGCGGCGGGCCTGCGGCATTATTGGAGCTATAAATCCCTGGATCGACTAACTGGTTGATGTTCGTATTGGATGCAACGGCCGTCGATAGCGGAAACGCGCCAACCGTATCGGCTTCTAACGTTACGACACCTGTTAAGCCATTGATGCTTTCAACTCCACCAGGCGCTCCTGT
>NZ_JAODPB010000010.1 GCF_025770735.1 Shouchella tritolerans
CCAGGAGCAAGCTCCCTTCTGTCCGCTCGACTTGCATGTATTAGGCACGCCGCCAGCGTTCGTCCTGAGCCAGGATCAAACTCTCCGTTAAAAAGTTTGACTTGCTCATTGCACAACCGAAGTTGTGACTCACTATGATTGACGAGATACCTTGTATCTCTTTTACGCTTGGCTTTTGTTCAGTTTTCAAAGGACTCGGTTGCTAACTTTATTTCAGCAACTTTTTTATTCTAGCAAAACAATCGACGTTTGTCAATAAAATCTTTTGGTTTGCTTTGTTTGGTGAACATCGCATCTTAGCGACAAGAAATAATATATCACTATAAAACAAAAAGCGCAACACTTTTTTAAAAGATTTTCTTATGTTTTTTTAAACAAACGGTTGGCTGACCTCTAGAAAGCGACAGATCAGCCAACCATTGCTTATTCGCCTTGCTCGCGGTTACGCATTTGCGGGAAGAGAATGACGTCCCGGATGGAAGGTGAATTCGTCAACAACATGACAAGTCTATCAATGCCAATGCCGAGACCGCCTGTTGGAGGCATGCCGTATTCAAGTGCTTCAATAAAGTCTTCATCCATTCGGTGGGCCTCATCGTCACCTTGCTCACGTTCAATTAGTTGTGCTTCAAAGCGTTTTCTCTGATCAATCGGATCATTAAGTTCAGAGAATGCATTGGCATGCTCACGCCCAACAATAAACAGCTCAAAGCGATCAGTAAAGCGCGGGTCTTCTTCGTTTTTCTTTGCAAGCGGCGAAATCGCTAAAGGATGGCCATACACAAAGGTAGGCTGAATAAGCGTTTCTTCTATAAAGTGCTCAAAAAACTCGTTTACAACATGGCCAAATGTCATTGTTTCTTTTACTGGCACTCCATGCTCTTTGGCAAGTGCTCGCGCTTCTCCGTCGCTCATCTGCTGCCAAAAATCGACGCCAGTCTTTTCTTTAATCGCATCAACCATATGGACTCGCTTCCAACCAGGTGCCAGTTCAACGGTATGTTCTCCGTATTGGACAGTGGTCGTGCCAAGGACTTCCTTAGCAATGTGCGAAATTACGCCTTCTGTCAGTTGCATAATATCATGGTAATCTGCGTACGCTTCGTAAAGTTCGATCATTGTAAATTCTGGGTTATGGCGAGTTGATATCCCTTCATTCCGAAACACGCGGCCTATTTCGTACACTTTTTCCAAGCCGCCAACGATCAAACGCTTTAAATGAAGCTCGATCGCAATACGCATGTATAACTCCATGTCAAGCGTATTATGGTGAGTGACAAATGGCCTAGCAGAAGCTCCACCAGGGATGCTATGCATCATCGGCGTTTCCACTTCAAGAAAGCCTTTTTCATCCAAATAACGGCGCATGACTTGAATGATTTTACTTCTTGTTATAAACGCGGTTCTTGATTCAGGACTCGTGATTAAGTCAAGATAACGCTGGCGGTAACGTTGTTCAACGTCTTTTAAACCGTGGTACTTGTCTGGCAACGGACGCAGCGATTTCCCTAGTATCACCAGCTCCGTCACTTTTACAGACATTTCTCCTACCTTCGTCTTAAATGGACGTCCGCCGACACCAACCATGTCGCCAATATCTAATGACTTGAATAAACCATACGCTTCTTCTCCTACGGCGTCCTGACGAACGTATATTTGAATCTGCCCTCCTATATCTTGAATGTGGGCAAATCCAGCCTTTCCTTTGCCGCGTTTTGTCATTAATCGCCCTGCAAGCACGACATGATCGTCTTTTTCTTCAAGCTCCTCTTTCGTAAACGCAGCAAATTGCTCAATCACTTCGTTTGACGTATGCGTCCGCTCAAACTTTCCACCAAATGGGTTAACCCCTTCGTCGTACAATTGATTTAACTTGTCTCGGCGCACGGCAAGCAAATCATGCATTTCCAATCCTTCCGTCATTTGCTCTCAACCCCTTGTCCTCATTCACTGAAAAAGGGTAGACCGAGTAAACCGGTCAAACCCTTTGCCGTTCATCACTATGAACAGTGTACTATATCGCAGAACTCTCCGCCAGTTCGCGCCCCTCTAAGTAATCAACGTATTCATAAAGGGCTTTTACTACATCATCCCTTGTTTCAAATTGGTTCACTTTGTCGCGGATTTTCGCTTTGCCACGCAATCCTTTAATATACCAAGCTGTATGTTTACGCATCTCGCGCACTGCCACACGCTCGCCTTTTAAAGCAACCAAACGATCCAAATGGATTAAACAAACTTCGATTTTCTCACGTGGAGTCGGTTCTGGAGGAAGAGTACCATTCTCAAGATATTGGATTGTACGGTACAGCATCCAAGGGTTTCCAAGAGCCGCACGGCCAATCATCACACCATCAACGCCATACTCGTCTAGCATCCGCTTGGCGTCTTGCGGTGTAGCAACATCACCGTTTCCTATAACCGGAATGTTCACTGCCTTTTTCACATCGCCAATAATATTCCAATCAGCCACACCCTCGTACATCTGAACGCGCGTGCGACCATGTACTGCCACTGCACTTCCGCCCGCTCGTTCAACTGCACGAGCATTCTCGATTGCATAAATATGGTCTTCATCCCAACCAATCCGCATTTTGACGGTTACCGGCTTTTTGACTGCATCAACAACGGCAGCGACCATTTCGTAAATTTTATTGGGGTCGAGAAGCCAACGGGCTCCTGCGTCACACTTTGTAATTTTCGGTACCGGGCAACCCATATTAATGTCGATGATATCGGCATTGGTATTTTGGTCTACGAAGCGTGCTGCTTCTACTAGTGTGTCTTTTTCTCCACCAAAAATTTGCAAACTAAGTGGCTTTTCTCGCTCATCTACGTAAAGCATTTGTAACGATTTTTCGTTTTTATGCAAGATGGCTTTGTCACTAACCATTTCCGCGCAAACTAGGCCGGCGCCAAATTCTTTCGCAATCAAGCGAAACGCCGGGTTGCATACTCCTGCCATAGGCGCGAGTACGACTTGGTTTTTCATTTCTATGTCGCCTATTTTCAGCATAGGTCACACCTCCATTTGCTCTCCTTTGTATCATCTCCGCTTTGGACATGTATAAACACTTCAGGATCGATGATCCTGCTCTATTCACCTAAATACAGATGCGCTTACAGCAACAGCGTTTAGCTTTCTGTATGGACGTATTGGTCAACGCCGCTCCAATCTCTCCACCATGTTACACCAGCTTGAGTCGCCGAAGCCAATTCAGCCACTGTTTGCTTACAGGTTTCGCTGTATACATCAGGCGCTATTTCTGCTAGTGGAACGAGCACAAACGCGCGCTCCCACATTCGTGGATGGGGGATTTGCAGCTCACCCGTCTCTATATTTTCATGATCAAACAACAAAATGTCAAGATCTAGTGTACGAGGGCCGAAGCGGATAAGGCGTTTTCGACCAAGTTTCCTCTCTATTGCTTGTGTTGCCGCAAGCAATGAAAACGGGCTAAGAGTTGTTTCGACTTCAGCGACCATATTTAAAAATGGCCCTTGGTCTGTAAAGCCAACAGGCTCCGTTTCATATATAGAAGAAGCTTGAATGACTTGAATCGAAGCATCGGCGTCAAGCAGCTTCATTGCTTCCTGCAAATAATTTTCCCGGTCTCCTACATTCGAACCTAACGCAATATAAGCCTTATGCATGGCGTGACCTCGTTAGCTCTACTGCAACCGAGTCGTAATGCCCCGCAATGGGCGGATTAGGCTTGATCACATTCACTGTACATGTTTGCAGTTGGTCATACGCCTGTAAAAGTTCGGTGCAAATCCGTTCAGCAACTGCTTCTACCAGCTTGTACGGTTTCCCTTCAACAATCGTTTTTACACGCTCATGTACGTCGCCGTAATCGATGGATGCCTCCAAATCATCATGGCGTGCAGCATGCCTTAAATCGAGCTCAAGCACTAAATCGACGATAAAGTGTTGGCCCAACTTTGTTTCTTCTGGATAGACGCCATGGTATCCGTAAAAAGACAGTTGATTTAAAAAGATTTTATCCAACATCATCACTCCTTTTCAGCATGGCGTCCATCATAATGGCCATGCGCGCCATTTCCTTTACATCATGGACACGAATCATTTGGCAGCCTTTCGCAATTCCTAAGCAAATTGTCGCGCCAGTGCCCTCTATACGGTCTTCAACCGGCAAATTTAAGGTTTTGGCAATTAAAGATTTTCTTGAAGTGCCCAGCAACACCGGATAGCCCATTTCGACAATTTGGTCTAGTTCACGAATAACCTCCAAATTTTGTTCATACGTTTTCGCAAACCCGACCCCTGGATCAAGCCAAATTTGCTCTTTTTGCACACCTGCCTTCACGCAGATGTCTATGCTTTCTTGCAAATCCGCTTTCACATCTTCCATGAATGATTGGTAACTCCTATTCTCGCGGTTGTGCATCAAAATGATTGGAACAGCATGGGCTGCAGCAACTGTCGCCATTTCCGGGTCCGCTTTTGCTCCCCAAACATCGTTAATAATGGCAGCGCCGGCATCTACTGCTGCTTTTGCCGTTTTAGCTTTGTATGTGTCAATGGAAATCGGTACGTCCATCCGTGCTGTGATCGCTTCAATGACGGGAATAACCCGTTCCATTTCTTCTTCTGCTGGCACCGGTGTGTACCCTGGCCTTGTTGATTCTCCGCCAATATCAATTAAGTCGGCGCCAGCTTTTACAAGCTCATGGGCACGGTCAACTGCCGTGTCAAGGCGATGGTAGCGACCCCCATCTGAAAAAGAGTCAGGCGTTACATTTAAGATGCCCATCACTTTTGTTCGTGCTCCCCTATTGACTTGAAGAGAAAATCGCTTGCTCATGTTGTTTTGCTTCCTCCATTCGCTGCATGGGTGTAGTTGGCAGCAATGACCGGCACAAGTGAGCCCACTTCCAGCTCCCGGCCGTCCAATTTTGTAACAGGCACGACGCCTTGGATTGAATTCGTGAAAAAAAGGGCATCCGCTTCCTGAAGAGCTTCCCCTTTAAATAAGCCTACGCGCACTTCATGCCCTGCACTTTGTAATTGTTTGATCACAAAGCTTCTCGTTACTCCGCCTAAGATGCCTGTTTCTAACGAGGGGGTGAAGACAACATCGCCTTTTATCCAAAATAAATTGGAGACAATGCCTTCCGCTACATGTCCTTCTTTTGTTAAAAAAATGCCTTCAGCATAAGGGGACTGTTTTAGCTCTTGTTTGGCGAGAACATTATTTAAATAATGATGTGATTTTAGCCGTAAGCCCCCTTCAGGCGTGTTCCGAACCGTGTGTAAAACAACGGCTTCTTTACTAAGCGGCTTTTTCGGCAATGGCTTCATATACACTATTTCCGTTGGCGCCTCATAGCGATCTGGAAACAAGCCAATCTCGCGCATGCCAGCTGATACATTCCAGCGGACATATCCTTCCTCGAGCTGGTTTGCTTCAAGCAATGTATAGACGGTTTCAAGCGCCCGTTCTTTTGTCAATGAGTAGGCAATTCCAACCGATTCCAAGCCTGTTAAGAGACGGTCAATATGCGCTTCGAGCAAAAACACACCGTTTTTATGTGCTGCAAAAGTCTCAAACAGACCAATGCCGTATAAAAAACCATGGTCAAACGGAGAAATGGCCGCCTGCTCTTTTGCAACGACAGCTCCATTTATACTGAGGAACATGCCGTGCCACCTTGATAAGAATCAATAAATTGACGCAATAACGTTTTCCCTTCTTTCGTCATAATCGATTCGGGATGGAATTGAACGCCTTCAATCGCCAACTCCTTATGGCGAATCGCCATTACTTCCCCTTCCGCTGATTCCGCGCTAATTTCAAAACATCCAGGCAACGTTTCCCGTTCAACAATAAGCGAATGGTAACGTGTCACGACAAGTGGGTTTGGAAGGCCAGCAAATATTGATTTTCCATCATGCTGGACATCAGATGTTTTTCCGTGCATCAGCTGGTCCGCCTGGACAACATGGCCGCCAAACGCCTGGGCAATCGCCTGGTGTCCTAAGCAAACGCCAAAAATCGGCACTTTTCCCGCAAAAGCACGAATTGCTTCTAAGCTGATTCCTGCTTCATTTGGGCTACATGGCCCTGGAGAAATCATAATACAATCGGGATTTAAGCTGGCTATTTCCGTAATCGTTATAGCATCATTTCGTTTGACGACCAGCTCTTGTCCCATTTCGCCTAAATACTGAACCAAATTGTACGTAAATGAATCATAATTGTCGATCATTAAAATCATCTCTTGCTCCTCCTAGGCTCTGCTCGTTTTTGTTAAAACTCTCTGCTCTGCTAATTCAAGCGCACGCCATAGCGCCTGCGCCTTTTTCATTGATTCTTTGTACTCGTTTTCGGCATTGGAATCAATCACTATTCCAGCGCCTGCCTGAACATGGGCGTTCCCATCCTGGCACAGCATTGTGCGAATGACTATATTTAGTTCCATGTCGCCGTTAAAACCAATCCAACCAATTGATCCTGTGTATAGGCCACGGCGAACGGGCTCCAACTCTTCAATGATCTCCATTGTCCTTACTTTTGGCGCTCCCGTTATCGTCCCCCCTGGAAATGTGGCACGAATGCAATCGTATAGCGTCAGGCCATCCGCCAATTGCCCCTTCACACTGGAAACAAGGTGCATGACATGTGAGTACCGTTCAACTACTAATAAATCGTCAACAGCTACCGTGCCGTATTGGCTCACCCTACCGAGATCGTTTCGTTCCAAGTCAACGAGCATCACATGCTCAGCACGCTCTTTTTCATTGCTTAACAGTTCTGCTTCAAGCCAGGCATCTTCTTCCTCACTCGCTCCTCTTGAGCGTGTTCCAGCTATTGGCCGCGTTTCCAGTTCATTGCCCCGCTTTTTAATCAACAATTCGGGCGATGCACTAACAATTTGTGTTTTTGGGCTATGAATATAGCTCATGTACGGCGATGGATTAAGCTGCCTTAGCTCTTTATACACGCTAAAAGGGTCTACTTGGAGGCTGCGGGTATGGCGAACGGATAAATTGACTTGAAATACATCACCGCTTCGAATGTAGTCCTGCACCCTTTCGACAGCACGAACAAACTGCTCTTTCGTGAATGTCGCTTCTTTGTGGGAACGGGATGTAAACAGATTTCTGCTTGGTGGCGTCGAAGCAGGCTCTGTTTGCAGCCACCGCTGTTCAAGCAGCGCCACCTTCTCCTGCAGCAATTGGCTATCGCTTCCATTTGCACACAGCCACAACTGCTCTTCCTCATGGTCGTACACGGATACTTCCTCAAAAACGAGAAAATAGACTTCAGGCAGTTGCAAATCATCAACCGCCGTTTCCTTTAATGACTCAATTTCTCGGACTACATCATACGACAAGTATCCAATCGCCCCGCCTTGCATTGGTGGGCCTGTTAAGGTGTACTCTGTCTGGTAGGGTGCAAGCGCCGTTTCTAATGAAGATAACAGCGGGCCTGTAAAAAGATGGTTGCCGTTTTGATCGCTAACCATTAATGTGTTGCCCTTGCCTTCGATCACAGCAACAGGCGACAAGCCGATTATGCTATACCGCCCTGTCTGCCCACTTTCCAACAGTACATGATAGGGCTCGTCTTTCGCCAATGCGGAAAATCGGTGAAACCACTCGTTTTGCGGCATGACGATTTTTTTATTTATTGATATGCGAATGGCAGACCCTTTTTGTGCCATAGACTCACTCCGTCTCTAAAGCATATGTGCTTATTCTACTAAACAATTTCTAAGAAGAAAAGCAGCCTCTTTGAAAAGAGACTGCTACAGATTATAGACAAACGTTCACATAGGCAACGTTTGTCTTGTTCATATGCTTTAAAACCTCATGTTCGAGTTGTCGACAAACTTAAGCTGGTAAATTATGAATGAGTGGTTTCTTCCTCAAATTGGTACAGCGGCGTGCTCAAGTACCGTTCTCCATTTGAAGGAATGATGGCAACCACTTTTTTACCTGGGCCTAGCTCTTTCGCAAGCTCTAATGCTCCATAAATCGCTGCCCCTGAGGAAATACCGCCTAAAATACCTTCTTCACGTGCCGCACGGCGTGCATATTCAAACGCTTGTTCAGTCGATACTTGTAAAACCGAATCATACACATCTGTATTTAAGATGCCTGGCACAAAGCCTGGGCCAATGCCTTGAAGTTTATGAGGGCCAGGCTTGCCGCCTGACAGAACAGGAGAGTCTTTCGGCTCAATCGCAACAATTTTTAATTCTGGAAAATGCTCTTTTAATAGGCCGCCTGCTCCAGTTATTGTGCCGCCTGTGCCGATGCCGGCGACAAAGCCGTCAAGCTGCCCATCGACTTGCTCAAGCAGCTCCTTGCCAGTCGTTTCACGATGGATTTTCGGATTGGCGCTGTTTTCAAATTGCTGCGGCATAAAATGCCCGTCTTGTTTGGCCAGCTCTGTCGCTTTTCGAATTGCCCCGCCCATGCCTTCTGGACCTGGGGTCAACACAAGCTCGGCTCCGTAAGCACGCAGCAAGTTACGCCGCTCCATACTCATTGTTTCAGGCATAACCAGTTTTGTTTTATAACCTTTTGCTGCCGCAACCATAGCGATGCCAATGCCCGTATTGCCACTCGTTGGTTCAACAATGGTCGCTCCTGGCTTTAGTTCTCCGGATTCTTCAGCTGCATTCACCATCGCCAGTGCTATCCGATCTTTTACGCTGCTTCCTGGATTTTGGTATTCAAGCTTTAAGTACACGTCTGCATGTTCAGCAGTCGCCAGGCGGTTTAATTTTACAAGCGGGGTATTGCCGATCAATTCCGTAATGTTGTTTACAACGGTCACAATCAAACGCCTCCTCAATCCCTAGTATCTTCATTGGTTTTATAAAAATAGGATAGCAAACATTTTCAGATAAGTCAATCAGACATCCCTGATTTTCACGCTTTTCGCCTGCGCCAATGAAGGATGGTTTTTGGCTACCGTTTGCTCTCGGCTTCTTCTAACAACGCCTTTAGTTCTGCTTTTGTGAATGAATACGATTCATTGCAAAAATGGCACACCGTTTCAGCGCCAGCATCCTCTGTAATCATTGCTTCAATCTCCTTCGGCCCAAGGCTAATAATAGCGTTGCCGATCCTCTCCTTCGAGCACGTGCATTCGAAGAAAACAGGTTTTGTTTCAAGAAACTTGACATTTCCCTCTCCAAGAAGGCCATTAATTATTTCTTCAGGTGTTTTGCCCTGTTCCACCAGCTTTGAAATAGGCGGCGTTTCCCCAATCCGTTTTTCAATTTCTGTAACGGTTGTTTCCTTTGCTCCAGGCAATAGTTGGATGACAAACCCTCCCGCTGCAAGGACGCTTTCATCAGGATTGACAAGGACACCGACACCAACTGAGGAAGGTGTTTGCTCTGAGTTGGCAAAGTAGTACGTGAAGTCATCGCCAATTTCGCCCGAAACAATCGGCACACTTCCTGTAAATGGTTCTTTCATACCGATATCTTTTACAACTGAAAGTGTCCCTTCATTCCCGACAACTCTTGCCACATCGAGCTTGCCTTGGCTGTTTAACTCTGGGCTGACATGAGGGTTGGTCACTGTCCCACGCGTTGCCCCCGATGCATGGGCGTCAACGATGATTTCCCCAATCGGCCCATTTCCTTGAATTCGTACTGTTAGCTTATCCTTGCCTTTTAACATTGATGCCATAAGGGCTCCGCCCATCATGGTCCGTCCAAGGGCAGCGGAAGCAGTCGGCCAAGTACCCTGTCTTTTGCATGCTTCTTTGACCATTTCGGTTGCTCTAAGGGCAATCGCCCGGACCTCACCGTTGTAGGCTGTTGCCTTTACTACATAGTCTTCCATTTCAAAACCGCTCCAATCATTGGTTTTTATCGTAAATATATTTTAGCCCACTTAACGTTAACTCTTGTTCCAAATGTTGAATTTGCCTTGATTCTTCCGCATAAAGATAGGCTAGTCCACCCGTTGCAATGACTTTAGCATTGTCAAGACGCTGCTCGTCCTTGATTCGTTCAACCACGCCGTCAATCATCGCTATATGCCCATAGAATGTCCCACTTTCCATGGAGGCAATCGTTGTCTTTCCTACAACAGATGCCGGCTTTGTAAGTTCGATTTTAGGCAATTTAGATGCTTTACTCGACAAAGCTGCCGTCGAAATAGCCGCTCCAGGGGCAATAACGCCCCCACGGTAACGGTGCTTTGCATCAATACAGCAAAACGTCGTAGCCGTGCCAATGTCGACTACAATACACGGAGCGCCGTAGCGAGCAATTGCTGCAACGGCATTAGCAATCCGATCGGCACCAACTTCTTTCGGATCTTGATAATGGATCGAGAGGCCCGTGCGAATGCCAGGACCGACAATTAAGGGGGTTAAGTGTAAATAATCTTGGCACATGCGCCGAAAGCGGTGCATAATTGTGGGAACGACAGAAGCGATAATCACACCTTTTACGTCGTTAAAACGGCAACCTTTTTGTTCAAAAAAAGAGTGCAGCAACATGGCATATTCATCACTCGTTTTATCGTGCGTGGTTGCGATCCGAAATATGAATGCAAGTTGGTCGTTCTCGTCGTAAACGCCTGTTACGATCGAAGAATTGCCAATATCAATGGCCAACATCATTGGCTTTAACCCCTTTCTTACAAAAAGAGAGTGCCATCTAGGCACCCTCTATTTTCCCTTAATCGCGATTCTCCTTTGTTTCCTCTGAAGACGGCGGACGGTTTTCGCCTACGTTTGTCGTTTCTTCATAAGCGCCTTCCACTTCTTCCGCTGAATCTTTTGACTGGATGTTCACTTTCATGTCGCCGTTTTTCTTCGACGCATGATGGTTTTCAGGCAGCTTGCCTTCATTAATGAGGGATTGGATTTGTTCGGCATCAAGCGTTTCAAGCGTAAGCAAATTCTTGGCAATAAGGTCTAAACTATCCTTATTCGCAAGCAAGATTTGTTTACAGCGCTCATAACTGTCTTTTATGATGCGTTGAACTTCCAAATCAATTTCATGAGCAATCGCATCTGAATAATTTTGGTCGTTTTGGATGTCTCTTCCTAGGAAAACTTGCCCCCCAGAACTTTGCCCAAATTGCATCGGCCCTAATTTGTCGCTCATGCCATATTCCGTTACCATTTTCCGCGCTATGCTTGTCGCTCGTTGGAAGTCATTATGAGCACCGGTGGATACTTCACCAAATTGGATTTCTTCAGCGACACGCCCACCAAGCAAGCCGACAATTTTATCAAGCAGCTCAGGCTTTGTCATAAAATAACGGTCTTCTTTTGGCAGCATCATCGCGTAACCGCCTGCCATTCCACGAGGGACAATCGTTACTTTGTGGACCATGTCGGCGCTTTCCAACTTGACGCCAACAACAGTATGCCCAGCTTCATGCCACGCCACAATGTTCTTTTCTTTTTCGGAAATAACGCGGCTTTTTTTAGCTGGTCCCGCAATGACACGGTCAATTGCCTCTTCAATATGTTCCATGCCAATTTCTTTTTTGTCGTTTCTTGCTGCCACAAGCGCTGCTTCATTCAACAAGTTTTCAAGATCTGCGCCGGAAAAACCAGGCGTCCGAATAGCAATGAGATCAAGCTTTACTTCCTCACGAAGTGGCTTGTTTCTCGCATGGACTTTGAGCACTTCTTCACGCCCTTTAACATCAGGGGCGTTCACTTGAATTTGCCTGTCAAAACGACCTGGACGAAGGAGGGCTGGATCAAGGATATCAGCACGGTTTGTAGCAGCAATGATAATGATGCCTTCATTTGCGCTAAAACCGTCCATTTCCACAAGCAATTGGTTCAACGTTTGCTCACGTTCGTCATGGCCGCCACCGAGTCCAGCGCCACGCTGGCGCCCAACTGCGTCAATTTCATCAATAAAAATAATACACGGGGAATTCTTTTTAGCGTTCTCAAATAAATCACGCACACGGGAAGCCCCAACCCCAACAAACATTTCGACGAAATCAGAACCACTAATTGAGAAAAACGGCACGCCTGCTTCCCCGGCAACAGCTCGGGCAAGAAGCGTTTTCCCTGTACCTGGAGGACCAACAAGCAGCACCCCTTTAGGAATCCGCGCCCCAATCGCGGCAAACTTGCGCGGGTCTTTTAAAAACTCGACGACCTCGACAAGCTCCTGCTTCTCTTCGTCAGCACCGGCGACGTCTTTAAACTTCGCCTTTTTCTTCTCATCGCTAACCATTTTTGCTTTGCTTTTACCAAAGTTCATGACGCGGTTACCGCCACCGCCGCCACCGCCTTGGGCAGAACTCATGAGAAAAATGATGATCAGAAAGATTAGTAAAAACGGCGCGATCATAATGATGGTTGACAACCAGTTGCTTTGTTCTTCTTCTGGTTCAACCGTCAACTCGACGCCTTCTATATTAGAGAGAAGGTCTGCTGTAATGTCTGAATTCAGAATCGTTGTGGTGAAATTTTCGCCATCTGTTTGCCCTGCAAACTGTCCTGTGACAACTAAAACAGAACGTTCAGGCTGAACAGTAATATTTTCCACTTCTCCTTGCTCGAGCTTCTCTAAGAATTCATCATAGCGAACTTGCTGGGTTTCTGTAGGGTCATTTGAAAAACTTTGGACCCCTGCAATAATAATCAGCATCAGTATCGTCAAGATGACTATCGTGCGTACTGTACGATTCATTCTGTACCTCCTCCCGCGTCCAACAAAACTGCACCTATCTTACCATAAGAAATCGTTCTGTACCAATAATTAGCCTTCATAAACTTCAGGTTTCAGTATTCCGACATAAGGCAAATTACGGTAGCGTTCTGCAAAGTCTAGACCGTATCCTACTACAAATTCGTCCGGGACAACAAAACCTGTCATATCCGGCACCAAATCCACTTTTCTGCCTTCTGGCTTATCGAGAAGCGTTACCACTTTTACCGACTTAGCCTTCCGGTATTTAAACAACTCGACTAAATAGCTTAGCGTTAAGCCGCTGTCAATGATGTCTTCGACAATTAAGACATCACGCCCTTCCACTTTCGTGTCAAGGTCTTTTACAATTTTCACTTCACCTGAGGAGACAGTGCCTTTTCCATAGCTGGACACATCCATAAAATCAATTTCCAAGTGGGTATCCACAGCTTTAATCAAATCAGCCATGAAAGGCAGGGCGCCTTTTAAAACACCGACAAATAGTGGAAAACGGCCTTCATACTCTTTTGTGATAGCCTGCCCCAATTCCTTGATTTTTTGCTGAATTTGTTCCTCAGTCAATAAAATTTCTTTCATGTCGTTCTTCATGTACGGTCTTGTACCTCCTGTAAGTTGGTGCCTTTTTCTCGTTATGGCCATTTATGTTGGGAAAAAGTAACATGGAGTAGCTCGCCTTGTTCATCAGCGGAGCGGGTGAGAATGCGGGATGTTTGAAGTGAAGGCACCCAAAGAATCGAGTCATTTGCATCGACAAGCAGAGGCCAAGCATCTCTTTTGGCGCGATCTACTTTTCGATCGATAAACAAACGGTTCACTTTTTTGCTTCCGCTCATTCCGCTTGGGGAAAGCTTATCTCCCGGCTTGCGATTTCGTATGTATAGCGGAAAAGCCACTTGGCTCGCCTGAAATGAAACAGCATCCGTATGTTCTAATTCCAATAGTTCTTCTCGTGTATCCGCCCTGATTACTCCAAGGGGCGTGTCTACTTTACCTGGGATACAAAGCAGATGACAATAAGCTTTTATTTCTGTAAAAGAGGCGGTTGTGAACAAGCACGTCCCGTAGGAACGTTTCACTTGTACCCCACCTGGCAAATCTAGTTGAGCGGAAGGGGCACTTGTTTGGAGAAACGCTTGGATCTGCTCAATTGCATCAGGAAAAGCACGCATGTCATTTACTCCGTGAACATTTAAGTGAAGATAATTTAATATTAGATGAATCATTCTTCTTTGTAAAGGAAAGGGGGCAAGACAAAGCGCCTGAATTTCAAGTTCGATACTTTTCTCGCTTTTTCCCATTAAAATTTGATTCAAATGAGCTTTCGCCTGCTCCATTAAATAGTGGTTGTCATCATCCTGCCAGCGGTCAAAACGGCCAATGTGTTTATGGATATGGGGGTTTTCCTCGACAAGATAAGGAGCGATGTTCATTCGAAACCGATTGCGCGTATAAGCATCGGAAAAATTACTCTGGTCGATTCGGTAAGGAATGTCATTTTCGTTACAGTAGGCGACAATGGATCGCTTCGTTTCTTCCAGAAGCGGTCGCGCCAAAACACCATTTGAAAAGGGTCTTGTAGCCGCAATGCCTAGTTTCGTCAACGGCGTCGTTCCACGAGTCAGTTTCATAAAAGCCGTTTCTACTTCATCGTCGCCATGGTGGGCAGTCAAAAGCACCGTTGCATGTACTCGCTCCATTTCCCCTTGAAAGACCTGGTAGCGGAGTGTACGGGCCGCTTGTTGCGTACCAACATGGCGCTCGGCTTTAAAGGCAGCGACGTCGACGTCTTTCACATTGCACGGCACGCCGAGGCGAGCAGAGAAAGCTTGAACAAGTTCGGCATCTCTATTTGACTCTTCGCCTCGCAGGCGGTGGTTTACATGAACGACAAACAGATTGAGCCTCCACTTTGCTTGCAATTTGGCCATTATTGCAAGGAGCGCCATTGAATCGGGGCCGCCTGAGACGGCAACGAGTACGTTTGCTTCCATTTCAAACAATCGATTGTTTGCGATAAACTGTTCCACGCGTGCTTCCATTCTATTCGCCCCTATAGCTTTTCAAAATGATTGTATTAATAAGTATAGGACAAAAAGGATGAGAACAAAAGACATCACTAGGATTAAGTCGATCGGCGCCCCTTTCTGTTTTCTTGCTTTATGTTGCTGTTTCCGTTTCACTCGGCTATGTCCTTCGGTTTGCTTCACTGAGGCAAGAAAGTCGTTTTTCATTGCTTCCGCAGATCCATACCCTCCCATTAACGCTTTATAAACCACTTCCCGGTAAGGTTTTAATAGCGGCGCTTGATAAACAAGCTTTTTTAATTGGTTTGCCGTATTGCCCCGCTCTTTTTTTACTTGCCGTGGATACGCACAGTCGACGATCATCATCGCCGCCGCAAATAAGTCATAGGTCGGTTCCGCCTTTCGTGTTCCTTGTTCCCAGTAACCTCGGTCGTAATACTCGGTATATTCCTTGATCGCACGTCCCACTCGTGTGGTCCCGCCTACATCTAACAATCTTACTTCAGCCGAACGACGAGTGACGATCACATTTTCGGGCTTTAAATCGCCAAATACCCAGCCCTGTTGATGGAGCGCGCTTAATGCACCCAACAATTGCAATGCTAATACAGGCAGCCACTCTGGCCCTTTGCCCCGGAGGAAGTCAACAAAATTTTCGCCTTCAATATACTCCATTGCGTAGAAAGGAAGGACGCTGTTGGCAGACAGGAAGTCGTCAACGTCAAATAAGCAAGGCCCAAGCGGCTTGCCTTGGACCTTGCTGAACTGTTTCAGTACATTCGCTTCTGCTGTAATTGACATCGGTTCTGTGCCGATCTTTAAAGCAACTGAACCCGTTTCTCCTTCTGCCAAGTAAACATAGCCAGTGACCCCTGCCCCAAGTTTTCGAATCAACTTATAAGGTTTACGGTTCCACTTGCCGCGAAATGCCAGTCCTGGGTAAAGTTCAAAATCCAAATCGCCCTTGGCGCTGTTCATTCTCATCGTCTTCCAATCTCCTTTTGCCCCGTCTTTCCTCAAACACTTGGAGTGCTGCTTGTAAAGCTGGGCCAGTCGGTGTCATTCCCGCCGTTGACAGTTTTGTAAAAGTCGCAGTTAGTGATTGGAGCTTTGGAGTCCAATCAAGCAATCTCTCAATCGGCTTTCTTTTCCCGGGAAATGAATACAAAGAAAATTTCGTATCCCCTGAGCGGGAGTTTAAGCTGATTGACAAATCCAATAACGCTTCTTGTACCATCGGTAATTTATTTGCCATGCTTGCACTTGTGTCGATTAATACAAGTACCTCTAAGAGCACTTTCTCACCTAGATCATCCACTACTTCCATCACTTGTCCACGTTTTCCCGGCGGCAAGTCTTCCATTTCATCGTTTTGGCCTAATATTTGTTTAAGTTCTTGGTTGACGACACCGTGGAGTGTTTGCGTCATCGCTTTTCTTGTTACCATCTGAACTGTTTTAGCCAGTTGCCTGGCAAAAACAATTTCGCTTACCCCTCCACCAGCCAGTGCAATCGCTTCAACCTCTTGAAGCCCTTTTTCATTTTCGCGATTTTCATCAGTAATGCCGATTACATTTACCGTAACGTCATACTCTTGGGCCAAGCGCGCAATCGCTACAGGATCTTCGCCATAGTTCGAATGCCCGTCAGTCATGAGCAAAATTTGCCTTAATGTCCCATTCATTCGTTTCCCCTCCATCTGATTTCGTGTTACCATCATGGTCATATTGGAGGGAAAATATACTTTTAAGTGCCTGTTGCCTGTTTATAGAACGGTGTAGCTTTCTTGTTTTTTGTCGTCTTCGGATGGATCGGGATCGAAGACCATTTCGGCGTATTGTGTTTCAACTGTGTAACGACGATCGTCATGTCATCTTCAATCACAATCCCTTTTTCCGAACGAATGACTTTCTCTAAGAGCACATCGGCCACTTCTTGTGGGTCATCTGTTTCAATTTCCTTAATCATACGCTTCATCCATTGCTCCTTGTTCTCAGTTTGCCTTTTCGCATCAAACACCCCATCGCTGCACATAATCAGCAAGTCACCTGGCTTAAGCTGCTCGCTAACAACGTCTACTTCAAATTCATGGAGAATTCCCATTGGCAAGTTGCCTGCTTCAATTTTTATGACGTGGTCTTTGCGTTTAATAAAGCTTGGTGTTGATCCAATTTTCAGGAACTTTGCTCCTGCATCTTGCATATCTATCATCGCCAGATCGAGTGTAGAGAACATTTCTTCTGTGTTGCGCAATGACAATATGGAATTGACTGACTTGATTGCCACTGTTTCTTCAATCCCTGATTGCAACACTTTTTGCAGCAACTTCAACGTTTCACTGCTTTCCAAATGAGCTTTTTCGCCGTTTCCCATGCCGTCACTTATCGCAACTGCGAACTTTTCGCTATTTAATTTGATCATGGCATAATTGTCTCCAGATAACCATTCGCCGCCTTTGGCGACTTTGGCAATGCCTGTTTCAACAGCAAAAGGCTTTGCTGATCCAAATGAAATATGGCTATATCCATTTGAATAAAAGCCTGGTTCTTCCCGCATTAATACAATCGTTTCCTTGACTAAATCAGAAAGCATTGGCGCGATGATTTTTTCCGCCTCGCCATTTTCATGGCTGCATAGAACACTCATTTCAATTTCAATGCTGCCACTCTCCATGCTGTAAATGTCTATATGCCCAACCTCAAGGCCGGCGTTTCTCAAAGCATCTACCATGTGCTCTTCTTGGATGACATGAGGCTGCTTTTCTTTTTGGATCTCTTTTGCGAAATCACCCATTACCCGGGAAACGCCAAGCAATTGGTCGGCGACTAGCCGCTGGCTCTCTAACACTTGTCTCTTCAATTCCTTGTTTGCCCGATAATGGTTCACCTCAGCATTAAGGGCAGCCATGACTTGGTCAGGCTTGCGGCAATGGCTGCGCCATTGCCTTTGTAATTTTGCATCGACAACCGCTCCGTGCACCTCGCTTTCCTGGACCATTTGCTTCATTGAATCATAGGTAGCATTAAAATTTTGCACCCAGCACTTTTCTTTCAACATGCACGTTTGGCATGTTTTTTCCGTCACGCGGCTAAGGAGCACATCGACCTCATGGTCATGCTCTTCTTCCTCATTTTTAGGAGGTGTATGAAAGCTGTTCGATAGCGTTTGGAACAAAGACGAAAACCGTTCAACCTTTCCCGCTGTCGCGTCTCGGACTTTGCGTAAATATTGCTGCTGTTCCTGGGAATGCTCCACAGTCCCAGGAATATAGCGTGCTACCTTTGTCAGCCAGCTCTTTGGCGTCAGTAAAAATAGCGTGATTGCAATGGCAGACTCCGACACACTTGCCCCAAGCCCGCCCCCTTGGCCATACATGCCAATTAAGAGCGTTCCTACAAGGAGGCCAAGTGACACGCCGATCCGTTTTCCTTCCTTTAACAACCCGCCTAACAAACCCGCAAAGGCAAGCAGGCTCATCTGATAGAGACTTGCTAAACTCGCTAAGCTTAAAATCAAGCCTGTCACCACCCCGACCGTCGAGCCGATTGCGGCCCCGCCAACAAAAGCGAACACTAAAACGAGGTAACTTGCAAAGCTATGCTGAAGCACGGCCTCATTTATCGTCCAACCGACTGTTCCAGTCATTACAGAGGCAAGCAATATGATCAAACAAATAATTTCTTCGTTCCGAAGGGCTTGTCCGCCTCTTTTTCCTGTCACAAGCGGTATGCTTTGGATAAAGATCATCGTCAGGATAAAGCTAAGTGCCGCTTCGACTGTAGCCATCATCATCGCATATTGGCTTAATCCACCTTCTGTGAAAAATACGAGTAACAGCCTCGTTGCGATACTAGCTGAAAACACAAGATAAGGGAGCGATTTAGCAGGGTGTTTCATGAACATTTTCATACATTTGTACAGGATAAGAAAGAACCCGATCCCTGCAATGGCAAAAATAAATTGACCGTGGAAACTAAATACAGCGCCGGCTAATAACGAAGCCGCGGCAATGAGTGATTGAGAGCGTCTTAACAAAAACACGGCAGCCAAGAATGGCAAGATAAATGGAGTCAACCCTGATAAAATCATAGCCCTTCCTAGCAGAAAACCAAGAATAGCAATGAATATCCCCCAATCATAAAGCACCGTTTTGGCTCCGCTTTTAAGGGCTTGTCCACCGCTTGCACATTTGGCCCATATACCATTGAGCTTTTCAGCTACTTTTGCTGTACCCATTTCTTCTGACGTCTTTATCACTTTACTTATCATTCTCGCCCACCACCCTATTAATATCGTACGTACACTATAGCAAGCAAAGCTGGAGCAATTTGTCAGAATTAAGGGCCAATATGAAAAATTATTTCGACGTACTTCGGGCTAATCAGTGTGGATGATTCACAAAAATCGAATAATAGGGGTTTGATGTTAGCGTATCTTTGGGTAGATGCTCAATGGTTGGCTAGAAATGACGTACGAATTAAGGCATAGGGAAAACTCATTTTTCTCAATCTGTTGACAACATAAAAGCCGCACCCAACGATGCGGCTCTCACGCTATTATGCGAATGTAATAATGCCCAGGAAGTAAGCGCTCACAAGCATGATGATGCTAAATCCCCACATAATAAAAAAGGAATAACGGATATGTTTCCCCATTTCAAGGCCTGCAAGCTGCAATGCCAGCCATACGGCCGGAGCAAGAGGGCTAACAAATGTACCAATGATGTTTCCGATCACGAGCGCATATGCGGCTGAAGTGGAAGAAACCCCAACTTCTGTTACAATCTGTTCAACGAGTGGCAACAATGCAAAATAATAGGCATCTGTGCTTAAAATTAAGTCAAATGGGACGCCAAAAAAGCCGATAATGACATGAAGATAAGGAACAACAGCGTGTGGAAGCACGCCAACTATATCGACTGCCAGCGCCCGAAGCATCCCTGACTCGTTTAAGATTCCTAAAAAACAGCCTGCCGCAATGATGATCGTTGCCATCATTAACGCATTTGGAGCATGCCTTTTAATTGCTTCCATTTGGTCGTCTACTTTCCGTAAATTAAACGGCAGCGCCAGCGCCACGCCAAGCATAAATACGAGCGGAGACGGCAAGACGTCGACGGCCAAAACAATAATGACAGCAGCCATTAGAAGAGCATTGACAGTCATTTGCAGAGCGCCTGCTTTCTTTTGACTTTCTTTTCCTTTCGAGGCATTTGCCGCGTAGGCTGTAGCTGCTGCTTCATTCCATACATGGCGATCGGCAATTCTCTTTTTTTCTCTGAGAGCAAGCAACACCGCTAGCCCGAGCAGAAACGCGATGCCAATAAGTTGCAAAGGGATAAGCGGCAACCAAAGTTCTCCGGCGCTCATATTAAGTACGGTACCAACACGCGCCACCGGTCCTGCCCACGGCACCATATTCATGATGCTTGCCCCTAGACCAATTAATAGCAGAAGCAAATACGGGCTCATCTGTAAACGCTTGTAAGTAGGCAAAAGCGCCGGGACTGTCAACAAGAACGTCGTTGCTCCCGAGCCATCGAGATGAGCGACGCTGGCAACGATAACTGTTGCTACTGCTACGCCAATGACATTTCCTTTTGAGAGGGCAAGCACTTTATTGATAACTGGATCAAACAAGCCTGCATCTTGCATAATGCCAAAAAAGAGTATCGCGAAAATAAACATAACGGCGACAGAAATAACATCATTGACGCCTACACTGAAAAAACCACTAATGTCATCTAAATCGAAGCCTGCAACGACAGCAGCTATAATGGGAATAAGCGTAAAAGCAACGATTGGCGACACTTTTTTGCTGATAAGCAAAGCGACAACTGCCACAATCGCAATCAGTCCAATAAAACTAAGGCTAAACATACCGGTCTCCTTCCAAACAATTAATCAATCTTATAATGAGATTTCTCTTATCTTAACGAAACAGGCGGGCGCTGTAACCGTTTCCAATTTAATGGGCATTCTATTCATTTTTTTTATTTTGTCCATTTTGTTTACGAGACGCGAAAAAACCCTCTTTTCCTTTTCAGAAAAGAGGGTTTTATCCTGTAGAAAACACTCAGGATCGTTCTATTGACAAGCATTTTCTACCAGTTTGATAACTAATAGATAGCGGCGGAGGGGATCGAACCCCCGACCTCACGGGTATGAACCGTACGCTCTAGCCAGCTGAGCTACACCGCCTCGCTTTTCACGACATTATTTAATATACTTGTTTTTTCTATGAAAGTCAACATTAAAATCTAGTGTAGAAAAGGGTTTCCTTCTCACCTCTGACTGTAGGAACAACTCACAAACGTCATCTTCGCCCCATCTGTCAAGTGTTTTCTATCAGTCTGAGGATGTTGTCGACTTTGTCGACAACATCAGAGGAGCAGGATTACCCTGCTCCTCTCTCATTCCTATTTACAAACAGATATACGTTACACAAGCAACATCGCTATCCGCGTTTTGCACCCCGACCGCCGCGTTTAGACTCTGTTTGCCTTTTGATCGTCGACAAACGTTCTTCGCTATCCTTTAGGAAACGGCTCATCTTGTCTTCAAAAGACGCAGCAGGGCGCGATTTTCCGCCTCCTCGATTATTACTGGAGCGCGGATGAGGGCGCGGAGGGCGGCTTTCTCCTTCGGGACGGTCAACCGCTTTACGGATCGAAAGACCAATTTTGCCGTCTTTTTCTATATTGACGACTTTCACTGTCACTTCATCGCCAACCTTTAAAAGTTCATTTATATCTTTTACATAATGATCCGCAACCTCACTAATGTGAACCAGACCCGTTGACCCGCCTGGCAATTCCACAAATGCACCGAAATGTGTAATGCCAGTCACCTTGCCTTGCAGCTTGCTGCCTGCTTCAATGGACATGAAAACGTACATCCTCCTTAAATTTTGGGTGAACTAAACGTACTCCAATATATTATACCCGACCTGAAATTTTGGTGTCAATCGCTCGACTGCTGCTTGGAGACGTTAATTCTTGTTTCGCCTGGAAGAGTGAGGTAATAATCACGTCTGGCAATCTCTTTAATAAATTCATCGTCTTGAAAATTGGCAATGTCGCGTAAGAGTTGTTCTTCCTCATTCTTTAGCTGCTCCAATTGTTCAGCCGCAGCTTGTTGTTCTTCCCGTTTTTCATTAATATCGGCTCGTTGTGAGAACAGCGTTACACTGCAACAAATAGCGAGCACACTAAAGACGATGCCCATAAATCCAAGCCGACGATAGAGGCCTTTTCGCCTTTTCGCTTGTCGGATTAGTTCTTGCTGCCTTTGCTCCATATAGTCTGTGTCAAGTTCTTTAATCGTTGCCCGGTGTTTCACTGCCAAATCGCTCACCTCTCATCTTTTTTCCTAAAACGCTCCAATCGTTCCTGCCATTTACGCAAGATAGGCTGTCCTTTTTTTAAAAGGCCAATAAGGCCTAGTTTTTTCATTAGCCAATATAGGGGTTTAAGCAGGACATAAAGAATGATGCTCCACACAGAGATTACTATAATCATAACGAAGCGGCGCACGGACATCAACAACCATTTTATCGGCATGACAATGAGCGCTTTAAAAAGACTCCAAACGAAACGGAATACAGCGTGAACGATATTAATGACCAAATTGACGAGCCAATTATATACGCCTTTAAACAATGCTTGGTAGGCAGCATAACCGCATAGTAGCGCCAAAAATACATAAATTCGGATATCTCCCTGGTTTGTCTTAAATAAAATATAAAAGACAAGCAGCGCTTGGACAATCCAAAATGTAATGTCAAGCAAAGCGATGTGAATGCGGAAGGTACGTTGCCTAGGCAGAAAACGGCCGTACGTATCAATAGCCGCGCCAAGGCAAATGCCCATTGCGGCCATAGCGACCATTGTATAGAACTGAACAGTTAAAGCCATTATTTAAACAGTTTTCCAAAGAGCCCTTTGGATTTTCCTTGCTGGTTTTGATCGACATAAATCAGGTCGTGGATTTTTCCCTCAATCGAGACATTTCCTTGCTCTACATTTAAGTTTTTCATATAAAGGTTTTCGCCTCGGACCGATAAATAGCCTTGCACCGTTTCCAGCAAAAATTCTTCGTTATCGAAGCTGTCTACTTGTTTGACGCCTGTTATATCTAATTGCTTGCGCCCGCGCAACGTAACGTCGTGGTCGTTGTTTTTTCGTTCACGTCCCATTGGCGTGCCAAACTCGTAAGTAGAACCGTCCATTTTCTGCACCCTCCTAGAAAGCATGTCTTTATTGCAATGTATGCATGGGGCTTTGCCCCTAGAACAAGCTTCTAGCACAAAACACACTCTAATGGAGACGGCCTACCCTATTCGTTTAAAGGAGTTACGTCCAGTTATGAAAGTTCTTTGCCCTTTTGCGTTTCTGTTTTTGGGCGCTCTTGAACGCGGCGCTTTAAGTAGATGCCGACTGCAAGAAGAATAGCCACTCCTAACATCGCATACGTCAAGTATGAATGAACCATGTTCTCGGCTGCACGACCATATACATAAAAGAGGATACCAACAGCATAAAATTTAGCAGCCCTTCCAAGCGCTGCATAAACCATTAGTTTCCATAACGAAAATTGGAGCGCTCCTGATAAAATCGTAAATACTTTAAAAGGGATCGGCGTAAAGGCGCCAATTAATATAGCTGCCTCTCCGTTCTTTTTAAACAGTTTCTCGGCCTTTGTTAAAGCGGTTGGCTTTAACCACTTTTGCAAGACAGAATTTCCGAGCAAACGGCCGAGCATGTATCCAACTGGCGTGCCAAGAAGACAAGCGATATACCCTACTGTTGCAAACCAAATGGCTTGGTTTGGGTGAAGCAAGCTTAAGGACACTTGTAGAAAAAACGCAGGGACTGGAAAAATCACAGCATCTGCAAAGGCGTGCACGAACAACCCCCAGTAACCAAAATCTTCTAAAAACCCCATTATTCCGTCCAATCGATAGGCGCCCCTCTCTTAAACAAGAGCTTCTTTTATTCTCTATTTTTATGAGCGCTTGCGCTGTCTAAGTACAGCCTTGCGAACTTAGTTCATTGGCTGTGCTTGTTTCTCCTGCTTTAGCTGCTCATTTTTTTTCTTAAATTTTTCATTATGGGAAGATACATACGCTTGCTTATCCGCTTTCGGGTCCAAAAACTGCTTGACGCCATTAACCGCTGTCGCCCCTTCAACAAACGCTCCCGATATGAGCTGAAGTTTCCCTGCATGCCTTGTCACGTCCCCTGCGGCAAAAATGCCAGGCTGACTTGTCTCCATACAAGCTGATACGCGGAGAAAGCCGTCCTCTTCCAATTCAAGGCCTGCTTCAATCAAAAAGCAACCATCTAGTTTCATTCCATGGTTTACAATGACAGCATCGACTTCAATTTGTCGTTGTTCCCCTGTATCACAATGGGCAAGGGTAACCGCTTCAATGGCAGATCCTACCCCATGCAGTTCTTTTATTTGGTAAGGGGTGTGTATTTTCGTAACAGATTTCATTTGTTCCACATTTTTCTCATGCCCGCCAAACTCGTCGCGGCGATGGCACAGAACCACTTCTTTTGAAATGTTGGCAAGTTCGTTCGCCCAGTCAACGGCTGCATTGCCTCCTCCAGAAATTAAAACCCGTTTGTTTGCAAATATGTCCATTTGCGTGACCGTGTAATGGAGATTGGAAACTTCATACCGGTCGGCGCCCTCAATTTCAAGCTTTTGCATAACGGGAATGCCATGTCCAGAAGCGAGCATCACCGCCCGCGTATAATGGGCTTCGCCTTGCTCATTAAAAAGGGTGTACGTGTTGTCGGGCTCCCGCACCATCCGAACGATGTGTTCATTTAAACATATCGTTGGGTTAAAGGTCGTTGCCTGTTCAACAAGCTGATCAATTAATTTTCTACCTGTTGTTGGCGGCATTCCCCCAACATCCCATATAATTTTTTCTGGGTAAAACAAAATTTTGCCGCCTAGCTCTTTATTGTATTCGACGAGCTTTACTTTTAAATCACGCATCCCTGCATAAAACGTGCTATATAAACCGGCCGGTCCGCCGCCAATAATGGTTAGGTCAAACATCTCTTTTTCCTGCACGGTTATTCCTCCGTCCACTCTCTAGGATAATGAAAATCATTCTCACTTTTCTTTTAGTTTAGAGGAGGAATGCACCATTTTCAAGCGCCAAATCGTGGTTTATAGCAATTTCCCCATATAGATCTCATTAAGCCACTTGTGGCCATGTCGGATTGCCCGGCGGCGGACACCTTCTTGCTCGTACCCGCATTTCCGATACAAATGCAGCGCCCGTGTATTCTCTTCAATCACCGTTAGCTCCAGCCGGTGAAGCTGAACGCTCTGTGCAAAATGGTCCGCTTGCTCTAGCAGCTTCCTGCCAATGCCTTGGTTGCAGTATTCCTCTAAAATCCCAATCGTAATATAGCCAACATGGCGAATGCGTTGCAATCGGGAACCAAACACACTCAGATAGCCAACAAGCTTTTTGTTGTGTTCCGCCACAAAAATTGTGGACGACGGGGACTGCTGGATATCGGCAATCGCCTTCCGCTGTTCACGCACCGTTGTCGTTCTTTCCCCAGGCTCATAGAGCATGTAACTTGCTTCTTTATCTAATTGCAATTGCAACTGCAAAAACTGCTTTGCATCGCTGATTGTTATTTCTCGAAGTTGCACAGCTACTCGCCCCCAAATATCTAATTTACTTTCTCAGATATTCTACATTGATTTGTTCCCTCCTGCATCAAGAAGGGAGGTGACAAATCAAGCATAGATTGCTATCGTTAAACTTAGAGGAGGGGTACATATGAGCAAACCGACTGTTTTCTTAGCACGTTCTTTGCCTGAAGCTGCGCTTAACCATGTCTCACAATTCTGCCATTTGCGGATATGGGACGAAAGCAAACCGCTAACGAGAGAAGCATTGGTCCACGAATTGGCTGATGTCGACGGCGCGATGCTAACAGGAATTGGCGCAGATGCCGAGCTCGTCAAACATGCTAGTAAGCTAAAAGTCATTAGCACCGCCACCGTTGGCTACGATGGCTTTGATGTTGAAGGCCTAGCAGAACAAAACATTTATGTCACAAACACGCCGTATGTTCTTGACGAAACGGTTGCAGACTTGCTGTTTGGCCTCATTCTATCAGGGGCGCGCCGTATTGCTCCACTGCACGAACAAATGAAGGCAGGCAACTGGACAAAACACACAACAGCACAGTCTCTATATGGACAAGATGTCTACAACCAAACACTCGGTATTGTTGGCATGGGGCGTATTGGCGAAAAAATCGTTCATCGTGCCAAGGAAGGTTTTGGGATGAAGATTCTTTACCATAACCGCTCAAGCAGGCCGGAAATCGAAAGAAAGTATCGCGCCAAAAAAGTAGAATTACACGAACTGCTTGAACAAGCGGATGTCGTTGTCGTCATGGTGCCACTTACTAAGGCAACAAAGCATATGATTGGAAAAGAAGAGCTAAGCAAAATGAAAGAAACGGCCATTCTCGTCAATGGTGCTCGCGGTGCCGTTATTGACGAGGCTGCCCTGATTGAAGCATTAAAGCAAAAAACGATTTTTGGTGCTGCTCTTGATGTGTTTGAAGTCGAACCGTTGCCACCAGGACATCCATTGCTAGAGTTGGATAATGTTACACTAACACCTCATATTGGCTCAGCCACAGCCGCTACCCGTGAAGCGATGGCGCTGCGCGCTGCAGAAAACCTCGTGGCCGGAGCACTCGGGCAAAAGCCTCGTGATGCTCTTTCCTAAACATCGTCGAACATACTAGCCGTAAACAATTTTTGTTTACGGCTTGAGACTGTAGACAAACGCTCGCATCCGTCGTCTTTTGCCTCAGTCGTATGCTTATGAACCCCCGTTCTACTCACATCTTCCCTCGCCTGCACTCCTCGTCTAACAAGCGTTTTCTATCAGTCTGAGGGCAGTTATCGATTTTTCTGGACCACTATTTCCGCCGCTCGCGGTTGGATTTGCCCTATCTCATTTACTTGGTCGTGTGCTGCACTCAAGTCTTGGCTACCTGAATTTGGGTTCACAAAGCCAATGACGCGCATTCCCGCGGCCAAGGCAGCCTGCACGCCATGTGCAGCGTCTTCTACTACCGTGCAAGCATCCGGTTGAACGCCAAGTTTTTTGGCTGTTTCCCTATAAACGTCAGGTGCAGGCTTCCCGTTAGCGACTTCCTCTCCGCTCATGACAACATCAAAATAGTCGCTGATGCCAAAACCGTTAAGCACCGCTTCAATGAACGGTCGCGGCGACGAAGACGCTAAACCAATGCGGTACCCGTTATTTTTTAAAGCTGCAAGCAGTTCTTTAATGCCAGGGATCGGTTCGACTTCCCCACTGACAACATAGGCTTGCTTTCGCTCATTGGCCTCGTTCAGCACGGCAGATACTTCAAACGTAGCACTGTGCGTTTTCTTAATTTGCTGCCACATATCCCTTGCGCGGGTGCCTACATAGGATTCTAATTCTTTTTCTCCCAGCTCGACGCCGTATTTCTTACACAGGTCTTGCTCCACTTGGAAATGGAGCGGCTCGCTGTCAATGATGACGCCGTCCATATCAAAAATAAAACCGCGCATTATACAGACTCCTCTTTAACAATCGTATACATTTCAGCAGCTTCTTCTTTTCGTGTGGTGTCACGTACGTCGTTTATTTTTACCGTGACGATTTTTTGCCCAAATCGAATCGCCAGTTCATCTCCTGCTTTAACTGTTGTCCCCGCTTTTGCCACTTGGCCATTGACTGTTACCCTGCCTTGGTCGCTAACTTCTTTCGCTAACGTTCTCCTTTTAATCAGGCGCGAGACTTTTAAAAATTTATCCAACCGCATCCAATCACTCCTCTTATTCGCTAAATTTACCTTTTGCTTCATTCCACCAGCAATCCAGTTCGCTCATCTCGATGTCGGCTATCGCCTGCCCTTTTTCCTGCGCTTTTTGTTCAATATACAAAAACCGCTTTTTAAATGTAGTCAACGAACGGTGCAGGGCGACTTCTGGGGATAGATCATAAAATCTAGCTAAGCTTACCGCTGCAAGCAGAATATCTCCGTATTCTTTTTCCATTTTGCTTTTGCTTGACTTGGCAGCTTCCACTTTAAATTCTTCTATTTCCTCAAAGAACTTTTCCCACACTTCTGCGACGTTCGCCCATTCAAAACCAGTCTTGGCTGCACGCTTTTGCAAGGCCGCTGCATCTACAAGCATGGAATTCGTTTCAGCTAGCCCGTCTAATGCAGACTTAGGCTTGGGCTGTTCTTCTTGTTCTTGCGCTTTTATTTGCTGCCATGTCTGTAACGCTTCGCCAGCTGTTTCCGCCTTTGCATTACCAAACACATGGGGATGGCGGCGAATCATTTTTTCTGTAAGGGCCCCAATCACATCATCCACGTTAAAATAGCCTTGTTCTTCGCCAATTTGCGCATGTAAGAGCACTTGTAGCAGGACATCGCCCAACTCTTCTGCCAAATGGCTGTCGTCTTCTTCATCAATCGCCTCAAACACTTCAAATGCTTCCTCAAGCAAGTACCGTTTTAATGTATGGTGTGTTTGCTTCTGGTCCCAAGGACAGCCTTCTGGTCCCCGCAACGTTGCAATGACGCCTCGCAAATAGGAAAAGTCGCGGTACAATAATGGGTCCTCTGTTACAGGCGGCACATATACAGCGGTTAAATTGTTTGCTTTTACATAATGGTCCAATTCAAACAAAGGCACTCGCAAAATCGACTGCTCTGACGTGCCGGCTGCAGTCACAATCGACACTTCATAATCGTCTGGCAACTTTTCCATTAACGTCAGTTTTACTTCTGACGCAATCAGTGTATCGTATACTTGCACGATGATGAGGTGATGGCGAATTTGCAATTCTTCAGCACGTAACGCCGTGCCGTCAACAATTTGGCAGCCTTCAATTGGATCGATTGCCAAAGCCGTGTACATGTCGTCTAAAAAGGAGGCACCGCCAAGTACGTGAATCGCTACTTCTGTTCCTTGCGCTTGCTTTTGCAAAAGTTGGACCGTCCGCTCCGCCACAAATGGATGCCCAGGCACGGCATAAAGGACATCACCTTGTTTTGCTTCTTCTAGCAAACGCGTTGCAATCTCTTTGTAAACATCTTCAAACTCGCTATGTTGTTCATAAACAGCATCAAATGACGTAAACGCCAGCCCCTCTTCCGCTAATTCCACTAGGACGGGATGGTTGTCTGTGCGCACATAAATGCAATTCGCCTTTTTTAATGCACGGTAAATGCCAAGGGGCAGTTGCGCAAGATTGCCTGCTCCTAGTCCAACAACTGATATGGTTCCCATAGTCACCTTGCCTTTACTTTAAAATATTCATTGCTTTCCGCCGCCAATTTGCCAGCTTTGGAACGCTTGCCCACTCGCGCAATGTTAAGACAGAACTGGCAAGCAGACAACAAGCAACGGCAGCTACCCCAACAAGCGATGTTGATAGGGCAATCACTGTATCGCCTACTCGTTCTTCACTTGTAAAAAAAAATGCCTCCAACAGCCACTTCCATCCATAAGCGACCAGAAACAGCAGGAAAAGCGTCACACCAGTGCTTATATAAGAGCGCTTTTGCACAAGCAGAATACCATCTTGGCGCCTAATCGCGTGCAGTGCGATAGCCGCCATCGCCAAAAAGGCAAGTAAACTTGCACACGCCCCTCCCATTGCTGATGCCATCACTGGTATAAACAAAAGGTTGCCCGCCAGCTTTACTGCAAGACCAACAGCCACGGCATAGAGGGGAATATGGATTTTGCCATAGCCTTGCAAAATTGCTGCAGCCGTCAAGTAGAGCGAAGCAGGGAAAATCGAGAGAGCAACAACTTGCAAAATGTCTGTCCCTGCACGGTCTGTAAACAGCATATGGTTGACCGGTCCCATTAGTACAACTAAACCAATCGCGGCCCCTCCCCCTAGCAAAATCGTCATCCGAACTGCTGCATCGCGGTACATCTGCGCATTTCGCTCCTTTCCTCCTGCCAGCGCTTTCGCTAACAGAGGAACAAGGGCGAGAGCAAGGGAAGTGGCGAGCACCGTGCCAAGCTGTATGAGCGGCTGGCCTCGATCATACACACCCTTTGCCAAATAAGCTTGTTCTTCTTGTAAGCCTGCTTCTTGGAGCAAACGAACGACAGTAAAAACGTCAATCATTTGAAACAGCAATAAGACTAAAGCGTTGATACAAACGTAAACGCTTTGCGATAAAGTCGATGTACTTTGCCTAAGCACTGAGCCTATAGAGGCGAAGGAAAGCGTCCATTTTTTCCATTTAATCTGCTTTGTAGCAACTATGACAATGATACAACCAGCAAAGCTTCCTAAAAGCGAGCCGTACACAGCACCTGTGCCGATCATATAAGGCCCACTATTGGCAGCTGCCAAAGCATATGTCACAAAAATAATTGCCGCTACCCGTAAAAACTGTTCCCCTATATGGGAAAAAGCAGTCGGTTTCATATCGCCGTATCCTTGTCCAACTCCCCTACCTACGCTTAGTATAGGCAAAAACAAAAAGCCAACGCTTACGAGGCGGAGAAGGGGGGCAAGGTGTTCATCCCCCATAAATTGGGCAACTAACGGCGCTGCTGCTGAAAATCCAATGCTAGCAACGACAGCGAATACGGTCATTCCCACAAACGCTTGTATGGCCAATTCATGTGCTTGTTTTTCTAGCCCTTGCGCCTTCTTCTCAGCAACTTGCCGGGAAATCACAACTGGAAAGCCATAAAGGGCTAGAATTGCAATTGTCCCGTAAAAAGGGTAGATTTGCTGATATACGTAAAAACCAAAGTCACCAGCAATGTTTTGAAATGGGATTCGATAGACAGCCGATAGTACTTTAGCCATCAGTGCTGCAAACGCGATAACCACTGCGCCTTTAACTGCTCCCGTCCTGCCTGAATCACCCAACCATTCTTTGCTACTCAAAACATAAACAAAAGCGAAAACGAGCCCATCGCACCTTTGTTTACGGTGTTATTAAAAGCAGCATTCCTCTCCTTTTTGACACTAACACAGTGTTCTCTAAACATGCCCCGTTGAATGGGCAACGGACTTCGATCCCCACCCCTAAGTAGGGTGGTCGGCCCAAACCGTCCAACCGGTATCTTTGCGTCTTTCTCTATGTATGATACTAATAATTATTTTCTTTTTCCAGTGCGCTTCAATCCAACTGGAGAAACGTGGTATGATAGGGGGTAGAATTTGATAAGCGAAGGTGATGTTTTGAAAGCGCGAAACCTATGGTTTTCGGTCTGGCTCCACCCGCGTAGGCAGATGCAGGATGTCCTTCAGTATGGCTTACATAAAAAAGCCGCCCTATTGATTTCGTTATTGTTTGGCTTGCTTATGACATTGTCCTATTCCCACATCCAAGCCTTTATTTTGCTAGGCGAGTTGTCAGCCGCCTCGATATTGGCTATTTTAGTAATTGGCTCTTTGATGGGTCCTTTGCTTTACTACGTGTTTGGCCTTCTTCTGGGACGGGTCGGCAGTTGGTATGGTGGCAATGGCAATGTGGAAGCGACGAGAAAAGCACTGGTTTATGGCTTTTCTATGCCAGGAATCCTGCTAGGGCTTGTCAGCATACTCCTTTTTGGTATAGCCTATGTGCAGGCTTATTTTTTACACAGCAACGTCATTTATATCGTTTATCAAATCGGCGTGTTTGGCCATAACGTGGCTTCGATTTGGTTGATCGGCATCTTTCTCGTTGCTTTTGCAGAAGCGCAAAATATTAAACTGTGGCGATCCATGCTGATTTTGATTGCTTTTCTTGGCTGCATGGCGATACTTTTTATCGTCATTGACCAAATCACACGGCTTTTTATATAGGAAATGGAAATCCGTTTGAACAGAAGGGACTTTTATGAAAAAAATCATTTTTACTGGTGGAGGGTCGGCTGGCCATGTCACCCCGAATCTTGCTATTATCAACGAGCTTAACAACAAAGACTGGTCAATTGCCTATATCGGCTCTTATGAGGGGATTGAACGGCAACTAGTTGAAAAGGCCGGGATTCGCTACTTTGGCATCTCCAGCGGCAAGCTACGCCGCTATATGGATTGGAAAAATGTGACCGATATTGCTCGAATTGCAAACGGTTTTCGCCAAGCCCGGAAAATTTTAAAAGCGGAAAAGCCCGATGTTGTGTTTTCTAAGGGAGGCTTTGTCACGGTACCAGTTGTTGCTGCAGCTTATACGCTCCGCATTCCCGTCCATTTGCATGAAAGCGACTTGACGCCTGGGCTTGCAAACCGCCTTGCTAAACGGTTTGCTAACACATTTTATACATCATTCGCTGAAACAGCCGCCCATTTCCCAAAAGGAGCAACCACAACGGTCGGCTCTCCGATTCGCCGCGAGCTCCTTGAAGGCTCCCGCATTCAAGGGCTGACCATAACAGACTTTAGCCGAGAGCGGCCAACATTGCTTGTGATGGGCGGGAGCTTAGGGGCAAAGCGGATCAACGAAGCCATTCGCGAATCCCTTGATACGCTAACAAACACGTATCAAATCATCCATATTTGCGGAAAAGGCCACCTCGATCCAGCGTTGGAAGGGCGCCGCAACTACAAACAGTATGAATATGTTCATGATGAACTGCCTCACTTTCTTCAAGCCGCTGACCTCGTTGTCACACGCGGCGGTTCGAATGCCATTTTTGAGTTTTTGGCTTTGCACATTCCAATGCTCATCATCCCTCTTTCACGAGCACAAAGCCGAGGCGACCAAATCCTGAACGCCCAAACTTTTGTCAAAAATGGCTATGCACGCATGTTAGAGGAAGAAAACTTGACAAAGGAAACATTGCAACAAGAAGTCCAGGAGCTTTATGATGGCAGGCAAACATACATTGAGGCAATGAATGCGAGCCAAGCAACAAACGCTGTTGCCTACATTACGGAGAAGCTTGAGCAAGAGGTCCAATAAAAAAACGCCTGTGGGGCGTTTTTTTATTGGAATCATACAGCACCGGCTATTACGAGAAAAAAGCTAACAACCACTGCAATCACGACGAGCATCGCTCCTAAAATGAGAACAACTAAAACCGATTTCCATGCAGAAAATTGATGGGCTTCGCCAATTCCATGCATCAAAAGCACGAATGTCCAAATGCCCGCTGTCACACTAAGAAGGGTGAGGATGTTTTGTGCCCACAGTTGTAGTGGCGAAAGCGCGATCTCGATACCTAAAAGAATGCTTTCTATGTCGAACCAATAATAGGATTCGCCGATAACGAGAATAAAAGGGATGCTAATAAGGCCAATAATACTCAATGGGATCATGCTTGTATGTACAGTAGCGACGCGAAGGTCAAGTGCTGTCCCTTTCCCGCCAAGCCAACTGCCGACCCACTTGTATAGCCAAGAGAGGACATAGAGGCTAAACGGAGCTACCACAATGCTAGTAAGTAAAGCAAACATAATAACGTAAGCAAATGTTGGAACAACCTCGCTCGAAAAATTTGTAAAAGTGCTCAGTACAGCAGACACATAAGCAATCAGCAAATAATTCCATGTCTGATTCTTTTCTTTGGCTGTTTTTATTTCATCAGCGACAACTTGCCGGGGACGAATCCATACTTTAAACCAATTTTGCATGTTTTTTGATGTACCTCCTTTTTTTACTTGAACTCTTATCGTACCATACTCTCTTCTCGATTGATGCAGAGAAAGCACACGAAAAAACACCATGCCGTTCCCATGGTGTTTTTGTCGTGCTACTGCTCCATTTGCCTAGCCAAAAAGCCAGCAGCGGTTTCAGCCATTTTTTGTTCAAGATTGCCGTTCAATGGTTCATTTTTAGAGAAGATTACAACCGTACCAATGGGATCGCCGCCCGCAATGATTGGCGCGACCACGTATCCTTGAAAATCGTCTTTGTGATCGCCAACAAGGTTGTATTCACCAGCATTGGCTTGCAAGTAAGATTTACGCTCTACCATAGCAGACTCAACCGCATCGCCAATTGCCTTATTGGCAAATTCTTTCTTTGGCGCCCCCGCTACAGCAATATACGTATCACGATCCGAGATGAGTACATTTTGATTTAAGCTATCATAAAGGGCTTCCGCATATTCTTTTGCAAAATCGCCAAGCTCGGAAATCGGCGAGTATTTTTTCAAAATCACTTCGCCGTCACGATCAACAAATATTTCCAAAGGGTCGCCTTCACGAATCCGCAACGTGCGGCGTATTTCTTTCGGGATGACTACTCTCCCGAGGTCGTCAATGCGTCGTACAATTCCTGTTGCTTTCATAAGAAGAGCCTCTCTTTCTGAAGGTGTTTACACAGAATGATGCAAATCAGAAGAATACATTCAATGGGTGTAAATGTAGTATTCTTCCGTTTCCATGAACTATTCACCAGCGAATGAATTATTTTGTAATCTTTTTTGAAAGGAGGCTCTTGAAGCGGAAACGGCCTTACGACGCAGACATCGCTTTCTTTGATTTGTCAGCACGGATCAATGCTTCAAGTAATTCGATGATGTATGCAAGCAGCGTTTCATCAGAAAGTTGCTTTGTCTTAATAACCAGTTTAATTTGGTTTCCTTGTGAGCCGATGCTAACGTCTCGACCGATTTTTTGGGCAGCATCGACAAGTGTGGCAACATGGATCCGACTGGTTGTTTCCTCTGTCAATAAAATCGTAACGGCGTCCTTGCCTTCTGTAATTTTCTCGACTTTTTCTTGATCGGCAATCAGCTTGATTTTTGTCATTTCAAAAAGATAAGCGACTTGTTTTGGGTATTCGCCGAAACGATCAACGAGCTCGTCTTGCAAGTCAGCAATTTCTTCTAACGTTTCCACGCCTTTAAAGCGCTTGTACATCTCGATTTTTTGTTTCGCGTCAGGGATATACCGCTCTGGAATGTAGGCATCAATATTTACATTCAGCTCCGCCTTAAATGGCGGTTCTTTCGGTTTTTCCCCTTTCCGTTCTTCAATTGCTTCTTTCAACATTTGCGAATACAAGTCAAACCCGACTGAGTCAATAAACCCATGCTGTTGGGACCCTAACAAGTTTCCAGCCCCGCGGATCGTTAAATCACGCATTGCAATTTTAAAGCCTGAGCCAAGCTCAGTAAATTCTTTGATTGCCTGTAGGCGCTTTTCAGCCACTTCGGTTAACACTTTGTCAGGCTGGTACGTAAAATACGAGTACGCCACCCGGTTTGAGCGACCAACGCGCCCGCGGATTTGATAAAGTTGGGACAAACCCATCTTGTCAGCGTTGCAAACAATGAGCGTATTGACGTTTGGAATGTCTACGCCCGTTTCAATAATAGTCGTCGTCACGAGCACATCGCTTTCCCCTTCAAGGAAATCCAAAATGATTGATTCCAGTTCACGCTCATTCATTTGTCCATGTGCATAGCTTACCCTTGCGTCAGGGACGAGCGTAGAAATTTGCTCCGTCATCCGCTCAATGTCTTCTACACGGTTATAGAGGACATACACTTGGCCACCACGGCTTAATTCACGCTCAATCGCTTCGCGTACAATGGCTGGATTAAACTCAACGACATACGTTTGGACAGGAAAGCGGTTTTCCGGCGGCGTCTCAATAACTGATAAATCGCGAACACCGAGCATCGACATATGGAGAGTTCGCGGAATCGGCGTCGCTGTCAACGTCAGCACATCGATATTGGCTTTCATGCGTTTGATTTTCTCTTTATGGGTAACGCCAAAACGCTGTTCTTCATCGACGATCAATAATCCTAAGTCTTTAAACTGTACGTCTTTTGAGAGCAGACGGTGCGTACCGACGACCAAATCTACAGATCCTGCTTTCAAGCCTTTCAGCACTTCATTTTGCTCTTTTCGTGAACGGAAACGGCTTAGAACGCCAACTGTAATCGGAAAGTCAGAAAATCGTTCTGAAATGGTTTCAAAATGCTGTTGGGCTAAAATGGTTGTCGGCACTAAAATGGCGACTTGCTTACCATCCATAATCGCCTTAAAGGCAGCGCGAATAGCCACTTCCGTTTTTCCGTACCCAACATCGCCGCACAATAGGCGATCCATTGGCCGTTGCTTTTCCATGTCTTCCTTAATTTCCTTAATGGCTCGCAGCTGGTCTTCCGTTTCCTGGTACGGAAATGAGCTTTCAAACTCGGCTTGTTCTGGCCCGTCAGGAGAAAAGCGGTGGCCAACACTTGCTTCACGTTCTGCATACAGCTTAATCAAATCATCAGCAATGTCTTCAACCGAAGATTGGACTTTCTTTTTTACTTTTTTCCAATCGCTTCCTCCGAGTGCATAAATCTTCGGATCCTTTTCTTCTGTACCGACATATTTCTGCACTTGGTCAATTTGTTCGACGGGCACATACAGCTTGTCATTGCCAGCATAGCGCAAATTTAAATAATCTTTGTGGACACCATTAATTTCAAGCGTCTCGACGCCTAAATATTTACCGACACCATGATTGGTATGAACGACCAAGTCGCCAACAGCCAATTCAGAATAGCTTTTGATCCGCTCAGCGTTTGATAGCTTTTGCCGACGCTTAGGACGTTTCGCCCGCTTCGAAAATACTTCCTCTTCCGTAACAACGACAAGTTTCTGTTCGGATAGCTCAAATCCGGTGTGCAGGTGCCCAGTATAAATTTGCACTTTACCAGGAGTCAGATCCGTTATCGCCTCAATCAAATGGGCATCGATTTTTTCATCTTCTAAATTTAAAGCAAGCCGATTGGCACGATCCTCTGTTCCGGCAATGAACAAAACCGTATAATCGTTTGAAAGCCAGCGATTTACTTCAGAAGTAAGCAAATCCATTTGACCATGGAAATTTTGCATCGATTTACATGATAAGTTTATGATTTGTTCTGGCTTGGTTGAAGGCACTTGTTTTTGGAAAAGCGACGTATAAAGAACCGGCTGTGGCGCCTGTTGCAGCCTTGCGAGTGCATCAAGGGACAACTGCGTACCGTGGACGATGCTCCCTTGTTCAAGCATCGCCGTATGCCATTCGGCTTCTTCTTTTTGCAAGTGTTCAGCCATTTCTTTGACTCGATTCATTTCGTCAACCCAGACAAACGCATTTTCTGGCATATAAGACAATAACGATTGCGGCGTTTCATAGTAAAGCGACATGTATTTGTACATGCCTTCAAACGTAGCCGATTGCTTCAGTTGGGCAATTTCAAAAGGAATATGCTCTTGCAATTTATCCCGTGTTTGTTTGCTTGCTACTTTTTTTAGCGTTGCCTCATATTTTTCTTCCAACAACTTCGCCCCGTGGCTATAGTGTTGATGATGCAGCAGCACTTCTTGAGCAGGACCGATTGTTACTTCGTCGATCATTCCTTCCGAACGCTGCGTTTCCAATGAAAAGTAGCGCATTGAATCGACTTCTGTATCAAAAAGCTCAATTCGCAAAGGATGTTCTTTCGTAAGCGGATACAGATCAACAATTCCTCCGCGCACACTAAATTCCCCAGGTGCTGACACCATATCAGACCTGCGGTAACCCATTGTGACGAAATTTTTTATAAATTCTTCCAAATCGCCAATGTCGTCACCTGTTTTCAACTGGAGCTGGCTGCTTTGCCATAAAGCCTTTGGCGGCAATAAGCGGCGAATGCCAGCAAGCGGAGCGACGACAATGCCCTTAAAATCTTGTACTAGCGCATTAAGCAAATCCAAGCGCTGCGCTTTCATTTCCGGGCTTGCGACGGCAATTTCTGCTGAGATGAGCTCATTCACAGGATAAAGATAAACCGTGTCCTCATCTAATAATTCAACAAGATCCTCATATATTTTTTGGGCTTGGTATAAATTATGGGTAACCACGAGTTGACTTCTTCCTGTTTCCCTGAATAACGCAGCGCTTACAACCGTGCGAGCGGAACCGGTCAAGCCAGTAAGAAGTTGCTCATTCATTTCATTTTCAATACCCTTTGCAACAGCGCGCACTTCTTTTACGCTGCCCACCAATTGCTGCAATCCTAACATCTTTTATATCCCCCTGAATTTCTTCTCTTCGCGTATTCACATAAGCGGAAAAACAAGTCGAGACGCGTTAAAGAAACCCCGAGCGCCGTACGTATTTTTACGGATACATACTCGACTTTTTAACGATAACTCCTTAAAGGAACTTGCTTATTGCTACTCATTGACAGCGCGGAATATGCCAATGCATCTTATGAACGGAAAAATGCTTTGGTTAAAAAGCTGACCAAAGCGTTGTTTTTTTTGTTCTTTCTATAAACGAAGCCGCCTCTTTTCAATGGATGAAATACGGGTAACTATACAGCTGAGGGTTATCGCTCAACGCGGTATAGCAATCTTCACATATGGCCTTCACATGTATATCACCATTCTCGTAGTAAGTCAATAGTTCGTCTTTTTCCATTTCATTCAATTCATGAAAACCTAAGTCAACTTCCGTTGCGTTTTCAAACACAACACCGATCGTCTGTCCACAATGACGGCAGCCATAGTATACAGCCATTTTTCCACCTCTTTTTCACACGTGATTTCCATAGTATGGACAAAAAAAAGGGGAAATATCCGAATTCTAGTAGCTGCCATCCGCTTGAGCCTTCAACATGGCTAAAGCCATGGAATCGCTCGTTCACCCATCCATGGAACGGCCAGTTATCGTTATCAAAATCAACTCAGTTAAACGTATTCATCACTTCAAGAAAAGGTTTTTCTAACCACGCCTCAATCGCCTTTGCCGATTTTTCGGCTGCTTCATTTATAAGAGGCAATTCCTCTTTGCGATACGTATCGAGGACATAATTGACAACAGGCTCACCATGTGCCGGCCTGCCTATTCCAACACGAATACGGTTAAACTCCTCTGTTCCTAAATGAGCAATCAGTGATTTAATGCCGTTGTGGCCGCCAGCGCTGCCTTTCTTTCGCAAGCGTATTTTCCCTACAGGCAAGTCGAGGTCATCATAAATAACAACAAGCTCGTCATTGCTAATATTAAAATAATCCATAAACGGGCGTACAGCTTCGCCTGATAAATTCATATACGTTAACGGCTTTAAAAGAACAACTTTTTCACTACCGATCCGCTTTTCTCCATAAATTGCTTTAAACTTTTGCTTGTCCAGGGGCAAGTCAAGTTCTTGTGCGCAACGGTCAATAATGTCAAACCCAATATTATGCCGCGTGTGTTCATACTTTTTCCCAGGATTCCCTAGACCCACTACTAACTTCATTTGCTACTCCTTTACGAAAAAGGCATAACTCACACGAGCCATACCTTTCCTTTACACTTATTCTACACGTCCTGGCCGATCAAGGTTATCGTCATTACGTTCTCCTGTCGCTTCCACTGATTCTGCCGTCGTATTATCTTCCTCTGTTGCATCTAGGTCTTCAGCGACCGTCGGCGGCGTTACCGTAACAACGGTCTCATCGTCTTCATTGACAATCGTAACGGGCACATTGGCACGGATGTCAGAAACAGAAAGGCTATCGCCAATGTTCAGGCTTGAAATATCAACCGTTATTGCTTCAGGAATATCAGCAGGAAGGCAATTGACCGTTATTTCATAAAGCAAATGGTTGACGATGCCACCTTCCTTCGCTCCCGGCGCATCTCCTTCTAAATGGACGGGAACATTCACATCCCGTTCTACATTCATATCAACTTCAAAAAAATCAACGTGCATATACTGATTGTTAAGAGGATCAATTTGTACTTCTTGAACCATGACATGATGTTTGCCGCCGTTCTCTAATTGAAGGTCAAACAAGCCATTTTGGCCAACATCGCGGAATGTCTTTAAAAAGGCGACAGCTTCTACAGATACAGGTGTGCTTTTAACCTTTTTGCCATATAATACGCCTGGGACATGCCCTTGATTACGGAGTTCTTTTGTTTGGTGTGCTTTTTGGTCTTTGCGTTCACGAGCATTCAATACGGTCATGATCTTTCACCTCTACTGTAAGATTTAACACAACTACTTACATGTGTTCCCTCATAGCTAGGTTTTCAAACAGACATGGATCGTTTTTTCCCGTGACCTTCCGACATCACCAGCTAACCTTAATCAAAAAGGGTTGACACCGACGCGTCTTCATGGACGCGGATAATCGCTTCAGCCATCAAGCCGGCAACAGAAAGTTGTGTAATGTTTTCCCCTTTTTGGCCTTCATTTAGTGCAATCGTATTAGTTACGACTAGCTCTTTTATTTTTGAATTGCTAATACGTTCGATAGCCGGTCCCGACAAAACAGGATGTGTACAGCACGCGTACACTTCTGTAGCCCCTTGCTCTACTAATGCATTCGCCGCAAGTGTAATCGTTCCTGCCGTATCAATAATATCGTCAATAATAATAGCTGTTTTCCCTTCAATATTGCCGACAATATTCATGACTTCTGAAACATTTGGTTTCGGGCGACGCTTATCAATAATTGCAATTGGTGCTTTTAAGCGGTCCGCCATTTTCCTCGCGCGTACAACACCGCCGTGGTCAGGCGATACAACAACAATATCATCAAGCTTTTTGCTCTCAAAGTAATCAGACAAGAGCGGAACGCCCATTAGCTGGTCAACTGGAATGTCAAAAAACCCTTGGATTTGCGTAGCATGTAAATCAATGGTCAACACACGGGTTGCCCCTGCTGTTTCAAGTAAATTGGCAACGAGTTTGGCGGTAATTGGCTCCCGCGCCCGCGCTTTCCTGTCTTGGCGCGCATAGCCGTAATAAGGGATCACGACATTTATCGTTCGTGCTGAAGCCCGTTTTACTGCGTCAATCATAATGAGAAGCTCCATTAAATGTTCGTTGGCTGGAGCTGATGTCGATTGAATCAAATAGACATCACAGCCACGGATGCTTTCTTCAATGTTAATTTGCACTTCTCCGTCGCTAAATCGCATCACTGAGTTCTTTCCAAGTGAGACGCCGATGTGCCGGGCAATCTCTTCAGCCAACCCTTTATTAGAATTGAGCGTAAACACCTTTAAGCTTGGATCGCTGTAATTTGCCATTTCGTTGCTTGACCTCCAGTTGTTCTTATACATCTTTTTTCACGTAATTGTCCTTATTTACTTGCCTCGACCTTGCAATCGATAGTGCTTGGCTCGGAACATCATCCGTGATCGTTGAGCCGGCTGCAACAAATGCACGCTCGCCAATCTCTACAGGCGCAATCAAATTCGATCCTGAACCAACAAAAGCGCCGTCTTTAATAATTGTCTTATGTTTGTTTTTGCCATCATAATTGACAGTCACGACGCCGCAGCCGACATTGACATCACTGCCTACTTCCGCATCGCCCACATAAGAGAGATGTGAAACTTTGCTTCCATTACCGACGCTTGCCTTTTTTAGCTCGACAAAATTGCCAACGCGTACATTTTCTCCAACATCTGAGCCAGGACGGATATGGGCAAATGGGCCAATCGATGAGCCGGCGGCCACCACGCTGTCGCTTATTACCGAACTGCACACGTGAACGCCTCTGCCAAGCGTTGCAGAAGCGATTTCTGTCCCTGATTCAATCACACAGTCTTCCCCAATAACAGACCGCCCTTTTATGGTCGTATTTGGGTAAAGGACCGTATCTTGACCAATCGATGCGTCTGCAGAAATATACGTTGTTTGCGGGTCAATAATCGTAACGCCTTGGCGCATCCACTCTTCATTAATGCGCATGCGCATCGCTGCCTCTGCTTGTGAGAGAGCTACACGATCATTCACGCCCATCGTTTCCGCAAGCGTGTCTGTTTGGTAGGCAGAAATGGTTTCGCCCTTTTGCCGTAAAATGCCAATAACGTCAGGCAAATAATATTCCCCTTGTGCATTTTCATTTTTTACTTCTGCAAGAGCTTCAAACAATGCTTCATTGTCAAAACAGTACGTACCTGTATTCACTTCCGCAATCGCCAGCTCCTCCACAGAAGCATCTTTATGTTCAACAATTTTCTCCACTTGCCCATGGCTTCCGCGAATCACACGGCCATAGCCATTAGGATCTGGAGCGTGAGCCGTCAACACTGTTGCTTTGGCTCCGTTTGCTTCATGGGTATCCATCAATTTCTTAATTGTGGCGGCTGTAATCAAAGGGGTGTCTCCGCACAGCACAACCGTTGTGCCCTTATGGCTTGCCAATAGATGCTCAGCACATTTAACAGCATGGCCTGTACCAAGCTGTTCTGGTTGCATTACAAATTCAATTTTTTCAGTTAGTGTTTTTTTTACTTCCTCTGCTCCATGCCCCACAATAACCGCTGTTTTATCAAAAGCCAATTTGGAAACTTGATCGACTACATGTTCAACCATCGGTTTGCCACAGACAGGGTGTAGCACTTTATAAAGCTTTGACTTCATACGCGTCCCTTGCCCTGCTGCTAAAATAACCGCAAATCGTCCGCTCATTATGTCCCTCCAGCCAATCCTTTGTCATTAAAACTATACTTTAAAAAATGCGGTATTTCAAGGCATTCCACCGCCTTTACACAGTTTAGGCAGTTACAGTTGTAAAAAGCCAGCCTAGATTTTGCCGGCTGGCTTTTTACAACTGTAACATCCATTTTTGGCCATCCTCTTTTAGCAGATGGCTAAAAATGAAAACACTTACCATGTTCAGGAAGTTCGACGTTCTCAAACTGTAGACAAACGCCTCGCTTGCATACTTTGGAAGCATGAAAACAAGCTATGTGCTAATTCGCACCTTTTAGCCTGAGTGATTTTGCCGACTCTTCCGACAACCTCAAGAAGCTCCTGCTTCCTCATAATTAGGGGCGTCTTCATATTCGCCGACACGCTCATACTCGTTTATAACGGCAATCTGGATCTTTTCTCTCGTTTTTGAGGAAATAGGATGGGCAATATCTCTAAATTCGCCGTCAGGCGTCCGCTTGCTTGGCATTGCGACAAAAAGCCCGTTGTTGCCATCTATTACGCGGATATCATGAACAACAAACTCATGGTCCATTGTAATCGATGCGATTGCACGCATGCGGCCTTCCGTATGGACACGGCGAAGTCTCACGTCAGTAATTTCCATGTTAGCCACCTCTCTTATTGTTGATCTGTTTAAACAATTCGCGGTAAAAAGAAAATTACCTTCACCTATTTCAAATCTTTTTTGCTAAACTTTTTTACCAGCGAAAAAGCACCTTTCCCAGCATGAGAAAGGTGCTTCAGTCGACTTTGACGACAACCGTACTCAGACGATCATCCAGAGTAGTAGAAGATCAGTGTTTTAAATGGTTGCAATGACTTCCACTTCAATAAGTACATCTTTAGGCAGCCGCGCTACTTCCACACATGACCTTGCCGGCTTATGTTCACGGAAATAGCTGCCGTACACTTCATTAATACGCGGGAAATCGTTCATATCTTTGATGAAAACGGTCGCCTTTACCACTTTTTCAAGTGATGAACCGGCTTCTTCCAATACCGCCTTTACGTTTGCAAACACTTGATGGGTTTGCTCTTCTACTCCACCTGTAACCAGTTCCCCAGCAGGAGTAAGTGGAATTTGCCCAGATGAAAAGAAGAGATTTCCTACAATAATTCCTTGTGAATAAGGGCCGATTGCTGCCGGCGCTTCATTGGTATGCACGACTTTCATAAAGCAGCCTCCTTTAAGATGTTTCTAATTTGGTTAGAATGTTTCCTTCTGTAACATCGATCACTTTTTCACGAACATTGACGTTCGTTAATTTTGTCAAAGACAAATAATCATCAACAAGCCTTTCCGACACTTCCGCCGACTCGACCAATACGCCAATGCCAACTAAATCGGCTTCAAACTCTTCGAGCAAATCGACCATTCCTCGAAGTGTACCGCCTGCTTTCATAAAATCATCAACGATGAATACGTTTGATCCTGGCGCCAAGCTTCTTCGTGCGAGCGTCATTGTCTGGATTCGGTCAGAAGATCCAGAAGCATAATTAATGCTGACCATTGAACCTTCTGTAATGCGGTGATCCCTTCTTACAATGCTAACGGGAACCCCTAAATAATGGCCGACAGCATAAGCAAGGGGGATGCCTTTCGTTGCTACCGTCATAACCGCATCAATTTCCTTATCGGCAAGCACTGCTGCAAACAAGCGGCCCACTTTGTGCATTAACTTTGGATTGCCTAACAAGTCCATCATATACAGGTAACCGCCTGGCAAAATCCGTTCTTGTTTGTTTAACGCCTGTACCAATTCGCCAATTAATTGCTCTGCTTCTTTTTTGTTCATCTTTGGCATAAACTTTACGCCGCCGCTTGCCCCTGGTATCGTCACTAACGCACCGTAGCCTTCTTCTTCAAACATGTCTTTAATAATGACCAAGTCTTCACTAATAGAGGATTTAGCCGCTTGATAACGTTCAGAAAAATGGGTTAGTGATACGATTTCATGGGGATGTTGCAGCAAAAAATGAGTCATATCTACAAGGCGCCCACTGCGCTTCAACTTTTTCATAATCCCTCCGCACTCATAACCGAATATTTATTTATAACATACCATTTTCATCCGTATTTGGACAAGTGTCGCTTGTACGAATCAGTCGCACTGCGTACACTTCATCACAAAAGCCACGAAGGCCGTTATAAATCCGGTTAACCCGCGACTCCTTTTCGACAATGCCAAAAACAGTCGGACCGCTTCCACTCATTAGTACACCGTTAGCGCCAAAGCGTTTCATTTGCTCTTTAATATGGGCGACCTCCGGATAAAGCCGTAGCGTCACATCTTCCAATGTATTATGGAGCAACGCACAAATGGATGCAGCATCTTGGCGCTCAAGAGCCGCAATCATCTCTGCTGTTTTTGCATGCCTTGCCTCGCTTAACTTTAGGCCATTATAAACGTCCGCCGTTGACAGGCCAATTGGTGGCTTTGCCAAAATCACCCATAAGGGCGGGGGGGAAGCAATCGGCTTAATTTGCTCTCCTCTTCCTGTCGCTAGCGCCGTGCCGCCGTACACACAAAAAGAAACGTCAGAACCAATCTCAGCGCCTAGCGTTGCCAGTTCATCCACTGAGAGGCCGAGTTTCCAAAGCTCATTTAAGCCCTTTAACGTTGCGGCTGCATCGCTGCTGCCGCCAGCCAGGCCCGCTGCTACCGGTATCCGTTTCGTAATGTAAATGTGTACGCCCTCTTTAACATTGTACCGTTTTTTTAACAACGATGCCGCTTGGTAAGCAAAGTTCCGCTCATCACTCGGGACAAACCCTTCAGAAACGTCTATCGATATGCCTCCATCAGCCCGGAGTGATAAATCGACTCGGTCAGCTAAGTCCACCATTGTCATGATCATTTCAACTTCATGATAACCATCTTCCCGTTTCCTTATCACATCAAGGGACAAATTGATCTTTGCAGGCGCTTTAATTGAATACTTCACATCGTCACCTTCTATACTCGCATATGCTTTCGTTATTTTATCACTTGTCCGTGCAACATACCACCTTTTCTATCCTGCCAGCTCTAGCAACAGAGAAACACCTCTGTATGCCCTATTTCGTTCACAGATATAAACAAGCCTGTTGCGCGGCTGCGCAACAGGCTTCAAACCATTACTGTCCATTTTGCAAGTTTCGTTCGGCAATTTCGATCGCACGTTTTACCATGTTCCCTGCGTCTCTTGTCGTAATGCCGCCCCAGCCTTCTTTTTGGACCGTATCATAAAAACCAAGCTCTTTTGCAAGTTCTTCTTTTAAGCGATCTGACATAATGCCTCGTCTTCTCCCCATTTTAAACCCGCTCCTTTTGCTTGTTGCTGGTTAGCCCAGCACCCTTAGTATGAGCAAATGGACAAAAAAAAGACTTTCTTTTTGCTGGAAAGAAAGTCACTGAGGCAAACGCCTATTCCTATATAATTGTTGCTTTTTGGCCGTTTTCTCCTGACAAAAACAGTTCAACTGTTTCAGTGAGCACATCCGCATAGCTGTAAGAGACGCGTTCCACCGAGTTTTGGTCTTCATCCAATTTAACAATAAACACGGCAGGATATGTCTCCTCAATCATGCCTGACTGCTCTGAAGAGCGTCTGCGTCCGCCATTTGCCTTAATGGTAATACGCTTGCCAACATTTTTGTCTAGTGCCCGTTTAATGTCAATTATTGTGTTTGCCATACTCACAACCACCTCGCTCTTCATAGTATATAACGCAATTACAAAAAAGTCAAATTTTAAATTATAACAACCAGTAAACCTGTTTGTCAACAACTATCTTTGTCAACTTTTGTTGTTTGTAGGATATACTAAAAACGCTTCCTTTATGTATGCTAATAAATGTCAATGACAGCCAAAAAAACGCCTCAGTCGGTTTGAGGCGTTTGAGGCGTTTCATCTTGCTCTTTTAACGGCAAACCGAGGCGCATACAGCCACGTGTTTCAATGCCGCCTATTCCTTTTTGTCCTGTAATGGTATTGCGCAATATTTCCCATAAATTAACCGTCTCTAAAAAAGAAGTACGACTAAGCCTTGATGCAATATAGACTGGATCAAGCGCGTGGATGTTAACACGTTCTGGGGAACTGGCAAAATTAGCGCCAGCTTTAATTAACGTCTCAAAATGGGACTGACAGGCCCCAGCAAAAATAAGCAAGTCATCACGGCTTTGTACCGTGCTTCTTGCAATACGGACACAGTCCGCAAAATACTTTGTGTGGCGATAAGCCTTTAACTCATTCCTGTCTCCTTTTGCTTTTGAGTAGGCATCATGCCCTGTAATCACAACAATATCCGGTTGGACCATTTCCATAAGCGAGGCCATTTGCGTTGGCATTTCTTTTTCTTCCATGTGGACGCCGTAAACGGGGACGCCGAATTTTTCATATAACGCCGTGCAACGATTTAAATAATTTGAGTCTCCATCTAAGTGAAGAACACGGCCTCTCATTTCAAAAAAACGCGGCGTTTCTTCGTAGCCTGATGCAGCTTGATATTCTTGCCTTCGTTTCATTAATTTTGCATCTTGGCGAAACAACCGGTAGGAAACATCCTCTCGCTCTTTTTGTCGCTTTTTATCCGTTTCCCGTTCTTTTGCGGACATCTTTTTTAGATCGGTCACTGGCGCATCCGCCAGCAGACGCATTTCTTCACCGACTAATGTTGCCAAGCCGCGCTCGATTGCAAGCACACGAAACAAGACATCGCAATCATAAGAGAGTCGGCCTACCACATCACCAACTTGTATTGTCATCGCGTTGCCCCCTCTGCGATAGCCTATGAAGAGGCAACGGCGATGGTTCCTTTATCGGTCAGCTTTCCGCAACGTTGAATAAAGGGCATCGCTCAAACGAGCAAATTCTTGCGGTGACAGCGTCTCACCCCGGCGTTTCGGATCAATCCCCGCCTCGGACAGCCCTTGTTCAACAGCGGCTTTGGCGTCCTTCCCGGCAAGGTTATGGACAAGGTTGTTTAAAATTGTTTTTCTGCGATTGGCAAAACTAGCGTGGAATACGTCAAAAAACCAACGTTCATCAATGACTTCCACTAACGGCTTTTCGCGAATCGTTAATTTTAATACACTTGAATCAACCCGTGGCTGTGGCACGAAAACAGAGGCCGGCACAACCACCATTGGCTTTGCTTCCGCGTAATATTGGGCAGCGATCGATAGGGCACCGTATTCTTTCGACCCTGGCTTTGCCGCAATTCGCTCTGCTACTTCTGCTTGGATCATGACGGTGATGCTTTTAAAAGGGAGCCTGTCTTCCAGCAATTTCATTAAAATAGGGGTAGTGACATAATAGGGCAAATTGGCAACAACATGGATAGCTTGCCCTTTCGAAAACTCAGTGTCCAGCACACCGGCCAAGTCGGCTTTAAGCACATCAGAGTGGATAATCTTAACATTCGGGTAAGCCGAAAGGGTGTCTTCCAATACCGGGATTAAACGGCCGTCAATTTCAAAGGCGACCACTTTGTCTGCTTTTTTCGCCAGTTGTTCCGTTAAGGCGCCTATGCCTGGACCAATTTCGACAATGCCGTCTTGTTCATCGAAACCACTTGCTTCCACAATCTTGGCAAGGATGTTCAAATCAATGAGAAAATTTTGTCCTAAACTTTTCTTTAATGTAAATCCGTGCTTTTTTAAAATTGCATTTGTCCGCGCTGGTGTCGCAATGTCTTTATTCAACTTCACTTTCCTCCTGTTTGTTTATCCACCTCACCGCTTCCTTAAATTCTTCAGGGGTGATCCGAAAGATGTGCAGCCGCTTCAAAAGCTGTTTTCCGTTGGCATAGCCGATCGACAAGTGCTCGCCTAAACGTTCGCGGCGGCTTCTCGCCCCTTTTCCTGATAATAATCCTGCTTCCATTAAATCAGCAACCGTCATTTGTGCTGCAAAGGGCTCAAGCTGCTCCGTACGAACGGCAAGAAGCGCCTCCCGGATTGCATAGGGCGAGGCATGCTCTACGCCTACACTCTTCCCCTGCTGTTTCGGGTTCGCGTCCGCTTTTTTGATAAATGCATGCTTGCAGCCTGGCACTCGCTTGCTGACAATTTGGCGAATGCGGTTCCCTGCGTAGTCCGGATCCGTAAATACGATGACACCGCGGCGTTGGGCAGCAAGCTCGATTTGTTTTAACACAGACTCGCCGACCGCCGATCCATTTGTTTCAATCGTATCCGCTTCAACAGCCCGTTTGATGGAAACCGTGTCCTTTCTTCCTTCCACAACAATCATTTCATTGATCACTAAAATGTCGTTCACTCCGTTCTCTAAAAAGACCATGACGTTATTGTAGCCTGTTTTCATGCAAAAAAAAAGCAAGTGCTTTGCCAGCAGCTTGCTTTTTTCGCTTATTAATCGAGTATTGTCACTTTCACGCTTTTGCTTCCATAGTTCGTAGCATCTTCTTTTGTCGGGACGTGTACGTCAATTTTGTTTCCTTTGATAGCACCGCCTGTATCACCAGCAATGGCTTCGCCGTACCCTTCAACGTGTACACGGGTGCCGAGGGGGATGACACTTGGATCTACAGCAATAACTTTCATATTGGCGTTGCTTTTTAAATCAATGCCAGTTGCTGTAACTCCGCTGCAGCCGTCACAAGCTGCTGTATAAGCAGTCGATTGCATTTGCAACGTCTTTTGTTGTTTCTCTTGCTGCACTTCTTGTTTTTCTTGCGGTTGCGGCTCGCTTTCCTGTTCCGGTTTTTCCGACTTTGCCGGTTCTTTTTCCGGTTGGCTAACCGGCTCTTCATTCACTGGTTCTTCATTCACTGGTTCTTGGGTTACTGTTTCATGGGCCGTTTGCGTCTCAGAGACATACTCTTTTGCCTCTTCTTGTTTTGTTCCAATCGCAATAATGCGGTTTTCACTCTCTTCAACGGTTTCCTTCTTCACAAGCTGCCTGTCAACCTCGATGCCGTCTTCGAGCGTCACTTCATAGTGAAGAGCTTGCTTGCCTTTTTTCCCTTGTTCTACTACACGCTCCACGCCCTGGTTTAAATCGTTGTCTTCTTCGCGAAGCGTTTCAAATGCAGTTGGTTCCTCAATGACATCGGTGACTTTTTCAACACGTACGAGGCGGATATCAAGCCCGTCTCGCAATTCTTCGTCTAGATCTGGCTCAACTCGGTCGAGTTCGCCAAGCTCGACATTGGCTTCTTTCAAAAAGTCAGCGACAGTCGCTGAGGTGCTCCAGTACTCGTCTTCATTGCCGTCAGAGGCAAAAGTTAAAAGCACGGCTGGCGAATAGGCAATATGTAACCCATCCTCAATCGGGGTATCTCCACTTGGTTCAATCTCGTCTTCGGCTTTTGGTTCGATTCCTAACTCAGCAAACAAATCGTTTACATTGTCAGCAACTGTGTAGACTGTTGTCTCTTCACCGGCAACAGACAATGTCACTTCAGCCGCAGGCTTATAAACAATGTCCATCCCAGATTCAATCTCCGTTTGCAACGACGGCTCAATCAAATCATGCTCCCCTACACGAATCTCCAAGCTTTCAAGCAAATCCGCGACTGTCGATTCGTGCGTGCGCACAGTAACCTTCTCACCGTTTTGTTCAACAGCAACCGCTTTTTTGGTCAACTCAAATAATCCAGATAAAATAAGAATTAGTCCTAGGAAAAGCGCGACTGCAATCAAGATCCTCCGCCTAATGGCAGGGTCGGCTTCAGGCCTATTCAACAGGTTGTGCTTATCGCTCATCGTTCGTCCCTCCTCAAGCACCGAATTATAGAGACGAACGAATAGCGTGTCAACAACAGTTACACAAACGTAACAAAGCAGTAACCTTTGCAATTTGTCCAAATGATAGGAACAATAACTAACTATTATCTTTAATTCCAAATAATTTCAGTGCGTTTTCCCTCGTTTTCCGGCTCAGCTCCTCATAACTTATACCCCGTAATTCTGCGATATCTTCTGCAACCCGCTTTACATAGGCCGGCTCATTTCGTTTTCCTCGATAAGGGTGAGGAGCCAGATAAGGACAATCGGTTTCGATCAGCAACCGTTCAATCGGCACATGCGCAGCTACTTCTTTTGGCCGTCTGGCGTTTTTAAATGTGACAGGGCCGCCTAGGCCTATATGGAAATTCATGTTTAAGCAACGGTCTGCTATTTCAACGCTGCCGCCAAAACAATGCATAATGCCGCCAACTTCAGCTGCTCCTTCTTGCTCAAGGAGTTGGACAACATCTTGGTCGGCTTCGCGATTGTGAATAATAATCGGCAAGTTTACTTTTTTTGCTAAAGCAATTTGTTTGCGGAACACTTCTTTTTGGACATCCTTTGGCGATTTGTCCCAATGGTAATCAAGGCCCATTTCGCCAAGAGCAACCACTTTCGGATGGGCTGACAGCTCTTCCAACCAGTGCAAATGCTTATCCTTCATATCTATGGCGTCTACCGGGTGCCAACCGACAGCCGCATATAAATCGTTGTATTGTTCGATCAGTTCCATCGCCCGCTCAATTGTAGGCTCGTCAAAACCTATGACAACCATTTCTTTAACGCCTGCTTCCTGCGCCCTGGCAATCGTTTCCTTGACATCTCCGTGGAACTGCTTGGCATTCAAGTGGACATGCGTATCAAATAACATCACTATTCACCTCAAAGGCATTTTATGCCTTTTGGCTATGTGAACGCAAGTAAAGCATTAAAAAAGTGGGCACCCTTTACAGACTAGAGACAAACGCACGCATACTTCGCCGCTTGCCTCTCCTAGCCGTTTCGTGTACACAAAACCCTTTGCCCATGAACACCCATTTCCCCTCGTTTTCTGGCAGTTTTCCATCAGTTTGGCTGATGGTGATAGTGGAACGACTGCCAAAACGGCCCTGATTGGTCAATGATCGGTTCAATCTCGGCAAAGGGGATTTTGAAAGTAGGAAAACCAGCCGCATAAGGCGCCAGCTCATATACATCAAAGACAAGATAGAGCGCATGCTCATCAACATAGAAAGGTTGGGTGCTTTTCACCCCTTTGTATGCATCTGGAAAGTAATCATCAGCCCTTTTTTTAATTTGTTCGCCTACTAGTTTGCTTAACGCTGTCACATAATCACGGCCATGTTTAAATAGCTCCGAAAGGGCATAATCATGGCCATTGCGTACGTCTACATTTGCAAAAGTCCTTGTTGGCATCCCATGCGCTGCTCCAAATGGATACGTATAGCCATCGATTTCCAACACAACGAGGTGTTTTTTAAAAAATAAAACATTAAAATCACCTGTAAACGTACGTTCCTTTGTTTCTGTCTCCGTAACATGGCGTACTCCCGCTTGTTTCGCCAATTTTTGGTTGATGGCCTGTTGTTCAAGTTGGTTCGCCATCCCTTCAATTTGTGGATAATAGACGTAATAATTGGGTCCACGTTTATAGAGGCGTTCTTGGATGCGATAAGGACGGCGCAGTGGTATTTCTGTCTCCGGGTGCCAAATGATTTTTCCATGCTCATCTGTATAAAAAAGGCGCTGGTCAATAAATGCTGAAACAATGCCATTATCCTTCCGAAGTACACCTGTACCAGAAAAAGCCGGAAATGTCTTGACTTTATGGCCTTCTTTATCAATAAAAAACGTTTTGTCTGACTTCACCGCGCTGGCAGTACCTTTCCTAAAAGAGCCAACATCATCATAGACAAAGTCCGTCAATACGGCCCCGCTTGTATCAGCAATCGCATAACGGCTTAAAAACGGCCTATTGGCGTCCTTCGCTTTCCCAAGCGCAATACGTCCTTCTTGAAGCAAGCGTATTTCATTGTATGTAGGTTCAAATACGGTGTCGCCTGCTTTGTTGATCAACCCATAAGAATAGTTGTCGCCACTGGTTGCGATAATCGCAAAGCCATCCTCATAGGCAAAAGCCATGCCATATTTGGGCGGAATAACAACATTTCCTGCCTCATCCAAATAGCCATAAAGATCGCCTTCCTTAAAAGCTATCCGTCCTTCGCTTAGCGATCCAACATCGGTATATGGATATGTATGCAGCACATGACCGTTCTCATCAATCAGTTGAAACTCTGCGGTTTTCGTTTGCACTACTGCTTTTCCTTCGTCAAAATCAAAGGCAAAAAGATAATGGGCTGCTATGACTTCCTCGCCAGCAGGATTAAGAAACCCGTAACGGCCATTTGTTTGAAACAGCGCACGGCCATTTTTCATTGGAGCAATGTAGGCATACGTTTTTTTCGTGCGTACATGGCCTTCCTCATCCATCATTTTAAACCCGTCTTTTGTTTGAATTATGGCCCGTTCTTCTGAAAAAGGCTGAATGCTTTTATAGACTGGCTTAACGGCAAAACGGCCAAATTGATTAATAAGCCCTTGCTTTTCAGTTAACGTAACAATCGCCATACCATTCTTTTGGAAAGGCTCTGCCCCATCATAAACGAGTGAAATGCGGATACGCCCTCTGTCGTTTATATACCCCCATTTTGTGCCATTCACCGTCTTCGTCGAAACGGGATAAAGGTTCTCGGTCAATCGTTCCATGCTACCAACCTCCTGCTTCGCCTGGTTGGTCCAGTATATGACGGCTTTTCCTAAGCCATGTACAAAAATTGCCGATTTTCATTCGGCCATTGCCGTGTGTAAGTATCAGAAAAGGAATGGAGGGAAATGGATGTCTACTTCGCCTAACGAACAGATCCTTGTTTGCGTCCATTACGGCCATCACGGCAGCAAACTCATTAAAAGAGTGGCCGCTCTTGCATCTCAACTTAACGCGCCTTTATCGATCCTTGTGTTTGATTCTTTGCCAGAGGAGGAGTATAAACACGATAAAAAAATGGATATGTCCATTTTTAAAGAACTTGCTGATGAATACGGCGCTGATTTGAGTGTAGAGAAATCTCATGCCTACAACATTACAAACGTCATCCTCAACTTGGCAAAAGAAAAACAAGCAACACAAATTGCCGAAAATTTATGGACTACCTTACTTGACGGTTCGATTATTGACACGTTGCTTGAAAAAGCGCCTTTCGCTGATCTTCATGTAGTCCCTTAAGAACGGGCCGATGAAACGGATAATTAGAATTATGAAAGGGGCATATCTGCCTATTTGGTGGAACAAATAGATGGCCCTTATGAACGGCGATTTGACGCCAGCAAAGGCTTCACCTATGAAGGCGTCTTCTTTAAAGAGTGGCAAACGGATTTTGACAGCGGCATTTTCTCCTTCGCTAAGGACGCCATATATTTGAAGTTCGTGTTGATGATGGCACAGTCCGCCAACTGGTCGACATCGATGAAACATAATGGTCGCGAATCCATCTATTTGCCAATTGCCCCTTCCATCTAAAAAAGCGCCAAACGACGGGCATTTCCCTTTGTCTGGCGCTTTTGCTTTGGCTGGTTATTGCTATTGTTTTTTTCGTTTTGCCCAGGCGTATGAAAACGAGCCTTCATAACGAGTGACAGCCCCATTTTCAAGCCAATAAGTGACAGGAAAAAGTTTGTTCAAAAAATAACGGTCATGTGATACCGTGATGATCGTGCCTGCAAACTCAGCCAATGCCTCTTCAAGCACTTCTTTTGAGTCTATATCGAGATGGTTTGTCGGTTCATCCAATAGGAGCACGTTATGTTTTTCAAAAATCAACTGGGCTAGCCGCAGCCGCATTTTTTCGCCTCCGCTTAAATCGGCGACACGCTTAAAAACATCTTGCCCATAAAACAAAAAGCGCGCCAACTGGCCTCGGGCTTCGCCATCTGTTAAAAGCGCACTGGCACGGAATGCTTCGAGCACCGTCTGCTTTGGATCAAGTTCTGTGCCATGCTGTGACAAATAGCCTAATGAAACACTAGCCCCTATTTTGCATTGTCCTGTATCAGGCTCGATCTCCCCTAAAATGAGCTTTAATAGCGTCGACTTCCCCTCCCCATTAGCGCCAACAAGGGCGACTCGTTCTTGATGGCGCACAGCTAAGTCAACTTGACCGAGCACTTGCCGTTCGCCAAATGTTTTCGAAACTGATGTTAGTTCAACTACATCTTCACCACTGCGCCCTTGCTGCTCAAAAGACAGTTCTACTTTCTTCGTTTGCGGCGGCTTTTTTAGCTCTTCCATTCGCGCTAATGCTTTTTCCATGCTCTTAGCCTGACGGTGCATCCCTGCATTAGGCGGGTTAGCGCGGTTCGCCCATTCTTTTAAGCGCTTAATCGCTTCCCGCATCTTTTTGATCTTTTTCTGTTGATCCGCGTATTGCTGGAATTCTCTCATGAGGCGTTCTTCCCGCTCTATTAAATAGCCACTGTAATTGGCTGCATAGTGATGCAACACACCGTTCTCCATTTCCCATATTTCCGTTACAGCAGCATCAAGGAAAGCACGGTCATGAGAAATAATGAGCACTGCTCCTGCATAATGGCGCACCCAGTCAGCAAGCCAATCAAACGCGTACAGATCAAGATGGTTAGTTGGTTCATCTAGAATGAGTAATTCAGGCTTTTGCAACAATAAACAGGCTAGGCCGACTTTCGTCCGTTCGCCACCGCTAAGAGCTCCCCAACGTTTCTCAAGCAATCCCGTAATGCCAAGCCCTGCGGCAATGCGGCGAATATTGGCCTCATATTCAAAGCCACCAACATCAGCAAACTGCTGCTGCAAGCTGCCGTATTCCTCTAAGACACGTTCTAGCTTGGCTGGTTGCTGCTCGATTGCGAGCACTTCTTCCAATCGCGTCATATGCTCTTTCACTTTTTTTATATCGCTAAATACCGTTTCTAGTATCGTGTAGACACACTTGTCTGGCGAATAGGTAGGTGCTTGGGCTAACATGCCTTTCGTCAGTCCTTTTCGCCAGCCGATCTCGCCACTTGCAGGGCGTTCTACTCCGGCAAGAATGCGGGCCAGCGTTGTCTTCCCTTCGCCATTCCGCCCGACGAGGCCAATGCGGGCACCGCTTTTAATTTCCATTGACAGGTTCGCAAACACTTGTGTAGCGCCATATGATTGGCTGACTTGATTGGCATAACAAAGAATCACGTTTCGTTCCTCCTATTTGATAGTAGGAAGAGACTTGGGTACACCAAAAAGACGGCAGAGAAATTCTCCGCCGCCTCAATCCGTATGCGAGTAGAAATGTCTCTTCCTAATGGTTTTTCCTATGCAGTTGCGTAAAAAAGGACAGACTGGTCCAATTTTGCAACAACAGCGGAAAAAATAGCCTGACAAATCCACAAATAGGCGCGAAACTTTGCCTGGCTGCCATTAAAAAGATCCATTATCTACTCACCTCCTTCATCATTACTGTTAGCGTAATGGAAGAAGGCAAAAATGTAAAGCGTTCTATTCCTAGAACGAGAGACGGTTGCCTTTTTCTCTCTCTAGATAGCGCTTTCACACAGCTTTAAGGAGAAATAACGCCAACTCCGGCGTTCGCCCGCACCACATCCTTGACTTGGTTTACAGGCGTTGCTTGATAGCTGTATGGCGGATTATAAGTCGTTGTCGAGACAGTTGGCTGCTCGCCAGTCGATTGAACATAGCGGTTATTGACCAAATGCCAATACCCGATTTCCTTGCTGTCTCGGCTCACAATTGGATTGTTTGCCCTTTCAAAATAGTTCTCCTCGATTCGTACTTGAGCGCCCATCCGAGAATTGATCCCTGTCGCTTTAATATCTGCGTAGTAATTGCTGAAAATATGGGCTTCGCCAAAACGAACAGAAGGCACACGGGAATTCAAGTTTTCAAAGTAATTATTGTGGAATGTGATTTTTCGTCCGTATGAATCGCTGTCAGACGAACCCATCAGCATTGACTTCCAGCTGTCATGTACATAGTTCCATGAGAAAGTGATGTAATCAGCATCGCGTTTCACATCAAACAATCCATCATAATAGTCCTTATGCACATCAAGGCTATTATATAATTCGTTATGGTCAACCCAAATGTTTTTGGACGGGCCTTCAATGCTAATTGCATCTTTATCGCCTGTATTCACATGATGGATTTTTAAATTGCGGATAATCACGTTATTGGCCCGCCATACTTTAATGCCAATTCCATTAAGTTCCCCATTTGTTCCCACCCCTAACAAAGACACATCATTGACATCTTTAATGTCAATCTTGCTTGCAGATGTGTTTGCAGGCGTGATCGTTCCGTCTATATAAATGGTTAAAGGTGTGTTCGCCTTTTTATTTTTTAGCGCGGCTATCAATTGATCACCAGTGGAAACGGTTACAACCTCTCCTCCAGCACCCCCTGTTGTCCCACCATTAAGAGTGGCAAACCCTTGCATTGAAAAATGAACATTGGCTGCTTCAGCCCCTTCTTGCCCATACGCTGGTACGGAAAAAGCACCAAACGCCAGCAAAAACGCAACCATTAACGACCACAACTTTCTCAAATCTCATCCCCTGCTTTCTTTTATTTTTTCTACTTAGCAACCGACTTCCATACTTGCCTCCTTTCATTTGTAAATCATGCTCAGTTTATTACACAGCTTGCTATAACCATGATAATCATTCTCTCAGAACCCACTCAAAGCAACTCGTCACTCGCTTTTTTTTCGTTATTTTTTTACTCGGACAATGGAGTCCTTATCGGCTGTTATAAAGATTTTTGTACTGGCAATACAGTTGCAATTTTGTTTCTCAATAGGTAGAATAGATCTACTGTTAATTTAAAAAAATAAATCGACTTGCATATTCACTAAAATGAGGGATCGTCATGCAAAAATATGAAATTATGGACATTACGTTAAAACAACAAAAAATCATATCCGATCCTTTGCGTGGGCAAATCATCAGTTTGCTCGCAGAAAAACCGATGACTTCAAAACAAACAGCCGTTCAGCTAGGGAAGAACCCTGGAACAATTTATTACCATATTAAGCAATTGTATGACCATGGCATTCTGGAACTTGACCATGTGGAAACAGTAAAAGGAATTGTTGAAAAGTATTATAAGGCGAAAACCGTTTTGTTCAGGGGACCTGGGGGACAGGGGGAAGAGCATCGTGCGAAAAGCAGGGCGCCTTTATACTTGTCCGATACGTTAATTGAAGAAATGCGTGAAGAGATGCACCAGCTTTTTATAAAATACGGCGAAAAGGCACGGGCCGATAAAACTGCGCAAATCCCATGTGTCGTTGAATTTTCCATCACCGAAATACAGGAAGAAGGCAAAAGTGAGTGAGAGTGTGTAAACAAACAATAGAACCAGTCGGCCGGCAACTCCGGTCAACTGGTTCTTTGTATGATTAGGCAAAATGTTATTTTACTTGCGCCCCGTTAGGAAGATCACCATCAACGGTTGCTAGTTGCAATTTCTTTCCTTTTGAACCAGCAAGAATCATCCCTTGTGACAATTCACCACGTAGTTTAACAGGCTTTAAATTCGTCACGCAAATGACTTTTTTTCCAACCAAATCACTTGGTGCATAATACTTAGCAATCCCTGAAACAACTTGGCGCGTTTCTGTGCCAAGGTCCAACTGGATTTTCAACAGTCGGTCCGCGCCTTCCACCGGTTCAGCAGCTGTTACTTCGGCGACCTTAAGCTCGACCTTTGAAAAATCGTCGATTGTAATTTCATTTTCATCTTCAATTTCCTCAGGTTCTGGGTCGGCCTTGCCACCCATAAGCTCGACAATATAATCGACTTCTTTTTCGACATCAAGGCGTGGGAAAACAGGCTCGCCTTTGCTAACCTTTGTACCTGCTGGAAGTTGCCCAAAAACGCGCATCGATTCCCAGCCAGCAAGACTCTCGTCAATGCCTAGCTGTGCCCATATTTTTGCTGGCGTTCGTGTCATGAATGGGCGGATTAGCACAGAAATGATTCGAAGTGACTCGGCTAAGTGGTACATGACCGAACCAAGAAGTTCGCGCTTATCTTCTTCTTTTGCGAGCAACCATGGCTGCGTTTCGTCAATGTATTTGTTCGTACGGCTAACGAGTTGCCAAATTGCTGCCAAAGCAATCGAGAACTCCATTTCCTCCATCGCGTCTTCCACTTTTGTAATCGTTGCTTGGACAAGGTCAAGCAAGTCCTCGTCAAATGGCGATGCACTTTTGACGTAAGCAGGGATTTCTCCATTAAAGTATTTATTGACCATCGCCACGGTACGGTTGAGCAAGTTGCCAAGGTCATTGGCTAAATCATAGTTGACTCGTTCTACAAATGCTTCCGGTGTAAATACGCCATCAGCGCCAAACGGCACTTCCCGCAGTAAGTAATAGCGGATCGCATCGAGACCAAAATGGTCAATTAATGGCGCAGGGTCAACCACGTTTCCTTTAGACTTTGACATTTTGCCGTCCTTCGTCAAAAACCAGCCATGGCCAAATACTTTTTTCGGCAACGGCAAATCAAGCGCCATTAACATGATCGGCCAGTAAATCGTATGGAAACGCAAAATATCTTTGCCGACCAAATGGACATCCGCAGGCCAGTACTTTTGATAAAGGGTATCATCTGCTGTTCCATAACCAAGTGCAGTAATGTAGTTTGTGAGCGCATCAATCCACACATAGACGACATGCTTTGGATTGCTTGGCACTTTCACGCCCCATGTAAAGGATGTCCGCGAAACAGCCAAATCTTGCAGACCAGGCTTAATGAAATTGTTGATCATTTCATTTTTTCGTGATGCTGGCTGGATAAAGTCAGGGTTCTCTTCATAGAAAGCTAGGAGGCGATCTGCGTATTTGCTCATCCGGAAGAAGTAAGACTTTTCACGGACTTTTTCTACTGGATGGCCAGAGTCTGGGCTTTTTCCGCCGATGATGTTGCCTGATTCGTCTTTAATGGGGTCAATAAGCTCCCGTTCACCATAAAACGTCTCATCGGACACACAATACCAACCTTCATACTCCCCTAAGTAAATATCGCCTTGTTCAACAAGTTGTTCAAAAATTTTCTCGACCACGTTTGTATGGCGCTTTTCCGTAGTACGGATAAAATCGTCGTGTGAAATGTCAAGTTTCTTCCATAACTCTTTAATCGGTTTCACCATTTCATTCGTGTATTCAAGTGGAGAAATCCCTTTTTCCTTCGCCTTCTGCTCAATTTTTTGCCCATGTTCATCTGTCCCTGTCAAATAGCGGACATCATAGCCGCGTAACCGTTTGTAGCGTGCCATTGCATCGCCAGCCACGGTCGTATAGGTGTGCCCAATATGGAGCTTGCCGCTTGGGTAATAAATTGGTGTCGTAATATAAAACGTTTTTTCACTCACGCTATTCATCCTCTCTTTTTTTTGAATAAAACAAAAAACCTCTCGCCGCATCGGGACGAAAGGTTTTCTTACGTGGTACCACCCAAATTTTCCTCATCATGAGACAAGGCTCAAAGCCAGTAACGTTGGCACGCGCTGCCCCCTTACACTCGGCTCGAAGGCATGTATCTCCAGGACCATCTTCCAAAGCACGCCAGTCCGGCTTTCACCTAACCCGGCTCTCTATCACAAGCGCTCTCTTTGTACTCATCCGTTCATAGACATTCGATTTATCTTCATTCTTATCCAAAATATAGCCAATCATACATCACTTTGTCAAGCCTGGTCATACAACGTCGCAAATGGTGTTTTCTCTTTTTTAAGCTTTCCTTCCCTGCATAAGCGTTCAAGTTCGCTTTTCCACTCAGAGACATCCCATGCTTTGGACGCTTGTTTGTTTAATGCATCCAGCTTTTGCATCACATGCATTTCCGCCATCGGCAAAAAGTCCGCTAATGCAGCGATGATTTCTTCATCGTCTGCTGCATTCATTTGCTCAAGCTCATCAAATGGATTCATCGTATGGGGACTCGTTGAATGGGCTAACCGAATCCGAACCGCCATTGTCCGGCCGATAATCGCCGATGAAACAAACACATCACCTGAACGCAAATAGGGCAGGCGCTTGCCTTCTTCCGCCGTTAAGTCGGTTTCTTCTTTAATCGTTTGGATGTCCGTTCCCCGAACTGTACGAAAGACAAATTTTGAATTAAGCTGTGCCGTAATCGTTTCATCGAGCAACGTCGGTCGTTGCGTTGCGAAGATTAAAAACGTCCCATACTTCCGTCCTTCCTGAGCAATTTCCTTTAACACCGACTTGGCTGGCGCATCAAAGCCTTTCGGCGCAAAGTTGTGCGCTTCATCGGTCACAATCACAAACGGCGGGAAAAATTGGGCTTGTTGTTGCTGGAGTTTCGCATCTTTATAAGAGCGCCTTTTTGAATAAAGCGTACCAATGACATAGCTGGAGAACACTTGCAGCAACCAAACAGCCCCTTGGACGACAACAAGCTTGCCGCTATGGATGCCGTGCTCAATGGCACGGATATTTTGTTGGAAAAGCCCTGCTTGGTTGAGCCGGTGCAAGCGCCATTGGATCCCTTTTACAGAGGACGGCGGCAAACTGCCAAACTGGTCTAACAGCTTTTTAAAGGTGCCGTATCTGGCGATTTCATCCCGTGACATGCCGCCATCATGGAGCATACCGTCTATTTTTTGTTTGCCCAGATCAAGTGCTTCTATTAAATTGGCAACACGGTCGGAAAACGATTGATAACTGTCTTTCTTTTTATGGAGTGTTTGCACGACATTGACCATCGACTCCGTCAACGATCCAGCAGCGCCGAGGAGCCTTTCGATGTCCCTTGTCGACAAGGCGGAGAAATCGACACCGACATCGCGGCCGATTTGTACGACTTCATAGCGGGAGTCGTAGTCAACCTGACCTTTATGCGCTTCCGTTTTGCCTGAAAAATTCATTTCAAAATGGGGATCAAACACAAGCGCTGGAATTTTCAGCTTCATTAATTCCTCAAGCATCACCCGCAAACCGAATGATTTCCCTGACCCCGAGCCACCAAATACGCCAATATGGGGATATTGCTGCATTGCGCGAATGTCAAAAATAAACGGGACACCTTGTTGCGGCGTTGTCTTTCCTTGTTCGTGCAAAAGCATGAGCCCTTGTAAATGTTCAGGAATCGTTTCAGCGATAAAGTCAGTCGACTTTACTTCTCCGAGTACCATCCCTTTCTCTGGTCCAGTCGTCAACAGCAAATGCTCGATTTCACTGAACTCAGGATGGCGCACTGCCGCACCTGTTTGGATTGGCTTTTGTGCCTCTTCAAATAAGCGCACTTTAGCTAGATGGATATCGTCTTGGCCAATATCGTATCCAATCGCTTCGAGTGTTTCCAGTACATCGCGATCGACTAACCCTTTGTCCATTCCCATTGGAATATAGCGATTGTAAGAAAATGTTTCAACGACTTCCCCCTTTGGCTTAAACAGTTCGTCGTCTTCAATGACAAGCATTTCATTCATGCGGAACTTATGGGTTTTTGAAGCAACATGGACTTCATGCTGCGTCGTGACACCAACCACTTGCATCGTTGTTTCCTCCTTTTAATAAGGCCGGCTTTGCCGCATTTTTGTAAAAAACTGCTTACGAACATCGGGATCTAAATATTGTTCAACCAACCCTTCGACAAGCTGGTCCGTTATCCGGATTTCTTTGTCAATGTAATCAAGCCAAAGAGGAATGCCCCGGCCTTCTTTTGGTGTGAGCGTACAAAGCAAATCGCCGACAAGCGCCATATGTGTCGCTTGTTCTTCAAGCATATCAAATCCGGTAATCGCAGGCGTCGCCCCAAGCCTCATCCAAACAGATGTTAAGCCTGCTTTATGTTGGATATCTTCAAGGTAAACCATTTCATTTTCGTTTAACACACCAAACAGCAAGTCTCTATCATAAGAATACGGGTTCTTCGCAAATGGGGCAAAAGCTGGCAATTGGACTAAATTTTCCGTTGTGATTTCTTCTGATACGCCAACAAGCAACGTATCGTTTTTTAACGCAAGCGCCCGCAACGCTTCCCATTCCTCTGGGGCATCGATCCGATAATGGTAGAGCGCCCCGTCCATGAGCATGACGCGGATATCTTCTGCTTCAAGCAAGCGGGTAGCCGCTTCAAGCTCCAACTTGGCAAGTAAGTACGAACGGCGGTTTCCTGAAGACTCATCTAGTTCCTCCAACAGTGGAACATACAAATCAGAAGCCCATTGTTCCTTTCCATCTGTGGTTTTCGCCAACGCTTGAAAAAAATAGAGTACATGTGGTGGTTCGCCATTTGTTTGGTTGACCGAGCCATCAGCGCCACCAATTTTCCGCCCTTCTAAAAGATCAATGAGTTGGCCTGCCGAAATTGTCTCCATTTGTCGAATAAGCGTTGCCGACTTTCTCAAATTTTGTCGAATCAAATCTTTTTGACTATGACTATTTGAATACTGCTTTTTTAAAAGGATGTTAGATTGCTTTAATTTGGAAATTATTTCTTCGCTTAAATCCATTTTTCCTTTCCTCCTTTCTGAGACACTACCTCTGTTAAACCATTGCTATTACAGGATTATTCTTTCCAATGCTTCCTCGGGACGCACAAGTTTTCACAAAATATGCGATTTTTTATATAAATTTGTTTGACTTGTTTTGGAAATATTGTTATTCTTAGATTACTATAGAATTATGTCGAATTATGACACATACAGAGTCCGTTTATTTTTCGTAAATAAGCGCACACCACCATATTTGAGGAGGAAATCTAAGAATGAAATCTACAGGAATTGTACGCAAAGTGGATGAACTAGGTCGTGTTGTCATTCCCATCGAACTGAGACGTACATTGGAAATCGCCGAAAAAGACGCGTTGGAAATTTATGTCGACAATGACCGCATCATTCTCAAGAAGTATAAAGCTAACATGACTTGCCAAGTAACTGGCGAAGTGTCTGATGACAACCTATCACTCGCAAACGGCAAGATCATTCTTAGTCCTCAAGGTGCCGAAGCAATTATTGGCCAACTGCAAGAATATGTCGCAAAAAAATCATAAGCATGATGCTTTTAAAACCTGCCCCTTATGTGCAGGTTTTTTGTTTTTTAGTGTTGATGGTACGCTTGATAAATTTGCCGTTTCGGAACGTCACGATCAACAGCTACTTGCTTAATCGCGTCTTTTTGGCTTAGACCAATGGCGATATAATGATCAACATGTGCTGTTTCACTTAACAGTGCCCACCACTGTTCTTGATCTTCATTTGCTTGTTGGCTTGCCCCTTCTACAACTAAACAAAACTCCCCCTTGATTGTCCCTGTTTCTGTCCAAGCGACCGCTTCACTTAGAAGACCACGCTGATACTCTTCAAATTTCTTAGTCAGTTCCCGGCCAATGGCGATTTCCCTGTCGCCAAACGCTTCATACATCGCTGCTAACGTCTGGCTAAGGCGGTGTGGCGCTTCGTAAAACAACATGGTTTCGTTTGCAGTGGCCAAACGGGCTAACACTTCTCTCCGCTCTTTTTTCCCTCGCGGCAAGAAACCGTGGAAAGCAAATTGCTTAGCAGGCAAGCCTGAAGCGACCAAAGCAGTCAATGCTGCATTTGCCCCAGGCAAGGCAACCACTGGAATGCCTGCATCAATGCAAAGCTTGGCAAGCGCTTCACCAGGATCGGAAATTCCAGGCATGCCTGCATCACTGACAAGAGCAATTGTTTTTCCCTTTTCCATTTCCGCTAAAAGTTCAGCACCGGCCTGCTTTTGATTATGCTCATGATAGCTGACTAGCGGCGTATGAATTTCAAAGTGAGCCGTAAGCTTACGAGTTTGCCTTGTATCTTCAGCAGCAATTAAATCGGCTTCTTTCAACATTCGAATGCCGCGGAATGTCATGTCCTCCAAGTTACCAATTGGCGTCGGCACCAAATAAAGGCACCCAGCAGTGTGCTGGAAACTTTTTTGCTCTTTCATCGTCCTTCCTCTTTTCTTCGCTTGGCTATGTAAAGCTGTTTTTCCTTTTTGGACAGTTGTTTAAAGGCATATTCGTAGCGCATCGCCTCTTCTTTTGTGGGAAATTCTTCAAAGAACACGAGCGTAAACGGTCCTCTTCCCCGGGTATACTTTGCCCCTTTGCCTGCTTCATGCAGCGCTAGTCGTTTTTGCAAATGATTGGTATAACCGGTGTACCAACTGCCGTCCTTGCATTCAAGTACATACATCACATGTGTCATCTTCCAAAATACTCCCTTTGAAAGGCTGGCGTATACTGGTCTTTATTATAAACAATTAAAGGCGGTTCACAAACAAGCCCTGGCTTGCCACCCTTTATCCCTTCCAAAAGAACGATGTTGGCGTTTGCTTCCCCCCGAGGGTGGCAAAAACGCAGTCGTTTTGGCTCGATGTTGCAATTGCGCATTTCTTCCATCATGTCCGCCAGGCGTTCTGGCCGATGAACGAGAGCTAACTTGCCGCCATATTTCAATGCATAACTGCCTGCTTGGACAACGTCCGCCAACGTGCAGGCAAGCTCATGGCGAGCGAGGGAGAGGGCCCGCTGTTCTTTTACTTGCTTGTTTCCTCCAAGTTGAAAATAAGGGGGATTGCATGTAACCGTATCATACGAGCTATGGGGAAGTTTGTTTTTTGTTTCTTTTAAATCAAAACACAGCGAAGTCACCTGTTTTTCTAGTTGATTCACGCGTATCGTCCGCTCTGCCATGTCGTGTAATGGCGCTTGGACTTCAACCAAATCGATCAATGCTTTCGTGCGAGTTGACAGAACGAGACCGACAATGCCATTTCCGCTGCATAAATCAAGAATACGCCCTTTTTGGATAGGTACATAAGCAAAGCGGCCAAGCAACACCGCATCAATCGAATAAGCGAATGTCCGGTCACTTTGGATAATCGATAGGTTGCTGCCCGCCACTTTGTCGAGCCGTTCTCCTTGTAAAAGCATGGCCCCTCCTTTTTCAACGAAAAAGCCGGCTACCCGAATAGATCGTCCAAACGGAGCCGACTTCTAAATGTAACATCTTGATCGTTGCACGCGCTTATTTTTGGTGCAAAAAGGACAGGCAAAACAAGCAGTCATCCCCTTCAGGCCTTATACTGCCGTAATGGGTATTGCAAATATGGAATCCTTCCTGGTACAAACGGGCCAAGTTTTCATGACCTTCCCCAACCATTTTTTTGCGTGAGCTTTTCCCTGAGAGCGTGACCGTGTTTTTCGTCCCAGCTTCTGGTTCAAGCCGTTTACGGAGATTTTCATTTTCGACATGCAAGTAATGGTTTTCTTCAATTAAGTATGCCAGTTGCTCTTTTAGCCCTCTTAGTTCGTCATGAAGATCCCCTATCCGCTCTTCAAGGCTCGAGACTTGAGTGAATATGGCTTTTTTGTCCACATGTTTCACCTCGTTATTCAGTTGCTTCCGAAGCGACTGTCTCCTTTCTCATCAGTTCTTCAAAAGCATACTCCAGCGTTTGCTGTTCTTCTGCCAGTTGGACTTGAACGATTCGGTCTAGCAAATTTAAGCCAACCACTTTGCCTTTGCCATCAGGCGTATCAATCGGCTTGCCAATGTCAGGCATTTCTTTCTTAGCTTCCTCATATGTGTCATTTTCATACTTTAAACAACACATTAACCGGCCGCAAAGACCTGAAATTTTCGCCGGGTTTAGCGATAAATTTTGGTCTTTTGCCATTTTAATCGAGACTGGCTCAAAGTCGCCTAAAAACGTTGAACAGCAAAGCATCCGGCCACAAGGGCCAATGCCGCCAAGCATTTTTGCTTCATCGCGGACACCGATTTGCCGAAGCTCAATCCTTGTCCGAAAAATCGCTGCTAAGTCTTTAACGAGCTCGCGAAAATCGATTCGCCCATCAGCAGTAAAATAAAAGAGCACTTTGTTACGGTCAAACGTGTATTCCACATCAACAAGCTTCATATCTAGTTGATGCTCTACAATTTTCGCATGGCATGTTGCAAATGCGTCTTCAGCGGCCCGTTTGTTTTCTCTCACTGTTTCTTCGTCTTTGCTAGTCGCCACTCGCATTACTGGCTTTAGTGGCAAGACGATGTCCTCTTCACTAACAAACTTTGGAGGAACAACAATTTTCCCGTACTCAACGCCCCGGGACGTTTCAACAATAACAGCCTCTGCGCCTGTAAGCTGAAACGGGCCTGGAGAGAAGTAGTAAATTTTGCCCGCTTTTTTAAAACGGACACCTATGACCTCGTGCAAAACTTAGCCCTCCTGTATGGTGAAAAGCAGTCGTTCCATCACAAGCTGGATGGAAACGTTGGCGCTAAGATGCCTTTTCGCTTCAAGCACATGGCTCATTGCTGCGCGAATGGTGTGCTGTGATGTAGAAAGCGCCAGCTCATCAAATTTGCTTCTGTTGTCAGCATAGACAAGCTTATCCTGCTTTCCAGCCTGTATATATAAAAGGTCTCTTAACCAAAGTAACATCATTTCAAGCCCCATTTCTTGTTGCAACCGCTCCTTCATAAGCGGAATCCACTTATCAGCAAGTGTGATTGCAGCAAGATCTGGCCTTGTAAAAAGCTCATGCATCAATTGTAACACTACGGTTCTTGCTTGAAAAGACCAGTCTCCCTCGGCTAGTGCCTTCGCGTAAGCTTTGTTTCCCGTTAAAGCAGCCAAAAACAACGCCTGATTTTCTTCGATTCCTTCGGCAACAAGTTTCCTTGCTATTTGCGTTTGCGAAGGCGGCAAAAACCGCATTTGTTGGGCGCGGGAGCGAATCGTCGGCAAGATGCTTGCACCGTTTTCCGTCAAAAGGATCGCCAATGTTTGGCCTTGTGGCTCTTCCAGAAACTTCAATAAACTATTTGCAGCGCTTGCGGTCATTTTATCTACGTGGGAGACGATATACACTTTAGCAGCAGACTCCATGCCCCTGTACGTAAATTCTTTTTGCAAGTATTCGATCTGTTCTTTTTTAATCGATTGTCCGTCTGGGGCGACTTGGTGGACGTCAGGGTGGTTGCCATGTTCAATCCGCAAACAATCACTGCATGCATGGCACGGCTCTACTCCATTGTGTTCCTTACAGAAAAAACGTTTGGCCATCAGCAAAGCCACTTCATGCTTGCCACTTCCGGCTTCCCCTTCAAACAAGTAAGCATGGGCCAAGCGGTTTTTTTGAATGCTCGCAACAAGCATAGGCACAACCTGCGGCTGTGCCTCTTGCCAATCTTTCCATGTATCCACGTGTCTCACCTGCTCCTAAAATTGTTCAAATTGGTCTACAGGAAGGACAAAGACGGTAGCGCCCCCGACTTGTACTTCAACTGGGTAAGGAACATAGGAATCGGCATTGCCGCCCATTGGCGAAATCGGCGCCACCACCTGTTCACGGCTACGGCAATTTTTTTGGATAATTGCCATGACATCTTCTACTTTATCGTCATCAACGCCAATCAGAAACGTGGTATTTCCTGCCTTGAGGAATCCACCTGTGCTAGAAAGTTTCGTTGCGCGAAAATCGGCTTTTACAAGCCCGTCAGACAAACGCGTGCTGTCTTTATCCTGAACTACGGCAATAATAAGTTTCATTTATCGCACCCCACTTTATGTTTAGTCTTTAGTAGACGAAAGCACTCGGTTGATTTCTTCCATTGTATCATGAAACACTTCTGCAAAAGAACGGTTGGCATCAATGGCTTTTATTCGCTCCGGTTCAGCCTTTAGCAGTTGTTTGTAACCTTCCTGGACACGCTTATGAAAAGCAAGCGTCTCTTGGTCCAACCGATTCCAACTGCGGACAGCGTCCTTTTGCACCCTTTCCAGCCCCGTTTCCGGTTCAACATCAAAATACAACGTTAAGTCTGGCATGTAAGACTCGATCGCAAAGCCATTAATGGCTCTGACTTCTTCCATTCCTATTCCTCTTGCATGGCCTTGGTAAACAAGGCTTGAATCTATATAACGATCACATAAGACAAGGGCTCCCTCCGCAAGAGCAGGAACAATTTTTTTGATCAAATGCTCTCTTCTCGCGGCAGCGTAAAGCAATGCTTCCGTGCGGTTATCCATTTCAACCCCTTGCGTATGCAACAATAAGTCGCGAATTTTCTCAGCCAGTTCCACGCCGCCTGGTTCTCTCGTGCGGATCACTTGGTAGCCTTGAGTGGTTAGTTGCTCTTGCACAAGATTGATGATCGTCGTTTTACCGGCGCCTTCTCCGCCTTCAACTGTAATAAACAGCCCTTTTTCCATGTCTAATCCTCCGGCATTTGTACACGTAATCCATGTTCTGGGTCCATCCCTTGAAAGCGGACGCTTGCTTCAAGCAGTCGGTCAATCTCGTCAACATGGGCAGCAGTCACCTTTTCTCCTCGATACAAAAGAGGAACTCCAGGGGGGTACGGGACAAGTGGCTCAGCTGCAACTCTGCCAACGGCTTCACTCAGCGGAACAGTTTCTGAGCCAGATTCGGGCCGTTTCATGTCTATCAATTCGGAAATAGCCGGCCCTGCTCCTGCCTGGAACAGACACTTTTTTCTATCCTTTTCGGGCTGCCAACAACGTGTCGAAAGCCGTGAATGGAACAGGCTAGCATCAAAGTCCTGCCCAACCCCTAGTACGAAAAGGATAGCGTTTGGATCAGCCATCTCCGCCCAAATTCCTGCCTTTGCCAACTCTTGAAGCAACCATGTACCAGAACGTGAATCATTTGTTTTTATTGTAACCTTTAACGGGTCATTTTGGTAGCACTCGCCTGCATTTTCGACAACTTCCAGCATAGAATGGCTGCCTATCGCCTCTTGTAAACGTTGGCTAGCGTGAAATGCTTTAGCAAATGCTGCTTCCCCTTCGTTTTCGATATAGGCACGTGCCCCATCTAATGAAGCAAGAAGCAAGTACGACGGACTGCTCGACTGCACCATCGTTAACGCCCGTTTGACTGGCTCCCTAATAGCCGCGGTCGTCTCTTTTGCAAAATGCAGCCAAGCCCCCATTGTTAAAGCAGGCAGCATTTTATGGGCCGATTGCACGACAACATCTGCTCCAATGTCAAGTGCCTGTTTGGGACAGCTCCCTTCATGTTCCCCTAGTTTAAAATGCGCTCCATGTGCTTCGTCGACAAGCACGAGCAAACCTGCCTCCTTTGCCTGAGCAAAAATGGCTGCTTGATTGCGAACCGTGCCCCAATAATCGGGATAAGTAGCAATGAGTGCTTTTGCACCAGGGTATCGACTTAGCGCTGCTTCGAGAACATCAGCGGTCAAACCAAGGGGCCGCCCTGTCTTTTTATCATATTCAGGAGCAAGAAAAACGGCTTTTGCTCTTGCCAACTCCAGCGCATGCAAAACCGACTTGTGGCAGTTCCGTTGAACCAAGACAACATCGCCTTCCTTGCATAGTCCGTAAATCATCGCCAAATTCCCGCTAGTAGAACCGCCAACCAAGTAACTTGTCTCGCCTGCACCATAAAAGGTGGCACAAAGTGCTTGCGATTCCGCAATCGGGCCAGTGGGATCATGAAGGTCATCCAACCCTTCCAGCTCCGTAACATCATAAGCGAGTACATGCTGAAAAGACGCCAAGCTTCCAGGCCAGACGGCGCCATTTTTATGGCCTGGCACATGAAAAGACAAAGGCTGTTTGTCACTATGTCGTTGCAATGCATCTATAATCGGTGTTCGTGCTTTCATTTAAGTTCCCCTTCTATGCCTCTACCATTTCCTTTTGCATTTGCTAAATGAAAAAGTTCCTTCTATAACTATTTTCAAACCTGTTCGCTAAAATAAAGGAATGAAAAAAGCCAGTTTCGCATAAAATCAACTGGCCTTCTAACCATTCTAGTAAAGCGAATGGCACTTCTTTTCAATTCCACAATCTTTTTAACGCATCTACGCATTTTTGATAAGCGTCTTCGCCAGGTTCCAATCGCATGATCTCTTGTTCACAGTCTTGGCACAAAAATAACGTTCCTAATGACAGACCCGCTTCTTTCATAGATTGGCAGACGCCACAGCTACGCTTTCCTTTAATATAAACGGTTTTCGTTGTTGTTGCCACCTTTATGCCACCTCCACTATAAGTGTCGCCATAAAGAGTGCCTTTATACATATAGACGTTTATCCATCTTATGAAAATCAATTCGAATTGGTGTTTGGCCAGTGTTAAACATGATCTGCGACAGCCAAAAAATCGATTACTTCATAGGTTTTTACGAATGACTGCAATTTCGTGGAAAGTTCTTCCTGAATCGTATCCAAATAAGACTTGTCGTTAACCAAAGGCGCTTTGGCATATAGTTTTCTTACGCTGATCGGGATGCCTGACCCGCTCGCCCCTTCACGAACAAGTAATTTGTGCGGTTCTTCAAGCAACGTCCGTATCCACATTCTTGCCCGTAACGACGGCGATGTTTTCAAGACAGACAGGACGTCCCAATCGGTTAGCTCAACAAATACATCGCGGTCATCGCCGACCTCCGCCCAGTCACATAGGATCGCTTCTGCAAGGACTGCATCAGCTGCAAGCAAAGTTGGCGAGCACATCCACTCATGGGCACGGACAACTAATTCCATTAACTGTGCTGCTGTTTCCTCGCCACAAGCCACTCCCCATTCAGTGCACTCCATATGTTTGACCAGTTCCCATGGATGGACACGATTCGTGCCAGCCATGTACGTATCCCTCAAAAAGCTGTCCAAGTGGTCTAACCCCATTATCGTATTTGCGCCTGTTAGAGGCCCAGGATGATGGAGATAAGCCATGACTTTATCCAAATCAATATTCGCTTCCGTTAACACAGCAGTAATATGAGGCGAGTGAATACGCTTCGCCGTCAACTCATGATGATCAAATCCAAGCGCCTTCTCGACACTATGGGAAAAAGGCAAATGCCCAATATCATGCAAAATTGCTGCAACCCGCAATTCGTTATTATCTGGTTGAAAATGGGCTGCTAACTTCCAAACGCCCACCGTATGTTCGAAACGTGAATGCACGACTGGAGAAACCAATGAACCTGCTCCATAATGGGACAACAACTTTAACCGTCTCACATCTTTTAATTGAAATAACTTCTCTTCATGAGGCAATCGAGCTACTTCTGGGTAAAGCGGTTCGGCAAATTCCTTCATTTTGCGCCTCCCTTTTTCTACGTTTTTTTTATTATACCATTAATGGTTTGCCTATATAGGAATGGCGACTTACTGAGTACCGTGTGTATTGGTCTTGTTAAATAACGTTATTTCAACCAAGCAAGAACATAACCGGATTGTTTTTTCTTTTAACTCTGGCAGTACGAACCGTCTGTGGATCGGGCAAAGAATCGAGAAGCCCGCTGCTTTCAATTAGACTATGCCTCTTCTTTACCGTTTGGTGAATAAAAAAATGGTTATGAAAATACGAACGCATATAAACAGCAAAAAAACCGGCGTAAAGACCGGGGCTCGTGGCATGTATGATGGGCGCAAAGATAAAAATAAGGAGAAAAGCGTAGACGATCGCTTCTCTCCTTTCACGATTTAACGGTTTAATCCATATTGACCCAGACACTTTTTACTTCCGTGTAATTGTCTAATGCATAGCTTCCCATTTCTCGGCCAATTCCCGATTGTTTGTAACCGCCAAACGGGCTGGCTGCATCAAATACATTGTAGCAATTCACCCAAATGGTTCCCGCCTTGATTCGGTGGGCCATGTAATGGGCTTTTTTAATGTCTTGTGTCCAAACACCAGCAGCTAGCCCATAATCCGAATCGTTCGCTTTATCAATTAGGTCATCGACGCTGTCAAACGGCATCGCGGCGACAACCGGCCCAAAAATTTCCTCCTTTGCAATGGTCATGGAATGATCTACATCGGCAAAAATGGTTGGGGAGACAAAATATCCTTGGTCATATGGAATGGTTCCGCCGGCTAATAGCTCTGCCCCCTCCTCAACGCCACGATCGATGTAATTTTTCACGCGCTTTTGTTGTTGAGTCGAAATCAAAGGCCCCATTGTCGTGTGTTCTAACAGCCCATCCCCTTGATTGATTTCCTTTGTTAACGACACTAGGTCTGCAACGACATGATCGTATTGTTTCTTTTGTACATACAATCGACTCCCTGCGCAACACACCTGGCCTTGGTTGAACATAATTCCCATAAGTGATCCAGGCACGGCCTTCGAAAGATCGGCATCTGGTAAAATGATATTTGGAGACTTGCCACCAAGTTCAAGTGTCACCCTCTTCAAAGATTCACTCGCTTGTTTCATGATTAACTTTCCGACATTTGTAGAACCTGTAAAAGCGACTTTATCGACAGCGGGGTGATTCACAATCGCTGCTCCAGCCGAATGTCCAAATCCGGGGACAATGTTCACAACCCCTTTTGGAAATCCCGCTTCATTGATCAATTTCCCTAAATATAGAGCAGAAAGTGGGGTCTGTTCGGCTGGTTTTAATACAACCGTACAACCTGTAGCAAGGGCGGCACCAAGTTTCCAGGCAGCCATCAATAACGGGAAATTCCAAGGAATGATTTGTCCAACGACACCAATCGCTTCATGGCGCGTATAATTAAAATAATTTCCTTGCACTGGAATCGTTTGTCCTACTATTTTTGTCGACCATCCAGCAAAATAACGAAAATGTTCAATCGCTAATGGAACATCCGCGTTGGCCGTCTCGCGAATCGGCTTGCCGTTATCTAAAGTCTCTAGCTGAGCCAGCTCTTCTTTATGATCCTCTATTAAATCAGCTAGTTTGTAGATAAGACGACTTCTTTCTGCCGCGCTTATTTTTGACCACGGCCCTTCATCGAACGCCTTTCGTGCAGCTTTGACCGCAACATCAATGTCCTCTTGTCCTGCTTCTGCCACGATGGCCAATGTTTCACCAGTCGCTGGATTCATCGTCTCAAATGTTTGGCCAGACAATGCGTCAACCCATTCTCCATTGATCAATAGTTTCTTTGATGCACCATTCAAAAACGACACTAACCTTGGCTTTAAGCTGTTTTCACCTGTTTGCACTTTTGACATTGTTTTTACCCCCTATTAAGCGGTTTCATCAATTGTTAACACAACACGACCATTAATTTTTCCGTTCTCCATTCTTTCAAACACTTCGTTAATTTTATCGAGCGGTTGTGTTTCGATGTTGGTTCGCACTTTCCCTTGGGCTGCAAATTCAATCGATTCTTGCAAGTCTTTGCGCGTCCCTACGATTGAGCCTTTCACGGTTACACCGTGTAGCACCGTATCGAAAATCGGAATCGGCAATTCATCGTTTGGAAGACCCACAACGACTAATGTCCCTCCTCTTTTAACAGACCCATAAGCTTGTTCAAATGCTTTTTTTGTGACTGCCACACTAATGGCTGCTTGGACTCCGCCCACTTTTTCCTTAATTTCTTGAACAGGGTCTACCTGAAGTCCATTGACTGTTAAATCTGCTCCAAGACTTTTCGCTAATTCAAGTTTGTCCTCCATAATATCTACAGCGACGACGTTATAGCCCATTGCTTTTGCGTACTGCAAAGCAACGTGACCCAATCCACCGATTCCATAAATGGCAACCCAGTCACCGGCTTTGGCATCTGCTACTTTCAATGCTTTATAGGTTGTCACCCCTGCGCAAAAAATCGGGGACACTTCGGCAAAATCAAGATGTTCTGGAATTTTGACTATATAATTGGCCGGAGCCTTACAATACTCTGCATATCCGCCATCCACTGAATAACCTGCATTTAATTGGTCAGGGCATAACGTTTCCCGGCCTGTTAAACAATACTCACACTCTCCACATGCAGAATAAAGCCACGGAATGCCAACCCGATCCCCTACCTTTATTGAAGTGACCCCTTCTCCTATTTCCTCTACAATGCCTACCCCTTCATGACCCGGGATAAGGGGAAGCTTTGGCTTTACTGGCCAGTCTCCATGAGCGGCGTGCAAATCTGTATGACAAACACCGCATGCCTTAATTTTGACAAGCACCTCTCCATACTCCACTGTAGGTACCGGAACTTCCTTAATCTCTAATTGCTGATTGAACTGATCAACGACCGCCGCTTTCATCATTCTTCGTTCGCTTGTTTTGCTCATGTAAAAACGCTCCCCTCATTTTGGTTTCACATTTAAACGAGCAAAAACCATGCCAACATAAAAGCGCTTTCTTTTCCGCAAGTCTCTTCCCTCTGGGCCAAAAAATCGGCTATTTCTAGCCGCCTTTATGGACAAAACATGACAATTTTCCGCTAAGCCCGCTCAAACGGGACTAGCCATAAAAAAAAGAACCCTTTTAAATAAAGAGTTCTTTATCTGCTATTCCGTATTCAGTTTTTCATTTAAAAGATATCGAAGCTTTCTCATCGAAATTTGTAGCCGTTTCGCTGCTTCTCTTCGATTTCCATGGGTGGTTTCTAACGTTTGTTGAATAAGAGCTTTGCCGAGTTGTGACTCCAACTGTTTAAGCTGGGCAAGAACCTCTTCCAAATCGATCACTTCTTTTTGCGAGTAAAAGCTTAAAGCTTCATCCCGCCATTTTTCGATATACTTGTCCATGCCCGCTCCCGGCGTTTCGGTACGGTCGTTAGCTGTTCGCTTTTTTGAAGTGACAGAACGGTGCTTTGTAAACGGTAGATGATCGGCAGTGATTCTCACATGACCCGAATCCGCAAACGTAACGATCCTTGTGATGTAGTTTGATAATTCTCGAATGTTCCCAGGCCACTTATAGCTTTGCAACATTTCTAAGGCCCCATCAGAAAAAGAGAGATCCATACCAGGATATCGTTTCAAAAAGTGTTCAATTAATAGGGGAATATCCTCTTTCCTGTCTCTAAGCGGCGGAATTTCTAAATGAACCACGTTTAACCGATAAAATAAATCTTCTCTAAATTTTTTCTGCTGCACGGCTTCTTGAAGGTCTTCGTTCGTTGCAGCAAGCAGACGGGTATTTGTGCGCAGCGGTCGCTCTCCCCCTACACGCATAAACTCGCGGGTTTCGAGTACACGCAAGAGTTTCACTTGAATCGAAGCGGATGCTTCCGCTATTTCATCCAGAAACAACGTTCCTTTGCTGGCAATTTCAAAAAGACCTTTTCGTTTTTGTGTGGCTCCCGTAAAAGCCCCTTTTTCGTGACCAAAAAGTTCACTCTCCAATAAAGACTCCGATAGCGCGCCACAGTTCACTCCAATAAATGATTCATAGCACCGTTGACTTGCTTGGTGTATAAACCGTGCTAACACTTCCTTTCCCGTCCCTGTTTCCCCTCCGATTAACACATTCACATTTTTCCCTGCCACTTTATAAGCTGTTTGAATGACCTGTCTCATGGACTCATTCTGTCCCACAATGAGTCCAACATTTGTAGCCAGATCGAGAATGCGTTGCTCATTGGATGTTCCATTGGAAATGAGCAAATCGTCTACTTGTTTTTCTAACAAATCAATATCATCAAAAGGCTTTTCTATGTAATCACTCGCTCCTAGCTTCATCGCCTCGACAGCTGTTTTGATTGTACTGTACCCTGTCATAATGATTACTTTACAATGGGGTTGTCTCCTTTTTACATGCTTAAGTAGCGCAAGTCCATTCGCATCAGGTAACTTTAGATCAATCATTGCTCCTTGAAACTGATGGGAGTTAAAATCAATGGCATCAAATTCTTTTCCACTATTTACAACACGTACCTTGTACCCTTTTGATGTGAACAAGTGGGAAAGAAAGTTGCCTACCTCCACTTCGTCGTCAATAATTAATATGCTTGTCATATCGTTCCTCCAACCTTATGGCTAGCTGTTGGCAACTTTAATATAAACGTACTTCCTTTATTCAATTTGCTGTGAACTTCAATCGTTCCCCCATGCGATTTGGCGATACCAATACTTACAGATAACCCTAGTCCCGTTCCTTCTTTAGACGATTTTGTTGTATGAAAAGGGTGAAAAATTTCTGAGAGACGTTCCTCTTCAATTCCGATTCCGTTATCAGTAACCGATAAATGGACCTCATGAAACTGAAACCACGTCTTAATGAGTATTTCCTTCTTTTCTCTCAAGGTTTCTTCTAACGCAGCCTTTGCATTTAATAATAAATTGATAATGATTTGTTCGATCTGCGCTTGGTTCCCTTCAATAAAAGGCATGTCTTCTTGTAATTCTGTTTTAATGATTACTTTTTCTTTTTCCAATTGATACTTTAACAGATTTAATGTTTCATTCACAGCATCGTTGATAGAACAAGCCTCAAACACAAATTCTTCCTGCCTTGAAAAAGTAAGCAAGCTATTAATAATTCGTTTGCAACGATCGCCACAATTTTTCATGTCCGTTAAAAGCGGAAACAACGGATCATGATCTTTCATATTTCTAAGGATAAGCTGAGAATTCCCTAAAATGGCCGTTAACGGGCTGTTCAGTTCATGTGCCACTCCTGCTGCCATTTCACCGATAGCCGCTAGCTTGCCAGAATGAATGAGCTGTACTTCCATTTTTCGCTTTTCCGTCACATCTTTGATATAAGCAATCACCCCATACATCACCTGTTCGTTATTGAGAAGGGGGTACGTAGAAAGCTCACAAATGGTTTGATTGCGGAGATGGATCTCCTCATGGCCTGCTTTTTCGGAGTGGAACGTTTCCTTAACAAGTGGTTCACAGTGTGCAACCAAACAAGAAATATTGGTTAATTCATGACTCTGAAGAAAATCTTGAACCGCGTTATTAAATTGAATCACATTTCCTTCTTGATCGAAAACAACAATCATATCATCTACTGCTTTAAACGTATCTTCCCACTCCTGTTTTGACCGTAAAACTTGACTATATAATTCCACATTTTCGATACTAACGGCTAAATGATCTGTCAGTTGCTCTAAAAACGCCAGATCGTCAGAGCTCCAGTCTATCTCTTGTTTCCGACCGATACTCAATACGCCGATCCGTTTGTTTTTACTGTAAATGGGTATGACTAAAATGGATTTAAGATCAAGGACAGCTAAATATGGTTTCTCATAGAAAAGGTGATTCGTATCGGTTAAACTTCGGAGAATCGTTTGTCTTTTGTCTAATGCTGACCAATATAGTGACTGGCCCTTTGGAATGGTTGAGCCAATATCTAAGGAATAGTTATCTTCAGGATAAACATGACTTAATCTTAACGTTTCATTCGTTAACATCAAAAAGCTCAGTCGATCAAAGTGAACGAGCAATTTTAGTTTATCAATCATATTAGTTAAAATATCATCTAGTGACATATCGACCTTAATGCTTTTCATTACTTCATTTATGATCTCTAATTGAATATTTTTTTTTTTAAGCTGTTCGACTGTTTTCTTTAATTCCGTGTAGTATGTTTTTTTGGATGAATCAACACCTGTTAAACGCGCAATCATCACTTGCTTATTATCCAACATCAGAAGTCACCACCTATAAAACATGATTTAATACTTGTTTCACTTGCTCAACATCCATGTCACGGGGATTCGTAATCATACACGCATCTTCTAACGCCGCTTGGCTTATGTGATCAATCATTTCTGTTAACCCGACTTGTTTAAACTTGGTTGGAATACCGATATCACAGGATAGTTCTTTAACGAATTCGATCGCAGCATTTCCTGCCTCTCGATCAGTCAATCCTCTTGTATCGACCCCTAAACATGTGGCTATGTCTAAAAATCGCTTAGGTGTTGCAATAAAATTAAAGTCCATCACATACGGCAAAAGAATCGCATTGATCTCTCCATGCGGCAAAGGGAACTTCCCTCCTATTGCATGTGAAATCGCATGCGCTGCCCCTAGGATCGCATTTGAGAAAGCAAGCCCTGCCTGTAAACTAGCCATTGCCATCGCTTCCTTCGCCTCTTTATTTGTTTTTGAGGCAACAGAGGGGCGCAAATATTGAGCACACAAGGTGAGGGCATTTTTCGCTTGGACATCTGTAAGCGGAGTAGCCGCCACACTGACATAGGCCTCGACAGCATGCGTCAACACATCCATCCCAGTTGTAGCGGTTAGGCTGCTGTCTTTCGTTACAAGTGTGTAAGGATCAATAATGGCGATATCGGGTACCAATGTTTTGGATACAATCGTCATTTTCTTTTTTCGAGTCGAATCAACAATGATTGAAAACTGCGATACCTCAGAACCAGATCCTGCCGTTGTCATAATCATAATCATCGGGGGAAGAGGTTTTTTAATTTTATCAATCCCTTCATAATCACTAATCGCCCCTCCGTTCGTTGCAAGTATGGCAATCGCTTTCGCTACGTCTAACACACTTCCTCCGCCAATCCCAATAATCGCATCACACTCATGTTGAACAAACACTTGGCACCCTTGCTCAACTTCGCGATCTTTTGGGTCTATTGTCACATCGATAAACGTAGCAAATGGCAAATGAGACTCTTTGCAAAGATCCATTACTTTTTCTAGCCAGCCGGCATTGGCCACACCTTTATCACTAACAATCAATACTTTTCTCGCCCCAAGCCGCACGCAAGCGTCCCCTGCTTGCCTTATCGCGTTACTCCCAAAAATAATCTCTGGCGTTACAAATTTATTGATATTCATCCCAATCTCCTTATGGAAGTTGATTCTTATAAATTTATAGATGCCGTTCTTAAATTCCTGCTTTATTGTTGTTTTTCAGATGCTTAAACGAATGCTCTCATGTGTCTTCAACTAAGCAGTCGCTTTTTTGCTTCCTGCATAGAACAAAAAAAGACACCTATTCAGGTGTCTTTGCTGTTGCCCGGCAACGTCCTACTCTCACAGGAGGAAGCCTCCAACTACCATCGGCGCAAAAGAGCTTAACGGCCGTGTTCGGCATGGGAACGGGTGTGACCTCTTTGCCATTGTCACCGGACCCTACTTCAGATAAGCGTCGGATTTCTTCAAGCACTCCGGCCCTCAAATTCCTGCTTCTCTTCGTAGTTTTTTCGCCTTCAGATCACTCCGAAGGATATGGAAAGAATCGGTGATTCTTTCAAAACTAAATCCGAAATACTCAACTGTCAAGAATGTATAGGATAAGTCCTCGACCGATTAGTATCAGTCCGCTCCACGTGTCGCCACGCTTCCACTTCTGACCTATCAACCTCATCATCTCTAAGGGGTCTTACTGGCTTACGCCATGGGA
>NZ_JAODPB010000011.1 GCF_025770735.1 Shouchella tritolerans
TCAAACTCTCCGTTAAAAAGTTTGACTTGCTCATTGCACAACCGAAGTTGTGGCTCACTATCATTCATTGACGAGATACCTTGTATCTCTTTTACGCTTGGCTTTTGTTCAGTTTTCAAAGGACTCGTTTGTCGCCGTTCTCTCTTGGCGACTCTTAAAAATTTACACTACATCCAACCATTTGTCAACGGTTTTTTAAAACTTTTTTTATAAAACCGCAAAAAAAGGAAGACGGTACATAAAAATATACACCTAGTATGCCTTTTCGTCAACGCCTGTATTTAAGACTTTTTATTGGTTTGTTTCCGAAAAGAAGAGAGGGCATAACGAACATGGTCCTTTGGAGGAGCGACACGTTTATATAAATGAAAAAGAATGCTGTATTTTTCAATCATGACATTTTTGACAACACCATCAATCCGCTCATCCGAAAGATCAATCAACAAGGCTTCCAGCTCACGCTTTACTAAGTATTCCATTTCCTTTACTTCTTTATCAGACAACATCATTCCTAACATCGATCTCACCACTTTCATGGGTTCCTAGTTGGACAGTCTTTTCGTTTTGCTGCTTTTTTATTCATATCTTCCGCGGACAAACATATCTTGTCTTTGAGAACAATTGAAGGAGCGGTGTACATGAAAGGAATTTGGGTGTTTAATTTAAAAAAATGGAAGCCACTGCTGTTTATTTGCATCGCTTCTCTATTCGTTGCTAGCTGGCTGTTTATCCAGCGTGACCATATTTCCGTCTTTACAACTCCAGATGGTCCGCAAGCTTTTTACCGGGCCGAAAACGCTGACCATAAAATTGCGCTTACGTTTAACATAAGCTGGGGAGAGCAAAATGTACGGCCAATTGTCAACATTTTAAAGGAGAATGACGTGGAGCATGCGACTTTTTTCGTTTCGGCTTCATGGGCGGAAACATACCCGGAATTAGTCAAAGAAATTGCAGATTCCGGCTTCCACATTGGCAGCCATGGGTACCGTTATAAAAATTATACCGCTATGGATGATGAGCAAGTCATGAAAGATATGAGAAGAAGCAAACAAGTGTTGCAAGAACTAACAGGAGAAACACCGACGCTCCTTCGCCCTCCGAATGGCGCATTTACAACGCGCACACTTGCTTTAGCGGAACAGCAAGGCTTCGATATTGTCCATTGGAGCGTTAATTCTTACGATTACAAAAATCCTGGAACTGCGCAGATCATTGACAATGTTTTAAATGCGACTCATTCTGGCGATGTTTTAATGTTCCATGCTTCAGACACTGTTAAGCAAACTGGGGCAGCATTGCCAACTATTTTGAAAGAGTTGGAAAAACGCGATTATGAACTTGCCACCCTAGAAGAGCTCATGAACAGCGCCGATGCAACGAGCAATGAGGTGAATTAAAAAAACGCCTGTGCAGGCGTTTTTTACGGTTTAGCGATTAGTCGGTGCAACAATAGCAGTTGCCATGTATTCGCCACAAGCAGAGGCGTTATGTATAACAACAACCACCTGCCGTCGTTCGCCACTAAAGCCGGTACCCACTCAATCGTCGTAATGACAAACATAAAGAAAAGCGCGGGGACAAATGCGCCTTTGTTCGTTTCTTTTGCCTTAATCCGTGCCACAATAAACGCATAAATAAATAGCAATGTCGGGATTAGCAAATACCCCCAAAAGGAGTGCTCTTTTCCGAATGCAATATATCGGAAATAGACAAGGTCAAAAAAGACAAACGCGATTAATACCCACTGTATCCGATTCCATAACGTATGCGATTTCGATAACCCTAAACCAAATCGGTGTAAAAACAAATAAGCAAAAAACCCCATTTGGGCGACCAAGCTAAAAGCAGCGCTTATGCCAAGCATATAGATAATGCCTACGATTAGGTTGCCAATGCCATCCCCAAGATATACCTCTAAATTAATAAAAAAACCGACGATCCCGCCGCTAACGCTTCCAAAAAGCAGCGTCGACCAAAAAAGGAAAACAACTTTTTTGCTGTTCACAAGCCTATCCCCCAGTTCGTTATGCCTCGCTTTCATTGTAGCAACCCTTTTCATGAAACGCCAGCGCGTTATGCATATTTTGTCGCAGACAACAAACACTAAAGCCATCATGATAATGCAGAAAGGAATCATTCATCCATGAGCAAAAAAAATTGGAAAGTTTTGTTGGCATTGCCGTTGCTCGGTCTGCTCATGTTGGCTGGGTGTGCCCAGACAGAGGCGCAACAGAACGCCGATTATGAGGGCACCAAAAAAATGGTCATTGATTTGTTAAAAACGGATGAGGGCAAAAAAGCGTTCCATGAATTGATTGCCGAGGAAGAGATGCGGGAAGAACTTGTCATGGATAGTGACTTTGTCAAAAAAACCATCCAAGATACATTAACATCTGAAGAAGGCAAATCCTTTTGGCAAGAAGTCATGAAAGACCCTGAGTTTGCCAAAACGTTTGCGGAGAGCATGCAGTCGGAAAATGAAAAGATTTTAAAGTCATTGATGAAAGACCCTGAATACCAGCAAATGATGATGGACATCTTAAAAGATCCGCAAATGGGCGAGCAAGCGCTGGAACTGATGAAGTCAAAAGAGTACCGTGAACAAATTATGGGTATTATGAACGAAGCGCTGGAAAGTCCTTATTTCGCCTCAAAAATGACTGATTTAATGAGCAAGGCAATGGAAAAGCAAACAAAAGGACAAGATCAGAATAAAGAAGGTTCGTAATGAACGGGGTTTTAATAAAACTGCCCAGCAGGTCGTAGATTGCGACCTGCTGGGCTTTTATCAAATTCAATCAATCGATTCAGATATTTTCTTTTTAGCTGATTCGATATTGTCTTTATCTAACTCATACAGATGTTGACAAATTTGTTCCGTTACAAAAAGCTGTGACATTTGTGTAATTAATGTACTGCCTTCTTGTTCGATTTCTTTTCCTGCTGTATGAATAATCATCTCTCCGATATTCGTGATCGGCGAGTGGGAATGATTTGTGATCGCAATGGACTTTGCCTTGTTTTTCTTCGCATTTTCTAGCCAGCGAATCGTTTCTTTCGTATCTCCAGTAATGCTAAAGGCAATCGCTAAGTCGCCCTCAGAAATCAGGTGGGAGCTAATAAATTGTGTATGTTGATCCGAAAAAGCATACGCTTTATAGCCGAGGCGCATGAGTCTAATTTGCGCGCCTTGGGCCGCCAGCCCTGAAAACCCAATCCCAAATAGATAGATGGATTGGCTTTCCATAATCCAAGTGGCAGCCTTTTTGAGGACCTCATTATCAGCCAAATTCCGTGTGTCATTCAGCATTTGAATGATCTCTTCATAGGTTTCTTGGACTTCCGTACTAAAGGTGGACGGTGTTGGGTTTCGCAGTTGTTTCGCCATATTCGTTTTGAATTCATGGTACCCGGAAAAACCAAGTTTTTTAAAGAAGCGAAAAACGGTCGCTTCACCCACGCCGCATTCCTTAGCGAATTCCGTTAGTGATGGAAAAACAAAGTGATCGTAATGTTCTGTTATATATTGGGCTACCCGTTGTTCACTTTTCGTTAAGGAAGGGTAAATGCTTTTGATCACTGTTAACACGTCGGTTACATTCACTCCATGCCCCCCTCATCTATCAATGAGTTTCCCGAATGTCTAGATGAATGCTGATTTCAAACATCCGCTTCCAAGGGAATGTAATCTCTAGATTGGATATTACTATATTTTTAAAACTATGTCGAATGTTTGTATCATAAGCTTCTTTCAAGAGCGTTTCTATTTTTTCCCCGACAACTTCTTCTTGTCCTTTCACATCAAAATAGTTGGCTCCAATGTTCGGTAGGAATGTATCAGTGATCGATTTCCTTATAGCAGCCTGGTAAAACCCATCATCAAACAGGTGATAGAGAATGTTTTTCTTTAAGTTGACCGTATGCCGATTTGTGCTCTCAAAGCCGAAAATCGCCGCTGCTATTGAAGTTCCGATCGTATTGCAGTTTGTGTTCCACGCTTTGTACGAAATAATGTGGTCTAGCAGCCTACTGTCATCTAAAAGTGCGATTAGCTCTAAATCACCCCCATTAGCAAAAGCACTGTCCACGACGGCTACAGGGATACCCTCTTGTACATACCGCTCAATCGTATGGACAAAAACCCTCAATTGACGGAAGCTATTGTACGTACTATCTTTCGCCAATTGATCGAACGATTCTTGCATCACTTTTCCAGGCGTATTCACAGCTAAAATAAAATCGGCTTGCTCTGGATTCGAGACCCATATACAATCCGTGACAAACAAGTGTGATGTTAAACTTTCTGCCAGTGGCCTGTCTTCATATAACGGAATGATATTGGCACCTAAGGTTGAACTAAAGAATGGATAAACTTTGATGGTTCGTTTGTTTAAATAATTAAATGCTTTTGCTATCAAAGAGGAACCGGCCTCATCTGCTCCGGGGTACACGACCACTTTCGATTGTAGCCTCTTGCTTACTATTTGGTCATAGACTCGTTTTTGGTCCTGTGATGTATAGCCATATTCAGCAGAATCATCTTGTGGTATCGCTAAAAAGTCAATGACACCGTTCTCGACTAATTCCATAATCTTGACATTCATATTTAAGTTAAAGGCTCGTCTGTCTTCATAATCTTTAATTATGTCTTTTGGAACCTCACGTCGAATCGTTTGAAGTTCCTCTTGCTCTTTTTGAGACAAGCCGCTTCGTTCCCACTTATCGGTTAAATAAGCCCGTTTATATATACGTTCTCCGTACTGTTCATAATAATCGGGTTCTTCATCAGCGCTGTTATAACGAGGCGTTCGCATAATTAAACTAAACGAAAATATCGGTTTATCCCTAACCACTTTCCTTAATGTTCGAAAATAATCGATACGCTTCAACCCTTCATCTTCGCTTAAATGATGCAAGCGAGAAGGAAGTAGCCCTCCATAAAGCAGCATATCAGTAGATAATACAAGGGCATCCGCTGTTTTTGCTTGATCAAATACAAATTCCCATAAAGCCTCCGTATCAGCAGGCTTCTTCTTGTCCCCCAATAGATGGATAGGCGGTATTCGTAATCGCACATCTGATCTTGTGTTGGCTAGGAATGTTGGATAAGCATAGTTGCATGGACGTTCATCTAGCGGGATATAAACGATCGTGTACAAATGTTTCACACTCCTTTTAGAAGTCACTTAGCTTTTAACTGTTCGAGAATCTCTTCCATGCAGGCTTTGACACTTGTTTTCACTACGGTTGCCTTTTGTTTTACAGCTTCCGGGGCATGTTCCATCGCAAAGGAATAGCCGGCGACCTCAAATAAGGAGAGATCGTTTTCAGAGTCGCCTATTGCAACGACTTGCTTCGAGTTGGCCTTTAGTTTTTCCATCGTTTTTTCAAGAGCAGTCCCTTTTGATACGCCGTAGGGTAAAATTTCTAGTGTATGTGGACTCGTGGCGATGAAGTCAACATAGCCATCGTATTTTTTAGAAAGCTTTTCTTTGATTTCAGCAAATATCCCTACATCACCAAAAAGGAGGAAAATGGTAGGTTGAATTTGGACGCCTACCTTTTGCTCAAGATCAGGTTCAATAATCGAGGAGTCGATAAACTCAGCTACTTCCCCTTCCTTTCGCGGCGATGGAAAATAGCGATGATTTATATCAGATACTTCAATGCGAATATCCCAAGCTTTAAGGTCTCTCATTAATCTTTGTGCAACGTCTGAATGGATCTCTTTTTTTAATAAAACTCGGTTCTCTTTATCTTTAATAACCGCACCGTTTTGACTGATGCGAAACTCCCCAGCAATCCCTAGTTGTTTTTCAACATAAACAATATCGTGATCCAGCCTTCCTGTTGCAATCATGAATGAGCCGCCCACATGATGGAATGCTTGGATGACATCTTTTGTGCCAGCCATAATGCGATTTTGTTTATCAAGTAAAGTTCCATCTAAATCACATGCTACAAGGTTTGTCATTGACATCCTCCTGAACGATCGTGTTGTTTTTCTCAAATAAAGAACCAATAGGTTGTATCGGCCGTCGATACAACCTAACAGATTTTAAAAAGATTTAATGACTTCTTTCCTCGTTCGCAACCTTATTCGCTGCGATTACAAAAGGAAGGTAAATAAATACGGAAACACCAATTAACAGCACTGCTAAAAGTGCGGCCCTCCAGTCACCTGCGGTTGATAAAAAAGCAGATAATACGGGAGGCGTTGTCCAAGGAACCATGACAACGGTTTTTGATATGAACCCTAACGATGTAGCCATATAAGCGATATTTAAATTAACCAATGGCACGAGAATAAGGGGTATCGCTAAAATAGGGTTTAGAATAACTGGCAGTCCGAACATTAATGGTTCATTAATATTAAACAAACCTGGTGCCAGTGAAAATTTAGCAACCTCTCGATATTCTGCTCGTTTTGAGGCAATGAAAATGGCAATGATCAATCCGATCGTACATCCGCCGCCTCCAAGCATAGCAAAACTATCAATAAATGGTTTTGTGACAATATTAGGAATATCTAAATTAGTTTGAAAGGCATTGATGTTTTCCTGAATCGCTGTGAGCAACGTCGGTTCTGTTATCGGCCCAAGAACGAACGTCCCGTGGATACCCATTCCCCACAGCAAATTTTGAAAGGTCATCACAACGTTAATGCCGACTAAACCTTGGAAAATGGCCTTAAGAGGCACCTGGATAACCTCTGTTACGATTTCTTGCAGTCCTAAGCCAAACATTGATTGTAGGAGAAAAACCAATGTTCCAAAGAACGACAGTGTAACAAATGCTGGAATCAGCGCTTCAAATGATCTGGATACTGCAGGTGGAACACTTTCAGGTAGCGATATTCGTAATCTCTTGTTTTCTTGAAGCTTTAAAAAGAGCTCTGTTCCGAGCAACGCAGAAATAATCGCGAACAGCAAACCTGTTGCTGATGTCTCTGTCTGTGTAATAATCCCCGTTACTTGTACGGCTGTCTCGCTATTAAGAGGGGTCACATCTAATACAGAAGGGAACATTGTAACAAGGACAGCCACAGACATGACGCCTGGAATGATCCCGTCTTTGCCATAGCTTACCGCCAGTTTATAGGCAACCGTAAATGCAACAAATATCGAGAGAAACCCTAGCGTTCCATTATAGACTTGGGTTCCGATCCCTTTAAATTGACTTAAATCAATGACATTTTTCAAAATGCCATTGTCTGGGTCTAGCACAACATTGTTAATTAATATGAAGAATGAAGCAACAATGACTAAAGGAATCAGTAAAATAAAACCATCACGGACAGCTCCTAAATGGCGCTGATTGGCAAATTTGTTCGCAACGGGTGCCAGCCAAGTTGCGATCTTATCGGATAGTTTGTTCATCCACAATCCCCCCTCAAGCCTATTATTTAGACTGCTCGATCGTTTCTACAATATCTTCAAGCACTTTGTCTCCCCGCAGCATGCCATAATCAGCTTGGTTGATCACTTTCACTGCCATGCGGCCTTTAACGAACTCTTCCATTTGTTTTTGCATAAATGCCACTTGTGGTCCTAATAGCAAAAGATCATAATCATGTTTTTGCACTAAGGCTTTTCCTTCAGTAATAGATACAGCCTCAATATCCAAGTTTACCCCTTGCTTTTCGGCCTCGTTCTTGACCTTTTGTACGAGCATACTCGTTGACATTCCAGCACTGCAGGTCACCAAAACGTTATACATGATTGAACCCCTCCTATTGTTTTAACTTTTCAGCAAATGTGTGTGTAATCAATTGCGGCCGAGTAATGGCGGACCCAACCACGACTGCATGGGCGCCTAATTCTATCGCTTTTTTAGCTTGTTCAGGTGTTTGAATTCGCCCCTCAGCTATGATCGGCATGTTTAGTTCGCGAACCAATTGTTCGAGCAGATGAAAATCCGGCCCTGGTTGTTGTGGCGAATAAGGTGTATACCCTGATAATGTCGTCGAAATGCAATCAACGCCTAACTTGGCTGCCTCCACACCTTCATCGAATGTAGAAATATCGGCCATTACTAAGCATCGGTTTGTCTGAATGTGCCGAACTAACTGTTCCACACGCTCACCATTAGGCCTTTTCCTGTTAGTGGCATCGATTGCAATCATGTCAACACCTGTACTTAAAAGTTCATTTACCTCTGCTTTGGTAGGTGTGATATATACTTCTGATCCGGCATACTCCCGCTTAATGATTCCGATTACAGGAAGGTCTACTTCATTTTTTATGGCTTGAATATCTTGTACGGAATTTGCACGAATACCAACAGCGTTTCCCCATTTCGCTGCTTTCGCCATTTTCGCCATGATCATCGATCCATGCAAAGGCTCATCCTCTAAAGCTTGACAAGAAACAATTAACCCACCTTTTATCTCATTTAGCATGATCACATTCTCCTATTTTTGAACTTTCTCTTTATGCAGAAATAGCATTTCTTTCGCTAAGTCTAGCGCTAACATGGCAGTCATTAAGTGATCCTGTGCATGGATGAGCAGAATAGAAAGGTTGATTTCCTCTCCCCGTGCATTGCTTTGGATCATCTCGGTTTGTACTTTATGAGCGACATTGATTTCCTTCTCTGCTTCCTCTAGCAAATTGTCTGCTTCTGAAAATTGCTGTTCTCTAGCAAATTGTAACGCTTGCATCGTTTTGCTTCTTGCATTTCCGCTATGCAAAATAATGGAAAAAGCGTTTTCATGAATATTCATTGGGAGCCTCCTTTCTTTAATGGGAATGACAATTATAGTTTAAAGGAAGAATATAAAAATGTAAAGTTATTTTCACCACAATAATTATTTTGGAGAAAATATTTCATTTATTCGTTTTTAAACTTGTCCTCTCCTAACGAAGAGCTTTTCAAGAAAACTTAGCGACAGCGCTTGAAGAAAACGATAGAAAGGGAAGAGGAAAAGCCAACAAAAAAAAGCGGGAGAAGCATATCAAATGCTTCTCCCGCTTTTAAGGCAACCTCTTTCAATCACTCTGTTTTTTCAACAATTCGTTCCGCCAAACGGTGGTAAATCTCACCAATTGGATGTTCTTGTGCATAAACGGACGGGGCAAAATCATTTTCATCAATCTCAGGCTGCCCGAGAGGAATTTGCGCAAGCAATTCCGTTTTTAATTCTTCCGCCAAACGTTCGCCGCCGCCCGTTCCAAACACATATTCTTTCTCTCCAGTTGCTTTGCTTTCAAAGTAAGCCATATTCTCTACAACGCCAAGCATTTCATGGTTTGTTTTTATCGCCATTGCACCAGCTCGGGCAGCAACAAATGCTGCTGTTGCGTGTGGGGTGGTCACGATCAGTTCCTTTGAACCTGGCAGCATGGAATGCAAGTCGAGAGCAACATCGCCCGTACCTGGAGGTAAGTCCAAGATGAGATAATCAAGCTCTCCCCATTCGCATTCGGAAAAGAATTGGTTGATCATTTTCCCGAGCATGGGTCCCCGCCAAATGACAGGGGCATTGTCTTCCACGAAAAAGCCCATTGAGATGACTTTAACGCCAAAGCGTTCAACGGGGTGGATACGTTTGTTGATCACTTTCGGCCGTTCTTCAATCCCCATCATGTCAGGGACACTAAATCCGTAAATATCGGCGTCAATAATGCCGACTTTTTTCCCAAGGCGGGCAAGCGCGACTGCCGTGTTGACAGAGACGGTCGATTTGCCAACCCCGCCTTTTCCGCTCGCCACTGTAATAAACGTTGTTTTGCTTGTCGGCGCAAGCAAAGCAGGACCTTTAAAGGGTTCTTCTTTTAGGCCGCCAACCGCTTCTAGCTCTTCCTCAGTAAGTGTATCAAAACGGAGTCCGACTGATTCAGCGCCCTCGTTTTTGAGGACATTGACTATTTCCTGTTGGACTTGCATTTGCTCGGCTGTTCCTGTTTTTGCTAAAGCGACTTTTAGGCTGACGTGGCCATTTTTGTTTTTCAGCTCGCGAATGCCGCCAGTTTCTACTATGCTCTTATTCAAGTCACGATCTTTAATTCGTTTTAGCGCTTCCATTATTTCTTGATCCGTTATCATCGATGGCACCTTCCTTTAACAATCGCTCCTATTTTCCCCAGTATAGCACACATAAATAACAGAAAGAACTAGAGCGCTTCGCCCTAGTCCTTATCTGTTAGCGGTCCACCGCGACAATGCCTTTTTCTTTTGCCAGAACCCGTCCTTTTTTGTTGATGACGACAGTCCCTCCTAAGTTGGTAAACACGACTGGCGTAATTGTAGAAGCACCGTGGTTCCGGATATAATCTAAATCAAATTCGGCCAATTTGTCGCCTGCACTTATCTGGTCGCCTTCTTCTACAAGGACGTCAAACCCTTCTCCTTGAAGTTTAACTGTATCAATGCCGATGTGGATCAACACTTCCATTCCAGTAGATGTCGTCAGTCCAATCGCATGCTTCGTCGGGAAGATGGTCGTCACTTTTCCTTCAACAGGCGAATAAACAATGCCGTCTTCTGGATCAATCGCAAAGCCGTCGCCCATCATTTTTTCAGAAAAGACTTGATCTGGCACTTCCGCGAGCGACATGACCGTACCTGTCATTGGTGCTAGGAATGCCCCGTCATTCATCAATGCGTCTGGCTGGATTTCTTCCAGTTTGCCACTGACTTCCTCTTGTTGATTTGTTTCTAGAGGTCGAGGTGCTTTTCCCACCATGACATCTTGGATTTGGCCTTTAAGCGTCTCTGAACGAGGGCCAAAAATCGCTTGGATGTTGTTGCCTACTTCTAGAACTCCAGCTGCACCAAGCGCCTTCAGTTCGTCTTTGTCGACTGCTTTAATATCATTTACCGATACACGCAGCCGCGTAATGCATGCGTCAAGATGAGCAATATTGTCTTTTCCGCCCATCGCTTGCAACACTTGTCCTGCTAACTCGCCTGTTTTTCCTTTGCCTTTGTTATCATTAGCTGTGTCATCTTCCCGTCCTGGCGTCATTAAATTGAATTTTTGAATCGCAAAGCGAAAAACGACGTAATAAATTACCGCAAATACAAGGCCAATGAGAATGGTAATCCACCATTGTTCTTCATTCGGCAAAATCCCGAATAAGAAAAAGTCAATCGCTCCGCCTGAAAAGGTGAACCCAACATGAACGTCGAACAACGTCATCAATACAAACGATAGGCCATCGAGGATCGCATGTAGCAAAAACAATACCGGCGCGATAAACAAGAACGTAAACTCAATTGGTTCTGTGATTCCTGTCAAAAACGATGTCAACGCCGCAGAACCAAACAAACCAGCAACCAGTTTTTTCTTCTCAGGTTTGGCACAATGGTACATCGCCAGTGCCGCAGCTGGCAGGCCAAACATAAAAATCGGAAATTCGCCTGCCATGAAGTGGCCAGCCGTCAATTCCACGCCATCGCGGAGTTGCGCGAAGAAAATGAGCATGTCGCCACGGACAATTTCCCCTGCCGCATTGGTATAGGAACCGAATTCATACCAGAACGGGGCATGGAAAATGTGGTGCAGTCCAAATGGGATCAAAAGCCGTCTTATAAAACCAAATAAAAACACAGCTACATACAAGCTCGACCCTAACAAAAACTCAGAAAAGCTGTTTAAGCCGTGTTGGATCGGCGGCCAAACAACAAGCAAAAGAAGCGCCATTAAAAATGTAGCAACCGCTGTGATAATAGGGACAAACCGTTTGCCGGCAAAAAAACCAAGAAAAGCGGGCATTTCTATATCGTGAAAGCGGTTATAACAGTAAGCAGCAATTAAGCCGACGATGATCCCGCCAAATACGCCTGTTTGCAGAGTGTCAATCCCCAGAATATTAGCAAAGCTCGGGTCTTCGGCTACCATTTCCGCGCTCACGCCAAGCCATTGGCCCATCACGGTATTCATCACCAAGTAGCCGACTAGCGCTGCAAGTGCGGCTGCGCCGTCACCAGCAAGGCCGATCGCGACCCCGACAGCGAAAATAAGAGACAAGTTGTCAAAAATAATGCCGCCAGCGGCTTCCATCACACCAGCCGTATGTTGAATCCAGCCCGCGTCTAAGAACGGCATGTAGTTCAATGTGTTTTCCATTTGCAAAGCGGCACCAATGCCAAGCAGCAAACCAGCCACCGGCAGCATCGCAACCGGGAGCATCAATGCCTTCCCAATTTTTTGCAACTTCCCAAATGCATTTTTAAACAATAGAATTCCCTCCCAAATTGTTTTTTTGATATGTAGGAACGCAAAAAAGGCATGAGCAAAAAGACACTGGATTGGTTTTAAAACCCAGTCATTTCTTTTTCCTCATGCCTGATCGAATCAGTTACACGAATTTATTTGCTTTTGTTCTGCACCCTCTGCAAGTGCATCGTCAAGTAGACCGCCTCAGCATCATACACTGGTTTACCAAGCGTCCTTTGCATGACTTTAATGAGCTTCCAAGAAAGATTATAACATACGGGATATTCTTGTTTCAACAGTTTTGCAATCGCTTTCGGCTCTTCGACTTTTTCACCCGTCATCACCCGTTCAATCGTAAAGCGCAAATGCCTCACAAGACGAAGATAATCCATGCTCTCTTTGTCCAATTTAATCGCAAACTGGCTCTCCACAAGGGAAACGAGTTGACTAACTAATTGCGAATGGCTATTGACGATATTCATGCTTTTATTTTGAATGGCGCTATGGATATGAAGCGCAATAAAGCCAATTTCTCCTTCAGGGAGCTGGACACCGGTCTGCTGGCCAACAAGGGCTACCACTTCTTTGGCAATCGCATATTCACGTGGATAAAGCGCTTTCGTCTCTGCCAAAAAAGGGTTTTCAATCGACATTCCTTGGGCAATCCGGGCATGGGCAAAGGACAAATGGTCCAGTAGCCCGATATGGATATGCTCGTTTAAATCCATGCCTGCTTTTTTGGCAATAAGAGAAATGGCTTCCACCGTCACATCTATCATCGTTTGCGAAATATGTGGAAGCAGCTTCAAATAGCTTTGTTGCTCTTTTTCATCTTTTAAAACAAACAGTTTCTCAATGTCTTGCTGCTCAAGCCAGTCTCCATTTTTGCGGGCAAAACCGATGCCTTTTCCAATGACGACCACTTCTTGGTTGTCACGCTCAGCAATGACCACATTGTTATTAAGGGCCTTTTTTACTTTGTACTCCCCCACATTCATCACTCCAACAGCTTCTTCCCTTTCATGGTAATCCAGGGACAGACTTACGTCAACTTAATCGTTCACTCGTAAGGATTGCTGTTTGGCGCTTTTTCATCGGTAAAAAACCGAAGCATCCCTTCATAAATGGAAGCAGCCATTTTGTCTTGGTATTCGTCTGTTGCGAGCAGTGCCGCCTCCTGCGGGTTGGACAAAAAACCTGCTTCGATCAATGCCCCAGGAATTTCGGCTTCTTTTAACAAATACACATGATGGATCGGTTTCGGATACCGGTTTGTATTTTGCAAATTGCGCTTGATTTCCTCCTGTATAAAAACAGCCAAATCTTCATTGCGTTGATTTTTTAGGTGGTAAAAAGTTTGCGCGCCATTCCAACGTTCAGCCGGAATCGCATTCATATGAATCGACAAAAACGCATCCGCTTCCGAATCATTGATAATCATTGCCCGTTTTCTTAAGTCTTCGGTTTTTCGCTGCCGTATTTTCGCCGTACCAGCATCGGCCAAATCAACATCTTCCTCCCGCGTCATAATGACAAGCGCGCCAGCTTCCTGCAAATAATCGCGCAACTTCAATGCCACTGCTAACGTAACTTCTTTTTCAAGCGTGCCCGTCTTTGAAACGGCTCCCCCGTCCATCCCGCCATGGCCAGGGTCAAGGACAATCACTTTCCCTGACATCGGCAAGTGCCAAGTAGAAGATGAATCTTTAAGCGTACTGTCATATTGAACCCATAATAATACCGCTGCAAACAAAAGCGCCCCAATAAAAATGCTCCATTTATGTTTCTTCACAGTCCGTTCCCCCTTGTCCTGTATTTATATATACGAGGACAAGGAGAAGTTATGAACGATTAATGAAGGCGAAGCTTGTACGCTTTGCTCGCTTCCCGAAAGCCTTTTTCCCACCACGTGCCAATCAGCATGTCAGAAGCAGCAAGAAGCGCTTCAGTCGGCGCTCTTTCTTCTTTAGACCAACCGGTTAATGTAGCACAAAGGCAATGGGACAAATCAGTCAACTCTTCCTCACAACGTTTGCGCACCTCCTGCGCCGTCTCGCCATAATAACCAAAACGGCCAAACTCTGTGCCAAGCAAATAAGCATCAATCGTCATATCCAAACATTGGTCAATTAAGAAAGGATACGCTTGAAATTGGAACGGAAGGATCGGAAAAATCCATTCCTTTATTGCCTTTTCCATTTCCTTCATGCTAATATGGCGCAACATCTTCTTTTCAAAATTCCACTGTTTTTCTCGTCTTCTTTCGGTAAGTGTCGTAATTACATTCATTGGTCGTTTCCCCTTTTTTCTTTTTAGTATGGTCGTCCCCATTTGCGCCATACACGTAAGAAAAGGTCAAATAATGCTGGGATAACCATTATCTGCTGGGGGAACATGTGCGACCTCCATTTAAAAAAGGGGTATATGGTTAGGTGATATTGCAAACTATAGGAAGGGATACTGACGAGTTTCTAGATGAGGCTCCTAGAAAGGGGCTGTAGAGCTTTTTTAGGTATCGTAAGAATGTCTGAGGGCACTGTAAGGAGGGTATGTATAGAAACAAGCTTTTTCTACCGCTGTCCCTTTTTCCGCTCAACAACCACCTTTAGTAAACGAATAGATCAAGTGTTTTTTATTAAAAACAAAGGATTCTTTTTCCTTAGAAAAACCGATTTTCTCTGCAACACGAATGGACGGAATATTCATTGGGTCGATAATACTTATCAGCTTGTTTAGCCCTAATTGATTTAGGCCGAATTCCATGCAACCTTTTGCTGCTTCAGAAGCGTATCCTTGCGACCAATATTTTTTATTAATATGGTACCCAATTTCAACTTCCATATTGCCCTCCACTATTTGTTTAACAAGACCGCAGTCTCCAATTAGTTCATTTGTTTCCTTCAGGCATACTGCCCATAAACCATAGCCATCTTCTTCGTATCTTTCTCTATTTTTTTGAATCCAGTTTTTCGTTTTCTCGAGGCTAAACGGTGCTGGATAATATTTCATTGTTTCTGCATCTGAAAACATGGAGTGAAGAGGTACAATATCCTCCTTGCTATATTGTCTTAAAAATAACCTTTCTGTTTCCAAAATAACCATCATTGACTGTCTCCCCCAATAAAAATTTTAAGCTTCATTATACGTGATCAATTGTAGCCTAGCACATCAACAATTTGCTTCTACATGGACAATCTTCCTGAAAAATTTATAAAAATTTTATAATTTTGGATCTGTTAACGAAGGCACTTCGTCATATAATGAAAGAGCAACATATTGAAACTAAATATTGGAGGATAAACTCCGACCATTCATTTTCCAGAAATTTAATTTTTTAAACAGGCTGATGGACATCATGAAAAAGAAATCAAAGAAATTTTGGCTTTTTTAATTAATATTCCTTTTATGTTTCGCTATAATTTACTTTTTTCCTGATGACATTCGATTTATCTTTGTTGTTGCATTTCCAATCCTTTTTTGGGGAATGTATGGTTTTCTGAATAACCGTACGACATAGCATGGGATACAGAGGTATGGTTCGCGGATATGCTGGCTTGTTCACCCTAAAAAATAGTCCACCCTTGAGTTTTATTCCTAATAGGGCCGATCCTCCTGGATGGAACCGAGCCATTGTATAGGCTGAAGATGGTGACACACCTTCCGTATACCCTTTTTTCTGAGTTCGATCCCATTCCGTTAATGAACTGGATGAGGACAAACAGACCAAATTGCCCACTAGTTAAAAACTGGATAACCAATGCTTTGCTATATGTCGGCTTTTTCTTCGTATTCGAGTATATCACCAGGCTGACAATTTAATGTCTGGCAGATCTTTTCTAACGTAGCAAAGCGGATACCACGCGCTTTGCCTGTTTTTAGTATTGATAAATTAGCTTGAGTAATATCAATTTTTTCTGCTAACTCTTTTGAAGAAATGTTTCTTTCTAGCATTACTCGATCTAAGTTAATTTTTATCATTAGGCCTCCCACCTAAATCACGTTGTTAGAATCGTCTTGCAAAGATATGCCATATTTAAAAACCACATAAAGCGTATAAATAATGGCTAACAGAAGAATGTTTCCTATTAAACCTGGCGAAGAATCTGAAAAAACATCACTGACATTGTATACATGCGCCTGCGCAAAGAACAGCTGACTAATGATCTGCAAAATGGTAAAGCTAGTAATCGAGATTAAGATTAGTTTGAGATACGTAAGATTTTGAGAAACAAAAAAGTGTTGTTTATAAATATTACCAATCATTTTATGTAGAGCGTACATAATAATAAACAAACAAGCAATGATGGCTAGCGCGACTAAACAAGAAAGTACTAAAAACCATACTGATAGGTTTGTGTTTAACCCTGCATACTGTAGCAATTGCGTTTTGACCCCGCTCGACACGACCAATAAAGCTCCAGCCGCAAATAACAGTATTAATCCAGCAAACGCAAATAAAACTTGAGCAATTAGCGACACAATTGACAGGAATTTTAGAACGGTCTTGGTAAAAAGATTCATTATATGCCCCCCTTAACTACCCATTATTGTAAAACGATAATATGTTATTGTCAAACGATAATTTTTTGTTGCTTGTTTTAAAGGGATTTCGATTTTTGTACTAAAAAACCCCTCCCCGATTTCCTCGGGAAGAGGCTGTAAACGTTGATATTAACGCTTCGAGAACTGAGGCGCACGACGAGCGGCTTTAAGACCGTATTTTTTACGTTCTTTCATGCGGGCATCGCGTGTAAGGAAGCCTGCTGCTTTTAGTGTTGCACGGTTGTCAGGATCGACTTGTAGTAGGGCGCGGGCAATGCCGTGGCGGATTGCGCCTGCTTGGCCGGTGAAGCCGCCGCCATTAACGTTAACATGGACATCGTACTGGCCAGTCACGCCTGTTTCTACAAGCGGTTGTTTTACGATCAATTTTAATGTTTCAAGACCGAAATATTCATCAAGGTCACGGCCGTTTACAACAATTTTGCCTTCGCCAGGAATAAGGCGCACACGGGCAACAGAGTGCTTACGGCGGCCTGTGCCGTAGTATTGTACTTGAGCCATAATCATTACCTCCTAAAGATTAACCGCGAAGCTCGTATGCTTCTGGTTTTTGTGCATGGTGATTGTGTTCTGAGCCTGCATAGACATGCAGTTTCATTCCTTGTTTGCGGCCAAGAGTGTTTTTCGGAAGCATCCCTTTGATCGCCAACTCAAGCATACGCTCAGGCTTGTTCGCACGCATGTCTTGCGCTTTTGTTTGTTTCAAGCCGCCTGGGTGGTTCGTGTGGCGGTAGTAAATTTTATCTTGGAGCTTGTTTCCAGTTAATTGAATTTTGCTTGCATTCAAAACAATCACATGGTCGCCAGTATCGACGTGCGGCGTGAAAGTTGGTTTGTGCTTTCCGCGAAGGATAGATGCTACTTCTGAAGCAAGACGCCCAAGCGTTTGCCCTTCAGCGTCGACTACATACCACTTACGCTCAACTTCGTTTGGCTTTGCCATATATGTTGTACGCATAGTTTAAACCTCCTAAATAATAAACACGTTTTTATCTGATCGTTTTGCCAAGAGAAACACGTTAAACTGGCTGTTTTAATGCGCATTCCCTTTAGCATTGTCCTTTATTCCGTAACCCGGGGCAGTGGGTCTTAAGAATTGCCATCTAATATCATACAATATCGGCTTAGTAAAGTCAATTATTTCATAGAAACTTGTCCGGGTGTTTCATTTACAAAAAGCGGCTGGCCGTAGTCCACTTCATACAGGCATAAGCCATGCGCAGGTGCTGTTTTTCCAGCCAGATTGCGGCTTTTGCCTGCCAAAATGACTTTCATTTCAGAGGCTACACGTTTTCCAGTGCCTATTTCTAGAAGCGTTCCGACTATGATGCGTACCATATTGTATAAAAAACCAGTGCCACGGATTGAAATAAGCAGCCCTTCTTCGCTAGGCTGGACGGCTACATGGGTAATCGTCCTGACTTTATCGACCACGGTTGTGTTCGCTGCACAAAAAGCAGAAAAGTCGTGTGTCCCTAACAAATGCTTGGCCGCCGTTTGCATCGCCGGCACATCAAGAGCTTGTTTAATATGAACAGCAAAATGGCGGCGGAACACATTTTCGAAAGGTCCGCATTGGATATAATAGCGGTACTCTTTCGCCTGCGCCCCATAACGGGCATGAAAATCCGGCTCTACCATTGCCGCGTTTGTGACGACAATATCATCAGGAAGATGGGTGTTTAAAGCAGATACCCAACGCTCAGGGGCAATCGCTAATTCTGTATCAAAATGGAGCACTTGGCCACAGGCGTGCACTCCTGCATCCGTGCGCCCTGACGCTACGACTGGGACTCGTGCCCCTTTATGAATTTCTTGCAGTGCTCTTTCAACTTCGCTTTGGACCGTGCGCTTGCCGGGCTGGACTTGGTAACCGGCAAAAGCCGTGCCGTCATAGCTTAGTTTGCATGCCATTCTAGACATTTCCTTTTGTTCTCCTTCAACTAAAACCAGGCAAGCAGGAACGCCACAGTCGCACTGACAAGCAGCGCATACGTATCCTTAAACGCCCACTGGTTTGTTTTCCAGGACGACCGTTCCCTGTTGCGGCTGTATCCCCGCGCTTCCATGGCTTGAGCCAACTCTTCTGCACGCTTTAAAGAGCGAACAAATAGCGGCACAAGCAGTGGCACGTACGCTAGTACGCGTTTCATGAATGGCAGGTCACGGACGCCAATTCCCCTTGCTGCTTGAGCCCGGGATATCGTGTATAATTCACCACTTAAAATCGGAATAAAGCGTAATGTAATCGACATCATCATCGCAAGGTCTGAAACGGGAAATTTTACGGCCTTTAACGGCTTCAGGAGCGATTCAATCGCCCACGTAATATGCAACGGGCTTGTCGTCATCGTCAATAGCGTTGCAGCAAGAAATAGACACAAAGTGCGCCACGCTAAAATCCCGCCTTCAGCAAGGCCTTCGGCGTAAACGGGCCACCCAAATAGTTGAAAAACCAAGTGGCCTTCCCGCGTTACAATCACTTGCAACAAAGCAAAGGCAATGACAAACCACATAATCGGTTTCAGCGATTTGGCAAGGACAGAGAGCGGCACATTGCTAAAGGCGATCGCCGCTGCAAAATAGCACGCTGACATCGCCAGCGTTGCAGGAGAGGCAACAAAAAATAGCGCAAATGCGACAATGAACACGCTAAGCAACTTGCTGCGCGGGTCGAGGCGATGCACAAATGAATCGCTTTGTCTGTATTGCCCCATTAAAAGCGATGGACCTTTCATTGCCGCCCTCCTTTGCGATCGATGAGCCAATCTGCTAACGTTGCTGCATCAGGTAAAAAAGGAATCGTCCCTTTTGACGTCATTGCCTTTTGTGCAAAAGCCATCGGTCTTGGCAAAGCCAGTTTTGCCGTTTGTAACACATCTTGCTCTTGAAATACGGCAGCAGGCTCGCCCATCATTAGCGGCGTCCCATTATGCATCACCACGCAAAAATCCGCATATTTAGCAACGTCGTCCATTGAATGGGTCACCATCCAAATCGACGCTTTGTTTGTTTGGCGATAATTGCAAAGCAAATGGAACAGCGCCTCTTTGGATGCTGGGTCAAGTCCGGCTCCAGGCTCGTCTAACACAAGCATTTTCGGCTGCTGCACGAAAACAGAGGCAATGGCGACTCGTCGTTTCTGCCCCCCTGAAAGCTGAAACGGGGAAGCGCTGAGTAACGAAGGCGACAGCCCAACTGAGTTAAGGGCTGCGGCAGCGGTTTTCGCCGCCTCGACTTTTGAGACGCCCTGCATCCGTAGTGCATAGCCAATCTCTTTTTCGACTGTTTCTTCAAATAGCTGATGTTCCGGATATTGAAAGACGAAGCCGACCTTTTTCCTTAATTGTTGTAGCTGCTTTTTTTGCTCAGGCAGACGAACGTCCCCAATTTCGACTGTTCCTTTTGTTGGCAAAAGCAAACCGTTTAAATGCTGGACCAATGTCGATTTTCCCGCTCCGCTAGCACCAATCACAGCAACAAACCGACCTGCTGGCACACGGAGCGTAACGCGATTAAGCGCTTGGACCGTTGTGCCTGCATCGTTGTATTCGTAGCTTACTTCGTTAAATGCAACGTCCATAATGCTTGCACTAGCTCCTCTTCCGTTTGGGAATTGCCTATCGCTACACCGCGCTTGTGCAATTCAGCTTGGAGCTCATATAAAAAAGGAAGCGCGATATCGAGCTGTTCTACTTGGTCGTAATCAAAAAATAGCTGGGCCGGTGTGCCATCAAAAACCAAACAGCCCTCTTTAAGCGCTAAAACACGGTCTGCAAAGGGCAGTTCTTCTGGATCGTGGGTAATGGACAAGATGGTCTTGCCTTTGCGATGGAGTTTCTTTAATAGCGAAAGCCATTCCCTTTGCCCAGCCGGATCTAGCATGGAGGTGGCTTCATCGAGAACGAGAATGTCTGGGTCAGGTGCTAGCACACCCCCAAGGGCGACTCGTTGCTTTTGACCACCTGATAGGCGGCTCACATCCCGTTTTAGCAATGCTTCAATGCCTAGTTCCTTTGCCACTGTTGCAACACGCCGTGAAATTTGCTCAGGTGGCCACCCACGGTTTTCCAGCCCAAACGCAAGATCATCTTCCACAATGGTTGTGACAATTTGATTGTCGGGATTTTGAAAAACAAACCCCACTGTTAGGCGGATTTTCTCTGCATTTGCTTCCGTTGTCCACTTTTGGACCGTCACTGTTCCGGAAGAGGGCAGCAATAAGCCATTTAATAGCCTTGCCAACGTCGATTTCCCAGAGCCACTACGCCCGACAACTGCAACCCACTCACCCTTTTGAACGTGCAGCGAAATGTCCGAGAGCGCATCGGTAGCATGATTGGCATAACGATAGGAAACATGCTCACAAACAAGCATCCCCACACCCCATTTTTTTACGTAACAAAAAAGGGCATAGAGTGAAAGAAGCACCTTGCTCCTATTGTCTCCTGCCCTTAATCGCCGCTTACCTGAGCTTTTTAAACAAACTCAATGATTGCCATTGGTGCACCGTCACCACGACGAGGACCAACTTTAAGAATGCGTGTATATCCACCTTGACGCTCTGCAAAGCGCGGAGCGATATCTGCAAACAGCTTTTGGATTGCATCTTGCCCTGATTCAACGTCTGCTGTTTCGTTGCGAACGAACGCTGCAGCTTGACGACGGGCATGCAAATCACCGCGTTTTCCAAGCGTAATCATTTTTTCGACGATTGGACGCAGCTCCTTTGCTTTTGCTTCAGTCGTTTCAATGCGTTCGTTGATGATAAGGTCTGTCACCAAATCACGAAGCAACGCTTTGCGTTGTGAGCTCGTACGGCCAAGTTTTGCGTATGCCATGCTAATTCCCTCCTTTGAGACAAAAACCTATTCCTTATTCTTCATTGCGAAGCCCGAGGCCAAGTTCGCCCAACTTCTCTTGTACTTCTTCAAGTGATTTACGGCCAAGGTTGCGGACTTTCATCATGTCTTCCTCTGTTTTGTGCGTCAATTCCTGTACAGTATTAATGCCAGCACGCTTCAAACAGTTGTACGAACGGACCGATAAGTCAAGTTCCTCAATGGTCATTTCAAGTACTTTTTCTTTTTGGTCCTCTTCTTTTTCGACCATGATTTCCGCATTTTGCGCTTGGTCTGTTAAACCTACGAAAATATTTAAGTGCTCCGTAAGAATTTTCGCGCCAAGAGAAACGGCTTCTTCTGGGCGAGTACTTCCATCGGTCCACACATCAAGGGTTAGTTTATCATAGTTTGTGACTTGCCCGACACGCGTGTTTTCAACTTGGTAGTTAACGCGCGCCACCGGTGTATAGATCGAGTCAATCGGAAGAACGCCAATTGGCTGGTCATCATTTTTGTTGCCTTCAGCAAGAACGTACCCACGACCTCGTTTCGCCTGCAAGCGCATGCGGAACGATGCTCCTTTTGTAAGCGTAGCGATATGAAGATCAGGATTTAATACTTCAACGTCACTGTCATGAGTCAAATCACCGGCAGTTACATTGCCTTCACCTTGTACATCAATTTCAAGCGTTTTTTCTTCATCTGAATAAATTTTCAAAGCCAATTTTTTCAGATTCAAGATGATTGTCGTAACATCTTCTACAACGCCTTCAATTGTTGAAAATTCGTGAAGGACACCGTCAATTTGAACAGATGTAACCGCAGCTCCTGGAAGCGAGGACAAAAGGATGCGACGCAAGGAGTTTCCTAGTGTTGTTCCATAACCGCGCTCTAGAGGCTCTACGACAAATTTGCCGTATTTCGCGTCTTCGCTAACTTCCACCGTTTCAATATTCGGCTTTTCAATTTCAATCATTAAACAAACCCTCCTTCAAAACGTCGAACTCCGGCAAACGCAAGGATTGCCCAAAGAGCTCCTTTATTTGGGCTTCCACCTGAGCAAATCCTATTAGTCTTACCTTCATTGTCTATAGATCTCGTCTTATCCATTATAGACATTAGCGGGAAATCTATACAATGACGATTTTCTTACACTCTACGACGTTTCGGCGGACGGCAGCCATTATGTGGAACTGGTGTCACATCTTTAATCATGTTCACTTCAAGCCCTACAGCTTGCAATGAACGGATTGCCGCTTCACGGCCAGCTCCTGGGCCTTTAACTGAAACTTCGATCGTTTTCATGCCATGTTCCATCGCTGTTTTGGCAGCTGATTCAGCAGCCATTTGCGCAGCAAATGGTGTTGACTTACGAGAGCCTTTAAAACCAAGTGCGCCAGCGCTAGCCCAAGAAATCGCATTGCCATGAGGATCTGTAATCGTCACAATTGTGTTGTTGAATGTAGAACGGATGTGCGCCACACCACTGTCAATGTTTTTTCTTTGACGACGTTTTGGACGAGTATTCGTTTTTTTAGCCATGTTTTTCATTTCCCTCCTTGCTTATTTTTTCTTATTCGCAACCGTACGTTTTGGACCTTTGCGCGTACGAGCATTGTTTTTTGAGTTTTGGCCGCGGACTGGTAAGCCACGACGATGACGAATTCCACGATAGCTGCCGATTTCGATTAGACGTTTGATGTTCAAGGAAACTTCACGGCGCAAATCGCCTTCCACTTGATAGCCTTCAACCGCTTCGCGAATACGGCCAAGTTCTTCTTCCGTTAGGTCACGAACGCGTGTATTTTCATCAACGCCAGCTGTTTCAAGGATTTTTGCTGCTGTTGATTTACCAATACCAAATACGTAAGTGAGTGAGATTACAACGCGCTTATCGCGAGGAATGTCAACACCTGCAACACGTGCCATGGGCTAGGCACCTCCTTATCATTTAACCTTGTTTTTGTTTGTGTTTCGGGTTTTCACAAATTACCATAACATTGCCTTTGCGGCGAATAACCTTGCATTTTTCGCAAATCGGTTTGACTGATGGTCTTACCTTCATTGTATAAACCTCCTTATATACGGAGAGTGTTTTATTTATAACGGTACGTAATCCGCCCGCGCGTCAAATCGTAAGGAGAAAGTTCAACCGTTACTTTATCGCCAGGCAAGATGCGGATAAAGTTCATGCGAATTTTTCCAGATACATGCGCAAGAATTTTATGACCGTTTTCAAGTTCTACACGAAACATTGCGTTTGGCAACGGCTCAATCACCGTGCCTTCCACTTCTATCACGTCTTCTTTTGCCATGAATGGATATCCTCCCTTCGAGTAGATGCAAGCAATACCTTTTTGTCTTCATCACTGTACAGACAGTCTATCTTACCTGAAAAATTATGCTTTCGTCAAGATCTCGTATCCTGTTTCTGTGATTGCAACCGTATGCTCAAAATGGGCACAGTTCTTTTTATCGACTGTCACCACTGTCCAGTTATCAGCAAGCGTCCGTACGTAACGAGAGCCTGCATTGACCATTGGCTCAATCGCCAATACCATTCCAGGCTTCAACTTTGGCCCTTTCCCAGGAGGACCGTAGTTGGGAATGTTCGGGTCTTCATGCAAGTCTTTCCCAATGCCGTGGCCGGCATACTCACGTACGACTGCGTATCCTGACTGTTCGACAAAAGCTTGAACCGCATGGGAAATATCCGATAGGCGATTTCCAGGGCGTGCCAGTTCTAACCCTTTGTACAAAGAAGCCTCCGTTGCATCAAGCAGCTTTTGGTCTTCTTCTTTAATCGTCCCGACTCCATACGTCCAAGCCGAATCGCCATGATAGCCATTGTAATAGGCGCCTATATCTAAGCTGATAACATCTCCATCTGCAAGCATGCGATCGCCAGGTATGCCGTGCACCAACTCTTCGTTCACCGACGCACAAATGCTTCCTGTGAAACCGCCGTATCCAAGAAAAGAAGGCGTTGCATCATGAGAACGAATAAACGCTTCAGCTAGTGCATCCAACTCACCAGTTGTAATGCCTGGCTTAATGTAAGGCTTCAAGTGGGCATGCGTTAGGGCGACAATCTGCCCGGCTTTTCGCATCACGTCAAGCTCGCGTTCCGTTTTAATGACAATCATGCACGCTTCTCCGATAGAATCGCTTTTATCTCAGCATACACAGTGTTCATGTCTTGGTTGCCGTCCACTTGTCTTAAGTAGCCTTTTGCTTCATAAAAGTCAATGAGTGGCTTCGTTTGCTTTTCATTTACTTCTAGGCGTCTTTTGACTGTTTCCGGCTTGTCGTCATCGCGTTGAATTAAATCGCTGCCGTCAATATCGCATTTGCCTTCCACTTTTGGCGGGTTATAAACAATATGGTATGTCTTACCCGAAGTAGGAGACACGCGGCGCCCCGTTAAACGCTCCATCAGAAGTTCTTTCGGGACTGCGATATTCAACACATGGTCAAGCTGTTTGCCGAGGGATGAAAGAATGCCTTCCAGCGCTTCCGCCTGGGCAATGGTACGAGGAAAACCATCGAGCAAAAAACCATTCTCGCAATCGTCTTCCGACAAACGCTCTTTGACTATTCCAATTGTTACTTCGTCAGGGACAAGATCACCTGCGTCTATAAACGACTTCGCTTTTAATCCAAGCTCCGTTTCGTTTTTCATCGCAGCGCGAAACATATCGCCTGTAGAAATGTGCGGAATGCCATAGTCGTTCACAATTTTTTCCGCCTGTGTTCCTTTGCCGGCGCCTGGCAATCCCATTAAAATTAAATTCATTAAGATCCCCTTCCTGCAAGTCAAAAAGACGAACGGGTAAGGCTTTTGTCCTGCCCGTCCTTCTTTTTAGTTAATGAAGCCTTTATACGAACGTTTAATGAGCTGCCCTTCGATTTGTTTCATCGTATCTAGCGCAACGCCAACGATGATTAACAAGCCCGTGCCGCCAATTTGCACTTGCTGCGGCAAGTCAAGTAGCGCAATAAACACAACCGGTATCGTTGCGATGGTCGCCAGGAATAGAGCACCAACGAACGTAAGCCGATATAAAATTTTCGTGATAAAAGACTGCGTTGCTTGACCAGGACGAATGCCAGGGATATACCCGCCTTGCCGTTTCAAATTATCGGCCATCTTTTCCGGGTTAACCTGTACAAATGTGTAAAAATACGTAAACGCGATAATCAGGACAACAAAAATGCTGCCTCCGATCCATGAACTGGGCACGAAATGTTCGATAATCCATCTTGCCCATGCCTTGTCCTCTGGTCCAACAAAAGAAGCAATGGTTGACGGAAAATAAAACAATGCTGAGGCAAAGATGACCGGAATGACCCCTGCAGCGTTCACTTTAATCGGCAAATGCGTTGACTGTCCGCCTACTTGGCTGCGATTGACGACGCGCTTCGCATATTGGACAGGTATTTTCCGCAAGGCTTGGTGCACGTAAATAACGCCAATGATAATCAGTAAAACGATTAAAGCGAGCAATGCAACGGTGGCGATGCTCAAAAACAACTGGTCGCCTGCGCCTTCAATTTCAGATGTATATAAAGCATTCAGCATGTTTGGAATGCCGGCTGCAATACCAGCAAAGATAATGAGCGAGATTCCATTCCCTACACCATGAGCCGTAATCTGCTCTCCTAGCCACATTAAAAATGCTGTACCCGCTGTAAGGACAATGGCGATATAGACGTACGTCATCACAGATGGATTTTCAATCAAGCCAGGGCCTGCTCCTTGATACATTGAATTAAAACCGACTGACATGGCGATTGCTTGGACAAACCCTAAAACAATCGTGCCATATCGAGTTACTTGCGTTAGCTTTTTCCGACCAGCCTCGCCCTGTTTCGCCCATTCTGCAAACTTCGGCACTACATCAAGTTGAAGAAGCTGAACAACGATCGAGGCTGTGATGTAAGGCATGATCCCCATTGCAAAAATCGAGAAGTTGCTTAATGCGCCGCCGCCAAAGGTATCGAGAAACCCAAAAGCATTAGCGCCGCCAAAAAGCATCTCAAGCGCATCACTGTTCGTGCCTGGCACGGGTATGAATGCGCCGATTCGAAAAACAATAAGCATCAGAAGCGTAAAGACGATTTTTCGACGTAAATCTCTCACACGGAAGATGTTGGAGATCGCCTTAAACATTAAACCACCTCGGTTTTTCCGCCAGCAGCCTCAATTGCTTTTACTGCAGATGCAGAGAACTTATGAGCTTTTACAGTCAAGTTTTTGTCTAAATTGCCATTGCCAAGCACTTTAATGCCATGCTTTACGTTTTTTACCGTTTTCGTTTCAATAAGAAGTTCTGGAGTCACTTCTGTGCCAGCTTCAAAACGATTCAGCACGTCTAGGTTCACAACTGTATACTCTTTACGGTGAATGTTCGTGAATCCACGTTTTGGCAAACGGCGATAAAGCGGGTTTTGCCCACCTTCAAATCCAGGACGAACGCCGCCGCCTGAACGGGCTTTTTGTCCTTTATGGCCTTTGCCTGCCGTTTTTCCGTTGCCAGAACCGATACCGCGACCTACACGATTGCGGACTTTGCGTGAACCTTCTGCTGGTTGTAGTTCGTGAAGTTTCATGCTTCCTACACCTCCTCGTTATGAAAAAATGATCTATTTACGCGTCGATCTCATTAACAGTAATCAAATGTTTAACTTTGTTTACCATTCCGCGGATCGCTGCATTATCTTCTTGTACGACCGTTTGGTGCAATTTACGCAAACCAAGCGTATTTACTGTCACGCGTTGATCGCTTGGGCGGCCAATCAAGCTACGTGTAAGGGTGATTTCTAATTTCTTCGCCATCGTAATCCCTCCCTTAACCTAACAGTTCTTCTACGGATTTGCCACGTAGTTTCGCTACTTCTTCAGCACGCTTCAAGTTTGTTAGGCCAGTTATAGTAGCGCGAACCATGTTGATCGGGTTGCTTGAGCCAAGAGATTTGGAAAGGACGTCACCGATGCCAGCGAGTTCAAGCACAGCACGTACAGGACCGCCAGCGATAACGCCAGTACCTTCAGAGGCTGGCTTCAAAAATACGCGACCCGCACCAAAACGCCCAACAATTTGGTGTGGAATCGTTGTATTAACGATCGGCACTTCAATTAAGTTTTTCTTTGCATCTTCTACAGCTTTACGAATGGCTTCAGGCACTTCTTGTGCTTTCCCCATTCCAAAACCGACGTGTCCGTTTTTGTCGCCTACGACCACAAGCGCGGCAAAACGAAAACGGCGTCCACCTTTAACCACTTTTGCAACACGGTTGATTGTGACAACTTTTTCTTCAAGTTCCAATGTGTTTGGATCGATAGAACGCATATACGATGTTTCCCTCCTTCGTAATTAGAATTTAAGGCCAGCTTCGCGAGCGCCATCCGCCAGCTCAGCAATACGGCCGTGATACAAGTAGCCTCCACGATCAAAGACCACTGATTCGAATCCCGCATCAACCGCACGTTTTCCTACAAGTTCGCCGACTTTACGCGCAGCTTCTTTGTTGCCGCCGTTCTCAAGCCCCAACTCTTTGTCAAGCGTAGAAGCTTGTGCAAGAGTTACGCCATTCACATCATCAATAAGCTGAGCGTAAATGTGCTTAGAAGAACGGAATACGTTCAAACGTGGACGCTGCGGCGTGCCGCTTAGTGTGCGGCGTACGTGAGCGTGTCTTTTCTTACGGCCTGCATTTTTGTTAGGCTTCGTAATCATGAGACGTCATTCCTTTCTATACGAAACTAATTATTTACCAGTTTTGCCTTCTTTGCGACGCACATATTCGCCTTCATAACGAATCCCTTTGCCTTTGTAAGGTTCAGGCAGACGGACAGCGCGAATGTTTGATGCAAGCGCCCCAACTCGTTCTTTGTTGATTCCTTTTACAACCACTTTCGTATTGGAAGGAACTTCGATTTCAAGGCCTTCTTCAGGAGTGATTTCAACTGGGTGAGAGTAACCAACGTTAAGCACAAGCTTGTTGCCAGATTTAGAAGCACGGTAACCGACACCGTTCAGTTCTAGCGCGCGTTCAAATCCTTTTGTTACACCTTCAACCATGTTGTTTACGAGCGCACGCATCGTTCCGTGAAGAGCACGGTGCTCTTTATGGTCAGACGGGCGTTCAAATGTAATTTCGTTGCCCTCAACAGTAATGTTAATATCCGGGTGAAGCTCACGGCTTAATTCACCTTTTGGACCTTTGACAGTGCAAAGGTTTCCGTCGAATGTAACTGTGACGCCATCAGGAATAATGACAGGTTTTTTACCTACGCGAGACATTTATGTCCACCTCCATTCATTTAAAGCTACTTACCAAACGTAAGCGAGCACTTCTCCGCCGACTTGTTGTTGACGTGCTTCTTTGTCGGTCAAAACGCCTTTTGAAGTTGAAACAAGCGCAATGCCTAAACCACCAAGAACACGTGGAAGTTCATTTGATTTTGCGTATACGCGCAATCCAGGTTTTGAAATACGCTTCAATCCAGTAATTACACGTTCGTTAGATGGACCGTATTTAAGGAAGATACGGATTACACCTTGTTTATTGTCTTCAATGAATTCGTAATCGCGGATGAAGCCCTCGCGCTTAAGAATATCGGCAATCTCTTTTTTAAGCATAGAGGCCGGAAGTTCTAGTTTTTCATGGCGTACAAGGTTCGCATTACGAATACGTGTCAGCATATCTGCAATTGGATCAGTCATGACCATTGATAATTACCTCCTTCCAATCGTTTTTACCAGCTTGCTTTTTTCACGCCAGGAATTTGCCCTTTGTAAGCAAGTTCTCTGAAGCAAATACGGCAAAGTTTGAATTTGCGCAGCACTGAATGAGGACGGCCGCAACGCTCACAACGAGTATAAGCTTGAACATTATACTTCGGTGTGCGTTTTTGCTTTGCGATCATTGATTTTTTTGCCAACGTGTTCCCTCCTCTTCTAAGAGATTATTTTTGGAACGGCATGCCTACTTGAGTAAGTAATTCACGCGCTTCTTCGTCTGTTTTCGCAGTTGTGACGATGACAATGTCCATACCGCGGACTTTATCGACTTTATCGTAATCAATCTCAGGGAAAATCAGTTGCTCTCTCACGCCGAGCGTGTAGTTTCCGCGACCGTCAAACGCTTTTTTTGATACACCGCGGAAGTCGCGAACACGTGGCAATGAAACAGATACTAATTTATCCAAGAAGTCATACATGCGCTCGCCACGCAATGTTACTTTTGCACCGATTGGCATTCCTTCACGGAGTTTAAAGCCGGCAATCGATTTTTTTGCTTTCGTAATGACAGGCTTTTGACCAGTGATCGCTTGCAGTTCTTCAACAGCTTTGTCGAGCACTTTCGCATTTTGAACGGCATCGCCAATGCCCATGTTGACAACGATTTTCTCAATCTTTGGCACAGCCATTACAGATGGGTAATTAAACTTCTCTGTTAGAGAAGAAACGATTTCGTTTTGGTATTTCTCTTTTAAACGATTCATTGAAATGGTCCTCCTTTCACACACTGACTACTTAATGATTTCGCCAGATTTTTTTGCAACGCGTACTTTTTTGCCGTTTTCTTCTTTGTAGCCCACTCGAGTGCGTTCACCTGTCTTTGGATCAACAAGCATGACATTGGAAGAGTGGATCGGTGCTTCTTGGTTTAGAATTCCGCCTTGTGGATTGTCTTGCGACGGCTTAGCGTGTTTTTTCACCATGTTTACACCTTCAACGAGCACACGGCTTTTTTTCGGGTAAGCTTCTAGTACCGTCCCTTGCTTCCCTTTGTCTTTGCCTGTAATGACAACGACTTTGTCGCCTTTTTTGACATGCATACAATGGCACCTCCTTAAGCTTAGTACATCAATTCTCTGCTTAAAGAACTTCTGGAGCAAGAGAAACGATTTTCATGAACTGGTTGTCACGAAGTTCACGTGCAACTGGTCCAAAGATACGAGTTCCGCGCGGGCTTTTGTCGTCACGGACAATGACTGCTGCGTTTTCGTCAAATTTGATGTAAGAACCATCATTGCGGCGTACACCACTTTTAGAACGAACGATTACAGCCTTTACAACGTCGCCTTTCTTGACAACGCCCCCTGGTGTTGCTTCTTTTACCGAACAAACAATGACATCGCCAATGTTCGCTATCTTACGCCCAGAGCCACCTAGCACTTTAATGCAGAGCACTTCACGGGCCCCAGAGTTGTCGGCGACTTTTAAGCGGCTTTCTTGTTGGATCATTCAGTTTTACCTCCCTTCAACGGACGCATTGTCAAATGATGATCGCTTCTTCGACGATCTCTACTAAACGGAAACGTTTATCTTTTGAAAGCGGGCGTGTTTCCATAATGCGGACAATGTCGCCTACTTTTGCAGTGTTTTGTTCATCATGCGCTTTAAATTTCTTTGAGTATTTTACGCGTTTTCCGTAAAGGCGGTCTTTTTTATACGTTTCAACGAGTACAGTGATGGTTTTATCCATTTTATCAGAAACGACACGCCCTTGGTAAACTTTACGCTGGTTGCGGTCCATGCAGCAAACCCTCCTTTAGCCGTTGTTAATTCCGAGCTCACGTTCGCGCAAGACCGTTTTAGCACGAGCGATGCTTTTACGGACTTCACGGATACGAACTGGGTTGTCAAGTTGTCCAGTTGCGAGTTGAAAGCGTAGATTGAATAACTCTTCTTTTAGAGATTGTGTCTTTTGTTCAATTTCAGCAGTGGTTAAATCGCGGAGATCAGTTGCTTTCATTTGAGTCACCACCCACTTCTTCGCGTTTTACAAACTTACATTTAATCGGTAATTTGTGAGAGGCAAGACGTAATGCTTCGCGGGCAACTTCTTCAGATACACCGGAAATTTCGAACATAATCTTACCTGGTTTCACAACGGCAACCCATCCTTCAGGTGCCCCTTTACCAGAACCCATACGAACTTCAAGCGGCTTTGCTGTGTATGGTTTTGAAGGGAAAATTTTAATCCATACTTTACCGCCACGTTTCATGTAACGAGTCATCGCAATACGAGCTGCCTCAATTTGACGGTTTGTGATCCATGAAGCTTCAAGAGCTTGCAAACCAAACTCGCCAAAGTGGACTTCTGTACCGCCTTTTGCACGCCCGCGCATTTTTCCGCGGTGTTCGCGACGGTATTTTACACGTTTAGGCATTAACATGATTAGTTGCCTCCTTCCTCTTTGTTCGTTCCTTTCGTTGGAAGGACTTCACCACGATAAACCCAGATTTTTACGCCGATTTTACCGTATGTTGTATCAGCTTCAGCTGTACCATAGTCAATATCAGCACGAAGCGTGTGAAGTGGAACAGTTCCTTCGCTATAGTGCTCAGCACGAGCAATGTCTGCTCCGCCAAGGCGGCCTGACACTTGTGTTTTAATTCCTTTTGCACCAGCGCGCATTGTGCGTTGAATTGCTTGTTTCATTGCACGACGGAATGAAATACGGTTTTCAAGTTGACGTGCAATGTTTTCAGCAACAAGCTTGGCGTCAAGGTCTGCTTGCTTGATTTCTGAAATGTTAATGTGCACGCGTTTTCCTGTTAACTCATTAAGAGATTTACGAAGTGCTTCAACTTCTGAACCGCCTTTTCCGATCACCATACCTGGCTTGGCAGTAGAAATTGTGATGTTCACACGGTTCGCAGCACGCTCAATTTCTACTTTTGAGACAGAGGCATCTTTTAGACGGCCTTCTACATGCTCGCGAATCGCGATGTCTTCGTGAAGCAAGTCTGCGTAGTCTTTCTTGCCGGCATACCATTTAGAATCCCAATCACGGATGACGCCGACGCGCAGACCGACTGGATTTACTTTTTGACCCATATGTTATCCCTCCTTCTTTTCTGTTACAACCAATGTAATATGGCTTGTGCGTTTATTGATCCGGCTAGCGCGGCCTTGTGCGCGTGGACGGAAACGTTTCAGCGTTACGCCTTCGTTCACGTACGCTTCAGATATTACGAGATTGTTTGGCTCCATTTCATAGTTGTGCTCAGCGTTCGCAATTGCCGAATTTAAAAGCTTTTCAACTACTGGAGAAGCAGCTTTAGGCGTGTGTTTTAAAATAGCGATGGCTTCACCGACTTGCTTACCACGAATAAGATCGATCACAAGACGGACTTTGCGAGGCGCTATGCGGACTTGCTTCGCAACAGCTTTAGCTTGTTCCATGAGAAAAGGTCCTCCTTCCTTACTTAGCGTCTTGTTTTCTTATCAGCGGCATGCCCTTTGTACGTACGAGTAGGGGCAAATTCGCCAAGTTTGTGACCAACCATGTCTTCAGAAACGTAAACCGGTACATGCTTGCGGCCATCATAGACAGCAAACGTGTGGCCGATAAATTCAGGGAAAATTGTTGAACGACGAGACCAAGTCTTCACGACTTTCTTGTCGTTCGTTGCGTTTAATGCTTCTACTTTTTTCATGAGATGACCATCAACGAAAGGTCCTTTTTTCAAACTACGGCCCATGTATGTTCCTCCTTTCGGGATTCGTCCACGGTTCTGCGTGAGAACCGCAGGCAAACCACGTTATTTTTTACGACGGCGAACAATGTACTTGTCGGAGTGTTTGTTTTTCTTACGTGTTTTGTAACCAAGCGTTGGTTTGCCCCATGGTGACATTGGCGACGGACGGCCAATTGGCGCTTTTCCTTCACCACCGCCATGCGGGTGATCGTTAGGGTTCATAACAGAACCACGAACAGTTGGGCGGATGCCTTTCCAACGTGAACGTCCAGCTTTACCGATGTTAATCAGTTCATGCTCAACATTTCCGACTTGGCCAATTGTAGCGCGGCAAGTAGATAAAATGTAGCGTGTTTCCCCTGAGTTCAAACGAACAAGGGCATAATCGCCTTCTTTACCAAGAAGCTGGGCTTCTGTGCCAGCTGAACGGACTAACTGACCGCCTTTTCCTGGACGAAGCTCGATATTGTGGATCACTGTACCTACTGGAATATTCGCTAACGGCAATGCGTTACCTGTTTTAATGTCGGCATCAGGACCAGACACGATAACTGTGCCAACTGTTAGACCTTTAGGCGCTAGAATGTAACGCTTCTCGCCATCTGCATAGTTGATTAAAGCGATATTCGCGGAACGGTTTGGATCGTATTCGATCGTGGCAACGCGGCCCGGAATTCCATCTTTGTTGCGTTTAAAGTCAATAACACGATATTGACGTTTATGGCCGCCACCTTGGTGACGAACAGTTAAACGACCTTGGTTGTTGCGTCCGCCTTTTTTATGCAAAGGGGCAAGCAACGACTTTTCCGGCTTGTCAGTCGTAATTTCAGCAAAATCAGATACGCTCATATTACGACGACCGGCACTGGTCGGTTTATACTTTTTAATTGCCATGTTGATGTTCCCTCCTTCTCTTGTTACTTACACTTCAAAGAAGTCTAGTTCTTTACTGTCAGCAGAGAGCTGAACAATTGCTTTTTTGCGTTTAGGGGTAAAGCCCGTGTAGCGTCCGAAACGCTTCGCTTTCCCTTTATAATTTACTGTGTTAACGTTTGTCACTTTCACTTCAAAGATTTCTTCAATAGCATCTTTGATTTGCGTTTTGTTGGCGCGGACGTCAACTTCAAACGTGTATTTTTTGTCTTCCATCAGTTCAGTAGAACGTTCAGTGATGACAGGGCGCTTAATGATATCACGTGCGTTTGACATTACGCAAGCACCTCCTCTACCTTTTCGACTGCGTCTTTTGTGATGACAAGCTTGTCATGTTTAAGCAAGTCAAGGACGTTTACGCCGTCGGCTGTAAGGAACGTGATCCCTGGCAAGTTCCGTGCAGACAAAGCAACATTTTCGTTGTAGTCAGCTGTTACAACGAGTGCTTTTGAATCTACAGAAAGGCTTGCAAGCACGTCCTTCATAGCTTTCGTTTTGATTGCTTCTAGCTTCAAGTCATCTAGTACAACCAACTCTGAGTCTTTCACTTTAGATGAAAGCGCTGATTTAATAGCAAGACGACGAACTTTCTTCGGCAGTTTGTAGCTATAGCTGCGCGGTGTTGGACCAAATACTACGCCACCACCAACCCATTGTGGGCTGCGAATAGAACCTTGGCGAGCACGCCCAGTTCCTTTTTGACGCCATGGCTTTCTTCCGCCGCCGCGTACTTCTGAACGGCCTTTGGTTTTGTGTGTACCTTGACGAAGAGATGCTTGTTGCATAACAACAGCGTCATGTAAGACACTTTCATTTGGCTCAACACCAAAAACGGTGTCCGCTAGTTCGATCTCTCCTACTTGTGAACCTGTTTGGTTAAAAAGTGATACTTTCGGCATTCGAATGGCCTCCTTTCTTAAGCGTTACGCCTTAACTGCAGATTGCACAGTTACATAGCTTTTCTTAGCCCCTGGCACGTTGCCTTTAACGAGAAGCAAGTTGCGCTCTTCGTCAACGCGAACGATCTCAAGGTTTTGCATTGTAATTTGTTCTCCGCCCATACGGCCAGGAAGCGCTTTGCCTTTAAAAACACGGTTTGGCGCTACAGGGCCCATTGAACCTGGACGACGGTGGTAACGAGAGCCGTGTGACATTGGTCCACGGGATTGGTTATGGCGTTTGATCGCGCCTTGGAACCCTTTCCCTTTAGACGTTCCTGTTACGTCAACAAGATCTCCTGCTGCAAATGTTGTTACGTTAATCGCTTGACCTACCTCAACTTCGTCAAGATTAACGCCACGGATTTCCTTAATGAAGCGCTTAGGAGCCGTCTCAGCTTTTGCGGCATGGCCGGTAGCTGGTTTGTTCGGCTTTTTCGCATCAGCAAAACCGATCTGAATCGCCTCGTAGCCATCAGATTCCACTGTCTTCTTTTGAAGGACAATATTTGGTTCTGCTTCAATTACTGTTACTGGAATGACTTCTCCGTTTTCTGCAAACACTTGAGTCATACCGATTTTTCTACCTAAGATTCCTTTGGTCATCCGTTACACCTCCTACTATTGTTCGTTTTATATAGTCTTACAGTTTTATTTCAATATCAACGCCAGATGGTAAATCCAAACGCATTAAAGCATCGACTGTTTGCGGCGTTGGATTAATGATGTCAATTAGACGTTTGTGCGTACGCATTTCGAACTGTTCGCGGGAATCTTTGTATTTATGAACCGCACGCAGAATCGTGTAGACCGATTTTTCAGTTGGAAGTGGAATCGGACCTGAAACGCTCGCACCTGAACGTTTTGCCGTTTCTACAATCTTCTCAGCTGATTGATCTAACACGCGGTGATCATACGCTTTTAAACGAATACGAATCTTTTGTTTTGCCATGATAGCCCTCCTTTATCGTCCATTTTTAAAATAGACATACTCCGCGGAAATTTCCTCACCCTCCCATGGCAAAGGGGCCGGGTGTGTCAGCAACCTTCCGCATCATCGCTGTCAACGTGCAAACACGAAAATAACCGTTCCCTACCTTTCTCTTAGGCATGAAACGTAACCATCGGGCACACTTCTACTATTATATAGATTTAGGCCAGTGAACGCAAGGGATTCAAGAAAAAAACATAAAACAAAAGAGGACGATCGATAACCGTCCTCTTTTGCATAAGCATAAGCTTATTCAATAATCGTAGAAACAACGCCTGAACCAACAGTACGTCCGCCTTCACGGATAGAGAAGCGTGTACCTTCTTCGATTGCGATAGGCGCAATTAGTTCAACTGTCATTTCAGTGTTATCGCCAGGCATAACCATTTCCGTTCCTTCTGGAAGGTTTACAACGCCAGTTACGTCCGTTGTACGGAAATAGAATTGTGGACGATAGTTAGAGAAGAATGGCGTATGACGTCCACCCTCGTCTTTAGAAAGGACATACACTTCAGCAGAGAACTTTGTGTGTGGCGTAATTGTGCCTGGTTTTGCAAGCACTTGCCCACGTTGGATTTCTTCGCGGGAAACGCCACGAAGAAGTGCGCCAATGTTGTCGCCAGCTTCTGCATAGTCAAGAAGCTTACGGAACATTTCTACACCTGTAACAGTTGTAGATTTTTTCTCTTCGTTGATACCAAGAATTTCAACCGTGTCGCCAACATTCAATTGTCCACGCTCTACACGGCCAGTCGCAACTGTACCACGACCAGTGATAGAGAACACGTCCTCAACAGGCATCATAAATGGTTTGTCTTTGTCGCGTTCTGGAGTTGGGATGTACTCATCGACTGCATTCATCAATTCGATGATTTTTTCTTCCCACTCAGCTTCGCCTTGGAGAGCTTTAAGGGCAGAACCTTGGATAACAGGAACATCGTCGCCAGGGAAGTCGTACTCAGAAAGAAGGTCACGTACTTCCATTTCAACAAGCTCAAGAAGTTCTTCGTCATCAACCATGTCGCATTTGTTTAGGAATACAACAAGGTAAGGAACACCTACGTTACGAGAAAGCAAGATGTGCTCACGTGTTTGTGGCATTGGGCCGTCAGCAGCAGATACAACTAGGATACCGCCGTCCATTTGTGCAGCACCAGTGATCATGTTTTTAACATAGTCAGCGTGGCCTGGGCAGTCAACGTGTGCATAGTGACGAGCATCTGTTTCATATTCAACGTGTGCTGTTGAAATTGTGATACCGCGCTCGCGCTCTTCTGGAGCACCGTCGATCGCGTCATATGCCATTGCTTGGCCTTTACCAGAACGCTTTGCAAGTACAGTTGTAATTGCAGCTGTTAGAGTTGTTTTACCATGGTCAACGTGTCCAATTGTACCAATGTTGGCATGTGTTTTGGAGCGGTCGAATTTTTCTTTTGCCATGAGTCATTTTCCTCCCTTAAATACGGATTTGATTTTATGTCAATAAGAAAGGACGGCTGAATGGTCAGCCTATTCCTCCCCTAGCTTACAACAAAAAATGTCGCAAAACAACGAGAAGTAATTAAGCACCCGTTTGTTTTTTGATAATTTCTTCGGCAATGCTCTTCGGCACTTCTTCGTAGTGGTCGAAAACCATTGAGTATGTGCCACGTCCTTGCGTACGAGAACGAAGGCTTGTTGCATAACCGAACATTTCCGCAAGCGGTACAAACGCTTTTACAACTTGCGCATTTCCACGTGCTTCCATGCCTTCGACACGGCCCCGGCGTGCTGTAACGTCACCCATAATGTCACCCATGTATTCTTCTGGGACGACAATTTCAACTTTTGAAATCGGCTCAAGCAGAACTGGGTCACATTTTGACTTAGCGTTTTTAAGCGCCATTGAAGCGGCGATCTTAAAGGCCATTTCAGAAGAGTCAACATCATGGTATGAACCGTCATAAAGCTTTGCTTTAATGTCGATGACAGGATAGCCTGCAATCATACCGTTTTGCAACGCTTCTTCAATACCCGCTTGAACGGACGGGATGTATTCACGAGGAACGACGCCTCCGACAATCGCGTTTTCAAATTCAAAGCCAGCGCCTTCTTCGTTTGGCGAGAACTCAACCCAAACGTGTCCGAACTGACCGCGTCCACCAGATTGGCGAACGAATTTGCCTTCCACTTGTGCAGCAGTACGGATTGTTTCACGGTAAGAAACTTGCGGCGCACCAACGTTCGCTTCGACCTTAAACTCGCGGCGTAGACGGTCAACGATAATGTCAAGGTGAAGCTCACCCATACCACCAATAACCGTTTCACCCGTCTCTTCGTCCGTAAATGTTTTGAAAGTCGGATCTTCTTCAGCAAGCTTGGCAAGCGCAATACCCATTTTGTCTTGGTCGGCCTTTGATTTCGGCTCAACGGACAAATGGATAACTGGATCTGGAAATTCCATAGACTCTAAAATAACAAGATTTTTCTCGTCGCATAGAGTATCGCCAGTTGTTGTATCTTTCAAACCAACAGCAGCTGCAATATCTCCGGAGTAAACAGTTGAAATTTCCTCACGGGAGTTTGCGTGCATTTGCAGGATACGTCCGATACGCTCACGCTTGTCTTTCGTTGCATTGCGCACATAGGAACCAGAGTTAAGCGTACCTGAGTAAACACGGAAGAATGTAAGTTTCCCTACAAATGGATCCGTCATTACTTTAAAAGCCAATGCGGCAAACGGTTGGTCGTCGCCAGGCTCACGCGTTACTTCTTCGTCTGTTCCAGGGACTTGGCCGCGGATTGCTGCGACGTCAAGCGGTGATGGCAAGTAGTCAAGCACTGCATCAAGAAGCGCTTGAACCCCTTTGTTCTTAAAGGCAGTACCACAAACGACTGGGTAGAACTCAACATTACAAGTTCCTTTGCGGATAGCCGCTTTTAGTTCGTCTTTTGTTAATTCTTCGCCTTCTAGATACTTCATCATGAGCTCTTCGTCTAATTCTGCTACAGCTTCAACCAACGATTCACGAAGGCTTTCCGCTTCGTCTTTATAGTCAGCAGGAACTTCAGTAACTTCCCAATCTTGGCCTAAGTCGTCTTTCGAAATATGCGCTTGCATTTCGATCAAATCGACAAAGCCGACGAAATCATCTTCAGCGCCAATCGGCAACTGGATTGGATGTGCATTGGCCTGCAAACGGTCACGCAAAGTGCTTACAGAATACATGAAATCGGCACCGGTTTTGTCCATTTTGTTGATGAATACAATACGCGGCACCCCGTATGTCGTCGCTTGACGCCATACTGTTTCTGTTTGCGGCTCAACGCCTGATTGCGCGTCAAGTACCGCAACAGCTCCATCAAGTACACGTAACGAACGTTCAACTTCAACTGTAAAGTCTACGTGTCCAGGTGTATCAATAATGTTGATACGGTGGCCTTTCCACTGAGCTGTTGTAGCCGCAGACGTGATCGTAATGCCACGTTCTTGCTCTTGCTCCATCCAGTCCATTTGGGAGGCACCTTCGTGTGTTTCACCAATCTTGTGCACACGACCTGTGTAGAACAAAATACGTTCTGTTGTCGTCGTTTTACCGGCATCAATGTGAGCCATGATGCCGATATTACGCGTATCTTTTAAGGAGAATTCTCTTGCCATAGGTTCGTTCTCCTTTCTCTATCGAGTGAATAAGATTCTTACCAACGATAATGAGCAAATGCTTTGTTCGCTTCTGCCATTTTGTGCGTGTCTTCGCGCTTCTTGACAGCCGCGCCAGCATTGTTGGCTGCATCAAGAATTTCGTTAGCGAGACGCTCTTCCATTGTCTTTTCGCCACGAAGACGTGCGTAATTGACCAACCAACGCAAACCTAGAGTCGTACGACGCTCTGGTTTCACTTCAATTGGCACTTGATAGTTGGAACCGCCGACACGGCGAGCTTTCACTTCAAGGACAGGCATAATGTTTTTCAACGCTTGATCGAATACTTCCATTGGATCGTTACCGCTACGCTCTTTTACTAGTTCAAACGCATTATAAAGAATCGTTTGTGCTGTTCCACGCTTCCCGTCAACCATGATGCGGTTAATGAGGCGGGTAACAAGTTTAGAGTTATATATTGGATCAGGCAATACGTCGCGACGTGCAACTGGACCTTTACGAGGCATGTTTCCCCCTCCTTTCAACATTTATCTACATTAAAAACGTAGGTTATTTCTTATCTTTTGGCTTTTTTGTACCGTATTTTGAACGGCCTTGCATACGGTTTTGAACACCAGCAGTGTCAAGAGCGCCACGCACGATGTGGTAGCGTACCCCTGGCAAGTCTTTAACACGGCCACCGCGGATAAGCACAACACTGTGCTCTTGCAAGTTATGGCCAATGCCTGGGATGTATGCAGTAACCTCAATTTGGTTTGTCAAACGCACACGCGCATATTTACGAAGAGCCGAGTTCGGTTTCTTCGGCGTCATTGTGCCGACACGAGTACAAACACCGCGTTTTTGCGGAGAAGAAACATCCGTTTGTGACTTCTTGAAACTGTTGTACCCTTTGTTCAACGCAGGTGAGTCAGACTTTTTCACTTTGTCTACCCGGCCTTTGCGGATTAACTGGTTAATAGTAGGCATGTTGTGTTCCTCCCTTCCACATTTTTAAGACCACTGATCCAGGTGGTTCATGTTTAGGCAAAAGAATATATTGTAAGGCGTCAGCGCCAAACAATATCTTTACTTCCTTAACGCTACAGCAGCAGCGCCAACATCAATTCCGCAAGCTTTTCCTAGCCGTTTCATTGAGTCGACATACACGACCGTCACATCTGTATCTTTCGCGGCTTCAAGTACGTCTGCCACAACTCGTGGGTCAGCGTCTTTTGCCACGTACAATTCACTGACTAAACGAGCGTGTAAAGCTTTTTGTGTCTGTTTCTTACCGATAATCGGATCTTTTGCCTGCTCCACTTTTTCATAAGACATCATTCTCATCCTCCAAAGCAACAGGCCTCATCAGGCACACTTTGATATATTATCACCGCCTGATAGGCTGTGTCAACAGCCTATCGCGGCGATTCTAAAATTAATCTTGGACAAGCACTTCTTCTGGCGTACCCGCTTCTTCATTCTCAGCTCTTTCATCATGAGTGGAATGAATGCCGAGCGTTTTATAGCGAGCAAGCCCTGTTCCCGCCGGAACGAGTTTGCCGATGATGACATTTTCTTTCAAGCCAAGCAACTCGTCGCGTTTTCCTTTAATGGCTGCATCCGTCAAGACACGTGTGGTTTCTTGGAATGAAGCAGCAGATAAGAAGGAATCCGTTTCAAGTGAAGCTTTCGTAATGCCTAACAGCACTGGGCGGCCAGTAGCTGGACGCATATTGCTTAACAACACTTTCTTGTTTGCTTCGTTAAAGCGTTGAATTTCAACGAGAGAGCCAGGAAGAATGCCTGTATCTCCAGCATCAACGACACGCACTTTGCGAAGCATTTGCCGAACCATTACTTCAACGTGCTTATCGCCAATTTCTACCCCTTGGAGACGGTATACTTTTTGGACTTCACGGAGCAAGTATTCTTGTACGCCACCCATACCCGTTACTTTGAGAAGTTCTTTTGGATCAATCGAACCTTCTGTTAACGTTTGGCCAGCAACAACCTTGTCCCCGACTGCCACTTTCAGACGAGAGCCATACGGAATCGAGTAACTTTTCGTCTCGAGTTCACTTTGTACAGTGACTTCACGTTTGTCGCCGTCTCTGACATCGACCACATCGCCGTCGATTTCGGTAATAACGGCCTGCCCTTTTGGATTACGGGCTTCAAACAGCTCTTGAATACGTGGAAGACCTTGGGTAATATCGTCTCCAGCAACACCGCCTGTGTGGAACGTCCGCATTGTTAGCTGCGTTCCTGGTTCCCCGATGGACTGGGCGGCGATGATGCCAACTGCTTCGCCAACTTCTACATCGCTGCCAGTAGCGAGGTTGCGGCCATAGCAAGCCTTGCACACGCCGTGATGTGTGTTACAAGTGAAGACAGACCGAATCGTTACTGATTCAACGCCAGCATCAACAATTTGTTTAGCTGTGTCCTCATTCATCAACTCGCCGCGGTGGACAAGGACCTCATCCGTTTCTGGATGACGCACCGTTTTGAAAGCAACACGGCCGACTAAACGGTCGTAAAGGCCTTCAATCGTTTCGGTACCTTCTTGAATCGCCGTCACTTCCAAGCCACGGTCTGTGCCACAGTCATTTTCCCGAACAATGACATCTTGGGCTACGTCAACAAGGCGGCGTGTCAAGTAACCTGAGTCAGCTGTTTTCAGCGCTGTATCAGCAAGACCTTTCCGGGCTCCGTGCGTTGAAATAAAGTACTCAAGGACTGTCAGCCCTTCACGGAAGCTCGATTTAATTGGAAGTTCAATGATCCGTCCAGATGGGTTGGCCATCAAACCACGCATACCAGCAAGCTGGGTAAAGTTTGAGGCGTTACCACGAGCGCCTGAATCACTCATCATGAAGATTGGATTGCGGGCATCAAGGGTACCCATGAGCTTGCTTTGGATTAAGTCTTTGGCGTCGCTCCAAATTGAGATGACGCGGTCGTAGCGCTCTTCTTCCGTGATCAAACCACGGCGGAATTGCTTCATGATGCGCTCGACTTTTTTGTCCGCTTCATCAAGAATTTCTTTCTTCTCGGAAAGGACGACAATGTCTGACACGCCTACCGTGATCCCGGCTTTCGTTGAATACTTAAAGCCAAGGTCTTTCATCCGGTCAAGCATTTTAGACGTTTCCGTAATCTTGAATTTCTTGAACACTTCCGAAATGATGTTGCCAAGAAACCCTTTTTTAAACGGCGGAACAAGATCCCGTTCTTTTAAGAGTTGTTTTACATTGGTGTTGCTTGGTACCAAGTATTTTTCTGGCGTCTTCACTTCCAAGTTCGACGCCGTCGGCTCATTGATGTACGGGAACGAGTCAGGCATAATCTCGTTAAACAAAAGTTTTCCGACTGTTGTCAATAGCAACATGTTCGACTCTTCGTCAGCAAACGTCGGTTTATTCAGCGATGCCACTGGAACAGCAATACGTGTATGCAAGTGGACATAGCCGTTTTGATACGCGATTAGCGCTTCGTTGGAATCTTTAAATACAGAGCCTTCCCCACGGGCATTTGCATTTTCCATTGTCAAATAATAGTTTCCTAAAACCATATCTTGAGAAGGCGTTACAACCGGTTTGCCATCTTTAGGGTTCAAGATGTTTTGTGCAGCAAGCATGAGAATCCGTGCTTCCGCTTGTGCTTCCGCCGACAACGGCACGTGGACAGCCATTTGGTCGCCGTCAAAGTCGGCGTTGTATGCTGTACAGACAAGCGGATGCAATTTAATTGCACGCCCTTCTACTAAGATAGGCTCGAACGCTTGAATTCCAAGACGGTGCAATGTTGGCGCACGGTTCAGGAGGACAGGATGCTCGCGGATGACTTCTTCAAGCACATCCCAAACTTCCGGCTGGACACGCTCGACTTTCCGCTTAGCGCTCTTAATGTTATGGGCAAGCCCTTTAGAAACAAGCTCTTTCATCACAAAAGGCTTGAATAATTCTAGCGCCATTTCTTTTGGAAGCCCGCATTGGTACATTTTCAAGTTAGGACCAACTACGATAACCGAACGGCCGGAATAGTCAACCCGTTTTCCGAGCAAGTTTTGGCGGAAACGCCCTTGTTTCCCTTTTAGCATATGGGACAATGATTTTAACGGACGGTTCCCTGGGCCAGTAACTGGGCGGCCGCGGCGTCCATTATCAATCAAGGCATCGACAGCTTCTTGAAGCATCCGCTTCTCATTTTGCACAATAATGTTCGGCGCTCCTAAATCAAGCAACCGTTTCAAACGGTTATTGCGGTTAATGACGCGGCGGTACAAGTCATTTAAATCAGAAGTAGCAAAGCGGCCGCCATCTAGCTGTACCATTGGCCGTAATTCTGGCGGAATGACAGGAAGAACATCAAGCACCATCCATGACGGTTCATTACCAGAATTGCGGAATGCTTCCAGCACTTCTAGCCGTTTAATCGCACGTGTACGCCGTTGCCCTTGTGCTGTTTCGAGCTCTTCTTTAAGGGCATTGACTTCTTTTTGTAAGTCAATGTCGGCAAGCAATTTGCGAATCGCTTCCGCACCCATAGAAGCTGTAAACGTACGGCCATATTTATCGTAATAAGCACGGTACTCTTTCTCTGACAAAAGCTGTTTTTTCTCTAGTGGTGTATCGCCTGGTTCAGTCACTACATAAGAAGCGAAGTAAATGACTTCCTCAAGGGAACGGGGCGACATATCCAGCACAAGGCCCATCCGACTTGGAATCCCTTTAAAATACCAAATATGCGACACAGGAGCGGCAAGCTCAATATGCCCCATCCGTTCCCGGCGCACTTTTGCACGGGTAACTTCAACGCCGCAGCGATCGCAAACGACCCCTTTGTAACGGACACGCTTATATTTTCCGCAGTGGCATTCCCAGTCTTTCTGCGGCCCAAAAATACGCTCACAGAACAAACCATCTTTTTCCGGCTTTAATGTCCGGTAGTTGATTGTTTCTGGTTTTTTGACTTCTCCACGGGACCACGAGCGGATTTTATTTGGTGATGCCAAACCAATTTTCATGTATTCAAAGTTATTTACATCGATCAAGGGGCCAACCTCCCTTATGATTTCACCCAATGTGGGTAACTGTTCAATGCGGATTATTCTTGAGGGGCAAAGGGGAAGAAACACATGTTTCTCCCCTCAGACTGTAGACAAACGCTCGCATACGTCATCGTTTGCCTCGGTCATCTGCTTTAGAACCGTCGTTCCACGCGCAAGCACTGTTGCTCATGGATAGTCGTTCTATTCGCATCTCCCCTGCCCTTTATAGTTGTGATTCGTTCGTCTCTAAGTTGAGGTTGAGTTTTTCAGACGTTTGGTCTTCTTCGTCATCCAGCTCACGCATTTCAATTTCCTCTTCGTTGCTGGAGAGCATCTTCACATCCATGCCCAACGATTGCAATTCTTTAATGAGGACTTTAAACGATTCTGGCACCCCTGGCTCAGGAACGTTTTCCCCTTTTACAATTGCCTCGTACGTTTTCACACGCCCAACAACGTCATCTGATTTAACAGTGAGGATTTCTTGGAGCGTGTAAGCAGCACCATATGCTTCCAGTGCCCATACTTCCATCTCCCCGAAACGCTGTCCACCAAATTGAGCTTTACCGCCAAGAGGCTGCTGCGTAACGAGTGAGTACGGGCCTGTTGACCGCGCATGGAGCTTGTCGTCAACCATATGGGCAAGCTTGATCATATACATAATCCCAACGGATACGCGGTTGTCAAACGGTTCGCCAGTACGGCCATCATATAAAATTGTTTTTCCGTCTCGGGCCATGCCTGCTTCTTCCAATGTGCCCCAAACATCTTCTTCACTGGCGCCGTCAAATACTGGAGACGCAACATGGATGCCTAGTTTGCGGGCAGCCATACCAAGATGGAGTTCAAGCACTTGTCCGATATTCATCCGCGAAGGCACACCAAGTGGGTTTAACATAATGTCAACAGGCGTTCCGTCTGGTAAAAACGGCATATCTTCTTCTGGCAGGATTCGGGAAATAACACCTTTGTTCCCGTGACGGCCAGCCATTTTATCGCCCTGGTTAATTTTCCGCTTTTGTACAATGTAGACACGGACAAGTTGGTTGACGCCTGGAGGAAGTTCATCGCCGTCTTCACGGTTAAAGATTTTCACATCAAGAACGATTCCGTCTCCACCATGCGGTGCACGCAATGAAGTATCCCGCACTTCACGGGCTTTCTCTCCAAAAATCGCATGCAAGAGGCGTTCTTCCGCCGTCAGCTCCGTTACGCCTTTTGGCGTCACTTTACCAACAAGAATGTCGCCATCTTTGACTTCAGCCCCGATGCGAATAATTCCCCGCTCGTCAAGGTTGCGTAATGCATCCTCACCAACGTTCGGAATATCGCGCGTAATCTCTTCAGGTCCGAGTTTTGTATCACGGGCATCCGATTCATATTCCTCAATATGAATGGACGTATAAACGTCATCTTTGACAAGGCGCTCACTTAAAATGATCGCATCCTCGTAGTTGTAGCCGTCCCATGTCATAAAGGCGACAAGCACATTGCGGCCAAGCGCCATTTCGCCCATCTCCATTGAAGGACCATCTGCGAGGATTTCACGTTTTTCAACGCGATCGCCTTCGCGTACAATCGGGCGCTGATTATAACTTGTGCCCTGGTTGGAGCGCACAAATTTTTGTAGTTTGTATTTATCAAGGTCGCCTTTCGTTTCTTTGCCATCTACTTCTTCAATGCGGCGGACCCAAATTTCTTTAGCAGTAACGCGTTCAACGATACCGGCATATTTTGAGACAACAGCAGCCCCTGAATCTTTAGCAGACACGTGCTCCATCCCTGTTCCGACAAGCGGTGCTTCTGGAACGAGCAAAGGCACGGCCTGGCGCTGCATGTTTGCGCCCATTAGTGCGCGGTTCGAGTCGTCATTTTCCAAAAACGGAATACATGACGTCGCGGCAGAGACAACTTGTTTAGGCGAAACGTCCATATAGTCGACACGATCACAAGGAACGACGGTGTTTTCACCGCGGAAGCGGGCAATGATGTTATCATCGACAAACGATCCGTCTTCATTCAGCTTCGCATTTGCTTGGGCAACTACATAATTGTCCTCTTCATCGGCTGTTAAATAGTCAATTCGCGATGTCACTTTCCCTGTTTCAGGGTCAACACGGCGGTATGGTGTTTCCATAAAGCCGAACTCATTCACTTTCGCATAAGAGGACAGCGTGTTAATTAAGCCGATGTTCGGACCTTCCGGCGTTTCAATCGGACACATCCGGCCGTAATGGGAGTAATGAACGTCACGCACTTCCATTCCAGCGCGCTCCCGAGTTAAGCCACCTGGTCCAAGCGCTGAAAGACGGCGCTTATGCGTCAGTTCAGCAAGGGGGTTCGTTTGGTCCATGAACTGCGAAAGCTGCGAGCTACCAAAGAACTCTTTTATCGAGGCAATGACTGGACGAATGTTAATAAGCGCTTGTGGCGTAATTACATTCGGGTCTTGAATCGACATCCGTTCCCGTACCACGCGCTCCATCCGAGAAAGGCCAATCCGGAATTGGTTTTGTAACAGTTCTCCAACGGAACGGAGACGGCGATTGCCCAAATGGTCAATGTCATCTGTATCGCCGACACCATGCAGCAAGTTGAAGAAATAGCTGATGGAAGCGATGATATCGGCAGGGGCAATATGCTTCACGTCGCGTTCCACCATGCCGTTGCTAATAACAGAAATAACGCGCTCGCCCTCGTAGTCATCTGCTACATAAATTTTAACCGATTGAATTTCAACGTCGGATTCCTCAAGAACGCCGCCAGATGTACGGGCTGTACGGAAACCAACATTTTTCTCCAAATGCGGGATCAGTTTATCCAACGTTCTGCGGTCAAGCAGTGTTCCCTCTTCAGCTAGAACTTCACCTGTTTCCGGATCAACAAGCTTTTCCGCCAAACGTTGGTTAAATAGCCGATTTTTGATATGAAGCTTTTTATTTATTTTATAACGACCGACATTTGCGAGGTCATAACGCTTAGGATCGAAAAAGCGAGATTCAAGCAAGCTTTTCGCATTTTCTACTGTTGGCGGCTCGCCTGGGCGCAAACGCTCATAGATTTCAAGCAGCGCTTTATCGGTTGAATCTGTGTTATCTTTCTCAAGCGTGTTGCGCAAATACTCGTTTTCGCCTAAGAGGTCAACGATTTCTTGATCAGACCCAAAGCCTAGAGCACGCAAAAGTACTGTTACTGGAATTTTACGAGTACGGTCAATACGTACATAAACAATATCTTTTGCATCTGTCTCAAGCTCAAGCCACGCTCCACGGTTCGGAATGACAGTGGCAGTAAAGCCTTTTTTTCCGTTTTTGTCGAGCTTTTGGCTATAGTAAACGCTCGGTGAGCGAACAAGCTGAGAAACGATAACGCGCTCAGCGCCATTGATGATAAATGTCCCTGTTTCTGTCATCAACGGGAAATCGCCCATAAAGACTTCCTGTTCTTTTACTTCGCCTGTCTCTTTATTAATAAGACGAACTTTGACACGTAGAGGAGCGGCAAAGGTCACGTCACGCTCTTTTGACTCATCAACAGGATACTTTGGTTCTCCTAGACTGTAATCAATAAACTCTAACACTAAATTGCCAGTGAAGTCTTGGATCGGTGAGATGTCTTGAAACATCTCCCGCAAACCCTCATCAAGAAACCATTGATAAGAAGCTGTTTGAATTTCAATCAAGTTTGGCAGTTCGAGCACTTCATTAATTCGCGCATAGCTTCTCCGCTGGCGGTGGCGTCCATACTGAATTAGTTGACCTGTCAACTGATTCACCCCTTAAATCTCGCGTTATAGTATCTAAAAAACACTGTTTATAAGCTGCATCAAAAACCTATAAACAGAGGTACCCGTTCAGACAAAAAGGCTTGTTTTTGTATCGAATCTGCGAAGAGACTATACAAAACCGCAAAAAAGCTTTATAGTATGAAAATCAGGAACCTTTTTTACGAGAACAAAACCCATTGTACTAGCATAACCAAAAATGAACCGTTTCAATCACTGAGTCTTTCCTCATGAATCTGGAAACGGCAAATTAGGCAGTTATACGCATTAAATGATAATATCATAGTCAAAACCAGCAGTCAATTCTTTTTTGCAAGAAAGACATAATAACCCTTCTTTTTCCCCTTGACCTCGACATTTTCTGCCCCAAAAAGCTCAGCTAACTTTTGCTTGGTCGATGGCGCCCCTTGCTTTTTTTGGATCACTACCCAAAGTTCCCCCTCAGGAATTAACCGTTCGTACGCTTGTTCATAAATGTCGTAGACGACGTTCTTTCCAGCACGTATCGGCGGATTCGTTACAACCGCAGCATAACGGGCCACTTGCTCAAAACCAGCTAAGCCCCGTTCATTGAAACGAACGTCGGCATTTTTTACACCGTTTTCTTTGGCGTTTTTTTCCGCCAATTGGCAAGCGCGTTCATTGACGTCTACCATAACGACCCGCCTTGAAGGGTCCGCTTTTGCCAACGCTAGCCCAATCGGCCCATACCCGCAGCCAACATCAAGTATATCGCCATCGAGTTCAGGAAAGGCAAATGTCTCAATGAGAAGTCGACTTCCAAAATCGACTTCACCTTTCGAAAACACACCGCGGTCTGTTGTAAAGGAAAACGATTCTCCTCGCAGCGTGAATGTCCATGTTTTTTCATCATGGGGCGAAGACGGTTGGTTTGTATAATAATGCTCACTCAAGGCGATCACTCCTTTCATGAATGGGAAAAGAAGGCCCGCGGATGTTCCGCGGGCCTTCTCGTGCGAGGCTAAACGCCTACTTCAACTCGACGCTAGCGCCTGCTTCTTCAAGCTTGCCTTTGATTTCTTCGGCTTCTTCTTTCGCAACGCCTTCTTTAATTGGAGCCGGAGCACCATCAACAAGGGCTTTTGCTTCTTTCAAGCCAAGGCCAGTGATTTCGCGAACCACTTTGATAACGCCAATTTTAGAAGAACCAGCAGACTCAAGAACAACATCGAATTCAGTTTGTTCAGCTGCGCCACCTTCTGCTGCGCCGCCAGCAACTGCTACAGGCGCTGCTGCTGTTACACCAAACTCCTCTTCGATTGCTTTTACAAGGTCATTAAGTTCAAGAACAGTCATTTCTTTAATCGCTTCAATGATTTGGTCTTTGCTCATTGTAAATCCTCCTAGTCAATTTTCATTATGAAATGCATTTAAGCAAGCAACAATTTACGCGCCTTGCTCTTCTTTTTGCTCGGCCACCGCTTTTGCAGCAAGTGCAAATTGGCGAACTGGCGCTTGAAGGACGTTGGCAAGCATAGAAAGAAGCCCTTCGCGTGAAGGAAGCTCGGCCAAGGCTTTCACTTCAGCCGCAGTCGAAATGTTCCCTTCGATGACGCCTGTTTTGATTGTTAATGCTTCGTTGTTTTTCGCAAATTCGTTTAGCACTTTCGCAGGAGCAATAACATCATCGACACCAAACGCAATTGCAGTCGGGCCAACGAGATGCTCATCCAAGCCAGTAAGGCCAGCTTCTGCTGTCGCACGGCGCACAAGCGTATTTTTGTATACTTTGTACTCAACGCCAGCTTCACGCAACTGTTTACGAAGTTCAGTAACTTGCGCTACATTCAGTCCACGGTAATCAACAATTACCGTTGATTTGCTGTCGCGCAACTTTGCCGCTACTTCAGCTACAACTTGTTGTTTTTGCTCTAAAACTTTGCTCATCGTTACACCTCCTGTAAAACTGTTCGCACACCGCTTGAGTTTCCATAGAAAAGCCCTCGTGGCACGAAGACACACGAGGGCTTTAAGCTCTATTAAAAAGAGATCTATTCGCTCACCTCGGCAGGATATTTAAGCTGATAAAGCACCTGCTGTCTACGGTATGACTATTCTATTTCCAACTACCAACATAACACAGGTTATATTGCTAGCGCAACTTTTATTTTGCAAAAGCAGTCGTAGTCACACGGATCCCAGGACCCATCGTTGAGGCTACTGCAATGTTTTTCACGTATGTTCCTTTTGCAGCTGCCGGCTTCACTTTGTGAAGTGTTTCTACGATTGTTTGGAAGTTTTCCAGCAATTTAGGCGTATCAAATGATACTTTGCCGATTGGCACATGGATGTTGCCGGATTTGTCAACACGGTACTCAACTTTACCCGCTTTGATTTCTTCAACGGCTTTCGTTACATCAAATGTGACCGTGCCTGTTTTCGGGTTTGGCATTAGGCCTTTCGGTCCAAGCACCCGTCCAAGTCTACCGACTTGCGCCATCATATCAGGCGTCGCAACGATCACGTCAAAATCAAACCAACCTTGGTTAATTTTGTTGATGAGGTCGTCTTCGCCAACGTAATCTGCTCCAGCCGCTTCCGCTTCTTTTGCTTTTTCGCCTTTCGCAAATACTAGCACACGTTGGGTTTTGCCTGTTCCATGAGGAAGCACAACCGCGCCGCGGATTTGTTGGTCCGCTTTTTTAGGATCAACGCCAAGGCGAACAGCAACTTCTACTGTTTCGTCAAACTTAGCGACTGATGTTTTCTTTACTAGTTCAAGCGCTTCTTCCGCTTGGTAAGCCGTATCACGGTCTACAAGCTTTAAAGCGTCTGCATATTTCTTGCCTTTTTTAGCCATTTTATTTCCTCCTCGTATGTGGTGTTAACGGAAATTCCTCCCACTATTTGAAAGGCTGCGACTCCAGCTCGGGCGCAACCTCTCACAGCAACCAATTAGTCTTCAATCACAATGCCCATGCTGCGGGCTGTACCCTCAACCATGCGCATAGCCGCTTCTACAGAAGCCGCATTCAGATCTGGCATTTTTGTTTCAGCAATTTCACGTACTTTATCGCGTTTAACCGTTGCAACTTTTGTACGATTCGGCTCGCCAGAACCTGAGTCAATTCCTGCCGCTTTTTTCAAAAGCACAGCAGCAGGTGGCGTTTTCGTGATGAATGTAAACGAACGGTCTTCAAATACAGTGATTTCCACTGGAATAATCAAACCTGCTTGGTCAGATGTACGAGCGTTAAATTCTTTACAAAATCCCATAATGTTCACACCTGCTTGACCGAGGGCCGGTCCAACTGGTGGTGCCGGATTGGCTTTACCCGCAGGGATTTGTAGCTTAACCATTTTAATTACCTTTTTAGCCACGTGACACACCTCCTTAAGTCCGTGATGTGGTTACCGGATACACAACTTGTACCCTCCCACTCAAAAAGACGGATGCACATGCATCCGACAAGCATAGTGAAATCTATACTAAACATTGAAATTCTATCACCAATACCGCCAAGAAGCAAGGTTTTTTAAGAAATCTTTTCAACTTGACCGAACTCAAGCTCCACTGGCGTTTCGCGCCCGAACATATTCACATGGACTTTCAGTTTCCGTTTTTCCACCTGTATCTCTTCGATTGTGCCGACAAAATCAGCAAACGGACCCGACTTCACTTTAACCGATTCTTTCAGTTCAAAGTCTACTTCTTCTTGGGCTTCAACAACGCCCATTTGCTTCAAGATCCGCTCAACCTCATCGGGCATAAGCGGCGTCGGCTTGGAGCCTGCTCCAGCTGAACCAACGAACCCTGTTACCCCTGGTGTATTGCGGACAACATACCACGAATCGTCAGTCATGACCATTTCCACTAGCACATAGCCTGGGAACACTTTGCGTGAAACTTGTTTCGTTTTTCCGTTTTTTATTTCTGTCTCTTCTTCGACAGGTACAAGCACACGAAAAATATGGTCAGTCATTTCCATTGACTCAACCCGCTTTTCAAGGTTCGCTTTCACTTTGTTTTCATAGCCAGAGTATGTGTGTACCACAAACCAGTTTTTTTCCATTGTTCAGGACAGCGTCCTTCCCTCCTTTAACATTCCCAGAGCTTCAACTTTACGCTACAGCATCCGCAGCAACGTCGAAATACCTAGATCGACTAGATAGAAAAAAGCAACCATAAAGATAAGCGTTGTTAGGACAACTAACGTATAACGGGTTAACTCTTTTTTAGTTGGCCATGTTACGCGTTTCATTTCCCTGCCTACATTCCGAAGAAAAGTAACTGGTCCTTTGTTTTCATCTGCCATGTGATCCGTACACCTCCAGCATTACACAATATCGAAAAGATAAACGTTAGAGCTTTGCGATTTCCTGTATTTATCAACGCGTTTCTACATGCAGTGTATGTCCATTGCACCGTTTGCAAAATTTTTTTACGGTAAGCCGGGTATCGCTTTTTTTAGCGCTTGTTACCGAGTAATTACGTGACTTGCAGATTTCGCAAGCCAAGACACGTTTGCCACTCACGGGCACACCTCCGTACTTTGCACACACTCTTTGACTCTAGCACAGCACTAAACTGGTGTCAATGCTGGGCTGAAGCGTAATAGATAAAGGACGGAAGCTAATTGCCCCGCCCTTTCAATCACAACATTACGCTTTTCAGTTCCACATACCTTTCCAGTTTACGTTTTACACGCTGGAGGGCATTGTCTATCGATTTGACGTGTCGCTTTAAATCAATCGATATTTCCTGGTACGTTCTGCCATCCAAATAAAGCATCAACACTTGCCTCTCCAGCTCACTTAAGATCTCGCTCATCTTCCCTTCAATGTAAGCAAAATCTTCTTGATTAATTAAAAGCGCTTCTGGATCTGTTACCTTGTTGCCGCAAATGACATCCATTAATGTCCTGTCCGACTCCTCATCATAAAGAGGCTTGTCCAACGACACATATGAATTGAGGGGTATGTGCTTTTGCCTTGTAGCTGTTTTTATCGCGGTAATAATTTGCCTTGTGATGCACAATTCTGCGAAAGCCTTAAACGAAGAAAGCTTGTCCACATTAAAGTCTCTTACAGCCTTATATAAACCAATCATACCTTCTTGCACAATGTCTTCGTGATCAGCGCCAATAAGAAAATACGACCGTGCTTTAGCCCGAACAAAATTGCGGTACTTTCCAATCAAGTGCTCTAAGGCTAACGTATTGCCAGTTCGGACTTCTTTAATCAAAGAATCATCTTCCCACTCTTCAAACGGACTTTCTTTGTACGTTGATGTTCCTTCTGCTAGACTTGCACCCAAACTAATCACTCCTCCGCGATAGCATCGACATAATGTTGTGAAAAGTTATACACATTATATAGCACTTTTTTCTAGCAGGTCAACTATTCATTTGCCGCCTCGACGCCATCTCTCAAAAACTTCGGCAACTTCCTCTGATAACATAATTTTCGACGACTCTTGCGTTTTCTTCGTTTTTTGTACGATTTTGTCGATTTCTTTTGTTGCGATTCCCATTTCAATTGCCATCTCCCTAGCTGACTTCCGCAGTGCCCCACTCCCAAAGGCGTGAGACTGCTCAGCCAAGTCGGAAGTGGCTACGTGGATCACCCGGTCGATCCGCTTCAATGTCTGAACAAGCTTCTCGATCCGCTCATCGGCTGTCTCGTTTTTCTTCGTATAGACAATCTCGACGCGATGGCGATTATACGATTTGCCGATCCCAGCAACCATATGGGCGTCAAAAACGGCAATAACGCGGTAACCTGTATATGCCGCATATTCCGCCAATAAGTCAACCAGTTGATCCCTAGCCGCGCCAAAATCCTTTTCCTTCAATTTCTGCAAAGATGGCCATGCCCCAATCATGTTGTAGCCGTCAACGAGCAGAATATTCTCCATTGCTCGCTCACTGCCCAGCCCGCTTGTGAAACACTTCGTACATCAGCAAGCTTGCCGCAACGGACGCATTCAATGAAGTGACGCGCCCTTTCATCGGAATGCTAACGAGAAAATCGCATTTCTCTTTAATCAGGCGGCTAATCCCTTTGCCTTCACTGCCAATGACGAGGCAAAGCGGCAAATTGTAATCGGCTTCGCGATAGTCACCCTCTGCTGCCGCGTCCGTGCCAGCAAACCACAGTCCTTGCTTTTTGAGCTCGTCCATTGTCCGCGCCAAATTGGTGACACGGACAACAGGAATGTATTCAATCGCTCCTGTCGATGCTTTTGCGACTGTTTGCGTCAGCCCGACCGAACGGCGTTTTGGGATGATGATGCCGTGTGCCCCTACAGCGTCGGCGGTCCGCATAATGGAGCCTAAATTATGAGGATCCTCTATTTCGTCAAGAACGAGAAAAAATGGGGCTTCATTAGCTGCGGCAGCTTTGGCAAATAACGCATCCATGTCTGCATATTCGTACGCGGCCACGGAGGCGACGACGCCTTGATGGTTGCTATGGCCGACAAGTTGGTCAAGCTTGCGCTTAGGGGCCGTTTGCACCAACACATTCTGTTCTTTTGCCAATTGTGTCAGTTTCGTCATTTGCCCTTTTTGCGATTGGTCGCCAATCCAAATTTTATGGATTGGATGCCCTGATTTGATTGCTTCGATCACTGGGTTTTTGCCGACAATGAATTCTTCTTTGCGGTTGTCGCCCTTCAGCTGTTTTTTTGGTTGCGGGTTGGTACGTTTGCTCATGATGGGTTCCCTTCTTTCTGTGCAGCCATTGTCAATGCCAGCTTTAGTAGCTCTTCCAATCGCTCATGTTTATTTGTCAAATACAAATACCCAAGGAGCGCTTCAAAACCAGTTGCATTCCGGTAAGTGGCCACGTCGGTATTTTTAGGCGTTGTATGGGATTTGGCATTCCGGCCCCGGCGGACAATTGCTTGTTCTTCTTCTGTTAAAACGCCTTGTTCGCCCATTTGGAAAAGAACGGCGGCCTGCGCTTTCGCAGAGACGTATGTGGTCGCTGCTTTATGCAAGCGGTTTGGCCGCACTGCCCCTTGTTTCAACAGCTCATAGCGAACACGCTGTTCATACACAGCGTCTCCCATATAAGCAAGCGCAAGCCCATTTAGCTGGCGCCATTCCTTGTTCGTGCTCATCATGACCCCCGCTTCCAACGCACGCCTTGGGGCGTATCTTCTAGCACAATGTTTTTCTCTTTTAAGAGGTCACGAATTTCATCAGCACGGGCAAAGTTCCGTTCTTTCCGGGCAACATTGCGCTCTTCAATCAACGCCTCAATTTCAGCATCCAGAAGCTCTTCGTCTTGTTGTGTAAAGCTTACACCAAGCACTTCGCCAAACTCGGTAAACAACTCCAAAAAAGCATTTAGCACTTTTTTGGACGTTTGTGCTTCGCTCATATAAATATTGGCTTCTTTAGCAAGGTCAAACAAGACACTTATTCCATTGGCGCTATTGAAATCGTCATCCATTTCTTCAATAAAACGTTGTTTTGCGGCGGCAATTTTTTCGAGCCATTCCTCTTCTACCCCCATATCAGCCGTTTCCGCTAAGCGGTGCTGCAAATTGGTGACTGTATTTTTCAGGCGCTCTAGCCCGGCTTCAGCCCCTTTAAGAAGCTCATCACTAAAGTTAATTGGTGTGCGATAATGAGCAGTGAGCATGAAAAACCGGACGACTTCTGGCGAATATTGTTGGATGATGTCATGTGCAAGCACAAAGTTTCCGAGTGATTTCGACATTTTTTCGTTGTTTATGTTAACAAATCCGTTGTGCATCCAATAATTGGCCAATCTTTTGCCTGTTAACGCTTCTGATTGGGCAATCTCGTTTTCATGATGGGGAAACGTCAAATCCTTGCCGCCGGCGTGGATGTCAATTGTATCCCCTAAACTCTTCTTAATCATGGCCGAGCACTCAATGTGCCAACCAGGACGACCCTCGCCCCACGGGCTGCTCCACGAAATTTCATTTGGTTTTGCTGCTTTCCATAACACAAAATCAATTGGGTCTTCCTTCCGCTCATCTACTTCTATTCTAGCGCCGCTTTGCAAATCGTCGAGCGCTTGGCCAGACAATTTGCCATAGCCATCAAACTTGCGGGTGCGAAAATAGACATCGCCCCCTGCTTCGTATGCAAATCCTTTCTTCTCCAGTTCAGCAATAAAGGCAATGATGTCATCCATCGTTTCTGTCACACGAGGGTGAAGATCAGCTTCCTTCACATTCAAAGCACATGTATCGGCGTAATACGCTTTAATAAACCGTTCGGCAACATCAGCTACTTCTTCACCAAGTTCATTGGCAGCGCGTATAATTTTATCGTCCACATCCGTAAAATTTGAGACAAAGGTTACGTCGTAGCCTCGGTAAGTCAAATAACGGCGCACCATGTCATAGACAATGGGCGGCCGGGCATTGCCGATGTGAATGTAATTGTACACCGTCGGTCCGCAGCAATACATTTTGACTTTGCCTTCCTCAATCGGCACGAATGGTTCTTTTTTATTTGTCAAACTATTAAACAGCTTAATCATCGTCTGTCGTCCTTTCTACTTGCTTGGTATCCATACTTTATGAAGCCACTCTAGTCCAATGTGCTTTGTTTGTCGGTAAGCTTGCTATAATCTGCTTTTAAACGTGCAATTTCCCGTTCTAATTCAGCAATCTTGTCAGCAACGGGGTCAGGCAAGGCATGGTGGTCAAGGGAACGGGCCGAGCTCACTTTTATTCCATTTTGCACAACAATTTTCCCAGGGATACCTACAACCGTCGAATGGGGGGGCACTTCGTTTAACACGACAGAGCCTGCGCCTATCCGGGCGCCCTCGCCGATTGTAAATGAGCCAAGCACTTTAGCCCCACTGGCAATGAGCACGCCGTCTTTTACAGTTGGATGGCGCTTCCCTTTTTCTTTGCCAGTGCCCCCTAAAGTTACGCCTTGGAAAATCGTGACATTGTCGCCAATTTCGCAAGTCTCACCAATGACGACACCCATACCGTGGTCAATAAACAGCCTTTGCCCGATCTTTGCCCCTGGATGGATTTCAATTCCGGTCATAAAGCGGACAATTTGCGAAAGCAGGCGCGCTAAGAAGTACCATTTCCGTTTCCACAGACCGTGAGCAATCCGATGCCCCCAAACAGCATGCACACCCGAGTACGTAAAGATGACTTCTAGCCGACTACGTGCAGCAGGATCTTGTTCAAAGACGACATCAATATCGTTCAACAATGTACGAGCAATCCCCATCTGATCCCCCTCCTTCATCGCAATAAAAAACGCCCCTGCACCTCCCAACGAAGGTACAGAGGCGCTTACTGCACGGTTCCACTCTGCTTTTTTCAGCTTTTTGCTGAATCTCTAATCGCTTGTAACGGAGCGACCCGCTTTTCCCTACGTGTTCCTGTTCAAGAAAAGACTCATGGGGGCAAACCATGCGCGTCCCTTACAGGCGGCTTTCAGCCGGTGGCCGCCCTCTCTGCGAAAGTTCTTCGCTGGCATTCCCATTCAACGTTTTTTGTCTCTATTCTTATTGAATAGCAGCTTGCAAGCGTGCTTTCACAACGCTTTTTCCTAAAAGCTCGATCGTATCGCCAAGCTCAGGGCCATGTGTTTGCCCGCTCACTGCCGCACGAATTGGCATAAACAATTTTTTCCCTTTTTGCCCTGTCGCTTTTTGCGTTGCTTTAATCGCTTTTTTAATGTCGGCGGCAAAAAATCCTTCTAGCGACTCTAGCTCTTTTGCAAATTGGCTTAGCACTTCAGGAACTTGTTCTTCTGCCAGCACGGTTTTTGCTTCTTCTGTATAATCGACTTCTTCTTTGAAAAACATTTCCGTCAGTTCGACGATTTCAGCTCCGTAATGCATTTGCTCCTGGTATAAGCCAATTAAACGGCGCGCCCATTCACGCTTGCCTTCATCCAACTGTTCTGGTAGTTTACCGCTGGCAACTAAGTGGGGCAACGCCAAGTCGACAACGGTATCCAAATCAGCGTTTTTCATGTATTGATTGTTCATCCAGGCGAGCTTATCTGTATCAAAAATAGCCGGTGCTTTTGAAACGCGATCGAGTGTAAATTGTTCGCATAGTTCCTCAAGCGAAAAGATTTCTTCCTCGCCGACTGGCGACCAACCAAGCAATGCTAGGAAATTGACAATCGCTTCAGGCATATAGCCCAATGATTTATACTGCTCGACAAATTGAATAATCGATTCGTCGCGCTTACTCATTTTCTGCCTGTCAGGGTTTAAAATCAAGGAAGCGTGGGCAAATTTTGGCACATCCCATCCAAATGCCTGATAGAGTAAAATTTGCCGTGGCGTATTGGAAAGATGCTCTTCCCCACGGATCACATGGGAAATGTTCATCAAATGGTCATCGATGACAACGGCAAAGTTGTACATCGGTACACCATCTTTACGAGCAATCACAAAATCGCCAATTCCGTCTGTCTCAAAAGACACCTCGCCACGAACGGCATCATGAAATGAAACAGTTTGCCCCTCAGGCACTCGGAAACGGACAACGGGCTGAATGCCCTTCGCCTCGTAAGCTGCCCGTTGTTCCGCTGTTAAGTCCCGGTCACGGCCGCTGTATTTTGGCATTTCGCCTCGGGCTTTTTGCGCCTCGCGCTCTGCTTCTAATTCTTCTTCCGTCATGTAACAGTAGTATGCTTTTTTCTCATCCAACAGCTGTTGAATATAGTTTTTATAAATATCAACGCGTTCCATTGAGCGGTATGGGCCATATTCGCCGGCCTCTGTGTCAATGCTTTCATCCCACTCTAGGCCAAGCCATCTTAAACTGTCCATTAATTTTTCAGTTGCTGTATCCACATTCCGTGCTTGGTCTGTATCTTCAATCCGCAGCACAAACGCGCCGCCCGCAGATTTAGCAAACAAGTAATTAAACAGCGCCGAACGCGCTCCGCCTATATGCAAATGCCCCGTAGGACTAGGGGCAAACCGGACCCGTATATCTTTCGTCATCACGACGCACTCCTTTGGCTACCTTATTCTGAATCATCATAGCACGTTCTTCGGCAAAAACAAAGGCTACTCTGCTTTCTTCAGCAAGATTACTGCCTGCGCAGCAATCCCCTCCTCACGACCTACAAACCCTAGCGTTTCCGTCGTAGTCGCTTTAACACTAACGTTGGCCACATCTGTTTCCAGCAATTCAGCAATTTGTTTCCGGATCGCTTCAATATAAGGTGCTAGCTTTGGCTTTTGTGCCATCACCGTACAATCCACATTCCCCAACGTATAACCAGCGTTTTTTACAAGCTGCCAAGCTTGGCTCAATAGGTGTTTAGAGTCAGCATCCTTGAACGCTTCATCCGTATCTGGGAAATGTTTTCCCAAATCGCCTGCCCCAATCGCGCCAAGGGCTGCATCGGTGATTGTATGCAAAAGGACATCAGCATCCGAATGGCCGAGAAGCCCTTTCGGATGGGGAATGTGAACCCCTCCTAATAATAGCGGTCTACCTTCGGCGAGCTGGTGTACATCAAATCCTTGTCCAATCCGAATCATAAATGGTTCTCCCTTTTCTTTAATATCGTTTCAGCAAATAACAAGTCTTCCTCAGTCGTTAATTTAATGTTTAAGTAGTCGCTCTCGACAATGGTTACTCGCTTGTCCAATCTTTCTACAAGACTTGCATCGTCGGTACCGAGAAACCCGTGTTTTTTAGCGTCTTCATGGGCGGCCAAGACGAGCTCATACTGGAAAGCTTGTGGTGTTTGCGCGGCCCAGAGGTTTTTCCGTTCAACTGTACGCGCAACGCTGTTTTTGTTTGCAAGCTTGACTGTATCTTTGACCGGTACAGCGGCAATCGCTGCACCGCTTTGAGCAGCCTCATGGGCCAGTTTTGTCAAAATAGGTTTAGCGACAAACGGCCGGGCGCCATCGTGAATAAGGACGATTTCTGCCTCTTCCATTCCTTTTAACCCGGCATAAACACTGTCTTGCCGTTCAGCTCCTCCATTTACAAGCCCTTTTACTTTGCCTATCCGGTACTCTGCAACAAGCTTTTCCATTGTCTGCCTTTCCGGTTCACTCACTACAAGCCAGATCGCTTTGCAAGCCGCATCTTCTTCAAAAAGTCTGAGTGAATGGACAATAAGGGGAATGCCGTTTAAATCGATTAACTGTTTGTTCATACCTGCTTTCATTCGTTTTCCTTGTCCGGCCGCTAGGACAATTGCAGCGTACTCCATCTATGTTCTCCCTTTTTTCGTTATATGCCTAGTTTACCATGGGTACGCCAGTATGCCTAAAAAAACGCCCCTTTAGAAACAAATGGCGTAAAAACAGGCAAAAAGCCTACACCCCAAGGGGCCCAGGCTTCAGACTATAGAACCGAATTGATCCTTCACTGTAAGAGCATATCAAGCAGTGCATGATCGTGCAGCGTCTTGCTCGTACTACTTTTCTATAGTGCTTTTTCAAGCGATTTAGGTTTGGCAAAAATCATCCGCCCTGCACTTGTTTGCAGGACACTTGTCACCGTGACATCAATTTGTTTATTCATATAATCACGGCCCCCTTCGACGACGATCATAGTGCCATCATCTAAGTAAGCAATTCCTTGATGGTTTTCCTTCCCATCCTTAATGACATTCACATTAAGAACCTCGCCTGGCAAAACAACTGGCTTGACCGCATTGGCCAAATCGTTGATGTTTAGCACTTTAAGGCCTTGCAATTCACAGACTTTGTTTAAATTAAAATCATTGGTTACAACAATTCCGGAAGTGATTTTTGCCAATTTGACGAGCTTGCTGTCCACTTCTTGAATGTCTTCAAAATCGCCCTCATATATTTCAACATTGACAGGCAATTCTTTTTGTATTTTATTTAGTATGTCAAGGCCTCTACGGCCACGATTTCGTTTCAATGCATCAGAAGAATCAGCAATATGCTGTAATTCATCTAACACGAATCCAGGGATGACAAGCGTGCCTTCTAGAAAGCCGGTTTGGCAAATATCAGCAATCCGCCCATCAATAATGACGCTTGTATCAAGAATTTTCATTTGTTTGCCACCGAGATTAGAGTCAGTCTCTTCTTTCTTTTTGTCACGCTCTTTATCTCTCGGCACTCGCATAGAGACAACTAATTGAAACAGCTCATCTCGTTTTTTGAAGCCGATTTGGAAGCCTAGATAACCGAAAAGAATGGTAATAAACATAGGCAAAATATTGCTGATAACCGGCAGATCCAATCCACTCAACGGCGTTCCGAGAAAATAACCGGCCACAAGTCCGACCGTTAAGCCCATTGATCCAGATAACACATCAGCAAGCGGCGCTTTGACAATTGTTTCCTCGACAACCCGAAAGAAATTAACAATAAGATCGACAATAAACAAGGACAGACCATATAAGACCAAAGCACCGAGTACTGCCCCTGTATAAGGACTAGCCAACCACGCCGGTACTTCTAGCGCTATCACTGCAATGAATTCAGGGACAAACAAGAACCCTAATGTTCCTCCCGCTAATAAAAAGAAAATCCGAACAATCCAATTAAGCATTCACTCTTACACCTCCTTTTAGCTATTATAGACAAGTTTACAACTCTCAAACCTAGTAGTCTGGATTTCCCATAAAAAAACACGAGATCACGCAAAAAATATTTTTACTGAATATTAAGAAACATATTCCTAAGGAGTGAAACACTCCTTGTCAAATGTGGCGATCGACGAAAAGCTGCTCTTGGATGCGGTTTAATCCATCCTTAATCATTTTGGCTCTTGCTTCGCCAATGCCGTCGACTTCATCAAGCTGTTCTTCAGTTGCAACCATTACGCTTGAGAGATGACCGTATTCGTCAATGACATTTTCAATGATTTGTGAAGGCAGCCGTGGAATTCGGTGCAAAATTCGGTATCCACGCGGCGATGCAGGTTGTTCTAGAAAATTGCTTGTTCTTGAATAGCCAAGCGCTTTTATAATCGCCTGCTCGTCGAGCAAGTCTTCGTTTAACAGCGTCGTGAGTTCCTTTAGCGTTTTCTTTACGTCTTGCGTCCGCTCTTTGGCGTAATCTTTAAGCAAATAAAGGGCTTCCTGCTCTGTATTGGAAACAAGCTCTTTTAGCTGCATCGTGATTAACCGGCCTTCGTCCCCTAGCTCAAGGATAAAATTTTGGATCTCTTGTTTAATCCGCAGCACCATTTGCACACGGTGGATGACTTGAATCACATCGCTGTAAGTAACAAGCTGTTCAAATTCAAGCGCTCCTAAATTTGTAATTCCTTGGTCTAATACCGCTTTATACTTTTCAAGCGTTTGGATGGCTTGATTGGCTTTCGTCAAAATGACGCCAATGTCTTTTAGCGCGTAACGATATTCCCCTTGGTAAAGAGTGATGACATTTCGGCGCTGGGAAATGGAAATCGTTAAATTGCCCGTTTGTTTCGCAACCCGCTCAGCAGAACGGTGGCGAATCCCGGTTTCGCTCGAACTTATATTATTATTCGGCACTAATTGCGTATTGGCATACAAAATACGTTTGCCGTCTTCACTCAAAATAATAGCCCCGTCCATTTTTGCCAGCTCATACAAATAAGCCGGTGAAAAATCGCTATTAATAAAGAAACCGCCGTCCACAATATTCATCATTTCGCTATTGTAACCAAGGACAATCAGCCCTCCTGTTTTAGCACGGAGTACATTGTCAATCCCAGCTCTAAGCGGCGTCCCTGGCGCCACTAACTTTAATAAGTTTTGGATAAATGCAGTTCGATTCCGTTCTTCCATCCATTCTTACCTCCCTAAAACAACTTCAATCGCTTGCTCAAGCGTCTGCACGCCAATCACTTCAATGCCTGCTGGCGCAGTCCAGCCGCCTTTGTTTTTTTCAGGTATGATGACGCGTTTAAAACCTAGTTTTGCGGCTTCATTGACGCGTTGGTCAATTCTAGAGACGCGGCGGATTTCTCCCGTCAACCCTACTTCGCCAATCGCTACATCCATCGGTTCCGTTGGCTGGTCTCGAAAACTTGAAGCAATGCTAAGAGCAATCGCCAAATCGATCGCTGGTTCATCTAACTTTACGCCTCCAGCTACTTTTAAATAAGCATCTTGATTTTGCAAAAGCATGCCAGCCCGCTTTTCCAAGACAGCCATTAAAAGGGAGACACGGTTATGATCAAGCCCTGTTGCCATTCTCCGGGGGTTGCCAAAACCCATAGGCGAAATGAGCGCTTGTAATTCTACGAGAACAGGCCTTGTGCCTTCCATGGAAGCGACAACGACAGAGCCAGCCGCTCCTTGAGAACGTTCTTCCAAAAAAATTTCTGATGGGTTTTTCACTTCCTCTAAGCCAAGCTCTTTCATTTCAAAAATGCCCATTTCATTCGTAGAGCCAAATCGGTTTTTAACTGCACGTAAAATTCGGTAACTGTGGTGCCGCTCTCCTTCAAAATAGAGAACAGAGTCGACCATATGCTCGAGCAGCTTCGGACCGGCAATGGAGCCTTGCTTTGTAACATGGCCGACAATAAATACAGCCACTCCCTTTGTTTTTGCGACACGCATAAACGCAGCTGTACATTCTCGCACTTGGGCAACGCTTCCTGGAGCAGACGTAATCTCGTCCTGGTAAACGGTTTGGATCGAATCAATAATTACCAAAGACGGCTGGACTTCATCTATAGCCCCTTCAATTAAAGCAATGTCTGTTTCTGCTAATACGTATAACTGCTCTGATGCTAGTTCAAGACGGTCAGCCCTTAATTTCGTTTGTTTGACTGATTCTTCTCCGGAAATATAGAGGACTCGTTCATTCGCGTTTGCTAGCTTTGCTGACAATTGTAAGAGCAATGTTGATTTTCCGATACCCGGATCGCCACCAACTAAAACGAGTGAACCTGGAACGATTCCCCCGCCAAGGACACGGTCCAGTTCTGCCATTGTCGTGCTTAGACGCGGTTCCTTTTCTCCTTGCACCGCCGTAATCGGTTGCGGCTTCTGCCGTGTACCACTGGAAGTTACATAGCTACGATTTTTTTGTTTTTCAAGGATGTTTCTTTCTTCTACCATTGTGTTCCAACTTTGGCAGCCAGGGCATTTGCCCATCCATTTTGCCGATTCATAGCCGCACTCTTGGCAGACAAACTTCGTTTTTTGTTTCGCCATGTATCCCATTCCCCCGTTTGATTCACTACATGTAGTGTACCAAAAAGCAAAAAGAAACGCTTGGTTTTTAAGAAAAGCTCCATGAAATCACGTCACTAAGTGCAAAAAAACAAACTGAAATTAAAACAGGAGTAAATGAACAAGAGGTGCAGATTGACTGCATATGTTGAGGCATAAAGCAACTAGGCGAGGGCGCCAATTCTTTTTTAAAAGAACCGGAGGTTGTGCCTCCGGTTCTTCACATTAGGAAATGCTTGATTTTTCTTTTCCTTCTACCACAAGCTCGCCATCTTTCACATAGATAACAGCTTTTTGGCCTTTAACAATCGTGCCTTTTAACAATTCCTCTGACAAACGGTCTTCTACTTCTTTTTGCAAAGCCCGACGTAATGGGCGTGCCCCGTATTCTGGATCAAAACCGATATCAGTGATTTTATCCTTTGCCTCTTCTGTCAATTCAAAGTCTATGCCTTGCTCTGAAAGTCGCTCTTTCAGTTGGTCGGCCATCTTTGTAATAATTTTGCGCACATGCTTTTTCTCAAGGGAGTGGAACACAATAATTTCGTCTATACGATTTAAAAATTCTGGGCGGAAGCTGTTTTTCAGTTCAGACATGACACGGTCTTTCATATCTTTGTACTCTTGCCCTTCCGATTCAATCGTAAAACCAAGATACTTGTTGCGCTTAAGCTGGGCGGCACCAACATTGGATGTCATGATGACGGCTGTATTGCGAAAATCGACAGTCCGTCCTTTTGAATCCGTTAAACGCCCATCTTCCAATACTTGCAAAAGCAAATTGAATACATCTGGGTGCGCTTTTTCGATTTCATCAAGCAATATAACAGAATAAGGCTTTCTACGGATTTTTTCCGTTAATTGCCCACCCTCTTCATGGCCGACGTAACCTGGAGGCGAGCCGACAAGCCTGCTTGTTGCATGTTTTTCCATATACTCAGACATGTCAATCCGAATGACGGCATCTTCATCGCCAAATAGCGTTTCAGCTACAGCCCGGGCGAGTTCCGTTTTTCCGACACCAGTTGGACCTAGGAAAATAAATGATCCTATTGGCCGCTTTGGATCTTTTAATCCAGCGCGGGCACGGCGAATCGCTTTCGAAATCGATTTAACGGCTTCCTCTTGGCCAACGACACGCTCATGGAGAATCGCTTCCATTTTTAACAAGCGTTCCGTTTCCTCTTCTGCTAGTTTGGAAACGGGAATTCCTGTCCAGCTAGAAACAACTTGGGCGATATCTTCAACCAATACTTCTGTATTTTCTTGACCTTGCTTTTTCTTCCACTCATTTTTCATTTCTTCCAGCTCTTCGCGCAACCGTTGTTCGGAATCACGCAAGGAAGCAGCCTTTTCAAATTCTTGGCTTTGGACAGAAGCGTCTTTTTCTTTTCTGGTTTCTTCAAGCTTCGCTTCTAGCTCTTTTAAATTTGGCGGAGCTGTGTAAGAACGAAGACGGACTTTTGAAGCAGCTTCGTCAATTAAGTCAATCGCTTTATCAGGCAAAAAACGGTCCGAAATATAACGGTCCGACAACTTTACTGCTTCTTCCACAGCCTCGTCCGTAATCGTAACACGGTGATGGGCTTCATAGCGATCACGCAAACCATAAAGAATTTGAATCGATTCGTCAATCGTTGGCTCGTCAACTTGAATTGGTTGGAATCGGCGTTCCAATGCCGCATCTTTTTCAATATACTTGCGGTATTCATCTAGTGTCGTAGCGCCAATGCATTGAAGTTCCCCTCTAGCCAAAGATGGCTTCAAAATATTAGAAGCATCAATTGCTCCTTCGGCGCCTCCCGCGCCAATTAATGTATGCAACTCGTCAATAAACAGAATCACGTTGCCTGCTTGGCGAATTTCGTCCATCACTTTTTTCAACCGGTCTTCAAATTCGCCGCGGTATTTTGTTCCGGCGACGACAGTCCCCATGTCGAGTGTCATCACCCGCTTATTGCGCAACGTTTCTGGGACTTCATTGGCAACAATGCTTTGGGCAAGACCTTCGGCAATTGCCGTTTTTCCGACACCAGGCTCTCCAATTAACACTGGGTTGTTTTTCGTACGGCGGCTAAGCACTTGAATGACCCGTTCTATTTCACGGCTACGTCCGATAACCGGGTCAAGCGTTTCCTCTCTAGCAATCGCTGTTAAGTCACGGGCAAGGCTATCCAATGTCGGCGTATTGGCATTTGTTGCCGCACCGTTTGATTGTGAAGAGCTTCCCCCTTCATTGCTTCCAAGCAACTGCAGCACTTGCTGCCTCGCTTTATTTAAGCTGACCCCTAAATTATTAAGGACTCGTGCAGCTACTCCCTCTCCTTCTCGAATGAGGCCAAGCAATATATGTTCGGTTCCCACGTATGAATGGCCAAGCTTTCTTGCTTCATCCATAGACAGCTCAATCACTTTCTTTGCCCTTGGCGTATAATGAGGCGTGCTATGAATGCTTTTTTGCCCTTCTTGCCCTTTTCCCACTAGGGTTTCTACTTCTTTTTGCAATTTTTCGGAGCCAAGTCCAAGCTGTTGCAGAGCTTTCGCTGCAATCCCTTCACCCTCGCGGATTAGTCCAAGCAATATATGTTCAGTGCCAATATTATGGTGGCTTAAACGAATTGCCTCTTCTTGCGATAGCGCTAATACTTTCTGGGCTCGTTCAGTAAACCGTCCAAAAATCATTCCATCCACCTCCAAATTATTCAATCGGCTGTTTCATGTTCTAGTTTTAAACGTTCGCGAATTAAAGCTGCCCGTCTCTCATCACGTTGCTCAGGAGTGAGAACGGTTTTCGCGTATTGTTGCAAGAAACCTGGTTGTGTCAAAATCATTAGTTCATCTAGAATTTTCCCTGCCGTGTTTTCAATAAAACCTAGATCGATTCCTAAGCGCACATCAGACAACCTTCGCGTCGCTTCTTTGGAATCAATAATATAACTGTTCGCTAAAATCCCGTAAGACCTAAAAACACGGTCTTTCAGTTCCAGCTTTGAATGCTGTAAAAGCGAATCTCGGGCAACACGCTCTTGCCGTATCAATTGCTTTACTACGCCTTGTAAATCATCAACAATATCCTGTTCCGTTTTTCCAAGCGTTATTTGATTAGAAATTTGAAATAGGTTACCTAAAGCTTCGCTGCCTTCCCCATAAATTCCTCTTACAACTAAGCCCAATTGGTTAATTGCCGGCAAAATTCGTTGCAGCTGCCGAGTCATCGCTAATGCAGGTAGATGAATCATTACGGAAGCACGCATGCCCGTTCCCACATTCGTTGGGCAGCTAGTCAAATAACCGTACTGGCTGTCATACGCATAAGTTAAATGCGATTCAATCCAATCGTCTACCGCATTAGCGGCTTGTAAACAATTTTCAAGCTCAAATCCAGCGCTTAAACTTTGGATGCGAATATGGTCCTCTTCATTAATCATAATGCTGAGTGATTCATCGCCGCTTAAAAGCACCATGCCATACTTTGATTGCTCAGCCAAATGAGGGCTTATCAAATGCTTTTCGACAAGCATCCGTTTATCATTTGTGCGCATATCTTCCATAGCCAACATTTCAGCTTTACCTAAGGCGTCACCTTGCGTTCCCCCTAAGGCATCTTTTACATGTTTTGCAACTGCGTATGCTTCTTCCTTAGAAGAGAGCATCGGAAATGTAAAAGCACTCATATTTCTTGCTAACCTTATTCGGCTACTAAGCACAATATCCGAATCCGAACCATCTTTTTTCATCCAAGGGCTAATGGCATTTTTTAGAAAACGATCCAAGCTCACAGCTCCTATTCGCCTCCTTCCATTTGCTCTTTCAATTTTTTAATTTCATCACGCAATTCGGCGGCTTTTTCAAATTCTTCTTTTTGAATATGCGTATCTAATAGGGCCTTAAGCTCTAATAGCCGTTTTTCAATTTTGAGGGACTTGCCAATCCTTTTTGGAATTTTTCCTTTGTGAGTGTCATTGCCAGCATGCACTCTTTTAAACACCGAACTTAATTGAGGGCCAAACGCTTTGTAGCAATGGGCGCAGCCGAAACGACCAATATGAAGAAATTTTTCGTAACTCATCCCGCAATTCGGGCACCTTTTCTTTTGTTCGGCTGTTTCCCTCGTTTGTTCGGCACCCATGTTAAACAGGCCTGAGAATAGATGGTGTATAGAAAAGCTATCGGTCCCTGGAATTGATTCGCCTTTTTCCCGTGCACATTGATCACATAAGTGCATTTCATGTTTTTGGCCATTTATAATTTTAGTAAAATGAAGAGTTGCTTGCCGTTCTTTACATTCTTGGCAGACCATTTTTCACCCCTCCTTCTACGTTTCGTTTTCTTTGTATTTAAGCGTCTCAATCATTGCCTTCAGCACATTCGCTCTAATTTCATCCCTATGGGCAACTGTCGATTTATAATGGGCACGATCTAATGCGCTCATCATCAAATTAGCTTCCCGTCTTGTAATGGCTTCCTCTTCATACAAACGAAATACAATGTTTTGCGCCGTTTGCTGATCTATTTTACTTCCAATAAGCTGACACATGTGCTCAAATAAAGCAATGTCTTCATGGGATTCAACTTTTGTTATACGAATGTAGCCTCCGCCGCCCCTTTTGCTTTCGACAATATAGCCTTTTTCCAAAGTAAAGCGGGTGCTGATGACGTAATTGATTTGAGACGGGACACATTGAAATTGCTTAGCCAACTCACTACGTTTAATTTCCAATAGCTCATTGCCGCTTCGCATTAATGTTGTCTTTAAGTATTGTTCAATCAAATCACTAATATTGCGCATTCCACCAACCCCTTTCCGCCATTGACTTTGACTATATTTGACTTTTGTTGGTTTAATTATAGCTAGTTTTATGAAAAACTTCAACCAGTAACTCTTTTTTATTATCGCCAAGGATTGGGGTTCTAGACGTGGTTCCGTCTATTTATAGGATATTTTCTTCTGTTTTTAATGGTGCATCTTTTGGCCCTTGTCCTAAGGGAAATTTTTGTATTCGTTCTTTTAGAGGAGCTTGCGCTTACACACACAAAAAAAAGACACCTATTCAGGTGTCTTTGCTGTTGCCCGGCAACGTCCTACTCTCGCGGGAGGAAGCCTCCAACTACCATCGGCGCAAAAGAGCTTAACGGCCGTGTTCGGCATGGGAACGGGTGTGACCTCTTTGCCATTGTCACCGGACCCTACTTCAGATAAGCGTCGGATTTCTTCAAGCA
>NZ_JAODPB010000012.1 GCF_025770735.1 Shouchella tritolerans
TCCCATGGCGTAAGCCAGTAAGACCCCTTAGAGATGATGAGGTTGATAGGTCAGAAGTGGAAGCGTGGCGACACGTGGAGCGGACTGATACTAATCGGTCGAGGACTTATCCTATACATTCTTGACAGTTGAGTATTTCGGATTTAGTTTTGAAAGAATCACCGATTCTTTTCATATCCTTCAGAGCAGATGAAGTAATTTCGCCGCATCTGAAGCGAAACGATTGACAAAGAGAAGCAAGAAGGTCGAGGATCGGAAGTGTTCGACTGAAGGAGCGTACAAACGTACGTGACTGAAGAAGAATCACGAACGAGACGAAGAGATTCGCCGCTTATCTGAAGTCAAAAAAGAACTACGAAGCTTATCTGAAGTAGAGTCCGGTGACAATGGCAAAGAGGTCACACCCGTTCCCATGCCGAACACGGCCGTTAAGCTCTTTTGCGCCGATGGTAGTTGGAGGCTTCCTCCTGTGAGAGTAGGACGTTGCCGGGCAAATACTAAAGACACCTGAATAGGTGTCTTTTTTGTTAAGTGCAGAAGCAAAAGAGTGCTGCTTTGAAGAAGGAGTGTTAAAGTACATACTTAAACGTATGGAGATAAGCGCCTATAGAAATGCTACGTGAATAGACATCACAGAACAGCCTCGTGCCCTCCTGGGAGACGTAGGGATCATTTTCGTAAGACTACATGAAAGACTTCCTAGGAAAAGCCCCATGCCCGACTTCCCCGTAGGAAAAGATCCCGGAGCCAGAACGTTGCCATATATAAGCAATCGTTTGGACCCAAAATTTCCATTGTTCAAGACAACGTGTTGTATGGTTTCTTATTGAAATAACTGACGTTCGATAAGCTTCTTTGTCCGTGCTTGGACTGTGTCTAGAAATTGTTTAATAAATGGGATCTCATCACAATCCATTGTATGGATTCGTTCTCCCCACCATTCCGTTTCATAACGGCAGATCATGCTCAAGTTATAAAGCACGAGATAGTAAATAGCCAATTCAGGCAATGGTAAGTGATTGGCTTTTGAACGATGGATGAGGGGGGAGCCATCTTCATCAAAATGAAAAGGGGGAGCAGCGTTTTTTGCTGCTTGGGCGTTTGCAAAATGGATTTCTACTTGCTGTTTTGTTTCTACTACGGTAATCGTTCGCGTTTTTGGCACGAGCTTTCGCATTTGCTCGAGTGCGTATTGTTGAAAGCGGCTAGCAGTCATATGATACAAGTCAAGCAAGGTCGGTTCGAAAACCATCCTATCGGCGGCAGCCCATTTTCCTTTCATAAAAGGTTCTTCATTAACCAGGAATGCAAAACAAGCATGCATTTCAGGAAGTTGTTTAAGTAAAGCTTTCATTGCGTATTTATTCTCCGAGTGTTCCATGTGAAACAATTTTTTAATCATGTGAGGATAAAGGCCGTTCCGTTGCTCTTTCACTTCGTCTTCTAAAAAAGAGTAGCCTTGCTTCTTTCTCTTTCTCGTTGTGATGCCATGGGCCAGCACGGCAGCATTTTCAGGGTAATCAGGGTCGACAGATAAAACACAAGATTTGATTAGCTGAGAAAGGCCATAAAATAAAAGCATAGGTTTGATCGCAAAAGGAGCTACTTGTGCTTGAGCTAAGTACAAACAACCATGCTGCAATTGGTACATAAACCGGTAACAATTTTGATAACTCATAGAGGATGCATGATCGTATGACTGGCTTTGATAACGTTCAAATAAATAGTTCCGCGTAAAAGAAGCTGAATCAAAAAAAGTTAAACGCTCCACTTTATATACACACCCCATTTTTTGCACACTGAATTCAGAAAAGTACTACTTAAACCCTTGTCTTGACAGTAGTTTGCCCAATTGTTAAGCTACTAATAATATTTTCAGGCGTTTGAGGGGAGCTAGTATAAATGTGGGAAACAAAATTTCAAAAAGCAGGATTGACGTTTGATGATGTTCTCTTGGTGCCGGCTAAGTCGGAAGTGCTGCCAAGAGATGTTTCAGTTGCCACGAAACTAAGCGAGAATGTGAAATTAAATATCCCGATTTTAAGTGCGGGGATGGATACAGTGACAGAATCGGAAATGGCGATTGCGATTGCCCGAGAAGGCGGCATTGGCATTATCCATAAGAACATGTCCATTGAAGAGCAAGCTGAGCAAATCGATAAAGTGAAGCGCTCTGAAAGTGGCGTTATTACGGATCCGTTCTTTCTCACTCCAGATCGCCAAGTATTTGACGCGGAGCATTTAATGGGAAAATACCGGATTTCGGGCGTGCCGATTGTCGATGAGGAGCAAAAACTTGTTGGCATTTTAACGAACCGGGATTTGCGCTTTATTGAAGACTACTCGATCAAAATTGACGATGTCATGACAAAAGAAGGGCTTGTGACAGCGCCTGTAGGGACAACGCTTGAACAGGCAGAGAAAATATTGCAACAGCATAAAATTGAAAAACTGCCTCTTGTTGATGACAATGGCATTTTAAAAGGGCTCATTACAATCAAGGATATTGAAAAAGTGATTGAATTCCCGAATTCTGCAAAAGACAAGCAAGGGCGTTTGCTTGTCGGGGCAGCGATTGGCGTCTCCGCTGATGCGGATGCCCGCATTGCCGCTGTTGTAAAGGCAGGCGTAGATGCGATTGTGATTGATACCGCTCATGGCCACTCAAAAGGTGTTCTGGATAAAATTAAACAAGTTCGCAATGACTACCCTGACCTAACGATCATTGCAGGAAATGTAGCTACAGCCGAAGGGACAAGGGCACTAATTGAAGCAGGTGCCAGTGTCGTAAAAGTTGGCATTGGCCCTGGATCTATTTGTACAACAAGGGTTGTGGCAGGAATTGGCGTTCCGCAAATAACAGCTGTTTACGATTGTGCGACAGAGGCAAGAAAGCACGGGGTGCCGATTATCGCTGACGGCGGCATTAAATATTCAGGTGACATCGTTAAAGCACTTGCCGCCGGTGGACATGCTGTCATGCTTGGTAGCTTGCTTGCTGGTGTGAGCGAAAGCCCTGGAGAAACAGAGATCTATCAGGGGCGCCAATATAAAGTTTACCGTGGCATGGGCTCACTTGGAGCAATGGAAAAGGGAAGCAAAGACCGTTATTTCCAAGAAAATAACCAAAAGCTTGTACCTGAAGGGATTGAGGGAAGAACGTCCTACAAAGGACCTCTAGCTGACACTGTGCACCAATTAGTTGGTGGCATCAGGGCTGGCATGGGCTATTGCGGCACAGCGACAATTGATGACTTGCGCGAAAATAGTCAGTTCATCCGTATTACCGCTGCCGGTTTACGGGAAAGCCATCCTCATGATGTGCAAATTACAAAAGAAGCACCAAACTACACGTTGTAAAAAATTCCACATTTTTTTACTGATAGATAGGGACTTCCCTATCTATTTTTTTTGGTGTCAGCGTGTTAAAATAGCAAATGTGTGTTATACAAGCGGGGGTGTAAAGGTGAAACAGAAGGGTTTACCAAGCTGGACAATGCGTTTTATCGCTGCGTTGGCTATGCTTGCTTTCGTACTAGGACCAATTAAGCCTGCGAATGCGCAGTCTTTAACAGTAGATGCCAGTGCAGCGATTGTCATTAATGCCGATACTGGACAAATTTTATTTGAACATAATAGCGATGAACAATTGGCGATTGCCAGCATGACAAAAATGATGACCGAGTACTTAGTGCTTGAATCAATCGCTAATGGCGACATATCTTGGGAAGATGAAGTAACGGTATCCGATCATTTACTGCCACTATCGCATCAAAGAGAGCTATCCAATGTGCCATTGCGCCAGGATTATACGTATACAGTAAAAGACTTGTACGAATCAATGGCGATTTATTCGGCAAATGCTTCGACGATGGCGTTAGCTGAGCATGTCGCTGGTACGGAAGCTCAGTTTGTCGCCAAAATGAATGAAAAAGCAGAAGAACTCGGGCTAGAAAAGTATGAGTTTATTAACGCGAGCGGCTTGAACAATGGTGACTTGCAAGGTGAGCATCCAGAGGGGACGCCAGCCGATGGAGAAACGACGCTTTCTGCCCGTTCCGTTGCGCAACTTGCGTATCACCTGTTGAAGGATTTTCCTGAAGTGCTTGATACGGCAAGTGTACCTGAAGCTGTATTTGATTCTGGACCAGAAGAAAAAATTGACATGCAAAATTGGAACTGGATGCTGCCAAATAGCCCCCATTATTATGAAGGGGTAGATGGCTTGAAAACTGGATATACCGATGCGGCAGGCAATAGCTTTACGGCGACAGCTGAACGCAATGGTGTCCGTCTAATTACTGTGGTAATGGGAACAGAGACCCGGGATGACCGTTTTAACGAAACGAAAAAACTGCTCGATTACGGTTTTAATCAGTTTGAAGAGCATCGGATCATCGATGCTGGAACGGAACCGGAAGGCGGTGTCGTTTCTGTAGCGCGGGGGAAAGAAAAAGAAGTCCAACTCGTGACTGACCGCGATTTGACTTTTATGCTTGAAAAAGGGCAGAACGAAAACTACTCCGTTGAAATTGAACTGGATGAAAACAAGACGAATGAATCTGGAGAACTTGTCGCTCCTATAGAAGAAGGAGAAACGGTTGGGACGTTAAAAGTCATCATGGACGAGCCAGTTGAGTATCTTCCAGGCAGCCAGCAAAGCGGAATTGAGCTTGTTGCAGCAGCAGATGTTGAAGAAGCAGGCTGGTTCACCATGTCGATGAGAGGAATTGGCGGTTTCTTTTCAAATTTATGGTCCAGCGTTTCTGACACCATTAGCGGTTGGTTCAGTTAAATCTAAGCTAATGGACAAATAGCATCATGGCATAAGAAAACACGAACCATTGATTTCAAGCAGGGCGCATGCCCTGCTTGTGTGCTTTTCTTTCTCCTGTGAATTTTGGTAAAATGGATAGGAGTAACGAGGAGGTCGTTTAGATGTTAGACGTGAAAAAATTGCGCAGCGATTTTGAAGGCGTGAAAGCGCAGCTAGAAAGACGTAACGGCACGATAGAGGGGCTTGAACGCTTCTCCCAGTTGGATGCCTCACGCCGCACGATGATACAGGAAGTCGAAGAGCTTAAAAGCAAGCGAAATGACGTATCTGAGCAAATCGCTGCCTTAAAACGAGACAAAAAAGATGCTGATTCGCTCATTGCGGAAATGAAGCAAGTCTCTGAACGGATTAAAGAGCAAGATGAGCAGCTTCGCAGCATCGAAACGGAATTAGAAGCGCTCTTGCTCACGATTCCGAATATCCCACAGGAAGACGTCCCTTATGGCGAATCAGAAGAGGATAATCGGGAAGAGCGCAAATGGGGAGAAGTGCCTGACTTTTCGTTTGAGCCGCGTCCTCATTGGGAACTGGGGACAGCGCTCGATATTCTCGATTTTGAACGTGCTGCAAAAGTGACAGGCAGCCGGTTTACGGTTTATAAAGGGCTCGGGGCACGCCTAGAACGAGCGCTCATTAATTTTATGATGGATCTGCACGCTACTGAGCATGGCTATACGGAAGTGCTGCCTCCTTATATCGTCAATCGCGCTAGTATGATTGGCACAGGGCAATTGCCTAAATTTGAGGAAGATGTTTTTAAAATCAGCGAAGAGGATTATTTCCTGATTCCAACTGCGGAAGTGCCAGTCACGAACTTGCATCGCGGTGAAGTGCTGCAAGGAGAACAGCTCCCGATTGCTTATAACGCCTACAGCACGAATTTCCGCTCTGAAGCAGGTTCTGCTGGTCGCGATACGCGGGGGCTCATTCGCCAACACCAATTTAACAAAGTGGAGCTTGTTCGTTTTTCGTTGCCGGAGGATTCCAACAACCAGCTTGAAATCATGACAACTCACGCTGAAAACGTGTTGAAGCGCTTAGGATTGCCTTACCGTGTTGTGACTTTATGTACAGGAGATTTGACCTTTGCCTCTACGAAAACATACGATTTGGAAGTATGGATGCCAAGCGCCAATACGTACCGTGAAATTTCTTCGTGTTCCAATATTGGTGACTTCCAAGCAAGGCGCGCCAATATCAAATTCCGCCGCGATCCAAAAAGCAAGCCTGAGTATGTCCATACGCTCAATGGTTCTGGGGTAGCGGTTGGCCGTACGGTAGCGGCCATTCTTGAAAATTATCAGCAAGAAGATGGCTCCATTGTCATTCCGGAAGCATTGCGGCCATATATGGGTAATGTAAACGTTCTTTCATAAAGAAAAAAGCTGCAACACGCTGCAGCTCTGAGGTTGTCGACAAAGTCAATAACTGCACTCAGACTGCTAGAAAACGCTTGTCAGACGAGGAGTGCGGCCGAGGGAAGATGCGAATAGAACGTGGGTTCATGAGCATATGAGTGAGGCAAACGACGACGTATGTGAGCGTTTGTCTACAGTCTGAAAGCTGCAGCACGCTGCAGCTTTTTACAAAGGAGCTAAAAACGATGCATGTCGCTGTTTTCCAAATGGAAGTATTAGCAGGAAAGCCAGACCGGAACCGAGAACGTGTAAAAACGTGGATTGAGCAACTATGCCGTGAGCAACAAGAGCGGCCGCTTACGATCGTATTGCCTGAGCTATGGACGACTGGGTACCAGCTTGAGGACCTTGGTGAACTGGCGGAAGAAGAGGGAAGGGAGACGATTGCATTTTTGCAACAACTCGCGCGAGCGTATCGCATCCATATGGTCGCCGGTTCCATTGCAACAAAAAAAGACGGCGGCATTTACAATACAGCGCTTGTAATTGATGCACAGGGCAAACTTGTCTACACGTATGACAAAGTCCACCTTGTCCCTATGCTTGACGAACCTGCCTACATGGAAGGCGGAAGCATGCCACCTGCCTTATTTGAATTAGAAGGTGTCAAAATGGCGGTCCTTATTTGCTATGATTTGCGTTTTCCCGAGTTAGCGCGGCGTCTGGCATTAGAAGGTGCAGAAGTGCTTTTCATTGTTGCTGAATGGCCGTTGGCGCGTGCGATGCACTGGAAAGCATTGCAGCAAGCCAGAGCGATCGAAAATCAGTTTTATCTCCTTTCTTGCAATAGTGTCGGCAGCTATAATGGTACCGCCTATGCAGGCACATCGATGGTGATTGACCCGTGGGGGGAAATTATCGTGGAAGCCAGCAGCACTGAAGAAGAATCGCTTCAATGTAAAGTGGATTTTAGCAAGGCTGCTGAAGTGCGGGAGAGAGTGCCGGTGTTTTCTAGCAGGCGGCCCGAATTGTACCGGTAACTATTTCAAATGGGGGGTGGGTTGAATGAAAATTACATTGGCACAAGTAATGGAATTGGATATTATGAAGCCTACCATCATTAAGACTGCACAAGAACAGTTGCCTTACCGACAAGTCGAATGGGTTTCGATTACGGAAGCCCCAGTGGAAAACTTTATCAGGCAAAATGAGCTTGTTCTTACGACAGGCATCGGCTGCACCCAGGAGCCAAAGGCGTTTTATTCCTTTGTGCAAGATGTAATTAAGTCGGAAGCGTCTGGGCTTGCAGTTGCGATCGGCCGGTTTGTGTTTGAATTATCCGAAGATGTCCGCGCCCTTGCAGAGAATGCGCAGTTTCCCATTCTTTTTTTGCCATGGGAGATCCGCTTTGCCGACATTACACAGGCGGTTACTGCCAAGCTTGTTGATTCAAAGCAGGACGATTGGCAATTCACACAAAAAGTACAACAGGAACTCTTGTCCTTAATGCTTGCCGGAAACCACTTGTCTGCTCTAGCTGAACATGTCGCTGGCTATGCCGCCGTGCCCATTGTCATAACGGATGCCCAGGGGCGAATTAAAGGGAAAAGCCATGCAGCTGAACCGGTGGTTGGCCTAGTTAGTAAAGCATACAAACAAATGCGCACAAGCGGCCAGGAAAGTGAGCACCACCCCCTCGAACGTAAAATTCAAACGCTCCATACAGATGGCACAGACGTACACATATTGCCGATCATCCAAGCAAATGAGCAAATTCAAGGGTATGTATTTGCTGTCAACACGGATAAAATGGCCTCAAGCGAGCTGGCGACAGCCTTTATATTGCATGCCGGGACAGCCGCTGCATTTTGGTTTTTGCAAGAGAACACAGTGCAAGAAACGGAAGCCCGTATGCGCAATCATTTCGTCGCCGACTTGTCTCACGGTTCGATTGAAACGGAAGCACAACTAAAAACACGAGCTGCAGCGCTAGGATATGAAGTTTCCGTTCCATACATCGCGATAGTAGGAATGCTGCACAATATGGAAGAGCTGTATAGCCGTTCTGATCAAGTAGCCTCATTTAAAGAGTGGCAACGAAGCATGGTCCATTATATCGAGGAAGAGATCTACTATGCAGGCGTAACCGTTGAACGTGAAACGATGTCGACGTTTATGGATGGGCAGCTATTGATTTATTTAGCCGTTCCCTGTGACGATTACCGGACGACGGTTAATGGTTTTCTTGATTTGCTTGATCGCCGTTTGGCTCATTTGCTTCCCGATGTAGAAATAACGTGGGGAATCGGTGACCAGCAAATGAACACCTATGCGTTTGAAGCCCGGTATCAAGAAGCGAAACAGGCACTACTGCTTGGCATCGGCAGGAAAGGGCAAGGAAGCCGGATTTTTTATACAGATACGCGCATTGACCGTGTCCTCTATAAAATCGGGCAAGAACCAGAACTGCGAAGCCTGGTGCTAGACTATGCGGCACCACTTTTTGCCTACGATGAGCAAAGGCAAATGGACTTGGTCGGTACATTTGTCGCCTATCAAAGAAACCAAAACAAAGTGACACAGACAGCGCGTTTTCTTCATTTGCACCGCCAATCACTGCTATATCGGCTTCGGAAAATTGAAGCGCTGACTCATTTGTCATTGGCTAATCCTGATGATGTCTTTTTGCTTGATCTAAGCATTCGCATATCGATGATCCAACGCCACATGCAAACGCCTAACTCCTAAACAGTTGCCTCTCGAAAATCCATTAATACTGTTGTTCCAAGTTTATCATCATGCTCCACTCGCATTTTTTCTTGTTTGACAGGAAATTCGTACCAGTCTAATTAATGTTGCCGATTTTGTCGACCACCGTCTGTATCACACGGACTTTCCTGGAGAGGCGAGCGTAATCTCCTGTCGTGGTGATCACTTTGTCGCCTCTTCGTAGCCCTATTGTGCTTCATGTCAAGCCGAGTTCACCACACGAACAGTGGATGACTGTAAAGCAACGCCATTAGTTCAATGAAAGTTGAAACTTTTTAATCCGATATTGGAGATTTTGTCTACTCATGCCAAGAATTTTTGCAGTTTGGGAAACGTTCCAGTTATTTTCTCTTAAGGCTTGTAAAATATAGAGCTTTTCGACCTCTGCTATTTTTTCTTGTAATGTTTTTGCAGGCAAATTGCCTGTTTGCGTATCTTTAGCTTCTTTTTGATAGCGAGTGCGTAATCGAAACGGCAGGTTGTGTATTTGAATCTCTGTTTCATCACTAATTAAATTCATGGTGCCTTCAATCGTATGTTCAAGTTCTCGAGCATTTCCTGGCCAATCGTGTTGGAACAGAATCGCTTTTGCCTCTTCACTCATAGCCTTTACATTCATCTTAAACAAAGTGTTATACTTGTGAATGAATTCCTCTATAAGCAGAAGAATATCATCTTTTCTTTCACGCAGTGGCGGGATAAATAAAGTTACGACGCTGAGGCGATAGTACAAATCTTTACGTAAGCGGTTATTTGCAATCAAATCTATCGGATCTTCATTAATCGTAGCAATAATTCGAACATCGACTTTTTTGTCTTTGGTATCGCCGATTCGACGGATGGTTTTTTCCTGAATAACGCGTAATAATTTCGCTTGCAGAGCTGGGTCGAGAGAATTGATTTCGTCTAGAAGCAACGTTCCGCCATCAGCTTGCTCGAATAAGCCTGGGGTATCCAATGCCCCGGTAAATGCTCCTTTTTTCGTTCCAAATAATAAACTTTCCATTAAATTTTCAGGGATGGCCGCGCAGTTTTGTGCTAGAAAAGGAGCGTGTGCCCTTGGGCTGGCATAGTGAATGCTTTGGGCAAATAACTCTTTCCCTGTGCCTGTTTCGCCAACGATTAGCACAGAAGAAGACGTGCGGGCGGCTCGTTTTGCTTCTTCTACAACCGCTAAAAATGGCTTGCTGTTGCCGATGATTTGGTCAAAGGTGTAATGATTCTCTCTTTTTCGCAGCACATTCTTCTTAATAACATGATCCAGCTGGGTAATATCTTTCGCAATTTCCACCGCAGCCGTAATTTCCCCGTTTTCGATAAAAGGGAAGGTATTATTAATAGTTGTGACTTCTTCGCCTTTATTATTAAAATACGTTTGTTTTACATCCTTCGTTACTTTCCCTGTCTTTAATGCTTGTACAAGTGTACTGCGTTCATCCTCGTGAAATGTAAAAACCTCTAAAAGATTTTTATGGAGCACTTCAGTATCTACCATGGATTCGATTTCCATCATTTTTTTATTATATATAATGGTATTTCCATTTTGATCAATAACATGGATACCAACATTTATTTCGTCTACTAGCATTTGATATAGTTGATTCATTTGTTCTAGATTTTTTTGTGTTTTATTTTCTTTCAAAATATCCCTCCTTTAAAGGTGAGTTTAATCGATAAACAGACAAAGTGCAAAAAATTTTTCGTTTATCCTTTAAGGTATGCAAAAATTTTTTTCTTCAATCCTTTTGAAACCGTTTCACCATCTGCATTTAAACTTTGGCATGAAGTTTGCATATAGAAACAGTGAGTACAAAATGGAAACCATTGTGATTCATCACCTAAAAGGAGGAATTTTTAATGACGATTGTAAAATCAGATGACATCATTGAACAAACAAATGCTTATGGAGCACATAACTATCATCCGCTTCCAGTTGTTATTGCTGAGGCTGAAGGCGTGTGGGTGAAGGATCCTGAGGGCAACAAATATATGGATATGCTTAGCGCTTATTCGGCGTTGAACCAGGGCCATCGCCATCCAAAGATCATCCAGGCATTAAAGGAACAGGCCGATAAAGTAACATTGACTTCCCGTGCTTTCCATAATGACCAGCTTGGTCCATGGACCAAGCGTATGGCAGAATTGACAGGAAAAGACAAAGTGTTGCCGATGAATACAGGGGTAGAAGCGGTTGAGACAGCAATTAAAGCAGCTCGTCGCTGGGCTTATGAAGTCAAAGGAGTCGAAGACAATAAAGCAGAAATTATTGCGGCAAAAGGGAATTTCCATGGTCGGACATTAAATGCGATCTCCTTATCGAATGATCCAGGAGCGACCAAAAATTACGGACCTTTTGTACCAGGGATAAACAAGATAGAGTATGGGAATGTGCAAGCCATTCGTGAAGCAATCACTCCTAATACAGCGGCTGTGATTGTAGAGCCAATCCAAGGAGAAGCAGGTATCATTATCCCGCCTGAAGGTTACTTACAAGCCATTCGTGATCTCTGTACGGAAAACCATATCCTCTTTATTGCCGATGAAGTGCAAACAGGTTTTGCACGAACTGGAAAGATGTTTGCTTGTGAATGGGAAAATGTCGTTCCAGATATCTATGTGATGGGAAAAGCATTGGGAGGCGGCGTTTTTCCAGTATCGGCTATTGCTGCTAATAAAGAAATTATGGATGTATTTACTCCAGGTTCACATGGATCTACTTTTGGAGGAAATCCGTTAGCTTGTGCCGTTTCTCTAGCAGCAATTGAAGTAATTGAGGAAGAAAATTTAGCAGAGAAATCTTTAGAATTAGGGGAGTATTTTACAACGGCATTACGGGCAATTGATAATGATGATTTAATAGCCGTTCGAGCACGAGGATTATTTATCGGCGTTGAATTCAATCATCCTGTTCGCAAGTATTGTGAACAGTTGAAAGAAGCAGGGGTCCTATGTAAAGAAACACATGAAAATACGATCCGATTTGCTCCACCGCTTGTAATCACAAAAGATGAATTAGATTGGGCTATCGAAAAAATCAACCATGTTCTATCAAAATAAGGGAAGCCTATTAAAAGGGGTGTGACAAATGGAAGCAGTAAAAGAGCATATTCAATCAAAAGAAGAGCAAGACCAGTTAGATATTTTTCAATCAACACAGAGAATTATTAAAGAAGCGGTTGGCTATCTAGGTTATCCAGATGGAATGTATGAATTATTAAAAGAACCAATACGAATGCTAACGGTTCGTATTCCAATCCGAATGGATAATGGAAAAACAAAAGTATTTACAGGCTATCGGGCCCAGCACAATGATGCTGTTGGCCCGACCAAAGGTGGGGTCCGCTTTCATCCAGAAGTCAATGAGACAGAAGTGAAAGCATTATCGATGTGGATGAGCTTAAAAGCTGGAATTGTAGACTTGCCTTATGGCGGGGGGAAAGGCGGTATTATTTGCGATCCTCGTGAAATGTCTTTAGGCGAAATTGAGAGATTAAGTCGCGGGTATGTGCGGGCGATTAGTCAAATTGTTGGTCCGACTAAAGATATTCCTGCACCAGATGTATTTACAAACGCACAAATCATGGCATGGATGATGGATGAATATAGCCTTATCCGTGAATTTGACTCCCCTGGATTTATTACCGGGAAACCAATTGTCCTTGGTGGATCTCATGGTCGGGAAACAGCAACGGCAAAAGGCGTTACAATATGCATCGAAGAAGCTGCACGAAAAAGAGGCTTGGATGTGAAAGATGCTCGGATTATTATCCAAGGGTTTGGAAATGCAGGCAGTTTTCTTGCTAAGTTTTTGAAGGAAAAAGGAGCAACAATTGTTGGCATTTCCGATGCACATGGTGCTTTATATAATGATGAAGGATTGGATATTGACTACTTGCTCAAACGTCGTGACCGTTTTGGGTCGGTAACAAATTTATTTGAAAATCGAATTTCCAATAAAGAATTGCTGGAAAAAGAATGTGATATTTTAGTTCCAGCAGCTATTGCTAATCAACTAACTGCCGACAACGCTGCAAACATTCAAGCTTCTATTATTGTGGAAGCAGCTAATGGCCCAACAACATTAGAAGCAACAGAAATTTTAAGTAAAAGAGGAATTTTAATTATTCCCGATGTACTTGCAAGTGCTGGAGGAGTAACCGTATCTTATTTTGAATGGGTACAAAATAACCAGGGATTTTACTGGACGAAAGAGGAAGTTGCTGATCGTATGCGTGACGTACTTATTTCTTCGATGAATAAAGTATTTGCAACAGCCGAAAAACACCAAGTAAACATGCGCCTCGCTTCTTATATTGTCGGTATTCGAAAAACAGCTGAAGCTGCACATTTTAGGGGGTGGGCTTAGCTTTTCCATTGTTTACAGTACTACATAAATGTAAGCGCTTGCCCGAATTGGCTAGAGATATACAAGGGGGAGAAAAATGAAGAAAGAAATTTCTTTTTGGTTAGCACTCTTACCACTCATTCTAATGATTACAGCAATGGCTGTTACAATCGTGGGATTAGAAGGAGATCCGCATGTTCCATTGATGATTGGAACTGCTGCAGCTGCATTAATGGCGATAAAAGCAGGTTTCAAATGGAAAGATATTGAAGAAAGCATGTATAAGGGGATTAAACTTGCTTTACCAGCCGTTGTCATTATTATTCTTGTCGGCTTAACGATCGGTGCATGGATAGGTGGGGGGATTGTAGCGACAATGGTCTTTTACGGATTGAAATTAATGAGCCCTTCATTATTTTTAGTTTCTATTTGCATCATATGCGCTGTAGTTACTCTCGCTATTGGCAGTTCATGGTCTACCATGGCTACGATTGGAGTAGCTGGCATGGGGATTGGTTTAAGTATGGGAATACCGGCGGCAATGATCGCTGGTGCTGTCATCTCAGGAGCGTATTTTGGAGATAAACTTTCGCCATTATCCGACACAACCAATCTTGCTGCTGGTTTAACAGGGACAGACTTATTTGAACATATCAAATTTATGCTTGTAACCACGATTCCTGCACTTTTGATTGCACTAATTGTATATTGGTTTCTTGGGCAAAATTATATAGAAGGAAATGGAGCAAATTTTGCTGACATAGATAGTACAATGGCTTCACTCCAAGATAACTTTGTGATTTCCCCCTGGCTGTTAATTGTACCACTTACGGTGATTGTATTAGTGATGTTTAAAGTACCAGCTATCCCAGCATTGGTTGTGGGAATTGTATTAGGATTTTTCAGTCAAATTTATGTACAAGGAGATGGATTGAGTATTGCTGTTTCCACGCTTCAGAATGGTTACATCATTGACTCAGGTAATCATATGGTAGATGAACTATTTAACGGTGGTGGAATCGACGCAATGATGTACACTGTATCTTTAACCATTGTGGCGATGACGTTTGGAGGCGTACTTGAAAACACTGGTATGCTCCAGGCGATTGTTCAGCAAATTTTAAAATTAGCAAAGACAGCTAAACGCTTAATTATCACTACGGTTCTTTCTAGTTTTGCTACCAATGTTTCTTGTTCGGAACAATATATTTCGATCGTTGTTCCGGCTAGAATGTATGCAAAAACATACGAAGACCAAAATTTGCATTCCAAAAACTTATCGCGCGCAGTAGAAGATGGAGGCACATTGACGTCTGTTTTTGTTCCATGGAATACATGTGGGGTATTTATCTTTGCTACATTAGGTGTACATGTTTTTCAGTATGCCCCATACGCTATTTTAAACTTCACCGTGCCACTACTATCTATTATCTTAACTTTACTTGGAAAATCAATTATATACCGTCATCCGAATAAAACAACAGCTCGTATAAAGCAAACAGAAAAGGTAATCTAGAGTAATGAACGCCATGCACGTCTTTCTGTGTCATTCGAATCATATAGGCTTAGCCCCTTTAGGTGGACATGTTCTTAATCGTCTATCTGGAGGTTTTTTTTTGAAAACATATACAAAGAATTTAAGTGGGAAAGGTTCGTTTGAAATTAGAGAAGGGATGTCTTATAGACAACTTCAGGATTGATCCATCAAAATGTCTACAGAAGCAATCGAATTTTCATACATTCAAAATATTGCATAGCTTCGGCTTATGAGTAGAATGAAAGAAACGAATGACCTACTCAAAAGGAGGCTGGTTTACATGTTCCCGTTCACATTGGATGAGTATCAGGTCCGCTTGGCAAAAACAAAGGAAAGCATGAGTGAAAAAGGCATTGACGTGCTGTTGCTCACTGACCCAGCCAATATGAATTATTTATCCGGTTATAATGGCTGGTGCTTTTATGTCCATCAAATGCTAGTCGTCTTAATCGATGAGGACCAGCCGATTTGGATTGGGCGGGGCATGGACGCGAACGTTGCTAAGCAGACAACTTGGTTAATGCATGAACGAATTATTCCGTATCCTGACCATTATGTCCAATCGAATGATCGTCACCCGATGGATTTTATCGCAAAAGTTCTTGCAGATATTGGCCAAAGCAACCGCCGCATTGGTGTTGAATTAGATACGTATTACTACACGGCAAAAGCACATGAGCGTCTTACGCAAAGCTTGCCAGACGCCCGGTTTGTCGACGCGACTAACCTTGTCAACTATGTGCGCATCATCAAGTCAGACATGGAAATCCACTATATGAAATGCGCAGGCAAAATTGCGGCCAAGGCGATGTATGCCGGCATGAATGCCATTAACGCGAGCGCACGAGAAAGCGATGTCGTAGCGGCAATTTACCACGCACAAATTGCCGGGACAGAGGAGTTTGGCGGCGACTATCCGGCGATTGTCCCGCTCTTGCCGTCAGGCGTGAAAACAAGCGCTCCTCATATTACGTGGTCTGACCAACGCTATCCAAGCGAAGATACAGTCATTATTGAGTTAGCTGGCTGTTATCAACGTTACCATGCACCACTCGCAAGAACAGTGACAATTGGAAAGCCGCAGCAGCGTGTTGTCGATATAGCCAAAATTGCCGTTGAAGGGCTCAATGAAGTGCTTGCATGTATGAAGCCTGGAGTCACGTGCGAAGAAGTGGAGGCTGTCTGGAGGAAGACGATTGGGCGCTACGGACTCGAAAAAGAAGCACGTATTGGCTATTCAGCCGGATTGAATTATCCACCTGATTGGGGCGAACATACGGCAAGCATTAGAAAGGGAGATAAGACGGTGCTGCAAGCCAATATGACGTTCCATATCATCCCTGGCATGTGGTATGACGACTTTGGGGTCGAAATTAGCGAATCCGTACGGGTGACGGAAAATGGCTGTGAGCTTCTTTGCGATTTTCCGCGGCAGCTGTTGACCAATGATCCAAATGCATCTGCTTCATAATTCGATTGGGGGGCTTATCATGACAAAAATGAACAATGCCAAGTTTGCTACGAAAGCAGTATGGGCAGGGGAAAAAGACTATTTGGTCCATGGAGCGACGCAAGTTCCGGTCATTCCGAGTGTGGCTTTTGGCTATGACGATATGGACGAATGGTATGAAGTGGCCGTTGGCAGAAAAAAAGGCCACATTTATGGTCGTAATACAAACCCGACCGTGCAAGCGTTTGAAGATAAAGTGAAAGTGCTGGAAAGGGCGAATGCAGCAACTAGTTTTTCAACGGGTATGGCGGCTATTTCCAACACGCTTTATACGTTTCTAAGACCAGGGGACCGCGTAGTGACAATTAAAGATACGTATGGCGGCACCAATAAAATTTTTACTGAATTTTTGCCCAAGTTGAATATCGAGGTTGTTTTTTGTGAAACAGGAAATGTGGAGCAAATCAAAAAAGAAACGGCCAAAGGCTGCACGATCGTTTATTTAGAGACGCCAACCAATCCGACCGTAAAAATTACTGACATCCGCGCTTGTGCAGTAGCTGCAAAACAAGTTGGCGCTCTAGTTGTCGTCGACAATACGTTTGCGACTCCAGTTAATCAAAACCCACTCACTCTTGGCGCCGATCTCGTTATCCATAGCGCAACGAAATTTTTAGGTGGCCATGCAGATGCCCTTGGAGGCGTTGTCGTCGGTTTAGATGAGTCCCTGATTGAAGCGATTTACCACTATCGGGAAATCAACGGGGCAACAATGGATCCTTGGGCTGCTTATTTGATATTGCGTGGCATGAAAACACTTGAATTACGAGTGAAACGCCAAGCTGAAAATGCCCAGAAGCTAGCTGTCTATTTGCAAACGGTGGAAGAGGTCGAAACCGTATTTTATCCTGGCCTCGTTAACCACCCTAACCACGAAATCGCCAAAGCGCAAATGTCTGGTTTCGGCGGCATGCTAAGCTTCGCTGTTGCTGGCGGTGTCGATACGGTGCGCCACTTATTGCCAAAGCTAGCGTTTGCCAACAAAGCTGCAAATTTAGGGGCGGTTGAGACGACAGTGGGACCGGCGCGGACAACGAGCCATGTTGAATGCACGCCACAAGAGCGTGCAGCCATGGGCATTCCTGAAGGGTTAATTCGCGTTTCGTGTGGAATTGAAGATGGAGAGGACATCATTGCTGACTTTAAGCAGGCTTTCGAGGCTGCCAAAATAGAGGCCTGAGTATGAATCTGTTGGGAATTCGGGCACGGGCTGAGCAACTGGAAGATCAACTTATGACATGGCGCCGCCACCTGCATAAACATCCAGAACGTAGCTTTCAAGAAAAGGAAACCGCTGCTTTTGTGGCACAGGTGCTTAGGCGTTTGCCTGGGATGGTCGTAACGGAGCAAGTCGGTGGATATGGCGTCGTTGCTGAACTTGCCGGAAAGCAAGGAAAAACCGTGGTTTTGCGCGCCGACATGGATGCATTGCCGATCGAAGAACAGCCACATTCATTTGCTAGCATCAAAAAAGGGACGATGCATGCTTGTGGGCATGACGCCCACACGGCCATTTTACTTGGCGCAGCGACGATATTAAGCGAGCGGCACCAGGCAGGCTTACTAAATGGCACAGTGCGTTTTTTGTTTCAGCCAGCTGAAGAGAAGATGGACGAAGCTGGGAAGACTGGCGCTATCTATATGATAGAAGCAGGGGCGATGGCTGGAGCCGATATCGCCTTTGCGCTTCATATGTGTCCTTGGCTGCGGCCGAATGCGATTCAAGTTCATAGCGGTGCTAGCATGGCCAGCTTTGATGCATTTAAAGGGACGATTACAGGCAGCGGGGGGCATGGAGCATATCCCCATTTAGGCGTTGACGCCATATGGCTGCTTTCGCAAGTGCTGCCGGCGATTTACGGACTGACTGGTCGCTTTTCCTCCCCACTTGAACCGGCCGTGATTAGCATTGGCCAAATCCATGGCGGCAGAGCAAATAACGTCATCCCTGAAATCGTTGAAGTAGAAGGTACGATCCGTTGTTACAACGAAGATGTTCGCAAAAAACTAACGGAGGAAATAAGCAATGCCTTTTCTATGGCCAATGTGTTTGGCGGTGAAGGCCGATGTACAGTGGAACGAGGCGAGCCGGTACTTGTGAATGACAGTGAGGCGATTGCGCTGATTAAACAAGTGGCCAGCCATCTTTATCCAATTGACCGCATTGTTACTGGGCCCTACGGGTTAGGAAGTGAGGATTTTGCCCATATGGCCAAAACGACAAAAGCGGCGCTGTTTTTCTTAGGTTGCCAGCCTCGACATGGCGAGTTTGATTTGCATACGCCACAGTTCCAAATCGATGAAGCTTGCCTTCCGAAAGGAGCGGCACTTATGGCAGGCGTATGCGCCTATGCCTTAAATAAAAAGGAGTGAGTGCGACCATGAAATTGGCGATTCTTGGTTTTGGCGTTGTCGGCAAAGGACTGGCAGAGATTTTGGCCAAACAATGTGAAAAGACGAGGCAGCAAACCGGAATGGCGCCTAAAGTAGTGGCGATTTCCGATTTTAAAATCGGGTCATTGTATGATCCAAATGGTCTCGATCTCGCTAAAGTGCTCAATTTGGCAGCGACTGTTGGCTCATTAGAGGACTATCCTGATTCCGCTACGCTTGTGAGGGGTCTCGATGCAATGACGACAATATTGCAGACCAATGCAGATGTCATTGTTGAAGCGACGTTTACGGATATCAAAACAGGCGAACCAGCCATCACACACTGCAAAACGGCATTTGCGGCAAAAAAGCATGTAGTGATGACCAATAAAGGGCCGATCGCGATGGCTTACAAACAACTGTCAGAGTTAGCGGCTAAAAACGGTGTCTATCTTGGTTTTGAAGGCACGGTTATGAGCGGAACGCCGGCTTTACGCTTAGCCCGTACAGCACTCATTGGAAATACGTTTACGGAAGTGAACGGAATCCTAAATGGGACAACGAATTATATGTTAACACAGATGGAAGACGGGATGTCCTATTCTGAAGCTTTAAAACAAGCTCAGGAAAAAGGATATGCTGAAGCCGATCCGACAAGTGATGTGGAAGGCTACGATGCCTTATACAAAATCGTCATTCTTGCCAACACCGTTATGGGAGAAGCGCTTACCCCTGACGATGTGGAACGGGTCGGTTTAAAGACGTTGTCAGCTGCCGAGATTCAGACCGCGAAACAGCAAGGGAAGCGCTGGAAAATGCTTGGCACAATTCGAAGAACTGCTGATGGTGTAAAGGCGGCTGTCAAACCGATGTTGCTTGATTCAAGCCATCCCCTTTCATCAATTGATGGCGCCACGAATGCGATTACGTACAGTTGCGACCTGGCGGGGGATATTACGTTGACAGGTGCAGGGGCAGGCAAGAAAGAAACGGGCTATGCCTTATTAAGTGATTTGATCGATTGTCACTTTTTTATGGAGGAGAATAGAAACGTGAAGAGTCATTAAAGGAGGCGGTCCAATGAAACTGGATCTAAGGCGGCAACAAATGCTGCTCGCAGGCGAATGGGTGGACCGGACCGAGACGATTGAAGTTCGGAATCCAGAAAATGATCAGTTGGTCGCGATTGTCCCAAAAGCATCCAAAACAGACATGGAGCAGGCGATTATTTGTGCAAAAGAGGGGGCGAAAGCATCGGCTGCTCTTCCTGTTTATAAGCGGATGGCCATTTTAAATCGAGCTGCCGATTTTGTTGAAGCCCACAAAGAACGGTTTGCACGTACCATTGCTACAGAAGGAAGCAAAACGATTCGCGAAGCACGGAAGGAAACAGGTCGGTGTGTCGAGACATTGCGATTATGTGCGGAGGAAGCACGCCGCGTAACGGGTGAAACGATCCCATTTGACCAGTCCCCAGGAGGAGCAGGGCGCTTTGGCTATTACGAACGACATCCTCTTGGTATCATTGGCGCCATTACGCCATTTAACGATCCACTGAATTTGGTCGCCCATAAGATTGGCCCAGCTATTGCGGCAGGCAATGCGATTGTGTTAAAACCAGCAACAGCAACGCCATTAAGCGCACTCTTGTTAGCCGAAGCCTTTATGGAGGCAGGATTGCCAAAAGGGATATTGTCCGTTATGACAGGATTGGGCGGTGAAGTTGGCGATGTGCTTATCACCCATCCTGACGTGCGAATGGTTTCCTTCACAGGGGGAATGGAGGCTGGCCTTGAAATTGCCAAAAAGGCAGGTTTAAAGAAGAAAAGCATGGAACTTGGCTCTAATTCACCAGTCATCGTCCTCGAAGATGCCCATATTGAAGACGCTGTAAAAGCGAATGTGAGCGGTGCCTTCTGGGCAGCGGGGCAAAACTGCATAGGCGTACAGCGCTTGTACGTCCATGCAGAGGTTTATGACCGCTTTAAAGAGCTGTTTGTAAAGCAGTCCTGTGCTTACACGATGGGAGAGAAACTATCTGAAAAGACCGATATGGGACCCCTTATATCTGAAAAAGAAGCAAAGCGTGTTGCGTTCATGGTAGACGACGCCCTGCGGATGGGCGCAGTCCTTCTATGCGGCGGCAAGCGGAGCGGCGCTTTTTATGAGCCAACTGTGCTTGAAAACGTACCAGACGACTGCATGCTCGCTAAAGAAGAAATTTTTGGGCCAGTGGTCTTGCTTTATAAGGTTGAGTCTCTTGCAGAGGGAATTGAAAGGGCGAATCAATCGGAATATGGCTTGCATGCGGGCTTATTTACAGAGGATATGAATGCTGTTTTTCAGGCAATTCGAGAGCTGGAAGCAGGCGGTGTCATGGTCAATGATAGCTCCGATTTCCGCATTGACGCGATGCCATTTGGAGGAACAAAGCAATCAGGATTAGGGCGCGAAGGCGTAAAGTTTTCTATATTAGAGATGACAGAGCAGAAAGTGGTTTGTTTTAAATTACGCCATAATGGGTAAAGAGGTTGGGAACAGATCGTTCCCAACCTCCGTTTGTAGCCTAACGCTCGCATTTTCTATCAGGCTAGGTGATTGGTTTTTACGCATAGGAAGATAAGCTGCCCCAGTGGAAAGAGATTTTTAACGTTGAACCAGTCTTAGAAATTCGCCGACCAACTGGATCTTTAGCGTCCTAGCACTTTCTTTTTGTTTGCTTTATGTTTATGTCAGGATTGATTCTTTTCACTTGTTCTATGAATAACTGCTTCTCTTTAGGTGAAATTCGAATAAGATTATAGTGACTGTATTCGATTTCGATTTTGTTGCTTGAGAGGGCAGGGGAAGCGAAAAAATCCTTTGTAAACCTCATCGCCTTAATCGTATTGATGTTGATTGTTTTTTTATAAAAACCAAACACAACGACAATGGTTTTCGACTCTGGTTTAAGGACATACTTTGTCCTGAAAAATATCGAACCAATCAGAAGCAAAAACAGTATCAATACGGGCTTTTTTATAAAAGCGTTTTGCACTGGGAAAGCGGCTACATTCAAGTCAAAGACAATATCGATGCTTAATACGATCATGAGGGAATACATGATCGCTGAATAAGTGATTCCTTTTTCGCTTTTAAATACCAAGACGGCCACCGCCTGTTTTTTGTAAGAATGATATCATATGAATGAGGGGTCTATTGGCCGCTAATTAGCGAATGAATTAGGAAAGCGAGGTATTCCTTAACCATGCTTGTGCTCACCGAGGGAGAACAAGGATAAGCGCTTTTGTACTAACAGTACCAACATGCTAAACTAGCATAATTAACAGAAAAAAAGAAAAAGGGGGATGGCTATGACCATACGATTAGGGACTGCCTTTGTAGCAGGTGCTGTTCTCGTCCTCGCAGCTTGTAATAATAGTGAAACAGGGGCGAGCGATCATACAGGCGGGGCGGATGGTGACAATGTTGAAACTTACCAAGTAGCTACTGATAATAATTTTGTCCCATTTGAGTTTATTGATTTAGAGACAAATGAACTAACAGGCTTTGATATCGAATTAATGAAAGCGATCGCTGAAGAAGCTGGTTTTGCGGTTGAATTTCAGCAAATGGATTTTTCCGGGGCGTTGTCAGGAATTGAACAAGGAAGTTATGATGCTGCCATTAATGGGATGACCATTACTGAAGAACGTAAAGAAAACATTGATTTTTCCGATCCTTATTATGAATCAGGCTTGGTCCTAGCGGTAGCAGAAGAGGATGATGTGATCCAATCAATAGACGACGTTACTTCGTCCACAAAAGTGGCGACGAGGCTGTCATCGACGAGTCAAACGTATTTAGAAGATAATACGGAAGCGCAAGTGGATGCTTACCCTGAAATTACAGAAGCCTACCAAGCGTTGCTTGCTGGCCACGTCGATGCAGTTTTATATGACATGCCAAATGTGCAGTACTTCATGCAACAACAAGGAGAAGAGCAAATGAAAATGGTAGGCGAGCGTTTAACAGGCGAGGAATATGGGATTGCTTTTCCAAAAGGCTCCGACCTCGTTGAACCAGTAAATGAAGCGCTGGCGACGCTCATGGAAAACGGCACGTACGGCGATATTTATGAAAAGTACTTCGGAGAACGGCCAGAAGGCATGTGAAACATCGCTATGGCAGCTTTCATCAAGAGGTGAGATAAAAAATGGATTTTGGGGCATTGCCTTTTTTATGGGAAGGTTTGAAATACACGGTTTTAATTACGCTCGTCGGTATTTTTTTAGGAAGTATTGTTGGCTCGATTTTCGGATTGATGCGCCTATCTCGTATTGGGTTCGTGAGAGCAATCGCAGCGATTTTTGTGGAAGCCATTCGAGGAACGCCTTTGCTGGCGCAAATCTTTTTTATCCATTTCGGGATTCCAGGTCTGTTGGATTTACGGTTTGATCCGCTTTACACTGGGATTTTTGTCATTGCGATTAACTCAGGCGCCTATATTGCCGAGATTGTCCGCGGCGGGGTACAATCGATAGACAAAGGGCAAATGGAAGCTGGCAGGTCGCTAGGTTTAACAGGGAGTCAAACAATGCGCTATATTATTTGGCCTCAAGCCATTAAAGTGATGATTCCTCCATTCGGCAACCAATTTATTATCAGTTTAAAAGATACGTCGCTTTTATCGACGATCGCCGTTGCCGATTTAATGTATCAAAGCAGAACGTATACTGGTTTATCTGCTTCGTATTTTGATACATACTTGCTTGTCTGCCTGTTTTACTTAGCGATCACGATTCCGGCTTCTCTTTTATTACGCTATACAGAACGGAGACTGGAACGGACATGATTAAAGTAAATGACTTGCATAAATCGTTTGGAGAACATGAGGTGCTAAAAGGGATTACGACGGACATTCGCGAAAAGGAAGTCGTTTGCATCATCGGCCCTTCTGGCTCTGGGAAAAGTACGTTTCTCCGCTGTTTAAACCGGCTTGAAGACATTACATCTGGGGAAGTGGTCATTGATGGCGTCAACATTGCCGACCCGAAAACAAATATTAACACTGTGCGACAGGAAGTTGGCATGGTGTTTCAACATTTTAATTTGTTTCCTCACAAGACGGTATTGGAAAATATCACGCTTGCACCATTGAAAGTGCGGGGCATTGAAAAAGGGGAAGCGGTTGCGGCAGCCAAGAAGCTTCTTGAGAAAGTCGGTTTAGGGGATAAAGCAGATGCGTACCCGGCAAGCTTGTCAGGCGGGCAAAAACAGCGTGTTGCGATTGCAAGAGCGTTGTCAATGAATCCGAAAGTGATACTGTTTGATGAACCGACGTCAGCACTAGACCCTGAGCTTGTCGGCGACGTCCTTTCTGTCATGAAAGAGTTGGCATTCGAAGGGATGACGATGGTCGTAGTCACACACGAAATGGGGTTTGCCCGGGAAGTCGGTGATCGCGTTTTCTTTATGGATGAAGGCCGCCTTGTTGAAGAGGGCACGCCTGTAGAGATTTTTGAACAAACGAAAAACGAGCGTACAAAATCGTTTTTAAGCAAAGTCTTGTAAAAATAAAAGCCTGCTTTTAGCCATCAAAATGGCCAAAAGCAGGCTTTTTCGCGTTTTTTAAGAATAAGCAGGTTGGTGTTCGCCAGAAGAAATTTCCTCCATGTAATGGCATGCCCCTGCATGGCTATTTGCCATTCCTTCGGTTGTCCGCAATTCAGGCACGTCTGTTTTGCATTTTTCTGTTGCAAATGGGCAACGTGTATGAAAACGGCATCCGCTTGGGGGATCAATTGGCGATGGCACGTCGCCTTGCAAAATGATGCGTTCTTTTTTTATGCTCGGATCTGGTTTTGGAATCGCAGACAGCAACGCTTTTGTATACGGATGCTGTGGATTATCGAAAACCGATTTTTTATCGCCCATTTCCACAATACGGCCAAGATACATGACAATGACGCGGTCTGAAATATGACGGACAACGCCTAAGTCGTGGGAAATAAACAAATACGTTAATTTTAATTCCCGTTGCAGTTTTTTGAGCAAATTAATGACTTGTGCTTGGATCGATACATCAAGCGCGGAAACCGCTTCGTCGCAAATGATCAATTTTGGGTTGACAGCCAAGGCTCTGGCAATTCCAACGCGTTGCCGCTGGCCGCCACTAAATTCGTGAGGGAAGCGATCAATTTGGTGTTCGCCTAAACCGACTGTTTTCATTAGTTCGCGAATAAGCCGATCATGATCCTTGGCAGGCGCGACTCCTTGGATGGTCATCGCTTCTGAAAGCACTTGGCGAACCGTTTGCCGCGGATTGATCGATGCATACGGATCTTGGAAAATAATTTGCAAGTCTTTGCGTTTTTTCCGCATTTGGTTGCGGTTCAGCGAAAGCAAATCTTCGCCTTGGAACTGGATTTTTCCTGAAGTCGGTTCGTCAAGACGGAGAATTGCCCGGCCAGTTGTAGACTTTCCGCAGCCGGACTCGCCTACAATCGAAACCGTTTCGCCTTCTTTGACTTCAAACGAAATGTCATCAACTGCTTTGACATGGTTGACCGTCCGTCCTAAGAAGCCCCCTTTAATCGGGAAATATTGCTTTAAATGGTCAACTTTTAGTAGCGTATTGCTCACGTACATTCACCTCCGGCTTATCCCATTTATCCGTGTAAATCCAGCAGCGGATTTGGCTGCCGTCTTCATTTGTTTCGAGTTCAGGCAGCTCTTTGCAAATGTCGCTTGCAAATGGGCAGCGAGGCGCAAAACGGCAGCCTTTTGGCATATCGGCTGGCGCTGGCACAGAACCTTTTATAATAGACAGATCGCCTTCTACGTCTTCATCATGGCGCGGCAATGATTGCATAAGGCCGACTGTGTATGGGTGGCGCGGTTTCGTAAACAAGTCTTGGACAGAGGCGTACTCCACGACTTGTCCGCCGTACATCACGGCGACATTGTCGCATGTCTCCGCTACAACCCCAAGGTCATGCGTGATCATGATAACAGACATGCCAAGGCGATTTTGCAAGTCTTTAATTAACTCAAGAATTTGCGCTTGAATCGTCACATCGAGTGCGGTCGTCGGTTCATCGGCAATTAGCAAGTCTGGGTTGCACGCAAGAGCGATTGCAATCATGACACGTTGCCGCATTCCACCTGAAAGCTCAAACGGGTATTGGTCAATCCGTTTCTCAGGAGAAGGAATGCCAACAAGTTTCAACATCTCAATGGAACGAGTACGTGCTTCTTTTTTTGATAAATTTTCGTGAATGCGAAAAGACTCACTGATTTGCTGCCCTACTGTAAAAGTCGGGTTTAACGATGTCATTGGCTCTTGGAAAATCATCGAAATTTCGTTGCCACGAATTTTTCGCATTTGCGCAGGCGTTTTTTTCAATAAATCATCGCCCTTAAACAAAATCTCCCCACCGACCACTTTTCCTGGATGTGAGAGCAAATTTAATATTGATAGGGACGTAATGCTTTTACCAGAACCAGATTCCCCAACAATGCCAATCGTTTTTCCTTTTTCAACATCAAATGTCACGCCATCTACTGCTTTTACTTCCAATTCCTTCGTGAAAAAAGAAGTACGTAGATCACGTATTTGCAAGATCGGATCATTAGCCAATCGTCTCACTCCTTTCTCTTATACGATTTATTCCGTTTCAACCCGTTTGTTTACGAATCGATAGGCAATGTCTACAAGCAAGTTAACAAGGACGAACAAAAGCGAAGCAACTAAAATGCCGCCTTGCATGACAGGAAAGTCGCGGTTGTTGATCGCGTCGTAAATCAGCCTGCCCATTCCGTTAATCGCAAACACGCTCTCGGCAAGGACGGCGCCGCCAAGCAAGCTGCCAAAGCTCAAACCAACTACGGTAATAACTGGAATTAACGCATTTTTTAAAGCATGCTGATAAATAACAATCCGTTCCCTAACCCCTTTGGCACGAGCAGTGCGAATATAGTCTTGGTTAATAACTTCTAGCATGCTGGAACGAGTCATCCGGGCAACAATCGCTGCCCCTGAAATGCCTAGCATAAATACAGGTAGTACAAGCTGTTCAAAGCTACCCCACCCAGAAGGGGGAAACCAAGCTGTATCGATAAATTTTCCGATAAATGGAATGTTACCTAATGCGAACCATTGGATCAGCACAAGGCCAAGCCAAAAGTTTGGCATGGACATCCCAAATAAAGCCAACACCATAATCGCAGAATCACGGAATGAACCGCGCTTTGTTGCGGACAGGACGCCTGCAATCAAGCCAAGAAAAATACTGAGAATCGTACTATATATCGACAGTTCGAGCGTTATGCCAATTCGCTGGAGAATTAAATCAGAAACAGGCTGTCCATTCCGTAAAGAATTCCCTAAATCGAATTGAACTAAGTTGGTCATATAGCGAAAATATTGGACTGGATAAGGGTCATTCAGACCGAGTCGTTCATTAATGGCTTCAATTTGTTGAGGCGTAGCCGATTCGCCTGCAAGTACTTGAGCGGGGTCGCCTGGAATAAAATGCATTAATGAAAAAACGATCAATGTAACCCCGATGATAACAGGTATTAGCTGGAGCAATCTGCGGACTAAAAATTTAAACATAGGCGCACCTCTTTTCTATAAATTATTTTGTCTTTGGATCAAGCGCATCACGAAGCCCATCGCCAAACAGGTTAAAGGCGAGGACAAACAAGACAATTGCTAGTCCAGGGGCGTAGGTCATATGCGGAGCCTGGAACATGTATACTTTTCCGCTGTTTAACATCGCACCCCATTCAGGGCTAGGAGGTGAAACGCCTAAACCAAGAAAAGAGAGGCCTGCGGCAGATAAAACACCAGTTGCAATTGATAAAGTCGATTGTACAATTAATGGGGACAAAGTATTTGGTAATATATGTTTAAAAATAATACGAGTATCGCTAGCACCCAGCGCTTTAACAGCATCGATATATTCTAATTTTTTGACAGATAGTGTTGAGCCTCTCGCAATCCGTGCAAATACTGGAAACGCGCTGATTGCTACCGCAAGAATAATGTTATTCAAGCCAGGCCCGAGTGTCGCAACGATTGCAAGCGCAAGGATAATGCTCGGAAATGCTAAAAGAATATCCATAATCCTCATAATAATGGCATCGATTTTACCGCCGTAGTAGCCAGAAATAATGCCAATTACTGTGCCAACCGTTCCTGCGATGGCGACGGAAACAAAACCAATACGGAATGTAATGCTTAAGCCGTGTAAGATGCGTGAAAACACATCGCGACCAAAATCATCGGTCCCGAACCAGTGATCACTGGAAGGCCCTTGTAATTTAAGTGCAAAGTCTTGTTCATTAATGCCTTGAGGGGCAATCCAAGGGCCGATGACGGCTAAGATTGCTAGAATAATAATCAGCACTCCGCCAAAGACGGCAGACTTGTTCGACAACAAACGACCTAAAAAAGCCTTCCAATTTCGCACCCAAGGCTTTTGTGCAACTTGGCCGATTGGCTGACTTGCAGTATCCTGAGACATATTCAACTTCCTTTCTTTTCAACTTATACGCATCATCTGATTATACATTAAGTCTTAAAACGAAAACAATCTAAAATAGCAATCTTAATATAGTATTTTAGCGAATAATGTCGACATATGCAAAGGGAATTTTCGGATTTGAACACAGTTTTATGGAGATTTATCGAATAAGGGATGAATCACCATAAATCCAGTTGGCATCCTTGAGACAGATTGTGAGATAAATAGCGTCCTATTTTTCCCTCCACACTTGTTAACCAAGAGTAGAAAATGGTCGCTATTATAATAGGAAAATAAAAGAAACAGGCTATGAAAAGCAAAAAAACATAGGATATTACCATTAAAATGAAGCAAATCAATATATTAGGATGAATATTCAAGACTAAAGTCCTAATTAATGTGAATGTTTAAAGCAGGACATTGTTTATTTGTGTAAAATAGTATATAGTGAAATTTGTTTTACAGAAATTTAAGAGAACAAGGGGGATAAAATAATGAATGTAAAAAAACCGTTTTACGGTGTTATGGCTTTAACTGTAGCTGCTGGACTAGCTGCATGCTCCAGTGAACCAGATGAAAACACAAATACCGGCGGCGGTGAAAGTGCAGAAGAAGGCGAACAAGGCGGCGGCGATCTTGTCGTTGCAATGAATGCCGACATTGTTGCCTTAGATCCGCATCAAGTCAATGACGTGCCATCTGGCCAAGTCCAAGGGCAAATTTATGAAGGCTTAGTTGAGTTTGACGAAAACATGGAATTGCAACCGGTTTTGGCAACGGGCTATGAGTGGAATGACGATGGAACAGCGTTGACGTTCCAACTGCAAGAAGGCGTTAAATTCCATGACGGCGCTGAATTCAACGCGGAAGCCGTTAAAAAGAATATTGAACGTATTACTGATGAAGCACTTGCCTCACAACGGGCATTTTTATTTGAAGAGATTTCAGAAATTAACGTCATCAACGACTATGAAATTGAGTTCGTGACGGAAGAGCCGTTTGCGCCGCTCATTTATAGCTTTGCTCACAACGGCGGATTCATGATTAGCCCTGACGTTATCGATGCTGACTATGCGGCGATGGAAGAAGGCGAACAACCATCGACTGAAGTGGGTGCTAACCCGGCGGGAACAGGCTACTTTAAATATGAAAGCGGCCAAATTGGTTCTTCTGAACTTGTCTTCACGAAAAACGAAGAGTACTGGGGCGAGCCAGCAAAGCTCGATTCTGTCACGTTTAAAACCGTTCCAGATGGCAATACCCGTTTAGCAGAACTTGAAACAGGAAGCTCTCATTTTATTGAACCACTTGACGTGTCAGGTGTTGCCCAGTTGGAAGCAACAGACGGCGCACATTTGCTAGAAACGGAAAGCATTTCCGCTTCTTACTTTGGCTTTAATCTCGAGAAAGAGCCTTTTGATGATGTCCGCGTCCGCCAAGCGATTGCAATGGCGATTGATAAAAATGTAATTGCCAATGATATTTTAGACGGCTTCGAACTTCCGGCGACAAGCCCAGTATCACCAGGGGTTATTGGCCATGACCCAAATGCAGAGCCGCTTCCATATGATGTAGAAGCTGCGAAAGAATTGCTTGCAGAAGCAGGCTATGAAGATGGCTTTGAAGTAACGCTTTCTACGAATGATTCAGCTGCACGTGTTGACTTAGCGCAATACATCCAAAATCAACTAGCTGATTTGAACATTACAGTGGACATCAATATCCAAGAATGGGCCACATATTTGGACGCAACAGGAAATGGTGAACATGAAATGTTTATCCTTGGCTGGAGCTCAGCAACAGGAGACGCAGACTACGCTTTGGCGCCGCTCTTCCATTCTGACAGCTTTGGCGAGGTAGGCAACCGTTCGTTCTACTCAAATCCTGAATTGGATGCGATTTTAGATGAAGCTGCCAAAGAAGTAGATGAAGACAAGCGTAATGAGCTTTATGCAGAAGCACAAGCAATCTTAAACGAAGAAGTGCCAGTTGTATTTACAACAACGAAAAAATACTTGAATGGCGTCCGCGATGAAGTGAAAAACATTGCCGTTTCTCCTTCAGGCGACTTCTTGTTCCACGACACGTATATTGAGCAATAAAAATGAAAGGCTGCCAATTTTGGCAGCCTTTCAGATTGTAGACATCAGTCTAATGAGGTTGTCGGCAGAATCATCCAGATTAATACTTGCATTTTCGCTTAAAATTGCTTATACTAGCTTTTGTCAGTTAAACGGAGGAATACCCAAGTCTGGCTGAAGGGATCGGTCTTGAAAACCGACAGGCGGGTCACACCGCGCGGGGGTTCGAATCCCTCTTCCTCCGCCATATTCGCAAATACACACGACCACTGGAGTGGCCGTGTTTTTCTTTATCATTATATAGTGATAACAAAGCCGTTTAAGCTTAAAGATCAAACAAGAATAAAAGCATAAGGAAAATAGATTGGGCTCTTTGGCATCTTTTTTAACACGATCAGGAGTGTGAGGATCATCGATGGATCAAGGAACACATGAAAAATGGATGAATGTGGCCTTAGAAGAGGCAGCAAAGGCAGAGGAAATCGGTGAAGTGCCGATTGGTGCAGTGATTATAAAAGAAGGCAAGCTCATCGCCTCTGCCTACAATTTGCGGGAGGCCAACCATTCAGCGCTCGCTCATGCTGAACTGTTGGCGATTGAACAGGCAAACAAAAAACTAGGCGCTTGGCGGCTGGAAGGCTGCACGTTATATGTCACGCTTGAACCATGCCCGATGTGTGCTGGCGCGATTGTGCAATCGCGAATTCCAACCGTTGTCTACGGGGCACGGGACCAAAAAGCAGGCTGTGCCGGCACATTGATGAACCTTTTACAAGAGGAGCGCTTTAACCATCGTTGTGAAGTGATTAGTGGGGTGTTGGAAGAGAGATGCGGAGAGAAGTTGTCGGCATTTTTTCGGGAATTGCGTGCTAACCAAAAAAGGAAAAAACAGGATTTGCAAGAAGGGCGTTAACGGTTGCATTTGTCTAGTCGATCTAGTATACTTGAACTTGCACCTTACCTTTAGGTGCTTACCTTTATTTACAATTTGCCGTGCTAGATGGGGAGGTAGCGGTGCCCTGTAACTCGCAATCCGCTATAGCGAGGTTGAATCCCTTTTTGAGGTTTCAGTGCTGCAAGGCCTGCCCTGAGTAAGTGGTGTTGACGTTTGGGTTCTGCGCAACGGAAACCCATGAACCCTGTCAGGTCCGGAAGGAAGCAGCAGTAAGTGGACCCTTCCGTGTGCCGCAGAGGTGCCTGGATCGAGCTAACTGCTCAGGTAACGCTTGTGGCGCTGTTATCGAGGAAAGGTGCACGGTATTTACTATATTCTTTGCAGATGCGAACATGATGTGTGCCGCATCGTTTAAAAACGAAATGAATGAAATAATGCTCCATCAGTCAGTATTTGCCTGGCTGAATGGGGCGTTTTTTATTTTGTTGTGTTATGTAGCCAATGAGCTTTCCATACCTATTTTAAAGGGGATAGGCCAATACGAAAATGGACGGTTCGTTTGCTCTATTATATGTAGAAACGAGCGACAGTTACCCGCCGCTCGACACGAGTCAAACTGGAAGAATGTTATCGATCACGCCATAGTCTTTTGCCTCCGCAGCGCTCATAAAGTAGTCACGTTCACTATCGTTGGCGATTTTTTCAGGCGTTTGTCCAGTCCTTTCCGCGATGAAGTGGTTTATTTCCTTGCGTTGTTTTAAAATCCGCTGAGCGTAAATGTCCATATCAGACGCTTGCCCTTTCATGCCTCCGTGGGGTTGGTGAATCATGACTTCTGCATGGGGTAAAGCGCAGCGTTTCCCTTTGGTCCCTCCTACAAGAAGAACGGCTGCAAATGAGGCAGCCATGCCAGTGCAAATTGTCTGGATGTCTGGTTTGATGTATAGCATCGTATCGAGAATGGCAAAGCCTGCAGAAACGGAGCCACCAGGGCTGTTAATGTAAATGGAAATGTCTTTTTCAGGATCGGTAGAGGCAAGAAAAAGCAGTTGGGCTGTGACGCTGTTCGCAAGAGGGTCGGTAATTTCATCGCCGATAAAAATAATCCGGTCTTTCAAGAGACGAGAGTAAATGTCATAACTCCGCTCCCCGTAATGGGTTTGTTCCATCACATATGGAATCGGTGTGCTCATCAAAATCGCTCCTTTTTTACTTAAGCAGCCAGCGCCTGTGGTGCTGGCGTTTTCATTTTCATATGCTTGCTATGCAAAACAGACGCTGGAACGGTCTCGTTTACCAATTGCACAATCAGCGCGGTATTTTCCTCAGCCAGTGCTTTTACAAGCAGTTGGACATGCAAAGCTTGATCGTCTGCCAGTTTCCAGTCTTCTTCCAAATGTTCGCGCACATGTTTTGAAACATTTTGCCGTGCCCGAAAAAGAGTGGCTTTCACTGATCCTAGTGACTGCTGGCACGCCTGGGCAATGTCTTTTAACGGCCATTTGTACACGTCTGCAAGCAAGAAAATGCCAAGTTGCTTGACTGTCAGGCTCGACACAAGCGGTTTAAGCAAATAATCAAGGTCAGAGCCGGCGTGAAATGTGGCACTGCTCGCCTCAGACAAAGGTTTTTGCGATGCCTGTCTTTTCGTTTTGCGGCAGTGGTCGATAAATGTATGCTTGGCAATCGTAGTGAAATAAGCATTTGTGAGCCGTGTTAAGCCTGCCTTATGCCAATGGCACCAAGCTTTGAGCCATGTGTCATGGTATAAATCTTCTGCTTCCCAACGATTTTTTGTTAAAGCTAAACAGTGATTCTTTATGCTTTGGGCGTATTTGTCCCAAGCCTTTTGAAAGTCAACTGTGCGCTTGCTTGTCATCAAAGCATCTCCTTTCTATTGCTTTCTATATAAATAAGAACGTTCTTACGGGCAAAAAGGATATGGGGAAACAAGTTTTTATGGAGCGCCCTTTAAACCGGAAATAGAAAAGGCTATAATAATGTTACTGAATGAAGAAGAAGGGGGGAGCCGATGAGCTATCAAGCCCTTTACCGTGTGTGGCGCCCGCAGTTACTAGAAGATGTTGTTGGGCAATCACATATTACAAAAACACTAAAAAACGCACTTTTGCAACAAAAGCTTGCACACGCCTACTTGTTTTCAGGCCCACGGGGGACAGGGAAAACAAGTGCAGCAAAAATAGTCGCCAAAGCAATCAACTGCAAACGAGCTCCAGTGGCAGAACCTTGTAATGAGTGCGATGCCTGTGTAGGAATCACGAATGGCTCGGTTGTCGATGTGATTGAAATTGATGCGGCTTCCAATAATGGCGTAGATGAAATACGTGATATACGTGATAAAGTGAAATTTGCGCCGAGCGAAGTTGCTTATAAAGTGTATATTATAGATGAAGTCCATATGCTTTCAACAGGGGCTTTTAATGCGCTCCTAAAAACATTAGAAGAACCGCCAGCTCATGTTATTTTTATTTTGGCAACGACGGAGCCCCATAAAATTCCGTTAACGATTCTTTCACGGTGCCAACGCTTTGATTTTAAACCAATCTCAAATGAAGCGCTAATCAATCGAATGAAGTTCATACTTGACAGCAACCAACAGCCTTATGAAGAAGAGGCGATTGAGCTGATTGCCAGAGCAGCTGATGGAGGCGCCCGCGATGCCCTTAGTTTGCTTGATCAAGCCATTTCCTTTTCAGAAGAAAAAGTCTCTACAGAAGATGTTTTGACGATTACCGGCGCTGTTTCCCGAGAAGCGCTTCATCAATTGGCAGCAGCGCTGGAAAAACAAAATGCGCGCCTCGTCCTAGAAACGATTGACGAAACGCTCAAAGGCGGAAAAGACCCGAAAAGGCTTTTGGAAGATTTGCTGTTATATTATCGAGACCTGCTTTTGTATAAAACAGCGCCTGAAACAGCAGATTTGTTTGAAAGAGCTGCCCTTGATGACGCATTTGTTCAAGTGGCCGAATCTTATAGCAGACCGTTTATTTATGCTGCCATCCAGAGCCTTTCTGAAAGCCAACAAGAAATGAAATGGGCGCTCCAGCCAAAGATTGTGCTTGAAATGGCTGTGATGAAATTAATGCAGCTTGCACCTGCTCAAGACATGGCGCAAGTGGGCAACGAAGAAATTCGCGAACTACAAGAAAAAGTGAAGCGCCTTGAAGATGAGCTTGCCTCAGTCAAACAAGCAAACACTATTGATAAAAGCGAGCCGGCGCCTGCCCAAAAAGAACGGCGGCGCATGCAGCCAAGGGCACCACAGCAAGGAAAGGCGACTCCTGCCGCTGCTCGTGAACTATTAGAGAACGCCAATAAAGCTGATTTACAAGAGACGGTAAGCCAGTGGGGCGCGATCATGGAGAAAATAAAAGGGGAGAGTGTGCCTGCCCATGCATGGCTAAGCGACTCTAAACCCGTTGCCGCTTCGGATACGAAGGTACTGTTAGCGTTTCAAAATGAAATGCATCGTGATATGATGGATACAAAGTTTCGAGGCGTTCTTTGCCAAGTGCTAAAGCAAACATTTAACAGCCGTCATGATTTTGTGACATTGCTGAACCAACAATGGCAGCAAATAAAGGCTGAGTATGTCAAAGACAAACAAACTGACCATCCGCAAGAAGCTGATCCGTTGATTGATGAGGCAGTTAAGCTAGTTGGCGAAGATTTGATTGAAATCATTGATTCCTAAAGGAGATGGATTTAAATGAAGAACATGGGAAATATGATGAAGCAAATGCAAAAAATGCAAAAACAAATGGTGAAAGCGCAAGAAGAGTTAAAAGAAAAAACAGTTGAAGCAACTGTCGGCGGCGGAATGGTGACCGTTATTGCTTCCGGGGACAAACGGATTTTGGAAGTGAACATTTCTGAAGATGTCGTTGACCCTGAAGATGTCGAAATGCTCCAAGATCTTATTATTGCAGCAACAAATGAAGCGCTAAAGAAAGTCGATGAATTGGTTGAACAAGACCTTGGGAAATTCACTAAAGGACTGAACATGCCAGGAATGTTCTAGGGGGCTAAGAGATTGCAATACCCGAGACCGATTGCAAAATTAATAGAAGGGTTCACAAGGCTCCCGGGAATTGGGCCAAAAACAGCAAGCCGCCTTGCCTTTCATGTCCTTGATATGAAGGAAGACGATGTGCTTGAGTTTGCGAAAGCCCTTGTCCATGCAAAAAGGGATTTAACTTACTGCTCTCAATGCCATAACATCACAGATACGGATCCATGCCAGATTTGTGAAGATAAGCATAGAGACCGTACAACGATTTGTGTTGTCCAAGAATCACGAGATTTAATTGCAATGGAGAAAATGCGGGAATACACCGGGCTTTACCATGTTTTACACGGGGCGATTTCGCCCATGGATGGAATTGGACCAGAAGATATTAAAATCGCGGAACTGATCAAACGTTTGCAGGCTGATGAGAGTGTAAAAGAAGTCATTGTTGCCACCAATCCGACGATTGAAGGAGAGGCAACGGCAATGTATATTTCACGCTTAATTAAGCCTACTGGCATTAAAGTCACTCGCCTAGCCCATGGTTTGCCTGTCGGTGGCGATTTGGAATATGCTGATGAAGTAACGCTTTCTAAAGCAATTGAAGGTAGACGTGAATTGTAAGGTGGCATCTTGATGTTAGGTTTTCGAAAAAAAGGCGTTCTCCGTAAAGAAGAAGAAGCAACGTTGTACGAAATGCTGGAACGCCAAAAAGAATCGATCGATTATCAAAAGAGGCTGTTAGCGCATAGTGTAGACCCTTCTGAAGAATTATTGAACCAATTGAAACGAGCGGAGGCGCTTTATTCGCTCCTTCTTCGGGAAGCGCGAATCCGCCATAGACGCAAACAAAAAGGATCCTGAATTTAGGGTCTTTTTTTGTTGTGGCGATCATACAGTAAAGCAAGACGAGCTCTCTTTGAGGTGATAGGATGGAATCTTGGCTTATATTGTCCATATTAGGTGGAATTGTCGTTTTGCTCTTGATTATAGGAGCGCCAGTAAAGCCATTGCGGATAGCCGGACAAATCGGCGTTCGGCTGATTATCGCGACGCTGTTGTTGTTCTTGCTAAACTCATTTGCAACCGCAACGGGTTTGTTTATTCCTATTAATGCCATTACAGCAACGACTGTCGCGCTACTTGGCTTGCCAGGGATGCTTTTGCTTGTAGCTGTGCAACAAATCATTCTTTGAAACCGCGGAAAAATCATTCTATCTTTTTCCAGCGGTTTTTTTATAATTTCTTATTGCATTCCTCATTTGATCCATGTTATATTACTTCTTGCGCCACAAAAGAACAGTAGTTTTAAAGTTTTTTTTGAAAAAGATATTGACTTTACTGGCGGAAACATGGTATATTAATTGAGTCGCCAAGAGAGAACGGCGACAAACGAGTCCTTTGAAAACTGAACAAAAGCCAAGCGTAAAAGAGATACAAGGTATCTCGTCAATGAATGATAGTGAGCCACAACTTTGGTTGTGCAATGAGCAAGTCAAACTTTTTAACGGAGAGTTTGATCCTGGCTCAGGACGAACGCTGGCGGCGTGCCTAATACATGCAAGTCGAGCGGACAGAAGGGAGCTTGCTCCCGGACGTTAGCGGCGGACGGGTGAGTAACACGTGGGCAACCTGCCCCTTAGACTGGGATAACTCCGGGAAACCGGAGCTAATACCGGATAATCCCTTTCTCCACCTGGAGAGAGGGTGAAAGATGGCT
>NZ_JAODPB010000013.1 GCF_025770735.1 Shouchella tritolerans
CGAACGGATTTGCTTCAATTGTTCGATGTATTGGCCGATGAAAAGCTGGAACGCCGCCAATACAGGGAGATGGAGCGTCGCAAAATGGTCTTTGATTGCTTCGCCCCCTTCGCCTTGCAGGGAATCGAGGTGAATGATCTTCTGGATGCTGGCCTGCAAGCGTTCGAGCTGGGCTTGATCGTGAAGCTTTCGTTCCACGATTTCGTCAAGTGCATCGAGTACTTCTTGTACGTCAAGTGTGTTCATCCGTCTGTTCCTTTCTCTATTATCGGCGGCTTGCCAGCATCTTGTCCACGACTCCGTATGTTTGAACGAGTTCTTTTGTTTCTGCTTGTACGTTTTTCACGACGTCTAAGTAGCGATTGAATTGGTCGGCATACCCGCTTTCTACTTCCAGCAATGAATGGAGAAAGGCCATCGACGACGTATGGATCGCAGGCTCGTGATCCGACACGGAATAGCTGGCCTGTTCCCCCGTTTCGCTTAAAGCGCTGAGCACGGAGCCTTCGTCGATTTTGATTTCAGGCATCGGTTCTCTCCTCCTTTCCTATTTCGCCGTTTTTAATGTTTGAAGCGATTGTTGCTTTGTGTCGATCACGATTTGGCAAGAGGCAATCGTAGTTTGGAGCCGCCTCGTTTCCATTTCAATCGCGCGCATCAGTTGTTCCGTTTCGTCTTGTACGTTCGTGTAAGCCAGTTGCATATGGCGGCGAATGTCAGCGTGCGTCGATTCGGCTTGGCCGCGCCACGCATCATGGTCTAGCTCTGGTTCGCTTCCCCATTTTTTATGGTCATGAAGAGTCGCTTGTTCGGAAACAAGCGCTTGTTTGGCCGCCCGCAATCGCTCCAATTGCGCTTCTGTCTGAAAAAGTTGCGCCCGCATCTGGCTAATTTCAAGGTGGAGCTTGGCTATTTCTGTCTGATCGGCCATAGGCCATCCTCCCCCCTAGTGGGTTCATCCTTCCGTCTAAAAAAATGGCTATTCATTCCATTTTATTTTAAAACAACTGTTCAAAATCGTCTAGAAAAAACAGACTCGTACGTCAATTAAACGAAACTAATATAGGGGACTCTCGTGCCACTCCTCGATCATCCTGCAGCATACAAAAAACCTCGAGGTGCTACTCGAGGTCCGTTTCTCGCTTTTGCTGGGGCTTTTGGTTCGCCTGATTCGAGGCTTGATGTTGGCCATCGCACTTTCCAGGGACGGTATTGTGGTAAGCAGGTGGTGCTGGCGGCAAATGAGGTTTTTGCCCCCAGGCATAAGGTTGAGGCGAATAATGAAAATTCCCTCTACTGTCAAAGCTTGGTCCGTATGCCCAACGGCCTTTCCTGCTTGCTTCTCCTTCTGAAAAGTTGAAGAGCGTATAGGAGACTTCCCCTTTTTCGAGAGAGCGGGGAAAAGTGGTCGGAACGACAATATCTTCTTCACATTCTTCTAATTCTTTAATCGCTGCATACCACATGTTTTGATGGTATGTGTCCCTGGCAATGAGAAATGACAGCATGTCGCGAACACCTGGATCATCTGTCATTCCATAGAGTCTTGTCACTTGCAACCTTCCTTGAGACTCTGCATTTAAATTAGCGCGAAAATCAGCGAGAAGGTTTCCGCTGGAAATAATATACTTGGCATTCCACGGGTAGCCCTCACTGTCTGATGCCATCGCGCCTAACCCTGAGACAATGGCATGCTGGGGATTGGTCCCTCCTAACACAGCGGCGAGAGCCGGGTCCATTTCATAGGCGTTTTGTTGTACTTCAAATGGAGCGTTGTCAAGCAGCCTTGCAATCATCGTCGCAAGCATCTCCACATGGGCAATTTCTTCTGTGCCCACGTCGAATAACAAATCACGGTATTTCTTGTCTGCCCGGCAATTAAAACCTTGAAAAAGGTATTGCATCATCACGCTAATTTCTCCATACTGGCCGCCCAACACTTCTTGGAGCTTTGCCGCGTATACAGGATCTGGTTTTGATGGTTTCGCTTCATATTGAAGCTCTTTTACGTGGTAAAACAAGGTCCCATCTCCTTTACTGATGGCCGTTATATACAGCCTCATTTACTTAAATCGATTTGTCTCCACCTTTTTGTGCATACTATACGTTATTTAAGAATGAGCCTGTATCATGCCTGCTTTTTTCGTGCTATCCGAAAAGCAATGCCATGCCATGGTAGCCGAAGTAAACGCCAAAGCCGATTAGGCAAACGCCAGAAAAAGCGGAAATGGCAATGAGCGCCTTTTCATTCATAAAAGCGCGGGCGGTGCTTGACAGAACAGCCATCGTAAAATCCCATGCGGCTATGCCTATAAAGATCGCAACACTGTACAGCCAAACAGTGGCCATTTCATATTCAGAAATCGTTTTTGCTAGCACCGAGCCATAAATGCCGAGCCAAAATAAAATGGTCAGCGGATTGGAAATCGAGATCAAAAATCCAATTTGGAATGATTGTCTCGGTGACTCGGTTGACCTTACGCCGAGACCCGTTTCTGCTTCTTTTTTCACCTTCATAATGCTCTCAAAACCTGTGTAAACAAGGACAAAACAACCAAACAGCCATAAGAAAACAGTCACGATCTCATACTCTAAAAAACGGGAAACCCCTAAAAACACAGCAAACATGTACAGTGCATCTGCTGCCATTGCCCCAAGGCCAACAGCCCATGAATTCATAAAGCCGCCTTTAATGCCTTTTTCTACTTGAGCTGCATTGACTGGGCCAATCGGAGCTGCCAATGATATGCCCAACATGATGTAACTTAGAAATACCAATTTTAATCCCCCCTTGTCCCAGTTCTACTATATTCAGGAACAACGGGTTGTACGACTTTAAATTTCGCATGGTATAGAAACGAAATCAAAGGCAGACGCTAATGAGGAGACAAAGGAGGAAGGTTGGCCTTGAGTAAGAAAAAAGAAAAAAGTACAAGTTTAAACTGGTGGCAACTTTCACTTTTAGGCGTTGGCTGCACAATTGGCACTGGCTATTTTTTAGGTTCGAGTATTGGAATTGGTCTCACGGGTCCTTCGATCGTAATAGCCTTTCTACTTGCTGCTCTAGGCACATACGTCGTCTTTATTGCCCTTGCCAAATTGACGGCTGACGACCCACAAGAAGGATCGTTTTGTTATTATGCAGAACAAGCATTCGGAAGCCGTGTTGGTTTTGCCTGTGGCTGGAACTATTGGATGTCGAACATTTTAATTATCGGCAGCCAATTAACGGCTTTATCGATTTTATCCCGTTTCTGGTTTGACAATGTGCCGCTTTGGGTGTTTGCCTCGATCTATTCGCTTCTCGGCATTGGCGTTGTTTTGCTTGGCACAAAAGGATTTGATTCGGTTGAAAACATCCTCGCTGTCGTGAAAACGGCTGCCATTCTGTTGTTTATTGTGCTTGGGTTTCTCGCTGTTTTTCAATGGCTAGATGGGACAGGGCCGGACCCATCGGTTCCGTCCTCGTACAATGAGTGGTTCCCGCGGGGAATAAAAGGTTTTTGGGGAGCGCTTATCTATGCTTTTTATGCATTTGGCGGGATTGAAGTCATTGGGTTAATGGCGATGCAATTAAAACAAAAACAAGATGCCCCTAAATCAGGCACGGCGTTGTTGTTGCTTTTAGCGATCATTTATACCGTTTCATTAGGACTAGCCGTCAGCATGGTCACGTTTGATCAATTTACAGACAAAGAAAGCCCATTTGTGACGGCATTGTCTGACTATCATCTTGCATTCTTTCCCCATGTGTTTAATGCAGCGATTATTGTCGCCGGCTTTTCAACGATGACAGCGGCGCTATTTGGTGTGACGACACTACTAACAAACTTAGCCCACGACGGGCATGCGCCTAAATGGTTTGAAAAAAAAATCAAATACAAGGACCTTCCTTTGCCTTCCCTTGGCCTTGCTGTTTTTGGATTAATAGGTGCAGTCGTTGCTGCGCTATTATTGCCCGGGAAACTGTTCGAGTATATTACCACGGCCGCAGGAATTCTCATTTTGTTTAATTGGATTTGCATCGTCTTGTCCAATATGCGCTTGCTGAAGCAAACGGTTTTTTCCATAAGTGGAAACATTATTGGTATCTTGTTAATGTTGTTGGCCATCAGCGGGATTTTGGCAGAAAAAACGGGACGGCCAGGCTTTTACTTAAGCATTGCGTTCGCTGCAATCATTGTGCTTATCGCATGGCTTGTAAAAAAACCCCATAAAGAACAGAGCAGCCCTTGAGCTAAAAGGTCTTACCAATTCCCATTTTTCACTGCATAGATCAAAAAAATGAGCTCATACTAAAAATCGTAAGGACATTTCAATTAGGAGGACAAAAAATGGATTTTCAACAGCAACAAAACATGCACCAAAACATCGAAACAGGCCCTGTGACGCCACAAATGAACCATGGTGGCCATGAAATGTTTGATGTACACGAAGTTCTAGCAGGATCAATTAACACAATGAATACGTACACCATGTTAAGCCAACATGTTCAAGACCCTGAACTTCGTGACATTTTGGATAGGCAAAAAGCATTTATGAAACAGGAGTACAACACCACTTTAGAATGCTTCCAAACAGGTCAAGACCCTGCAGTGCCGACAAAAAGCTACAAGATGAAGCAAGGCAATGATTTTACGTATGGCATGAAGCCAGGTGGCCAACCGAAAAAGCCGATGGAATCAACGGCTGAAATCAACGATGAAACCATTGCCCTTTCGATGTTAAACGCAGTAAAATCAGTTGCTCCTATCAAAACAAGCGCGGCAATGGAAGCGACAAACCCAGTCGTCCGCCGTGTGCTTGCCGATTCTTTGCCCAACTGCATTGAAATGGCTTACGAAATTTCGCTTTACCAAAATAAAAAGGGCTATTACCAAGTTCCACAGCTTGTTCAGCAAGATATGCAACAGCTGCAAAACGGCTATGCCCAAGCGTCTATCAACTCGCAAATGCCTGGCAACTCTACGCATTAGAGCGAGTACATGCCGAGCCTCGTGCTTGGCATTTTTATTGTAAGCGATCAACTGTTTACTTTTACAATATTTTTCACCAATATAATGCTTGAAATCGTCTGATCTTCTGGATTATTATAATAAAGGTTGCTTTTTACATCACTTCGAAGTTTTACATCCAAAATTTATGTATTGCGAGGTAATGAAATGACGCTACACGACATAGACGATTCATTATTGGTCGATTCTTACGTAAAAGCGGTCGAACATCGTCTAGAAGATGATTTTATCGCGCTGTTGCAAGAAGAAGTGTTGCGCAGAGGCATCCGTCTCCCAGAACTTGTCCACTCATAAAAATAATCTTTAATTCTTTCTTAATTTTTTATCCTGTCGCAGTCCAAACAAATTTTCCTCTCGTATTAAAACAAATTCAGACAGCGACAGGCTCGACTTCTTTTATTCGCTCCGTTTCATTTTGGCCAACGCATAATTGGCGATGGCTGTATCTTGCACTCCTGTTCCCGTCAAATCACAAATGGTTCGTTCCTGCTCAGACGTCCTACCTACTTTTTCTCCAGTTAAAATCGCCCCTAACTCAATCGCATGTTCGGCTAAAAAACCTTGCACATGATGGAGTTCGCCGATCGTTGAACTTTGTGAATAAAGGTCGCATACAACTTTGTCTGCTTTAAAAAACGCAGCTGGTTCGATTTCTTGCTTATGCTCTGCATCTGAGCCAATCGCATTTACGTGGACACCTGGTAACAGCCAATCGGCTTTCACGATATATTGTTCAGCTGGTGTTGTCGTTATAATCAAGTCCGCTCGTTCAGCAGCCTCTTTTCCACTTTTCGCTACGTGAACAGAAACGTTTAATTCTTCCTCGATCTCTTTTTTATAAAGGCGCGCTTTTTCTTCAGACCGTCCGAAAACAACGACTTCCGCAAAATCGCGGACGAGCTTAAGCGCTTTTACTTGCAGGCGCGCCTGCATGCCAGTGCCAAATACGGCGACCGTTGAAATCGTTTTTTTCGCTAAACAATCGGCGGCGATCGCGCCTGCTAACGCCGTGCGCACATCTGTTAAATAGCCGTTATCGGCTAACAATGCTTTTGGCACCCCTGTCTTAGCGTCCATCGCAAGCATTAGTCCCCCTAAGCTTGGCAGCCCGATCGAAGGGTTGTTAAAAAAACCACAAGAAACTTTAATTGCAAACGTAGAAAAACCAGGGATATACGCTGTCTTAATATCTGCTTCTCCCCGATGTTCCGGTATATCGACACGGATGACAGGAGGCTGTGAGACGGCGCGGGAATGTAGCTTTTTAAACGCTTCTTCTATTTCAATGAGCGCATCATCGCATAGTGTTACATGGTTGCGAATCGCTTCTTCCTGATAGTGCTCCATAAACATCACTCCCCCAGACCTTTTTGGCATAGCTATCCTTTTTTCCTGCCTACTTCTTAAAATTTATTCGCCAACTGAAACAGGAATTCACCTGTGTGTTGTCAAATTGGCAAGGTAAGAGCATTTGCTAGGCATGAATGGAGGCATTCCTGTGGACACGATTCCTGTAAAAGCGGTATGGCAAGCGCGCAAACGGCTTTTGCCTTATCTGCCAAAAACGCCGCTCGTTTATAGCACTCCCTTATCGGGCCATTGCCAAACCCCCGTTTGGTTGAAATTAGAAACATTACAACCGAGCGGCTCATTTAAGCTCCGTGGGGCGATGAACGTTCTCTTGTCTATGTCAGAAGAGTCAAGACAAAAAGGCGTTGCCGCTTTTTCCACGGGAAACCATGGCCTTGCGGTCGCATACGCCGCCAAACAGGCTCAAACACAGGCGACGATTTTTGTATCGGAATCGGTACCGCCTGCCAAGCAAGCCGCGCTTCAAGCCAGCGGGGCAACGATAACCGTAACAGGGCGCAGCCAAGATGAAGCAGGCACAGCCTGTATCCGCCATTGCCAGCAAACAGGGCAGACGCTCGTCCCTCCATTTGACGACGATACGATTATCGCTGGCCAAGGCACCATCGCTTTAGAGCTGCTAGACGATTTGCCTGAACTTGAAACGGTGATCGCTGGATTATCAGGAGGAGGGTTGCTTAGCGGCATTGGCCTCGTGCTGAAACATACCGATCCGACGATTCAAGTGGCAGGGGCAAGCATTGTCAATGGAGCCGCTATGGAAGCCAGTTTGGTAGCCGGCCATCCGGTAGAAGTAGCCGAACAGCCGACTGTGGCCGATAGCCTCCTTGGCGGAATCGGTCTGGACAACCGTTGGACGTTTAAGGCGGTGCAACGCTATGTCGACACGCGCGCACAAGTTCCAGAAGAAGACATTGCCAGGGCGATGGCGTATTTATATGAACATCACCATTTACTCGTAGAAGGTGCAGCTGCAATAGGAGCAGCCGCACTGTTAAATGGCAGTATTCGCCCTAAAGGGCCTACCGCTGTTGTCATTACCGGTGCCAGCATTCATGCGCAAGAGCATGACCGCATCGTCCGTCCTTACCTCAATGAAGCAATGGACTCGTTTCAGCCGAAAAAAGCGCGAACGGCATCGACGAAGCTATAGAGGCCCAGCCCCGTACAGAGGGCAACGACAATTCCGCCAACAACATTCATTTTCAAAGAATTCACATAGTTACCGAGACGGTTTTTGTTGTTCATAATGATCAGCAACATAATGGAAACAAAAGGAAGCAATATCCCATTTAATGCTTGTGCAAACAGAAGCACGTCAAGTGGCTCGAACCCGAGGCTCGATGACACAACACCGAATAAGATGACCGCAGAAAAGACGATTTTAAACCGTTTGTCACGCATTCCTCCTGACCATTTTAAAATGCTGCTAGCGGTAATCGCCGCACCAAGTGGAGAGGCAAGCGCTGAAGTAAAACCAGCAGCAAATAAACCAATGCTCGTAAAAACGAGCGCCCAACTTCCTAAAAGTGGCTCCAATTGGACAGACAAATCTGAAACATTTTTCACTTCCATGCCCTGCACCATTGTAGCAGACGTAATGAGAATAGCCGCAGTAATCAAGCCGCCTACGCTAATCGAAATGACAATATCCCAGCGGGAGTCTGCTAAATGGGTAGGCTTGTTCCACCGCTCAATCACGTTTTCCGAATGAAGGAATAGATTATATGGCACAACAGTTGTCCCAATTAAAGCAATAATCATAATAATTGATTGGTCAGGAACTGTTGGTAGGAATGCTCCTTGAAACAATTCGCCTAAAGGAGGTTTGGCGACAACCATCGTCGTAATAAAGGTGATGCTCATAATGACAACAAGGGCAATCATCAGTTTTTCGACAAGCTTATAACTTCCGCTCAAGCCTAACGCTAGAATGACGATTCCAAAAAGGGGCGCTAGCACGTTTGGCGATAGACCTGTGAGCGTCGAGATACCCATAGACGTACCAAGCAAATCGCCAGCCATATAGGCTGAGGATCCAACCAATATCGCGACTAAGACAAGGAACATCGAAGCATATTTCAGCAACGGATGTGTAAAATGTTCACGGATCGCAGCGCCAAGCCCTTTCTGGGTAATAATACCAAGGCGGGCGCACATTTCTTGCAACACGATTGTGGCAATAATCGAAAAAATAATCGCCCAGAGAAGGGCGAAGCCAAAGGAAGCTCCTGCCCTTGTTGCGGTTGTAACCGTGCCAGGACCAATAAAGGAAGCTGTGACAATGGCTCCTGGACCTATTGCTTTCAATTTGTCTTTAAACATTGCTTTGTTTTCCCTAGGCGGTTCTTGTTGTTTTTCCATCCATTCCCTCTTTTCTGGCGTTTACCCTTCCGCCCTCGATTGTTCTAAATAGTTATAAATCGTTTGCTTAGAGACGCCTAAAATGTCCGCAATCCGCTCCACAGAACCTTGGATGAGAAAAGAACCCTTTTCATCAAGCTGCTGGACAAAATACATCTTTTCTCGTTTGCCCATTTCTTCAATCGGCATGCCAATCTCCATCAATGTATTTTTAATAAGCGTCTCAAAAATTTCTTCAATGTTTTCCGCGTATGATTCATCGGTCACAGGGCTTGGCTGCCCGAAATAATGGGCCGCTGAAAACTCACTAAGCACCTCACAAACGTTAGAAAAGGCAGTGATGTCATAATTAATCCCAAAAAAGCCAATGACTTTGCCCGTTTCATTGCGGATAAACGAAATCGACGACCTTAACGTTCTGCAATCCTTTGTTCGGCTCGTAAAGCCAAGTTTATCTGGCACCTCATCGCCGTACTTTCTTAGTTCTCTTAACACCACTTCAGTCGTCGGTGCGCCATGTTTTCTTCCTGTCACCGTGCCCTTAATGTAAAACAAAGAAGCTTGAACGTTCGTTAAATCATGGATAACCGCTTCACAATTTTTCCCAAACGTTGCGACAATCATATCGGCAATAGGAATAAATTTCCTTAGAATGATTTTATTATCCACTTTCCACCCACCTTTTCTTTTTAACGTGGGCTTCTCATCCCACTATTTAGGATGATACCATGTTTTTCTCGTTCCATATGTGTCCTGCAAGTGCATATAGGACGACTGTGGAAGCCAAGTGGGCGGAAAATTGACTTGGATCTTGTTGGGGGTACACTTCGACAAAATCCATTCCAACGACTCCTTGTTTGCAAATTTCATGGACAAATGTCAACAACTCATAAGAACTGAGGCCATTTCCGTCTACAGGGCCGCCAGGATTGAACGCGTAGTCGAGCACGTCGCTACAAATGCTTAAATACACCTCATCGACATCTTGACTCGCTAGCTGGTACATATGGGCCGCGTATCCTTTTAAGTCACGCTGTTCACGTATGTCATTAATGGTGATGGTGACGGCTCCAGCTTCTTTTGCATTTCTGCCGCTTTCTGGTTTGTTGCGCGGGCCATGAATGCCAGCATGAACGATGCTTTCATTGCGTACCCCTTCTAATTCATACAAGCGTTTAAATGGGCTGCACCGGGCAAACGGATCGCCTTCGTGGTGGGGAAGGTTATCATAATGAGCATCCAAGTGGATAATGCCTACTTTTTTTCCCTCATTAGCAAGCGCTTTAACAATCGGATAGGTGACTCCATGGTCCCCTCCTAAGCCAATGAGAAACGTGCCTTTTTTCCAAAACTCAGCTGCAAACCGCTCAATCCGTCTCATCGTTTCATCGACGTCAGCTGGAACGACATCCACATCGCCAGCGTCACCGAGGCGAATATGCTCAAATACATCAATATGGTCCAATTCAGGCAGATAGCCGCTATAACGAGCCGAGCAAAGCCTCATTACTTTCGGGCCAAGTTCACAGCCTGTATAATCGCCCCATGTGACCGCCCCTTCCCAAGGAATTCCGTAAACCACAGCATCGATCCCTTCAGTGGACTTCGATTTGGCGATATTTTTTGCATTTAGAAAACACGGCGTATTGCCATATAGCTTCTCCATCAAATCCCCCTCTTTTTCTACAAGATGATTGGATATCAAAATGGTAATGATTTTTTTACAATTAGTCAATTTATTTTTATTAAAAGTCAAAAATTCTATGTCAAATCATCTTCCATACCTACTTTTTTGAATGGCGGATTTACGTAATATTAGCTTTTTAAAAGTATGGGGAATCGAGGCAAACGACTGTACATGTCATTTGCAGCTCTGTTTGTTATAATGAATCCGAATGAAGAATGTGGTTTCACAAATGGAAAAAATTTTATACAGGAGTAAAAAAATGAAAACGATATCGATCTTAATTGCTGATGATGAGGAGGAAATTGCTGACCTGCTTGCTATTCACTTAGAAAAAGAAGGATACTGTGTAGTAAAAGCAGGAGATGGACAAGAAGCGATTCACATTGTCGAAACACAACCTATCGATTTACTCATATTGGATATCATGATGCCGAAAATGGATGGGTATGAGGTAACCCGGCGTATTCGTGAAACGCATAATATGCCGATCATTTTTTTGAGTGCGAAAACGTCCGATTTTGACAAAGTACATGGACTGGTTATCGGGGCAGATGATTATATAACGAAACCTTTCACGCCGATTGAATTGGTTGCCCGCGTGAATGCCCAACTCCGCCGTTTCATGAAGTTAAATCAGCCTTATACAGTGGTCGACCCTAAAACACGGTTAGAATATCGCGGGTTAGTTATTTCTCTTGAGCAACGCACCGTAACACTATACGGAGAAAACATTGAGCTTACTCCGAAAGAGTTTGATATTTTATATTTATTAGCAAGTCACCCAAAGAAAGTGTTTAGTGTTGAAAATATTTTCAAGCAGGTGTGGGGAGAAGCCTATTTTGAAGGGGCCAACACCGTTATGGTTCATATACGGACACTGCGGAAAAAGCTTGAAGAAGATAAACGGAAAGATAAATGGATTAAGACTGTTTGGGGAGTTGGGTATGCATTCAATGGCTAAAATGATGCGTAGTTTTCGTGCGAAAATGGTGGCCTTATTTGGATTAAGCATGTTTTTATCAGCTGTGATCACATACGTACTCTTTAAAGGATTGCAGTTCCATTATCACACCGGGGTTGAATACGGGGATCCGGTTACGCACATTCGTAACTGGATAGGTGGATTCGGGGACTTTAACGTCTTTTTTGTTTTGTTTATTTTCCTTTCTTTCCTTTTTTTCTTTCTCCTGACAAAACCCTATTCGATCTATTTCAATGAAATTTCAAACGGCATTCGCCACCTCGCCCGCGGCGACTTTAGCCACACCGTCAATATCCAGTCAAATGATGAATTTAAAGATATTGCAAAAGACATAAATTTGGCCAGTAAAACATTGCAAGAGGCAATTCAACGGGGAGACTTTTCCGAAAGTAGCAAAGATCAATTAGTTGTAAATTTAGCTCATGATTTGCGGACGCCCCTTACCTCTGTTCTCGGTTACTTGGATTTGCTCCTAAAAGATGAACACTTAACGAAAGAACAAGTTAAACATTATTTAACGATTGCCTTTACGAAATCTACACGTTTGGAAAGACTGATTGATGAATTATTTGAGATGACGAAAATGAATTATGGCATGCTTACAGTTGAAAAAAAGACAATCGATTTAACTGGCCTCCTTCATCAATTAAAAGAAGAACTGTATCCTTTACTTGAAAAGAACCACCTGACTGCCCGGATAAATTGTGACCCCGATTTACTCATGAGCGGGGATGGTGATTTGCTAGCACGTGTATTTGAAAATTTGCTGACGAATGCGATCCGTTATGGATACGATGGGCAGTATATCGATGTAAATGGTTTTATGGATGATAGCGGCGAGGTCGTTGTGCAAGTAGTCAATTACGGCAGCAGCATTCCTGCAGAGGAGCTTCCTCATCTCTTTGATATGTTCTATATTGGCGATAAAGCACGAACCGATAGAGAAAATCGGACAGGTCTTGGTTTGTTTATTGCCAAGAATATCGTCGAACAGCATCATGGATCGATTACAGCTGAAAGCAACGTCATACAGACTACTTTTGAAGTACGTTTGCCGAAAGAGGAGCGTTCGGTTTAAGAAAAATTTAATGTTTACCCTACCTCTTTTTTAAATACTTTCACCTATGCTTTAAGCGAAGATACGAAAAATGGCTTAGGTGAAAGGTAGAGGTTGTATGAGAAAGGCTTCAACGTTCGTAAAGATTTCCGTGATTATGATGATCATACTCGTCGCATTATTTAAAGTCGTAGATAAAGGAAGCATCGGTGTCAAAGAGTCCTTTCCTTTCTTTCGTACGGACGAATACGTCAGTCCATACATTTATGTGATGGATCGAGAAACAGGTCGTGTCGTTTATGAAGAAAATGCCGAAACTAAAGTATATCCTGCATCGCTTACAAAGATCATGACAACCATTGTCGCCCTTGAACAGATTGAGGATTTATCTGCCGTTGCCCCTGTCGATGTAACTACGTACCACGAAATGGTTGCTAATAACGCTTCCATGGCCGGTTTTTTTGGCAGGGAAGAAGTAACATACCGTGACCTTTTATATGGAACGATGTTAACATCAGGTGGAGAAGCAGCGAACTCGTTAGCGGTTCATGTGGGGGGAAATGTGGAAAATTTTGTGCAGATGATGAATGACAAGGCTGACGAACTTGGATTGAATGGCACACACTTCACAAATCCAGAAGGTCTTCACAATGAAAAGCAATATACGACCGCTTCTGATATGGCTAAGCTTTTAGACTATGCCTTAAACAACAACGATTTCAAGACTATTTTTACAGCAAAGACATTTCAAACAACGCCAACAGCAGAACATCCTGATGGCCTTTTACTACAATCCACTGTTCTGACATTCCTCCATAAAGAAGAGCAAGATAGGTTTGACATTCTAGGTGGAAAATCAGGAACCACCTACGAAGCAGGACAATGCTGGGCCACACTTGGTTTGGTCGAAGACACCGAATATATCAGTATCGTCATGGGCGCTCCCTTAAAAGATATTAGCCATCCAGATCGCGCCCAAATCGCCGATACGCTCAAATTGTATCGAAAAATCGAGTCTAGTGAATAGTGCCCTCTAGTCATTGCCACATAAAACAGCTGTTTGTAGCTTGTGGAAGAAAAGCCAAGTCATGTGGTTCACTGACTTGGTTTTTTTGTTCGATTTGGCAGTTGAAAACGGCGCTGGCTCTATGCCCGTATCCAAAAAGAACAGGCGCTGCCGCCCTGCCTTTAAATTTCGAGTGAAAACGTTTCTTTTAAGCCTTGTTTTCCTTCGTCTGTAATTTGAATCGCTCGTGTTTTCGGCAAACGTTGCACCCAATTTAACTCGATGAACCTTTCTAGCAATGCATTCCCCAATGCTCCGGCAAGATGGTGGCGCCTTTCACTCCAGTCTAAACATTTGTGTGAAAAGGAACGGCGTTTTTTCCTGACATTTTCCAGGTTGATTTGAAAAGCTTGAAAGAATTCCTCTCCTGATTCAGTAACGACAAAGCCGTCCTTGTCTTCACGAATGACATTCATGTTGAGCAAAGAATCGGTTACTTTCACCCCTAAATGGCCTGCGAGGTGGTCATAGCACGTTCTTGCCGAGCGGATTGCCTTGTCTTGAGAGGCTTGATTGAATGACTTGATTTTTTGTGGCGGCGCAATCGATAAAAGGGACTCCATTATTTTAGCGATTTCTGGATCTTGAATCCCATAGTAACGGTGTCTCCCCTGTTTTTCGACGGCAATGACATGGGCATCGACCATTTTTGCTAAATGGAAGCTCGCTGTTTGTGGCTTGATGCCTGCCATATAGGCCAACTCACTTGCGGGATGGAACCGACCGTCTAATAAGGCGGTTAATATTGCCGCACGAGAAGGTTCGCTTACAAGCGAGGCAACGATAGCGACGTTTGGATTGGCATTCATTTGAACACTCCCTCATGTAATCGATATTTCGATTATAGTGGAAGTATTTATATTCTACAATTGACTAGGAAGGACAACAGAGGAGGAACAAATGAATGGAACAAGCAGCTCAACGCATTCATACAAAAACGATTAAACCAAGCATTTTATACTACGGCACGCCTGTCGTTTTATTAACGACATTGAATGAGGACGAAACCGTCAATATTAGTCCGATCTCGTCTTCATGGGCATTAGGAGACTATCTTGTAGTAGGCCTTGGACTTGGGGGAAAAGCGATTGAAAATATAGAACGCCATCCTGAATGTGTTTTAAATATACCAAGCCCTTCCTTATGGGAAAATGTCGAACGATTGGCTTCGCTAACAGGAAAACAGCCCGTTCCAGAAGGCAAGAAACAGCTTCGATTTACGTATAAAAAAGACAAGTATGGCAGTAGTGGCTTAACGCCTGCTCCGTCTGAAAGAGTAAAACCGACACGGATTTTAGAGTGCCCGCTTCAAATTGAAGCAACAGTGAAACACATTCGCATTCCAGAGCATTCGCCCGATTTTGCGATTGTCGAAACACAAGCAGTACACGTACATGCTCATGGAGAAATTATTATTGGCGACAACCATATTGACCCAAGCAAATGGAGCCCGCTCATCTATAATTTCCGCCATTATTTTGGCTTAGGCGACCAACTGGGAAAAACGTATCGGGCGGAAACATGAACAAGTTTTGTGTTGGTTGCGGTGTTCGATAACGAAAAAAGCCCGCTTCTCTCTTTTCATCCAGAGAAAGCGGCTACTTTTTTTAGCTTTTTTATTTTTGTGTTTAGCCTTGAATGTTATTCCAAAAAATTTTATAAGAAATGTCTAAAGAGTAGTCAAAAGACTGTTTTGTATTATACAGTAAATCTACAATTAGCCCATCAAATAGGACAATGAAGGCAACCGTACACTCGTCTGAAGTGTAATTAAATGTTTCTTTATCAAAAACTTTTTTTATTTCTGTTTTTAGGGTATTGAGATAAGGTATATAATGCGCCGATACATAAGATTGTATTTCTAGTGGTTCCGCAAATGATAATGCCTGCAAAAACCCTGTGTTAGGTTTATCGTATGCCCTTAGACTGACCTCTTTCAGAAAGGAATACAATACTTCTTTAGGAGGAAGGCTCGAAAACCTATCAAAAAAAGATTGTGTAAAAACAATTTCTGCGTCAATCACTTCCTTGTAAAGTTCCATAAATAATTCTTTTTTTGAAGGATAGTGATAGGACAAGGATTGCTTTCTAATCCCCGCTTCCTCAGCGATTTGGGACATTTTAACACCTTCATACCCATTCCTATAAAACTGATTAATTGCTACCTGTTTGATTTTTTGTTTCGACATTCCTTATATTCAACCCCTTTAAACGCTGTTTTACAACCAAGTAAACCACATACACAATTAAAAATACAACGTAAATCAATGTGGCCACAATATAAACAGCTTGATAAGATGCTGCCTCTGCTATTAATCCGAGAATTAATGAACCTCCGCCAATACCAACATCGAAAAAGTTAAAGAAAGAAGCCATTGCGTCCTCATGTTCATTTTTATCTACAAGATTGATACACCAAGTTTGAATGGCAGGAAGCAACGAACCAAAACCAAAACCATAAAATATGGCCGCAATAAAAAAAGTACTATTCGCATTTGCACTATATAATAGACCCAATCCAATGATAGCAAAGATAGCACCTGGAATTAATACAACAGATGGACCATGTAAATCAAACAGCCTACCAGAAATCAAACGTACTGCAAAGCTTGCCGCCGCTATAACAAGGAAAAATAATCCAACATGAGAAAAATCTTTTTCCAAGGCGTATAAAGAGAAGAATGACATGATCCCTCCTGCCGCAAATCCAACTAACAAAATGAGAAGGGCGGGAAATAAAACTTTCTTTTCTAGAATTTTCGTTTTCACATTAGCTTTCTTGTCTAACGCCTTTCCATCTGGCGCTCTCTTAACAAATATCCCCATCATAAGAGCTAATAGCAATACTGACATACCACCTAAAAACAAACGTTGAAAATCATACAGTTCTATGGCCATGATACCTATCATTGGACCGACAGAAATAGCGACGGTTTCCCCTAAACCAAAGTATCCAATCCCTTCTCCACGTCGCTGTTTAGGAATAATTTCAGCTGCTAAGGTAGCAAAATAGGTTGTAGCCAACCCAAAACCAGCTCCATGAAAAAGCCGAATAATCAATAAAGTAGTAATATCAGTAGACAGATAATAGGCTCCAGTTGCCAATGCATTTATTAAAATGCCAAAGATTAAGAGAAATTTTTTGTCGATCTTACTTGCCAGAATGCCTGCAAATGGACGAATTAGAATGGCGGATAACATAAATATTCCTGTTACTACTCCAACTTGACTAGCTGCTCCTCCCATTTCTGTAATAAAGAGAGGCAGCGTAGGAAGCAGCATCTCGAAAACCATAAAAAGCAAACCATTTGAAACTAAAATAAAAATAAATGATGGTGACCATATTTTTATATTTGAACGAGTCATTGTTCTAAGCTCCTTTTGTTTTTCTGTACATCACGGAATCATCTTATCTGATTACAGTCAGATTGTAAATCCCTTTATATCGATTTTAACATTCATTTTATATGACATCAGTCATATAAATCTTTTATTTAGAGCTTTCCGTACCTTGTTATAGCTTAAATGTTTGATTAGAAAGTAACAATATTTCAAAAATGTCTAGCATTCGTCTGTACTACTATTCACAAAAGAAAACATGCGCGTACAAGTCATACTATTAAGTAAATAGATTGAGTATTCAATCTATGATGTTGTCGACAAAGTCGACAACATCATTCAGACTGATAGAAAACGCTTGTCAGACGAGGAGTGCAGCCGAGGGAAGATGCGAATAGAACGGGGGTTCATGAGCATATGACCGAGGCAAACGACGACGTATGCGAGCGTTTGTCTACAGTCTGATAGATTGAGTATTCAATCGATCGAACGTGTACTGTTACTTGAATTAGTCGATAAAATGTACGTTCACGATAACTAGACAAATCACCATTCAATTTAACTTTAAAGATCGCTATCAACTATGTTGTTTATTCAAAAAACAAACAGCAACACAGGCAGTAAAAAACCAAGTCATGTAGTTAAATGACTTGGTTTCCTGCCTTTTTCAAAAAGTTGTCCATAGTTATGTTCCCCTTTGCCTAGAAAACCATAGACAGTTTTTAACCAGCTCCCCATCTTAAGTGACTTATTATCTGAACGATTCTATCAAGGGCCTCTCGCTTAAGGTAGTAAGTTTCCAATATCCTCTTTTCGCCAAGGCCGATCACAGCACATCTGTTTTTTCAACAGAATGAACGACCATAGCAGCAATGCAAAGCCCTACAACTGCCAAAAACAACGGAATGTAAATAATGGTAGCGAGTGAAAAGCCTGGGTTGTACGAGCTAATCAGGGCGACAATGATGATCGACGACACAATCGTTGCTGGCACTGATTTTTGGCGCATGCCAAAATACAAAGGGATCAAGCTTGTGCCTGCGGCAGCCACTGCATACATGCCCGAACTGCCCGCCTTTTCAATCAGCATCGCGAAAGTGACCGTTTGGTCAACGACTTGCAGGACTGAATTTCCGAGCCACAATGCAGCGCTGACAACAAGGTCAGAGCCTAAAATCGTCACGAACGTAAGCAAAAACACAATCGCCAGTTTTGCCGAAAGCAGTTTTTTCCGTGGCACAGGCAATGCAAATAAAATATTGATCGTCTTGTTTTTATATTCCTCAATCACCAGCTTTGCAAGGAGTACAGCCGCAAACACAATAAACACGGCGCGGACAAACAAGCCACTAATAAAAAAACCTTCTTCCAGCGTATGAAAAGGAATGTCTTCGACCTCGAACTTGCCCATAAACATAAGTGCATAAACGGTGAGCACAATTAGAAAATTGGCGACAATCGCTCCTTTCCAATACCAACCCAAGCTTGCTTTCTTTAATTCTAGTTTTAGTAAATGATACATGGCTTTCACTCTTCTTCCTGTGCTTTTTCTTGGTCAAGCACTTGATGGAAATATTCTTCTAACGATTTGTATTTTTTGCTAATCGCTTCAATTTCGACATGATGGTCGAGCATCGCCTGTGTGATTTCGTTTTGCCTATGACCGGCCTCATAGACGCGAATCGTGTTGTTGTGGAGTGCTTTGAAATTGCTTAACTGCAGCACGTCTTCCAACACAAAGCATGCTTGCTTTTGATTAGCAGTTAAAATTTCGATATATTCTGTATTTTCCTCTTTGAGCGCTTTCATAGAGATTTCCTGAAGCCATTTTCCGTTTTTGATAACGCCGATGCGGTCAGCAAATAGCTCGACTTCGCTAAGCAAATGGCTAGAAACAATCAATGTCGTTCCATATTCTTGGCTCATCATTTGAAACATCTCTCTCACTGTTTTAATGCCTGAGGGGTCCAGCCCATTCATCGGCTCATCCAAAATCAATAGTTCCGGTTTGACTAACATCGCCCGGGCAATGCCAAGCCGTTGTTTCATCCCGAGAGAAAACGTATGGACAGGTTTGTGTTGGACTTGCTCCAATTCGACCCATTCCAGCACTTCGTTTATGGCGTTTGGATCGTAATAGCCCATGTACTCAGACACCAATTGCAAGTTTTGTTGTGCTGTTTTCTTTTTATAAAAAGTGGGGTATTCGATCATGCTGCCAACACGGCTTAAATACTGATAAGACGAAGCCTTTATTGGCTCCCCAAACATGTCAATCGTCCCGTAACTCGGTTTTACTAGATTGGTCAGCATTTTCATAATCACGGTTTTCCCTGAACCATTAGGACCGAGCAGCCCATAAATCTCCCCTTTCCGCACACTCATCGTTACATTTGAGACCACCTCGTGCCCGGCTATGAATTTTGTCACATCGTGTAAACGTACAATCTCCTCCACTATGTTCCTCCTTCTTATCACTTGATTCGTTTATTAGTATAGAGCATCGATTTGTCTTTTTTCTTTATCCTTTCTTACAAATTTCTTAACCGGCTTTTTTAGGGAGTAGTCTTACCTGATTTTTTTGAATGTGCAGCGAAAGATCGTTTTCTGATAAGGGGTACTGATCGCTGTTATTGTCCCTTTCATGGCGACGACGAGGCGCTTCGTAATGCTTAGTCCAAGGCCGCTGCCGTGGAATGCTGGATTTCGAGCATCATCCAACGTATACATGCGCTCAAATATCCGCTCTTGTTCTGTTTCGGGAATGCCTTTGCCTTTATCCCAAACGTCAACGATCGCTTGTCCCTCTTCTTCCGTTACCGACAAGCCAAAGACATTGCCTTCATACCCATAACGAATCGCATTGGCGATCAAATTGCTCAACACCCGTTCGAGCCCTTCTTCATTGCCTTGAATGTAAATCGGCTTCTCGGGTATGTCGATTTGCACGTCCATTCCTGTTGAAGCCAACCACTCATAATGGTCAAGCACGCTTTGGCGGCAGACTTCATTTAACTCCATTCGCCTTAATGGCAACAGTTCATCGCCTGCTTCTAGCTTTGCTAAAGCAAAGAACTTATTCATTTGCGAAATCACCTGTTCTGTTTTCTCATGAAGGCGCGCAATGATTCCCATTCGTTCTTGTTCAGGCATTTCCCGGTTTAGTTCCAGCTTTTCAATGTAAGCAATAATCACCGTCAATGGTGTTTTTAAATCATGTGAAATATTGGCCAACATTTTACGTTGTTCCAGTTTGGCTTTATGGTAATGAGCCACTTGTTGTTGATTAAAAGCGAGCAATCGGTTAATTTGCGCAAGTACAAGTTGGAGTTCCTTTTCATCTGTCGCCACAAGCAATTTGCTGCTCGTTTCCTGGTCAACGATCGCTTTAAGCTTTTCTTCGATAGCGAGCAAACTTTCTTTCCATTTTCTTTGCCGATAGAAATGCCACCCTATCATAAACACAAGCGCGATCCCTACGGCAATCGTCGCCACACTCATTGTTGTTCTCCTAGTTTATAACCGATTCCCCAAACGGTTTCGATGATCTCAGGTTTGGACGGATTGGTTTCGATTTTTTCCCGCAAACGCCTAATATGAACATTGATGACGTTCTCTTCACCAAGATACGGTTCATTCCAAATTTGTTGATAAAGCTGTTCCTTTGTAAACACACGCTTTGGATTTTCCATAAATATATGCAGCAACTGAAACTCTTTTGCCGTCAGCTTCACCGCTTGCCCGTTTTTATAGGCCATAAACGCGTCTACATCCAAGCGGATGTCTCCACGCTGAAGGACTCGTTCTTCCTTAGCATCCGCTCCTGTATAGTCGGTAGCGCGCCTGATCGCTGCCTGTACTCGGGCTGTCAATTCGATGAGCGAAAACGGTTTGGCGATGTAATCGTCTGCCCCAAACCCTAGCCCAAGCGCTTTATCTAAATCGCTTCCTTTCGCGGAAAGGATCAATATCGGCACAGAACTATGTACACGGATTTGCTTTAAAAGCGTGATTCCGTTCATTTTCGGCAACATTAAATCGAGCAATACTAAATCCATGCCGCCATTTGCAAACAATCGGGCCGCCTCTTCTCCATCGGCTGCTGTCAGTACCCGGTATCCTTCATTCTCTAAATGCTCTTTTACTAAATCGCTAATTTCTGGATCGTCTTCAACGAGCAGGATTTGCTTCACTGGTAAAACCCCCTCTTACAAAAGTTTACCATGGGCACCTGCCCTACTCAACTTGTTGGAAAAGAGGACTTGCCAGCCTAGAAAAAAATTCCTGTCTTCAAAAAAAATTAATGAAAGGGTTTACAAATAGAAAAATCGACGCTATACTAACGTCAACTTCATTGCATACGTATGCAAATCTATTTTTTTATGGCTTTTTGAATACGTATGCAAAACAAAGGAGAGATGAAAATGGCTCAGTATATAAAGCAAGGGAAAAGTGAAAGTGCACTCAAAGATTCACATGGAAAAGTCGAACAAACAGTAGCAAGCCTCATTGCCCGTATTGAAAAAGAAGGAGAAGCAGCTGTTCGTGAATTGTCCCGGCAATTCGACAATTGGGACCCTGAACAATTCCGTTTATCTACTGAGGAAATTGAACGAATTGTTCGCTCTGTTCCTGATCAAGTCAAAGCAGACATTCGCTTTGCCCAGGAACAAATCCGCCATTTTGCCGAACAACAGCGGGCCTCCATTCAAGATATCGAAGTGGAAACACGCCCTGGCGTCTTTTTAGGCCATAAAAACATTCCTGTCAATAGTGTCGGCTGTTACATTCCAGGTGGACGTTATCCGATGGTGGCTTCCTCCCATATGAGCATTCTAACAGCGAAAGTAGCAGGCGTTAAACGTGTGATTGGCTGCACGCCTCCAATCAACGGCGAGATTCCAGCAGCGACCGTTACGGCTATGCACTTCGCCGGCGCAGACGAAATCTATATTCTCGGCGGTGTACAAGCGATGACTGCGATGGCGGTAGGCACAGAAAACATCGAAGCGGTTGATATGCTCGTAGGCCCTGGAAATGCGTTTGTTGCTGAAGCAAAACGGCAACTATTTGGACGTGTCGGCATTGACTTGTTCGCCGGACCGACTGAAGTGCTCATCATTGCCGATGATACGGCCGACGGGGAAATGGTAGCGACAGACCTTCTTGGCCAAGCCGAACATGGGCCTACGTCCCCAGCCGCTTTGATCACGACGTCAAGGAAACTTGCCGAAGAGACGGTTGCTGAAATCGAGCGGCAACTGCAAACGTTGCCGACTGCTGATGTAGCAAAAGTAGCGTGGGAAGAACATGGCACGATCATTCTCGTTGATGACCTAGCCGAGGCGGTTGTTGAAGCAGACAGGCTTGCCTATGAACATGTGCAAGTGCTGACGGAGAACACGGACTATTTTCTCAATCACATGACCAATTATGGGGCGCTCTTTCTCGGGCCAGAAACCAATGTCGCTTACGGTGATAAAGTCATCGGCACCAACCATACGCTGCCAACGAAAAAAGCGGCCAAGTATACAGGGGGGCTTTGGGTCGGCAAGTTTCTTAAAAACTGCACTTATCAGCGCTGTACGCCAGAAGCAAGCGCGAAAATTGGCCGAATAGCGGAAAGGTTATGTGAGCTTGAAGGGTTTATGGGCCATAAAGCACAGGCAAGCTTGCGGGTAGAACGGTACGGCAAGTAAGGTTTTGGCCAAACTGTGCTATACTTTTCCTTGTTAGAGTAGACAAGGAGGAACAGCCATGGCCAAAAAAGCAACCTCAATGGATGTCGCAAAACTTGCTGGCGTCTCCCAATCATCTGTCTCCCGGGCGTTCGGGCATGGCGCAAAAGTGTCGGCAGAAAAGCATCAACGCATTATGGAAGCCGCTGCCAAACTAGGCTATAGCCCAAACGCGATCGCAAGGGGGCTGATCACAAGAAAAACACATATGATCGGCATTGTCATGCGGAACATTAAAAACCCTTTTTACCCTGAAGTGTTGGAGAAATTTTATCAAGCGCTGTTCGATAAAGGGTACCATATTCTTTTTATTAATGCAGAAAACGAAAAAATTAATGAAGACGAAGTAGTAAAGCTCATTGAATACAATGTCGACGGCGTCATTATTACAGATGCAACCCCTACGCTTAATGCGATTGAACGCTTCATTTCGAACGGCATCCCGGTTGTGTTGTTCAACCGCTATGTAGATACAAAACGATGCAGCGCGGTTTACTGCAACAACTACCAAGCAGGCTATGACATCGGGCAATTGATTTTGGATAAAGGCTTTACGAATATTGCCTTTGTTTCTGGACCGATGGACACATCGACGACGCGTGACCGCCTCATTGGCTTAAAAGACAGCTTGCAAACAACGTCCGTCTCGTTCAGAAAGGAGTCCGGTCATTATACGTACGAAGGCGGGTACGAAGCCGCTTTGCAGTTGACGGAGTCAAACAGGCCTGATGTCATTGTTTGCGGCAATGATATTATGGCGTTCGGGGTGATCGATGGCGTTAAGAAAAGAGGGCTCCGCATCCCAGAAGATATTGCGATTATTGGCTTCGACGACGTTTCTATGGCCTCCTGGCCGTCGTATGCCTTGACTACTTGGAAACAGCCTGTCGATGAAATGGTAAACGAAACAGTCGCGCTGATTTGCGAAGAAATCGATTCAGAAGAAACACAAACCGTGCATAAAGCTATTGATGGCCAGCTAATCATTCGCGAAACATTTAGGTAGATGCAGGCACGGCTGTATCTACCTCAACCAATAAAGAGAGCGCTTTCATGCGTCTAAATGAGGTGATGTCCGTGCTTAGCATGATTGGTTTAATTAGTGGATTGGCTTTGCTGATTTTTTTAACAGTAAAAGGCGTTAATTTAATGGTAGCAGCCCCGTTTTGTGCTTTTCTTGTTGCCCTAACAAGCGGGCTGGCAATCTTTCCCCAGTTAGCGGCGGAAGGAGAGGCATCCTTTGTGGCAAGCTACATGGACGGCTTTTCAAATTTTGTGTTTTCTTGGTTTCTTATGTTCTTAATAGGTGCAATATTTGGTAAATTAATGGGTGATAGCGGTGCTGCTGATAGTGTCGCCAACTGGATTGTACAACGAATCGGCTTAAAACATGCACCGTTGGCCATCGTCTTAGCGTGCGCCGTTTTAACGTATGGCGGCGTTAGTTTGTTTGTTGTTGCCTTTGCCGTTTATCCGATGGCATTAAGTTTGTTTAAAAAAGCGAATTTGCCAAGAAGGTTTATCCCCGCAGCACTAGGATTTGGCTCCGTCACCTTTACGATGACATCAGCTGGCTCTCCAGAAATTCAAAATTGGATTCCGATCCCGTTTCTCGGCACGACGCCTTATGCTGCGTGGGAAGTCAGCCTAATCGTCGCTGTTTGCATGATCATGTTTGGCTATTGGTGGCTCCGTAAAATGATCTTGGGCGCTGTAGCAAAAGGCGAAACGTTTGAAAGCAGAACAAGCGACCCGAAAACTGGCGAGCGAGCATTGCCAAACGCGTTTGTGAGTTTTTTGCCGTTGCTTACCGTTCTTGGAATCTCATTTGCGTTCCACCACTCTTTAGAACAATCAGCGTTAATTGTCGCTCTGTTAGGCGGATGCCTTGTGACGTTACTATTTAACCGTTCTTACTTTAAAAGTTTAAGCGAGAGTGTTTCCGAAGGGACGATTGGCGCGTTAATTGCTGTTGGCAATACGTCAGCAGTCGTTGGATTTGGCGGTGTAGCTAAACAAACGGACGCCTTTTCAGATGCAGTCGCTGTGATGACAAACTTGCCAGGCGACCCTTTAATAGGCGGCGCTGTCGCCATCTTAGTGATTGCAGGGATTACAGGCTCTTCTTCTGGTGGGCAAACGATCGCCTTGCCATTGCTTGCTCCCCACTATATGGAAATCGGCGTCCCGGCGGAGCAATTGCATCGGGTGGCAGCCTTGTCGTCTGGTGTGCTGGATTCCCTTCCCCAAGGGGGATACACAGTGACGACGATAACAGCGATTTGTAGAGAACGATATAAGGACGCCTATCCAATCTATGGCGCGTTGACAGTGGTTGTGCCGTTCTTAGGCTTGATCTTAGCGATTATCTTGTTTTCCATCGGGCTTTAATCTTTTTTGATCATTTCACGCTCGATGGCACGTCCGTAAATAGAGAAAGGTGAAGGGCATCCGCCCTTCACCTTTTCGTGTTGCTTATGCTGCCTTTTTCCTTCTAAAGAACCAGAGAATGGCTCCGAGGACAAGCAGGCTTGCACCAATGAGAAGCAAATTGTACGTGCTTGTCGCTGTTTTCGGCAACTTGCTTCCATCTGACGGCGACTTGTCTCCTGGTGTTGGCTCTTGAGGTTTGTTCGTGCCGCCATTACCTGGTTTTGGCTCTTCTGGCTTGTCGCCAGGAGTCGGATCAACTGGATCCTCTTTGTCTCCATCGCCAGGTGTTGGTGGTGCTGGTGGTTCGTTAATGTCAATTTCCGCTTCAGGTTTGTCTGGATCGTCAATGTTGCCGCCATTTACAGTTGCAACGTTTTTAATCGATGTTCCAGACTCAATTGTCGCTTCAAATGTGACCGTACGCCATTCTATGTCAGTAACAGTTCCAAATTCAGCTGTAACTGTACCGTCTTCGAAAGTGGCTATACCACCATCGCTTACTTGTAGGCTGCCTTCTACGAATGCCAAGCCTTCTGGAAGTTGGTCGATAATTGTTAAGTCTTCTACGGCACTGTCTTCAACCGTATTGCGAGCTTCGATCGTGTATACAACCGTGTCGCCGACTTCATAGCCGTCTTTGCTTTCATCGGCATTTTTCGCTGATTTTTTCGATTCAAGCTTCGGCTGTTTCGGATCAACGTCGACTTCGTGTTCTGGCTTGTCTGGATCGTCAATGTTGCCGCCGCCTACGGTGGCAACGTTCTTGACTGTTTTGTTCGCAAAACCTGGTTCGATTGTCGCTTCAAACGTGACCGTGCGCCACTCGGTGTCTGTTACATTGCCGAATGTAGCTGTTACCGTACCGTCTTCGAAGCTTCCTTCGCCACCTTCGCTTACTTTCAGGCTGCCTTCAACAAATGCTAAGCCTTCTGGAAGCTGGTCAGTGATGCGTAAGTCTTCGACTAAGCTGTCTTCGATCGTGTTGCGTGTTTCGATCGTGTACACGACCGTGTCGCCGACTTCATAGCCGTTTTTGCTTTCATCGGCATTTTTCGCTGATTTTTTCGACTCGAGCTTCGGCTCTTTCGGATCAACGTCGATATCTGTGCTTGGCTCTTCTGGTGGATCGTCGATATTTGGTACTTCGACGAGAGCGACGTTTTCGATCTTCTCACCTGCATAGCCAGGATCAATTGTTGCTTCAAACGTTACCGTACGCCATTCGGTGTCTGTGACTTCACCAAATTCAGCTGTTACGGTGCCGTCTTCAAAGTTTCCTGTACCACTATGGCTTACTTCCAAGCTACCTTCCACAAACGTTAGCCCTTCTGGAAGGATGTCTGTGATTTTTAGGTTTTCGAGCAAGCTGTCTTCGATCGTGTTGCGTGCTTCAATCGTGTACACAACCGTGTCGCCGACTTCATAGCGTTCTTTGCTTTCATCAGCATTTTTCGCTGATTTTCTTGACTCTAGCTTGGAATCACGTGGGTAAATTTCAACTTCTTCACGTGGCTCGTCTGGATCATCCAAATTGTCACCGTCAACGACTGCGACGTTTTCAATGTCTTTCCCTGCTTGACCTGGCAATACAACCACGTCAAATTCGAGGGTCTGCCATTCTGTATCTTTGACATCACCGAAGTGGCCCACTGCTTTGCCATCGACATAGTGACCTTGATCGTCGTCTTCCTCATCCGTTACGGCTTCTCCGTTCACTTTCAGCGTTCCTGGTACATACTCCAGTCCTTCTGGAATGACGTCAGAGATGGTGAGGTTTGCGATCAAGCTATCTTCGATTGTATTACGTGTTTGAATCGTATACCGAAGTGTGTCGCCCACTTCTGGGTTGTCGGCATCGGTATTGCCTTCTGCCTTTTCAAGCAGTGCTGCCGATTTTTCTGATTCCGTTTTTGGCTTTTTCGGATCGACATCGACATCTGTGCTTGGCTCATCTGGTGGATCTTCGATATTTGGTACTTCGACGAGTGCAACGTTTTCGATCTTCTCGCCTGAATAGCCAGAGTCAATTGTTGCTTCAAACGTGACCGTCCGCCAGTCAGTGTCTTTAACTTCACCAAATTCAGCCGTTACCTTGCCGTCTTCATAGCTGCCTGTTCCACCATGACTTACTTCCAAACTTCCTTCAACAAACGTCAACCCTTCTGGAAGGACGTCGCTGATTTTTAAGTTTTCAAGCAAGCTGTCTTCGACCGTGTTGCGGGATTGGATCGTATACACAACCGTGTCGCCGACTTCATAGCGGTCTTTGCTTTCATCGGCATTTGTTGCTGATTTTTTCGATTCCGTTTTCGGCTCTTTTGGATCGACATCGATATCTGTGCTTGGCTCATCTGGTGGATCCTCGATATTTGGTACTTCGACAAGTGCAACGTTTTCGATCTTCTCTCCTACATAGCCAGAGTCAATCGTTGCTTCAAACGTGACCGTACGCCATTCGGTATCTTTAACTTCACCAAATTCAGCCGTTACCTTGCCGTCTTCATAGCTGCCTGTTCCACCATGACTTACTTCCAAACTTCCTTCAACAAACGTCAACCCTTCTGGAAGGACGTCGCTGATTTTTAAGTTTTCAAGCAAGCTGTCTTCGACCGTGTTGCGGGATTGGATCGTATACACAACCGTGTCGCCGACTTCATAGCGGTCTTTGCTTTCATCGGCATTTGTTGCTGATTTTTTCGATTCCGTTTTCGGCTCTTTTGGATCGACATCGATATCTGTGCTTGGCTCATCTGGTGGATCCTCGATATTTGGTACTTCGAC
>NZ_JAODPB010000014.1 GCF_025770735.1 Shouchella tritolerans
TTGCTGTAAGCTGATTTCGTATTTCATTGTTCATCCGTTCTTGCTCCACCCTGTACGCCTCTAAGGATTGTAAGCGCACTTCGTGGTTTTCTAACGTTTCATGCACGTTGACCGCCTCCTGCGACATTTTCCCCCTCCTAAATCCTTTTCTTTATGTTTGCGGGTCTAATCTATCTAATCTGTCTTTAAGTTCTTGATAGAGCGCGCGCAAGGCTATGTTTTCGTCCATCACCACCTTGACTTGCTCATCTGTATATTTACGAGCCTCATTCAGCGCCCAGGCAGCGTCTTGGCCGCTCTCTCCTTTATCGGCTTTGTTATTCCAGTTGAATCGCTCCATATCCGTAACGTGTCGAATATTGTCACTCAAATGTTGGCTAAGCGTCTGATTGGTTCCGCCTACGCTTTCTTGGGCTGACCGCGCCACCTCGCTTGCCTGTTGGGCAGTTTGGCGGGCGATGGCAACGGATGTAGATACCTTGTTTATCTCCTTGCCTGCCTCTTCGATTTCCGTGATCTTTTCGGTTATGTCACGGCGAAAAGACCCAAGTTCAATCACCGGGCTTCTGTTTTCGTATGGGTAGCGCTCGACTGATATAATGCGAGCCTGAATATCTAGCTTTAGACCCTCATGTATGACCCAAATATAGTCACCCAACTGAAAGTCGTGGAGCCTTAAACCATTTTTAACGAGTTCCTCGTATTCCACTTCTAAATGGTAACTAGGAACACCATTTGCCCGCTTTTTAGCTTCCGCATCGATGCCCTCTTGTGTGGTAAAGCGGTCATCCTGAAAAAAGGCTTTATACAGTCGCTTCTTTCCTGTGGCAACGTCCTTGTATTTCTCGCTATGCTCCGACTCATAAACCGTTTTTACAACAGGTTCGTTCGTTTCTTCATCAATCCGGCCCCACCCCTCAATATGAGTGATGATGTCGGTGCCGTCTTGATGCTCGCTGATGGACTTTAAATTATGTCCGTGCCGTACCTGACCATCCGTATAGCGGGATATCTCAGTAGCGACAGTCAAGTGCCGCCCGCTTATCCGGTATTCACAGCCAAACCGATTCATGACTTGCTGCAACATGTCTAAAGCGGTTGCGTTGCCAAAGTTTTCAAAGTCCTCGCTGGGTAAATCCTCGCCAACAAAGGTATAGGTGATACCCGTATTTTCTAGTGCAAGATCAAGCGCCTTTCGGATGCGTAAAGCCCCGGTTGTTTCCTTCGTTTGGTATTCCGCCTTTAGGATGTCGAAGATTTCGTGACGTGCTTCGACAGACTTCTCGCTTGTTGTTCCTACTGGCGAGTGATCAAATGGGTCAATGACATAACGCTCGTTCTCGAAAAGTACCACTTCTTTTGGCAAAATCAAGTCAAAAAGTGCTGCATTGCGCTCTGTTTTTTCGACAGAAAACGACAGCATCTTTTCACCATCCGACGTTTCCTTATGCACTACATTATAAGTGTCTGTAAGAGGTTCGAAGACACCGGACATGGTTTGTAATACAAGCGGTTCAGGAAGTTTCATCGTCTTCACCAGTTTCGAATGGTTCGCCCGTTATAAGCTCATATTCTTCCGGCGTAAGCGCCTCTAACTCAACAAAGCGTCTTAGCTGGTCTTTTCGGCACCAGTTCTTTTCATACCGTCGTTTTAAGTCTTCAAAGCGCGGACTTTTTTTAACTTCTTCCATTCGCATTCGCCTCCAATGCTGTTAGCCGAATTTCTTGGTCCGTTATGGACTGCCACTGTTCCATGTCGCTTAACTCCTGATCGGTTAATTTCTGGGCAATAAGCTCGATTGCTGGCGGCTCTGGTTGGTTCGGATGTTTCCATTTCTCAATCTCTTCCTCCGACGCACTTTCTAACCATTCGCCATGGACAAACCGAGGGCGAAACATACCATCTGGAAACGAGTCTATAACCGTGTTGGGCGGCAACTCATAACTAAGATTTGTCTCTGGGTCAGTGTATACATCGCCCTTTGGATTTTTTTCGACCGCCTCTAAGACAATAGGCTCAATGTAGTAGCCGTCATCATCTATCCTATAAAATTGTCTCATTGTATCCCTCCTAGTTGCCTGCCTTAAACACAATATTGACCGCTACAAACTGGGTTGCGCCCGGCCAAGTCATGTCTTGGATAATAAAGTTACCGTTTGCTCCCAGGTAGCAACGCAACCCTTGCGCGCCCGACGTCCCTGCCGAGCTGCCAACTAGCCAAAAGTAAGACGTTTGTCCGGGCCTATATCCAGGAGGCAAAGTAAACTGAACAATTGCGGGGTCGCCGCCGATTGCGCCGCCATTCATCGAACCTTCAATGTACACGGTGCCAGTGGCATCTTTTGCATATCGAACAGGCCAACTCCCCGAATGGCTCCACGTCGATTGCAAGCTGGCGCGAATCCAGTTAAGCGGCTCATTTGCAAACGCACTAAAAGCCTGCTTCGTCCTTTGTGGCGTCATAAAGCTACCCGTATGTGTGCCAGCTTCGGCTTGAGCCTGACTTGCAACGGGATAGTTCGGTACATTACCTAGCCCAACCTGGCTTTTAGTGACGTTATGTGGATTGTCCCGCCTTGATACAAAAGCATCAAACTCAACCTTTGTCGCTTGCTTGGCGTTATCAACATTGGAAAGACCGACTTGCGCTTTTGTGACACCGTGCGGATTGCCCTTGTCGTTGGCATGGGCATTTACCTTCGCCTGAGCACCGGAAGTTGTCTCTACTTGCTGAAAGTCAGTCCAGCCGTCCCCTTCGTAAAAGTGTCTAAAGTACATACCAATTTCCTCGTGACGAATTGCATGAGGGAAATACAATTGCGTAAACCGCAAGTTAGAGACTTTTATATTAAAGATCGTCCCGTGACCAGTAGGGTAGCCTAGCCCTGAATGCATAAACGTCGTTAAGCCAAGCGGATAGTCTACCCCTGATACATTTGCTGATTTAGCTGGAATAATCGTTGCTTCGCTCGCAAAAGCATCAATTGCCTCCTTTGTTCTTAGAGGAGACATCATTCTTGTGTTGTTTGTGCCTGCCCTCGCGTCCGCCTGACTTGCCGCGCCCCAATTGGGTACATTCCCCAAACCAATTTGGCTCTTAGTAACATCATGCGGATTATTCTTATTGTTAGCATGGGCATTTACTTTAGATTGTGCGCCTGATGTGGTTTCAGTTTCCGAGAATGCCCCCCAGTTTCCACTTCGTGTTCCTCTGGTCCAAATCCGTCCATAGTCATTTCCAATCGCTTGAGCTGTTTGAAATGCTCTAGATGGTCTAGTTGTGTCCATATCACGAAATGTTGTTATAAACATGTTTTGTGCCGGAAAACCTAATTCTGATTTGTTTACATAAAAATAAGAAATACCATATGGGTAGTCATCAGAAATCGTATCGACGTCCATGGCATTGGTGTTTAACATCGTGATAGGTGTTAGAGCGTTAATAGCTTCCTTTGTCCGTAGCGGCGTCATAATCTTAGAGTTATTTGTCCCCGCTCGCGCTTCGGCTTGAGTGGCTCCGCCCCAGTTGGGCACATTCCCCAAGCCGACATCATTTTTGTTTGTTCCGTGTGGATTCTTTTTGTCCGCGATATGGGCAATGATCTCTTCGTCAATTCCAGTGATGCGCTCGTTTAAATCTTTTTTACCGCCGCGTGCATCGATGACTTCTTTATTACTGAGACGGTCTATATCTAAATTGTCATAGACCTTTTCTTTTACGTCGTCGGCAACATTTTCTCTCCATTCGTCTACTTCTTCCGCAAGATCGGCAAATTTTTGATCTATCATCGAGACTTTGAGCGCGATTTCTTCAACTATGTGCGTGTCGCGGCCATTGTGTATGGTGCGCTCTATCTTTACCTCGATATAGCCCCGCTGTGGGAAGCTCATCGTTGTACCGTCACCATAATTGATTCTGAAAACGGCTCTGTGACAACCAGGCTTCATCGTGTCTACTTCTTTTAGCTTGTAGACGACCTCGCCCGTTTCTTTATTCACGTAATCTGCTTTGTCATTCACTAGCAAATTCTTAGAGGCGTCTTCCATAAGGAAATGGACTTCCGCTTCTTCCCACAGGCGATATTCGCGCGGAATGACTAATCGTACATCATGTCGGCTGTCAAACTGTTTCATCTGCATGCCAATCCCCCCTTACCGGATAAAGACAACCGCAACACCGTAGCCTTTTTCCTCGCTATATGGTGTCGTAATGTTCATCACAATAAATTGGCCGTTGTCATCTTTAGTAGCGATGCCGCCTATCGCGCTGATTTGGTCGCCTTCTTCAACCGTTTCATCTATGCGGACATGGACTTGCCCAACCAGACCGACAATGTGCCATTCATCACGTTCGGCACGCGGTTGGTAATTCCGATTTGGATCATATTCTGGGTTTTCTTTCGGCATATCGACCAGAACCTCTTTATAGGTGTCGAGCTGGTTGCCATCTTCGTCTAGATCGTACTCCCTAAGAGCTTTCTTTTCATAAATATAGCCGCCGAACTCGTTCTTGAGGTAACGGTCTTGCCACGCGAAAGCTGCTGAACCTAGCACGGTTCCTGCTGTCTCTGAAATAGCCCCTATAATTTCCTCGCCTGTGTCGGCCTTTTTTATCTTGTTGCCGACTAATGACACTAAGTAACCTGTCTCAATCTTCTTCCCGTCATGGCTCTCGAAATACTCCGCATAGTCACTAAACGTGCTACCGCCCTCACTTGTACCCGTATATCGCAAGTTACCTTGAGCTGCGTACATTTTGATCTTTGCGTTGCGCGTGGACGGGTCACCGTTACCAGCTCCCATCGATATACAGTAGTTCTCATTGTTGAGTACTGAGCCAGACGCAAGGACAAGGGACGCCGTACCTTGCGCACGCGAGTTTTGTGAGCCGATTACTCCCGCGCGGTCACCTTGTGCTCGTGAGCCTTGTGACGTACCTAGTACAAATGAGTTGCTCCCAGTGATGTGCGGACCGCCAGAGCTGCCTATGCCGACATTATTAAAGCCGTCCTCAGTTGTTGTGGCTCCACCGGAAGTCGAGATAAGTGAAGTGTTTGAACCTCTTGGAATACCAGCACCGGACGAAATTTTTGTGTTTTGTCGCAATAGGTTTGGAAAGTCGTTAATCAACTCACCTGCAATACTACCCGCTTTGGCGTATCGATCGGCATATGCGAGCAATACAGATGTTTGGTTATTAGCTAGTGTAATGCCTACTGAGTCAGCTACGTTACGACCGTGTAGTTGGATGTTGACTAGGTGGGCGTTTTCCAAACCTGAGCCACCTACATAGATGCCGTTTTTAGCTGAATCACGCGCAATAAAGTTTGACACGTTGACGCTATCCACACGGCGCCCGCCACCTCTCACCATCAGGTCATAAGTGGCTTTTGTAAACCCTCTGACAATCACATTGCTCAAATTGTATTGACCGCTTTCGCGTGCGAACTCGATGACAAATTCACCGTCAAAATCTTCATTACCAATTGCTTCGAATCCCTGTATATTGACTCCCATGTACGATGATACAAACAGCGCGCGCGGGTCTGTGTCCCCACCCCATGATCTTTTCTGAGGAAATAGAGATACACAATTGGTCATAGTAATGTCTTTTGCGGAAACGGATGGTTCTTGCCCCTCGCTGCCATAGTGTCCCATGTGTCTGTAATTGAAAGAAATGACTGAGCCAATATCTATGCAGTCTGTAAAATGGATGTTTGCACCTGCAAGCGAATATTCGTGGCCTTTCACCTCGTAACCACGCGTGTTTTCCTTAGACACGCATCGGCTTACAAAGACAAAGCGGGAGCCGTCATCCACCTCAAACCCATTACTGTTTTTGTGGCCTATATCAAGATAATTGGTAGCTCCAGTCGAAAAGCAACCTTGAATAAATACGTAGTTGCAGTGATGTGTAGTAAAGCCGTCATCGCCATGACCATCACCAATACAGTCTGTAATCACGATGTATTCAGACGGGTTCTTTGATGCTGGGTTTACATCCATCACCTTATCGCCGTCGTAAAAGTACACCTGATCTTTGTTACCCGCAGTTACATCAAAGCAGTGCAACAGACAATCTTTAGCCTTAACGCGTGTGGCTGATGAAAATTTAGCTCCGGCAAACACGATGCCAGATGACTTGTAGCCCCCTGCTGCTGATGGCCTGCCCTCGACGGGGTAGCGAGAGGCATTCCAGTCAGCCGTGAAATCATACAGGTGAATGTTTTCAGATTTTCCACTCGTCTGATCTGCGTTGGTGACGACAAAAGAAGCGACTGGCGCATCATCAAGAAGTTTAATGTTTGTTACGTCAATGCCTTGCCCAGCGAGAATTGAGTTAGACGGCATATCAATCTCATTCACTCTGTACGTACCAGCGGACATGTTCACCTTGACGTTCCCATCTCCAAGCGCCTTTTTAAAAGCTTCGGTGGAGTCCGTGACGCCATCAGGCACCGCCCCGAAATCATCCACATGAACTTCCCTCAATATTTGCGCCTGCATCTTGTCAATTTTCTCTTTCGTCCGTCGCTGATACGCCGCAAACATGTCAGCGGCCATGTCGAACTTTTCTCCTGTGAGCGGGTCAACACGAAGCATTTTCACTTCTTCTAGTTGGTCGCCTGCCTCCAGTGCCGCCTTGACTTGCTTACGCGTAATCTTTGATTCCATTTCCGATATACGTGCCAATTCCTCAGCCCGTAATGATCGGTATTTGGCTTTTTCCGCTAAGTCCCTTAACTCCTTGATGTGGAGTAGGGTTTCGTAAAGCTTCGGCCCTACTTGATCGTTAATTGGGTCGTAAATACTCATAGCTTCCCTCCTATAAATACAGGAAGCGGAAATCAAACTGTATCTTAAAATTCCCGCTTGTACCTGCAAGCTGAAACTCATTCTCGCCAACCGCTAAAGTCATCACCTTGCGGTTCGTCTGCCCGAAGATGGTGTCGCCGTTTTTACGAGCAAAAACCCCGTCCAGCGCTATCGTATCCCCTGCGTCGGTCGTACCGTCGTAGCGCCAAACGTCCCCTGTCGTGTGGTTGGTAATCGTAAGATTCTTGCTTGCACCTGTATAAAAGATTTTTAGATCATGATGCCGCCCGTCTATCGTCGTGTCTCCTAAATTCCAGATGGAAAAGCGCCTGATCGTGTATTCGTACTTTAACGGCGTTTTGAGCGGGATGTTTTGAGCAAAGGCCCAAACATCTTCCGCAAACGTAAAGTCGTGCTGTAGCGTCCCTAGCGACTCGGCATAGGGGCTTTTGGATATAAACGGAACCTCAAATTCCCCTAGCGGACCTGCAATCCGGTTAATTGCATAAGAGGACGCGCATTTCACACGCCATCTTTTTCGTGATTCTTCATCGCTGTAAATGTAAAATTCTTCGCGGCTGTCAAATAGCTTAAATACCTGATGCCGCAACATGGCGTAATGATAGTTGTTGGCTCCGACCAAATAAAAACGAGCGTACAAGGCACGCCCGTCATACGTTGTGCCAAGGTCATTAAAGCCGTCCACCCCAGGCCTTGTCGATGTCTCCGTAATCGGCGAGGGGGAATCATAAAAGAAGTCAGAGCATATAAGCCCTAACTCCTCATTCAACACGTATTTTTCGCCGTTCAAACGCTCAACGGTTAGAATCATCTTCTTCCCCCTCTCTTCATGATGCTGCTGTGTGTGGAGCGTTCTGCTTGCCTACGGCTGACATGAGGTTCGACCATATACCCCACTTGTCTGCTATCCATTTGTAAAGCGAACTCTTTTGGTATACCAGCAAAACCATTGCCCACTAGGCTGTTAAGCTCTTGTAGCAATTGCACCACGCGGTTGTCGCTGTCGGTAAATCCGAGATTATCGCCCGTCTCTTTCCAAATGGCACGAGAACGCGCCCTCTTACCAGGGTCATGCGAGATAATCGATTCAGCCCAACCGCCTTCTGCAATCCATGCCAGTTGTGCCGTATCGACGATAGCGCCATCAGCATACCCTTTGTACCCTCCGCCGCGCATCATAGACTTGATACCAGGCGTTTCAAACACACTGCCATATCGCTTAACGATATAGCGGATAGCCGCAACGGCATTGTGTACAGGGTTCCAAATGTTATCCATGCCCTTTTTCTTGTAGGCGTTAAAAGTTGGGTCTATCGTCTGCATTAGACCCTTAGACGGTGTGCCGCGACGGTAGTTGCTGTCCCAAAGGTTAATCGCCCGTGGGTTACCGCCAGACTCTTTTTGCGCAATGGTAGCAAGAGGCTCAAGCCATGATTTCGGCACGCCTGTCGCATTGATCGCTTGCATAATCCACGTTTTAACCATGCCACTAGCGCCGGACTTGCCTTTAAATGCACCGCCACCGCTGGCCGCTCCTAGTGGGTCGATTGGTGTGCCGTTGCGTCTCACTTCAAAGTGGACGTGTGGTCCTGTCGATTGTCCAGTACTACCTACAAGGCCAACCGCTTGACCAGCTTTAACAGAGTCGCCTACAGACACAAGGTTCTTGCTGTTGTGCGCGTATCGGTACTCCATGCCGCCAGGGCCTTTGACAATGACAATGTTTCCGTAGCCGCCCATCACGCCGGAATAGGACACTGTACCGCCAGCTTGTGCCGGAATCCTTGTGCCAATCGGGGCGCCAAAGTCAATCCCGTTATGCGGCCGTACTTTGCCTGTGATCGGATGCTTACGGTTAGGATTAAACTTCGACGTCATGCGGAATGGTGGCGGGAAATTTAATGCGATTCCCCCTTCATCCCCAAAGCCTGGGAGCATGCTGCCAACGAAATCCACGATTTTGTCCTTCGCGAAACCGTAAGCGCCTTTGGCAATAGCACCGAATCCACCGTTCATGTCTGGGGCTTCGACACCCATAGTTTTTAACACTTTATCCATGAGGCTTTTGGCTCCACCCGCTGCCCAATCCCAAATCTCAGATGCTTTATCTTTTAAAGCACCAATACCAGACTTAGCAGCGTCAATCGCCTTTCCTCCAAGACTCTTCATGCCATTCCAGACTTTTCCGAATGGACCAACGCCGTTGTTATACATCGGCACTTGGCTCATGAATTCGGCTGTATCCGGGCCACTTAATACAGATGTACCACGCGGCAAGTTTACTAACGTGTCTGTATCAGGGGATAGTGCAAAGCTCCCGTCTGGGTACGCAATCAATTCAGACATTCCGCCATCTCCGACAACAGCCGGACCGCCCGGATGCCCTTTTGTTCCGTCTTTGTAATAATCTGGTTCCCACTCTTTTAATTGGCTGCTTTCATCCACGCCAATTTTATCGAGTACCCAGTTAACGCCGCCTATAACACCGTTAACACCAAAAGCAAGCCCTTCTAGCATTTTATTGCTGACTTTCTTCAAGCCCTCCATTACCTTGCTAGCCATATTACCAATGCCATCACCGATTCTTTTCGGTAGGCCTTTGGCTAGATCAACAATGTCGTTAAACTTATCCTTAACCGCTTGCCACATGTCACCGAGAATGGTAGACACCTTATCTTTCGCTTTGTTAAAACCATCGCGGATGCCGTTGAAAATTCTATCAACACGGTCTACGATAGAACCCCAGATTTTTCCCCAGATGTCCTTTACAAATCCCCAGACTCGGTTCCAAATGCTTTTGATGGTGTTCCACGACTCGGTAAATCTGGTTTTAATCGCATTTACGATTCTAGCGACAAAATCGCGAATGCTTCCCCAGATCGAGGACCAGATTTTTTTAATAAATGACCAGACTGCCGAGAAGATTGTCGAAATGGTGTTTTTAGCTGCGGTAAAACTAGAACTGATATTAGTGACAATCTTTGATACAAAACCTTTGATTGCGTTCCATATACTGTTCCATACCCATTTTATAAAGCTCCATATGGCATTGAATACAAAGGAAGTTGCACTTTTTATGCCTTCCCATGCTGTTGTTACAACTAAAAGAATCAAATCAACAGCAGTGCTTATTACTGACTTAATGATCGACCATGCGCTATTTAAGATTTTCTTTACTGCATCCCACAATCCGTTCCAGTCGCCTGTAAAAAGTGCGATGAAGAAATCGAGGATGCCAATAACAATGTTTAAAGCACCTTCTATGACACCCGCAATCATAGGGAAAACAATTTGTACAACTTTAAGAATCCCTTCAATTGCCGGAATGAGCACTGCTACAACAATGTCAATGACCGTTTGTATGATAAATAAAACTACCTTTAATGCTTGGTCAATGATCGCGGCAATGATCGGGAATACTGTTGTGACTACTGTTTCGATCAGAGGTAATACCTTTTGTGCCAAATCGAGGACAATTTTCGCAACCTCTTGAATGATTGCTAATGCCAATTTAAGCGCCACATCAATTACTTGCGCAATAACCGGAAAAACGTTTTGCACAATGCTAACCAAAAGCGGCAAAGCTAATTGGACAATCTGCATAACAATGCCAACTATTTGTTTAAATAGTTCAATCGCTATCGGTAACGCCGTCTGGATGATTTGCAAAATAATCGGAACAACAGCTTGAACGGCTGCAAGAAGAACCGGAAATACTACTTTCGCCATCTCGAATATAGGCGGTATCAACTGTTTGAAGAGATCGATTACAATTGGAATCACTTGCTTAACAACGTCCATGAACATCGGCAATATTTGACTAATAATACCACCAACCGCCGTCCACAGTGTCTTTTGAAATTCCAACCATACGCCAATCATTTCTTGTACAAGTGGCAGTATTTGCGGAACTACCACCGATATGGTTTCGGCAATTTCTGTGAACACTTCTGAAAATGTATCCTTCAGAGTAGCGAAAATCTCTCCAAATACCTTGCCTAGTTCCCCTGCCGTTTCTCCTAGTTCGGCAAAAGTCGGCTTCAAGCTATCGACGCTTTCCGAAATAACATTCATCGTGTTCTGGAATTCAGGGGCAAGTTCTTTGCCCATTTCCGAAAACACTTTCCCTATTTCATCAAAAATAGGCTGAATCACTTTCATTATCCCGGAAAAGATTGTCTTCACCGTTTCCCAGGCTGTTCCTAGCGCCGATGCAACATCATCATTCGTCTTAGCGAGACGGTATAGATAGGATATGAGACTGACGACTCCGGTTATAATCCATCCTACGGGACCAGTTAGACCTGCAAATCGTGTTGCAACCGCAGTGAGTGACGGCAGCACCATTGTCAATGCGCCATCAACACTACCAAATCCTTCTTTTAACTGCGCAACAAAGTTTGATACGAATGACTTAATCCCGCCAACAATACCATCACCGACAAACGTCGCGATGCGATTACCGACACGATTAAAAAAGTCACTTACACTTTCCACGCCGTTACTGAGCGATTGAGCGACACCGTTAAAAAACGATGAAGTGTTAGCCAACCCCGCCTCTATGCCTTCGCTTATCGCATTGGATACTTTGATTCCTGCTTGTTTTAACGTTTCCCAAGCGCTACCTAGACCAGCGAGGAAGCTATCCTTAAACCAAGTAGCAGCACCTTCACCAAACTCGGTAAAGAATGAAACAATTGCTTTGCCAGCAGAAGATAACCACTCACCTACAGCAGAAGCAGCGTTTTTGATCGTCTCAAAAGCTTTGTCCACTGCGTTGCGGAATGTCTCTGAGCGTTTGTACGCTGTGTAAAGAGCCGCTGCTAAAGATACCAACAGAACTGTTATTAGTACAAACGGGTTCTTTAGCATAGTTAGGTTCAAGGCTCGCATGGCAGCCGTGTTAGCTTTTAATATTTTGTGAAATAGATTTCCGGGAGGTAGCATAGCTAAGTGAGCAGCCCTATAAGCTTTTTTAATCTTTGTAGCTGCCCCGACTACTAAGTTATTTGCTTTTTGCGCTGCTGTTGTAGCAATTATGGCAGCCTTATGCGCTGCTAATAACGATACAAGACCAGCTAATACAGGCGCCGTTCCCTCCAAGCCAGTCACAAAACTAATGGCAGGACCAATTACATCCTTTAGAGCTACAGCCAACGCCGAAAAAGCCGCCACTAGAGTCATGCCGACAACGCTTGCTATTGGTTTCAATGCTTGCCCTACGTCTTTTAATGCTTTGAGAAAATCGCCGGACAAAAATGCCCCTATGTCCTTAAAGGCCTGCTTTAGTGGTTCGGCAGCAGGCTTCATCATCCTGAATGTGTCTAGAATGAAATTTGTTGTTTTCCCAAAAGAGTCTCCAAACCAAGCCATAAAGGATTGGATACCAGGTTTTATTGGTTCAAGCAAATTCGCCATGTTTGAGGAAATGGATGATTTCATTGAGTCAACTGAACCAACCCAAGTGTCCTTCATCCGCTCCATTAGACCGCCCATGGCTTTTGTTTCACCAGCTACCCCTTTCGTACCCTCTTGCATCCCTTTAACGAGCAAGTCAATAGCTTCTTGCGAGTCTACCGACCCGTCACTAATTTTCTTCTGCATTTCATCGGTAGTGATACCAAATTCATTTGCTAGAATTTTTAGGGCCGGGACGCCGGAACCTTCCAATCGACGAATAGGGTCTAAACTTGCGTTCGCCGCTATTTGCAAGTCACCGAATGCGCTTGCGATTTGGTTTAGTCCTTCAGCACCTTTACCAGAACCAGCAGCCGCGTCGCCTATTGCTTGCATTGTCGGTACAACTTTTTCTGTGTCCATACCAAATGCAACAAGGTTACGGGATGTTTCGGCTAAATCAGGAAAAGCGAATGGTGTTGTTCTTGCAAAGTCTAAGATTTCATCCAAAAACTCGCTTGCTTTTTCCGCATCACCTAGCATAACTTCCAAGGACACGCCCGCATTCTCGATAGCTGACAAGCGCTGCATCCCCGAATTTGCCAGTGAAGCACCGCCTAATAGACCGAGAATACCCGCGTAGTTTTTCGCCATACTTGTGGCTTCGCGAAGGGGAGCAATCATCGAATTACGTATCGTGCTAGCCACGGTGTTACCTGACGTGACAGCGCTTGTCGAAATGCTGCTAAATCCCTGCCTTAGATCACCGAAATTCTTGCGCACCCTATCAGTCATCCCAGTAAGGTTTTTGCGCAAATCTGTAATCACGCCACCAAAGCGAGTTGTTTGCTTGCTGGTACTTTGAATGGATTTGACAGCTTGCTTTTCCATCCCCGCAAACTCTCTTGACACATGTCCGGTACCGACTCCCAGTTCGTTCATCCGATTTTTGAGCGTTAAGGAAGCGCCGCTCACCGATACGAGTTTTCGGTCTGTCAACGACAACTGCCGCCCTGTATTATTAAGGGAGCGAGTTGTTTTGGTTTCCATCGCGGAAAAGTTCTGAGATACCAGACCCGTTCCTACGCCAATTTCAGATAAGCGGTTATTTAGGGACAATGTTGCCCCACTAACGGTGTTAAACCCGTTTCTAGCGTTTGTGGCAAAATTAGTTGTTTCTCGCCCCAAACCTTTCAACTGTCGATTTCCCTGCGTCGCCGTCTTTTCTATCGCTTTACCAATCGGCTTGACTGATTCGGTCGCTTCGGTGAACCCCTTCGAAAGGGTTTTTGTGTCTTTCGACATTTTAGTCAGTTGGCGATTAGCTGTTTTGCTTAGGTCTTTTAAAGACTTCTCACCCTTTGTGGCAGAAGTCCCCATGTCTTTTATTCGATTGGCGATTTTTAGCGTATGTCCATCAGCCAACTTCATGGCTTTGTTCATGTCTTTGATTCGTCCAGTCATTTTGACCGTCGAGCCATCAGCCTTTTTGAACGTCTTTTCAAACGTACGCATAGCCTTATTTGTATTGGCGACATTCTTGTTCATGCCAACAGTATTTTTGGTAAACCCTTTTATTTCGCTACTAACTTGCTTCATCGCCGACCGCAGACCTTTGGCTTGAGCTGAAAACAGCATCCGCATTTCCCTAACTGTCTTTGACATTTTCATCCTCCTTTCTCCAGGATGGCATAATAAAAAGCCCTCCTGAACGGAAGACTTTATTTAAGTAAGGCGGCTACCTTTTGATATTCGTCTTTGTTACATCTAAAGTAGAGCGTGTGTTCCACCGCTCCATCTTTAACAGTCATTATCGCGACTGAGTTGTCTTTTTTTCTTCCTCCTATTGCGGCACCTACAACTGCGCCTGCTCCTGCTGTTAATGCACCTCCAACCAATGCACCAGCGGCAGCTTTTCCAATAGATCGTTTCCCTTTTTCGCCCCAACTTAAAGACGTTACTTCTAATTCTTCGTCTCTGACTTTTAAAGAATTTTGTTTCTTACTTGGCTCTAACCATACCTTTCCAGGATTTATTTCTGGATGGCCTCCTAAATACTCTAATTTTACGCATCTGGATTGTTCTTCTGCCGTTTCGCTCCATACTTGCCAAACACTTTTCTCTGCGTTTTGCATCGCTTCTTCAATCTCTTCTTCGCTGAACCCCGCTTTTCTCATATCTTCTACAGCCTTTTTAGCTTTAGCTATGCGTTTTTCTTCCTTGGTTTTCTGTTTCTCTTCCTTCTTCGCCTCTTTAGCTGCTGCCTTTTCTGCTTTCTTCGCTTTTTTCTCTTCTTTTTTAGCTGTCTTTTCTTCTTTCTTTTTTAACATCGCTATCACTCCTGCTATGTATGTTATCTAGTAGCAGTATACGTGATTTCCATGCGAAGTGGATTCATTTCGACAAAATTAGACATCACTTGGCAGCTAATCGTTTCAATTGCTCGACATCCCACTCGTATACTTTAGTAGGACCTTGCTTGATCTTCGGTTTAGGCTGGATGCTTTTCACGAATTCACGTTGCGCTTTTGCTTCTCTACGATCTTGTGGAGCACGGGCATTTACCCTTGAAATATGATTCATGTAAAATACAGCTTGTTGTTCTTCTGCTTTGGCCTCTTCTTCCTCTAAAGCCATTTCTAAGAACTTTAGTAGCTCGACAGCTTTGCCGTTCACAACTTCTTCGCGACCGCCGAGCTTGTGAGCTAGTTTATAGATAAATGCTTCGCTTATGCTTGCGGCTTCTCTTCTTTCAGCTTCTTGCCCAGTTGGATAAACGTAAGCTTCGCCTTTGTTGCGGCTAAAGACTTTTTTGCGCGCTTCCACAACTTTTCAATGTCATTTTCCTCGATTACTGCATCGTAAATGTCCATCGCATCAATTGCTTTTTGTTGCACGAGCACATCGTATTTTACGCCAGACAAGATCGATAGAAGCTTGAACGCTTGTTCTGGTAAATAAACAGCCAACGTCTCGAATGAGCCAGTAAGCTTTGCTACAAAGGTGATGTCTGCTTGTTCGTCGTCCTCTTCTCCGTCAAATAGCTCCTTAAATAATTCTTTTAAGTGCTTATCTTGGTCAACTTTGGTGAAAATGTCTTTAATGACTTTCATAAGTTCCTGGAATTGCAACAGGTTCAATGCTTCGACTGAGTGTTGTTCTTTTTGTTCTACACCTTTTTCGTCTTTATATACAACGGTTACTTTAGTAGCCATATTATTTTCCTCCCAATAGTTAAGGGGCCGAAGCCCCTGAGTGTTTTATTCTGTTTCTCCTGGTTTTAACTCGTCAATCTGCGCTTGCAAGCCGTCAAGAATCGCCTTCACCTCAGAGTTGAGATTGGCTAAAAATACACTACCTGTTCCAATCGTCCTTGAGTTTACACAGTTATCTGCAAGGTGCTTGTTTAAAATTGAATGATCTTCAATAACAGCATCATTACCGTCTTCGCCATCTTTACCAGGAGGCCCTTTTAACGTGCCGATTTTCACCCACTCGGTATTTTGATTCTGGTAAAAATCTCCGTTAGATGTATTTAAATAAACATCGCCTGGTTGTCCGTCTGCGTTTGTAGGTGCTGTCTTCCCAAATAAAAATCGCATATTGCTTCCGCTACCTCCTTCAAAACCGGAAAAGCTTACTGGCAAAGGGTTGTCAGCTGAAATGACAACCGGATTGCCGTCCACATCATAAAACTGCGGCAAAGCCGCATAAGAACCGAACATCCGTGTATAGATTAACTGTTTATCGGACTCTGGCATTATTCTTCCTCCTTATGAAAAACAAAAGGCAGCACAGGGCTGCTAGAACTCATTCCTTCCCCCAAATTAGTCTCCGGGGGTTGGACTGGGAGTTTCATTTCCGCTATCTTCATCCGCATGTGGGTCAACAGGACCTACATAGAAGAAGTTACCTGGTTTGTTGGCGTCCATACCGTCACGTGGATACATGGTGAAAGTTAATGTGATATTCCCTTGCTCGTTACCAAATGCACGAGTCCAATCTCCCGCGGAAGCCATTTTGTAAATGGTGATGTCCGCTTCTTGGTCTTCTCGACCACGCGGATGAATACGAATCGGCTTTGCTTTCGCTCGCATAGAGGAACCGATTTTCGCGTCAGTGAGACCAACCTTTTTACCGTCTTTTTCAATGGCTTCGGTATAACTAAGTGCTGCCTCTAGAATTTTCAAGCTCTCTTCAAATGCTACGATGGTTAATTCACCTGTGTAACCAACGATACGTTGGTCAACTGGTGTGTTACCAAAGTCCGCTGCGACAATATCCTCAAGCTCAGGTGTTAAGGTTAATTCTCCACCCTCTGCTTGGATATTCGCTTTACCGTCAAATCTTAGTGCGTCCTCACCCTCGCCAACAATAATGTCAGCCATGCCGAATACCGCTTTTTCTGGTTGCATTTATTCTGCCTCCTCTAATTTAATTAGCTCTACATCAAAATTAATTGCCCATGTACTAATGCCGTCCTCAATCCCCATGTCGATTGGGTCTTGTATGGCAGACATCAAAAAAACGAGATACCGCTCTTTCAGTACCTCGCCTTTTATTTCTTGTTCTATTTCAATTTCAAAACGGCCATCCTGACCCCTCATGTGATAAAGAGCGAATGTTCTTTGTGCCGCATACTCTGCGTATTCCCAATCCGACGAGCGAATCCACACCATGTAATTTGGAAAACGGACGCGTGTTTCATTTTTGGCAGGACTACGGCCGCCCTCATAGTAAACCGTGCCTGTGTGATCTTTCGACACATACTGCCCTATTGTCCATTTGAGATACGGCAGCTCTGCCCTTAGCTCCTTCATCATCCAGGATTGAATCACTTGCGTCCCCTCCTCTCAATGGTTTGATCTAGGATACGTTCACCCGTTTTTTGGAAGTCTTTCTCTGTCACACGAATCGCGCGTTCAAGGTACAACCTTCCCGCCCTCTCTCCGCGCCATGCTGGCTTATTGTGCGTCCTTCGCCCTCTGCCGCCTACGTAGTACTTATCGCCAGGGGTTTTGTCGTGTACGCCCATTCTGTACGGCTCATAGTGCCTTCTGAGCGCGTACTTTGACGACGAACCGCCCTCAAACTCAAATCCTTGTCCCTTTTTCGTCGCCCTGTCGAATGAAATGGAGTCTTCTAAGTCACCCTCGTCGTGATGGACAAGTGCCTTTGTACCTTCCTCCAGCAATGAGCTGTATTTGGTTAGCTCTTTGATAGCAGCGCGCTCGAACTTCTTGGGCATAGCTTTGAACTCTTTTTCAAGCTCCTTTAACCCTTTCCATTCGATGCTGATAAAGTCGCGTCTAGCCACCGTACACCGTCCTAAAGAAGACGCGGGAGCCGCTTAGGTTCGTGGATTCTTCCCACGCTACCACTTCGGCTTTGTCTTCTTGTCCGAAGGAATTTGTATATTCGATAGTAGAGTCGTAACCGAACTTCACTTCTGGTGGTAAGTCAAACTCGACATTGGTCGTTTGCTCCACCCCGTGGCGATTACGCACCACTTTGACTTTATACGTGATACGCGCTTTTGTTGTTGTTTCCTCAGGGGCGACAGGGCGGCCACGATCATCGACAACAGGGTTTCCGTTGTCATCAAGGCGTGTGGTGACGACGGTTACTTGATCTCGCGTAGGAGGCATCATATTAACCGCCCCACTCTCGCCTTGCCACGGATAAGCGATTCTACTTCTGGCGATATAGCGCTACCGTTTAAGCTTGCCGATACGCGGTTGGTGGAAAAAGCAGTAACGCCGTGCCGTCTGAGCTTGGCATACTCTTCTTCCTCACCTTCCAGCATATAAAGCACCTGTAGGGCGACAGCGCGGGCAGTGATTTGATTCGGGCGATAATGGGTTGACAGGAGTTCGTAAGCACCAAACACCCACTTATCCTTGTCTTCCTCGCTCAGGGCGTCATATAGGCCCGTCAGGGGCATTTTTGATAGGTATTCACGGACGTTCGAAAGGTCCATCCTATTCACCTACTTCTTTTTTCTGCCCTTTTTCTTGCGATTTCTTTTTAGACGCATGTCCTTTGGTGTTCCTTTGCTTGGCTTCGCCATTCGGTTTCACCCTTTCTACATAACCGATGGACGACAAATAAGCAGCGGACTTCTCTTCGATGTCCAACTGCTCACCATGTCGTTTGCCATCCACAATTGCGTTGAGTACTCGTACCGTTACTTTAGCCATAGCGCACCCTCCTATGGCGTAAATACGTCCAAGTGTTTAACGAGGAATGGGTTTTCAAGCACAGGGAAACCAGCGCCAACCGTCTCGATAACGGATTGAACGGGCTTCTTTTGGTCTTCTGCCGTAAGCAAAATGCCTGGTTGGAAATTGTTTTCGAGCGTCGGACCAAGCAAATACTTTCCGGCGCCACGAGAAGCCATAACAATGCGATTTGCAGGCATAAATTCGTTTCGGATAATATCTGTAGTTTCATTGTCTTTGTACGTCATAACACGGTTTTCCACAACCTCGAAGGTTGGTAGACCAAATTTTTGTAGTACAGTTGTCAAATCCTCTGCGGAAGCACGTCTCGAACCTTCAGGACGTCCAGATTCAACAATCATTTGGCTATTCGTCAATAAACGGTTGAGAATTTCGCGAGAAATGAGCATCGTTTCCGGTGTACGCCCATTTGTTTCGACATAATGGTCAACTTGCTCATACAAAAATCCTAGGATGTCAAAATCAGCAGCATCAAAATCGTTGTCAGGAGTGAGCGCCACCTTGTTTTCATCTGGGATACCAAAATCAAAGTTAAACTTGATTTTGTTACGATTTTTAGAAACCTCTCCCTTGAACAGCGCTTCTGCCTTAGCTAACTGAATCAAACGCCGCGTCGCATCGACAACATCCAGCGCGCGAACCGTAATACGTTCGATAGCATCTTGGTAACGAGCGTTGTTTTTCGCTTCGTGCAGAGCTTCGATTTCGCTGTAGGTAACAATATCTTGTAACCCGAACTGCGCAATTTCGCCCATATGGTGAGCAATTTCATTTCGGTCAACAGTCGGCGGCTCTGAGCCTTTGCCGATGTATCCGGCCAGAAAACTGTTTGTTTTGATGATGTCATACGCAAAAGTACGCGAGAACACGTTTTCGGTCGGTAAGAAACGATCGACAAGCGTCGGTTGAACATCCTTTTTCGACTCATCCACTAGCGCACGAAGTGCGTCTTGTTGAAATTCTTTTAAATGTGTAATGCCTGGCATGTGTTTTCCTCCTTGTATTTAGCATAAAAAAATACGCCTTGCGCGGCGTTATACGTGTTTGACATAGCGGATAAGTGGGCTAGTGAGCTTTTTGAAAGTCTCGGTCACTGTATCCGGTAATTTAGCTTCGTAGACGGACGCTCTAATTAGAACTTCGCCAATAATGACGTCGTTTTCCCCATCGACTTCCACGTCAATGTTAAGGAGCGCAAAGTCGTCATAACCCTCCGGTGCTGCTCCATCCTCGCCGTCCGCGTACACTTCGTATTTCCCTGTTTCGAGATTACGAGCGACAGGAGTGCCGACAGGTAAGTATGTTTTTCCTGTTTTCTTTGCATCCAGAGTGATACCGTGTTCTGTCCATTGCAGGTGGCGGGAAGCTAAAATATTGATGCCGCCTCTAAACTCTGTACGGCCGTGCTTTAATGTGTAAGACATGCTTTATTCCCCTTTCTTTGGATAACGTTTTTCTCGGATGCGGGCGTATACAGATTTGCCCACATCGTACGAGTCTTCCCCTTTTGTTCCGCTGTTGCCTTTCTGAGTGGCACCAGGGAAGTAGCCGCGTTGAGTACCCGTGTCTTCTTCTTCCTGTTGCCCCTTGAAAAACTCTGGAAACTCTTCTTCCAATTCCTCGAATAACTCTTCGATGTTGGTCGGTTCTCCGTCTTCGTCCATCTCGATTGAATCAATGTCAATCAACTTCGCGGCTAGTTTCGGATTGACACCTTTCTCGATAGAGTATTCTTTAATCGCTGCCCTTTTCTCTCTGCGTTCAGCGCGGGCGAGACGCTTTTCGTGCTCATTCAACTTCGAGTCGGTTTCGTCACCCTTTTCCTCGTCATTGTCCGAGCCATCTTTGTTCGCTTCTTCCTTCAAACGCTTGTACTCTTCCACGTCTACCCCTTCGTATTTCTTGAGTCGCTTTTTCAACCCTTTGTTAAATCGCTCTTCGTATTGCTTTTTAAACTCAGGGTCTTTGAGCAACTCGTCAAGACTTGGGGCAGTATCCGGTTCACTATCACCCGTGTCTCCTTCACCTTCTGGGTCAGCGAAATACTGCAAGTGCATCGGTAAACGTAGATTTTCAAATACTTCAAGCGTCTGTTTATGTGGTTTAGCAAACATATTCATTCTCCTTTCAACTGCACGTCTGGTGTGCGAACCCGTATCTCGTACATGGTTAACGTCGCAGCACGGTTTGACACGACAAAAAAGCCCCTACGATGTAGCAGCTTTGACTTCTCTTTTGATTTCTCGCATTTGTGCTTTCTTCTCGCGGAAGTTTAGCGAGTTTGCTTTCTTCATGCGGCGGAAGGCACCTAGTGTTTTTGGTGCTTCGTCCCCTAGCAACATGACCATTTCAGCGTATTGCTTCTTCTCCGCATTACGCTGGGCGCGAAGCTTTTGTTCCCGCTCATACGCTTTCTTTTGAGTTGGTGTTCGCGGGTCTTTGGCTGGATTAAAGGCTTTCCAGCGGTCTTTTTCCTCCTGTATTTCCTCAGCCGTCTTATACTCAAGGACATACGGCCGACAGGTACAACGACAGTTAGGATGAAACGGCGGAAGGCGTATGCCCTCGTCGTCAATGGACGCAAATCCATCATGTTTACCAGTCAAACTAATGACCATGTTTTGGTACCTAGCACACACTTGGCACGTTTGCCCCTGCCCGCTTATTTTGACCAGATCAACGCCGTTTTCGGTGTATCGGTTTACAGCGCCTTTTGTGTTAGCGTCTCTCAGCTTGGTACGCACAACGGTGCTGGCATAAAAGTCGATAGGCAGCAACTTGCCGTCTGTGGTGCGATGACCGACAATGCCATGCTCTTTAAATCTCTCGGTTAAACGCGCGGATATAACGCGGTTGTGGTCGCCTTGTATGGAGCCTTTAGCCAAGTCGTCTTTAAACGTCTGCCTTA
>NZ_JAODPB010000015.1 GCF_025770735.1 Shouchella tritolerans
TTGCTGTAAGCTGATTTCGTATTTCATTGTTCATCCGTTCTTGCTCCACCCTGTACGCCTCTAAGGATTGTAAGCGCACTTCGTGGTTTTCTAACGTTTCATGCACGTTGACCGCCTCCTGCGACATCTTCCCCCTCCTATGTCCTTTTCTTATGTTTGTGGGTCTAATCTATCTAATCTGTCTTTCAGTTCTTGATAGAGAGCGCGCAAGGCTGTATTTTCGTCCATTACCACCTTGACTTGCTCGTCGGTGTATTTACGAGCCTCATTCAGCGCCCAGGCAGCGTCTTGGGCGCTCTCACCTTTGTCAGCTTTGTTATTCCAATTAAACCGTTCCATATCCGTTACATGTCGAATATTGTCACTCAAATGTTGACTAAGCGTCTGATTGGTTCCGCCTACGCTTTCTTGGGCTGACCTAGCGACCTCGCTTGCCTGTTGGGCAGTTTGGCGGGCGATGGCAACAGATGTAGATACCTTGTTTATCTCCTTGCCCGCTTCTTCGATCTCGGTGATCTTTTCCGTGATGTCACGACGAAAAGACCCAAGTTCAATGACCGGGCTTCGGTGTTCGTATGGATAGCGCTCGACTGATATGATTCGAGCTTGAATATCGAGCTTTAACCCCTCGTGGATTACCCAAATATAGTCGCCTAGCTGGAAATCGTGTAGCTTTAAGCCGTTTTTGACAAGTTCCTCGTATTCGACCTCCAGGTGGTAGCTGGGGACGCCATTCGCCCGCCTTTTCGCTTCCGCATCGATACCCTCTTGCGTGGTAAAGCGGTCATCCTGAAAAAAAGCCTTGTACAGTCGCTTCTTTCCCGTGGCAACGTCCTTGTATTTCTCGCTATGCTCCGACTCATAAACCGTTTTTACAACAGGTTCGTTCGTTTCTTCATCAATCCGGCCCCACCCCTCAATGTGAGTGATGATGTCGGTACCGTCTTGATGCTCGCTGATGGACTTTAGATTGTGTCCGTGTCGCACCTGACCATCCGTATAACGGGCTATCTCTGTAGCAACAGTCAAGTGCCTTCCGCTTATCCGGTACTCACAGCCAAATCGATTCATAATTTGCTGCAACATGTCTAAAGCGGTTGAGTTACCGAAGTTTTCAAAGTCCTCGCTCGGTAAGTCCTCGCCAACAAAGGTATAGGTGATACCCGTGTTTTCTAGGGCAAGATCAAGCGCCTTTCGAATGCGCAAGGCCCCGGTTGTTTCCTTGGTTTGATATTCTGCCTTCAGGATGTCAAAAATTTCGTGGCGCGCCTCGACTGACTTCTCGCTCGTCATCCCAATTGGCGAGTGGTCGAATGGGTCAATGACATAACGCTCATTTTCAAAGAGAATCACTTCTTTTGGCAAGATCATGTCAAAAAGTGCTGCATTGCGCTCTGTTTTTTCGACAGAAAAAGACAGCATCTTTTCACCATCCGACGTTTCCTTATGCACTACATTATAAGTGTCTGTAAGAGGTTCGAAGACACCGGACATGGTTTGTAATACAAGCGGTTCAGGCAGTTTCATCGTCTTCACCATTATCAAACGGTTCGCCCGTTATGATTTCATATTCCTCTGGCGTAAGTGCTTCAAGTTCGACAAAGCGCCTTAACTGGTCCTTTCTGCACCAGTTCTTTTCATATCTTCTTTTAAGGTCTTCAAAGCGCGGGCTTCTTTTAACTTCTTCCATTCGCATTCGCCTCCAATGCTGTCAATCGGATTTCCTGATCGGTGATGGATTGCCACTGCTCCATATCGCTTAACTCCTGATCGGTCAATTTTTGGGCAATAAGCTCGATCGCTGGCGGCTCTGGTTGGTGCGGCTGTTTCCATTTCTCAATCTCTTCCTCCGACGCACTTTCTAACCATCCGCCATTGACAAACCGCGGTCGGAATAACCCGTCTGGAAAAGAGTCTATAACCGTGTTGGGCGGTAAATCATATTTAAGGCCTGTCTCAGGGTCGGTGTATGTGTCGCCCTTTGGATTTTCGACCGATTCCAAAACGATTGGCTCGATATAGTAGCCGTCATCATCTATCCTATAAAACTGCCTCATTGTCCCCCTCCTAGTTGCCTGCCTTAAACACGATATTGACGGCAACGAATTGTGTGGCACCAGGCCAAGTCATGTCCTGGATTACGAAATTTCCATTGGCGCCTAAATAGCAACGCAACCCTTGCGCGCCAGTGGTACCTGATGAACTGCCTACCAGCCAAAAGTAAGACGTTTGCCCAGGACGATAGCCAGGCGGTAATGTGAATTGAACAATGGCAGGGTCGCCACCAATTGCGCCGCCGTTCATGCTGCCCTCGATGTACACGGTGCCAGTCGAATCCTTTGCATAGCGGACTGGCCAACTGCCCGAATGGGTCCACGTCGATTGTAAGCTGGCACGAATCCAGTTGAGTGGTCCGCTAGAAAACGATTGAAACGCTTGTTTGGTCCTTTGGGGCGTCATAAAGCTACCCGTATGTGTGCCAGCTTCGGCTTGAGCCTGACTTGCAACAGGATAATTTTGTACGTTACCCAAACCTACCTGGCTCTTAGTTACTCCGTGTGGATTGCTTTTATTGTTTACATGTGCATCAAACTCAGCCTTTGTCGCTTGCTTGGCGTTATCTACATTAGATAGTCCAACTTGCGCTTTTGTGACACCATGTGGGTTGCCTTTATCGTTGGCGTGGGCATTTACTTTCGCTTGGGCACCATCTACAGTTTCCATCTGTGTAAAAGAAGTCCATCCTGTACCTGGTAGATCAGGTCGCCATTTACGTATCCACATCGTATTTAAATCCGTATTAGCCCTATAGCATGTCTGTACCATTCTATAGTCTTCTACTCTATTCGTTACGACAACAGCCAAATTTTCTGGATAACCATTGTCTAGACCGTTACTTTGAGCAAATATTGTCACTCCCGTTGGGTATTGGGAACCTGGTATGTCTGCCGCTCTAGGAGATATGATGTTTACTTGCTGCGAGTTAACCCCATGTGGGTTATTTTTGTTATTCGCATGGGTATTGACTTTTGTTTGAGATTCCGCCGATGTCTCTAATTGCTGCCACGAAGTCCAACTTCCTGATGTTTTTCTTCTCATAAATAATCGGTTGTTGGAATCGGCAAAAGCCAGTTGGTTTGCGAAAGTTCCCATGTTGCCCGAAATTAAATGAATGAGTGTTCCGCCTGCATTATCTGTCCACGGCGCTCCTTTTGCTGCGCCAGTAAACCAATATTGCCCCGATTTAGTGATTGCATCCAAATCGTCAATCCTACCTGCTCCATCATTTGCTTGCTCAATCCCCCATCCAGTTTGGTTGACACGTCGAATGGATTCCGCGGTTGTTTCTACCTTCTGCCAAGTAGTCCAACCGTCACCATCATAAAAATGTCTAAAGTAGGCCCCTATTTCCTCATGTCTTATAGAATGAGGAAAATACCATTGTGTAAATCGTAAGTTAGACACTTTAATGTTAAATATTGTACCGTGATTTGTAGGGTAACCAAGGTTCGAATGCATGAACGTGGTCAGCCCCAAGGGGTAATCAATACCTGTTGTATTGGCAGATAGTGCAGGGATAATTGTCGCTTGGCTGGCAAAAGTATCGATTGATTCTTTTGTCCTCTGCGGAGTCATGATCTTAGAGTTATTTGTCCCTGCTCGCGCTTCGGCTTGAGTTGCTCCGCTCCAGTTGGGTACGTTACCTAATCCAACATCGTTTTTGGTTATTCCGTGCGGATTCTTTTTGTCCGCGATATGGGAAATGACTTTTTCGTCAATTCCAGTGATGCGTTCGTTTAAATCTTTTTTACCGCCACGCGCTTCGATGACTTCAATATTGCTGATACGATCTATGTCCAAATTGTCATAGACCTTTTCTTTCACGTCGTCCGCTACGTTCTCGCGCCATTCTTCTACTTCTTCCGCAAGATCAGCGAATTTCTGGTCAATCAGCGAGACTTTGAGCGCAATTTCTTCCACGATGTGCGTGTCGCGGCCATTATGAATCGTCCGCTCTATGCGCACCTCGATATAGCCTTTTTGCGGAAAACTCATTGTCGTACCATCGCCGTAATTAATACGGAAAACAGCTTTGTGACAACCTGGCTTCATTGTGTCTACTTCTTTTAGCTTGTAGACTACTTCGCCAGTTTCTTTATTCACATAATCGGCTTTGTCATTCACTAGCAGATTTTTAGAGGCATCTTCCATCAAAAAATGGACTTCTGCCTCTTCCCACAGCCGATATTCTTTTGGAATGACTAATCGTACATCATGTCGGCTGTCAAACTGTTTCATCTGCATGCCAATCCCCCCTTACCGGATAAAGACAACCGCAACACCGTAGCCCTTTTCCTCGCTATAAGGTGTTGTAATGTTCATCACAATAAATTGCCCCTCGGCGTCCTTCGTGCCAATACCGCCAATAGCGCTGATTTGGTCGCCTGCTTGAACTGTGCTGTCAATACGGACATGGACTTGCCCGACCAGACCAACGATGTGCCATTCGTCACGTTCCTCACGTGGCTCATATTCTTGGTGTGGGTTATATGCTGGATTTTCTTTCGGCATATCGACCAAGACCTCTTTATATGTGTCTAACTGATTGCCATCTTCGTCCAAGTCGTATTCTTTCAAGATTTGTTTTTCATAAATGTAGCCGCCAAATTCATTCTTTAAATACCTATCTTGCCACGCAAAAGCGGCCGAACCTAGTACAGTTCCAGCAGTTTCTGATATAGCCCCTATAATTTCCTCGCCTTTGTCAGCCTTCTTTATCTTGTTGCCAACTAAGGAAACTAAATAACCTGTGTCAATCTTCTTCCCGTCGGCAGACTCAAAGTACTCGGCGTAGTCACTAAACGTGCTGCCGCCTTCGCTTGTACCCGTATATCTGAGATTGCCTTGCGCAGTGTACATCTTTATCTTCGCATTACGGGTTGATGGTTCCCCGTTTCCGGCTCCCATCGATATGCAGTAGTTTTCGTTATTTAATACTGAGCCAGACGCAAGGACAAGGGATGCTGTACCTTGTGCGCGTGAGTTTTGCGAAGCGATTACCCCTGTACGGTCACCTTCGGCTCGCGAGCCTTGAGATGTACCTAAAACAAATGAGTTGCTACCTGAGATGTGTGGACCGCCAGAGCTGCCTATACCCACGTTGTTAAAGCCACTCTCACTTGTCCACGCACCGCCGCTTGTTGAAATAAGTGAAGTGTTTGAACCACGCGGCACGCCCGCACCTGATGAAATTTTTGTGTTTTGACGCATTAAATTTGGGAAGTCGTCAGTTAACTCACCCGCAATGCTGCCTGCTTTGGCGTATCGGTCTGCATAGGCAAGCAAGACGGAAGTTTGATTATTGGCTAAGGTGATTCCGACAGAGCCTGCTACATCACGGCCGTGTAGTTGGATATTAACGAGATGGGCATTTTCCAAGCCCGAACCGCCCACATAGATACCATTTTTCGCGCTGTCCCGTGCGATAAAGTTTGACACGTTTACGCTGTCCACACGGCGCCCGCCACCTCTCACCATCAGGTCATAAGTGGCTTTTGTAAACCCTCTGACAATCACATTGCTCAAGTTGTATTGACCGCTTTCGCGCGCAAACTCGATGACAAATTCGCCGTCAAAATTCTCGTCGCCGATTGCCTCAAAGCCTTGAATGTTAACGCCCATATAGGACGATACAAACAGCGCGCGCGGGTCTGTGTCCCCTCCCCATGATCTGCGTTGTGGGAATAGGGATACACAATTGGTCATTGTAATGTCTTTTGCGGAAACGGATGGCTCTTGCCCCTCGCTGCCGTAGTGTCCCATGTGGCGGAAGTTAAAGCCGATTACAGAACCGATGTCTATGCAGTCGGTAAAATGAATGTTTGCTCCTGCTAGAGAATACTCATGTCCTTTTACCTCATAACCGCGCGTATTTTCTTTGGACACGCATCGACTAACAAAGACAAAGCGCGAGCCGTCATCCATCTCGAAACCGTTGCTATTTTTGTGACCAATGTCCAGATAGTTGGTGGCGCCAGTTGAAAAACAGCTATCAATAAACAAATAGTTACTGTGATGTGTGGTAAAGCCGTCATCCCCATGGCCATCTGCAATACAGTCCGTAAGCATGATATATTCGGACGGGTTCTTTGATGCCGGATTAACGTCCATCACCTTGTCGCCGTCGTAAAAGTACACTTGTTCGGCGTTTCCTGCCGTTACATCGAAGCAGTGCAGCAAACAGTCTTTGGCTTTTACGCGTGTGGCTGAACAAAACTTAGCTCCAGCAAACACGACTCCAGACGACTTGTATCCCCCAGCCGCTGACGGGCGCCCTTCTTCTGGATAGCGCGACGCATTCCAATCGGCAGTAAAGTCGTACAAGTGTATGTTTTGGGACTCACCGCTTACATGGTCGGCATTGGTAACGACATAAGAGTCAACAGGTGCATCATCTGGCAATTTAACATATGTGACGTCTATTCCCTGCCCAACCAGGATTGAGTCGCGCGGCGCTTTAATGCTTGCCCGATACACACCAGCAGACATGTGCACTTTAACGTTTCCATCGCCGAACGCTTTTTTAAACGCTTCGGTGGAATCCGTCACGCCATCCGGCACAGCCCCATAGTCATCGACATGCACTTCCCTCAATATTTGCGCCTGCATCTTGTCAATTTTCTCTTTGGTCCGTTGCTGATACGCCGCAAACATGTCAGCAGCCGTGTCAAAGGTTTCGCCAGTTTGCGGGTCAACCCGAAGCATTTTCACTTCTTCTAGTTGGTCGCCTGCCTCCAGCGCCGCCTTAACTTGCTTACGCGTAATCTTTGATTCCATTTCCGATATACGCGCCAATTCCTCAGCCCGTAATGATCGGTATTTGGCTTTTTCTGCTAAGTCCCTTAACTCCTTAATGTGGAGTAGGGTTTCGTAAATCTTCGGCCCTATTTGATCGTTAATTGGGTCGTAAATACTCATGGCTTCCCTCCTATAGATACAGGAAGCGGAAATCAAACTGTATCTTGAATTTCCCGCTTGTTCCTGCAAGCTGAAACTCATTCTCGCCAACCGCTAAAGTCATCACCTTGCGGTTCGTCTGCCCGAAGATGGTGTCGCCGTTTTTACGAGCAAAAACCCCGTCCAGCGCTATCGTATCCCCCGCATTTGTCGTACCGTCGTAACGCCAGACATCCCCTGTCGTGTGGTTGGTAATCGTAAGATTCTTGCTTGCACCTGTATAAAAGATTTTTAGATCATGATGCCGCCCGTCTATCGTCGTGTCCCCTAAATTCCAGATAGAAAAGCGCCTGATCGTGTATTCGTACTTGAGCGGCGTTTTGAGCGGGATGTTTTGAGCAAATGCCCAAACATCTTCCGCAAATGTAAAGTCGTGCTGTAGCGTCCCTAACGACTCGGCATAGGGACTTTTGGATATAAACGGCACCTCAAATTCACCTAGCGGTCCCGCAATCCGGTTAATTGCATAAGAGGACGCACATTTCACGCGCCACCTTTTTCGTGATTCCTCGTCACTGTAGATGTAAAATTCCTCACGACTATCAAACAACTTAAATACTTGATGTCGCAACATCGCATAATGATAATTGTTGGCCCCTACCAAATAAAAACGAGCGTACAAGGTACGCCCGTCATACGTAGTGCCAAGATCATTAAAGCCGTCCACCCCAGGCCTTGTCGATGTCTCCGTAATCGGCGAGGGGGAATCATAAAAGAAGTCAGAGCATATAAGCCCTAACTCCTCATTCAACACGTATTTTTCGCCGTTCAAACGCTCAACGGTTAGAATCATCTTCTTCCCCCTTTCCTCATGATATTGCTGTGTGTGGAGCGCTCCGCTTGTCTACGGCTGACATGAGGTTCAACCATATACCCCACCTGCCTGCTATCCATTTGCAAAGCGAACTCTTTTGGTATACCAGCAAAACCATTACCAACTAGGCTGTTAAGCTCTTGTAGCAATTGGACCACGCGGTTGTCGCTGTCGGTAAATCCGAGATTATCGCCCGTCTCTTTCCAAATGGCACGAGAACGCGCCCTCTTACCAGGGTCATGCGAGATAATCGATTCAGCCCAGCCGCCTTCTGCAATCCAGGCCAGTTGTGCCGTATCGACGATAGCGCCATCAGCATACCCTTTGTACCCTCCGCCGCGCATCATAGACTTGATACCAGGCGTTTCAAACACACTACCGTATCGCTTAACGATATAGCGGATAGCCGCAACGGCGTTGTGTACAGGGTTCCAGATGTTGTCCATGCCCTTTTTCTTGTAGGCGTTAAATGTTGGGTCAATCGTCTGCATTAGACCCTTAGACGGTGTGCCACGACGGTAGTTGCTGTCCCAGAGGTTAATCGCCCGTGGGTTTCCACCAGATTCCTTTTGTGCAATGGTAGCAAGAGGCTCAAGCCATGATTTTGGCACGCCTGTCGCATTGATTGCTTGCATAATCCACGTTTTCACCATGCCACTAGCGCCAGAGCCTTTAAATGCACCACCGCCACTAGCCGCTCCTAGCGGGTCGATTGGTGTGCCGTTACGTCTTACTTCAAAGTGGACATGCGGACCGGTCGATTGTCCAGTACTACCTACAAGGGCAACCGCTTGACCAGCTTTAACAGAGTCGCCTACAGATACAAGGTTTTTGCTGTTGTGTGCGTAACGGTACTCCATGCCGCCAGGCCCTTTGACAATGACAATGTTTCCATAGCCCCGCATTGTGCCAGAATAGGACACTGTACCGCCTGCCTGGGCTGGAATTCTCGTGCCAATTGGGGCAGCAAAGTCAATTCCGTTATGCGGCCGCACCTTACCCGTGATCGGATGCTTACGGTTAGGATTAAACTTAGACGTCATACGGAATGGCGGTGGGAAGTTTAATGCGATTCCCCCTTCATCCCCAAAGCCTGGGAGCATGCTGCCGACGAAATCCACGATTTTATCCTTTGCAAAACCATACGCGCCTTTGGCAATAGCGCCGAATCCGCCGTTCATGTCCGGGGCTTCTACCCCCATGGTTTTCAACACTTTATCCACAAGGCTTTTGGCTCCGCCTGCTGCCCAGTCCCAAATCTCGGACGCTTTATCTTTCAAAGCGCCAATACCAGACTTAGCAGCGTCAATCGCTTTTCCTCCGAGACTCTTCATGCCATTCCAGACTTTTCCGAATGGGCCAACACCGTTGTTATACATCGGCACTTGGCTCATGAATTCTTTTGTCTCTGGCCCACTCAATACAGATGTACCACGCGGCAAGTTTACCAACGTGTCTGTGTCAGGGGATAGCGCAAAGCTCCCGTCTGGGTACGCAATCAATTCAGACATTCCGCCATCTCCGACAACAGCCGGACCGCCCGGATGCCCTTTTGTTCCGTCTTTGTAATATTTTGGTTCCCACTCTTTTAATTGGCTACTTTCGTCCACGCCAATTTTATCGAGTACCCAGTTAACACCACCGATAACACCGTTAACGCCAAAGGCAAGACCTTCTAGCATTTTGTTGCTGACTTTCTTTAAGCCTTCCATTACCTTGCTGGCCATATTACCAATGCCATCGCCAATTCGCTTAGGAAGACCTTTCGCTATATCGACAATGTCATTAAACTTATCCTTAACCGCCTGCCACATGTCACCGAGAATGGTAGACACCTTATCTTTCGCTTTGTTAAAACCATCTCGAATCCCATTGAAAATTCTATCGACACGATCTTTGATAGAACCCCAAATTTTTCCCCAGATGTCCTTCACAAATCCCCAGACTCGGTTCCAAATGCTTTTAATGGTATTCCACGACTCGGTAAATCTGGTTTTAATCGCATTTACGATTCTGGCTACAAAATCACGAATGCTTCCCCAGATCGAGGACCAGATTTTTTTAATAAATGACCAGACTGCCGAGAAGATTCTTGAGATCGTGTTTTTAGCTGTGTTAAACCCGGAACTGATGTTAGTAACAATACGTGATACAAATTCTCGAATTGCTCCCCAAATGTTATTCCAAGTATTTTTCAGGAAATTCCATACTGCCAAGAAAATGCTTTTCGTTGTGTTCCAGACGCGGTTAAACCCATTTTTTACAATATTAAAAATGGTAACCACCACATTGAATACTGTTTTAATGCCATCCCATACGCTCTTTAAGAAATTCCAAATGGCATTAAATGTGTTTTTAGTGAACGTCCAAATGTTATTCCAAGCTGTTTTTAAGGCTGTCCACGCCCCACCAACGCCTCCTTTGAATAACTCAACCACAACTTTCCAAAGGTCTGTGATAATGCTCCAAAATGACTTGATAAAGCCCAAAGCACCCTTGACGATACGACCGAAAAAGGTAAGGTTAATAATCCCCCAAACAAGTTCTACCGCACCCATTACCAAACCTTTTATGCCTTCCCACATCTTGCTCCAATCTCCGGTGAATAGGCCGGAGAAAACCCTAAGCAATCCCATGATAAAGTTTAATGCGCCGTTTATTACGTTTTCCACTGAACCCCAAACGGTTTCGACCAAAAACTTAACGAATGGCATAACAAAATCAACCACCGCCATAATTCCCATAAACAAATTTTGGGCAGCGTCTAATATTTGCTTTCCATCACCTTGTATGAATTCTTTAATTTTGTTAAAGGTTTCTCCGAAAAAGTCCCCTATTCTCTCTAAAATAGGCATGACATAAGGTTCTAGCCAACTCCAAAAGTCTTGCATTCCTTGCCACATCATCATTGCAAAACCAACGATAGCTGTAGTAAGTTCATTAAACTTACCTTTTATCGTGTCGACGAATTTTTGGATTTTCTCGATTTGTTCAGGGTTCATTCCAAGCGCTTCTAAAACGCTCATATCACCAGCAGCAAGTCCTTGCATTACATAAGCAAGTTGCTCCCAACGATTTCGGATTTCCCCTGTTTCCCAATCAACAACTCCTACATGTTCTCCCGCGGCTTCTTTAGCACTCGTCACAACTGCGTCATGCAAGCCTTTGGCTTCCATTTCTACGCCTTCTTTTTGCTTACGGGCTTCGCTAATCATTTCTGCCGCCTGGCCTCTTGAAATGGTGCCAAGCTCGTCGCGTTGCATAATGATAGCAGCGACTTGCTCCTCATATTGCGATTGGGCGTTGGCCACAACTTCGTCATGTTGTGCTTTGCTATTTTTGACGACCTCCGCCGCTTGTTGGGCCGATAACTCACTAGATTGCTCATTCATCGCCTCTAAAATGGCGATGGATTCTTGCGATGTCGTGGATAAAGCAGAGACGGCGTTTGTTTTCATCGTTTCTTGCAATTCGTTTATGCGCTTCTGCTGATAATCAGTTATTTCAATGTTCGCATCCGCTGCCTGCTTGTAGATAGCTTCGATTTCTTTTGCAGCATCCTCGGTCGACTGTCGTCTTTGTTCAAAGCCTTCCTTTGTTTTCTCTAACAACTCTTTTTGCTCTTTTTCAGAGTAACGTTTAGAGTTTTCAAAAAGAGATTGCATAGATTCTAGGGTTCTAGTTTCTTGTTCGTCATAGGCTCCAATTACTTCGTCCTTCATCCGATGAAAACGGCCAGAAATTTCTTTTGCCATTTCATCTGTTACGGTTTGATTTCCCCACTTCATTTGATTCATATAATTAACAGAATCGTTATAAAGGTCCATAAAACCGCCAACAGCTTTTTGGGTTTCATCAGATATGCTGTCACCGAAAATGCTTGTTTCTTTCACTGTGTTGCCGAGCGTCTTTGTGAACAGCCCTGTGTTTCCGGTCACCTTATCCAACCATTCAGCCGCTATGCCCAAGCCCTTCCGTGATGATTCCCCAATCCAGTTGAATAAATCAGGAAGCTTAGAAAATGAAGACGCAAAAAACGCCATAAAGTCTTGAATATGCGGTTTGGCGTCCTCTAGCAACGTTGCCATTGTGGACGAAATAGAGGATTTCATAGAGTCAACAGAACCCGTCCAAGTATCCTTCATCCGCTCCATCAGGCCGCCCATTGCTGCGGTGTTTCCGGCGACGCCTTTTGTACCTTCTTGCATTCCTTTGACTAAGCCTTTGATTGCTTCTTCTGCACCAATCGAACCGTCAGAAATCTTCTTGCGCATTTCTTCGGCTGATATTCCAGCTTGGTTGGCTAGTATTTGCAAAGCTGGCACACCGTTGGACGCTAAACGGTTGATTTGGTCCATCCCTAATTTACCAGCGACTTGGATGTCACCAAATGCAGAAGCGATCATGTTTAGACCTTCCGAACCTTTACCAGCTCCCGCGGCAGCATCACCAATAGCTTTTAGAGTCGGCACAACATCTTTCGCATTCATCCCAAATGCCACTAAGTTCCTTGCACTGGCGGCTAAGTCGGGGAAAGCAAATGGTGTAGTTCTAGCAAAATCCAGAACTTCGTCCAAGAACTTTTGTGCCTTTTCTGCGTCTCCCATCATTACTTCAAGAGATACTCTTGAGTTTTCAATAGCACTCAAGCGCCCCATACCTGTATTTCCGAGCGCTCCAGCACTCAGCAAGCCAAGAGCGGCAGCATAGCCTTTGACGACTCCTGTCGCCTCTCTGAATGGCATGATTATTCCAGAGGTTATATTTTTTTTGATTGTCCCTGTCGCGCTCATCACAGGAGAGACAATACTTTTTACCGCAGAACGGAATCCGGAAATGCCAGACCCCATGTTATTAATGGTGTTTGTCACTCCGTTTGCAGCTCTTTGGACATTACCTAGCTGTGCGGGCGCTTTTGAACTGGTTTGTTCCAACTGCCTGCTGACATTTTGGACGGACTTCTGCCCTTGCAAACCGAAGGACTGAAATTGTCTACTCATTACAGATGTGGACAAGGTAACGTCATTTAAAGGGTTGCGCATGTTCCTGATAGCTGCCGTAACCGCATTCGTATATTGAATATTTCCTGATGCGTTTTTGCTGAAATTGCGAGCCATATTGTCGTTAGCTCGAACAACTTGTGCTAGCGGATTACGCATATTGGAGATAGAACGAGATAAGGCGTTGGTGTGCGTTACGCCCTGTGTTCCCATAGTCCGCACTGAATTATTTACTTGTTGTGTGGATTTAGCATTATCGCGCATCGCTTGAATGAATTTTCTCGTATAGCCATCAGTTGACCTGCCCATCTGCTGAAATGATCGGTTTGTGTCTGATGACATGTTGCGAACAGACCTAGCAACTATAGAGCCTTGACGCGCGATGTTTTGATACTGGCTTGCAGTCATAGTTCCAAACGAACGAACCTGACCATTTACACCTTTAAGCGTTTTACCAAACTCGTTTGTTCTGTTAGCAAGAGTAACCGTTTGAGCGGATGCAATACGTCCGGTTTTGCTCATATTTTGCATACGTGCAGTGACGGTTCTCATTTGCCCATCAGTGCCTTTGAGCGTACGGGTTACGGTTCTTGTAGCTGCATTGGTCTGGTTAAGCCCTTTTGCATTACTTTCAGCGCTTTTCCTCAGTTCTCGTAGGTTTTTCACGGTGGATTTAATTCCCGCTTGAAACCCTCGCGCTTGCAAAGATGCAATCATTCTTAACTCGCGTACTGACTTAGACATCCCTAACCTCCTTTCAGGGCACAGAAAAAAGCACCCCACAGCCGGGATGCTTTACGCTAGAAGTTTGCACAACTTCTGATATTCATTTGCTTCTGCTTTTAAATACATTGTGTAATTTATATTATCTTCAGTAAAGGCAACTGCGACGACGGAATCATCTTTCCTTCGCCCTCCTATCGCGGCCCCTACAATTGCACCAGCCCCCCATGTGACCGGGGCAGTGATTAGACCACCCACAAGAGCACCAGCAGCCGCCTTTCCACCAGAGCGTTTGCCTTTCTCCATCCACTCCATACCAATGACGGTCACTGTTTTGCTGCCAAACTGGAGCGTTCCTGGTTCCTTTCCTGCTCTTATGGTTACTTTTCCTTTTCTTAGTTTAGGATGCCCGCCGAGATGTTCGAGTTTTACAGAACCGAACGGGCGGCGACGTTCAGCGGATTGCCCTTTACTCAAGCTATCATCAAGTTTTTGTAACAATGACTTGTTCCATTGTTTTTCCTCTTCCTCAATTTCGCTATCTGAGTAACCTTTTTCTATCAGCTTTTGTTTTTCCTTCTCCCATGCAAGGCGTTTCGTTTCCTCCTTGTATGACTCTATTTCTTTTTTCTTGTTAGCCTTATCTATTTTATACTGCTCTTTGATTTGTTCTTTTTCCTTCTTTAAATCCTCAATAAGCAGTATAATAGATTCCTTTTCTTCGTGTTCTGCTTTTTTTAGTTTGTCTTTAAGCTCATAACCCTTTTTTTGGATGCTAAGTAACCTGTCACTTTTTACCTTATATAGATCATTTAATTGTTTTTGTAATTCGTTAAGCCCTCTTTGACGTTCATCACCTTCAAAAAGCTTTGAGAAAAAGTTCTTTTCTCCCATAAAAACACCCCCGTATATGTTAACAACATTATACGGAAATATAGTAAAAAAGACTATGCATCTCTTTGTCTGTCTTGTTGCTGCCTTGCTTTTAATCTTTCTAGTAATGCAGTATCCCATTTGTAAACTTTGGCTTTATTGCTTTTCTTAGGTTTCTTAAAGTCTTTCGGTTTTAACTCCTCCGCGAATTTCCGTTGAGCTTTTTGCTCTTTATCAGACTGAGGCGAGCGAGCATGTACCATCATCAAATACTCAATGTACATTTTCTGTCTTTCGTGTTCAGCTTGTTGTTCATCCTCGGTTAAAACCGCATCCAAAAAGCCAAGTAGAGTAACAGCAGGGATTCGTTTAATCTCGGAATATCCCCCTAATTTGGAAGAGAGTTTGTAGCCGAATGCCTCTAAGAAGCTGATTCGACTGCCGTTTCTTTCGTCTCTTCCTTCTCTTTCTTGAGGAACTTGAACGCCGTCTTCGCGACGCTCAAAGACTTTTTTGCACGTTTAATCAACTTCTCTACGTCATTTTCTTCGATGACAGCTTCAAATATATCAAACACATCCATGACTTTTTGTGCGCGAAGTGTATCAATGTCAATGTCACTCAAAATAGAAAGTAGCTCAACTGCTTTCTCCGGCAATCGAACAGTTAGAGTTTCAAACGAACCCACAAGACCTTGAACCAACTGTTCATCTGTCATGTTTTCAGCTTCTTCAAATAAATCATTTACTACATCAAGCAATTGTTCATCATTTTTCAGTACATCGAATATTTCTTTCACAACACGCATGCTTTTTTCGAGTTGAATAAGTCCGATAGCTTCTATTTTGTGTTTGATTTGCTCCACGCCGTCGTCAGTTTTTATGTTTAAGTTAACTGTTGTCATTTCTGTTCCTCCCAATAGTAAAGGGGCCGAAGCCCCTGAATGTTTTATTCTGTTTCTTCTGGTTTTAACTCGTCAATCTGCGCTTGCAAACCGTCAAGAATAGCTTTGACCTCAGAGTTTAGATTGGCTAAAAATACACTACCTGTACCAATGGTCCTTGAGTTTACACAGTTGTCGGCAAGGTGTTTGTTTAAAATTGAATGATCTTCAATAACGGCATCCTCACCGTCTTCGCCATCTTTACCAGGAGGCCCTTTTAACGTGCCGATTTTCACCCACTCGGTATTTTGATTCTGGTAAAAATCTCCGTTAGATGTATTTAAATAAACATCGCCTGGTTGTCCATCTGCGTTTGTAGGTGCTGTCTCCCCAAATAAAAATCGCATATTGCTTCCGCTACCTCCTTCAAAACCGGAAAAGCTTACTGGCAAAGGGTTGTCAGTTGAAATGACAACCGGATTGCCGTCCACATCATAAAACTGCGGCAAAGCCGCATAAGAACCGAACATCCGTGTGTAGATTAACTGTTTATCGGACTCTGGCATTATTCTTCCTCCTTATGAAAAACAAAAGGCAGCACAGGGCTGCTAGAACTCATTCCTTCCCCCAGATTAGTCTTCGGGGGTTGGACTGGGAGTATCGTCTCCGTTGTCTTCTTCCACCCCACCAATGCGGAAGTAGTTCCCGTCTTTTGTCGGGTCTGCGCCATCTTTAGGCAAAACAGACAACGTTAAAGGCACGTTACCTTGCTCGTTTCCGTAAGAGCGCGTAAACTCGCCAGAAGCAACCACTTTGAACAAAAAGATGTCAGTTGATCTGTCTTTTGCATTACGCGGGCGGATAGTAAGAGTACGCCCTTTCAATCGAGCGGAAGAACCGATTGGCGCATCTTGCAAACCAACAATCTTGCCATCTTTCATGATCGGGTTAGCAAAAGACATTGCAGCATGCATAATCTCTAATGTTTGTCTAGCAGCAGAGATTACCACTTCCGCTTCCCAACCTACCAAACGTTTGTCGTATGCTGTATTGCCGTAATCGAGGATAACGATGTCCTCGGTTTCTGGTGTAAGGGTTAACTCTCCACCCTCGTTTTGCATTTCATTTACGCCGTCAAAACTAAGCTCCGTCTCAAGCCCTTCGTCTAAGATATAAGTAGCTGGGCCAAACGGGATTTCTAAAGGGTTAAATTCCGGCATTAAAGTGTTCCTCCTTAATTTGTAATATCGTTGCGTCAAAGTTAATTGACCATCGCATTATGTCGTTTTCTGGACCTATCTGAATGGGGTCTTGTGCAGCAAGAATTGAAAAAACGCGATAGACTTTTGTCTCTATCCCGTCGTCAATTGAAATATTGAAGTTTTTATCAATTCCCATGCGGTGAAAGTGTTCTAGTGTTTTATGAGCTGCATATTGCGCATAATCCCAATTTGACGAACGTATCCACACTTGATAATTAGGGTAACGCATCATGACTTCACTCGCTGACGGCGGCCAACCACCTTCGCTGTATACAGTTCCGGTGTGGTCTGGTGATGAATAATTGTCGTATGTCCAAGTCAGCTTTGGGATTATATCCTTTAGCTCCTTCATCATCCACGATTGAATCACTTGCGCCCCCTCCTCTCAATGGTTTGATCTAGGATACGTTCGCCTGTCTTCTGGAAGTCTTTCTCTGTGACACGAATCGCGCGTTCAAGGTACAGCCTCCCTGCCCTCTCTCCGCGCCATGCTGGCTTATTGTGCGTCCTTCGGCCTCTCCCGCCTACATAGTACTTGTCGCCAGCAACTTTGTCGTGTACGCCCATTCTGTACGGCTCATAGTGCCTCCTGAGCGCGTACTTGGACGATGAACCGCCCTCGAACTCAAATCCCTGCCCCTTTTTCGTCGCCTTGTCGAATGAAATGGAGTCTTCCAAGTCTCCCTCGTCGTGATGGACAAGCGCCTTTGTACCTTCCTCCAGCAATGAGCTGTATTTGGTTAGCTCCTTGATTGCAGCACGCTCAAACTTCTTGGGCATGGCCTTGAACTCTTTTTCAAGCTCCTTTAACCCTTTCCATTCGATGCTGATAAAGTCGCGTCTAGCCACCGTACACCGTCCTAAAGAAGACGCGGGAGCCGCTTAGGTTCGTGGATTCTTCCCACGCTACCACTTCGGCTTTGTCTTCTTGTCCAAATGAATTGGTGTATCTGATAGTGGAGTCGTAATCGAATATTACTTCCGGCGGCAAGTCAAACTCGACATTGGTCGTTTGCTCTACCCCGTGGCGATTACGTACCACTTTGACTTTGTATGTGATACGCGCTTTTGTTGTTGTTTCATCAGGGGCGACAGGACGGCCACGATCATCGACAACAGGGTTTCCGTTGTCATCAAGGCGAGTAGTGACGACGGTTACTTGATCTCGCATAGGAGGCATCATATTAACCGCCCCACTCTCGCCTTGCCACGGATAAGCGATTCTACTTCTGGCGATATGGCGCTGCCGTTCAGACTCGCCGACACGCGGTTGGTAGAAAAAGCAGTAACGCCATGCCGCCTGAGCTTGGCATACTCTTCTTCCTCACCTTCCAGCATGTACAGCACTTGCAAGGCGACAGCGCGGGCAGTGATTTGATTCGGGCGATAATGGGTTGACAGGAGTTCGTAAGCACCAAACACCCACTTATCCTTGTCTTCCTCGCTTAGGGCGTCATATTGGCCCGTCAGGGGCATTTTCGATAGGTATTCACGGACGTTCGAAAGGTCCATCCTATTCACCTACTTCTTTTTTCTGCCCTTTTTCTTGCGATTTCTTTTTAGCCGCATGTCCTTTGGTGTTCCTTTGCTTGGTTTCGGCATCTTTTATCACCTCTACATAACCGATGGACGACAAATAAGCAGCGGACTTTTCTTCAATGTCCAACCGCTCACCTTTTCTTTTGCCGTCTACAATTGCGTTTAGTACTCGTACAGTTACTTTAGCCATATAAACCCTCCTATGGCGTAAATACATCCAAGTGCTTGATAAGGAATGGATTTTCAAGCACAGGGAAGCCAGCGCCGACCGTTTCAACAACAGATTGCAGCGGCTTTTTTTGGTCTTCTGCCATTAGTAAAATACCTGGCTGGAAGTTGTTTTCAAGCGTCGGGCCTAGCAGATACTTCCCTGCACCGCTAGAAGCCATGATGATACGGTTAGCGGGCATAAATTCGTTTCGAATAATCGACTTTGTCTCGTTGTCTTTATACGTCATAACCCGATTTTCCACGACTTCAAAATCAGGAAGCCCAAAGCTCTTTAGTACATTTGTTAAGTCTTCAGCAGAAGCGCGTCTCGATCCTACAGGGCGCCCTGACTCGATAATGATTTGGCTATTGGACAATAGACGGTTAAGAATTTCGTAAGAAATGAGCATCACTTCTGGTTTCTGTCCGTTTAACTCAACGTAAGCAGCCACTTGCTCCAACAAAAAGCCAAGAACGTCAAAATCTGCGGAATCAAAATCGTTATCGGGAGTAAGAGCTACCTTATTTTCGTCAGGGATTCCAAAATCAAAGTCAAACTTGATTTTGTTGCGATTGTGCGAAAGCTCACCTTTGAACAACACTTCTGACTTTGCCAATTGAATCAAACGGCGCGTTGCGTCTACAACGTTTAGAGCGCGAACAGTAATACGCTCGATAGCGTCCTGATAACGAGCGTTGTTCTTTGCCTCGTGCAAAGCTTCAATTTCGCTATAAGTGACAATATCCTGTAAACCAAACTGTGCGATTTCGCCCATGTAGGAAGCCATCTCATTTCGATCAATGGTCGGCGGCTCTGAGCCTTTACCGATGTATCCAGCTAGAAAATTGTTTGTCTTGATGATGTCGCCTGCAAAAGAACGCGAGAACACGTTTTCGGTCGGCAGGAAACGGTCAACTAATGTTAGTGGAGTGTCCTTTTCCGACTCATCTACAAGCGCACGTAGTGCGGGTTGTTGAAATTCTTCTAAGTGTGTAATGCCTGGCATTTAAGTTTTCCCCCTTGTTTTTAGCATAAAAAATACGCCTCATACGGCGTTATACGTGTTTGACATAGCGGATAAGTGGGCTAGTGAGCTTTTTGAAAGTCTCGGTCACTGTATCCGGTAATTTAGCTTCGTAGACGGACGCTCTAATAAGCACTTCGCCAATAATGACATCGTTTTCCCCATCGACTTCCACGTCAATGTTAAGGAGCGCAAAGTCGTCATAACCCTCCGGTGCTGCTCCGCCCTCACCGTCCGCGTACACTTCGTATTTCCCTGTTTCAAGGTTCCGCGCTACAGGCGTGCCGACAGGCAAGTATGTTTTGCCTGTTTTCTCGGCATCTAAAGTGATGCCGTGTTCCGTCCATTGCAGGTGGCGGGAAGCCAAAATATTGATGCCGCCTCTAAACTCTGTACGGCCGTTCTTTAATGTGTAAGACATGCTTTATTCCCCTTTCTTTGGATAGCGTTTTTCTCGGATGCGGGCGTATACAGATTTACCCACATCGTATGAGTCTTTCCCTTTCGTTCCGCTGTTGCCTTTCTGAGTGGCGCCAGGGAAGTAGCCGCGTTGAGTAGTCGTGTCTTCTTCTTCCTGTTGCCCCTTGAAAAACTCCGGAAACTCTTCTTCCAATTCCTCGAATAACTCTTCAAGATTCGTGGGTTCTCCGTCTTCGTCCATTTCAATTGATTCAATGTCAATCAACTTCGCGGCCAGTTTCGGATTGACACCTTTCTCGATAGAGTATTCTTTAATTGCTGCCCTTTTCTCCCTACGTTCAGCGCGGGCGAGACGCTTTTCGTGCTCATTCAACTTCGAGTCGGTTTCGTCGTCCTTGTCCTCGTCGCTGTCTGAGCCTTTTTGCTCCGCTGCTTCTTTCAGGCGTTTATACTCTTCTGGGTCAACGCCCTCGAACTTTTTCATTCGTTTTGCCAATGTCTTTTTGATAAATAATTCATGCTGTTTCTTGAACTCAGGGTTCTTTAGCAATTCATCGAGACTTGGCGCGCCATTGTCGTCGTTATCGCCTTCTGAACCACTATCGTCATCCTCAGCAAAGTATTGTAAATCAAACGTCATTAGCAACGAATCTTTATTAAACAACGGTTTAGCAAACATATTCATTCCCCTTTCAACTGCACGTCTGGTGTGCGAACCCGTATCTCGTACATGTTTAACGTCACAGCACGGTTTGACACGACAAAAAAGCCCCTACGATGTAGCAGCTTTGACTTCTCTTTTGATTTCTCTCATTTGCGCCTTTTTCTCGCGGAAATTAAGCGTGTTCGCTTTCTTCATGCGACGGAAGGCGCCTAACGTCTTCGGTGCTTCGTCCCCTAGCAACATGACCATTTCAGCGTATTGCTTCTTTTCTGCATTACGCTGGGCGCGAAGCTTTTGTTCCCGCTCATACGCTTTCTTTTGAGCTGGTGTTCGCGGGTCTTTGGCCGGATTAAAGGCTTTCCAACGGTCTTTTTCCTCCTGGATTTCCTCGTCCGTCTTATACTCAAGGACATACGGCCGACAGGTACAGCGACAGTTAGGATGAAACGGCGGAAGGCGTATGCCCTCGTCGTCAATGGACGCAAATCCATCATGATTACCAGTGAGACTAATGACCATGTTCTGGTACCTAGCACACACTTGGCACGTTTGCCCCTGTCCGCTTATTTTGACCAGCTCAACGCCGTTTTCAGTGTAGCGATTGACGGCGCCTTTTGTGTTGGCGTCTCTCAGCTTGGTACGCACAACCGTGCTGGCATAAAAATCAATAGGCAGCATTTTTCCGTCTGTGGTGCGATGACCGACAATGCCATGCTCTTTAAATCTCTCGGTTAAACGCGCGGATATAACGCGGTTGTGGTCGCCTTGTATGGAGCCTTTAGCCAAGTCGTCTTTAAACGTCTGCCTTA
>NZ_JAODPB010000016.1 GCF_025770735.1 Shouchella tritolerans
TCCCATGGCGTAAGCCAGTAAGACCCCTTAGAGATGATGAGGTTGATAGGTCAGAAGTGGAAGCGTGGCGACACGTGGAGCGGACTGATACTAATCGGTCGAGGACTTATCCTATACATTCTTGACAGTTGAGTATTTCGGATTTAGTTTTGAAAGAATCACCGATTCTTTCCATATCCTTCAGTGCAGACGAAGAGATTCGCCACATCTGAAGTAAAACGATTGACAAAGAGAAGCAAGAAGGTCGAGGATCGGAAGTGTTCGACTGAAGGAGCGTACTAACGTACGTGACTGAAGAAGAATCACGAACGAGACGAAGAGATTCGCTGCTTATCTGAAGTCAAAAAAGAACTACGAAGAGAAGCGAGGAGTTCGAGGACAGGAAGTGCTCGAAGAAGGGAGCGTACCCAAACGTACGTGACCGACTGAGAGATGCGAACTGGACGAAGAAATCCGACGCTTATCTGAAGTAGGGTCCGGTGACAATGGCAAAGAGGTCACACCCGTTCCCATGCCGAACACGGCCGTTAAGCTCTTTTGCGCCGATGGTAGTTGGAGGCTTCCTCCCGCGAGAGTAGGACGTTGCCGGGCTTTTTTCTATATATTTTTTGCGTTCCACAGTAGCTCAGTGGTAGAGCTATCGGCTGTTAACCGATCGGTCGCAGGTTCGAATCCTGCCTGTGGAGCCATTTTTGTGCTTCCATAGCTCAGTCGGTAGAGCACCACCATGGTAAGGTGGGGGTCAGCGGTTCAAGTCCGCTTGGAAGCTTAGGTGAAAAACCTTAATGTGGCGCACTCTCCGAGAGATGGAGGGTGTTTTTTTATGCTTTAAAAAGTCGGCAAGGTGGCGAACGAGTGGCGGATTTGTTTTTTAACCGTTTTTTCTCTCGAATAGGTTGCCGAAAGTTTCCTCTGTCGCCGCCTTGTCTGCTGCTTCTAGTGCATGTCCATACCTATTTAATGTCACTTTAACATCAGAATGCCCTAATCGAGCTGATATAGTCTTTGTATGCACGTTCTTGGCGATCATCAATGTTGCCGACGTATGGCGTATACCGTGGAAAGGAATATGTCTTATATTATTTTTTTCGGTAAACCTACGCCACCACGTTGTGACTGAATGAGGAGCCATCGGTTTCCCTGTTTCGTCTGAGAATAAAAAATAAGATCCCTCTTTCCAAGCTTTTTGGGTAACTAATCTTTCCTTTTTCTTATAAGTTCCAAGCTTTTTCAACTCAATAATTAGTTGTTCGGGCATATGAAGGTCCCTTCGATGCTTGGTGTGTTTTAAGTCTTTGACTTTTAGACCGCGTTTTTTTGTGTTCGTGATGGATTGACGAACATGGATAACTCCTTTCTCGACATTAATGTGCCTGTCCTCTAATCCTAAAACTTCACTGCGCCTTAGCGCCCCGGCAAAGGTACACTGAACTAATAATTGCCATTTTAATGACTCGTTTTTAAGGCATTCAAACACTTCGGCAATCTCATCTTCTTCGTATACTTCTACTTCTTTGTTAACAATCTTAGGTTTCTTTATCCCGTCCATTGGGTTTTTGTCAATTAAGTTCCATTCAATTGCTACAGTAAAAATACTCCTTAAAATTCGATGGTAAATAGCTATCGTCTCTCCTGACAAGCTTCCACCGTCTACTTTTGCTCCTGGCTCTGACAAATCCTTAAAAAACTCAACTAGATGCAATGTTGTAATTTCAGCCAACTTAAAATGTTGTAGGGCAGGAATGATGCGAAGTATCAAATTTTCTTCATATACCTCTAATGTTTTGTCCTCAAAATGACTTAATGCATAATTAGGCCACCATTTGTCATTAACAAAAGTTGCGAATGAAATTTTTTCGGGTTCAAAATATTGAGGTGACAATACAGTGCTCGCGAAATTAGCTAATAATTTTTTTGCTTCTCGCGTACCGGTTGCTGTTACGGTTTTAGTTCTCCGGTTTCTTTTTTTGGTTCCGTCTGGTCTAATAGTTGTCGGTAACTCAACTATTAATTTGTATTTGTTTTTCCCTAACTCTTCGTAATAACCAGCCATTGAACTATCCTCCTCATGGATCAATGAAAATTTTAACCACTTTTCCAATGATGCGCGCTTCACTATTACTAATTAAAATCGGTTCATATTTGTCATTTTCAGGAAATAGCCAAGTTTGACCAGTATCGGTTTTTCTGACTCTCTTTAAAGTGGCGTTTTCTCCATCAATGTTAACAACGGCTATCTCGCCACTTTCGACATCGCATTGCATTCTAACCATTACCATGTCGCCCTCATGTATTCTTGCGTTAATCATTGAGTCGCCTTTTACTCTAAGCAAGAAATGCTTCCCTTCTTCGATGTCAAACGCTGACGTCGGAATATCCATATAATTTTCAATGTGCTCCTCTGCCAAAACAGGCTTTCCCGCGCTAATGTACCCTAATATAGGGACGGTGATATGGCTGTGATTGGTACTAAGCTGATCTTTTATGTCGGGAAAGCTCGGTTCGTTCTGTAAAAGATTGGCTTCATCTAAGTGGCCAGCTTTTTGTAGCATCTCGGTGTAAGAGATGTCTAACGCTTTAGAAATTTTTTTGATTATTTCCGTACTAGGAAGGCCTCTTTTACCATTCTCTAGATGTGATAAGTAGGCGTTAGAAACACCTGATTTCATTTCAAGCTGTCGAATGGTAAAGCCCTTCTCTTTACGCCGACGCCTAAGATACTCACCAAATTCCATTTCTTTCGTTTTCATTGCGCACGCTCCTCACATAATTGATTATAATGCTTTAGTTAACTTTTGTTAATAAAAGATTAAAATAGTTATCAAAAAGTGCTTGCAACAGTTATCTAACAATGCTAAAATGATAACAACAGCAAGATAGCAAAAGTTATCAAAGGTAAAGCGGAGGTGAATAAAGTGAAAATACGCCTTAAAGACCCTGAGCAATTAAAACTTATCCTCATTAAGTCGGGTTTAAGTCAATCCGCTTTGGCTAAAAAGGCCAGCACATCCCCGGCATATGTAAACCAAATCCTTAACGGCGTTAAAAACCCTGGGCCGAAAATGGCCAAGGCACTAGCAGACGCGCTTGATTTGGGTTTTGACGATATTTTTTTTATAGAAAGTGTTAGCTAAAGTTATCATTGCTACCTTTTCTATAGTTTACTTTATTTTTGGATGAAAGGGGTGGAAATATGAATAAATCAACGATGAACATTAATGAAGCTGCATCTTACTTAGGAGTTTCCGTTTCAACTGTTCGTCGATGGATGAAATACAATGGATTGCCTGTTCTCAAACTTCAATTAGGGGGGCGGATGCTTTTTAAAAAAGATCGTTTAGATGCTTGGATTGACGAGCAAATGGGCGAGGTTAAGGAAGTCCAGGAATATGAAGCATACGGAAATGTAAGAGTCTTAAGACCATAAAGGAGGCATAACATGTTTGATTTTGAAACCCTACCAACCGAACCCCACTCGCCGCAAGAGACACTAACCTCCATCCTCCACCGCTGCCTAGGCTTAGTTGAGGAACACAAGGAGATGGGACACTGGGGCGCTGTAATCGACAGCACGTTTATGCGTGACTGGTACCAGCATAAGGGACTGGTACAAAACTATCTCAGCAAGCACGGATACACCAGCAGCGATCATGATGACATGATCTATGTCTGGATTAACGGAAAGGATGATGAAAATGCATTACGTGCCGTACATGGCTTCTGATTTGCTCGAATATCTCTATGATTTCCTATATTTCGACGTCAGGGCGAAGGAGTTTGATAAAGCAAAAAAACAAGTCCCAACTCGTGTGAGCGAGTATAAACAGGCCTTTAAGCTCACAGCGTTTAGGAGGCACTATCCTCCTAAGGTAGGTTGCAACTTAATACGATTGACTCTCAAATAGCCAAGACGCCGAAAGGCCGAGCCGCACAGCAATAGCGTATCAAGTAAATGGTATTAGGTTGCAACCCAAAAATAAACAGGGAGGAAAAGCAGAAGTGAACATCTATCAAAAATTAGTTGAGGTAAGGAAGGTTGTCCCTTATCTCCAAAAGTCTCAACAAGGACAGCAATACAAGTATGTAGGCTCTAGCCAAGTGCTGTCGGCAGTAAGGGAGAAGATGGACGAATTACAGTTGCTTTTAATTCCGGCGATTACCGACAAAACGCTGCACCAGTCTTCAATAGAGCTATTCAAGGAAGGCAATGAGCATCCATTCAAACGAACAACCACATATTTCACAGAGATCGAAATGAAGATGACCTGGGTAAACGCTGAGAACCCAGAAGAAAAGATTGAAGTTCCTTGGTACGCGCAAGGTGTTGATATTGCTGGGGAAAAGGGCGTGGGCAAGGCGCTCACTTATGGAGAGAAGTATTTCTTGTTGAAGCAGTTTAACATTTCAACCGACTCAGATGACCCGGATGCTTTCCAAGAAAAAATGGAGCAAAGCAAACCAAAGACTAAGCCGGAAAAGCCAAGTCAGCAATTGTTGGATAACATCAAAACAACAGCGGCTGAGCTAGCTGAGTTGAGGAATACAGAACCCCCGATGGTCTTTAAAGGATTGAAGATCAATAATTTAAGCCAGTTGAATAAGCAACAGGCTGAACAAGCGCTAGCGGTACTTGAAAAGTGGTTCAAGCAAGCACAAGAGCAGGCTGTAAATCAACAAAAATAGGGCGGCATACCCCCGTAAGCGCCCTACCCAATAACCTGCCGTCATTATAGCACATGACGTCGCACTGGAGGAATAGAAAGTGAAAAAAATCGAACTAGCACACAAGACTGTGGAAGTTACAAGGGTTGATGATTGCCCCACTGTTTACGCAGGAGGGCGCAATTTCAGAACCGCTGCCGTCAACATAATTGATAATGGGAAGCGATCTAACAATTTGTGTATGCACATACATGAAGATGCACAAGGCAATTACTTAGACTTTACTAAAACGAGATACAAGCAATTCGGAAAAGTGAAAATACATTGAGGGGGGAACAGGTATGAAAGCGCCAGAACTGACGGAAGGGCAGCTCACAACCTTAATCCTGTCGTTTGGTGTCATGAGCAGTTTGTTAACTTGGGCATTGTTTGGCTCATGAGCGATAGGGAGTATTGGCTAAAGAGGGCAAAGGAGCAAGTGCCCTTTGACTGGAAGCTCCAAAAAAGATTGGAAGAATGGAGCACAGAACAACTAAAGAAACGGGTGCTAATGATAGAGCAAGCATTTGCTGATGCATTTGAAGAAGATGACGAAGAGGATGATGACCTATGACAGAGACACAACGAGCATTAAAAGAGTTCTTGTCCTATCTGCCTGAATCTCTTCATCCAAAGCTTTTAGCAGCTTTGGAGCAGATGAAGGAGGGGAGAAAGTAATGGAATTACCCGCTACATCGCAGCGCGTTTTGGAAATCATCGAGCGCCAGCTACGCGCCCAGAACGAGAAGGGGATTGCCGAATATGGTCAGACGATTGACGCCGCCCAGGGCTATGACTGGACGGCGGAAGCTTTAGCCGAATGCGTAGACGCCATGCAATACATGGCGCGGCGTATGCTCGAAATGGAAGAAGAAAACGAACGCCTCAGAGAAGAAACGAAAGTGGCCATAAAACACATGGCTGAAAGCATACTTAACCTGGATAAAGAAAACGAGAAGTTGAAAGAAGCGCAATCCTCTCAAACGAACTAACGCAGTGTTTTAGCCTAATGAGTCTGTTGTCTATATAACAAAGCGGGCGGAGATACCGCCTGCTACCACTACAAAAATTGGAGGAACCACACATGAATAGCCTTTTGCTTGCAGCGTCATTGATTTGCGGAATCCCTAGCCTGTCCGATGCTCCAACCTATACCCTGACGGAGATCGGCCAGCACGAGATCGGTTACACGACTTACACCTTTAAGTCGGATGCGGAGGAAATCACGCTGTCAGAGGACTATATAAGCGATTTTATGGTGGTTGGCCGTGAGTACGTGTTTTTCATCGACCACTCGGAACCGGACATCTACGACGGCATTTTGGGCGTTTATCCGGTCTATTAATAGGGCGCTCCTGCCGCCAAAGGAGGAAATAACATTGACTATTCCCGTAATCGTGTTTAAGAGCAAATCAAAAGAAGATCGGTACTTGGCTTTAAGTCCTGACGCTGGTGATTGGAGCGACCCGGACTTAGACGTATCTCTTGAAGACATAGAGCGTGCAAGGATGATTTATAGAGACGATTTAACAAAGCCGGATGAAACGGACGTCGAAGAATGTAGACGCTTTTCCACTGCCTTTAAAAAGGCGATGCGCAAAATCTATGGATATGATACCCCTATCTCTTTTGACGTCGAACTCTGGCTAAAGCATTACGAGCCAGTGAACATTGAGCTAACACAAGAGCAGTTCGAAGCGGCAAAAGAATGGGACGAGTAAAGGAGGCTATAACATGACTACAAGTGTTAAGGAAGCACAGGTGACAATCTTGGTCGAAATTAACGGCCAAGTCCACCTAGTAGCGATGGAGCGGGAAAAATTAGAAGCGGTAACCTTTTTGGCTAAAAATAGCATACATGGTGTTATCGCAACCGGAAAAAGCCAGGCAGAACTGAACGAATTTTTAGGATATAGGGGGTAATGACATGGAATCGGAAAATGCGAGGGAGGAAACGAAAATTTATCATGTCTTTATGAGACATGAGTGGGGTGGCAAAAAGAGAAAAGTCGGATCGTTTTCTAACTACGAAGAAGCAAAGAAATGTCGAGATGAAACAGAAGATGGAATGTTCGAATCCTGGATTGAAACGGAGGTTGGGCAATGAGGGAAATTGAATTTCGCGGGAAAGCGAGAATGTCTGTTGAAGAACTCAACGACATCGGATTGTCTCACAGTAACGGTTGGGTATACGGAAATCTCATACAAAGCGGCGGACAAACCTTTATTGTGGGTGGCGTAGCTGATTGGTGCGATGAATATATAGCCCATGAATGGTGGGTGCTTGTCGACTCTGATACTGTCGGCCAATACACCGGACTCAAAGACAAGCACGACACAAAGATTTTTGAGGGGGATATTGTACAGATCAAAGACCATCCAACAAACAAATATATCCGCATAGATGGCAACCACGAGGTGTATTACGACAAGGATATGGTATTGTGCGGCGGTGGTTGGTTACTGTATCGTCAATTACCGTTTGTGACTGTTGTAGGCAACAAATTTGAAAACCCTGAGTTACTAAATAACTAGGATGCCTATAAGGAGGGGAAACGAATGGCTGAAAAACAGAAATTATTAGATTCAGGTGAATTGATTATCAAAACGGATGAAGGTATTTATTTTCTGGCACCTCACAAGGGTGCCACGCCTCTACTAATTGATGCAGAAGAAGGCGAGTTGTTGTTTAGTAAGGCCACTACTGTATAGGGGGATTTATATGCAACCGGCTCCTATTGACAAATGCCCCTTCTGCGATTCGAGAGAGGGGTATTACAGTAAAGATTACGTAAAAGGCAGTACGGTTTGGCGTCACAACTTCAATGGGGCAGAGGCCGACAATGGAGATTATTACGAGGGCTTGTCTCATAGCCGTAGCAAGTATGCATATTGTTTATCTTGTAACAAAAGGCTGTTTGAGATTGCCACTACTGTACAGGAGGTGCCATATGTGGATAGTCGTACGAGAATGGAACTACTATGAGTCAGACGTTGATGAATTTGAAACATTGGAGGAAGCGGAGAAGTTTTTTGATGAATGGTCAGATGTTGCAGAAAAAATTTATCTAGCCAAAGTTGAAAAGGCAAAGGAGGAACCGGATGACTGAGCAACTGGCAGCCCGCATTAAGAAAATACGAGAAGCAGATGAATTGCTTTACAAAGACGATCATGGAATTTTTCGCCCAGCAAGAGAAATTATAATGTTTGGCGGAGAAGATCAGGTATTGTTGGACTGTTTTGGCCCGTGGAAAGTGGTGGATTTTAAAAACTTGTTTTTAGCATCAGAAATTCCAGAAAATGAGTTGTTGAAAATTTATGATATTGATTAACTCACTCCCCGTCCTGTGCGGGGCATCACCTTAAGTAAAGTCGTATAGGGAGAGCTTCTTTCTCCCTTTCTTCTACCTGAAAAACGAACATACGTACTTATTTTTGTTCGCCAATGCGAGCAAAATTGCGCGCATTTATACATGACAAAAAGGAGCTGATCCGCTTTGGTTCGCGCCCCTCCTTCCTAGTATTGTGTTTGTTTCAACAGACACAGGATATTTTTTCGCTTAATCACCTTCCATAGTCATTAAATCAGACAATTTGCAGTCGAAGAAATCGCATAGTGTCTGAATTGTATCAAAATCGACTCTTGTTGTGTTGTTGTCGTAAAGCTTAGTCAGCGTCGGCCTGCTAATACCTGTTTTCTTTGATAGCTCATTAATGCTTTTGATTTTGTTTTGACCCATTAATACGTGTAGGTGAAATTGCACCTTTCTCAATTGTAACGCTCCCTTCCAGTTTTGTAATCTACGTTTACAATTATGTTAAACTATTTCATCGTTGTATGCAAGTAGTTTAGCTAATTTGGAAATAAAAAATAACAAACTTGCAAATGAAGCTTTACAATATTGTTAAAGTGAAATATAATAGCAAGTAACAGGAGGTGAAACAATGGCTCGTTTCAACTTAGAAGAGATGATGTCTAAAGCGGACATCAAGTCCATCAGTGAGTTGAGTGAAAAGTCTGGTGTCAGCCGTCCAACGCTTCACAGCTGGAAGCTAAATCGAGTATCACGAATCAATATTCCGGTCGCGGAAAAAGTTTGCGAGGCCCTCAATTGCGAAATGGCAGAGCTTATTACCTTGGATTAGTAAGAAGGGGAGCGTACTTTGAGGGGGTGGTCAAGATGGACGAAATAAAATGTTCGGAAGCTGGTTAATGCTAATCCGGCTTCTGAGCCACACAGAAACGGGCAAATGATTCAAAAATAGGAGAGCGCAATTTCGCGCCTTTTGAAAGGAGAAGAGAAACAAATGAATTTAAAAGTGGTTGAATACAAAGATCAAAGAGTGCTCACCACCACGCAACTAGCGGATGCATATGGTGCTACTCGACAACAGATTAGTCGGAACTTCACTAGAAATGTTGATCGTTATAAAGAGGGGAAGCACTTTTATCAACTGTCCGGCGAAGCTAAAAGAGATTTTTTGAACCGTGTACAAATTGACGACGGTTTAAAAAACTCAGTAGTTATGTATCTTTGGACAGAAAAGGGAGCTTGGTTGCATGCGAAATCTCTTAACACAGATCAAGCGTGGGATGCGTATGAAACTCTAGTTGATGATTACTATGCCATTAAAACTGAATCACTTTCGTTAGCTAATCTCAGTCCAGAACTACAGATGTTCAAGCAGCTTTGGGACGGGTTAGCCAAAAAAGAGATTGAAGACGCTAAACGCGATGAAGAAATCAAAGAAATTAAAACTACTGTGACGGTCATCAAAGACACGTTCCTGCACAAAGATGACAATTGGCGTAAGTCGATTAACCGCATGCTCAATCAAGCGGTTAATAGCTCCAACTACGGACATCAAGAAATTAGACGCAAGAGCTATCAACTGTTAGAAGAACGAGCGCGGTGCAAGCTCAGCGTACGTCTACAGAATTTGAAAGACAGATTAGAAGAAAGTGGCGCCACTGCTACAAGAGTAAAAGAGGCTACAAAGCTAGAAGTCATTGAATCTGATGCACGTTTGAAAGAGATTTACACAACGATTGTTAAAGAATTGTCCATTGGGAGTTTGGTGTAATTATGTTCTTTGTTAAGACTACTGTAGGTGATGGGTTTCCGGTGGAAGTAGAGCTTTACGAGGATGAAATTTATACTTATTGCCCTGGGTGCGGGAAGGTGATTTATGTAACGAACGAAGTACTTGTGGACATTTTGAAGGAATGTGATTTACCAAGTACTTCGTTGATATGTTCGCCAGAATGCACAGAGAAATGGAAAAAAGAAATAGCCACTGCTGAAGACAGTGACTAAGTAAAAACACGAACAAATATCAAGTACTAACAGTATACCACAACCGTTGCTGTTAGTACACCTTTTTAGCAATTTTATTTGAGAGGTGAACACCGTGGGGATTTATCGCGTTAGCAAAAGCAATAATTACGTCGTAATGGATAAAACGGCGCTGCACGATGAACGGTTGAGCTGGAAAGCGAAGGGGCTACACGCTTATATGCTTTCCATGCCAGACGATTGGCGTTTTTACAGAGAAGAGCTTTCCAACCACGCAAAAGACGGGGTGGATGCAGTTAAATCGGCTTTAAAAGAGTTAAGTGACAAGGGGTACCTGAAACGGGTACGACGGAACGATGAAAACGGCAAACTCTACTGGGAAACAGTCGTCTATGAGGTACCACAACCAGAGGTGGAAAAACCACCAGTGGTTAAACCATCGGTGGATTCACCATTGGTGGGAAAACCACCGGTGGAAAATCCACTACTACTAAATAATGAATTACTAAGTAATAACTTACTAAGTAATAAAGAACTAAAAGATATAGGGGCAAAAACGAAACCCGTCCCTAAAAAAACGTCCAAACGAACGTATTTGGATTTTGTGAAATTGACGGAAGAAGAACACAGCAAATTGATTCAGAATTTCGGCCCTAGAAACACCGACGATTTGATCGAACGGCTAAACAACTACATTGGCAGCAAGGGAGATAAGTATAAGAGCCATTACTTCACTCTCCTGAATTGGGCTAAACGAGACGGAATAAAGAAAGGAGCGACTAGGAATGCAGAGCCTAGCGGACGCCCTGAATACGAAGGGTACAATTTTGAAAAAGAATTTACCCCAAATTTCTGATGAACGTTGTCCTGACTGTTCCCGTTACCTATTAGTCATCGACGGGGAGCTAAGATGTGGCTATTGCTCCCTAGTCAAGGAGGAGGACGAACGAATCGGCAAGGAAGCGCGTTTAGAGCTGGAGCGCAGGGAACAGGCAAAGGCTTTAAGACTCTTTGACCAAGAAAGCATTATTAACGACCGCCTAAAGGCCGTAACGTTTGAGAGTTATACCCCTACTAACCCTAGCCAAGAGAAAGCAAAACAAACGGTTATGCGCTATGTGCAAAATTTCAGTAAAGAAAACCCTGTCCCGTTGCTGATTAGGGGTGATTATGGACTTGGAAAAAGCCACTTAGCTGCGGCGGCGGTGAAGGAACTTGCTAAAAAGAACGTAACGTCCATTTTTATAAGCGTTCCTAAGCTTCTGACGAAGATTAAGGGGACATGGGATAAAGAGTCTGACGTAAGCGAAAACGAGCTACTAGATGCCCTGGAACGCGTAGATTGCCTTGTTTTAGATGATCTAGGAGCTGAACAAACAAAAAAGCCTAAGAACGGCGAAATTACGTGGGGTGTATCTAAGCTATTCGAGATTATTGACGCCAGGATAGGCAAACACACGATATTTACAACAAATCTCGAACATGAAGAACTACAAAAACATTTAGGGCCGCGTAATTTCTCCAGGGCGATGGAAGGAGTCCATCCCATTAAGATCGAGGGTGACGACTACAGATTGAGGAAATTTAGGGAGGCATAACATGATTGAAACATACAGAAAGGCGCTAGCCGCTGCTGGCGCCGACACGCTCAAGGAAATGGACGAAGTGATAGAGAGGACGCGGGATAAAATCCTATTTGGGAAACCGGAAGAATGCACTAGAAACCACCTCACGCCTGTGCCTGGCGGATTTACAACGGCAGCATGTAGCTGCTCGGCCTGTAAAGCACGTAAGGAGCATTACAACAAAGTGATTATGGCTAAGAGATTGCGCCAGTTAGCCGAATGGAGGGAAGAGTCATGCAAGCGACGGAGAGCTTTATAAAAAAGAACGGCTGGAATCGAGAAAAAGAACGGCTAAAGCTTAATTGCTACGTGGCTGGAAAGGAAATCGATTATACCTGGACGCCCAGAGAAAAGCAGATTTTTAAGCAATTGTATAACGACGGCCGCACCTTATCGGAGGTATCCCGTTATCTAAAACGCAGTCAAGCGGATGTGTTAGTTTTAGCGCTTGATTTGAATGAAAAGGGGCAACTAAAGCCGAGAAAGACAGTGTTTTTCGCATGAATAGGCGCCAGGAACTCTTACATGAGCAAATGCAGATTTATGAGAATCATTGTAAAGAGTGTCCGTATGACGAACCGGAATACAGAAGCAGCCATTGTTTAGGATGTGAGCAGTACATGAGACTTCGCAAAATTGGCAATGATCTGTTATCCATCACCAAGAAAGAAAGAGCAACCAAGGGATTGGTTGAAGAGCCTAAAAGGAACTGGAAAATCACCGTTAAGCAATATCGATACTACAAGCGCTTGGGGTGGTCAGACGAGAAAGTGGCTAAGAAAAGAAAGATAAGTACTGCTAAATTGGTTGAATTTAAGAGAGCACACGGGCTGACAAAATAGCGGAGGTGTGGCCGTTTGAAAGACTTGTCCCAACAACCAGTAAGGGCTGTACCTAAGTTCAAAGAGAGACGACCCAAAAAAACGAAAAAGATTCAGCAATATAGAGGCGTCAAAATCCCGTCCAGGAAAGTAAGGGGAGAGATTAGCAAGACGGATTACGAAAAGGCACTCGAATATTGGGGCGGCGGATGTGCAGTGACCGGACAATTGACCGTTGAGATGCATCACGCGAAATTTCGCAGCCAGGGAGGGCGAGGGACATGGCGCAACTTGGTCCCGTTAATCCAACCGCTACACCGTAAATGCCATACGGATAGAGATTTTGCAGAGTATTGGCGGAAAGAGGCGGAGAAACGTTTTGGAGAATTTTATTGGGCAGACCGCTTTGATCTATACAAGGCTGGGCTGATACCCAATGCGACACATGAGGCATTTGAAAAATTTATGGCAAAGGAGCAAGAGCGATGCGGTGGCTAACCTATCACCGAGAGGGAGAAGAAAGGTTACTAGTCATCCAGGTATATGCAGAAAACGAAACTGAGCAGGTATTGGACAAAGAAAAGCTGCCGGGCAGGGTGCGAAAGCCACTGGCAGATTGGGAAGGGGTTAGGGTGTGAAATCAATCGAATTATTTGCCGGCATTGGTGGGATTGCCCTTGCAGCAGAATGGGCGGGGATTGAAACAGTCGCCTTTTGCGAACGTGAACCCTTCTGCCAAAAGATACTTAATAAGCATTGGCCTGACGTGCCAATCTTTGATGATATAAAAACGTTGGATAAAAAAGCGCTAGAAGAAAGGGGTATAGACGTTGGAGCAATTGAGCTTATTACCGGAGGCTTCCCTTGCCAGCCTTTCAGCTCAGCCGGGAAGCGACTTGGCAAGGCAGATGACCGTGACCTCTGGCCGGAAATGTTTAGGATTATACAAGAAATCAGACCCAATTGGGTTGTTGGCGAGAACGTTGCTAACTTCGTCAATATGGAACTCGAACGAACGGTTTTTGACTTGGAAAGTGAAGGATACACAGTTCAATCATTTCTTATTCCAGCTGTATCCGTCGATGCCAAACACAATAGAGCAAGATGCTTTGTTGTGGCCCACACCGAGAGCAAACGATGCTCAAAAGAGAGGGAATATAAATCCTCACGAACCGAGAAATGGCCTGCCGGCAGCCGTGAGATTGTGGCCGACGCCAGTATCAAGAGATTACAGAGGGGCGAGAAAGCACGAAACTTTAGCAAAGAAAAACAGAAAGCCTGGAAACAGTTTGCCGGATGCGGTTATGAGCGTGGAGCACAATGGGAACCTGAACCCGATGTGGGTAGAGTGGCTCATGGGGTTCCCGATCGGGTGGACAGAATTAAAGGACTCGGAAATGCAGTAGTCCCCCAACAGATTTACCCAATCTTTGAAACAATCATGAAAATAGAAAGAGGCGAAATCACTTGTTGACAATAAATCACCGTCCAGGCTACGCCACGATAACTAAGGACGAAGAAATCATAGCGAGTTTATACCCGTATAAAGGCAGCACGTTTGTAAAGAGCAGGCTTACGGGGCGGGATTACACGGTAAATAGCGAGGCAGAGGCATTGGCTGTCATTGAAAAGGAGCTGGTATAGATGATCGAAATTCATGGATTTAAAAAAGGTACGGAAGTAACTCCAGTCGTGGGGCCTTATCAAATCAAAGGTTGTTGGAACCTTTCGGAGGCAAGGCGCTATTTGGAGGAAAAACGCGAAGAACTGATTTCAACATACATCGAAATCCAGTTGGTTGAAGTACACGAAGTTTACAGACCGAAACTAATGCCGGTAAATGAGGAAAAGGAGCTGGTATAGATGATAAACCGCGTAGTGCTTGTAGGACGCTTGACGCGCGATCCTGAGATGCGATATACCCCGAACGGCGTGGCAGTAGCCAATTTCACACTTGCAGTGAATCGCCCGTTTACGAATCAGCAAGGAGAACGGGAAGCGGACTTCATCAACTGTGTTATTTGGCGCAAACCCGCTGAGAACGTAGCCAATTTCCTGAAAAAAGGGAGCCTAGCAGGAGTTGACGGCCGTGTCCAAACACGGAGCTATGAGAACAACGAGGGCAAGAGGGTGTTTGTTACTGAGGTTGTTGCCGAGTCAGTGCAATTCCTAGAGCCGAAAGGCAGCAACAAAGGCCAAGACAACACAGGCAACCAAGGCGGAGGGTTCGACAACGACCCGTTTAGTAGCGATGGCGGCATTGACATAAGCGATGATTATTTACCATTTTAAGGAAATTAGAGAGGTGAAGTGAGTGCAAGTAAACGCTGAGTTATATGAGTTTCTAGCCGAAAATGAAACAGGGCTATATCAAAAAGGCGATAAGGTTATAGCTTATGTTCATGTTTATTTCTTTGATTTAGATGACTTTGTGAAAATTGTTGGGCCGCATCCATTTGATGAAGGCGGAATGGAAGTTCACTTATTTGAAAATACAGCAGCAATAGAACTGAACGACATCATTGAAAACGAGGGCCACTATTTGAGTAGCTACAAAAAATGCTTCGACGAGTATGGCGATTACGAGAAAGATATAAAGCTTATGGAAGCTAGGTAAGACCGACGTTACAAACAAACATACGGGATGGTGACATGTGCTGCCATTGTAGCAATGTCTGTCACCTTCCTGTTTTAGGGGGATGAAGATGGAACAAGTAAAAGTAAAATTGCTGAACGAAAACGCGGTAATGCCAACATACGGTAGCGAGGGGGCGGCTGGCTTTGACCTTTATGCGGCAGAGGACGTCATTATTGAGCCTGGTCAAACCAAAAAAGTGCCGCTAGGGCTGGCTTTTGAGCTACCGCCTGGCTATGTCTTGTATATCATGCCGAGATCAGGTATCAGCTATAAGACAAAGTTACGGCAGCCTAATTCGGTAGGTGTGATCGACTCTGATTATCGCGGAGAAGTGGCGATGATGTTTGACAACATTGCCGAAGACCCGTGCCAGAATGTTGAATTTTACTTAAATCTAGTCGACGGAATCATGGAGAGAAGCATAAATCACTATCCGGTCGGCACGTACTTAGTGCAAAAAGGAGATAGAGTTTGCCAGGGAGTAATCCAAAAGCTGCCTGAGATCGAGCTAGTACAAGCTGACGAACTATCAGAGACAAAGAGAGGCGCCGGGGGCTTTGGCTCCACTGGTGTACATGGCTAAAAAGCGTTGGAGTGACGCGGTAAGGGAGCAGCGCTACGGTCCTGCTCCCGCCCCTGAGAAAAAGACACCAGTCGGCCGCTGCACTTGCGGCGGCGGCTCCTTTAAATTGCGAGTGAAGGACAGAGCGTGGACAAGAACATGCCGATCATGCGGAGAGGAGCGAACTATATGATATGGCTGCCACACATAATAGGCGGGTTAGGATTGATTTTGATTGCGATTATCATATCGACCAGCATCGCCCTTAGAATCATATCCAAAAAAGAGAGAGAGTGGAGGGATTGGGACCATGGAGAACGTGATTGAATTTACCATAGATGGAGAGGTGCAGGCACAAGGGCGGCCGCGGGCTAGTAAAACAGCAAATGGTCGGACAATTATGTATGACCCTACCAACTCGCGTAATTACAAGCAGTACGTTAAATTGGTTGCCAGCCAACACAAGCCAGAAAAGCCATATGAGGGCGAAATAGAGTTATCTGTCACCGTGTATAAGCAAATACCAAAGAGCATGCCTAAGTGGCGCCAGGAGCTTGCCAGAGCGGGCAAATTACGTCCGGTAACAAAGCCAGATTTGGACAACTATGTAAAAGGTATTAAAGACGGCATGACAGGCATCATCTGGCGGGATGACAACCAAGTGACACGGCTTGTCATCGAGAAGAAATACAGCGATTCGCCGAGAGCCGAAGTTAAGGTCATCGAGCGGCCGCTACCTGAACGGAAAAAGAAAGACACAAGAAGCACCTTAAATAAATGGGCAGACGCCATTCAAAATAGCTAGAGGGGGAGAGGCAATGAACGAAACATTTACTATCCAACTGACTGAGGACGAGGCTGCCCTTACGCTAGTTTGTGTCGATATGGTACTACGCGGATTTGATATAGCGGAGAGTAGTGGACATCAGTTGTCCATGGAAGATTCCATGCTTCGGGAAAAATTGAAATTATACAAGAAACAACTATCGTCAATTTATTACAAGGGGGAACAGGAATGACTGCAAAAGAGAAGACTTTTAGCAAAGAGGAAAACGCAGTAATTTCGGGCATTAGTACGGTGTTAGGAATCGGGTTGGTGTTTTTAAATCCTCTGTTGTTGATGTTTCATTGGAACTGGTTTGTGGTTCCGATTTTAGGGCTAGTGGAATTAACTTACGTTACTGCATTTGGACTAATGATAGTTGTGTGGTTTTTAACAAAGTTCCCGCGCCAAAAAGTAAGGAACGAACCAATTGAACATCTGAACTTAGTCATTTCTCGTTACGTTGTGTTGGCTCTCCTGTTGGTAATGGCACTGATTATTCGCGGAATGATGTAGAGGGGGGGAGAAGAAATGAGCGGGATTAGGATTTTATTAAAGGGCGGCCAATCCATCGATTTCAGGGGGATAAGCCTAGAAGAGTTCGTGGAAGAATTCACGAATCGGAAAGGGGATGTCTTAGTCATAGGGAGCGTTGAAGGTTTAAAGCTCGCGCTTCGTTGGTCGGAGATTGTAGGAGCGG
>NZ_JAODPB010000017.1 GCF_025770735.1 Shouchella tritolerans
CCGTCTGTGGTGCGATGACCGACAATGCCATGCTCTTTAAATCTCTCGGTTAAACGCGCGGATATAACGCGGTTGTGGTCGCCTTGTATGGAGCCTTTAGCCAAGTCGTCTTTAAACGTCTGCCTTACATATTCCACATCCGCTTTTACGTATCCCTTTGCTACCTCTACAGCAGCCTTGATGTCGTCCATTGTGTCGTTGACAATCTGCTCAAGCGCTTCGCGGTGTAGCTTACGCTGCAAAATAGGACGGATAACAGCTTGGTTTCCTCTTGCTATCGCACCAACGGCCAGCCCTTCTTCTCTGAGCAGCGCGTTCCCCTCAATCAGCCCGTTTGTATAGGCAGATAGGAGTTCGGCAGGGAGAACCTTTTCAATCGATATTCCCATGCTGTCTAGTGTGTCAGAAATGGCACGTATAAGCTCTTGCGCCCCACGGTCAGACGTTAACCCCTCGACAGTACCAACGTCCCTGTATATGCCCTCCAGGACTTCAGAGAAGTATTTAAGGAGTTGGTCGATGTTCATTATCGGCTCCTGGCGACACGTTCGCGTATGTTATCGATATTTTCGGCTACAAACTTAGCGATGTCATTCGGTCTTAATTCGATCAATGTATTATCTTTTTTCACAGTGTAAGAACCGTCAGCCTTGGATTCAATTTCGCCAACTTCATCAAAACGAAACGTGTACTCTTCTTTCTCCTTCTGGCGCTCTTGCTTATATTCCTCATACGCTTCTATGACAGCATTGATTTGATCGACGGTGACACCAGTACCTTGTGTACGATACATAATAAAACCCATCATTGCGTACTCGTTCATCTTTTAACCCTCCTTCTGACCTCTTAGCGCACGATTTTGAATATGGTTGTAATCAGCAACCATTTCAACCACTCGTCTTCTGAATTCAACTGCATCGCGCATTGAAATAGCGTTATCCCCTGAAATCCTAACATCAACGTTTACATATACCTCTCTATCATCGGGTTCCTCTGTAATGGTCACTCTCAGCATGTCCATTCTATTCATTTTCTTCATTCTCTCCCCCTCCGGTTAACGGCTGATCTCGGTTATCAAGATAATTCGATAGCGAGCCGCCACCTATTGAGTTTGTTGTTGTTGACTCCATTTCTAAGCGCTCTAGCTCCTGCTGTATCCATTCTTCGGATGCGAGAGGGTTAATGTTGCGGACAGTGGTTTCAAGGCTCTGAGCGCCTTCTCTGTACGCTGACATGTTTTCTTCTATCAAATCCTTGCGAGCAATCGGAATCATGGAACGAACAGCTATATCCGGTTCCTCGATCTTCACCGAGTCATCATCTTGAGCAATAAGCCACAAGACGTTTTCGAATAGCTGTTGCAGAAAATAGATGTACTCCCCTTGTATCTGCTCCGCCTTGATAATCGACGTCATTAAGTCGTAAAACTTCGCTGTGCCGCTCTGCGCGGTGGCGGTTCCTGTTGTTTCGCCCAGGTAGTAGTCGATAGCTTTGGAGCTGGTACGCGTCTCTGCCAGTACTTGTTGCATAAGGTGGCGCACGGTTTGGATGTCGCCAATTTTACTTGTGTCAATTTGGATAACTTCGATTGCCTTGCCGTTTTCGTCAAAGGTGGTGATTTCCAAATCCCTGTGGTCGATCTTCTGTTCCGGGTTGTTCTCCCCGTAACGCTCAATGGCTAGATCAGTTAAGCGCTGGAATACCTCGTTACTGACAGCGATGCGCGGCTTTCCGTTACGCTCATAAATCAATGAAGCCCTTGTAAGCGTCCAGTTTATTTCGTCCTGCTTCCCCTCTACTCCCTTTAGGCAGCTACGGCCGAGAGGGTTCATAAACGTTTTTTCGTTCGGCCAGTAAACAACAAAAGGACGTTTCCGTCCCTTGAACGTCTTCTTTAGCTCCTTTAGCCCAAGTAGTTCTTTTGCTTTTGCCTCTTCCACAGGCTCAAACGTATCGCCGCCGTCCGAGCCTTTCATGAGGATGTTCTCAGTGACTAAGCCCTCTTTCTCAACACGCTCTCTATAGACGTGCAAATACCTTTCATCCTCTATCTTGCGGTCATAAACTAAATCAACGCCTAGCCCATCGTCGTGCGGATAATAGACGTCACGTTGCTTAAACTCAATCCGCGGCCCACGCTCATCCAGCCATACGCATCCAACCAGACCGCCATCTACTTGCTGCTGGACGATGTTCGGCATGTGCTCCATCCGCAAGTTGCTGTTTTTCTCGATCTGCTCGATTAACTCTTGCTGCAAATCGATGATCTCCGCATTAAAGGAGTCGTCCTTTGTCCCCTCTATCATGTTGTCCGTATCGCTGCTGACTTGTTTTAATGCGTCAGGATTGCGCATAAAGGATGTTGTCACCTTGCCGAGTGAGCGCGATACGAATACAGCGGGTATTTCAGGTATCAGCTTACTTACGTTTGCGACTAGATAAGGCGTCTGCACTTGTTGCGCTACATAGTTGCCGTCCTTAATCGCGTCGGTAATCTCCCCTTGCTGTATCAGTCGTTGAGCACGGGGGAAAAGGTCAACGTGTTCGCCCTCGTATAGCTTTCGGTATTTGTCAATTTGCCCGTGATACGCCTCAATCACTTTCTTATCAAACTTATCCCACGCTGGTAATTTCATATGTCACCTCATCCCTCAATCAGGCATGTAAACAATGTCACCCGACACCTCTTCTTTAGTCCATATATGTTTAACAGGCCATTCGAAACCAGTCATAACCTCTCTGCCTGTGTCCTTATAAAACAATCCTTCTCTCCAAACACAGAAAGCATATTTTTCGTTTTCTCTAAGGTGTTTAATCGCTTTGTATTGATCGCAATGTAGAATTGCTTCAACAAGACCGTTCTTCCTATGCATGTAGAATATAGGACGTTTATAAATATCAGCCATAATAACCTCCCTCTCTACCAGGCTCTAGCAGAGCTGATGCCAGCCCGTCGCTTGTTGCCTAATCTATTTAAAGCTTGCGTTGCACAGTCTACTTGGTCGTCGTTTGCTCCGTTCGGGAAAGTAGCGCATTCCTCCACGAAGTCTTGTACCCACGGCGCATTCTTCGGTAGGTAGACATTCCCCGCCTCAATGTCCGGCGTTACAGCCTGCGCCCTAACTACCTTTCCGCCCTCCGGGTTAACCGGAATAAGCCCGCTAATCTCTCGTTTCAGCGTTGCGATGACGGCGGAACCGTTCGCTTTATCCTCTATAAGCTTCGCCCTAGCTCGCGGCCATTTAGCAGACATGGAACGAATCGCCTGCACCGTGGACGGAAAATCCATCTTTGCCCTTACCTGGTCGAGCAGATATTTGTCAGCGCCCTTTCTACCCCATACCTGACCAACAACATAGTCAGAGTTATCAGAGTCCTTAAACGTACAATCCCAGGACTGTATAATCTCTTCAAAGCGGGATGGAGGGGCGTCATAATACTGCCACCAACTACGATGGAATATGTTCCCGCTACTAGGCGATGGCCTTTGCTGATATAGCGCTGCCCATGTACGGGAACCAACTTCTAGCCGCTTATTCTCTGCCCATTCTTCGTCGAAGCCTAGTTCAGGGCAAAGGGGTTCGCCTTCCTCCCTGCCCAACAAGTCGTCCTCGTCTTCGGCAATCGCGGGGAGCCTGAGCCGCTCCCACTTATGCGGGCTATTTTTGAGTAGCCAACCTATTAGGTCATCCTCATGCCACCGAGTCATGATTACAATGACGCTGCCGCCCTTATGTAGACGGGTCATCAACGTGCTTTCCCACTCTGCCTTGATCTTCTCACGCACAACGACAGAGTTTGCTTCCTCCGCATTTTTGATTGGGTCGTCCACGATTAGTAGGTCGGCACCTTCCCCTGTAATGGAACCGCCGATACCTGTACTTATCATGCCGCCGCGTCTACCCGCTAAAGACCAGTTGTTGCTGGCGCTATTCTCAAAGGATAGCGAAACGCCAAAAAGACGCTCACCGAATTCAGCTATCTTGTTTCGGTTAAAGCGTCCAAATTTGCGCGCAAGGCTGTCAGAATATGCAGTTGTGATAACTCGTTTGTCCGGATTGCGTCCAACGTAGTAGGAGGGGAAAGATTCAGTCACGGTCATACTCTTTCCGTGCCGCGGTGGTATCTCGATCAGAATATACCGCTGTTCCCCTTCCGCTATCGGCTGCAAGTGTTTGCAAATAAGTGCTGTATGCCTAAAATGCCTATACGCTCCGTGGTGGACTAATTCGACATAATCATAGTAAGAACGGCGCGAAGCTTCGTACTTGGCTAATTGCGCTAGTTCATTCTTCATCTGAGGCGTTAAGCTTCGCAAGTGCTCTCAACTCCTCCAATGAGAGGGCCTTTAAATCGACACCATGATCGATTGCCCCGCTATGATTAACCTCCTGCTTGTCACGCCAACGGTCAGGGCGTCGGTTTTTGAGCCAGAATATTTGGGCCGTGGTGTCTGGTGACACTTCTTTTGTCTTTTCCTCCACCAAAACGCTTTTATAGCGAGATACTCCTAACTCTACAACCCTAAGTTCTTCGAGTGTTGCTTCTGGATTATCCAATTTATATCGATTTACCGCGGCTACTTTCCTTGCGTGAAACTCTCCTTCGGACATTTGAACTGTCTCATATTTTTTTTCTGTGAATTCGTACCCTAACGCTCTTTTTAACAAGGCGTTTTCTACTTGAAGGTCAACAACCTCTTTGCCCTTTTTTAAGGCGTCTGAAATGTCCGAGTGCTTCTTTTTCCACTCGTACAGTGTTGACCGCGTAATACCGATGTTCTGGGCGATTTGTTCATCGGTTAAGCCGTCTCGCGCCCATCCCTCTAATAGGAGTAACCCTTCTTCCGTTAGCCAATCTGCATATTTCCCCTTAGCCATTACGTCATCCCCTTATCATCCCCTTACCAGTTGGGTTGGATTTGTATTTAAATTGGTTCGCTTATTAAGCCGACACTAGCCCCTTCCTTACGAGCCGTCTCGAGCTTATATACGATTTGACTTTCTATCCGCTTATAAAATGAATATTCATCAGGTGAAAGAACCACAGGCTTTACGTCATCTGGATTATCAGACTTACGCGCTTCTATTCGGATTCTTTTTTTATCCCCGTCTTGGAACGTCTCCACTCTTACATCAATAGGGCGCCCTGCTGCATAAGACAGCACCGCTACACCATTGTTTTTCTCGTCTGGAATCCTTGTTCCGACTGGACCAGCATAATCAACGCACGAAGTGCCAACGACCGCTTTTCCTGTTGTATCAGGTTTCCTGCTCCAATTACTCATTTTCATTGGTAATCCCTCTTCTCACAAGAAATGGTATTCAAAATAAAAAAGCAGCCCCCTCGGACTACTTTGCATGGTATTTTAAATATCTCGCTTCAAGCGCCTGTGTTACCGCTACGCTCTCAGCGTCAGTAATGGTCTTGTTCTTGATCTTCGGCAGCATGCTATGAAGCCACTGCGCGAATTCCTTATCCTGTTTCATGCGTTCTGCTTCTAGCTCGATGATTACATTTAGGTCGGGTATCTTTTGTTTCTTCGCCACTTAACCACCTCATTAGAGAAATTCTATGCCGTTGCCATGCAGACGAACATTCATTCCCGTTACATCCAGCTCCTGATCGCCTATGAATACATGCGTCCAGTCACCGTTTCTTTTCCTTACAGCCGTTCCCCAGGAGAATTCTACTACCTCCCATGGCTTCAAGCTATGCACTTTAGACATTTTATTCAAATCTATCCAGGATAGACATGCCTTTCCCCACTTCCATCATGCCCACTTGCTGTATCTTGTCCTCTGTTGAATGGTAGACCCCTACTTCTCCGTTTTTATATGTGCAGACAATGGAAAATTCTTCGATGTCTTCTTGTTCACTAAGAAATTGTTCCACTAGACTCTTTTTGGAGTATCCCCCGTTCTTCTCTCGCCTCTTATCATCTAGGTTCATACAAATCCCCCCTAAGAAAAAAGGGCCGCCCGTAGGTAGCCCTATGATTAGGCGTTAGCCATAATCTTATTAACAATTCTATCCGTCGCTTGTTTAACCTTACTAACGGCCAGTTCGTCTTTTTTATACCCACTTTCAATCTTAGCCTTGTCCGCCATCCTTTTTTCAAGATCAATTGCACTTATCATTTCATCAGAAGCGTTGATAAATAGGATAAAGGCGTCAACCATTTCTTTGTGCTCTTTATCCAAGAAGATAGGAGTAATTAAAGTATTTAATTCGGTCAAAAGTTGTTTGTATTCCCTAACACCTTGTTCATACGATCTTTTGATCTTTAATAAACCTTCGTAATCAGTCGGCAGATTATCTAAATCCACATCAAAGTAATGTCTTGACACTTTGCCGATATTCTCCCCTATCTTACCTATAGCTTTTACATAACGCTCCACTTCTGGACTTAATTTCATTTTGTCAAACACCTCCGCCCGACTCATTCGACAAAGGCGGCTAATGTCCTGCATCTTTCTACACAGAAAACAGAAAATATTTAGGGGCGTCCAGCTTTACCGACTCCCTTTAAACAGCCAGCAAACGGGCATGTGGCTTTTTGCTCGTTTACCCGTTTAAGCCAGATGCACGTTTGGCATTCTTTTACGCTTACTTTCTTCATAGTCTTTGCTCCTGTATATAAAAAGACGCCCGTTAGGACGCCTTTGCCTTTATTTTCCGTTTTATAGTGCGGGCATATCTCTTCGCATTAAGATCGAGTATTTTAAATAAGTAGCCCCTGTCTCCGGTACGCCGGAACATGAACCGATAATATAGGCGCTTCATCGGTATTTCACCACTAAAATAGAAGCGTTTCCCCAATCATATTCGACGCTGCGCCTTCCTTCTGGCGATTGCATGCGTATATCGAAAATACTATCGGTTGGAGCAAAGAAGTGCTTAACGCCCTCTCTTCGTTTCAATTCACCGACTAAATCAGACGTCGAATAGCCGGAAATACTTGATTCGCTATCCTCGCTCTGAATACGGTGATGTTCTTTCCGCTCCATTAGTTCACCTAGTTCTTTTAGCCATTCGCTCGGAACAACTTCGCCAGATTTTAAACGTCGGCAAATCGCTTCCCCGATCTCTCTTGCCCTCTGCTCTTCGTGTATATATCTAGGCTTTAATCCTAGCGTAGGTTGTTTATTCATCTTTTGTCCCTCGTTCCGATAGTCTTCTTCCTTGATGGTAAGCGGTTCACTCGACATGGTATATTCTTTTCCTTCTTCCGATGTATAGACAAAGCACACTTCACCTTCATGCGCATTTTCGAATGGATTCAATATAAACGCTCCCTTCTGTATATAAAAAAGCGCATACGGCCTTATGGCTCATACACGCTTTTTAGTAAAATCCAGTCTTCGCAATACGAAACTAGTTCCCTGTCTACAACTTGGTAGACGGGCATCACACTGCACAAGCGGACAAAAGCCGTTTGGTGTTGTCGCCTCCTGTCCCTTGTACGGTATGTGATATTTTATGATGATGCGCTGCCCCGATTGTAGTCGTTGCAGCGCCAGATTAGCATAACGCATTGGGTATTATCCCTCTGCTATCAGCATACAACCTTTTTCTTCTGAGCGCATTTTTCTTTCATTCCTGTATTTCCTGTACTTTCTTTCATTCCTGTATTTTCTTTCATTCCTTTCAATCCTGCATAAATCTGCTCGACCAAGTTATTCTTGATCTTGCTGACCTTGGACTCCGATAACCCTAAGTGCAGGCTTATTTGTGTTTGTGACATGCCATCCAGTAAGCAAAATAACACTGCTTTATCCCGATCATCCTTGATATGGTCAATCATTTGTTCGACCGCCCGTATTTTGCTTCTAATCTTGATTAAGTATCTATGCTGTTTATCGCGGCGAACGACCTCGTTCCCCACCTTGTCGCTCGTTTGCCCTTTCGGCTTGGGAAGGGAAGCTTCAACGCCATACGCCGTCGTTACAGACGTATCCACTTCGTTTAAAGTTGATTGGATGCGGTCAACCTCTTTCGGCATCCAGTGGTAGTCACGTAGCGCCTGTTCGATGTCGTTTCTGTTCAATTTCTCTCCCCCTATATTGTCTTCTTTTCCAGTTGTTTCCTCAGCCACCTAGTTGACTCGTTGGCCGCATGACAATTAGCGCAATAAAAATGCGGACGTGTTGCTACATAATGCTTTAGCCTTGTCAAATCAATTGGACACCCGCACTTATCGCAAAAATACAGCAACACCATGCCATATACCCCCTATGCCGTTCTGGATTGGTTTCCTCCCTCAGCCGTTATAGCCTTGAGCATGTCTTTTAAGCTATTAGCCGCCCTTTCATATGTCCCAGCCACGCCCCGCCAAGTGAGAAATTCTCCCTCATACTCGGCGGCTTGCGTTAGCTGCTCACCCTTCGCAATCCTGGATAAGTATTGCCCGTCTGTGCTGTTCTTCTTTCCGTCGCTTCTTTCGCTCTTGTATGCCTGCCCCTGGGCGATTTCAGCCATTCCCTCATGGTATTTGTATAGCTTTTTAAAATGTCCCGCTATACGCCAGGCAACGCGCTCTACTTGGGAATACAAGTATTCGAGCTTTGCTATCTCGAAAG
>NZ_JAODPB010000018.1 GCF_025770735.1 Shouchella tritolerans
CTTTCGAGATAGCAAAGCTCGAATACTTGTATTCCCAAGTAGAGCGCGTTGCCTGGCGTATAGCGGGACATTTTAAAAAGCTATACAAATACCATGAGGGAATGGCTGAAATCGCCCAGGGGCAGGCTTACAAGGAAGAGCGGAGCGATGGGAAGAAGAATAGCACAGACGGGCAATACTTATCCAGGATTGCTAAAGGCGAGCAGCTAACGCAAGCCGCTGAGTATGAGGGAGAGTTTCTCACTTGGCGGGGCGTGGCTGGGACGTATGAAAGGGCGGCTAATAGCTTAAAAGACATGCTCAAAGCCATTACGGCTGAGGGCGGTCAATCCAGAACGGCATAGGGGGTATGTGGCATGGTGTTGCTGTATTTTTGCGATAAGTGTGGGTGTCCAATCGATCTAACGAGATTAAAAGCATATATAGCAACGCGGCCGCATTTTTATTGCGCTAATTGTCATGCGGCCAACGAGTCAACGAAGTGGCTGAGGAAGCAACTGGAAAAGAAGACAATATAGGGGGAGAGAAATTGAACAGAAACGACATCGAACAGGCGCTACGTGACTACCACTGGATGCCGAAAGAGGTTGACCGCATCCAATCAACTTTAAACGAAGTGGATACGTCTGTAACGGCGGCGTATGGCGTTGAAGCTTCCCTACCAAAGCCCAAAGGGCAAACGAGCGATAAAGTAGGCAACGAGGTCGTACGGCGCGATAAACAGCATAGATACTTAATCAAAATCAAAGGCAAAATACGGGCAGTCGAACAAATGATTGACCATATCAAGGATGATCGGGATAAAGCGGTGCTATTTTGCTTGTTGGATGGCATGTCACAAACACAAATCAGCCTGCACTTAGGATTATCAGAATCCAAAGTCAGCAAGATCAAGAATAACTTGGTTGAGCAGATTTATGCAGGATTGAAAGGAATGAAAGAAAATACAGGAATGAAAGAAAGTACAGGAAATACAGGAATGAAAGAAAAATGCACTCAGAAGAAAAAGGTTGTATGCTGATAGCAGAGGGATAATACCCAATACGTTATAATTAACGGCAGGCCGCATCGAGCTTCGCGCTCCTTTATGCGGCAGCACTCAAAAGAGTGTTAACTCCCGTTACGGCACTGGGCGAGGGGCAGGAGGCGACAACACCAAACGGCTTTTGTCCGCTTACGCGGCGTGAAAATTCCAAAAAGCGTGTATGAGCCATAAGGCCGTATGCGCTTTTTTATATGAGGGGAGATCGAACAATGATTGATTATAAACAAATTGCTAAAACAGCGCATGAAGTAAATAGGATGTATTGTCTATCAATTGGCGATAATAGTCAGCCTACTTGGGAAGATGCGCCGCAGTGGCAAAAAGATAGTGCGCTAAATGGAGTTTCCTTTCATATGGAAAACGACGTTACCCCAGAGCAGTCGCATGAGAACTGGCTACTAGAGAAGCAAAATGCTGGTTGGCGTTATGGGCCTGTAAAAGACCCGGAGAAAAAAGAACATCCTTGTTTTGTTGCATATAACGATTTGCCCAAAGAACAGCGTGTGAAAGACTACTTGTTTAAAGCGGTAGTTGACTCATTTAAATAAGGTGTCAAACATGAAGAAAGTAAGCGTAAAAGAATGCAAAACGTGCATCTGGCTTAAACGGGTAAACGAGCAAAAAGCCACATGCCCGTTTGCTGGCTGTTTAAAGGGAGTCGGTAAAGCTGGACGCCCCTAAAATTTTCTATTTTTGTGTAGAAAGTTGCAGGATACTAGCCGTCTCTGTCGAATTAGAGGGGCGGAGGTGGCTAAGATGCCTAATAAAATGTTTGCAGAATTGCAGTCGACATCAATTAGAGGCGCGAACAGATTAAGTGCCCATTATTTAACTGGAGAATTGACCAAAGACGAAGCAAGGGAAATAATACCGGAACTGTTGTCCAACGTAAGAGGTAATAACGATGTTGTTAATATGTATCTGAGCTTTGATTCAAATGACAAAAAGTTTAACAATACTTATTGCAGGGTTCAATGGTCGGCAGAAGGCGCCTTGCACGTGCCTCCTATCAAAGAGGACGAAATAATTGACGGTGAAATCTACGTAAAATGGATAAATGAACACGCAACACTTAGAGAGATATTAGAAAAAGAAGAAGAATAACACCTGAAAAGAGAGTTGCCCACAGGGTGGTTCTCTTTTTGTGTGTATTGCGAAGGAGAGTACTTATGAACCTAGATGATAAGAGACGAGAGAAGAACGGGGGATACTCCAAAAAGAGTCTAGTGGAACAATTTCTTAGTGAACAAGAAGACATCGAAGAATTTTCGATTGTCTGCACATATAAAAACGGAGAAGTAGGGGTCTACCATTCAACAGAGGACAAGATACAGCAAGTGGGCATGATGGAAGTGGGGAAAGGCATGTCTATCCTGGATAGATTTGAATAAAATGTCTAAAGTGCATAGCTTGAAGCCATGGGAGGTAGTAGAATTCTCCTGGGGAACGGCTGTAAGGAAAAGAAACGGTGACTGGACGCATGTATTCATAGGCGATCAGGAGCTGGATGTAACGGGAATGAATGTTCGTCTGCATGGCAACGGCATAGAATTTTTCTAATGAGGTGGTTAAGTGGCGAAGAAACAAAAGATACCCGACCTAAATGTAATCATCGAGCTAGAAGCGGAACGTATGAAACAAGATAGGGACTTCGCGCAGTGGCTTCATAGCATGCTGCCGAAGATCAAGAACAAGACCATTACCGACGCTGAGAGCGTAGCGGTAACACAGGCGCTTGAAGCTAGATATTTAAAATACCATGCAAAGTAGTCCGAGGGGGCTGCTTTTTTGTTTTGAATACATTTCTTAAGGGGGATTACCAATGAAAATGAGTAATTGGAGCAGGAAACCTGATACAACAGGAAAAGCGGTCGTTGGCACTTCGTGCGTTGATTATGCTGGTCCAGTCGGAACAAGGATTCCAGACGAGAAAAACAATGGTGTAGCGGTTCTGTCTTATGCAGCAGGGCGCCCTATTGATGTAAGAGTGGAGACGTTCCAAGACGGGGATAAAAAAAGAATCCGAATAGAAGCGCGTAAGTCTGATAATCCAGATGACGTAAAGCCCGTGGTTCTTTCACCTGATGAATATTCATTTTATAAGCGGATAGAAAGTCAAATCGTATATAAGCTCGAAACGGCTCGTAAAGAAGGGGCTAGTGTCGGCTTAATAAGCGAACCAATTTAAATACAAATCCAACCCAACTGGTAAGGGGATGATAAGGGGATGACGTAATGAAGCTAACCGAGAAACAAAAGAGGTTTGCCGATTACTATATAGAGACAGCCAATGCGACAGAGGCGGCGAGAAGAGCGGGGTATAGTAAAAAGACGGCCAGGGCGATAGGGCAAGAAAACCTAACGAAACCTGACATCCGTGCTTATATCGACGAACGAATCGCCGAGAAGGATGCGGAGCGAATTGCCAAACAGGACGAAATTCTGGCTTATCTCACGGCGGTGATGAGGGGCGAACACAAGGAGGAAGTCTTGCGAGGCATCGGAGAAGGTGCCCAAAAAATAGATGAAATGGACGTGGCCGCAAGTCAACGCATCCGCGCTGCTGAATTATTAGGTAAACGGTACGCGATGTGGACGGAAAAGCAAGAGGTGGACGTTAACGGTGCTGTCACCTTTGTAGATGACATTGGGGATGACGAAAGTGGCGGTTAAAAAGCTTTCTGAGCTATTCCCCCCTGCGTTTCATCCTCTGTGGAGGGCTGCCGTTGACCCTAGCATACTAAATGTCGTCGCAAAAGGCGGACGCGGTAGCGGTAAGTCATCGTCAATCGCTCATGCTGTTGTGCAGTTGCTTATGAGGTACCCAATCAACGGTGTTGGCATTCGTAAAATAGACAACACCATAGAGCTTTCGGTATTCGAGCAAATAAAATGGGCTATAGACGTACAGGGTGTATCGCACTTATTTAAGATTAATAAATCGCCCATGCGAATCACGTACAAACCGCGTGGGAATTATATGGTTTTCCGTGGTGCCGCGGAGCCGGAAAGGATTAAATCACTTAAATCAGCTAACTTCCCCTTTGCTTTTGCGTGGATTGAAGAACTGGCAGAGTTTAAAACAGAAGATGAAGTCACGACCATTACCAACTCCTTGTTACGGGGAGAACTGGATAATGGTCTTTTTTATAAATTCTTTTACAGTTACAACCCGCCAAAAAGAAAGCAAAGCTGGGTGAATAAGAAGTATGAGTCTTCTTTTCAGCCTGCCAACACGCTTGTTCATCACTCGACATACTTAGATAACCCGTTTATCTCGAAGCAGTTCATCGAAGAGGCAGAGGCGACTAAGGAGCGAAACGAGAAGCGTTACAGGTGGGAATATCTTGGGGAAGCAATCGGTTCTGGCATCGTGCCGTTTGATAACCTTACGGTTAAGCCTGGCGTTATAACCGATGAAATGGTTGCGCAATTCGACAACATACGACAAGGGCAGGACTACGGATATGGGCCAGACCCTTATGCATTTGTTCGCTGGCACTACGACAAGAAGAAAAACGGCATTTATGCGATAGATGAACTATATGGGCAGAAGATTAGTAACAGGGAAGCATCGAAGTGGATTAAGAAAAAAGGCTATGACCGCCAAGAGATCATAACAGACTCGTCAGAACCAAAGTCCATAGATGAGCAAAAGAGCCAACACGGAATACGGCGCATTCGAGGGGCTAAAAAAGGTCCTGATTCCGTCGAATACGGCGAAGAATGGCTCGATGATCTGGATTTTATCATTATCGACCCATGTCGTACGCCGAATATTGCTAGAGAGTTTGAAAACATTGATTACCAGACGGACAAGGACGGAAACCCTTTGCCGCGTCTGGAAGATAAGGACAACCACACGATAGACGCAACACGTTACGCATTTGAGGGTGACATGAAAGCTAGGAAAGGTGGCATTAGCTCTGCTAGAGCCTGGTAGGAGGTGACATATGAGCATACCAAAGTGGGATAAGTTTGATAAGAAAGTAATTGAGGCGTATCACGGCCAAATTGATAAATACCGAAAGCTATACGAGGGCGAACACGTTGACCTTTTCCCCCGTGCTCAACGACTGATACAGGAAGGGGAGATTACCGACGCGATTAAGGACGGCAACTATGTAGCGCAACAGGTGCAGACGCCTTATCTCGTCGCAAACGTAAGTAAGCTTATACCTGAGATACCCGCGGTATTCGTATCGCGCTCACTCGGCAAGGTGACAACATCCTTTATGCGCAATCCTGACGCATTAAACGAGGTCAGCAGCGATACGGACGACATGATAGAGGGGACAAAGGACGACTCCTTTAATGCTGAGATTATTGATCTGCAACAAGAACTAATCGAGCAGATCGAGAAAAACAGCAACTTGCGCATGGAGCACATGCCGAACATCGTCCAGCAGCAAGTAGACGGCGGTCTGGTTGGATGCGTATGGCTGGATGAGCGTGGGCCGCGGATTGAGTTTAAGCAACGTGACGTCTATTACCCGCATGATGATGGGCTAGGCGTTGATCTAGTATATGACCGCAAGATAGAGGATGAAAGGTATTTGCACGTCTATAGAGAGCGTGTTGAGAAAGAGGGCTTAGTCACCGAGAACATCCTCATGAAAGGCTCGGACGGCGGCGATACGTTTGAACCCATAGACGAAGCAAAAGCAAAAGAGCTACTAGGGCTAAAGGAGCTAAAGAAGACTTTCAAGGGCAGGAAACGCCCGTTTATTGTCTATTGGCCGAACGAAAAAACATTCATGAACCCTCTCGGTCGTAGCTGCTTAAAGGGAGTAGAGGGAAAGCAGGACGAAATCAACTGGACGCTTACAAGGGCGTCGTTGATTTATGAGCGTAACGGAAAGCCGCGTATCGCTGTCAGTAACGAGGTATTCCAGCGCTTAACTGATCTAGCCATTGAGCGTTACGGGGAGAACAACCCGGAACAGAAGATCGACCACAGGGATTTGGAAATCACCACATTTGACGAAAACGGCAAGGCGATTGAAGTCATCCAAATAGACACCAGCAAAATCGGCGACATCCAAACCGTGCGCCACCTTATGCAACAAGTGCTGGCAGAGACGCGTACCAGCTCCAAGGCGATTGACTACTACCTGGGCGAAACAACAGGAACCGCCACCGCGCAGAGCGGCACAGCGAAGTTTTACGACTTAATGACGTCGATTATCAAGGCGGAGCAGATGCAAGGAGAGTACATCTATTTTCTGCAACAGCTTTTCGAAAACGTCTTGTGGCTTATTGCTCAAGATGATGACTCGGTGAAGATCGAGGAACCGGATATAGCTGTTCGTTCCATGATACCGATTGCCCGCAAGGATTTGATAGAAGAAAACATGTCAGCGTACAGAGAAGGCGCTCAGAGCCTTGAAACCACTGTCCGCAACATTAACCCTCTAGCGTCAGAAGAATGGATACAGCAAGAGCTGGAGCGCTTAGAAATGGAGTCAACAACAACAAACTCAATAGGCGGCGGCTCACTATCGAATTACCTGGATAACCGAGATCAGCCGTTAACCGGAGGCGAAGAGAATGACTCGAATGGAATTACTTGACGTTACCATTACAGAAGACCCAGAAACGCAGGAAGTGGATGTATGCATTAATGTTCGAATTTCAGGGGATAACGATATTTCAATGCGCGATGCAGTTGAATTCCGAAGACGAGTGGTTGATATGATCGCTGATTACAACCATATTCAAAGTCGTGCGCTAAGAGGTCAGAAGGAGGGTTAAAAGATGAATAGGTACACAATGATGGGGTTTATTATGTATTTCACACAAGGTACCGATGTCACCGTCGATCAAATCGAAGCTGTCATAGAAGCATATGAGAAATACAAGAAAGAGTTTGAACAAGAAGAAAGGGAACATACATGGCACTTTGATGAAATTGGTGAAATTAAAGCCGAGATTGACCATTCTTACACTGTGAAAAAAGATAATACATTGATCGAATTAAGACCGAATGACATCGCTAAGTTTGTAGCCGAAAATATCGATAACATACGCGAACGTGTCGCCAGGAGCCGATAATGAACATCGACC
>NZ_JAODPB010000019.1 GCF_025770735.1 Shouchella tritolerans
AATTGATACCCCAGGTATCCTTCTACATATTCTTTAATGATTTTCAGTTTAAATTCGTCACTATATTTTGCCACAGAAAAACACCCCAAATGCTAGATTTTTACTCTAACATTTGGGGTGCAGCACCAAGCAACGGGGCTTTTTCTTATTTTGAAGCAACTGTATGTTTCGCTTCGTCTAAGCTTTAATCTTCTATCGGTTTGCATGCCATTAATCCCCCGTAAGGGTTATTACTGAAACTAGGAGAAAAGTATGGTAAGCTTGGTTTCGAGGAGGATTAAAATGGACAAGTTACACTTCTTTTTAGTTACTCATAACATCCAGCCTGATTCTGGCGGTTTAACTATTGCCACATTTAACCAATCAAAGTTGTTTTTGGACAATGGCCATAAGGTCACCGTTACTACATTTGATTATCAGCCTAATTATCAATCTATTTTTAAAGAGCTAACGGATATGGGGAGAGTTTATCCCAGCCTAGAGCACTTAAACAAATTTGAGTATTATAGAAATCAGAACACACTGCCTGATTCAAAACCCACTACTGCTTTATATGAAGCAGAAGCGAATGAAGACGTAGCCTTTTTTTATGAGAGCGATAATAAACGCTATTGCTTTGTGAATGGAACATTAAAAAAAGTGAAAACGTATAATGACGCCAGATTAACGGCTGTTCGTTATTTTGAATTTGGAAATCAACCTTATTTAGAAGTAAACTTTAATGAACAAGGATTTGTCGATAGAAAAGTATGGTTTAACCAAGACGGACACCCGATCCAAGAGTCTTTCTATACAAATGATGATTTCTGTTATGCGACGAGGCATTTTAAGAAGAAAGGCGTTTCTGGGGAATTTTATTTGTTTAACCGTCAAGATGAAAAAGTTTATGCTTTTAAAGGCGCCAAAGCCTTTGATCGACATTGGTTAAATGAACTGGCTGCCAATGAAGCCGCAAATGAAACAAAACCAATTTTCATCGCCCATGGGCAAAATTGCGGCACAAAAGTTGCAGCCATTAACCCTGACCATGCCTTGCGGTTTTTTACTATCCATAGTAACCATCTTGAGGCTCCTTATACGTCTGGAAGTCCTGTGCAGGCTAAGTACAAATCAGTTTTTGAAAACAGACAATCACTTGACGGCCTAGTGGTTTTAACCGAAAAACAAAAACAAGATATATTAGCAACCTTTCCAGGTGAGGATAATATTTACGTCATTCCTAATCCTCTCTCAGTACCAGAGCTCTTTAAGGAAGCCAGAACCCCCCTCAAAGTGATTATGGTTACACGACTAGAGAAAGAAAAACGATTAGATGAAGCCTTGCATGTCTTCTCACTCGTTGTTAAACAACTTCCAGAAGCTACTTTATCCATTTTCGGAAAAGGCGTTGAAGAAGAAAACCTACGGAAACTTATTAAACAGTTAAAACTAGAGAATAATGTCTTCCTAGAAGGATATTCGAGTAATATCCCAAAGGAATTTCAAAAAGCAAGTATTAGCATGTTAACATCCGATTTTGAAGGGTTGCCTTTAGCAGGAATTGAATCTCTTATGAACGGAACGCCGATTGTATCTTACAACTTTAACTATGGCGCTTCCGATATTATCAAGAATGGTATAACAGGATACATTATTGAGGATAATGACAAACAAAAGATGGCCGAAAAGATTATTTACCTATTAGAAAGCCCTGGAGTAGTGGCGGAAATGAGTAAAATAAGCAGAGAAAACATGATTGAAAAATATACAGGGGACGTAGTATATAGCAAATGGAAGAATGTCCTTAAAAGTCTTGTTTCTATTCAAGTATAAAGAAACCCGACGATGGATCCATTCCCTAATTTTGTAGGCGGCTTTCAAGTAAAAGAAACGGCTTTTACTTACTAAAGAGCGCCAGCCATTACAAGAAAGGAAATAAAAAAGCTTCGTGTTCTTAAGAAAGCTGGCTAGGTCGGCCACAAACGTACAGGACAGCAAAAACAGAAATGATTGCTGTCCTGTTTATAATACGGCTAAGGAGAACGCTCGTTACCTCAAGGGCCGCTCCGCAGCAAGAAGTTTTATCCGAATCGTGCCACAAAAGAAGATTTGGACGAGCTGGAACAATTAATTGCCGAGCGACGCAAACGACTTTAAGGCTATGCCTAATAAGCATACGCCTTTTTTATTGGTAGAAATGACCACTATTAAACAGACACTCACTCGCACACAACGCAAACAAACGTTCTTATTTTAGTTCAGAGTAGTGTTTACATGAAAAGTATGGACGATGTTAAAAAAGAAATTTGGCGTGGCAACCTTCTCTGGGAAGGAAGTCGGATGATGCTGCCTGAGCATAAGTAAGCACGGATCGAAATGCAACGTCAGGAAGACAAAGTATCTTTGCATGGCGAGCTTGACGACGACCAGTGGCGTGAGATTGGCAAGGTTGTCATGGACGCTCTTGGTTGTACGGCTCACTTACTGGCAGGATGGCTACTACGTAGAAAAGGATTGTCACATTTACAAAGTAGATGAGCTAAATAAAAGGATTAGGATTGAATACGGACCGTCTGACGACTCCATCCGAGAGTGGATTGACATGAGGGTTATTTATGACGTTCAGCGTATTTAAGTTTTGACCCTCCTAAAAAAGCCCCTGCATAGCAGAGGCATGGAAAGTTTTAAACTTGCTTTTGTTGCCAGTGTTTAGTTTCGCACGCTTTTCTTGGATTCGTGTATTAGTTCTAATAAGGGTATCCAATAACCGATCATAAACCTGCGAGTTAGCTTCGATTTCAGGCATCTACACTTCGTCTGGACTCTTTTCTTCTATTTATGATGTCTGAGTAGCTAATGTGATCGGCATGGGCGCTATCGCCTTGACCCACGTCCAAAAAGTCCACGGTGACTTCAGCGGCATAGACAACGGGTTTCCGCACAAGAGAATGGTGAAGACCAACATAATACCTGCAAGCTCTTTTATATACATGATACTCAAGAAACAGTAATTTGCTCTTTTATAATTTTCAGCGCCTTCTTCTATTTACCGTAGTGTGGCCCGACACCTTTTTCATCCCACAACTCAAGAAGCTGTGAAACAGTTACCATCTGATAGCCTTGCTCCTCTAGTGAGGTCAATAATTGCGGCAATGCATCAGCTGTTGAAGGATGAATATCGTGCATTAATACAATTGATCCTGGCGAAACATTAGACATTACTTCTTCATTTACTGCAACCGCATCACGACTTTTCCAATCAAGTGAATCGACTGACCACATAACAAGAGAATTGCCCATGCCTGATGCTATCTGTTCCACATTACCGTTTGAAGCACCATAAGGCGGACGAAATAAAGTTGTTGCCCTGCCAGTTGCTTTTTCAATAATATCATTAGATTGTTGCATCTCTTCTATAATTTGATTGAATTCTAAGGCAGTTAAATCAGGGTGATTCATAGTATGGTTTCCTATTTCATGCCCTGCTTCCATCACCTTATTGGACAGTTCTGGATAATATTCCACCTGACTTCCAAGCATGAAAAATGTCGCTTTGACATCATGTTTTTTCAATGTATCCAGAATTCTTGGTGTCACTTCCGGATGTGGGCCATCATCGAAGGTCAATGCAACATATTTCCCATCCGAATCAAGTTGCGTATAGTCCTCTGTATACTGTTTTTCTTTTTTGGTCTCTTCTTCGGTAAGTTTTGTATTTAACTTTTTCTCGAATGTTTCGTTCAAGTAGGGCTTGATTTCCTTGATTGGAATTTCCACTTTTATAGAACCTACCGCACCCGCAGCAATTTCATACTCATCAAAATAAAATATCACATTATCCCGGGTGACTGACCACTTCCAGTTGTTTGAATTATTTAACGCCTTCTCTACCTCGTCATCCAATATATAGAGATTGATTTCCTCATTGCTGTGTAGTTTGTTCATAATCAATTCTTGAATATCCTGTATGGAAGATTTATTTAGCTGAAAGACATCATCAATCTGCAGCAATTTGTTTTTATTCAAATCCATGACGAATGACTTCATTTTGGTTATGCCATTTGCTCCACCTGTTATCTGATATGATTGGATTTCAATCGTATAGAGTTTATCAGCTATTTTTTCTGTTTCTACTTGAATATTTAAATGCGCACGAAAATCATTTTCCTCAAGCATGTTTTTCGATTCTTCTATGCTTGATGTGAATTCTTCTTCCTGCTCATCTATCCATTCATTAATGGATTTATTAATCTGTTCATTATCTGTGTACGGTTGACTGACTGATGATGTATAAAGGTCTGTTTCTTTTGTTTTTGTTTCGATGTTCAAGCCTGGATAAACAGTAGAATCTACAATTTTTGCATTTGTTTCATTTGGTTTAAAAGATTCCCCAAAAACCTCATCAAAGACTTTATTTGACCCAATAACAATTCCAGCAAGTAACAAGAGAATAATAATCCAACCTGGTAATTTTATACGTCTAATCATATTGTAAGCTCATTTCCTTTTAAATATTAGTTTAATAGAATGCTAAAAAATCCCTACTCAATTTAATCCAAAAAACAATTTCTGTTCAAGACCTTTTTTATTTTAAAATCCAATTTAAACAAAAAAACACTTTCCGTTCAAGACCTTTTTTTATTTTAAATTTGCATTGAGATTTCCCGGTAACAAAAAAATGGAAAATGGAGAGAGTCTTAATTCATTTGATGAAGTTTTTTGAGAGGGGGTTTAAAATGTAAGCGTTCAATGACCACGATCAAATTGTTTAAGCAACTACACAAACTCAATACTTATGTCCTGATCCCTAATCTAGTTTTAATAAAGCAGGTAACAAAAAATCGGCTTGCTAAAAGAAGATAATTTAAGACATTCAACAGCTTCTCTTTCTTTTAGACCTAATTTATCAAGAAATGCTCGCTTTCTTGTTAAAATGATTGGCGAGGAAAGACAGACACTGTGATGGTCAATGGAGAATTTAAAAATTTACCAAATATGCCTTAAAAAGATCTTGACAAATTGCCTACTTTCATACTTGACATTCTACTTGGTTCTTTTAATATTTTTGAAAAAGATGATTTAGTGGTAACGCCGATAGCTATTTTTTACGAATAAACGATAATTCATCGTGAAGAGATTTTTTCTTTTCTCAAACTCAGTTGCTTTTAGAGATAGAGATTGGCAAATCGAATTCCGAAAAGCAGCATTACTTTTTTTCTCTTTATAAAATCAGCGGTCCGTTGGTTAAGTATAATCGAAGCATCTTCAAACATGTTCCTTTTCATTCTTTGTACCTCCCATAATACTTACGAATAGTATATATTCAGCAAAGACACAAACAGTCAATAATTTAGGCATTCCTTAGTATAGACTGAAAAAGTGAATGCATCTCTGCCTATATTCTGCCAACAAAAAACCCTGCTGTAGCATGGCCTTTTTTAATTGACAACCTTGCCCAACCCCTTTTGAGTATTAGAACCGTAAATGCCATCAACTGTTCTTGGCAAGTGAACGTTCTGGAATCGCTTTACCGACCTTGAATTTGCAGCATTTAACGCTGTCTAGTTTTGTCGAATGAGTACATCCTATGTCACATTCCAGTTATACAGTTACCCTGGAAAACGGCGTTGGTGATATTCTCGACTTTAATACGATGGTAGAAGCAG
>NZ_JAODPB010000002.1 GCF_025770735.1 Shouchella tritolerans
TCCCATGGCGTAAGCCAGTAAGACCCCTTAGAGATGATGAGGTTGATAGGTCAGAAGTGGAAGCGTGGCGACACGTGGAGCGGACTGATACTAATCGGTCGAGGACTTATCCTATACATTCTTGACAATTGAGTATTTCGGATTTAGTTTTGAAAGAATCACCGATTCTTTCCATATCCTTCAGTGCAGACGAAACGATTCGCCGCATCTGAAGTAAAATGATTGACAAAGAGAAGCAAGAAGGTCGAGGACCGGAAGTGTTCGACTGAAGGAGCGTACAAACGTACGTGACTGAAGAAGAATCACGAACGAGACGAAGAGATTCGCCGCTTATCTGAAGTCAAAAAAGAGCTACGAAGAGAAGCAAGGAGTTCGAGGACAGGAGTGCTCGAAGAAGGGAGCGTACCCAAACGTACGTGACCGACTGAGAGACACGAACTGGACGAAGAAATCCGAAGCTTATCTGAAGTAGAGTCCGGTGACAATGGCAAAGAGGTCACACCCGTTCCCATGCCGAACACGGCCGTTAAGCTCTTTTGCGCCAATGGTAGTTGGAGGCTTCCTCCTGCGAGAGTAGGACGTTGCCGGGCTTACATATCGTTCCACAGTAGCTCAGTGGTAGAGCTATCGGCTGTTAACCGATCGGTCGCAGGTTCGAATCCTGCCTGTGGAGCCATTAGGAGAGCTGTCCGAGTTGGCCGAAGGAGCACGATTGGAAATCGTGTAGGCGGTGTAAAACCGTCTCGAGGGTTCGAATCCCTCGCTCTCCGCCATACATAAAAGGCCCGTTGGTCAAGCGGTTAAGACACCGCCCTTTCACGGCGGTAACACGGGTTCGAATCCCGTACGGGTCACCATCCATTTTTGAAGATAATAAATAGAATTGTAGGAAATGATGGAGGATTAGCTCAGCTGGGAGAGCATCTGCCTTACAAGCAGAGGGTCGGCGGTTCGAGCCCGTCATCCTCCACCATCGCACTCAAATTAGAGTAAAGTAATCCCACATTTGTTGATAACGACGCGGGGTGGAGCAACGAGCGAAAGCGAGTTGTCTCGACGCAACCAAGCTTCCCCGAATAGGCTAGCAGAGGAAGAGACAGCCTCCTCTATCAACCAATAGTAAAGCAAATCCATATTTATTCCTAACGACGCGGGGTGGAGCAACGAACGAAGTGAGTTGTCTCGACGCACCAAACATCCCCGAAAAAGCTATCAGAGGAAGAGACAGCCATGCTCTTTCAATCAATAGCACAGCAAAATTTCATTTATTCCTAACGACGCGGGGTGGAGCAACGAGCGCAGCGAGTTGTCTCGACGCAACCAAGCTTCTCCGAATAAGCTAGCAGAGGAAGAGACAGCCTCCTCTATCAACCAATAGTAAAGCAAATCCATATTTATTCCTAACGACGCGGGGTGGAGCAACGAACGAAGTGAGTTGTCTCGACGCACCAAACATCCCCGAAAAAACTATCAGAGGAAGAGACAGCCATGCTCTTTCAATCAATAGCACAGCAAAATTCATTTATTCCTAACGACGCGGGGTGGAGCAGCCTGGTAGCTCGTCGGGCTCATAACCCGAAGGTCGGCGGTTCAAATCCGTCCCCCGCAACCAATACAAAAACAAAAAATGGTCCGGTAGTTCAGTCGGTTAGAATGCCTGCCTGTCACGCAGGAGGTCGCGGGTTCGAGTCCCGTCCGGACCGCCATTTAAATAGAAGGGCTCGATAGCTCAGTTGGTAGAGCAACGGACTGAAAATCCGTGTGTCGGCGGTTCGATTCCGTCTCGAGCCACCATCATGCGATTTGGGCCGGTCTAGCTCAATTGGTAGAGCAACTGAATCGTAATCAGTAGGTTGGGGGTTCAAGTCCTCTGGCCGGCATCACTTATCAAAAAATCATTGACATTTTGATCAATTACGGATATGATAAGTATTGTCTTTTGAAACTGGAGGGGTAGCGAAGTGGCTAAACGCGGCGGACTGTAAATCCGCTCCCTCAGGGTTCGGCGGTTCGAATCCGTCCCCCTCCACCATTTTCATAGGGGCATAGTTTAACGGTAGAACAGAGGTCTCCAAAACCTCCAGTGTGGGTTCGATTCCTACTGCCCCTGCCAACTTGAATTGTTTAACCATATATCGATATGGCGGTTGTGGCGAAGTGGTTAACGCACCGGATTGTGGTTCCGGCATTCGTGGGTTCGATTCCCATCAGCCGCCCCATTTAAATAGCAATGGGCTATAGCCAAGCGGTAAGGCAACGGATTTTGATTCCGTGATTCCCTGGTTCGAATCCAGGTAGCCCAGCCATATGCGGAAGTAGTTCAGTGGTAGAATATCACCTTGCCAAGGTGGGGGTCGCGGGTTCGAATCCCGTCTTCCGCTTTAGTTTTTACGGCGGCATAGCCAAGTGGTAAGGCACGGGTCTGCAAAACCCTTATCACCGGTTCAAATCCGGTTGCCGCCTCCAATTTAAAAAATAAGTTGTTTAGTCCTAGATAGGCCGGGGTGGTGGAATTGGCAGACACACAGGACTTAAAATCCTGCGGTAGGTGACTACCGTGCCGGTTCGAGTCCGGCCCTCGGCATCTCATGAAACGAAATGAAGAAAATTGCGCCCGTAGCTCAACTGGATAGAGTACTTGACTACGAATCAAGCGGTTAGAGGTTCGAATCCTCTCGGGCGCGTATGCAAACTGACCTTAAAATGGTCAGTTTTTTTGTTTTTAAATGACTTCCTTCTCTTTTAAACGTAACTGCTTTTCACAAGCAGAATAAAAGGAGGAGGCGTTTTCCTTTATGAAAAACGACGAATTGAAAGCAAGTTCATACGAAGCAAAGGAAGTGCAGGACAAGGCTTTTGCTCATTTGACAGAAACGCTGCAACAAATTGAGGATACAAGGGTTGTTTACATCGATGACTTTATTCCTGAAGGGGAAGAAGAAAGTGACCAAACGAAGTATTTTGAAGAAGCGTTAGGCGACGGAAATGTCAAACTGATTTTAGGACCAAAGCGGTATTATGCAACTGTCAAGCTACCAAGTCGAACCGTGCTTGAAGGACAAGGGATGGAATTAACAACGATCCAAACTCCTGATCATGCGCCAAGTTATGAATGGACGGTGTCGGTAAAGGATAAAGACAATGGCGCCGAGTATATTGCCGTTCGTGATCTAAGCTTAGACGGCAACCGAAGAAGGGGCGTAGAGCCGGCCGGGGGCAGCCGTTCCAGTTGCTTAACATTCCATGGTGTAAAGTACGGTTGGGTAAATAATGTATTTGCCTACAACAGCACATTGCATGGATTTGACGTTACGTCGACAGGTCTAGATTATCATTATGGCGGAGATGGAACAGTTGATACAGGACCTTCCCAATATGTGTGGATTGATGGCTGTAAAGCAACTGACTGGATCGATGATGGGTTTACTACACATCATAGCGAATACATCACCATTTCCAATTGCTATGCCTATGAACCTACTAGTAGAGGAAATGCAAATGGAATTGAGATCGATGACGGAAGTCGCCATGTGCTTCTATCAAACAATTATTCCACGGGTTGTTATGGCGGCATCGAAATTAAAGCCCATGCCAACTCGAGTGCAGCGAACAATGTCCATATTCTTGGCCATATTTCTAGGGAAGACACACGTAGCTATAACTTCCGCCATATCGGCCATCATACTGGCGATGATCCTGATTCAAAAACGGCCTATCACATTACAGCTACTAATCTTGTGTCGCTGCATCCAAACAAAAAAAGAGGGTTCCAAAACAATACAGATCCCCGTGCTCTTGTGATTAGCGCTTATACGAATGTCAGCATTACCAATTTTACGGCAATTGGCGATCTATCCTATGACTTTGGCAATACGCCTGTCATTGCGATTCAATACAAAGCGAAAAATGTATCCCTTAATGGCATTAACGTAAGCCGTTTTCATAACGCTAGCGACGCTATCATTGTATTTGGTGGAGGAAACCGTGGCGACCACATTTCTTTGTCAAATATTCATATTTATGATGCAGGCAAAAATAACGGGATATACGTCGGCAGCGGACATAGCAACGTCTCCATTTCCAATGTGAATGCAATTAATTCTAAGGGAGAGGGAGAAAATGCAGTGGAAGCGGCGACAAACTCTGTCAACATTAGCGGTGTATCCGTAACTGGATACAAGTCTGCTGTCCGCAGCGGTGGCGTCGCCTATAAAGAGCCAATTACAGTGATCAAGGGAGGCGCACGGATCGCTTCAAGTACAGGGGCGCCGTCCACCGAACAATCGATCATACTTGCAAGCACTTCGTCGCCAACAGCTTCTGCTTCTAAAACGATGGTGGCTGCCTCATCTAATTCCCACTCAGTTGGCGAAGGGGCAATCGTCCTAGGAAGTGCAGGCAATTCACGGGCCCAAGGACCTCGGAGCGGCATCCTTAGCTCCAGCGGCGCAGTTGCTGGCCAGTCAGGAGGGGCATTTGGCTCGATGGTACTTGCGAGTAATTTGGTTTCCAACCCAAATGGCTATTCTGTAGTCGGCGGGTATGGGGCTTCAGGCAACCCAAGCAGCGCCAATATCAAGTGGGAGCTTAATAGCCGTACTGGAACAGTCCGAGCTGCGGGCACGCTATCAAGTGCACAGACGTTTACCGATTATGCCGAGTACTTCGAAAGCATAGATGGAAACCCCATTGCCACTGGCCTGCTTGTCACTCTTGACGGAGATAAAATCCGCGTGGCTGAGGAAGGAGACGATATTCTTGGTGCTATTTCTGAAACAGCAGGAGTCGTTCTTGGAGAATCGGCACTTTATTGGCAAGGCCGATACTTAACTAATGAATTTGGCGGCATTGTCTATGAGCCGCAAACAATCCGCACGTATGATGTCGATGAAGACGGCAATACGCTTCCTACGTATACAGAAGAGGTTGTCGAACTGCCATTAGAAAATCCTCAATATGATCCAAGGCTGCCTTACACTCCACGCAGTAAGCGTAAAGAGTGGAATATCGTTGGTCTAACAGGCCAAATTCACGTCCGTGTCTCTGACTCTGTCCAGCCAGGAGATTATGTAAAAGCCAACGGTGGAATAGGCGTGCCAGGAGAAAATGGACCGATTAAAGTCATGCGCCTTACAAAAGCGTACGATGAGGACAAGGGATATGGTGTCGCTTTGTGTTTTATCAAGTAACCATTGTATAGGAGAGCAGCAGCATTTTTGCTGCTCTCTAATTTATTTTATATTGATGGTTATTTTTTTATTAAAAAGTATTGACGATATTATCAATGCGTGGTATATTAGTTCTTGTCAGTTGATGAGAGCAACATAGTTTCTCAAAAAATGGGCCGGTGTGGCGGAATTGGCAGACGCGCACGACTCAAAATCGTGTTCCTTCGGGAGTGTCGGTTCGACCCCGACCACCGGTATTAGGTGCCAAACCTAAGTAATAGCAAAGTCTATTACACGAGAGCTTTCTACTTTGTAGGGAGCTTTTTTCATGTTTTGATTCCACTATATTGTTTGTAAGATCGTCTCTAGGCTAATAACTGTTTAATTTGTGCTATTTTTTCTTCTACTCCAATGTATGGCCCTCATTACACGCCATAAACCATTTCGAATATGACGAAAAAGAGAGAGCCGATATTTGTGACGTTCTCACAAATTCTCGGCTCTGCGTCTTAGCGTCTGGCTCTTTAATAACTGACATATTTAGTTGTTGTACATTAATTTAGGTTTTTCTTTTTGCATTTTGGACAGAACAACGGGAAGTTTTCAAGTATTAAAAGGTAACTTTGTGCAGCAACTGCGATGTCCCTAATTTCATTCCTGTTTGTTCTAGTCCATCAAACTGGACAAATGGGTGCCGTCAGCATTCCAGAAATTTTGTACGTTAAGCGAATTTCAACCTAAAAGAGTCGAATCCCTGCCCCAAGGAAACGACCGGGCTAATTTCGTGCGCACGAGTTCGTCCAACAAACCTATCAAATCACCCTATTTGAACCAAATACCGACAACACAATGTTGATTGCTCTTACTTTATTTTAATCGCCTGTAACAGAAGTAGGGGCGGCATCTGTCGCTCGATCGGCCTTAAATCCGGAAGCGAGCAGCAGGACCAAAAATCCCCCTGCGATGCCCCATAAAATGAAGGCATTTGAGCCAACTGCGTCCAGTCCGCCGAAGTACATCACTTCCCGTAGCCCTCCTGCCGCGAACCGCAATGGCGTCCAAGAATAGATCCAATCTCGCGTCGTCTGCGATAAGAACTCTGGAGCCACATTCAGCAGCGGCATGGAGAAGAACATCAGTAGTACGAGCAGCGGTATTGCCGGGAATCCGATCCAATTCAGCAAGGAAGATTGCAACAAGAAGAACGCCGATCCGGACAACCATAAGAACAACCAAGTATCCCCCACGTTCGCCAGTTCCATGCCGTACCACGACGAAGCCATCCATACGGTGAAGCCTGACGCTATGCCAACGGTCGCAAGTCCCCCGATAGCTTGCACCGAGCTGACTGTCCATCTCCTTGAACCCGCGGCGACCGCCTTCTGACTAGCCAGGAACAAGACGACTCCGGTCACCAGGCTGCCGATCCACATGATCTGGATCAACAAACCCGGCGCGTTCCCCGACGCATTATTCACCCCCGGCGGATGCACGACTTCCTCCTGAGTTTTAGCCGCTTCAGCCGGAATTTGCTCCGTTTGCTGTCCGATCTGCCCAAGTAGCTGCTGCAATAGTTCCCCATTGATCATATTCATCGCTTGTCCCATTGCCTGTCTTACGACCAACGAGGCTTGGGTGTTCATACCGTCGTTGGAGATGATCTTCACATTAGGATGAATCGGCGAGTGAGTTGTTAACGAGAGTAAATCGCTGCTTAGATCCTCCGGAATCACCATCGCTCCGTAATATTCGCGTTTATCCAGTCCTTTCCGAGCCTTTTCCTCAGAATCGACCACATGCCATGCGAACGGCATTGCCGGGTTCGACACCAACTTTTCACGGATCATTTCCCCTACCGCAAACGTTCCTCCAGTCGACAGCTCCGCCGGCTTATCGAGGATAACGAGAGCCACCGGGAGTTCCTTTGGCTTCGACCCAAGCACCGATCCCATCATCGCTACCCCGAATATAGTTAGCACGATCAGGACGAGCACCATTCCCAGCCACATCGTTTTTTGTGCCAGCATTTTCATGATCCTCTCCTCCTCGTAAGATTGTTGATTATTAACCGCAATATTCATTTGTGAAAGGCTTGCCTATTATATGGCTACACCACAAGGTCACTTAATTTAATTGTTATAAACAACGCTTCCCATCCATTTGATGACAAAATTGATTACTCAAATACATTCCCGAAACGAAAGACATCACCGTAATGACATTTGGCGATGCCTTTCTTGAGATTTAGCTACACAAACTTTAAAATCTACTGTTCGCATTTTTTCGTTTTTCTGCTGGCAAGATGGCCTCGATGACGTCCCAATGCTCAGCGATCTTTCCATCCTCTACGCGGAATAAATCGTAGAAAGCGGTATGCTGACCATCAAATAGGCCTTCACTCCCTGTAAGAACAAAATCGCCTTGCCCGATGACTTGATGAACATGAGTATATTGAAACTCAATATTTTTCTCCTTCAGAGCCTGTAAGGCAGCGTGAAGGCCAGGAAGACCGTCGGCTATATGGGGACTATGCTGAATGTAATTATCTCCATCAAAGTAAGAGGCAAGCAGGTCAGGGTTCTTCCCAAGCAAGATGTTCTCAACAAAGCTTTTGACAAATGCTTTGTTGGCCTCCGTCTTGTCGATATCCTTGATCGTAATCGGTCCGTCAATCATCGTATGATTGCTCGGTGTCTTTTCCACCATCTCTTGCAAATTATCCCAATGCTCAACGATTAGTCCATTCTCAAAACGGAAGATATCAAATACGATTTTAGGGCCGTGAAAATCATATACAGAATGAAGAGCCACATAATTTCCGTCGACTAAAGTCCGCTTAATGCTTACCTTAGTACCAATCTCCTTTAAATGATCAAGTGCGCCAAGCATGGCTTCACGACCATCGATTAAAGCCTGGTTGTGTTGAATATATTGATCTGGATGAACGTAAGCCGCAATCGCTTCGGGGTTGCCGCTCTCAAAACTTTTCAGTACGGCGACTGCCTTACGAACAAGCTCATTTTGATGGTTAGATGTCATTGGAATCTCCTCCTTGGAATTTTTTTGGTCATTAGATAAATAATGAACAATGCGTTGTTTATTTATCTGCTGCTCATTATAATAGAGGTTAATATAACGCTCAATATTCAATATTTTTAGTTATGATGGATAACAGACAACTTATAAAACTTTGTCGCTTAACGACCTAAATAAATTTAGGGGGAACGAAAACAATGAAGAAGAAAACCGACTTAAGAATACTGCGCACGAAACAATCGATTCGAAAGGCGTTTTATGAGCTTATTCAGGAAAAAGGATACGAGGCGATAACGGTCCAGGATATTGCCGATCAGGCTATGATCAATCGAAATACATTTTACCTCCACTACCAAAACAAGCCTGATTTATTAGATACATGTATGAATGAACTGTTAAGCGATTTAAAGGATGCAATCCTTTTTTGTCCGATCAGCATGAATCCTTTCAGCATTTCTCTACTCGAGACAGTCATGCAAACGGTACTGGAGCATATTTCTCTAAACATGACCTTTTACCGTTCCATGTTAATTGAAGAGAACCGAATCTATCCGTTTCAAGCGAAAATGGAGCATATCATTAAAGATAAATTAATGGAGGGGTGGAAACCTGCTCAGGAAAACGCCCCATTAGCGATATCCAATGAATTGCTGATCGAATACCTCGGATCGGCTTTCATGGGGATTGTCATTTGGTGGATTAAAAACGATAAGCCCCTTTCTAAAGAGGTGGTTTCATCTCAGTTTAGTAAAATTGTTGCCTATGGGCACTTAAGAGCTGGCGGCATCGCCGTAGAGGAATAAAATGAGCGAGAGTAGAAGAGAATTAATTAGGATTGACATATCGCAAAATGTAGATATAATAAAAGGCATGGATCCAATTAAAGTGTTCAAAGCGTTGTCTAACGAGTCGAGATTACAGATTTTACAGTGGCTTAAGGAGCCTGAAAAACATTTTGTGCCCCATGAAGGAGTGGATATGAAAGAAATCGGGGTGTGTGTCAGTCAAGTGACGGATAAGTTGAACATGACACAGTCGACAGCATCGCAGTATTTGTTCATTCTACAACGGGCCGGACTGATTCGAACTGAGCGGATCGGCAAATACACGTACTACAAACGAGATGAAGAGAAGATCAGTGAGTTGGCTGCATATTTGAATCAGAAACTTTAATCTGAACTGAATACCTTAAACGTATTCAGTTTTTCGGCCCTACATATCGACATATCGCGATATATAAATTGATTAAAAGGATCCTCGTATCAATAAAAAAAGGAGAAGTGAATGCATTGTCTAACACGTGGAGAGTCTATTTATTGGCTTTAGTTACTTTTTTAGTGGGTACATCAGAGTACGTTATTTCTGGCATCTTAGATAAAATCTCGGATACAATGGGTATTTCTGTTACTTCTGCGGGACAGTTAGTCACGATTTTTTCCTTTGTATACGCCATTGGCACCCCGATCCTTATGGCGTTGACTGCTAAGGTGGAAAGACAAAAACTGCTAGTTTGGGCGCTAGGTATCTTCGTAATTGGGAATGTACTGTCATTCGTTTTGCCTGGCTATGCATCGTTTCTCGCCGCTCGCGTCATCATGGCTCTAGGCGCGGGAATGGTCGTGGTAACTGCTTTGGACATCGCCGCGAAAATTGCTGCCCCAGGCAAACAAGCCAGCGCGATTGCTACCGTGGTGATGGGCTTTACGGCTTCTTTGATTATCGGCGTGCCGCTTGGACGTATCGTTGCAGCACAGTTCGGATGGAAAGCTGTTTTTGGTATATTGGCACTGGCCGGTCTGGTGGCTATGTTCGTTCTGTACGCCATCATCCCTCGAGTTCAAGGGGATAAACCGATTCCGTTGTCCAAGCAACTTGCCTTTTTGAAAAACGGAAACGTAGCGTTAGGACTTGCGATTACCTTTTTCTGGCTCGGCGGATACTCGATCGCCTACACCTACATTTCACCGTATCTACTTGAAGTTGCCGGATTGAAAGAAGGGATGCTGAGTGGAGTGCTGTTGGCTTTCGGCATCGCTAGCCTCCTCGGATCCAAATTCGGCGGTTTCAGCACGGATAAATGGGGGGTATTCCCGACGCTGTCAGGGGGGATGCTCTTGCACGTCATAGCGCTGCTTCTCCTCTCTTTAACCGTTACCTATACCCATTCGTGGCTGCCGATTGTCATCCTCCTGATTTTGTGGTCGTTTGCGGCATGGTCCTCCGGTCCAACGCAACAAGTCAATCTAGTTCGGATTGAACCGAATTATTCTGGAATCATGCTGAGCCTGAACCAATCCATGATGCAGTTGTCCATGGCTGCGGGCGCTGCAATCGGAGGCGTCATGATCGACCGTGTGTCTCTATCATCCATTACATGGGTCGGGATGGTTGGAGTCGCTATTGCGATCGTGGTAGTGACGTTCTTGAGGATGCGAATGAGTGCCGGCAGTCAAGGTACCGGAGAGTATCCTGGATGAAGTCTAAAAAGGCATTCATTTAATGAATTGAAGTTGCACCTGATGGCAAACGACTAAAATGCATCATCTTCTGGCTTTCGGAAGATGATGCATGACAACTAAATAACACGAGGAGAACCGTATCACAAATAGTGGTAAAGCCCAGGATCAAGGCTGTGATGATGCGTTCTGCAGAATTGGAAGAGGAAATTTAAGGAATCAAGTTTTAACCTAACCTGAAGACAAGAACTTGATTCCATTGATGTAAAGGACAGTGCTTGTTCAATCATCTACAGACCTTGCCCTAGCTGGGTAGGGAGGCACCTCAAATGAATTAATAATCGGTAATGTTTCCGCACCAGCGAGTGATTCCTTCATTTATGGTTTGCATTGGATTTGGATCGGATAGAGGAATCGCCCAGGCAATATGTCCATCCGGCCGAATAAGCGCTGTGTGGACGTCGTTCCAATCCGCGTCAGCCTCGGCCAAAGAGGCATGTACAACTTGAAGGTTGCTATACGTTTCCCATTGACCGCTAATCTGTTCATTAGAATGGAAATGCAACAAAAGAAAAGTACCTTTGTGCAGGAGCGGATAGGAGTTCATCAATTGTCCATCTTTCAGCTTTAAGCTGAGATCCTTGAACCGTTTCCCGTTTAAAGGATGGGAAGGTGCTTCGGCGTCGGGTGCATAATGTACATCCATGGCGGAAATCTGTTCAGCGATTTGATAATTAGCCTCCGGTATCTGAATCAGATTCGCCAGCATGCTTCGCAGTTCCGTGATGGGAGGAGTCACATCCAGAAGCAGGGTTTGGACCTCGGTATTCCGGAGCAAGGCCGTATTCCATGGAAAACGTTCGGCATGATAACTGTCCAATAGCCAGTCCGGAGCCCAGCCTTTGATTGCTCCTGCAAGCTTCCAGCCTAAGTTCATCGCTTCCTGTAAGCCGACGTTCATTCCCTGTCCACCAGCGGGAAAATGAATATGCGCCGAATCTCCCGCCAAGAACATTCGACCATTCCGATAGCGTCCTGCTTGCCGCGTCGCATTTCCGAAACGGGACATCCATTTCACATCGTTCAATCCTAGGTCGCTTCCGGTTGTACGGATGAGCGATGAACGAAACTCTTCCAATGTAACGGGCTCATCCTTAGGGATGTTACGTCTCTCCATATCGATCATCAAGACCCGATAGATATGATCATTGATCGGCATGATGCTGACCAATCCTTGTTCTGTAATCCGGGATATGACACTCATAGGAGCCAAATCAGATAGAACGGCATCGCCCAGAATCGCCGTGAAGGTCGCATCTGTACCTGCAAATGATATATTTGCATGTTTGCGAACCAAACTCCTAGCTCCATCCGTATCTACCACATAAGCTGATCTTAACGTTGTTTCTCCATGAGGTCCCGCGATCTTAACGTCAACCCCATCCTCATCCTGGTGCACAGATAGAGCCTCAACCTCTCTCCAGACCTCTGCGCCAAGGCTAAGCGCCCATTCCTCCAGGACCTTCTCCGTCTCACTCTGCGGTAAAAAGAGAGTGTGATTGGAAGAGGAATCCAACACCGAGAAATCCAAAGGAGTTTCTAATCCGGCGAAATGACCTCTCGAAAGTAAGCGGCCTTGCTTGATTAATTGTGATTTCACTCCACGCATATCTAAAATTTCCAGGGTGCGTGGATGTACGGTAAGCGCACGTGAATATGGAGTTGTCTCCTTTAGTCGCTCAATGACGCAGACTTTTACACCGGCTAATCCCAATTCTCCAGCCAACATCATGCCGACAGGACCGCCACCGATCAGGATGACTTCATAATTCATATCAATAACCTCTTTTCTTAAACATTATGGGAAGATCACGATAGCGTCTATTTCGATAAGCCATTCAGGATCGGCTAGCGCTTGAACGCCTATATAGGTACTTGCTGTCTTCGGCCAGTTAGGGCCAAACACATGAAATCCTGCGTCAAAAATAATCGAAATCAATTCCGGATTGTGGTTTACCACAAAAATATTCATTTTGGCAATGTACAATGGATCCGCTCCCACGGCTTCCAATGCATACTTGAGATTGGTGAACACTTGAATCGCTTGCGTATAATAGTCCCCTGAACCGACCAATGCGCCTGTTTCATCCACAGAAACCTGACCTGAGATGAAGGCCAGTTTGGAGGCAGTAGTTACCACGACATGAGAAATGACAGATGTAACCTTATCCGTCAATGTCTTTGGATTCACGATTTCCACAGGCAGGTATACACCTCCTTCATTAATTATTGTTTCGTTAGAAACTTTTCTATTGCTTGTAAAAATGGATGTAATAAAAATTACATATAATTTTAGTTTCCTATGAAACAATATCATTGTACTTGGTTACCCTTTATCCTGTCAATCCCAACGTCAATATGAGTATGACCGTTTGTTTCTCAGAGAACAATCTATGATATAATAAAACAAATGAGTCAAGGAGCCAGCATAAGCATGGATACTGTCAATAAAAACAAAACCGCCATTCATGAACGATTCGTTCAGTTTCTTGAGCAAAAAGAGCAATATGAAACTCGAATAACTGCCACATACCTGGAGGATATCCGGAAGCATATTGAATCGGAATTCAGCTTGAATATGACGGAACTGCACACCATTGCGTGCATCGGAGAGCAGGAACCGATCAATCTCACTTCCATCGCCGAGAGAAGCAATTTAAGCAAAGGAAATACATCCAAGATCGCAAATAAACTGCTAAAGGCAGGTTGGGTGCGAAAAGCCCAACTCAACGATAACAAAAAGGAAGTGTATTTTCGGCTAACGCCTGTCGGCAAAAAGCTGTTTGCTGCTCATGAGGAGCTCCACGCGAAGGAAAAGCAACGGATGTACGAGTTTTTGGAAAGATACAACGAACGCGAGCTTGAATTTATCAAACAGCTGTTTGAAGATATGGTTGACTTCTATCGCTGACATACCTCAAGAAACCAGAAAAAAGTTTTTACCAATTTATCGAATCCTATTCTGAGACGGAGTTACGAACGATCGGAAAATTTATGAGTGATTTGTTGGCGCGTGCCGCAAAACTCTACGGAAGGGAAGTTAGGAAGAATGACAACCTTAAAGATTGAGGATTTAAGATCCAAGATTGAAGGGAAGTAGATTTTAAAAGGGCTCACACTGGAGGTTCATGGCGGCGAGATTCATGCGATTATGGGGCCTAATGGGACGGGAAAAAGCGGGCCATCCCAAATGCGAAGTTACGGATGGCAAGGTGGCATTGGACGCGGACCTTTACCCAAATCTGTATGCAGAACGGGTTTGTAGTAGAACGAATGGAATAGGCTCAATAATCACTTATAATTTCAGTAATAGTTGGTGGTGTAGAAAATCAATGAACGTATTTTCTAAAAGAACAAAAATGGTATTTGTATTGCTCATTTTATTATTAACGATTACAGGATGCTCCACCAAAATGCCTATATTTTCAAATGAAAATCAATCTTTATCTGATCAACCTCAAAATACGAAACCTGTAGAAAATGCTGTACCTGAAACACCAGTTGCCGAAGTGAAGGACATACCACCAAACAAACCGGTTGATTATGATCCTGCCTGGCCGGACCGTTCGGTGAAGTCTTCTAACGGGCATCTTGTGAATACTTGTGTTCCGGATGAGCTGCGCAATAAAGCAACTACATTAACAACCAGTGATGGGGTGTATCTGTCTGCACTTGTGCTTGGCAGTGGAGATAAAGGAGTCCTGCTTGCACACGAGCAAGGTTATAACATTTGCTCTTTTCTTGACATGGGAACTGAACTGGCTGACAGTGGGTATCTGGTTGTTATTCCTGAATATCGTAATCATGGTGCCTCACAGAATTTTCCGGAGGATAATCAGAATATAGATCGTGATGCAGATGCTGCCTTAGGTGAGCTCGAACGATTGGGTGCAAAAAGAGTATTTTTGGCAGGAGCATCATGTGGCGGTAGTACAGCAATCATTGCAGGCGTTCGTCAGGCGCTGCCTATTGAGGGGCTGATTATTCTTTCTTCTCCTGCACAATGTGGGCCCCTTGATTCAATTCCGAGCGTTGAGAAGATTAAAGCACCATCCATGTTTGTTTTTTCACCTGGCGATTATGGAGGCTCAATTGAAAAAGAAGTGCGCCAATTATATCAAGCATCCGGAGCAACGGATAAAGAGCTAATTGTGGATGAGAGTGGTTATCACGGAACAGATATGTACCATAGGGGAGAGCACGGTGATGCCTTAAAGTCCAAGCTTATTGACTTTGTTAAAAAGGTATTTAATTAAAGTAAATACCTTTTGTAACAAAACCGTGGTTGATAAGAATTGTCAATTAATCCGGCCAAAGGTGCCTGCAAGGTCAAGAGAAAGCCGCTCGTTTCCCGACAGGGGAACTGAGCGGCAACATGATGCAGGATCAGGGGATGACCACGGTCCGTCTACTTTTCTTATTATCTGCTAGACAGTGTATTTAGATTTATTTCGAAACGGTTCTGATTCACCAGTTTTTTGTTCTAAAAGGTCTGAAGAATGCGCGAATGTCATCGGCAAAAAGCTCAGGTTCCTCTAGAGCGGTAAAATGTCCGCCGCGGGGCATCGAAGTCCAGCGGGTTACATTCAGGTTGCGCATGGCCCATTCCTTGGGCGGCAACAGGATATCCGCCGGGAATAGGGCAAGGCCAGTCGGAACCTCGATGTAGCCGATTGGCGGCAAAGAATGTGCATTATCATAATACATATGCGCTGTCGATCCTATGGTGTTCGTCACCCAATACACCATAATATGCGTAAGGAGTTCATCCTTGCTGAATTTTTGCGCAAGATCGCCGTTACAATCGCTCCATGATCGGAATTTCTCCATCATCCAACCGGCCAAACCTACGGGCGAGTCGGAAAGTCCATATGCGAGGGTTTGGGGGCGCGTCGATTGAATGGACATATAGCCGCCCTCCTGAGCCATCCATGCCGAAGCATTATTCTTGTATTGCCGCTCTTCTTCTGAAAGCGTGGCCTGATTAGATGAAGCTATGAGATCTCGGATAATCCCGATATCGGTCAGATGGATTCCGTATAACCGTTCGGGATGGTTTGCCGCCAGGTATCTGGTCACACCGGAGCCCATATCCCCACCGGCGGCAGCGAATTTACTGTAGCCTAATTCTTCGGTCATGAGCTTAACCCACATTTCGGCGACACGAAAATTGTTGACCCCGGGATGTTTAGGGCGGCTGGAGAATCCAAAGCCAGGTAATGAAGGGACGATTACGTCAAAAGCGTCCTCGGGGTTGCCGCCATGGCTGGCCGGATCTGTAAGTAGCGGGATGATTTTTTGGTAACGAAGGTAACTGTCGGGCCATCCGTGAGAAAGAATCAGGGGCAAAGGGTCAGGACCTTTACCGCGTTCATGTACGAAGTGCACGTCGATCCCATCGATCTTGCAGCGAAACTGGGAGAAGCGGTTCAACTTGGCTTCTTGTGCGCGCCAATCATAATGCTCCCTCCAATACGAAACTAACGATTTTAAGTAATTTAATTCCGTGCCCCGTTCCCAATCCGCATTTTCCAATTGATCCGGCCAACGGATGTGATGGATTCTGTATTGCAGATCGTTCAGGATTTCATCAGAGACCTGGATTTGAAAACGTTCAATAGTCAAAATGATTTCCCTCCTCTTCTTAATACATCGTCATTATATCCCTCCAGCCGGTGTGGTACACTGGCATAAATGAAATATTTAACTAATAAAACGCTCTATCGTTTTCTCAAACCATACCATAAAGCGATTTGGTTTTCAGCACATCCTAAATGAAGCCAAGCCTGTTGATTTTCGAAAGTGGCTCTGATCCTAGCATAAACCCCTGCATATGCTCTATTTCCTCCGTAACGTTAATCCCTACGCTAAGTTGGTGTCCTTTAAAATTGTTTTACCACATCATCTGAATCAGTGGAGTAAGCCAGCTCTTTCTGTGATTCCAGAGCGGCCAGTTTGTCCAGCAGGGCTGCCCGGATTTGCTCATAGGCGTCACTGCCCCACGCCATACGTTTCGGACCCTCTCCTTGGTCGACTCGGTGGATAATCTGCTGCGCCATTTTATCCGGATTGCCGACATCCATTTGATCTGCCAAAGTTGTGAGCCATACTGTTACTGCAAGTCATCCAGCACCCCCGGCTTGCGTACCGTTGCAGCTACACGCTCCCCCCTCTCAAGCAATCGGCGAGTTATACGTGAAGCCAAGCCTCCTGACGCTCCTGAAATGAACCATGTTTGCATACTACAATCGTTGTCTTCCACTGAATCATACAAACAACTGGAGGGTGCTAGCCACAGCACGTCTATTCTATTAACAGGAGTAACAGTCTACGGTAGCTGCCTGTCTTGCTCAAGTAAACGCAATAATCTCTTCTCCGTGCCTGAACCGGGCACCGGAACAAAGAAACACCAGTGCAGTCCCGGGTCATTATCGATTACAGCCGCGGAATGGAGCTCGAACTCCATCTCCTGTGCGTTAGGAACACGGAATAAAGCCGTGGCTACGCGTTTTTGTTTGATTTCATATAGCTCCCAGAAATGTACGAACTCCACGCTTTCCCGCATCAAGCGTTCAAACCGTTCCATATATAACGGGTTGTTCTTGTAAAGATCGAAGCTTGCCCGCAGAACGGCTACAGCGTAACGGGCAGCACCTTCCCAATTCACCAGTCTGTTGCGGTAATCAGGCTTTAAAAACATAATGTCCATCATATTCCGTTCGTTGTCCGGCAGACTGCCGAAATCGGCTACGATCAGTTCAGCCGCCCGATTCCAGACGATAACATCCGTACCTTCGTCCGTGATAAAAGAAGGATAATGCAGTTGATTGACGATTTTCTGCAGAACTCCCGTATCCGGCCCCCCGTTACTTGGCACTGTGACGACGTCCGCCACATCTACATTGGCCAGATCGAATAGATGCTTCCGCTCATCTTCGTCAAGCTGAAGCGCTTTGCTGATACTTAGCAGCACTTCCGGCGAAGGATTAACCTCCTTGCCTTGCTCCAGCCAAGCATAGTAAGTCACGCTTATATTGGCAAGATAAGAGACTTCTTCTCTTCGAAGTCCCGGAGTGCGTCTTCGTCCAGGCAGCGGCTGAATCCCGACCTCTGAAGGCTGCAACCTTTCTCTGCGAGATTTAAGGAAGTCACCTAATACGGATGAGGAACGATTCATTTTCAAGTGGGTCACCTCTATTTAATCATATGGAAGATACATATCGCTATTAACCAAATCGGCTAAAAGCACTCTATACAAGATTATTATAGTCTCTATTGAATGCCGTCTCTACAAAAGAGAACCAAAACGAGTACTGAGGCTATTAATCCCGCTAATAGTATAAACATGGTGTGGTTAACCGATGCCTATCGACAGTACGATGAAGATAATTTATGTCAGAGAAGTGCTAAATAGGGGGTTTTTTCTTGAACAGGTATACTTATCAAAACAAGCTAGCAGTAGTCACCGGTGCTTCATCCGGGATTGGGAAAGCGTATGCCAACGAATTGGCGGCACAAGGCTGTCATGTCGTTCTGGTAGCGCGCTCCCAGGACAAACTGGATTCAATGGCTAGGGAAATCAACCGCCAGTATGGCGTACAGGCTTATGCATTGGCTTGCGATTTGTCCAAAGCGAACGCCCCGCGCCAACTGGTCGAACAAATTTCCGAACTGGGGTTGTCCGTGGATATTCTCATCAACAACGCAGGCGTTGGCACTTATGGCCGTTTCGAGGAAATAGCCCCGGAGCGCGAGCAGGAGGAGATTATGCTGAACACGGCTGCGTTAGTCGATCTTACGCACCGGTTGCTGCCTAATATGCTGAAGCGAGAGGATGGAGTCATCGTTAACGTGGCATCGATGGCCGCGTTTATGCCTTGTGCTTATTCGGCCGTTTATGGGGCTACCAAAGCATTTGTATTGTCCTTCTCTGAGGCACTATGGGCGGAAATGCGTGGGCGAGGCGTTCGCGTGCTCGCACTGTGCCCTGGTGCAACCGAGACGGGTTTCTTCGATGCGGTAGGTAGCAAGGAAATGGGTGCGGGCCAAAAGCTCTCGACCCCGGAGAAGGTTGTCCAGGCCGGATTTCGCGGGATTGACCAGGGACGAAGTTACATCATTGATGGTCGTAACAATTACTTTATGGCTCAAATGATCCGATTTTTTAGCAGGCGCGGGGTAGCCTTGATCATGGAACGCATGTCAAGGCCAAAAAGACACGGATAGCGGGATCCGGTTCTTTTGAGGATCTTGCTCAGAATTATTAAGAAAGGTAAGACCTATCAGGATAAAGGAAAAGCCCCTTGCGCTATTGTTTCAGCGGAAGGGGCTAAGCTTAAAAAATACTTTTCGGTCTCTTCGTTGAAGGTGAGCTCGACGCTGCCGATGTGCTTCCTGTCGTCCAGCGTGATCCTCTTCACGATCAGGTGCATTAATGTGAAATGAAAGTTACATTAATTTCTCTTGTAGTAATGCTTTTAATCCTGCTGTATTTATTACATTCCATGGTGTGTTTAATTCTGGCTGAAAGAAGAAGTCGGCATAGGCCAATTGTTCTAATGTGCATCCGGTTTGAATCGCAAGGGAGACCGTATTGATAGTAGCAGTCAAATCAACTGTAGACATGATTTGTCCCCCTAAAATCTCTAAAGTTGTTGGATCGTAAACCAGTTTGAACATAACGGTCGTCTCCGGAGAAAACAGGGCTATCTCTTGTTCCAAGTAAACGGATTTTATTTCAATGCCCAGCTTTTTTGCCGTTTTATCATTCAAACCAGTTGTAGCGAAATAATAATCGAAAATATGCGCACCTGAAGAGCCTTGTACACCAGGAAGCGGATGAATGGCTTCGAATAAATTTTTTACTGCATAATGTGCTTGACGACGCGCGTTGGTTCCTAATGAAACATTCATCCGCATTTTCCCGGGATTGTACCAAACTGTTGTTGCATCCCCAATGGCGAAAATATCGGGATCACTTGTACGCATGTATTCATCTGTTTTAATTCTGCCATCCGGCAATAATTCCCTGCGCCTCGCAACCATTCCGTGTTGGGACGATTGCCGGCAGACAAGATGACCAAGTCAGCTGAATAGGTGCCTTTTGTAGTTACAACCTCGATGACTCTATCATTTTCATCACCGACAAATTCGGTGATCGAGTTACCCAGTGCCAATTCCACATCTCGATCTATCATTTCTTTTTCAAGTACATCCGTAAATTCTTTATCTAAATAGGAGCTTAAAGGACGATTGTTGATGTCCATTAACGTAACTTTTTTCCCTGATTCGGCAAATAATGAAGCTGCTCCAGTCCCAATGTATCCTGCGCCAACAATAACAACGTTTTTAATATCTGGATCTGCAGCATGTCTTCTCATATTGAATAGATCTTGTCGACTGCTCATCGTACCGATGTTTTTTAAATGCTGTCCAGGGACAGGAGGAATAAATGGCTTTGCACCAGGACTTAAAATGATTTTGTCATAACCCTCCTTGCGCGTTTTCCCTGTCGCATGATTGAATATTTCCACTTGGTGATGGCCAGGTTCTACTTTAGTTATTTCAGCATTACCGAAAATGGATACTCCTTGTTGTTGAATGGATTCAAGATCCTTCGTCGGAATGGAAAAGAAGTCTCCTTTGTCATACCATTGAACGTTTGCTTTCGGACAAATCAATTGTAACGCTTCAACCGCTTCAATCCCCCCGTGCGATGCGCCCAAAACAATAACTTTCATTATTACCTCTCCTTTAAATACATTAGTGTATCTTATTTTACGATTAGGATACATCAATGTATCTTAAAAAGTCAATTAGATACATACATGGATCTTATTTATTTAAGATACAGTTTGTTGTATAATGAACGTACAAGGAGAGAATGAGTGATGACGGAATCAAATAAAAGCCGCCGCCGCGGCGACCAATTACAAAATGATATTTATGCAGCAACGTATCGTCTGCTGGAGACGGAAGGGTATAGTGCGATTAATTTTACGCGTATTGCTCGTGAGGCGAAAACCAGTCGTTCGGTGGTTTATCGTTATTGGGATACCCCGTTTGATTTAGCGTTTGCAGCTGTCCGGCAACGGATGCAACAATCGAAAGGGAGATTCGAGAATCTGGATTTTGACAGGGGCAGTCTCCGTGATCATTTAGTATATGTTGGTCAACATTTTATTTTGGAGTCCAACAATGGACCGTTTAGATTGTTTAAAATGCTGTTTTCGGAGATGATTAACCAGCAGGAGCGAGAACGGACAGGCCAGATGTTGGCCGAAGCAACGGATTCCAATATTAAAATTATGGATGACGTTCTTCAACGGGCCATACAACGGGGGGAAATCACAAAATTCCCACCTAAAGCGACCAAACTCATTCTTTTTGAGCAAATTCGCTATACGTTTATGCTTGAAAATGGATTGGTGTCGCATCAGAAATTGGAAGAGATTGTTGATCATGTAGTGTTGCCGGCAATTTTATATTTTTCGAAACAGTGAATTCTCACCTGGAGCACGAATGGGTTAAACTTACCTGTACTAGAACAAAATAAATACAACAGGAACAGCCTATATGGATTCGGTGCTGCTGGTGGTCATAACGGATAACGTATCTACGACCTTCATGGGCACGGATGCTTTTCGGGAAGCGGACATTATTAGCATCACGATGCCGATTACGAAGCACAGCTACATGGTTCGCAATGTACACGACCTTCCTCGCATCATTCATGAAGCGTTCTGCATCGCAAATACGGGACGCAAAGATCCTGTGTTGATCGATATTCCAAAAGACGTAATCAACCAGCGGATGGCGTGTCGTCCAGCAGACACGGTTCAGTTACGCGGATACCATGGAGCCCTGGTACCGAATCCGGCATGAAGATGGCGATCTGCGCGCTTCATCATATACCAGTCAAAATCGTGGTTTTGGATAACCAGGTACTCGGCATGGTTAAGCAGCAGCAGGAATTGACGTACGAACGACGCTACACCCAGATTGATCTGTCCGGCAGTCCGGACTTCGTCAAGCTTGCGGAATTATATGGAAACAAGGGATAAGGGTCACGCAAGGCTGAAGCCTCTAAGGTCTGGCTTGAGGCGCTGCAGACAACAGGACCTGTGCTCGTCGAGTTCGTCATCCCGACCAATGAGAACGTGTACCCAATGGTGCTTGTCGGCACGCCGCTAGATAAAATGATTCTAGGGGACGAATAATAATTGCCCTGAAGAGAAGTCGTTACGCCTCCGGACCGCTCCTGTGGTGGCATGGAACGTGGTGAGGGTAAAACGGAGATGGTAGCTCCAGAACCATTTATATTTTATCGCCGTCCTCCTCTCCAACCAACTATTTACCTAACCTGGAGAGGAATGTGCTTTGGTTATCGAAACGGCGATAATCTTTACACTTTTGACAGTTTTGATGACCACTAATTTTAGAGCCTGAGAGCCTGAGGGCTCTTTTTTTATGAATTAAATTCGGAGGTGGTGGTGCTATTAAAATGATAGATTGGGAGGAAATAAGAAAAGAGTCGGAAACAACTAAAATTACATTAACGGTGTTTCATGATAGAACGTAGTTACAGATAGGGGGGGTTGTTATATGTATGGATTTAGGTAAAAGATTTCTTAACATTATTCGATGACTTTTTGGATATCAGACTTCAGAAATGGAACTTTAATACTATAAATGTCGAGACATCGTATTCCAATAAATTTTCAGGTATGTTAAAATTGTTTCTGTTATTGTAATCTAGTAATCTTATAGGGGGAACCTACATAATGGCAAAGGAAAAAGTTAAAAAGCCGTTTTATAAAAAATGGTGGGTTTGGGTAATTGCGATTATTATCATTGGGGCTGCTGTCAATGGCATTAATGATGAAAACGCGGACTCAAACCAAGCTGAAAGTAAGCCGGCTGTTACCGAATCAGCTAAGGATACGTCAGAAAAGAAAGAAGAGATAGAAGAGAAAGAAGAGATAGAAGAGGAATCAAAAAATGAAGAGGCGAAAGCAGAGGATGACGTTCCAGCGGAATATAATTCTGCTTTAAATAAAGCAGAATCGTATGCAAAAACGATGAGCATGTCCAAAACTGCTATTTATGACCAATTAACTGCAGAAAATGGTGAAAAGTTTTCCGCAGAAGCTGCTGAGTATGCAATGGATACTCTTGAATTTGACTGGAAAGCAAATGCTTTAAAAAAGGCTGAATCGTACGCAGAAACAATGCACATGTCAAAACAAGGAATTTATGACCAGCTGATTTCTGAATACGGTGAGAAATTTACTGCCGACGAAGCACAGTACGCAATTGACAATATAAAGGCCGATTTTAATAAAAGTGCCTTGGAAAAAGCAAAAATTTATCAAGACACAATGGATATGTCACCAGACGCGATAAAAGACCAATTGACTTCTGAACACGGTGAAAAATTTACACAAGAAGAAGCCGATTATGCTATTGAAAATTTAGATAAATAAAACATATAACACGCCCTCAACCAAAGTTGGGGGTGTGTTTGCTTAGAGTTGCATTTTCCTGACAGGACTAATCAGAAGCTAATTGGATTTAATTAGCTGAGTGGACTGTTCATTTGACTCACAGCAAGGGTGTAAGGACTACTTTCCATGTTCTCTAGTTGGTAGCTTTCGAGAAGTTGTGCCGCCAATGTCTCTTCTTGTTTTGACTTAAAAATAGAATAACGTTATAACAATAAGATACCTCGTTGACAATGTTTCGGATCTGCCGGTAATTGACCGCGGTTGTTTCTAGTGGTTGATAGTTGTGAAACGACTCTTGCTCCACAATAACCGAGGGATAGCCGTAGGCAATTTAGGGCTTCATCGGATGTCAACCTTGCAAAATTATTCAACTTTAATTCGAATCTTTGCCGATTTGTTTCCTGTCACACTTACTTGGTTTTAGCTACATAAAAGCGAGCTGTACGCTGAAACACCCTGTCGAACAAGCCGAATGCAAGGGAATACTTCTGAGTGTTTGTCGATCTGCTCGTGTACCCTTACAATGACCGCCAGCGACAGCCATGGAACATTAACCACCTTTATTCGCCTTTCAGGATATCCTCATACTTTTGCTTGATTTTATTCCATTCTGGAGTCAGTGGACCATTTGTTTTAAGTAATTCTTGAAGCTTGTCGCTGATGGACTTATGAATCGTCTGGCTACTTAGTTTATGAAGATCCAATGTGACCAATAGCACCTTCGCCCAATCGAGTGTGCAAGCATCGAATGTGTCGGTTATCGGGGGAAAGAACTTGTCCAGCATGTTTTGCGCAGTCCGATAATCCTCTTTGGAATACGTCAAATCATAAAGGACTTCAAAATGCTTGGCATATTTAGCACTTTCGAGCGATCGCCAAAACACCGAGTCCGGCCGTTCGTCATAGGGTGTTCCGATATATAGCGTATTACCGCTAATGTCAGTAACGATAAATCTTTGGTCGTCCGTTAAATCCTTCAATTTAGAAATGCGGGGATAACCGGAGCGGGGAACTTTGCCGATGTTTTTCTTCAGGTTTGAAGTGAATTCCTTATAGATCCATTCGACATCATCTACTTTGACGTAACACATTGTCGCGTTTTCTGCAGGTATCGTTTTCTTGCTTCCATAAAAGTGGATTTCCAATTCGCCATATCCCATCGAAAGATACGGATTAGGACGTGTAGACCTTTGAAGTGTCGTAAAGCCCAACGCTTCGTAAAATGCGGCTTGTTCCTTAATGGATTGGCAAGGCATGATTGGAATGATTCGATTCATGGCCATTCATCTCCCCTTTAGAATATCCCTTCACTCATTCTGCAACCTCATCGTACTACATTCATGCAAATGGTAATGTTCACTCCTTATTGTACGTATACCGTGCTTATGAATTTGTTGCCAATCGGTCATATACTTGAATGTTTGAGACGTCATGGCTTTAAAGGAATCTAGGCGTTTCGTGTTCAGTTTTAATGAAGTGTATGAAAGAAACTTGGGAAATTTAAAGGAAAGATTAAGTTAAGATGAGACAATGGTATCCCCTTGGCTAAAAGACGACCGGAACGATTCGATAAGTCATAAACTAAACAAAGGAGACCGTTATTTCCGTATTTCTACCATTTATACTATGCATAAATAATGTTTGCTATATTGCGTCAAAGATGGGCGGTTTGCATAATAGTGTGGCTATAAACTCATCACAATGAACTGATCACAATGAACAGAGTAAATCGGCGTAATGCCTAACGGTAGAAGGAACGGGCTTTTTCTACGTAATGGGATTGTTTTGATACCGCCATTGTTGGTCAGATCGTCTTTAGGCTAATAACTGTTTTATTTGTGCTACTTGTTTTTCTACTTCAAGTGTGCCATCCATTACATAATCGGCATGTTTGCTGACGATCTCTTCATGTGTAATAAATATCGGTCTTGCTTCTACTAAATAACATTTGGCCCATTTTAAAATGTCATTGCCAGAAAAATTAGGAAAATCTCTAAGTAGATATCTTGCAAAGGTGATATCCAAGGGGGTTTTTATATAAATGACTTTATCTATGTACATACCCATTTGTTTATTTTCATAACCGATTGGATAATCTAGAAAAATATAATCATATTTGTCTTGTACTTCCTTCAAGTCGTTCATCATCATATCTAATCTATAAGCATTAAAATAATCAGCTGGTTTGTTTAGAATTTCTTTCACATCTGGAGCATTTTCCAATTCATAATTGTCAAAATAAAAAGCGCATGCGCTCGGAAATTCCTTTACTAAAGTCCAGCAGTTACTCCACTAATAGCAATAACTTTAGCACTCATTTATTCAACTCCTATTCTAGGCTTCCTATCTCTTTCTAGCAAATCATGTTAAACCCTGCATCTCATCTAACAATGGATATACCCCACAAATATTTGTTGCTTTTTAAAGCTTGCGCCTACAGTTACTGTAGGTATTACAATGGGGATGAAAGGAGGCAATCAAATGGATGAAACGTATTCAATTGGTGAATTTTCAAAACTGACGGGCATCTCGGTAAGAACGTTGCATTATTATGAGGAGTTAGGTCTTCTAAAACCCTTTAGACAGGAAAACGGACATCGGGTATATAAGATTGAGGACATGGTGGAATTACAGAAAATATTGAATTTGAAGTTGCTTGGCTTCAGTCTAACCCAAATCGGTGAACTGCTGAAACTCCCCAAATATGATCAATCTCTGGTTGAGATGTTGAGGTTGCAACAGCAGGCATTAGAAGTAAAGCTTGTTCAGATAACACAATCACTTGAACTGATAGGCCGTATGATTGCAATCGTTCAGGCTGAGGATCAATTGGAACATCCGCTATTGTTCAGTCTGATTCGTAATATGAATCAGGAAGACATGCAACGGGAATGGGTGGCGAACCATCTATCCGAGTATACAGCACAAACGCTGTTTGATCGGTCAGCGGAGGCGATAAAGAAAATGGATGCGGAAACGGTTCGTTTCTCCCGAGATGTCAAACGATTATCAGAAGGTCCAAGCGATTCCCAGGAGGCTGAAACTGTGATCGGTGCTTATGTGAACTGGGCGATGACTTATATTGACCAGAAGGCAATTGACAATTTTGGAAATTTGGATGAGGAACAGTATACCCAACTTGATCAATTAGTGGAGATGCCATTCAATGAAAGGGAGAGCGCTTGGCTGGATAAGGCATTGAAACATTATTTATCTAAATATACGTTGACTGAACAAGGCGAGCTAAATAGTAAAAACGGCGAATCTCATAAGGCGATTATTACTACGGAATCATGAAAGTTTCGTAGAGTGTGATCGTTCACTCACAATTAAACTGAGGTGCAAAATAGTGAAAAAAGAAAAGATGCAACAACAATTTACGGCATTATCACAAGAAGTCAAAAAGCAAGGGAGTTTCAATGGCGTCGTTCTTATAGCTGTTGGTGGGAAAGCAATAGTCTGTGAAGCGATGGGGGTAGCAGAATACAGCGACAGTGGATCACGCGATTTGACGACGGACTCCATGTTCGAACTCGCTTCTGTATCCAAACCGATTACGGCTCTAGGCATTGTCCGTTTGCAGCAACTAGGGCAATTGCACTGGGATGATCCGATCGCTAACTGGATCCCCGAATTGCCATATCCAGGAATCACCATACGGCATTTGTTAAGCCATACATCGGGCTTGCCTGATTACATGGAGTTATTTGCAAATGTGTGGGATCCTACGCGTTATGCTCGCAATGAGGATGTGTTGCGTATGCTGATTGAGCATCAGCCTGATCCGTTGTTCGCTCCTAATGAGAGTTGGATGTACAGCAACACGGGCTATATTGTGCTAGCTATCCTGATTGAGCGGATTAGTGGCCAGCGTTATGGCGACTTTTTGGACGAGCAGATCTTTCAACCGCTTGGGATGACGCGAACGCAAGTGTATAATCGTCGGGTGGATCCGGGGCCTGTGCCTAATGATTATGCTTGGGGCTACGTCTATCGGATTGGACATGGCGGATATGTCCTGCCTGATGAAGTGCCTGAACTAAATTACGTCCAATATTTAGACGGCTTGCAAGGGGATGGGATGGTCAACAGTACAGTTGGCGATTTGTTGCGATTGGATCGAGCCTTGTATGATAATGAGTTCATTGATCCCATGCTGCGTCAACTGATGTTTTCGCCAGTGAAGATGAATAATGGTGAAACATTTCCCTATGGAATAGGCTGGCTAATTGAACATGACGATCGGTTTGGGAACATCGCTCACCACACCGGAGGATGGCCGGGATACTCTACATGGTTCAAACGCTATATTGATCGTGATATGACATTGATTATGCTACAAAATGGAGAGCGCGATCATGGGTACACGCAGCAGTTGGTGAAAAGCCTCGAACAGATTATGGCTGGAGAAGATTACGATGTACCGCGCCCTTTAGAGATAAAGAAAGTCATTCCCCTCGATCCGAAAAACGTAGAGGCGCAGCTTGGAAAGTACAGATTTGCCAACGAGACGGGAGATTCACTTGACGTAGCAGTATACGTAGAGCAGGATAAGCTCTATATGAGGTTAGGTAATGGGATGATATTATCGTTGCTGCCACTGACATCGACCCGTTATTATGAAGAACAGACGGCGACAGAGCTTGAGTTTTTTGAGAGTGAAGATGGCAAGGGCATGCGTCTAATTTGGTATACAGAGGATGATCCGGAAGTTGCTGAACGGGTGGGCTGTTGACACGCTACGCTTTGTGAAAGAAATGACCATCAATGATGCCGATTCCGAGCAATGATGGTCCGTTTTGGTGATTTTAATTACCATTCCTGAAGCAAGTGCTTCATGTTAATTTATCAATAGAAAGGAATGTATGGACTACATTTTCAAGTCTCAATAACGTTGATTGGAAAGAGAGTAAACAAACTTCTTAACAAACGGTCCATATATGAAGATCTGGGAAGAGACATCGAATGTATTGAGTACATTGACTTGGAAATAGGTCATTATATGTAGTTTGTCTTTACAGGATGAGGCACAGAGAGACAAAATTACTTCTGATCGTTAATAAATTATCGAAAATAAGAGGAAAACAAAAAATGGATATTGATAACGGGAGGTGTTATTTCAAAAATGAAAACTTATTACTGTGGCTTAGAGGTTACTTTAGATGTAATTGGAGGAAAGTGGAAGGCTCTTGTTTTGTATTATTTGATAAAAGGACCAAAGCGGACGAGTGAGTTAAAGAGACTGATACCAAGTATTACTCAAAAAATGCTTATTCAAACGCTTAGAGAATTAGAAATGAGTGGGCTCATACTTAGAAAAATGTATAATCAAGTACCTCCGAAAGTCGAGTATTCAACTACTGAACTTGGTCAATCTCTTGAATCTATTTTGGAAGCACTTTGCAATTGGGGTGGAATTTATGCAGAGAGCTCATTCGCCCAAGATGAATTCGAAATTTTGCATATGGATTAAACGTATAACGATGTACGAATGTCCCCACGCATCTCATTTGTTGAAAGAAATGCGTGGGGACATTCTAGTTTTTATCTGAATTAACGTTCATAAATCCAAAGCCTAGTCCAATTTACAATAACCAATAATAATATAGTAGAATTTCTGGAGTGGATGAAGTTATTGAGCGAAGTGGATCACCATAGTCCCAAAAATGTAGTTTTCATTTCATTTTTAATCAAGGAATGCGTGTATGACTACAATGGAAAACACAATTATTACTTTTTGGTTACTATATAACTAAAAAGTGTGTACTTTTCAATTTGACACTTTTGATTCATAATGACTCTTGTGCGATATAGGGAAGGAATGAGGTTTCAAAAACATGTTAAAGGGGTGTGACTATGTCCACAAATCAAGTTATTCTAAATATCCGTTTCAAAATAAAACCAGGTAAGAAAGAAATTTTCCGCGACAGTCTCTTTGCAATGATTAACAATTTCATAAACGAACCTACCTTCGTAACGGCCATCGTCTCCGATGATATCGATAATTCGAATGATCTTGTTATTTATGAAATCTGGCAAGGTACAAGAGATAGTTGGATACAGGAAGAATTTCCAAAGCCTTATCGCAAAGAATACGAAGAGGCTCTTACTAGTTTAATTGATGACAGAATTGTTAGCTGGCTTGAGCCTATCGGTGAATGGGGAAGCCAATTGACAAATGTTACTCGTTAAGTAAGACGTGATGATCTTGGTGGAGGCTTGATAAGCTCCCACTACAATTTTTATTTTTTTGGTTGAAACAACGGTATTCTTGCCGCTGTTTTACGACGATCTGTTTGGAGAGTCGTTTGGATTAAGTCCTTGAATCCGCTAAAGATAACGTTCCACTGAGCTGCGTTTGGCAAGAGAGGCATAATAGTCCTTGCCTCGGAGAAAAGCAGTATCTAAACAGTAGATGGGGGAATGGCACAAAGCTAAACTTATTTTTAGTTCGGTGCAAAACAGCAGAGAGGATAGGGGCCTCGACAGTTCTTTATTACGCTTAATTATTGAATTATAAAAAAATTCAACTAAAGGAGCTTTTAAATGAATAATACAGAACAGATTGTAATCATTGCACACCTCCAATTAAAACCTAATTCAGACAAGCAGGCTTTTTTTGCAAATTTGAAGACATTGTTTGACACTATGTCAAAAGAACCGACATTTGTAAATGCCATTGTTCATGAAAATGTTGATAATCCTGATGAAATGGTGTTTTATGAAATATGGAACTGCTCTAAGGAAACTTGGCTAGCAGAAGAAGCATCCAAAGCTTACCGTCAAGGTCCCTTAATGAGAGCTGCAGAATTTCTGTCAGGAAGAGAGTTTAGTTTTTACACAACAATGGGTGAATGGGGAACTACAATTACAGCAGGTAAGCATTTTTCCTAATATAAATGTTAACCAGTTAATCTGACGTCAGTAATCCGCTAGCGTCAGATAAGCAGGAGCTCATATAAGAGTATGCTCATAGTAAGCTGGCTTGAACACACTAGTGAATGGGAAGGCCACTTAACCAATGTACCCGTTAAACTAACGGCGAGGAAATTTGGTAGAAACCATTATCGTTCAGGTAGAGAAGGCAGAAGAACGACTGAAACCTACTTAATGATCTTATTTATGAAAAAAAAACTGATTTCAAAAGCAAAATATGAGCTTCACCAGGTCTATAAAGGTAAAAAGATCTCGTTACTTCTACAACCATTCTTGTCACCTTAAAAGGAAAGGTAGTCACTATCCCTTTTCTCGATTTTGGCCTTGAGCTGCAAGGGAATAGGAGTGTAAGAAGAGTGCTGGCAGCCCCCCACTAATCCAACTCCCTATTTTTCCCCGGCTTTGCGGCATACAGTTTCCGATACGTCTCTGGCGTCATCCCTTCTTTCTGCCGGAACGTGGCGACGAAGTGGCTCGCATCGCGAAAGCCGACCGCTTCCCCGATGCGGCGAACGGTCCAGTCGGGACGGGAAGGAAGCCATTCTTTTGCTTTGCGGAGCCTTAATTGGATCAAATAAGCGTATGCCGTCTGGCCGAATAGATCGCGAAAGCGTTCGTTCAGCTGCCGTTTCCCGATGCCGAGCTGCGCCGCCATTTCCGCCAATCCGATTTCTGGGTTGGCGTATTCTTGTTCGAGCCAGTGAAGCAAGTCATGGACTCGATCTAGCTGTTTGGAGATAGGTGGCCGTTTATCGGTGCGGGCTTCTGTTCGAAGCAATGTCAGGAAGCGGTATAAGTCCGCGGAGTAGCGCCATCCCGACGGATCGCCGCCAGATTCGGCAAAGGCAAGCAAGCTTTTCATCTGGTGGGTGATTGGATCGTGGCCAGCCCCCCACTGAAAGTGTTCAATGATGCTCCATCCCAGTGATTGGACGATGGTCCCAGCCGTGCTCCCGTGAAACGTGATGTAACCGGTTTGCCAGCTGTCGCTTCTTGGCTTGTAGTGGTGGGGGGTGCCTGGCGCGAGGAGAATGCCTGATCGTTCTGGCATGTTCCAGGTGCGCCCGTTCATCGACAGTTCGCCTTCTCCTGCCAGCGTTTGAAGCCAATGGTAACACGGGTACCCATGTGGCCTTGTCATCGGTTCTTGGTTATATTGAATGCCGATTGTCTCTAGCTGCAAGGGCAACAGCTCCGATGGGGTGGCAGGGACGGCTCGACGCATCTTACATACCTCCATATTCTTATATACGTGTACATCAATTTTATATTGGATCTAACGATTACAACACATATGATTAAACTATTAAATGCAGTTTTATCATATATGGCGAGGTGTGGCAAGATGATTAATGCGAAAAAACCGAAGATTTGGTACGGCGGTGATTACAATCCTGACCAATGGGATTCATCGGTTTGGGATGAAGATTTACGTATGTTTAAACTGGCGGGGATCGACGTGGTGACGCTCAATGTGTTCGCTTGGGCAAAAAACCAACCGGACGAGAATACATATGACTTCGGCTGGCTTGATACGATGATGGATAAGCTGCATGAAGACGGGATTGGCGTCTGCCTTGCGACGAGCACGGCCGCCCATCCGGCTTGGATGGCGCGCAAGTACCCTGATGTGCTCCAAGTTGACTTTTACGGGCGCAAACGAAAGTTCGGCGGACGTCATAATTCCTGTCCGAACAGCCCGACTTACCGTAAGTATGCAGTTCGCATAGCAGAAAAGCTTGCCGAGCGTTATAAAGATCATCCAGCTTTGCTTATTTGGCATATTAACAACGAGTATGGCGGGGCAGGCAATTGTTACTGCGATAATTGTGAAACCGCTTTCCGAGAATGGGCGAAGGCGCGTTACGGTTCCCTTGATGAAGTGAATCGAGCCTGGAATACCGGATTTTGGGGGCACACGTTCCATAGTTGGGAAGACATCGTTTTGCCTAGCGGACTGAGCGAGGAGTGGACAGGTGCGAACGGGCGGACGGAGACGAATTTCCAAGGAATCTCCCTCGACTATATGCGCTTCCATTCCGACAGTTTGCTCGAATGCTACAAGCTGGAATACGAAGCAGTCAAAAAGCATACGCCGTCCATTCCTGTCACGACCAATCTGATGGGCGCCTTTAAAAAACTGGACTACCATAAATGGGCAAAGCATATGGATGTCGTATCATGGGACAATTACCCACGGTTTGATACGCCTCACAGTTACACGGGGATGATGCACGACTTGATGCGCGGTTTGAAGCATGGACAGCCGTTCATGCTGATGGAACAGACGCCGAGTCAGCAAAATTGGCAGCCGTACAACTCGCTTAAACGTCCTGGTGTCATGAGGCTATGGAGTTACCAAGCAGCGGCGCGGGGAGCCGATACGATTCTATTTTTCCAGCTTCGCCGGTCAATCGGAGCCTGCGAAAAATATCATGGTGCCGTGATCGAGCATGTCGGCCATGAGCATACCCGTGTTTTTCGAGAATGTGCTACGCTCGGGCAGGAGCTTGGCAAGCTTGGCGATACGCTTCTCGATGCTAACGTCCAGGCGAAAGTCGCATTGCTGTTTGATTGGGAGAACTGGTGGGCGGTCGAAATGTCCAGCGGCCCGTCGATCGATCTTCGCTACGTGGACGAAGTCCATAAATATTATGATGCCCTTTACCGTTTAGGCATCTCGGTGGACGTTGTCGGCGTGGATGCCGATTTGAGTAGGTATGATCTTGTCATTGCCCCTGTGATGTATATGGTGAAAGCAGGTATAGCTGACAAGCTTGAAAAATATGTACATGGCGGCGGCTCGCTCATCACAACCTTTTTCAGTGGCATCGTCGACGAGAATGATCTAGTTAAAACAGGCGGATATCCTGGCGAACTTCGGAAACTGCTTGGCATATGGGCGGAGGAAATTGACGCCTTGCTTCCGGATCAACGTAACCGGATTGTCCTCTCAGAGCCAGCTTCTGGATTAAAATCGGAATACGAGTGCGGCATTCTTTGCGACTTGATCCATTCAGAAGGAGCCGAGGTTAAAGCGGTGTACGGCGACGATTTTTACCGGGGCATGCCAGTTCTGACTGTGAACAAATTTGGGGCAGGCCAAGCCTGGTATGTGGCGACTAGCCCGGAAGCGTCGTTCCTGCAAGATTGGTTGTCTCAGCTATGCTCTTCCATTGGCATTCACCCTCTCATTAACGATACGCCAGTAGGAGTGGAAACGACGCTTCGTTCAAAGGAAGGTCAATCGTATCTTTTCGTACTCAATCATAACGAGAACCCTGTCAGTATCAAGCTTGGCGAACGTGCTGGCGTTGAGCTGCTGAGCGGCCGTACGCTCGGTGGCGAACAAGAGGAGATTGCAGGCCGTGATGTATGGATTATTAAACAGAAGCAATCGTTCTTAGGGGCGTGAACGGATTGCCAGTAATCGAAATGGGAAGGACCAGGCCATGGTTCATTCGCGTTGAACCATGAAGATGAAACGAACAAATCGAGCACGCCGAGGGTGGCCAATATCATTGTTGGCCATCCGTATGAATGCATAATGGCGAAGTTGGTGCGTATTAGTAGCTTCTTTTATAAGGCCTGAGAGATTGTTGAATTACTGAGATTAATAGAAAACACATGGCAGGATGGCCGTGCGCAAACGACGACGTATGCGAGCATTTGTCTTCATTCTAGAACGGAATTGCCCCGTTCTAGTCTAAGCGGGACCGCGAAAGGGGTTAGGTGAAGATGCATGCATTTGAAAACCTAAAACAGCAGTTTTTGCGGCCATCAGATGAATTCACACCGATCCCGTTTTGGTTTTGGAACGACAAGCTGTCAAGGGAGGAGATCCTTCGGCAAATTCAAGATTTCCATGCGAAGGAGGTTAGCGGTTTCGTTCTTCATCCGCGGATGGGCTTGCCTCGAGAAATGCCATATTTGTCGGATCCCTTTATGGAGATGATTGAGGTCGCCTTATCGGAAGCCGAGAAGTTGGGCATGAAAGTGATTTTGTACGATGAGGGCATGTACCCTTCTGGTTCCGCCTGTGGGATGGTCGTTAAAGAAAATGGCGCCTATGCTAGCAGGGGGTTGGAGCTTAGGGAGTACCCGTGTCAAAATCAATTTGTGCGGCTTCCCATTTCCTTGCAGCAAGGTGAATCGCTCGTTTCTATCCAAGCCGTGCGTAAGCTGTCGGAGCATCAGATCGAGGCGGGCAGTGCAGTCGTTCTTTTTTGTGAGAGCGGTGTAGTTGAATTTGCTCCACCGAAGCAAGGCGACTGGTCGGTATTGGCCTTTGTCGATACGCCATCACGGGGGACGATACGCGGTGTTCATCCTGGACAGGACGACGGAGAGCCTGATGCGCCACTGGCCGCAGATTTGTTAAACTTAGATGCAGTGCAATCGTTTATGAGACTCACGCATGAACGCTATTATGAAAAATTTAGCGACTATTTTGGCACAACGATTATCGCCATGTTCACGGACGAACCGGATTTGCTTGGCCGAGGGCATGTACCTGGCTTAAAGCCATGGACGAGATCGTTTTTAAGTGACTATGTGGCAGATGGTGGCGACGAGCGGGATTTGCCGGCGCTTTGGTTGGATGCTGGGGAAGAGACCGGTGCCATTCGTTCCCGTTTTGCTGGAGCAATTCGACGCCGTTTAAACCAGACTTATTACAAGCCGTTAGCCGATTGGTGCGAGGGGCATGGCATTGGGCTGACTGGACATCCTGCTGGAAGCGACGATATTGGACTGCTTTCTCATTTTCATATTCCTGGTCAAGACATCGTGTGGCGCTATATCGCCCCTGAGGAGAACAAAGCGCTGACAGGCGTTCATAGCACAATGGGCAAATGCTCGTCTGATTCGGCTCGCCACCGCAATAAACGGCGGAATGCAAATGAATGTTTCGGCGTTTGCGGCGTTGAAGGCGGTTGGTCCCTTAGTGCCGACAACATGAAGTGGTACTTGGATTGGTTGTTTGTTCGCGGTGTCAATCTCATTATCCCCCATGCTTTTTATTATTCCATTCGAGGAGAACGGAGAGACGAGAGGCCGCCAGATGTCGGGCCGAATAATAGTTGGTGGCCGGAATACGCCAAGTTCTCCCGCTATATGAAGCGGCTGTCCTGGCTAATGACTGATTCTTTGAACAGTGCCAAAGTGGCTGTTCTTGTCGGCGATTCTTTCTTGCCGTGGCGTATCGTTAAGCCGCTGTACGAGTCTCAAATCGAATTTAACTACTTAGAAGAACAATTGTTGAACGATTGCTGCGAAATTAGCAATGGAACGATCAAAATCGCCGGGTATTGCTATGAGGCGATATTGATCGAGCGTGGCTATCAGCTGGCCCATTCTAGTTGGCAACGCCTCAAGAAGTTTGTTGAGGAAGGAGGCTGCATATTCGAGCTCACTGCAAAGGACGTTAATTCTCCAGACATTGGACAATGGCAGGTGGGACAAGAAACGGAGGTTCCGGCATTGTTAACTGGAATGCTTGGGACCAATTATGAAATAAAGCCTGCTTCTTCCTCTATACGGATCAGTCGAATCGAAAAACAGGGGCGGTTATTTTATGTCATCGTGAACGAAGGGGAAACAGCATTTCAAGGAAAGCTGCGTATGAATCAAGGGGGACTTATCGAATATTGGCGTCCTTGGACAGGAGCGTATGACGCCGCAATCGGTGAACAGGCGGCGGATCATCTAGCCGTACCTATATCCGTAGAGCGGAGAGAATGCTTAATCGTTGCCGTTGATCCGAGTCGGCCACAGCAACAGGGCAGAAAGCAGCCTGTAAGAAAACAGAAGGCAATATTAGATTTATCTCAAGGCTGGCGGGTGATCGAGGGGCCGTGGAAGGGTGAATTAGCTGCGCTATCTTCATGGACGAACTGGGAAGGCTTGTCAAATTTCTCGGGAACGGTTGTTTACGAGACTACATTCGAGATCGAAGAGCCGTTCCAGATTCTTTTATGGAGACTAGATTTAGGCAATGTGTACGAAATCGCTCGATTGTCGGTGAATGGAAAAGAAGCTGGCGTTCAATTCTGGAAGCCTTACGTGTTCGAAATTGGCCAGTACTTGCGACCAGGCACAAATGTTTTGCATGTATCCGTTACGAACAGCTTGGCTAACCGTTACGACAGGAAATCGTTGCTGTCTGGACTGGTGGGACCGATAAGGCTGTATGGTTTCAGGGTAGATGGAATGGAAAGAAAGGATCGATCCAATTAAGGCAAGAGCTATTAGGAGTTACAACACGGTTGCCGGTATAAAAACGTTAAAACTAGAGTGGGAGTAGAGATCAAGTCTGATCGCTGCTCCCATTTTGTCTTAGCTCGACCATTTTTTCTACCATTGCTCCTTATTCAAGGGATTTCACTAAGGATGGGGAAGTAATTTTGTCTGTCCGTTGTAGGTAAATGTACTTATAATTAATCTATAATCGATTATGAATCACGACTACTAGTAGAGTGGTGAAATCATGCTAAGCGCAAGGGAATTTCATTTAACAAATAAGCTGTTGAATACGAAAGCTCCGATTAGAATCAAAGATTTGTCAATCGAGTTTGGGGTGAGCACAAGAGCGATTAAGTATGACCTTGAAAATGTTCGCAAATGGTTTAAGTTGCAAGGGACGATCGTCAATTCCCAGACAAGCAAGGGGATTTGGCTTCAATGCAGTGATCGGGAGCGTGCTGAATTAAGGCGGATTTTGGCACAATTCAAGCGATCGCAAATTTACCCAGATCAAACGATGCGTGTCAGAAAGATTATTCTGACCCTGTTATGGACGAATGATTATAAAACGGCTGCTCGGTTATCGGAGATGCTAGCGGTGAGCAGAAACACGATTTTAAGCGATTTGAATCATGTAGACGAGTTTTTAAAGTCATGGAATATTGAGTTGGAGCGAAAGCAAAGAACAGGGTATCGCCTTCATGGCAATGAACTGCAGCTGCGGCTGATGCTTGAGCATATTATTTACAACAGCTTAGATGATTATCAAATCTATAAGCTGACGACTCGAATTACGAAAAAAGAGCGGCAAATCGAGATTGGCACGATATTGGAAGAGCCATTAAAACCTATTTATGAAATAGCTGAAAGTCATATGAGCGCGTTCTATTCGCCATCCTTGGCGTCTTTGTTGCGGCTCTCTGATTTGTTGAAATTCCTACTGCGGCTCACCTTTTCGGTTAAAAGATTAACGATGGGGCGTACCATTCATAGCTATCGGATGTTGGAGCGCTCTCATGACCAAGATGATCTCTCCTTGTTTCTAGTGACCGTGATGGAGAAGGTCTACACAGATATGCAGTTGCCGTTGCTCGAGGAAGAATACGCGTATGTATCAGGAAATATAGAAAAAGCATCTGAACAAATGGACATCGTCGACATTACCGAGAAGATGATTCAGTATGTAGGCGAGCAAGAAGGAATCAACTATAAAAAGGATCCTAAACTTTATAGCAATCTGCTCTCTCATTTGTCACTGAGGCTTCAAAATGGCTCATTTTATTTAAATGAAATGAACCCAATGGAGGACGAAGTGAAAAGAAACCATGCGTCTCTATTTCAAAGCGTCAAGGAAGCTTGCCGCAAGTATGTGAAACAACACACATTGGTAGCCCAAGATTCTTTTATCTCTTTTATTGTTTTGCACTTCCTCGTTTCTTATGAAAATACATTTAAACCAAAAAAGAAACTAAAAGTTTTATATGTATGTTCAACAGGAAGAGGGGTTGCCCGGTTAATCAAAAATCGGGTAGAAAAAGAAATTCCTGCCGTCGATATTGTCTGTTATTGTTCCTTGCTTGAAGTGGAAGAGATTTGTCAGGCCGAAGAGGTGGATTTGATCATCAGCGTTTTTCCGGTGGAAGCCGCCGTTCCTGTTGTCGTTGTCGAGCCGCTGCCTGCAAAAAGAGATATCGAGGAAATTCGCAAACAAGTCCGAGCGATGATCGGTTCAGACGATGAGCAGACGAACGAGCTGCTGGAGAACAATGAGTTTACGATAAGTGAAGATAGTGAGAACCTCAGCCAGGAGATTATTTTAAAAGGCTTTGAAGCTGCTCACGCATTATTGGAAGCCTTTCCAATTAAATCAGAAGAAAGATGGAAAAATGCGTTTATGATGCACGTTTTTCTAATGGTTCACCGCTATTACTTTGATAAGCAATACGATCAGTACCTATATGCAAATTATCAGATGCTAGACAGCGACGAGAAAATGTTCCATAGCGTGCAGCAAATTTTAAAGGACAAAGATTTACATGTTCACGAAGCTGAAATCATTACTCTTTTACAGTACTTAAAAAAATGGAAGTGATTGTATGAATCAAGGCATCATCATCCAGAACGGCTTAGTGATTGACCCGGAAACCTCAACGATTAGCAAAAAAGAGATTGGCATCATCAATGGTGTTTTTACTGCAGTAGAAGATGTGATACAGGTAGGTGGAGAGATTCAGTATATCGATGCAACCAATCATTATGTTGCGCCAGGTTTGATCGACTTACATGCTCATGTTTTTGAAGATTATACCGAGCTGGGGATTGAGCCCGATTTAGTAGGGATCGATCAGGGAGTCACGACAATCGTCGATGCCGGCAGTGCTGGGTACGAGAACTATCCAATCTTTAAGGAAACCGTGATCGAAAAAAGCAAGACAGAAATATTGGCCTTTTTAAATCTGTCACGAAAAGGCTTATGTAATGGCCTATCTGAGCTTGCCAAATTAGATGAGTTAATGACGCTAAAAGAAGCAAACGAGATCTTCCAACAAGAGCAGAGCCTTGTAGGCATAAAAGCGCGTATGAGCGGTTCCGTTGTGAAGAACAGTGGAATCAAGCCATTAGTCCACGCCAGACAGTTGGCAGACCGGCTTGGCAAACCAATCATGGTCCATATCGGGAATCCACCGCCGCCTTTACATGAGATCTTTCCCCTTCTTCAACAGGGGGATATTGTCACGCATGCTTTTCATGGAAAGCAGCATGGAATTTTAACTGAATCAGGAGACATGATTCCGGAAGCAAGAAGTGCCATTGAAAGAGGTGTCCGCTTCGATGTGGGGCACGGCACTTCGAGCTTTAGCTATAAAACAATGAAAAGATTTAAGGACAATTATGATCTCCCATTTACGATAAGCACAGATATTTATAAAAACAACTATGCAACTCCAGTAGGCAGCCTGATGGTGACGATGACCAAGCTTCTTGCACTAGGGTACCCATTGACAGATGTTGTTGCCGCTGTAACAAAAAGAGCAGCCGATACGCTTCATTTAACAGAGCAAGGGACATTTCGACTTGGATCGATAGCAGATGTGACGATATTCGGCCTCAAAGAAGAAGGAATGTCTACGCTCATTGATTCAGAAGGCGAACAACTGAGCTATTATCAAGTGCTTACCCCATATATAACCGTTAAGACTGGAAAGGTGGCATACACGAAGGAAAATGGAAGGGAAAGTGCAAGAATTATACCGTAAGAGCGAAAACTCGGAATTATGCATGGAAGTGATGCGATTTACAGAAAACCTATTCAGGCAAGAACATATTCAGATGACAGACGCGCAGAAGCTATCGTTATTGTCCCATCTTTCAGCGATGGTCTACCGTTCCACCCATAAGGAACGAATCGAGCCTGTCGATAAACATCTATTTCAGGAAGTATCTAAGCAATCAATCGAAATGGCAGAAAAAGTGTGCAACAGATTGACGGATTTGCATGAGGATGAGAAGTACTTGCTTTCTATCCATTTTGAAACAGCTAAAATGAAGGCTTAATAATTGGAGGGGGAACGTCAAAATGAGTCAAGTTGTGGTTGTTATTGGGGATCGTTTAGGCAAAGGGCATCATGTAGCAAAAGGTGTTGAAGCTGCTGGTGGGAAGGCGATTGTCATATCCGGCGTTGGTGCGGACATGCGCCTTGGTGATGTGATGCATACAGAGCATGCTGATATCGGTATTTCATTCTGTGGAAGCGGTGGAGCAGGTGCCATCACTGCGCAAACAAAATACGGCTACCCAGCACATTATGGCATGCGTTCTGTTGATGAAGGCATCACAGCCATTAATGAAGGAAAAAAAGTACTCGGTTTTGGTTTTATGGATACAGAAGAGCTTGGCAAGAGAATTACGGAAGCCTATTTAGAGAAAGTGCAAGGGTAAATCTGATGGAGAAGATGGTCCAGCACACAGTGATAGTAAGTGGCAAAGGAAAGTCAAAGGAGCTTGCCATTAACACCGCGCTCGGGAAAATCCAGAGAAAAGTGATGGATGAGTATAAAGCGATGATTATCCGTATTGAACCTGTAAGCATCCATGTTAATGAAGCAATTGAGCATACGTACACGGAGCGCTTTTTGCTCTTTTTCTTCCCGAGAAAAAGAAGCGAGTATACGGTCAAGATAGAAGTGGATGTAAAGATTACACTGCTGAAAGTAGAGGAGATTCCTTTTAAAAAAATCGAGTCGCCTGATGGGATTGTAAATCATATTTTCCGCAATGGGCAAGTAGCGGATAAATAGCGGAGGAGAAACATATGGAGATGATAGAGGTAGCAATAAAATCAATCATTATTGGTGCTTTTGTCGGTGTCGGTGTCGGTGCTGGGGCTGCCCGGATGTTCCATGCACCAAAAGCACAAGGAATGGGGGCATTCCGGACACTTGGGGAGCTAAATGCCTGTGCGGGAGATGCGGCATCCCACTTTTCATTCGGATTAGGCTTCTTCTTTAATGCGTGGGCGTCCTCTGTCGGGGCAGGTGCCTTCACACAAGATGTTGACCACCGCATCATTCCTAACTGGGCGGCAGCGGTATTAATGCGCAAAGGCAAGCGCCCAGAAGATACGCTACATAATCCGAAAAAAATGGCGATTTCAGGCGGCATTATTGGGATTATCGTCGTTGCCTTTTTGAACTTAACAGCTTCTGCGATTCCGGAATCATTGCAAGCGATTGCCGTCCACGTCCTTGTGCCGGCAGCAAATTTGTTAATCGATCCGATTATGCCCGTCATTTTCTGGTTGGCCGCATTAGACGCTGGCAAGCGCTCTGGTTTCTGGGGCACGATTTTCGGTGGTGCTGCCCATTTGATTATGGGGAATGCTGTTCCAGGTGTGGTGCTTGGAATATTAATCGGCAAGGGAGTCGACGATAGCGGTTGGACGAAAGTAACGAAGACATTGCTTATTTCTGTTATCGTTCTCTTTATTTTAAGCGCATTTTTCCGTGGCTTCGATATTCAGTTATTGGAGAGCATGAACATGGCTCCACCAGAATGGCTTTTAGACTTTCATAAACTGTTAGGATTAGAGGTGAAGTAAGGTGACAACGCAATCAGAGTCTCTCGCTGAAAAAGATATGTATAAAACGTTTTGGTATGCGGACTGGTCCTTTCCCATTTTTGTCGCCCTTCTTTCGTCAGGCATTTTTGCCGGAACGCATATGTACTATGTGTATAAAATTGGCGCTTTTAATGATGTAGCAATTGTCGCTATGTTGGAAGCCGGGATTCAAGGAGCAGGCTACGGGGCAGCAGCCGCTTTTGGAGCGAGCTTTTTATTCGCCCGCGTGTTGGAAGGAGCGCTCGTAGGGATATTAGATATTGGCGGATCCCTGCAAACAGGTCTTGGCATAGGCGTGCCGGCGATCCTGCTAGCGTCGGGTATCACAGCCCCGATTGAAAATTTTATCCTTTCCTTGCTAACAGGCGCTTTGTTAGGGGCACTCGTTGGCTATGCCATTTTAGCGATACGCAAATTAACAGTCGGTCAATCCAACTCTACGTTTGGTGCTGATATTATGATGGGCGCAGGAAATACATCGGGCCGCTTTCTCGGACCGTTAATTGTCCTTTCTGCAGCAAGTGCCTCGATCCCCATTGGAATTGGTTCAACCATTGGTGCGGCGATTTTCTATATATGGAAAAAGCCAGTAGCAGGCGGAGCGATTTTAGGCGCCATGATTTTTGGCGCAATATTTCCAATCTCTTTAGAATAGGATGAGTGAGCGATGAGTTTTTTTGCACAGTTGGGTCTTCGTAAAGTCATTAACGCCAGTGGGAAAATGACGGCTCTAGGTGCGTCTGCAGTCAGTGATAAAGTCGCAGATGCGCTAAAGCGTGCCGCGCAAGATTATGTCGATATCGATGAAATGATGGAATTCGCCGGCAGTGTGATCGCTGAATACACAGGAGCGGAAGACGGCTGCCCTACATGCGGCGCAGCCGCAGGAATTGCCATCGCCACAGCTTCGGTGATAACCGGAAAAAATCTTTCATTAATCGAAAGAATGCCGGACTCCGAAGGGCTCAGGAATGAAGTGATTATTCAAAAAGGCCAGCAAGTTCATTTTGGTGCCAGCATTGCCCAAATGGTGCGAATGGGTGGCGGGAAACCTGTCGAGGTTGGCAATGCGAATAAGGTCGAAGCGGATCATATCGAACAGGCGATTACAGAGAAAACAGCCGCACTTCTCTATATAAAATCCCATCATGCTGTTCAAAAAGGCATGCAGTCCCTTGAAACAATGATGAGGATTGCTAAGGAACACCAGTTACCATTCATTGTTGATGCAGCGGCAGAAGAAGATTTTCAAACATATATCCGAATGGGAGCAGATATCGTTATTTACAGTGGGGGAAAAGCATTGGAAGGTCCCACTTCTGGTTTGATTTGCGGGAAAAAGAAATGGATGGAAGCGTGCCGCATGCAATACAAAGGGGTTGGCCGGCCAATGAAAGTTGGGAAAGAAGGAGTTGCCGGACTTATCGCCGCTTTGAAACAATATCCGCTTAAGGAAGACAATGGCGATGAACAAATTGAACGTATGACAAAGCTGGCCGATGCTTTGGCGGATGTGAAAGGATTACATTGTTCGATCAAACAAGACGAGGCCGGAAGAGCGATTTATCGTGCGCAAATTCAAGTCGATCCTAGCAAAGCAGGCATGACAGCGGCAGAGCTTCTCCACCGTCTTGAATCAGGCAACCCAGCCATCTTTTTACGCCATCATTATGTAAATGTTGGGATTTTATCAGTTGACCCCCGTCCTTTACTGAAAGGACAAGAAGACATCATTGCAAGTGAAATCAAACGGATAGTGAAAGAGGGGCAGTCCTCATGAACCAAAAAGTCATTTTCAACGTATTGGCCAAAGATGTAGAAAACGCAAAAGAGTTAGTGCAAGTTGCTGGAGACCGTGTGCTCATAGGCGTAATGGTCAAACATTTTCCATCGGCCAAAGAAGCCATTGAACAGGTGGAATTGTATAAAAACAACGATATTCCTGTTTCAGTAGGGCTAGGTGCTGGCGACCCTGCGATGTGGAAAATCGTTGCTGATGTTTCCGCCAAGACGGTGCCAAACCATATCAATCAAGTCTTTCCAGCAGCTGGCTATACACGTGGGCGAATGAGCGAGCTAAAGGCGTCAACGACACTCGTCAATGCACTGATCGAACCAACTGGGACAGCTGGTCAGGTCTATATTTCCACTGGGCCTCACAGTGCTAATTTCAAAGAAAAAGTTTCCTGTGAACTGGCTGCGGCCATGCTTGCTGAAATTGGTGTAGATTCCGTCAAGTTTTATCCGATCGATGGAGAAAAACGTCTTGATGAAGTCGCAGCAATGGTCAAAGCAGCTGTCAATGCCGGTTTAACGATCTTTGAGCCGACAGGAGGAATCGACTTGGACAATGTCGAGCGCATCGTCCAAGTCTGTCTCGACAACGGGGCAAAAACGGTGATTCCTCATTTGTATACATCACTGATTGACCAAAAGACTGGCAAAACAGAAGTGGAGAAAATCAAGCAGTTAATCAGCTTAGAATGGAAGTAAAAGGATGAAAAAGAAAGGCGCATATGCAGTCATTTTTGATATGGACGGTGTGATTGTAGACAGTGAGCCTGTTTATATCGGCAATTAAAGATTTCTGTTCCCGAGGAAATCAGATTGCAATTGATTGGTGGCTGCACAAAACGGAAATGGCAATTGATTAAGGAGCATTGTGTGCTTTCCCAAACGGTAGAAGAACTAACCCAATATCAGTACGAATACTTTCAAGGAAAAGAATGTTGCTTTAAGGACATTCAATTTCCCGCAGTCCGGCTTTAATTGAAAGCCTTAAAAGCAATGGAGTCCGTATAGCATTGGCATCTTCGTCTGACAGAGAGAGAATCAACCGAATAGTAACAGATTGTGGATTGGCGCATCTATTCGATGTGGTTGTGAGCGGAGAAGAATTTGCGGATAGCAAGCCGGATCCAGAGATTTTCCTGCAGACGGCGAAATGGCTCGGCCAAGCTCCGGAACCATGCATTGTCATTGAAGACTCATCGAATGGCTTACTAGCAGCAACCCGAGCAGGCATGAAAAAAGGTGGGGGAAAGCATCGGTCTATTGCAATGGATTTATCGCTGGCAGATATCACAATCGATTCATTGGAACAGTTAAGCCCTACCCTGTTAGAAGAGATGGTATAAGCTCACTTGAAGGAGAAAAGCGAGAAAGGCGCTTTTCTCCTTTTTGGTATAGTGGAATCAAGTTTTCTGTAAGACAAGAAAAACTTGACGTTCAGGATCGCTTCCTTTAATATACTAAATGTAAAGCTTTACATATATGTTTTAACTTTGTTGTGTGAGGCTTTACATTATTTATTACTCCAAAATGTAAAGCTTTACATTAAATTGATTGAATTCAAATCTGAAACGAGGGGAAATCATGAATGACAGACAAAAAGCTCAAGAGATTCTTGATGCGTTAGGTGGAAAGGAAAATGTAGCTGCTGCTTCCCACTGTGCAACACGGCTACGATTGGTTTTGAATGATGAAAGCAATGTTAATCAGAAAAAGCTTGAGGATATGGATATTGTAAAAGGGACATTTTCTACAGGTGGTCAATACCAAATTATCTTAGGGAGTGGGACCGTAAATAAAATTTATCAGGAGCTTGCAGCTTTAACAAATATGGAAGAAATGTCCACTGTCGATGTGAAAGATGCAGCGAATCAAAAATTAAATCCGCTTCAACGATTTGTAAAGATGCTATCTGATATTTTTGTCCCAATTATTCCGGCGATTGTCGCTGGTGGTTTGTTAATGGGGCTTAATAACGTCTTAACAGCCTCAGGACTGTTTTTTGATGACTTGTCGTTGATCGAAGCATATCCAAACATGGCCGATTTGGCAGCGCTCATTAATACATTTGCCAATGCGCCATTCGTTTATTTGCCCGTTCTCATAGGATTTTCGGCCGCAAAAAGGTTCGGAGGAAATTCGTTTTTAGGTGCTGCCTTAGGGATGTTAATGGTTCATCCCGATTTGTTAAATGGGAATGACTATGCTGTAGCAAAGCTAGAAGGCACTGTGCCTGTTTGGAATATCCTTGGCTTTAACATTGAGATGGTAGGCTACCAAAGTACCGTATTACCAGTATTAGTTGCCTCCTACATTTTGGCTCAACTGGAGAAGTTTTTGCGAAAGATCGTCCCAACTGTTTTAGATAATTTGCTAACGCCATTATTAAGTCTGTTTATAACTGGTATTTTAACGTTTACATTCGTTGGACCACTGACTCGTTCTGCTGGTTATTTCTTAACAGACGGCATTGTTTTCCTATATGAAACAGCCGGACCTATCGGCGGGGCGATTCTAGGTTTCTTATATGCACCTTTTGTCATTACCGGAATGCACCATAGCTTTATTGCGATTGAAACACAACTGCTGGCAGATATGGCGAAAACGGGTGGGTCATTTATCTTCCCAACAGCAGCAATGGCAAACATTGCCCAAGGAGCAGCCGCACTTGCTGTCCTATTTATAACGAAAAGTCAGAAGCTAAAAGGAGTGGCTTCCGCTTCAGGTATTTCAGCATTACTCGGGATTACTGAACCTGCCATGTTTGGGGTTAATTTAAAACTTCGCTATCCATTTTTTGCAGCACTCGTTGGAGCCGCAGTTGCTAACGCTTATATCACATTGAACAATGTTTTAGCAGTCGCTTTAGGTGCTGCAGGATTGCCGGGGATTATTTCAATTCGCCCTGATTCATTAATCCATTATGTGATCGGCATGGTGATTGCGTTTGTCGTGACATTTAGCTTAACCGTATTGCTTTCAAAGCGTTATAAAGACAAAGCATAGGGAGTGTGAAACTGCTCCTCTCTTTACTCGAGGAAGGTGATTAAATGGAGTGGACGAGAGAAAGACGTTATCGAAAGATTGAAGAGGCAACAAAAGAAGAGATCATGCTACTAAAAGAGAAAGTATCCGCCAGTCCTTGGAGGCAGTCTTTTCATATTCAACCAGAAACAGGTTTATTAAATGATCCAAATGGCTTCTCCTATTATAATGGTGAATACCATTTATTTTATCAGTGGTTTCCACTAGGACCTGTTCATGGGCTTAAATATTGGTACCATACAAAATCCACCGACCTTGTTCATTGGGAGAATGTTGGGATCGGGATAGAGCCTACAGCTTATTTTGATTCGCATGGCGCCTTTTCTGGGACAGCTTTAGAGCATGAGGGGTTGCTTTATCTTTTCTATACAGGGAATACACGGGATGCCGATTGGGTTCGACATCCTTATCAATGTATGGCGACGATGGATAAAACGTATAAGGTCAGCAAATTTCCAGCGCCGGTCATTGATCATGTGCCAGAGGGCTATACGGATCATTTTCGCGATCCAATGCTGTTCAAAAAACAAGGCCAATTTTATGCGTTAATCGGTGCTCAACGGGAAGACAAAACAGGAAGCTTGGTCATTTATAAGTCGATTGACCTTCAGTCATGGAATTTTCACGGTGAATTGGAAACGAAACTCGATTCATTTGGTTTTATGTGGGAATGTCCAGGTTATTTGGAGATGAATGGAAAGGGGATATTGATCTTCTCCCCACAAGGCTTAAAGCCACAAGGAAATCATTATCAAAATCTTTATCAAGCTGGCTATTTGATAGGAGAGCCGCTTGATTTCGAAGAGAAACAATTTCATCATGGCAAGTTTCAGGAACTGGATCGTGGCTTTGACTTCTATGCACCTCAAGTAATGAAAGATCCAAGTGGAAGGAACTTATGTGTCGGTTGGATGGGGCTCCCAGAGATCGAATACCCAACAGATAAACATGGCTGGGCCCATTGTTTAACAATCCCACGGGAGCTCATTCTAAAAGGGAATCAATTGCTACAAAAACCAGTACCCGAATTAAAAAAACGAAGAAAAGAAAAAGTCGAAAAAACGTTTAAGCTGGTGAATGAAACACAGACATTCCCAGATTTTAAAGGGGCTATCTATGAATTACTTTGCGAGTTCGATGCAGGTAGCGCACAAGTAGTAGGCATTAACATTAGAGAGAACGGAACAGAGAAAACGGTAATTAAATACGATAAAGCCAAGCAGATGATCGTTTTAGACCGGACGAGTGCTGGCCAACCATTTGCAGAGGAATACGGCACGGTACGAAAATGCTCCTTTCAAGGAGAATTCGTGAAGTTCCATATCTTTGTTGATCAATCTTCGGTAGAAGTCTTCATTAATGACGGAGAGGAAGTGTTTACGGCAAGAATATTTCCAGATGAAGCAAGCACGGGAATTCGTTTTTTTTCAGAGGGGGAAGCGAGCGTAAGCGCTCGTAAATGGGATTTCTAACATCGCTTTAAAAAGTAAGTTATAATACTTCCATAGCATGTATTCTGGGAGAACGTTAAAATGAGAAAAGACATTAACATTACGGAAGTTGCAAAGGAGGCAGGGGTTTCCATTGCGACGGTGTCAAGAGTGATCAACAACCCCGAAAAAGTAAAGCCAAGCACCCGTGAAAAGATCGAAAAAATTATTGAAGAAACTGGTTACCGTCCAAATATCCTTGCTCGAGAATTAGCTGAAAAAAGAACACGTCTTGTTGGCATCATTGCCCACAGTATTATTGGGGAAGGGATCCCGAATAGCATTTATGGGATTAGCGAAGAACTAGAAGCGAGAAATTTTAACATTATGATCGCTTGTACGAATGGCGACTTTGAAAGTGAGAAAAAGAACTTTCATATCTTTCAATCCAAGCGAGTAGAAGGGATTTTATTTTTTACGAGAACGTTTAAAAAAGAACACGAAGAACTGATCAGTCGCTTACCATTCCCTGTTATTGTCTTACTGCAAGAAACGGAGAAAGAAAAAATTCCATACGTTGCTTTCGATAATTTCCAGTTTGCAAAAGAAGCTACAGAGAAGTTAATAGCCTTTGGTCACCAACACGTTGCTTTTATTGGTGGACCAAAGGATTCCACTAATAGCCAAGAACGTCTAAGAGGATTTCTGAACGCTTTAGAAACGAAAGGGCTGCCTATCGGGGAAAAACAAATCTACAACGGTGATTACAGCATTGAATCAGGCTATGAAATTACCAAGCAATTAATGATGAAAAATAAAGACGTGACAGCTATCGTGGCGGTTAACGACGGGATGGCGATTGGCGCGATTAACTGCTTGATTGCAAACAATATCCGAGTTCCTGATCAAGTCTCTGTGTTAGGTTTAGACGATACAACACTTGCGAAAGCATCAAGACCCGCCTTGACAGGAGTCCACTATTCCTATAAAGAACTCGGGAAAAAAGGGGCTATGATGCTGCTGAGGCAAATTGAAGAGCAAACGTATCGGTTTGAGAAAGAGATCATTCCATATGAGATAAAAATACGTGGGAGTGTAGCACAAGTAGAAAGGAAAGAGTAGGCGTAACCATGGCCATGAAAAGAGAAGAGACTTCCCGTTTCATTGTGGGGCAGATCAACATTTAAGATGGCTGATGTAGGTAAGACAACGTTCGACCTCTATAAGAAAGCCGCACAATTAACAATGGCAAATGCTGCGTGAGATATTGTGCCTTGTTGCCCTTGCTGCCCAAAAAGCCCCGTGGCGAGATCTACAATCCCTGCGGATCAGTGGTTTCTCACCGAACTAGATGGCATCAGAATCGAAGTCGGGGGCGAGCTGGAAGTCACTTCCGATGATCAAAGCTTTGAACTTGCCAAGGCGATAACCTAGATCAGCGCCTTGGCATTGATTTCAGTAATGAGCTGGCGATTGAAAACAGTCGTCTTGAACGCCACTTGCTGGGAGCTAGCGAATGAGATGTCTTTCGTCGGACGCGTGGGATCGAAGTTCTCTTCTAATGGGTATTCCTGTTCCACGCCGCGGCTTCCTTAAACGAAAAATAGGAGGCTTTTAACGATAATACTTCTTTCTATATTGTAAAGGAGTAACCGAGACGATCTGTTTAAAAACCCTGCTGAAATAGTTCGCATCATTAAATCCAACCGAAAACGCAATCTCGGTTATGGGAGTATCTCCTTGAAGATAAAGTTTTGCCTCTTCTACACGCTTAAGATTTATGTAATACATCATGTTCATGTTCGTCTCTTCCTTAAATACTCTAGATAAATAGGTTGGATTTGTTTTAACCACGGCTGCGACGTGTTTCAAAGTCAGTGGTTCTTCTAAATACGATTGAATATAATTGATCGTCTTTTTTATCAAGGGAGAATAATGTAAGGTTGACGCTTCTACTACCGCATCGCAATAAACCTCCACCATCGATCTCCGAATCGAACTAAGTTGATACAGGTTTGATGATCGCTCTATCAACAAAGCAAATCGCTCAGAGAGAGAATGAACATGAAGAGGATCTACCCCGCCATTCACGGCCGCAATTCTGCATAGCGTTGTGAAAACGTAGGTGATATTTTTGGTTGCACGAATCGGATTATCAGGGAATCGGTAAGACAAATCGTTATTCGAAAGCGTAGCCAGAAGTTCGAATACTCTTTTTTTATTCCCTGTCGCAATAGCGTTCATTATTTTCTTTTCTTGATCGTACCTAAATCTTATAATACGAGGATCCATCTTAAGGACGGAGACATTATCTTTAATAGAGTTCCTCTTCATCGTTGAACGGATTTCTTGCGCAGGAGTATGTTCGCGTAACAATAGATTGACTAGCAATGTTCCGATCGCATTGTATTCTTTTTTTGTTAAAGCTGGAAGCGACTTATAGAAATGTTCTATTTGAGAACGTTTACCGAGAGGCAGAGCGTTATTGGAAAGCTCTTTGTTAAGGAATGTTAATTCTATTTCAGTTGAGATGAAAGGACCTACGATGATGGAGCCTAGGATTTTGTCTTGCTTCCAAATCCCTGCCGAAACATACTCGATGCCGGTTGAGTCCACATGATGTTGGAATGTCTGAGGGGAACAGTGATGGAGGCGCTCGGTTATGTAACTGTATTTATTATCCGGATTTGCTGGGACTGAAGGAAGCATTAGGCTTTCATATTTTTGCAAAACGGTCCCTGTAGAATCCGTAAGTCTAATGTCAATTTTAGTTACAGTATTTAATAAGCTACATATTTGTTCAAAATCTTCATATGTAGGATTTGATTCCATTTAAGGCACCTCTTTTTATTAGAAAAATATGTGCTAAAAAAGTAAATATAATTATATCTTATCATTTGTTAATAGAATACTATTAATACACCGCGATTTGCAAACGCTTTCGCATGAATGGGAGTATTAGTCCTTTTAAGTTCGATAGTGGGCACTGAATCGAAGAACAGTGGTTTCTTGAACTAACCGATCCAATAGGAACGAGTGCCTTGTTATCAAGGAGACGCCGCTTGTAAGTGGGACTCCGCAAAAGGGACCAAAACGCAATAAGAACCTACTAAAATCAGAAGTAAGGAGGGTCACTTCTTTATGATCACACTTGTTTACCCGGATCAATCACCAAAGATACAATTTGCAATCAGTAAACTTAAAAAAACGTTAACCGAATTGGATCAAATATGGACTGTTGCCTTAAAACAAGATGTAGACACTCATAATATCATTGTGAAAAACAGAAAAGGACATACTAGAAATGGAGTTTCTGTTAAACCTTCACTAAGTTCAGAAGGTTTTCAGATTCGACATTCAGTTCTTGAGGGGAAATCTACTTTCTATATTCTATCCGGCGATGACTCTGGCGCTATGTATGGAATTTTTGAGCTTTGTGAACAACTTCAAAATCGGGGCCTTTCAAATATATGTGAATGTACCATGAACCCAAGATTTTCATTTCGTGCGTTGAAATTTAATCTTCCGTGGTCGTCTTATAGGAAAAATCACTCTTTTGACATACAAAAAGAAACGGTGCGCGACCTTACGTTTTGGAGATCATATTTAGATATGATGGCTGAAAATCGCTTTAACGTACTGACTTTATGGAGCATGCACCCATTTCCATATATGATTAAACCTAAAAACTTTCCAAAAGCGACCCCTTATACAGATGAAGAGCTAGCAGATTGGAAGCATTTTTGGACATCGTTATTCCAAATGGCAAAAGATCGTGGAATTGAAACGTACTTAGTGACTTGGAACATATTTGTCTCTGAATCGTTCCGTGAACACTACGATCCGAATTCGATTAGTGATGAGGAGTTTTATCATCATGGAGATGGATATTCGACGGATCCAATCAAACAATACAATCGTGAATGTGTGACACAACTGATCAATGAGTATCCAGATCTTACTGGCTTGAGCACGTCCTTAGGCGAAAGAATGAATGGCCTGTCTCCGAAAGAGCGTCAGAAATGGATTGAGGACGTTTACTATCAAGGTATGAAAGATGCCAACAGGCCTGTTAAGTATATTTATCGTGCTCCTTTTACTATTGATCCATCTATTACAAGAGAGGCCATTGAAAAAAATGATTTTCTGCCAGAACCAGTTTGGTTGGAATTAAAGTTTAATTGGTCACATGCCTATTCAACTCCAAAGCTACGAATCACGCACGGAGGTCGAAGTGATAAATTAACGGAATATTGGAATCCAGATCCGAAAAATTACAAAGTTGCATGGATGGCTCGCAATGAGGATTTTTTCACTTTACGCTGGGCGCAGCCAGACTTCATCAGAGAACATATTAAGGAAAATGGTCATGATTATGTAGGAGGATATTTTATCGGATCGGAGTGTTTCATTCCTGCCTATGATTATTCTCACTCACGGGAAAGTGATCATTTCCAATGGTCTTATGCGTTCGAAAAACATTGGCTATATTACATGTTATGGGGAAGGTTATTATTTGATCCTTCAACACCTGATGAAGTGTTCGCACAGGAGCTGGGACGCCGATATGGTCAATCGAATGGACGTCCGCTGCTTGAAGCATATTCAGCTGTTAGTAAAATGCCATTGGCACTTGCATCCTCTTTTTTAACCTTATGGGATTTTACTTTATATGCTGAAGGGTTTCTCTCGACGGATACTTCCGGATATAACTCAGGCAAAGCATTTATTTCGCTTGAAGATCTATTAAATACAAAGCCAATCGAATCAACATACCTATCTATTCGTGATTATGTAAATCGCAAAATGAATCAAGAATCGACTGAAGGATGGGTGACTCCGATTCAACTAGCTGAGACGTTGGAGAAGGATTCACAGCATAGTCTTGAATTACTTGCATCGATTGCGGATCATGATTCACCTGTTCTGTGCTGTGAAAAAGCGGATATTAAGGCTTGGGCTTACTTAGGATTCTATTTTGCTGATAAACTACGTGCTGGAGTTTGTTATCAAATGTACTTAGAAACCGGAGATGAATCTGAACGTCAAAAGGCATTACAGTGGTTAGAATCACCACATGCTATAAAGCACTGGGATGATCTTATTGAAGTGACTTCATCTCATTATGGGGAGCAGCCACTCATGCACTTAGGAAATACACCATTTTCGTGGAAGTTGTTCCGTCCACAAGTTTTGGGAGATATTGATTTTGTCCGTGGTGAGAAAAAGGAGGCATCTCAAAATCAATAAAACCATAAAAGGCCATAACTTTTTCAATCATACAAGACTAGAGTTACTGAAAGGTTGCTCTAGTCTTGTTTTTATATTCGATAAAGTCAGACAATTCTTACGTGGATGGGCTATCCTCGTAAAAGAGCCTTGAACATACTCTTTCCGTATTTAGTGTTCTTTAAAATGTAGATTTAGCGAATATCCATTTTTACTTTTTGTGATCTTATTTAACGAACTATTCTGACATTTAAATTAACTCGTGGACGGCATAAGAGAGATATTTATCTTTTCTCCATATTAAGCCAAGCGAGAAATGCAGGGGGTCTCTCAGTTTCACTGTGAGAAGCAGTCTCTCCCTAGGACAATCGATGTAGTTTTAAATTCCTTTATTATTGTAGCATTTTGTCATATAATGAAATATAATAGAATAATAGATTAATTCCAAAGTCTTGATAGTGTCACATTTTCCCATATATAAGCATGTATCTATTAAGGCTACCAACACAACTGGAAAGGGAGTGATGAATCTGGGATTTGCAGCTCATATTAGAGAGGCTGATCTTGCGGTTCAAACAGTCGGTGAGCATTCAGCAGAAACAGCGTTCTTGGCAAGGGAATTTGGCAGGAAGCTGCAAGTAAAGAACATGGCGGAACTTAGCGGTTTTCTTCATGACATGGGCAAATGGACGAGTGAATTCAGCGGTTATCTTCACAAGGTCGTGATTGACAAGGAACGATTGTCGCCCTACATTGACCATTCCACGGCCGGAGCGAGATATTTATATGAGAACTACTATATTCACGACGTCGGTAAACAGCCTGGGATCGAGCGATGGGCGCAAAATCTGGTCGTAGAGGTCGTTGGGATGGTAATTCTCTCGCATCATTCCGGTCTGCAGGATTTCATAGGGGAAGATGGTAAATCAGACTTTATCCGGAGAGTGCTTGAAAAGGAACTGCCCTATTATGAGGAAGTGGTTCGCAATTTTGAACAGTTCCATGAAAATACGGCCACGGTGAAACGCCTGATGCAGGAATCTACCCAGGAAATGCAGGATATTTTGAGCAAATTGCTGGAGCTACGCCGCGAGTTTCAACATTATCCCTTGCTACTCAGTCTAAGTTTGATTATGAAGACGGTATTCAGTTGTTTGATCGACGCAGACCGGACTAATACCAGAAGGTTTGAAGAAAATGATCATAGTCCGCTGCAAGTCAATGTTCAGTCTTTCTTTCAACAATCGTATCGACATCTGATGGAACAGGTGGAGAAGTGGGAGGCGGGTGGAAGCGAGAGCCGCATCGATGAATTGCGTAGCCGGATGTCCGCTCAATGTGATGATTGGGCGTCTCGCCCAACCGGCATATACACCCTGTCAATTCCGACTGGCGGCGGGAAGACGTTCGCGAGCTTGCGGTACGCCTTGAAGCATGCGCTGGAGGAACAAAAAGACCGCATCATCTACGTGGTTCCTTATACAACCATACTGGAACAGAATGCGGCTGCTATCCGGAAAATCATTCAAAATCAGACCAGCGTTCTGGAGCATCATGGCAATGTCATTGATGACAAACTGCTGGATCATGACTTTGATTACTATGGTCAACCCCTACATAAACAGCTGCAGTTGGCCAGGGATAACTGGGACTACCCGATTATATTTACAACGATGGTGCAGCTTCTGGATGCCTTCTATGCGAAAGGGACGAGAAAAGCCAGAAGATTACATAATTTGATGAACAGCGTCATTATTTTTGACGAGGTGCAGTCGGTACCCTTTCAGCATTATCATTTATTCAATGAAGCAGTGAACTTTCTCCACTATATTGGGGGCAGCAGTATCTTGCTGTGTACAGCCACACAGCCTGCCGTGGCTGATATGCGCTATCCGCTGCATCTCTCGACGAACCATGAAATGGTCGCAGATTTGGATCAGGTGGTCGAGGCATTCGAGCGTGTGGAGTTTCAATTGGAGGACCAGGCTCTTGCCGGTATGGATGAAGGGCGGTTGGCCGACTATGTGCAGCAGCTGTACGAGCGGCACCATTCGCTGCTTGTGATTCTGAATACCAAAAAGAGTGTACAGCAGTTGTTTGAAGCGATGACCGGAAAGGGCGCAAGACATGTTTATCACCTTAGCACGCTGATGTGTCCGGCGCATCGAACAGTTATTCTAGATGAAGTAAAAGAGAGATTAGAAACCGGTGAACCCGTTTTGTGCATTAGTACCCAATTGATTGAGGCGGGGGTGGATATTAGTTTTCAAGCTGTGCTGAGAGCGGTAGCTGGATTGGATTCGATTGCCCAGGCAGCCGGACGATGTAATCGTCATGGCAAGGAGGGTCGAGGTTATATCTATCTAGTCAATGTGTCCGATGAGTATTTGGATCGTGTGCCGGAGATCAAGCATGGCAAAGCCGTGACCATTGACTATATATTGAATGACCCTGATTACAGGCGCCGGTTGTTGCATCCTGATTCGATTAGGCGCTACTACCAATATTATTATCATCAGCTACATCATCAGAACCGGATGACCCATCCCAAGTTGCAGCGAGAGCTGATCGAATTGATTGACGAGAACAAGCTATTCAAGGAGTATCAGAAGACGATCCTGCCTTCCATGTATAAAACATTAGAAGCGCATTTTCAAGCGATTGATTCTCCGACAACCACCGTTCTGGTCCCTTATGGACGGGGAAAAGAAATTATCGTGCAATTGAATGAAGAGATCCGAGACTTGTCCATCTTCAATCAACTGATCAAGGAAGCTCAACAATACAGCATAAACGTGTTTTCACAAACATTGCTTGAGCTTGGCCAGACCAGTCTAGTTCATGCCTTATATGGAAAGAGCATCTATTATCTCGATGAACAGGCATACAGCGATGATTATGGACTGGCTGTCGATGGCGGCGGTTCGGCTGTCCTGTATTCCTATTAAAAACGGATTACATTAGAGGAGGTGTTTTACATGCGCAATCAGATTGAATACGTCGTCCATGGCAAATACGCACTATTTACCGATCCGATCACCAAGATTGGCGGCGAGAAATTTACCTATCAGGTGCCGACTTACGAAGCGCTCAAAGGAATAACGGAATCCATTTACTGGAAACCTAGCATTACGTGGATTGTCGATAAAGTGAGAGTCATGCATCCGATTCAGACCGAGGTAAAAGGGATGCGTCCGATCAGATATCATGATAACAAAAATGACCTCGCTTACTACACCTATTTGCGCAATCCGTGCTATCAGGTACGGGCTCATTTTGAATTTAATCAACTTCGACCAGATTTGAAAGCAGATTGGGTCGAGGAGAAGCATCATAATATTGCCAAACGCGCTGTCTTAAAGGGAGGGAGAAGAGATATCTTCCTTGGAACTAGGGAATGTCAGGGCTACGTCGAGTACGCTGCATTTGGTTCCGGTACAAGCTATTATGACAACTATGGAGAGATTGCCTTTGGTCCAATGTTTCACGGATTTAACTACCCAGATGAAACGGGCGGAACGAAGCTGGAAACACGTCTGTGGGCAGCCGAAATGGTTAACGGGGTGATTGACTTTCCGCCGCCAGAGCAATGTGAATGGGTTCGGCCGGTGAAGGAAATGGACAGAAAATCATTTGTATTGGGGCAAAATATGCAACTGATTACCAAGGAGTAGAAGGAAAGGAGGGAGGGCCGTGGCCTGGATGCAACAGCTTCAAACTATGTATGATAAAAACAGTGGTGAGGTAGGGGAGTTTGCCATTCGTCAGAAGCAACGCTTCACTTTGCTGCCGATTGCACACATGACGCAAGGGGTGCAAGTGACGATTACCGTAACGGCAGAAGGCGAGTTTTATAAAGCGGAAGTTGTGCCTAAGGAGGATTCGCGAACGATTACGCCGATGACGCTTGATTCGGCCAACCGCTCAGGGGAAAAGGTGGCTCCTCACTATATTCACGACAAGTTGTTCTATGTGGCGGGCGATTATATAAAGTTCGGCACTAACGCTAAGCGAAACAAAAACTTTGGGGAATACATGAAACAAATGGAAAAATGGGCGAGCTCTGCTTATGGCCATCACAAAGTCATCGCGGTCACAAACTACGTGACCAAGGGGCAAGTAATTCAAGATCTCATCGCAGCGGGATTGATCAGGCAGTATCCAGATGGGAAACTCATCGAGAAGTGGGACGACCGCGCATCTCAGGTACTGAATACGGATAAACCGCCGCTATATCAGCTGCTGCAGCAAACCATCTTCGATATTGGCGTCCGTTTTACAGTTGTCAAGCCGCATCCGGCAGATAGGGACATCTGGGAGGACAAAGAACTGTTCGAGCTTTTTATTCAATATACGAATGAGGTGCTGGCTAAGGATAAGGAAAGATTACTTTGTTATGCTACAGGTAAGTTAGATGGGAGGATGTTGCCTACCCAACATGGTTCGGGAATTCGCAATGCTGGTGACCGAGCGAAGCTGATTTCTGCAAGTTCCCCCCATACCTTCCGCGGCAAATGGAAAGAAGCAGAGGAAGCAGTTCAGATTGGTTACCACGCATCGCAGAAAGCGCATCATGCCTTACGCTGGCTGATTCAACGGCAGGGAAGTTATGTTGATTCTAGATATTTTGTTGTATTTAGGAAGCTCGGCGAAACTGCAACGGACGTATTTGCGTCGTCGCTGGATTTGCTGACGGCGCTGCAGAGTCCCGGCGAAAGGGAGGAAGATGCTGAACGCAAACGAGGTACAGGAATCGTTGAAGCCAATCAGGTGTCAAAGGCGCTACAAGGATTGGCCCACAGCTTCGAGAGCGATTTCTTTGACCAGACGATCGTCATGGCGCTGGATGCGGCCACGACAGGACGATTATCGATTGTCTATTACCAGGAAGTCGACAGTAAGCTTTACTTGAGCAATCTGAGGCATTGGCATGAAACCTGCCGCTGGCTGCAGACCACTAAAGAAGAACACAAAGTGATTACGTACATAGGTACGCCTTCTACTTACCGAATTTCCCAGGCTGTGTACGGGGAGAAAGCCGATGTAAGGATGAAGAAGGAATTGTACACCCGGCTGCTGCCTTGCATTGTCGAGAAACAGGCGATCCCTAAAGATATCGTTTACTCCATTTTCGAACGTGTGAAGAATCCGGAAAGTTTTAAAAATACGAAGGAATCATGGGAAGCTACTTTAAACATCGCTTCCGCACTGATCAATAAAATGTATGAAAAGGAGGGATTGAATGTGGCTTTAGACGTGAAGAATAAATCCCGTGATTATTTGTTTGGGCGTTTGCTGGGGATTGCGGAAGTGATGGAAAGCCGGATTTTGAGCGAGCAGAAAGAAAATCGCGCCACCAATGCAACGCGTTATTTCAATGCTTTTGCCAATCGTCCGGCCAGAACATGGCTGGTGATCCGCAAACAATTGCAGCCTTATTTCAATCGGATGGGGAAGAAGGCAACGCATTATCAGATTTTGATACAAGAAGTTGAAGCGTCGATCCGCGAGTTGGACATGAACAATACGGCATTATCACCGTTGTTTCTAATTGGTTACAGCAGTCAGGTTCAAGAATTATATAAAACGAAAGAGGTAGAGAAGGATGACAGTGCTGCAGAATAAAATTGATTTTTCGGTTGTTTTTACAGTAAACAAAGCCAATCCCAACGGAGATCCGCTGAACGGCAATCGACCTCGTCAGGATTTTATGGGCCATGGTGAAGTGTCGGATGTGGCGCTTAAACGTAAAATACGCAACCGGCTGCAAGACGAGGGAGAATCCATCTTTGTCCAGTCGGATGAACGAAGAAATGACAGCTATCGCAGTCTGAAGGATCGGGCGGAATCGGTTGAGGAACTGAAAAAGTTACTCAATGATACAAAGGGCGATGAAGATATCGCAGCAACGCTGGCTTGTCAGCAATGGCTGGATGTGCGGGCCTTCGGGCAAGTCTTTGCGTTCAAGGACAATAAATTATCCATTGGTGTGCGGGGGCCGGTGTCGATTCATACCGCAACCAGTTTGGACCCCGTAGACGTCGCCAGTATGCAAATTACCAAGAGTGTCAACTCCACCACTAATAAAAAGAATCCGGGCGAGAAAACCCCGGATACGATGGGGATGAAGCATCGGGTAGATTTTGGCGTCTATGTGTTTCATGGCAGCATCAATCCGCAATTGGCAGAGAAGACGGGATTCACCGAAGCCGATGCCGAGAAAATCCGGCAGGCGTTGATCACACTTTTCGTAAATGACGCCTCCTCTGCAAGACCCGATGGAAGCATGGAGGTTAACAAAGTGTTGTGGTGGAAGCATTCCTCCAGGATTGGCCAGTATTCGTCGGCCAAGATTCATCGCGCTCTAAAGATTAATAAACAAGCCGAACAGGTTCATTCGATTAACGACTATGACATCTCGATAGAAACATTGGAAGGCTTGGCATGTGAAGTATACGATGGTCTATAACGAAGACGACTTTCTTATGTTGTCCGGCATTCAACATTTTGTTTTCTGTCGCAGACAATGGGCGTTAATCCATGTTGAGCAGGAATGGCAGGACAATGTTCTGACACTGGAAGGTCAACTGGTCCATAAGCGAGCTGACAACGCCATGAGCAGGGAAAAGAGGGGCGAGCTGCTCATTGTACGAGCCCTCCCTCTTCAATCTGCAAGCTTGGAAATCAGCGGGATTTGCGACGTTGTGGAATGCGTTCAGCATCCTGAAGGCGTGCCGATTGCTGGAGAACAAGGAACTTATCGCGTTCATCCTGTAGAGTACAAACGTGGTAAAACCAAGATTCATGACGCGGATCGCCTGCAGCTAACTGCGCAAGTGATGTGTTTAGAAGAAATGCTCGTCCATCCGCCGATTCCCGTTGCTTATCTTTATTACAATGAGACTCGAAGACGCGAGGAAGTAACCATTACAGATGAACTCCGAAATAAAGTGCGGGACATCACAACGGAGATGCATCGCTATTTTCGACAGCGACATACCCCAAAAGTAAAGACGGGCAAGCATTGTCGACAGTGTTCGTTACGGCATATTTGTTTGCCCGAACTGTTGAATAAAGAGAAAGCCTCCGCCTATATAGAAAGGATGTTACGTTTGTGAAGAAGCTGCAAAATGTCATCTACGTGACGCTCCCGAATGTTATCTTGCTCTATCAGGCGGGAATATCAATCTGCTGGTTGATCATCAATCGATTGCGAAGGTCCCTTTGAACAACCTGGAGGGAATCTGTACATTTGGTCACCAAGGCATCAGTCCTGCACTGATGGAGGAATGCCTAGAACGAAAGATCAGCATTTCATTCTTCAACCAGAACGGCAGATTCCGGGCAAGAATCACGGGCACGATCGATGGCAATGTAACTCTGCGCAAGACACAGTATCGATGGTCGGATGATGAAGAGCTCAGTATAAATATTGCCCGAAATTTTATTATCGGCAAAGTATATAATACGATCCATATGCTGAAACAAGTCAGGAAGTCTCATGCCTTACGAATTGAGCTTGACACTTTGAATGAAACGATTGAGCATTTGAGCGGCAGGATTGACGAGCTGAAGCGGGTGGATAATCTAGAATCCTTGCGAGGGCTGGAAGGAGAAGCCGCATCCCGCTACTTTCAGATCTGGGATCATTTGATTTTGCAGCAGAAAGAGTCGTTCTTTTTCCACGGCAGGTCAAGAAGGCCGCCGCTGGATCGGACCAACGCTTTGCTTTCTCTAGCGTATAGCTTGCTGGCCAATGAAGTGACCTCCGCCCTTGAGAGCGTGGGGCTTGATCCTTACGTAGGTTTTCTGCATCGGGATCGACCGGGCCGAAGGTCGTTGGCCTTGGATGTAATGGAGGAATTGAGGCCTGTGATGGCTGACAGATTTGTCCTGAATCTGATCAACCGCAAGCAAATCCAGGCCAAAGATTTCAAGGTAAAGGAAAACAGCGCCTGTCTGCTCACCGATGAAGGGAGAAAAAAGTTCTTCCAGCTATGGCAGGAGCAGAAAAATGTTCAGATCGAGCATCCGTTTCTTAAAGAAAAAATTAAATGGGGCTTGCTACCGCACATCCAATCGTTGCTCTTGGCCAGACATGTACGCGATGATCTGGACGTTTATCCCCCATTTATGTGGAGGGGATAGCTTTGTTAGTGCTTGTAACCTACGATGTGGCAATTACAACAAACGGCGGAGCGACCAGATTGCGAAGAGTGGCTAAGATCTGTGAGCAATATGGTGTTCGAGTTCAAAATTCTGTTTTTGAATGCATTGTAGACGCGACCCAAAAAAAGAGGTTAGAAATGGATTTGATGAAGGTGATTGACCAGCAGTCTGACAGTATTCGAATCTACCAGTTGGGTAATCAATACCGCAATAAAGTGAATCACTTCGGCGCCAAGGAAACGCTCAATGTGGAAGACCCTCTCATCTTTTGACGGCGTTGGAAAACCTGAAGTGAACATGAAAACCTAGGGAGGTTTTCCGGAATTTTTCGCTGATTTGGCTGTTTTTGTCAGCGAAACATGGAACTTGAACACTCCAGGGTTGAGATTGACGCAACATCTTGTGTTATAGTGTTAGTGAATTACAAAATGTTGCGGTCTCCCTCTGTATGAGGGAGTGGATTGAAATGCTTTTTCCTTTGCAGTTTTGATATTGTGGCAAGGTCTCCCTCTGTATGAGGGAGTGGATTGAAATCCTCTGTTCTTTTCTACAACTAAGTTGTAGATTTCGTCTCCCTCTGTATGAGGGAGTGGATTGAAATATCAAAGTAGATTAAGTCGTTTACGTCAACGTCAAGTCTCCCTCTGTATGAGGGAGTGGATTGAAATTAGTTTCTATGCTGTTGGTAACGGGAGCCAAAAGCGTCTCCCTCTGTATGAGGGAGTGGATTGAAATGCTATGATGGTCGGTGCTGGCCATACGGTGGATCTGTGGATAGGTTACACTTAGTTGGACAAATCCTCTAAGGTCTACTAGACAAGATGGAATCATCTAATGAAGGGATTGGGATATCATGACTGAAGTCAAAGGTCGGCGAAGAAGTTTCACAGCCGAATTTAAGAAACCCGCTTGTGAAACTTTATGCTTCCGGAAAACCTAGAGCGGAAATCATCCATGAATATGAACTTGCTCCATCTGCTTTTGATAAATGGCTTCGTCAATACCAAACAAGTGGCGCATTCACAGAGAAAGAAAATCGCACGCCTGAACAAGAAGAGCTGATCCGCCTACGAAAAGAAAACCAGAGGCTTGCCATGGAGAATGATATGGGAGACTTGCGGCGCTGATCATGGGACGAAAAGAGACGTGATTTGTCAAAGTCACGAAATCTACCCAGTGGCTGCCATGTGTGCGATTTTGAACATCCCACGTAGCACGTTTTATTATGAAGCCAAGCAACGGGATCACGCGGAAGAGGAAGAACAGCTAACCGCAATCATTAGCGATGTTTTTCGTCAAAGCCGAGGGATCTATCGCCAGCGCAAAATCAAAAAAGAACTTAAAAAACAAGGGTGGACGGTTTCACGCCGCCGCATTGGCTGAATCATGAAGGCACAAGGACTTGTATCAACATACACGATGGTACAATTTAAGCCGACGAAATCCGTGTGCAACGACTCAGAAATAGGGAATGTCCTTGACCGGAAGTTCCAACAAGAAAAAGCGCTAACCGTGGTCGGCAGTGATCTAACGTATGTGCGGGTCGGTTCAAACTGGCATTCTATTTGTATCATCATTGATTTATACAACCGCGAAATCATCGGTTACAGTTCTGGTCCAAACAAGAATAAAGAGCTCGTGGAACAAGCCATGGCTAACATTCCCTATCTCTTACAGAAGATTGCTCTGTTTCATACCGATCATGGTAGAAAGTTTATCAATCACAAGATGGACCAAACACTAGTGACCTTTGGAATCGCCCGTTTGCTCAACAACAAAGGCACTCCGTATGATAACGCCGTCGCAGAAGCCACCTTTAAAGCGATTAAAATTGAGTTTGTATCGAGAAGGGTTTTCCCTAACCAACACGAACTTGACCTTGCTTTACATTGGTTTAACCATATACGCCTCCATGGTTCACTCGACTATCAATCGCCCATCGATTACAAAGCCTTGCACCTTTAAAAATTTGTCCAGTTTTGTGTTGACATTCCAAGAAGAATTGAATGTGCTTTTAAAAGACATTTTGACAAATGGTTAGAAAACGAATGAATTTAAAAACATTGACCCTCAAGTTGTTACGTTACTAATACGGGGGGACCATAACAGTCACAATGTCTTTGGATCAAAATGAGCCGAATTTGAGCCTGGAAATGTACAGTAAAAAGATGATAACGCATGTATTAAAAATGGTTCATTAATGTCTTCATTTTTGAAAAATTAAATCGTAAAATTGAATACTTCTTTTATGGAGCAGCTTTTTAATTGGAGGGAATATGATGGGATCTAATCATAAAAATCTTGGTGGAAGTAGGAATGCCAGCAATAATTTCGATACTACGAATGGTGGTTTTTTATGGAAGGTAACTAATAATGAAACAGTCATGTACGTATTCGGTACGATCCATCTAGGAGATGACTAAAGACACAAGTGCAAACACTGCAAAAGAACGTTCGACATTTCAAGAACTTGCCGAAAGAAACGGAACAAAGCGCTTTGGATTGGTTAAATAGAGATTACGAAGCGTTAAAAAAAATTCGTGAAGATTACGAAGAGGCGGGTATTAATAAAGAATATTTTGAGCAGTTAAATGATCAACGTAATCTAAAAATGTCAAAGAAGCTTGATCAAACCATACAGTTCAATCAAGATCAGACATTCTTTGTCTTTGTGGGTACATTTCATGTCATTCTTGAACCAAGTATCCCTACATTATTAGAAAAAGAGGGATATAGAGTAGAAAGAATTTTATAATCTATGTGGACGTTATACGTGTTAAATTTTCATCTACAATCCGTTTCATATCATTTAATAAGAAACCGGTCTAAGCTGCATGATTTGGCTGACATGGTTCAAACCAATTTCATAAGTTCCTTGTCTTTCAAGATTGATAATCTTGAAAGGGTTAGTCCTTCCTATGCTTGTTAAGGAAGAAATATCCTACTTATGGGAGGTTTAAACCTTAAGATGAACGGTAAAAGATGCATATGAATGAAACGGAGGAGAATGACACATGAAGCACATAAAAGAATTACTGACCCAAAAAATAGGACTTGGAACAGCACCACTTGGTAATATGTTTCGTGAAGTGCCAGAAGAAGAAGCCCAAGCGACGATCAAAGCAGCCTGGAATGCAGGCATTCGTTATTATGACACAGCACCATTTTATGGGGCAGGTCTGGCAGAGCTTCGTTTAGGGAAGTTTCTCTCCAAGCAAAATCGAGATGACTATGTTTTAAGTACAAAGATCGGTCGCGTCATTGAAGACGAAACGGAGGAAAAAGAAGGCCTCTTTACGAATGGTCGAACCAATAAAATGACAACAGACTACTCTGCAGAGGCTACGCACACCTCCATTGATCAAAGCATGGAAAGACTGCAGACCAATCGTCTGGACTTTGTGTTTGTACACGATCTGTCACCTGATTTTCATGGGGACGAATGGATCGCCAAATTTGAAGAAGCGCGAACAGGTGCTTTCCTTGTACTTGATGACTTACAGAAACAAGGTGTCATAAAAGGATGGGGTCTCGGTGTAAACACAACAATCCCAATTGAGCTTGCCCTTCAACTTGAAGAAGTGCATCCAACTATTAGTTTACAAGCAACCCAATACACCCTTCTTGATCATGAAGACACACTGCGCAGAATGATGCCTGAAGTCGAGCAATCGAATTCAGCCATTGTTGTAGGTGCACCGTATAGCTCGGGAGCCCTACTTGGCGGAGATCACTATAACTACGGTGAGATCCCACGAGACGTTCAAACGAAAATCAACAAAGTAACAGAAGTAGCAGAGTCTTACGGCGTCAGCCTAAAAGCAGCAGCGCTACAGTTTTCAACAGCGCATCCAGCTGTAGCTGCGGTCATTCCTGGATCAACGAGACCCGATCGCATTAAGGAAGACCTCGAAGCCTTACGAGAGAAAATCCCAGAAGCGTTCTGGCAGGAATTAATTGAAAAACAACTCATCTCAGCGGTCGCACCATTGCCGTTGTAAAGGAAAGAGACATCCAGTGTTTGTGCTGGATGTCTTTTTATCTGAAAGGAACGATTCAAAACCTAACAAAAAAGGAGACGCGTTGCTCATGGTAAAATCTTAAGCTAGGCATTAGTCGCAACAGGCTGTTTTCTTCCCGCTTGTGAATAAGATTTCGCACTGGGCAAGAAGGAATGGTATCTTATTTACAGATAATCTTACGAACGACAATTGAACTGTAAAAAAATATATTCGGGCACATGCTGCGAGAATCTAATTCACGTTCGTTTAAGTTTTCTTGAGGTGCACTGGAAATTGGGTATAGGTATGAGCTAAAGCAGAATTTTTCAACTAACCATAACATGTCTTATGAAGAAAGAATGGCTACAGTATATACCGATGTTATAGCTGAAAAAGAAATTTATTTCTCGAAATGGCTTTCAAAATTCGTAGATTCTTCAATTTAGTTACATGAAGGCATAAGGACTTGTATCCACCTATACCGTGGCTCCATTTAAATCAATGAAATCCGTGTGCAGTGAATCGAAAATAGGGAATACCCTTGATCGGAAGTTCCAACAAGAAAATGCGCTAACGTATGTACGGGGCGGTTCAAACTGGCATTATATTTGCATCATTATTAATCTATACAACCGCGAAAGCATCGGTTAAGTTCTGGGCTAAACAAGGACAAGGAGCTCGTGGGACGAGTCACCGCTAAAATTCCATATCCTTTACAGGAGATTGCTCTGTTTCATACCGATCGTGGTAGAGAGTTATCAATCACAAGATGGACGAGACACTAGCCACCTTTGGAATCGCCCGTTCGCTCAGCAGCAAAGGCACCTCGTATGACAACGCCGTCGCAGAAGCCACCTTTATAGCGATTAAAATTGAGTTTGTGTCGAGAAGGGTTTTCCCTAACCAACACGAACCTTGCTTTATTTGAATTGGACTCAGGACCGGGTGGTATTTGGGGTTGACTATATCAATCGGGGAAAATAAAGCGGCAAGGTGCTGCGGTATATTAAAGAGCTCGCCTATGCTCATCCGGATCAAGTAACAGCCACAGCCGGCAATCAGGAGGAAATGATGCTCGATTATTACCGGTCAGGGGACAAGCTGTGGCCAGTCATGGCGGCCGCGAACGTTAGAGAACCTGAACGAAGCTCTTAATCGAGCGTAAATGGATGAGTACATAGAGTGGCTTGGCGAATTATCCCTCATCTATCAGGACGACCATTTTATCTATATCCATGCGGTAAATCCTTATGAACCGTTGGACTAGTAGAGCTGGTATATTTTGTGGATGACGGAATCGGAGTTCTACAGTATAGTTGGGGAAACTTTGTTTATCCTCACAGGTAGCAAGCCGGTTGTTCATGGCCATACCCCCATGGAAAAAATCTATTGTGATGGCATTCATCTCAATGAGGATCTTGGATGCAACCCACTTACTATCAAAGAAGCACGAGTAAAGTGGATACTAAGGGCAAGGCGCTTTGTTGTTTTTCTACTAGCAGTTGCACATCCCGCAAGGATTAAATGCGCCGAGCTTGGTCCTGCGGGATGCCGTCTGATCGAACGAACAAACTTGTTTATGGGATCCCCTCTGCTCACTTTCTTACATAGGTGAATCTGGTTTACTTTGATCATCAATTTTTACAAGCTTTCGCGGCTCTTGTTCTTTTTTACCGTACCAGAGCAATACATCGGCGAATAAATCTAAAATACGGATGAAATTTTCCTTGTCTTCCTCTGAAATTTTGTCTGCGTATTGAAAGATTTCCTCAAAGCAGAGCTTGTAAACAAATCGCGTATATTGTTCGTACACTTCGCGTCCTTTGGCAGAAGGCTTAACATAAATATCTTTACGATTTCCGCTTAAGTGATACTTTTCCAGTAAGCCTTTTTCTGTTAGGTGTTTAACATTCTTTGAGAACGTGCTGCGGCTGACTCCAAGGCGCGCAGCCATTTCGGACATTTTCTCATCCTTCTCCTCAGCCTCTAGAATATACTCTAAAGTTTGAATCTGTGATGCGGAAAATGTTATATCTGTGCCATAGCTTCGCTGCTGCTTATAAGTATTGGAATAGGCGTTACCATACTTAATGATCTTCTCAATAAGGGCTCGATGCTTCCCCATCCATTCTAGTTTCATTAATAAATCCCTTCCATAGTTAAATCGTGTTCCTTTAGAAAGGATCATAACATATTCTGATTACGTATTTCACAGACCTTTACAATTAGATACGTTTCTCTAGCCACGCAATGGCTTCTGCAATGACTTCATCGCGGCTCGGCTCGTTGAAGATTTCATGCATCAAATGAGCATAAATTTTTAAAGATTTATCAGCGGATGCGATATCTCCATAAAAATCACGGGAATCCTGCTCGCTGACAAGGCCGTCATTCGCACCATGCATGACAAAGACCGGATCAACGAAATCTTCAGCATACTGCTTTAGCCACGCTACACCCTCACCTAAACTATTAAACAGATCTACGGAAATTTGCTTTTCTACAAGCGGGTCATTCGCATAGGCCGCTACAACTTCAGGGTCGCTGCACACTCCGCTGCCAAGTTCATTCGGAAGATAAATGCCCGCGGGAAGAGCAAGCGGGAGTTCCCCTGCAACCTGGGTATTATAGCGGGTAAGTGCTCCCGACAACACGATTCCTTTTACTTTGCCCGGGTATTTAGTACCAAATGCTGCTGAGGCAAAGCCACCCATACTATGTCCAATCACAAACACGGGTATATTGGCGCTTTCCTGCAATGCTTGATCAACTATTACATTAACGTCATCAATAATTTGGTGAAAGTTGCTATAAAATGTGCGTTTGCCTTCTGATCTGGCATGGCCGCGGTGATCAAAACGGTATACATTGAAGCCGCGCGTATTTAAGTTTTCCGTCAAATAGTCGTAGCGTCCGGCGTGCTCACATAAGCCATGAACAATGACGACGGCAGCCCTCGCATTGTCTACCAAATTTTTTACAAAGTAAAGCTTTGTACCATCAAAGGATGGGACAGTAGTTTCAATAGAATCCATGAGTCATGTCCTCCTTTTGTATCCAGTTAAAATAAAATTGTTTCTTACAGAAATAATTTTATCATCAACAGCATAGTTTGTATATAAGAAAATGAAGCGGTTACAAAAAACGTTATCCGCGCAGTGAGATTGATCGCATCGGCTAATGTTAATGTGGTTGCTTAGAACGGATACTTACTGAAACAAGTATAAGCAGTTTGCAGTTGCTTTACAGACCATTTTTGGTGAAAGTTAGTTAATCTGCATCGCTATCGAAATGCGAGTAAGACATAGGAAAGATAGCAACTGAAAAGAAATCCTCATTTGTCACTTACGATAAACTAGAGACCAGAACAAGTTTGAAGGGACAAATGGAGGAGGGATTACATGAACAATCAGCAAATTGTTCCGCATTTATGGTTTGATAAGGAGGCTGTAGAGGCAGCGGAATTTTATGTTTCGATTTTTCCAAATGGCAGGATCACAAATAGGACAACAATTCGAAATACGCCTTCAGGAGATAGCGACGAGGTTTCTTTTGAAATTGCAGGATATTCATTTATGGCGATAAGCGCTGGACCTTATTTCCAGTTCAATCCGTCGATTTCATTCTTTTTGAACTTTTATCCTTCCAAAGATGAAGATGCCCGGGAAAAGCTTGATGAGCTGTGGGGAAAATTGTCTGAGGAGGGTACAGTGTTGATGCCGCTTCAGAAATACCCATTCAGTAAGCGCTACGGTTGGATACAAGATAAGTATGGTGTGACATGGCAACTTATCCTGTCTGATCCTGTTGATGAGGAACGTCCTTTTATTATTCCGGCGATGATGTTTGTCGGAGATATGTGGGGCAAGGCGGAAGAAGCTAGAGACTTCTATGCCTCGGTATTCGCAAATTCACGCCTCGGCGAAATTGAGCGTTACTCGGCAGGTATGGAACCTGATAAAGAGGGGACGGTCATGTACGCAGACTACCAGATTGGAAATCAGTGGTTTGTCGCTATGGACAGTGCAGAATCCCATGCTTATCGTTTTAATGAAGCGATCTCTTTGTTAATCTGTTGCGAAAACCAGGATGAAATTGATTACTATTGGGACAAACTATCAGCCGACCCGAAAGCAGAGCAATGTGGCTGGTTGAAGGACAAGTATGGTGTCTCGTGGCAAGTGTGGCCGACCGTTCTGGGAGAGATGATGCAGACGGGGACGAGAGCGCAGCAAGATCGTCTTACTCAGACCTTTCTTCAGATGAAAAAATTTAATATTGAAGAGCTGAAGAACTCATTTGAAGGGAACTAAATGCAAGTTCTTGTAAAAAGGAACGCCACCATTTGGTGAATGCTCTCCATCCATATTACAACGGAGATGCTATTCACTTAAATGGTGGTTCTAGGCGTTCAGGCATGGTGAAATTTACGTCGATACGTGATTTTTTTCCTTGATCCTTCGTTTGTTCAAATCAACCGCTGATAATGGCGAAATGCTCCAACAACAAGCAGACATGAAGCTGCAAAGAGAAGAGCCAGGTAACTTCCGTGTTGTAGTACAAGGCTCCAATCCGGCTGAGCGCCAAGCACCTCCCGTCCTGCTTCAACCGCCCAATTTAGCGGGTTGAAACGGGCGATGACCTCAACCCAATGGGGCACTAATTGCAAAGGCATAAACAAGCCTGACAGAAACAATAAAGGCATCGTCGCAAAGCTGACGGCAGCCGTTAAGCTAGATTCGTTGCGGACGATCAACCCAAGTGAGATGGATAAGGCGCCCATCGCAAGCCCTAGCAGCACGGCAATCAAGATGAGCTGGACAATGCCTAACAGTCCTCCACTAAAGCTGGCCCCTAGTATCGCGGCGACACCAATCATAAGCGCAGCCTGAAAGGATAAGGTCAATGCATCTTGCAGTAAAGAGCCGAGCAGCAAAGCAAGACGACTTATCGGTGAAATCAACAACCGGTCAAGCACTCCATCTTTGTAGTCGCTCAGTACGCCCATGCCGCTGTATGCCCCAGCCATCATCGTGCTCATCATCACAATCCCTGGCCCAAGATAATCGATATAAGAGCTGGCAGCAAAACCAGGAATACTCCCTATGCTGGAAAAGACATGGCCGAACAGAATCATCCACAACATTGGCTGTACCACTGTTATGATTAATACAAACGGGGAGCGGAGCAAGCCTCTCAAATAACGCATGAATACCCATCCTGTATCCGTAAACAGCTTCATGAAGTCTCTTCCTTCCTTAATGTTTTTCCTGTATACAACAAGTAGGCATCACCAAGATCAGGTCTTGATACCTTAATAGAATCTACTGGTATATGTTGTTTTTCCAGTAGTCTGATAACATTAGGGAGCTTCTCAGCTCCGTTCTCTGTGACGACATGCAATGTGAATTCATCTTGGGTTTCCGGCTGTTGAACGTTATAAGCTGCAGCGAGCACTTGCGCAGCCACTTGAGCTTCTCGGCATTGGATCGTAATCGTGTCCCCGCCAACCTTGTTTTTCATCTCCTCTGGCGTTCCCTCAGCAACGATTCTGCCTTCATTCATAAATGCGATCCGGTCAGCTAGCTCGTCGGCTTCTTCCATATAATGAGTCGTCAGCAAAACCGTCATACCAGCATCGCTTTGCAACTGCTTGATCATTTGCCACAGCTCCGCACGAGATTCGGGGTCAAGTCCGGTAGTCGGTTCATCAAGAAAAAGAAGCTTCGGGCGATGAATAATCCCCATTGCGAGGTCCAGCTTTCTTTTCATCCCGCCAGAGTAATGTTTGCTCAGTCGATCGGCAGCCTCTTGCAAATGAAAGACAGTAAGCAGCTCATTTACTCTTTCTTTAAGCGCCTTCTTAGGCAGGCCGTAAATTCTGCCTTGCAGCATTAAGTTTTCCCTTCCTGTTGCTGTCGGATCGACGCCTGAGTTTTGGGCGACACATCCGATCGTTTGTTTATTGATTTTGGAAGAGCCAAAATAGCGGATTTCCCCTTGATCGGCTGATGCCAAGGTGGTCAGGATGCGAAACGTTGTTGATTTGCCAGAACCATTCGGTCCTAGCAAAGCATAAATGTCTCCTTCTGCTATCGTTAACGACAAATCTTGAATCGCTTTTCTTTTTTTCCCGTACGTTTTTCTAACCTTTTTCAACTGAATCGCTGCATTCATGCGTTCGATTCACCTGCCTTTCTTTCCTTTTCCTTGATCGCTTCTGTAATAAAATCAACCACTTCCTTGGTCATCGGATAAAACATAACACCGTTACTTTCCTCTTTTATTGCGTTCCAGGCATTGCCTAAAAATTCGTCATCATGCCCAAACATTTCATAGGTTCCTTCCATCCAGCGTTCAGCAAGTTTTTGGGCGATCGGAGAGTCAGGTCGTTCATGGATGTTTTCCCGGATTTCATAAATAAGCGCTACCCACCGATCCAATTTTTGCTGATCCATATTAACAGACAGCATTTTTTCTTGCTGCTCCCGGCTCATATACCGATCGAGCACTTTTATTGCTTCTCGTTCACCTTGCTGAAACATTTGCATAACGCCAAAAATTAGGGGCCAATTCACCTGTTTTTCAATCTGAATTGAATATAAAATCCCTTGCAATGAGCGTTGAAGATCATCCAGCCTTTTCTTTTCTTCATCAACCATTAACAGCTGCTCGGTAAGCGCTGTTTCCCACGATGGGGGAGGTTCCCTCAGAATAAACTGAATTTTTTCTAAGGAGAATCCTAAATACTTTAACGATAAAATTTGCTCCAAACGCATTACTTCTTGATCGCCATACAAACGGTGGCCGCCTTCAGTGGCGGCAGCAGGTTTCAGCAAGTCAATCTCGTCATAGTAGTCAAGTGTTCTAACTGTAACGCCTGTTTTTTTGGAAAGCTGGCCGATTGTGTACATTACTAGCCTCCTTCAAATCTAAGTGATTGGATTTATTATAAAACAGCACGTAACGTGGCGTTCAATCCCTAATTTTCATTTTGAATGACATACAGGATTTATTTTTGTTAAGAACATAGGCAAAGTGTTAACCAAATTGCCGCTTGATCCAGTCGAAGGAAGTGTGGGGGTGAGCTTTTTTGTAGGAGAGGCTAAATAGGCACTACGTACAGTAACTATGAACCTGTGCTAACGGATAAACGCTCATGTCATCAGTGGCGAGAGTGGACTACCAGTGACATGAGCGTTCATCGTTTTGGAAGGGACTCTTTTTATACAGTCACATCAAAGCGTAAAATAGTAAAACTTACTCATTTAATAGTGGGATTTCCCGAAGTAAGTTCTTTAAATTAATAGCATCCCACGGCATATGCTCCGTTATCCCTAATCCAACGACATTTGTTTCTTTAGATAGTTCTTTAATCAGACTCTGTAATTGCGGTATCTCCATCGTTCCTGCAGCGGAGAAATCATAAGGCGATTCAGGGTTAGCGAATAATAAAGATCGGAATGCTTTTGGGTCAAGGACATCTAAATCAATATGAATAGCAAGGTGCTTTATATTGCTTGATTTAATCCACTCTTTTAAAGGTTCAGTACTATTCAGTAATTCATTTGACCCAGCTGTTTTAATTTCTAGTCTTTGGACGATTTCTAAATCTTGTTCTGTAGGAGTATCTAAACCCGCTATAAAAACATTTTCAGGCTTTAGAGGGATTTTTACATGTTTTGCGAACTCTTCATCTCCTTCTCCCAAAAGATTTCCAAGCGGTAATGTATGCCCGTAGTCATACCCGACAATTCTACCCAAATCACTATGAGCATCAATCCAAATTAAGCCTAAATCCCCGCCGTATCGTTCGTTTAAATAAGCAAATGGCGCTTGTTCGACTAAGCAGTCACCACCAAACATAACGATGCGATCTGGCTTATGAGCATCAATAATATGTTGAGCAGCTACTAATTGTTCAAGTAATTGTTTTCTCCCATACGTACCATTCTCGTTTACAAGAGGGGTTCCATCATAAGCATGAACAGGCACACGAATAAGAGGTTGATCATTGTTTGGGGCAAGCCAAGCAAGCAGTTCGGCTCCAAAAAAGTAGTTAGGATTGTTTCCCCCTTGCCATTGGGGCATTAATAGGCGTACTGTTTTTTGTGTCATCGTTTTTCTCTCCTTTACTTCAAAGTAAGGTTAGTATAAACTGGGCACAAATAAAAAAGTAGTACGCACTATTTTGATAGGTACTACCCGAAAGGATAGTGTAAATTTATGAGTATGGCTGAATACAAAGGCAAAGTGAAACATATTCAAGATACGCCTTTTGGTTATACATTGTCTGTTATTGGCGGCAAATGGAAAATGGTTATTATTTACCTTCTGGCAGAAAACGAAACGGTTCGCTTTAATGAATTGAAAAGACAAATAGGAACAATTACTTATAAAACATTAAGTTCACAACTGAAAGAATTGGAAGCTGATGGTATGGTGAAACGGAAAGAGTATCCGCAAATCCCTCCTAAAGTCGAGTACAGTCTCACTGAAAAAGCAGAGACATTATTACCTGTTTTGGAGGAATTATGTGAATGGGGAGTCGCTAACCAAAAAAATTAAGTCGAGTTTTTCTCTTTTTTAACTCACGATTGCACGCCTTTTCCAAGTCCGTAAGGTTCAGTTTTTCGAGGATAGATAGGGGAGGGGAGCACAGTGGATTGCACGTGCCGTTCAGCCCCGTATGATGCATAACTCGTCGTGAAATGGTTCGTATCACTGCAAATAAACAGCTGATAAAATACATTATCAATAAACTGTAATCATCCTAAGTGGTTTGCTTATTTTTCACATGTCTTAAAGAAACCATATGTTGAATACCGCTTTTTTTAGCTGCAGAGGTGGAAAGCTGTTTTCGTTTGTATTCTTCAAAGCCCAGCTTGCGATACAATTTCATGGCAGGCAAGTTGGTATCGGCTACTTCCTCTATCATGTATTGCTCAAACGGTGTCATTTCCATAATGGTATGGAGAAGGTGAGAAGCTGCCCCCTGGCTTCTGAATTTAAGAGCGGTGCCAACAAATTCAATCGATCCGGTGTTAGACGGAGGATGTTCAAAAGGTTTTTCAAACGCCCGTTTTAAAATGATCCCTGCTAACACTCCTTTATAAAGGCCCAGGAATTTCCTTAGCTGTTTTCTGTCCAACTGTAACGATAAGGTATGGCAGTCAGTACATGCGGCCATAGCTGCAATTTCCTGCCCAGATACAGCTACATAAAACTGATCCATTTTGAACATATGAGCAAAAGCGTTGGCAATTACTTTTTTGTCATTGGAGAAATAATCGAGCCATTGGCTGAATCCATCGGCAAATATATGGGCCATTTGATTTCTTGCATCATGGGGCATTTGATCTGCTCTAACTACTTCGAATGGCGGGCGAATGTTCATGCTATTTTTCTCCTTCCTTAGAAAGTCCAGCAATAATGATTTGTACAGAAGGCATTATAAATCGTTCTTTTAATGTCATTTTCATAATGGCCAGTCCCTGTATAGTTGAAAAAAAGTGCATCGCCATTTCATCCGGTGGTCCTTCCTTAAATTCATTTTTTTCCTGTCCTCTTTTGATTAAATCAGCTGTCGCCTCCAGCATTTGTTGATTCAGTCCCACGATTTCATGATGTTTCTGGCTGGCACCTCCTGAGAAGAAGGACTGTGTCATCAGAACCATCAAGTTGGCAAGGTCGTCACTTGTGGACAAATCGCTATATATTTCTTTTACAAATTGCTCAAGTTGTTTTTTAGGTGAATCCCCCGTGCGGAATGAATCAACTACTGCTTGCAGCCCGGCCATGGCGAAATCCACTAACTCATGGAAAAGGACTTCTTTGTTTTTATAATGTCGGTATAACAAGCCAATGCTGATACCCGCTACATCGGCAATTTGCTGCACATTCGTTGAGCCATAACCTTGATGAACAAACAGGTGCATGGCGGCAGATTGAATTTTATCACGAGTTGCGCTACGCATTTTTTCGAATTGTTTTTTGGTACGGGGCATAGCTGTAGTTGCCTCCTCATTTTTTATGAGTGAAATTTTACTCATTAATTATAAAACGAAAAGACGATAGAAGGCAAGCAAGTAAAAAACATGGAAGAGGTTACGCTCTGTTCCCAAAATGTCTTGACTTTGAGCGCACGCCGGTTCCAGTACGACAGCGCTAATCGGACCTTTCGGATCAAGACGACCGTCATACGGCTAATTACGCGGTTTTTCGATGCTGATAACCGGATGTGTACTGTACATTCGGCGGTTTGATCCTGGTGTCTTGTTGAACGATATCGTGATCGTGTCTAAGAGGTATATCTGTTCGACTCCTCGATTGAAGAGAACGTTTGGCTTGCGCGCTAAGACGCTTCGAGCGAGGAGCTTAACGAAGCCGGGCACGCGACCGTTGCAGAACAGTAATCGTCATTGCTCACAGACCAGTCACGCTTGCGGCAGCGGATCAAGCCGTCGCTTTTGAGGCTGGGCGGGTGGAAGAGATTGGATTTTCAGCAGAGTTTCGTGCTTCAGATGGAATGTTTGCCAAGCTATACGGTCGAGCGGGCCCACAGCTGGCATGTGCCGAACGGGAAAATTCCTGACGCGTTCGACATTATTATGGAGAATGAGCTTTTCGAAAAGCAAATTGATTAGGCTTTAGTCCAGGAAGAAGGTTAAAAGGACGGTTAATCGAATAGTTGCCTTCCAAATCGTTCGGTGTTAAAAATAAACTGAAGGTCATTTTTGCTGGTGTAAAAATATGGGAATTCGATCGTTAGTAGGTGTTTATGACGATTAAGATAAAATGGCAGAACCGGGGTGACCATTTGTACGGTATCGTTCCGGTAAAACATCGAATGCAAGGGGATAAACCGCGATGCTACGCAAAATAACGGCAATTGCAACCCCAAACTGACACCTTTGCAACCATAAGTAGGTGGCCGTAAAGGAGCGACTTGTTTACGATAAGGTTGAGGTGAAGAGAATGGAATTTTATCGAAAATTAAAAAAATTGAGAGCGCAAAAAGGATGGTCCCAAGAAGAATTTGCCGAGAAGCTTCAAGTCTCCAGACAAGCGGTAAGTAAATGGGAGAACGGTCAAGGTTATCCGGAAACAGAAAAGCTCGTGAAGATGAGCAGGTTATTCCAGGTTTCACTCGATTACTTATTAAAAGAGGAAGATCAGCCCCTTGGGGAACAAGGGACGACTGAGGAAGGCTACTATGCCAGTCAGGAAGTTGTGGAAGCCTATCTTTTAAATAAGAAGCAGGGTGCAAAAAAAATCGCAGCTGGAGTGGCTGTTCTTATCGCCTCGATCGTATTGCCTATGTTTTTTCAAGAAGCTTTTGGCTATGTGTTGTTTATGATGGTTGTTGCTGTTGGAGTGGCCATCTTAGTGTGGCAAGGCTTAAGCGTAAAAGCGTACAAGGAACTTGAAACACAACCATTAGTTTTTGATGATTCGTTTATTCAAGATTTTAGACAGAAAAGCTTGGCCAACCGTAAAAGGTATGGAATATTAATCGTTACCGGAATTGTAATCATTATATTAAGTTTTGGGATCCCTTTTTTGACTAACGACACAGATCATACAGACAGAGATCCCCTCTTAGCCCTAATGCCGCTGACATGGGCATTTGCAGTGTACTTGTTCATTATTGCAGGGTCGGCAATGGAATGCGAACGATTGGTTACTAACAATGAAGAATATGTAAAGGAATATGAGAAATATGAGCAATTGAGCAAACATGGCTGGATTCATGCGGTAATTTGGCCCTTGGCGACTGTTATTTTTCTGGCAATCGGTTTTATTTGGAATGCTTGGCATCCTGGGTGGTTAGTGTTTCTGGTTGCCGCCGTTTTTACAATCGCTTATACGGCCTGGAAAAATAGCAGGGATTAGTCTCAAGCGGACAGACTCCCTTGCTCGATGTGTCCGGATCATAAAACCTGCAGCCCCTCTGTCCACAGAGGGGCTGGCTTTCATTCATTCCAGCCATGCATATATCTCTGCAACGCTTGCGGAATTAGGGTGGAGCCGTCTTCCTGCTGGTGATTCTCCAGCAGCGGGATCAATATACGGGGCGAAGTGATGGCGGTATTGTTCAGGGTGTAGCAAAATTGCGTCTTGCCATCGGCATTCCGGTATCTGATGTTTGAACGGCAAAAATCCAGCAGATTGGAGGCGGAGTGAGTCTCACTGTACACTTGGCAGCTTGGCATCCAGGTCTCAATATCCTATTGTTTGTAGGTTTTCTGAGACATGTCGCCGGTGAATACGGCCATGACGCGATAAGGAAGCTCTAGCAGCGATAGGATCTCCTCAGCATTGGCCGTGATCTCTTGCAATAGCTGTTCCGACGTCTCCAAACTGGCTTCACACAAAATGACTTGCTCCACCTTGGAGAACTGGTGTAACCGGTACAAGCCATGAACGTCTTTTCCTGACGATCCTACCTCATTGCGGGAAGCAGGTTGAGATGGCAGCTAGTCGGATGGCTTAGTGACGTCCACAATTTGTAGTCTTTTGTACTTCTCGATTGCGTATCTTAGAGTCGTTCGTGGCATGGTGCGGGCGCGCTTATCCAGGAAAGACTTCAGCTTATCTTCGTCTTTTTTGACGGCTTCGCGAATAAAAACTGCGACAGCTTTATTGATTCATTAGTTTCTTTTTCTTAGCCTGAAAATCCATGACACTGACGGCGCCCATTCTCACTTCATAATAATCGCTCTTCAGAAGTCGTTCGACTTCCGTTAAGGCATTTCCGTAAATTGCTTGGCAATTTGGAAGACTGTGCGCATGTTGAGACCTAGGCACTTTGTGTTTTCATCTGAGTCTTTAAACATTTTTTAATTTTTGTTACCTGCTTCATTTTGGTGCTGCTGTAATTCATGTATAAAGCGTTCAGCGGTAAGAGTACTCATGTTTTCAAAACGCCTTTCGATTGGTGGAATAATCGTATAGCAAACTAAGAATTCCATATTTCTATTGTGTTGCTGAAATCTCGAATTACTCTTTAAAATAAATGCGAACAACGATCCATCAACTGCTGCTTGATTTGCTCAGGTTGATGTGTTTCCACAACAATACGCTCGTACAAAGACGAGGGATCCAATTCGAGGATTATAGTCGAATGTCGTTTCGAGTAAGCCATAAATGTCCGCTTTCCGTTATGAAAAAAGCGTCCTGTTCGGTAAAAGGGTAGTGAGACACCTCCAGTTGGTAATGCCGTAACGCGTTCATGGAAAGACCCAGCCTGCACAGATTTAATCGCACTATAAGGAATCGTCAATTGTCGCTTAAAACCTGTAATGGCTGCTAGCCCTGAAAACGTCAAGACAACTTTAGTAGGGTCAAACTGAAATTCAATATTCATCGTTACTCTCCTTTACTTGTTGGTTTTGAAGTAGGGGAATCATCATAGAAGCAAATAGACGCGTTTTTCTCTCAGGTGTTGGCTTGTTTGCCGCAACCTGCTCCAGCAGTTCATTAATACCAGAAACAAATGACGCGAATTCTTCATCCGACATATGGAGCGGCGCATTCCAGTAGCCGAAGCCATCCGTCTCATAGTGCTCCGCCGATGTTTTACTCAGATAAGTGGTTGCTTGTTGCAGAAGATTGGCATGGAAGATGGAGAAGTATCGCATATGCTCCTCTTGAGAAGCGGAGTATGCTTCGCTTCCCGAAATGGACAAGTTTTCTTTTACAGCTGCATAGACGCGTTCTTCTTGACCGTGTATCTTGTTAATCTGGACGACTTCAATTAATTGAGCTTCCAACATCAGCTTCATATGGCGGTACAGGGTCGCTTGCGGCACGTCTCCAAGTGCTTCAGCCAATTGTAAAATCGTCTGAGATTCTTCCATAAGCAACTGCTGAATTATTCGCATGCGTACGGGATGAAGTAGTAAATCGGCTTTTTTCATAGGTAACCTCTCGTATTTATAAATAACAGCTTGACATGTTATTACTATTTTATAAAATGATAATAGCATGACGAAACTTTTATTGCAAGAATTTCATTCATACGAATGAACGGATATTAAATGAAAGTAGGGATGATTATCATTTTAGAAGAAAAGAAAAAATGGATGGAGAAACGATGGTTCCAACTCGTGCTCATTATGATATTGGTAGTTGTATTAGGAAGCGCGGGTTTCATCTACCAACATCAGAGCTTGAAGGCCGATGCGATCCAAAATCCGCCAGTAGGCAAAATGGTTGATCTTGATGGGCAACAGATGCATGTATACACACAAGGTGAAGGAGATATTACAATTGTCCTGGCTTCGGGGCATGGCACAGAAAATCCATATGTAGATTTCTATCCACTGCATGAGAAGCTCTCCAAACAAGCCAGAGTGGTCGTTTATGATCGATTTGGTTATGGCTGGAGTGATCAAACATCGGTTTTAAGGGATATTGATACTATTACGGGAGAATTGTCCACCTCCCTGCGTGAAAGTGGAGAGAAGGGGCCTTATCTGTTCGTAGCCCACTCAATTGCATCTCTTGAGGCTATTCGCTTTGCACAAACGTATCCAGATGAAGTCGCAGGTATTGTTTTGCTTGATGCAGGCAATCCGATATTTTATAAGACCTATCATACACCTTCCAAAGCAACGCAGAAGTTTATGCAATTGTTGAAAACTAGTGGAACTCTGCGTGTTTTGTCCCACGTTCCATCTGTTGTAGAAGCCTTACTAGAGCCAGAAGAGGGATATGGGCAAGATATTCCTGAGTCACTTAAAGAGATGCAGCTAGCGACGCTATTAAAAAATTTTTCAAATGACACAGTCATTGACGAAATGCTGCATCTGCAGTCAAATGCCAAAAAAGTGGTCGATGGCGGTCATCTTGGCGATCTACCATTAATTTGGTTCACAGCGGGAAGCAGTCAGCAAGTGATCGAGGGGTGGTCGGAGTCTCAGGAAGAATTGGCAGAATGGTCTACAAACCATAAACAAATTATTTTAGACAATGCGGGACATTATGTGCATCATCATGAGCCAGAGCTTATTATTGAGGAAATTTCAAGTTTAGCAGAGCTTTTGCGTCAAAATTGAACTGGAACAATTCACATTTCAATATTTTGAATAAGAAAGATATACATAGTTGTACTACTTCTTATTTGATTACTTAAAAATCCTGTCTTTGTTCATTGGGTGGTAGGTGGAACGCATTCGTCTCGTGCTCAGAAATATAAAACCGCTCATGGAACAGCTTGGATTGCGCCGCATGAAACGGCTTACCGAGCAATTTTCCGCAACGCAACTGATTCGAATTTTCTTGACGCATGAAGGCAATCTCGATATGATTGCCCCGGTGCACTGGAAGATCTTCGAGGAAAACATGATGGAATCGTTAACAAATACGATGAAATATGCACAGACCAGCGTTGTGACAGTCCATATTCAGGTGTTGAATACGATGATTAAATATATGATCTCCGATCACGGCAATGGTGAAAGGCAAGTAATTAAAGGAATGGGTATCATCGGGATGGAAGAGAGGGCTTCCACTGTCGGGGACGTAGCATAAGGCGAGGAGGATTTCAGGGCGTTATACGAACAATATAACGAAAGTGATTTTCAGTTGTCTGCTGTTCAAATAAGATCAACGTCAATTGGTTATCTGCTTATTTTGATGATGTTTTCCGCGTTCAATTTATCCGGAATAATGATCAAGAAAAAGGAAACCGAACATATCGGCGGCTGTTGTGCACGCCTGTAACGGGCACTATGTATACAGCATCCAATATGGTTGTAAACATGCCTGTCATGATGCTCCAAATTGGAGGAACATTGCTCGTTATGATTGTCTTTTTTCATATGAGCCCGGGGATATCGGCTTGGCTGCTGTTTATCGTTTTAATGTTTTTTGCTCTAGTAGCGGTCAGCTTGTCTCTCATGATCGTTGCACTTGCGGACAATTCGATGAAGGCCAGCGCCTGGCAGACCTTAATCATTATTCCTACCAGTCTTTTGGCCGGGTGCATGTTCCCGGTAGAGTATCATACCGACTTACATTCAAAGTATCGCAAAATTTTTGTCGCAATATTGGCTGCTTGAAACGATTGGTCTACGGCAGGAGGACAGTATGCTGAGTGACATCATGTTGAATCTTGTTATTTTGCTGGCCTTCGCATTGATGCTCTTTCTAATTGCCGTATATAAGTTCAGCAGAAGTCGGGAGTTAAAATCGTTTTACTGAACTTCCTGGTAATAACTTTAGTAAACGCGCTTATCGTAAAAGGCCCTTATAAGGCGAAATGAAAACCGCCGGTTCTACCGGCGGATACTTCCTATCAGGGCTCCAGGCGTTCCAACCCGTCTAAGTATTTTTGCAAAGCCTGGGGAATCCGAATGGAACCATCTTCCTCCTGATGATTCTCCAGCAGTGGGATCAATATACGGGGCGAAGCGATGGCCGTGTTATTCAAGGTGTAGCAAAATTGCGTCTTACCGTCTCCATCCCGGTAGCGAATGTTTGAGCGGCGGGCTTGAAAATCCAGCAAATTGGAGGCCGAATGAGTCTCTCCGTACGCTTGCCGGCTTGGCATCCAGGTCTCGATGTCCCATTGTTTGTAGGTTTTTTGGGACATGTCGCCGGTGCATACGGCCACGATGCGATAAGGAAGCTCAAGGAGCGACAGGATCTCCTCCGCATTGGCCGTGATCTCTTGAAAAAGCTGTTCCGATGTATCCAAATTAGCTTCACACAAAATCACTTGCTCGACTTTTGCAAACTGATGCAACCGGTACAAGCCATGGACGTCTTTTCCTGCTGATCCCACTTCGTTGCGGAAGCAGGTAGAGACGGCAGCAAGTCTGATCGGCTCTGCGACGTCTACCATTTCATGGTCGTAATACGACACAAGGGGCACTTCAGACGTTCCCACCAGCCATCTGTCCTCCTCTGCCATTTTAAATGTTTGGTCTTGGCTAAGCGGGAAGTGTGCGGTATTCAGCAAGGCCTCTGTCCGGACCATGAGCGGCACTTCAAGCAGCTTGAAGCCTTTTTGGACCAACACGTCAATGGCCAACTGCTGCACTGCCCGGTGCAAGATCGCTCCCATACCCGTCAAGTAGTAATTGCGGCTGCCGGCAGTCTTAACGCCGCGGGGGATATCGATCATCTGATGGAGCTTTCCAAGCGCTACATGATCTTTTGGTTCAAAAGCAAACGTTGTCGGTTTGCCGACCCGTTTTATCTCTACATTGTCATCATCGGAGCCGCCTACCGGCGTATCTGGTGACACGACATTAGGTACATAAAGCATGAGCTGTTTATAGTGGTTCTCGACTTCTTTATACTCCTCTTCAATAGTGTGTAAACGTTGATTGATTTCTTTCACACGTTTTTTGTGGTGGTCAACTTTCTCAGGCTCATTGCTCCGCATAAACACGCTGATTTCTTGGCTGAGCCGATTCCGATCTTGCCGCAGCTGCTCCAACTCGTGGAGTAGGGCTCGCCGTCTGTCATCGTATTTAACTAATTGAGGGATGGAGATGGGGATTCCCTTTTGGTCCGCGATCGTTTGCACTTCCGCTTGGTTTTGCCTAATCCATTTGATGTCCAACATGGCAACGCACTCCTTTTTAATGAGAATACAAAAAAGCGCTCTCGTCCGATTGGGACGAGGAGCGCTTTTCTCGCGGTGCCACCCAAATTGACCGAACAGCATAACTGTCCAATCCACTTAGTTCCGCGGTAACGGGCGGGTCCGGTTAACTTAGGGGGAACGGCTTCCCCTTGACGAAAACGCCTCCGAGTTGGATTCTCTTCATTGGCCTAATGTCGTTATTTTCTATAGTATAGCGCAGACTACGGATTGTATTCAAGCGCATAATGAGAAAAGTTCGGACTGTACAGGCTGCTGCTTTCTTAGATGACCTGCTTCTTCATTCGTTCTTTTTTAAACGTAAATAGTAGTCCCGTGTGCTTTTATCAAACTTCTCAATCGCATATCTAAGCGTAACCCGAGGCATTGTACGGGCATGTTTATTCAAGAATGATTTTAATTTTTCCTCGTCCCTTTTACCGGCTTCACGAATAAAACTGCCAACCGCTTTGTTGATTAACTCTTCTTTATCGTTGACAAGTATTTCAGCAATAGCAAATGTATCTTCCAAACGGCCGTTTTTAATAAAGCTTAACGTACTTACAATCGCCGTTCTCCGCTCCCAAATATTCGGGGAATGCGCCATTTCGTACAGCTTATCTTTGGGTTTATCCAGCAGATAGGTTCCGACTACAGAAGGAGCGGCACGGTCGACAAAATCCCAATTGTTGATACGGTCATGCCTATGAATGTAAAGGTCGTACAAGGCCTGTCTATGTTCATCTGTGAGCTTCTTTTTCTTGGCCTGGAAATCCATAATGCTGACGGCGCCCATTCTTACTTCATAATAATTATTTTCTAAGAGCTGTTCTATTTCTGTTAGGGGCATGTCCGTAAATTGCTTGGCAATTTGGAACACGGTACGCATATTTAACCCAAAGCACGTCGTGTTTTGGTCTGAGCCCTTAAAGAATTTTTTCATTTTTTCTTTGTCCGCTTCATTCTGATGGAGTTGCAACTCATCAATAAAACGTTTAGCTGTAAGGTTGCTCATCATCCGAAACTCCTTTTAGGTTAGTGAGACAATAGGATAACATATTTATGATTTTTATACTTCTTTTTAATTGCTCCTTTTAACATAAAGGAGTGCACCTTTACGGCAAGCGATGCGTCCAGGCACGACTTGGCCGACTGCATTTCGGTTTTGTTAGGACAGTCGACAGGCTTTTTTGTACAATGTAAAAAGAAGCAAGGGTCGTTCTACATTCTAACAAGCGCTGGCTAAAAAATAGGTGAATGGGTAGGAAAGTACGATTATGAATGGTAGGTGGGTATACATGTTTTTAAAACGGATTGAATTGCAGCGGGAAAAAATTTCTTCTTTTCAATCGTATCCTTTTTCTATTCCCGTTATGAAACATTTTCATAGGCTTGATTTGAAGAGCAATGTCACTTTTTTTGTCGGCGAAAACGGCTCAGGAAAATCAACATTGCTAGAAGCAATTGCCGATAAATGTGACTTTAATACGGCGGGGGGCGGACGGAATAATTATTATGAAGTAGAAGCGTCAGAATCCGCGCTTGGCGAGTATATTCGCCTTTCATGGTTGCCAAAAGTTTCAAATGGTTTTTTTCTTAGGGCTGAGTCTTTCTATCAGTTTGCTTCCCATATTGATGCAATCGGTATATTCGATGCATACGGGGGTCGTTCCTTGCATCATCAGTCACACGGCGAAGCATTTTTGTCACTTTTTACGAATCGATTCAATAAAAAAGGAATTTATCTACTAGATGAGCCTGAGGCGGCTCTGTCGCCACAGCGGCAACTTTCGTTTCTAGCGATTTTACATGATTTGGTTTCGGCAGGGGAAAGCCAATTCATTATTGCGACTCACTCTCCTATTTTATTAGGCTATCCACATGGAACGATTTTTAGTTTTGATCAGGATGCGATCAAAGAGGTTGACTATGAGCAAACGGAACACTACCAATTGACACGGCATTTTTTAGAAAATCGTGAGCTGTTTTTACGTAAGATTTTAGGAGAGTGATTGCTGACGATTGATTACGTTTGCCTCAAGTCAAGGGAGTGCGAGCTACATAAAGGGAGGCGCTCATTTGCAAACGAACGTGTATTTAGTCCGTCACGCCCATTCAACGTACACAGCAGACGAGCTTGGAAGGCCATTATCAGAAAAAGGGATTGTCGCTAGCGAGAACGTGAGAAGGCTTTTTGCAAACAAAAAAATCGACGCTGTCCTCTCAAGTCCATATAAGCGTGCGATTCAAACTGTGGAATGTGTGGCTGCTGAAATTGGGAAAAAAGTGATTATAAAAGAGGGCTTTAAAGAGCGGCGTTTGTCTGAAAAGCCGATGGAGGACTTTCAAGCAGCGATTGCAAAAGTTTGGGAAGACCCTACGTTCTTTTGGGAAGGGGGAGAATCGAACGTGTCCGCTCAAAAGCGGGGCGTTCAAGCACTGCTAAACGTGTTGGAAGAATATGAAGGGAAAAACATTGTCGTAGCCACTCACGGCAATATCATGGTTTTAATAATGAATTTCTTTGACCGAAGCTATGATTTTCTTTTTTGGAAAAGCCTTGGGATGCCTGATATTTATGAGCTCGTGTTTCAGGGCAAAAAACTAATAAAAGTCGAAAGGATTTGGAATGGACCAGGTGAATGCTGATAGCAATAAGCGCTATTTTAAGGCGAAGTGGTTTCGTTTATATAAGTAATTGGTTCGCACATTTTTCTGGTTGGTTGGCCTAATTGGATCGCGGGCACCCTGGAAGGAGTTTGTAGGATGAATAAAACGTATTTTATTTGGATTGGGATCCATTTCCTTGTATGGATGGTTGCAATAGCAAGCAGGACCACTCATTTAAACGAAATTCAACTTGCGAGTCTTTGTTTATTTTTTCTCTTGCTGTTTTTGCTCCCACTGTTTGCAGGAAAACCAATGATGCAAATGACGTTGTTCCTTATCCAAATTTTGGCGACTACTGTTATCTTTTATCCGATCGAAACTGGGTTTTATCCCTTTTTATTATTCGTTCAGGCGTTAGTCCTCGCTGAGGCTGTTTTTTACTTACCACGGTTAAAAAGTTTGATTGTCATTGGTGTTCAATTAAGCTTTATGCTATTGATCGTAGCTGAAGTTCGTCTTTCGATTTCAGAACTGGCTTGGATAGGCTTATTTTATCTTTTGCTACTCATGTCTTTGTTGTATTATCAATCGATCCATAATCGGCAAACAGAATTAATACAAAAGCATGGCGCTTTACTTGAAGAATACAGGAAAATGAAAAGGCGACTTGTGACAGAGGAGGAGCAGGCGAGGCAGGGCGAGCGGATGTTGATTGGCCACGAGATCCATGATTCTGTCGGTCATAAACTGACAGCACTGCTTATGCAATTTGAAGCCTTCCGACTAACTGCCGCTGAAAAGGATAAACCAAAAATCGCGGACCTTAAAAAACTAGCCGAACAAAGCTTAGAGGAAACTAGGAAGGCTGTGAAATCCTTTAAACAAAAAGATGTAGGTGGGTTACAGGGTGTGATCCGTCTAATTCGGCAACTGGAAATGGAAAGTTTTATGAAAATTCATTTCTCTGTTAAGCACGGTGCCTTTGCTGCATCGTTGTCAGGTGAGCAATCCTTTGCGATCTACCGTGCTGTACAAGAAGCGCTTACGAATATAATGAAACATAGCTCTACAAGGGAGGTTAGAGTACTGTTTGAATCACCTGGTGGAAGTATATTTCGCTTTGAAGTGACGAATGAGGCGACTCCGAATCCCTATTTCCAAGAGGGCTATGGCTTAAAAGCGATGAGAGACCGATTAGAAAAAGTGAATGGTTCTATGGAAGTTATTCATGATGGTTCACAATTTGTCGTCAGAGGAAGTATACGATTAGCTGATCGGAGAGGATAGAATGATTAAGGTGCTGCTAGCAGAAGACCAAGTCATGGTGCGGCAAGGGTTAAAAGCAATGATCGAAACCGATGAAGAGATCAAAGTAACTGGAGAGGCTGACCATGGGAGAAAAGCGCTTCGTTTATGTGAAACGCAAGTTTTCGATGTGGCAATTTTAGATATTCGCATGCCTGAAATGGATGGAATTGAAGCGGCCAAGGTGATGCGCTTGCGTTATCCGAAAATGAAAATATTGATGCTGACAACGTTTGATGATCATCAGTACGTGGTTGAGTCCTTAAAATTAGGCGTTAATGGTTATATGCTGAAAAACGGCGACACGGAATCATTGATTCGTTCGATTAAAAGTACTTTAAATGGAGGTCTTTCCCTTGAGGATCAGGTAGCTGCTAAAGTAGTGCCTACTCTTCTGCAAAATCAAGAGGTGCCATCTGTTGATCCTAGCCTAACGCCTAGGGAACGGGCGATTTTAACTTGTATAGGAGAAGGGCTAAATAACAAAGAGATAGCAGAGCGATTAGGCTTGTCAGTTGGCACAGTTAAAAATCAAACGAGCCAGATTTTTGACAAGTTGGCATTAAGGGACCGGACCCAACTGGCCATTTATGCGATTCGCCATCAGCTTGTGTGAGTGGAGAAAAAGTGACGAAAGTAACAACAGTCATTTGAACGAGTGACCGGAGTCAGTAGGGACTTCGGTTTTTTTGTTTTAAGCTACATGAAAGAAAGTAAAAAAGGGAGGCTTCTCTATGCTTGAAACGATACAGGTAAGCAAATCATTTAAAGGGAAGAAAGTAGTACAAAATGTTAGCTTGTATTTGGATCATGGCGAATCGGTTGGTTTAATAGGCCCAAATGGGGCAGGGAAATCGACTACCATTTCAATGATCTCCACATTAATTAAGCCTACAGCCGGTGAAATTAGGCTAAAGGGAATGAATGTTGTAAATAAACCAGGCGAGATGAGAAAGGTATTAGGAATTGTGCCACAGGAATTAGCATTATACGAAGAGTTGTCAGCATATGAAAATCTTAAATTTTTTGGTTCCATCTATAAAATCAGAAACAAAGACATAGAAGGAAGAATCCAACAAGCGTTAGAAATTGTTGGATTAGCCGATCGCCGCAAAGAATTGGTGAGAACGTTTTCTGGTGGGATGAAACGAAGAATGAATATTGCGGCAGCCTTGTTGCATCAACCACAAATCCTCATACTAGATGAGCCTACTGTCGGCATTGACCCCCAATCGAGAAATCATATTTTGGAAACGGTGCGCATGCTAAATGAAAAGAGGGGAACAACGGTTTTGTACACCAGCCATTATATGGAGGAAGTGGAGCAACTTTGTGATCGGTTATACATTATGGATCATGGTGAAATCATTGCTTCAGGTACAAAGGCTGAGCTGCTTAGCATCTTATCAACAGAGGACACAATCAAAGTGGAGCTTAGTAAAGGTGACCCCGGTTTTGTTGAACAAGTAAAAGCGCTGAATGGTATTCGCGAAGTAGAGGGCTCTCATGTGGAGTTGAAGATGATTGCAAAAAAAGGAAGCAATTTAATCAGTGAGCTCGTACATCTTGCTGAACAGCATCGTATTCAAATTATTAATTTTCATACGGAAACGCCAAGTTTGGAGGATGTGTTTCTTCACTTAACTGGACGTAGGCTACGGGATTAAGGGGGGCCACTATGCGAAGTTATATAAAAAAAGACTTGCTCACATTTTGGCGTGATCGGAAAGAGCTTATTACTGTGCTGGTGCTGCCGATTCTATTAGTAGTTGTGCTCAATTTTGCTTTTTCTGGGTTGCTTGGAAATGATGAGGAAGCGATCGATTTACATGTAGCGATCGTCAATCAGGACGATGAAACAGAAGCATCAGCACAATTAAAGGAAAAATTGCTTCATGATGCTTCATTCTCAGAACAAGAAGCACAAGAACTAGTGCAACGAACAAATGAAGTGCGCCCAGTGGAGATACTACTCGACTATTTCGAAAGCGACGAATTAAAAGAGTGGGTGACTGTTTACGAAATAGAGGAGTCAGAGGCAGTCAAAAAAGTAGGTGAGGAGGAGATAGATGGCTTTCTTCTTATACCGGACGGCTTTACTGCTGATAGTTTGTATGCCGCGGTAACTGGAAAATCTCCGACTACAACGCTGACGTTTAAGAGGGATAAAGAAACAGGTGACACTAGTGCATTATACAATATCATTCACGGCTTTATGGATCATTTAAATTACCACTTTGCTATGGAAAACCTCTCCGGCGCTACTGAAATAGAGGTGAAGCTTCCAGAAGGAGGCTTTGAACAGGAGGAAGCAGCGGAGAACTTTTCATTAACGCAATATTTCACGATTACGATGGCCATATTGTTTGCTTTATTTACCGCTATGACCGTCGCTACAAAAACAGGGCAGGAAATAAGGCAACAAGTATTTAATCGCATCCTTATCGCGCATCAAAATCGATTGCTGTTTCTAGTTGGAAAAACGGTTTCAACTTTTTGCTTGGCTTGGCTGCAAATCATGCTTGTCTTTACGTTGGCCCATTTCATTCTTGATGTATTCCCTGAGCGAACGGCGAATTTTTGGTTAGGACTCTTAGGAATCGTTACCTCGGTCTCTTTAGCAATTGCCGGCTTAGCTGCTATATTCACCACCATTTTACTGAGAATGAAGAAGGTGGAGGCTGCAAATGGCCTATTTATGCTCGTCATTATACTGTTTGGTGTCGTGGGAGGCAACTTTGTTCCAATTTACATCTTGCCTGATTGGTTGCAACAAATTGGTGAATGGACACCAAATGGTGTTGCATTAGTCATGTTTACAGAATGGGTCCGGTTCGAACAAGTAACGTCGCTAGTTGGCCCAAGCGTCTTGTTGATCTCATTCTTTGCTTTATGTAGTATTGCTGGTTTAGCCTTTTATCCTAAAAGGGGGGAAGCGTAGTGAAACCAGTATTATGGGCGCAATTTATGAAAGATAAGCGAAACCCGCTTTTGCTATTATTATTAATGGCTGGCAGCATCCTCGCTACACTCTTATTTACTGGCGGTGTTCATTCGCCGACAACAGTCGCTATTTTTAGTGAGGAGGAGAATGCCTCAAGTATTGAGAAAAAATGGGAACAATTATTGAATGGGGATGATGCATTCCAGTTTATCATCGTTGATCCTGAGCAAGCCCGGGAGGACATACGAGCTGGTCAACTCGATGTGGCCGTAAAGCTAATGGAAGCAGATTATAAACTCATTGCCGCTGGCGAATTACCTAGCGTCGCTATTGTTCAACAGCATGTTGATAAAGTCTTTCAACGGGAGGCATACGGTAGGGCGATTTCGGCTCAGGACGGAAGTAGCCGCGAGGAGTTTGAGCGGTATTTGAAGGATGCCCCTTTTCAGGTAGAAGTACAAGGCATTGACCGCGAGGAAACGATTGAGTATAACATGACGACGCAGCTATTGTTTGCTTTTACTTTTCTAGTCTCAATGTTTATTGCCGGTTTTAAAGTGAACAATGTGATGTACGATAAAATTTCTGGCGTATGGAATCGAATGATTCTGTCGCCGATAAGCAAAACCAGCATGTACAGTAGTTATCTTTTATATAGTTTTTTAATAACCATGTTTCAGATTTGCGTCGTGCTGATCGTGTTTAAGTATGGTTTAAATTATGAGGTAGGAGACCAACTATGGCTTGTCGTTTTAATCGCAGCATTTTTTACTTTTAGCATGATAAGCGTGGCGATGCTTATTACCGGTTTTGTAAAAACGCCGGAGCAATTTTTGGCGATTTACCCTTCGCTTATCCCCATTATGCCGCTAATTAGTGGGGCATATATGATGCCTGGGACGATTACAAACCCTGTGCTGCTGTTTATTGCCGATTTATTTCCGCTGACACATGCGATGGACGCCATTATGGCTGTCATCTTTTATAATGCTGGTTTGCAGGATGTGGGCATGTCATTGTTGGTTATGGTGTTGATTGGAATTATCGCAATGGGACTAGGAATTAATCTAATGGAACGAAGAAGCCAGTAAGAATAACGATGAAGCTTAAAGCAAACAACGCTCTCGTCTAAAATTAAAGGGAGGAGAGCGTTGTTTACGATCATAGGGAAAGAAAACCATTGGCCACGTTCAAAAGCCTAGTGAGTTATTAGGAATGCCTGTTTTTCGTAATGTTTATAAAGGGAATGAAACTTGCCATTGTAATTTTTATGCCATGGTTTCTTTTTTCCGCAAAAGTGGAGGATGACTGTTTGCCGCAGTACGGCGTCAATGTCAAAACGGCCACCGCTTTTTAGTTTGTAGTAGCGGTAATAACGAGCATCGTAATTATAAAGACGTTCATCGACATTTTTAATTTGAGGAGAATACAGGGCGTTTAATACATCTTGGTCAGGAAGGACAAGACGATTCCTGTATTTTTCAACGTAGGCAAAAATGTCGTTTATGTCCATGGTTTCCCGTTGCTTGGCTAAGTTCATAAGGAGGACACCTGAATTGTAGTATGCTTCCATTTCATAAGCATTCAGTCTAAACTTGTTGATTTCTTGGATGTTAATAAAACTATGCTGTGCAGCTGCATACAAATAGGAATCAACATTGGTGTCATACAGATCGCGAATCGGGTTTAGCACCAAAATATCGGGATCTAAGTATAAAATGCGGTCAAGCTCCGTTGGAAGAAATCGATAGGCCAACAAACGGTAATACATTTCAGATGAATAATGTTTGACGACGGGCGCGCTGGCAAATAGCGTCTTGTTCGTTTCTACAATGATCAATGTATGCCCTTGTTGGTGCACAAAATGCTCCAGCTGTTGAAGCTGTTTTTTTGGAATGGACGAATGGACTAAGTAAATGGTAAAGTCTTCGTTTGCATTATTCATAAATAGCGATGTCAGCATTACTTGTAAAGGTTTTAAGTAATGAGCGTTAAGCGTCACCAATATATTCATGGCATAGGATCCTTTTTAAAAGTATTAAAACTGGTTTTATTATCGCAAACACAGCGTCTAGAGGCAAGTGTTCGAATGTTTGTCGCTTATCCCGTTGTTAGCGGCTTACCCCGGTAACTATCGATATTCACCTATGCCAAATGGACAACGAAACCCTTTTTCAATTATGTTATGCTATGGATAGGGGAAAGGGAGTGGCGAGTGAATAATGGATTATTATGTAAAACAACGTATTTTCTCATTTAAAGATCAGTTCACGGTTTTTGACGGGAATGAGGAACCGATATACAAAGTGGACGGCAAATTGTTTTCCTTTGCAAACCAATTAGCGATCACAACCGTAGATGGGAAGCCAGTCTTGCAAATTAAAGAGAAATTGTTTTCGTTTTTGCCTCATTACACGATTTCGAATGAAGAAAAGGAACTATGCCACGTAACAAAGAAACTTACTTTCTTTCGTGCCAAATATGAAATTACCCCCCTTAATTGGACGATAGAGGGTAGTTTGCTGGACCATCATTATCGGGTGGTCGGGGATGGCAAGGAAATTATGAACGTCGAGAAACAATGGCTGAGCTGGGGAGATACATATCATCTAACCATTCATGATCAGCGCCATGAGACAATAGGGATTGCCTTAATGATTGTCCTTGATATGGTGCACCACCAGGGGAAAAACCATTCAAACCAATAACACGAAAAAAAGCGCCGGAAAAATCCAGGCGCTTTTGGTTGTCGACAAAGTCGATAACCGCCCTCAGACTGATAGAAAACGCTTGTCAGACGAGGAGTGCAGGCGAGGGAAGATGCGAATAGAACGTGGGTTCATGAGCATATGACCGAGACAAACGACGAAGTATGCGAGCGTTTGTCTACAGTCTGAAGCGCCGGAAAAATCCAGGCGCTTTTGGTGTTTACTGCAATAAGCTAATTCAGGTTACAGCCTTTAATTGTTAAGGGCAGTACGCAATGTCTCAATATTGTTCTCCATAATCGAGAAATAATCCGCGCCTGCTTGTTCATCCTCTTGTGTAAGGGCTTCAAGGGGATGAATCGTCAGTGCTTCTGCGCTAAGATGGTCTTGAACGACTTTAGCAACGGAAGGAGTAATATTGGGCTCAAACACTACGTAATGTAAACCAAGTTCTTTTGCTGTTTCTACCGTTTCAACAAGTTGGTTTTGCGATGGTTCATCTGTCGGGGAAATGCCAGCAATCCCGATTTGTTTAATGCCATAACGTTCTTCCCAATAACCGTAACCAGCATGAGAAACAATGAATGTGTCGACTGAAGCATTGTCAACCATTTCCTGCATTTGTGTATCAAGCTCTTCAAACTGTGCCTTCAATGTTTCAAAGTTATCATTAAAATAGGCTTCTTGTTCAGGCTTTAGCTCAACGAGCATGTCTTTAATCGCTTCTGCCATTTCAATTGAACGAATTGGGTCAAGCCAGACGTGGGGGTCTTGGTCTCCATGATGATGATGGCCATCGTGTGAGCCGCCCTCCTCATGGTCGTCAATCTGAATCGTTACCGGCTCGCTTTCGGCAATGACGTTGTGGTCTTCGTCAAATTGTTTAGCGACGATTTGGAGGCCGTTTTCTTCCGCTGTTCCAGTGTAAACATCGGAATGGTTATCAGGTACGACTTCCCAAGCATCTGGATCAGCCCCATCTTCATCAGCCGCAAGTGTATACCAATGCCAATGGTCACTGTTTTCAGGGGATTGTGCTGTTAATTCAACTGTGTCGCCAGAGTGGTAATGGTCGGCAAGCCCGTCAATGGTGGCTGCAGCGATATCCCCTGCTTCTCCTTCATTGTCATGGTGGTCATGTCCATGTCCATCTTCCCCGTCATGGTCGTGATGATCATGCTCGTCTTCAGCTTCATGATTATGGTCGTCATCATCATGTTCATCCCCGTGATCATGTCCATGATCGTGGTCGTGTGAACGAGCGATTAAATCTGTCGCAGCGGAAGCTTCTAATGTGACGACATCATGACCTTCAACGGCAGAAGTAATTTTATCGGCAAATGGTTCTAGACTTGCCCCGTTGTAAATGAAAGCATCGGCTTCAGCGACGTCGATCATCGTTTGTGGCGTTGGCTCATATGTATGGGCGTCGGCGCCTACAGGAACGATGTTTTCAACCTCCACAAATTCGCCACCAATTTTTTTCGTCCAATCTTCATAAGGAAAAATCGTTGTGTACACAGTGATTGTATCTTCTTCAGAAGGACCAGACTGGCTTTCGTTTGCCGGCTGGCAAGCGCCTAACGCAAGCACGGACGCGCTGGCTATCATCAAATATTTTCTCATCAGTCTCTCCTTTTCTAAGCGTAATGTTTACGATTTATAAAAGCAAACTTGATTATATCGAAATAATTCTTATTTGTGAAGGGTTTATTTTAAGTTTATGATTTTAAGTTACTAATTTTTCCTTGAAAAATCGATTGTCTCCATTTAATGTAAGAGAACGGGCGAGGTGGTGACCGAATGATTCAAGCAATTGCCCATCGCGGCTATTCGTGCAAATACCCAGAAAACACGCTGTCTGCGTTTGAAGCGGCAATCCGTTTAGGATTTTATTGGATTGAAATGGACGTGAGGCTTACGAAAGATGGCGTACCGCTTATTATCCACGATCCAAAAGTTGACCGGGTGACGAACGGCAAGGGGTACGTAAAAGATTACTCCCTTGCTGCGTTAAAAGAGTTAACGGTATATGAAAAAGAACGACTACCTACATTAAAAGACGTGTTTGCTGCTTTTGCGGGCCGCTGCAAAATGGCGATTGAGCTAAAGAAAGACAAAAACGGCGACAATGGCATTGAGCAAGCTGTATACCAATTGATTAAAGACTATAACTTGGAGCAGGATGTTTATATCAATTCATTTAACCATGCGTCCATTGAAAGGATGCGGGAACTTTCTCCAGCGCTTGAGCTTGGCCTTATTCAAACGAAACCAACAAAAGCATTGTTTCCATATATGAAGACAATCAATGCTTCCTCTCTGGCTATTCACATCCGCCATTTCAGCAGAAAATTCGCGGAGCAGTGCAGTCGTGAAGGTGTGCAATTGATCGTTTATAACGTCGACAGTGTCCGTTTGATAAAAAAAATGAGCAACTTCCCTAATGTCCGTTGCACCGTAAATGAACTGGAACGGTTCAAGAAGTGGTATAAGCCAGTAGACGGTTAGTTGGCATATAATTCGGAAAGCGATATTGACAGTCGATTCATCGTTAAGGGGAGGCAGCTATGGAAGGAAAGAATGTCTTTTTGCGTGAGTTTAAGATCGATGATTGGCATGACGTCCATGCGTATGCCTCGCTTGAACAAGTCTGCCGGTACCAGACATGGGGCCCTAATAACGAAAAAGATTCACAAAACTACGTTAAACAAGCGATTGTAGATGCTCGCAAATGTCCTCGGGCGAGGTTTGTATTTGCGATTGCTCAAAAAAATAAGGAGCGCGTGGTCGGGGCCGCCGAGCTAGTTATCGACGTTGCTAACCACAGCGGCGCGATTGGCTACATTGTCCATCCTGATTATTGGGGACAAGGCGTAGCAACAGAGGCAGCTACATGCCTGATAGACGATGGATTTAACCGGCTTAAACTCCACCGCATATGGGCTACATGCGATTCTCGTAACATTGCTTCTGCTAAAGTATTAAAGAAGGTCGGGATGCAGCAGGAAGGGCGCTTGCGGGATCATCTGTGGCTGAATGATGGCTGGCGTGACTCGTTTGTCTTTGGCCTATTAGAAGATGAAAGAAGCGGACAGTAGCGGTAAATGGGGAACGGCGCTTAAGATAACGCTTTGGCTAACTGTGGCAATATGGTACAGTGAACATATAAAAAAACGAATGAATAGAAAGAAGGCTGTTTAATGGATAAAGAAACGGTTGTGTTAGTACGCAAAAAAAGTCCATTGCCATTAAAAATAGGGAAAGTTGCCCTCGGCTTTATAGGCATTGCTGGTGTTGTTGCTGGAATAGCAATTGCTTCTTTAGAAGCGAAAAGCATGGTGCAGGCCTTTCTCATTTTGGCAGTTTCGATTATTTGTGTAGGCTTATCGTTGCTGCGCGTGCAAACGGTTACGTGTCCTCATTGTCATTCGGAAACAACAATCCATACGTTGACAGTCGATTTTGAATGTAGAAGCTGCTTGAAGCCGACTGCAATAAAATGGGAAAAGTAATTCTGGCCAATTTGCTACAAACCTCTTTTTATTTTCTATCAGATTCTTTATAATAGGCTAGGGAAACTAAATAAACGAACAAAGCATCAGCTCGTATAATAGCGGTAATATGGTCCGCGAGTCTCTACCAGGCTGCCGATAACGGCCTGACTACGAGTGGTCTTTTTCAGTTGCTATTTTCAAAGCCGAAAGATCACTCTATTTTTATAGTGATCTTTCGGCTTTTTATTTTGAAAGGAGAAAGCAATGGAATTACTAAAAGAAGCGATCCGTAAGCGGGGAAGTGTGCTGTCGAGTGGCGTGCTTAAAGTTGACCAATTTTTAAACCACCAAGTCGATACCAACTTGATGAGCGCAATTGGCGAGGAATTTGCCCGCCTATTTGCTGATGAACATGTAACGAAAGTCGTGACAATCGAGTCGTCTGGTATCGCTCCAAGCTTTATGTGCGCCCATTCTCTTCAAGTGCCATTGATTTTTGCTAGAAAGAAGAAATCAGTGACGATGGACAAAGAAAACGTCTATTCGAGTCGAGTATACTCTTTTACAAAAAAGGAATATTCGGAGGTGACCGTTTCAAAGGATTGGCTTTGCGCCGGTGACCGTGTGGTAATCATTGATGATTTCCTTGCAAATGGACAAGCTGCTACAGGACTCGCTCAAATCGTCGAGGAAGCAGGTGCAACGGTAGCCGGGATTGGCATAGTGATCGAAAAGTCTTTCCAAGATGGAAGGGCGTTGCTTGAAGGAAAAGGCTATCGGATTGAATCGCTGGCGCGCATTTCTTCACTAGAAGGCAACAAGGTTCAGTTTGTAGAAGAATCTGCACAGTTTGCTTACAACAAATCTTAAAAAGGGCGGAATAAACAATTTATGAATGGCCATTATCCTTTATTTAAAAAACAAGACATTGATGCATTTTTTGCTCTTTTTCAAAACAATCTCGCAAACTTTGTTGTTATAACCGTCACCCTACTGGGAATGGGATTTCCAGAGTCTCTTGTCTTTGGCCGCATTATTCCTGGCGTGGCTGTCGCTGTTATTGCCGGAAACCTCTATTATGCACACATGGCCAAACGGCTAGCGAAGAAAGAAAAACGTACAGATGTAACGGCGTTATCCTATGGCGTATCCACGCCTGTCATGTTTGTGTTTCTGTTCGGTGTTACCGCTCCGGCTTTGGCGATGACAAACGACCACGAACTGGCCTGGAAAATAGCTGTGGCTGCTGCTTTCTTATCGGGCCTTGTTGAAGCGCTCGTTGCCTTTTTTGGCAATTGGGTCAGAAAGCATACGCCGCGTCCGGCGTTATTAGGCGCATTAGCCGGGGTGGCGTTTACGTTTGTTGCCGGGGAAATGTTGTTTTCTGTTTTTGATGTGCCTGTCATTGGCCTTGTGGCCTTGTCGATCATTTTGCTTGGCTTTGTGGCAAAAGTCGGGATGCCGTTTCGCATTCCTACATCCCTTTTTGCGATTATGATTGGCGTCATACTGGCGTTTGCACTAGGCTACCAATCTAGTTCAGACGTTACAAATGCTTTGGGAAATGTTGGTTTCTATCCGTTTTTGCCAACGTTGGCAGCGTTTGAAGGCATGTCAGCGTTGTTTGGCGCTATGATCGGCTTGCTCGGCATACTCATTCCTATTACGATTTACAATGCGATTGAAACGATGAACAATGTTGACGCAATGGCGGCAGCAGGCGACTCATATGATGTTCGTGAATGCCAGGCAGTAGATGGCATTGGCGCGATGCTCGGCGCTTGCTTTGGAGGCATGTTCCCGACAACTGTGTATATTGCAACAGTAGGCGCTAAGGAAATGGAAGCTGGTAGGGGCTACAGCATCTTAAATGCAGTGATGTTCTTATTTGCAGCAGCAACTGGCCTTATCGCTGCCTTTTCGGCACTAATTCCGATGGCGGCAATTGCGCCGATTCTTGTCTTTGTCGGCATGTCGATGATATCGAGTACGTTTGCCAATAACGAGAAAAAGTACTATCCTGCGGTTGCGTTAGCTATGCTTCCTTATATCGCCAACTACATGATGACGCGTTTTAACAATAGCGCAGGGGAAGTGGTGGCAGGCATTTCTGAAGGGATTGTGCCTCTAGGACAAGGAGCAATGTTTACAGCTATAATCATTGGCGCTATTACTGTGTGCCTCATTGATCGAACGTTCCATAAAGCGGCGCTTTTTGCCGGGATCGGCGCTGTCCTAGCTTTCTTTGGCTTTACACATGCACCTTCCCTGGCTATCAATGCGGCTTTCGATTACACGATTGGCTATGCCCTAATTGCCTTGTTCTTTGTCTATATCGGTCTCCGTGAACAAAAGCAAGAAGCCTCGCTAGCGAGAGAACAAGCAACGAAAGCAGCCTAGAAACGGTGTAGACATCGATCTACCGATGCATTGACAACTTGTAACGCTCACATAACAGGAATCGCTATAAACAAAAAAGTCGGGAGTGCTCCCGACTTTTTTGTGCTAGTTGCTTACTTTTTTCCAAACATCCCACTGTCCCGATTCACTCGGATTCTCACCTTGCGTCCACCATTTCGCTTCGTATAGCTGGCCCTCATAGAGCACCCGGTCGCCAGCGACATAAATAGTGGTAGCATTCCACTCCTGTGGTCCTTCGGGTACTTCTTCGGAATCAGTCACTTTTTTCCAAACATCCCACTGCCCCGATTTGCTTGGGTTCTCGCCTTGCGTCCACCATTTCGCTTCGTATAGCTGGCCTTCATAGTAGACACGATCGCCGGCAGTGTAGATCTCATCTGCTTGCCATTCTTGCGGTCCATCAGGCTCCTCATAGCAATCAGTTGCCTTTTTCCAGACGTCCCACCTTCCTGAATCAGCAGGATTTTCCCCTTGTGTCCACCATTTGGCTTCGTAAAAATCGCCTTCATGCTCGACGCGGTCGCCAGCTGTATAAATGGCGGTTTTGTCCCACGCTTTATAATCGCATGCTGGCAGCTCAGGTTCTGGTTCAACTGGTTCTTCGATAAAACCGTATGTGGATGGATTTCTCATGCCTGGCGTTCCAAAATAAGTTTCTAGCGAACCCGTTATCCGTACTTGCTTGCCAATGTTATCAGGATTGTTGACTAAGTTTAGCCCATTTCGGACAGGGGTGCCGTTCACAAGCTGAACAGGCAACATCTTCGTCCGGTCTGTCTCATCTGGTGAGTCTGCCAATAACAAGTTAGAAGGGGCGTGGCTTCCTTCACCGATAATAGGGCGATTGTTATTGATCGACCCGACAATGTAGCCCTTGACTGCCTTTGTGCCTGAATTGTTGGCGATTGCTTCTGCCACAGTCAGTGTTCCAGTCGGCTCTTCCGGCTCTTTGCCTTCAATGGCAATGCGGCTTCCTTCTGTATAATCGATTGGCTCTGTTTGTGTTGATACATAATCAACTACAGCTTGCCAAACAGGGCCGTAGCTGTCATCAATGGCCGTGCCGAGGTTGTAATAGGTTGAAGCATGCATATAGTCGTTATAAGTGACGGTATACGTTCCATCAAGGTCAAGTGGTTCACCGTTTTCAAGTAGTATAGTCACATCGCTAAAGCCGCTGTTCTCGTCTGGAATGAGCGTGTAAGTGAAGCCAGAACCTTGCAAATCAACGCCTCGATGGTAACGTGATTGTTCGAGCAAAACTTCTTTTAAGCGGGAACCTGTCGTTTCGACAACAACAAGGGTGTTGCCATAACGGTCAAGCGCTTCAATTTGTTTGTCCGTAATTGAGCCTGGAGGAATTTCTCCAGTGATGGAAGAACCGTTTAAAAGCGCAAAGTCGCTGCCTGTTTTAGCTCGAATTGAATCGGCGTATAAGTTGCCAAGGCCAACATCTTGTTTGTTTTTGTTTTCAGAATAAAGGCCTGTGTTCGTCGAGCCGATGATCTCCCCTGGATTTGGCGCAGTTGGGTCGACTTTTAAAGCAATCCGCCCCTCGCTTTCATAGTCAAGCGGGTGGCCTGCAGCCGTACGTTCCAAAGCATATTGTTCCATTGCCGTCGTCATTAGGCCTACTGTTTCTTGTAAGATTTCGCCTTCAAAATGGTAGCCTGATCCGCCAGTGCCAATATAGTCAGCAACTGCGACTTTATAAGTGGAGTCTGCCTCAAGTGGCTGGCCATCGATTGATACGTTCACGTCAATAAAGTTGCCTGTCATTCCTGTTATTATTTCGTAGTGGAGACCTGATGTTTGCAAATCGATTTGGTTGCGATCATCACGGGCGTATGAATAGGCGATGACGTTTTCGATCGCTTCGCCTGTCATTTCAATTACCATAATCTCGTTGGCAAAAGGCTCAATTTTATAGATATCGTTTAATGTCACTTCGCCTGGGGCAATGCTGTCGCGGATACCGCCATTGTTCGTTAAGGCGATATCTGCATCGGCAAAGGCGCGCATTGCATCTGTCCAAAAATTGCCGAGAGGAGCATCGCGATCATAGCGCCCGTCACGGGATAGCCCGGTGTTTGAATAGCCGATCACTTTGCCGAGAAGCTCATCCATCTCTTCGTTGTACTTGTCAATAACAGCTTGGACGTCTTTATCCGTTTCTGTTAAGGAGGATACAGCTGTAAGCTGGCCTGAAACTTCTGTCACCTCATCAGTCGTTTCATTGTAGGTAAACTCAAGTTCACCAATATGTTGCAAATTGGAGCCAGTTTGGACAATTGGCGTGCCGTTTACGACGGCAGGGGCGTTTAATGTCGTATGAGAATGGCCGCCTATAATGGCATCAAAATACTCGACCTCATTTGCAAGGCGGCGGTCTTGGTCGTAGCCGATGTGAGTAAGAGCAATAACGACATCAGCTTGACTTTCTAGTTCGTCTTTATAAGCAAGCGCTGTTCCAATATAATCATTATCGAAATCCATACCAACTACATTTGCTGGTGCTGTTGCTGGTGGCGCTTGCGTTAAGCCAAATAATGCAACGGAGATGCCATCCGCATCTAATAACACATAAGGTTTCGTATTTTCGACATCCGTCGCCCCTGTATCAAGGTTGGCGGCAAGCCAAGGAAAGTCTGCATGTCCCATGTTCGTTTTTAAATGGTCTTGCCCGTAGTCGAATTCATGGTTGCCAATGGTAAACGCATCTAAGCCAGCAAGGTTAAATACATCAATCATTGGCTTTCCGTTGTTTAAATCGACGACAGGGTTGCCGCTCGCAAAATCACCGGCATCGACATATAGAAAATGGTCGGATGTTTGCCGCTTTTTCTGTATGTAAGCTGCCACTTTCCCATACTCGTCAAAGCTAGCATGGATATCATTGGTGTGAATGATATGAAGCGTTTTTTCACCTGTTTCTCCAGAAACGGATTGTGGGACGGTAAAACAGAAGAATAGAGCAAAAACAAGCAGAATCAAGGGTTGCATCGATTTTCGTATCGGCATATTATTCCTCCTTAAAGATGATCAGCACCAAATGGGCTTACTCAAATCATAGCAGAAAAAAACGTTTAATAGTGTTTTATAATGTAATAGATTGTAAAAGTTACGCTAAACAAAAAGGAGGCACGAGCTTATGACAGAAAATTCGATCTATTTAACAAGACAGATCACCTGCCTAATGGCAAGCACCTATCGGTAAGCAGATGTTTTATCAGCCTTTTTGGCTGTAATCATCATTGGCAATTAGCATTTCAAGTGCAACGACAAATGCAGCAAGGGCTGCTTGCGACATCAGCTTAATGTGGATGGTAGACATATAGTGGTTTAGCAAAAAAACAACAGGAAGTGTGAATGTATATCTTATGCAAAACTCTAGTATTTTTTGAAGCGGTCTGCTTGCGACAGCAGGGAGAAGCAACGTATTGAACACTTTAGCAAACAATTCAATAAAAATGCCGATCAGCAAAAAAAGCAAGACAAACAAAGCTAATGCCTGAACAGAGTCATAGTGGATGCCAAGCAGTTGGAACAAAACGGCCATCCCTAAATAATATAAACCAAAAACGAAAGCGAGCGCCGCTGCTGAGATGACAATAATAAAAAACACGGTCACGCATACAGTGAGCAGCGAAGAACCCTTATGCATCAAACCCCTCCTTATAGCAAAAGCGTAAGGCGCCCGGTAATCAGCGACAAGCGCTGGAGGACCAGAAGATGAAGTAGCATTTTACTTCAGCGGCTGGTTCGAAGCGACTCGAGCTGATGGCGCCTGAAGCTAGACGATAGCAAAAGCGTAAGGCGCCCGGTAATCAGCGACAAGCGCTGGAGGACCAGAAGATGAAGTAGCATTTTACTTCAGCGGCTGGTCCGAAGCGACTCGAGCTGATGGCGCCTGAAGCTAGACGATAGCAAAAGCGCAAGGCGCCCGGTAATCAGCGACAAGCGCTGGAGGACCAGAAGATGAAGTAGCATTTTACTTCAGCGGCTGGTCCGAAGCGACTCGAGCTGATGGCGCCTGAAGCTAGACGATAGCAAAAGCGTAAGGCGCCTAAACGAGAATCGAACAGCCAAAGCGGAGAGTTTGGCTGTTCAGCCATTAGGCCGTTGCTGTTTCTTTTAGCACAGTCACAATTTCTGCTGAGCGGGCAGAAATCGTTGATGGGCTAACGCCGTACTTTTTAGCAAGTGCTTTTTGTGTAGCGGAAATAGGCGCAATCGTTTGAAGGGCGTATTCCATCGCAGCAGCGTACGCTGCTGGCTTGCGGATTGCCGGATTGTGTTCCTGGCAAAACTGGTTCCATTTCTCTAAGGCAAGCATTTCAATTTCCGGCGGGCATCGATCAAGGCGGAGGCCATTGAGCAATGCTTCGGCTGTTTCCTTTTGTTTGTCTGTATGCCAGCGGAACTGATCAGGAGCAACGGTCGGAGCCTGTTCGCTATTTAAAAGGGCTGACAACAGCTGTGGCCACTTCTGCAAAAAGGCGTCTTCTGTTTCGTTTACAAACGAAGCGACTTTTTGTTTGATAGTAGCTGTTTTTTCAGGCAAATGGCTAATAACAGGGCCAATAAAGGACATATGCGGATCAGATTTTGCCGGAAAGCCGATGACAGTGGAGCCTGGTCGTGCGGTCTTCTCATGCTCAGTTGGCAATATATGGTCGATCTGCTGTCCCGTTAACAAATCGACGCTTTTGTACACGCGCTCATCCGTTTGCTGTTTAATTTCAAGAACAGCTGGGCGTGTTTGTTTCCAAGTTTCCAACAGGAAAGCCGTTTTCGGGCGTTTAAGCTTTCTCTTTTTCCCTTCATAAAAAACATCAAAAATCGTTGTCCCGTCCTCTTGAATGGGCTTTGTAAAAATCAACCAAACAAGCAACATGCTTGAAAGTGTTTCAGTCACCGTTTTATCTGCTTCAGGATAAACGGAATGGTAGCTTTGCACCCAATTTGTTAACTGTTTTTGATAGCGGGTAAATGCCATGTAAAGCAATTCTGTTTCAAGCTGGTTTAGTTCGTCTTGCACGACCATTGCCTGGTTAGTTGAGCGATTCATACAGCATTTTTTATATTTTTTTCCGCTCCCGCATGGGCACAGATCGTTTCGTTTAGGCATCGATGTTCCTCCTTATGAATCAACTCTCCTATTTTAACAGATTCCGCAAAGAAAAAAAGGTGTTTGCCTGTTTTGGCAAAAACGCAAGAGACGGAAAATGCTGGCACATAAGGAAGATGAGTAAGTTATCGAAATAGCGCCCACACTTTAGACTGTGCGATTTTTGTTTTGACAACTATGAAAACTTCTGCTACAGTATGAACAACACATTTTCATAAAAACACTCTTATAACGAGAAGCGGAGGGACTGGCCCAATGAAGCTTCAGCAACCATTCATTGCGATGAAAAGGTGCTAAATCCAGCAAAGGGAACTTTGGCAGATAAGGGGATTCATTTCGTGAGAACAACACCCTTTCCAGTCCCGGAACGGGTGTTTTTCAATTTTATAGATGCAAACAGGTGCGGCTTCGGCTGCTTAAAAGGGGAAGCTGGTGAAAATCCAGGACGGTCCCGCCACTGTGACACGATTACACAACATTCGTGAAGTCAGATTGCCTGCCTGCTTGTACTGCTTGACTCTACGTGGATATAGAGAGGAGTGGATAACAAAGCCAATAGAACGTTTGTGTCTAGGCACGAGTTAACAATTGGCTAACTTTCCAATCCCCTTTTAACTGCGTAAAGGGGATTTTTTGTATGGGCATGATAAAAACATGAAGGGGTGGAGAAACTTGAGCAAAGTGAGAAGTTCATCATTAGGGTATCCGCGGATTGGCGGCCAGCGAGAATGGAAAAAAAATCTTGAGGCATTCTGGGCAGGAAAGCGCTCAAAAGCTGCTTTTTTGCAGGAACAGAAATCGTTAAGGCTATCTTATTTGCAAAAACAGCAACAGCTCGGCCTTGATCTTATTCCAGTAGGCGATTTTAGTGATTATGACCATGTGCTAGACACGGCTGTTGCTTTCGGAATTGTGCCGGAAAGGTTTGCGTATGATGGCGGAAAAGTGGAAGAGGAAACGTATTTTGCAATTGCCCGGGGAACCGATGATGCTGTCGCAGCCGAGATGACAAAGTGGTTCAACACCAACTACCACTATATTGTCCCAGAGTTAACGGCTAGCAGAGAACCAGCTCTTGTCGATAACCGCTGGCTGCGTTTGTACGAAGAGGCGAAAAATGAGCTTGGCATTAACGGCAAGCCGGTACTCCTTGGCCCAGTCAGTTTTGTGAAACTAGCAAAACAATATGGAAATAAATCCTTCTCGGAGCATGTGCAGACACTTGTGCCTTTGTACGGACAAGTACTTGCCGAATTGGCACAGGCAGGCGCGCCATTGATTCAAGTAGATGAACCGATTTTGGCTGGCGATGTGACCGAAGCAGAGTGGGCTGTTGTTGAGGAAACGTATCAGTCATTAGCGCAACGAGCGCCAAACGCCAAGCTTTTGCTGCAAACCTATTTTGAGAGCGTTGATGACTATAACCGCTTTATACAGCTTCCGGTTGCTGGGCTGGGATTTGACTTTGTAGCTGGAAAAGAAGAAACATTGCAAAATCTTCGTTTAAAAGGGTTTCCAAACGATAAGCTGTTAGCACTTGGCGTTATTGATGGGCGTAACATTTGGCGGACGGACCTTACAGCTGTATATGGCGAACTAGAGGAAGTGTTGGAGGTTGTCGAACGGGAAAGGCTCATTCTCCAGCCGTCATCTAGCCTATTGCATGTGCCAGTAACGGTCCAATCAGAAGAGAATATTGCAGATGAATTAAAAGAAGCGATTGCATTTGCGGATGAAAAAATAAGCGAAATCGTTTCATTGGCGAAAGTGGTCAACGGTCAAGAGCCACCTTCGTTATTAGAAGCGAGCAAACACGCGTTAGCGCGATTAAATGCTTCAGAGGCCCGAAACAATCAATCGGTCCAACAAGAAGTAGCGCAAATCAGCAGCGAAGACCCATCTCGTGGCTTAGATGCTCCTGCACGGGCCAAGTTGCAAGCGGCCAAACTGAAACTGCCGCTGTTACCGACGACGACGATTGGCAGTTTTCCACAAACAAAAGAGATCCGTAAAAAACGGTTAGACTGGCGCAAAGGAAAATTGGACAGTACTGGCTATGAAACGTTCATTAACGCCGAGATAGACCGCTGGATCGCTATCCAAGAACAGCTCGGGCTCGACGTCCTTGTCCATGGCGAATTTGAACGGACAGACATGGTTGAATTTTTTGGCGAAAAGCTTGGTGGCTTCCAGTTTACTACATATGGCTGGGTTCAGTCTTATGGGTCACGTTGCGTCAAACCGCCTATTATTTATGGAGATGTTTACTTTAAAGAACCAATGACCGTGAAAGAAACGGTGTATGCCCAGTCCAAAACAGACAAACCTGTTAAGGGGATGCTAACTGGCCCAGTAACGATTTACAATTGGTCGTTTCCAAGGGCTGATATTACGGAAGGCGAGGCGGTTAATCAAATTGCTCTCGCTTTGCGCAAAGAAGTCCTTGCCCTTGAAGAACATGGGATTGGTGTCATTCAAGTAGACGAACCTGCTTTGCGGGAAGGATTGCCGCTTAAGCGCGCCAAATGGCAAAGCTATCTTGACCAATCGGTAACGGCCTTCCAGTTGACGGTCAACCAAGTAAAGCCAGAGACGCAAATTCATACGCATATGTGTTATTCTGATTTCCAAGATATTATCGAAGCAATTGACGGGCTTGACGCAGATGTCATTTCAATCGAAATGTCCCGTAGCCATGGCGAACTAATTTCATCATTCGAAGATTACACGTATAATAAAGGCATTGGCCTCGGCGTGTATGACATTCACAGCCCCCGCGTCCCGGCTAAAGAAGAAATTGCCCGTAACATTGAGCGTGCGCTGAATGTCTTAAATCCAAAGCAATTTTGGGTCAACCCAGACTGCGGTTTGAAAACACGGCAAGAACCAGAAACAGTGGCCGCATTAAAAGTGATGGTAGAGGCAGCGAAAGAAGCCCGGCAAACACTTGAGACGAAGACCATTTAACTTTTTGGCGACAAAGCACTCAGACTGTAAACAAACGCTCGTATATTTTCGACGTTTGACAAGCGTTTTCTATCAGTCTGAAGGGCGGTTATCGACTTTGTCAACAACCTCAGCATGGGGCGTCTGCCCCATGCTTTCTATGCGTTTAAATCAGTTGGCTTTTGCTTGTTTTTGGGCTTTGCAACACTGCGGGCGCCTTCTATGCCAAGAAATACACACATGACAAATAGAATGAAGGAAGCGACGGCAAGAAGATAATTACCTGCAAGAAAATTCGAATACATCATGATGAGGAGCGCTGATGTGGTGACAATGAACATAAACACCATTGGAATAACCACAAACAATGCTTTCGATTTTGTTTTCACTAGCCATAGCGTAATGGCAAGCAGCGCCAATGCCCCAAGCATTTGGTTGGCTGCGCCAAACAGCGGCCATACGCTTTGCCATGTTCCAGAAAGGGCAAGCGTAGCTGCGCCTATTAAACCGATTATTGTAGCTATATGCTTGTTATGAAGAAACTGCAAATTCGTGCTTTCGCCTAGTTCCGTAACCGCATAACGCATGAGCCGCGTTGCTGAGTCAAGTGTTGTCATTAAGAATGCCGATGCGGCGAGAGCGGTAAACGTAACTCCGGCTGCCACAGGCAATCCCCACGTGTTCATAAAGTGGCCGATGCCAACGGAAAACACACTAATCGGATCGTTCAGTTCGGCCATGAGCGCGTTAAATTCGCCAAGTGTCAAATAAGCAACGGAGCCAATCGCAATGATGGCGACAAATGCTTCGATCAGCATTGAACCATAAGCGACAAAGCGGCCATTTTTTTCGTTATTCAGCTGTTTGGACGTCGTTCCTGAGGAAACGAGTGAATGGAAGCCAGAAATCGCCCCGCAAGCAATCGTAATAAACAAAATTGGAAACAGAAAGCCAAGCGTATCATTATAAAAACCAGTAAAGGCAGGCATTTGGATAGTTGGCCTAGCGATTAATAAGCCTAAAAAAGCGCCGCCAATAAGAAAATAGAGCAAGAATGAATTTAAGTAATCCCGTGGCTGTAACAAAAACCAGACAGGTAGAATGGATGCCAAATAGGCGTAGACGATTAAAATGAGCGACCAAGCAGTGGCGCTAAAAGTGATTGGAAAGTTTAGGCCAACCCAAATGGATAGCGCCATGGCGATGACGCCAAGCAACGTCGCGAGCGCTAAATGGATGCGCACTTGGTTGACGAGAACGCCGAAGCCCATTGCAACAGCGATAAACAAAAGGGAAGCAGTGGCCGCACCTGGAAACGACACAAATGTATTTGCGACAAGAATGATAAAGACGCCAATGATCAAAATTAACGTCGCTATCGAAAAGGCTAAGAACATTAACTGCCCACGTTTCCCCATATGCTCTTTAATGACTTCGCCGATTGATTTGGCTTTATGGCGTATGGAAGCTTGCAAAGATGCATAATCATGGGTGCCGCCTACAAAAATGCTGCCTATCATAATCCACAGAACGGCAGGCAGCCATCCGAACACAATCGCCGCGATTGGCCCAGTGATCGGACCGCCGCCTGCGATTGTTGTGAAATGGTGGCCAAGAAGTACAGGCGTTTTCGTCGGAATGTACTCCTTCCCATCATAAAGCGTATGTGCAGGCGTTTTTCGATCTCCGTCAACTTTTAAACGGCGCTCCAAGTATTTTCCATAAGTGAAATAGGCGACAATTAACAAAGCACCGCAAATGAGCATAAGCGTTACAAAATTCATAAGACCACCTCACGTTTGATAGATTTGCAGAAATGGTTCAACAAAGGGCTTTCCTTTTCTGTGCGCATAAAGCTGGCTTCCGTCATGAAGCAAAATTCCCACATAGCGTTCTACCCAGCCATGCATGCCCCATTTGATAAATGATAAGCGGCGGCAGCGCTGCGCCGCCTGACGCAGCTCAGGTGAAGGCGCTTTTTCCGTTAATAGAAATCCGACGTAAATCGACGACATATGCTGAGATGAATGGTTCACGTTTGTTTGAATATGAGCATCAAGCTCGTGCACAAATTCAGAAAACGCTTCCATTGTTGCTTCTTTCGGTTCATAAAAGAAAAAGTGCTGGTTGTTTTCAACGCTCCATACAGTTGCTTTCTTGGAAAGGACATAACGTTCATCGCGCCGTTGATAATGGGCGCTGAAGCGCAGTGGGAGATGGCCAAGGTGGTCGTCTTCATACACATCAAACTGGTGCTTCAAAGCGTTTTGCAGTTGGCGTAAAGGTAATTCGATTGGCATGGTGCACCTCATTCAAAATTGGTAGCGGTTACATACGTATGTTTAGTATACCTTTATTAAATCGATAATTCAATTCTTTCTGAAAAAATATCAGTTCTGTGTTCACCAGATCAGAGCCTCCTTTCGAAGTTTACATATAGAGGGAAAGGGAACAGAATAAAAAAAGCCTAAAAGGAGTTCGATAAGATGAAACTTTTTATAAATGGCGAATGGGTCAGCGAAGGGCTGGATGTGTTTGACGTTGTTAATCCGGCTACTGGCGAAGTTGTCGGCTCGGTGCCGAAAGGAGGAGCGAAGGAGGCAAAAATCGCCGCCGATAGTGCCTACGAGGCGTTGCCGGCATGGGCAGCGCGTTCAGCTTATGAACGAAGCGCAACATTAGAGGCGTGGCATGATCTTATTGCTGAACAGAAAGAGGAACTAGCTCGATTAATGACAATGGAACAAGGCAAACCAATCAACGAAGCGCGAGGGGAAATCACCTATGCCAATTCATTTATAAAGTGGTATGCAGAAGAAGGCAAACGCATATACGGGGAAACCATTCCGGCCTCATCCCCTGATAAACGTTTATTTGTGGTAAAACAGCCTGTGGGTGTCGTCGCCGCGATTACACCGTGGAATTTCCCGGCCGCCATGATTACGCGAAAAGTGGCACCGGCGTTGGCGGCAGGCTGCACAGTGCTGATCAAACCAGCATCGCAAACGCCATTGACTGCATTGAAGCTAGCAGAGCTTGCTGAAAAAGCCGGGTTGCCAAAAGGCGTGCTCCATGTTGTTGTTGGCTCAACTAGCGAAATCTCAAAAGCGTGGCAGGAAGACGAGCGCGTCCGCAAGTTGACGTTTACCGGCTCTACAGAAATCGGTCGTACTCTTATGAGTGAAGCGGGGCAAACCGTTAAGAAAATTTCTTTGGAACTTGGCGGACATGCACCGGTCCTTGTGTTTGAAGATGCCGATATCGATAACGCTGTCCAAGAAACAATCGCCTCCAAATTCCGTAATGGCGGACAGACGTGCGTATGCGCCAATCGTATATATGTGCATGCGTCCATTGCACAGGCGTTTACAACGAAAATGAAAGAAGCAGTCGAGCAGTTGAAAGTGGGGAATGGGTTGAACGAGGAGACAGACATCGGCCCACTGATTGATGAAGATGCAGTTGATAAAGTCCTTACCCATATTCAAGATGCAAAAGACAAAGGGGCAGAAGTACTAACAGGAGGAAACAGCAGAGACGGGCTGTTTATTGAACCAACTGTCATAGCAGGAGTAACCGACGACATGGCATGCATGTCAGAAGAAACGTTCGGGCCCCTTGCGCCGATATCTACTTTTAAGACAGAAGAAGAAGTCGTCAAACGGGCAAATGATACAATTTACGGGCTTGCCGCCTACTTATTTACCACTGATCTAAACCGCGGGATTCGAGTTACAGAAAAGCTGGACTACGGTGTAGTCGGTTTAAACGACGGCGGCCCATCGGTTGCCCAGGCGCCGTTTGGTGGTTTCAAGCAAAGCGGGGTTGGCCGTGAGGGAGGCCGTGAAGGATTAGAAGAATTTCTTGAAAGCAAGTACGTTTCTTTAAAAATGTAAAGCTAAGCTGCGCTCAGAGCGCAGCTTTTTAATAATCTATTAATAAAATTAATAGTAATCTAGTGAATTAAATGTAATAAGAGTATAATAGAATACTAGTATGGAGTAAATCTCCAAAAAAAGCATGATGAATAAAGGATTACCAACAAAAAAAGCGAATTTTTAATCAAAAAAACGCTTGTAATTAAAATGATAGTAGTGTAATCTATTAACAAATGATAGATTTGTAATATTCGTACGGTCTATTATCTGAAAAAAATAACTAAAACATGTAGATGGAATAATAGTCATTGATCAAAAAAATTTATTTATTATTTAGTACTCTAATATCCATTTTTACCTGGAAGATTTTAAACATTTAATATTCATTTGCGTCTTTAACCACTCTAATTGTTATAATGTGGCATTAACTTTATTTGCTAATGGTGAAAATTTAATCAGTCTTTGTGTAGTCCCACCAGAGTTTTAGATTATCTTTTAAAGGGGGTGGAAACCATTGTAACAAATTGAAAGCATTTCATGTAAAAATTCAAAAGTTGAATTTACATTATTTACATTAAATTTAAAAATCAAAATTTTGTGTAGTATTTATGACTGGTATTTACATTTATTAGTTTAGGAAGAGGGTTAATTTGTTTTCGCAATCGGACAGTTTTATAGGCGATTTAGAAAGTCGTTGGTCAAGTGATCGCCTGTTGACTGTAGCAAATCTTCTTCGGAGGGTCATTTAAACGATGGATCAAACAACGACAAATAAGTTAGTTGATGATGTTGAAATGAAAATTAACCAAGGCCGTTTTTCTGAAGCTTTTATCACTCTCTACCATGGATTAGGCAATATACGCAAACATGCTTCAAAAGAAGAGTGGAAGCACTTTATAACCCAATATCGTCAACATGAAATAAGCCGCTTTTTCTTGCAAGAACCATTTTCTCGCAGATCATTTGAAAAACCCCGTGGCTATGCGGGTGATCCCGTAATGATTGACTTTATTTATGATTATGATACAGCAATATCGCCACCTTACGAGGATAGACAAACAGATATTTCCCGGCTTCTAAACTATGAAATTAACCGTATATGTTGTTATCCTTTTAATGCTGTTCGCGAAAGAAAACGTATATTTTCTAAAAAGATTGATCAAACAACAGAGCGGGTTGCAAATCCTTCTATTTTGTCTATTGCTTCTGGCCATTTAAGAGAAGTACAAGAGAGTGCTGCGTTTAAAAACAAAGGCATTGGCAAGTTTGTTGCCATTGATCAAGACAAGGAAGCTCTTTCGGTCGCTGGAGAAATCATAAAGGACTTTGGAGAAACGATTCCTGCCTCTGTAGTGGATATCATTATGAATGAAGTATCTCTTCCTAAGTTTGATTTTATATATAGCGTTGGTGTTTTTGATTATTTGCCAGACGGAGTGGCTAAAAAATTGACTAACGAATTAGTTCATTTACTCAATCCCGGTGGTCGATTGTTAATAGCCAATTGGCTTCCCAATATCCCTCCTATTGGTTATATGGAAGCGGTACTGGATTGGTGGATCACTTATAGGAATAAGGAGCAAATGCAAGAGTTAGTAGAAGATATATCAAAAGAAAATATTAAAAATGTCGAAATTTTTACAGAGAAATACGAAATAATTATTTTTATAGAAATTGAGAAAGTGGGGGGCGAACTCTTCCAAAAGTAAAGGAGATGGGAAAAATGAAACTGCATGAGGTACGCAAGCAAATATCGACCCCATTGGGGGCTCCTGCCTATCCGGTTGGACCTTATTATTTTCGCAATCGGGAGTACTTGAACATTCTATACCGTACGGATATAGACGCTTTGCGGCGTGTCGTCCCTGAACCGCTTGAAATTGATGAGCCTTTAGTCAAATTTGAAGTCATGTACATGCCAGATGTTACTGGTTTGGGGGCTTATACAGAATCAGGCCAATTGATCCCGGTAAGCTTCAATGGGGAGAAGGGTGAATACCAACACGCGATGTACGTGGACAATCTTCCTGCGATTGCGGCAGGACGGGAAATTAGTGCATACCCGAAAAAACTTGGCTCGCCAAAATTGTATATTGATTCGGATACATTAGTCGGTACGCTCGACTATGGGTCCCTGCGTGTAGCCACAGCTACAATGGGGTATAAACACCAGGCTCTCGACCAAGAGCAAGCCCGTCAAGAAATTTGCAAGCCAACATTTATGCTCAAAATTGTGCCCGACTATGATGGAACGCAGAAGGTATGCAGACTGATGCGTACCGAGATCAAAAATCCGACGATTCATGGTGCCTGGACGGCCCCGGCCCGGCTGCAATTATTTGCCCATGCACTGGCCCCGTTAGCAGATCTCCCAGTGCTTGAGGTGGTATCAGCTTCACATATAGTTACTGATTTGGGGTTATCGATGCCGGATGTTGTTTATGACTATTTGGCAAAACAATAGGGGATTGGGGGGATTAAAATTTTAACCGGAAAGAATTTTTTAGTAACGGGTGGTTCGAGAGGTATAGGAAGAGCAACTGTTATCAAACTGGCGGAACAGGGAGCTAATGTTACATTCACTTATAAAGAAAATAAAGCTGCTGCAATGGAACTGTGTAATGACGCAGCTAATGGAACAGGGAAAGTAAACGGTATTCAAGCGGATGCAACAGATTCTTCAGCCGCTTCCGAAGTAATAGAAATGGTCTGTAAAAACAATACCCAACTGGATGGTTTGGTAGTGAATGCTGGGATCACTAGAGATAGCAATTTAGTGATGATGGAAGAAGACAACTGGAATGAGGTGATTTCTACTAATCTAACGGGGACGTTCAATTATTTAAAAGCAGCATCCTATCAGTTTATTCGACAACGTTCAGGTTCAATCGTTTGCGTTAGTTCAGTAAATGGTTTGATTGGAGTATCTGGACAAGCCAACTATTCCGCTTCAAAGGCTGGCCAAATTTCATTGGTTCGGTCATTGGCACTTGAAATAGCAAGATTTAACATAAGGGTGAATGCTGTCGCACCTGGTTTTATTAATACGGATATGTATCAATCCTTAAATGAAAAAATTAGGCTTTCTAAAGAGAGATCTATTCCTCTAGGAAGGCTAGGTGACCCGGAAGAAGTTGCAAATGTAATCTGTTTTCTATTATCAGAACAGGCTTCATATATAACAGGGTCCGTCATAAATGTAGATGGCGGTTGGAGTGCATAACTATCATAAATGAATTTTATACTAGGAGGAATTTCACAATGGAAACAAAAGAACTAAGAGATGAATTGAAAGAGCTCGTCGCCGATGTGATTGAAATGGATGAATTTGCGGATGATGATCATTTTATTGAAGATTTAGGTGTTGATTCTATGGTGGCATTGGAAATTATTTATGAAATTGAGAAAAAACTCAAAGTTGTTATCCCGGTTAAGGATATCAAAGGAATGGAAACATTAAATGATGTTATTAGGATTGTGAGCGAGAAATTAGATTCAAAATTATAATTTGTGGGGGATTTATAATGGCTAACAGAGTTGTAGTAACTGGATTAGGTGTAATATCACCTATAGGCACGGGGGTTCGGAATTTTTGGGATAAGCTTTGTCAGGGCCAATCTGGAATAGAAGAGATTACAGCTTTTGATGTAAATGAGTTTACGGTTACTCGTGGAGGAGAAATTAAAGACTTTAATCCCGTTGAATTCCTAGCCAATACCCATGCAAACAAAATAGCCAGAACTTCTCAGCTTGCAGTTGCTGCAGCTCAAATGGCTAAAGATGATGCAAAATTAACGTCATTTACAGATAAAGCAAGAGTTGGTGTGTGCATAGGAACAACGATGGGAAACCAATCCGTCCTTGAAGATGACCATGATAGTAGAATTAATAATAATCCAAATACTGTACCTCCATCGATCTTTGCACACCCGGGTTCATACTTATCTGCCAGTGTATCAAAGCATTTGGAAGCGGAAGGCCCTTCCATGACGATCCCTACAGCGTGTGCTGCTGGAAATTATGCGATTGGGCAAGGCAGTGAATGGATACAAAGCGGCGCCGCGGATATGGTCTTTGTTGGCGGTTCGGATGGAATATCACGAAGCTGTTTTGCACTTTTTCACAGATTGGGGGCAATGGCGCCGGACATTTGTCAGCCATTTGATAAAAATCGCAAAGGGATGATAGTTAGTGAAGGGGCCGGAGTATTGGTTTTAGAAAATCTAGATACGGCTCTCAAACGAGGCGCCCATATTTACGCGGAACTGCTAGGCTATGGTCTTGCTTGTGATGCTCACCATCCGACTGCCCCACATCCTGAAGGACTAGGCGCACACATTGCAATGAATAACGCATTGAAGGATGCAAAAGTCGAGAAAGAACAGATTTCTTATATAAGTGCTCATGGAACAGGTACCCATGCTAATGATTTAACCGAATCTAAGGGCTTGCAGTCATTATTTGGATCATTACTAGATCAAGTTCCAACCAGTTCCATAAAATCAATGCTCGGGCATACCATGGGGGCGGCCAGTGCAATTGAAGCAGTATCGTGCGTTTTATCTATAAAACATCAAATACTGCCTCCCACCATCAATTATTCGACTCCCGATCCGGAGTGTATTACAAATGTTATCCCAAACAAGAGCATAGATCGTTCTGTTCACACCGTCCTTAGCAATTCCTTTGCTTTTGGAGGCAATATATGCTCAATTCTATTAGGAGAGATCGCTAATGTGGAATGACAAAGATCCGGTTGTAGTGTCAGGTATGGGATCTGTATCCGTATGTGGAACGGATTATAACAAACTATGGGATCATCTGATTGAAGAGTCCAATGCAAAAAATACAAGTCCACTTAGCAATGACTTTTTAGACCTGCCTGTCATTGAAACTATTCGTGTGAACGATTGGAACCCGGAAGATTTAATCGGCAAGCGTGGGTTAAAGTATCTTTCGCTTAGCACACAGTACTTATTGAGTGCTGCCGTCCGATGCTGGCAAGACGCCGGATTGGGTGACCTCCATCCAGTGTCGGAATCAGGATCTTTAGACTTGGGGATTGTGGTGGCAAGCAACTTATCCGGGCTCCAAGCTATGTCAAATTATGATTATATAACAGTCACTGAGGGGCCCCAATTTGTAAGTCCAATGCAGGCGCCAAATACCTTGGATAACGCTCCCGCTGCACAACTTGCCATCAGAACAAATGCGCGTGCATTCAACACGACGATTGCTACTGGACAATGTGCCGGACTCGATGCAATTGCTTATGCTGTTTCAGCAATTGATAGCGGACGTGCTAAACAAGTTTTAGTAGGGGGCGTAGAAGAGATAAACGAAAGAGTTTTATGGATTTACCACGATTCTAGTGTTCTGCCAAAAGAACATTCTGATCGAGCCGGAAAACCCTTTTCATCAGACAGCACGGGATGGATACCGGGAGAGGGTGCTTCTGTTTTGATGTTGGAAAAGTTGTCACATTGCTTAGAACGCGGAGGAACGCCACTAGGGAAAATCGCTTCATATTCCAACACTTTTGCTATTAATGAAGACTCACGCATTCATGCGATGGAAAGAGCGGCCGGTCAAGTCTTCAAACAGGCAAGTATTGATTTTAGTGAAACAAGTGGGATCATCACAGGGGCCAGTGGATTTTATCCGCAGGATACGGTGGAAATGAAGGCGATAAACCACTTATTTTCCTCAGTGAATCCGGAAATTCCAATTAGTTCACTAAAAGGGGCAATTGGTGAAACGTACGGAGCGTCCGGGGTATTCCAAGCAGCAGCAGGGTTGATGGCTTTTAACAAGGGCATTTTACCAAAGAGCATGGCTCTTTCAGATCTGAATGATCATGCTCAAGAAAAAATTCCAGTGGATTTAGCACCGAATCATTTAAAGAAAACGAAAAGGCAGAGTATAGTCGTTACATCACAAGACTTGTCAGGGATAACAAATTGTCTGATGCTGGAAAGTGTCTGATAAAAGGGAGGCTGGTTCGTTATGAGACTAAGTTCAAATGATGTCAGATCTCTCTTGCCACAACAGTATCCGTTTATTTTCGTTGATTCGGTACTGAATTATGAGACTCACGATCACATCACATGTTTAAAAAATGTAAGTTTCAATGAATGGTTTTTTCCGGGACATTTTCCGAACAATTCGATCTTCCCAGGTGTTTTATTAATCGAAGGAATGTGTCAGTCCATCATTTTGCTTTATAAATTATCAATTAGTAAAACAGGAGACGTTGAGAAAAATTTCTTGTTTACTGGAATTAAAAAGGCGAGGTTTTTAGATATAGTAAAGCCAGGCGACCAAGTGATATATAAATGCAAGTTCGTAAAAATTATCGAACAGGCAATCTTTGCAGAGGCTGAGGCTTTGGTAGGGGATAAGGTTATAGCTAAAGCTGAATTAAATGGTCGTTTCAGCGATTAAGAAAATTTATCGCTATGAAAGTGTTAATTATCGGCGGCAGAATAGCTGGTGACTCTACCGCCTTTTTTTCACGGGCTTGTTTCAACGTTTCAAGCTTGCCCAAATCTGCTGCCGTAACGGGGTACGATCATGAAATTATTTGCTTTAAGCATTGATTTATATTCGACTGTTTTAAGGGATCATTTTAAAGAAATATTGACTTTTCTTGATAACTATAATAGATCCAAAATTTTAAAAGTAAAAAATCAAGAAGCGCAAATAAGGTCCTTGGCCGGTCAATTGTTGATCAGATATATCATTACGAACGATCTCCACATTAAAAATAGAGATATAAGGCTTTTAAAAAATAAATATGGGAAGCCATACTTGGAAAATAACCCTGATTTTCATTTTAATATCTCTCATTCTCAGAATCAGATCGTTTGTGTAGCCGGCACAAATAGAGTCGGAATTGATGTCCAACATATGAAGCCAATATCAAAATGTTTGAACCTCTCAAAAAAATTCTTCACACATCAAGAGTATTGTTATTTGATCAATGTAGTTTCTTATCATAAAAGAATAGAAAACTTTTATGAGATATGGACGTTGAAAGAAAGTTTTATAAAAGCAGTCGGCAAAGGTTTTCATATTCCTCTAAACACGTTTAATGTTATTCACGAGGATAAGTTAGCATCATTCATATATTTCGAGGAATCAAATTACTATTTCAAACAGTACGATACGATTGAAACGTATAAGCTATCTGTTTGTTCAGCTAGCCCTGATTTCGCTAGTGATGTCATACATGTTAAACCTGAAAAATTAATTCGCTTTTTCTGGGAGGACACATATGAACTTTAAGAAAACGGTTGAATCAACAGAAGCAAGCAAGCACTCATACCCATTTCGACCTGTAGGACCTTCATTTTCTCGGCCTGAACTGGAAGTGTTAACGTCAGGAAAGATTTCAGATATATTTGGAGATCGATTCAAATTCCAGGACAAGTATACGCTGCAAATGCGTATGCCTAAACCCCCATTGTTATTCGCTGATCGGGTTCTCGGTATCGAAGGGGAGCCGGGCACTCTTGGATTGGGTAAGATCTGGTTTGATACGAATGTTTCGGAAGACTCATGGTTTTTACATGATGGTTGTATGCCATTAGGTCTCATGCTTGAATCGATGCTAAACCCTTGTATATTGCTCATGTCCTGGTTGGGTATTGATTCATACAGTAAAGGGGAACGCCGTATACGGTTAATAGGTTGTGAGTTTATGTTGCATGAATCACTTGTTGAGCCTGATTCTACAATTACGTCTGAACTAACTGTCGATGGTCACGTCAATAATGGCGAGATGTGGCTGACCTATTTCCACAGTGACTGTTATGCAGCAGGGCAGAAATGCTTGACAGTACGAAAAGGTCAGTTAGGTTTCTTCACTAAAGCTGAATTGCTTGGAGCACGTGGTGTAAAGTGGGATGTTGAAACGGCACGGTTTAATGCAGACGCCAGGCGGGATGCTCCTGTCGTGGTTTGTGAGCATCGCTCTTTTACTAAGGAACAAGTAAGCTTATTTTCCAAAGGACGTACGGCCGAATGCTTTGGAAACGGATATGAAAAGGCATCTTCCCACACAAGATCACCACGTATTCAATCGGGGGAAATGCTCATGATTGATGAAGTGGAATGCTTTGATCCCCAAGGGGGACCTTGGGGATTAGGTTATTTAAAGGCGAAAAAAGCGCTTAAACCTGATGAATGGTTTTTCTTATGTCATTTTCACAACGATCCCGTGATGCCAGGTTTGCTGCAATTTGAAGGCTGCTTGCAAGCGATGGCGTTCTACCTTGCCGGATTAGGGTTTACACTGGATAAGGATGGGTATCGCTTTGAGGCTGTTCCTGAGGAACTGTATAAAGTGCAATTTCGGGGAGAAGCGGATCCAACCAATAGGGAAATTATTTATGAAGTATTTGTCGAAGAGGTTCATGGTGGGGATGAACCCAAATTATATGCAGACGTGTTGGTTACTGTAGATGGATTAAAAGCTTGTTACTGTCGAAGAATGGGATTGCGGCTCGTCCCTTGTTGACCACATTCAGATATTAGATTGAAGTGTATCATCTGTTTGTTCCTCCAGCCCTGCTTTTGCTAGTCCTATCATAGATGGCAAACCGAGAATTTTTGTTTCTAAATTCTACTTGTCGAGTAACGAACTTCAGGAGGTAGAAAATGTCAGGCCTATTAAAAGGGAAAAATATTGTGGTGATGGGTATCGCGAATGAGAGAAGTATTGCTTGGGGGATTACGAAATCCTTACATCATGCCGGAGCAAATTTAATCTTCACGAATAGACGAGAACGATCCTATAAAAAACTAGTTAAATTGCTAGACGAGCATAACATAACGCCCAAATTAATTGTTTCCTGTGATGTAGCAAGCGATGAAAGCATTCAGGAAGCCTTTGCAAAAATCAAGGATGAAATCGGTGTGATTCACGGACTCGTCCACTCCCTTGCCTTCGCCAATGTGGAGGACCTTGAAGGAGAATATGCAGACACTTCCCGTGACGGATATTTAATGGCACAAGAAATTAGCGCTTATTCGCTTGTCGCTGTCACGAAAGCAGCGAGAGAGCTTATGACGGAGGGAGGAAGTATCGTTACCCAAACGTACTTAGGTTCAGAACGAATACTACCTAAGTTGAACTATAATGTTATGGGCATTGCTAAAGCGGCTTTAGAAGCTAGTGTGCGTTATTTGGCTGAGGATGTTGGAAAATATGGGATACGTGTGAATGCTGTGTCTGCCGGTATTGTTCCTACCTTTTCAGCCAAAGTGATTTCTGGCGTTGATGAAAAAATGCGTGAAGTTGAGGAAAAAGCTCCTCTGCGTCGAGGTGTTGACCAAGATGAAGTTGGAGATGCAACATTATTCTTCATTAGTGATCTATCGAGAGGTGTAACAGGGGAGGTCTTACACGTTGACTCAGGATTTCATATTATCGGTGGTTGATTAGTAGACCATGAAAGGGGTTTATAAATTAATAAAACAATTAGAACTTGCTACGAATGCTTATATCTCTCAGTCACTTGTCGTTATTAAATGCAACAGATTAAAAAAATATTCTTATCCATAAGGAGGAAAAATAATGAAAACGATTTTGATTACAGGTTCATCGTCTGGAATTGGAAAGGCCGCAGCCAAGCATTTTGCTCATAAAGGGTGGAATGTGGTTGCTACGATGCGTTCGCCAGAAAGAGAAACCGAATTGACACTGTTAGAGAATGTCTTAGTCACTAAGCTCGATGTCGAACAACAAGAAACGATTGAACAGGCTATTCAAATGGGAATAGAACGCTTTGGTCAAATCGATCTTCTATTAAACAATGCCGGATATGGCGTGATGGGCATCTTCGAGGCAGCTTCCGAAGAGCAAATTCAAAAACAATTTGGTGTGAACGTATTTGGTCTGATGGGAGTGATTAAAACCATTCTTCCTCATTTTAGAGCGAATAAAAATGGATTAATCATTAATCTCTCTTCCATATGCGGAAAAGTGACATTTCCTACATTTTCGCTGTATAACGCAACGAAATTTGCCATTGAAGGCTTTACGGAAAGTTTATTTTTTGAACTTGCTCCTCTAAACATCCGGTTAAAATTAATAGAGCCAGGTGTGGTCAAAACGGACTTCTTCGGAAGGTCTCTCGATTTCTTGTCCCTTGAAAGTTTGGCAGATTACCAAGAATACTCTGATATGGTTCAACCGTTGCTACAGGAAACGATTGATTCCGAAAACACCTCCTCTTCAGAATTGGTTGCAGAGACGATTTATCAGGCAGCCACAGACGGAACAAACCAAATGAGATATGTGGTAGGTAAAGATGCAGAAATATTTTTAAACCGTAAAAAAGAGCTAGGTGAAGAAGCGTTTATCCAGTATATGAACCAAACATATTCCTGAAATAGGACCACGACACTTAGTTAAGAGATGAGTCTTCGTAGACGCTAGCTATGCTTCAATGAAACGATTAGGAGGAACAGTAAGATGAGGTCAAAGGACGTATCTACTAAACGAACAAGCCAAAGCACTGACTTTGATGCGGTTGTTGTCGGCGCAGGATTTTCGGGTTTGTATATGCTTCATCGTTTACGTGAAACTGGTTTATCCGTCCGGGTTTATGAAGCTGGTGACGATATCGGGGGCACGTGGTACTGGAATCGTTATCCCGGAGCCCGTTGCGACATTGAAAGCATCTATTATAACTACACGTTTTCCGAAGAACTGCTTCATGAGTGGACATGGTCATCAAGGTATGCAGATCAGCCGGAAATCTTACGTTATCTCAACTATGTCGCGGATAAGTTCGATCTGCGCTGTGATATCCAATTAGGGACGAAGATTATCGCAGCCGATTATGATGATCAAACCCATAGATGGAATATCCAAACTAGCAATGGCACGCAGGTGTCGGCAAAATACTTCATCACAGCGGTAGGCTGTCTATCTGTACCCAACATGCCGAAATTCAAGGGCATAGATACCTTTCAAGGCGAGATGTACCACACCGGATGTTGGCCGCATGAGAAGGTAAGCTTTACAGGTAAGCGGGTCGGCGTAATTGGGACAAGTTCGACAGGCAGCCAGTGTATCCCAATAATTGCCGCAGAAGCGAAACAGCTGACCGTTTTTCAACGTACACCACAATACAGCGCCCCAGCAAAAAATCATCCTTACAATCGGGAGTTCATGCGGAAAACCGTTGAAAACTACGAGGAAATTAAGGAACGGATGCGTGACTCTATGCACGGTGTACCTTTCCACGCTCGTGATCAGTCGGCGCTGCAAGATTCGCCAGAAGTACGCCAGCTTGTATATGAGGCAGCGTGGGAGGATGGCAGGCTTTTATCGATGTTGTACAGCTATAACGATTTGCTTGTTAATGCAAAAGCGAACGAAACAATCACCGAATTTTTCCGTTGCAAGATCCGTCAAATTGTACGGGATCCTGAAGTAGCAAAGAAACTAATGCCGTCGTTCTATTACGCAACGACACGACCAGTTATAGACAATCATTACTTTGAAACCTTTAACCGTGACAATGTCTCTTTAGTTGATGTCAGGTCAGCTCCAATTGAAGAGATTACCTCAACGGGGATTCGGACAGTGGAAGCAATGTATGATTTGGACATGATTGTATGTGCAACTGGATTTGATGCCATGACAGGGCCCTTATTCAAAATGGATATCCGCGGTAAGTCTGGAATCTCGTTAAAGGAAAAATGGGAAGAGGGAGCAAGATTAAGGACATACCTTGGAATCGCAGTCGCTGATTTTCCTAATCTTTTTATGATTACAGGCCCTCAGAGTCCTTCTGTGATAGGCAATATGTTGGTTTCCATTGAGCAGCACGTTGAATGGATTTCCGATTGTATTGAATATCTTCGCAGTAACGGTATTGAAGCCTTGGAAGCAACGGTGGAAGCGGAAGAAGGGTGGAGCAAGCATTGTCAGGAAATTGCTGATTCTACGTTGGTAACAAAGACGGACTCCTGGTACATGGGGGCGAACATCGTAGGTAAGCCAAGGGGGTTCTTGGCTTATCTGGGAGGAGTCGGCAATTACCGTCAAATCTGTGATCGAATTGCAGCCAAAGACTATGAGGGATTTTCAATGATTCCTACTTATAACGAAGAAAAAATGTTAAATTAAAGGTCGTCTTCTGACGGTCTTTTTTCATTTCTAGTCAAACACACATTTGTCGTTGCAATCATAAAACTAGAGGCGAATTTAGATGGCATGAACAAGTAGATAATAAGTACCCTTTTTTAAAAGGCATAATCGTGACGGTTGCTGTCTTTGCGAAAACGCTCTTTAAAAATGTAGTTGCCTAGTTGAGCTACTGGAATGCCCTTTTAAATGTCATATTCGGGAAAGTGTAGGGTGAAATGAAACACGTTACTCATCATTTTGAGGTTAACATAGAATATCTTTGGACAAAATACACTTTATGTTTAGTTACATTGCATTGAAAAAGAACGGAAGTGACGTCCAGAATTTAGAAATAGCTTACATATATTGTTGTTTCGCCCGTTTTGCCAGGGGAAAAGGTACAAAAGGTCAAAATTTGCCCTTAATCACGTAAAATAATACCGCTGATTGTAAGCGCCATCTTGATATGCTTAGAAGCAGGAAGCTACTTATTAATTGAAAGGAAGAGACAGATGGGGCCTGAAAAGGAATATCAAAAAATTGCTCAGGATGTAATTAAAGGGCTTGGGGGAAAAGAAAATATCATATCGATGGCACATTGTGCCACACGTCTTAGACTGATCGTCAAGGATCGGGACATCATTGATGATGAATTTATTGAGAACGTGGACAAGGCTAAAGGGGTCTTTTTTACTTCCGGGCAATATCAAATCATTTTTGGAACCGGTACCGTCAATAGGGTATATGAAGCGATGATTGGAGAGGACGTCTCTTCTACTTCCAAAGCGGAATTGAAAGAGAAGGCTTCTGAGCAAGATGATCATTTCTTTAAGCGAATGATCCGGGTTTTCGGTGACGTATTCGTACCGATTATCCCAGCGTTGGTTGCTACGGGATTATTTATGGGTGTCAGAGGCCTTATTACACAGCCTGCCATCCTCGCATGGTTTGGACTTACTCCAGACAGCATTTCCGACAATTTCTTAGTGTTCACGCAAATTTTGACAGACACTGCTTTTGGTTTTTTGCCCGTGCTCGTATGTTGGTCAACCTTCCGGGTGTTTGGCGGATCACCGCTGCTTGGGATTGTGCTCGGCTTAATGCTCGTCAGCCCTTCCCTGCCAACGTCATGGGATGTCGCCCAGAATGTTCAGGAACCGCTAATGTTCCTTGGATTTATAAAAGTAGCCGGTTATCAGGGATCGGTGTTGCCTGCGTTTATTATCGGTATAGTTGGTGCGTTGCTAGAAAAAAGGATCCGCAAACTCGTTCCTGCTGCGTTAGATTTAATTTTGACGCCATTTCTAACCTTGCTGATCGCCCTAATGCTAGGACTGTTTGTGCTCGGTCCTGTGTTCCACGAAGTAGAAATGTTGATCTTGTCAGCAGTTACATGGATCCTGCAGTTGCCGTTCGGAATTGGCGGCTTCATCTATGGTGGCATTAATCAATTTATCGTTGTGACTGGGCTCCATCATGCCTTAAACTTGATCGAAATTCAAATGCTGAGTGACACTGGCTGGAATATGGTCAATGCGATCAGTTCTGGTTCGATCGCTGCACAAGCAGGAGCCGCCTTGGCCGTTGGCATGAAGGCGAAAAGCCTCAAAACGAAGTCGATTGCTTATCCTTCTTCTCTATCTGCACTGTTAGGCATTACGGAGCCGGCCATTTTCGGTGTGAATATCCGTTACGGCAAGCCGTTCCTGATGGGCTTGATCGGTGGCGCCGTCGCTGGATTCTTTGCCCGGATCCTCGATGTCCAGGCAACAGGCATGTCGATCACAGTCATCCCAGGTATGCTGCTGTACTTGAACGCGCAAATCATCCCGTACATTGCAGTCTGCGTCATTGGATTTGGGGTAGCGTTCGCCCTTACATGGATGGTTGGCTTTAAAGAGAAATCAAATCTGAAATAAACAATTAGGGGGAGAACCATGCAAAATAAACAGCTGCTTGAGAAATTGGGCAGTCTTACTGTTGAAGAGAAAATCGGCCAGCTTGTTCAGCTGACTGGTGATTTTTTTGAAGGAGATCTAGATACGGTTGTCACAGGACCGCTTAAAAAACTGGGGCTGCACCAAAATTATAATGTGTATAACACCGGTTCGATCCTCAACGTGACCGATCCTGATAAAATTATTCGGCTGCAAACCGATTATCTGGAAAAATCCAATCATAAAATCCCATTGCTGTTCATGGCGGATATCATCTACGGCTATCGGACGATCTTCCCGATTCCCCTTGCCCAAGCGTGCAGCTGGAACTTTGAGTGTATTGAGCACGCGGCATCGATTGCTGCCCGGGAATGTTATGAGGAAGGTGTGCACGTAACATTCTCCCCGATGGTCGATATCGTCAGAGATCCTCGCTGGGGCCGGGTAATGGAGTCGTCCGGTGAGGACACGCTGTTGGCTAAGAAGTATGCAGAAAGCATGGTGTACGGCATCCAGGGCCGACAAGGGGAAAGCAGCATTCCTGCCGACAAAATTGCTGCTTGTGTCAAACACTTTGCCGCCTATGGCGCACCTGTAGCCGGACGGGAGTATAACGCCGTGGATATGTCGGAGCATATGCTTAGAGAATATTATTTGCCTGGCTATCAGGCTGCGATCGACGCAGGAGTCAAGCTTGTCATGACTGCCTTTAATACGCTGAACGGCATCCCCGCCACAGGCAACGAATGGCTGAACCAGGATCTGCTTAGGCAGGAAATGAAGTTTGACGGAGTCTTGATCTCAGACTATGCAGCTGTAGAAGAACTGATTATGCATGGTTACGCGGAAGACGAAGCAGCGGCCGCCAAGCTCGCTTTGGTGGCGGGTGTTGATATCGATATGAAGACAGCCGTTTACGCCAACCAGTTGGAAAACGTAATAACCGGTAGTGAGGAATTGCAGCAGCTTCTGGATGACGCTGTGTACCGTGTCTTAAAGCTGAAGAACGACTTAGGGCTGTTTGAGGACCCATTCCGCGGTTTAAAGGCCACCCGTCAGCTGCCGACAACGCGCATCTTGTCAGACGAACATAAGACGGCCGCCCGGTCTTTGGCAGAGCAATCCATCGTTTTGTTGAAGAATGAACAAGAACTGCTGCCGTTGTCGAAACAGGCAAAGATCGCTTTAATTGGCCCGTACGCAGAGGAAACCTCTACCCTTGGCATGTGGGCGATTAAGGGGGACGAAGGGGATACGGTGAATTTGAAAACAGGACTGCTGAAGCATGTGGATCCTGAGCAAATTTCCGTATGCAGGGGTTCACACCTCCTGCCTGATTATGCGAGAGATGCGCTTGGCAAGTATGTAGACAAACTGCCTGTTGAAACAGTTGACGAGGATGTGTTGCTTCAGGAAGCGATTCGCAAGGCTAGCGAAGCCGATGTGGTGGTTCTGGCGTTGGGAGAGAGCATCTATCAAAGCGGAGAAGGCGGTTCCCGCACGAATCCTACATTGCCAGAGCCGCAACTGAAGTTGCTCCACGAAGTCAGTCAACTGAACAAAAAACTTGTTGTGATCGTGTACAGCGGCCGTCCGTTAATTTTAACTGAAGTATCCGCCCAAGCTGATGCCCTCATCCAGGCCTGGTACCCGGGAACAATGGGTGGGGAAGCGCTGGCCAATATCCTATATGGAACAGCCAATCCGTCAGGGAAGCTGGCGATGACATTTCCTCGCAGTGTTGGCCAAATTCCGGTTTATTACAACGAGCTTAAAACGGGAAGGCCAAACTTGCCTGAAAATGGTTTTTACCGTTTTGCCTCACGGTATATCGATGAAGCGAATGAACCGCTATATCCGTTCGGGTACGGAAAATCCTACACGACGTTTGACTACAGCCTGCTGTCCGTCAGCCGCAAGGAAATGAGCGCCGATGAGTCAGTCGACATCGAGGTATCTATTACCAATACCGGAAAGTATGATGGGAAGGAAACGATCCAACTATACATCCGCGACCGATTCGCCAGTGTAGCCAGACCAATAAAAATGTTGGCCGATTTCAAGCAGATTTTTTTGCGGAGCGGCGAAACAGGAACTGTTCAGTTTTCAATTTCTGAAGACATGCTTAAATTTTATGGAACGAGTATGAAGTACGAGAGCGAGCCAGGGGATTTTGAGGTTTATATCGGCACGAGCTCACAGGAAACGCCGCTGACGTTTAACTTCGCTTTACGGGCGGGGGAACATGATGAGTAAAAGTGACGCTTATAACCTGAAGTATCATATTACGCCGACACGTGGCCTATTAAATGACCCGAACGGGCTTGCCTATTTCCAAGGTCAATATCATGTTTTTTATCAGTGGAATCCCCATGGCACCGAACATAAAAACAAAAGCTGGGGCCATGTCGTTTCCAATGACCTAGTGAACTGGCACAGGAAAGAGATGGCATTGGTACCTTCGGAATGGTACGACAAGGACGGCATCTATTCCGGCGGGAGCATCGTTCATGAAGGAAAGCTGTACCTGTTCTATACAGGTAACGTCATCAATGAAGATGGGACACGGGCAAGTTATCAATGCGCGGCGGTTTCTGAAGACGGGCAACAATTCCAGAAGCTCGGCCCGTTATTCGAGCATCCTGTTGGTTATACGAGACATGTCCGCGATCCGAAAGTCTGGAAAGACGATTCAGGCAACTGGTGGCTGATCGTAGGGGCCCAGCGAGAAGATCTTACGGGAGATGCCCTTGTCTATAAGTCCGAGGACTTGATCAGCTGGTCGTGCCAGGGATCGTTTCTCGAACAGGAACATTCTTTCGGATATATGTGGGAATGTCCCGATGTGCTCCAGTTCTCTGAACATGATGTCTTTGTCTTTTCTCCGCAAGGCTTGCCAGAGGAAGGCGACAAATATAAAAATCCGAATCAATCAGGTTATATTGTAGGGCGCATTTCAGAGACCGGAAAATTTCTTGGCACGTTGTCTGACTTCAACGAGCTCGACCGGGGATTTGATTTTTATGCCCCGCAAACGTTCAAGGTCGACAATCGAATCTTGATGTTCGGGTGGATGAGCGCAATGACGGAGGAAACAGAGCAAGCTGTCCCGACAATTGAGGAAGGATGGGTTCATGCATTGACTCTTCCGAGGGAAATCATTCTCGCAGACGGCGTGCTATATCAGAGACCGTTACATGAACTCCAGCTATTAAGGCAGCATGAAATACACGAAGGAATTAGCAACAGCGGTCAATGGAGCTTACCTTCCCTGGCAGCTGAGGTCATGATCCGGTTTATGAAGCAACCTGAAAGCTTCCAGCTCATTATTAGAAACTCCGTACAGATCGACTATAATCATGAGCATAACAGTTTGACCGTCTGGAGAACGAACTGGTTAACGAACGAGAAGGAACACCGTAGAGCTGTGCTCGGCCAGCCGCTTGCAGAATTGCATATGTTCATTGAAAGCTCCAGCATAGAGCTATTTGTGAATCAAGGTGAGGAAGTGTTCTCTTTGCGGTACTTTCTAGAGGATACGAACGAGCGCAGCGTGCGGCTTGAGTCAGACTGCAGCGAAGCTGTCTTAAGCATGTACCGCTTGCGAGAAAGTATAGACGAGGAGTGACTCATCATTTTCAATCGCTCAAAAACGCCACGATTTATACTGCAGGCTTGTCAGCGATTAGCCGGTAATTGTTCCCAACATATTTGAACCTGCTGGAAGTATAAAGATAAATGAGGCAGAAGCGAACGATTCTGACGTACCCGTCATTACGGGCTTGCCTTGTACTCTGACTCTCCCTTTGGAATGTACAAGCAGGTAAGAGAAGGCAGTGGCCCCATCGCGGGCGAAGCTGCCTTCTTTTTTTGCGTTCATGCCTTTGATGGATTGACGCTTGTTTGCGTATTTTACTATCGGTATACTATAGGTAAAAGGGACTGGTTCTAGTTCCAAGGAAACAAGCAGGTTCATGTTCACGGTTTGGTGACGGGGTGGCAAAATGAAAAAGATGTATGAACATATCGAAATAGATCGTAAAAAGCTGATTAACCTTTTTATTTTCCAGGCGAGGACGACAGAAAGAGTCATTCCCATGCATTTTCACAGCAACATGGAACTGATTTACTGCATTAACGGAAGCTTGCGGGTCTGGCACGAAGGAAAAGTAACCACTCTGATGGACAAGGATATGCTGTTCATAAACAGCAATGTCCCCCACTCCACTCAAAGCCTTACGGAGAACCGCGTACTTGTGCTGTATTTTCCGGAATCTTTTTTTGCCAGCGAACAAGTTCTTATCCAGTTGAACACTTCAGAAGAACAGCTGGATGAGCAGGTCCTGTCCAATCTAAGAACGCTGCTTATGGAAATATACAACCTCCATTATTCAACAGGCACGTATGACTATATTCTGGCCCAAAGCCGGATCATTGAGTTGAAATACAGGCTGGTGCGCCATTTCGGCCAAACAGCCGAGCTTTCCCCTGCTACTAGCAGAGCCGATCGACAAAAAATCCAAACGATCCTAGACTTTATTAAAGAGCATTATACCGAAAACATCAGTTTGGCCGAAACAGCCCGCATATGCGGTTATTCTGAGGCTTATTTGTCCCGGATGTTTCATGAGTATACAGGGCAGACATTTACGGAGTACAAGCAGATCCTTTGTCTAGAGAAGGCAATCGATTTGCTCGATACTACGTACAAATCGCTTACGGAAATTTCCTATGAGACCGGCTTCCCTAACGTCAAATCGTTTAGAAAAGTATTTAAGGAAGTCATGGGGAAAACCCCTTATGAATATAAAAAATCAACTGAAATGTACTAGTGTAGTGTTGAAGGTGTAGCAGAAAAGGATCAAACATGTGGTTCTGCTAAATTTGATTGTTCTTCTTCAATAACGCATCTGTTAGTTACTAATTAGCCAACTTAGGAATTAGTTAAGAATACAGCTTTACTAGTTCTTGTGCTGGAAAACGATTTGTATTGTTCACCTCTATAAAGTATGCTAACTGCCATTTTTGTGTTTCAAGCGCTTGTTTGCTAGTGGGATTTTCCCATCTAGGGTAAACTCTAATAGCCATTTTTCCTTTTGTAGTGGGTGTTTTAAGGATATTTTGTTTTACAAGAACTTCTTTCGGAAAAACGAATTGGCCAAAATGATTGTCACTAGTAAAAGTATTGATAACCAATAAATCAGTAGCCTTTTCATATGAAAAGGCTTGATTTTTATTGACTTGATCTTTTTCCCAAAAAACAACAAACTGTCCTATCTTGTTAGGTGTGATTTTTGCGACTCTAAATCTAACCGATTTTGAATTTAGTTGAAATATACCAGCTCCATAATCTGAGTTTTGCGCTTCTTCTTGAATAGCATTTATAATTAAGTGATTTGGCTCATAAAAAATTTTATTTACATATGTTAACGCCTGATAAAATTCATTCACTGCTTTGTACTCCTTATTTTTTATACTACGTCATCCAATGCCTTCTAGAATCCGCTAATCATAAATTTTCTTGTTTTATTACGTTTTATATCTAAACATCTTGCTTCGTTAATGAAATAAAACCTAAATAACGAAACACTTTGCTCATTTCAACCCTTTGGATGAGAACGTTCGTTCTTATTGTAACAGCATTTTGGAAACGTATCAAATTGACAGAGCCGAAAATTTAAAGAAGACTTGCGGGAACGTATATGGTTACATGCCGAGAAGTAGCTTTTTATTTTCCTTGCAACCAGTTTAATATTAGTGTACTATTTAAATAGAACACTAGAACATAAGGATAGGAGTGGAGAAAATGGAGTACCCTTTAAAGGTAAAAGAGCTCAACAAATCGCTTGGGAAAAAGCCGATTATAAAAAACATGTCATTCCAATTGGAACGGGGAGCGATTTATGGCTTTTTAGGACCTAATGGATCAGGGAAGACTACCACAATCCGCATGATTGTTTCCTTGATTGCCCCTGACTCAGGAGATGTGGAAATAGAAGGGAAATCAGTGCGTACAAACCGTGAAGAGGCGTTGGCACATATCGGCGCCATTGTCGAAGATCCAGATTTGTACGGCTACTTAACAGGACGACAAAATCTCGAGCACTTTGCACGGATGAGCGCTACTCCTGTTTCAAAAGAACGGATTGATGAGGTGGTCGCGCTTGTAGAGCTAGAAGGGGCGATGCGAAAAAAAGTCAAATCTTATTCACTCGGTATGAAGCAACGGCTTGGCATTGCCGTCTCCTTGCTTCATAAGCCTTCTGTCCTTATTCTTGATGAGCCGACAAACGGACTTGATCCGAAGGGAATCCGCGATTTGCGCCATTATTTGCAACGGCTCGCACGAGAAGACGGTGTCACGTTGCTTGTCTCGAGCCATCAACTAAACGAAATCGAAATGTTGTGTGACAAAGCCATTATCATTAAACAGGGGGAAGTCATTGAACAAATTTCAATGAATACTGCTGTTAAAGAAAAAGCAGCGACTTTTAATATTCAAATTGAAGCAGAGCCTGTAGAGCAAGCAAGAAGCGTGCTTGCTGACTTCGGAAAAGTAGGGGAAGTTGCAGGGAAATTGGAACTAGAAAAACAACCGTATGAGCAAATACCAAAGCTTGTCAATGCCCTCGTTGCAGCGGGAGTCAACGTCTATGGAATGGCTTACCGCAACCGTTTGGAAGACGCCTATTTTTCAATAACGGAAGGGCAGAAGGAGGATGCATCATGATCGGTCTTATTCATAATGAGTGGCTAAAGTCGTGGTACGGACGAAAAATGTGGCTCTTTTCGATCGTAATGGCTGTCTTCATGGTAGGGGCACTTGGCGTCGCTCTTCTCGTCCAAGCAAACACTGACATTACGATTGCTGCCGAAGATTTTTCTGAAATAAGCGTCATGTTATTTCCAACTTTTATTATGCTTTATGGGGTCGTTTTAATTGCAGGCGCCATTGCTGGCGAACATGCAAATGGAACGGTCAAACAATTGTTAATTCGCCCTACATCACGGACGAAGATTTTAATAAGCAAGTGGGCGGGCAATTTCCTCTTGGCAGGGCTTGCCTTTGGGCTTCTTGTTCTTGTCACAACAGCTGCAGGGCTTATTGCTTTCCAGTCGGACATAACCGTGTTGGAAATAATAAAAGATACGGCCGTGACAGCCCTTTATCAATTGCCGACGCTAGTCTTTTATATGGCGCTTGCAACATTGATTGCTGTCCTAACAAAAAGCACCGCTTTAACGATCATTATTACGTTTTTACCGATGTTTTTCGGCTCGATCGTACAATTTTTTATTGTAAGATACGAATGGTCGAAGTGGATGGTCCTGTCTCATATTGATTTTTACAGCAACTATCATGAATTTGGGACAATGCCGGAGCCGTTTGCAAACATGTGGGCATCACTCGGCTTTTTGGCTGCCCATATTGCCTTGATTCTCCTTGTGGCACATGTTGTTTTTCAAAAGCGGGATGTGCTTTAATAAAAAAGTCGGGCGTTTAAAGCCAGACTGATAGAAAACGCTTGTCAGCCGAGGCGCGAAACCGAGTGAAGATGCGAATAGAACGTGGGGTTCATGAGCAGTGGTTTTCTTGCGCATGAACGACAGTTTCAAAGCATATGAACGAGGTGAGCAATGAAGCGAAGGATGTGCGAGCGTTTGGCTACAGTCTGTGCCAGGCGTAACTCGCCTGGCTTTATTCATTTAGAAAAGAGGGGGGAGTGATCCGCAGCATGCAATTTGATCCGAATAAGGCTATTTACACACAGATTGCCGAATATTATTATCAGCAAATATGCAGCGGCGAGTTGGCTCCTGGAGACAAGCTGCCCTCGGTCCGGGAAACGGCGCAACGATTGCAAGTAAACCCAAACACCGTTTCACGGGCTTATTTAGAAATGGACCGTGAACAAATTACGTTTTCAAAAAGGGGTCAAGGTACCTTTGTAACGACCGATTTAACCGTGATCAAACAGTTGAAGGAAACATTGGCTGATGCGCAAATGCAAGCGTTAATTACATTCATGAGAAAGCTCGGTTTTTCCAATCAAGAAATTAGCGCCTCTTTAGAACGGTCATTAAAGGAGATGGGAAACCCATGAGTGCACTAGTCGTCGAATCACTGGAAAAGAAATATGGACGAAAGCGTGTTTTTGCAAATTTATCAGTAGAGATGACAAAAAACCGCTTTATCGTACTTCTAGGCGCAAATGGTGCAGGCAAAACGACATTTTTAAAAGTGTGTGCAGGACTTGCGCCAGCTGGAAAGGGCCGCATCTCCCTCGATGGCGAACATAAGCGAGCGGCGCGTGTTCAATTAGCAAGTTATGTCTCAGAAGAGGGCGGTTTCGAGCCCCATAAACGGGTAGAAACGATTTTGCATGACCAAAAAACGCTTTACGTGACATTCCAACATCGCCGTGCGTTGGAAATGTGCAAAACAGCCGGATTGGAAGAAGGAGCTAAATGGGGGGCGCTTTCAAAAGGGCAGCAACACTTGCTCTCGTTAATCGTCGCCCTTGCCAAACCGAAGCCTTTTATTTTTATTGACGAATTGCTCGCTAATCTCGATACGGCAAAGAAAGAGGCGATGGTTGCTGTGTTAACGGATTTTCTTGTGGAAGAAGAGCGGATGATCATCATGGCGACCCATGCGTATGAAGATGTGGAAATGCTTGCAGATGGGGTTATTTTTTTACGCGAGGAAGGTGCGGATATCATTACCGATTTAGAGGAATGGCGCTTAACGAAAGGGCAGTCCCTCAAGGATTTGTTTGCAGAGGTGGGCAAAAAATGAATGTATTTTGGTTCTATCTTAAACGTGATTTCCTTATGTTGCTTCCTGTGAACACGATCATTTTTCTGCTCCTGTTCACTGGCGTGATTCTCCTAAAGGCACTGCAAGTACGAATTGGCGAACCTTTTGGAATACAAGCGTTGACGGCGACAGGCGCATTGTTTTTCCTTTTCATGTTTGTATTATGTTTAGCTATCGCAGTCGAGGCCATTTGGAAAGAGTGGCGGAAGCGAACCCAATATGATTGGTACGCTATGCCTGGCTCGATCCATGTGAAGTTGGCGAGCAAATTAGTGGCTGTATTAGGATGGCAATATATTCAAATGGTACTTGCTTTTTCGCTGTTCTTGGTGATGACACTATGGACATCAAGTGTAGAAAATGCGGCTCAAATCATAAAAGGATTAGACGTGTTGCCAGTGTTTGGTTGGGAATATTTGTGGGCGCTGCTTATTAGCCCAATTAGCGGTATTTTAATCGTATTTTTATTGTTGTTTTTGTTATTGGGCATTCCCCGGGGATGGAAAAAAGTTGTAATTATTGTCGTTTATATTGGTCTTGTCTGGGTTTTTTATCCGTATATTTCCATTAAATTTGAAGCGAACAACACTGTGCCTTACGACAGCAATCTAATCGTGCTGCTTGCTCAGACAAGTCTGTTGCAAATGCTCATTGATACGTTAGTAGCAGTTTTTGTTTACGTGAGTGTATCTGTTTTTCTCACACGCAAACTAGAACTTTGAACAATTGCGAGTTTGTAGCAAAGTCGCTATGATGGTAGGAAGGCTATATAGAAAGAAGGAACAGACAAATGTATGATAAAGAACTCCAGGGGATTATCTCGATTTTGAAAGACTTGGTCCACATTCCGAGTCCTTCAGGGTACACCGGTGAAGCGATCGCCTATATTAGGCGATTTTTGGAGGATGTCGGGGTCCAAACGCAATTGTTAAATAAAGGTGCGCTCCTTGCCACGATCGAAGGGAAAAACAATGATAAGCAGCGGATGCTCACTGCCCATGTTGATACATTAGGGGCGATTGTGAAAGACATTAAAGAGAACGGGCGCTTGGCAATTGACAAAATCGGCGGATACGCGTTTCCCTCCATTGAAGGGGAATACTGCCTCATTCATAAAGCCGACAAAAGTACGGTGTCAGGAACGATTGTCATGCATCAATCTTCTGTCCATGTTTACAAAGATGCAGACACTGCAAAACGGAATGAAGAAAATATCGAAGTACGAATTGATGCCGCTGTCCATGATGAAAAAGACACGAAAGCGCTAGGAATTGCCGTAGGAGATTTCATTAGTTTTGCTCCTCGTTTCGAGCAAACTCCGTCCGGTTTTATAAAATCGCGCCATTTGGATGATAAAGCGAGTGTGGCCTTGCTTTTGCAGTTAATGAAACAACTGGCGGGCAGCAAGATAAAGCTTCCTTATACGACCCATTTCCTCATCTCAAACAATGAAGAAATTGGCTACGGCGGAAATGCTGGGATTCCCGAAAAGGTGATTGAATATGTTGCCGTTGATATGGGAGCCATTGGCGATGGGCAGCAAACCGATGAATTTACTGTTTCCATTTGTGCAAAAGACGGAAGCGGCCCGTATCATTATGGACTGCGGACACACCTTGTTTCGCTATGCAAACAAGAGTCGATTCCATACAAACTAGACATTTATCCTTACTATAGCTCAGATGCATCTGCTGCTATTAAGGCAGGCCATGATTTAGTCCATGGCTTAATTGGGCCAGGCATTGAAGGTTCCCATTCGATGGAACGGACACATCAGTCTTCACTGGAAGCCACATATCGCCTTCTATGTGCGTACACTTATTCGGAGATGAACCATTAAAGAGGCGCATTGAGCTTGTACATAAAAAAAGCTGCCCTTTGGCAGCTTTCAGACTATAGCAACTCGCATCATTTTGTTTGTGCACCGCTTTTTTATGAGCGAACGTCTGACGTTTCTTTTGTATAAGCACGAAGCATCCATGCGTGTTTTTCGATTTTTTCTTGCAAGCCAATGAGCATGTCTTGGGTTGGATCGTCGCCAAGGGAGCCGCATGTGTCAATGCCGCTTTTGAGCTCATCAGAAATTTTTTCGTAATCGCGTACTAAGTCACGAACCATTTCATCTGGAGACAGCGTTTTATCGCCCTCTTTAATCGCGGATAGTTGCAGAAACTCATCCATTGTTGCCACCGGTTGACCTTTTAAGGCAAGCAGGCGTTCAGCTAACTCGTCCACTGTTTCTCCGGCTTCATTGTATAACTCTTCAAATTTCTCGTGGAGTGTAAAAAAGTGCGGGCCCTTCACATACCAATGGTAGTTATGCAATTTCACATATAAAACACTCCAGGTTGCTACTTGTTTGTTCAATAGTTGTTGGATTTTTTCTTGTGCCATGGATGATTCCTCCTTATGGTAAGCCTACCGTTACTATACCCGATCGCCATTTTTCTTAAACATCGGACGGTTAACTTTCCACAAGCTGAATCGATGTGCTGCCGCCATGTACATGGGTAAACATGCTGCCCGCTGCTTGGAGCAAAGGCAAGCGCTTGTCCTCGTGTAAGTGGTTCGGAAAGTAAAAAACATGTAGCCCGTTTGTCGTCGTTTCCGATGCTTCTGTTCGCAAAGCAAACGTATCTGGGCTTGAAATCAAGCCTAATTGATCGGAAACAGTAGCCTGTTTTGGATCAACCATTAACGGTGTTGTCAGGGCATCGGCGTCATGAAAGGTAATTGGCAATTTATACTCAAGCATGAAAAAACGAGTCAAGTCCACTGCTGAATGGACTGGTTTAAAAAAGTCCCCTTCTTGAAGCGAGGCAAACAAAGCCTCATGATGGAGCGTCCCTTTTTGGGGCCAGTTTTCTTGCGCAACAAAAGCGTTAAGCGGAGCGTCCTGCAAATCAAAATGGAGCAATTCTTGAAAAAACTGGAGACGTCCTTTTAACATTTGTGATGATGGGCCAATTTCGATATGATAGGTATAAAGCAAACCAATAGTCATAGCGACCTCCTAAAGTGATACATTTATTATCGTCGTATCGGTTGCTTAAATCAATAAAAGCGTTTTGCAAAAAAGGAGACAAGGGCATGGATTACGCCCAACTGAAAGCCGATTTGCTCGCTTACAGCGCTAAAATCGGCGTTGATAAACTGGGAATTGCATCTGCTGATCCATTTCTGTCATTAAAAGACCGTTTAATCGAGCACCAAGAGAAAGGATATGCTTCAGGCTTTGAGCATCCCGTATTGGAAGAACGGGTCGATCCGCGGCTCAGCTTGCCAAGTGCACGTACGATTATCTCGATTGCCGTTGCCTATCCGACAAAAATGAAAAAAGCGCCTAAAAGCATTCCAGGGGCAAGGCGCGGCGTTTTTTCGCGCTCGTCATGGGGACAAGATTACCACACCGTACTAAATGACCGTTTGAAAAAACTGGAGGCGTTTTTACGCGAACGGGTTGGGGAAACGGAAATGGTGCGAATGGTTGACACAGGCGCTTTATCAGACCGAGCTGTAGCAGAACGTGCCGGCATAGGCTGGTCAGCGAAAAATACGTTTACGATTACGCCTGAATTTGGAAGCTTTGTTTTCCTTGGCAACTTATTAACATCCCTACCGCTTCCATTGGATGAACCGCTTGAAGATTTATGTGGTTCATGCACTAAATGCATTGATGCGTGTCCAACTGGCGCTCTTGTAGGTCCAGGGGAACTGAATGCACAAGCTTGTTTGTCGTACCAAACGCAAACGAAAGGATTGATGCCTGATGAGTATCGGGAAAAGATCGGAAATTATTTATACGGATGGGACACCTGCCAGCTAGTATGCCCATATAATAAAGGAATCGACAGCCATCATCATCCAGAAATGGAACCAGATCCAGAGTTGTGCAAACCATTACTAGAGCCGTTGTTGTCGATAAGCAATCGTGAATTTAAAGAGCAGTTTGGCCATATGGCAGGCTCATGGCGCGGCAAAAAGCCGATCCAACGCAATGCCATTATCGCCCTTGCTCACTACAAGGAAAAAAGCGCTTTGCCGAAACTGCGTGAATTGCTTGCTTCTGACCCTCGGCCTGTTATCCGCGGCACGGCAGCTTGGGCGATTGGCAAAATTGGCGGGTCGGAAAAAGAGGAAAAAGCGCTGCTAACAGCGAAAGAGACAGAAACGGACCAGCTTGTGCAAATTGAAATCGAAAAAGGGCTCGAACTGTTAAAAAAACAGAATGGGCCCCAATAATAAAGATGCTTTAATCTTTTCAGGGAAGAAGGGAATGGCATGAGTTCGCTTAAGCAAATGTACGTCAAAGAAATGGAGAGTCCCCTTGGATTGTTGTCCATTGTCGCATCAGAGCGAGGAGTTTGCCAAATCCACTTTGGTCAAATAAACAAAGCACAAGTTACGGCAAAGCTGTCAAAAGCGGGAATACGGCCTCAATGGATTCATTTAGACGAAAACGAAGATCTTGATATTTGTTGCCAGCTGCGCGAATACTTTAATGGTCTCCGTGTTGAGTTTGATGCCGACCTCGATTTAATCGGTACGCCGTTTCAACTAAAAGTATGGAAAGAACTACAAAACATTGGCTATGGTAAAACAAAATCGTACAAAGATATTGCCCAGGCAATAGGAGCGCCTAAAGCCGTTCGCGCAGTAGGCGGTGCCAATAATCAAAATCCCCTTCCTATCGTGATCCCATGCCATAGAGTAATCGGCAGCAATGGGGCAATGGTTGGGTACGGAGGCGGCTTGACGAAAAAGCAACTATTACTAGGCCTCGAAGGAGCATTAAAAATATCCTCATAAAACAAGGCAGTGTGCTTATGCACACTGCCTTGTTTGCCTTTCCTTGAGCATCTTTTTTAACAAATACAAGTCAGATTGAGCGTGGTACCCACAAATGCTGTAGCCTTGTTTTTCATAGTAAGCACAGTTGGCTTTCCGTGCTTGACAACACATCGAAGAACAGCCTTGGGCGTTCGCGTGCTGTTCCATTTCTTTCAGAAGCAAAGTACCCAGCCCTTGACCTTGGTATGCAGGATGGACACAGAGACGGATAAAATGGCAACTGCCATTTACGAATTGAAATAAACACATTGCCGAAATTTGGCCATTTTTTATGAGAAGGAGTGCCTTGTGGCTTGAAGCAATCTTTTCTTTTAGAGAGGCTGGCGTTTCTGTAAGGGCTGGCGTATCGGTCAAACCGGTGTCATATTTGCTAAAAGCAAGTTGCAATAAATGATGAAGGGCGTTGGCGTCTGCCTGTTGTGCGAACCGTATCATTTAGAAAGGCCTCCGTAATCATTTTTGTTTAATTATACATTTATATGAATAATTATTCAATCATTGTTTTTAAAAAACGCCATATGATTGGAAGAGAGGAGGATGGCGATGAAAAAAAAACTTGTAAAAGCAATTCATGACCGGGTAGAGAGAATGAATCGAGCGTATGTAAAAGGAGATGCGTCCATCTTTGACGATGAGGAAAAAAAAGCGATTGAACAAGAGCGGAAAGAGATGGAAAAAAGGGGAGCAGAAGTCGTCCGTTCCCAAGCATCAGGCGACATCATATCTGTACGCACCCATGAACAAGTGACGCAAGTCGATTACGCGATTTTGCTTGAACGGTTGATTGTTCAAGATGAAGGTAGCTATATGGAAGAAAGGGTATTTAAACGTAGGGCAACCTTTACAGAGGGCAGGCTACGTGCCGATGTCCGTCTGCTTCAAGGGCCAGTGCAAGACGCACAGAATGAAAGCGTTGAGGCTCGAGACGAGCAAAGTCAAAATCGCAGTGAGTACAACCGCCGTGATGCTGTCCGATATGCGGAAAGGTGGTGGAATGATTATAATCCCGCGTTTAAGCGCTTTGAAGACAATTGCACCAATTTTATATCACAATGCCTGTTTGCTGGAGGCGCCCCAATGACCGCTAAAGGCAACACACACCACGGTTGGTGGTATGAAAACAGCCAATCGATGAGTTTAAGCTGGTCTGTTGCCCATTCTTTTCGCTGGTATTTAAGCGGCGCCCAAAAAGGACTCCGTGGCGAGGAAAAACAACGAGCAAGCCAATTGTTGCCTGGCGATGTCATTTGCTATGACTTTGATGGGTCGGGGAGATGGGACCATACAGCGATTGTTGTAGCGAAAGATTTGCGCAATGAACCCCTCGTCAATGCGCAGACAGTCAATAGCCGCATGCGTTATTGGACTTACCAAAACTCACCTGCTTATACACCAGATATCCAATATAAATTTTTCCGCATTGTCGTTGACTAGAAGGCTTTAAACTGTGGCAACTTGTATTAGGGGACAGCAATGAAAACTAGGAAAAGGAGGCAATACATGCTATAATGGCGATATTTGAGTAAAGACCGAGGTGCTTTTCATGAGTTTACATATTGTCCTATACCAACCTGAAATTCCAGCAAATACAGGAAACATTGCCCGCACATGCGCAGGAACCAATGCGACGCTCCATTTAATACGCCCGCTCGGGTTTTCAACTGAAGATCGGATGTTGAAGCGGGCTGGCTGTGATTATTGGCCTAATGTGACGATTCACTATTATGATTCGATTGAAGAACTGTTTGCAACTTATCCAGAAGGGCTTTTCTATTATATTGAGACAGTTGGCTCTAAACCTTATACAGACTTTGACTTTCGTAACACAGAGGTTGACCATTTTTTTGTCTTTGGCAAGGAAACGACAGGTTTGCCTAACCATCTGACCGAGGCAAACACTGAACGCTGTCTCCGCATTCCGCAGACCGATTTGATCCGCTCCCTTAATTTATCCAATACAGCTGCAATTGTTCTGTATGAAGCCCTAAGGCAGCAAGGGTTTCCAAACGTCCAATAAAACAAGCTCGCCTCGTTGCTGTGTGCGAGCTTGTTCGTGCTGTTATAGAGGAAGGCTGGCGACAAAAGAATTATAAAGGCGGATAGCGAAATAGATGATGGTAATTAAAAACGCGGCCCAAAATAAAAGCTGAAAACAAACAAAACCAATTAAGCCAGGAATCGTCAAAGAGTCGGCAATTCGGTAAATGGCAAACAACAAATAGCTAAAGGCAGCGGCAACAAACAGTAACAAAATGACAAAGATCATTTTTACGGCAGCCAGGGATAGGATGCTTGCCCCAAGAAAAATCCAGGCGCCACCTTGTACCTTTTGCCAAAGCGCGCCTTCTTCATCTTTTGAAAAAAACAGCAATGACAGTGAAAACACTGTATCGGCAATCAATTTTAAAGCCGAAAATAGCATAAAAAAGGCCAGTAAAAACAGAATCGTGACCCCAAGGCGGATTTCGTTTTCCCGGATCAACTCTGTCATGCTAGAAAGAATGCCATTATTTTCAAGCCAGCCAATGGCAAAGGATTGGCCAAATAGTGCTAACGCTAAACTAAAAAGCAATATGCTAATTAACGGAAGATGTCCGGTTAAATACCGATTTGTCATGGTCGTCTCCTTAACACAAAATGTTGATCGTGGCGTTTAGTCGCCTTTGCAAAAATGGTGGGCGACTTCATAGGCAAAAAGCTCATTAGCAGAAGCGGCAGGCTTTTCTTGCTTTGGTTTGCCAGAGTGAGCGTTAGCGAAAGCAGGGCTGGAAAGCCAATTTTCATAGTCTTGCTTCGATGCCCATTTTGTAAAAACAATTTGTTTTCCAGTTTCTTCAATGTTTGAGAGAAACAAAAACTCTAAACAACCTGGCACTTCTGCCATGCGCTCTGCCGATTGACGAAACCGTTCAGTCAGCACCGCTTTTCTTTCTGGTGGTACATGCAATTCATTCATAACAACATACATAGTGAAAAACCCCTTTCCGTTAAGTGAAAACGTTTTAGAAAGTTTACTGGAATGCTTTTCAAGTGTGAGCAGATTCGCTATAATGAAATGGAATCAGCCGAGCCCCTGCGAGGAGGAGTAGGAAAAATGAGAACGTTTTTGATGATGAGCGTTTGTGTCGTCTTTTTAATTTCAATTTTTGCTGGAGGCTATGAGGACAACCCTCATAAACAATAGCACGTTACGAAAAACCGGAAGACCCGATGAGGCGGTCGGCAACGTTGACCTGCCATACTAGACTAAATAGGGCGCTTGTCTTTAGTCGAGAGTCGGGAACCGGTTTTTTGTATGTTATCAACCCTCTATACGTCCGTTTGCCTTCGTTCCCATTGATGGCCAGGCTACTCGCGCACGGCCGTTTCCCAAATATTCATTGCTGGTCGTCTTGGCGACAAGTCTTCTACGAAACCTTCATCCCTTCCTACCCATACCGAAGCCGTGTATTTGTCGGTTAGTCCAGAAAAGGCAAGGTCGCGGTATTGACTGCTCGTTCCTGTCTTTCCGCCGATGTAGCCACTTTGCCCCAACGTCATTCCTTTGCCTGTCCCTGAAGCAATTACATCCGCCAGCAACGTCCGCATTTTGTCATTCGTTTCCTTTGACCAGACAAGCACTTCTTCCACATCGTCCCATTGATAGAGCGTTTCCCCGTGTTCATCAACGACGCGCACGATGCCATGTGCTGGGGCAAATTTGCCGTCGTGTGCAAAAGTGGAATAGGCTTGGGCCATCTCATAAACAGAGACATCGACGGTGCCTAAGGCAAGAGCGAGGCCGCGCTCCTCGTCATTAAGTTTGCTAAAAGAGAAAGGCTCTAAGTAAGATAGCGCTTTTTCGACGCCGACTTGTGCCAGCATGTATTCCGCCGGGACATTGTAGGAATGCTTGAATGCTTCTCGCATGGTGACAACGCCAGGCATAGCATGATTGTAGTTATTCACACAGCCAACCGTTTGTTTGCTGCTGTTTTGATCACAGTTAGGCGATGGATTGCCGTTAAAAGTAGCGGTCAGTGGAGCGCCTGTTTCTTCTAAATAAGGCACATAGTCGATCAATGGCTTAAAGGCGGACCCATGGTGGCGAAACGACTGTGTCGCGTACATGAGATTGCCCTTTTCGTAGCCTCTTCCGTTACTGATAGCGACAATCGTCCGTTCGTCATTATCAATCACCATCGCAGCTCCTTGTGCGTCGTCAGGCAATTCTCGCACCACGCTGTCGACTAGCCGCTGTTGCCGATCTGGATCAAGCGCTGTTTCAATCGTCACCCCTTGTTTCAGCAGTTCGTTAACGCGCGCTTCGACTTCCTCGCTTGGCGCTTCCTCCATATTCTCTTGTTGGCGGATAAGCATTTTAAATTCAGCTAAAATAAAATCGCTGTAATCAGGAAATTCGTTTGTAAGCTGCGAACGATGCAAGGCGATCGATTCTTCCAATGCTTCGTTATGCTCGGTAGACGTAATGAACCCTTCCTCTTCCATTTTTTGCAAAACCCATTCTTTACGTTCATGGGTATGGGTGGCTTCGTCTTTAAAAGGATCATAATAAGTTGGATTATTCGGAATGGCTGTCAAAAACGCAATTTGCGCAAGGGACAACTGGTTCGTTGTTTCGCTGAAATAAAGCTGCGCCGCTGCCTCAACGCCATAAGCACCGTTGCCGAAGTAAATAGAATTTAAATAAAGCTCAAGAATTTCGTCCTTAGAATACTGTTGTTCCAGCTCATAGGCATAAAGCAGCTCACTCACTTTTCGCTTATATGTACGGGAATGGTCTAAAAAGATATTGCGCACCATTTGCTGGGTAATGGTGCTTGCCCCTTGGTCAATGCCTCCTTCGCTTGCATTGGCAAGAAAAGCTCTGGCAATGCCTGTTGCATCGAAGCCATGATGCTCAAAAAAACGCTTGTCCTCAGTGGCGATAAAAGCATAAATGACCGTCTCAGGAATATCGCTATAAGGCAAGTAAACCCGGTTCGTTCCGTTATTTAATTCCGCAAACGTTCGTCCATTGGCATCGACAATGGTACTGTTGGAAGACAAGTAGAGGGCGTCACGGTCAATGTGCTCATTGACTATTTGTCTCACTGATTGTACGTTTGTGATTTCCGCTGTTACGTTTGAAAATAAAAAAACGGTTGATAAGGCTAAAACCACAATTAATATCCAGCCTGTCCCTGTTTTCATGACAAAACTCGCTTTCTATTAATATGGGTTTAGTATACCACTGTTTTGTTGGGACGGACAGAGATTCAATTTCGAAAAAGTAGCATGTTCATGCGTCATTCGGCATAACGTTAAGTAATCTCGCTTACACGAGGACGGAGGTATACGCATTGGATATTCTAAAAAAAATTGAACAATACCGAGAAGAAGAAGAACGCTTAAAGTGGGAAGGGACGTTTGCCGATTATTTAGCGTTAATTAAGGAAAAGCCATGGGTCACTCAAACAGCCCACTCACGCGTGTACAATATGATAAAAGACGCCGGAGTAGAAGAAAAAAACGGAAAAAAAGTGTATTCCTTCTTTAAAGATTCCATCTATGGGCTGGAGGAAGCGCTTGAAAAGCTGGTAGAGGAGTATTTTCATTCGGCTGCGAAACGACTCGATGTCCGCAAGCGGATTTTGTTGTTAATGGGGCCAGTTAGCGGCGGAAAATCAACACTCGTGACGATGTTGAAGCGTGGCCTCGAGAACTATTCACGTACCGACAGAGGCGCCGTTTATGCCATTAAAGGATGTCCGATGAATGAGGACCCTCTCCATTTGATTCCACTGCATTTGCGCAAAGACTTTGAAGAGGAGTATGGCATAAAAATTGAAGGCAATTTGTCGCCTTTAAATATGATGCGGTTAGAGGAGGAATACGGAGGGCGAATTGAAGATGTCTTAGTGGAAAGGGTGTTTTTCTCAGAAGACAAACGAACCGGGATTGGCACCTTTTCGCCGTCAGATCCAAAATCGCAGGACATTGCCGATTTGACTGGAAGCATCGACTTCTCGACTATTGCTGAATTTGGTTCTGAATCGGATCCACGTGCATACCGCTTTGATGGGGAGTTAAACAAGGCAAACCGCGGTATGATGGAATTTCAAGAAATGCTGAAATGCGATGAAAAATTTCTATGGCATTTGCTGTCATTAACGCAAGAAGGCAATTTTAAAGCAGGGCGGTTTGCGCTCATTTCGGCTGATGAACTCATTTTGGCCCATACGAACGAGTCAGAGTACAAATCGTTTATTTCCAACAAAAAAAATGAAGCACTCCATTCAAGAATCATCGTCATGAAAATCCCCTACAACTTAAAAGTTTCGGAGGAAGAACGGATCTACAAAAAAATGATCGCTGAAAGCGACTTAGCCCATGTCCATATTGCCCCCCATGCTTTGAAGGTAGCAGCTATCTTTACGATTTTGACTCGTTTAAAAGAGCCCCACAAGGCGGGAATTGACTTAGTGAAAAAAATGAAGCTCTATGACGGGGAAGCGGTTGAAGGATACAACAGTCAGGATGTGAAAGAATTGCAGGCAGAGGTTCCTGACGAGGGCATGAGCGGGATCGACCCCCGTTATGTGATCAACCGCATTTCGTCAGCGATTATCCGCAAGCAACTAACCTCAATTTCAGCGTTGGATGTGCTCCGTTCTATTAAAGAAGGGCTTGACGCCCATGCTTCGATTTCTAAGGAAGACAAAGAGCGGTATATCGACTACATTACCATTGCCCGCAAAGAGTACGATATGATTGCCAAAGAGGAAGTGCAAAAAGCATTCGTCTACTCTTATGATGAATCAGCGAAGACGCTAATGGACAATTACCTTGACAATGTGGAAGCTTATTGCAACAAAAACAAACTCCGCGACCCCCTTACAGGGGAAGAAATGTCGCCAGACGAAAAGCTGATGCGTTCAATCGAAGAACAAATCGGCATATCCGAAAATGCCAAAAAAGCATTTCGTGAGGAGATTTTAATTCGCATATCTGCCTATGCCCGAAAAGGGAAGAAATTCGACTACAACTCCCATGAACGGTTGCGTGAAGCGATTCAGAAAAAGTTATTCGCCGATTTAAAAGATATTGTAAAAATCACGACTTCTGTGAAAACGCCAGATGAATCACAGTTGAAAAAAATGAATGACGTCATCGCAAGACTCATTGATGAACATGGCTATAACTCCGTTTCAGCTAACGAATTACTCCGCTATGTTGGCTCGCTTTTGAACCGGTAGGCAAGAAATCCTCCGCGTCGCCTCGTGGAGGATTCTTGTCCTTTTTTTGATTTAATGCTACGTTAATAAAAACACGGGCAGGATGCTCGCGAATGGAAGACGGAAAGCGAGGAGCAGCAGTGGCGGAAGCAAAAAGAAAATCAGAGTTTTGGGGCTGGGTAAAGACGATTGCAATTGCCTTTATTCTTGCAGTTGGAATCCGGACATTTGTGATTGAACGTTTTGAGGTTCAAGGTGCCTCGATGGTGCCGACTGTTCATGACGGGGAGCATTTTATCATTGATAAGTTGAGTTACCAATTTGGCGAGCCTGAACGGTTTGATCTCATTGTGTTCCAAGCGACGGAAGAAGACCGCTACATCAAACGGGTGATTGGCTTACCAGGCGATACCATTCGATTTGAGGACGACATCCTTTACATTAATGGCGAGCAAGTCGAAGAGCCTTATTTGGAAGAAGCAAAAGCTGCTGATTCAGGACCCGTGTATACGGAAGATTATTTATTTGAAGAGGCTGTCCCAGAGAACCATGTCTTTGTAATGGGGGACAACCGCCCTACTAGCTTAGACAGCCGCGCTATTGGCCCAGTTAGCGAAGATAAAATGATCGGCAAAGTCGGATTGCGGTTCTGGCCGCTATCTGAATTTGGCTTATAATGAGTCAGCGAAGTGGAAGCCTTCGATCAAAAACAACACCGTGCTTTTAGAGGGATCGCTCGATAACAAGCTATGCATCAAATTGGAAAATCTCTCTTAGGCGGGTCAGTAGGTAGGAAATCTTTCCCTTCCCCTCGTGGAGGATTTCTTGTTCTTTTTTTGAATTAATGATACGTTAATAAAAACACGGGCAGGATGCTCATGAATGGAAGACGGAAAGCGAGGAACAGCAGTGGCAGAAGCGGAAAAGAAATCAGAGTTTTGGGGCTGGGTAAAGGCGATTGCAATTGCGCTTATTCTTGCGTTTGTAGTCCGGACATTTGTGATGACCAGCTTTGAAGTTCGCGGCGTCTCAATGGTGCCGACTGCTCATGACGGTGAGCGTTTTATTGTAAATAAATTAAGTTATCAATTTGGCGAGCCTGAGCGGTTTGATCTCATCGTGTTCCACGCGACGGAGGAAGATAGCTATATCAAGCGGGTGATTGGCTTACCAGGCGATACGATTCGCTTTGAGGACGACATCCTTTACATTAATGGCGAGCAAGTCGAAGAGCCTTATTTGGAAGAAGCAAAAGCTGCTTATTCAGGGCCCGCGTATACGGAAGATTACTCATTTGAAGAAACCGTCCCAGAGAACCATGTCTTTGTAATGGGTGACAACCGCCCTGCTAGCTTAGACAGCCGTGTGATTGGCCCAGTTAATGAAGATGAAATCATTGGCAAAGTCGGATTGCGGTTCTGGCCGGTGTCCGAATTTGGCTTTATGGATTGATAAACGAGTACGAAACAGCACTCGTTTGAGGTTGTCGACAAAGTCGATAACCGCCCTCAGACTGATAGAAAACGCTTGTCAGCCGAGGGAAGATGCGAATAGAACGGGGGTTCATGAGCAGTGGTTTTCTTGCGCATGAAACGACAGTTACAAAGCATATGAGTGAGGCAAACGACGACGTATGCGAGCGTTTGCCTACAGTCTGAAACGAGTGCGAAACAGCACTCGTTTTTGCATTCAGTCAGAGAAGAGTTGGTGAATAAAATAGGAATTACGTTCCATAATCATGCGCCAATCTTTAAAAAGCTGCGTCTCTTCTGCAGCGATTTCCTCAATACCTTCATCGCTTAGTTGAAACACTTGTGCTCCTGGATACAATATTAAAATCGGCGAATGGGTGGCGAAAATAAATTGCGAATTTTTGGCGATCCGTTCCTTGATGGCAAGGAGGATTTGAAGCTGGGAGTTTACAGACAGCCCAGTTTCTGGTTCGTCCATCAAATAAAAGCCATTGCCGAAAAAACGATGATTCATTAACGTTGTCATTGCCTCACCGCGAGAAAATGTATGTAAATTCCGGCCAAATAGTTTTTGTGATAACACTCCTTCTCCTTCTGCAAATTGATCCATATCTGTAGCTAAATTATAAAACGTTTCTGCCCGGTAAAAGTAAGCATCGCGTGGGCGGTAGGCCCCCCTAGTTAAGCGGCAATACTGATAGAGAGAAGAATGGCTTGCTTCTGTTTCAAAGCGGTGGTTTTTTGAGCCACCTTCAAGGTTTAATTCCACTAACGCTGCTAGTGTTTCAATCAACGTTGACTTGCCTGTTCCGTTTTCACCGACAAAAATCGTGACAGGTTTTTTAAAAGAAAGGCTATCAAAGCCTTGTAGGAATGGAAGGGTATGAGGAAAACCAAGATCTTGCCCATTAGCAGGCTTGTCGTAGTGTAACTGTGTAATGTACATATGTTTAGCTGTCATAGGCTCTCCCTGCTTTTTAGATTAGTGTAGCAAAAAACGTACGAAATGGGGGCGTCTGCTTTTATGTTTGCTTCGAGATTAGCGATGGAAAAACGATGCCTTGGCAAAAACGCATACATACGAAATCCTTGTAATCAGTTAGCCTTTTCATCGTTACTATGGCGCGGTTTGGCTTGTCCAACGAAAATTTCTTGGCAACTCTTGCTCTTGTCTTACATAGGATAAGAAAAGTAGCCATGCAACAATATTTTGCACCAGTTTATGATATGCACAATCAACTAGAAACGTTCCACTTTCAATCGATAAACGTAAACAAACCTTACTGAGGAGGGAAGGTATGGAAAAAGACAACGGCCGGCAGTTCACGATCTCCCAGGAAAACTGGTCCCTCCATCGAAAAGGGTTCCAAGACCAACGTCGACACCAAGAAAAAGTACGGGACGCCATCAAAAAAAACTTGCCTGACTTAGTTAGTGAAGAAAACATTGTTATGTCCAATGGAAAAGACGTGATCAAAATTCCGATCCGCTCGTTAGATGAATACAAAATTCGTTACAACTATGACAAAAACCAACATGTTGGCCAAGGGAAAGGCGACAGCAAAATCGGCGATGTCGTTGCTCGTGATCCAAATGGCGACAAACAGGCAGGCGCTGGCAAAGGGTCAGGCGCAGGCGACCAAGCAGGCGAAGATTATAATGAAGCTGAGGTTTCGATCGTGGAGTTAGAAGAAATGCTTTTTTCTGAGCTTGCATTGCCAAATTTACAAAAAAAAGAAGAACAAGAGCTTGTAGTGGAAGATATTTCCTTTAATGATATTCGCAAAAAAGGATTAATGGGAAATGTCGACAAACGCCGTACGATTTTAGCCGCCATTAAACGCAACGCTTTAAATGGCGAAGCGAACATTATGCCGATTTACAAGGACGATTTACGGTTTAAAACTTGGACGGAAACGATCCGGCCAGAATCGAAAGCGGTTGTCATTGCAATGATGGATACAAGTGGTTCAATGGGGCGGTTTGAAAAATATATGGCACGTAGCTTTTTCTTTTGGATGACTCGTTTCCTGCGTACAAAATACGAAACAGTTGAAATCGAATTTATTGCCCACCATACAGAAGCGAAAGTAGTAAGCGAAGAGGATTTCTTTTCAAAGGGAGAAAGCGGGGGGACAATTTGTTCATCCGCTTATAGGAAAGCGCTAGAGTTGATTGACGAGAAATACAACCCACGTGCGTATAACATTTACCCATTCCATTTTTCAGACGGTGATAACCTAACGTCCGATAACGCACGTTGCTTAAAACTTGTTAACCAGCTAATGGAACGTTCCAATTTGTTTGGCTACGGGGAAGTCAATCAATATTCGCGCCATTCGACGTTAATGAGTGCGTACAAAAACATGACAGATCCCCGTTTTATGCACTATATTTTAAAAGAAAAAGGCGATGTATACCACGCCCTAAAATTTTTCTTTCAAAAATCGGCAGAGGAAGCCCCCGTTTAGGGGGTTTTTCCTTTTGCAACGACACTATTTTATTCGTTTTAACTCCCGGAGCTCTGTCTCTTGTTCTAATGAACGCATGGCGAGCGACTCTAAAATTTTTTCATGCCGCTCTTGCCCTTGTTTAAGGGCCGTCATTTCCCTCTTCATAAAATTCATATCTCAGCAAGAGACGTTAACTTCGCATCTGTTTCTTCCTGCCTGTCATAGAGCGCCCTCGTCAGTCGTGTATTCTCATCTAATTGGGCTTTCATGCTTTGCTACCCAACTTTCATATTTTGCTGTTCAGCTTCGATGTTTTCTAGCTTATTCAAAATTTGCTTCAGTAAATCATTGCTCATATTCAAACCTCTCATTATTGTCGTTAACGTATGATCGTGATGAATTCGTTGCTAGAATGTTAAATGAGACTCGAAGACCAAAAGAGCACAAAGATGATGCCAGTAATAGCCAGTGATGAGAGGAACCACCGTTTTATACTGGGGTTGTTTTTTAAAAGTGTGTCGATTAAGCCACTTAACAAAAAAACGACTACAAACGTCACAACAAAAATTGCAACCAACATGATGATCGTCATTAAGCATTACTCCTTTTTAAAAAGTATAGCAGAAAAAAGTACATCCATAAACGTTAACTCAATTAAACCGTGAATGTTCTCCTTCTCTTAAAGGCCAGTTAAACAACCATTTTCGAGCGCTGTCTGTAAATCGTTTGAGGGAACGGTTACATAAAAGGTTCAAGCGCTTTTTTATAGTGATGCAATGTTTCTTTCCATTCTGAAGCATGTGCTGTAAAGGAGAGGAGGATGCTCTCGATTACAAATGTTCGTGGTTCCTGCTGTTTTAGTTCATGCTCAATAAATTCCAGCCCCTCGAGCAAGCCTTTTTCTATTTGTGTATCGTGGTTTGCGGAAAGAATCGCTGTCTTAAGGGTATTGTGCGCTGTTTCAAAATGCCGTTGATTCTTCATTGGTGTTGTGGCTTTTTGGTCAAGCCAATCCCGCAACAAACTTTCTGTAAATAAAGGTGCTTTTGGTGTTTGTTGCATGGTGGAGAAAAACTCTCCTGCCCTTTCAGCTGCATAGCGAATCACGTTTTCATAAAATCGGTCTTCTTCTTTTTTTGAAATCGTTTTTACACGCATAAATTGATGGACAATGCCGTTAAAAATTAGGGCGCCATCCAAGCTGTATGGTTTTATTTCTTCGCCAAATAAACGAACAAACTGTTTTTGGATCCATTCGATTTCATGGAAGAAATATTGCTGGAAAAGTTTTTTTAACGAAGGATCGTCAGATAAAAAAATTTGTTCAAATAAAGGAAAAAGGTTGTACTTTTTGTTTGTCTTGCTAAACAGGATCGTTTGTTTTGTAAATTGTTCCATCCCTGTAATGGTAGGATCATCTTCAATTTCTTTCCGCTTGGCTAAAACTTTATTGTGTATCAATTTAATGATTCCGTATAGGAGGTCATTTTTAGACTGAAAATAGTTATAAAACGTTCCTTTTGAAATCCCGCTTTTGTCAATAATCGTTTGGATAGAAGTCCCTTGGATGCCCGATTTTAAAAATAGGTTAAGCGCTGTTTCGATGACATGTTCTTTCCGTTTCTGCAATTGCGTCACCCCGTATTGAATGATCTGAACCAGTCGTCCAATTTTAATGCTACCGTACATTTGTAAAAAAAACAAATCGCAAATTTTTCGCTTGAAAAGAGGAATGGAAAGGAGTATGATAAATCTCGTTATTGCAATAGAACTGGTGTATATATATTGGACCGACAGTTTAGAGGGGGTTATTGAATGACAGAAAATACACCAACGAAACCGCCATATAAAATGATTGCGATGCTGCTTGCCGGTGCATTTATTGCGTTACTAAACAATACGTTGCTTAATGTGGCTTTGCCGTCTATCATGGCAGACTTTGATATTTCTCCTGCGACTGTTCAATGGTTAACGACTGGCTATATGCTTGTAAACGGGATTCTTATACCCATTACAGCGTTTTTAATCCAAAAATTTTCCGTACGCGGGCTTTTTTTAACAGCAATGACACTGTTTACTTTAGGAACCGCATTAGCTGGTTTCTCCCACGGTTTTCCACTACTTATGGCAGGGCGTGTCATTCAAGCTTCAGGATCGGCGATTATGATGCCGTTGTTAATGAATGTAATGTTAACATCCTTTCCAGTTGAAAAGCGCGGATCGGCAATGGGCATTTTTGGCCTCGTCATGGTATTTGCCCCGGCGATTGGCCCGACGTTGTCAGGCTGGATTGTAGAACATTATGAATGGCGTGTATTGTTTTATATGATGCTGCCGTTCGCAATTGTTACCCTTTTACTCGCTGTATTTCGACTGTATGACAATAAACAATCGGTGCATACACATCTTGATGTGATGTCTGTTATTTTATCAAGCATCGGTTTTGGCGGGATATTGTATGGGTTTAGTGCTGCTGGAGATAAAGGATGGGCCAGCCTAGAAGTGTACGGGACAATCGTCATCGGCGTGATTGGCCTTGTGCTGTTTATTACGCGGCAATTTCATCTGGAAAAGCCCATGCTGGACTTTCGGATATATAAATACCCGATGTTTGCTTTATCTTCGGCGATTTCGCTTACAGTGACGATGGGCATGTTTGGCGGAATGTTGCTCATGCCACTCTACATTCAAACTGTTCGCGGCATTTCGCCATTCCATGCAGGCTTGCTCATGTTGCCAGGCGCTTTGATCATGGGAGCGATGTCCCCAATCACGGGACGTTTGTTTGACAAATTTGGCGGGCGCGTTTTAGCGATCATCGGCCTGTTGATCACGATTGTTACTTCCTACTTTTTCACGACATTGGCTCTTGATACTTCCTATACAGAGTTGATTATGTTGTATTCATTTAGGATGTTTGGCATGTCTATGTTGATGATGCCTGTCATGACAAACGGTTTAAACCAGCTCCCCGCACGAATGAATCCACACGGAACTGCGATGAATAATACGCTAAACCAAGTGGCAGGGGCGGTTGGTTCCGCGTTGCTTGTGACGATTATGTCTACACAGACAAGAATCCATGCAGAGGAGCTAGCTGGCACAATTGATCCTGCGCTTCTCGGCCAACAGGCAATGGTTGAAGGGATCAACGACGCATTCATGGTTACGGTATACGTTTCAATCATTGCGTTAGTGCTAGCCTTTTTCATGAAACGGGCAAAACCTGCCGAAGACAGCAATGAAGAGTTGCCAGGAAGGGCAGAGGACTTGACGGAAGCCCCAAATCATTCTTAACGAAAACACAAATAGCTCGCCTCGTGTGTAAAACGAGGCGAGATGTTTGCTTTATTGAAGGTTATTTTATTATTCTTGCCAGCTGGGAAAATAAAATGAGAGCCTGCGACGTTAACAGTCCAGCGAAGTATGATTGGCTAGCAACGTTTGTTTTATATTTCAGACAAAATCATTCAGTAACATCGAACAAGGTGCTATACTTGATTAACGGAATGAAGTGCGCGCCATCTGTTTTGCTGTGATCATCATGATGTAGCGTATTTTTCCAAGTGTCAGGCGCAAGGCGTGATCATTTGTGGATAAGCCGTTGAGCATAAATAAGCGTTTGACTGAATAGGAGTAATGTTGGTAAAAAAGGGGGCTGAATATAGTTGGGACAAATGGCAGAAGAAAAGGCGATCGAGGCGAAAGGCCTCGTGAAAGTATTTGGCAAGCATCGGGCTGTTGATGGTGTCGATTTGTCTGTCGTAAAAGGAACGGTCTATGGGTTTCTTGGGCCAAACGGGGCGGGAAAGACGACGACAATCCGCATGCTTGCGACTCTTTTAAAACCAGATGGCGGTGAGGCGAAGATCTTTGGCCATGACCTCGCCAAAGAAACAGATGCAGTCAGAAGCCGGATCAGTTTAACAGGACAATACGCTTCCATTGATGAAGATTTAACTGGCATTGAAAATTTGACGATGATTGCCCGGCTTATGGGATATAAGCGAAAACAAGCAAAACGGCGAGGGGAAGAATTGCTCCATGCATTTGGATTAGAGGAAGCCGCAAAAAGGCAAGTGAAAAATTACTCAGGCGGGATGCGGCGCCGCATAGACATTGCGGCCAGCATTGTTGTAACGCCTGAACTGCTGTTTCTTGATGAACCAACCACAGGGCTTGATCCCCGGAGCCGCAACCAAGTGTGGGATATTGTCCGTACATTAGTCGATGCTGGGACGACCGTGCTCCTAACGACGCAATATTTGGAGGAGGCTGACCAGCTTGCGGACCGGATTGCCGTTATCAACCATGGCAAGATTATTGCTGAAGGCACAAGCAGTGAGTTGAAAGCATCGGTTGGCACGAATACACTCCACTTGACGCTGCAACATGCAAGCGATCGGGAAAGGGCGATGCAATTGCTGGCGGAAGATCAGAACACCATGGTGCATCCTGGAAAAGACCCGACGTCGCTTACCGCGCAAACGGGTAATCCAGATGTTGCGGCAGCGGCTGTAGGAAAGTTAGCGAGCGCAAACATAGCTGTCCGTACATTTTCCCTTGGACAGCCGAGTCTAGATGAAGTCTTTTTGACGCTGACTGGCGAAATGGTGCAAACACCAGAGGAAGAAAAGGAGGAAAGTGAATGAACGAGGCAATGGAAGGAAATAAACAAGAACAAAGCATGCAATTAGCGGATGCGATTGCCAAAAGCAGGCGCCCACCTCGCCCGAATCCACTCGCTGCGTCAATGACATTCGCGACTAGGGCGCTGCTGCGGATTAAGCACATTCCTGAACAAATGTTTGATGTGACAGTCTTTCCGGTTATTTTCCTGTTGATGTTCACTTATTTATTTGGCGGCGCGATTTCTGGCTCTACAAATGAATACTTGCAATTCCTCCTGCCAGGGATTCTTGTCATGACCGTCGCGCAAATTACGATGTATACTGGACTTGATTTAAACAACGATATTCGAAAAGGCATCTTTGACCGTTTCCGAACGTTGCCAATCTGGCTGCCTTCGGCCTTGATCGGCTCGTTGCTGGTAGACACAGTCCGCTATACAATGGCATCGGCGATAATGATTATACTTGGCCTTATTCTTGGGTTTCGTCCAGAAGGGGGAGCGCTTGGCGTCATTGCTGCCGTTGCGCTAATCTTGCTTTTCTGCTTCAGTTTATCGTGGATTTGGACGACACTAGGCCTTATTATGCGTTCTGATAAGTCACTCATGATGGTCAGCATGATGGTGCTGTTTCCGCTCACTTTTGTCAGCAATGTCTTCGTCGATCCAGGCACGTTGCCATCGTGGCTCCAGCTCTTTGTCGACATCAATCCAATCTCCCTTTTAGTCGATGCCGTCCGTGGCTTCATGCATGGAACGGCTACTGGTGAACAGGTAGGCTGGGTAGTAGCTGTATCGTTTTTGATTACAGCTGTTTTTGCTCCGCTCACGATGTATTTGTACCGAAATAAGAAGTAAAACAAAACGACCAGCGCTTAGGCATTTGCTGGTCGTTTCCTTTTTTCCGTGCCTATAATCGTCATAACTTCGCAACATGACTAGCGTACCCTTATGAATAAGAAAAAGCATAATAAGGGAGTGTCTAAAATGGCTAAAAGATTTTTCCGTTGGACAGGGGTTTCGTTGGGAACAGTTTTGTTGCTGGCTTTACTAGGGGTGCCAAGAGTCATTGCCCATGATTTACGATTGGTTGAGCCAAACGGAGTCGCTAATCAATTTCTCGTGTTTGTACCGGCTATTGTTTGGATGGGGTATGTTGTTTGGAAGAAAGTGAAAAAACCTTTTGTGGTGCTGTTTAGCATTGGTTTATGGTATGGCTTTTATGTTGGGCTGTTTCATCAATTGTTTTGGAGTCATGTTTTTGGTGACTCTTTACGTCTAGGCGGCAATTTAAGTCATCTCTCCAACACAGCAGCAGAATTAATTGCACGGCCAATTGCGTTTATAAGCAGCGTTGCAACTGGCGCTGTCGTTGGCCTGATAGTTGGCGTGATTGGGGCGGCGGTTAAGCGGATAGGATTGTTTTTACAAAGTGATGAGCCTAGGAGGAAAAGATGGATTCGATATTGGTTGTGGATGATGAGAAAGAAGTGCTCGAATTAGTAGAGGATTTTTTAAAGAAAGAAGGGTACCGTGTGTACACAGCACGGAATGGAATAGAAGCCATTCAGGTAGAAGCAAACCATTCAGTTACTATTGCGGTGGTCGACTGGATGATGCCTGGCATGAGTGGGGTAGACGTTTGCAGGCAACTGCGAACAAAAAACCCGGGCATAGGCCTTATTTTATTAACAGCAAGGTCAGAAGAAAGCGATAAGGTGCTCGGGCTCGAGGCCGGAGCGGATGACTATATTACAAAGCCTTTTTCTCTACGAGAATTAGCAGCAAGGCTCCATTCATTAAATCGGCGCTTGGCCGTGCAGAAAGGGCATGCTGAAGAAAAGACAACATTGGCACGAGGCGAGCTCGTCATCTCGGAAAACGAATACCGGGTATGGAAGCGGGGAGTTGAAGTACAGTTGACGCCAACTGAATTTAAGTTGCTGTATTTGATGGCTCAACGGCCAAATATTGTATACAGTCGCTTGCAATTGCTTGACTTAGCGTTGCGAGATGAACTGTTAAATGATGAACGGACGGTCGATGCCCATATTAGCCGATTGCGTAAAAAAATAGAAGATCATCCATCTAAGCCAGAGTATATACAAACGGTATTTGGTTTTGGATATCGGTTTGGTGATACGAAGTGAAGGTACGCAAAAGGCTGTTTTTGACGCTTGTCGTATATATTGGAATAACGATGTTATTGTCTCTTCTTGTTACGCAAGTGACGTTAAACACGATGTTAAATCACTTTATTGACGACGCGCATGCGGAAAAAGGCGATCAAATCAAAGCGGCCATTACGGAAGCCTATTTAGAATTTGACGGCGATTGGGTAGAAATGAACGATCAGCTACTTGTGCCTGCGCCTTATTCCATTGCAGTCGTTTCTGATTCTGGAGAGCGCTATTATTCGCAAGGCGAAGAAACGATTGAAACACTAAAGCATTTAGGAATGTCCGTAACGTTGGACCTCCCACATACAGCTGAGGGAGCAACGGTTTATTTTATTGATGACTCGATTCAAATCTTAACGATATTGCAATATGCTTACAGGGACAACATGACGATCGCATTAGTAGCAAGTTCAGTAATTGTGACAATAATATGCACCGTTATCGCTTATTTTGTCTCGAAAACGTTAACCGCTCCTTTAGAATCATTGATCCCGGTTTTAACCAAGATCGGCCAAGGCCAGTTTAGCAGACGAGTTCCTAGCTATTCAACGGATGAGTATAATAAAATTTCACATACTGTAAATAAGATGTCAGAACAACTTGAGCTTGCTGAAGAAAACCGCAAACAACTGACTGCGGATATTGCCCATGAATTGCGGACGCCATTAACAATTATTAGAGGGAAGCTTGAATCATTTCAGTTAGGTCAAGCAGAAATCCCGGTTTATGAGTTGTTGCCATTGCAAGATGATGTAGCTAGGCTCCAATCAATCATTGATGACTTACAAGTACTTTCATTGGCCCAATCTGACCAACTGCCTCTCTCGTTAAAACGAGTAAATGTAGCCTCAGTTGTGGAAAATGTCTGCAGTCACCTCAAATATGAAGCTGATAAGAAAAAACAGCAATTGTCAATGTCTTTACCAGAGGAATTCGTTTTTCTTACTGTTGATGAGCAACGAATGACCCAAGTTCTGCATAATTTAATGACGAATGCGATCCGCTATACACCGGAATACGGGGAAATTACCGTCGAATTATTGGAGGAGGATAGCAAGATCGTTATAAACGTAAAAGACACAGGCCAAGGGATTGATTCGGCAGCGCTGCCTTTTATATTCGACCGGTTTTACCGCACGGAAAAAGCAAGAGACCGCAATTCAGGGGGGAGTGGACTAGGACTGGCCATTGCGAAAGAATTTGTACAGATTCTTGGGGGAACCATTGATGTGAAAAGCACGATGAGGAAAGGAACAACATTTACTGTTATCCTGCCAAAACAATAAAAAGCACTTTCGGCTGGCGGAAGTGTTTTTTGTATGAAGATTAATTAGCCATTTCATCTGCAGCGCACCTGGCCTTCAATCGTTTGCAATATGGTTGCTGTAAGTTAAAGCAAGGAGGTGAAGCGATGATTTTAAAAGCAATAGCGGGGTTTGGATGTGGCGTCTTTGCCAGCTTGCTCGTATTCGGGAAGGAAGGCATTGGGGTCGTGCTGGATAAAGTGGTGTTTGGAGTGGCGGGAGCTTGTCTTGTCTTGTTTTTCAACTATTTAAAGAAGGACCACTAACCTGATTTCTCCTCTTCATGTGCGTCGTCATCTTTTCGCAATATTAATTAGCTAATATGGTCGTGTGAGTTATTTAGAAAAAGGGGGATGAGTGTATGCGAATCATGAAAATTATTTATGCCAGTGTCGCAATCTTGTTTTTTATCAGTGTTTTGGTGCAATTTTTCTTTGCAGGTATGGCTTTGTTCGGCCAAGGCAGCTACTGGTTAACCCATACACTATTTGTTCGTTTGTTTGGCCTTAACTTGCCAATTGTCTTACTCTTAATAGCTGTCCTTTGTAAAGTGAAAAAGACTGATTATGTTTTCATCGCCAGCTTGTTCCTATTGGTTTTTATCATGTATGCAACGGCAAACATTGGGCGTCAAGCAGCGTTTATTGGCGCCCTGCATCCAGTTGCGGGAGCCACACTTGTTATTCTAGCTGCTGCGTTCGTACCAAGAGCGGTCGGATACGCATTGGGACATAGAAAGGAGGGGCATCAATGATGCTAGGATTCGCACTTATTGGCATAGTTAGCGGGTATTTTTTAGGAAGCGGGCTACTATTCGTTTTGTCACAATTTACGGTGATTGACATGGTTCCAACCCTAGTATACTTTACGCCCTATATCACTTCTGCGATAGTAGGTGTATGGTTTCCTTTTGCTTTTAATAAAATAGGAGGCAAATAGTGGATAAATAGCGGTACAGGAAGAAAGGAGTTCCAGTGGAAACTGCCAAATCCGATGTTTTAGAAGATCTATAGGAGGAGTTGAGAAAAATGGTTGATGCTAAGACAGTATTGTTAGACCAATTATTAGCAAATGCAAATGACCCCAGCTGGTATGTCCCGTTCCAAGAAGCTGTCAAAGGGATCACGGAAACAGAGGCGTTTTGGAAACCTGACAAATCGAGCCATAGCATTGCCGAGATTGTCCAACACTTAATCTACTGGAATCAAACATGGCAGACACGCTATGAAAAAGCGGACGCAAATAGAGTACCTGGCATCGAAAAGAATGCGGATAGTTTTCTTGTCCCCAAAGATAAAAATTTCCAAACTTTGCAAACGGAGCTGCTGGACATTTTGTTGCGTTGGCAGGACTTAATTACAGAAAAGCAATTGTCAGAGAAGGTAAAAGGCTATCCGGTAGAGGCCGAATGGTGGGGGCTAATTGCAAATGCAGCAACGCATAATGCCTACCATATCGGGCAAATCGCATTTTTGCGGAAAATGGATAAGCCTGTGAATTAATGCTTTATAGGTTGCGAGACAGAGGCAGATTTAACATGTAAATATTAAATGGAACGATTTTTTGCTATTTATTTCCTTTTGTGTCGGTCTGAATAATACTTTCAATGAACTATAATGAGGCGCCTTCTACAAGAAGGCGCCTCAATTTGTAGCTAATTTTTATCTGCTAAAGGATTATTTTTTTCCGAGTTGTTCTTCCAATTCCTCTACAAGGCCGACAATTTCCACTGTCCGCTCTTCACGCTCTGCGTCTTTTTGTGCTTTTTCTAGTGCTGCCCGCATTTCAGCTTGTGAGAGCTGTGCTTCCATTTCCTCTGTCACGCTTAATGCTTCAGCATATTGGCGCAATGCGTCAGCTTCTTGTCCGATAATGTCTGTGTCGCATTCGCCCCCAATGGCAATATTGTGTTCATGGCCACTAAATGTACAATTTTCGATGAAGCCGCCAGCATGGAGCAGGCGGATGGCGCAGGTTCCACCGTTCTCGATGACGCATTCTCGAATCGTTGGCGCGCTATGTTGGATATCAATTTGCGCTTCATAATGGCCGCTAAACTGGCAATGTTCCAGGAGCCCGCTCGCTTCCATATCAAAGCGGATGCCGCTCTCATAACTGTCATAAAGCTTGCTTTCTTTCATTGTAATGGTTGAATGGCTACTTACATAAATTTGCGGGTAAAGGTCATTATGATGGTAAAAAGTTGAATTCACCACATTCGCATGGCTATGATCATGAATATAAAGGCCGCTTTGCGCTCCATCAAAGACTTGTATATCTTCTAGGTCGGCTTCACTTTTGTCAGCAATAACGAGTTGATTGAGTTCATTTTCATAAAAGCGGCAGTGGCCTACATCTGCACTTGCTTGTTCCGTTAGCCAAAACCCATAATGTTTGCCATAAAAGATAGCGCTGTGTTTTAGACTTACACGTGCTTTTTCGCTCACTGCTAATTGTGGCATCATGTGGCCGAACAAATCACATGATTCGATATGGGCATAGGCGTTTTTCGTCAGGACTACACCTGATTTTTGCCCAAATTTAATCGTGCTTCTATACACGTAAAGGGCGCCAGCGCCAACACGAATATGATCGTCTTCGTGCGACGTGAGAATCGTTGCTTCAAGTTGCGCGGTACCGTTATCGTTAATGTCCACTCCAATTTGTCCGGCTTCAAACAAACTGTTTTGGATAATCGTTTCCCCGCCTAAAACGACTACTTGTTTCGGTGCATTATTAGTCAATGTACATGAATTCAATGTCAGCTTCGATTCGCCAAGGACAAGTGCACCTCCAGAAGAGCTTTCATAGATCAAGCAATCTTTTAAAGCTGCTTCGCTGTTGCCCATTGATTTAAGTTGCATATTTTCAGAATGATGGCCGTAGATTTGGCAATTTTCCACAAAGCTGCGGCTGTTCTGGTCAAAATAAATGGCCGCGCTCTTTCCTTGGTAAATATGCGAGTGTTTCATGACAAAACGGCCGTTTCCGCTTACGCATACTTGACTGCCCCGTTGACTGTATAAGGCGCAGTACTCAGCGCGGGCTCGTCCAACTACAAATAGGCCGATGCCGCTGTGGCGAATCGTGGCGTCGGTTAAATCAAGATGGCCATCTTCAAGAACATGGATCCCCCATTTTTTCAGGCGAGTAAACTGACAATGAGTCAATTGCGCATATCCGTTTTTAACAGTTAGCCCTTTCTCGCATTCGGCAAAAGATATGTTTTTTATCGACACCGACGCTTTATTGATGATCTCCATTGGCGCTTGAATGATGACTGTTTCCGGTTCGCCGAGGCCGACTAAATGAACAGACTTGGCAATTGTCACAGACTCCTGGTATGTTCCTGGATCTATTTTGATCGTATCCCCATCGCTAGCATCAAGCAACGCTTCTTCAATCGTTTTGTACTTGGAAAGAAGTTTTCTCGTTACGTGGATTGTTTTCACCGTTTTCACCTCAATCTATGCTAGAGTATACCGCTTTTTTTAAAGGCTGTCCAAGTAGAATTGTTTTTGCATGAAAAAGGGCAGTTATGTACACCTTAATGACAGATTAGCATGATCAAACCGCGTTTGTATGCAGTTTTTAGTAAAAATTTCAGGCGGTTTAACGGATGAAAAGTACCTATGTTTAAATACCCTTTCTTTTGAGGTATACCAATACTAATGAAGAAGAAGAGGAGGAATCTACAAAGTGGACTTACACAATTATTTAGCAAACGGCATTCCGCCGCAAAAACAAGACAAGCAACCAGGGGATGAAGCGGTGATGGAACCGCGCCCGATCTATGAAGACGACGATTACAAAGGTACAGGAAAACTTCGCGGCAAAGTAGCGCTTATTACTGGTGGCGATTCGGGTATCGGCCGCGCGGTGGCAGTCGGGTATGCTAAAGAAGGCGCCCATATTGCGATCGTCTATTTAGATGAGCATGAGGACGCGGAGCAAACAAAGCAGCGCGTCGAACAAGAGGGTGTCCAGTGCATTACCATTTCTGGCGATATAAGTGATGAAACGTTTTGTAAGGAGAGCGTTGAACGCACAGTCACGGAACTTGGCGGTCTAGATATTTTAGTCAACAACGCTGCAGAGCAGCATCCAGTCAACGATTTACGGGAACTTACAGCCGAACAGCTTCACCGTACATTTGCGACGAATTTCTATTCGTATGTGTATTATACGAAAGCAGCGCTTGATTATTTGAAGCCAGGCAGCGCTATTATCAATACGTCTTCCATTAATGCCTATCGGGGCAATGTGACGTTGATTGATTATACGAGTACCAAAGGTGCCATTACAGCCTTTACCCGCTCGATGGCACAAGCGCTTGCTTCAAAACATATTCGCGTAAACAGCGTAGCCCCTGGTCCGATCTGGACGCCGTTGATTCCTGCTTCTTTTGACGAGCAGAAAGTATCTGAGTTTGGCACAACGACGCCAATGGGACGAGCAGGGCAGCCGAGTGAACTTGTTGGTGCCTATGTGCTCCTTGCTTCTAACGACTCTTCCTACATGACCGGACAGGCGATCCATATTAATGGTGGGGATTATATTAGCTCATGACCGAAAACAAGTGGCACTGCTCTTTAGATGGATAGTTTGCAATGAAGAACAGCTGCCGTTTCATAGCAGCTTATGCACAGAAGTTAGAGGCGCCTGCTAATGAGTCAGGCGCCTCAAGTCTGAATGAGGTTGTCTTTACAACTTCAACGCACCATTTTCGTTACAAAATGGTAGCGATCACCGCGGTAATGGGAATAAACGGCTTCTAATACACGATTGTCCTCAAGTCTTGTTTGCCGGCGAATCGCCAAAAGTGGGGAGCCGACAGGCACCGTAAGCCAACGGGCATCTTCTTCGTCAGCGAGGACGGCTGCGATTGTCTGTTCTGCATCAGAAATCGAATAGCCGCATGTCCGTTCAAAGTAGGAGTAAAGCGAATGGTTCAATGTGTCAGCGGTTAAATGGGGGGCGAGCTCACAAGCAATATAAGTCCGTTCCAAGGCAATAGGAAGCTCATCTGCTAGACGCACACGTTTAATCGCATAAATAGCTGTGCCTTCCTCAACTGCGAGCACTTTGGCAATCGGTTCATCCGCTTTAGTGGTTTTAAAAGAAAGCAACTTTGAACCAGGCTCCATGTTGCGGCTTTTCATATCTTCTGTAAAACTGGTCATTTTAGAGAGTGGTTGCTCAATTTTAGGCCACGAAACGAATGTGCCTCGTCCTTTTTCACGGTATAGTTTTTTTTGCTGGACAAGATTGTTGATGCCTTGGCGAACGGTCATGCGACTAATGCCGTACATGTCTGCAAATTCTCGCTCAGACGGCAATGCTTCGCCTGGTTTTAAAATCCCGTTGGCAATTTGCTTTTTAATAAGCTCCTCAATTTGAAAATAAATCGGAATAGGAGACTGTTTGTCAATCATGCCTTTATCCTCCGAACATATAATAAAGTCAGTATACCATAATTTTTTTTACGTTGTAATTGGTATAGACAACTAAACGACTAGAGCGTATACTAAAAGAAACAAAGGGAATGATGAAACGAGGAAGGTGATCGCATGGCAAGTATCGTTGTAACAGGGGGGCAGTTGATTACAGGGGAACCAGGGTGTTGTAAATACGACAGAGGTTTTCTTGCGATCGATAATGGCAAAATTATTGCGGTTGGTGTTGGCGACGGCGACGATCATAAAAACGATGACACTGTACAGGTAACGGTTCCAGCAGATGCAATTGTTGTCCCAGGCTTTGTTGACGTGCACATACATGGTGGCTATGGTGCCGATGTAATGGACCGTACAAAGGATGCGCTGCAAACAATGGCAGCAAATTTGCCGGCTGAGGGGACGACCGCTTTTCTTGCAACAACCATTACCCAAAAACATGAGCACATTGAAGGCGCGATTGAAAATGTCGTCGCTTATAGACGGGCGGATAAAGAAGCAGAGATTGTCGGCCTACATATTGAAGGGCCTTTTATAAATGAAACGAAAAAAGGCGCACAGCCTCTCGAGTACATTGTAGAACCATCCGTACCAATCATGAAAAAATGGATGGACTTAGCAGAAGGCAAGATTAAACAAGTAACCTACGCCCCGGAGAAACGAAATGGAAGCGAGTTGGCAGCCTATTTGCGTTCAGAAGGCGCGAATCCGTCAATTGGCCATTCGGATGCTGTTTATAGTGAAATGGAGCAAGCTGTCGCAGCAGGCGCAAATCAAGTAACGCATATGTACAATGGCATGCGTTCTTTGCATCATCGTGAACCAGGCGTAGCCGGTGGGGCGCTCCTTCTTGATGAACTCGACATTGAATTGATTGTAGACGGCATTCATATCCATCCAGAAATGGTGAAGCTAGCCTGGAAAGCAAAGGGCACGAATCAGTGTCTGCTTATTACTGACTCGATGAGGGCAAAAGGGTTGCCTGACGGTGCTTATGATTTAGGGGGCCAGGATGTTTCTGTTAACGGTGGAAGAGCGACGCTTTCTGATGGTACGCTTGCCGGTTCTGTTTTGCAAATGAACAAGGCGGTAGCAAATATGGTTGCTTATACTGGCTGCTCATTGGAACAAGCGGTGCAAATGGCTTCCTACAACCCAGCGAAAAAAATTGGCATTGAAGCGAAAAAAGGGTCATTGGCGCCTGGGAAAGATGGCGATTTTACTGTGCTCACGAAAGATGGCGATGTGTTGTACACCTATTGTTTAGGGAAAAAAGCATATGGCAAGGAGGATGACGTATGAATATAATTCACGTAAAAAATTATGAAGAAATGAGCCAAAAAGCAGCAGCACTCTTGTTTGAGCGAATTCAGCAGTCTCCGAAAATAACGCTCGGACTTGCGACAGGGGGCACACCAGAAAACACGTATACCGCTTTGATTGCAAAAGCAAAGGAAAACGGCCAATCATTTTCACATGTGCAAACGTTCAATTTAGATGAATATGTAGGCTTGCCTGCTGAGGACAAAAACAGTTACCGCCACTATATGAAGCAACGGTTGTTTGATTATGTCGATATTCCAAAAGAAAAAACGCATTTGCCAAATGGAATGGCTGCGTCGCTTGAAGAAGAATGCCGTGCTTATGAAAACATGATTGCCGAAGCGGGCGGAATTGACATTCAACTTCTCGGCATCGGCAGCAATGGCCATATCGGTTTTAATGAGCCAGGGACACCCTTTTCTAGCAGAACTCATGTTGTCGAGTTGGCCGAAGAAACACGCAAAGCTAACGCTAGGTATTTCCCCACTTTAGAAGATGTGCCAAAGCAAGCGATCACAATGGGGATTCAAACGATTATGGAAGCAAAAGAAATCCTGTTGCTTATTTCCGGGAAAGCAAAAGCGGAAGCGTTCGCCAAACTATGCGCAAATGAAGTAAATGAGGTGTTCCCAGCTTCTATATTAAACAAGCATCCAAATGTCACAGTGATTGCTGACGAAGAAGCGGCAAGCGCTTATACGCAGAAAGCACATTTGTAGAATAGCTTTGTGTTTAAAGAGAACCGTTGCCACATTGATACGGTTCTCTTTTTGTATTCTTTAGTAAGAAAATCGGCTGATCATGCGGCTAATAGTTCCTCTTTCTCGGCATTTTTAGTACACTACCATTATCAGCAAAAAAATGAAACAGGTGGTGGTGGAGATGGAAAGCAATGATGTGCTAAAGCTTATGACCAGTCATCGGTCAATTCGCGCTTTTACAAATAAGCGTGTCACAAAGGAACAAATTGAAACGATTGTCAGCTCGGCGCAGTGGGCGTCAACGTCCCATCACGTGCAGGCATACTCCGTTATAGCTGTAGAAGATCCCGCACGAAAAGAAACACTCGCCGATTTAACAGGCGGTCAACGTTGGGTAAATGAGTGTCGTGTGTTTTTTGTTATTTGCGCAGATTTCTCACGGCATGCAAGTGCCAGCAAACAGCATCAGGTTTCCTTTGACGTCGGTGGGGCGGAGCAACTTCTTGTTAGCGCTGTTGATGCCGCTTTATTTGCCCAAAATCTTATGCTTGCCGCTGAATCGCTGGGCCTTGGCGGAGTGATGATTGGCGGCATCCGTAATCAACCAAAGGAAGTAAGTGATTTGCTTCATTTGCCTACATATGTATTCCCGGTAATGGGGATGGCGATAGGCGAGCCTGACAGTGAACCTGGACAAAAGCCGCGCCTGCCTTTAAAAGCTGTTCTCCACCAAGAAACATATCAAAGCGATCAGGAGGATGCCCTTTCTGCCTATGATGAAACAATGAGCGCTTATTATGCGAAGCGCACGAATGGCAAACGAACCACTGGCTGGACTGCATCGATGGCGGCTTACACAAAAGAACGGAAGCGGCCTCATTTGGATGCCTTCTTGAAAGAAAAGGGCTTTTTGCAAGAGGACTAACACAGTGAGTGGGGGATGGCAATGGACATACAGCAAGCGGCAATGATGGAACAGCTGCCAAGTCAATTTTTTGCGAAGTTAGTAAACAAAGCACAACGAATGGCTCAAGAACATAATGATCTCATTAATTTAGGCCAAGGCAACCACGATCAGCCGACTCCTGCTTTTATTGTGGAGGCGCTGCGTGAGGCAAGCTGCGAGCCCCGGTTTCATCGATACGGCCCTTTTCGAGGGTATCCGTTTTTAAAGGAAGCAATCGCTGCGTATTACAAACAGCAGTATGAAGTGGAGTTGGACCCTGAAACCGAGATCGCCATTGTACCAGGAACAAAGACGGCCATTGTTGAGTTATGCCAATGTTTATTAAATAAGGGTGACATGGCACTCGTACCTGATCCAGGCTATCCAGACTATTTGTCAGGCATCGCGATAACGGGAGCAATAGCGAAACCAATGCCGTTGTTAAGGAACAACCGATTTCTGCCAGATTATCATGAGCTAGGCTCTGATGTGTTGGATAAAGCAAACATGATGTTTCTAAATTATCCTAATAACCCAACGGGCGCGACAGCCGACGCGCGCTTTTTTGCCAATACGGTCGCTGTTGCCCGTTCCCACGGTATTCCCGTCATTCATGATTTTGCTTACGGTGCAATTGGGTTTGAAGGCACGCCATGCAGCTTTTTGCAGCAAGAAGGGGCAAAAGATGTAGGTGTAGAGCTTTTTACTATGTCGAAATTGTACAATATGGCAGGCTGGCGCGTCGGTTTTGTGCTTGGAAATAAGGAAATTGTTGCGATGCTAGAAGAGTTGCAAGATCATTATCATTGTAGCCTCTTCGGCGGCCTTCAAGCAGCTTCTGCCTGCGCGTTGCAATCCGATCAGTCCAGCGTACACGAGCTGGTCAGTCTGTACAAAGAACGGAGCGAAGTCCTTTGGGAGGCAGCACAGGAAATTGGCTGGCAAGTTGAACGTCCATCAGGTTCGTTTTTTGCCTGGTTCCCTGTACCAAAAGGCTATACGTCCGAGGAATTTAGCGAACTGCTTCTTGAGAAAGCTCATCTCGTCGTCGCTCCAGGAAACGGGTTTGGCCGGTATGGAGAAGGATATGTGCGTATCGGACTCCTCGCAAACAAAACGACATTGCGTGAAGCGATCGCACGAATTGGCAACTTAAATCTGTTTAAATAAGGCAATAAAATCGTGTCGTCCGTGCAATGACACAGAGGGGGATGGAATGGAGGAAATCGCGAGCATTTATTGTATTGGCCGTAACTATGCCAACCATGCGAAAGAATTAGGAAACGAAGTACCGACGGAACCTTTGTTATTTGGCAAACCTAAAAGCGCAGCTGTGTTGGCTAACGGAAGCACGCTTCTTTATCCAAGTGACAAAGGGGCCATCCATTATGAGGCCGAGATTGTATTGAAAATTGACAAAGACATGGAGGATGGAGATACACTTGATGATGTCGTCACGGAGATGGCAGTAGGTGTCGACTTAACGTTGCGCGACTTGCAAAGCAAGCTAAAGCAAAAAGGGCACCCTTGGCTCCGTGCCAAAGGATTCCGCAACTCTGCCATCCTAACGCCATTTTTCCCATTTCCAGGAGAACAAGAAAGCAAAAGCATCGATTTTTCTCTCGAACGAAATGGCAAGATCGTCCAGCTAGGCAATACGGAGAATATGTTGTTTTCGTTTAGTGAAATTGTCCAGGAATGCCACCTTGCTTTTGGCTTAAAAAAGGGCGATTTGCTATTTACAGGCACGCCAGAAGGTGTCGGGGCAATCGCTGATGGCGATCAGTTTAACCTTGCATTTCAAGGAGAAACAAAGGGGACTTTCTTTGTAAGAATGGAAAGCAAGGAATAAAACAGCCCTTTGGTGTCTCAGTTGGCTAACCATAAGACAAACCTTTGATGAACGTGAGGGGAAAGGAGGTGCATGGATGAAAACGTTGATTTATGCCCACCGTGGTGCATCTGGATCTTATCCGGAAAACACGCTGAAGGCTTTTGAACAAGCAGCAAAAGCAGGGGCAGACGGGATTGAATTTGATGTCCAGTTAACGAAAGATGATGTACCTGTTGTCATTCACGACCGCACGGTCAACCGAACAACCAATGGGCAAGGCCCTGTTTGCCAATACATGGCCAATGAGTTGAAACAATTGAATGCAGCTGCCAAGCAAACGTACCAAAAACAAGAAAACATCCCTTTCCTGTCTGAACTGCTCGACTGGGCAGCGAGTTATCCGTCGCTCCATTTAAACTTAGAAGTAAAAGGGTACGGCCAGCCGCATGAGCGGGTCATTGATGCGATTTTGCCGCTCATTCGTGATAACCGGTTTAAAGAGCGTCTTGTTGTTTCTTCATTTGACCATATGTTGCTAGCAAAGTTCCAAGCCCATTTACCTTTCATTGAAACGGCCGCACTTGTAAAAGGGCCTTTATTTAAAGCAACCAGCTATCTGAAGCAGTTAGGGGCAAAAGGCTACCATTTAGACAGTATGTACGTATCAAAAGAATTAATCGAAGAAATGAAACAGGCAAATACTGCCGTTCGGGCTTTCACTGTCAATGACACGACAACTTTGAAAAAGTTATTTTCTTGGGGCTGTCCAGCCGTTTTCACAGATTTTCCGACACGAGCGCTTCATCTTCGTGAAGCGTTTATGTAGGAAGGCAACGGGTGCATAGAGCTACGGCTCTCTAGTGCCTTTCCAAAAGGAACCCCCTTTTCCATTAGACCGTTGCTCATTCAAATGCAATGCATTTTTATCTATTTTTTTATAAGCCCCGTTTCCGGCATGCCGATTGTTGCTTATCGTCAACTGGAATCGGGGACATATCCACGTCCATGTAGCTATCAAACGGTGGCGACATCCCGTTAACTACCTTTCAAACCGACAAGCCGTAAAGCAAGCAATCATTTTTAGGCAAATGGAGGATTGGCCTTTTGCCAAAGTCATTGCTTTATTCCCTCCCGTTAGCTCGCTAGTGTATTCTTCCTCTTAAAAATCGGCCATTATACGCTGAAATTTTTAGTGTGCAGCCCTATGATTTCCGTTAAGGTTAGTCGTTTCATACTGCGGTTTAGCAGAGTCTGTGTAGTTAAGCCTGTCACGGACTTTTTCCTAAAGTCAAGTATAAAAGCAATGATAGGATCTGTCCCAACCTGTGGGCATACCACGTCAGGACGAGACACTTCACAACGCACCCTTTCTTTTTTGAAAACTTTTTCCTTGTTTAGCGGAACGGGGAAAAACACTATTCAAACGGCTAAAAAAGAGGTAAACTACGGAATGAATTGACATGTTCCAGTGAGAAAGGTGTGAGCAGCATGAAAGAAATTGATGTGTCTAAGTTCGAAAAAAAAATCATTCTTCGCCATATTGAAGAAAAGGATTTTAACGATATTATAAATTTATCAAAACGATGCTTTCCAAATATGGAGCCGTGGCGCCGTGAAGAATTACAGAGTCACATTTCCATATTTCCAGAGGGCCAATTTTGCGTCGAATACGACGGGCAAATCATCGGTTCATGTTCTAGTTTAATTATCAATTTTGATGAATACGATGACCAGCATACTTGGGATGAAATTACCGACCAAGGCTATATTACCAACCATGATCCTGATGGCTACAATTTATACGGCATTGAAATCATGGTGCATCCTGACTTTCGCCGTATGAAAATTGGCCGTCGTCTTTACGAAGCGCGGAAAGACTTGTGCCGGGAAAAAAATTTAAAAAGCATTATTATTGGCGGTCGCATCCCAAACTACTACAAATATGCGGACAAAATCTCACCACGGGAATATGTTGACCAAGTAACGATGCATAATATTTATGACCCGGTTTTGACGTTCCAAGTCATTAATGGCTTTTCCCTTAAACGCGTTAATGCCAATTATTTGACTGATGACAAGGCGAGTATGAAATATGCCACATTGATGGAATGGAATAACATTGACTATCAGCCATCTACGCCGAAAAGGCGTTTTAAAACGTCTTTTCCTGTGCGGATTACGACGATCCAATACGAAATGAAAAAAATTGCTTCATTTGATGATTTTGCTGTCCAATGTGAGTATTATGCAGATGTGGCAGCTAGTTATCAATCCGATTTTGCTGTTTTTCCTGAGATTTTTACGCTTCAGCTATTATCCTTTCTTCCCGAGAAAAGTCCAAGCCGGGCGATTCGCCGTTTAACGGAATTTACAGAGGAATATATTGCGCTGTTTACGACGCTTGCTGTTCGCTACAATGTCAATATAATAGGCGGGTCCCATTATGTAGAAGAAGAAGGGAAGATTTATAATATCAGCTATTTGTTCCGCCGTGATGGTACGATTGAAAAACAATATAAACTCCATATTACCCCAAATGAACGGCTTTTTTGGGGGATTAGCGGCGGCGACGAAGTAAAAGTGTTTGACACAGACTGCGGCAAAATTGCCATCCAAATTTGTTATGATATTGAGTTTCCAGAATTGGGCCGTATTGCCACCGACAAAGGGGCGAACATCATCTTTTCGCCATTTTGCACAGATGACCGCCAAGGCTATTTGCGTGTCCGCTACTGTTCCCAGGCACGGGCGATTGAAAACCAAATTTACACCGTCATTTCTGGCACAGTCGGTAACCTTTCTGATGTGGCCAATATGGATATCCAATATGCCCAATCTGGCATTTTCACGCCGTCTGATTTCACGTTCCCACGCGACGGCATCGTAGGGGAGTGCAGCCCCAATATTGAAACGGTCGTAGTAGGAGACGTTGATTTAGAAATTTTACGGCGCCACCGCCGTTCTGGCAGCGTTAATCAATTACGTGACCGCCGAGATGACATTTATCATGTCGTTTATAAACAGTAAGTGATAGCAGATTGAGCAGACACGATTGAGTGTGTCTTAGTAGAAAGGAAGGATCACAATGCGATTGCCGCCATTAACGAAAATGCAGTTCATTCATCGCCCCAATCGCTTTGTTGTCGAATTAAGGCGAACAGACACAGGGGAAACTGTACTGGCGCATTTGCCTGATCCAGGACGTTTGCGTGAATTGTTAGTGGAAGGCGCCGTCATTTGGGCTGAACCTGCTGTCGGGCCGTTACGTAAAACGGCATGGACAGCTGTGTTATGTGAGACATCTGGCGGTGACCTTGTTTCACTAAAAACGACTTTTGCCAACCAACTAGTAGAAGAGGCGCTAGCCTCCCATTCCCTTGAAGCATTTAGTGGCTGGCAGCTAGTAAAAAGAGAAGCAACAATAGGCAAATCGCGTTTTGATTTTTTGCTTTCCAAAAACGGACGCACGCTGGTGCTTGAAGTAAAGAGTGTAACGCTTGCTCGCGACAGCAAAGGGTTTTTTCCAGATGCCATCACGAAAAGGGGCGCAAAACATGTACGGGAATTGACTGCTTTAAATATGCTGCCTGAGTATGAGAGTGCGATTCTGTTTGTCTCTCAACATAGCAACATTAGCACGGTGGAAATGGAAAGCAGCATAGACGCTGATTTTGCCAAAGCGATCAAGGAAGCAAACGATAAAGGCGTGTTCATTAGCGCAGTGAGCACGACACTATCCAAACAGAACATTTGTTTAAAAAATCGGATTCCGGTTATCGTCTGACTTCTCTGTTATTGTGAAAAAATGCTATGATAAGGAAAGTGAGCAAACAGATAGGGGAGTTGTAGATGGTTCATTCTTTTTCAAGTGAATTGCGGGGTGAGTATATACAGCAGCTGGAAGGGGATGTCTTTGACCTGCTGGTGATCGGCGGAGGGGTTGCCGGAGCGGGCATTGCCCTTGATGCAGTAGTCAGGGGAATGAAGACGGTTTTAATTGAACGTGCCGATTTTGCTTCAGGCTCTTCTGGGGCTTGGTCAACCCTTTTTCATAATGAGAGTAGGCAGGCCCACCAGCTTGACATGAAATGGCACGGAGAATATGTCAAAGAGCGCTTGATTTTGCATGAAAATGCTCCGCATTTAATGAAACAGCTTCCTTTGCTGCTTCCTGCTTTTAAAGTCAGCATGTTTGGCAGGCAATCTTTTGGTTCAAAGGTGGTTGAACGTATATCAGACTTGGCAAGAAAGGAAAAGCGCAAACATTTATCAAAAAAGGAACTGAATCGCCTTGCGCCTTTACTCTCTGATAAATCGATCAAAGGCGCTGTTCTCTACCATGAATTTTGGCGTGACGATGCACGGCTCGTGTTTGATTTGCTAAAAGAAGCAACTAGAAGGGGAACAATGGCGCTCAATTATATGAAAGCAGAGACGTTTCTCTATGAAAATGGGAAAGCCGTCGGTGTGGTTGCGATCGATCAGTTGACTGGCGAAGCTTATAAAGTGTTCGCTAAAAAGATTATTAATGCTACAGGGATTGAGGCAGATACTCTTCGGGAGCAAGACCGGTCTATGTCGGCAAAGACGATTGGCTATATGACTGATGCGTATATGGTCATTCCAAAAGAGCTGCTTGCGATTGACCAAGTTGTTTATTTGGAATTGGACGACAAAAAGCTGATTAGTCTGGCGCCAAGAGGCAAGAAAGTCGTGTTGTCTTTGACGAACAGCGATGAAAGGGACGAAAACGAACGAGAGGTCATGTTGGCGAAAATCAATCAGACGTTTCAGCAAGTACAGATCACACCCGATGATATTGAAGCCTCGTGGTATGTTAAACGGCCAATTGTGATGGAAACAAACAAAAAAAAGCATGAAGCGATCAGGAAAAATGACTGGTTTGAATCCGCTTCAGGCCTTGTAACAGTAGTATGTGGGCACACCACTGGTTATCGTTTATTGGCCAAGCAAATTCTTGACCGTATCGCCAAAAAAGCAGGCCCTTTTTCTCCGTGCGAAACGGATACAGTCACCCTTTCCGGCGGCTATGCAGGCAGCGTTGACCAATTTGACAATTATAAAGAAAAACGCCTTGCTGAAGGGGTACAGTATGGAATTAGCCGAGAAAAGGCACAAGAATTAGTCGATATGTATGGGTCGAATGTAGGGGCCATTTATGCACGTTTTTGGTCTTATAAAAAACAAGCGCGTCTATTTGGGTTGCCGCCGGTTATTTTTGCGCAGCTGCTGTTTTCGATTGAAGAAGAAATGGCAGTTACGCCCGCAGACTTTTTGGTCAGGCGCACGGCGATGTTCTATTTTAATAAAACAGAAGCGGTACATGTCCAAGAAGCGGTTTTTCGGTATATGCGTGATCGCTTTAATTGGAGTGAGGAGCAGGAAGCGCAATACCGATTGGAATTGGATGCCTTGATCAAGCTTGCAAGCAGATGAGCCGTTTTTTTGCTGGCAAACCAGGGGAATGCTGTGTAAAATGATAGCGTAGAGCAGTTTTTATGGGAGGGACTCTTTTGAATATTGCGGAGAAAGTGGAACGCTGGAACCAATTTGCACAATTAGAACCAGATGTGCGTCAACAATTGGACGCCATTTTGGATAATGATAAGGCGCTTGAAGATTGTTTTTACCGGGAACTTGCCTTTGGAACAGGAGGCATGCGTGGGGAAATCGGGCCAGGACCAAACCGGATGAATACATATACTGTTCGAAAAGCAGCCGAAGGATTGGCCCGCTTTATTGAAAAACGAGGCGAGACAGCGAAAAGCAAAGGAGTGGCGATCGCTTTTGATTCCCGCCATAAGTCAGCAAAGTTTGCTCATGAAGCAGCAATCACGTTAGGCGCTCATGGCATTAAAGCATACGTTTTTGAAAGTTTGCGGCCGACGCCAGAATTGTCATTTGCCGTCCGTTATCTCGGAGCTGAAGCAGGTATTGTGATTACTGCTTCACATAACCCGCCTGAGTATAATGGCTTTAAAGTATACGGCGCAGATGGCTGCCAATTCCCGCCTGCCCCTGCAGAAGAGCTTGTCGCTTGTGTGCAATCAATCGAAGACGAATTGGCTATTGAAGTTGGCGATGAAGAAGAATTGAAAGCAGCACAGTTATACGAGCTCATTTCTACTGAAATGGACGATGCTTATAACGAACAATTGAAGACGATTTTGCTCCAGCCTGAAATGGACAAGAATGATGGCGATGAGTTGGCTATTGTGTTTACACCGCTCCATGGCACAGCGAATGTTGCGGTCAGACGTGCCCTAAAGGAGAGCGGGTTTACAAACGTTACAGTGGTCGCTGAACAAGAGCAACCTGATCCTGATTTTTCAACTGTTTCTTCACCAAACCCAGAGGAACATGCAGCCTTTACATTGGCGATCGATTATGGGGAGCGCCAAGGGGCAGACCTTTTGCTTGCTACAGACCCGGATGCAGACCGTGTAGGGCTTGCGGTGAAAGATGACGAGGGGAACTACATTGTCTTGACTGGAAACCAAACTGGCGCGCTCTTGCTTGACTATCTTCTCGAAACACGCCAGCAAAAGGGGACGCTTCCGAAAAATGGCGTAGTCCTCAAGACGATTGTCACGTCTGAACTAGGCCGAGTAATTGCTGACGCTTACGGGCTGACAACCATCGATACGTTAACAGGCTTCAAGTTTATCGGCGAAAAGATGGGCGAATATGAACGTTCCGGTGAACATACATTTTTGTTCGGCTATGAAGAAAGCTATGGCTATTTAATAGGAGATTTCGTCCGCGATAAAGACGCTATTCAAGCTTGCCTGTTTGCCGCTGAGTTGGCACTCCATTATAAGCGTAAAGGCATGACGGTTTATGAAGCATTGCAGCAAGTCTATCGCAAGTACGGCTATTACCGTGAAGGGTTGCAATCCTTAACGTTAAAAGGAAAAGAAGGGGCAGAAAAAATTGCTTCTATTCTTGCCTCTCTCCGTCAAGAAGCGCCTACACATATGGCTAGTAGGCTCATTACAACAGTCGAAGATTTTGAATCGAGACAAGCGCTTGCCACTGCAACAGGAGAACGGACAGCGATTGAGTTGCCAGCATCCAATGTGCTGAAGTACACACTTGAGGACGGCTCGTGGTTCTGTGTGCGTCCTTCGGGAACAGAACCTAAAGTGAAGTTTTATTTTGGTGTTGTCGGCTCAAGCAATGAAGAGAGTGAACAAAAACTGAATCAGTTGCAACAAGCGGTCATGTCTTATATGGAAGCTTTTATTTCTTAACATTTCCCTTGTGCGTACAGGCTTGCTGTGCGCCAAGGGCTTTTTCTTGTTCATGTAACTCTACTGCTGTTCATAGAATAGGAAGACAACGAAGGAGGGAGTGCGTTGTCTGACAATTGGAAAGAACTGCAATATGCGATTGAAGAGATTACTGAAATTGCTAAAGGGTTTGGCCTTGATTTTTATGAAATGCGCTATGAAATTTGCCCAGCGGATATCATTTACACATTCGGGGCTTATGGGATGCCAACACGGTATAACCATTGGTCGTTTGGCAAGCAATACCACAAAATGAAGCTCCAGTATGATTTAGGGTTAAGCAAAATTTATGAGCTCGTTATTAATTCCGATCCATGCTATGCCTTTTTATTAGACAGCAATAGTTTGATCCAAAACAAGCTTATTGTCGCCCATGTGTTGGCCCATTGTGACTTTTTCAAAAACAACATTCGCTTTTCAAATACACGGCGCGATATGGTGGAGAGCATGAGCGCTACGGCTGAACGGGTTGCCCACTATGAACATATTCATGGCAAAGAGCAAGTCGAAAATTTTCTTGATGCCGTTTTGGCGATTCAAGAACATATTGACCCTGGGCTTGTCAAGCCAGTAGAGAGCAGCGACTTGACATTTGAAAAGCCGCGGACTTCTGAATATGAGGATTTGTGGAATTTAGAAGAGCAGCCTAAAAAGGAAACATCTCCAAAAAAGAAACGTTTTCCTGAAAGTCCTGAAAAAGACGTGCTTCGTTTTATCGAACACCATAGCAGGGAATTGGAACCTTGGCAGCGTGATATTTTGACAATGATGCGGGAAGAAATGCTATATTTCTGGCCGCAATTGGAAACGAAAATCATGAATGAAGGCTGGGCCTCTTTTTGGCATGCACGGATTATTAGAGAAATGGACTTAACGAGCGAAGAGGCAGTTGAATTTGCGAAGTTGAACGCTGCTGTTGTCCAACCATCGAAAACATCCATTAATCCTTATTACTTAGGATTGAAAATTTTTGAGGATATTGAACAACGCTACAACGAGCCAACAGAGGAAATGCAGCGCAAACAAGGGATTAAGCCAGGAAGCGGGCGTGAGAAAATCTTTGAAGTCCGTGAAATTGAATCGGATACGTCGTTTATCCGCAACTATTTAACAAAAGAGCTCGTCCACCGGGAAGACATGTACTTATTCCAAAAACAAGGTTCGGACTATAAGATTGTCGACAAAGCTTGGGAAGGTGTACGTGACCACATTACTCAATCGCGGGTCAATGGCGGCTTTCCGTACCTAGTGGTGACGGATGGCGATTACTTAAAAAATGGTGAACTTTATATTACACATCGTTTTGAAGGGATTGAACTTGATGTTGGCCATTTGGAGAGAGTCCTTCCTTATCTTTATCAACTATGGGGCCGCACGGTTCATTTGGAAACAGAAATTAATGAAAAGCAGATTGTTTTTATTTACGACGGTGGCAAAATGCACCGCAAGTATTTATAGGGGCAGCAGACAGCCCTTTTTTTGTGCAACGTAAGCGAATGTCTTTAAGTTACATAGACAAACAAAAAAATTTCAAAATGATCGATATATTAATTGACGGTCGTTTCGTTTCAGAGTAAGATAGATTTTACGACTCTACGGTATTTCGTAATTCTAAGCATTGAATTTAAGAGGTGGTGTAACGGTGGAGACTTTTAGGCGTCTGGCAACGTTTTATCTTCCAGATAAAAGGTTTTTCGTGTTTTCTTTGATCGCATTGTTTTTTGTGACAGCGATCACGGTTGTTTACCCGGTCGTTTTGCAAATCGCCATTGATGTCGGGATTAGCGGCGGAGAATACGGCATTATCCCTTACTTGGCGATCGGTTTAATTTTAATCATGGCAGTAAAAGGAATCGCCACGTATATCAACCAATATTTTGGTGATTTGTTTGGCGTACGGGCTGTTTACCGCCTGCGGAAAGCGCTTTATAAAAAACTGCAATTTCTTCCATTTACTTATTACGATAATGCTAAAACCGGCGATTTGATGTCAAGGCTAACAGCGGACGTGGAAGCATTCCGCTTTTTTCTTTCGTTTGGTTGCGCTCAGCTTGTCAACTTTGTCCTGCTTGTCGGCTTTTCGCTGATCGTTATGTTTTACTATTCAGTCCCTTTGACAATTGTGACAATGGTGACGTTGCCGTTTTTAAGTGTGGTTGTTTACAAGTTTGATAAACGGGTACATCCGGGATTTCGTCATGTCCGTAAATCACTTGCTTCGCTCAACACAAAAGTGCAAGAAAATGTAAGCGGCATGCACACTGTTAAAGCGCTTGCCCAGGAAGATACAGAAAAAAGCCGTTTCCATAAACAAAATGACGATTACCGTGCAAAAAACGTAGAAGTCGCTAATGTATGGGGAACGTATTTTCCGTTAATGGAATTCATCGGCAACACGTCTGCTGTGCTGCTTCTTGGTTTTGGCGGATATTTAGCGGTACAAGGCCAATTGACGGCTGGCGAATTAACGGCTTTCTTCAGCCTTGTATGGTTTATTATTGGCCCGATTATGAACCTTGGATTTATTATCAATACGTTTTCACAGTCAAAAGCGTCAGGAGAACGTTTGCTTGAAATATTGGATGAAGAGGAACGGAAAAACGGAGTAGAGCAAACAAGCTCGTATGCAAAGCTTGATGGCGATGTGGTTTTTAAAAACGTCGAGCTACGCTATAACAACAAAGCCAAAAATGCGCTCACGAACATTTCTTTCCATGCACCTAAAGGGTCGACAATTGGGCTTGTCGGCGCAACAGGCTCAGGAAAATCAAGCATTATCCAGCTTATCATGCGCTTTTATGAAAAAACAGCGGGGGACATTCTCATTGACGGCAAGCCTGTAGAAGAATATGACGTAAAAGAACTGAGGAGCAATATCGGCCTCGTGCTTCAACAAACGTTTTTGTTCTCTTCTTCTATCCGTGACAACCTTGCCTATGGAAACCCTGATGTTCCGATGGAAGAGATTGTAGCGGCGGCTAAGCGTGCAGATGCACATGACTTTATCAGCTCGCTTCCAGACGGATACGATACAATTCTCGGCGAACGGGGCCTCGGTCTTTCCGGCGGGCAAAAACAGCGGATTGCCATTGCCAGGGCGATGATCTTAAACCCAAGCATTCTTATCCTAGACGATGCGACAAGCGCTGTTGATATGCAAACAGAAATGAAAATCCAGCAAGCGCTAAAAGAAATAATGGAAGGGCGGACAACGTTTGTCATTGCCCATCGGATATCATCGGTAAAGCATTGTGACAAGATTCTCGTTCTTGATGATGGGAACATTGTTCAAGACGGAGATCACGAAAGCCTTCTGCAAGAAGAAGGGCTATATAGGCGGATTTACGATATCCAAAACCAGGATCAACAATATGTGCTGCAACAAGCGTAAGGATGTGACCAGGCATGGAACAGGCAAGAAGGAAAGCTCGTTTTCACTATTCAACTGAGGAAATTATTGAAAAACCCTTTAACTGGAAACAAATGACGCGTCTGTTTTCGTTTTTGGCGCCTTACGCAAAAAGCCTGTTGCCAAAAACAATTTTTGTTATGCTGCTGGCGACGGCAGTGCGGTTAATTGTTCCAATATTTATCGGCGTATTCGCTGTCGACCGGCTGGAAAAAGGGTTAGCGACCACGGCTGATATGGTGCTTTATGCAGGGATTGTTTTAGGCTTGTATCTATTCGCCTATGTGGCCAATCTTTTCCGTATCCGCTGGACGAATCAGCTTGGCCAGCATGTTATTTTTGACATTCGCAAAAAGCTGTTTGACCATATCCAGCATTTGTCCCATCGATTTTATGACCAGCGTTCGGCTGGATCGATTCTTGTAAGAGTAATCAATGATGTCAATTCACTCCAAGATTTGTTTACAAACGGCGTTATTAATTTGTTGATGGATGCGGTCATGCTCATTGGGATTGTCGTCATTTTATTCTCGCTCAGTCCAGAACTTGCGCTTGTCATTCTCATCGTTTTGCCGATTATGTTTTTTATTTCTACAAAACTGCGTCGGCAAATTCGCCGCGCCTGGCAAACTGTGCGCTTGCGCCAATCTAGGCTGAATTCCCATTTAAATGAGAGCATTCAAGGAATTCGTGTTACACAAGCCTATGCACAAGAACATGAAAACATGGATTTCTTTGACGAAGTGAACAGCCAAAACTATGAGAGCTGGCGCCAGGCTACACGCATGAACGCATTGTTCCGGCCGTTTGTTGAAATGGCAAGTGCCCTTGGCGGAGCGATATTAATTTGGTATGGCGCGTTTTTAATCCAAAGCGATGCCAGTACGTTAGAATTAGGTGTGTTTGTATCGTTTGCTTTTTACATTGGCATGTTTTGGGAGCCGATTTCCCGTTTAGGGCAAGTGTACAACCAGCTTCTTGTCGGCATGGCTTCGAGTGAGCGGATTTTTGAATTTCTCGATGAAAAGCCAAATGTGGAAGATAAGCCTGATGCGGAGCCGCTTACGGACATAAAAGGAGAAATTGTCTTTAAAGATGTCGAGTTTTCTTACGACGGCAAACGCCGGGCATTAAACGGCATTGATCTCACATTTCATGCAGGCACGACAGTCGCTCTTGTCGGCCATACCGGTTCAGGCAAGTCAACAATTGTTAACTTGATGAGTCGTTTTTATGATCCGACTTCCGGGGAAATCCATTTGGATGGCGTTGATTTAAAAGATATTCGCCTTGCTGACTTGCGCAAACACGTTAGCTATGTCCTCCAAGACACGTTTATTTTCGCAGGCACAATCATGGAAAACATTCGCTTTGGCAATCCTTCGGCAACAGACGAAGAAATCATGGCGGCAGCAAAAGCAATTGGAGCACATTCCTTTATCGAAAAGTTGGAAAAAGGCTACCAAACCGAGGTCGAAGAACAAGGGAATGTGCTATCTGTAGGAGAAAGGCAACTTCTTTCCTTTGCTAGGGCGTTAATTGCCGATCCGCGTATTTTAATTTTGGATGAAGCTACCGCCAGTATTGATACAGAAACCGAAGTGAAAATCCAAAACGGGCTTAAAACACTGTTGGCGGGAAGAACGGCGATTATGATTGCCCATCGCCTCTCGACCATTCGTGACGCCGACAACATCATTGTCCTTGAACATGGCAATGTGATTGAACAAGGTACCCATGACCAGCTGATGGAAAAGAAAGGGACCTATTTTGGCCTCGTCAAGTCGCAATATGCGGCAATCAAGGATTAAAAAAAAGCTTTCCTCCGGCAAAGGAGGAAGCTTTTTTCAACGAATAAATTGATTGACTTTTTCGTCAAAGGAGGAGTAGAATAGAAGTCATTCAATTAATCAGATTTTTTTGTGAGTGGACAAAAAAAGAGAAAAAGACTAAGAGATTTCGGGGTGTTAGAGATGAAATATGCATTTGCAAAAAGGGTCCGCCATTTGAAGTCATCGGCTGTACGGGACATATTAAAAGTGGTAAACCGAGGGGACGTCATTTCCTTTGCAGGAGGCTTGCCAGATGATGGTTTATTTCCGCGAAAGGCGATTGAAGAAGCGTTTAGCCGCGTGTTTGCAAGTGGAAATAAGGCATTGCAATACGGAGAAACAGAAGGTTATCTGCCTCTGCGTGAAGTGATTCTCGAACGGATGGAGAAAAAAGGCATAACAGGCTTAACAGCTGATGAAATGTTATTGACGACTGGTTCGCAGCAGGCAATCGATTTATTTTCCCGCGTGATGATCGGGCCAGGGGACGTCATTTTTACGGAAGAGCCAACTTATTTAGCTGCATTGCAAGTTTTCCAGTCGTATGAAGCAACAGTCATTCCTGTTAAATGCGACGCAGACGGAATGATGATCGACGATTTAGTTCGAAAAATAAAAGAATATAAGCCTAAAGTCATTTATGTGGTTCCAACATTTTCAAACCCGACAGGCCGTGTTTGGACGCTTGAGCGGCGCAAAGAATTAGTGGGCCTAGCGCGTAAGCACCATGTCCTTATTTTTGAAGACGATCCATACGGCGACATCCAATTTACTCCAGGGGGCTATACGCCAATTGCGGCTCTTGATGATGGCTCTCATGTGCTGTATACGAGCACATTTTCCAAAACGGCCGTTCCTGCTTTGCGGACGGGTTGGATCACGGGCCCATACCAAATTATTCGCATGATGGCACAAGCAAAACAAGCCAATGACTTGCATTCCAACTCGATTGGGCATCAGGCACTTTACCATCTATGTCGCAACTTCGATCTTGACGGCCATATCGACAACATCCGTGAGTTGTATGGACACCGCAAGAATGTCATGGTTGATTGTTTGCAAGAGGCGAAAGAGCGCGGTTCCATCCAGTTTATCGAACCAGAAGGTGGCATGTTCCTATGGGTGGAGGCAGAACCACACATTCATACAGAAGCTTTGCTGCCACGCGCTGTAGAAAAGGGAATGGCCTATGTACCAGGAAGGCCTTTTTATGCAGGATCACCGCAATTAAATACACTGCGCCTTAACTTCACTCATGCCACTGATGCCGAAATTGAAAAAGGTATGAGCGTTATGCTCGGCATTTTTGAAGAAGCGAAAGAGCAGTCATTGCTATTGAACTAATCGCTTAGCAAAAGAAAGGCAGCCTCGTCTTGGACGAGGCTGTCTTTCTTTTGGCAAACGCTCGCATCCTTTGTTGTTCATCTCAGCTGACAAGCGTTTTCTATCCGTCTAAATAATTTTTTACATATTCCGCAACCGTTTTATCCGTTCTTCTGGGGGCGGATGGGTTGAAAATAACGAAGCGGCTTTCTTTTTTAATGGGTCAGCAAAGTATAGCGATGCGGTTGAAGAGGATGCTTCTTCCACAGGGGTGCGCGTATTCGTAATATTTTCTAGTGCGCTTGCCAATGCTACAGGGTTGCGGGTCAACTCTACGGCGCTTGCATCAGCCAAATATTCGCGGTTGCGGGAAATGGCAAGCTGCATCATCGTCGCCACAAGCGGCGAAAGCAAGACGAGGAAAATGGCAATGATGAGAATAAGCGGGTGCTTGTTGTCTTTATTGCGTCCTCCAGAAAACACGAAAAAACGCATACCGAGGTCGCTCAAAATTGCGATAGCTGATACGAGAGCGACAGCAATGGTTGATAAGCGAATATCATAATTGCGAATATGGGCCACTTCATGAGCAAGCACGCCTTCAATTTCTTCGCGGGAGAGGCGCTCCATCAATCCGGAAGTGACGGCTACAGCGCCTGATTTTGGCGAAATCCCTGTTGCAAAGGCGTTCGGGCTTTTGTCTTGAATAATAAAAATCCGCGGCATCGGGATCCGCGCTGCAATTGCTAATCCCTCGACGGTATGCCACAAAAACGGCTGTTCCGTTGATGAAGTGATCTCACGGGCATGGTTCATGCGCATGACAATATTCGTGCTCGTGGAAATCATAAAAATTGTATAGCCTCCGGCGATGACAGCGGCAAAAATGGCGCCGCTCACATAATCGCCGGCACGCACGTACGTAATTGCTGCGCCGATCAAGAGAACAAAAGCAATAAAGAGGGCGACTAAAAAAACCGTCTTTCGTTTATTGCGGGCAATTTGGATATGAAACAATGGCTCCCCTCCTTAAAATTGCACTTTTACCGGTTCTTTTTCTTCATCAGGAATGTCAAGGAGTTCCATGCGCATAAAAGAATGAATATTAGCGATTAGATTGGATGGAAACGACTCCAGCTTTGTATTATAGCGCATCACGGTTGAATTATAAGCTTGACGGGCATAAGCAATTTTATTTTCTGTTCCAGCAAGCTCTTCCTGTAGCTGCAAAAAGTTTTTGTTCGCTTTTAAATCGGGGTATGATTCCCCGAGGGCAAACAGTTGCCGAAGCATGCCGTTTAGCTCAGCATTTTGCTCGACACGTTCGTGGCGGCTCGCATTCGGCTGGGTAATAGCGTTTCGTTTTTCAATGACGCCAGTCAACGTTTCCTGTTCATGTTTGGCGTAGCCTTTTACGGTTTCAACGAGATTGGGAATTAAATCATAGCGTCTCTTTAACTGCACATCAATTTGTGCCCACGATTCCTCGGCCCAATTACGGTGCTTGACGAGAGAGTTGTAGCTAGCAATCCAAGCAAGCGCAATAACAGCAATAATGACGATGATAAGAATGATCATCTCTATGTACCACCTTTCTTTTTATACCATTTACGAACAGCAAAAATCGAAGTTTCGTTTTTCCATAAAAAAAGTCTAGCATGGATGGCGCGAAAAGAACAGCATAGCCACTGGATGGGGCAAATAGGATAAACAGAAAGGATTTGACTTACGAAAAAGAGTACGATACGATTTTGGTAACGCTTTCATTTCCGAGGTTGGCTTTTTCCTGAACGGTCGCTCAGATTATGAAAAGAAGGAGAGCATGCCATGACAGTCAGACTGACAAAAGACCAAGAAATGATTAAAGACATGGTAAGGCAATTTGCACGCAAGGAAATTGCCCCACTAGCGCAAGAGCTAGATCGAGATTCGCGTTTTCCAGAGGCGATTTTTAAAAAGATGGGGCAGCTTGGATTGCTCGGTTTGCCATTCCCCGAAAAATACGGTGGGTCAGGAGGAGATACGGTCTCTTATGCACTAGCTGTTGAAGAAATCGGCTACGCATGCGGCGGTACAGGCTTAAGTTATGCCGCGGCCGTATCCCTTGGTGCAAGCCCGATTTTCTACTACGGCACAGAAGAGCAAAAGCAAACGTATTTAGTCCCACTTGCTAAAGGCGAGTCCCTTGGTGCATTCGGGCTAACAGAACCAAATGCTGGTTCTGACGCCGGAGGGACGCAAACGAAAGCTGTTTTTGAAAATGGCGAATATATTCTCAATGGCGAGAAATGTTGGATTACGAATGCCATGTACGCGCAAACCGTTATCATTACTGCCGTTACCGGAACACAATCAAACGGCAAAAAACAGATTTCTGCGTTTATTGTATCAACAAATACGCCTGGTTTTACGATTACGGCTCCCTACGACAAAATGGGTGTCCGCGCTTCAAACACATGTGAACTTGTTCTTGAAGATGTCCGTGTCCCTGAAAGCAATTTGCTCGGCGATCCTGGAAAAGGCTTCAGCCAGTTCCTTTATACGCTGGATGGTGGGCGAATTTCGATTGCCGCCCTTGCAGTCGGCATTGCCCAAGCTGCCTTTGACCGGGCGTTAGCCTATGCGAAGGAAAGAAAACAATTTTCGAAGCCGATCGGCTCATTCCAAGCGATTCAATTTAAGCTAGCTGATATGGCGATGGAAATTGAACTTGCTCGTAATATGGTTCACAAAGCAGCCGCTTTAAAGGACGCAGGAGCACCGTTTGGCAAAGAAGCTGCCTATGCCAAACTGTTTGCTTCTGAAATGGCAACACGTACATGCAATCAGGCCTTGCAAATTCATGGCGGCTATGGGTATATGCGCGAATATGAAGTCGAACGGATGCTCCGTGATGCCAAACTGTTGGAAATCGGCGAAGGCACTTCGGAAATCCAACGCCTTGTCATTGCTAGGCATTTAGGGTTAACTTCTTTACAGCAAAAGGAGGCGAAACAGTGATCAACACAGTATTAATTGCCAACCGTGGCGAAATTGCCTCACGAATTATCCGTACATGCAAACAGCTTGGGGTAAAGACAATCGCTGTTTATTCAGAAGCTGATTGTGGTGCAGAACACGTCGCGCTTGCTGACGAGGCCTACTGCATCGGCGGTTCACGTGTCCAGGAGAGCTATTTAAACCAAGAACAGATTTTGGCCGTTGCCAAACAAGCAAAAGCTGATGCCATCCATCCCGGTTACGGACTGTTGTCAGAGCAGGCTTCATTTGCGACCGCCTGTAAAGACAATGGGCTAACATTTATCGGCCCATCAGCGACAGCAATTGCGCTGATGGGCGATAAATTGCAAGCTAGAAAGACGATGGAAGCAGCGGGCATTCCTGTTATTCCAGGAAGTGGCGCCCTTGCCTCAGCAGCCGAAGCAAAGACGAAAGCAAGGGAAATTGGCTTTCCGGTTATGGTCAAAGCTGCTTCAGGTGGCGGCGGCATTGGCATTGATGTGTGCCGGAATGAAGAGGAAATCGAAGCGGCATTTGCCCGAAACGAAAAGAAAGCACGTATGTTTTTTGGCGACAGCTCCCTTTATTTGGAGAAGTTGCTTGAGCGGCCACGCCACATTGAAATTCAAGTGCTTGCTGACAGCAATGGCCATATCCTCGCATTTGGGGAACGGGAATGTTCGATTCAAAGGAGGCACCAAAAAGTCGTAGAAGAAGCGCCGTCTCCTTTTTTAGACCAAACGACTCGCGAGGCGATGGAAGAAATGGCGAAAAAAGCAGCGGCCGCCATTGGTTATGAAAATGCTGGCACAATTGAATGTTTGCTAGACAGCGACGGAAATTATTACTTTTTGGAAATGAATACACGGCTGCAAGTCGAACATCCAGTGACAGAGGAAGTCTTTGGCATTGATCTTGTGGAATGGCAATTGCGGATAGCAAATGGCGATGTGCTGCCGTGGCAGCAGCATGAGCTAAGAGGCAGCGGCCATGCGATCGAAGTCCGCATTTACGCAGAAGACCCAATACGCTTTTTCCCTTCACCTGGGACGATAAAGGACATCTCTCTCCCGAAACAACCTTTTATCCGCCATGAATGTCCGGTAAAAGCAGGAAGCGTGATTACGCCGTTTTATGACCCGATGATCGCTAAGCTCATTGTCAAAGGGGGCACGCGCGCTGAAGCGATTACTCGACTAAAGGGGGCGCTTAATGAATATGAAATAACGGGGGTAAAAACCAATCTGCCTCTTTTGCGGGCAATATGCGACCATCAAGCTTTTAATGAAGGCAACACGCCAACATCCTTTTTAAACGATTACAAAGAAGAACTTTTCATAAAGGAGAGAGAAGCATGAACCACATTACAGCGACAATGGCAGGGAACGTTTGGAAAGTTACAGTAAAAGAAGGAGACGAAGTAAAGGCTGGGGATGAAGTCGCCATTTTAGAATCAATGAAAATGGAAATTCCAATTGAGGCAGAGCGTTCAGGGAAAGTAAAGGCGATCGTAAAGCCAGAAGGGGAGTTTGTCAATGAAGGGGACGTTTTGATTGAGCTCGAGTAAAACGCTTGTGCAGACAGCAGCTGACGATGGAATTGCCCGTATTACATTAAACCGTCCACAAGCAGCCAATGCGCTCTCGCTTGCGCTTTTAGATGAACTTGAAGCGGCTTGCGACTGGGTTGAACAAGAGAGCAGCATCCGTGTTGTTATTTTATCCGGCGCAGGCGAAAAAGCGTTTTGTGCCGGTGCTGACTTAAAAGAACGGGCAAACATGACAGAAAGCGAGGCCATCTATGCGGTCAAGCGGATTGGCGAAGTCATTGCCCGTGTTGAAAAGCTTCCACAGCCTGTCATTGCCGAAGTTGGAGGCAGTGCCTTTGGCGGCGGGTTAGAACTGTGCCTTGCTTGCGATGTCCGCATTTTTGCCGAAGACCGTTTTTATGGTTTGACGGAAACAAAATTGGCAATTATTCCAGGAGCTGGAGGGACGCAACGGCTGCCTCGTTTAATTGGCCCAGGAAAGGCAAAGGAACTGATTTTCACGGCAAGGCGTTTAACTGGAACAGAAGCCTGTAATTACGGTTTGTGCGAATGGGCACTGCCTCGAGAAAAAACATCCGCAGCCGCTTCACAGTTGGCGATCGAGATGGCGGGCAACGGCCCGATTGCGCTGCGAGCAGCAAAAAAAGCAATCAACGAAGGGGCAGCCCTTCCTCTTGAAGCCGCTTTGGCTGTGGAACGCGAAGCATATTTGCAGACATTGCAAACCGAGGATCGTTTAGAAGGGCTTGCTTCATTCAAAGAAAAGCGCCCTCCCGTTTACAAAGGAAAATAGGAGTTGAGAGCGAGATGACATTTGAGCAAACCAAATTGGCGAAGGAAACGGAAATTTTTAAAGGCGGCCACACGAAATACCATCAGCAAAATGCGAAGAAAGGCAAACTGTTTGCCAGGGAGCGTTTGCAGTTGTTGCTTGATGACGGCTTGACTACTGAAGATGGCTTGTTTGCTAACTGTGAAGCGGACAGTCTGCCAGCAGACGGTGTCATTTGTGGAATGGGTACGATAGACGGCAAGCCTGTTTGTGTGATGGCGAATGATTCGACTGTTAAGGCTGGTTCTTGGGGAGCGCGAACGGTTGAAAAAATCATCCGTATTCAAGAAACGGCAGAAAAATTGTCCGTGCCGTTGTTGTATTTGGTTGACTCGGCTGGGGCAAGAATTACTGACCAAGTTGAGATGTTTCCAGGGCGGAGAGGGGCAGGCCGTATTTTTAGCAATCAAGTAAAGCTGTCAGGAAGAATTCCACAAATTTGTATTCTTTTCGGTCCTTCAGCGGCGGGCGGCGCGTACATTCCTGCATTTTGCGATGTTGTCATTATGGTGGACGGAAATGCTTCCATGTATTTAGGTTCGCCGCGGATGGCACAGATGGTTATTGGCGAGGATGTCACACTTGAAGAAATGGGCGGCGCCAGCATGCATTGCAGTGTGTCAGGCTGCGGCGATATTCTAGCCAAAAACGAGGAAGACGCAATTTCCCAAGCGCGTGCTTATTTAAGTTATTTGCCGCCAAGCTATAAAGAGAAGCCACCTAGTATAGAGGCACGCCCGCCAAAAGATGTGCCAAAAACGATCGAGGACTTGATTCCGCAAAATCAAAATGCACCTTTTAACATGTATGATTTGCTCGAGCGCCTCGTTGACAACGACAGTTTTTTTGAAATCAAGCGAAACTTCGCTCCTGAACTGATCACCGGTTTTGCACGGTTAAACGGACAGGCAATCGGCATAGTCGCCAATCAACCAAAAGCAAAAGGTGGAGTATTGTTTCCTGACTCAGCCGACAAAGCCGCTCGCTTTATTACACTTTGTGATGCTTTTCATCTGCCGCTTTTGTTTTTAGCGGATATTCCAGGCTTTATGATCGGTACCAAAGTCGAGCGTGCTGGCATTATCCGCCATGGCGCAAAAATGATTGCCGCTATGGCTGAAGCGACAGTACCGAAAATTTCCGTCATCATTCGAAAAGCATACGGGGCCGGACTGTATGCAATGGCCGGGCCTGCGTTTGATCCAGACTGTTGCCTCGCCCTTCCGCAAGCACAAATTGCGGTGATGGGGCCAGAAGCTGCGGTCAACGCCGTATATGCAAACAAAATGGCTGAACTCGGGGAACAGGAGCGAAAAGCGTTTATAGAGGAAAAACGTGAAGCATATAAACGGGATATCGATGTTTATCGCCTTGCTTCAGAGCTAGTCATCGACGGGATTGTCAACGGCAATGACTTACGACAAGAATTGGTGCAGCGCTTTGCTTTTTATGAAAGCAAGCGGATGGTATTTAGCGAACGAAAGCATCCCGTTTATCCTGTTTAAGGCGTAACGCTTGAAAATATAATGACAAATCCCTTTTGCCCGATAAGGCCAGTAACGGTCTTATGGGCCTTTTTCGTCAGGATAGATGATCATCAAACAATCACCCAACTTGATTTTCTTCTCGTATACGGCTAGGAATATTTTGAGGACAGGCACGGTAACAACAGTAGACCTAATGTTGTCTCGTTTTACGATGTTCAATTAAAGATGGTGCCAATAACGCGTTTTGATCGCTTCTATTTGCTTTTCGATTTTTTCGTCATGGATAAACGCTTCCAGTTCAGCTTGTGAACATTCTAAGTGCTTGCGCTTTTTAATGGTAATCGTGAAAAAAAGGAATGAAAATGTCATTGTTTTTGCTGCCTCCTTTCTATTAACGGTATGCTTTTCGTCGTTGCCAGCTATTTTCACTTGGTTTTTCCAGGCTTGCTTTTCATGACGAATCTCAGGACAAATGGCTCCCACTTGCTGTGCACGTGTATGAAACGACCCCCTGCTTCTTTTTAATAAAGAGTGCAGGGGAGGGACTGGGCCTGTTGATTAAAAGCCCATCGATTTTACTCCGTTTTAAAGGGTGAGCTCTCCAATGTTGTCCATTCCGCTTCTGGTACTTTGATTGGATTGGTCGATCATGATTCCTTTAGGCGTGCGTAGTTTGCTTTGCAGCAATGCTTTTTGGGCTGCATCAGCCGTATAGATGGTGCCAAATAAATCAAGTGTGCCAATTTTTTCGTTTAGAACATTCTCGGCTATCTTCTCTGTAATGGTTAATGTGTCGTCGACAATGATGGTCGTATTTGCTTCCAACCGCTCAACGTCTTCTAGGCTCCAGTCTTCTTTTTCGATAAAACGGCATGCAGTAGGGTATGAAAGAACGTCTGTTTCAAATCGGTCCAAGCGTTCGTACACTAAGTCTTCAAGTTCCTCATGGCAGACGATGTAGGAAGTTGAGTGAATAGCAGCAAAAGCGGCTTTCAGTTGTTCTCTAGAAACGCCCTTTTGTAACAGCAACGGCTGTGTCGTGTATAGCGAGGTGCCATTAAACCGCTTGATTGAATGTTCATTTAAGCGTAATGTCCCCTTCGTTGCTTGAAAGCCAGAAGGAACGACCGCCACTTTGCCAACAACAGAAGCCTTCTCGTAAAAAGCCTGCTCTTGTGTGATGTAAAGAAGCACTTTTCCGTTAATAGTGAGACGTGCAATTCTTTCTGAAAACAAGGTCATATCAAGGTCTGGCATCAATTCGATCTTGCCAGTGACGATGATATGTTGGCTAGGTGGGAGGGCCTCTAAATAGCTGTTTGTCAGTTGAACGATGCCCGTTTCAATTCGGGGCAAGTGGTCTGTGTACGTTTCAACTGAACCAGAGACGGTTTTTAAAAGAAGGTTGACTGCCCCTTTAAGAGCGGGAGGAGCATAGACGCTACCGTTGACAACGATTTGGCAGGCTGCCTGTTTGAGCTGCTCGATCGTCACATCCTTTGCGACTATAACCAGGCCGTTCACTAGAAAGGTACATGGTTCTAGCATCGCCTCCAAAAAGGCAGAATCAATGAGCAAACGACCGTTAACGATCCGTGCTTGATGACTCGTTTCCAATGTCTGGCCGATGTTGTTGATATTTAATTTTGAAAGGAGAGGCGCTGTCTCTTTTGCATAGAGTACAAGTCCGACATTTTCGATCTTTTCAATATCGCGGATGCTCTCTTCGGTGGCGTTCACCATGTTTAACAATCCGACATTTCCAATCGTCATTCCCATTTATTCATCCTCCTCTAATTGTTTGCGCAGCGTCTTGATTGCTTGCGCCAAATGATAGCGTACGGTTGATGCCGTTAACGCTGTTTGTTCGCTAATTTCATTGCTGGAAAGCCCAATCCAATAGCGTTTGAAAACAATATCACTTTGAATAGGGGAGAGGGAGCGAAGCAAGTCCGCTGTTTCGATCGCTGTTAGGCCAGCAAATTGAAAGGCTGGTTCGTTTGCTTCTTCCCACTCCGTTTCTCGTTGGAGCTTGCGCCGCTGGTCGATCAGCTCGTTTTTCATTACTCGATAAAACCATGCCTTTTGTTTATGGCGAGGCCACTGTTCAAGTTCGCTGTGTACCAATGCTTTCTCAAACGCGTCTTGAAGCAAGTCATTGGCTTCGTGTTCATGGCGGGCAATCGAATAAGCGAAGCGCCGTAAATCTCCATGTAAATCTTCAAACATTGCCAACATGTCACTCACCTATTCTGCATCTGTCCTCCGTTCATTGTACATTCAATTAAGATTCATTTTTCTCCTCTTGTTAAGAGAACGTTTCAACGAACGAAACTGTTGGTCATTTGTTGAAAAAATGTTTTAAACAATAGGAAGGGCTTCAAGAAAAGAGGATTTTAGTGGAAGGGAGGAAGTCATTATGTAGAAGAAAGCAGCCTTACCCTGTTACGTACAGAGATAAGGCCGCTTTAGGGGCTTTTCATCATATCCGGTTTTAGAAGTGAGAACGTTTTTTAGCGAATGCGTTGTTCATTTTCTGGATTAAAGAAGTGTGCTTTATTCATATTAAAAGCAAGTTCAATCGTATCGCCGCTTTGGGCCGTTGTCCGTGAATCAACACGAGCGACGAATTCTTGGCCGTCAATCGATGAGTAAAGCACCATTTCAGCACCAGTCAATTCCGCTACATCGATCAATGCATTGATTTTCGTGTCTGGCGATGAAGAAATGAATACGGGCTCATCATGAATGTCCTCAGGGCGTATGCCGAGAATCAGTTCTTTATCTTGAAAGCCTTGTTCCCGTAAGATAGACATTTTTCCTTCTGGGACGCGTATGCGCTGTTCTTTGACAACGAAATCATTTCCATCTAAATGGCCTGAAATAAAGTTCATAGATGGAGAGCCGATAAAGCCACCGACGAAAATATTTTCCGGATTGTCGTACACATCTTTCGGTGTGCCGATTTGTTGGATAAAGCCATCTTTCATGATGACAATCCTTGTCGCCATCGTCATTGCTTCTGTTTGGTCATGGGTTACATAAATCGTCGTCGTTTGTAAGCGCTTATGCAATTTTGTAATCTCGGCACGCATTTGCACACGAAGCTTCGCATCCAAGTTGGATAGCGGTTCGTCCATCAAAAACACTTGCGGATCACGGACGATCGCCCGTCCAAGAGCAACACGTTGACGTTGTCCGCCGGACATTGCTTTCGGTTTCCGGTCAAGCATTTCCTCAAGTCCAAGGATTTTCGCCGCATTATGTACGCGGGTTTTAATTTCTTCTTTTTTAAATTTGCGCAGTTTAAGCCCGAATGCCATATTATCGTATACGTTCATATGTGGATACAACGCGTAGTTTTGGAAAACCATTGCGATGTCCCGGTCTTTTGGAGCGACATCATTCATTCGTTTATCACCAATGATAAGGTCGCCTTGGGAAATCTCTTCAAGGCCAGCGATCATCCGCAATGTAGTGGACTTGCCACAGCCTGATGGGCCGACGAAAACAATAAACTCCTTGTCTTCAATGTCCAAGTTGAAGTCTGTAACAGCCGTAACATCCCCATCATATACTTTATACACGTTTTTTAATTGAATCGAAGCCATTTGTCGTTTCCCCTCCTTAGTTATTGTTTGTATTGTAACCCCTTACATAAAGGTGACGCTATGGAAAATGTGCACAAAAAATAACGGTCAACCTGTGCAGCATGCCGCGGGTTATGGAAGCAGCAAAGCGACAAAGGCAGCGTTTGGAAAAGTGCGTATATCAATTCCAGTGACGGCAACAAACTTGTCGATTCTGTATTGTAAGCTATTGCGGTGCAAATGGAGTGTTTTAGCCGCTTTTGTGCTATTCATATTTTCGAGCAAGTACACGCGTACAGTCCTTACCAACTCTTTGTCGTCAACAATTTCCTGAGGAAGAAAATGGGCGCGCAGCTTTTTGAGCTCAAGCGAAGGGGTTTGCTTTAGTAAGTAAGCTAAACCAGCTTCCGCCGCTTGCAATACGTGGCGCTTCTTTTTTGTTTGATCGTCTTTCCAGCAAGCAAACAACTCGCTTTCAAATCGCCATGCCGCCTTTGCTTTTTGCGCTTCCACTGGTGTACCCACCATGAACGAGATCCCGATGTAAAAGTCTGTTTCAATCAATTCGACAACTGCATCTAAATCAACATCCTCTGCGGCCGAAGGAAACAACAACATACCGGACATGCTGTTTTGCCATACGAAACAAGTATATAGAGGAAATGTATTAAGGACCGCTTCACGAAAAGCGGCAAAGTCTTCAAGAGGCTTTTCCAATTGAAAATGAACAGCACAAATCGTTTCTTCTGTCGGCGGCTGTTGCCCGTCGCCGAACAAATAAGCATGCCATGCATGTTCTACTTTTGTTTGTGGAGCAGGAGGAGGCAGAGGTTCACTTAAAAGCAAAGACAACAAAAGCTGCTCTCTGTCTGTTAGCTTTTGGCGGTTAAAAGAAACAGTATCACGATTTTCTGATTGCAGCGCCCAACGATCCGACAGGTTGTCCCCAGGTTTCCATAACGCATGGGCAAATTGTGTTTTTAGTTCAGTGATCATCGTTCACTTACCTTTCCAGGTCTTTTTAGGCTAGTATAACAAAAAAGAAGCCTCTCAGGGCTTCTTTCAGACTGTAGAAAAACGCTCGCATACTTCATCGTTTGTCTCGCTCTACCGTTTGCGTTTGTCGGACTACGAAAAGCTATGACCGCTTGCTTTGTTTTTCTTGGGGAATGTCTTCTTCAATCCGTCCGCCTGAGCGGGGGTTAACGGTTCCTCCATGTAAACCTTCATTCACATATCGGTCGACGTCCAGTTCAAATTTTGCCCGCGCTTCAGAGTCCCGTTTTTCTTTGTTTGGCATGATCATCCCTCCTGGTATTAGCATGCACCAAAAGAGTCAAAATGATTAAATATGCTGTTCTGCTTCATACACATGGTAAAGCATTAAATCATGGATTGATTTTTCTAATTGCAATTGTTTATTTATGTCATGAGGGGCGTTTTGCCACAAAATCGAGCCGTCATGATGGTACGTGCCAGCGACAAAGCGCCCTTCAAAATAGCAAGAAAAACTCCATTTTTGTTTACGGCCGTGGACAGAAAGAGGCTTGTATTGGAAATGGACAAGCACAGAAAACACCTCCATTTTTATGTAAGGGCTTACATAGAGTGTACCATAGGTGGCATTTCATGATCAAAAAAAATCAGCTATAATAGAACAATGGATTTAGGTCCGCATTCCTGGAAAAAGGAGGAAGCCTGCTGGCATTAGAAAGCAGGCATATGACAGTGCACTGGATATGGTTAGTACTTTTACTCGCCGTCGTCGGCGCTATTGTGGGTGCGGCGACCAACGCCCTTGCAATCCGCATGTTATTCCGTCCCCATCGGGCATACTCAATCGGCAAATGGCAACTCCCCTTTACACCTGGCTTACTGCCTCGTCGGCAAAAGGAGCTTGCCGTCCAGCTTGGCAATATTGTCGCCAATCATTTGCTTACCGCTGAGGGTCTCGGCAAAAAATTTGGCAGTACCGCTTTTGCGGCTGAACTAACCAATTGGCTTAAAAAACAGCTTACGAGCTGGCTTAGGAGCGAACGAACCGTTGAGTCGATTGTAAAACCGCTGTTTCAAGCAGATATTGGCCGTGAACAGCTTGTCGTCCACTCCAAATCATGGCTGAAGGATCGCCTCAAACGTTATTTACAAAAAAACAAAGAAGTGCCTATTAAAAGCGTCGTCCCACAAGAATTGCAGGATCGTTTGACGGACTGGCTGCCAGAGGCGTCCGCCTTGTTGTTAAAACGGGCAACCGCTTATATTGACAGTGAAGAAGGCGAGCAGCGGATTGGTGCAATGGTGAGACAGTTCTTGTCGACAAAAGGAAAAGTCGGCAGCATGGTATCCATGTTTTTTTCTGCTGATAAGTTGACGGAATATGTATTGCCTGAAATTAAAAAATTCCTTCATGATGAACAGACAAAGGAAACGGTACAAAGCCTGCTTCAAAGTGAGTGGCACCGTATGCTCAACCGACCGCTTGCTTCTTTTCAGGCAGAGAACTATGTCGATCAGTTTGTCGATAAAGCTGCAGAAGAGCTTGAAGGCAAGATACCTGTTCTAAATTGGTATAACGCGCCTTTGCGTACATGGACAACTCCTTATACAGAACCGCTTGTTGAACGGGGGGTCCCTGTTATTGTCGGCATGGTGACGGCTTACATGGAACAACATATTGCCGATATCCTTAGTAAGCTCCGTCTGGAGGAAGTGATTGAAGCGCAAGTAGCCTCCTTCTCAATGGCGCATTTAGAAAAATTAATTATGAACATTACGAGACGGGAATTGCACATGATTACCCTTCTCGGCGGCTTGATTGGCGGAATCGTTGGTCTCGTTCAAGCCGTTATCGTACATTTTTTCTATTAATTGGCCCATATGGCGTGATTTACGTCCGACTTCGTGTTATAGTCGGTGAGACTAGCCTATAGGAGTGATAATGAATGAGCAATGCGTATGATAAAGCGCACGAGCTAAAAGAAGCGTTAGCAGAAACGCAAGAATTTAAGTCGCTTTACGACTTGCATCGGCAAATCGATGCGGACGACATCGCTAAAAAAATGCTTGAGAATTTCCGGAAGCTTCAGCTCGATTTGCAGCAAAAACAAATGCAAGGTGTGCAAATTAGCGAAGAAGAAGCGCAACAAGCACAGCAGCAATTTGAACTTGTTTCCCAGCATGAATTGATTTCAAAATTGATGGATGCGGAACAACGTTTAAGTGTGATTATTACAGACTTGAACAAAATCATTACCGAGCCACTTGAGCGTATTTATGGCGAACCGCCACAAGAGCAATAAGTCTTTTACGATCTGTCTAACAAGGCAGGTCGTTTTTTTATGGGGGGCTGCAAGCGGCAAACAGCCAGTTCTACTTTTTTCCTCGTCATCATAATACTAGTACAGAATGAGGCAAGTTCACAGTACATCAAGAGAATTGAAGGGGGAATGGATGTGAAGGCCTACAAACTGCTGGCGGTCAATATTGATGGAGCCATTTTTGGCAAAGATTCAAAGATTAGCAGGAGGACGAAAGAGGCGATCAATTATTTAAAGTATAAAGGGATCACAGTTGTCCTGACGACATCACAGCCTTTTTCGCGGGCACAAAAAGCAGCGAAAGCATTAAAGCTTGATGGCATGGTAATCGCTCATGGAGGAGCGCTTGTTGCAGATACAGATAGAAATGAATGGTTTAATCGCCAACTCGAAATGGATACAACACTTGATTTCTGCCATATCCTTGAACGTTTCGACTGTGATGCCCGCCTATTATACGGCGACCACGCTGTAGCGACTCGGCCCTTGCAAAAACAAAATTTGCTTGCACGAATGTCATTTAGTTCTCCTGGTGAACAGTTAATGTACCCGACCACTTATGTTGACTCTCTTTATGAGCAAGTTCTCAAAGAAGGGAGCGGACCTCTTAATATCTCTGTAAAATGTGAAAACAGGGCAGACTTGGACCATATTTGCGAGGTGTTACAGAAAGAGATCCAAAGCATTGAGATTAGCCGCATCAGCAGGAAAGAGTGCATATTCGTTGGTGCTGGAGCCGGAAAAGCACGGGCATTGCAATGGCTTACGAAACAGCGCAGCATGGAGATGGAAGATGTTGTTGCAATTGGCATTGGTGAGGAGGATATTGACATGATAGAAATGGCAGGCCTCGGGGTAGCGATGGGCAATGCCAGTGGAAAACTAAAAGAAAAAGCCTCCTGGGTCACACGGACTGTTGACCAAGACGGCTTTGCTTTTATGGTCCATGAACTGTTCCGAAAGCAACTACGGCTGCAAGTGGATTAGGATCGTCTCTGTCGTAGGGTACAGACGATAGGCAAACGCTCATCAGGCGCTGTCGTTTTTTGCTCAGATGCTCATCGATTCGCATCTTCACTGTTTTGAATAGGGAAACATTCTGTATCCGCTCTTTTAAGAAAGGGCGGTGTTTTTTATCAGTTTTAGGCGAGACTACCCTATTCTCGAGGAATGGGAAGGGCGTAGCCTAATGAGTAGGGTGGGAATGTATCAAAAACATTCGCTAGTTCTCAGCTATGTTCTAGGTGTGGCTATCAAAACAAAGACGTTAAGAATCTGAACCTCCGTCAATGGGAATGCCCTTCTTGTAGTACACATCACGATCGAGATCGTAACGCAAGTATCAATCTTAAAAACGAAGCGATAAGACTTCTAACTGCGGGGACCGCAGGGATAGCTTAATCAATAACTTTCGGTTACGAAGGTGTTCTTAGGAATCCACCACTTCAAGCGTAAGCGAAGTGGTGGGTAGTTCAACGACAGAATAGCAGCAGCTTGCCATTTCTTGTCAAGCGATGAGTGAGCTTTTCCGCCTGCGCTTCTTTTAACCGTAATTTGGCTGTTCGGATGGCTTCCTCGTCTGTTGCTGCTTCAAACCGTTCATTTAACACTTCTGAACTGTCTTTTTGGAAAGCAGTCAAATAGTAAACCATGGGCTCCTCCTTTTGTTTGTTAGCGTTTACATTAGTATAGCATGAAAAAAAGTGTGCATTCACCTATTTTTCATTAGTGAATACAATATCGGCAAAGGGGGAATAGTGGATGTCAGTAGAAACAATTAAGTCATTATGCCAGCGGTACACCAATTATCCCGTCAAATTGACGGCCCATGACGGCGTCGAGCTTGAAGCCATCATTGAATATGTTGACAATGAGAATGCCCATGTCCTTTATCCAGTCGACGAGAATGAAAAACCGATACGCTTGTCCCAATTAGAAGGGTTTTCTAGCGCAATGGAAATGCGCTATCCGTATAGCTATCCATACTATGGCTACCCGCCTTACGGGTTTGGCGTCAGGCCATTTGGCTGGCGTCGCTGGGTGCTACCGCTTGCAGCCCTTGCTGCTATTGCTCTGTTATAGGCATGCTCCGGTTAAGGGCATGCCTTTACATATTTCTTGAGAGTGAGGAAGATTACGTAAATTCAGCGGAAAGTTCGCGATTTAAAACGAAATTATGTAAAATAAAGCTATACCACTTGAAGGTGTCGATAAATGGTTATGGATTTCCTGTTTATGGGCAGGTAACTGAAAGTGAAAACCTGAAGAGGACAAGCTTTTAGACACAAATGTAGATGAAATTGACTGGAGCTGTTAGGAGGATTGCAGATGGAAACATATAACATTTACCTAGTGGAAGATGAAGCGAATTTATCAGAGGTATTAAAGGCTTATTTGCAAAAGGAAGGATGGAACGTCACCGTTTTTCTCGACGGCAATGCTGCTATTGAGGCGGTCCCGGATAAACCGCATTTGTGGGTATTGGATATTATGCTGCCTGGGACCGACGGCTACCAAGTTTTGAAAGCTATTAAAGAGCAAGAAGATACGCCAGTTATTTTTATTTCAGCACGTGACCAAGACTTAGATCGTGTGCTCGGCCTTGAGATGGGCAGCGATGATTATTTGGCAAAGCCGTTTTTGCCTCAGGAACTGATTATCCGCGTAAAAAAGCTGCTTAATCGTGTTTACGGTACGTCGTCAGCAGAATCGCAAAAAATTGAGCTGAACAACTACAGCATTGACCCAATCGGCCGCACGATCGTCGATTTAGAGGCCAATAATGACACGGTTGATTTAACGACAAAAGAAATGGATTTAATGTTGCTGTTGTCTGCTGATATTGGCAAGGCGTTTTCTCGGGAAAAAATCATTGAGCATGTTTGGGGCGAAAATTATTTTGGTTCAGAACGGGCAGTGGACGATGTGGTCCGCCGCGTCCGTAAAAAAATGCCGCGTATCCACTTAGAAACGCTCTATGGTTACGGATACCGCATTTTGTCTTCATGATTAAAATCAACTTGACGAGACGAATCTGGCTTGCATTCGTTTCGTTAATTGTGCTTGTCGTCCTTTCGATCACCATTGTTTACCCACTTTCGATCAGAGGAACGCTTACCGAGGAAACGTATCGTTTAATTGAAAACGATGTAAGGCAGCTTCTTTCTGGCGAGAATGACTACTCACAGTTTCCGTTCCAGCCTGGGTTTTACCAGGCCAGGGAGCAACGTTCAACCGTTTCTTATTTATTTCGAGTATCGGAAGCCGGTGTTAGCTATAATGACCCACGGTTAGTCCCGCCTTTTGAAGTGAATGAAGAAGTAGTCCGGAATGCGTTAGAACAAAAACGGCAACATGGCCGTTATGAAACCACATTTGATGAACAAACGCTATTTTATGTGATCACCAAAATCTCGGACAGCCAATTCCTTGTCACGTATATGTGGGACACATACCGTGACGAGATGGTAAACCGTTTATGGGAGCGGCTGCTATACTTGCTGTTGTTAGCGAGCGCCTTAAGTTTGTTCCCGGCGATTTGGCTAAAGCATTATTTACGCCAGCCTCTTACTGTACTTGAGAACCATCTTGAGCAAATTGCCAACCGTAATTGGCAAGAGCCATTGCGGTGGGAAGGAGATAAGGATTTCGAACGCCTCTCTTATCAATTTGAACGGATGCGGCAAAATTTAAATAGCTATGACCGAGCGCAAAAGACATTCATCCAACATGCGTCCCACGAGCTCAAAACGCCAATTATGGTCATTAAAAGCTACTCTCAGTCTGTGAAAGACGGGATTTTGCCAAAAGAAAATTTGGAGCAAACGATGGACGTTATCACGGAAGAGGCAAACCGGATGGAACGCCGCGTAATTGACATGCTCTATTACACCAAGCTCGACCAAATGAAGAAAGATCAGCTTAATGTTGGGCCATTCCCGTTCGGAAAGCTTGCATACCAGATTGAAGAACGGTTCCGCTACCAGCGCGATGATGTAACCATTTCCGTCGAAGGCGCAGAAGTCGTTGTCGAAGCCGACATTGAACAATGCGAAGTGTTGTTGGAAAACCTCGTTGAAAACGGCTTGCGTTATGCGAAGCATCGCTTGTGTATTCGCGCTGAACAAGATGAGAGGAACTGTTATCTCATTGTCGAAAATGAAGGGGAGCCGATTGACGCTGATTTGACTAAGCTATTTAACCCCTTTTATAAAGGCAATAAAGGCAAATTTGGACTTGGGCTAGCCATCGTCAAGCAAATAGCGGAGCTTCATCGTGGTAGCGCCCGAGTGGAAAATATCGATGATGGCGTCCGATTCACCATTACGTTGCCGAAGACAGTCAAGCCTAAACCTATTGAACCAAAACGGAAAGAACGGCGAAAAGAAGCAAAAGCTGACAAAAAAGAGCGCTAGCCTACGGGTGCGCTCTTTTTGATTTCAACCCCTTTACAGCGAATCGTATGCTATACTGAAAGGAAGATTAGAAGCTTAAGAGGTGAGACGATGGCAAAAGGCATTAGACATCATCGAGTGGGGGAAGCGGTAGATGGTTATTTATTAATTAAAACCGCCACAAAACAAATCGCTAGCAACTCAAAGCCTTTTTTGACGTTGATTCTTGGCGACCATACGGGTGAAATTGAGGCCAAACTTTGGGGCGTTTCTCCAGAAGATGAAGCGACCTTTGTCAATAAAACAATTGTTCATATCCAAGGAGACGTGATTGACTATCGAGGGCGGCTTCAGCTTAAAATTGCCAGCATCCGCCCAACATCCGCGATGGATGGCGTTCACTTAAATGATTTTGTCCGGTCAGCTCCCTTGGCGCCAAATGATATGCTCGATGAAGTCAATCAATACATTTTTGAAATCCATAATCCCCATATCCAACGGATTACACGCTTTCTTCTAAAAAAACACCAACAGGCATTTTTAGAATCGCCAGCGGCAACAAAAAACCATCATGAATTTATGTCCGGCTTGGCATTCCATGTTGTATCGATGCTACGGATTGGCAAAAGCTTAATAGAGCTTTATCCAACTCTTGACAAAGACTTGCTTTACGCAGGCATCATTTTGCACGATTTAGGCAAAGTCCGTGAACTATCTGGCGCGATTGATACAACCTATACGCTAGAAGGAAAGCTTCTCGGCCATATATCGATCATGTCCAATGAAATTGCTCAAGCAGCGAAAGAATTAGAAATTGACGGGGAAGAGGTTCTTATTCTTCAGCATCTTATTTTAAGTCACCATGGGAAAGGGGAATGGGGCAGTCCAAAAACTCCTGTAGTGAGGGAGGCAGAAGTTCTCCATTTAATTGATAATATTGATGCGAAGATTAATATGATGGATCGGGCGCTTGAACGGGTACAGCCGGGAGAGTTTTCGGAACGGGTTATGGCTCTTGATAATCGCAGTTTTTATAAGCCCAGCTTTCATAAAAAGCCAATAGAGTTATAGGTTCCAACTGTTAAACAAACGCCTTCGTTCCTATGCTTGGAACCCGTCATGAACGCTGTTCTATTCTCATTTTCACTCGGCTTCGTACATCGGTAGACATGCATTTTCTATCAGTCTGGATGGTTTTGTCGACTTTGATCATCTCTACAGTTCTATTCTATTTTTCTAATGCATACGTTTTACTAGAAAGCCAAAACGGATGCGGAAGGATGGACGATACGATGAAACCTAAAAAGACAAGCCAGTTCATTGCTCTCGGAGCTGTTGCCGCCTTAACGATTGTCTTCATTGTGACTCAAACTTCGCTACTATCAGTCATAACAAGCAGCCCTTGGTGGATGTATGGTTTGATTATCGGCATTTTGTTTAGCGGATATATGTGGGTAAAAACAATGAAGGAAGAAAACGAGGCTGATCAGGAGTGGATCGAGCAAGAGGGAAATGTTTACATGGCCCGCTTGGAGGCCGCCAAAGCTCGCAGGGAAGCACAACAGAAATAAGAGCAAGCGACAGCATCGCGCTGTTGCTTGCTCTTTTCTTCATTACTCTTCAGTATCTTCGCCGTTGCCTTCGTCAGAGGCATCTGCTTCTGTATCTTCAGCAGATTCATTTTCCTCTGTGTTTTCCTCGTCAGCAGGACCCTCTTCTTCAACGGCAGGCTCTTCGATTGGCGTTGTGTACTGGGTGACAATGGCATCGAATTGCTCGTCATTAATCTTAACGTTGTATTTGTCAATCAGCTCTCCTAAAACAGTGGTAAAGTCCTTCCCTTGCTCGGAGATGATTTGGTCATATACAAAGTCACGGTTGTCTTCAAATGTATCGAGTTTGTCTGTTACTTCAATAATGTGAAACCCGAACTGAGATTCGACAGGATCACTAATGTCATTCACATCCAAACTGAAGGCAACCTCTGAAAATTCAGGCACCATTTGCTCACGGTCAAATGTACCAAGGTCGCCGCCATTTGCAGCTGATTGAGTGTCTGTAGAATACTCTTCGGCCAACTCAGCAAAGTCTTCGCCATCGTTTAAGCGGTCTTTGACTTCATTCGCTGTTTCTTCATCTTCTACAAGAATGTGGCGCGCTGTAATCTGTTCAAATTGTTCTTGGTTTTCTTCAAAATAAGTTTGAAGGGTCTCGTCTGACGTGTCCACGCCTTCTGCACTAAGTTGCTTCATGGCGATTTCAGGCACAATGAGTTCTTCCTTTAATTGGTCAATATCGTCAAGCGGATAGCCGGAATTCGTAAAGAAGTTGACTAAGTCTTCATCAGACTCCACATTATAATCGGATTTTAAATCTTCGATCATTTCATTTATTTCATCATCACTAATGTCCATATCCTCACTAGCACGTGTTAGCAAGGCTGTGCTCATTTGGTTGACAAACTGCTGTTGGGCTTGCTGCGTCTCTTTAAAAGAATCATATAGATCATCTTTCGTGAGAGCTGTTTCCCCATCAATTTCCACTACTGCGTTTTCGCTGTCATCGCTACAACCAGCAAAGACGGTTAAGCTGACAGCACCTACTGCTGCTAATACCAACTTTTTCATTAAGGCACACTCCTCGGTGATCACTAATTTTCTTTTTTCAAACTGCTTGTCCATATACAAACAGCTAGTTTATCCAGGTTCACAAACCATACTATACCATAAATACGTGTTGCCAACAATCTTGGCCGCAAGGATTGAAATTGGGCAAATTGCCCAGTACCCATAATGTGTTTTTGCATAGGATATGGTAACAAAGCATAGAGGAGCTGTTTGAAAGCCAAGCAAAAAAGCGCGATCACGCCATTTATCGTATTGTTTTTCCCGCCTTACAGGCAAAACAGTGCGCTTAGGTCGAACAAGGCAGCAACCCTCTAACATGCTTTATCAAATATCTTGTGAAATTATCAAAGGAGGAAATGTACATGAGTTATGCAGGCGGAGGATACGGATACAATAGCGGATTCGCCTTAATTGTTGTGCTTTTCATTTTGCTAGTCATTATTGGTGCATCTTGGATTTGCTAATCCGCTCATGCCATCCGGCTCTCCCCCGGATGGCTTTTCAATTAAAAGGGGACTATGCAAAACGGGTAAAAAAGGGTATAACGGTAAACAGGTGCTTTTTTCTTTTGGACAAGCTAATGAAAGGTGTGTAGGGGATGCAGCAAAAAAGAGTGACACAGACAGACCGATTCTACAAAGTCGGCTTTTTTGTTGCGGCTGGCCTGTTTGTACTGCTAGTAACGGCTATCATCGTGTTTTTTGTCTATTTATTCGCAGGCTCCGGAGAGGGGCGTTTGCCTGCAAAAGAACAACCGGGGACAAGCGGTGACGTGTTGTCCATTCAGCTTAACCGTAACCAAATGAATATACTGCTAGCCGATTTGACAAAGTCTGGAGAAGACGTGCCTTTTGCTTTTCACTTAGCGGAAGACGGCGTTTACTTGACAGGAGAAGTCGATGTTTTTATTGGAGACGTTGATTTATCAATGAGGTTTGCACCTGAAGTGCGTGAGGATGGGTCGCTTTTATTAAGGGCTGAACATTTAAACGCTGGTGCCCTCCACATTTCTTCAGCATATGCATTACGGATTTTTTCCCAACTCGCTGATTTGCCTGAATGGGTGACGATTTACCCTTCAGAAGAAAGTGTGCTGCTACATCCGAGCGAAATAAAAGCGACATTGCCGTATGGCTTGCACTTCAACAAAGTTGATTTAGCTAATGATGAAATTGAGCTAGGTTTGGTGCGCTCTAATAATAGCACGGTGGATAATTAAAACGGCGGATTTAATAATCCGCCGTTTTTTTACTTTGCAGGTTGCAAGGGGAAGGGGCTGGCAGAAGCCAGTTTTAAATGGCCGTCTTTTTCTTCAACGTTATTTTGAAAATCAGTTAGACAGGCATCAAACTGCTCAATAAACTCAGTGCCGTAAATATGGCGGACGATACAAATAAGCTCAGAGAATTCCGGAAATTTTCCATAAAGTTCTTTCATCGGCATCGCTCCTTGGTAGACATGGTAAGTATGCTCATTAAAGGCTCTCATTGTCTCAAGGAACAGTTGTCGGCCAGACTCTGTTAGACAAATATACGTATTCCGCTTGTCGTCTTTTTTCTTTGAAAATGAAAGCAATCCTCTTGCTTCAAGTTTTTTTGAAAAATTAAAGGCGGTGGAGACATGCATAACACCGTGTGAAGCGATGTCTGAAATGGTGGCGCCATTAAGCTGATAGGCAATCCAAAGAATATGGTGTTCGTTTAAATTTAGGTGGAATGGTTTAATCCATGCTTGCCAATCTTTTTCAACAGATTTCCAGAGGGCTTTGCTTAACAGCGCCATTTTATGGCTAAAGACAATCGATTCTTTTAGTGGGTGGTTCAAATCCATCTCCTCCATTCCGAAAACTTGTAAAACAAATGTTATCTTTATATATTTTCTTATATTATGCCGAAAAACCGACAATAAATAAAGAGCCAATTTTCAGGAAAAAAGCGTCCCCGTGCTTAAACGTCATGTTTAGGCACGGGATTTCTCTTGATTTAACTGGCTAATAGACGCTTGTGCTTCATTAATGTGGCGTTGTAATGCTTCGGTAGCTGGTTTCGTATCTGTTTTCCATTGCTCTATCGATTGGCTAAGTTCGGAAGCGGTTTGTTTACCGACAGATTTAGCTAAATCGACCACTGTTGCCGTTTGGCTGGCGACTTGTTTGGCTTGCAAGGAAATGGTTTGAAGACAATCTTTGCTGGAGTTGTATGTTTGTTGCAAACATGCCCGCGTTTCCCCGCCACTGCGTGGCGCTGACAGCAAAGTAGCAATGCCAGCAGAGACAAAGCCTACAGCAATTCCGGCTACAAAGGAACATTTTTTCATACGGTGGCTCCTTTCTCGGCATGTTTATTTTTAAATTGTTTCATAAAATCAACAAGCGCTTCACAAGAGGCGTAAGGAACAGCATTATAAATGGACGCTCTTAGCCCTCCGACTGAACGGTGGCCGTTAAGGCCGACAAACCCTTCTTCTTTCGCTTCCTGCAAGAACAAAGAAGTCAACGCATCATTGGCCAATGTAAACGTGACGTTCATATTTGAGCGTGAATCTTGGTTGGCATGACCCATGTAAAAGCCATCGCTTTCATCTATCGCATCATATAAAAGTTGCGCTTTTGCTTTATTCCTGTTTTCGATTTCTGTTAAACCACCAGATTCTTCTAGCCAGTCAAGGACTAGACCGAGCATATAAATCGAAAACACAGGCGGCGTATTGTAAAGGGAATTTGATTTAACAAACGTATCATAAGACAACATTGCCGGAAGGCCGCTTTTAGCTCGCTGCAAAAACGAATCTTGGATCAATACAAGCGTCACCCCTGAAGGGCCTAAGTTTTTTTGGGCTCCGGCATAAATTAGGCCAAATTGGTTTACGGGGATGCGGCGCGAGAAAATGTCGCTTGACATATCACAGACGAGTGGCGCTTTCGTATTGGGAAAGGCATGCCACTGGGTTCCATATATCGTATTGTTTGATGTCATGTGGACATACGAGTCTTGCGCATGTTCGCTAATCTGGTTTAAAGCAGGAATTTGTTTATAATTGCCGTCTTTTCCTGATGCGCCAATCGCCGTTTTGCCGAAATGTTTGGCTTCTGCGAGCGCTTTTTCTGACCATGCACCTGTTAGTACATAAGTTGCTTGCTGATCAAGAAAATTCATCGGCACCATTGGGAATTGTAAGCTGGCGCCTCCTTGCAAAAACAGGATGTGGTAGTCATCAGGTACTTCCAACAATTTCCTTGTTTGCTTAATCGCATGAGTATGGATGCGGTCATACGTGTCGCTGCGGTGGCTCAGTTCCATGACCGACATGCCTGTCCCATCAAAATTGACCAGTTCTTTTTGCGCTCTTTCTAAGGCTTGCTTTGGAAGAGCTGCAGGGCCTGCGTTAAAGTTATGCACATCGTTCAAGGCTGACCACTCCTAGTATCTTTATTGCTTTAAAGTGTGTTATTATCAGAATCATACCACAGTTTGGCGTCATCATGTGCATTTTTCCAAAAAAGTTTTATGAAAAAATGACTTACTCTCTCCTTAACCCATCAATCCAATCTTTAAAAGCTTGGTTCTATAGCGTGTGCTCCTTCTATACTCCGTCTTACGGCAGCGTTTTTAGCGAACATGTGATCATGTCAGTCCTAATGTTGTCGACAAAGTCAATCAGACTGATAGAAAACGCCTGTCGAACACGACAGTTGGCGCGTTTGTCTACAGCCTGGCAGTCTCTTGACCTCTTATTACGTACATCCTCAGCTAATATAAATGCCGATTTGTTTTTCCAGCAAAGTTCCAGGCTAAGTGTGTCCCGCCAATGGCAGGGATGCCCTGTAATGAAGCTAGGAAAGGATAGCCACATTAAAAAGGCGAAAAAAACGCCAGTGACTTCTAATGCTCAAAATATCTAGAAATCAACATATCTAGAAACCAACTTTGGGAGGCGAAGGATCGTAAACACTGACATTCATTTAAAGATTCATCTTTATCTTTTCAGCGGACGCTTGCAATGATTCCATGTCGGTCGTTCCTACGGTAGCTTCTTTCCATAGTGAGCCATATAAACCCGTCTCGCCATACCGAGGAAGGAGATGGAGATGGTAATGAAAGACGGTTTGCCCGGCAGCCTCGCCATTGTTATTTAAGATGTTCATTCCTGCAGGAGCGAACTCTGCTTTCAAGGCTGAAGCTAGCTTTGGCACTGCCGCAAACAGCGTTGCTGCTGTTTTTTCAGGCAGGCTAAAAATATCGGCATGGTGTGCTTTAGGGATAACTAATGCGTGTCCTTTTGTCACTTGCGAGATGTCAAAAAAGGCAACAATCTCATCATCTTCGTAGAGTTTGACAGCAGGAATATCTCCTTGGACAATTTTACAAAATACGCAATTACCGGACATACTATCACCTCATCATTTGATATACAGCCAGTTTACCTGCAATAAAAAGGAGAAGCAACGTCTTTTCAATAAAGGAATACAGAACGACAATGTGGAAAGGGGTATGGCTGACCATAGAATGTGCGCGATGTAAAAAAATTTGCTACACTTACTTCAAGGAGTGATTAGGACGTGCTGACAATTGAACATTTGACCGGCGGTTATTCGCCGAAAAAACCGGTTTTGCATGATGTGTCTTTTACTGTAAACAAGCAAGAAATTGTCGGCTTAATCGGATTGAATGGTGCGGGTAAAAGTACTACCATCAAACATGTCTTAGGATTAATGGACCCGATGAGCGGAGACGTGAGAATAAATGGACTTGCTTTTGCCGATGATGCCGACACATATAGACGCTCTTTTGCCTACATACCCGAAACGCCGCTCCTGTATGATGAGTTAACATTGTGGGAGCACTTGCGTTTAACGAGTGTCGCTTATGGAATTGACGACAACGTTTTTGAAGAAAGGGCTGAAAGGCTGTTAAACGAATTTAATATGGCGAAAATGAAAAAATGGTATCCGAACCATTTTTCAAAAGGGATGCGCCAAAAAGTGATGATCATGAGCGCATTTTTGACAGAGCCGTCCCTTTATGTTGTCGATGAGCCCATTGTTGGCCTTGACCCTGTAGGGATTACATCGTTTTTAAATTGGATTTCAAAAATGAAAGACAGGGGCGCTGCCGTGTTAATGTCTACCCATATTCTTGCTACAGCAGAACGCTATTGCGACCGCTTTGTCATTTTACACCAAGGGCAAGTTGTTTTGGCTGGAACGCTTGCCGACATGCGCGATGCGATCGGCAAACCGGACGCAACGCTTGATGACATTTATATTGAGATGACGAGGGAAGAGCGCCATGATTGATGGCAAATCATTGTGGGCAGACCGCTGCCACAACTACTGGAGGGAAGCGCAAGGTTATTTAAAGCTGATTTTAAACAGTGGTTTTGTCGGTTCGGTTTTCTTTTTGTTTCTGTTTTTAACGGTCTATTACCAACAATTTATTGAGACAATGCCGGCAGATTTTCCTGTTGCAGAGCTGCTTACGGTACTATTTGCCTGGAGGCTGACAGCCGGCCATATCCGCACCTTTGTCAAGCCCGCCGATATTGTCTTTTTGTTGCCGTATGAAGAGCGGCTCCGTCCTTATTTTGCCCGCTCCATTGCTTATTCCATTGCTTGGCAATCAGGCTATATAGTGCTGTTGTTTATGGCGAGCGGGCCAATGTTTACAGCAAGAGGAGGAGGCGGAGCTGTTTTTTGGGTAACGCTTGTCTTGCTGTTGGCGGTTAAAGCATGGAATATGTTAGCGGTGTGGTATGAGCAACGTCTTTCATCCAGAGGGGAGCGAGCTTCACATATCGTTTTGCGGCTATTGTTGAACACGGCTGTTGCGTATTTGCTGTTTGATCAAGCGCCTTACTGGCTCACGCTTGCATTGGTTTTGTTGATGGTGTTATTGTATGTCTTTTATTTCCGGATGCTTAAAACGAAGCATGTACTAAAATGGGAACGTTTAATTGAAATCGAAAGCGGAATGGTTTTGTTTTTTTACCGGATTGCCAATGCCTTTACGGATGTGCCTCAACTTCGGAAGAAAGTACGAGCAAGGGTTTATATGCAATGGGCAATTCCTCTGCTTGGCGGCGACAAGCGCGCTGTTTACCAGTACTTATACGCCCGGTCGTTTATTCGAGCCAATGATTATTTTGGAACGTATGTCCGTTTATTGCTAGTCGGTTCCCTTATTCTTTACATTCTTCCTTCAGGCTGGATGCAAGTTGGGGTTGCTTTTTTGTTTACCCATATGACAATGATGCAGCTTTCGACGTTGTCTTTCCATCATTCTACAAGCATGTGGGTCGATTTGTACCCGATTAGGCCAGGAGAGCAAAAAACGGCTATGTCTCAGTTGGTATTACGATTGTTAGCCGTGTTAGTGCTTGTATTTGCCCTCATTGTCTTTGCATCTACCTCAGCGATCTTCGGCTTGCTTACACTTGTTGCTACTGGTGTATTAGCGTTTTATGGCAGCCAGACGCTCATTCATCGCAAAAGAGGAAAATACCGGCGCATTCGGTAATATACATGAAATGAGGAGTGATTTCATGTATGAAAAAGAAGTGGAAGAGGAGCTAAGGCGCTGGCAGCGTAGGATCAAAAAGCGGCCATCGCGTCTTTCAACTAAAACAAAGGAATGGCAAAATAAAATCAACGACAGGCTTCCGGCCATTTACCACCAAACAGCAACAATTTGTGTCCAGAAAACGATTGAAGCTGTGCTTGCAGGGAATACTTTCGCGACAAAAGAGCCTGAGGAAAAGCCAGTGACGTTGAAAGAGTGCGACGACGAAGTGCGTCGCATTTTCCAACTATACCGGCGAACCGCTGTTTTTGAAGGAATTGGCACTGGAGCAGGGGGCGTACTTTTAGGCTTAAGTGATTTTCCTTTATTGCTTTCCATCAAATTTAAAGCACTGTTTGCTACGGCCGCGGCGTACGGATATTCGCCCAAGAAAGAGTCGGAACGCCAACTGATTTTGCTCATTTTTCAGCTCGCTTATTCGTCTGGTGACGATAGAACAGAATTGTTGGAGGCCATTAGCGACCATTTAGAACAACGTCTCCTAGAGACCGATTGGCGAACATTGCAGTTGCGCTATCGAGATTATATTGATGTGCCCAAAATGTTTCAGCTTATTCCTGGCTTCGGCGCTTTTGTTGGTGGAGCAGTGAACCATACATTGCTCGAGAAGCTGGAAGAAACAGCAATGAACGTCTACCGGATGCGCTGGCTAAATCGCTTGAAAACGCAATAACCATACGGTGAAACGACAAAGGGAGCGCAACGTTGCGCTCCCTTCAGACTGTAGTCAAACGCTCGCATCCTTCGGTGTTCGTCTCGGCTGACAAGCGTTTTCTATCAGTCTGAGTGATTTTGTCGCCTTCGTCTCACTTGCCTCGCTTATATGCTATTATGTTATCCGAGCCATGACGGCGTATAACGGGACATAATAGCAGCAAGGGCGGAAAATTGGCCAGTAAACAGCAGAAGGCCGAGGACAATCATCATGTACCCGCTTACTTTCTGAATCGTTGGCAAGTACCTGTTCAGTCGCTTCATTTTATGTAAGGAGCGGGACCAAAGAAGGGCAATCAACAAAAAAGGAATGCCAAGCCCTGCTGAATAAACAAACAACAGGAATGTGCCGTCCCAGAGCTTGCCTGTCGTTGAGGCAAGTGCCAAAATCGCTGACAGAACCAAACCAACGCAAGGCGTCCATCCTGCTGCAAATAGGAAGCCTAGCAACAGCGATTTTGAAAAGCTCGCCGCCGATTTTGGTTCTGCATGCAAGCGTTTGTCTGTGAACAAAGCACGGATTGACAAAAGACCGGCCATTTGCAATCCGAATAAAATAATAATAATGCCACCGATTCGCTCAAGCAAAAAACGGTTGCCCATAAACAATTGGCCGATTGCCGTGCTCGTTAGGCCAAACAACATAAAGACAACAGTAAACCCGGCGATAAAGCCAAGGCTTCGCGATAGGATGACACGGCGAGGGGCAGAAACCGCGCCGGCTGAAACCGCTGATCCAGTCAATTGAGATAAATAGGCAGGCAACAGCGGGAATATGCAGGGTGAAAAAAAAGAAACGAGTCCTGCTAGAAATGCAACGCTTACGGTGACTTCCATTTTGAACATGACACTCCTTCTTGCCTTAAACTCGTCTATCCATATAGTATGCTAGCTTAAGTGTAACATGCTTAGAAAGAAGCGCGAAGGGTTTTGTCAAAAAATCACGAACTAGCTCATTGAAAACAAGCGTTTTAGGCGGAAGTTATGAAGTTTGCGTGGATAATTGCGAAATAAGTTGTAAAAACACGAATGACTGTGCGCACTTTTGCATTTTCCGGTATGATAATTGAAGCATTGGCAAGCAACGTTTATGTGCTTGCGCCAAAGGTCAAGCAAGTGCCAGTGGCCTAAAGGGGGTCATCGGATGGTAAAAAAACTCGCACTAGCGGCTGGTGTAGTAGCAGCAATGATGGTGCTTTCCTTTTTAATCTTTGCCGTTGCCATATTGGCGGGTACGTACCAAATAGATGAAGAGAAGCTAATGATGAACAATTCGAGTGTGATCGTTGATACGGAAGGCAACGTCATCACGAACTTATATATGGAAAATCGTGAAGTCATTCCGATTGAACAAGTCCCTGAACTTGTGCAACAAGCGTTTGTAGCAATGGAAGATTCCCGTTTTTATGAACACCAGGGCATTGATTTTAAAGCGATTGGCCGTGCCCTTTACCGTGATATTTTAGCAGGTGCCAAAGTAGAAGGGGGCAGCACCCTTACACAGCAACTTGCTAAAAATTTGTTTCTATCTAACGAAAAAGCGTGGCTGCGGAAAACAAATGAAGTACTCATTGCGATGAATTTAGAGCGGCGTTACAGCAAAAGCGAGATATTGGAAAAGTACTTAAATCAAGTTTATTTTGGCCACGGCGCTTACGGGATTGAAGCAGCTGCTCATTTGTATTTTAACAAACCAGCTTCAGAATTAACGATTTATGAAGGAGCTTCCCTTGTAGCTGTCGTGAATGCACCAAGCGCATTTTCGCCAATTGATGAACCGGAGCACAACAAAGAACGGCGTGATTTAGTACTTAAGGTGATGGCGCAGCAAGGTTATTTAAGTACTGAGGAAGCTGAAGAAGCACAGAGCCAACCGCTAGAAACCAACAGACAAGAACAAACGGTGGATGAGTCGTTATATACGTACATTGACATGGTCATGGATGAAGCGAGTGAGCGATTCAATATTAGCCATGAAGAGCTGCTAACTGGCGGGTACCGAATTGTTGTCCCAATTAACATGGAGTTGCAAAAGAAAACATATGAGGCACTGCAAAACGATCGTTTCTTCCCAGAAGAAAACAAAGACGCCCAAAGCGCTATGATGTTTATGGACTCAGAAACAGGCGGCATTCTCGCTGTCCAAGGAGGCCGTGATTATGTGCGGCGTGGCTTAAACCGCGTGAATGTAAAGCGGGCGCCTGCTTCAACATTTAAGCCTTTAGCGGTGTTTGCTCCAGCGTTGGAAAGTGGCATGTACCAGCCTTACTCGCTGTTGCGCGATGAATTGCTTCAGTATGATGATGGCTATACGCCAAAAAATGTAAATGGCGAATATAGTGGCGAAATGACGATGTATGAGGCACTGACCACATCCGCCAACGCTCCAGCTGTATGGCTTTTAAACGAAATTGGCATTCAGGATTCTGTGTCGATCCTAAAAAAGTTTGGCTTTCTCTTACCTGATAGGCAGCTCTCCCTAGCACTTGGAGGCTTGCGAGAGGGTGTAACTCCTTATGAGATGGTACGCGCTTACCGAGCATTTGCCCATGAAGGTCAAATTATTGAACCTCATACAATTAAAGACATCTATGACAGCAATGACAAACGTATCGGCGGGGCTAAGCCTGTTGAAACAGAAGTCATTAGTGCCCAAACAGCATGGTCGATGACAAGAATGCTAGAAAATGTCATGGCTGCTGGCACTGGCGCAAGTGGGCCTGCCTCTACATCTGCTATTGCTGGCAAAACGGGGACGCAAGGGTACGAGGCAGTTGCTGGCGCAAACAGCGATGTGTGGTTTGTCGGCTATACGCCAAAAGTAGTGGGGGCCGTTTGGATGGGGTATGACCAAACAAACGAAAGTCAGTACTTTGCCGGAGGGAGTGGCTATCCGACACGGCTGTTCAAAGAAATAGTCAACTCCCTTCCTGCTTCAATGCAGGACACGGCTTTTGAACAGCCTGAAGGCACAACCGATTTGGCTTCACCGCTAGCAATGGAAAAAATTGAAGAATTCACCGCCCAATACACGATTGGCGGCAAAGGTTTAATAAGTGTGCAGTTAGAATGGGACGCGGTTGAAGATGAGCGAATTGCTTTTAATGTGTATGAAGTCGACGGAGATGCGAAGAAACAAGTCGCTTCAAAATTAACAGAACCTCATTTTACGATTGGGAAAATGAATCCATTCTCTTTGCCGAAATACCAAGTGGTCACCTATGACCTAGAGACGGATACTGAAGGGGCTGCTTCTGAAGCGCTCGAACCTTCGTTTTCATTTTCATTCTAAAGCCGCTACTGTAGCGGCTTTATTTATTTTTATGGATTTGGCAACTCTAAATATAACGAGGGGATGGTTTAGAATAGCTCAATTTCGTGACAATCGTCCTAGAGGTGTATACAAAAAGCAGTGAGGTTATTATAGTAGTAGAGGAAGAGATTGAGTATAGGCAGATTAATCGAATTTTAAATAGGTTTCGCGTAAAATGGAAAACGATTTGTCACGCCAGATGCAATGAAAGGTGGAAAAGATGAACACCAAAACATTCAATGACACGTTCTTGAAAGCGTGCAAAGGGGAAAAACATGGCCATGTGCCTGTGTGGTATATGAGGCAGGCGGGAAGGTCGCAACCTGAGTACCGGAAAATTAAAGAAACGCATTCGTTATTCGATATTACCCATGATCCGGAGCTTTGTGCGTATGTGACGAAGCTACCAGTTGACCAATACAACAATGATGCGGCCATTTTGTACAAGGACATAATGACACCGCTTCCTTTTATCGGCGTTGAAGTGGACATAAAGGCTGGAATTGGACCGGTGATTGACAATCCAATCAGCGGCCTCAGCGATGTTGAGAGGCTAGGGGAAATCGATCCTGAACGTGATGTGAAACATGTGCTTGATACGATTAAGCTATTACGCACACAGCTTGACGTGCCGTTGATTAGCTTTGCCGGTGCGCCGTTTACGCTTGCTAGCTATATGATTGAAGGCGGGCCCTCTCGGAATTACCATAAAACGAAAGCATTTATGCATGCAGAACCGGAAGCGTGGCAGCGTCTAATGGACAAGCTTGCGAAGATGACAATCGACTACATAAAAGCCCAGATACAAGCTGGTGCCCAAGCGATTCAGTTGTTTGATTCCTGGATTGGCGCCGTTAGCGTTGCTGACTATAAACGATTGATCAAACCGGTGATGGTACGGATTCTGGATGAAGTTCAGACAGAGGACGTACCGCTCATTTTACATGGAGTCGGAACACCTCATTTATTGTCCGAATGGAAAGACATGCCTGTTGATGTGATAGGCATTGATTGGCGTACGACCGTTCCGGAAGCGAGACGCCTTGGCATTAACAACACATTGCAAGGCAATATGGACCCTTCTCTTTTGCTTGCGCCATGGCCTGTGATTGAGGCGGAAGCAAAAGCCATTCTTGATGAAGGCATGAAGTCAAATCGGTTTATTTTTAATCTTGGACAAGGCGTCTTTCCTGAAGTAAAACCTGAAACATTGAGACGACTCACCGCGTTTGTTCACGATTACTCATCAGAAAAAAAACAACAGAAAGGATAGGACAATGGAGAAGAAAAAAATAGGATTGCTTGTGATGGCTTATGGAACGCCGCGCAAGAAAGAAGAAATTGAACCGTACTACACACATATTCGCCACGGACGCCCGCCTTCAGAAGAGGCACTCGTTGATTTGCAGGAACGCTATGAAGCGATTGGGGGCACAAGCCCTTTGGCGCGCATTACTGATGAGCAGGCAAACGGGCTTGCTGCTGTTTTAAATGAGCAGCACGAAGACATCGTTTTTGTCCCTTATCTAGGCCTTAAACACATTGATCCATTTATTGAAGATGCTGTTCAAAAAATGAAGAGCGATGGAATAAAAACGGCTGTTTCGATTGTCCTTGCTCCCCATTTTTCTACGTTTAGCGTGCAGTCTTATAATAAGCGCGCTCAGGAAGAAGCCGACCGAATTGGCGGGCCAACGATTTATACGATCGAAAGCTGGTATAAAGAGCCGGGGTTCTTGCAGTTTTGGAAAAAGCAAATTGAAAATGAAATGAAGAAGGCCGATTCTGTCGATGACCTTTGTGTCATTTTTTCAGCTCATAGTTTACCGGAGAAAATTATTCAAGCAAATGACCCTTATCCAGAGCAATTGCGGGAAACGGCGGACTTGCTTGCTGACATGGCCAACGTACCGAATTATGAAATTGGGTGGCAAAGCGAAGGGAACACCCCTGAGCCATGGCTTGGGCCGGATGTCCAAGACCTCACACGGGAACTATACGCAAAAAAAGGCTACAAAACCTTTATGTACTGTCCAGTCGGTTTTGTGGCAGAGCACTTGGAAGTGCTTTACGACAATGATTATGAATGCAAATTGGTCACAGACGAACTTGGCGTTCACTATTTGCGCCCGCCGATGCCAAATGCAGACACTCGTTTTTTAAAGGCGCTTGCTAATGTAGTGACAAAACGTCTGGCGGCTGTGGTTGCCAAATGAAGCAAAAGCGTGTTGCGATTATTGGCGCTGGAGCGACAGGGCTGTCAGCTGCACTCTGGCTCCATGATCATAGCGACTTACAATACGATGTATATGAAGCTTCAAATCAAGTTGGCGGCAAAATTATTACGTACAAAGACCATGGTTTTGTGATAGAGGGAGGCGCTGACTCTTATTTGGAGCGGAAAGCGAGCATGACTCATTTCATTCAGCGTGTGGGCCTTGGCGATTCCCTCGTTCGCAATGAAGTGGGGCAATCCTATATTTTAAAAAAGGGTACGCTTTTTCCGACTCCGAAAAACACGGTGTTAGGCATTCCGACAGACATAGATGCGTTTTTAGAAACGAAACTAATTTCGGATGAAGGGAAACGCAACTTATTAAAAGAATATGATAAGCCGCGATTCGCAAAACCAGGAGAAGACGTCTCAGCAGGTGCTTTTTTTGAATACCGCTTAGGAAAAGAAATGGTCGATTCGCTCATTGAACCTTTGCTCGGCGGCATCTACGGCGGCAACATTTATGAACTAAGCATGAAAGCGACATTCCCTCATTTCCTTAAATATGAAGCAGAATACGGCAGCCTATTAAAAGGGGTAGCCGCGACGAAATCCACAAGTAAGCAAGCGAAAAAGCAAGGGATGTTTTTAACGGTCAAATCCGGTTTGGCGTCGGTGCTGGAGGCTGCTGCCGAGCAGCTTCGCTCTGGGTCTGTTCATTTAAATGCAGCGGTAGAACGGATTGATGTGCGGGACGACGGGGCTTTTACCGTGTTTGTCAACGGCGCCCAAAGACGTTATGATGCTGTGATTGTCACGATCCCGCCACAACAAGCGGCAAAATTGTTCGTAGAGATTAACCCGTTTAGCGATGTTGAAAGCATCGAGGCGACGTCGTGCGCCACTGTCGCCATGGTCTTTCCTGAGGGCGCTGTCGACAATGAGCATGAGGGGACAGGATTTGTTGTCGCCAGGGGAGGCGATGAAAGCATTACTGCTTGCACATGGACTGATTTAAAATGGCCCCATACAAGCCCTTCTCGAGAAACGTTGTTGCGCGCTTATGTTGGTCGGCCAGGCGAAGAGGCAATCGTAGAGGAAAATGATCATACGATTGTAAATACCGTTTTAGCCGATTTGGAGAACATTATGGCAATTCGAACCCGGCCTACCTTTTATCGTGTCACCCGCTGGAAGAAGGCGATGCCCCAATATAAAGTCGGCCATCTTCAGCGGATTGAACGCTTTAAAAAAGCCTGTGCCAAGCATCCAGGCTTGTACGTGACGGGTGCTTATTTTGGCGGAGTAGGTGTACCTGATTGTATTGACCAAGGACAGGCATGCGCGAAGGAATTAATTAACGAAACGACGTAGGGCAAAAGCCCTACGTCGTTTCAAACTGTAGACAAACGCTCGCATTGACAAGGTTTTCTATCAGTCTGATTTTCTCATTGATTAAAGGTGATGCAAATAGCGCGTTTTTAGCTCTTCATATTCCTGCTCCATTTTTTCGGCACGGATAAAAGCTTCTAGTTCGGCGCGCGAATACTCGGGGCGTTTGCGCTTTTTAATGCTTATCGTAAAAAAAATAAATGAAAAAGTCATCTGCTAAATCGCCTCCTTCCTCTGAAGGTGCGGTCATTAGGTAGAACCTGGCACCTGCTTATTTAAAATCAATTGCTTTGCATTTCTTTCCAGTTGTTGTAACAAACCATACATTTTTATCCCCCTCTCATTTTTTTCCAGCTTTTGCCCACAAAAAAACCGCAGATGTCCCCTGCAGTCAAAAAACAGGGCTATCACCCTGCGATTGTTCATAAGCTCAAACTGTTGAAGCCAATGCAAAAACGCACATAGTGGGTGAACAAAAAGAATGATGCAGTTGAATAGTTAATGGCATGATTGTTGTCATTTTGTTCATCTCCTTTGCGTTTGATTGAACACCTTTTTTATTATATTCGTTGTTCACAAAACTGTAAAGGCTTTTTTCAGAAAAGCAAATAAATTAGGTACAGGCACTAAAAAAACACATCCCGATTCTGTTATGAAATCGCCATAACAGTGTGGTACAATTGAAAAGATATGCAGGAAATTGTGAGTAGAGAAGGGGACGTATGGAAATGAGGAGCAACGACGAATTGATTCGCATATTGGGATCTATTCGCCATGACTGGCTGAATGTGCTCCAGTTAATAAAAGGAAACTTGGCGATCGGCAATCAGGAGCGGGCTGAGGCTGTTCTTGAGGAGGCGGTTGAACAAACGACAAATGAGAGCCGCCTGTGCAACATTGGGATGCCAAAAACAGCGCTTGTTTTGCTTGAGCAAAAATGGCACCAATCAGCTTATGAGATTGCGTACGAAGTGGATGGTCCTCTTCTGAACTTAGCAAAGTATGATGATACTTTTTCTACATGTTTTGCCCGCTTTTTTTCGCTGCTGTCTGAATGGCCGCAACTGGAGGGACCTAGTTCCGTTTTTGTTACGTACACGTTTTTTGACCAAAACTGTTTAATCGAACTTGACTATCAAGGGCATATATACAGAAATGACGGTATCTCCAACTGCTTTAGCGAGATGCCTCCTTCAGTCGTCGTCGACGTAACTAGGGAAGAACAAGCAGGTTATACAGTAACGTTTTTACTGGATGCAACAGCTTCCAATTAGGAAATGGAGTGAACGAAGATGTTTGTCGATAAAGTGAAAGTATACGCCAAAGGTGGAGACGGCGGGAACGGCATGGTTGCTTATCGAAGAGAAAAATACGTGCCTGACGGCGGACCAGCCGGAGGAGATGGAGGCCGCGGCGCGAGTGTTATCCTTGAAGTAGATGAAGGCTTGCGGACATTAATGGATTTTCGCTACAACAAACATTTTAAAGGAAAACGGGGCGAGCACGGCATGTCTAAAAACATGCACGGCAAAAATGCCGAAGACCTAGTTGTGAAAGTTCCTCCTGGTACGATGGTAACCGATGAGGAGACAGGTGCACTGCTTGCTGATTTGACTGCCCATGGCCAACGAGCTGTTGTTGCTAAAGGCGGTCGAGGCGGTCGCGGAAATGTCCGCTTTGCGACACCTGCCAACCCAGCTCCAGACCATGCGGAAAATGGCGAGCCAGGGGAAGAACGGAATTTGCTCCTTGAATTAAAAGTGCTTGCCGACGTTGGCTTGGTTGGTTTTCCGAGCGTCGGAAAATCGACGCTCCTATCGATTGTGTCGGCCGCTAAACCAAAAATTGCTGAATACCACTTTACAACGATTACACCGAACCTTGGGGTAGTGGATGCCCAGGACGGACGCAGTTTTGTTATGGCAGATTTGCCTGGTTTAATCGAAGGCGCCCATGAAGGCGTCGGGCTCGGTCACCAGTTTTTGCGGCACATTGAGCGGACGCGCGTCATTGTCCACATTGTCGATATGTCGGCAATGGAAGGGCGCGATCCTGTGGAAGACTATCACAAAATTAATGAAGAGCTTTCCCAGTACAATTACCGGTTGACGGAACGCCCCCAATTAGTAGTCGCCAACAAGATGGACATGCCAGAAGCAGGTGAAAATCTTAAGCGATTTAAAGAGGCACTTGGCGAAGAAGCAAAAGTTTTTCCAGTTTCGGCGATCACGAAAGACGGTGTCCGTGAATTGGTTCTTGCGATTGCTGATGAATTAGAGCATGCGCCAGAGTTTCCATTGCATGACAGCGAAGAGCACGTAGAGGGAAGGGTTCTTTATAAGCATGAAATGCCAGTTGAGCCGTTTACAATTACCCGTGGAGACGATGGTGTGTTTGAATTGTCGGGAGCGGAACTTGAGCGTGCCTTTAAAATGACTGATTTTGCTAGGGAAGAATCTGTACGCCGCTTTGCCCGGAGGATGAGGAAAATGGGCGTCGACGAAGCATTGCGGAAGCGAGGCGCAAAAGACGGCGACCTAGTCCGGATTATGAAATTTGAATTTGAGTTTGTCGAATGAGCTAGTCGGGCCAGGCAGCCTATGCTGTGCTGGCCTTTTTTAAAAAGGGGGAAAGCTTTGTACAGTTGCTTCTGCTGCCTATCTCTAAATGATTTGTTGAAACGAAAGACACAGATCTTTTATAATCAGATGTAGCACGGGTGTTTACACAGTCCCAAAAAACTGCCCGAAGGAGAGGGCGTGCCAATGTCGAAAAAGCAGTTTTATCTGGTCAGGGAAGACATGCTTACAGATGCGATGCAGCGTACGCTTGAAGCCAAAGCGCTTCTTTCTGCGGGAAAGGTCCGCAAAATCAATGAAGCTGTCCATCGTGTCGGTTTAAGCAGGAGCGCATTTTACAAATACAAAGATGGTATTTTTCCGTTCCATGCCATTGCAAAAGAACGAATCATGACGTTCTCCATCAACCTTGCAGATCGATCTGGCACCTTATCGCAATTGTTAAACATTGTTGCTGATACCGGAGCCAATATTTTGACGATTAACCAAACGATTCCCCTGCAAGGCAGAGCAAATATAACGCTATCTGTCGACACGGCTCCAATTGAAATAGACATCAACGAACTGTTTGAACGGATGGAAGCGCTTGAGTCTGTTGAACGGGTGGAACTAGTTGGTTCAGGATCATAGAAAGGAAGCGTTTTTGTGAAAAAAGTCGGTTTTTTAGGCCCGAAAGGCACGTTTACGGAAATGGCAGCATACAGCCTGTTTCCGAAAGAAGAATTAGTTCCACTGAAAACCATCCCAAAAGTGCTGGATCTCGCATTTGCAAAAGGGATTGACTATGCAGTTGTACCAATTGAAAATGCAATCGAAGGCACTGTGAATATTACGCTCGATTATTTAATCCACCATAAACCGATGCCAATCGTAGCAAGCATATCTATGGAAATCGCGCAACATTTGCTGTTTTCGCCAAAAAAAGACCGGGAAACGTTCGTTCCTAAGAAAGTGGTTTCCCATCCACAAGCAATTGCCCAGTGCCATCAATTTTTGCAAAAGCACTATCCTGAAATTGAAATCGAGTACGCCGATTCAACCGGTTCGGCTGCCGCTTGGCTCGCTGAAAACCCCCAAGCCGATGCTTGTGTCATCGCCAACGCGCAAGCGGCTTCGACTTATGGATTAGTTGTCGCTCAAGAGGACATCCACGATTTCGAACATAATCGGACGCGTTTTGTCGTGCTAACGGCCAAAAAGGAACAAGCTCCTTTCATAGTAGGCCCAGAGCATACAGGAGATAAAACGACATTGATGGTGACGCTGCCGTCTGATTTTGCCGGAGCCCTCCATCAAGTGTTGTCGGCTTTTGCTTGGCGAAAACTGAATTTGTCCAAAATCGAATCACGTCCAACGAAAACGGGCCTCGGAAATTACTTTTTTCTGATTGACATCGACCAGTTAATGGATGACGTTCTAGTGCCAGGAGCCATCGCTGAACTTACTGCGCTTGGCTGCAAAGTCGAAGTCCTTGGCAGCTATGCGACATACAGTTCAAAGGCGACAGCCTCCATTAATTAAGAAGAGTAGCTAGGCGCTACTCTTCTCAGACTGTAGACAAACGCTCGCATACTTCGTCATTTTGCCTCGGTCATATGCTCATGAACCCCTGTTCTATTCGCATCTTCCCTCGTCTTCACTCCTCGTCTGACAAGCGCTTTCTATCAGTCTGAGCGAGGTTATCGACTTTGTCGACAACCTCAAGAGTAGCTAAGCGCTACTCTTCTAGCAAAAACGCCTTTTCTCGGAGTGCGGCGATCGCCTTTTCCACTTGTGCTTCGTTTTGCCCTTCCACTAAATGAAGGTGGACGCCTTCTGTCAGCTCAGACAGAAGGCTTGCTTTCGTGTCAGCAAGGTTCGCGCAAAAAGCGTCGACTTCTTGGCGGTTAGAAACATGCATCGCTCCCGTTAATTCACCATAAATCGCATGTTCAATCGAAACGTTGATGACAGTAAGGCCATGGTCCACAAATGTGTAAAGTTCTTCCCGTGTATCTTCCGGGCGATGCTGTACAGCAATCAAACGCTGGACTTTTTGCTGGGTAGCAGGGGCCAAGTACATGTACCCTTGTGCAGTAGCAAAAATCGGTTCCCCTTTCGCTTTTAAAAGCGACATGTCTTGTACAACGACTTGCCTGCTGACGCCTGCCCGCTTAGCGAGATCACTGCCTTTTAGCGGGGCGTTTTCCTTTTTAAGCCACTCAACAATCGCGGCCCGCCGCTCATTTGACATTAACTTTTTCTCTTTTTTCATCTTTATCTCACCTACATACAATCTTGGTACATTGTCTAATAAACATAATAACTTCTTCTTCCGTAGTCGGTTCTCCTAACGTAACCCTCACATAGCGGTCAGCTTGCTCGTTTGTCAAACCAAGCGCCAAAAGGGAGAGAGGCGGACTTGTTTGGCCAGCATGGCAAGCGGAACCAGTGGCAATCGCAAAGCCAGCCCGGTCGCATTCAAGCATGAATTGCTGTCCGCTCCATCCCTCGACGAGCATGCCAATATGAAAAGGCAGGCGCTCTTCTTTCGATCCGACTAATTGAAAATGCCCTGTTGCAGTCAGCTGGCGAATGATTGTATTCCGTAGATCCGCTAGCTCAGTCATCCTTTTTTCCCGAATTGAAAGAGCGTGTTCGACTGCAGAGGCAAAGGCAGCAACTGCTGGCGTGTCCACTGTGCCTGGACGAAACCCTGATTCATGACGCGCTTGTTCGTAAAAACCTCGCCAATGGAGGCGTCTCGACAAATATACAGCACCTGTCCCTTTTGGAGCATACAATTTATGAGCCGAAAAACTTGCTGCATCAAGCAATGAAAAATCAATTTCGATTTTTCCTAACGCTTGTACACAGTCACTATGAAACAGTATACCACGGGAGCGTAGTACGTTGCTAAGGACAGCTACATCTTGGACTGTGCCAATTTCACTGGAAGCGACAGCAATCGAGGCAAGCACGGTGTCAGGGCGTAAGCAAGCACGAAGCGCTTCGACTGTTACGTTTCCTTCTTTCGTTACAGGCACATATGTGATTTCATACCCGTGTTTTTCTAAGTAGTGCAGTGCTTCAAGGACAGAAGGGTGCTCCGTCTTGGTGGAGACAAGGTGCCGACCTTTATCACGGTAAGCGAACGCTAACGAGACAATCGCCAAAAAATTGCTTTCAGAACCTGATCCAGTAAAATACAGTTCTTCTTCTGTAAGGCGAAGCAATGATGCAAACTTAGCACGCGCCTGTTCAAGGATCCCTCTTGCTTCAAGCCCAAAGGTGTGGAGGCTATTTGAATTGGCAAAAGCCACTTGCGCCGTCTTTTGGTATACGTCTAAGCAAAGGGGCGAAAGCGGCGTAGTAGCGCTGTAGTCTAAATAATACATGGCAATCTCCATTCTTAAAGGTTGTGTTTTCTATTAGTTTATGTAAATATAGGTGACAAGGCAACTGTAAAGTGAGTGAGTCTATGAAAAAGAAATCAGTCATCATTATTGGCGCCGGTATAGCTGGGCTAATGGCTGCCCATAAATTGGCGGATAAAGCAGAGGTATCGCTCCTAATGAAGGCGGGCAGGTTGGACAGCAATTCATGTATGGCTCAAGGGGGGATTGCGGCCGCAGTAGGCGAAACCGATCATCCAACACTCCATGCGAGAGATACGTTTGTCGCAGGCAGCGGTTTTAATGCGTTTAACCGTGCGTTTGAGCTCGCTCGGCAGGCTCCAGCAATGATTAAAGAGCTCGATGCTTTAGGGGTCCCGTTTGAAAAAGCAGCTGGCCAATATGTCCTAGGCCATGAAGGGGCGCATAGCAAGCGGCGCATTTTGCATGCTTATCAAGATCAAACAGGCTTGGCTGTTGTCGAAACGTTATGGCGGACACTTAGTGACAACGTGCATGTGTACGAAAACCAATATGTGCTGGAGCTGATTGTGAAAAATCAAACAATCCAAGGCGTTCGTACTGTTAATCACGCTTTTTACGGCGATAGCGTGATCCTAGCAACTGGCGGCTCTGGACAATTGTATGAAAATAGTTCGAATGAGCAGAGAGCAACGGGAGACGGGTTAATGTTAGCTTATCGTGCTGGCGCTATCCTTAAAGATCTTGAGTTCATCCAATTCCATCCGACGATTTTAAAAGGGAAAGAACCAGGCCTCATTAGCGAAGCAGTCCGTGGCGAAGGTGCTTACTTGGTCAATCGGGCAGGCGATCGGCTAATGGGAAAATGGGCAAAAGGGGAACTTGAAGGGCGGGACGTTGTAGCGGCCACATTACATAAAGCGTTGCAATCTGGCGAGCGTGTTTTTTTAGATGCTAGACATTTGCATGATTTTCCAAGTCGGTTTCCTGCGATTTTTCGACGTCTGCAGCGAAATGGCTATGATGTTCGCAAAGACTTAATCCCGATTGAACCAGGCGCCCATTTTTTATGCGGCGGCATTGAGACAGACCAATTTGGCCGCACTTCGGTAAACGGGTTGTACGCAATTGGCGAAGCTGCTTGTACTGGTGTTCATGGCGCAAATCGTTTAGCTAGCAATTCGCTCGTCGAGGCACTTGTTTACGGGCAAGGAGTGGCAGCGGCTTTGTTAGCCGATCAACAAACAAAAGCGGGAGCGGTTAAGCCGCAGCCGAATAAGGCATTGGTGCATGGGATTCCTGAACGTAGCGAATTGCAAAAAATGATGAGTGCCTATGCAGGTATTGAACGTGACGCCTATGGATTGCAAACAGCGGCTGATTGGCTTGCTTCGTTTCAACAGATGCCAAAGAAAACGGTTGTGCATGTTGACGATTTAGAAACGGGTACTTTGTATGAGCTCGCAACACTTGTTGTAAAAGCAGCTTTGTTGCGTACGGAAACAAGAGGCACCCATAGGCGCAGCGATTATCCGGCAGCAGACGAACAATGGCGGAAGCGCTCGATTTGTTTTTCTGTACAGGATAAAGCATTTGTGAAAACAGAGGAGAGAGAATATGAACCCGCTCAAGCTTGATCAGCAGTTAAGAGGATTTTTGGCAGAAGACATTGGTTATGGAGACCGTACAGCTGAAGCGCTGTTCACGATCGAAAGAGCAGAGGCTGTTATGATTGCCAAAGGAGAAGGCATTTTTGCAGGAACACAAGTAGTCAACCAGCTATACGCTTTGCTCGATTCTGATATCGAAGTCGAACTGTTTATTGGTGATGGAGAGCAAGTGAAACGAGGGCAGCAATTGGCTCGGTTTACAGGGCCTGTCAAATCACTATTATCGGGCGAACGGGTATTGCTCAATTTACTGCAGCGAATGTGCGGCATTGCCACACTGACAGCAAAAGCAGTGGAAGAATTAGGCGATCCAAGCATTCGTGTTTGCGATACCCGAAAAACAGCGCCAGGGCTTAGAATGTTTGACAAATATGCAGTCAGGATAGGAGGGGGAGCCAACCACCGTTTTGGTCTTGACGATGCCGTCATGTTAAAAGAAAACCATATTGCCGCTTGCACGTCGATTGCTGCTGCAATCGAAAAAGCCCGCGCTTATGCTGGGCCGATGGCAAAAATTGAAGTAGAGACGACGACTTTAGACGAGGTCAAAGAAGCAGTCGCAGCGCAGGCGGACGTCATCATGTTTGATAACGCCACTCCAGAGGCGATTAGAACCTACTTGGCCTATGTCCCAACTGGAATAAAGACGGAGGCCTCAGGAGGGATAACGATGGCCAATTTGCGGCAATTTGCCAATACTGGCGTTGATTTTCTGTCGCTCGGATTTTTGACACATTCAGTTGTCGCACTCGATTTGAGCATGCTTATACAAAAGGGGGAAGGACAATGGAAGTAATGCAACCAGCGAGATTGCCTCATCACTATCGGGAAATGTCAAGTGCTGAAAAAGAAGCGCGCATTCGCGAAGCGAAAGCATTTTTTGGCAATGACCTACTCATCCCAGGCCACCATTACCAGCGAGAAGACGTCATCCAATTTGCTGACTTCACTGGCGATTCATTGCAACTTGCGCAACTGTGCGGGCAAACGTCATCCGCCAATATCGTTTTTTGCGGTGTTCATTTTATGGCGGAGACAGCAGACATGCTAACGAGTCGAGAGCAGCATGTGATCCTGCCTGATCTTGCTGCTGGCTGTTCGATGGCCGATATGGCTTCGATCGCCCAAACGGAGCGCGCTTGGGAAGCGCTGACGGAACGATTCGGAGACACGATATTGCCGCTGACGTATGTCAACAGCACCGCTGAAATTAAAGCGTTTTGCGGTCGCCATGGCGGTGCTTGCGTAACGTCATCAAACGCTAAAAACATGGTGAAGTGGGCGTTTGCTCAAAAGCCAAGGTTATTGTTTTTGCCTGACCAACACCTGGGGAGAAACACAGCTTTTGCACTTGGCATTCCTTTAGAAAAAATGGCGGTCTGGAATCCTCATACACATGAACTCGAGCTCATCCCTGGTGCGAACATAGAAGAAATCACCGTCATTTTATGGAAAGGGCACTGCTCTGTTCATGAAAAATTTACAGTGGAGCAAATTAAAAAAGTGCGCGCCCGTTCCCCGCATACACAAGTTATTGTTCATCCAGAGTGCACCCACGAAGTTGTACAAGCTGCAGATAAAGCTGGGAGCACACACTACATTATTGAAACATTAAAACAAGCGGAGCCGGGAACATCCTGGGCAATTGGGACGGAAATGAACTTGGTCAATCGTTTAGCGAAACAGCATCCGGATAAGCAAGTGTTTTCTCTTCACTCAACTATGTGCCTTTGCTTAACAATGAACCGCATTGATTTGGATCACCTTGCTTGGTCACTGGATTTGCTGCGGGAAGGCAAACGTCAATTTGACATTACGGTCCCTGAAGACGTCGCTGATGAAGCAAGAACGGCGTTAGCGCGGATGCTGGCGACAGTCTAGTGGTTTTGTCGACCGGAGCGACAACCCAAAAGAGCGGACACTGATCCGCTCTTTTGGGTTGTAAACGCTCGCAGACGTCAAAGTAAGAAAACAACTGCTCATGAATTCCTATTCGTATCTCCTGGCGGCTTCACCCCTCGTCTGACTAGGGTTTTCAAATGGTTTGATTGATTTTTTTGGTCTAGGCCGAGCAGTCTATACATAAGTATTGGGGAACGTTGCATGTGAACCGATTTTATGCTCTTGCATAGTCTATAGGATGAATGCCTAGTAAGGAGGGAACAGCCTGTGAGAATCCATATTGTCCAAAAGGGAGATACTTTATGGAAATTAGCGCAGAAGTATGAAGTCGATTACGAACAATTAAAAGAAGCAAACCCGAATTTAACAAACCCTGAAATGTTGATGCCAGGCATGAAAGTGAAAGTGCCTGCTGGCTCAGTTGCTGTCCGGAAAGAACAGAAAAAGACGACGCCAAAAGCAAAAGAAGCAGATAAGAAGCCGCAAAAAACGAAAGAACAATCAACTAAACCGCCTAAAAAGCCGGAGCTGAAGGAGTCAGAGAAAACACAAGCGGCGAATGTCCCACCGGCGCCACCATATTATGCCCAGATGCAACAAGGTGTAGCAAAAACGCCAGAATATCCGCCGCTTCCACCAAAACCGCCTTGCACACCTTGCCAAGAAAATGCTTACCAAGGGCAAGCTGGTTTTTTTGCGCCACAAGCAAATATGTACCAGCAGTCTTACGTACCAAACCAACAGCTTTACAGCCAGCAAATGAGCCAACCGCAGTCGTACCAGTCACAGTCATACCAGCCACAAGCAAATCAACCGCAGTCGTACCAGTCACAGTCATACCAGCCACAAGCAAATCAACCGCAGTCGTACCAGTCACAGTCATACCAGCCACAAGCAAACCAACCGCAGTTATACCAGTCACAGTCATACCAGCCACAAGCAAACCAACCGCAGTTATATCAGCCACAGTTGTACCAGCCACAAGCAAACCAACCGCAGCCGTACCAGCCACAGACATATCAGCCACAAGCAAACCAACCACAAGCGTATGGAGAAAATGCACAGCTCCAAGCTCAGTTGCATGGGCCTAAGCATCAAGAAACCGCGGGCAAACACCAGGATAAGAAGGACAATAAGACGGGGGAATGGAATGGGGTACAGCCACAGGCATATGAGGCAAGCTCAAAAAACGGCTCTTATGGTCAGCAGTCTCCGTGGGGAAGCAACGCCCCGTTTATTCAGCAAGGCGGGGGATGGAATCAACAAAGTTATCCAATCCAAGAAAATCAAAATAAGGCTTTCCAAGGGCAACAAGACTTTACGCCTTGGCCACAGCAGCAAAACAAAGGCCAAGAACAAGCGTATGCCCACCAAGTAGAAATGAACTGGGGGCAAAACAACGGGCCGCAACCACATTTTCAGCAAATGGACATCAATTGGGGACAGTACAACCGCTACTCTCCTTATCAAGGAGAAGTAGGTGATACTCCGCCAATTCAGAGCTACCAAGGGTGGCAGCCAGCCGGTTTGCCGCACATGCCAGTAGCAAACGGCTATTTGCCACCGCACATGCCTTTTGTTAGTCCAGAAACGTTAAATCAACAGGCAGGCTTCTATAGGCAGACGCCTACAGGCCAGCCAGATGACCAAACACACCAGCAGCCCTATTACACGAACCAAGCTCCATCCTTTTTAACCCAGCCCCATCAATGGGCGCACCCACAAAGCCCGTATTCGCAAGAGCAGGAATACGAGCCAGAGGAACAAGTAAACGCATACGAAGAAGAAGACCAACAAGACTAACGTCTTTTTGCCAGCCATAATCTAACAGCGTAGTTCCCCCTTTTTGGTACATACTAAGACCGAAAGGGGGAATTTCCATTGAAAAAAACAGCTTTATCGTTTATTTGCGCGAGCGTGCTTCTTACAGGGCTTGCAGGCTGCGGAACACAAGATAACGACCGCGCCGGAATGCAGCCAAACACGTACCGCAATCAAGAAGCCAATATGAATGGGGACAACAACTTCAACAACCGCAACTACCCGTATTATGGGCCGAACGCGTACAACACGAATGATAAAACATTCTTTGACGACAATCGCTTTTCAAATAAAAACCAACGCATGAACCGGACAAACCAGTATAATCAAGGACGTAATGGCTATGTTCGTGGTATAACTGGGAACAACCGTCCAGGAATGGTTGATGAAAATGGTTTTCTAAATCGAAGAGCAGACTACGGTAACCGCGGCATGAATTTCCAACGCACTACGATGAACCAAGACGGAAACCGCGGTATGAACGTCCAGCGTTCTACGAACCAAGACGGAAACATGCGGCAGGGAATGGAAACAGAGGAAGTTCGTTACCACCGTAATTATGACGGCGACCGGGTGGAACAAATCCGCGAAGAAGTTGAAAAAATCGACGGTGTTCGAGAGGCACGCGTTATTGTCAATCGCGACGACGTTGTTGTAGGCTATGAGCAAGACGAAAACGCAGACGATGTGAAACAGCGTGTCGAAAACCGTGTCCGCAAATTGGCCGGCGAAGGCAAAAATGTAGTTGTTAGTGCAGACAACGACATTTTTTCAAATATGCAACGAATGGACGACAGGCTACGTTCAGGCGCCGCTTTTGACGATGTCCAAGACACGTTTACAGACATGATGCGTGATTTGGGCAATGCAGCAAGACGTCCGTTTCAAAATAAGTAAAAAAACTCCCCAGTAATGGGGAGCGAGGTTGTCGACAAAGTCGATAACCGCCCTCAGACTGATAGAAAACGCTTGTCAGACGAGGAGTGCAGGTGAGGGAAGATGCGAATAGAACAGGCGTTCATGAGCATATGACCGAGACAAACGACGACGTATGCGAGCGTTTGTCTACAGTCTGAAAACTCCCCAATAATGGGGAGCTACATAGCAATTAGGAGACAACCAGAGTAGAGACCATTTCTTCATGGCCAGGGCCGCATGGAATGTTGCACTGGATTTCATACTCCCCTGGTTCAAGTGTGACGGTTTTTGAGCCCGAACCGCTAATGACAAGATCTGAGCCGTTATCTGCACCGACAATGACAATGCCGTGGTTGCCCTCTTCATTTTTAAGTTCCACCGTCACGTCGCCAGCGCCAGCCGCATATTCTTCTTTATCAAATTGCCAGTTCATTGCTTTAATGACAACGGTTTCACTTGATTCCGCAATGCTGCTATCTTCTTGTCCGCTATCTTCTTGCCCCCCGCATGCTGCCAAAATAAAAAAAAGCAAACAGGCCATAACCACTTTAGCTAATTTTCTCACTATCTTTCCCTCCTTATGACTTCTCTGTTCATTTTATCAATAACCACTCGCTTTTATTGGCAATTTTTATGAAAATCCTGTGTCATTTTCGTATAGTTTACATGCTAAATGCCGAGGATAAAGCCAGTAGTAAGATTGGAAAGGGATGTTCATCATGCTAAAACAAGTTGTCCACAAACATTGGCTTCCGTTTTCTCTTGGAGCTGCCTCATTTGCTTTGCTACTGGGAACGTTTTTGATTCTTAGCGAAGACGAATCCTATGATTCTCCACAAGTAGCAAATCCGCCTAACACAACGGAAGTGTTACTTGAAACTGTATTCGCTGATGGAAATATACGAACAGAACGTATTGATGAGACCATTTGGGCGATTGACGATTTTTGGGCGGAATACGAAGAATGGCAGCTTGTGAACCAAAGCAACAACTTTGTCCACTTTCGGAAAACCATTCTTGACCTTTCACCAGAAATAAAAAAGAGTGGTTATTTAGGCATAGATGCCGATAAGGGGATCGTGCTTTACACGGGGCAACTAGAAGCTGGACAGATTGTCACACGTTATAGCGAAATGAAAGCATCGAAGTTAAGCGATGCGGATGTTGCGGCGCTTGAACAAGGCATCCGGATTGAAAGTCTTGATCATTTGCAAAAACTGTTAGCACAATGGCAGTAACGGGCAAATGCAGCATTGGCTATCGTTTTAGCCACTTGCCTGCCTAGTAGCAACTTAATGACGGAAAGCTATCTGCTATGCTAAAATAGAAATAAATGTTCGCTTTTTGGCCATGCAGAGGAGAATGCTTGTGATTGATTATATTAAAGGGAATTTGGTAGCAGTTGAACCTGCCTATCTCGTGGTCGAGGCCAACGGGGTTGGTTTCCAAATTTACTGTGCAAACCCTTACCGCTTTATAAGCGACTTAAATCGGGAGGTAGTAATTCCCACACACCACCATGTTCGCGAAGACAGCCAACGCCTTTTTGGGTTTACAACAAGGACAGAACGCTTGTTGTTTGAAAAACTTTTGAATGTCTCTGGCATTGGCCCAAAAGGAGCGCTCGCTATTCTTGCTTCGGGAGAACCGGAAGATGTTATTCATGCAATTGAACAAGAAGATGAGGCACTGCTTGTCCGTTTCCCTGGAGTCGGCAAAAAAACAGCAAGACAAATCATTCTTGATTTAAAAGGGAAGCTTGATGATATGGCGCCAATGTTGGAACCTGCGGCTGTTGCTGACAAGCAGCATAGAAATCCACAGCTTGAGGATGCATTAGAAGCGTTGCGTGCTTTGGGCTATGTCGAAAAAGAGCTGAAAAAAGTGGAAAAACAGTTAAAAGCGGAAACGCTGGAAACAGATGAATATATTAGGCGTGCTCTTGCGCTTATGTTAAAACGTCCTTAAGTAAGGGGGATGACAATGGAAGAACGAATTGTTTCCGCTGAAGCAACGGAGTTGGAAGAACAGAGCGAGCAAGGGTTACGGCCAAAGAAATTAGCTGATTACATCGGGCAAGAAACCGTTAAGCACAACCTTGCTGTGTTTATGGAGGCTGCAAAAATGCGCGAAGAAGCGCTTGACCATGTCCTGCTTTACGGACCGCCGGGCCTGGGGAAAACGACGCTAGCAGCCATTATTGCAGCGGAAATGGGCGGCGAGTTGCGGACTACTTCGGGCCCGGCAATTGAGCGGTCTGGGGATTTGGCGGCGATTTTAACCGCACTTGAGCCAGGAGACGTATTGTTTATTGATGAGATTCACCGCTTGAACCGCACAGTTGAAGAAGTGCTGTATCCGGCAATGGAGGATTTTTGTCTAGATATCGTCATTGGCAAAGGCCCGACCGCTAGATCGGTTCGTTTAGATTTGCCGCCGTTTACATTGGTGGGCGCGACAACGCGTGCAGGAATGCTCTCATCCCCGTTACGCGATCGTTTTGGTGTAATGGCAAGGCTCGAGTACTACAAACCTGAAGAACTGGCCCAAATTGTTGAGCGTTCTGCCGCCGTTTTCCAAGCGACGCTTGAGCCGGCTGCAGCGCTTGAATTGGCACGACGGTCAAGAGGGACTCCTCGGATTGCAAACCGTCTGCTCCGTCGTGTTCGCGATTTTGCCCAAGTAGGGGGGGAGGCTGCTATTTCGTTGGAAAGGGCATGCTCAGCCCTTGAACAGCTTCATGTCGATCCGTTAGGGTTAGACCATATTGACGATAAATTGTTGAAAGGCATGATTGAAAAATTTGATGGAGGCCCGGTCGGATTAGAAACGATTGCGGCAACCATTGGTGAAGAAGCGGCAACGATTGAGGAAGTATATGAGCCGTACTTGCTGCAAATTGGCTTTATCCAGAGGACGCCTCGGGGACGGATAGCGACGCCGGCTTGTTATGCTCATTACGGAGTGGAAAAGCAAAATGGGTAAAACATTAATGGTGATTGGCGCAGTGTTGCTCATTGTTGGTTTTCTTTGGCAAGTAGTGGGTCGCTTTTTGCCAATCGGCAAATTGCCAGGAGATTTTTTGTTTAAAAGCGGGCAAACGACCGTTTATTTTCCGATCATGACCTGCATTATTATTAGCATTGTTCTTTCCCTGCTGTTCTCGCTCTTCCGCCGTTAGAAGTGCTTGCACTAATTGAAAAACGCATGTATGCTAGGAAAAGTTTCAATGGAATGCGTTAGATAGATAGGTGATGACATGGACGTAAATGAATTTGATTTTGATTTGCCTGAAGAATTGATTGCCCAAACGCCTTTGGCAACACGGACGAATTCCCGTCTGCTTGTAGTTGACAAAAAAACGAAAGCGATAAGCGACCGAATGTTTCCTGGTTTGGTTGAAGAGCTTTCGCCGGGAGATTGCCTCGTCTTAAATGATACGAAAGTGATGCCTGCCCGCCTTTTAGGCGAAAAGGTAGAAACGAAAGCAGTCATCGAGCTCTTGCTTCTAAAACAGCTTGAAGGTGACTGTTGGGAAACGCTTGTGAAGCCAGCAAAGCGGGTGAAAATAGGGACAGAGGTCAGCTTTGGCGATGGGAAATTAAAAGCGATATGCACGGCAGTCCAACCCCAAGGGGGAAGGGTATTCCAATTCCACTATAGTGGTGTGTTTTACGAATTGTTGGAGGAACTAGGGACGATGCCGTTGCCTCCTTATATTAAAGAACGGCTAGAAGACGCCGACCGTTACCAAACTGTGTATGCGAAACAGATCGGTTCGGCCGCTGCGCCGACGGCCGGTCTTCACTTTAGCGAACAATTGCTTTCAGAGATTGAAGCAAAAGGCGTAAAAATCGTTTATATTACCCTTCATGTCGGGTTGGGGACATTTCGCCCAGTAAGCGCTCGTTCTGTTGAAGACCACCAAATGCATGCCGAGTTCTATCAAGTGACAGAAGAAGCGGCGCACACGCTGGCGTCTGCCCGGGAAAATGGCGGCAACATTATTGCAGTTGGTACAACCTCAGCAAGAACGCTTGAAACGATATATAGCGATCATGGCGCCTTTGTAGCGGCATCTGGCTGGACATCGATCTTTATTTATCCTGGCTACACGTACCAGGCCATTGACGGGTTGCTGACGAATTTCCATTTGCCAAAATCAACGCTTGTCATGCTTGTTAGCGCATTGATAGGCAAAGAGGCATTAATGGATGCCTATGCACATGCCATTAAAAAACGCTATCGATTTTTTAGCTTCGGTGACGCAATGTTTATACGACCGTAAGGAGAGACAAATAGTGACAGCAGCAATCACCTATGAACACATAAAAACATGTAAGCAATCTGGCGCTCGGCTCGGTCGTGTTCATACGCCTCATGGCACGATTGAAACGCCGATGTTTATGCCGGTAGGTACGTTAGCGACTGTAAAAACGATGAGTCCAGAAGACTTAAAAGCGATGGGTGCGCAAATTATTTTAAGTAACACCTACCACCTATGGCTTCGCCCTGGAGAAGAGATTATAAAGGAAGCTGGAGGCCTTCATAAGTTTATGAATTGGGATAAGCCGATCTTAACGGATTCTGGGGGCTTCCAAGTCTTTTCCCTTAGCGATTTGCGCAAAATAACGGAAGAAGGCGTCCATTTCCGCAATCATTTGAGCGGTGAAAAGCTATTTCTGTCGCCAGAGAAAGCGATGCAAATCCAACATGTGCTTGGATCGGACATTATGATGGCCTTTGACGAATGCCCACCTTACCCTGCTGATCATAGCTATATGAAAGCTTCGGTCGAACGGACTAGCCGCTGGGCAGAGCGGTGTCTTGCCGAACACGAGCGTTCAGGCAAAGATAGCGTTCAAGGGTTATTTGGCATCATTCAAGGCGGTGAATACGAAGATCTGCGCAAACAGAGTGCAAATGATTTGACAGCGCTTGATTTTCCAGGTTACGCTGTAGGTGGACTGTCTGTCGGAGAACCGAAAGATGTCATGAATCATGTGCTTGAGTTCACAACGCCATTGATGCCGGAAGATAAACCTAGGTATTTAATGGGAGTCGGCTCGCCAGATTCACTCATTGACGGGGCGATAAGGGGCATTGATTTGTTTGACTGCGTCTTGCCGACCCGGATAGCGAGAAACGGTACTTGCATGACAAGTGCTGGAAGATTGGTTGTCCGTAATGCCAAGTACGCGCGTGATTTCCGTCCACTCGATGAGAAGTGTGACTGCCATGTGTGCCGTACGTACTCGCGGGCGTATATTCGTCATCTCATTAAATGCGAAGAAACATTTGGGTTCCGTTTAACGACGTATCACAACCTTTATTTTCTTTTAAATTTAATGAAGCAAGTTCGCCAAGCGATTATGGATGACTGCCTTCTTGATTTTCGCGAACAGTTTTTTGAGGAATACGGTTTTAACAAGGAAAACCCACGCAACTTCTAATTCTCTAGAAGAGGTGGCGTTAAAGCAAGGAAGGGAGGGTGTTTCATGGAACTACTTGTCAGTATGCTTCCGTTTATCGCGATTATCGTGCTGTTTTATTTTTTGCTGATCCGTCCTCAGCAAAAACAACAAAAGCGTGTGCGTGAAATGCACGCAAATTTACAGCGAGGCGATAAAGTCATTACAATTGGCGGGTTGCACGGCGTCATTGACTCGATTGACGAGTCTGTTGTTGTGTTGTTGGTAAACGACAACCGCAAACTTACGTATGATCGTAACGCGATTCGCGAAGTGGTGCAATCAGATTAATACAAGAAAGCGCCTAGCTTAGTAGCGGTAGGCGCCATTTTAAGCAAAAGCTCACGCCCTCAAAAAAAGGGATGGGCTTTTTTGTGTGTGAGTGAGCAGGAGGTTCTTATGAATTCCCCCCTGAAAAATTGACACCGAAAACACCACCTAAAGAAGCAATGGCACAATAGCCTGCAAAGAGCAACAGCTGGCTGGAGGTGATTGCTTCATTATAGCCTAAGTAACTGATTGCCAGTAGAAGAGCGACAAACAAAAACGCTGTAAACGCACCAGCTAGCCAGCCTTTGTTTTTTGCTTTAGCTCCTGAAAAAAAGCCACCTACAAACAAGGCCAAAAAACCGCTGCCTACCATCACCCAACGAACAGATTGTTCAGTCAGTGAAGTCAAATAAAGCAATGTTGCCATGAGTATACTGAATGCGACGGCAATGCTAATGCTCACGAATGTGCCAATACATACCGCCGGAAAAAAACGTCTGCTTTCCATTTCTTTTCCCCCTCGTGCCGTTTTTTCTATTCGTATGCTTGCCAACCTGCGAACATGTCTATAGCAAAGGATAAAAGCAACCCCTTAGGGCATAGTAGCAAATAAGGAATGTAAGGAGAGGGGGAGACCTATGCATGGATGCCATGATTGTGCGCGCTGCAGCTACTTATGCGGCACTTGTGTTGATGAAGCAATACAAAAAAGAAACGACGCAAACGCAGCAAGGCCCTTTCGAGTTGGCACTCGCCTTGTTTGCCGGTGAAGCGATTTCCGCATTTTGGCCGTTATGGGTGCTATTGCCGCTCTTTTTGCTGTTAATAGCAGCAATGCTGAAAGGAACGAAAGGCGGGTCGGGCAAATCACAGCAAACAATCAAGTCCCCTACAGCAGCCCCTCCTCTACAGAAAGAAGGACCAGCTTTGGCCATGCCTTTGCCATTAATCATTGATGGTATGATCCAGCATGACCATTTGCGAGAACTGCGTCAAACAGAACTATGGCTCCGCCAGCAATTGCGCAAACTTGGCTACCGCGATATTAAAAAAATTGCTTATTGCTCGCTTAAAGGCAAAGAATCATTTTTTATCGACTCTTTTTAAAAAACACCGTGATAATATGTCCACCCATTTGCTTTGTCTAATAAAAATAGGTTTTTGCACTCGTGACAGGTGTGGACACGGCTATTGTTCCTTCTCATATGCTATTGTGTACGGATTTTTTAGAGGGGGACACTACACATGGCAGAGAATTATTATCACATTTGCCAGCAGCATATTGGCAAATGTGTCGTCATTACAGAACGCAATGGCAAACGCCATTATGGGCGGATTACGCGAGTGGACCATAAACACGTCTATTTGCAGCCTCTTGGCAACCGCGGCTATAGCTACGGCTGGGGTTGGGGCTGGGGCTGGGGTTACCCGGTTGCTCTTGGCGCAATTGCCGGCTTTGCCTTAGCGGGCCTATTCTTCTGGTAATACAAAGAAGCGCTTTTAATTGGGAAAGCGCTTCTTACATAAACTTTTTGATGAACGGAAGGCGCTTTAGTTCCTCTTTACTAAGAAGCTTAAGGGCAAGAATGCCGAATACATAGATCATGCAAGTAATGGCGATGTTGGCGAGCGCTTTTGCTGCGTAAGGCAACCCATTGAATAAATAGGTGTCTATTTGCATACCGGCGTATCCAGTTATGACGATGAGCACCGCTAGTTTCAACATTGGAACAGCGTGGATCACAAATCCTGTCGTCTTGGCAAGTGTAGCGATGTGGAGCAACGTAACGAGTACAAAGCCAGTTACAATTGCCAAAGCTGCTCCCATTATGCCAAAGCTCGAGCTAGAAGCCAAAGCGAAAATGGCAAGCGTTTTAACGATGGCGCCGATAAAACTATTGACCATGGAGGCTTTGGCGTAATCCAATGCTTGTAGAGCAGCAGCAAGGGGGCCTTGCAAGTACAAAAAGAGAGCGAACGGCGCCATTACTTGCAATAGCGAGGCAGCGTGTGGAGCGTTGTACATGAGCACCGTCAGTTCACTAGCAAATACATAAAGAACGACAACGCAAATGCCTCCTGACAAAAGCCCCATTCGTAAAGCTTGTTCTAAACGGTGGTGAATCAGGACTTTCTGTTTATTTGCTGCTGCTTCACTCAAGCTCGGCAATAGCGAAACGGAAAGGGAGTAGGTAATAAAGGTCGGTAATGTGAGCAGCGGCATGACATAGCCGACAAGCAAGCCGTACTGCTCCGTTGCGACAACCGTTGCTACTCCAGCTAAAGCGAGGCTTTGGGCAACGACAATCGGTTCGAAAAACAACGCAACTGTACCGATTAGACGGCTGCCGGTAGTCGGTAACGCAATGGCAAGGAGCTGGGAAGCGGTTTTCCGGCCAGATTTCACAGTCGCAAAAAACTGGCGGCGAAGTCGGAACGGTTTGTGTGATTTGAACAAGTACAGCATATACAAGAGGGAAGCGAGTTCACCACAACCAGCAGAAATCATCGCTCCTGCAGCAGCATACTCTAGACCGTAAGGCATAAAGGCAGCTGTAAAGACGGCGATTAAGCTGATGCGCACAACTTGTTCAAGTACTTGTGAATAAGCGGTTGGCTTCATGTTTTGGCGCCCTTGAAAATAGCCGCGCAACACAGAAGAAACAGCAATGATCGGCACAATTGGTGCTACGGCCAAAAGCGGATACAGGGCACGGGCGTCCGTCAACAGCGTTTTGGCAACGAGTGGGGCTAGCACGAGAATCGCCGTTGTGAAAACAATGCTCAAGGAACCTGTTATTGCAAGGGCAACGACGAGAATTTTCTTGGTTTTGCCTACTTCGCCTTTTGCTTCTGCTTCTGCAACAAGCTTTGCAATCGCAACTGGAAGGCCAAGTTGTGTTAACGTTAAGAGCAGCAACATTGTCGGTACTGCCATCATATAGAGGCCTACCCCTTCAGCACCAATCATCCTTGCCATGACAATTCTGTTAATGAAACCAAGTAACTTTGTGATAAAGCCTGCTGCAATTAAAATAAAAGTGCCCTTTAGAAAGGTTTGCTTGTTCATGGCAATCCCGCCTTCTTTGCTGATCTACCGCGTTTTATACATGTCTATGCGACAAAGGACAGGACATGACAAGCCTTTCCCAAAATGAAGTTCATTCGATTTCATAGCCGTAATAGCAATAATTTGTTAGTATATGTATACTTACAGTTATAAAGAGAGGGTATGAATATGGGCATGAAACAACAGTTTGATGGTTGGCGGGAAGACGTAGAGCCACTTCTTTCCATTAAACAGGAAGAGTTCCACGAACTTGGCTACAATAGTGTCACAAAAGATGATTTGTGGAATTATGCTGTGGACAAGCTTCGTCGCAAAAAAGAATTTACGCCTTTCTACGCATTTGTTGATGAACTTCTGTCGATTCAGCCCCAAGGGTACATGACATGGTTGACAGTCCATGCGTATAAGGAGCCGATTGACTGGTTCAAAACATTTGAGCAAGCAACAGCCGAAAAGTAACAGATTCGAGATTGCGTAGGAGGAAAAACAGATTATGGTTAAAAAAGGCAAAATTGCGCTTTTCTTTCTCATTACTGCGTTGTTTGCTTCTGGAATTGCCTATTTTGCAAAGCCTGTTGTAAACGACGTCAGCCTTGGGCTTGACTTGCAAGGCGGCTTTGAAGTGCTCTACGAAGTTGAGCCAATGAATGAGGGCGATGAAATTAATCAGGAGTCGCTTTTAGCAACAACGACTGCATTGAATGAAAGGGTAAATACGATTGGGGTTTCAGAACCGAACATCCAAATTGAAGGAGAAAATCGCATCCGTGTCCAGCTAGCTGGCGTTGAAGACCAAGAAACAGCACGTGACATTTTAGCGACTGGCGCCGAATTGACGATCCGTGACGTCGATGACAACGTGCTTCTTGATGGCAGCGATTTAACCCAAAATGGCGCTAGCGCGTCGATACACCCGGAAAAAAATCAGCCGATTGTTACGTTGACGCTAAATGATGCAGATAAATTTGGCGAGATCACACGGGAAATTTCTGAACGTCCACTAGGAGAGAATTTGCTCGTCATTTGGCTTGACTTTGAGGAAGGCGACAGCTTTGCAGAAGAATCAAAAAAACAAGACCCTAAATACATGTCAGCAGCGTCCGTTAATGGCCCGTTACATACGCGAGACGTAATGATTGAAGGGAATTTTACAACAGAGGAAACACGCTTTCTTGCTGAAATATTAAATGCAGGCGCTTTGCCTGTTGAATTAAATGAGATCTACTCTACATCTGTCGGTGCATCGCTAGGGGAAAAAGCGATGAACCAAACCATTTTTGCTGGCTCGCTTGGGATTGGATTGATTTTTTTGTATATGATGGTTTACTATCGTTTTCCTGGGATCATTGCTGTCATTACACTCAGCATTTATACCTTTTTAGTGCTTGTCGTCTTTAATGCAATGAATGCTGTTCTGACTTTGCCAGGTATTGCCGCACTCGTGCTTGGGGTTGGCATGGCTGTCGATGCGAATATCATTACTTATGAACGGATCAAGGAAGAGATCAAATCAGGGAAATCGATTTTGTCTGCTTATAAAGTTGGCAGCAGGCGCTCGTTTGCCACAATTTTTGATGCCAATATCACTACATTGATTGCAGCCGGTGTTATGTTTTATTTTGGTACTAGCTCTGTGCAAGGCTTTGCGGTCATGCTCATTATCAGCATTCTCGTCAGCTTTTTAACAGCGGTCTATGGTTCAAGATTGTTGCTCGGCCTCTGGGTGAACAGCAAATTTTTAAATAAACGGCCCGGTTGGTTTGGTGTGAAAAGAGGTGAAATTGATGAGCTTTAATCCGGAAAATTGGAATGTCGATTTGACAAAATACCGTAAAGGCTTCTTTATCGGCTCTGGCTTGTCAATTATCCTTGGAATCGTGTTATTGCTGACATTGGGCTTAAATTTAGGCGTTGATTTTGAAAGTGGCTCGAATGTCGAAATCCAAGCGGATCAGACATTGACACAAGAACAACTACTGAACGACTTTGCAGCTATCAATGAGGAATACGCTCCGAACATTACACTAGGAGGAGAGCAAAGCCAAAGTGCGACTGCCCGGTTTACAGTGGAACTGTCTAAAGGGGAAATTGCTACGATCCAGTCTTATTTCCAAGACAAATATGGCCATTCGCCTAATGTCAGTACAGTGTCCCCTCTTGTTGGTCAAGAGCTTGCTCGCAATGCGATTTTGTCCGTATTGATCGCTTCGGTCGGAATTGTTATTTACATCGGTCTCCGCTTTCACTACCTTTATGGCGTTTCAGCGGTTATTGGCTTGCTTCATGATGCCTTTATTATTATTGCGTTGTTCAGCTTATTCCAAGTTGAAATTAATGTTCCTTTTATAGCGGCAGTGCTTACTGTTGTCGGCTATTCAATCAATGACACCATTGTTACGTTTGACCGCATGCGGGAAAATATTAACAAGGAGAAAGAAATTAACAGCTTCGAGCACTTGGCGCAAATTGTAAACAAAAGCTTGCTTCAAGTGCTAACGCGCTCGATCAATACGGTAGTGACAGTGCTGTTTGCCGCCGTCGCATTGCTGATTTTTGGGGGCGAAGCGATCCGTTCGTTTTCATTGGCTCTTGTCATTGGCCTGATTGCCGGCACCTATTCCTCCATGTTCCTTTGCGCGCAAATGTGGCTTGTCTGGGAATGGAAACGGCAAAAGAAACTTAAAAACAAACCAAAGAAAACAGAGGAAGAGTACATTTGAGTGGAGGGGGATGGAAATGAAGGCACAGACCGCGTTTATTATCGGCATTATTGCTGCGATCATCATTGCTGTTTTTGCAGTATTAAATGTAGAGAGCGTACCAGTTAACCTGTTAGTTGTAAAAGCACAATGGCCATTGATTCTAGTCATTTTGGGCTCGGTTCTTCTAGGAGCGATTGTCGCAGGAATGATGTCCTTAATGAAAGTGCTTCAATTAAATGCCGAAATAAAACGGCTCCGTACGGCGAGACAGGCAAATGCTGATCAACCACATGAAAGCAGCCGTCAAAAAAGAGAAGTTAAGAAACAGAGTCATTGAAATGCGTTGTCACCCCTTAGCCCCTCCTGTATAATAGGATGGTCGAGGGGTGTTTTTACATATGTTGCAAGCAAAAACAAGATGGCGCATTTTAGAACAAAACGAGCTGTTGGCGCAGGAACTCGCAGACGAGCTACGTGTATCGATGTTAACGGCCCGTCTCCTTGTGCGCCGGGGAATACAAACGGTCCAGGCGGCCAAGCGATTTTTACACTACGAAGAGCCGACGTTTTACGATCCCTTTCTGCTGAAAGGGATGGAAGAAACGATTGAACGAATTGCCCTCGCAGTCAAACGGAAAGAACGCATTCTTGTTTTTGGTGACTATGATGCTGATGGCGTCAGTTCTACTTCCGTCATGCTAACAGCGTTACAAACTTATGGCGCCGACTGTGATTACTATATACCAAACCGTTTTACAGAAGGCTACGGGCCAAATTGCCCAGCGCTTGACTTTGCAAAAAGACAAGGTTATCACTTAGTGATAACAGTCGATACAGGAATTTCTGCTTTGAATGAAGCCGCCCATGCCAAAGACATCGGTCTGGATTTTATTATTACTGACCACCACGAGCCACCGCCGGTTTTGCCAGAAGCACTGGCGATCATTAATCCCAAGCAGCCCGACTGCCCGTATCCATTTAAAGAGCTTGCCGGTGTAGGCGTTGCCTTTAAAGTTGCACATGCTTTGCTCGGACGCCTGCCTGAAGAATTGCTTGATTATGCTGTGATTGGCACGATCGCCGATTTGGTGCCTCTCGTCGATGAAAATCGGCTGCTGGCTAAAAAGGGGCTCCGCGCGATTGAATCAAGCGGCCGTCCTGGGATCCGTGCTTTAAAGGAAGTATGTGGCATGAAGCAGGAAGCAATGGACGCCGATCATATCGGCTTTGCGATTGGCCCCCGTCTAAATGCGGCAGGACGGCTTGATTCTGCTAATCCAGCAGTTGAACTGCTGCTTGCTGATGATGAAGATGAGGCAAAAGCGCTTGCCGCAGAAATCGATGGCCTCAATAAAGAACGGCAAGCCATCGTCAGCAAAATGACAGAAGAAGCGATTCGCCTTGTTGAAACAACCTATGGTACAAATATCCCCCATGCCATCGTTGTCGCAAAAGAAGGCTGGAATCCAGGGGTCATCGGAATTGTCGCCTCTCGCCTTGTAGAGCAGTTTTACCGGCCGACAATTGTCATGAGCATGGACGAATCTTCAGGACTTGCCAAAGGCTCGGCTCGGAGCATTGAAGGGTTTGATATGTACCAGGAATTGGCAAATAACCGGGACATACTCCCTCATTTTGGCGGACATCCGATGGCGGCAGGAATGACACTTAAAACTGAGGACATTGGTGACTTACGTTCTCGTTTAATCGAGCAAGCCAAGCAGACACTTTCTGACGACATGCTTACGCCTGCCACTGATATAGACCTCGTTGCAGAAGTGGAGGATGTAACCGTTCAAGTGATTGGCGAGTTACAGGCACTCGCTCCGTTTGGCGTTGCCAACCGTAAACCGATTGTACTAGTTGAAGACGCACACATATCCGATATGCGTCGGATCGGCAGCAACCAAAACCATTTAAAAATCCAGTTTACTGGCGCCCAAAAGCCGCTTGACGGAATTGCTTTTAGAATGGGGCATTTGTATGAAGAGATTACGCCACATGCAAAGTTATCAGCAATCGGAACGGTGTCATTGAATGAATGGAACGGAAAAGTAAAGCCACAGCTTATTATTGACGATCTCGCCGTATTGGAGTGGCAACTATTCGATTGGCGCAGCATCCAGCCAAACCGCTTAAACAGCCGGTTGCTTGACTTGCCCAATGAAAAACTCGTCGCCATTTCCTTTCAAGAAGGAACAAAGGAAAGACTTGGGTTGGAAATACCTGTATATCATTACCAGCAAGCGCCTTCCTTTTTTGAAGCTTACGTCGTGCTACTCGATTTGCCTAACAACCGCGTTGAGCTGGAAACTCTTTTTTCTAAGAAAGGCAAACCAAGCCGTGTGTATGTTGTTTTTTCAGAGGAAGAAGAATCGTTTTTTCAAACGAATCCAAACCGGGAGCAGTTCAAATGGTACTACGGATTTATTAAGAAAAAACAACGCTTTTCATTGAACCAACTTGGCGCGAAGCTTGAAAAGCATAAAGGTTGGTCAGCACGCACGGTCGAATTTATGACCACTGTATTTTTAGAACTTGGTTTTATCAAGCTTGACGGCGGCATTGTTGAAGCAGTAGAAAACCCTGAAAAAAAAGCATTGACTGCATCGCCGACCTATCAAGCAAAACAGGAAAAAGCATGGCTTGAGAATGAATTTGTTTTTGCGTCTTATCAACAGTTAAAAGAATGGTTCCAGGCTGCCATTGAAGGGAGCGCTGAAACAAAAGAGGAGTCGATCCTAAATGGATTATAAACAATATATAACGATTGTCGAAGATTGGCCGCAAGAAGGCATACGCTTTAAAGACATTACGACGTTGATGCAAAACGGCACTGCCTACAAACGTGCCATTGAAGAACTTGCCGCTTATGCAAAGGAAAAACAAGCAGATGTCATTGTCGGCCCTGAAGCACGAGGCTTTGTTGTTGGTTGCCCAATTGCGACTGAACTTGAAATCGGCTTTGTCCCTGTCAGGAAGAAAGGCAAATTGCCCCGGGAAGTCATTGAAATCAACTATGGGCTTGAATACGGAAAAGACTGTTTAACGATCCATAAAGACAGCATCCAACCAGGCCAACGCGTCGTGATTACCGATGACCTTCTCGCCACAGGGGGAACGATTGAGGCAACAGCTAAAATGGTAGAGCAGCTTGGTGGGAAAGTGGTTGGGATTGCGTTCCTTATTGAACTTGCTTATATTGGCGGCCGCGATAAATTGAAACAGTATGACCTTTTTTCATTAGTGTCTTATGAATAAACCGCTTACAGACTGGTGTACCAATCAGCTCATCACTCAGACTGATAGAAAACGCTTGTCAGCCGAGGTGAGCAACGAAGGATGCGAGCGTTTGTCTACAGTCTGAAGACTGGTGTGCAAATCGGCACAGCAGTCTTTTTGCAATTTCTAAGCCGCTCTCCCTTTACAACACTGAACGAGTAGCGGATAATAGAAAGAAAACTTGTCGAATGAGTAAAGGTGATTTCATGACAATTGATCAGGTGCTCGAAAAAGCGCGTGCGTATTTGACAAAAGACGATGTTGTCTTTTTGGAAAAAGCGTACGAGTTTGCTGAAAAAGCACACAGTGGTCAGTACCGCAAATCGGGAGAGCCCTATATTTTACACCCAGTCCAAGTAGCTGGCATTATTGTCGGGCTTGAATTAGATCCGAATACGATTGCCGCCGCTTTTCTTCATGATGTCGTTGAAGATACCGAAGCAACAGTCGACGATTTGGAAGAAGCGTTTAACGAGGAAGTCGCTATGCTAGTTGACGGCGTGACAAAATTAAAGAAGTTTAAATATAAATCCAAAGAGGAGCAGCAAGCCGAAAACCATCGGAAAATGCTTATGGCAATGGCGAAGGATATCCGCGTCCTCTTGATCAAACTGGCAGATCGTCTCCACAATATGCGAACACTTAAATTTATGCCACCGCAGAAGCAGCGGATCACTTCAAACGAAACGTTAGAGATCTTTGCTCCATTGGCACATCGTCTTGGAATTTCAACGATTAAATGGGAACTGGAAGATACAGCGCTCCGTTATTTGGATCCACAGCAGTATTACCGTATTGTCAATTTAATGAAACGGAAACGTGCGGAACGGGAAGAATATTTAACAGAAGTGATGGATAAAATCAAAGTCCAACTTAAAGAAGTGAACGTACAAGCAGAATTGTCGGGCCGGCCGAAGCATATATACAGCATTTACCGCAAAATGGTGATTCAGCACAAACAATTTAATGAAATTTATGATTTGCTAGCTGTCCGAATTATTGTTAAAAACATTAAAGACTGCTATGCGGTTCTTGGCGTCATTCATACGTGCTGGCGGCCGATGCCAGGCCGCTTCAAAGATTACATTGCAATGCCAAAAGCAAATATGTATCAGTCGCTGCATACAACCGTAGTTGGGCCGAACGGAGACCCGCTGGAAGTGCAGATCCGTACAGAGGACATGCACCGGGTAGCTGAATATGGTGTTGCAGCCCATTGGGCATATAAAGAAGGGAAAACTCTCTCAAGCAACCGCTATTCGTTTGAAGATAAATTAACGTGGTTTCGTGATGTGATTGAATCGCAGACAGACACAAATGACGCCCAAGAGTTTATGGAATCTATGAAAATGGACCTGTTTTCTGACATGGTGTTTGTGTTTACACCAAAGGGCGATGTCATTGAATTGCCCCGGGGATCGGTTCCTCTTGATTTTGCTTATCGGATCCATAGTGAGATCGGCAACCGTTGCATCGGCGCAAAAGTAAACAGCAAAATGGTCCCTCTTGACCATGAACTGAAAACGGGTGACATTGTCGAAGTGATGACGTCGAAACACTCTTATGGGCCAAGCCATGACTGGTTGAAAATCACCAAGTCGTCACATGCTAAAAACAAAATCAAACAGTGGTTTAAAAAAGAAAAACGCGAAGAAAATGTCGTCAAAGGAAAAGAAGCGATAGAGAAAGAAATACGGGCGCTTGATTTCGAGGTAAAGGACATTTTAACGCAGGAAAATTTGCAAGAAGCGATTAGCAAGTTCAGTTTTGCTGGCGAAGAAGATATGTACGCAGCAGTTGGTTATGGTGGGATTAGTGCTAAACAAATTGTCAATCGCCTTACGGAAAAACAACGCAAAGCAAAAGACAGCGAGCAGGAGCAACAATCCCTTGATGCTGCGCTAAACGAAATCCAAACCGTTTCACCAAGCAAGCGGACAAATTCAATTGGCGTACATGTAAAAGGTGTCGACAATATGCTTATCCGCCTAGCACGATGTTGCACGCCCGTTCCAGGAGACGAGATTGTTGGCTACATTACGAAAGGCCGCGGCGTTTCCATTCACCGCAAAGATTGCCCGAATGTCATAGCCGATTCCGATTCTTCTCGTTTGCTCGAAGTAGACTGGGAAGGAAATGAACAACAGGGCAAGTCGTATAATGTCGACATCGAAATCACTGGATTTGATCGCAATGGTCTGTTAAATGAAGTGCTGCACACATTGACAGAAACGCGCACGCAAATTAATACAATTTCTGGGCGTTCTGACCATAAGCATAAACTGGCGACGATTGAAATGAGCATTTCCATTTCCAATATCGCTCATTTGCAAAAAGTGGTCGACAAAATTAAACAGTTAAAAGACATTTACTCTGTGCGGAGAGTAACCCATTAGAGTCAAGGCAGGTGAGAAAAGTGCGTGTTCTAGTCCAGCGAGCGAAACGGGGCAGTGTTCGAGTCGACCAAAAAACAATAGGCGACATTGGGCAAGGCCTCGTCCTCTTAGTTGGAATTCATCAGGAAGATACGGAAGCGGACGTACGTTTTTGCGCAGAAAAAGTAGCCCATTTGCGCATTTTTGAAGACAGCTCTGCCAAAATGAATGAATCGGTACTCGATCAAGGCGGTTCCATCTTATCGATTTCCCAATTTACGCTTTATGGTGACTGTAAAAAAGGACGTCGCCCTAATTTCATGCGTGCTGCTAAGCCTGAAAAGGCAAAGCAGCTTTATGAACTTTTTAACAGCTATTTGCGAGAACTTGGCCTTGTTGTGGAAACGGGCGAGTTTGGCGCTATGATGGAAGTAGAGTTAATTAATGATGGTCCGGTAACGATTTTAGTTGAAAGCGAGTAAGATGTCAGAAGAGGAGGGCAGGCGAGGGAAGATCCGAATAGAACGGGTGTTCACGCGCCTATACTTGCACAAACGAAGATGTATACGAGCGTTAGAACGACAGTCCGGAGCTTGCCAGTTGGCAGGCTTCTTTTTTATAAATTAAGGTTGACATGAAGGGAGAAACAAGTACAATAAAGTTGAAATGAGAACGTTTTCAATAAAGGGGTGGATCAATGCCCACAATTAAAGATGTGGCTCTTCGTGCTGGTGTGTCACGGTCAACGGTTTCCCGCGTAATGAACAATCAGCCTTATGTGGATGAGGAAAAACGAAAAGCCGTTAAACAAGCAATGAAGGAGCTGGGCTATTTACCGAATTCATCGGCTCAACGCCTCAGGGGAACAGAAACGCGGACAATCGCTGTCCTTGTTTCACGAATTGTAAACCCTTTTTTTAGTGCGATTGTAGACGCGATGGACGAGGTTGCTGCTGAACAGTCGTATAGGCTTATTTTATGCAACACAAGAGGTTCTGCAAACCAAGAGCTCCATTTCTTACAGCTTTTGCGAACCAAACAAGTCGATGGCCTTATTCTTGCTTCGCTCGTTAATGATTGGGAAACGATTGCGCCGTATACGGATTATGGCCCAATTGTCATTTGCAATGAATATCCACGCCAGTCTGAAGGAGTGCCAGTGGTTACAATTGACCAGACAAAAGCGATGTACGAAGCAACTGTCCATTTGTTAAAAAAGGGTTATAAGCAAATTGCTTATTGCAATCCGATCACAAAAACGGATTCGGCTGCTGCTATTCCTCCTCTTGCCCAAGACCGTTATTTAGGGTTCTGCCAGGCAATGGATGAAGTAGGGCTGCAAATGTATGACGAATGTTTGTTTTTGGGGCATTCCCTTGAAGACGGCAGAAACATATTCAAGCAAATGGTGTGCTTGGCTGACCGCCCTGATGCAATCTTGACGGGAAGCGATGAAGTGGCTGCTGGAATCATCGCTGAGGCAAAAGCTGCTGGTTGGAAAATTCCTGATGACTTAGCGATTGTCGGTTTTGACAATCAACCACATGCTACTTTGATTGAACCAGAGCTGACGACCATTCACCAGCCTGTGCAGGAAATGGGCAGGACCGCAATGGAGTGTATGCTTGCTTTGTTGCGAAAAGAAAGCCCGCCGCCGTTAGCAACATATTTGGAGGCGCCGCTGTTGGCGCGGAAATCGACTTAACGATTATTGAGAACGATTCCAGAGAGGGGAAACATGATGAATGTAACAATTTGGAATGAATTTAGGCACGAGCAAAAAGATGAGGTTGTACGCAACGTTTATCCAGACGGGATTCACCAAGTCCTTGCTGATTTTTTAGGCAATGAACATCAAGTTGCAACGGCAACATTAGATGAGCCTGAACATGGTTTGACAGAAAAGGTGTTAAACCAAACCGATGTCCTTGTTTGGTGGGGGCATATTGCCCACCATGAAGTAGCCGATGAAGTAGTAGAACGTGTCCATAAAAGAGTGCTTGAGGGAATGGGCTTGATTGTCCTTCATTCAGGCCATTTTTCGAAAATATTCAAGAAATTGATGGGGACAGGATGCGATTTAAAATGGCGTGAGGCGGATGAAAAAGAGCGCCTTTGGGTTGTGAGCCCAAGCCATCCAATTGCAGAAGGCATTGATGAATACTTTGAACTAGAGAAGGAAGAAATGTATGGCGAGCACTTTGATATTCCCAATCCAGATGAGATCGTTTTTCTTAGCTGGTTTCAGGGCGGCGAAGTGTTCCGGAGCGGCTGTACGTACACGAGAGGTAACGGTAAAATCTTTTATTTTCGTCCAGGGCATGAAACATATCCAACGTTTAAAAATCAACATGTCCAGCGGGTCATTCAAAATGCCGTTCGCTGGGCAGCACCGACGAAACGGGCATATCCTGCTTACGGGAACGCCAAGCCCCTTGAGCCAGTCCCAGGAGGAAGCAAATGATACAATTAAAACTAGGATTTATCGGCGTCGGCGGTATTGCATCAGGCAGGCATATCCCAGCATTTTCGAAAATTGAGGGAGTGGAACTTGCTGGCGTTTATGATGTAAATGAGAGCAGAGCGAAAGAAGTTGCCGCCAAATTTGCGATTCCTTTTGTCGCAAAAGAGGCAGCGGAGCTGTTCAAACATGTTGATGCTGTTATTATTTGTACGCCTAACAAATTCCACCATGAGATATCCGTTGCTGCCCTTGAGGCAGGTGTCCATGTGTTTTGCGAAAAACCGATGGCCATTACGGATGCAGCGTGTGAGGACATGGTCAACGCAGCCGAGAAAGCGAAGCGTGTATTGCAAATCGGTTACCATTACCGTTTTAAAAAGGAATCTCAAGCCGCCAAACGCCTCATTGCCTCTGGTGGGATCGGCGACCCTCTAGTCGTGCGTGTTGAAGCGATGCGACGGAGAAAAGTACCTGGATGGGGCGTGTTCACCAATAGATCCCTTCAAGGAGGCGGGTGTCTAATGGATTACGGTTGCCATTTGTTAGATTTAGCACTTTGGCTCCTTGACTTCCCAGAAATAGAAAGTGTTCATGGGCAAACGTACGAAATGGTCAGCCGCGATCCAGACCAGGTCAATCAATGGGGATTGTACGATGCGACCACCATTGACGTCGAAGACCACGCCACTGCTTATATTAAGTTTAAAAATGGAGCGACGATGCTATTTGAAACGTCGTGGGCCGCCAATGTTCCTGAAGACAAAGAAACGTTAAGCATCTCTGGCACGCAAGGAGGCGTAAACGTGTTTCCTTATGCAGTCAACCATGCTTCTCAAGGAATGATGACGACTACTGTAGCGGACTGGATTTCTGGAGAAAGCGATGAAGGGCTAGCGCAAGCACGGCATTTTGTCGCTGCCTGCACGAGTGGAACGGAACTTATCGTGAAACCGAGTGAAGCGCGCCTCGTTTCGAGCATCATCGAACAAATTTATGAACAGAGTAGTAAATAGAACAGAGCTTCGATCATTGGCGATGGCTCATTCTGATTGATCGAAAACCGGCCCCAACATTCTGAAGTCTCCTTTTCCCACCCTAGGGTGCAGGGAAGGGGATTTCTTTTAGCTTTACGGAGATGCCTCTTTTTGTGGTAATCTAAAGCAAAAAAGGGGGGGAAACGGTGGAGCTGGGCAGCACCATGTTCACATTTTTGCAAGAGCAAATTGACAAAGAACGGATTCCCGGAGCCGTCATCAGTGTGATTCATCGAAACCGCCTGCTTTTTCGGGGTGCGATCGGCTATCGCCAATTATGGCCAGACAGGCAGCCGATGACTGTCGATACTGTTTTTGATTTAGCTTCTTTAACGAAAGTTGTTTGTACGTTGCCGCTCATTTTACAGTTATGGCAAAGTAGGCGCCTCTCCCTTCATATGCCCGTAGCAGACGTGCTCCCTTCTTTCGGCGCTAATGGGAAAGAATCTGTAACGCTTTTCCAGTTGCTCACCCATTCAGCAGGGCTTCCTGCCAGCGTTCCCTTTTATAAAGAGGGGCTTAATAAAAACGAAACGATTGCCCGTGTTTGTCAACTAGCACCGACATACACACCTGGAAGCCGTGTTGTTTATAGCGATGTGGGGTTTATTGCCCTTGGAGCAATCATTGAACAAGTAACAGGGAAGAAGTTGCAACAAGTTGCAAGCGAATGGATATACTCACCTCTTGGCATGCAGGAAACACAGTTTTGCCCGAGATTTCCTGCTACTCGTTACGCAGCAACGGAATGGGATAATTGGTTAGGGCGTCACAAATGCGGTGAAGTCCATGACGAGAATGCTTTTGCCATGGGGGGTGTCAGTGGCCATGCAGGGCTTTTTTCGACAGTGAGTGACCTTGAAAAATTTGCTTACGACATGCAGGCAGCAACCCCTTTGCTAATTGACCCAAACATTCTCTACTATGCACGGCAAAATTTTAGCGCTGGTATGGAAGAACCGCGGGGACTCGGCTGGATCGTAAAAGGGACACAGACCAACTCGTCTTGCGGCCGTTTTTTTTCCTCGTTTTCCTATGGCCATCTTGGCTTTACCGGCACAAGTATGTGGTTTGACCCTGTTGCTGAACTTGCCGTCATCTTTTTAACGAACCGTGTCCATTTAGGAAGAGACAATCACGCGATTCGTCGCATTCGCCCTGCGCTCCATGACTTAATCTATCAATGCCTCTTTTTTTAAAAATGCGTTTAAAACGGCTTAGTAATGGCTATCCTAACAAAAACGTTGGGAAAAGGAGCGGTTACATGCGGACTAGTAGCAACTATCCTGTGCCGTTTGACATGCAATGGGAAAAAGAGGTTCCTACCCCAATAGGGGCCTGGGATCTGGTGAAACCTTTAGAAACAGGAATCGAGCAACATTACTTACCAATTTATAAAAAACAGCAAAATCGCAATTAACGGTTGACACCGCTCTGTGTAATTCGTATAGTTATAAACATCTTAGAGTTATTGTTGAAGCCTATAAGGGCACAAAAAGACGGCAACAAGCGACTGCCGTTTTGCTAAAATCACAATTAAAAAAAGGTTTAAAACCAATGATAAGGCATAGTAGTTAACGGCAATAGATGCAAAGAGAGGGCCGCCTAGGCTGAAAGCGGCCTCTTCTACCGTAACGAATGAACACCTTTGAGGATCCTTTCTGAACAACCACTGGTTTAGTAGGAAAGGGCGTAGCTGGCGTTAACAGACAAAAGTGGGGGCTTGATGCCTCAATTTGGGTGGTACCACGGGATATGCTCCCGTCCCAGATGATCCGATCATCTGGGACGGGAGTTTTTTTATGGAAAAGGAGAGATGAGATATGTCGATTCAGCTGCCACGGGGGACGCAAGATATTTTGCCGGATGATGCGGCAATTTGGCAGTACATTGAACAAGTTGCTAAGGAAACATGCGAAACATACCATTATCAAGAAATCCGTACACCGATTTTTGAACATACCGAAGTTTTTTCACGGGGTGTAGGCGACACGACCGATATCGTCCAAAAAGAAATGTATACCTTTTCGGACCGGGGCGGCCGCAGCTTAACACTAAGGCCTGAGGGAACGGCGGCAGTCGTTCGTTCTTATGTCAACCATAAACTGTATGGATCTGCAGCACAACCAACGAAGCTGTACTACACGGGACCAATGTTTCGTTATGAGCGTCCACAAGCAGGGCGTATGCGCCAGTTTGTCCAATTTGGCGTAGAGGCGCTTGGCAGCGCTAGCCCGCAACTAGATGCTGAAGTGCTCGCATTGCTCATCGCCATCTGCAAAAAACTTGGCCTCGTCAACTTAAAACTGGTCATCAATTCACTTGGCGATTGGGAAAGCCGCAAGGCACATCGGGAAGCATTAATTGCTCACTTTAAGCCATCAATTGATGAATTTTGTAGCGATTGCCAAATGCGCCTAGAAAAAAATCCATTGCGTATTCTCGACTGCAAAAAGGATAGAGAGCATCCGCTTATGGCAACAGCACCGTCCATTTTAGATTATCTAAATGAAGAGTCACGTGCTTATTTTCAGTCGCTTAAGGAAACGCTCGACTTGCTGAACATTCCTTATGTTGTGGATCCAACGCTTGTGCGTGGGTTGGATTATTACAACCATACCGCATTTGAATTGCTTAGTACGGCTCCAGGATTCGGAGCAATTACAACGCTGTGCGGAGGCGGTCGTTACAATGGCCTTGTCCAGGAATTTGGCGGCCCAGAGACGCCAGGCATCGGATTTGCCTTCAGCATCGAACGCTTTATATTAGCGATGAAAGCGGAGAATGTCGACTTGCCAGTTCCGCAAAGCCTTGATGCGTATTTAGTTACCTTGGGCGATGAAGCAAACCGCTTTGGGCCGCAACTGTTGCAACGTTTGCGCGATGCAGGCATTCGTGCCGATAAAGACTACTTAGGCAAAAAAATGAAAGCACAGCTTAAAGCGGCTGACCGTTATCAAGCGTCTTATACAATTATTATTGGCGAAGACGAAATCGCGAAGCAACAAGCGCTGGTTAAACAAATGGCAACTGGAGAACAAACGGTAGTCGCCATTAGCGATTTGACATCATATTTACAAGAACAGATACGAGGAGGAAACTAGGAGATGAAACGTACACATCATTGTGGCCAACTTGACAAAACACTCGCAGGCCAACAGGTACAACTAAAAGGGTGGGTGCAGCGGCGGCGTGATTTAGGCCAGGTGATTTTTTTAGATCTTCGTGATCGCTCTGGTATCGTCCAAGTTGTGTGCAGTCCGGAAGTCAGTGAAGAAGCGCTGAAAGCAGCTGACCGTGTCCGCAATGAGTACCTTGTTGCCGTTTCAGGCACTGTGGTGGAACGGAATGAACAGGCAGTTAATGACAAGCTGGCGACTGGCGCTATCGAAGTTCACGTTCGTGAACTCGAAATCATGAATGTCTCGAAATCTTTGCCATTCCAAATTGAGGCAGACACGGATGCGGCTGAAGATGTCCGCTTGAAATACCGCTATTTGGATTTGCGTCGCCCTGATATGCAAGAAGCGTTCGCGATGCGTCACAAAATCATGAAAAGCGTTCGTGATTTTCTTGATGCAGATGGCTATTTGGAGATTGAGACGCCGATGCTAACAAAAAGCACGCCGGAAGGAGCGCGCGATTATTTGGTGCCGAGCCGCGTCCATCATGGCCAGTTTTATGCGCTGCCACAATCGCCGCAAATTTTCAAGCAACTGTTGATGGTGTCTGGTTTTGAAAAGTACTTCCAAATTGTCCGCTGTTTCCGTGATGAGGATTTGCGGGCAGACAGGCAGCCTGAATTTACACAAATCGATATTGAAACAAGCTTTCTTGATACAGAGGATATCTTGGCGATGGCTGAAGCCATGATGCAAAAATTGCTGAAAGAAACACACGGGATTGAACTAGAGCGGCCATTCCCGCGGATGACGTACGATGAAGCGATGAACCGCTACGGTTCTGACAAGCCTGACACTCGTTTTGGCATGGAACTTATCGAACTCTCTGACGTGCTCAAAGACACGGAGTTCAAAGTGTTTAAAGGCGCGTTAGAAGCAGGCGGCATTATTAAAGGCCTTACACTAAAGGGCGGGGCCGATAAGCTTTCACGAAAAGACATTGATGCGCTAGCTGATTTTGTCAAGCCTTATGGGGCCAAAGGGTTGGCTTGGCTCAAAGTCGATGCCGAAGGGATAAAGGGACCGATTGCCAAATTCTTTAATGAAGCGCAAACAGCTGCATTGCTTGCGGCAATGGACGCTGAAGCAGGCGATTTGCTCTTTTTCGGAGCGGATAAAAAGCAAGTTGTGTTTCATGCACTGGGCGCACTGCGCTTAAAGTTTGGAAAGGAGTTTCAGCTAATTGACGAAAACGCGTTCCACTTCCTCTGGGTAACCGATTTTCCACTTGTCGAATATGACGAACAAGCAAAACGGTTTGTCGCGCTCCATCATCCGTTTACACGCCCGAAAGCGGAAGATTTGGACCTTATGGAAACCCACCCAGAGCAAGTGCGTGCTGAAGCATACGACCTTGTCTTAAACGGCTTTGAGCTTGGCGGCGGCTCCCAGCGCATCTATGAACGGGAACTACAAGAAAAAATGTTCAAGCTCCTTGGTTTTAGTTCAGAAGCGGCTAAAGAAGAGTTTGGCTTTTTGCTTGAAGCTTTTGATTATGGAACGCCTCCACATGGCGGTATTGCCCTAGGTCTTGACCGAATCGTCATGCTCCTTGCCCGCAAAAGCAATTTACGTGAGGTGATTGCTTTTCCAAAAACGGCAAGCGCTAGCGACCTTCTAACTGAAGCGCCAAACAAAGTAAGCGTCGAACAGCTGATTGATTTAAACTTGTCCATTATTAGCAAGCGCAGTTGACAAATACGTTGACGCTGCTTATAATGTGCCTAATATAAAAATGAATAAGAACTTATCAAGAGTGGCGGAGGGACCTGACCCAATGAAGCCCGGCAACCAGTTTATTTGTAAACCACGGTGCTACATTCAGCAGAGCAGATTTTGTTCTGAAAGATAAGTGAGGCGAACCCCTTTTCTTATCTGAAAAGGGGTTTTTTCAATGGAGAAAGGGTGAAGACGGTGAAAATAGGCATTATTGGATTTGGGACAGTAGGGACGGGCATCTACGAGCGCATCATAAGTACACGGAAAGCTCTCCAACAAATGGCAAGTGATCGCATTGAACTTGTCTCCATTTTAGTTAAAGATCAGTCTAAGCAAAGACAAAGCGAAGGAGCCAAACTCGTTACGTCATCATGGGATCTCTTCCGGGAGGCTGCTACATATGATGTTGTGTTTGAAGTGACAAATTGTGTCGAGCCGGCCAGGACGTATACGGAAAGCTTGCTAGCAGAAGGCGTATCTGTAGTGACAGCCAATAAAAAACTTGTCGCCTTACACGGTAAAGAACTAGAGGCGATCGCCCTCTCATCTGGTGCCTACTACGGCTATGACGCTGCTGTTTGTGGAGCGATCCCGATTGTAAATGTGCTGCAAAGCGTATTGGCGACAACGGCGATTGATGGGGTATCAGGCATTTTAAACGGCACAACGAACTTTATACTCACTGAAATGGACGGTGGCAAAACCTATCAACAAGCTCTAGATGAAGCGAAGCGGCTTGGCTATGCAGAAACAGACCCGACTTCTGATGTAGAAGGCCATGACGCCCTTTATAAGTTGACCTTGCTGGCGCGTCTTTGTTTTGGGCAATGGGTAGACATATCGGCATTTGAATGCCAAGGAATTGTCGGGATTGAACCATGGCATGTACGGGTGGCAAAAGAAAACCATTTTGCCTTAAAGCTTGTTGGCACATCTTTTTTACAGAAAGACGGCAGCATAACTGGGACTGTGAAGCCAGCTTTTGTGGAGGAAACGCATGTATTAGCGAGCATAAACGGTGTGGACAATGGCGTTCTGTTACAAGGCAAAGACATTCAGCAACTGTTTTTTGCTGGCCCAGGAGCAGGGCAAGAGGCAACAGCCAATAGCGCTGTCGAAGACTTTATTCTACATGAGAAAGGCAAGCGTTTGCGTAGGGCCGTCCTTTCCCAGCCTGCATCTAACGTGCCTCAGCTGCAAAAGCAGCTTTGGTTTGTACCTACTGGGGCAGACCTCAGTGAAGTTTCCAGCAATATTCATGTGTGGCAACGCCGCCGCGAAAAAGAGGGCGATGTCCTTTTAATGACGGCGCCGCATTTGGAAGTTCCTTACCAGTCGTATCAAGTAATCGGTGCGGAGCATGTATTTAAACAGGAACAGGCACACGCTTTATGAGCGGAATTTTGTTTCAGGCACAAGCTTTTTGAAAGCTTTAATAAAGGATTCGGGATTTTGCTTAATTTTATAAGTAACAACGCCTTGGCTTGTATGCAAATAAAGAAAACCAAGCTGGCTTTCTCCACTCGGCAGCCTGTAGGAAATGTCGAAAACAGAACCAATAGGGAACGAAGCGTTTTCTGTTTCAATCCGATCGGGATAAAGAGCTAAGTCAAACGACGTTTCGATAATCTGTTTTTTAAGTAGACCAATTTCCTGGCGAACTTCGATACAGCGGTGCGTTGCCAGCTTTGACATGGGCGATCCCTCCTTTGGTTAAACAGCTAAATAGTATGTCTAATTTTGCCCAGTAAAGGAGGGCAAGCAAAAAGACAACGTATAATTACCATAGCACATCTAACAAGAATTCTCGAATCTCACAATCACTGAAAAAGCCGTAGGAAAAACGTTTTAATTTTCCGTGAATACTTGAGAAGCGTTTAAAAAAAGAGTATAATGGCTATACAAACATTATCCTGAGATGTTCGTAAGAATTGTTTACTTTGAGCCAACACCTTAAAAAAGGGAGCTTGCCGTTATTTGCTCGCTTACATGCCCCGCAAGCTGGGGACGTAAAAAGGCCAATACGAAGCACCCACCTGCCTTGCAGGTTCAAAGCACCAAATTCTTACGGCATAGTCGGGATAATTTGTGACGATGAAGCACCCTCTGGTGGGTGCTTTTTTGTTTGGCCTTATAACGGTTAAAGATGCAGCCAATGGAACTTGTTTCATATGGAGTAGCCTAAAAAGTAGTAGATGGGTGATAACCGTTTGCTGGTGAGATAAACATCCGATCATTAGGAGTACAAGTCCGATCGATTTTTGCCTCATGAACCCCCATTCGATTCGCATCTTCCCACGGCTGCATTCCTCGTCTGATAAGCATTTTCTATCAGTCTTGGTAAGGTTATCAACTTTGTCGACAACCTCAAAGCCCGGCGTTGGCCGGGCTTTTTTAAATATAAATTTGCCTATCCTGTCTTCCAAGACGCTGTTGGTTGTTAATGGTTCAATCACAATCATTTAAGTGTTTTTGCTTTCCAGCTTTTTCAACGCTACGTCAGGCACTTCCGTAAGTACTTGTTTATCATGTTTGATGATGAAGGAAAGGAGCAAACTCATGATTCCAATGATGATGATCACAAAATAAGCATCATTCACTCCGTATATGGAAGCTTGCACCATGATATCTCCCTGCGCTGCTCCATTTGGTCCATCAACAGCCATTAGTTGTTGATAATGCTTATTGGTACTGTTTGTCATCACTGTGACAAGCAGAGAAGTGCCAATAGCTCCGGCTACTTGTCGAATTGTATTCCAAATCGCTGATCCGTGTGCGCTTAGGCTTAGTGGAATTTGATTTAAGCCAGCTGTTTGTATTGGCGTAATAAGCAAGGCCATCCCGATACGCCGGCCAGTAGACATGAGAAGGAGATACGTATAACTTGTTGAGTCGGTTAATACTGTAAATGGAATTGTAGTAGCAATCGTAATCAATATACCAATGATTGTAATCCACTTAGCTCCGTATCGATCGTAGAGTTTTCCGGAGACAGGGCTTAGCAAGCCCATGAGAATGGCTCCCGGAAGCATCAGTAAACCGGACTCCATAGCCGTATAGCCTCTGGCATTTTGAAGATAGAGCGGCAGCAGTATCATATCTGCATACATAATAATGGTTATGCCGATATTGATGATGTTGGTCAATGTAAACATTTTGTATTTAAAGGTCCGAAGATCAAGAAGCGGATCAACAGAAACCAACTGCCGCCAAGTAAACAGGCTAAGACCAATAATTCCTACAAGAAGTGAAACGATAACCTCTGTACTCGACCAGCCTCCATTACCGGCTGCGCTAAAGCCATATAATAACCCTGCAAATCCAATCGTTGAAAGGATGACACTTTGGACGTCTACCTTGGCCCGGGCTGTTTTTGACACGTTTTGCAGATAAAAGTGTGCGAAGATGATCAACATCACGATCAACGGAACCAAACCGAAAAACATGACTTGCCAAGGGAAAACTTCCAGTACATAACCAGCAAGGGTAGGCCCGATTGCTGGAGCAAACAAAATAGCGAGAGAGACCATCCCCATGATCGTGCCTCGCTTGGCTGGAGGGTACAGTGTTAAGACAACATTATAAAGTAAAGGGATCATAACGCCTGCTCCAGCTGCTTGAATCACACGGCCTGCCAACAAAATAGGAAAATTGAAGGCTAAAGCTGATATGATTGTACCGGCAAGAAACGTGATCATCGAACTTTGAAAAAGCTGGCGTGTGGGAAATCGTTTCATCAAAAAAGCAGTAATGGGAATGAGAACACCGTTTACTAACATATAACCTGTTGTCAACCATTGCGCCGTTGCTGCTGAAATGTCAAGGTCATTCATTAATACGGGGGTGGCAACACTCATAACTGTTTGATTAAGCGCTGTAAGGAATGCCCCTAAAATCATGATAAATACAATGACGCCCCTTTTCGTTAAAGGACCGTCCGTTTCTGTCTCTTTATTCAATCCCATTTCATCCTTTCTTAACTTGTAACAAGTATTGCTTTTTACGGTTTAACATTTTTGAAGAAAGGCTATTGCTGTCTAGCGCCAGCGCCTATCAACCAGCAGGCTTTGAGCTTCATGTAAAGGTTAGCCTGTGCCATAACCGATTCAAAGAAGTCTTGTTCAGCTCATCGCAGTGCACGATGTCAAATCGGGAAGCGTCACACGGGGCACGTTAAAGTAGTAGCATGCTTACGATAAGTCACCATCGTCTTGTTCCTCACGGTGTTGCCATCTGCAAGTGCGATTTGTTATACAGATAATTTACAATGTGTTGTATAATCAACAAGACATAAACTAAATTATATTACAATGAATACTCTTTACAAGCTACAATAATCAATAGAGTGTAAATTAATGAACAACATGGTTCGTTTTGTCGTTTATCTGGTAGATAATCAACATTCGTCTTTGGATTGTATATTTGACTGGGAGAGGAAAATCACTAATGACAAAAAATAAAAATACACGCACAGATCCCCGTATCCTGCGGACCCGGAAATTGATCAAAGATGCTTTTATTGAATTACTTCAGGAAATGGACATTGAGAAAATAACAGTTAATTGCTTGACGGAGAGAGCAACCATTAACCGAGTTACCTTTTACCTGCATTATCAAGATATTCCAGATATGTTGGAGAAAATGGCTGAGGAAATGATTGAGGACCTTACAGCAGCGATGGCTAAATCCAACATGAATGAGCAATCAAGTGAAGGTGTTAATTGGCAAGGCTTGGTCTATTTACTGGAGTATATATCCGCACATGCTGAATTTTATAAAATTGTTCTTGGCTCAAAAGGTATACCGATTTTTAAAGATCGTTTATTAACTTGGTTAACGAGCAGGATTGTCTCAGGGGTAGAAAAACGTGAATCAATCATTGAACAAGCAGGTATAAAAAAAGAAATATTGATCTGGTCTCATTCATCTGCTTTGATAGGCGTGATCATTTCTTGGCTTCAAAACGATATGCCGTATACGCCGTCTTTTCTCGTAAAACAATTCATGTCCATTCATTATCGAACGTTTAGCAAGTAATGTTTGGGGAAAGGTTTGGAGCATAGATCGGGGATGCAACGTATACAGAAATAACTTGGAACAAGTAGAAAGAGGGGGGAGGAGCCCCCTCATGCTTGATTGAAACTCGGCCTTATCCCCAAACTTCTTTGGCGATATCGACGATATATTTTAATTTTGCCCATTGCTGTTCCTCGGTTAAAAGGTTTCCATGATGAGTGGAAGCAAAGCCACATTGAGGGCTTAAACAGAGCTGTTCCAACGGTACATATTGGGTTGCTTCTTTAATGCGGGCAATGATTGATTCTTTATTCTCTAATTCCCCATTTTTGGAAGTTAGAAGTCCAAGTATAACCCGGGCCCCGCCGTTCGGAATATGCTCTAGTGGTTTAAAGTCTCCTGAACGATCGTCATCGTATTCTAAAAAGAAACCATTCACTTTTTCTTTTGCAAATAAAGTTGGGGCAATAAGGGCGTAACTGCCTTCAAAAGCCCAGTTTGACCGGTAGTTGCCACGACATAGGTGAGTCGTTACAACGAGATCGTCTGGTTTTTCTTCCAAAACGCCGTTCACGACACGGAGTGCTAAATCAATCAAATACTCTCTTGAATATGCGCCATCATTAAATGGAATGTCAGGTGAAGAAAGGCCGGCAATATAGACATCGTCAAATTGCAAATAACGACAACCTGCATCATAAAAAGCGTTCATGGCATCTCGGTAGGCTTGAATAATATCTTTTGCGTATTCCTCAATATCAGGGTAAATCGTTTCATCGCGTATGCCAATATTAAACAATTGATTCGGGCTCGGAATGGTTTGCTTAGCGACTGCACGCCCGGCGACAATCTCATTAAATTCAATAAAGTCTTTTACATGGGGATGATCATGGTTAAATGAGATTTTCCCTACGTTTCGGACGTTGTATCTTTCCGTTTCTTCATTGCCTTGGAAAAGATAGCCGACCTCTGGAACATACCCTTCTACGCCGTTCAAATGTTCGAGGAAATCGGTATGCCAAAAACGGCGTCTAAATTCCCCGTCCGTCACCAGCTCTAAGCCTATCTCAATTTGCTTATCGACGATTCGTTTGATTTCTTGCGTCTCAATTTCATGCAATTCCGCGGCAGTAATGGTTCCTTCCTTAAATTCATTTCTCGCTTGGTGGATACGTTCTGGCCGTAGTAAACTGCCAACGTGGTCTGCCCTAAATGGTGGTTTTACAGCAATGTTTGTCATCTTAAATTTCTCTCCTTTTGAATAAAGAATGGTCACCCAAAGTGATACTTGCCGCTTCTCCTCCTCAGCTGTACCGGCCAAAACAATAAAAGGACCTTCTAGAATAAAGAAGGTCCTCGTACTATAGACAACGAACTTCTTATCTCCTAGGTACATCACCTATTGGAATTAGCACCATTGCCAAAGGCCGGTTGCTGAGACTTCAAAGGGCCAAATCCCTCCATCTCTCTGGATAAGAAAAAACATATTTATTTTTAAAGGGTTAATGGTTAATACTCTAGTATATCTTTCAAAAAAATGCAAGGAAAATTTAGATATTATTTAACCAGAAAACGGCTTATGGTTAAAAATCGTTTAAACTTATTTAGGAATTTGCTTATTCTTCGATCTTTTAAGGCAGCCCATTCGCTTTTCACTTAATGCGATGAAGAAAAATCACATACGAGCAGACGGAATCCTTCGATTTTGTGGTATGATCAATCAAGTACAAAGGCACTAAAGGAGTGGACATCGATGTTGCATCAGTTTTCAAGAAATGAGTTAGCGATCGGCCATGATGGGCTGGAACGCCTAAAAAGCAGTACAGTTGCTGTGTTAGGGGTAGGAGGAGTCGGATCATTTTCGGCGGAAGCTCTTGCCCGTTCCGGCGTCGGCAAAATTGTGCTCGTTGATAAAGATGATGTCGATATTACAAATGTGAATCGCCAGATCCATGCATTGCTATCAACAGTTGGCAAGCCGAAAGTTGATTTGATGGCTGCACGGATAAGTGACATCAACCCAAATTGTGAAGTAATTACAAGAAAAATGTTTTATACCGAGGAAACGTATGAATCGTTTTTTTCGCATAAACTTGACTTTGTCATTGATGCCAGCGACACCATTTCTTATAAAATCCATTTGATTAAACAATGTAAGCTGCGGGGCATTCCGATTATTTCCAGCATGGGAGTCGCCAATAAAATGGACCCAACCCGCTTAAGGATCGCGGATATTTCCGAAACAAGCTATGACCCCATTGCAAAAGTGATTCGTACGAGGTTGCGAAAAGAGGGGATTCATAAGGGGGTCAATGTCGTTTTTTCAGATGAGGAACCAATCCAAATTAGGGAAGACATCCGTAAGGAAATCGTACCTGAAACGGCTGAACAGGGAAACATCCGTAAAGCGAAACTACCGCCGTCTTCAAATGCATTCGTGCCGTCTGTATCAGGCTTGATCATGGCGGGACATGTCATCACTCGTTTACTAGAAGGTATAGAAATCAACCGACGTTCTTAACTAGAAAGCTCCTACGCTAAAAAACGTAGGAGCTTTCTTCCTTTATAACAGGAACATAGGTAAGAAGGGATTTACTTTGATAGTTTCTCTAAGTTTCCGTTAGCGTCCATCCGAAATGCAGGATGTTCTTGTTCGTCTTCTTCCAAAATCGCAAGGCGGCGCGCCCTGTTCATAATCGAAATCAACGACTGGTAATCTTCTTCAATCATACTATGCTCTTGTTTATTTCGTTGTAGCTTTGTTTCTAGTTCGTTTAATTTAGCGGTCTTTTCTTCCAATTGAGCGCGCAACTGCTTGTTCTCTAATTCTAAGCGTGATGACGCAGGCTCGGTTTGCGCTAACTGTTTAAGTTGGCCAATAATAGATTCAAGTGTAACCGATCCACCATCCTCAGTTGCAGTTTGATAAAACGTTCTAGATGCACTTCTTGTATTTCCAATACGAGCTTGAGAGAAATAGCTGGCCGAAAGCGCTCGTTTCCGTTCTTTTCGTTCTCGTTTGGCGGAATCGATTTGCTTTAAGTATTTTTGCCGTACAACAGCATTCCATCTAAATCCGCATGCTGCAGAGGTCCGGTTTAAAGCATCCCCAACCTCGTCAAATGCCTTTAGCTGTGTACTTCCTTCTTTAATATGAGTTAATACAGTCTCAGCAAGAAGCACATCATCTTCATGGGACCATGCATCTTGTCTCGTTTTCATTTGTCCATCTCCTTCATGCAATGCTTATGGCTTTACTTTTGCCAGAGTTTCGCCATTTTATACTAGCCTGCTAAAAAAGATCTTGTTTGCGAGAATGGACAATCACGTCAACAAAGAGGCCATGCATGTTGGCAGAAAAACAAGAGGATATACGGCATGTTTAGCTTCGTCTTTTATACATTTCGCTAAGCGCTTGTTCGAATTTCCCTGTTTGCTTTGGCTCATAATAACGGTGATGGGCAATTTTGTCTGGCAAATACTGTTGTTTGACCCAGCCATCTGCATAGTCATGAGGGTATTTATAGTCGCTGCCTCTTCCTAATTGTTGCGCTCCTTTATAATGAGCATCTTTTAAATGGCGAGGAATTTCGCCACTGCCGCCTTTTCGCACTGCGTCAATTGCAGCATCAAGTGCTTTATAGGCACTGTTGCTTTTTGGAGAAAGGGCAAGTTCAACCACAGCGTTGGCAAGAGGAATGCGTGCTTCAGGCAGTCCGAGCCTTTCTGATGCTTCAATGGCTGCGAGCGTTCGAGGCCCCGCTTGGGGATTGGCAAGACTAATGTCTTCATAGGCGATAACGAGTAGACGGCGATGGATGCTAATAAGGTCGCCTGCTTCTAACAAGCGTGCCAAGTAGTGGAGACTCGCGTTCACGTCGCTTCCGCGGATGGACTTTTGAAAAGCAGACAGCACATCATAATGGGCATCGCCATTTTTGTCATGTTGAATGCTTTTTTTCTGGATGCTCTGTTCGGCGGAACGGAGTGTGACAGAGCGTGTGCCATCTGGCTGTTTAGGTGTGGAAAGGACAGCAAGCTCAAGCGCATTAAGGGCAGCGCGGACATCGCCGCCGCAGGCTAATGCCAAATGTCGGAGTGCTTCAGGCGCGATATCGATTTTTTCATGGCCTAATCCTCTCTCTTCGTCTGCGAGGGCACGGCGCAGCGCTTCTTCGATATCATCAGGTTCGAGCTGTTCCAATTCAAAAATATGGCAGCGGCTACGAATCGCTGGATTGATCGAATGGTAAGGGTTGGCAGTGGTGGCGCCGATTAAAAGCAATAGACCGCTCTCTAAATGGGGGAGCAAAAAGTCTTGCTTTGCTTTATCAAGTCGATGCACTTCATCTAATATTAAAAGGAGCGAGCCGTACATTTTGGCTTCTTCGACAGCCGTCTCCATATCTTTTTTATGATGGACAGTTGCGTTCAACATGCGGAAGTGCATGCCGCTTGACCCTGCAATCGCTCTGGCAATGGACGTTTTTCCTGTACCTGGCGGACCATAAAGCACCATGGATGAAAGCTGGTTCGCTTTAATCATTCTCGATAACATCATGCCTTCGCCAAGCAAGGAATGCTGGCCAATCACTTCTTCGACAGAAGTAGGGCGCATGCGATAGGCCAACGGTTGTCTTTTCATGAGTGTCCCTCCTCTTTTTCCTCGTCTTACGTAGTGTAGCTCAGACAAGCAGAACTTGTCCATGAACGAAATGCCCGTGCCTTCTCGATTCTGCGAACTTCTATCAATCCAGTATGAAAACATGCTATAATGTCAAGGGTATAAAGGAAAATTTATCGCTTGCCAAGTAGCAATAGGCAACATTCGAGAGGGAAAAGTGGATAACGAGATAGGTTTGTCAAATATATGAAGTGAAAGACGGAGTATTTGCCAGATACTACAGCATTTATTTTGATGAAAGAGGGATTGACGTGAAAATTTCGACAAAGGGACGTTATGGATTGACGATTATGATGGCACTCGCTAAGAAATCAGGGGAAGGGCCTGTTTCCTTGAAATCTATTGCCAAGGAATATAAACTATCAGAGCATTATTTGGAGCAATTGATTGCGCCGCTCCGCAATGCGATGCTCGTTAAAAGCGTTCGCGGAGCATATGGTGGCTATATGCTGGCCAAAGATGCTGAGGATATTACAGCAGGCGATATTATTCGTGTTTTGGAAGGACCGATTAGTCCGGTGGAAGTGCTTGAAGACGAGGAGCCTGCCAAGCGCGATTTATGGATAAAAATACGGGACGCAGTCAAGGATGTGCTCGATAAAACCACTCTTGCCGACTTAGCCAATTTTAAGGAAGATGGAGAACAAGAGTACTATATGTTTTATATTTAATACAATGGAGCAATGGGACGGAAGGTGCCACTCATGAAGCAAATTTATTTAGACCATGCAGCCACATCAGTGTTGCATCCGCAAGCGTTGGAAGCGATGATGCCTTATTTTTCTACGGTTTTTGGCAATCCATCAAGCATCCATCAGTTTGGACGCCAAGCGAAACAAGCGTTAGTCGAAGCCCGTGAATCGATTGCGTCATTGCTAAGTGCGAAAGGCAATGAGGTGCTGTTTACGAGTGGCGGTACAGAAGCGAACAATTTGGCGCTTATTGGCTTTGCCCGTGCTAACCGAAAGAAAGGCACGCATATTATCACCTCAGAAATTGAACATCATGCTGTCCTGCACACGCTTGAGGTATTGGAAAAAGAAGGATTTTCGATAACGAAGCTGCCTGTCAATGAAAGTGGGCAAATTTCCCTTACGCAATTGAAAAATGCTTTAACCGACGAAACGATCCTTGTCTCCATCATGTTTGCGAACAATGAAGTTGGGACAGTGCAACCGATTAAAGAAATTGGCGAGCTGCTAAAAGGGCATCAAGCTGCTCTTCATTCCGACGCTGTTCAAGCAGCTGGGCTATATGAGCTCAATACAGACGAGCTCGCAGTAGATTTGTTGACAATTGCAAGCCATAAGCTAAACGGGCCAAAAGGGATTGGCTGTTTGTTTGTACGTGAAGGCATCGAATTAGAACCGCTGTTGCATGGTGGCGAGCAAGAACGGAAACGCAGGGCAGGCACAGAAAATGTGGCTGGTGCTGTTGGCTTTGCTTATGCTTTTAACCAAGCATACGCTGAACGTGAGCAGCGCCGTCAAAACTATAAATTATACAGGACGATGTTTTTTGAAACAATGGAGCGGCGCGGTGTAACAGTGCTGGAAAATGGCGAGTGTGGAGAACGACTTGATCACATTTTAAACGTTTGTTTTCCAGGTGCTTCTACAGAACCGCTTTTGATGAAATTAGACTTGCTAGGCATTGCTGCGTCTGGAGGTTCTGCTTGCACGGCAGGGACGCTTCAACCTTCTCATGTCATTCAGGCGCTGTATGGAAAAGATAGCCATCGTGTCAAAGAAGCGATCCGTTTTAGTTTTGGCATTACCAATTCAAAGGAAGAGTTGGCTTATGCGTTTGAGCAAATTGCGGATTGCGTCTTGTCTGAGCAAGGGAAAAAGGCGTTCATTGAATAGCGGCGAGCAATAGAAAGTGGGGAACCAACATGAAAAAACGAGAAGATACACGTGTCGTTGTCGGCATGTCTGGAGGTGTAGACTCTTCTGTAACGGCTTTGCTTTTGAAAGAACAAGGTTATGATGTCATTGGGATTTTTATGAAAAACTGGGATGATAGCAATGATTCAGGCTTTTGTTCGGCAACAGAAGATTATGAGGACGTTGAGCGAGTAGCACAACAGCTGGGCATCCCATACTACGCAGTTAATTTTGAAAAACAATACTGGGATAAAGTGTTTACGTATTTTCTAGATGAATACAAAGCAGGACGAACGCCAAATCCTGACGTCATGTGCAACAAAGAAATTAAGTTTAAAGCATTTTTAAACCACGCGATTTCCCTTGGCGCTGATTATGTCGCGACGGGTCATTATGCCCAGTTGCAGGAAATCGATGGGGAATATAGGCTAATAAAAGGCGCAGATGCTAATAAAGACCAGACGTATTTTTTAAATGCACTTAGCCAAAAACAACTGTCAAAAGTGATGTTCCCTCTTGGCCATTTGCAAAAAGCCGAAGTACGAAAAATTGCTGTTGAGGCAGGGCTTGCGACAGCAACGAAAAAAGACAGCACAGGCATTTGTTTTATTGGCGAACGGGATTTTAAAGAATTTCTGCAAACCTTTCTCCCAGCACAACCAGGGCGGATGGAAACGACCGACGGCATTGATAAAGGGCAGCACGATGGGCTTATGTACTATACGCTTGGCCAGCGTCAAGGGCTGGGCATTGGTGGTGCTGGTGAGCCATGGTTTGTCATTGACAAAGACTTGGAACGGAATGTACTCATTGTTGGTCAAGGCTATCATCATCCAGGACTGTACTCGGATGGGCTATGGGCTACTGACATGAACTGGATTGCCAAGGAAGAAAGAACGAGCCCATTTACATGCAAAGCAAAATTTCGATATCGTCAAGAAGACCAAGGCGTTACCGTATTTCCGAAGGAAGATGGCCGTGCGTTTATTCAGTTTGATCAGCCACAACGCGCGATTACGCCAGGACAAGCGGTTGTGTTGTATGAAGGAGATCGTTGCATTGGCGGCGGCGTGATTGACAAAATTCACCGGGAAAATGCGTAAACCGCGTTTTCCTTTTTAGCTTTCGGAGGGGGAAAAACGATGGATAATCAAGCGGGAATTGAGCTCATGCGAAAAGGGAACTATGAAGAAGCGGCAAAACAGTTTGCTGCCTACATTGAGGAAAATCCAAAAGAACCGACAGGCTTTATCAACATGGGGAACTTGCTGGCAGCACTCAAAGATTTTGAGCGTGCGATCGTTTTTTATGAGCGAGCATTGGAGCTCGACCACGATGCGACTGTTGCCTATTACGGGATAGGCTGTGTCCATTATCAGCAGGAAAACCATCAACAAGCGATTAAAGCGTTTACTGAAGCGCTTGCGCATGGCATGAATGAGGCAGACTTGTTTTACATGCTGGGCATGAGCTATTACAGCGAAGGGAAGCTGGCTCATGCACAGGCTAACTTAAGCAGAGCTTATGAATTAAGTGGTGAAGACAGCGAAATTGTTTTTCAATATGGGCTGTGCTTAGCCCAGCTTGATCTGCTGGATGAAGCGCGTCCTTTGTTTGAAAAAACCATTGCCCTTGATCCTAGTCATGCCGATGCTTATTACAATTTAGGGGTTGTCCAGGCAGCATTTGATGAAGCTGAAGCCGCCCTTGCATCATTTAACCAAGCTCTTGCCCACCAACCGGACCATCTTCTTGCTGGCAACGGCAAAAGGCTTATTGAAGCGACACTTGAAAAAGGGTGAAGCTATGGATAATGTTGGAGAAAAAACGTTGGAGAAAGGGTTTGTTAAAGGAAAAGTCGTTCATGTGTTGTTTCGCAATGAAGAAAACGACTATACCGTGGCGACGACGCGGATTGAAAAGACCAATGAACAAATTGAAGGGCGAAAAATAACGGTTGTCGGCCACTTGCCTGAACTGGAAGTAGAGGAGACCTATTTATTTTTCGGACAAGTCGCTGAACATCCACGCTTTGGACTCCAATATAAGGTGGAAACGTTTAGGCGTGATTTGCCCCAGACAAAAAGCGGAATTGTTCGGTTTTTGTCAAGCGACCGTTTCCCTGGCGTCGGCAAAAAGACAGCGGAAGCAATTGTCGACGTCCTCGGTGAAAGGGCCATTTCAGCCATTATTGAAGACCGGAGTGTATTAAACAACATTCCGAAGCTAAAAGAAGATACAGCGACGATGCTCTATAACCAACTTCTAGAGCAACAAGGCGCGGAGCAAGTCATTATACAGCTGTCCCAATACGGGTTTGGCACAGAGTTGTCAATGAGTGTGTACCGAACTTACAAATTGCAAGCACTTGATGTGATCCGCACCAATCCTTATTTGCTCATTCAGGATGTGGAAGGAGTCGGCTTTCGCCGTGCAGACCAATTAGGGGCAGCGATTGGCTTAACTGGGAACCATCCAGAGCGTTTGCGGGCGGGGCTCCTTTATTTGCTCCGGGAATGTTGTATGCAACAAGGACATTTATACTTGCAGCAAGAAGCGCTCATTACAGAAGGGGCTGCATTATTATCGAGCCCCAACGTACAAATTGAAGCTTCCGAGCTTGACTCCATCCTCATCGAAATGAATGAGGAGGGCATGCTCGTTCGTGAAGAAGATCGCGTCTACTTAAAGTCATTGTATTATGCAGAAAAAGGCATTGCGACCAACGTCCGCCGGATTTTAAGCCAAGAACTGGCACAAGAATTTACGGAAGCAGAAATCGAAAAAACACTTGGGCAAATTGAAGAAACACATGCTGTTACCTATTCAAACACGCAAAAAGAAGCGATCGCCACCGCTCTTCGTTCTCCGCTGTTGTTGCTGACAGGCGGGCCAGGAACAGGAAAGACTACGGTCATTAAAGGAATTGTTGAAGCCTATGCTGTGCTTCATGGGCTTTCTCTTGAAGTGGCTGCTTACAAAACCAAATCTTTCCCCCTTAAGTTGACAGCGCCCACTGGTCGAGCCAGCAAACGGATGGCTGAAGCAACGGAACTGCCTGCAAGCACGATACACAGCTTGCTCGGCTGGAAAGGCAGTGCAACCGGCTTTGAAAAAGGCGACCATGAACAGCTTGAAGGGGAACTGTTAATTGTCGATGAGATGTCGATGGTCGATGCTTGGGTTGCAAACCAGTTATTTAAAGCGATTCCCAAAGGCATGCAAGTCGTGCTAGTAGGTGATGAAAACCAGTTGCCTTCTGTAGGGCCTGGCCAAGTATTAAAAGACCTCTTAGAAGCAGACGTTATTCCAACGATCCAATTAAAGGACATTTACAGGCAAGCTGAAGGCTCTTCCATCATTGAGCTTGCCCATTCCATGAAGGATGGCGTGCTTCCAAGTGATTTTTTAACAAAAAAGGCAGACCGCGTCTTTTTTCCTTGCCAACCGAACCAAGTGCAACAAGCGGTTTGGCAAATTTGTGAAAGCGCCATGAAGAAAGGCTATAGTGCTAAAGAGATCCAAGTACTGGCGCCCATGTACCGAGGGCAGGCAGGGATCAATGAATTAAACACGATGCTTCAGTCCTTATTTAATCCTACAAAAGAAGGCCGTAGAGAGCTGCCATTTGGGGATGTTGTTTTTCGCAAGGGCGATATGGTGCTCCAGCTAGTCAACAATCCGGAGGAAGGCGTATACAACGGTGATAGAGGAGAAATTGTTGCTGTTTTTTACGCGAAAGAGACGACGGAAAAAAAAGACCAGCTTGTTGTTTCCTTTGACGGCCTGGAAGTCACATATGAGAAAAAAGACTTTTCACAGCTAACCCATGCCTATTGCTGTTCCATCCATAAAGCACAAGGGAGCGAATTTCCAATTGTCGTGATGCCAGTCGTGTCCAGCTACATGCGTATGTTAAGGCGTAACTTGCTTTATACAGGCATTACCCGGGCCAAGCAGTATTTGCTCTTATGTGGCGATCGGAAAACGATGGAACAGGCAATTAAACATGCGGACGAGCACCGTCATTCCAAATTAAAGGAGCGCCTTCAACAATTGCTTTCACGTACTGGTAACGTTCACCGGGGATAGAGGAAGCTACATATGCATAACTTAAGACTGTTCGGAAAGGCGGTGTTTCTTTGCGAACAGTTCAAGCGCTTATAGGGCTTCCTGTTATCAGCAATGCAACTGGCATTGAACATGGCCGGGTCGTGGATGCTCTGTTTGATGGCAAAGAAGTCGTTGGCTTAACGGTGAAACGAACACATTTGTTTGCTCATCATGCTTTTTTGCCGATTGGTGAAATTGCTCACGCTGGTCAGGAAGCAGTTATGATCGCCGGTGAACAGGCTTTAAAGCCGGTTAACCGCGAGCAAAAAATGCTTCACCCGATTCACACAGGTCGACGCCGTTTCAAAGGAAAGCCGCTTCTTTCCGAGGAAGGGGAAACGCTCGGATTGGTAGAAGATGTATATTTTAACGTCGAATTGGGCACGATCATAGGGTATGAAGTGACAGATGGCTGGCTCTCTGATATAAAGGAAGGCCGCAAAGTTGTGAAAGGCCAACGTTTAGTGATCAGTAAGGAACGGGCCATACTGTCTCTGTAAAGGAGGCCCTCTATGCGTTGCCCTAACTGCCACCGAAAAGACATCGGAAAGATTGGCACAAACCAATACTATTGTTGGAATTGTTTCATCGAGATGAGTTTAGTGAAAGACACGTTGCTCCTTCACCAAGTAGAGGAGGACGGTTCGCTCAGCTCACTTGACGATTTGTTTGAAACGGAGGAACGTCGTCTAAACATGTAAGCTAAGCGGAGGTGAGCCTTTTGCGGAAGTCAATCGCTCCACTGATGGCCATCGGCGTTGGCGCTGCATGGTATTCATTAAATGACCGGAAAACAAAGCGGAGAATCCGGCAATTTATAGAGCCAGTGATGCAAGCTAACCTGATGAATGCCCGTACTTGGAAAAAAGCGAGGAAGAGATTCAAACGCATGTTTGCCTAGACAGGAAAAAGCGGCCCGTTGCGGCCGCTTTTTTTGATTATGAAGCCACTATTTTGCGCAAGCTAGTGAGGAGAGGCAAAAGGAGTTGGAGTCATGAAGCGAGAACGGCTGCAAACGGACGTGTTAAAATGGACGAAATACTTGCTGATCGTGCTATTGTTGTTGCTGGTAGGCCAAGTGGTGTTATTTTTGCGGCCAGTGTGGGACATTTTAGCGACGTTGCTTGGACCGCTTTGTGTTGCTTTCGTATTGGCCTATTTGCTTCATCCCATTGTTGAGTGTCTTGTTCGCCTAGGATTGCCACGGCCACTTGCAACGTTTATGTTGTTTTTAGCATTTATTCTTACGATCGCCGCTATGCTTTTTTGGGGTTTGCCGGCGCTTGCAACACAGGCAAAAGAAGCCATGGATGTGCTGCCAGGGCAATTGGCTGAAGTGAAAAGGTCACTGTTGAACTTTAAACGTACTGCGGAAAACCTACCAAATCCACTCGACGACCAGGTCGGCGAATGGAGCATGAAAATCGAAACATTTGCAAAAGCGGGGCTTGACCAGATTGAACAAGTGATTATCCGGGTGTTACAGTCCTTTATGACGTGGATTGTCGTCCCTTTTTTAGTGTTTTACCTTTTAAAAGACTATGAGCTCCTTAAACGAGTTGCTTTTTACTTAACGCCAAGAAAATGGCGAAAAGGGTTGACAGCCTATGCAAACGATGTTGATCGGACATTTGGTTCCTATGTTCGTGGTCAATTGCTGGTCGCTTTTTGTGTTGGCGTGCTTTCGACTGTTGCTCTGTGGATTCTTGGCGTTCCTTATCCGATTGTCCTCGGTTTTTTTGTAGGTGCGACCGATTTTATCCCTTATTTCGGAGCGATAATTGGCGCCATTCCAGCAGTCGGTGCTGCTCTTCTTGAATCAACGACACTCGGTCTTTATACAGTGATTGCTTTAGTCATTATTCAGCAAATTGAAGGGAATCTACTATCGCCGGTTATTGTCGGCCGGACGGTCCATTTGCATCCAATGATCATCATTATTGCACTGTTAATTGGCGTGGAAGCTGGTGGCATTGTTGGTTTGCTCATTGCGGTACCCGTTGCTGCGATTTTAAAGGTGACGGTCGTCCATATTCGTCAGTCCATTAAAGGCGATATCCAGCACGATTGACATTTGTATCCTTGAACGCTATAATCGTGCTGAAAAAGATATACCGGAAAACGGTTATTGCGTTGATAGAACGAGTACGTGTCAGCCCGTCTAAAGAGAAGCGCTTTCTTGGCTGAAAAAAGCGCTGGCGAAGAGATGCGGAACGCTATTCTGGAGCTGTGGGCAAAACCCACCGTATTTTCCTGCGTTAAAGGTATGAAAGTGGTGGTGCTGGATTGCGCCATAATGAGGGTGGTACCGCGTGAACAGACATCTCGTCCCTTCTTTCTAGGGAGGAGTTTTTTTATGTGCTGATAAATACATAAGGAGTGATTCATATTGCAACGGTTAAGTTCGGCAAGTGTTCGCCAAATGTTCATTGACTTTTTTAAGGAGAAAGGCCATTCTGTAGAGCCGAGTGCTTCACTTGTGCCTTTTGAAGATCCGTCATTGCTATGGATTAACAGTGGTGTTGCCACATTAAAAAAGTATTTTGACGGACGGGTGATTCCCGAAAACCCGCGTATTGTCAACGCGCAAAAGTCGATTCGCACGAACGACATTGAGAACGTTGGAAAAACGGCGCGACACCATACATTTTTTGAAATGCTTGGCAATTTTTCAATCGGCGATTATTTTAAAGAGCAAGCGATTGAATGGGCATGGGAATTTTTAACCGATAAAAAATGGATCGGGTTTCCACAAGAACGTCTTTCTGTTACCGTTCATCCTGAAGATGAAGAGGCTTACCACTATTGGCATCAACATATTGGTCTTCCGGAAGAACGGATCATCCGTTTAGAAGGGAACTTTTGGGACATTGGCGAGGGCCCAAGTGGTCCAAACTCAGAAATTTTCTACGACCGTGGGCCAGAGTATGGCGATGACCCGAATGACCCAGAATTGTATCCAGGTGGTGAAAATGAACGCTACCTTGAGATTTGGAATTTGGTTTTTTCCCAGTTCAACCATAACGCAGATGGCACATACACGCCATTGCCAAAGAAAAACATTGATACAGGCATGGGCTTAGAGCGAATGGTGTCTGTGATCCAAGGAACGCCGACTAACTTTGAGACAGATTTGTTTATGCCAATTATTGAGGCGACGGAAGCACTGGCCAGTAAAACATACAAGGAAGCAGACACTGCTTTTAAAGTGATTGCCGACCATATTCGAACCGTTGCTTTTGCAGTTGGCGACGGGGCGTTGCCGTCTAATGAAGGTCGCGGTTATGTGTTGCGCCGCTTGTTGCGCCGCGCTGTTCGCTTTGCGAAGTCAATTGGCATTGACCGCCCGTTCATGTATGAGCTTGTGCCAGTTGTGGGTGCAATCATGAAAGACTTCTATCCTGAGGTTGCAGACAAGCAAGACTTTATTGCACGGGTTATTCGCACCGAAGAAGAGCGTTTCCATGAAACATTGAACGAGGGACTTGCGATTTTAAGCGATGTCATCGAAAAAGCAAAGACTAACAACAATGAAACAATTGCAGGTGAGGATGCGTTTCGCCTTTATGACACATATGGCTTTCCAATTGATTTAACGGAAGAGTACGTCCATGATGAAGGGTTGACAGTTGACCGTGCTGGCTTTGAACGGGAAATGGAACAACAGCGGCAGAGAGCACGTGCGGCTCGCCAGGAAAGCGCATCAATGTCCGTCCAGGAAGATGTCTTTGGTGAAGTGAAAACGCCAAGTGTATTTGTTGGCTATGAGCATACGGAGACAGACGCGGTCCTTACGACGCTCGTCCGCGGCAAAGAGAAAGTCGAACAAGCCTTTCAAGGGGATGTCATCCAATTCTTTCTTGATCAAACACCTTTTTATGCTGAAAGCGGCGGGCAAGTGGCAGATAGAGGGATGATTGTAACCGACACGGGACAAGCTGTAGTTAAAGATGTGAAAAAAGCGCCAAATGGCCAACATCTGCACACGGCTGAAGTGACAAATGGCGAAATCTCAGCTGGCCAACGAGCAAGCGCCCGTATAGAAGTAAGGGAACGACTCGATATTGTTAAAAATCATACAGCTACCCATTTGCTCCACCAAGCGTTGAAAGACGTTTTAGGTGAACATGTCAATCAAGCAGGTTCGCTTGTGTCGAGTGAACGGTTGCGCTTTGACTTTTCCCATTTTGGGCAAGTGACGCCAAATGAGCTCCAACAAATTGAAGAAATTGTTAACGAAAAAGTGTGGCAAGCGTTGCCAGTTGACATTTCGATTCAACGTTTAGAGGAAGCGAAAGCGGCGGGCGCAATGGCCTTGTTTGGTGAAAAATACGGCAGCGAAGTCCGAGTTGTCCGAGTTGGCAATTACAGCCTTGAACTGTGTGGTGGTTGCCATGTGCGCAACACAGCTGAAATCGGATTGTTTAAAATTACGAGCGAATCGGGTATTGGCGCGGGTGTACGCCGTATTGAAGCCGTTACGTCAAAAGGCGCCTATGCGTTTTTGTCAGAGCAAACAGCGATTTTAAAAAATGCGGCTGAACGTTTAAAAGCAAAGCGGTTATCTGATGTGCCGCAGCGAATTGAAAGCTTGCAAGAAGATTTGCGGAAAGCCCAACGGGAGAACGAATCGTTAACCGCTAAGCTTGGACAAGCTGAAGCTGGACATTTAAATGACCAAGTTAAGGAAATTGGCGGTGTTGCCGTTATCGCCGCACAAGTCGATGCAAAAGATACGGAAGCACTCCGTTCTATGGTGGACACGCTTAAACAAGCACACGAAAAAGCAGTGATTGTACTTGGAGCAAAAACAGGCAACAAGCTTGCCTTTGTCGCTGGCGTTACAAAGCCGGCTATTGCGGAAGGCTTCCATGCCGGCAAATTGATTAAAGAAGTTGCCGCTCGTACAGGCGGGGGGGGCGGCGGACGTCCTGATATGGCGCAAGCAGGTGGAAAAGATCCTGCCAAGTTGGACGAAGCCCTTGCTTATGTACATGAATACGTGAAATCAATTTCCTAAACGGTCGATTCTGTTGTACAATAGGACAGACGACAGAACGACGCGCATTTCGTCTAAAGAACGCTAAAAGAGGTGAGAGCTAGTTGAGTTCAATGGATAATACGATGCAATTCAATTTCAATGATGATTCCTTTGACGCAGATGTCCAAGAAGTGCTCTTGTCTGTTTATGATGCGCTTGAAGAAAAAGGGTACAACCCGATTAACCAAATTGTCGGCTATCTGTTGTCTGGTGATCCAGCCTACATTCCTAGGCATAAAGATGCCCGCACGCTAATCCGCAAATTAGAACGAGACGAGCTAATTGAAACGCTTGTGAAGTCGTATTTGCGGGCCCATGGCAAGGAAAACAAATGAAAACAATCGGCTTAGATGTAGGGACAAAGACAATTGGTGTCGCTATTAGCGATGCGTTCGGGTGGACAGCGCAAGGACTGCCGACGATCCAACGATCTGAAGACGACCCAAACCGTGATGTTGAAGTACTAGCTGAGCTGATCAAAGAAAATGACGTTCAAAAAGTAGTGATTGGTTATCCTAAAAACATGAACGGCACGGTTGGGGAAAGCGCCGCACGAAGTGAGACATTTGCACGAACACTTGAACAACGGTGCAATGTGCAGACCGTTTTATGGGATGAACGCCTTACAACAGCCGCAGCTCAGCGCGTTTTAATTGATGCGGATGTAAGTCGAAAAAAACGCAAAAAAGCTGTAGACAAAATGGCTGCTGTTTTCATTTTACAAGGATATTTAGACCGCCAAAGCCACACACTGACATAGAACAAACCAATTAGCAAAGTGAGGGAAAAAGAATGGCTCAAGAAGAAAAAGAGCGTTTTGTCATTCCAGACGAGAATGGCACGGAACATTTGTTTGATGAATTGTTCCGTTTTACAGTCGACGAAACAGAAAAGTCTTATATGGTACTCGTTCCAGTCGGGGAAGAAGAGGATGAGGAAGAGGAAGTCGAAGTGTTTGCGTTCCGCTATGAAGAACAGCAAAACGAAGACAATGACATTTCCTTTTACCCCGTCGAGACGGACGAAGAATGGGACATGATCGAAGAAATGCTCAATACCTTCTCTGAAGAGGAAGAGTAAAACCACAAACCCGTGCTGAATGTGGCACGGGTTTGCTTTAGAATAAAGGGCGAATTCTGTAAAAATGAAGGCGATAAAGGATGACTTTAGCATTTTTTGTAGTATAATGGGACGGGTAAGGAGGCAATAAATGACAAAGCAACCGAAACAGCATTCAGAGCTTTATCAGGAACGTGCATCCCAAGCCAAAACCGTCCGTAAGATTGTGTTTATTTGTGTTTTGATTCTGTTTGCCGTGATTTTGGCAACCGGCATATTCAGTTATTTTTACTTAACAAATGCTTTAAAACCAATGGACGAAGAAGGGGAAGGCACCGATATAGAAGTAACGATTCCTGTCGGAACTTCGACAAGCGGAATTGCGGAAATTCTAGAAGAAGAAGGATTAATCCGCAATGCGACGTTTTTCCGTTATTACGCTCGTTATAAAAATGAATCGGATTTCCAAGCAGGGACGTATACATTAAACACATCAATGGACATGGATGAGCTTATTGCAAGTTTAAAAGATGGCCGAGTCGTGGCTGAGGCTGCCTCGACAATTACTATTCCTGAAGGCTTTAACTTAGCGAGCTTAAGCGAAAGGCTTGCCGAGTTTACTGGAACATCCCAAGAAGAAGTAATGGCAATTATGGATGATGAAGAATATGTCGAAGAGCTTATCGACAACTATGACATGCTGACAGATGAAATTTTGAACGAAGAGATCCATCACCCACTGGAAGGCTACTTGTTCCCCGCTAGCTATCCATTTGAAGAGGAACAGCCTCCTGTAAAAACGGTCATTGAAGCGATGCTTGACCAAATGGAGCAAGTTTATCAAAACAATACCGACTTGATTGAAAGCAGCGAATACACATTCCATGAACTGCTGACGCTTGGATCCATTATTGAACGGGAAGCAAAAGAGGCACCAGACCGCTTTGAAATTTCTGGCGTCCTTCATAACCGGTTAGAGCAAAATATGAAGCTGCAAGTCGACCCAACCGTTGCATACGCCCAAGGCGAGCATATTTATATGACAACTTATGATGACCTTGACATCGATTCACCGTATAATACGTATCGATATGAAGGGTTGCCGCCAGGGCCGATTGCTACAGTTCGGGAGCAATCACTTGTGGCTGCTGCTGACCCGAATGACACCGATTACCTTTATTTTTATGCCCGTTACAATGGCGAGATTATCTATAATGAAGATTACAACAAGCATCTAGAAGCACGTGATGCATACCGTCATGAATGGGAAGAAGCAGAAAATAATGAGTAGGGCGGGGAGCCTAGCCTCCCTTGCTTTTTTCATTGCAAAGGAATGGCTTAAACATGATGAACCAAGAAATACATGCCTATGTAACGTCGCTGCTACCGAAGCGTTCACCGCTTGTTATGGAAATGGAGCAGTATGCAAAGGAAAACCATGTGCCGATTATGGAACTAGCGGCACTGGAAGCCATGCTTTTGCTGCTTGTCGCCAAACAGCCAAAAACAATTTTGGAAATTGGAACAGCAATTGGCTATTCGGCTATCCGAATGGCGGAAGCGCTTCCGCAAACACAGATTACGACAATCGAACGGGATGATGTTCGCTTCCATCAAGCACAGGCTTACATACAGCGCGCTGGCTTGCAAGACCGGATTCACCTTATCCATGGGGATGCTACCAATGCAGTTGATCTCATTGTACATTCCACTCCATTTGATGTATTATTTATTGATGCTGCAAAAGGGCAATACCAAACATTTTTTGAATTGTACACGCCGAAGTTAGCAGATTCGGGGCTTGTGATCAGTGACAATATTTTGTTTAGGGGCCTTGTCGCAAAAGAAGACTTGTCTTCGCAACCAAAACGTTTGCGCAAGCTTGCGATCAAAATCAAACGCTACAATGAATGGCTGTGCAACCATCCGCAATTTACTACGCGCATTTTGCCGATCGGCGATGGGATTGCGTGCAGCATGAAGATACAAACTTAACAGCAACATAGGAGAGGAAGACGAATGGAATCAAGCACGAGGCCAGTGATCATTGGCGTGGCTGGCGGTACCGGATCTGGCAAGACAACTGTCGCCAAAGAAATATTTAAGCAGTTCAGCCAGTCATCCATTGTCTTGATTGAGCAAGATGCATATTATAAAAATCAAGATCATCTCACATTTGAAGAGCGTTTAAAAACGAATTACGACCATCCGCTTTCATTTGACAATGAGCTTCTTTATGCTCATCTTATGCAACTGGCAGATCGGTCGCCGATTTTTAAGCCTTCCTACGATTATGCCAATCATACACGCGCAAAAACGGTTACAAAAATTGAGCCGAAAGATGTCATTATCCTAGAAGGAATTTTGATTCTCGAAGACGAACGTTTACGAAGCATGATGGATATAAAGGTGTTTGTCGACACGGATCCTGATATCCGCATCATTCGTAGGCTTGTTCGCGATACAAAGGAGCGCGGACGGTCAATTGATTCAGTCATTGACCAATATACTTCGGTCGTGAGGCCCATGCATTTACAGTTTGTGGAGCCGACAAAACGTTATGCCGATTTAATTATCCCAGAAGGCGGGCAAAACAAAGTCGCGATCGATTTGATGGCAACAAAAATTCGCACAATTATTGAACAAAAGAAGTTGGATGCTTAAAAAGAGCCAGTCCCAACCGTCCTTTTGTATATATTAATGAGGAGTGAATAGCATGTCAGAAGAGAAAAAACATTACATGACCGCAGAAGGCAAGAAAAAACTTGAAGAAGAACTACATTATTTGATTACAACACGACGTAAAGAAGTCGTTGAACGTATAAAAGTCGCCCGTAGCTTTGGTGATCTGTCGGAGAACTCCGAGTATGATTCTGCCAAAGAAGACCAGGCATTTGTTGAAGGCCGGATTGCCCAACTGGAAAAAATGATTCGCAATGCGGTCATGATTGAAAATGAAAAAGTAGATGGCAATGTTGTTTCATTAGGAAAAACGGTCCGCTTAATGGAATTACCTGATGGGGAGGAAGAAGAATACACGATTGTCGGTTCAGCGGAGTCAGATCCTTTTGAGGGAAAAATTTCAAATGACTCTCCGATGGCGCAAAGTTTGTTAGGTAAAACAGTTAATGACCGTGTTGTTGTTAATACGCCAGGCGGGGAAATGGAAGTCGAAATCCTTGAAATCCGCTAGATATAAGGAGTCCTCTTGTTGCAATTGTAACAAGAGGACCATTTTTTTTCACATGATTTTTCGTGAATCTCCGACAAAAGGAAGGTTGAAGTTCAACTGAAACAAGCTATAATGGAAAAAGAACGTTGGAAAGAGGAGGTTATTTGATGGGACGGCGATCTGAATATCGCAGAAATAAACGCATTAATCGAATCTTAAACATTGCTATTATCATCGTTACTGTGCTGATCCTCTTTCTTGGTGGCAACCTTGCAGTAAATTGGTTTAGTTCGGATCAAGCTGCTGTGGATGAACAAGAAAGCAGCTCAGGTCAATCAGGAGATGGCCAAACGATTGAAGAAGGCGATGAAGAAGGAAGTACAGCAGCCAATGATGATGGCGACAGCGACAGCGATGCTTCCGAAGAAGAGAATAATGAAGACGAAAATAGCAGTGAGGAAAACGACGAAGAAGAACAAACAGAAGACGAAGAAACGGAAGAAACAGAGGGCGATACTGTTCCTACGCAACAGGAAAATCCGTCACCAAATGATTTTACAAGAGGAAGCCAAAACTGGAACGAAATGGAGTCAGCCCTTTATTTGGCCACAGGTTTAAATGAATCGAATTCAACGCTTATGTGGTTAGGAAATGGTGGCTCCACTACAAGTGCACGGGGTGTGTTGCTTGATAACAGCACAGGCACCTATCACGATGTACGCCTTCAATGGGAAGACAGTGTTGGTTGGACGGTTGTATCATCGAGTGAATCAGCAACAGATCCTCGCTAAGCAAAAGGAGCGTCTACCTCAACGATTCGCGTAGACCGAAGAAATAACAGTCTACAACCACCCTCAGACTGATAGAAAACGTTTGTCAGACGAGGAGTGCAGGCGAGCGTTTGTCTACAGTCTGGAACGGATGCATCATGCATCCGTTTTTTGCTGTACACCAATCTCATTAAGCAATTTGAAAAAGCGTTCTTTGCTTACTCGTTCTCGCTCATAGCCAACAAACGGGTTTTCAAGTTGTTGGATGCGTCTAAGCACATCAACGTGTGAAAATTGCTGAGGCGAAAGGGTTGGCGATGCTAATTCATCTTCCCGTAAAGGAACGGCGGCAAAGCCGGTCTCTCTCATGGAGTATGGGGCAATGACCGTTTTGTTATAAGCGTGCTGAACGTAATCGATATAGAGACGGTTACGGCGCTTTTTTTTGAGCCGTTCCGTCGTATACTTGCCTGGTTTTTGTTGGCAGAGAAAGTCGGCGACAAATTTCATGAAGCGGCCTGTTTCCTCATAAGTAAGAGCCTGTTTTTCCAATGGAATGTGAACTTGCAATCCTTTCCCACCAGTCGTTTTACAGAAAAAGGGGAGTTGAAACCGGGTGAAAATTTGTTTCATGTCAAGTGCTGCTTCCTGGGCAAGGCCAAACTGATCTTGGCTTGGTGGATCGAGATCAAAGACAATTTCGTCTGGTTTGTTTGATTCGATCGTTTGAAACGGAATATGGAGTTCCAACGCCAGTTGGTTTCCGAGCCATATAAGCGTTTCTGGATTGTTGCAAAGAATATAACAAATGTCTTCTAACCAAGCTGAGCTGACATAAGCAGGCGCATAACTTGGAATATGCTTCTGGTAAAAACGTTCGTTTGCAAACGTCCCATGGGGATAACGAATAACAGTAAGCGCTCGTCGATATAAAAAAGGAAGCATAAAAGGCATAACAGCTTGCAAATAATGAAGGTAATCGGCTTTTGTGACTTGTTCCCATAACGGTTTATCTAAACTTGTCGTCTCTACAATGTCTGGCAATGGATACAGTCCATGGAACAGTGTGGCCATGGTGATGTCGTCTGGATCAGCATGATGCAAAAAGCGGGCAAAGGAGACTTCACGGAGCTGTCCACCGGAAAAGCCAATACAAGCGAGCTCAACGACGATTGACGGAGCGAGGCGAAACCCATTTTTTTCAGTTGTTCCTTTTGTTCGAAAAAAATCGGCTAACGTCTTGGCATCGTCTGGCGAAAGGCCGTGTTTAAAAATAGCGACTTCCGTTAATTCCCCTTGTTGGTGATAAACGCTGCCATGAAAATAACCATTCGTTGCATCATAAAATGTGACAAGAACAGGCACAAATCGGTAATGTTTCAGCTTTAGCCAATCCTTTGAACGGACATTTTGACTGTAAGGGCTTAGCTGTTTTTTTAGGACAATCCCTTCGCCATTATAACGTTTAACAGTTGTAAGGAGATCTTGAATAGCGGTTGTCGACTCAATCACACCCAGTGTCGGGACAGCACCTAATGGAGAGAGAACGGGAATATCGGCGCGTTTGCAGAAGGACAACAACTGTTTGCGTCTTTCTCGATAAGGAATGTTAGGTTGGTTGAGTAGGTCAAAGGCAATCCATTGGCAAGGCCTGCTTAACATTTCCTTTTCGATCACATGAACGTTGCTCATGCGCGAACGTGTTTGTACGGCAGGAAAATGGCTTGCATAGCCATCCAGCAAGCAAACAAGCTCTCCGTCCAATACGATCGGCAACTTGCCAGAAAGTCTTGTTCGCCTTTCTTCGAAAGCACTTACGACTTCAGGGAAAGCGTGGTTTAGCAAACGCCCGTTACGGCTTATTAGCTCAATGCTAGTGTCTGTGATGGAGACAAGGCAACGATAGCCGTCGTATTTAGGCTCCCCGATCCAGCCTGTTGACTTAGGAAATGCGGTTGTCTCCGTCAGTTTCATTGGTTTCATTGGCGCCACCTCCTAGCTATAGAGTAACCAAACCTTTCCTGTGATATTAATGGCGATTGCGCCGTATAGTAAGAGTGAGGTGAAATCATGCATACAGTATGGAAAGGCAGCATCCAGTTCGGGCTAGTTCATATTCCTGTTAAGCTGCACACGGCAACCGAAAACAAAGACATCAAAATGCGTCAGCTCCATAAAAAGTGCCATACGCCAATCTCTTATGAAAAAAAATGTCGCAACTGTGAGGAAGCAGTGGAAGCAGAAGATATTGTCAAAGCATACGAATACGCGAAAAATAAATTTGTTGTCGTCGAAGCAGAAGAACTTGAGCAGTTTCGAAAAGACAATGAAGACAAAGCGGTGCAAATTCTTGATTTTGTCCAGTTGGAAGAAGTTGATCCGATTTATTTTGACCGTTCTTATTTCTTAGCGCCAGGTGATGGTGGCTCGAAAGCGTATGCACTATTGCAAAGGGCGCTTGCCGATTCTAAAAAAATCGGCATAGGTAAAATCATTATTCGCGCGAAAGAACATTTGGCGATTGTCCGCACGTACGGCAATGCCTTAATGATGGAGACGATTTATTTTCCAGATGAGGTGCGGAAGCTTGCTGATGTCCCGAATTTGCCAGAAGAGCCAAAAGTAGAGGAAAAAGAACTAAAGACCGCATTGCTCTTGATTGACCAGCTTACCAGTGAATTTGACCCAGAATCTTACACGGATGAGTACCGGGAACAGCTCTTTAATCTAATTGAGCAAAAAAAGCAAGGAAACAAAATGGTTGTCTCAGAGCCAAAAGAAGCCGAACGCGACACGAATGTGACCGATTTAATGTCAGCGCTAGAGGCGTCACTAGAGCGGACAAAGCCGAAACGGAAAAAAGCGGCTGCATCAAAACGAAAAACAGCAACAAAGAAAAACGCATAACCAGGCGGATCGAAAACACTTGTCAATCAAGAAAAAGAAAGCGACAGGCTGAACCAGCAGGCATTGCCAGCTGGTTTTTTTCAATTTTATGTGTGAAATCTTGTTTAAAGGTGTGTATACTGGAAAAGGAATTGTCCAACAGAAGGGAAGAGTGGATGTGAAAATCGGTATCATTGGCGCAATGGAAGAAGAAGTCAACTATTTACGAGATAAAATGGAAAACCGCGTAGTGACAACGATTGCCAATTGTGAATTTACAGAAGGCCAAATTGGCGCTGTGGAAGTAGTCTTAACACGGTGTGGAATTGGAAAAGTGAACGCCGCACTAGCAACAACGCTATTGAATGATCGGTTTCAACCTGATGCCATTATCAATACTGGCGTAGCCGGAGGGCTCAACGCAAATATGGCTGTTGGCGATCTTGTCATTTCAACAGAAGTGCGTTACCACGATGTCGACGCAACTGTGTTTGGTTATGAATATGGACAAGTTCCTGGGATGGTGCCAGCGTATTTGCCAGATGCGACCTTAATTGCAGCAGCGAAAACAGCCGCCCAAAAAGTAGGTTTCCATTCAGAAGAGGGGCTTATTGTGACAGGGGATTCCTTTATGGGGGAAGAAACGCGTGTAAACGAGGTCAAAACGTTATTTCCTACTGCTTATTGTGCAGAAATGGAAGCAGGCGCGATCGCTCAAGTATGCCACCAATTCCAGACGCGATTTGTTATTATCCGGGCATTGTCTGACGTGGCAGGCCAAGACGCAAAGATGTCATACGATACATTTTTAGAAAAATCAGCTGTTAATTCTGCTAAACAAGTGATGTTGATGCTCGACCATTTATCAGCATAATTTTCCTCTATTAGCAAAAGTCTTCGCCTTTCGAACTTCTTTTGATCTGTTAAGATAGAAAAGGAGAGCAGTAGGAGAGGAGGCAGTCTAATGGACGAAAAGACGATTCAACGTTTGAAACAGGATCAGCATGATTATCAGTTGTTCTGCTTGTTGTTTTTAGGGGCGGGTTTATTTTTGACAATTGGTTTTTGGCTGCCTGAGCCTTACCAAATACATGATGCAAGTGTACAGATATATTCAGGCATTATTGGAGCTGCTATTGTATTTGCCGGTTGTTGCTTTGGCCTTTCTTACTTGGCTAAACGAAAATTGAACAAACACGAATAAGACAAACAACTCCACGTAAAATGAAGCCCTAAGCGTTTGCTTAGAGCTTCATTTTGTTAATGGCAATTTTAAACTAATGTCATGAAGCAGAAGATTACGTTTTGTTTACAAGTGTTGCGTGGAGAATGGAGACGGTAAAAGTCCCATTCCCATTGATTTCGTTAAACACTTTCCAGTTTGGTGACAGCATTGCTTTAAATTCAGCTAATTGTGCCGCTGTCAGTGTAAGATTGTCAAATCGGTCGTCTGCCATTTGGTAGTCAATGCCTTCCTCCAGTCCATATTTTAAACCAAGCAAGCGTTTAATCCCGAATTTCGACACAAATTTAATGGTGTAGCCTACTTGCACTGCTTGCGAAAAGTCGTCGAAAGCAGTTTCCGCGGCCGTAATGAGTTCATGATAATCGAATGTGTCGTCAAAGCTGTTCAGTGTTTCGGCATCTTTAGCTTTCAACAAGTCAATGAGTGTTTGTCGCTCCATGCCTTTAGCAAGCAACGTTTCCACCATAAAAGCTTCCCATTGCGATAAAGCTGGAAGGTTCATGTTTCTATTCTCCTTATGCCTTATTCGGCCAATTTGATTTCGTTTGCGTAATAGAGCTCATCAAGCCTTGGTGTGTAGTCCAAACGGTCACTCACGCCGTATCGCCCTTGAAGCTGGAATAAATAAACAGCGCCACGATCTTCAGCTAAAATTTGTTGAACTTGTTGATATTGGGCGGCACGTTCTTCCTCATCCATATTATAGGCCGCATCTTCAAGGAGCTGTTCAATCTCAGGGTTGGTATAAGGAGCGACTCCCTCTTCTTTAAAGAAATCGAGCACGCTCGCATCAAACATGTCATTTCCCCAGCCGACAAAGACTGCTTCTTCTAACTCGCCATTAAATAACCGGTTGGCAAACTGGCTTTGTTCAATCAGTTCGATATTAGCTGTAATGCCGACATCAGCTAACATACCACCGACCACTTCCGCCATTTCCGTATAGTAATTATTGACGGACATATCGATTGTCACGCCATCTTCATAGCCAGCTTCAGCAAGAATTTCCTTTGCTCGTTCTGGGTCGTACTCGTACGTGTCATATAAAGAAGGATCGGAGCCAAAGTTTCCCGGCGTGATGTGAGTCCGAGTTGCTGTAGCGCTGCCTTGAAGAATTTCATCGATGATCACCTGATTGTCGATGGCCAAATCAATCGCTTCTCTTACGGCTGGGTCAGCTGTAGTTTCTCCTTCTTCATTGGATAGCCAAATTTGGATGACGCGTTGGATCGGTTCTAATGCCATATGGGTGCCATCATTGTTGTCAATCCGCTCCATGTCAGCTGTTGGAATATTGAAGGCGATATCGACGCCGCCGGTAAGAAGCTCGGATACGCGGGTTGAGTCTTCAGGCACCACACTGAAGCGAACGGTTTCCCAATTCGGCTCTCCTTCAAAATAGCCTTCATATTTGCTTAATACGACGGCCTCATCTTGTTGCCAAGATTCAAATTGAAATGGACCTGTTCCAACCGGGGCATTGAAAAACTCATCAGCGCCTACTTCGTCAAAGTAGTCTTTTGGCAACATGCTTGCCGCTGGAGTGGAGAGGCGACTGAGCAATTGTGGGTCAGGCTCAGCTGTTTTAATTTGAATGGTATGGTCATCTACTATTTCCACGTTTTCAATTTGGCTGAATGTGGCATATTGCTGGAGCGTCGTATCGTTTGCAACTCGTTCCAATGAGAATTTGACATCTTCCGCCGTAAACGGATCGCCGTTATGAAAAGTAACGTCATCACGTAATTGGAATTCCCAAGTTACATCATCTATCGTGTCCCAAGTCTCCGCCAAATCAGGAATGATTTCTCCTGCTTCATCCCGTTTTAACAACTTATTGTACACATTTACGAGTACAGCCGAAGTCGTAATGACGCTATTGTTATGAGGGTCAAACGTAGTGATGTCGGCAGGGTTGGCAATCGTTAGCTGGCCATTGCCAGACGCTGTATCGTCATTGGTCGTATCGTTCGTATCAGGATCTTCAAAGCCACAGGAAGCAAGGAGCGCCAGTGTAACAGCAGAAATGGTTATAAAAGAAACTGGTTTTTTCATGTTTTACCCTCCAATAGATTGTTTGTGCCTGTCTCTAGGATGAGAAGGTGGCACGGCTTTTAACAGTGATTTTGTATAAGTGTGCTCTGGGGATTGGAAAATGTCGTTTGTTTCTCCGATCTCGACGAGCTTGCCTTTATGCATAATCGCGACACGGTTGCTAAGCTGTTTCACAGTCGGCAATCCATGGGCAATAAAAATATAAGAAAGCCCATATGACGTTTGCAATGACTTGAGCAACTTTAAAATTTGCGCTTGGATGGACACGTCAAGGGCAGAGACAGCCTCATCACATATGATTAGATCTGGTTTTAAGGCGATCGCTCTAGCGATGCTTAAACGTTGCCGTTGCCCACCGCTGAATTCGTGGGGAAACCGGTTTAAATGCTGCTCGCTTAAGCCAACCTCATGCAATAATTCAAGCGCTTTGTCGTTCCGGTTTTTCTTGTTTAGTTGCTTATGGAGAATGAGCGGTTCTGTGACGATTTCCTTAGCCCTCATCCTCGGGTTTAACGACGCATATGGGTCTTGGAACACTGCCTGCATACGCCTTTTAGTCGCTTTTCTTTCCACTTTTGACTGGTTGGCAATGTTTTGTCCTAAAAAATAGATTTCCCCGCTAGTGGGTTCCAAGAGCTGCAAAATCATTTTCGCCACCGTTGATTTTCCACTACCTGACTCGCCGACAATGCCCAATGTTTCTCCTTTAAAAACTTGGAAACTGACGTCATCCACTGCTTTAAAGGAAGATGCTTTGTTTGTTTTGCTTTTTTTCAATGGAAATGTTTTGCTCAGATGGCGTACATCAAGAAGCAATTCACTCGTCGGTTCCATCTTTTTTTCCACCTTTCCTGGATACATGCAGCGTCCATTCATAATAATTGTTGGCTATCCATTAGCTAAGCCTGAGGGATTGCCGAGAATGACACTAAGCAAACTAAAAGCTTGCGTCCAATGTCGGCATTGCCTTTAACAGGCCAATTGTATAAGGGTGTTGCGGTTTGTCAAATAAGTCGAAGACAGTCGCTTCTTCGACAATTTTGCCGGCATGCATCACAAGAACCCGGTCAGCGATATCAGCGACTACACTTAAATCATGGGTAATAAATACGATTCCAGTCCCGTTTTGTTTGTTTAACCGTTTCATAAGCGCTAAAATTTGCGCTTGCGTCGTGACATCGAGTGCTGTTGTCGGTTCATCCGCAATTAACAATTTTGGTTGACAGGCGATGGCGATGGCGATCATCACCCGTTGCCGCATGCCTCCAGACAATTGGTGTGGAAAGCGTTTTGCCGTTTCTTCAGGGGTTGGAATGTCGACTTGTTCCAGCAAATCAATCACTTTTTTAGCAATAGCGGATTTACTCCAGCTACGGTTATGGATTTTAAGTACTTCGGCAATTTGCGTCTGAATGCGTAACATTGGATTTAAAGACGACATCGGCTCTTGGAAAATCATCGACATTTCTTTGCCACGCAATCGTCTACGTTCAGTTGCTGACATAGTCAGTAACTCTTGCCCTTCATAAAGGATAGAGCCGCGAATGGTAGCGTTTCTATTTAACAGACCCATGATCGAAAGAGACGTCACACTTTTTCCGCTACCTGATTCGCCGACAATGGCTACAATTTCACCAGGATAAACATGAAATGAAATGCCATTGACAACCGGTTTTGAGTCGCTGCCAGAAGCAAACGCTGTTACAAGCTCATTTACACTAAGCAAAGGTCTATTTGTCATCCTTTATGCCTCCTCGTGTGAAGCGTGGGTCCAATAAGTCCCGTAACCAATCCCCTAAAAAGGTAAAGGAAAGAACCGTGACTGTAATGGCTATACCAGGAAATGTCGCAACCCACCAGCTTGTGGCTAGATAGTTGCGCCCGTCGTTTAGCATTCCTCCCCAAGTGATGTCAGGGGGCTGAACGCCAAAGCCAAGAAAACTAAGAGAGGACTCTGTTAAAATCGCTGTGCCAATACCAATGGTGGCAATCACAATAAAGGAAGACAAAACGTTTGGCAGAATATGTTTCCGAACAATATAAGTACGGCTTGCTCCAAGCGTGTTGGCAGACTGGACAAATTCCCTTTCCTTTACACTAAGCACTTCACCGCGGACAACGCGAGTATACTGAACCCAACTTGTCAGTCCAATGATCAGAATCAGTGTGGCAATCGACGGTTCAAGCATCACCATTGCCACAAGGACAAGCAACAACGTTGGAATGGCAAGCATAGCATCAACAAAGCGCATGATGAGTGCATCGAGCCAACCGCCTAAATAGCCGGAAGCAAGGCCGAATGTCAGACCAATGAAACCAGCAATTACAACAGAGACGATGCCGACAAAAAGGGAAACACGCCCTCCGTAAATAAGACGGCTGAGCACATCTCGCCCTAGATGGTCGGTGCCGAGCCAGTGCAAGCTGGAGCCATTTTCCATCCACGCTGGCGGGATTAGGCGTTGAGTCGCATCAATTTGAAAAGGATCGTGGGGAACAATCCATGGCGCGAAAACAGCAAGCACGGCAATTAGGAAAACGATGACCAACCCTGCCAAGCCTAAAGGAGAGAGGTGGGCAAAAAAACGGGCTCGATTCGCTTTCTTTTGTTTAGAAGTAGCCTCCATGAACGATTCTCCTAGCCTAGTTGTATTTAATGCGTGGGTCAAGCACGCGATAAAGCAAATCGGTCAATAAATTCACAACAATCGTAATGAGCGCAATGACAAATACAATCGCTTGAATAACCGCCATATCGCTTGCTCCCATTGAGGAGAGCAACAAGCGGCCTACCCCCGGCCATGAAAAGACTGTTTCGACAACAATCGCACCGCCAATCAACTGTGGAAATTGTAGACCGATGATCGTTATAACCGGAATTAACGCATTTAAAAACACATGTTTAAAAATGACAATGCTTTCTTTTTGGCCTTTACTCCTCGCTGTTTGGACATATTCTTGGTCGATCACTTCCAAAATACTAGCCCGTGTGAGCCGCGTCATTTCCGCTGCTAGGGCGATGCCAAGCGTAAAGGCTGGCAAAACAAAATGAAGCGGTGTCGCTGCGCCTGAAACAGGAAATATGGGAATAGCGACTGCAAGAAAGAGAATAAGCATAATCCCAATCCAAAAGTTTGGCATGGCCTTGCCGACAATCGACAATCCTGAAATAAGCACATCGACAAACGTATTCCGCTTAATGGCAGCATAAATGCCAAGGGGGATGGAAATCGCAATCGCGATCATCATCGCTACAATGGATAGAGCTAACGTTGCCCATAAGCGGCTGAACACAAGATCAATTGCGGGCTGCTGGTATTGCAGGGACATCCCAAAATCGCCACGGAGGAGGTCACTTAAAAAATGCAGATATTGTATGAAAAAAGGTTCATTTAAACCTAATGCTTCACGCAACACTTCACGGTCCGCGGCAGTCGCATTTTCAGGAAGCATCACGGAAACAGGATCACCAGCAACATAAACAAGGAAAAAAATGATCAATGTTAAGATGAGCAAGCTCGGTATGACTTGTACGACAACTTTTTTCAAAAATCCCAAAAAAGGTCACCTCCACTCACTTTGTTTTGCCGAGTAGCCCAAAAAATTCAAAAGAAACGATTTCAACTGCCAACGATTCAGCTGCGATATTGTCTAAATGGGGTGATTCCGAAAATAGCCAACGCTCAAGGGTCCCAAGCACCAAGCTAACAAGCATAGCAGCAAGTCTTTTGCTCGAACCATCATTCGGCAACATCTCCAGTTCTTGGGCCCGTTTTATATTGCGTTCGAACGCTTCTTCGATGGCGATGAGCGTATGAGAGATATGCTGACAAATCTTTTCTTCTGCATCTTGCCCTGTTTTAAACAACAACCGCATATAATCTGGATTTGTTTGCGCAAAAGAGAAGAGGTCGGTCATTAATCGCCGCGAAGATTCGACCATATCATCGACATCTCCTTCTGTTTGGCGGTATCCAGAGCGGATGACATTCAAGAGTGCCTGTTCGCCTTCTTGCAAAATGCATAGGACAATTTCCTCTTTGTTTTTAAAGTGCCAGTAGAAAGTACCTTGGGCAACGCCGACTTGTTTGACAATGTCGGATACTTTCGTTTTGTGGTAGCCTTCTTTGGCGAAAAGCGCTAAGGCAGCCTCCATTAAATGGCGCCTGTTATCAAGTGTGCTCATAAACATCCCCTTTTTATTACTGATTGATGCGTCAGTCAATTATCTGATAAACCTAATATATTTACTCGGGTTTGAGAAGTCAAGCACTTTGTTTATGAGGAAAGTTAGAGTGGTTGAGAAGCGGATGACTGTTAGACGGCTTAAAATAAAAATGGACAGGTTAAAATGATCTTGTCTTCAAGAAAATCTACTTCGAGATCGAATGTATCCACACAAAAGAAAAAATAGAGACTATCTATTGATTTTTAAGAAAAATCACTTTACAATGAATAGAAAATGAAGGGAGGAGTTGAAAGGGAAAGCAATTTACGATTTAAATTAAAGCAATGTTGCCTTTCTTGCTGGCTCAATCTGCCCTTATTTAAAAAGTTTATTGAGGTGATGGTTATTATTTAGGGCTGAATGCGTTTTCGGGGGTGCGTTCTACTTGTTTTTTGCCTGTTTACGCAAACGTTTGCATTAAAATGATAAGGAGAGGATAGAATCGTGGTTGATATAAGCAAATTCAGCACTTTTTTAGCGTTTATATTTATGATAACGTTTTCATTTTTGTTGTCTCCTCCCTCTATGAATGACGCATATGCTTCGCAAAACATCGATCAGAAACCATTTTCATGGGATAACGCAACGGTTTATTTTGCGATAACTGACCGCTTTAACGACGGAAATCCATCCAACAACGATTCATATGGCCGGCCGCAAGAAGACGCATGGGGTCAAAACATCGGAACGTTTCATGGCGGGGATCTCCAAGGGTTAACCGATAAGCTCAATGAGGGTTATTTTACAGAGTTAGGGATCAACACGATTTGGATCTCGGCTCCTTACGAACAGATTCACGGCTGGGTCGGCGGTGGCCCAGATGGCGATTTTGCCCATTATGCGTACCATGGTTACTATGCGTTGGACTATACAACAGTCGACCAAAATATGGGGACAGTCGAGGAAATGCGCGAGTTCGTCAACACGGCTCACGAACAAGGAATTCGCGTTGTCTTAGATGTAGTGATGAACCATCCAGGCTACAACACCATTAAAGATATGAATCAATATGGATTCGGGAATCCAGGCGTATCGGAGGATTGGGTGCCAGGTGAAGGGCAAACTTGGCACGATGTCCACGACCATATTCATTATGAGGATGCATCGGCGTGGAGCACATGGTGGGGGCCTTGGATCCGCGCAGGAATTGGCGGGTATGAATCGTGTGGAAACAGTGAGATTACAATGTGCTTAGCCGGTTTGCCCGACTTTCGGACGGAGTTAACACATCGTGTCGGCTTGCCTCCCTTGTTAGAGACGAAGTGGAACCAAGAGCGACAAGAGGGCTATGAGGACTGGATCGTTCCAGCTGCGAGCGATTTACGCCGTGATCTAGACGTGGCTCCGGCTGATTATATTGTGCAATGGCTTGCGGCTTGGGTTGAAGAATTTGGAATTGATGGCTTCCGTATCGACACGGCCAAACACGTGGAGTTGTTCCGTTGGCAGCAGTTAAAGGATGCAGCGAATGAAGCCCTGTGGGCATGGCGTGTAGAAAATCCAGATGCACCAGGAGCGAGCTGGACGGATGACTTTTGGATGGTAGGCGAAGTTTGGGGCCATGGTGTCGGGCGGAGCGAATACTTTGATCATGGATTCGATTCGATCATTAATTTTACGTTCCAAGGGGAACATGGGAACGGCCCGGCTTACCGATTGGACACAATGGAAGACACTTTTTCCCGCTACGCGAATCAGATCAATACAGACGCGTCTTTCAATGTGTTAAGCTACCTTTCTCAGCATGACACGTACTTATATCCACGGGAGCGCCTGGTCGATGGCGGAACATATTTACTGTTACTCCCTGGCGGGGTCAAATTGTTTTATGGCGATGAGACAGCGCGGCCATTTGGGCCAACTGGATCTGATCCCCAGCAAGGCACTCGTTCAGCGATGAACTGGGATTCTATAAATAAGGACGTATTAAGCCATTGGCAAAAGTTGGGGCAATTTCGGAATAACCATTTAGCGATAGGGGCAGGAGCGCACAAGCAAATTGGCACAAATCCGTATACATTTAGCCGCACCTATGTGGAGGATGGCGTCGATGATCGTGTTGTCGTGGCGGTCGGTGCAACGGGAGAAACGACGATTGATGTTTCCTCTGTCTTTTCCGACGGGCAGACAGTCCGTGACTTCTACACGGGAGACAGCACAGTTGTTGAGAATGGGAAAGCGACATTTGCAGCCCATCAAAATGGCGTAATTTTAGTGGAAACAGAAGACGAGACGCTTCCTTCCGTATCTGCTTCTCCTCAAGGTGGGGAGTTTTCTAGTGAAGAACTTGAAATCACACTCAGTGTGCTGCAAGCGATGTCGGCTGCATATACGATTGACGGTTCTGATCCGAAAGAGAATGGAACAGCCTTTGCCGATGGGGATGTGTTGACAATTGGCAGCGACTTGGCTATTGATGAATCGCTGACATTACGGCTTTTTGCAGGAAATGAAGCAGGTGAAGCGGAAGCGGAATATACCTTTACGAAGGTACCGCCCTATCCGCAAGTTTTTGCTGATCCGCCTGGCGGTTCCTTTTCCGGTGATTCGTTAGAGGTGACGCTTCACGTGCAAAACGTAGGAGAAGGGACATACTCGATTAATGGCGCTGCCGAACAATCCTTTATTGATGGCGATGCCATTACAATTGGAGAAGGGGTGGAAGCCGGAGAAGAAGTAACGCTTCAGCTCAAGGCGGAGAATGAATTCGGATCTACTGAAGAAATGTACACGTTTGCTAAATCGCCAGGGCTAACCGTTTACTTCAAAAAGCCTGGCACATGGGGGACACCGCACATTTACTATTACGATGCAGATCCTAAAGTGGAAGAACCATCATGGGATTCGGCGCCAGAAATGGAGCTTTTCGAGAATGGCTGGTATATGTACACAATCGAAGGAGCAGAAAGGGCACGCGTGTTATTTAAAGATGATGGCGCTAATCAATGGCCAGGACCTGGAGAGGATGGGTTTTATCGAGAACAAGACGGTTGGTTTGATGGGGAGTGGCATCCCGAAAAACCTGTCCCAGCAAATGACATTACGATTTATTATAAGACTGGCTGGACCGATCCACACATTCATTATTCTCTCAACCAAGAAGCTTGGACCACTTTACCAGGGGTTCCCCTAAACTCGTCGGAGTATGAAGGGTATGGGAAAATAACAATTGAAGCAGAAGAGGAAAGCGAGCTCAGGGCGGCTTTTCATAATGGACATGGACAATGGGACAACAATCACGGAAGAGACTATGTCTTCCATTCAGGAGTAAATACATTAGCAGATGGAGTGGTAGTAAGGGGCACACCTAAGTAAGGGATCGTTTGGAGCCTTCTACGGCACAGGTATAGTGGTTAGCGAAAGAACGCTGGCAAAAGAAGTGGAGGCGACGCCAAAGGGTCGGTATCGGAAAGTAGCTCAATTTTTGTGTAGGTCAAGGCTGTTTGTTGAGTAACGGCGATGATAAAATCAGCCTTGACCTTAACGTAACGTCAAACATTATACTCACCCTTAGAAAAACGAAAAGGGTGAGCAACAATGGAAAAAGCAATAAAACGAATCATGACCATTCATTTGCAAGCAGGAAAAGCCAACCCAGCAAAAGTCGGGAAAGATCTTGCTCCAACGGGGGTAAACATTCTAAGCTTTTGCAATCAATACAATGAGATGACAAAAAGTCAACTGGGATTTGTTATTCCTGCAAAGGTTACGATCTATGATGATCGTAGCTTTTCTGTAGAGCTCAAGACACCACCTACTGCTTTTTTGCTGAAACAATATGCTGGTGTAGAAAAGGGGGCCGCAAATCCAGGAAAAGAAGTTGTCGGTTTGATCACACCAGATCAGCTACGGGCAATCGCTAAAATAAAGCTTCCAGATTTAAATACGACTAGGATTGATAGCGCCATGAAAATCATCGCAGCAACAGCGAAAAACATGGGGATCGAGATCGGTGAGCAATACAGTCAGGAATAACACACGCTGTGCATCGATTTCCGACATAGTGAGCTGCTTAAAGGATAAGCTCGCCGTCAATTGGCTATGCTTACTCATGTTCAAGCATGTCAAGAAACTGTTTTAATATCCGGCCTGTCAGTCCCCAAATAATATAGTCGTTGTATTCGTAAAAGTATTCTGGCATTTGGTAGATCTGTCCTTCGTAAGCATGTCGGTTCGCTATTTTTTCAATTGGAAAGCCTTTGCCTGGTTGGACGGTGATGCTCATATAGCCCAGCTGTGGGGGATGACACAGTAAGTAAGCGACTGGGATGGTAAACCAGCTATCAACCTCTGTATTGTTAATGGAAATATCTGCTACTGACGAAATTTCAGCTAAAAACGGATAGATGAATGTGCGCTGTGGCGTGTGTACAGGAGGAAGGGCAGCGATAACGGTAATGGCGGATTCGTCAATGCCTAACTCCTCCGTGCATTCGCGAATGGCCGCTGCTTTTGCATCACGATCCGCAGGTTCAATCTTTCCTCCAGGAAAGCAGATTTCTCCAGGCTGAGCTCTTAAAGCCAAAGACCGGACCTGAAAGAGGATATGGAGTTCCCGATTGATCGTAACGAGGGGAAGAAGGACGGCTGCTTCTCTTCCCGCCTGTTTGTTATAAGTGTCCGCTGCCTTTAATTTGGCTTTAATCTCCTCAATTGTTAACACCGGTATTCTCCTTATCAAAAGTAATGTGTCAGATCTTATGACAATCGTGCTGCAAAAACAAAAGAAGTGAAGTACATTAGAAACAAGGAAAGGATGCAACCCTTGCTTCCGAATTGTTCTTTCTTGTCTCTCTCCCCAATTGGGCGGCCATAAAGGCCGCCATTTTTTTGCTACAGAATTTTAATAGATTAATGATAAGAAATCATCTTTATTGATGTTTCCAAAATAAGCTTTAATCTCCGTGTCGTTTAATGCATCTCTAAGTTCGTCCGCATCGTAGCGTTTGCCGACAAGCTTGTCTTCCAGTTCAGATACGTCTGCTACGCCAAAAAAGTCACCATAAATTTTGCATTCTACAATGACGCCTTTTTTCACATTTAAACGCAAATCGATCGAGCCAATCGGAAAACGCTTAGACCGTTGAATATCAAAAGCAGGCGATTTGCCATAATTCCAATCCCAGTTTTGATAACGCTCTTTTGATAGAGCGTGGATTTCCTCCCATTCTGTCTCTGTTAATGTATGTTCAGGAACGGCATCGCTCTCCGTATTAAAAATATAACGCAACAGCATCGTTTTGAATTCTTCCATTGTCAGTGGCTCACTTAAAAATTCAGCAATGTTGGCTACTCGGCTGCGAATCGATTTGATTCCTTTTGATTTAATTTTGTCATCTTTCACTTTCAACGCGGAAACGACGTTTTCAATCTCTGAGTTAAGCATGAGCGTGCCGTGGGAAAACATACGGCCTTTTGTCGTAAATTGGGCATTGCCAGAAATTTTACGTTCGCCTACTTGAAGGTCGTTTCGTCCGCTTAATTGCGCGTTTACGCCGAGTTTTTGCAATGCTTGAACAACAGGTTCAGTAAATTTTTTGAAATTGTGAAAGGAATCTCCATCATCTTTTGTGATAAAGCTAAAGTTTAAGTTGCCCAAGTCATGGTAGACCGCGCCGCCGCCTGACAAACGCCGAACAACGTGAAGGTTGTTGTCATTTACATAATCTAAATTAATTTCTTCAAACGTATTTTGGTTTTTGCCAATAATGATCGATGGCTCATTTATATAGAAGAGGAGGTATGTTTCGTCTGGGTCTAAGTTTTTTAATGCCCACTCTTCAATGGCTAAATTTATTCGTGGATCTGTAATGCCTGCGTTGTCAATGAATTTCATTGGTTCATGTCTCCTTTCATGTGACGATCCCCTTTAGTATACTGATTTGTTGCCTGGAAATCGAGTTATTCGCATGGAAAAAGCCGCTAGCAAACGGCTAACGGCCCAAACAGGTAAACGAATTTTTAAGAGATGTTGAGCGCTACTGCCACTAGCAAAGCAATCGCTGAAATAACAAACCAAATAACGACAAGTTTCCAAATAAATTTCACCCAACGTAAATAAGGGATGCCAGCTATTGCTAAAAAGGCCATCAACGGCGCAGAAGTTGGATTGATGGTGTTCATGATGCCATCTCCATACTGAAAAGCCAATACAGCTGCTTGCCGTTGGATGTCCAACATGTCGGCAAGAGGGGTCATTAACGGCATCGTTACTGCTGCTTGCCCACTCCCTGATGGAATAAAAAAGTTAATGATCAACTGCAAAATAAACATGCCGATGACCGTCAGTTGGCTAGGGATCACGCTAATCCAATTAGAAAGCTGATAAACAAGCGTATCCATGATTTGGCCTTGTTCCATTACAACTAAAATCGCTCTGGCAAAACCAACGACGAGTGCGCCGAATGTGACCATTTTCATTCCATCTGTAAAGGCGGTAAACATGCCGTTAACGCCAAGCCCGCCAGTGAGGCCGACTAGAAAGCCAATAATAATAAAGATAGCTGCCATTTCTGTTAAATACCAGTCCCATTCGAATACGCCATACATATTAAGGGAAAAACCGACAGCAATAATTGCTAGGACACAAGCGTGCCGCCCAGAAAAACGCGGGACAGCTTGTGCGCTAGTCTGTTTCCCCGTTTCAAAGCCATGCATAAGGCTGGCAGACGGATCTTTTGTTACTTTCAGAGCATAGCGGACAACCACCCAAATCGCTGAGCCAAGAAACAACAAAAACATAGCGAACCGGAAAGCGATCCCGCTAAAAAGAGGCAATTCAGCAATTGATTGGGCAACGCCGACAGTAAACGGGTTCATCATGCCGCCGACAAAACCGGCCATCGCACCAAGGCTGACCATAGCCGTTCCAGTAATGGTGTCGTACCCAAGAGCTTTGGCAACGGCAATGCCAATTGGTACAAATATAATAATTTCCTCCGACATGCCAATCGTTGCTCCAGGAATGGAAAACACAATCATCATAACTGGAATTAAATAAATCCCTTTTGATTGGAGCCTGCCAATCAAACTATAAACAGTAGCGTCAATGGTTCCCGTTTTTAAAATAACGCCGAACGTGCCACCTACTAGAAAAATATAAAAGACAATTTGAGCAGAATCCATAAGGCCTGTTGGAATTGCTTGAAACATTTCAAAAGGGGTAACAGGGCTCGCTTCAAGGGGCGTGTAGCTGTTTTCGACAAGGAGTGTCTGACCGTCTTGTTCAACCCGCTCAAACGCGCCTGGAGAGACAACGTAAGTGGCTAACATTGCCAGGACAATCATTGCAAACAAAATCGCGTACGTATGGGGGACTTTCGAAATTGGTGCTGCTTTTTCTAAGTTGCGGGTGTCTTTCTGTTCCATTGTTGAAAGCTCCTATCGGTATAAATATACATTTGAATTTATATTTAACTTTATTTAAATATAAAGTATAATAGATAAATGTCAAGTAGCAGAATAAAGATACGATGAATCGAGGAGAAACGAATGAAAGAACAAATTAGTGAAAAAATTGAACAGCTCCGTTCAGCGTTTTGGGAAGTTAGCCAGCATATTGGCCACAATCCAGAGCTTGGACACGAAGAGTTTATTGCTTGTAAAACACTGACTGACTTATTAAAATCACACGGATTTACAGTAGAAGTGGGGACGTGCGGGTTAGAAACGGCTTTTACAGCGACATTTGACAGCGGCCAACCTGGGCCGAAAGTGGGCTTTATGGCCGAATATGACGCCCTCCCGCAAATCGGCCATGCCTGCGGCCATAATTTAATTGGCACGATGTCGGCAGCAGCGGCGATTGGACTCAGTGACGTTTTGCAAAAAACAGGGGGCACGATATACGTCTATGGCACACCAGCGGAAGAGACCCGTGGAGCGAAAGTGACCATGGCGGAAGCAGGATTGTTTGATGATCTTGACGTAGCCATGATGGTCCATCCGAATGCACACTATGAGGAAAGCGGAACTTCGTTGGCAATGGACGCCATTCAGTTCGACTTTTTTGGAAAGGCGGCCCATGCAGCAGCTAGCCCCCACGAGGGAATCAATGCATTGGATGCAGTCATAGCGACATTTAATCAAATTAATGCACTTAGACAACACGTTACGCCAGATGTGCGCATACATGGCATTATCCCAGAAGGGGGACAGGCCGCAAATGTGGTTCCTGATTTTGCCAGAGCACAATTTTACGTTCGCGCCGCTTCAAGAAAAACGCTTCAACCTTTGCTTGAAAGGGTGAAAAACTGTGCGAAGGCGGCAGCCCTTGCGACTGGCGCACAGTTGGACATTTCGTTCTACGAGTTTTCCTATGACGATATGAATACAAATGAAGCGCTATCTAAACAATTTACTGCTAATTTGGTCGCATTGGGCGTTGACGACGACGATATTCGCGAAAAGACACTTGGAGGCTCGTTGGATATGGGCAATGTCAGCCAGCGCGTTCCCGCCATCCATCCGTACGTGAAAATTACAGACGGCGGTTATGCGTGCCATACGCCTGAATTCCGTGATGCCGCATTAAGCAAACAAGGATTTGAAGGACTGATGCTAGGCGCAAAGACGATGGCGCATACTGCCTTTGATGTGTTGACAGATCAAGCGCTTCTAGAGACGATTAAACAAGAATATAGAACGTGGAAAGAAAAACAGTAAGAGAGCGTTCGAAAGGAGAAGCGCTATGCAAGAAACAACCAGCCTAATAAAACGGCGAATACGAGCAAGAGATTGGAAGACGAGAACAAAGCGATGAACCAGTTTCTACAAAAGTGGCTCCCAGCCATGACGCCACTTGCTGTAATCGCTGGCGTACTTGCAAATCAAATGCTCGAACCTGCAGCCTTTTTAGTGCCATGGATTTTTGCCTGTATGTCGTTTGCAAACAGCATTACGATCCATCCGCGGGAAATAAAGCAAGTCTTTCAATTTCCACGATCCTTTTTCCTTACTTTTGTCTCGCTGCAGCTCATTTTGCCGTTTTGTGCGTATATTGCTGGCATTTTGTTGTTTCCAGATGATGTATGGACACAAACAGGGCTTTTGCTCGCTTTTTCCATTCCTACAGGTATCGTTTCGCTCATGTGGATTTCGATTTATGGAGGAAACCGGACGTTGGCGCTCTGTTTAATATTGGCAAACACACTGCTTGCGCCCATCTGTATACCGTTAACGCTAGCCGTGTTTCTCGGAACCGAGCTGTCCCTTGACACATTCGGAATTTTTATGGGCGTCTTTTGGATGGTCGTGGCGCCATCCCTTGCCGCCTTGACTATTAACGCAGCAAAACCGGCGTGGGCCAGCGTCATTAACGTAGTTGGCGCACCCTTTACAAAGCTTGGTTTACTTGTAGTCATCATGTTAAATAGTTCAGTCGCAGCACCTTATTTTTTGGCGCTCGATATAAAATTGGCCACTATTATTGCAACGGTGCTCGCTTTGGCCATTATCGGCTACTTAACAGGCTTATGGCTTGGAAAGGCTACAGGCTCTCCTAAAGAGGACCAGATCAGCATGATGCTGCTCTCAGGCATGCGCAATATCGGTGTAGGGGCAGCGATTGCGATTGTCTATTTTCCACCGGCTGCCACATTGCCTGTCATTGCCGGGACACTGTTTCAACAAGTATTGGCGGCCTTGTTTGGGAAATGGCAGTCGCTGTCGCCTAAGCACTCTACCAATCCATACAACGCCGCGAAAAACAGAGATGCCTGACATTCAGGCATCTCTGTTTATTTAACTGCGGCCGCGGCTATGTTTGTAAAACTCATGAAACAGTTTCATTAACGCTCGTTTTTCAATCCGGGAAACATAGCTGCGGGAAATATTTAATTCTTTCGCAATTTCTCGCTGTGTCCGCTCTTCCTCCATATTCAAACCGAATCGGCCAACAATGACCTCTTTTTCACGTTCATCGAGCACATGAATGTACTCGTAAATTTGCTTTTTTTCCATTTCCGTCTGCAAGACATCAACAATGTCATCGCCGTCGTCCTTGAGAATATCGATCAATGTGATTTCATTGCCTTCTTTGTCTGTGCCAATTGGATCGTGCAAAGAAACGTCCTTTTTTACTTTTTTCAAAGCCCGCAAATGCATTAGAATTTCATTTTCAATACAACGGGCCGCGTACGTCGCTAATTTCGTTCCCTTGCCTTCGGAATAACTTTCAATCGCTTTAATCAAACCGATCGTACCAATGGAAATTAAATCCTCGACATCTTCCCTTGTGTTTTCAAATTTTTTGACGATATGGGCAACAAGGCGAAGATTATGTTCAATTAACATGTTCCGTGCAGAAGCATCGCCTTCTGCCATCCGGGCTAAGTATTTTTTTTCGTCTTCTTTGCTTAGTGGCTGCGGGAAAGCGTTGTTTTTGACATAGGAAACAAAAACGAACACTTCTTTCATAAAATATGTGAGTGCAGCGAGGATGCCGGACATATGCTCACCTCCACAAGAATGGTTATATCTATGCAACACTGGGCTTGGTTGTGTCTGTACGAAGGAATGTTTTGCTGATGGTCCGGTTGCGTTTCTATAGAGGAAGTGGGGTGAACACCTTTTTGTAAATGATAAATGGCCAGTACGGAATGTAGGTATGTTGGCAGCAGGGGAAAGAGGGGTTTACCCATCTTACTATTTCTTGCTTAAAATGGTAAATTAAGGGGATTGTATAAAAAGACATACCTATTCGTAATAAGGCATGCCTTTTAACTGAACACCGATTTCATGACTGGTTTTCCGTTGAAGAAGTCTGCTTGAGAATGTGGACTTTTACTATGCGCTTGCGCTCTAAATCTACTTCAAGCACAGAAAAGAGTAATCCTTTTGTTTCGAATTGCTCGCCTTCAGTGGGGAGACGACCAAAATGTTTTAGCACATAGCCAGCAAGGTTATTTTCTTCCTCAGGAATATCCGTAGCAAAAAAATTGTTCAGGTTTTGGAGAGGAAGCTTCCCGTGGCAGATGATTTCTCTATCATTGACTAAATCCATGAGGCTATTATTTTCTAAATCCGTTTCGTCTTCAATTTCTTGTCCAATCATTACTTCAATGATATCTTCATGTGTAATTAGCCCTTCGGTTCCTCCATATTCGTCATAAACAATTGCCATATGTTTTCGTTCTTGCATCATCTTTTTAAAAACCAATTCGATTGACTGAAATTCAAATACAACAAGTGGTTCCATGTCGCTAAAATCGGTTAGAGGTCTATCTGGCTCTAACGACCAGGACGCCAGTGATTTCGAATGGAATATTCCAATGATACTATCCATATCTTCCCGATAAATAGGATAACGTGTGTAACGATTCTGGATAATAAAGTCTCTTACTTCCTCAAAAGGTGTATTTTCTTGTATGCCGACTATTTCAATTCTTGGGGTTTTTATAGCATCGTTTACATTAAGATTTCGAAAATCAAGAATGCCTTTAATCCTGTGAGATTCTTCTTTTTCAAATGTGCCTTCCCCGCTTGCAATGTCGACAATGGTTCGCAACTCTTCTTTTGAAAACGATTTTTCCTTTGGTTGGCTTTTTGAAAGGAAGTGGATAAGGGCCCCTGTTCCCAAATTAAGCAAATAAGTAATCGGCTTAAGAAGAATGATCATTGCCCGTATAATAGGGGAAACGAAATATGCGATTTTATCAGGAAACGATGCAGCAATTGATTTTGGCAATACTTCAGCAAGGATAATGATGGTGACAGTTAATATAGCCGTAGCTAAAGCGACATTAATACCGTAATCAATCGCAATCATTGTAACAAGTGTCGGCAGTAGAATATTTGCAATATTATTGCCGATTAAAATAGTTGTAATAAATTGGTCCGGTTTTGAGATAAGATAAAGTAGTTTTTGTGAGTTTTTATCTCCTCTTGAAGCCTTTGATTGAATTTTCATCTTATTCGCCGCAGTTAGTGCAGTCTCACTTCCAGAGAAGAAAAGCGAAGCAAACAAGCAGGCAATAATAGCAAATATCACGGAACGCCCCTCCTAAAGTGATAAAAAAATGTCAATAACGTGGTCATACAGCCTCTTTACAGCGCGTTTTGATGAAAGTATGAGGAGAAAAAGGCATGCGGGCAAAGTTAGCAAAAACCTTAGCATTAATTATAACTAATTTTATAAAGGGACTCAAATATGATTAAAGCAGTCCCGCTTATGTTTATGTAAAACTAGGAAACATGCCTAAACAACGAAGGGCCGCATTTGAATTAGGGCGCTTTTTACAAAAAGCAAAATCAATGTGGCTACAGATCAGATGGACCCGTGCAAACGAACGAAACGAATCAGTGAATTTTTGTTTAAGAAGACTTGTTTTGTTACTGCACATAACGCAAGCTTGGCTTAAACTCGAAAAAATACAACGAAAGTGCAGGAATGTACGCTGCACTTTTTGTATGGCGTATTATTAAGGTATTAAAAGCAATTTTATTGCACAATGAATTTTGTATGATCACGCCTACATCCGTACTTTAATCATGCGGATTCGGGCGCTTTTCGACAAAAAGCAAAATTAATGTGGCCACCGGGCCTAGCAACAGTGACAGCAAGAACCAATTGAGTCCTGTTCGGTTCTTTCCTTGTGCGAGGCCAGCATTAATTAAGGCAAGGGTGCCCCAGCCGACTACGTATTCGTTGTCCATTTTTTCTTCCTCCTCATTTTCTCTATGTTTTTACGAAAATACGAGAAAGTTGGTTTCAATAAGGAAGTCAATTCATCCTATATGCTTAATAGTTAACCGAATTATGTCGTAAAAAAACGAGCGATTAGCATGAGCTAATGCTCGTTTTTTTTAAATTTCTACAACGGTCCAGATAAAGTCAGGAGTGGTATTTGAGTTTAATTTCTCAGCCATGCGCTTCGCTTCTTTGTAACACCAGAAAGTTTTAATGACTGTACTGTTAGATTCACATAAATCTTTTAGTTTGCCGTTATTGTTGCAAATGATTTTATACATATAAACACTCCCCTATATATGGAATTTTAGCATGATGTAAAAGGGCGGGGTAGTGGTGAATCTAAATTAGAACTTAAGTAATGGTGAGAAAAGCCTTCATCTCTCCTAGATGGATAATTAGCCAAAATAATTATAATTGTTTTATTTTGGAACGGCAAAAAGAGGCTATCATTTGTTTTTAGCACTATCCTTCTGGGTGCACTAGGAAATTGTTGTTAATGATAAAAGCTTTTCGGGATGGGAAAACAATTTGTGGATTGTTAAGCCTATTTGACTGGCTCTTTATAAATAAAAACATGGAAAATTTTAAATAAACAATGGAAAAAATAAGAAAATGCATGTAAAATGGATCGTGAACTATTACTATATTTATCTAACTTTAGGAGGTTTTCAATGAAAACGTGGATTGCAGTTCTTTCTATTCTCGGAGGAATTTGCGGAATCATTAGTGGCTTTCTTGTGACGGCTGGTGGGGTTGTTATTGGAGAAGAAGCAATGGCAAACGACGGTTCTTCTGTATTTTGGCTATCCTTTTTAGCGATTGCTTTAGGATTTTTATCATGGGCACCTAAGTTAAGAATCATTAGTGGTATTGCATTAATTATTATTTCTGTTACAGGCTTCTTTTTAAATGGGTTGTTTTTTACGTTAGCATTTATTTTCTTGCTAATTGCTGGAATTTTAGCTTTAGTCAATAAGAAAAATGGTTCTCAAGTCCAGAAAAATCCAGAGATTCAAGGTTAACGTAAGCAAATAAGTCAAAAAAACCGAGGCTAAGCCATCGCTTAGCCTCGGTTTTTTGCATTCAGAAGAGGGTGCATTGCAGATCGGATACGCGACTTTTGTCGAACGTTAGTATGTCACAAAATATCACAATCGGTGCCAGTGGAAGAACGATCCACGTTAGACTAGGGGAAATCATTTTAGATATTAAAAAAGGAGTTATACATGTCCATACAAGGAAAAGTGTACCTCGTTGGTGCAGGACCTGGAGACGCCGAACTGTTGACTGTTAAAGCACGAAAGATATTACAGCAAGCAGACGTTGTGATTTTTGACAGGCTTGTCAATCCGGCGCTCATCATGGAAGTTAGCGATCATGCCAAGTTGGTGTATGCAGGCAAGCAGCCGTGTAAACATGTGTGGCGCCAAGGAGATATCCAAACAGAAATGCTTGTCCACGCGAAAAAAGGGAAAACGGTTGTTCGCTTAAAAGGGGGCGATCCTGCCGTGTTCGGCAGAGTAGGAGAGGAAGCTGCCTATTTAAAAGCCCATCACATTCCATTTGAAATTGTCCCTGGTGTGACAGCGGGTACAGCCGCTTCTATTTATGCAGGTGTGCCGGCAACCCATAGAACGTTTTCCAGTTCGTTTGCAGTCGTGACTGCCCATGGAGACAGAGATGGAAAACAGGAAAACCTTAATTGGCAAGCGCTTGCTCAATCGGTTGACACGCTAATGATTTATATGGGCATGAAACAATTAGCTGTCATTGTTGACCAGTTAATGAAACATGGAAAGCCAGCCGTTACGCCTGTGCTTATTGTCGAGTGGGGCACATACAGTCGACAGCGGTCCGTCGAAGGAACACTTGCAACAATTGTGGCCAATGTCGCTAGCGCTAATTTGGCGAATCCTGCTGTTATTTTAATCGGCGATGTTGTCGCTGTCCGTGAGGCCGTATCATGGTTTGAGCACCAGCCCCTATCGGGCATGGGCATCTTATCGCTTAGAGGAAAGACTGAAGTAACGGAAGCGCTGCGGGCGCAAGGGGCGGATGTCTTTGCGGCTCCCCTCCAACAAAACAAGGGGAAAGTCGTTACTGATACGGACATCGCTGCCGCTCTTCAAGCTAGCAAAAATCAAGCAGTCCTGTTTTTTGCCAAGGAGGTGTTGTTGGCGTTTTTAGCAAAGCTTGGCGAGAAAGGCTATGATATTCGTTCTGTACAGGGGCAACTGATGGCGGGAACGCAGGAGGTAGAACAAATTGCTCGCTCACTCGGTTTGCAATTGGTGAGTTATTCAAAAAAATCAAACCTTTCGTCGGTCGTAATGGGTAAAGATGCAATTAACAGCCGATTTTTACCACAAAAAATAACAGTTGCGATTCGCCGCCTGCTAGAAGAAGGCCACTTAACACACGCCTTTTGTGAAACGGAGCAAGAAATTGACGATTTACGACTCGTATTGGCAGAATGTGCAAATGAAGCTGCATTGCCTATTTTAACGACGAGCGATCAAGTTCAAGCCTATGCTAAGTCCCTTTCTATGAACGCTTCTGTCGTTTTGCACCATCAACCACTCGATCAGACAATGTCTTAAACGAGGTAATAGGATTTTTTAAAAAAGGAGTTTTGAAATGTGAATAAAGAAAAGGTTGTTCTAATTGGCAATGGCATGGCGGGCATCCGCACACTCGAAGAAATGATTAAACGAGAGCCTAACCGTTTTCAATTCACTGTTTTCGGTGCAGAGCCACATCCTAACTACAATCGAGTGTTGTTGTCGTCTGTCCTTCAAGGGGATGCAAGCGTAACCGACATCATCTTAAACGATTACGGTTGGTATGAAAGAAACCAAATTGAATTGTTTACAGGAGACGCAGTCGTACGAGTTCATTGTCGCAAAAAAGAAGTGTGGAGCGCCAGTGGCATTAAACGTACCTATGATCGTTTAATCTTTGCCACAGGCTCCGACCCATTTATGCTCCCTTTGCCAGGAGCAGAGAAAGAAGGTGTCATTGCGTTTCGCAACATCGCCGATTGCGAATCAATGATCAAAGCGGCGAAATCGTATCAAAAAGCGGTTGTCATTGGTGGAGGGCTGTTAGGCCTTGAAGCAGCTAGAGGCCTGTTGAACTTAAAGATGGACGTTGATGTTATCCATATCGCCGATCATTTAATGGACCGGCAACTGGATTCAGATGCAGGAAAAATGTTGAAGGCCGAGCTTGAACAACAGGGGATGCAGTTTCATTTAAATAAGAAAACCGTCAAAATCAATGGCCATAAACGGGTCAAGAGCATTTCCTTCAGTGACCAAACAAGTATAAAAGCTGATTTAGTTGTTATGGCTGTTGGCATTCGCCCCAATGTTCAATTGGCTAAGCAATCAGGACTTGAAGTCAATCAAGCAATCGTCGTCAATGACCATATGGAAACAAGTGAAAAAGATGTATATGCAGTTGGTGAATGTGCAGAACATTGTGGCATCGTTTATGGGCTTGTCGCTCCTTTGTATGAACAAGGCAAAGCGCTTGCTGAACACATCTGCACAAATACGAGCAACGAGGTCAGCGGCTATAAAGGTTCAATCGTCTCCACTAAATTAAAAGTTTCAGGGGTAAATGTCTTTTCAGCAGGTGCGTTTCGCGATCAAGACGAGACGAAATCGATTCGTATCCATGACGAATTTGCTGGGGTATACAAAAAGCTAGTTGTTAAAAACAACCAAGTTGTAGGGGCTGTCTTATTTGGCGACACCAATGATGCGAATCGAGTTCTTTCCCTCATCCGGTCTGGTGAAGACATTTCGACCATGAATAAAGTGGCACTGTTTCCGTCTGAGTCGAATGACAGCAGTCCATCACTAGTAGCAGCAATGGCCGACGAAGAAACGATTTGCGGCTGTAACGGTGTAAGCAAAGGTGAGATTGTCTGTGCGATTAAAGAGCAGGGGCTTTCTACGGTAGCAGAAATTAGGCAATGTACGAATGCTTCAAGGTCTTGTGGTGGCTGCAAGCCGGAAGTAGCTGAATTGTTGGCACTTACGACCGGGACGGACACAATGGCGAAACCAGAACCTCTTTGCGGCTGTACAGAATTCACCCACGAAGCAGTTGTTGCCTCAATCCGCGAAATGGGATTGTCCTATGTCCGAGAAGTCATGAATGTGCTTGGCTGGAAGTCAGAAGAAGGTTGTTCAAAGTGCCGCCCTGCTCTCAATTACTATTTAGGTCTCATTAGCCCCCTTGATTATACAGATGATGCTCATTCACGGTTTGTCAATGAACGAGTCCATGCCAATATCCAAAAAGACGGCACGTTCTCTGTGGTTCCCCGGATGTACGGGGGTGTGACCAATCCAGGACAACTACGAAAAATCGCTGACGTTGCTGAAAAATACAATGTGCCTTTATTAAAAGTCACCGGCGGTCAACGCATTGACTTGCTCGGCGTGGAAAAAGAAAAATTGCCTAACGTATGGCGCGATTTAGGAATGCGCTCCGGCTATGCGTATGGCAAAACAATGCGAACAGTCAAAACGTGCGTCGGTCAAGATTTCTGCCGCTTTGGCACACAGGACTCGATTAGCCTCGGAATCGAAATTGAGAAAAAATACGAGGGTTTGAATACGCCCCACAAAGTAAAAATGGCCGTTTCCGCTTGTCCGCGTAATTGTGCGGAATCAGGAATAAAAGATGTCGGAATTGTGGGCGTAGAAGGAGCATGGGAAATCTATGTAGGTGGGAATGGAGGCGTTGATTTAAGAAGCGCTGAGCTGCTTTGCAAAGTGGAAACGAAAGCAGAAGTAATGGAAACGATCAGTGCATTCTTGCAATATTACCGGGAACAAGCCACCTATTTAGAACGGACTTCCCATTGGATTGAGCGAGTCGGGCTTGACTCGATTAAAAAGGTGATTTTCGACGATAGCATAGAGCGAGCAGCGCTAATCGAACGGATGGAAACGGCGTTATCTAGGCACAAAGATCCGTGGACAGAAATTGTTGAGAACGAAGAAAAGCAAAATCTATTGTTTGAAAAGAAAAAAATTGCTGTTAAACATGGAGGAGGCGTGTGATGGCATTCGTGGAAGCTGTTAGAAAAGTGTTTGTCGCCAATCGAAATGAGCTGACTGTCGGATTAGGCAAGAAAGTCGAAATCGAAGGGAGGGAACTTGCTTTATTTATGCAGAAGGATGGTTCCGTTCGTATTCTTGACAACAAATGTCCTCATAAAGGCGGGCCCCTGTCCGAAGGCATTGTTAGCGGCAAGTATGTTTATTGTCCGCTGCATGATTGGAAAATTTGCATGAAAACGGGCAGCGCGCAAGGTGGAGATCAAGGAAACGTAGCCTGTTTTACTGTGAAAGTTGAAGGAGACAATATTTATGTGTTTATTTAATGCTTATTAAAAGGAGTGATTGGATGGGCCGGGAGTCAAGACAGCGCCTTGTCTTTATTGGCAATGGCATGGCAGGCGTCCGCGTTGTTGAGGAAGTGTTAAAACTAGCTCCGTACCAGTTTGCGATTACGATTCTATCTGAGGAAGATCGCCCGAGCTACAACCGCATCTTGCTTTCCTCCGTTTTGCAAGGGAAACAGACGCTTCAAAGCATCGGCATCCATCCGTCCCAATGGTATGTTGACCATGGCATTGAGCTGCGATTAGGGGAGAAAGCGACCAGAATTGACACTGTGGCCCAGAAAGTGTATACGGACAAAGGGGAATGGGCTTACGATAAGCTAGTGATCGCTACTGGCTCGGAGCCTTTTGTCCTACCAGTGCCAGGGGTGGAGAAAGAAGGCGTATTTGTTTTTCGAACAGTCCGTGACTGTGAACAGTTAGCTGAATGGGCTACTCGTTGCCAAAAAGTGGCTGTCATTGGTGGTGGTTTGCTTGGTCTTGAAGCCGCCCAAGGATTGTCTCATTTAGGCATTGACGTTAGCGTTATTCATCTTTCTGGCCGAATTATGGAGCGGCAGCTCGACGAAACTGCCGCCAGGCTGTTGAAACAGAAACTCGAGAGCAAAGGGATTCGCTTTTTGTTAAAAAAACAAACTGCGGAAATGATCGGCGAAGAGCGAGTAACAGGTCTTGGTTTTCAAGATGGGACGTCTCTTTCTGCTGATTTTGTTGTCATGGCAGCTGGGGTCCGGCCGAACATTGCCATTGCCAAGGAAAGCAACATTCCAACAAAGCGGGGAATTGTCGTTGACGACCGCCTACGCACGGACGTTTCAGGTGTGTATGCCGTTGGGGAATGTGCTGAACATAACGGAATCAGCTATGGGTTAGTGGCGCCCTTATATGAACAAGCAAAAGTGCTGGCCCGTGAGCTTTGTGGGCAGCCTGGGCTGTATTATAACGGCACTGTGTTAGCTGCACAATTAAAAATATCAGGTGTGAACGTCTTTTCTGCAGGCGATGCGACAGGTTCTCGCTCTTATACTGTCTTGACAACTTTAAACGAAATTACTGGGCAGTATAAGAAACTCCTTTTTAAAGGGGAGTGCCTTGCCGGAGCAGTATTGATTGGCGATACCCGTCAAAGCGACCAGCTGTTGCAGTTGATCCGGGCAAACACGCCATTGTCAGATGACGAAAAGACGCACCTGTTAACAGAAGACGGAACAGCATTAGAACGAGAGCTAGCTTCTCAGCCAGCTTCTCATCTCATTTGCCATTGTAATGCTGTATCAAAGGGCGACATTATGAAGGCAATGGCAGCTGGACAGCACACAGTCGGAAAGATAAAAGCAGAAACAAAAGCGGCAAGTTCATGCGGTGGATGCGAGGCGAGAGTTGCCGCTATGCTAGAAAGCTTTATGGGTGGACAGTTGCAAACCACTGTCGATATAGCTGAAAGAACACCGTTATGCCCGTGCACGTCACTGACCGAACAACAAGTCGCCCAATCAATCGTCGAGAAGCAGCTCGTTGCGTTTTCTGAAATGAGCCAAAAGCTAGGCTGGAAAAACAAAAGTGGGTGCCGAATCTGCCGAGAGGCGTCTGCCTATTATGCAGGCATGTTCTTCCCTAAGGTAGCACCAAAGGTACTGAATGGAAAACAAGAAAACGATGGCAGTTATACAATTGCACCCCCTCACATTGCTGGCAGCTTGAGCTCTGACCAATTAAAACAATTTGCCCTAACGGCTAAGGAACTGCAATTGCCGAGAATCCATTTTTCAGCACGCAACCAAGTGCAGCTGAGAGGGTTGACAGAAAAGCAACTGCCAGACGTCTTTGAACAGCTAGGCATGCCGCCTGTTGTTTTGGCAGGCAAGCGTTTGCGGGTTGCTATTGACGAAAGCCACTATAGCTGGCCGGAAGGGAGGCACTTGGCTGAAAGGCTGCTCGATTTATTTGACTGTGTGCCTTTTCCTGCAGAAACAGAAGTATGCTTTACGTTAGCTGGTCGTCGTCACGAGCTGGCTGCTATTCGTCTCTCCCGGTCGCCATTAAACTGGGAAGTCGCTATTGGTTCTGAATTCATTTGTACGAACCATTCTGTTGAAGCAGCCTTTCAACTTACTTGTGCGTTGCTGCAATACTTTAGACAATCAGCGCAGTACAGTGAAAATATCGCTGCTTGGCTTATACGTAAAGGCGCCGTCCATGTTCGTGAAGTCGTGTTTGACACTGCTTGCCAGGCAAAATTGAATAGACAGCTAGCGGAAACAACGGCACTTAACCGTAAGCTGACAGAACGAATTCCAGTCGTTTAAAGAGATAAAAATTTGGAGTGGAGGGATCATACTCGAATGCAGTCTGCCCATTTGCAGGAAAAAAGACAAGCGCCTGATCGTGAAATCGTCTATAACAGCCAATGCCCTTTTTGTAGTGTACAATGCAAGATGCAATTGATTGAACGCAAGTACGAACATAAAACATCATACGACGTTGTTGGCATAGAGAACCCTACATCTAAAGGCCGTTTATGTGTAAAAGGGCTGAATGCTCACCAACACGCATTTCATGCCAATCGGCTTACACAACCGCTGGCCAAAGTAAATGGAACATGGCTGCCCATTAGTTGGGATGATGCACTGAAACAAATCGCCGAAAACGTTCAGGCGATTCAACAAAAAGATGGGCATGATGCAATGGCCGTATATGGAAGCGCCTCAATTACAAATGAAGAAGCATATTTGCTTGGGAAATTTGCCCGTGTAGCCTTGAAATCAAGGCATATTGACTATAACGGACGGCTTTGTATGTCGGCTGCTGCTTCAGCTGCTACATCTGCATTTGGAATAGATCGAGGTTTAACCAATTCGCTTGAAGACGTTCTGTTTGCGGAATGTGTGATGTTGGTAGGAACTAATTTAGCTGAATGCCAACCAACGCTGATGCCTTACATTGAAGAAGCGAAAAAGAACGGCGCTTTTCTGATTGTTGTTGATCCAAGGGAAACGGCAACTGCGCAGCTGGCCGATTTGCACATAAAGCTAAAACCAGGTACAGACGCGGCTTTAGCAAATGGGTTGTTGAAATGTATCTTGGAAGGTGGCTACGAAAATGCCGCTTTCATCCAAAAACGGGTTGAAGGGTTTGAGGAAGTCAAAGCCCATATTGACAAGCTTAAACTTGAAAACATAGCCGAGCAAACAGGCGTCTGTGGCGATGTGATCATCAAGGCGGCTGAAACATTTGCTAAGGCAAGAACAGGGATGATTTTTACGGCAAGAGGCGTTGAGCAGCAAACAAACGGATCAATGGCTGTCCGCAATTTCCTGAATGTTCTAATGGTTACAGGGAAGTTAGGCAAACATGCCTGTGGATTTGCGGCGGTTACTGGACAAAGTAACGGCCAAGGGGCAAGGGAACATGGTCAAAAAGCCGATCAGCTTCCAGGATACCGTTCAATCGAAAATGAAGCACATCGCGCTCATATTGCCGCTATTTGGGGGATTTTGCCTGAACAGTTGCCAAGGAAGGGTGTCTCTGCTTTTGAAATGATGGAAAAAGCAGACAAGGGGGAAATTACCGGAATGCTTTTAATGTGCTCCAATCCGGTAGTATCCCATCCACAAGCCGATTTTGTCAAAAACACTTTAAAAAAGCTGAAATTTCTTGTCGCTGTCGATTTGTTTGTCTCTGAAACAGCTCAGCTTGCTGACTTGATCTTGCCATCAACATCTTATTTAGAAGATGAAGGAACGATGACAAATGTAGAAGGCAGAGTGACGTTGCGCGAAGCTAGCATGGCCCCTTATGGAGAAGCCCGACATGATTGGCAAATTATCTGTAACATTGCTGCTGCTCTTGGCAAAGGAAATGATTTTTCCTATTCCTGTGCGGAAGACATCTTTACTGAATTAAGAATGGCCAGCAAAGGCGGAATCGCTGACTACTATGGAATCACGTATGAGCGGCTTAGGAAAGAAAAGGGGATTTTTTGGCCATGCCCTAGCCTGGAACATCCAGGGACGCCAATGTTATTTGCGGATTGTTTTTATCGTCCAAACAAAAAAGCGCTTATGACCGTTGTTCCGAATGAGGCGCCTGTGCCAAAAGAAGAACCAAGTCGAGATTATCCTCTTTATTTAACGACAGGCAGAGTCCTTGCTCACTATTTGACTGGCGTACAGACAAGAAATAGCGCCTCCCTTATGGCGCGAAGCTTTGAATCTTTTGCAGAAATACATCCAGGCACTGCTAAAAAGCATGGAATCGCTGATCAAGCACTTATCAAGCTGACTACTAAACAAGGCAGTATGATCGTCCGTTGTCATTTTACAGAAACGATTCGTGAGGACACTATTTTTGTCCCCTTTCACTGGAGTGGCAAGCAAAACGTCAATCGTATAATTACAGGCAATTTAGATCCTGATTGCCGCATGCCAGCTTTTAAAGTTAGTTCAGTAAGGGCCGAACCATTAGTTATTCACGAGCAAATGGAAGGAGTGTTAGGAACATGAAACTTTCTGAGTTGCGTAAAAGCGGGCATGCGCCTTCGTTGTTTTCCGCTTTTTTATACTTCGATGTAAGCTTTATGATTTGGGTATTGCTTGGTGCGCTTGGAGCATATATTACTGCTGATTTTGGCTTGACCGCTTCACAAATTGGGTTCATTGTTGGGATTCCAATTTTAGCAGGCTCTGTTTTTCGTATCCTTGTTGGCATTCTGACAGATCGCTATGGGCCAAAAAAGACGAGCATAGCAGGGATGGTTGTAACGATGGTGCCGCTGTTGTGGGGCTGGTTATTCGGCACGAGCGTGTCAGAATTGGTCGCGATCGGGCTGCTGCTTGGCGTTGCAGGGGCTAGTTTTTCAGCTTCACTACCAATGGCTAGCCGGTGGTACCCACCCCATTTACAAGGGGTGGCAATGGGAATAGCAGGAGCTGGAAATAGCGGCACCTTATTTGCGACATTGTTCGGGCCAAGGCTAGCGGAAGTGGTCGGTTGGAATGGCGTGATGGGACTAGCACTTATCCCTCTTTCCCTTGTGCTCATCTCTTACATCCTTATGGCGAAGGAGCCACCAAACCAGCCAGCGCCGAAGCCGTTAAAAGTGTATTTCCGTGTATTCCAAGAGCGGGATACATGGTACTTTTGCTTGCTTTACAGTGTTACATTTGGTGGATTTGTAGGGTTGTCAAGCTTTTTAAGCTATTTCTTTGTTAACCAGTACGCTGTTTCAGGGGTAAGGGCAGGGGAGTTTGTCACACTTGTCGTTGCGGCGGGCAGTTTATTACGTCCAGTTGGCGGTTTGATTGCTGACAAAATTGGCGGCGCTCGCTTGCTCACTGTACTTTTTGTTGGCGTAGCCCTTTGCATGTTGGCCGTTAGTTTTCTCCCGCCTATTGCTTTTGCTCTCACTGCGTTATTTGTAGGGATGGGCTGTCTCGGCATGGGCAACGGCGCTGTGTTTCAACTTGTCCCTCAGCGTTTCCGCAAAGAAATCGGCATGGTGACTGGCATTGTCGGGGCTGCCGGAGGTGTTGGCGGCTTTTTCTTGCCAAATATTCTTGGCTTGTTTAAGGATATAACAGGAACGTATGCTAGCGGATTTCTTTTATTCGCCCTTTCAGCCTGTTTCGCCCTTGGGCTGTTGCTGTTTGCTCAGCACTCGTGGAAGAAGGCGTGGACGGAGACAAAGCAGACGACGTCCATCTAAGAGCGGTCCTACGGAAAGAAGCAAGAGGCATACGCAAGATGAAAATGGGGCCAGCGAACGCTGGCCCTAGCATATGTGGTGAAAAAGGTTATCGCCTGTATCAAGCTTTTTAGTCGTTCTTTTTTGGTGGTTTTGTTTTTTGGTGATTGCTTTTTGAGGCGGCACGTTTGTGCTGTTTTTTTTGTTCCTGTTTTAAGCGTTTTTTCTCTTCGCGTTCATGCTTGTTTTTAAAGTTGCGAAGCTCGACCAATTCACGCCGTAGCCGCCGCTCTTTGACCTGTTCTTTTAGCCCTTCTTGGCGCAGTGCTTTTAAAAGAGAAATCACCATAAGCACGATGATAATGGAAAAAGGAAACGCCACGACGATCATCGTGTTTTGCAAAGCTTGCAGGCCACCGCTATAGAGGAGGACAGCGGCAGTCGCTGACATTAACAGTCCCCACGTTATTTTAATTTTGTTAGGTGGATTTAATGATCCTCTTGTAGACTGGCTTCCTAGCACAAATGTTGCTGAATCAGCTGATGTAATAAAAAATACAGCGATTAAAAAGATCGTTATATAGGAAGTAATGGTGCTAAAAGGCATTGTGCTTAACACGCCGAACAGCATCTCTTCATTAGCCAATGTTGAGATCGTGGCAGCGCCCGAAGACTCGACAGCAATCGATGTCCCCCCTAGGAAAGAAAACCAAACAAAGCCTAGTAGCGAAGGAACAAGCAGTACACCTATGACAAACTCTCGCAGTGTTCGGCCTCTTGATACGCGGGCGATAAATGTGCCAACGTAAGGAGACCATGCCATCCACCAGGCCCAATAAAACAAGGTCCACGCATTAATCCAAGCACGGTGTTCTGCGCTGTTTGGAGCGATGGTAAAACTCAGTTCAGGCATGGACTGTATGTACTGACCAAGTGTATTTGTGAATAGATTTAACGAGTACATAGTTGCGCCAAATATCGCGAAAAACAGCAGCATAAGCACAACAAGTGTCATATTGACAGTGCTTAAAATACGAATTCCTTTGTCAAGTCCAGTAGATGACGAAATGAGGAAAAGCACAGTAATAACCACAATAATCACTAGCTGGAGCATAAAGCTGTTTTCTAGGTTTGTCAGGAAGGAGATGCCGCCGTTCATTTGTGCTGCCCCAAATCCGAGCGTCGTTGCAATTCCCGACAATGTGGCAATAATAGCGATCACATCGATCGTTTTGCCGACGAAGCCATTTGGATTGATTAGTGGCGACAGCGTCGCGCTAATCAGGCCAGGTTGTTCTTTGCGGAAATTAAAGTAAGCCAAACAAATCGCCACAAGCGCATAAATGGCCCAACCATGAAAGCCCCAATGTAGAAATACGTACTTCATTGACTCTAGCGCTGCTGCTCCCGTTCTTTCTTCTACAGTCGGTGAGCTCACTGCATAATGAGCAATTGGTTCTGCTGCCCCGAAAAACAGAAGTCCGACGCCAAGCCCGGCGCTAAATAAAAAAGCAAACCACGTTAGGTAACTGTATTCAGGTCGGTCTTCCTCCTTGCCTAAGCGTATCTTTCCATAAGGGCTAAAGACGAAAAAGAGGCAAACGAGCAAAAAGAAGGTGACGACAATTAAGTAATACCAGCCAAACCGATCGGCAATAAAGGCTTGGGCAGCGGCCGTAATGGCTTCAAGACGCGCCGGAGCAAAGATGCCAAAAGCAATAAAGATTAGGAGGATGCCAAGCACCCAGTAAAATACGGGGTCAATCTTCGTTCGTGTGTCATTTGAATTCATTAGTGCGCTCCTTGTTTGAAATCAACTGTGATGACGGAATAAACTTTTACATACCCATTTATTCGCGTTTATAACCTGGGAGGTCATTTCCAAATACTTTTCCCATTATACTTAACTCCCATGTATGCGTCTATGAACTAGAACAAAAAGCCATGAAAATAAATACGTTGATGTTAGGAAGAAGGAATGGGAAACAAGGAGGATTTAAGCACAATAAAAGATTTTAAAACAGAAAGCCCGCATTCTTTTCATTAAAGATGCGGGAGAACTTTAGCGAACAAATATTCTTATTTCTATTGACGAACATTCGTTCGCTCATTATAATGAAACTAAAAGGAGTGTGACCGATATGATCCGGTTATTAAACAGGGCTGCTACTGAGCATGGACGGGTAGAACTCATCTATGAAGCAAAAAATAAAAAGTTAACGCAAAGGGAAGTTACGGTATACACTGTTACCGAGACGCATGCTTTTTGTTATTGCCATTTAAAAAATGCGTACAGAGCATTCGCACTCGACCATATCCTGTCATGCGCCTGGGCGACAAATAAACGTGGGAATCGTTCCCTTATTGGCTAGCGTTTTTACCTGGTAGCCCATTGAGTCGATGACCCCAATGGTTGGTCGGGCCATAACCATTCCCGATCTGCAAAGACCATGTGATGGCATCTGCTGTAAAAACTTTTGCTTTTTGGACTGCACTCAATAGCCCTATGCCTTTAGCCAATTGTGCACAAATAGCTGCTGAGAAGGTACAGCCTGTCCCATGTGTATGTTTTGTATCCGTACGGGGCGCATCAAGTTTAAACAATCCGGTCTCTTTACTGTAAAACACATCAACCGCATCGCCTGTTAAACTTCCCCCTTTCACAACAACGCTTTGTGCCCCTAATTCTTTGACAATCCGTATGGCTGCTTTTTCCATATCGTCAACATCATCAATTTTCATGTCAATTAAATCTTCAGCTTCTGCAATATTAGGCGTCACAATCGTTGCTAAAGGCACAAGTGACTCTCGAAGCTTAGCGCGTACATGCTTTTCTAGCAATGGGTCGCCGTTTTTGGCCATCATCACTGGGTCGCAAACATAAGGGACGTTTTTGTGGGAATTTAGCTGTTGTTGTAGAAGTTCCATCATTTCTGGGAGCGCGATCATGCCGGTTTTAATAGCGCTTGGATAAATATCATCGACAACCGCTTGGAATTGTTGGTCGATAAATTCAAGAGGCACGTGGTGGATGGCCCGTACACCTGTCGTATTTTGCGCCACTAAAGAGGTAATCACACTCATTCCATACACTTCTAATTCTTGAAAAGTCTTGAGATCGGCTTGGATGCCAGCTCCTCCTGTAGGATCGGTTCCGGCGATCGTTAAGGCGCGATAAATCGTTGACAACACCATCATCCTTTCTGTCTAAAATAAAAAACAGCCGCCTGTTCTTGTGGAGGCGACTGTTGTAATGTAAAAAACAAATGTATTTTTTACGTTTCCACTTCCCTACGCTAGTATGAACTAGATCAGGTTGAAGAGTTAAAGGCGAACCTTTTCTCAGCACGAAGCACCCCTAGTGGAATCTATTTGTTTACTATTGTTTTACTCGTTAACAGCGTCTTTTAGCTGTTTACCTGGTTTGAATGCAGGATTTTTTGTAGCTGGGATTTCAATTTCTTCGCCAGTTTGCGGGTTGCGGCCTTTGCGGGCAGAACGCTCGCGAACTTCAAAGCTGCCAAAACCAACTAGTTGTACTTTTGCTCCTTTTACGAGTGATTCCGTAATGCCATTAAAAACAGCGTCAACCGCTTTAGAAGCGTCTTTTTTAGAGATTTCTGCTTGTTCTGATACTGCATTGATTAAATCTGTTTTGTTCATCTTAAAAAACTCCTTTTCTTATCGTAAAGTTGTTTCATTCTTTTCTTCTTACAGACCAACATATTGCTATATTCGCTGTGTGCGGCTTATAGCGACAATGCCTGCCCTTAATTTACTCATGAATCCTTGTTGTGTCAAGACTTAAAGGCCAAAATAAGGCTGAACACCTGATTTTTAATGACTTTGTAACGTTTTTCCCTAAAATCGGCACTGTACTTGTAATCAAACATGTCCTTTTTTTAGGGGGTATTTTTCCGTAGTTAACATTTTTGTAGCGTTTTTTCATGACACCTATTGTGGATTCGTTGTTTTTTTACTGTTGTTCTTATAGGTTTTCTTTTCTTTGTCATAAAAAGGCTTCATTTCGTCGCAGACACTGGAAGCATCCATCGGAACGCCGGTACGGTAAGCGGATCGAGAAATCATTAATGCTGCAATCGGCACCGTAATAAATACAAATAGAATGGTTAACAACAACTTACCAATAAACTCGCCTTTTAATACAAAAAAGTAGAGAAACACTGCGGCCATGATCATCATAACGCCAAATGTCGAATTTTTTCCGGTTGCATGGAGCCGGGAGTACACATCAGGCAATCGGACAATGCCTACAGCGGAAAGGAAGCCAAAAATGGACCCTAGTAAAGCCAAAACCGCGATTAGCCATTCAATCGTCGTCAAACAAATTCCCCCTCTCAAGGAATTTCGCCATGGCGGCAGAGCCAACAAAAGCGAGGATGCCTACGACGAGAAGAACCTCGGTATAGGCGCGCGTGTCTTGAAGGATCATTAAAATGCCGACAAAGCCAATTAATAAGATGCCAACGGTATCAAGCGCCACGATCCGGTCATGATTCGTCGGTCCAAGAAGGGCACGGACAAAACAAAGGAGCGCCGCAAGGCTTAATATCACTAAAGCAATAGAGAGCAACAGATTAAACATGATAGCGACGAGTCACCTCCAAAATGCCTGCCTCAAATGTATTTTTGGCTTGTTTAACCATACTGTCTTTGTCTTCGGCATGTAAGGCATGGACAAAAATGTAGCGGCCGTCTTCTGAAAACTCGATCGACATCGTCCCTGGTGTCAATGTCATCATGACGGCAAACAAGGTTTTTTCCGCTCTTGTCTCTAGTTCAGTTGGCACGGCAATGATCCCCGGGGCAATTTTCATTTTAGGGCTGATGACAATTTTAGCAACATCGAGGTTTGCAATCGTCAATTCTTTGGCAAACACAACCATCAGCTTTAAAAAGGACCAAACCCGAAGCATATAAAAATAGCGGCCTTTAAAACGGATCAAGCAAAGAACGACAAGCATTCCTATGATATAACCAAAGACGAAAGACTGGGCGCTAAAGCTGTTTTGAAAGAGCATCCACAAAAACGCAATTAACGTATTTATGATTATCTGAAATGCCATTTTCTCACTCTCCCAAAACAGATTGAATATAAATTTCCGGATTGAGTAGCTGGTCAGCTACAGCAAGCGAATAGGTGAATACAGGTTCAGCAGCGATGCCTAAGGCAATCGTTAACATCACAAGGGGAACGATCGGCAGCAAGAATTTTGTTACGGAAAAAGACGCCTGTTCGTCCGTATGTGCTTGCTTTCCCCAGAATGCATATACAAAAATCTTGATCATTGAAAACAACGTCAGTAAGCCGACGAGCAACGCGACGAATGCGATGCCATAACTTTCGACTACTAAGCTTTCCAAGATGAGCGGAAATTTACTGAAAAAGCCGCTTAGCGGAGGAATCCCAGCAAGTGATAATGCGCTGATTAAAAATAGCCACGCAAGCCAAGGGTGGGTTTTCAGCAAACCGCCCATTTTTTTAAGATCGGTTGTGCCTGTCACTTTTTCCGTTGCACCAGCAAACAGAAAAAGAGCTGTTTTTACAATAATGTGGTGGGCAATGTAAAAGACTGCCCCAGCAATAGCCGCCCGTGTATATAGCCCAAGGCCCATTACCATATAACCAACCTGGCTAATGATATGGTAGGATAGAATCCGTTTGAAATCAAATTGCGATACGGCTCCAAGAACGCCAAAAAACATCGTGAATCCCGCAATCCATAGAATAAACGTATGGGTAAATCCTGGGTCATTTGTAAAAATGAGCGTAAATGTACGGATGATCGCGTAAATGCCAACCTTCGTCAACAACCCACCAAACAGGGCGGCAACCGCCGCTGGTGGTCCATAGTAAGAGCGGGGGAGCCAGAAGTAAAGGGGAAATAACGCCCCTTTCATCGCAAACACGAGAAAGAAAATCATCGCTACCACTTGCAAAGCCCCTGTTTGCTCCATTTCCCCGATCCGAATCGCTAAGTGGGCCATATTTAACGTGCCCGTAATCCCGTAGAGATAGGCAACGCCTACTAAAAAGAGAATCGAAGCAAATACGTTAATCGTTGCATACTTGAATGATTCTCGCAATTGGTAGCCTGTTCCTCCAATAACGATTAATGCATACGATGACAACAGCATCACTTCAAAGAAAACAAACAAGTTAAATAAATCCCCTGTAAGAAAAGCGCCGTTTACTCCAGTCAATAGAAAGAAGTAAAAGGGATAGAAATAAAATTTTTCCCGTTCAGGATGGATGGTCCAAAAGGCAAAAAGCAAACAGACGAGCCCAATAATAGCTGAGAGTAGTACCATAAATGTGGAAAACAAATCAGCTACGAAGACAATGCCGAATGGGGCATTCCAATTTCCGAACTCGAGTGTCGTAATGCCGTTAGCATAAGCGTCGTATGCGAGAAACAGTGCGCTTGCCAATATCGCAATGGAGGCGAACAAGCTAATGAAGCGTTGCGTTCTGCGATATTTGGCGAACAAAATCAATGTTGCTCCTACAGCAAATGGTAAGATTACAGGAATGATAAGCATATTATTCATCGGCAGAACCCCTTAATTTCTCTAAGTCGTCGGTGTTATGCACTTTGTACGTCCGGTAGCCAAGCACAACCAAAAAGGCAGTGATTCCAAAGCTAATAACAATTGCTGTCAAAATAAGCGCTTGGGGCAGTGGGTCTGTGTAGCCACCGTCTGCCATATGCTCAAGCGGTGGAGCTTCAGCATTGAGACCAGCCATCGTCAAAAGCAGCAAATGGGCGCCGTGGGAAAGAATCATTAACGATACGATGACACGAAGCAAGCTGCGTGCTAATAAAAGGTAAGTGCCGATCGAAAAAAGAACGCCGATGACGATAAACATTAAAATTTCCATTAGCCTTTATCCTCCGCAATTGTTAAGGTTACAACCATCGCCATGGCTACGACAACAAAAAAGATCCCTAAGTCGAAAGGCAACGCTGTTGTTAATTCGACTTTACCAAAAAAAGGGAAATGGAAGTAATCAAAAAATTGTTCCAAATAAGCCCGTCCAAAAAGGATGCCAATAAAACCTACGGCAATTGTCAGCAACAAGCCAATCGCAATAAATGGCACAAATGAAATCTTGATTGCTTCCTGGGCTTTTTTACGGTCAAAAACGACATAAATAAGGATAAAGGCACAGGCGGCCATTAATCCGCCAATGAATCCTCCACCTGGATCGTTATGTCCGGCAAAAAACAAGTAAAAGGAAAAGGCGAGAATAAAATAGGCGGCTACAGTAATTAGCGTTTGCTGAAGCACGTCATGGGATTTGGAATACTTCACACATCTTCCCCTCCTTTAAAGCGGTGTTTGATTAACATGATGACGGCAAGTGAGACAATGCCAAGCACAAGGACTTCAAGCATTGTATCAAGTCCCCGGAAATCGACGAGGATGACGTTTACCATATTGGTTCCGCCTCCAAGTTTATAAACGTTTTCGATGTAATAGTCGGAGATCGACGAAAAATTTGCATCGGTGCCAAGCGAATAAGCGCTAATACCGACAACGGTAATGGTGATTCCTACAGCAGCTGAGATCACAATATTGCTCAGTTTTTTTGAAGGAGCGGCCTTTTCAGGCGCCATTTCTGGCAAGTGCCTGAATGCTAGCATTAATAGCACAACCGTTACCGTTTCAATTAAAAGCTGTGTAAGCGCCAAGTCCGGTGCGCGAAACATTGCAAAATAGAGTGCCATAATATAGCCGATGATTCCTGCAAAGATAATCAACGTCATCCGTTTTTGAATAAACGGCAGGCACAAAGTGGTCACTATAAACACTGCTGTTACGATATAGACAAAAAACGGAGTCGTCGCTACGGCACTTATGTTAAAAGACCATGCATCGGCATACCAAAATGTCCAACCGAGGAGCAAAAGGATAAACGCACACATATAAACAAAATAATCCCTTAGCAACCCTGTCATTTGTGCTCTTGTGACTGTTTGCGAAAAGTGAATAAGACCATCTAAGCCTTGATCGTAAAACCAATTGAGTGGGTCTCTTTCACGTTTATAGATATTAAACTGCGACCATTTTTTCATCGTGATTAAGAGGACGCTTCCGCATAAAATGATAGCCAATGTCATTAGCAATTCCGTATTGATCCCGTGCCATAGCGAAAACTTGATGTCAAGCTCGTCCGCAGAAAAACGAGGGAGTATGCTGGTGACAGCGGGGGCAACAAGCGATTGTGCGACGACGTTTGGAAATATACCGAGCGTAACAACTAAAGCTACTAGAATCACTGGGCTAATCAGCATTCCGAAAGGAGCTTCATGAACGGGCTTTTTGTAATGGCTTTGCTCGAATTTTCCGAAGAACGTCTTGAAGAATGTGATCGCACAGTACAGAAACGTAAACACACTAGCAACCCAAGCAATGACCGGAAGCAAAAAGCCTACCGTTTCTAATGAAAAGAAATCACCTTCTGCTGCTCGCAGCAAGCTCGTAAAAAACATTTCTTTTGAAAGAAAGCCGTTAAATGGCGGCAATCCAGCCATGGAAGCCAGTCCTATGGCCGAAATAGCAAAAGTGATTGGCATGATCGTCATTAATCCGCCTAATTTGCGGATATCCCTAGTGCCGGTTTCATGGTCAATAATGCCGACTGCCATAAACAAACTGCCTTTGAAAGTCGCGTGGTTTAACAAATGGAAGACGGCAGTTGTAATAGCAAGTGAATAAAAGAGGGCCCCTTCGCCTGATTCTACATAAAGAGCAGCAGAACCGACTCCGAGTAAGCTCATGATCAGCCCTAGTTGGCTGATGGTTGAGTAAGCCAAGATTCCTTTTAAATCTTTTTGGCGTACAGCTGTAATCGATCCATACGTAAGCGTAACAAGGCCGGCAATAACCAGCGTCCAGAACCATACAGCTTCGCCGCCGAACACGGGTGTTAAGCGGGCTACTAAATAAATGCCTGCTTTAACCATTGTTGCTGAATGCAAATAGGCTGAAACTGGAGTAGGCGCTTCCATTGCATCAGGCAACCAAATATGGAACGGGAATTGAGCTGATTTTGTAAAAGCCCCTAGGAGCACTAAAATCATTGCCGCTAAAAATAGTGTGCTACCGGCCAAGCCTTCTGTCTGCGCGATAATATCGCGGACACTGAAAGTCCCTGTCATCCCGTAGAGGATACAGAAGCCAGCTAGCATCGCAAAGCCACCGAACACCGTGATCAGCATTGATTTTTGTGCACCATATACAGAAGCTTTCCGATGGAACCAATAGCTGATAAGCAGTGCTGAAGCAAGGCTGGTTAGCTCCCAAAAGATATACAAAACAATCAAATTATCGGATAGTACGACGCCAACCATGGCTCCCATAAACATTAGCAAGTAAACGTAAAAATGGTGTAGGCGTTCTGACATTTTGTCCAAGTAGTAAATAGAGTACAACACGACCAATGCGCCAATTCCTGTAATTAACAAGGCAAATAGTAAGCTAAGACCGTCAACATACAAATCAACGTTAATGCCGAGTGAGGGAACCCAGGAAAGGGATACATATTCGTAACCCCCCTCCATCGTCGTCGGTAAAAACGTTAAAAAGTACAGGAAAAGCGCAGTTGGAACACATAAAACAAACCAACCAGTGTGGATTTTTTTTGTATACGGGTAAATTAGTGGTATAAGAATAGCCATCATAAATGGAATGAGGATGGCGATATGCAAACTGGACATGCCTTGCCTCCTTTGAAGTAAAAATGGATCTCAGCCATTATAACGCAAAAAAAAAAGCCGTGCATCCTTAGAGCGTCAAGGATTTACGATGTTGGACATATCTATTAAATAGGATAAAAGGCGTGGGGAGCGCCTAAAATTTTTTTTGAATGTATAAACTGCCCCTTGATCAGACGACGCTATATGTAAAAAAGAAGGCGGGGATGTTCCATTCGAACTCAAACGAAAGGGATCTTATGTGGGATCGTATTTACGATCATTTTTTTAGGCAGTTGGTGGTTGGATTATGATATGGATAAAACGTGGAAAGAAAAGAGGGAAGGATTCACTATACAAGAGTATGATTCCGTTGAATTTGCGCCGCGTGAATATATAAAGCTTTTGCCAAAAGAGACAGAAGAAAAAGACGACTTTTAAAAGTCGTCTTTTTCTTCAAGGCTCACAAGGCGGGCTATTTCTATCAATCTTCATGAAGAGAGTTTAATCCTGTCCGTTAATGAACGCCTAAGGAGTTCATCGTGAATCAAATCAATGAAGTCTTGGTTAAGTTCAAGCTCAATGGCTTTATGGTACGTTTCAATTAGCAACTCGTCCGATAAATTTTCCATTGTCCCCCCGCTAAAGCGTCAGCAGGTTCACCTCCTCGTCGATAGAAATGACCGCGACCTTGCAATCACTTATATGATTAATCAAATCCTATCATGTATTAGGGACTAGAACAACCGTTCGTTTATCCACATGGACTCGTTGATAACCTGTTAGCATTTTGTGGGTTTTTGTCTCAAACTCCCAATGTACAAGTGTTTATAAAGTGAACAAAGTTATCCACAGAAAGGAACATAGGAGTATTTGTCGAAAAGTTTTTCGTTCATAATGGTTTTTGTCGAATCATGAATAAGGATCTTTATAAAAAAGGATTATGTTTGATAAAATGGGGGATGAACGGTATAGTTGATGATTGGTTAGTTAATGTGGAATGTTTAGAAATGAGGTGCTGATGTGTTCAGCGAGTTACTCCCTAATCAATATGTAAAAAGCATTTATGACATTGATTTGAATGCGCTCCGTGACCGTGGAATAAAGGCGGTCATTACCGATTTAGATAATACTTTAGTTGAATGGCATCGGCCAGGCGCGACGCCAGAAGTCAAACAATGGTTGAAAGAGCTAGAGAAAACGGGTTTACACGTAACGATTGTTTCAAACAACAATGAAAAGCGTGTAAAAACCTTTTGTGACCCTGAGAAAGTGGTCTTTATCCATAGCGCTAAAAAGCCTATGAGGAGAGCGTTTAAGCAGGCGTGCACACAAATGGGTGTTCGCGCTGATGAAGCGGTCGTTATTGGTGACCAAATATTCACAGATGTTCTCGGCGGTAACCGTGCTGGGCTGTATACGATTTTGGTCGTGCCTGTTGCAAGCACCGATGGCTGGATGACAAAAGTAAATCGACGGGTTGAACGGATTGTATTAAAATGGATGAGAAGAAAAGGGTACATACATTGGGAGGATGAGGCATGACGGAATCGAAGGAAGAATGGCACTGCTCAGGTTGCGGTGTCTCCATCCAAACGGAAGATCCGAAAAAGCTTGGTTACGCACCAGAGTCGGCTTTAAAGCGAGACGTAGTGGTTTGCAAACGGTGTTACAGGCTCAAACATTACAATGAAATTGAGTCAGTTTCAATTGGCGACGAGGATTTTCAAGCGATGTTTGAGTCCCTTCACCATAAAAAGGCACTAATTGTTAAAGTCGTTGATGTCGTCGATTTCTATGGCAGTTGGATTTCAGGGGTCCACCGTTTCGTCGGAAAAAACCCTGTATTGCTTGTGGCTAATAAAGTTGACCTTCTTCCTAAATCTACGAACCGCAACAAGCTGATAAACTGGCTTAAAAAGTCCGCTCGTGATTTAGGATTAAAGCCACTTGAAGTAAAATTAATGAGTACTGTTACTGGGGAAGGGATCGATGATGTCGCCTTAACCATTGACGAAATGCGAAGAGGCCGAGATGTTTATGTCGTTGGCTGTACAAATGTTGGCAAGTCATCGTTTATCAACAGAATCCTCGCTATGCATGGACAAGCGGATGAAGCGATGATCACCACTTCTCACTTTCCAGGGACGACGCTGGCGATGATTGACATTCCTCTAGGCGACGGCAAGTCGTTAGTCGATACACCTGGACTGGTTAACCGCCACCAGTATGCCCATTTGCTTAGTGTAAAAGGGTTAAAGGAAATTACGCCCAAAAAAGAAATTAAACCAATTGTGTATCAATTAAAAGAAGGACAAACCCTATTTCTAGGCGGCTTAGCCCGATTTGATTTTGTAAAGGGAGCGCCTTCCTCGTTTGTTGTTTATGCGGCAAATCGTTTGCATATTCATCGCACCAAATTAGAAAAAGCAGACGATTTGTACAGCAAGCATGGAGGCGAGCTGCTCGTCCCTCCTTATAAAGAAGCTGGCGAACAAGTCCGACCGCTCGTAAAACATTCGTTTAAAGTGGACAAAGAGCCGATGGATATTGTCTTCTCAGGTTTAGGTTGGATTCGGATCCAGACAGAAGGTGCCATCATTGAAGCACACGCCCCAAAAGAAGTCGGCGTTGCGATTCGCCGTTCTATCCATACGTAAAAAAGGGAGCAGGAGGTGGAGGAAATGACCCGCCAATTTGGTTTAATTGGTCATCCACTAGGCCATAGCAAAAGCCCAGTCATGCATGAGGCAGCCTATAAAGACATGGGGTTAGATGCTGTTTATCGTGCCTATGACATTTCTCCAAGGGAATTGGGAAATGCTATACGTACAATGAAAGCGCAAGGCATCGACGGGTTTAACGTAACCATCCCCCATAAAGTCGCAATCATCGAGTATTTAGACGAAATTGATGAGGATGCCGAAGCGATGGGGGCGGTCAATACAGTCGTTTGTCAGAACGGCCGTTGGGTCGGCAAAAACACAGATGCGGATGGTTACATGGAATCCCTTCTTCCGGTTGTAAGCGACCAATCGCTTAAAGGAAGCCGTGTGCTTGTCATTGGCGCAGGAGGCGCAGCGAGGGCTGTTATTCACGCCCTTGGCAAACAACGTGCCACTATTTCTGTTTCAAACCGGACGGCGGAAAAAGCCCAGGAGCTGGCGCGGCTGTTTAGCCATTTGGATATTGAGGCAATCTCGCTTGACGAGGCGGAATCAACTCTTGGTACATACGACGTATTAATTAATACGACTTCCGTTGGTATGTACCCTGATACGAGCAAACAGCCGATCGCCTTAGACCGTCTTAAACGAGCGACGATTGTTAGTGATTTAATTTATAACCCATACGAGACAGCGCTTTTGCAAGAAGCGAAACAAAGAGGAAACCGGATTTTAAATGGCATTGGCATGTTTGTCAATCAAGGAGCGTTGTCCATTGAGCACTGGACAGGGCACAAACCAAACCGCAAATGCATGGAACGCGTTGTGCGTATGCATTTAACTTAATGGGAGATGTAATAGCAAATGTTAACGAATAAACAGAAGCGGTTTTTACGGGCCAAGTCACACGCGGTCCAGCCGATTTTTCAAGTCGGCAAAGGGGGCGTCAACCAAAACATGATTGTGCAAATCAACGAAGCCCTTGAAGCACGAGAATTGATTAAAATTAGCGTATTGCAAAACTGCCTTGAGGATAAACATTACGTTGCGGAAGAAATTGTCAACAAGACACGCTCTTTCCTAGTGCAAGTCATTGGCAATATGATCATTCTTTATAAACCGTCAAGAGAAAACAAACAGATCGAGTTGCCTGGCCGGTAACAGAGGAGTGAGGTAAGAGTGAAGCGGATTGGATTATTTGGCGGCACGTTTGACCCCCCTCATCTCGGCCATTTGCTTATCGCGCAAGAGGCATTAACGACAATCAAACTGGATGAAGTCTGGTTTGTGCCAGTGTCGACGCCTCCCCATAAAGACCGAACTGGTTTAACGTCTGGCAAAGACCGCTACGACATGGTGAAAGCTGCTCTCCTTCAGGAGGGGCGTTTTCGAGTTTGTGACATCGAACTAATCCGCAAAGGAAAATCGTATACGATTGATACAGTTCGCGAGCTGAAGCGAACCTATCCTAATGATGAGTTCTTTTTTTTGATTGGCGGCGACATGGTGGATATGTTGCCAGAATGGCGTGGAATCGATGAACTGAAACAATTGGTGACGTTTGTTGCCTTTAACCGTCCTGGTGCAAGCGTGAAAAGCCGGCCGGACGTCCATTTCGTCCCGTTTGTCGAAGTAAACATCTCTTCTTCGCTAATTAGGGAACGGCTTGCAAAAGGCAAACCGATTCGCTATTTTGTTACGCCGGAAGTTGAACAATTAATTGAGGAGCGGAATCTTTATGGCGATAACAACGAATGAAGCACTCCAGGAAGTAAAGCAGCATTTGACCGATGTCCGTTATACCCACACTCTCGGCGTCCGAGATACGGCGCTCGCCCTTGCCAAGCATTATGGCGCTGATGAATCGAAGGCTGAACTTGCAGCGATTCTCCATGATATTTGTAAATACCACGATGTACAAACGATGCAAGAGATTGTTCGAAACAAGCTGCATGAGCCTCATTGGGGCGAATACGGAAATGAGCTGCTCCATGCCCCTTGTGGAGCCTACTTTGTAGAACATCAATTAGGCGTTAAAGACAAAGATATTTTGCTTGCCATCCGTTCTCATACGACGGGGCGTGCCGGCATGGGTTTGTTAGAAAAAGTCTTATTTGTTGCCGATTATATTGAACCGAATCGGCGTTTTCCAGGTGTGGAACAAGCAAGAAAACTAGCTGAGGAAAGCTTAGATGCGGCTTGTTGTTTTGCCCTAAGGCAAACGATGTTTTTTTTGTTGGATAGAGAACAGCTGATTCACCCGGAAACCGTATCCGCTTATAACGCTTTTTATAAACAGAAAGGAGCAATGGAATTTGAATGAACATCTAAAAATGGCGATTTCAGCACTAGACGACAAAAAAGCGATGCAAATTAACGCACTGGATATGCGAGGCATTTCACCGATTGCCGATTATTTTATCATTTGCCACGGAAATTCTGAAAAGCAAGTGCAAGCGATTGCCCATGAATTGAAAAAAGTGTCCCAAGAAGCAGGGCTTGATATTAAACGATTAGAAGGATACGACGTAGCCCGTTGGGTGCTGATTGACATAGGCGATGTTGTTATCCATATTTTTCATAAAGACGAACGTCTCTATTACAACCTTGAGAAGTTGTGGGGGGACGCTGCTCAAGTCGACTTACAAGAGGTGCTGAACGAATGCTAAAGCCGGGAATTACAGCGGACTTGGCTGTTGTACGGGAAGCCTCATTTGGTTATTTCTTAAGTGACGGGCATACCGATATCCTCCTCCATCAAAACGAGGCGACAAAGCCTCTCGAATTGGAAGAAAAAGTGCGTGTGTTTCTTTATCATGACCATCAAAATCGTCTCTCGGCAACGATGCACGAACCAATTATTAAAAACGATGAAATGGACTGGCTAAAGGTTGTCAGTGTACGCCCAGGGCATGGCGTTTTTGTCGATAATGGAATTTCAAGAGACTTATTTGTGTCGATGGATGAATTGCCTTCTGATCGGCGTGAGTGGCCGGCGGTAGGGGATCGGTTGTTTTGTTCATTGACTTGGGATAAAAAAGGGCGCTTAATGGGCAAGTTAGTCAAAGGGTCGCCTGTCACTTCACAGGCAATTGCTGCAGATCGATCATGGCTAAATAAAGAAGTAGAAGGCGTCATTTACCACTTTCTTGACGAAGGGGCAGCGTTGCTTATTGAAAATGGCCCTGTTGGTTTCCTTCACCAAGATGAAGCTGCCGAAGTTCCGCGCCTTGGACAGACGATTCGTGGCCGTGTCCAATTTGTACGAGACGATGGGCGTGTGAATGTAACGCAACGGCTGCTTCGCACAGAACAACAAAAAGAAGATGCTGATCGCATTCTCGCTTTTTTGGCAGAACGAAAAGGCGGAATGCCTTATACGGATAAATCGCCTCCTGAAGACATTAAAGCCCGTTTCGGCATGAGCAAGGCGTCATTTAAGCGGGCGCTTGGCAAACTGATCAAAGACGGCAAAGTCGAACAGCGTGACGGTTTTACGTATCGGGTGGAAAAGGAATGAGCTATAGCCATTTATCTTTCTGGTACGATGCATTCATGAGTCATGTGGATTACACAAAATGGGCCACTTATTTTGAACGCACATGCAACATGTACGGCGTTCAGGTTAACCGAGTGCTAGATCTAGGCTGCGGTACAGGTGAATGGCTGTTAGAGATGCATAAACGTGGTTTGACGGCAGTAGGGGTTGACCTTTCAGAACAAATGCTTGCGGTAGCGCAGGCGAAATTGCAGGAAGCAGGTTACCAACCTCTGTTATATCAAGGCGATATGAGCGACTTGCCGCCAGTTGGTTCATTTGATGTCGTGACGATTTTTTGCGATTCATTAAACTACTTACAAGACGAGGCAAGTGTGACACGCACTCTTGCCTCTTGTTTTAACCTGTTAAATAAGGGGGGACTGCTTCTCTTTGATGTCCATTCTCCTACACGCATGGAAGCCTTCCCTGGAGAAGTGCACGCTCATGCAGATGAAGAAGTTTCGTACATTTGGCATAGTTTTGCAGGGGAAGTTCCCTTAAGTGTTGTGCACGAACTGACTTTTTTTGTCCGGCAGCAAGATGGACGGTATGAACGGCTGGAAGAAGCGCATTTTGAGCGGACGTATACAGTAGAAACGTATAAAGAAATGCTGAAACAAGCAGGGTTTGCCGATCTAAATGTGACCGCCGACTTTACAAATGAACCACCGACAAGCAAGAGTGAACGGCTGTTTTTCTCTTGTCGAAAAGTCTAAGCAGGAAAAAGGCGAAATAGCACGAAAAAAGCAGGAGGGAAAGCCAAACCTCCTGCTTTTTACTTTGGTTCGTATAAAACTTCCGCTAATAGCTTTTCTTTTTCAGCTGCGTATTTTTCATGCGTGCGTTTGAAAAGAGAACAAAAGCCATCCCCTAATTCATCGTCTAAAACAGCAAGGCCTTCTCCAGTGATTCCGCCAGGGACGCAGACCCGTTTTTGCAATGCGGGAAGCGTGTAATGGCCACTCTCCAATAATTTTCCTAAGCCAATGATCATTGAAGTTGTCAACTCGGTCGCTTCTTCTTGTGAGATCGACGTTTCGCTTACTGCTCCATCGATAAATCGTTGCGCAAGGAAGGAAAAAAACGCAGGTCCGCAACTAACAATGTCGGACGCAACACGAGTAATCTCCTCTTCAATTTGCAAAGGTTCTGAAACCGCCGACACGAAACGCAATAAATTCGCTTGGTCTTCCTGCGTACATTTGTTCCCAAACGTCACTAATGTTGAACCAGACAAGGTACGGTTTAAAATGCTGGGGATAATACGGCATGTCTTGCAAGGCAAAGCTGCATCAAGGGACTCAACAGAAATCGGGCTGGTAATCGAAATGGCGATTTGATCAGCAACCATATGTGGCTGTAGAGTATGAAACAATGCGGGCATTTCTTTTGGCTTCACACAAAGGAACAGCCATTCGCATGTAGATGCAATCTCCTTAAGAGAAGGAGACACCGTAATCCCTGGATACGTTGCCTTAAGCACAGCGGCTTTTTCAGGGGAGCGGTTAATGATGGAAATATTCGACTGTTTCAGCGCTCCGGCATCAATAAAAGATTCAATTAATAAACTTCCCATACTTCCTGTGCCGATAAAACCGACCCTCATATTCTCACACTCCTCGATAGCTGCTCTTTCATGAACGTATGCCAACCTGCCTGTTCATCATTCCAAAAAGGAGGAATTTATGAAGACGTTCCCGATAAAAAAGTATGCGCTGTATGGCGGCGGAGTCGTTATTTGTGCCCTCATTGTGATCGTTTTGGTGTTTGTCGACTTTCGAGGGGATAGTGGCACTGTCAGTGAAATCCCGCCATGGTTGGAGGAAAGCGAGGAAGCAGAACTTGAGGAGGAAGCAGAGGATGGCGTTCTTGTCGTCGACGTAAAAGGAATGGTAGCTTCGCCAGGCGTTTACGAGTTGGAGGTGGGCAGCCGTTTATTTGAAGCGATTGAAAAAGCAGGTGGTTTTACAGACAGCGCCAATCGAGAGGCGGTCAATTTAGCTTTACGTCTTGAAGATGAAATGGTCGTGTATGTGCCAAAAGAAGGAGAGGAGGAAGAAGGGGCAGGGCCGGTTCTTGCTGTTGAAATGAATGAGACAGATCATGAAGTCACCATTAATATAAACGAAGCCACTGAATCAGATTTGCTAACATTACAAGGAATTGGCCCGTCAAAAGCGGCGGCGATTATTGGTTACAGGGAAGAAAACGGCGCGTTTGCCACAGTTGAAGAGCTGATGAATGTGAGCGGGATTGGCGAAAAAACGTTTGAAGCACTTGAACCATTTATTCGGGTGAAGTAAAGATTGACTTATGTTGGCGATGGCTTCTACAATTTAAGCGAAAGGAGAAAAGCAATGGAACGTATTTCATGGGATCAATATTTTTTAGCGCAAAGCAAATTGCTTTCGCTGCGAAGCACATGCCCACGCTTAAAGGTAGGCGCAACAATTGTGAGAGACAAGCGCATTATTGCTGGTGGCTACAACGGCTCTGTTTCCGGGTCGGACCATTGCCTCGACAAAGGTTGTTATGTAGTCGACAACCATTGTATCCGTACCGTTCATGCAGAAGTAAATGCGTTGCTGCAATGTGCCAAATTTGGTGTGCCAACCGCTGGCGCGGAAGTTTATATTACGCATTTTCCTTGCATCCATTGTACCAAATCGTTGATCCAAGCTGGTATTGCCCGCGTCTATTATGCAAAGGACTATAAAAACCATCCTTATGCAGAAGAGCTGTTCAGCGAAGCGGGCATTCCATGCATAGAAGTGGAACTAGATGAAGCGGCTATAGACCAACAGTTCCATGAAAAGCTCGCCTTAACAACAGCGCTTTTGCAGGAAATCGAACGGTTAGGGGCAAGTGAAGAAGAATTGGACGCCTATGTAAAGCGAACAAAGAGCTTGTATTTTTCAGCAAGCAATGATGAGCCAGAAGAGAAATGAATCGCCTGTGCATCAGTTTGCTCACAGCGAGCGCAGCAGTTGTGTTCGTTTTAAGCAGCCATGTTGGCGTTGCCAGTGCTTTGCTTATAAGTGCAATGGCCCTCGTGCCATCAGCTTGGCGGAGTGGCCGGCTAGCAGCAGTGGCGGCATTTGTACTGCCGTTGCTTCTGTTTGCTAGTGTGGCGACCTTGCACAATAAAAGCAACGTCAGCATACTTTCAGGTGAAGAAACAGCATTTATCGTAGAGCTGAAAGAAGCACCTCGCCTTGACGGAAATCACTTCCGGGCTGTCGTTGAGACAACCGCTGGCGAGCGATTACAAATAGCAAGCCGTTTGCAAGCAGAAAGCGAACAACGTTTAGGGCAATTATTGCCAGGAGATCATTGCCGTGTAAAAGGCAAGCTGAGCCAGCCAGAACCTTCACGCAACCGCTATGCATTTGACTATAGCCGCTTTTTATATGAGCAACGAATCCACTGGCTGTTGGAGGCAGAGCCTGCGTCCTTTGCATGCAAACGCCCGGACAGGCTTTCGTTATTGACGCATTTGCAGGCCTTTCGAGCGCAATTGCTTCACGAGGCGGTTGCTGCTTTTCCAGAAGAAGCAGGAGGTATTGTGATAGCGCTTACCCTTGGAGAGCGTTTCTATGTAGAAGAAGATGTGATTAAAGCTTACTCAACACTAGGCATTATCCACTTGCTGGCGATCTCTGGCTTGCATGTTGGCTTGGTAACTGGAGCGGCTTTCTTTATCTGTATCCGCATCGGCTTGACGCGTGAGCGTGCCGCGCTATTCATGCTAATTCTCCTGCCTATTTTTGTGATTCTCGCAGGGGCAGCGCCTCCAGTAGTACGTGCGTCCTCCATGGCATTTGTGTTTTTTCTGTTTGCCTTACGCAAATGGCGAGTCCACCCCTTATTCGGTTTTGCTACGATCTATTTCCTCTATCTGTTGTTCGACCCTTACAAATTGTTCCAGGTTGGTTTTCAACTTTCGTTTCTTGTATCGTTCGCCCTGATTTTCTCGGCTAAAACAATTCAAACCGCAAATGGTGGGTATTTGCGGCAGATGTTTATGGTTACCACAATCGCCCAGTTTGCCGGGCTGCCGCTTATCTTTTTCCATTTCTACGAATGGTCACCTCTAAGCCTTCTCCTAAACCTTGTTTATATTCCACTTGTTTCTTTTGTCGTTCTTCCCTTAAGTTTTCTCTCTTTGTTTTCTTTTGCATGGTTTCCTGAACAAGCGAATCTATTTCTTGTATGGCTCGAATCGCTTTTGACGTTTGTTCATCCTGCTCTCCTTGAGCTAAGCGAATCTACTTTTCAGCTTGTGCTTGGGAAACCTCCGATATGGCTTGTAGTTGCGATGTATGGCACCCTTGCTTTTGTTTTTGTCCATTGGCAGGAACAAAAATGGCCATTGCGGATCGCCTTTCTGCCTTTTGTTGCATGTTTGATCGTTGGAGCTGGCGCGCCTTACGTTCAGTCAAAAGCAGTTGTGACCATGATTGATGTCGGCCAAGGCGATAGTTTTTTGATTGAGCTCCCTTACAGAAAAGGGGTTTATATGATCGACACGGGGGGAGCGGTAACTTATGGAGAGGAAGAAGACTGGCAACAACGGAAAAACACGTTTGACCCAGGTAGGGATGTGATTGCTCCATTTTTAAAAGCGAAAGGCATCGGCAAAATTGATATGCTTGTTTTAACGCATGGCGATTACGACCATATTGGCGGAGCAACTGGATTGCTGAATGAAATCAATGTCGAACAGGTTATTTATCCGAAAGGGCCAGTTGAAAAGGAGACTGAAATCGAGCTCCTTGAAAACATTGAAGCATCGCCAACCAATCTCCACTTTACGACGGCAAATGAGGTGCTTGCTGAGAAGGTGTATGTGTTGCATCCCCCAGAGGGAGATCGTTTTAAAGGAAATGACGGTTCTGTCGTGTTATTTGTTGAAATTGAAGGGATAACGTTTCTATTCACTGGAGATTTGGAAGAGACAGGAGAACAGAGGCTTATTCGCTCGTATCCCGACATGCAGGCAGATGTGCTAAAAGTTGGCCATCATGGCAGTTTATCGTCTACGACAGAACCGTTTATTAGCCAAGTGGCACCGCGCTATGCATTCATCTCGGCAGGTGCACAAAACCGATTTGGCCACCCTCACCCTGAAGTGGTTGAGCGGCTAGAAAAAGCGAATATCATCGTGTGGCGAACGGACGTACATGGAATGGTTGAACTTACGCTTAGGAACGGAGAAGTGGAGGCGGTGGAGACGATGCTAAAACCGTAAACATAAAAAAAGGCAGAAAATAAATCTGCCCCAGACTGTAGACAAACGCTCGCACCCTTCATTGTTCGCCTCGGCTGACAAGCGTTTTCTATCAGTCTGAATCGATACATTAGTAATAGCTTGCCACGTCGACAATATTGGCGATAAGGAAGATGATCGTGAAAAAAGCAAATGAAGCAATAAAGCCGATACCAGAAGGGACGATGTCATTTGCTTTATCCTGAACGTCCTGTTCAAATTTGTTCATAAGGCACCTCCTTGTCTACGTCTAGTATACGCGATTCGCCTAAAAATGAAAAGGCTGTCTGAAAGCGTCTATAAAAAGCACCCTTTCCTTTTTACATGCATACAATGCCATAGACGATAGGGTTGCCCGCATGCTTCAGAATACCTAGGGTTCTTAGCGGCATGCGTTCATTATAGATCAAATAGCAAAGAGGGAGGCGGATTGCCTGCCTCTTGCTTCATGGGCAATCAAGGCCATGAACTGCCCGTCACTTATCACCTTTGCAGGTCGCTTGAAGTGGGGGCTTCTTGGGTAATCGCCCCTTTTGGTAGCTGGCGAAATGGACCAAGCGAACCCTCTTATTCCAAGAGTTTATTGATTCATTAGGCAGTGGCTAATAAGCGAATCCCTTCTTTTTTGATATTTAGTGCAGAATTGTCATCTCGATCAAGGCTTACGCCACAAACACATTGATACGTTCGTTCGGATAAGGCCATTTCTTTTATGGAACCACAGTGCGAACACGTCTTTGTGGATGGAAACCATTTATCGATTTTGGTCAGTTGTTTCCCTTGTTCGTTTCGTTTGTACTGTAAGAAAGAACTGAACATTCCCCACCCATTATCAGCGACACTTTTACCAAACTTCAGTGCTTGTGCCATTCCTTTCATATCTAAATCTTCAATCACAACCGCATCAAAGTTAGCTGCTAATTCCTTTGATTAATGGTGAAGAAAGTACTTCCGTTGATTAGCGACTTTTTCATGTATATTGGCTACTCGAATCCGTTGTTTGTGCCAATTCGAAGAACCTTTTTTCTTAGGGGATAGTTTGCGTTGTTCTTTTGCTAATCGATCCAGCATTTGTCTGTAAAACTTAGGGTAATGGGCTATCTTCCCTTCTATCGACAAATAACCCGTTCATCGCAAAATCTAATACAACCACTTTTTTCATTTCCTTACTCTTAATTTCCTTCTCATACTCTGTAACAATCGGTATATAATATTTTCCCGATGAAGGCAGCGAAATCGTGCACGATTTGAGTTTGTATTCTGAAGGGATTCCTCGATGTTGTCTGATTTTGACCCTTTTTACTTTAGGTCATTTGATATGAACATCTAACAATTGAATATTCCCATTGACGACATTCGTTGTGTAGCTTTGTTTATGTCGCTTGCTTTTGAATGTTGGGAACTTGGTCTTCCCTTTGAAGAATGCTTTGTAAGCTTTAAGTTGTGCGTTCGCTAACGCTAATGTACTTCTTTCAACCACTCATACTCTTTTTTGTATTTGGCAGGAGTAGGGCGCTTCCCCTTTTTTTAAAAGCTTCTTTATTATCTCTCAATAACTCATAAGTTTCTTTACGGGCAGCTAACATCTTGTTATAGACAAAGCGAACACATCCGAACGTTTTACGTATAAGCAGAGCCTGGTCACCAGTTGGATACAATCTGAACATATATGCTTTATTTCGTTTGGCCATATCAAATCCCCTCCTTTAACCGAATGTACATTCCTATCATATGAAAAGCTTTTCGGTTATCACCCCACCGATATTATCTCCCCTTACCGCCCTGCTACGCCCTTCACACGCTTGAAGAGGGAGACTTCTTTCGGAAATATGTTAAAATAAAAAAGAACAGATCAGGACTATAGGGGATAGGTTGGATATGAGCATCATTACGGAAATGAAGCAATTGTCGAGTGAGACAATGGCGCCGGTATACTTTTTGTATGGAACGGAACGCTACTTAATCGAGCAATTTTTACAAAAAGCAAGTGAAGCATTATTTGCAGGAGAAGAAGGCGAAATGAATGATATTCGCTTTCGCTTACAAGATACGCCGCTAGGGGAAGTCGTGGAGGAAGCGGAGACTGTTCCGTTTTTCTCAAGGCGAAAGCTTGTTGTGATCCAGGACTTTTATTTGGCAACTAGCCAGAAAGTAGTGACAAAACTGGAGCATGACATTCCCGCGTTGGAAGCCTATCTCGACTCGCCTGCACAAGAAACCGTACTTGTTGTTGTCGCACCGTATGAAAAATTGGATGAACGCAAGAAAATTACAAAAAAATTAAAGAAACAAACGAGCGCCATCGATGTGAATCCATTAGATGAAAAGGAGACATTTGCGTGGATGGAGGCGATAGCCAAGCAGGAAGGCGTTGCTATTAATCAAGACGCAAAGCAATTGCTGTTTAAGCGTACAGGCCCCAACTTGATGTTGTTGCACCGGGAATTGGAGAAGTGTATGCTGTATTGCGAAGATGGGGCTCCGGTAACAGCAAGCATCGTTGACCAACTCGTGGCTGAGACGGTTGAACAAAGTGTATTTACTGTCATAGACTACACGGCGAAAGGCCGTGCAGGTGACGCGGTGCGGCTTTACCACCAGCTGTTGCGGCAAAAAGAAGAGCCGCTAGCCATACTGGCATTGTTGACGCGGCAATTTCGGCAATTTTTCCAGGTGAAAACGAGGCTAGCTAAAGGGTACACGCAAAAAGAGATGGCGTCACAGCTTAAGTTGCATCCTTATGTAGTAAAGCTCGCCATGCAGCAAGTCAAAGCGTTTACGACCAAGCAATTAAGACAAGCCCTTATCGTTTGCGAAGAAACCGACTATGCCATTAAGACAGGGCAGGCAGACAAAGAGCTGGCCGTCGAGCTGTTGCTGCTTCGATTAGCGAACCCATAAAAAAAAGCCTTAGACGCTAGTCTCAGGCTTTTTTGTTTTTGGCATAAAAAAGATCACGGGGCAATGCCCGAGATCTAGCAAGTCTTATTAAGCAGACAATCCGTTCAATTTTTTCGCTAGGCGCGACTTTTGACGAGATGCAGCGTTTTTATGGATAAGACCTTTTGTAGCGGCTTTATCAAGCTTTTTCGTTGCTTCAACAAACGCAGCTTGCGCTTTTTCTACATCCCCATTTGCTGCAGCAGTTTCAAAATGTTTCACTGCTGTGCGGAGCGCTGATTTTTGCGCTGCATTTTGCGCGCGGCGTTTTTCGTTTGTTTTAACACGTTTAATCGCAGATTTAATATTTGGCATTTATTTCACCTCCAACTTAAATGGCTTATTCCACTTATAGCCATCATTAAGCGCTAGTACAACAATCTGCATTTTATCAAAACTAGAAGCCCATTGCAATACAAACGAGGGAAACAGCTTGCAAAAGGAGCGAATGTTTTTTCGTGCATGAGAGACAATACAAGTAGTCCACTGATAAAAAGGAGGCGGTTTTGGATGCCTGATTTAAATATGGAACCATTTCAAATTAGAACGGATTTAGCACTTGAAGCGCACGAAATGGCGGTTGAAGAACAACGTGAAAAAGCGGGTGAAGAAAGTTCAAGTGCCGTAACAGACGTAGTTGTAAAAGAGGAAACGGTGGAAGGCGTTAAAATCACGACTGTAGAAATAGGGGAAGAAGGAGCGAAACGGTTAAATAAACGTGCTGGTCATTACTTGACGTTTGAAGCGCAAGGAATAAGGAAAAAAGATACGGCCCTCCAAGATAACATCGAACGCATTTTTGCAAAAGAGTTTGCTGCTTTTTTACGCAATAAAGGAATTAAAGACTCAGACACTTGTTTAGTTGTCGGATTGGGCAATTGGAATGTGACACCTGATGCTCTAGGGCCGCTAGCGGTGGAAGAATTACTTGTTACTAGGCATTTGTTTCAATTGGCTCCCGAAGAAATAGAGGAGGGCTACCGACCAGTAAGTGCATTGACACCAGGCGTGATGGGGACAACTGGTATTGAAACAAGCGACATTGTTTTTGGTGTTATTGAGAAAACAAAACCGGACTTTGTCGTTGTTATTGACGCTCTTGCTTCTCGTTCCATTGAACGGGTAAATACGACCATTCAAGTTGCGGATACAGGCATCCATCCAGGGAGTGGCGTCGGCAACAATCGCAAAGCAATGAACGAAGAAACACTAGGCATACCCGTTATTGCCATCGGCATTCCTACGGTCGTTGATGCTGTAACAATTACGTCAGATGCGATTGATTATGTGATGAAACATTTGGGCAAAGAAATGCGTGAAGGCAACAAGCCGTCAAAAAGGTTAGCGCCAGCTGGGATGATGTTTGGCGAGAAGCGGCAATTATCGGATGAAGATTTGCCCGATGAAAAGGGCAGACAAGCGATTATGGGGATGGTCGGAGGGCTCGAAGGCACTGAAAAGCGGCAATTGATCCAAGAAGTGCTCGCTCCCCTTGGCCATAACTTAATGGTAACACCAAAAGAAATAGACGTCTTTATTGAAGACATGGCCCATGTTGTAGCTGGCGGGCTAAACGCAGCTTTGCATGGCCAAGTCGATCAAAAAAACGTCGGTGCTTATACCCATTAATGAAAGAAAGCAGGCGAGCACGCCTGCTTTCTTTTCTGTTCTATGGCATCTCCTCGATACATAAGATGGAAGGACAAGCACAACAAGGGGAGGTCGTCAAATATGAAACAAGGCCAACCACATTCGCGCTTTATGCGTATTGCAGCTAGCTTGGTCATTACGTTGATGGCGGTCTTTCTTTGCACGAGTGTATTGGTGTCATCAGGGCCAAGCAAAACATTCTCTTCCCGTGCGCTGGCAAATTGGACAACCACGTTAAGCGGGGCACATTTCCTAAAGTTGATGGGCACGGAAAACCGCGTTTTTACTGAAGCGTTGCCAGATGAAGATAGTGGTTCGTTTTCGTTGGGCTCGTTGTTTTTTGCCATTACGACAAGCATCAACCCAGATGATCCAAGAAGCCTACTTGGGCGTGAGCTTCCTGGTTTTTCATTGTTTGACACGACCATTCATATCGCCGGCGAAGGCACTGATTATACAAATTTGCCTGTTGAATCATCTCCACCTGACGATTTGCTCGCCAGCGAACAGAAAGCAAAACAAGAGGCGCTTGATCGCAAAAAAGCAGAAGAGGAAGCAGCGAAGAAAAAAGAAACGGAGCAAGCAAACAAAGCCGATGAAAACAAAGTTGTTGATGTGTACATTGGCACAACGCACACGTATGAATCATTCTTTCCTGAATTGGAGATTGATGATACAGAAAACGCCAATAAAGCGACGCACAAGGAGATCAATATGACAATGGTAGCGGATCACTTAAAGCAAGCGTTGGAACAACATGGCATTTACGCACAAGTAGAGGAGCGTGATGTCCAGGCGACGTTAGTTGAACGGGGATTAGGATATGAGGCTTCCTATGACGTCTCCCGTGAATTTATTAAGTCAGCCAAAGCTGAAAACGAAGACTTAATGTATTTCTTTGACCTGCACAGGGATTCAATCCGTAGAGATAAAACAACGGTGACCATAAATGGCGAAACATTTGCGCGTCCATTCTTTGTAGTTGGCCAAAACTACGCTGATTTTGAATCGAATTTGCAAATTGCCAATGAGCTTCATAAAAAGCTAGAAGAAGCATATCCGTCATTAAGCCGAGGCGTCTTTAAGAAAAGTGGAGCCAGTACAAATGGGCGGTTTAACCAAGATTTGTTCGCCAATTCGATTTTGCTCGAAGTCGGGGGAGTCGACAACTCACTTGAAGAAGCGTACCGTTCAATCGATGCGTTTGCTGAAGTGTTCGCTGATTACTACTATAACGAGAAAGAAGGGGAGAGCGAATGAAGCGCTTGGGGAAATTCGGGGTGTTGCTTACTGTGTGTATGCTGTTTGGCATGATGCTCGGAGTCCAGCTTATGAGCGAACACGCCGGCTTAAGCGAAACCAAACCACTTGAGCTGAACAAGGAAGAGCCTGTTAAGGAGATGCCTGCCCCTACTCCTACACCTGCAGTGGCAGACACAGAATTTACTGGCGCGACAAATTTTTTTTCTGAATTAGGATTAACGCTTGCAAGCGGAGCAGAGTCTGCGGCGAGAAGCGGTTTGGAGGGGCTGATGACAGCGGTGCGCAATGGGATCAATAAAGAAAGCGAACGCCATGACGAATCCGCTGAAAGCTCTTATTGAAGCGCCGCCATTGGCTTGCTATAATAAGGGGCAGTGTACATGTACGCATTTTAGGGGTGAGTCAAGAAAAATGAACAACGATCAACGACTTGAGCGGCAATCGAGAATCCGGAATTTCTCGATTATCGCCCATATTGACCACGGGAAATCAACATTGGCAGACCGCATCCTTGAAAGGACTGGGGCATTGACTGACCGTGAAATGAAAGAGCAAGCGCTTGATGCAATGGACTTGGAACGCGAGCGTGGCATAACGATTAAGCTGAACGCAGTCCAATTGAAATACAAAGCTAAAGACGGCAACGAGTATATTTTTCATTTAATTGATACGCCAGGACATGTCGATTTTACTTATGAAGTGTCCCGCAGCCTCGCTGCTTGTGAAGGGGCGCTTCTTATCGTTGATAGCGCCCAAGGAATTGAAGCGCAAACGCTCGCCAACGTTTACTTGGCATTAGACAATGACTTGGAAATTTTGCCTGTTATTAATAAAATTGACTTGCCAAGTGCAGAGCCAGAACGTGTAAAAAAAGAAGTGGAAGATGTCATTGGGCTTGACGCTTCAGATGCTGTACTGGCTTCTGCCAAAAATGGCATTGGCATTGAAGATATTTTGGAACAGGTCGTTGAGAAAGTGCCTGCCCCTGCTGGCGATCCAACGGCACCGCTTAAAGCGTTAATATTTGACTCGCTCTATGATCCATACCGTGGCGTCATTGCTTATATTCGCATCGTTGAGGGCACCGTACGCCCAGGCGAAAAAATTAGGATGATGCAAACCGGGAAAGAATTTGAAGTAAATGAAGTTGGCGTATTCACGCCAAAAGCAGTTAAATGCGAAGAATTAACCGTAGGTGATGTAGGCTTCTTGACGGCAGCGATCAAAAATGTCAGCGACTCTCGTGTCGGCGACACGATTACAAGCGCCGTTAATCCAGCATCAGAGGCGTTGCCTGGCTATCGTCGGATGAATCCAATGGTCTATTGTGGCCTTTATCCGATCGATACAAATGATTACAACGATTTACGCGAAGCGTTAGAACGCCTCGAGCTGAATGATGCCTCTCTCCAGTATGAACCAGAAACATCACAAGCACTTGGCTTTGGTTTCCGCTGCGGCTTTTTAGGGTTGCTTCACATGGAAATCATTCAGGAGCGAATTGAACGGGAATTCGGGATTTCCTTGATTACCACAGCGCCATCGGTTATTTACGATGTGACGCTTACGGACGGCAATACGATCCAGATTGACAACCCAACAAATATGCCTGACCCCCAAAAAATGGACCATGTCGAAGAACCGTATGTCAAATCGACTGTGATGGTGCCTAATGACTACGTTGGTGCGGTCATGGAGCTTTGCCAAAGCAAGCGCGGCATTTTTGGGGACATGCAGTATTTGGATGAAAACCGCGTGCAAATCATTTATGAGATCCCTCTGTCGGAAATTGTCTACGATTTCTTTGATCAGTTGAAATCAAATACGAAAGGGTATGCATCTTTTGATTATGAACTGATCGGCTATAGGCAATCAAAATTAGTAAAAATGGACATTTTATTGAACGGCGAGAAAGTTGACGCTCTGTCGGTCATTGTCCATCGCGATTCCGCTTATGAACGGGGAAAAGTGATTGTCGAAAAACTAAAAGAGTTGATTCCGCGCCAGCAATTTGAAGTGCCTGTCCAAGCAAGTATTGGCACAAAAATTATTGCTCGTTCGACGATCAAAGCAATCCGCAAAAATGTGTTAGCTAAATGTTATGGCGGCGACATTTCCCGTAAACGTAAGCTTCTTGAGAAACAAAAAGAAGGCAAGAAGCGAATGAAAGCTGTTGGAAACGTCGAAATTCCACAGGAAGCCTTTATGGCTGTACTGCGCATGGATGACAAGTAAGGTAATACTTGTACATGATGCCCTTTAGGATTGCCCGCTTCCTGCCATAAAAGAGCCGACCTCTAAATGAAAATACGTAGAGGCCACCTTCTGCATTAAGGAGGTCGGCTTTTTTCTGTCAAATCAATTCCTTTTGCTGAACAAGCCACAAATTTGTTGGGGCTGCTACGCCTCCTCCAAGGGTAGGCTTGAGGAAAGGACACTTAAATGAGCAAGGAGGAGAGACGCGTGGGCCATTCGCTCTATGTGCATATTCCATTTTGTGAACATATCTGTCATTATTGTGATTTTAATAAAGTATTTATCGAAAACCAGCCTGTGGATACCTACATCGACGCTTTAATTGAAGAAATGAGACGAGCCCGTGCCCGTCTGGGAGATGGCCTAGTTAAAACCATTTATGTCGGCGGCGGAACGCCGACAGCGTTAACGGCCACACAACTAGAACGGCTGTTTTCGGCGATAGAGCGCCTCTACGATTTAAGCGAACTCGAAGAATGGACGGTTGAAGTGAACCCGGACAGCGCCGACGAGGACAAGCTCGAAGTCATGAAACGTTACGGTGTCAACCGCTTAAGCATAGGCGCACAAACATTTAATCAAAAGCTGTTAGCCGATATTGGGCGAACCCATTCGCCCGAAGGGGTCGAGGAGGCGGTTCGCCAGGCGCGCTCACTAGGGTTTACCAATCTTTCTATTGATTTAATGCTTGGCTTGCCAAACCAATCAGTTGCCGACTTTGCACGCTCAGTCGATCGCGCCTTGTCCCTAGACGTAGAGCATATTTCCGCTTATGCATTAAAAATTGAAAAACAAACTGTCTTTTATAACCGTTACAAAAAAGGGCAGCTCCACTTACCTCCTGAAGACGATGATGTAGCGATGTATGCGCTGCTTAAGGAAAAAACGGCGGCTGCTGGGCTGAACCAGTATGAAATTAGCAATTTCGGCAAACCTGGCTATGAGAGCAAACATAATCTTGTCTATTGGCGCAATGAACCATACGCTGGTTTTGGCGCCGGTGCTTCTGGCTATGAAAATCAAGTGCGCTACCAAAATATCAATCCAGTTGCGAAATACATTGATGCTGTGTGGGATACAGGGGAGCCGCGGTTGCGAACCCATGTCGTCACTCGGGCTGAGTGTTTAGAAGAGGCTGTTTTTTTAGGGCTCCGCATTCGCAGCGGTGTAAACAAAGCTGATTTTTTAGCCCGTTATGGGATAGAAGTGGAGTCGCTGTTTGCCAAAGAAATCGCAGAGGGAAAACGAAAAGGGCTTGTAGAAGAAACCGACCACGTCATTCGTCTGACAGAGAATGGGTTGTTGCTTGGGAATGAAGCATTTGCATTGTTTGTGGCAGTTTTAGAAGACAGCGAGCTGCAAGACGGTCATTGAGCGTTTTTTCATTGACAAATGGAGACCTGTTTGATAGTGTATCAATAGTATTAGCACTCGTTGCATTTGAGTGCTAACAGGAGGTGCTGGGATGTTAACGGAAAGACAACTGTTGGTGTTACATGCGATCGTTGACGACTATGTTCGCTCTGCTGAGCCAGTTGGTTCGCGCAGCATCTCGAAACGAGAGGATATCCCTTACAGTCCAGCAACGATTCGGAACGAAATGGCTGATCTTGAAGAACTGGGATTTTTGGAAAAACCCCACAGTTCAGCTGGCCGTGTCCCCTCTCAACAAGGGTACCGGTACTATGTCGACCATTTATTGTCGCCGCACCGTTTGACTGTAGCTGAGCGAGCTGGCCTTTCCAGGCTGACAACAGCCAGGCTCCAGGCAATGGAAGAGGTGTTCCAAGAATCGGCGCGGATTTTGTCAGAAATGACTAGCTATGTGTCGATTGTACTTGGCCCAGAATCGATAAATGAACGTTTGCGCCATATACAAATCATCCCGATGAGCAACCAAAAGGCCGTCGTTATCCTTGTAAGCGAAAACGGGCATGTCGAAAACCGGCTTGTCCAAGTGGATGAAAATGTCACGCCTTCCGATTTAGAGCGGACGGTCAATTTGTTAAATGAACGCCTTGTTGGCACGCCGTTGTCTTCATTGCAACGGAAGTTGAATACAGAACTTGCCCAACTCTTCAAAGCGCATATTAATAACTACGAACATATTCTCCGTATGCTTCAGCAGTCAATGGTTCCCGCTTCAGGAGAGAAACTATTCTTTTCAGGGAAAACCAATTTAATGGAACAGCCTGAATTTCAAGATGTTGAGAAAATGAGGCTTCTCTATAAAGCACTTGAAGAGGAAAATTTATTGCAAAAATGGCTGCGCGCGCAACAAACAGACGGGCTTCATGTTTCGATTGGCCAAGAAAACGAACTGGAAGCGTTCGAGTCTTGCAGTGTCATTACAGCGTCTTATGCCATTGACGGCCGACATGTCGGGACGCTAGGCGTGATTGGCCCGACAAGAATGGAATATAAGCGGATGATTAAAGTGGTTGACTCCTTGTCGAAAGATCTGACAAAACGGTTAACCGGTTTTGAACGTTAGTAATTCGTATACGCAGCAGTCATCTGCTGCTATACATAGAAGGCGTGGGCAAATGAGTAAAGCCCGCAAGCTATAGACGATGAGTTTACAGGAGGTGAACAAACGTGGCAGAAGAGAAGAACGAGGAACTGCAAACAGAACAAACAAAAGTAGAAGACGGCCACGGCGATTCCGCTGAGCAAGAAGAGACTGAAATCAATTGCGGAACTGAAGTTGAAGAACAAGAAGAGCCAGAGGTTCACCCTCTTGAAATAGAGCTAAATGAATTAAAAGACCGTCTCGCTCGCGTTCGTGCTGATTATGAAAATTTTCGCCGTCGCACAAAAGAGGAGAAAGAGGCGCAAGCAAAATACCGCGCCCAAGGCTTTATTGAAAAATTGCTCCCTGCACTTGATAACTTCGAACGCGCTTTGTTGGTCGAACCTAAACATGAAGAAGCAAAGCAATTGCTCCAAGGAATGGAAATGGTATACCGCCAAGTAGAAGAAGCATTAAAACAAGAAGGGGTAGAACCGATTCCTACAGAAGGTGAGTTGTTCGACCCACATCTCCACCAAGCGGTGATGCAAGTGTCAGAGGAAGGCTATGAGCCGAACCAAATTGTGGAGGAACTGCAAAAAGGGTACAAACTAAAAGATCGAGTGATTCGTCACTCAATGGTGAAAGTAAATCAATAGGACTTGGAGGAACGACGCATGAGTAAAATTATTGGTATTGACTTAGGGACAACAAACTCTTGTGTGGCCGTAATGGAGGGCGGCGAAGCCACGGTTATCCCAAACCCAGAAGGCAACCGGACAACGCCTTCTGTAGTCGCTTTTAAAGACGGAGAGCGTCTCGTTGGGGAAGTGGCAAAGCGCCAAGCGATCACTAACCCAAATACGGTCATTTCCATTAAACGCCATATGGGTACTGATTACAAAGTAGACATTGAAGGGAAAAGTTACTCCCCTCAAGAAATGTCAGCGATTATTTTGCAAAAGTTAAAAGCCGATGCAGAAGCATATCTTGGCGAGAAAGTCACCAAAGCGGTCATTACCGTTCCAGCTTATTTCAATGACTCTCAACGCCAAGCGACAAAAGACGCAGGCAAAATTGCTGGTCTTGAAGTGGACCGTATCGTCAATGAGCCGACAGCTGCTGCTCTTGCATATGGCCTTGAAAAAGAAGACGACCAAACAATCTTGGTTTATGACCTTGGCGGTGGTACATTCGACGTTTCCATCCTTGAGCTAGGCGATGGCTTCTTCGAAGTAAAAGCCACTTCAGGCGACAATAAACTAGGCGGCGATGATTTTGATGAAGTGATCATGAATCATCTTGTAGCAGAGTTTAAAAAAGAAAATGGCATCGACTTGTCGCAAGATAAAATGGCGATGCAACGTCTGAAAGATGCTGCAGAGAAAGCGAAAAAAGACTTATCTGGCGTTACGCAAACGCAAATTTCGCTGCCATTTATTACTGCCGATGCAACAGGTCCTAAGCACCTAGAGTTAACATTGACTCGTGCGAAATTCGATGAGTTGTCTGCTGACCTCGTAGAACGGACGCTTGGCCCAACACGCCGTGCTCTCTCCGATGCTGGTCTATCCGCATCGGACATCGACAAAGTCGTCCTTGTTGGTGGATCGACTCGTATTCCAGCTGTACAAGAGGCGATTAAAAAACTAACGGGGAAAGACCCTCATAAAGGCGTCAACCCTGACGAAGTAGTAGCGCTTGGGGCTGCGGTGCAAGCAGGTGTCTTGACTGGTGATGTAAAAGACGTTGTGCTTCTTGACGTAACACCATTGTCCCTTGGAATTGAGACGATGGGCGGCGTATTCACAAAACTAATCGAACGCAACACGACGATTCCTACGTCAAAATCGCAAGTGTTTTCAACAGCTGCTGACAATCAGCCTTCCGTTGATATTCACGTACTTCAAGGGGAACGGGAAATGGCTGCCGACAACAAAACACTTGGCCGTTTCCAATTAACAGACATCCCGCCAGCGCCACGGGGAGTGCCACAAATTGAAGTGACATTTGATATTGACGCTAACGGCATTGTCAATGTTAAGGCGAAAGATCTTGGCACTAACAAAGAACAATCGATTACAATTACGTCTTCTTCAGGCCTATCAGAAGAAGAAATTGAAAAAATGGTGCACGAAGCCGAAGCGAACGCTGAAGCGGACAAAAAGCGGCGCGAACAAGTAGAACTGCGTAACGAAGCAGACCAGCTTGTCTTTTCAACTGAAAAAACGCTTAAAGATTTAGGCGACAATGTTGATCAATCTGAAAAAGACAAAGCAGAAGCAGCGAAAGACAAGTTGAAAAAAGCACTTGAAGCAGACAACACAGACGACATTAAAGCTGCCAAGGACGAACTTCAGGAAATCGTCACCGCTTTGACGACAAAATTGTATGAGCAAGCAGCGCAAGCGGCACAAGCTCAACAAGACAGCGGCAATGAAAGTGCAGACAAGCAAGACGACAACGTTGTTGACGCAGACTACGAAGAAGTAAACGACGACGACAAAAAATAAGCTTGCTTAATGGAAGAAAGTCAAAGTCAGTAGTGGCTTTGGCTTTTTTCTCTGAAAAAAGCGGCGGTTTTCGACAAAGTCGATAACCGCCCTCAGACTGATAGAAAACGCTTGTCAGACGAGAAGTGCAGGCGAGGGAAGATGCGAATAGAACGGGGGTTCATGAGCATATGACCGAGACAAACGACGACGTATGCGAGCGTTTGTCTACAGGCTGAGCTTTTTTCTCTGGAAAAAGCGTTGAGATTGCAACCGCGCTTTATATGGTGGTATGATGAACGTTATGTGAGAAAACGTGAAGCGATAGACAGCTTCAGTCGGGAGGGAAACTGCACGTGAGCAAACGAGATTACTATGAAGTGCTTGGCGTAGACCGGAATGCTTCAGTAGAAGAAGTAAAAAAAGCTTATCGAAAACTAGCGCGAAAATATCACCCTGATGTCAATAAGGAAGAGGACGCTGAGGCGAAATTTAAGGAAGTAAAAGAAGCCTATGATACATTGAGCGATCCCCAAAAGAAAGCCCGTTATGACCAGTTTGGCCATGCTGATCCAAACCAAGGGTTTGGAGGAGCCGGCGCAAGTGGCGATTTTGGTGGTTTTAGCGACATTTTTGATATGTTTTTTGGCGGCGGAGGTGGGCGCCGCAATCCAAATGCACCGCGCCAAGGGGATGACCTTCAATATACGATGACATTGGAGTTTAAAGAAGCGGTATTTGGCAAGGAAACCGAAATTGAAATTCCGCGTGAAGAAACATGCGGTACGTGCCATGGATCAGGGGCCAAACCAGGTACAAAGCCAGATACTTGTTCCCATTGTGGTGGGTCAGGTCAACTGAATGTTGAACAAAACACGCCATTTGGCCGTGTTGTTAATCGCCGTGTTTGTAACTATTGTGAAGGAACTGGGAAAATCATTAAGCAAAAATGTTCTACATGCAGCGGCAATGGCAAAGTGCGGAAACGCAAAAAAATCAATATCAAAGTGCCAGCAGGGATTGATAATGGGCAACAACTTCGCGTAGCTGGACAAGGTGAAGCTGGTGCAAACGGGGGCCCTCCAGGCGACCTTTACGTTGTCTTCCAAGTGAAGCCACATGAATTTTTTGAACGTGATGGAGAAGACATTTATTGTGAAGTACCGCTCACATTTCCGCAAGTTGCCTTAGGTGATGAAATTGAAGTGCCAACTCTGACTGGGAAAGTTAAATTAAAAATTCCAGCAGGCACGCAAACAGGCACTAGTTTCCGCCTGAGAGGAAAAGGAGTGCCGAATGTCCATGGGCGCGGCCAAGGCGATCAGCATGTGCAAGTCCGTGTCGTAACGCCGAAAAATTTAACTGAAAATGAAAAAGAATTGATGCGTGAATTTGCCGGTATGAGCGGCGGAAGGCCAGAGGAGCAAAATGACGGATTTTTTGACAAACTGCGCCGTGCGTTCAAAGGCGATTGAGATCAAGCGAGGTGGCCGAACAAATGAAGTGGGCTGAATTTCGCGTCCATACGACGCAGGAAGCGGTGGAGCCTGTATCAAATATTCTCCATGAATTAGGTGCCGCAGGCGTAGCGATTGAGGATCCCCAGGACCTTGTGACAGAGTGGAGTGTAAAGTATGGGGAAGTGTATGAGCTCTCCCCTGAGGATTACCCAGATGAAGGTGTGATGGTTAAAGCCTATTTTCCAATGGGCGCCACTTTTAAGGAAACGATTGCTGAAGTAAGAAGGCGCGTCCATAATCTCGTTTCCTTTCAAATTGACATTGGCCACGGGACAATGGATTATACAGAAGTAAAAGAAGAAGACTGGGCAACGGCATGGAAGAGCTTTTACCACCCCGTTCAAGTAACGGAGCAAGTCACCATTGTGCCGACATGGGAAAAGTATAGCGCCCGTCCAGGGGAAATCGTTATCGAATTAGATCCAGGGATGGCGTTTGGCACTGGAACACATCCAACAACGATTCTGTCGCTTCAAGCACTTGAGCATGCGGTCAAGCAAGGGGATGCGGTCATCGATGTTGGCACCGGTTCAGGTATACTTGCGATTGCTGCATGGAAATTCGGCGCCGAGGCAATTACAGCGTTGGACTTGGATGAGGTAGCTGTGAATAGCGCAAAGGCGAATGTGGCCCTAAACGGCGCTAGTGACTTTGTCGATGTGCAGCAAGGCAATCTTCTAGACGGTGTCGCTAGCGAGAGTGCCGATGTGCTCGTTAGCAACATTCTAGCAGAAGTCATTTTGCAGTTTACGACAGATGCTTACCGTATTGTCAAACGAGGCGGTCTCTTTTTAACTTCAGGAATCATTTCTAGCAAAAGAGAAGCTGTCGAAGGGGCGTTAAAGGCAGTAGGTTTTGCGATTCAGGAAGTGAACGAATTGGACGACTGGGTAGCAATTGTTGCGCAAAAACCCAGCCAAGCGTAGGCAGGTGCAAAGGCATGCAGCGTTATTTTATTAAAAATGAACAGTTGACAAATGAAGTTGTCGAAATAACTGGAGACGACGCCGCCCACATTACAAAAGTGATGCGAATGCAAGCAGGCGATGAAGTCATTTGCGTCAATGAAGACGGCAAAGCCGTGCTTGTTCAGCTTTCGCAATTCGATCCATCTAGCGTCAAAGGCACCGTTCTCAACGAGTTGGATGACGAGACAGAATTGCCGATCCGGGTGACGGTCGCGCAAGGCCTGCCAAAAGGCGATAAGCTTGAAACCATCGTCCAAAAAGGAACAGAACTCGGCGCGTACTCATTCGCGCCTTTTTCTGCGAGTCGATCTATAGTAAAATGGGATGATAAGAAGGGTGCCAAGAAAACGGAGCGTTTGCAAAAGATTGCTAAGGAAGCCGCAGAACAAGCACATCGCCTTTATGTGCCAACAGTGGCCAAGCCTGTACCCCTAAAAGCGGTTGCTGGTGCCCTTACTCATTACGATGTCTGCATTGTTTGTGATGAAGAAGAAGCGAAGCAAGGTGAAAAGGCAAACTTAAAGCGCGCCTTTGCTATGCTCAAACCAGGCATGTCCCTTTTGGTCATTGTCGGACCTGAAGGCGGGCTGACTCGTGAGGAAGTGGCGCTTTTGTCGGCGAAGGGCGCGGTCTCTTGCAGTATAGGCCCTCGCATTGTCCGTACCGAAACGGCTGCTATGTACGTGTTAGCTGCTCTTTCGTACCAATTTGAATTATGAGGTGAATCCAGTTGTCAACTGTTGCGTTTCATACATTAGGCTGTAAAGTAAACCATTACGAGACGGAAGCGATTTGGCAGCTGTTTAAACAAGAAGGCTATGAAAAAGTCGAGTTTGAACAGACTGCAGACGTCTATGTCATTAATACATGTACGGTCACCAATACAGGTGACAAAAAAAGCAGGCAAGTCATTCGCCGCGCGATTCGCAAAAACCCAGACGCTGTTATTTGCGTAACTGGCTGTTATGCGCAAACGTCCCCTGCGGAAGTGATGGCCATTCCTGGGGTCGATATTGTTGTCGGTACGCAAGACCGCTCGAAAATGCTTGGTTACATCGACCAATATAAAAAAGAGCGGCAGCCAATCAACGCTGTCGGCAATATTATGAAATCAAGGGTATATGAAGAATTGGATGTGCCTTCATTTACGGATCGGACACGGGCGTCCTTAAAAATTCAAGAAGGCTGCAACAATTTCTGCACATTTTGCATCATTCCTTGGGCGCGCGGGTTGATGCGTTCCCGAGATCCACAAGAAGTCGTGCGCCAAGCCCAGCAACTTGTTCATGCTGGCTACAAAGAAATCGTGTTGACTGGCATTCATACTGGCGGCTACGGCGAGGATTTGAAGGATTACAGCCTTGCCCGTCTGTTAGAGGATTTGGAAAAGGTAGAGGGGCTGAAACGGCTTCGTATTTCTTCGATTGAGGCGAGCCAATTAACCGACGAGGTCATTGCGGTGATCGGCAAATCAAGCAAAGTGGTCCGCCATATGCACATCCCTCTCCAATCTGGATCGGATACGGTGCTGAAACGGATGCGCCGGAAATATACGATGGCCGCTTATGAAGAACGGATCGAAAAGTTAAAACAAGCCCTTCCGAGGCTCGCGATTACGTCCGATGTCATTGTTGGTTTTCCTGGCGAAACAGAGGAAGAGTTCCAAGAAACATTTGACTTTATCGCCAAACATAAGTTCAGTGAATTGCATGTATTCCCTTATTCGATGCGTACAGGTACGCCAGCTGCCCGGATGACAGACCAAATTGATGAGGCTACAAAAAATGAACGTGTGCACCGCTTAATTGAATTGTCAAACCAATTAGCGAAAGAATATGCCTCAAGTTTTGAGAATGAAGTGCTTGAAGTTATACCAGAAGAGCGAGATAAAGACAACCCTGAAAGCGGCTTGTTTGTCGGCTATACAGATAACTATTTAAAAGTGAAACTAGAGGCTGATGAAACAATGATTGGAAAATTGGTGCGCGTAAAAATCAAAGAGGCGGGCTATCCATATAACCGTGGCGAATTTGTCCGCGTTTTAGAAAATTACAAGCAAATTGTGTAAAAACCGCATTCCCGGAAAGTTCCGGGATGCGTTTTTTTTATAGAGGGTGATAATTTATTCCGAATATCTTTCCCTACCGCCGCGTTTTATACTAAAAGCAAAGGGAGGGGAAGGGATGACACAAAAAGCAAGAGACACGTTTGGACCGAATGCAAATGCCTATGTAACAAGCAAGAACCATGCGAAAGGAGAAGATTTAGAACTGTTAAAGGCGCTTATTAGCAACAGCGAAGCGAAGACGGCGCTTGATATCGCGACTGGGGCAGGGCATGCTGCTAAAACGATTGCCCCTTATGTGCAGAACGTCATAGCTGTCGATGTGACGCCAGAAATGCTAGCTGTCGCTAAAAATGTAGCAGCGACGAATCACATAACCAATATTGAATTTGTCGAAGCTACTGCTGAAAAGCTACCATTTTCCGCTTTTTCGTTTGATCTAGCCGTTTGCCGCATTGCCGCCCACCATTTTGACGAAGTGCCTTCTTTTTTAAGGGAAGCTTACAGAGTTCTCAAACAAGGAGGGCAGCTCTATTTGCTCGATAATGTTGCTTTTGAGGAAGACGCCCTTGACCGCTTTTATAATCAGCTTGAAACATACCGTGATCCGAGCCATGTCCGCGCTTATAAAAAATCAGAATGGTTAAAAATGGCGGAAGAAGCTGGGTTCTCTGTCAAACAGCTGCACACGTTTTGCAAACGATTTGATTTTCATGACTGGACAACAAGGGTGCAGTTGAACGAAGCAAAAACACGCGATTTAGGAAAGTGGATGTTAGCAGCAGGAGAAAGGGAGAAACTAGCATATGCGATCAAAGAAGTGGATGGAGAGGTCTCTACATTTTGTGGGCAATCGATCTTGCTAGAGCTTGTAAAAAACTAGAAAGCAGCCTGGCCCAAGGAGGGTTCCTTGCGCCAGGCTCGCGTATGCCCTTATGGCCGATGGGCACTAAGCCACTGTCGCCCTTCAACAAAACGGGCAGTCAACATCGAACAGACGGTGTTACCGCATGAGTTGAGCAGTGTAGCTGGGGCGTCAATAATCGTTGAAATGACAGCAATTAACGGCAGTGCTTCTGGTGGGAAGCCAAAAATGCTAAGAATAAGCATTTCGCCAACAAGGCCGCCGCCAGGAATGGCTCCCATCACTGCGCCAACTAAAAAAGCGACTGCCAAGATGCTTAAAACCGCGGTAGGGCTTGCCATTTCTTTACCAAAAAGCGTAAAGAGAAAGACGATCTTTAAAACGCCGCCAATCACAGATCCGTCTTTATGGGTATTAGCCCCTAGGGGGATCACCGTTTCAGCAATGTCCTTTGGAACGCCCATCCGTTTTGCTGCCTGCAAATTAACGGGAATGCTCGCTGCGCTTGAACACGTGGCCAGCGCAGTTGTTGATGGTGCGACCGCATGTTTCCAAAACGTCTTGATGCCAAGCTTGCCGCTGGCAACGTATGCATATAAAGTAAAAAAACCAAAAAAATAAACCACTGTAATGCCGATATACAGGAGGAGCACGCGTAAATATCCTCCAAGAAGTTGGCTTCCAAGTTCACCAATAATAGCGGCGAAATAACAACCTAAACCAATCGGGGCGTAATACATAATATATGAAATAATTTTCATCATGACCGCCTGACCTGAACGTAAAAATTGGGCGAACGGCTTGCCTTGTTCACCAACGGCAGTAGTGGCCAAACCAACAAAAACAGATAGAACAATCAGTTGTAGCATGTTGCTTCGGGAAAAAAGATCGGCGAAGTCTGGGACGGTAACGGTTTGGACAAGCTCTTCAAGCAAATTGAATTCTTCATTAGGCTCTTCGGGCGTATAGGAAGAGAGCTCTTGTTGCAGCGAAGCCGTTTCAGTCTCTGATAAAGGCGGGACAAGCGAAGACCCAAAAAGTGCCAAAACGCCGGCAATTGCCGCTGTCACAAAAAAGACTGCAAACATGGTGCCCATTATTTTTCCTAGGCGCTTCATCCCATTCATCGTTGCAATTGCTGAGGAAATGCTGAAAAACACAAGTGGTACGATCATCATAAACATAAAGTTAAGGAATAGATCGCCAAATGGGCGCACGATGGTCGCATCTTCCCCAAAATAAACGCCGCATGCCCCTCCTATAGCAACGGCTCCTAGTAAAATCAGTGAAAAGCGGTACTGCTGTAAAAATTGTCTCATCGTCATTTCTCCTTACCAATGTACATTGCTGCTCTCTTATCATACATAGGAAAAGGCAAAACGACAATCGCTAATTGCTCGTCTAGTTGGCTGTTCGTTTTGGCTTTTTTTCATGGTATGATAGCATAGGCACGAACAAATAAGGAAAGGATGGGTTCAATGGCAACCGATATTGCAAGGTTGATTGACCATACACTGCTTAAGGCAGATGCGACAAAGAAAGAAATTCTCCAATTATGCAAAGAAGCACAAACATACCAATTTGCCTCAGTCTGCATTAACCCATATTGGGTAAAGCTCGCCGCTGAACAATTGAAAGAGGACAAACATGTTGCAGTTTGTACAGTAATTGGCTTTCCTCTTGGCCAATCAACGCCTGAAACGAAAGCGTTTGAAACAAAAAATGCGATTGACAATGGCGCCACTGAAGTTGATATGGTTATCAATGTTGCTGCTCTAAAAGATAAACAAGACCAAATGGTGTTAAATGATATTCGAGCGGTTGTCGATGCTGCAAAAGACAAAGCACTGACAAAAGTCATTCTCGAAACATGCCTGTTGACGAACGAGGAAAAAGAGCGTGCATGTGCACTTGCTGTTCAAGCAGGAGCTGATTATGTCAAAACGTCAACAGGCTTCTCATCGGGAGGAGCAACGGTGGAAGATATTGCGTTAATGCGCCGAGTCGTCGGAGCTGATGTCGGTGTCAAAGCTTCAGGCGGTATTCGTGATTTAGCAGGTGTGAATGCGATGGTAGAAGCAGGCGCCACTCGTATTGGCGCAAGTGCAGGGGTAGCAATCGTAACAGGTGCAACAGGAGACAGCGACTACTAAGACACAAAGGCGATCACCACTCAGGCGGAGAGATACTCCGCCTTTGTTGTGTCTCTTTATGAAAACAGGTCGCTTATAAACGCTTTTTCTGTATCTGTTAATTGAATCTCAGTCGCCTTTTTGTTAGCTATCCATTGTTCAGCACGCTTTGCTCCAGGGATGACAACATCAATTTCTGGACGCGTCAAATACCAAGCCAACACAATATGGGCAATGTCAGCGCCATGGTTGTCAGCGATAGGCTGCAACTTATTGACCTTGTCGATGTTTTCCTTAAACGTTTCCCCTTGGAAATGCTTTTGTGAATTGCGCAAATCGCCGCTAGGGAAAGTGGTTTCTTTGTCATATTTACCGGCAAGCAAGCCTGAGACGAGTGGAAAGTAAGGGACGAATGAAATTTGGTGTTCTGTGATGTACGGAAAAATCGTCTCTTCTGCCTCTCGGTTCAGTAAATTGTATTCGCCTTGGTAAACGTCAACATCCCCGTTTTTATTAGCCTCTTTTAATTGTTCCAAGCTAAAGTTCGACACGCCTATTGCTCGAATTTTTCCTGCCTTTTTCAATTCAGCCAATGCTTGGACGGCCTCGTCTTTTGGCGTTGACTCGTCAGGGAAATGAATATAAAACAAATCAATGTAATCCGTTTGCAGTCGTTTTAACGCATCATCGACTGCTTTTGTTAAATAGGACGGAGAATTATCAAATACATAATCGTTGCCTTGTTTTTTATGGGCGGCTTTGGTAGCAACAATCACATCGCTTCGCTTAAACTCCTGCAGAACTTCGCCAATTAATTCTTCTGAGCGCCCTTCACCATAAATAAATGCGGTATCAAGAAAATTGCCGCCATGTTGAATGCTTTGGCGCACCAAGTCTTTACCAGCGTTTTCATCTAAGTTCGGGTAAAGGTTGTGCCCGCCAACAGCATTGGTGCCAAGACCAATGGGATATACACGTAGCCCTGATTTTCCGAGAATCGACGGTTTCATTCAATCTCCTCCTTAAAAATGGTTTCTTGGTGCTATTTCCCTTATAATAGCCACTAAAAACCAGGACATGCAAGGAAGTGGTCATCCTTTCGCCACTCGTTCGACAAACTGGGCAAATTTAGCGGTGAAAGGGAGGACAAGGAGTGAGCAAGCAATATTGTACAACGTACTTGCATGAGCCAGCTGGACGCTTGCTGTTTTTGCAAGTAGAGAGGAAACATCGGCCAAATAAGGGATCAAAGGATAAAACAAAACGGCTCCAAATAAGTTGAGCCAAATATGGGCATGGGCTACAAGCCTAGCCGTGTGCCCTGCGCCGATGCTTGCAATGTATGCGGTTAAGCAAGTGCCAATATTGGCGCCGAGCATAATGGCGATCCCAGAGTCCATTGAAAGTCCTTGATCTTGGATAAAGCCCATTGCCATACCGATCGTAGCTGTGCTGGACTGAATGATGGTTGTCACAATGGCACCGACTCCGATGCCTGTTAAGTGGCTGTCATTTGTCCATTGAAAAAAGTGATGAGTGACAGGGAAGGAGGCGAGTGGGTCTGCCAATGATTCAAGCCCTGTCATCGCTAGAAAAATGCAACCAATTCCAAATGAAACACATCCTGCTGTGTAGGAGGCCGCACTTTTGAACATAAGCAAAATGAGCCCGAATAGCAGCAGCGGTACTGCCAGGTCGGATAGTTGGAAGGCAACCAGTTCCAATGTAAAGCAAGAACCGATATTTGTCCCTAATATGACACCGATCGTTTGCTTGAATGAAATGACTCCAGCGGCAACAAGTCCAACTAAAAGCACCATCACAACAGAACTTGACTGGAAAAGCGCTGTAATGAGTGTACCTGCAATCAGCCCTTTCCAAGCGGAATCAGTCGCCTTCAACAAAAGCGTTTGGACTTTTTCAACCCCTATCTGTAATAAACCGGCCCGCAAGATGAACATGCCAAACAGAAAAAGCGTAATAAATACAGCCATGACTGTAAACAGTTCTTTTCCCATGCAACCACCTCGTCCTTACACTATATGGACAAGTGAAGAGAACATGACAGCAACTTTTGGTAGTGTAGGCGGAAGCGGAAGTTTTCGGATTGCAGTTGACTTGAAAAGAAACACTGTATTATAATGTTAAGCAGACGTGCTTTATGCGCGTGTTGAGTTTGGTTGTTTTCGGAGGGAGGGAAATAAAATGGCAGAAACTCGTGTTCGCAAAAACGAATCGATTGATGCTGCACTTCGTCGCTTTAAGAGATCACTCTCTAAAGAAGGAACGTTAGCTGAGGTAAGAAAACGCAAGCACTTTGAAAAGCCGAGTGTAAAACGTAAAAAGAAATCTGAAGCGGCTCGTAAACGCAAGTTCTAATTTTTGAGAGGGTGGTTTCCCTTGGATCTTCTTGAGAGGTTAAACCTAGATATGAAGACTGCGATGAAGAATAGAGATAAAGACAGGCTTTCTGTCATCCGTATGGTGAAGTCCTCATTGCAAAACGAGCAAATTAAGCTTGGGCGCGATTTGACTGAAAGCGAGAGCTTAGCGGTTCTTAGCCGAGAAGTCAAACAGCGTAAAGAATCCCTCCATGAATTTCAACAAGCGAATCGTGAAGATCTAGTAAAAAAGCAGGAAGCGGAGCTATCCGTGCTGAACGAATATATGCCTGCGCAATTGTCAGACGATGAATTAGAAGCAATTGTAAAAGAGACAATTGCACAAACAAATGCTACCTCAAAAGCTGATATGGGAAAAGTAATGGGCGCAATCATGCCAAAAGTAAAAGGCAAAGCCGATGGTGCTCTCGTTAATCGCCTTGTTATCAGGCATTTAACGAATGAAACAAACCAATAAAACCTCTGCTGTTAAGCAGAGGTTTTTTACTATTCGCTAGTGTAACAATAGAATTGTTTGGTTTTCTCATGATGGCGTGATACACTTTTTATGAAGGAACTGAAACCTCTAGGCGAATGGAATCGTACATAAAGTAACACCTGGAAAAGGAGGAGGATAGACGAGTGGGCAAGTGGATGAAATTCGCCCTAGTGTCCTGGCTGCTGGCGTGTGTGCTTTTGCCGTTTCAGGTGCTTGCCAACCAAGCCGATTCGAAGAACGCGTCCATTTATGTGATTCCGATTGAACAAACGGTCGAACGGGGCCTTGAAGCCTTTCTTGAGCGCTCATTTTCAGAGGCTGAGGAAAACGGTGCGGACCATATCATTTTGAATATTAACACCCCAGGAGGCGCTGTGGACGCAGCTGGCCATATCGCTAATATTATCAATAGCACGGATATTCCCGTTACCGCCTTTATCAATAGTGAAGCGATTTCAGCAGGCGCTTATATTGCTTTAAATGCAGATGAAATCATCATGGTACCGAATGGCCAAATTGGGTCCGCTGGTGTGATTGATGGGTCTGGTAATGCAGCAGAAGAGAAAACCCAGTCTCTCTGGATCAGTCGCATGAAGACTGCCGCTAGTGAACATGGCCCTGAAGGCGGCCGGAATCCTGATTATGCAGAGGCGATGGCAAATGCTGAATTTGATGTAGAAGGGTTCCCTTCCGGTTATCTCACGCTAAATGCCAAACAGGCGTATGAAGTCGGCTATGCCGAAGCCATTAAGGATGATTTAGCAGGTGTGCTTGACTATTTAGGCTATGATAAAGAGGAAGTCCATGTGACGGAAGCGGATGTGAGCATTGCTGAACAGATTGCTCGGTTTGTGACGAATCCAATTGTCATTCCAATCTTGCTTTCGATTGGCAGTTTAGGCTTAATTATGGAACTGTACTCGCCAGGGTTTGGCGTCCCAGGTATTATGGGGATAAGCGCATTGCTACTATTCTTTTTTGGCCACATGGTTGCCGGTTTTGCTGGCTGGGAGTCCCTCATCTTAGTCGTTGTTGGGGGAGTGCTTCTCGGTATTGAATTTATAGCACCTGGGTTCGGCATATTTGGCCTTCTAGGAATTGGTTTAATCGTCGGCGGATTCTTTATGGCCTCTTTTTCGACGACGGTGATGGTTTTTTCGGTCGGTATTGCCTTGTTTGTGTCTATTGTGGCGGCTATTGTGTTGTTCGTGTTCTTTGGTGACAAAGGACCGTGGAAAAGGCTTGTCTTATCCACCCAGCCGACAGTAGAAGAAGGGTATCTCTCTGTAGAAACGGACCCGTCACTTGTCGGAATGGAAGGCAAAGCGCTTAGTGTCCTTCGACCAGCTGGTATTGCCCTGATAGGAGACGAGCGGCTTGACGTCGTTTCTGAAGGGGGCTATATTGAGAAAGGCAGTTCGCTCAAAGTGATTCATGTATCCGGTGCCCGTGTCGTTGTGCGGAAAGTAGATCCGGTACAGACATTAAAGAAGGAGGAGACAGACTAGATGATGAACGATTCAACGATTTTCGTTTTGATTGCCATTGCACTTGCAATTATTTTAATTGCAATATTGTTTACGTTTGTGCCAGTCGCACTATGGATATCTGCGATTGCGGCCGGTGTGAAAATCGGTATTTTTGAACTTGTAGGGATGAGGCTCCGTCGGGTAGTGCCAGCGCGTGTCGTCAACCCGCTCATTAAAGCAGTAAAAGCGGGCCTTGACTTGGATACATCCCGATTGGAAGGGCATTATTTGGCAGGGGGGAACGTCGACCGTGTCGTTAATGCCTTGATTGCTGCGCAGCGCGCCAACATTGACTTAAGTTTTGAACGGGCAGCAGCAATTGACCTTGCTGGACGTGACGTCCTGGAAGCAGTGCAAATGAGTGTTAACCCGAAAGTCATTGAAACGCCGTTTATTGCTGGTGTAGCAATGGATGGAATTGAAGTAAAAGCGAAAGCGCGAATCACCGTTCGTGCCAACATTGACCGCTTGGTTGGTGGTGCCGGGGAGGACACGGTCATTGCCCGTGTCGGCGAAGGCATTGTTTCGACAATTGGTTCACAAGACGATCATAAAAAAGTGCTTGAAAACCCAGACATGATTTCTCAGACAGTACTTTCAAAAGGGCTTGATTCAGGGACTGCCTTTGAAATCTTATCGATTGATATTGCTGATATCGACATCGGCAAAAACATCGGTGCAGAATTGCAAACCGACCAAGCGCAAGCGGACAAAAGTATCGCTCAGGCGAAGGCGGAAGAGCGTCGCGCAATGGCTGTAGCGAAAGAGCAAGAAATGAAGGCGCGCGTCGAAGAAATGCGCGCGAAAGTTGTGGAAGCAGAGGCAGAAGTGCCTATGGCTCTTTCTGAAGCGCTTCGCCAAGGCCATATGGGCGTAATGGACTATATGAATTACCAGAATGTAATGGCTGATACGGATATGAGAGATTCGATCAGCAAAGCATCTGGAACGAAAGACGAACAGCATTCGAAAAATGACCCTCGCAACCGCAACGACAAATAAGCAGGAGGGGATTGAATGTCCGGTTTATTTGATTTTCTGTTTGCCAATCCGTTCCTTGTGATTTTGCTTGTTGGTGGATTGATTAGCTTTTTCTCGCGAATGGGTCAGGCCGCTCAACAACAAAACAATAGAGACGAAGAACCAGAACAGCCTCATGTTGAAGAACAACAGCCGCGGCAACGGCCGCAACGAGGACCGGTACAAACGCAGCCTCGCGTCGATCATAGACAGCCGAAGCAGCAGGAGATACGCTGGGAAGACTATTTTCCGCAAGAATCCGTTCCACCTGCTCAACCAGACATTCAGCCTGCAAGCGTTGAAGCAAGTGAGAGCGCACTGGAGAAAACGGAAAAACTTCAGGAGCGTAGGCGCCAACTGCAAGAACGTGTCGACAGGTTTAGAGAGGCTGAACAGGATTTAGTTTCTAGAAAAAGGGACCAGGCGAATGCCGGCGATTCCCTTGATTTAAACCTGTCTCAGCTTTCTGGAAAAGAAGCGATGAAAGCAGTTGTTTTGGCAGAAATTCTAGGCCCGCCTAAAGGAAGAAAATTGATGAAATACCCTCGTAGACAGTATTAACAAAAATGCATCTCTGCTTGATTTTGTCGACTTTGTCGACAATACTACCGCAGCCCCCTACAGGGCTGCGGTTTTTTGTGCTAATTCCCTTCATTGGTTCATAGACTCGTTAGGAGAGGGGGCATGCCAAATGAAAAAGATGACGAGCCGAATGAAAAACTGGATTGCCCATCACATGCAGCTTCCTGCTGATGTCCTCATGGATTTGCCGCGAATCACAATGATCGGCCAGCTGCATATTTACATTGAAAACCATCAAGGTGTGCTCCGTTTTTCTAGCCAGGAGCTTCGCCTTCTTTTAAAGCACGGTCAGTTGCTAATAAAAGGAGACGGGTTTGTATTAAAAACAATTTTGCCTGAGGAGTTATTGTTGGAAGGGCGGATTGACGAAGTACTGTTCATTGATGACAAAAAGAACCATTAAGAAAGGAGCCAGACGGAGATGAGAAATGATTTCCTTAAATCATTTATTGGGTCTGTTACGGTTGAAGTGGCTGGCCAATATCCAGAAAGGCTACTGAATGCATGCCTGAAAAATGACGTCCATGTCTGGAATGTCCGACGTGCAGGCAATGACAAAATTCAGTTTGATGTAGCGTTGAACGATATTGCAAAAATCCGTGTTCTCTTTCGGCATTCTGGATGTAAGACAACGTTTAGAAAACGATTTGGCTTGCCTTTCTTTATGAAAAAAGTAAAAATCCGCGCCGGGTTTGCCATTGGTATGGTGGCCTTTTTCATGCTCATGCTGTTTTCGTCGAGCATGGTATGGGGGATTCATATTAAAGGAGCGTCCCCTCACGTCGAACAAGAGCTACGTGAAGTGATCGACGAAATGGGCATTAGGCGAGGCGCTTTTCAGTTTAAATTGCCGCAACCTGATGAAGTGCAGCGCATTGTAACGGAACACATCGATGAGGCAACATGGATTGGTGTGCGCAAAAAAGGGACGACCTTTGAATTTGAGGTAGTCGAGCAAGTGCGCCAAGAAGCCCCTGAGTTGCTGAGTCCCCGTCATCTTGTTGCCGCAAAAAAAGCGGTCATCCATAAAATATTTGTAGAAGACGGCAAAGCGGTGAAAAAAACCAATGATTTTGTTGAAGAAGGGGAATTGCTTGTATCTGGATTTATTGGCGCTGAAGGAAAAGAACAGACTGTTGCTGCAAAAGCATCGGTGATCGGTGAAATATGGTATACTTCTTCTGTAACTGTTCCGCTCGAAAACACATTTGCTTCCTTGACAGGCGAACAACAAAGTAAACGTGTGCTTGTGTTAGGTGACATAGAGCTTCCTTTTTGGAATATAAAAGAACCGGATTATGAGACGTATGAGGCGTTTGAACGGGAGACGGAGTGGTCTTTGTTTGGCTATCGTTTGCCGATTCAGTTCCGCACGATTGAACAGCGCGAAACCTTAGAATTTACTCGCACGTATACAAAAGAGGAAGCTATTGCAGTCGCAAAAGAGGAAGCGCGGCGGGAGTTAAGGGAGAAAATTCCAGAAGATGCGGAAGTAATGGCTGAACATGTTTTGCAAGAAGCGGTCGAAAATGATAAAGTTTCTTTAAAGATTCATTACCAAGTTCTAGAAGAAATTGCACGTGAAAAACCAATTATCCAAGGAGACTGAGGCGATTGTCTGAAACATCTTTAATCCAGCTAGGCGCAAAAGACGCTCGTATTACGCAAGCGCTATATGGGCCAAATGACCAGCATTTGAAACGATTGGAGGAAGAGTTGTCGATCCAACTCGTAACAAGAGGCGAAGCGATATTAGCGATTGGTGAAGCAAGTGAGATCGAGCGTGCCGCCAATGTCCTTCAAGCGCTTGAACAAGTGGTGGAACGGCAACAGCAAATAAGTGAGCGTGATGTCTTGTACGCCGTACAGCTAGAAGCGGCTGGCAAGCTGGAGGAACTTAATGATTTATACGACGAAAATATTGCAACGACTGTAAAGGGGAAAAATATCCGCGCGAAATCACTTGGCCAAAGACACTACGTATCGACGATTAAAAAACACGATATGGTTTTTGGTGTCGGCCCGGCAGGGACTGGCAAAACCTATTTAGCTGTTGTCATGGCTGTTGCTGCCTTAAAAGAGGGCCATGTGCAACGAATTGTTTTGACTAGGCCTGCTGTTGAAGCCGGAGAAAGCCTCGGTTTCTTGCCAGGAGATTTGAAAGAAAAAGTGGACCCTTACTTACGCCCCATTTATGATGCGCTCCATGAAGTTTTAGGTGTGGAGCATACAGCAAGATTAATGGAAAGAGGGACGATCGAGGTCGCGCCACTTGCCTATATGCGAGGGCGAACGCTTGATGATGCATTCGTGATTTTGGACGAGGCCCAAAACACAACCGAAGAGCAAATAAAAATGTTTGTTACTCGGTTAGGTTTTGGTTCGAAAATGGTTATTAACGGGGACTTGACACAAGTGGACTTGCCAAAAGGCAAACGGTCTGGCTTACAAGCGGCGTTAGCAAAGCTGAAAACCGTGAAAGGCATCGGTTTCGTTTATTTGCAAGCAAGCGATGTAGTCAGGCATTTGCTTGTCCAACGAATCCTCGAGGCATACGAACGTACAGAAAACGAGCAGTGACCAAAACGTTTTTGGGTAGAAAGCGAGGTGACCAGCTATGGCTGCAGACAAACGTAAAGCGCCTTCCACTCGTGCATGGTGGCGAAAAATTAAACACCAACCCTATATTCGTGTAACCATTCTCGTGATACTAGGCGTTCTGATTTATGTATCGATGTTAGACAATGTCATACCTGAGCGGCTAAACGTGAATTTGTCCGAACCGGCGGAGCAGGACATTCGTGCACCTATGACGGTAGTAGACCAAGCGGCAACGGAGCAGCGAAGGACGGAAGCGATCGCCAGCATTGATTCCCAAATGAAGCACAACACAAAATACGAGGAAGACAGAGTTCAGCAAGTCAATGACATCTTTAGCGTGATTGGAAGTGTGAGGGAAGACTCAGCCGAGCTGGAAGGGGATGAGGAGGACAGCGATGACCAAGACTTGTCTCTTGATGAACAAGTTGAACGTGTGCGCGCCGATTTCTCTGATACGACAAATGCTGATTTGCAAGATGAAACCATCGTCGCCTTGCTTGATGCTACAGATGCTCAATTCCAATTAGCCCTTGACACTTCGGTAAATACAGTTCATGAAACGATGAGCCAACAAATTCGGGTTGGCGATTTGCAGGAGGTAAAACAAGACGCACGAGAACAAATTGAAAGCATTTCGACGCTTGTTTCCGATGTGCGCCATGCTGTCGCTGAAATTGTTGACATGGCGATTGTTTTTAATGTTACGTATGATGCAGAAGCAACACAACGGTTAAGGCAGGAAACGTCTGAAGCGATCGAGCCCGTTTTAATTCGCGAAGGTGAGCTGATTGTAAAACAAGGCGACATCGTTAATCACCAAGTTTACGAACAGCTTCGCCTTGTTGGCTTGCTTGATGATTCATTGATTATTTATCCATACATAGGGCTCGCCCTATTTGTTTGCATTCTGATCGCGGTTTTAGCCTATTTTTTAAACGATTCGCAAACGACCGTTGCCACTGACAATTCCCATTTGCTCATGTATGCGATCGTCTTTACCGTGATTGTGGCATTAATGAAAACATCGAGTTACTTAGAAAGCCTATTGATGATAAACGGATTTGGGTTTGTTGTCCCAGCTGCGGCAGGAGCAATGCTTCTGACATTACTGTTGCAGCCAAAAATCGCGATTGTTTCCAGCTTTTTGTTTGCGATTATTGGCAGCGTTTATTATAATCACGATTCTACGAGCACATTTTCATTTACGTATGGCTTTTATATATTTATAAGCTGTTTAACGGCTACTTACTTTTTAAATAGCACGAACAAAGCTACACGGATTTTGCGGGCCGGTTTGTTTGTTGCTTGCGCGAATATTATCACGGTACTTGCGCTATTATTAATGAAAAGCATCCATTTAAATGTAATGGAGATTGGCTTGCATTTTTCAGCAGCATTTTTGTCGGCATTTGTAGCAGCAGTGCTGACGATTGGGCTTTTGCCATTTATTGAAACAGCGTTCGGGATTTTATCAGTCACAAGGCTAATTGAACTCTCGAACCCGAACCACCCGCTCTTGCGGAAGATCTTGACCGAAGCTCCTGGGACATACCACCATAGTGTGGTTGTCGGCAATTTGGCTGAAGCAGCTTGCGAGGTGCTAGGAGAAAATGGGCTTTTGGCCCGTGTTGGCGCCTATTACCATGATCTAGGGAAAACGCGGAGACCTCATTTCTTTATTGAAAACCAACTTAAAGGCGAAAATCCACATGATAAAATTTCGCCCCAACTCAGCAAGACTATTATCATTTCCCATCCCTACGATGGGGCAGAATTGCTTAGGCAACATAAGATGCCTAAGGAGATTATTGATATAGCCGAACAGCACCATGGCACAAGTTTGCTAAAGTTTTTTTACCACAAAGCAAATGAAGATGCGGAAAAACCTTTGCCAGAATCACAATTTCGCTATCCTGGGCCGAAACCGCAAACGAAAGTGACGTCAATCATTTCAATTGCGGACAGTGTAGAAGCGGCTGTTCGTTCTATGCAAAAGCCGACCCCTGATAAAATTGAAAACCTGGTTGACAAAATTATTAAAGATAAGCTGGAGGATGGGCAGTTCGACGAGTCTGATCTGACGCTGGCCGAATTAAACGCCATTAAAGTTTCCTTATGTGAAACGTTAAATGGCACATTCCATCAACGAATCGAGTACCCAGAAGAAAAGCCTAAAGGAGAAAAACCATGATTGATGTGGAATTAAATGATGAAGGGCAGCTTCTTTTAAGCGAGCAATTGCAACTAGTTAAGGACGTCCTAAACCACGCTGCGAAAGAAGTGAGCCTGTCGCAGCCTAGTGAGGTGTCAGTAACATTTACTACGGAAGAGGAAATTCACGAGTTAAACCGCGAACATCGAGGGATTGACCGCCCGACGGATGTACTGTCGTTTGCCCTAAATGATGAAACAGGCGAGTTCGATCCCACCTTTCATAAGGATCTTGGCTTACCTAATTTGTTAGGAGACATCATCATTTCAGTCCCCCATGTTGAGAGGCAGGCTGCTGACTATGGCCATTCGTTTGAACGGGAACTTGCTTTTCTTGTTGTCCATGGCTTTCTTCATTTGCTTGGCTACGACCATATGAACGAGGAAGAGGAAAAGCAAATGTTCACTAAACAAGAGGAGATTTTACAATCCTATGGGCTTGGGAGATCGGAATCATAAAGGAATTCGCCGCTTTTTGCATTCGTTCCGTTACGCAAGCGCAGGGCTCTTTGATGTCATTAAGCATGAGCAAAACATGCGTATTCACTTAATTAGTGGGACGGTTGTACTGATTGCTGCTTGGGCGTTGTCTGTTTCCATTGAGCGGTGGCTCGTGCTTTTGCTTGTTGTCGGTGGTGTATTGTCACTAGAAGTGATGAATACGGCAATTGAACGTACCGTCGACTTAGTGACGGAAGAATACCGCCCTTTAGCAAAACGTGCAAAAGACATTGCTGCCGCTAGTGTGTTTGTGTTCTGTATCTTTGCTGCGGTAATAGGAGTGATTATCTTTTTTCCGTACTTGTTCGAATTATTCCAGTAAGAAGGAGTCGGTGCTAAAATGGATGCCGAAACATTAATGCAACAAGCGATCGCAGCAAGGAAGGACGCCTACGTCCCTTATTCATCATTTGCTGTAGGAGCGGCATTGCTCCTTGAAGACGGTTCAGTTGTCTTAGGGGGAAATATTGAAAATGCTGCGTATAGCCTAGCGAATTGCGCTGAGCGGACTGCTCTATTTAAAGCATATCGAGCGGGGCAGAAGCCATTTAAAGCAATGGCAGTCGCAGCAGACACACCAGGCCCTGTTTCGCCATGCGGTGCATGCAGGCAAGTGCTGGCTGAATTGTGTCCGCCAAAAATGCCTGTTTATTTATGTAACTTAAAAGGAAATGTTAAACAAACAACAGTGGAAGAATTGCTGCCTGGATTTTTTAAAGCGGAGGATTTGTATGAAGCAAAAAACAACAACATTTAAATCGGGGTTTGTGTCCATTATTGGCAGGCCAAATGTTGGAAAGTCGACCCTTTTAAACCGGGTAATCGGCCAGAAAATTGCCATTATGTCAGACAAGCCACAAACAACACGAAATAAAGTACAAGGCGTGTTAACGCGAGATGACGCGCAAATTGTGTTTATGGACACGCCTGGCATTCACAAACCGAAACATCGGCTAGGCGACTTTATGATGAAAGTCGCAAAAAATACGCTCCGCGAAGTGGATTTAATTTTATACGTTGTGGAAGCTGACGCAAAATTTGGCCCTGGTGAACAATATATTATAGAACGCCTTCATGAAACGAAAACGCCAGTGTTTTTATTGATTAACAAAATTGATAAAGTTTCTCCAGAAGAGTTGCTCAAAGTCATTGATTTGTACAAGAACCGTTATCCGTTTACGGAAATAATCCCGATTTCCGCATTGGAAGGGAATAATGTGCCAACGCTTGTCGAACAAATTGTTGAGCACATGGAAGAAGGACCGCAATATTATCCAGCAGACCAAGTGACAGACCACCCAGAACGATTTATTATTGCCGAGCTTATTCGTGAGAAAGTTCTTCATTTGACGAAGGAAGAAATTCCACACTCTGTCGCTGTAGTCATTGAGCAAATCAAAAAGCGTGACAATGGCAAAGTTTATGTTGGCGCCACCGTTATCGTCGAGCGTTCGTCGCAAAAAGGCATTATCATTGGCAAACATGGTGCCATGCTAAAAGAAGTCGGTCAGCTTGCCCGAGGCGATATTGAAGCGCTGCTTGGATCTAGTGTCTATTTGGAACTGTGGGTGAAGGTTCAAAAAGACTGGCGTAACCGTCCGTCTCAACTAAGGGATTATGGTTTTAATGAAAATGAATATTAACTGGAAAAACAATGGGTTCAAACTGGGCGTTTGACCATTGTTTTTTTTTGTCGCCTGATTTATGATTAAAAAAACAATCTGATAAAATTAACCAAATCAAAAAAGTCAAGCGCAGGCAATTAACAATATTTCCATCGAATGGGCGATGCGGATAAGGGAATGATACAACCGAAGACTTAAGGAGAGGGAGGCGTTTAACATGCTTGTTCTAACATGGAAAGTGTTTTCGCAAACGGGCAACGTTGAAACATACCTGCTTCATAAAGAGTTGGAGCGGGACATGGAAGTGCAAGAGGAAACGGCTTATGAACCAGATGATTTATCGGATTCAACCTTATCTTAAATCCTGTTGCTTGCTGTAAGGATGGACAATGTTAAAAAAACAAGAGGCAATTGTGCTAAAATCAATTGATTATGGCGAAACGAATAAAGTCGTGACTCTTTTTACAAAAGAAGACGGCAAACTTGCTGTTTTGGCGAAGGGGGCGAAAAAGCCTAACAGTCGCTTTGCTGCTATAACACAGCCGTTTGTTTATGGAAGTTATTTATATTTTCAAGGAAACGGTCTTCCCTCTTTAAGTCAAGGGGAGGCCGTCGATTCGTTTAAAGAACTGCAATTTGATATCATTAAATCGGCCTATGCGGCTTATATAACTGAACTTGTCGACAAACTGACGGAAGAGCGCAAACCGACGTTCTTTTTATTTGATTGGCTTCTGCTAGCGTTGCGGCAAATCAACGCCGGTCAAGATGCGGAAATGATTGCGCGAATCATGGATATGAAAATGCTTCCACTAGCTGGGGCTAAACCTGAGCTTGATTGCTGTGCCTCTTGCCGCTCGGAGACCCGTGATCCTGTTGCTTTTTCAGTTGCTTATGCTGGATTTTTGTGCAGGAATTGTCTTCATAAAGACGAGCGCGCTTTTCCGATTACTCTATCATTTGCCAGGTTATTCCGAGTCCTTTATTACGTCGATTTGACGAAAGTGGGCACCATTTCTGTGAAAGCTGAAACGAAGCGGCGATTGGAATTGATCATCCGCACCTACTATGATGAGTACGTGGGGGTACAGCTAAAAGCGCGCCGCTTTATTAGCCAATTAGATAAAATTGGCGACTTAAGCAGTGACGTTGACAAGTAGTGGGAGCAAGCGTATAATGTGGATACGATTATAGGTGCAGTGACGGAAAAAAACAGCATTTGCCAACTGGTTTGTAGCGACTTTGGGAGGGTGGAAGCCAAAGAACCAGAAAATGTTGGAGGCGCTTCCTGAGCACATTCGGAAGAAAGAGATTAGACGCTTAAAAGGTTGAAGTCGCTCTGGCTGACAAAAATGCAGTTTGAGGCACTTATAAGCGTTTAATAAGTAGGGTGGAACCGCGGGTGAACCTCGTCCCTACGCCAATAGGCGTAGGGGCGCTTTTTTGTCTTCTGCGCTTGAAAAAGGAGGAAGTTGATCAATGAATGTACAAACAATGATTTTAACGCTCCAATCATTCTGGGCGAAACAAAATTGCATTATTTTAAACGCGTATGATACGGAAAAAGGGGCAGGCACGATGAGCCCTCATACGTTGTTGCGCACGATCGGCCCAGAACCTTGGAATGTAGCGTATGTGGAGCCATCCCGTCGTCCTGCTGATGGGCGTTATGGTGAAAACCCGAACCGGCTTTACCAACACCACCAGTTTCAAGTGATTATGAAGCCGTCACCGTTGAACATTCAAGAATTATATTTGGATAGTCTTCGTGCATTAGGCATCGATCCTTTAAAACACGACATTCGGTTTGTAGAAGACAACTGGGAAAACCCAACGCTTGGGTGTGCGGGCCTCGGCTGGGAAGTATGGCTAGATGGGATGGAAATTACTCAATTTACGTATTTCCAGCAAGTAGGCGGCATGGAGGCAACTCCCGTTTCTGCAGAAATTACTTATGGATTGGAACGATTGGCAACCTATATACAAGATAAAGAAAATGTATTTGAATTGGAGTGGGTCGAAGGGTTTACCTATGGAGACATCTTTTTACAGCCAGAGTATGAACATTCTACGTATACATTTGAAGTTTCTGATATAGACATGTTGTTTGATTTATTTTCTACTTATGAAAAAGAAGCAGAAAGAGCATTAGCGCGCGATCTGGTTTTTCCTGCATATGACTATATTTTAAAATGTTCCCATAGCTTTAACTTGCTTGATGCCCGGGGGGCCATTTCCGTAACAGAACGAACCGGCTACATTGCCCGCGTTCGTACACTGGCTCGAAAAGCGGCGCGCAAGTACTATGAAGAGAGAGAAAAGCTTGGCTTTCCTATGCTTAAAAAGGAGGACGCCCACGATGAATAAGCCATTTTTACTTGAACTAGGATTGGAGGAGCTGCCGGCTCGTTTTGTTACGCCTTCCATTACGCAGCTCGCTGAAAAAGTGCAAGCATGGCTTGATGACAAAGGCCTTTCCTATGGAGAAATCCACTCTTACGCCACGCCAAGAAGGCTGGCCGTGCTCGTTGAAAATTTGGCGGATCGGCAGCCTGATATAAATGATGAAACAAGAGGGCCTGCCTTAAAAATTGCCAAAGACGAAAGCGGCGCTTGGACAAAAGCGGCGCTTGGATTTGCGAAAGGACAAGGGGTAGAAACGAGCCAGTTGGAAATAAAAACAGTAAACGGCACTGATTATGTGTTTGCAAAAACACATAAAAAGGGTGAAAAAACAAGCGTGCTGTTGCCGGAACTTAAAGAACTAATTACAGGCTTAACATTCCCAAAAAGCATGCGCTGGAACACCTATTCCCTTCGCTATGCTCGGCCGGTCCAGTGGCTTGTCGCTCTCTATGGCGAGGACGTCATTCCTTTCTCAATTTGCGGTATTGAAACAGGTCGAAATACGACTGGACACCGTTTTTTAGGGACTGACTTTACATTAGAAAACCCATTGCAGTATGCCGACGCCCTGAAACGTCAATATGTCATTGCCGATGCTGAAGAGCGAAAAGCAGCGATTGTAAGTCAGTTAAAGCAAATGGAGGAAGAGCATAACTGGATTGTGCCAATAGATGAAGCCCTTCTTGAAGAAGTGACACAATTAGTCGAATACCCAACTGCGTTATCAGGCTCATTTGACGATTCGTTTTTAGCTTTGCCGAAAGAAGTATTGATTACAACGATGCGTGAACATCAGCGTTATTTTCCGGTGGAAGCGAAGGATGGCCGTTTGCTTCCTTACTTTATTACAGTGCGAAACGGAAATGAAGAATATATTGAAAATGTCGCCAAGGGCAATGAAAAAGTGTTGCGTGCTCGTTTGGCTGATGCTGCCTTTTTTTATCATGAAGATCAAAAGATTTCGCTTCAGGCAGCAAACGCCAAACTAGAGAACATCGTTTTTCATGAAGCGATTGGTACAATGGGCGAAAAGGTGGCCCGCATCGGCGAATTGTCCAAATGGCTTGCAGGTGAGGCGAACTTGAGTGTTCAAGCAAGGCAAACAGTGGAGCGTGCTGCCGCTATTGCCAAGTTTGACCTTGTGACTTACATGGTTGGCGAGTTTCCAGAGCTACAAGGAAGAATGGGGCAGGAATATGCGGAAAAAGCTGGCGAGACCCCCCAAGTAGCGAAAGCTATTTATGAACAGTACTTGCCTCGCTTTGCAGGTGATAAAGTGCCTGAAACTGAAGCGGGTGCAGTGTTGGCGCTTGCCGATAAACTCGATACGGTCGTCTCTTGTTTTTCCATTGGCTTAATCCCCACTGGTTCACAAGATCCGTATGCTTTGCGCCGCCAAGCGACCGGGATCATCCACATTCTCCTCCATACTAAAATGCCTTTGACACTTGAAAACATGGCCTTGCATGCCCTTGATTCCACTGCAAAAAAAGGGTTTATGACAGAAAAAGTCGAAACGACAAAGCAGGAATTACTCAGCTTTTTTGCGAATCGCTTGAAGCATGTCATGCTAGAAGCTGGCTTTCGCTATGATATTGTCGATGCGGTGCTTGCTGCTCCCCTTGTCGATGTTTATACGATGTTCGCCAAAGCAAGGCTGTTAACTGAGCGTGCAGAAGAACAGGAGTTTAAAGAAGTGACCGAAAGCTTGAGTCGGGTGACAAATTTGGCTAAAAAAGCACCAAAAGGTGGTCTCGTTTCCAAGGATCTGTTTGATAATGAAACGGAGTCACGTTTGCTTGCTGCTACACTAGAGGTCGAGTTCGGCTTGGCCGAGGCTTGGAAGAGCAAGGACGCGTTTGCTGCCTACCAAGTGTTGGCTCAGTGTCGTGACACGATCAATACGTTCTTTGACCATACGATGGTGATGGCTGACAATGAAGCAATTCGCAATAATCGCCTTGCGCTGCTTGACCGATTGGCGAAATCAATCCAGTCCTATGCTGATTTTCAAAAGATCGTCTTCTCGGCCTAAGATTATTGGCACTGGCTTAAAAAAGAGGTGAGTCCAATCGAATTATCAACTAGGCAACAGCAAATCGTCGATATTGTAAAAGAGAATGGCCCAATTACCGGCGAACATATTGCAGAACGTCTATCCTTAACGAGGGCGACTCTACGTCCAGACTTGGCTATTTTAACAATGGCTGGGTTCCTGGACGCCCGGCCTCGGGTAGGCTACTTTTATACGGGGAAAAATGAAAGCCCTGTTCTTGCCGATAAACTCCAGGAAATCAAAGTCCACCATTATCAATCTAGGCCCGTTTTAATTGAGCAATCAGCGTCTGTATACGAAGCGATTTGCACGATGTTCTTAGAAGATGTAGGCACACTTTTTATTGTAGATAGTAACGCAACTTTGGTTGGAGTTGCTTCTCGAAAAGACTTGCTGCGGGCAAGCATGGGTGGACAGTCAATTGAGTCTATTCCTGTGAGTGTCATCATGACACGAATGCCAAACATTACGATGTGTGAAAAGGATGATTCGGTAATTGAAGTCGCACAAAAGCTCATCTCCCGGCAAATTGACGGATTGCCAATTGTAAAAAAAGTAGATACTGGATCAGGTTTCGAAGTGGTGGGTCGTATTACTAAAACCAATATTACGCAGCTACTTGTAGACCTAGCCAGCAAAGACGGAATGTAACTTCAAAAGAAAAGGGGCGCGCTTATGACAAACGACACAGAACGCCTAGTTGTTTACATTGTTTCCGATTCCGTAGGGGAAACGGCAGAGCTCGTTGTAAAAGCTGCTGTCAGCCAATTTAGTGGTTCCAATGTGGAGCTTAGGAGGATTCCCTATGTAGAGGACAAAGGGACGATCCAAGAAGTGGTGCAAATTGCACGTAAAGCCAAGGCACTTATTGCTTTTACGCTTGTCGTGCCAGAGATAAGGGATTTTTTGTTGGAAAGCGCAAAGGCGGCGAATGTAGAAACGGTGGACATCATAGGACCAGTCCTTTCAAAAATTACCGACTTAACCAATGCAAAGCCGCGCTATGAACCTGGACTGATCTATCGGTTGGACGAAGATTATTTCCGCAAAGTTGAAGCAATTGAATTTGCGGTCAAATACGATGACGGCCGGGACCCCCGAGGTATTATTCTTGCCGACATTGTGTTGATCGGTGTTTCGCGGACTTCGAAAACGCCGCTCTCTCAATACTTAGCCCATAAACGGCTAAAAGTGGCGAATGTCCCTCTTGTCCCTGAAGTCGAGCCGCCGGAAGAATTGTTCAAAATCTCTTCCAAAAAATGCATTGGCCTAAAAATCAGCCCCGAGAAACTGAATAGCATTCGCACTGAGCGATTAAAAGCGCTAGGCCTAAAATCGGAAGCCAACTATGCAAACATCGACCGTATTAAAGAAGAACTCGATTATGCGAAAAAGGTAATGGATCGGGTCAATTGTCCTGTCATCGATGTTTCAAATAAAGCAGTTGAAGAAACAGCCAATTTAATTTCAAGCATGTTTCAACGAAATTAAGTATAGAGTTGATCGTTCTTACTGTTCAAATGATCCCCAATCAAGTATAATTGAACATTGGGGATTTTATCATTGAGATTCTTGTTTTTATGTATAAAACCCTAAGAGAACAAATAAATTTAAAAAGTCAAGACTTATTCTTATTTTTTTGGCAATGATAGAACTGAAGGAAGGAATAGCTGTAGCGCTTTTTTCGACACATTTTTATTTTTTTCGTCAAGGAAGAAGGAGATCTGTTGAAAATGTTGAATGATAGTGTATGGTGATTCCATCTAACACGACCGTCTACGTTGATGCGGATTCTTGCCCAGTAAAAGAAGAAGTCATTTCGCTCGCGCGGACATTCGGCAAAAAAATGGTCTTTGTTTATTCTTATGCGCATACCATGAGTTTGCCAAAGGATGTAGAAACGGCTATTGTCGATACCAGTAAAGAAGCAGCGGATCTCTATTTGCTGCAATCTGTCAACCGTGGAGATGTCTGCGTGACACAAGATCATGCGTTAGCGTCGCTCCTTCTTGTAAGAGGTGTGATCGTGTTGTCGCCGCGGGGGCATGTGTATAAAGAGGAGGAAATGCCAGCCATGCTTGCATGGAGGCATACTTCCCAAAAAGCCCGGAGAGCTGGGAAAAAGACGCGCGGCCCGAAAAAAATTTACAGCATCTGACCGCGCCGCGTTCTATCATGCTCTATATGCCGTACTTGAAAAGATAGCAAAGGAATAGAATTGTGGTGATTGCCTAGTGGCTGTGAAAATACCCGATGAAAAACTTACAGAGATCAGGGAAGCAAGTGATATTGTTGAAGTCATCGGCGAATATGTACAGCTAAAAAAGCAAGGGCGTCAGTACGGAGGTCTTTGCCCGTTCCATGACGAGAAAACGCCGTCTTTTTCTGTCTCGGAAGACAAACAAGTGTACCATTGTTTTGGCTGCGGAGCCGGCGGGAATGTGTTTACTTTTTTGCAGGAGTTAAAGGGCTGGTCTTTTTCTGAAACCGTCTCTCACCTCGCAGAACGTGCAAAAATAGCTTTGCCGCAAATGCAAAGAACAGAGACGGACAAACCTGAAGATGCGCGCATCCGGCAAATGAAAAAAGGCCACGAGCTCGCTGCCTCTACTTACCATAGCATTTTGACGCTAACAGAAGAAGGGGCCCCAGGGCGTGTTTATGCACAAGAGAGGCTTTTCACGCAAGAACAGATTGAACATTTCCGAATCGGCTATGCCCTTAATGATTGGGAAACGCTCGCTGTGATCTTTGAAACAAATGGCCTTGACTTAGCTGTAATGGCAGAATCAGGCCTTTTGGCGAAACGCAAACAAGGAAAGGGCTATTACGACTTGTTTCGTGAACGGCTCATGTTTCCGATTACGGATAGTCAAGGAAGCGTAGTGGCATTTGGTGGTAGGGCCATTGGCGAAGGCCAACCGAAGTACTTAAACAGCCCGGAAACGCCGATTTTCCACAAAGCAAAAACGTTATTCCATATGCATGAAGCTCGTCCGAGCATACGTAAACAAAACAAAGCCCTGTTAGTAGAAGGGGCATTTGACGTAATGGCTGCTTGGAAAGCTGGAGTGACAAATGTGGTTGCTACGTTAGGCACTGCTTTAAGCAGCGATCATGCAAAACTTCTTCGCCGCAATGCAGAAGAAGTCATTTTATGTTATGATGGCGACCGTGCCGGGAGAGAAGCGATTCGCAAAGCGATTCCTGTGTTGGAGGAAGCTGGCTGCAAAGTGTCGATTTGCCTACTTCCCGAAGGACTCGACCCAGATGATTATGTGAAGCAACATGGCGAAGAGGCGTTTGTGCGCATACTCGACAACGAATGCTTATCCGTAATGGCGTTTCGAATGTTGGATTTAAAACAAGGCAAGAATATGCAAAATGAAGGAGATCGGATCCAATACATCGAAGAAATCGTACAGATGTTGGCAAAACTCGAGCATTCTGTCGAACAAGAATACTATTTGCAGCAACTTGCAGAAAGTTTTACATTGCCGATGGATGTGTTGCGTCAAGAGTTAAGCCGGGCCGAACGCCTACTCAAACAAACAAAAGAGACACCCAAAGCGCTGCCGCGAGCGGAAAAGCCAGCTTCCAGCGCAAAGCAAGGAAGCCCACGGCCTGTACCAGCTCATATAAAAGCCGAACGGATCTTGCTAGCTTATATGCTCCAAGACACGGAAATGGTGTGGCGCGTCTCAGAAAAGCTAGGAACTGGCTTTAACCTCGAAGAACACCAAGCACTTTATGCGTATTTGCTTTCATTTGTAACTAGAGAGCCTGATGCGAGCATGAGACGTTTTGTAGAAAGCCTTGAAGACCGGAGGCTGGCAAAGCTGGCGGCATATTTGCTCATGCAACCATTAAAGAATGAGTGTTCAGACGAGGAGCTTACTGATTATATAAAGCGGATTGAGCAATACCCAAAATGGGTAAAACTGAAAGAACAGCAGCAGGCTGCGCGGTTTGAACAAGACCCTATCCGGGCGGCAAAACTGCAAATGGAGTTGATTCGCTTAAAAAAAGAGCTCCAAAGCCAGTAATGTATGGTTTAATTTTGGAAGGAGGGGATCGAATGGCTGACAAACCGTTGCGTCCTGTAACAGAAGGTGACCTTACCATCGATCAAGTAAAAGAACAACTGGTGGAAACTGGGAAAAAGCGTGGTACATTGACGTATGCCGAAATTACAGAGAAAATGGCTGCGTTTGAACAAGATTCAGACCAAATGGATGAATTTTACGAGTATCTTGGCGAACAAGGCGTGGAACTTTTGAACGAAAGCGAAGACGACGTACCATCGCTTGCACAAGTAGCAAAAGACGAAGAAGAGTTTGATTTAAATGATTTAAGTGTCCCCCCAGGGATTAAAATAAATGACCCAGTCCGCATGTATTTGAAAGAAATTGGCCGTGTTCCATTGCTTTCAGCTGAAGAAGAAATCGATTTGGCTAAACGAATTGAACAAGGCGACGAAGAGGCAAAGAAACGGTTAGCGGAAGCGAATTTGCGCCTCGTTGTTTCAATTGCAAAACGTTATGTTGGCCGCGGCATGCTATTCCTTGATTTAATTCAGGAAGGCAATATGGGCTTAATTAAAGCTGTTGAAAAGTTCGACTATGACAAAGGCTTTAAATTTAGCACATATGCAACTTGGTGGATTCGCCAAGCGATCACACGAGCGATTGCAGACCAAGCCCGTACGATCCGTATTCCTGTGCATATGGTCGAAACAATTAATAAGCTGATCCGTGTACAACGCCAACTTTTACAAGACTATGGGCGCGAGCCAACTCCAGAAGAAGTCGGCAAAGAGATGGATTTAAGCCCTGACAAAGTAAGAGAGATTTTAAAAATTGCCCAAGAGCCTGTATCGCTAGAGACGCCAATTGGCGAAGAGGATGATTCCCATCTAGGCGACTTTATCGAAGACCAAGAAGCTCTAGCGCCATCGGATGCGGCCGCGTACGAGCTGTTGAAAGAACAACTCGAAGATGTACTCGATACGCTAACCGATCGTGAGGAGAACGTATTGCGCTTGCGTTTCGGGCTTGATGACGGCCGGACAAGAACGCTTGAAGAAGTAGGCAAAGTGTTTGGCGTTACGAGAGAGCGAATTCGCCAAATTGAAGCAAAAGCGCTCCGCAAATTGCGCCATCCAAGCCGCAGCAAGCGTTTAAAAGACTTTCTTGATTGATCAATGATATCGCTGATCGTTTGGCTTGCCCCTTTGCAAGCCAAACGATTCATTTTGCTTACTTCCTATTTTACTGGGTATGAAAGGGAAATGCAAATCGCCATTTGAAATTTTCTTAATAGTATCATCTGGCAAATTGTTGGTTTTTCAATTAAAATAGGGACGAGCCCTTTTCAGAAGTGCCCATATACAGTAAACTAAAGAAGATTCGTGCTTTTTTACATAAGAAAAAGACCTCTAACTTAGAAAGGAGAGCACTTTTAATGAAAGGACGCCCATTAATCCCTTTTGCCATTATTGCATTGCTTGGTGTCGTTTTAATGGTTGCGCTTTCAGGCGTTGGCAACCATTTGCGCAACATTGCTGAGGAAGGCGGGGAAGGGACACAAGAGGAAGTCGTTATAGATGATCCAATCGAATACGGCGAAACAGTTGTCTCACAATCGTGCATTTCCTGCCATGCTAATGATTTGTCAGGCACCGGAAATGCTCCGGCTATCAATAATGTAGAGGGACGTTTGTCTCACGAAGAAATTGTTGAAATTGTCACCAATGGGCTTGACGGCGGCATGCCGGCCTTTGGAGGCCAATTGCAAGAGAATGAAATTGAAGCCGTAGCAGATTATTTGCTTGACGCTTCACAATAAGAGCAGGGGAAACCTTGCTCTTTTTCCATTTCGCTTTAGCGTTCTTAGGAACGGTTAGAGGTTTATCGTAATCCGTATATATTGGGGGTTCCAAGATGAATGACAGACAGCTATCCTTACGCCTTGAGCGGGTAGCCTCCTACCTATCCCATTTTAAGCGAATTGCAGACATCGGTTCAGATCATGCGTACCTCCCTTGCTATCTGGCATTGCGGTGCCCTGGTCTGTTTGCGATTGCTGGCGAGCTGAATGAAGGGCCTTATCAATCCGCTTGTGCGCAAGTGAGGCGCTCAGGTCTTTCTGATGCGGTAGAAGTCCGTAAAGGAAATGGCTTAGAAGTGCTTAATAGCGATGATGACGTTGAAGCCATTGCTATTGCAGGAATGGGCGGGCCGTTAATTGCTTCGATTTTAGAAGATGGCAAAACAAAGTTGCGAGGTGTTCAAACCCTTGTGCTTCAGCCCAATATTGCAGCCCATGCAGTACGAGAGTGGCTTTCAGATCATGAATTTTCGATTTCGGCCGAGGAAATCATAGAGGAAGACGGCAAAATATATGAAATCATTGTGGCAGTGCCAGAAAAAGATCCATCGCATCTTACAGAAGCAGACTTGCTGTTTGGCCCGATTTTGCGACATGAGCAAGCGCCGGCTTTTCAAAAAAAGTGGCGTCGTGAACAACATAGCTGGCTTCAAGTATTAGAGGAGCTTAAGAAAGGGAAACAGACAAAAGAAATGGGCGAAAAACAAAGAAAGCTTGAAAGAAAGCTGCAGCTTGTGAAGGAGGCATTGGAAGAATGAAAAACACCATTGTAGCAAATACGCTTATCCAATACTTTGAGTCGTTTGCCCCAAAGTCATATGCGCTTGAAGGCGATAAAAACGGTTTAATGGTTGGGTCACTGAAAAAAAAGGTCAAAAAAGCAATGGTCGCCCTTGATGTACTGGAAAAAACGATCGATGAAGCGATTGAAAAGAACGTTGACTTTATCCTAGCCCACCACCCGTTATTGTTCCATCCTCTTAAGCAAATCGATGTGGACACGCCGATGGGGAGAATGATAAAAAAAGCAATTGAACATGAGATCACCATTTATGCTGCCCATACCAATCTTGATGTTGCTGAAGGGGGCGTTAATGATTTGCTTGCAGAGCGTCTTCAATTCAAAGATAGCAACGTGCTGGCGCCGACCTATACAGAAACATTACAAAAGCTCGTAGCTTTTGTTCCTTCTTCCCATGCCAAACAAATCCGTGAGGCACTTGGCGCTGCTGGTGCTGGTCACATCGGCAACTATAGTCATTGTTCCTTTTCGGCGGAGGGAATGGGGCGTTTTCGACCACAAGAAGGTGCCAACCCTTATATTGGCACGGCAGGGAAAGAAGAAGAAGTGAGCGAAGTTCGCATTGAAACCATTGTGCCTGCCCATTTGAGCGGCAAAGTCATTGCTGCTTTGGTTAAGGCGCATCCATATGAGGAACCTGCCTACGACTTGTATCCACTTGACCAACCACAAGGGCAACGGGGGCTCGGTCGTATCGGAAAAGTGGAGGGCGACCATACGCTAGCCTCTTATGTTGAATTTGTTAAACAGGCGCTAGGCGTAAAAACCGTTCGTGTTGTCGGTGAGTTGGATACGAAAATTAGAAAAGCGGCTGTGCTCGGAGGCGATGGCAATAAGTATGTGATGCAAGCCAAACGAGCGGGAGCAGACGTGCTCATTACTGGAGATTTGTATTACCATGTTGCTCAAGACGCGTTAATGGCGGGCATGTGTGTCATTGATGCTGGCCATCATATCGAGGCAATTATGAAAGAAGGTGTTGCTGAAAAAGTAGCAGCATTATTGAGCGCAAACGGCTACCAAATTGACATATTCGCTTCTGCCCAAAGTACAGAGCCATTTCAATTTTTATAAGAACGTAAAAAAACAAGCAAGCCACGCTAAAGCGCGGCTTGCTTGTTGGCGTTATTTTTTTACACGCACTTTTGGAAGGATTTTTTCGATCGGCACTTTTTTCGTTGTGTCCCATGTAGATTCATCATTTGGGTCATAGTTTTCAATAAAGGTAATCACTTCTTTTGTAATCGGCGTCGGTGTTGAAGCGCCTGACGTCACACCGACTTTTTTGGCGTCTTTGATCCACTCTAGCTTCAGTTCAGACAAATCGCCAATGCGGTAAGCGGGTGTGCCGGCAATTTGCTCGGAAACTTGCGCCAACCGGTTGGAATTGTTGCTTTTAGGATCGCCGACGACAATCACAATGTCGCATTGAGAAGCTTGTTCAGCGACCGCTTCTTGGCGGACTTGCGTAGCCAAACAAATTTCATTGTGTACTTCTGCATTTGGATAGAGCTCCATTGCACGCTTCATAATATCGGCTACATCCCATTGACTCATTGTCGTTTGGTTGGTAATAATAATGTCGCGGTCATCCAATGTGAGCTGCTCAAGATCTTCCATTGTCTCAACAAGATGCACGGAGTCAGGAGCGACGCCCATTGCCCCCTCTGGCTCAGGATGGCCTTGTTTGCCGATGTATATAAACTGATAGCCTTCTTCGGCTTTTTCCCGTATTAAATCATGTGTTCGGGTTACGTCGGGGCATGTCGCGTCAATACAAGTCAGTCCTTTTTCTTTAGCGAGGCGACGAACTTCGGGCGATACACCGTGCGCTGTGAAAATGACCGTTCCATGAGTGACGTTTTTCAAAATTTCAAGACGGTTTGGCCCATCTAGTGAAATGATGCCATCTTCCTCAAACGCGTCCGTCACATGTTGGTTATGGACAATTTGCCCCAGTATATATAAAGGTCTTGGTAAGTCCAAGTTTTGCGCTGCTTGTCTCGCCATCACCATTGCATCCACTACGCCGTAACAATACCCTCTTGGCGAAATTTTTAAAACGTCCATTAATTTAGTGGCCTCCTAAAAAAACGGGGCTACTTACTTTCTGAAAAAAGTGAGAGCCCTGTTTTGATGATTTCTCTTCTATTGTAATGGAGATCAAGGAGCCTGACAATCAGGAAGCCTTATGAATTCGTAGAACAATGACGGCTTAATTGGCTGTATCGAGCAAATTGTTGTCAATAAATTCATACGCTTGTTCTTCCGAAAAATCTTGGACTACCACAAGTTCGCTTGCTAACACTTGCCGTGCTTTTTGCAAATGGTGGCGATCCTGAATGTGGAGTCCGTTTGACCGTTCTGCCTGTTTCTTCGAGAGTGACGACACTAAATGAGCAGCGTCGATAATGCTGCCTGTCTTTAGTAAATTTTCCGTATCTCGAGAAAATTGACTTGTTGAAGGTGGCGTATCAGGACCGTTTTGCAATGCTTTTGCGACCTTTTCAAGATCAGAGGAGGGAATGACCTTTCGGAGCCCTGATTGCTCAATTCGAGATTCAGGAAGCATAAGCGTTATATCTACCAATGGGAAATGAAGGATGAAATACAAATGCGTCTCACCCAATACATTTTTCTCCTCCACATCTTGGATCGTCCCTGCACCATGGTAGGGGTAAACAACTTTGTCGCCAACTTTAAACATGGACATTCCTCCAATCAAGTGATAGAAGTCAGTATACCACATTTAAAGATAAATTTCAAATTATACTACTGTGGGCAGAAACTTGTCAATAACCAACACGAAATTTTTACACATAAAGTTTAGGCTTTGGGAGTTCATCTCCAGCAGACTTCTTTCTTTTTCTGACAATAACTGCTGTGTCTGAAGGTTTGGCTTGCGTTTCCTCGACAACTTGTCGTTCGGTTTCCTCACTAGCAGCGGAAGCGGTTTTTTGTTCTGTTGTTTCCTCACTGCCAGTCGAATCGGTTTCCGGCTCTATTGTTTCTTCCGTCCCTGCTGTATCGTCGTCTGCCGGCTGAGGAGAAGAACGCAAAATCCGCCAAAGCGTCGGCGCATTTTTAATCAGCGGTCCATACTGTTGGATCATGGGCGCCACTTGTTGGGTGATGCCTAGAACGCGTTGCGTATGATTCAAGATCGTCGTTAAGTTCATACCACTACCGAACAACCTACTGCCACCTGTAATGCTACCTGTGCTAACACGAGAGGCGGCGCCGCCAAATAAGCGCGATAATAAACCGCCGCCGACTCTCTGCGTAGCAAAAGAAGGAGCTACCTGCCCTGGAATTGTCGCTAGAGGTTGTGCCGCAGACTGGACGAATCTTGGCGCCATGCCTGGTCCCATCATTGGGCTACGCCCTAAAAAGGGGCTTGTTGTTGGTGGCGGGAACGGTTGCATCGGAAGGGGACTTGCAGGAGGGCCTAAAAAAGAGTGCATGTCAATTTTCCCCCATCTTTATATAGTCTCTTACCTGCAACCTATGCAGCGGTCGTACGAATCGTGTCTTTAAATGCAAATGGACGAAATACATGCCAGTATGGTAAAATGAAGTATTGCAATCGAACGGAAAGTAGGAGTTAAAAATGAATGCTGAACATTTTAGCCGTTTAGGCTTAAACGAGCGACTGCTCAAAGGATTGAGCGCTATTGGCGTCAATCGGCCAACTGAGATCCAGGAACGATTGATTCCAGCAATTTTAAATCGAAAAGATGTCATTGGCCAGTCGCAAACAGGGACAGGAAAAACATTTGCGTTTTTGTTGCCGATCATCGAACAGCTCGATGTCGACCGAAACGAGGTACAGGCAGTGATCACTGCCCCTACACGAGAGCTTTGTGCCCAATTATTTGATGAGTTAAAAAAGCTGATTGTCTATTATGACGGGCAAGTAGATGCGCAGCTTTTCGTTGGCGGGACGGACAGAAAACGGCAAGCACAGCGGTTGTCCACTAAGCAACCGCACATTGTCATCGGCACGCCAGGGCGGATTGCTGACCTTGTCAATACGTCTTCCTTGCTTGTATACACGGCAAAGACGCTTGTCGTTGACGAAGCGGATCAGATGCTCGACATGGGCTTTCTAGAAGACGTTGACAAGGTTGCCGGAAGATTAGCCGAGGACTTGCAAATGCTTGTCTTTTCGGCAACTGTTCCTGAAAAGCTACAGCCATTTTTGAAAAAATATATGAATAACCCACGGCATGTCCATGTTCAACCAGAAAAGCTGGCGGCAGAGCGTGTTGCCCACCAGCTTGTTCCAATGCGCCACCGGGACAAGTTGACCGTGTTGAAAGAGACCATTCGCGGGTTAAACCCGTATTTGGCGATCATCTTTACCAATACAAAAGAGCAAGCCGACGAAGTGACAGCAGCTTTAGCTACTGAGAATATACTCGTTGATTGCCTCCATGGCGGTCTACCCCCGCGGGAACGCAAAAAAGTAATGAAACGAGTTGAGGATTTATCAATCCAGTATTTGGTTGCAACCGATTTGGCCGCGCGTGGCATTGACATTAAAGGCGTGACACACATCATCAATTACGAGTTTCCGCAAGACTTGGATTTTTATGTCCATCGTGTTGGGCGGACAGCACGGGCTGGCGCAGACGGCATTGCCTTGTCGTTGTATGAGCAAAGTGATGAAGCCGCGTGTGCGAAGCTTGCTAGTCGGGGGATTGTTTTTTCATTTGTGGAATTCAAACATGGTGAATGGACAGAGCTGGTTAAGCCTCCTGTTGGAGCGGGCCGGGTCAATCGAAGGCCACCGACAGACAAAGGAAAAGGCGCTGCTGAAAAGCAAACAGGTAATCGGCCAATTCGGACTGGCGGCAAGGCAAAAGCTAGGCCTAAAAAAGTAAAGCCTGGCTATAAACAAAAAGCGAGAGCCGCCATTGCCAAACAGAAAAAACGGGAGAGACGCTTAAACGCGCGTAAAGAGAAATAGTACGGAGGGAGATTTTATGTCATTGTTAATTGGTTCCCATGTGTCGATGAGCGGAAAGAAGATGCTGCTGCAATCGAGTGAGGAAGCAGCATCTTACGGTGCCACGACATTCATGATTTATACAGGGGCGCCCCAGAATACACGGCGCAAAGCGATTGAGGATTTGAACATTGAAGCGGGGAAAGCCCATATGGCGGAGCATGGCCTATCAAACATTATCGTCCATGCTCCATATATCATCAATATTGGAAATACGCAAAAGCCAGAAACTTTTCGCCTCGGCGTTGATTTTTTGCGATCTGAAATTGAACGCACTGAAGCGATAGGTGCAAAACAAATTGTTCTTCATCCAGGTGCTCATGTAGGTGCAGGGGCAGAGGAAGGCATTAAAAAGATCATTGAAGGCTTAAACGAAGTTCTTACTGAAAAGCGCGATGTGCAAATCGCCCTTGAGACGATGGCTGGAAAAGGTTCTGAATGCGGCTGTACGTTTGATGAACTTGCTAAAATCATAGATGGCGTCACACACAATGAACGTTTATCTGTTTGTTTCGATACATGCCATACACACGATGCAGGCTATGATATTGTCAATGATTTTGACGGCGTGCTCGATGAATTTGACCGGATCGTTGGAGCAGAGCGGATTAAAGTCGTCCATGTCAATGATTCTAAAAATGAACGCAGTTCTCGGAAAGACCGCCATGAAAACATTGGCCATGGCCATATCGGCCTTAAAGCGCTCGACTATATTGTCCATCATGACCAATTTAAAGACATTCCTAAAATTCTCGAAACGCCTTTCATAGGCAATGACAAGAAAGATAAAAGGCCTCCATACAAACATGAAATTGCGTTGTTGCGCAGGGAATTGCTTGACCCTATTGAAAAATAAAGTTCCCAACAAAGATTTTTATAGGCTGTGTCGCCAAAATTTTATCAAGCTCACGCCCTCAATAGAGGACGTGAGCTTTTGGTGTTAATCCAAATAATGCTGAAATTGCTCAAACAATTCGTCGACAACGGCGGCAATATACGGGTCTGTTTCCGTTCGCAGCCTCTCTAAAATTTGGTCGACTTGTGTTCTATTCCCGATGTCGATTCGTTGTGCCTTTATAATTTTGAAAATTGCTTTTGTTTGTGCTGGTGTTACTTGGTAGCCATGTTTGTGGGCTAATTGAATAAACTCTGGTTCAGTAATCGAATTGATTTTTTGGTTAATGAGCTGCTGCATGATGATATTCACTGTGCAAAACCGCCCCCTTTAAAAGAAAGTCTTGTTACTATATGATCGGGAATTTTAATTAGAACAAAAACAGGAAAAAACGCCATTATCACGAATAAGAATAGTGTAGCGGGGAATGTTTACGGCCAAGGTTGTTAGATAAGGATCACTACTGAAGAAGGAGGGGCAAGGATGTGCAAGCTTTCCCAAAATCAAAAAGCAGCCCCTATAGGGAGTAGCCAAGTGCGGCAAATGGCGAAAAGCGTAGATGTACATGATGACCATTTACTTTACATAAAAGAACCGCCTGATGTCGCCCATTCAATGTTTTCCATTATTCAAGCGATGGATATTCCTTACTTAAAGGTAGACGAGTGCTTTCGACAGCTCCACTGGAGCGAATCCTTTGTTCATCTCACCGATTTGGCAGAAAAAGACCTTGAAGAACAAACACTGGCAGAGTTAGGCGTTTCTGATCATTTGCTGCAATTTATCAATGAACAATTAAGCATCTCAGTGGGGCAAGGCAACCAGGTCATTAAAAACTGTTATGAAGATGACAATGCAACGATCAAAGTGACTGTAGTCCCTGAAAGAGGGACGTTTGCCTTTGTGTACTATGTGCTTTTAGAAGACTTGACGGTAAAACGGAAATTCGAGGAACTCGTCACATTTCAGCATCAAATGCAGGCAGTATCACATATTGCTGCCAGTGTCGCCCATGAGCTCAGGAATCCTTTGTCTGTCATAAAGGGGTTTTTGCAGTTATCCCATTTGACGAGTGATTTTCAGAAGTATTACAATACGATTATTTCAGAGCTAAACCGTATGAATGTCATTATTGAAGATTTTCTATCGGTTTCACGCAAAAAGAACGACCGCAAGTGGCAATCGCCAGCACAGTTGCTTCAATCACTTGCTGAACTGATGCGGGCGGAATGCTCTTTGCACAGTGTTGAATTTCAACTTGACATTGAAGAAACGTTTGCGATTTGCCACGTAAATGAATCGATGTTTAAGCAGGTTATGCTTAATTTGTTGCGCAATTCGATTGAAGCATATGAAGAGCAGTCAACTGGACGGCGTTTGGAAATAAGAAGCAGGGAAGTTGGCGAGCAAGTAGTTATCGAGCTGATCGATAATGGCAAAGGCATGCCTGATACTGTTTTAAGCCAACTTGGAAAACCATTTTTTACGACAAAAGAAAAAGGAACGGGCGTCGGTATCCCGTTATGCAAAAAGATCATTGAAGACCATGGTGGCACATTTGATATTCAGAGTGAAGCCAATGTTGGAACGCGAATTGAGATGATATTGCCATTATTAGTGTGAAATGGATAATTATTGGTTTTGTTCCAGTCATTTTTTGAGCTGAATGAGCCTTTTATTGGCGCGGCTCAAGCGAAATAGGGGAGCAATTCGCCCTTTGAGAGAGTATTCTGGAGGAAATGCAAGGTTTTTAATTGATTTTTCGGCATTTGCTGCTTCTAGCCTTTGTTTGTCTCCTTGTTCCTGACGACGCAATCGCTTATGCTTTCAGCGTTCAAAGGACAAAGGAGTGAACAGTGTGAAGCGAATAATGAAAGTGCTGTTGGCAGCGGCTTTAGCGGCTTTAGTTGGTGGCGCCTTTTTACTTATACATGATTACCGTGAAACAAACAAGGAGCTGGCCAAGGAAAATGAGGAAATGAGGCAGCTTTTTGGCTCGATGGAAGAGGAACTGCAAGAAACAGGTGCTGTTGCCGAAGAATTGTCATTTGAAGACAATCATCAAGTCTGGTCAGAAGCAATGAAGCTTGCGGATGAATTATATGAAGACAGCGATGGCCATTTTAAAAAAGAGTGGGGGATGTATTTAGCCCATTTAGCAGAACAAAAGCAAATGAATCCCTACCTTGTGTATGAATTGCTCAAAGTTGAGAGCGGAGAGCAGTTTGATACAAATGCAGTCGGTCCAGAAACAAAATATGGTCATGCTTATGGAATGGCGCAGTTTATGACAAACACGGCTCCATGGATTGCTGAGATGGCTGGCGTTGAATATCGCCAAGAACTACTTTTTGATCCATTCTACGCGATTCAGCTATCCGTTGAATATTTGGATTTTCTATATGGCCAATATGGCGATTGGGATAAAGCATTGACTGCCTATAACCGTGGCATGGGTGGTTTAGAATTGTACATTAATGAAAACGGCGATGCAAAAAGCGCTTACGCGGTAAAGATCCAAACAGCAGCAAAGCAACATGGAGTACCTGCCGTCGTTTACGCAGATAATGAGTAACAAGTCAGATTGCCGAAGAATGCTTGGCAGACGAGAATGAAGTCGAGAATAGAACTTTGTGTTCATTGAGCACACGAGCGAGGCAAACGACGACGTATCGAGCGTTTGTCGACAGTCTTAGAGCGCTTAAGCGCTCTTTTTTTATGGCCCAACAGATTGCTTTTTATCTCTAGACATTTAAAAAATAATCGTTATAATAGGAGAAGGATTAAATCGGAACCATTCTTAATAGTAGGACGGTGAAAACATGGACCGCTATGCTCCGCTGGCAGAATTACAAAACGTCTCATTTCATTACGGGAAGCGTCCCGTTTTAAGCAATATTTCGTTAACAATTGAAAAAGGCGCATTCTTAGGGATTGTCGGTCCCAATGGGTCAGGGAAATCAACGCTAGTAAAACTGCTTCTTGGGCTTCTCCGCCCAGACGAAGGCAGCATTTCTTTATTTAATCAGCCACAAGACAAGTTTAAACAATGGGATAAAATTGGCTACGTTTCCCAAAAAGCAAATAGCTTTTCTAGCGGTTTCCCGGCGACTGTTTTTGAAGTGGTGTCAATGGGATTGTACGCCAAAGTTGGGTTGTTCCGCTTTTTGCGCAAACAGGATAAAGACAAAATTAATGAGGCCATTCGTCAAGTAGGCATGTCAGAGTATATGCATGAAAACATCGGTGAATTATCAGGCGGCCAACAACAGCGCGTTTTTATTGCGAGAGCCTTGGTGAGCGACCCAGAACTTCTTATTTTAGATGAGCCGACAGTTGGGGTCGATGCCAAAAGTGTTGGCGAATTTTATGGGCTGTTAAGAAAGTTGCATAAAGAAGAGGGGAAAACATTGCTGTTGATTTCCCATGATATTGGAGCGATGACGCAATACGTAAATGAAGTTGCCTGCTTAAATAAAACGATCCATTTTCATGGGACTTCAGATGAGTTTGTCGCTAAAACGGATAAACTTGAATTTTATGGGCATGACGTTCAACTGCTAACCCATAACCACGAAGGAGTTGCCCATGTTTAGCGCGTTCTTGACTTATGATTTTTTACGATACGCTTTTTTTACAGGGATGCTCATCGGTGTATTAGCCCCACTACTAGGAGTATTTCTAGTGGTCAGGCGCATGTCGCTAATCGCTGATGCCCTATCACATATTACCCTTTCAGGGATTGCATTTAGCTTATTGCTTGGCAGTTACTTTCCGTTTATGAGCGGGGCGAACCCCCTTTACTTAGGAATGGCATTTTCTGTAGGGGGGTCCCTTTTTATTGAGAAACTTCGCCAAGTGTACGCCCATTACAAAGAAATCGCGATTCCGATTATTATGTCTGCTGGGATTGGTCTTGGGGTTATTTTTATTTCATTGGCCAATGGATTTAACAATGACTTGCTAAATTATTTGTTTGGTTCAGTCATTGCTGTCAATCGCAGTGACTTTGTGACGATCGCAATCATAACGGTTGTCGTCTTTGTCGTACTGGTCTTTTTTTACAAAGAATTATTCTTTTTGTCGTTTGATGAGGAGCAAGCGATCGTTTCAGGCATTAACCGGCGCCTGGTCCATCTCGTGTTTATGGTGATGGTTGCACTTGTGATTGCAGCTTCTATGCGGGTTGTAGGGATTTTGCTTGTTTCCTCTCTGATGACGCTCCCTGTTGCAAGCGCCATGCGTTTTGCTAAAGGGTTTAAACAATTGTTTGTGTTTGCTGTTGCCTTTGGTGAAATTGCCGTGATTGGCGGTTTAATTGCCGCCTACCAATTGCAAATAGCACCAGGCGGGGCGATTGTCATGATTGCTGTCATCATTTTGCTTTTGTCACTAGCATTTGGGCGAAATCGCAAAAAAGGCTTATTTTTATTCGGCAGGGGAAACACACCTAGTCAAGCATAAAAAAATCCGTTACACTAAAAGAAAGTCTAAAAAGAGGGTCGATTGCATGGATGTATCAACTGCACTTAATCGTCTAAAAGAAGAGGGGTATAAGTATACGGGCAAGCGGGAAGAGATGCTAAAGCTGTTTGCAGCTAACTCCCGTTATTTAAGTGCACGAGGGGTGCTGGAAGCAATGCAAGACCGCTATCCAGGGCTAAGTTTCGATACCATTTATCGGAACCTCTCCCTTTTTGCTGAGATTGGATTGCTGGAAACGACAGAGCTGGACGGGGAAAAGCGTTTTCGATTCAGGTGCGGAACGTCAAGCCATCACCACCACCTTATCTGCTTAGAGTGTGGGAAAACAGAGCATTTTCACAATTGCCCAATGGACGAGTCACTTGCAAAACGATTTCCCCATTTCCATGTTACTGGACATAAATTTGAAATATACGGCATGTGCGAACAATGCCAGCAGTAAAAGCTTAAGGGCTCTTCCCTTAAGCTTTTTTTGCGTTATGGGGAAGGGAACATTTCACTTTGTGGGTAACGTTAGTGGTTCAGGGAATAGGCAAGCGTTGCCATGTATTCCGGCTGGCTTTAGCGAAAAAACTAAAGGCAGGAGGGGATATCAATGAGTCCAATTGTCCATTGCCGAGTATCTAACTGCACGTTTTGGGCAGAGGGAAACAAATGTGGCGCTGAAGAGATTCTTGTAGAAACCGATCCTTACGCAGCGGACTATGAAATCGAGGCAAGTAGTGAATGGCATGCCGATGCAAAAGAGGACGTACACGAGCATGCCGAACAAAGCGCGGAGACGTGTTGCCAAACGTTCAAACCGAAAAAAGAACACTGAGGGCTCGCTAACAAAGTCGATAACCCTCATTCAGACTGATCTGGGGGCTTGCTTGGCAAGCCCTTTTATATAGGAGACGCCTCCCCGCTTTTTAGCCAGCGTGCCATCCAATGATATGCTTCTTGCCAGTTTCGCACGCGTACGACAGATTTGGGGGTTGGCATTTGGTTGTAAGGCGTATCGAACAAGAGGACAGGGATCGCAAATTCTTCGGATATCATGACGGCATTATCATGTTTGTCTTCAAGAAAAACGTCAAGCTTTTGTGCTTTAACAGCCTCGAGTTTATCATGCTTGCCGACAAGTTCAATATGGTGATAAGGCACTTGGCGATTCGCGAACCAAGAGGTAGTAACGTCTGTTAAGTGCTTACGCCTGGCTGTGATGTAAATGAGCTCATGTTCTTTACTCCAATTTAGAAGGGCCTGTTTGGCGCCATAAGCGAGCTCTGCTTCAGCATAGATCGTAGGTTCATTTACTTCCATCCAATCCCAGAATTCTTTGTCTGAAATGCGGAGAATTTTAGTCAAATCGTATTCAGACAAATCAGCTAGTGTGAATTGCTTGTTAAAATCTTTATTTAAATAAGGGACAAACGTAGCCGGGTCTGTAATTGTGCCGTCAATATCGAGTCCAATCCGTTTTTTCATTACACTTACACCTCTTTTAGTAATACTTGGTAGCATGTATCGCTTCCTTTTACGGCAAACTAACGACAATCTTCATAAGAAAGCAGGGGAAGCACTTTGGCAGAAAACAAACAGAAAGAAACGGTTAAACTAGTCGATGAAAATGATCCATCGCTAACCTTTTTAAATACCCATGTTGATGGCCATGATGGCGAAGAAGGCTCTGACTACTTGCTGGATAATCAGGATGAAAACCGTTTTAACGAGGAAACGGCAAGCGAATTTTCGGCAGACGAAAGGTTGCGAGAACAAGATCCAGAAGAAGAGGCAGACCAAACAGATGCTGGGAAAGGGATAGGTACATTGGCACTCGTCCTCTCCATTACTTCCTTGTTTCTTGTCCCATTATTGTTAGGCACAGCCGGTATTATTTGCGGCGCTGTTGCAATTTCAAGAGGGGCAAGAGGGTTAGGCATTTGGGCCACCGCAATAGGCATTGTTTCTGTTCTCTCAACGCTTATCTTTTCTCCCTATTTTTAAACGAAAAAGCCGGCTCGGACCCGAGTCGGCTTTTAAATGGTTTAATTTGGCTGAGCTTCGCGTTGTTTTGCATAATGTTCTTCTGCAAGTTTATCGATTTCTTTTTTTAGCTCTTCCACCATTGTTTCTTCTGGGACTTTACGGACAATCTCGCCTTTCATAAACAAAAGCCCTTCGCCCCGTGCTCCGGCAATGCCGATATCTGCTTCTCGAGCTTCGCCTGGGCCATTTACGGCGCAACCGAGAACAGCGACTTTTATCGGTGCTTTAATTTTTGCAATGTAGTCTTCCACTTCGTTGGCGATGCTAATCAAATCAATCTCAATCCGGCCGCATGTCGGACAGGAGATCAGTGTCGCTGCATTAGCGGCAAGGCCAAACGATTTCAACAGTTCTCGCGCCACTTTTACTTCTTCAACTGGATCAGCAGACAGCGATATTCGCAATGTGTTGCCAATCCCCATATGCAGAAGAGCGCCAATTCCTGCTGCGCTTTTCACTGTCCCGGCAAAAAGCGTACCTGATTCAGTAATGCCAAGATGGAGCGGATAGTCGAATGCTCTGCTCGCTTTGTCATAAGCTTCGATCGCTAAACGCACATCCGAGGCTTTCATGGAAACGATAATATCGTGAAAATCTAGTTCTTCTAAAATACGGATATGGTGCAATGCACTTTCGACCATCGCGTCAGCAGTCGGATAGCCGTATTTTTCAAGCAAATGGCGTTCCAAAGAGCCGGCGTTGACGCCAATCCGGATAGGAATGCCTTTTTCTTTTGCTGCCTTTACCACTGCTTCTACATTTTCGCGCTTACCGATATTGCCAGGATTGATACGGATTTTGTCAGCGCCGCCCTCAATCGCTTTAAGCGCAAACTTATAGTTAAAATGAATATCAACGACAAGGGGGATATTGATGCGTTTTTTTATTTCAGAGATTGCTTCTGCAGCTCGCATATCTGGACAAGCTACACGCACAATCTGACAGCCAGCTTCTTCTAATCGATTAATTTCCGCAACAGTCGCTTCGACGTCATGCGTTTTTGTTGTCGTCATGCTTTGAATAATAATTTCATCATTTCCCCCTATTGTCAGGTTTCCTACCTTAACAGGGCGCGTATTTTTGCGGTGAACTCTCTCGGCCATAGACCTAATCGCTCCTTTGAGGGGCTTTTGTGCCCATCTTTTGTCTCCTATGGAGTCTGTTCTATTCTATCAATGAATAACTGGGGCTGGCAAGGATATTCACTCAGCTTCACCATTATACAAAGGAAACCGGTAACGCTCGCCGACTTGAAGCGCGTTTGGCTCCATTTGTTCATTTAATTCGCGAAAGTCTGCGATGATTGATTCAATTGGACGATCGACTTGGTGGCCATGCAAATGTTCGACGACAGAGAGAACAGTTTGCCCTGGTTCAATGATCACTTCCTGATATGGTAGTGACGGCTCATTCTCTCCTTGATTCTCTTCAACCTGAACGGTTAAAGGGGTAGGAGGCGTACGGCTCTCTTTTTCTTCGGCAAACGTGCCGCCCGTTAAATCATGATGTATGCCAAGAATAACAATAATCAAGACGATCCCAAACAAGATCCGCTTCACTGCTCAGCCTCCTTTTGCATGAATCGATTCAATATGGTACAACCTATAGAATAGACGTTTGCTTAAAATCTATTCATTCGCGAGGATTCTAATGAAAAAGAATGATTATCCAGGGCTGTTTTTACTTCCGACACTGATCGTCTTAGGGAATTCCATGTATGTGCCGCTTTTGCCTGTTATTGAACAAGCATATGCATTCACACAAACGGAAAGCACTTGGTTTTTAAGCATGTTTACGCTAGCGGGAGTGGTCGCTATTCCATTTGCCCAACAATTGGCTAGGCGTACGAATATTCGCAAGGCAATGATCATCAGCTGTTTATTAGTAATGGTGGGGTCGCTTGTCAGTGTGTGGGCCCAATTGAATGGGGCTGCCATGCTTTTATTTGCTGGTCGGGTTGTAACCGGAATGGGAGCAGGCGGCGCAACTTCTCTTGCTTACACGTATGCCGGTGCTTTTGCAAAAGGAAACGAAAAGTTGGTTCTCTTTGGGCGGCTTGAATTAAGCAATGGCGTCGCAAAAATAAGCAGTCCACTAATAGGGAGCTTGCTATTGTATTTGTCTTGGACATTAAGCCCATATTTGTTTTTCTTATTGGCTGTTTGCAGTACCTTTTTTGTCTGGCGAAATATTGCGCCCCTAAAATGGGGAACCTCGAAAGTGGGACAAGTCTCTTTTCGGGGCCATGTTTTCGTTGCCGTCTCTGAGTATACGCTAAGCCTCGTGCATTTGTTTATATTGTACGGTTTATTTTTTTACGCTTCTTATTTATTCTCGCTTTTCGGTTTTTCTCCTGCTGTTCAGGGGTTACTGCTAGCACTTCCGTTTTTGGCGATGGTGCTGTGCTCAGCGAATATTCGCTTTGTTGCCAACGTTGGTCAAACAGCCATACGCGGCGTGCTACTTAGTTTGCTGCTATGTTGTACACTTTTGCTCCTATTTTTTAGTGAGCAGGTTATTGTACTTTGTGTCGTTCTTTCGATTTGTGGTGGATGTACAGGGGTCGCCTTGCCCCTTGCAAGCAATGCCTTAGGGGAGAGGACAGCAGGAGCTGTCCGCGAACGTTTAATTGCATGTCTGTCTATGGCAAGGTTTCTAAGCATTGCGGCAGCGCCTCTTTTTTATCAAATGTGGATAGGCAATGGCATGGTTGCGCTTGGCAGCATACTTGCCGTTTTGACGGCTTCCTTTATAATAGGAATATGCCGCTATAGAGAAAAAAAACAACATATCACACAAATTTAAGCAGCGAACCAGGACTTTAGGCCCTTCTCGGATGAGCGAAAAAGAGGTTACCTATTTGAGAGGGCTGTTGCCTCACGAACAGGAGTGATCAGTTTGATGAGAACAAAATTAAAAAAAATAAGCATGGTTTTGACTGCGCTTTTGCTTGTTTTTTCGTTTATGCCAAAACTAGCATTTGCAGACGCTGTCCCTGGCGATGTAATTGTCACGCTTGGACAAAACTTATCTGAGGAGCAGAAACGGGATATTTTAAAACGGATGGAACTGCCTAGTGAGTATGAAACCATTTATGTAACCAATGAAGAAGAGCACTTATACTTAGGGCAATATATAAGCGCTAGCCAAATCGGCAATAAAGCCTTGTCTTCATCGAAAATTACAATTGCCCCTGCTGGCACCGGTATACAAGTAACTTCTGATCGGATTAGTTGGGTTTCTAATGAAATGTATGCCAATGCTTTAGTGACAGCTGGTGTTCAAGACGCCGAAGTATATGTCACAGCTCCGTTTGAAGTTTCAGGTACTGCCGCCCTCACTGGGCTGATTAAAGCATATGAGACAGCTGCTGACTTGGATATTCCAGAGGAACAGAAGACCGTTGCTAATGAAGAAATGATCCGAACTGCAGAGCTAGCTGAATCGATTGGCAGCGAGGAGGCAAATGAGTTAATTACCCGAGTGAAAGAGGAAATTGCTAGCACCAACATTGAAACAGAAGAGGAAATGCGGACCATTATTATTAAGCTAGCCGATGAAATTAATGTGACCCTGTCGGATCAGGAGACGAATGAACTTACTGCGTTATTTATGAAAATGAAAGATCTAGATATTGATTGGGATCACTTAAAGGATCAACTGTCCAAAGTAAGGGAGAACTTTGGCAATTTTGTCGAAAGCGAGGAGGCGAAATCATTCCTCGACAGTTTTATTGATGCAATGAAACGCTTTTTTGATTCCATTGCTGACCTATTTCGTTCATAATAAGAGAGGGGTGCTCCTCTCTTTTTGTTATGCATGAAACTTTTTGAAGAGTAGCACGTAGAAAAGGTACAAGTGATGATAGGGAGGTCGATTTTATGATTGATTGGCTCGATTCAGCTTCGATTGGATTTATCGTAGTTGCTTTTGGGACATTATTTTTAATCGGCGAATTGCTGGTTAGGGCAAGGGGTCTATTTGGCCTTCTCGGCATTGGATTAATATGCATGTATTTTATTTACCATTTAAACGGAGACGTTGGCACTTGGGTGATCGTTTTTTATTTAATTGGCCTTGGACTCATTATATTTGACGGCAACGTGACATCCGATGGCACAATTGCTGCAATTGGGGTTATACTAATGATCATAGGCCTAGCGATCCCTGCCCCGGATTTGATTTATGGCGTGCTTGTTTCATTTGCAACCGTGATCGGCGCCTTTGCGTCTCTTTTGTTCTTAAGAGTCTTTCCCCACCGGAATATGTGGACGAAAATGACATTAAAAGACCAACTTTCTTCTGAAAAAGGTTATAACTCAATGAACGAAAGCTACAAAGAGCTTGTTGGAAAAAAAGGGGTAGCTTTAACTGATTTCCGTCCTACTGGGACGATTGACATTGAGGGGAATCCATATAGTGCAACAAGCGGGGGCCGTTGGATTAAAGTCGATACAGAGGTGGAAGTTGTCTCTGTCGATGGAACGAGGATTTTGGTGAAAGCCGTCGAAGTGGCAAATGAGGATGAAGAACAGGCAAATCAAAGTGATGATCGCCAGTAAGGCAAAGCTAGTCTCACGGCAGCTAGGGGAAAAGTAAATATGGAGGAAATACCATGGAACTAGGCATTAGTACCTTTGTAGAAACGACTCCAGATACAAAGACGGGGAAAACAATAAGCCACGCACAACGGCTACGGGAAGTCGTTGAGGAGATTGTCCTTGCTGACCAGGTTGGGCTCGATGTATTTGGCGTAGGAGAACATCATCGCCAAGATTATGCCGCTTCTTCCCCTGCAGTCGTATTGGCCGCGGCGGCTCCACAAACGAAACGAATTAGGCTGACAAGTGCGGTGACCGTGCTTTCATCCGCCGACCCCGTCCGCGTCTTCCAAGATTTCGCGACGCTCGACGGGCTGTCAAATGGACGGGCGGAAATTATGGCAGGCCGGGGCTCTTTCATTGAATCGTTTCCGCTATTTGGCTATGACTTAAACGATTATGATGAGCTATTTGAAGAGAAGCTTGATTTGCTCTTGCATCTGCAAAAGTCAGAAAGGGTAACGTGGAGCGGCAAGCATCGCCCGGCTATTCAACATTTAGGCGTGTATCCACGACCTGTACAGAACCCGCTGCCTGTATGGATTGGAAGCGGAGGCAACCAGGAATCTGTCATCCGCGCAGGACTCCTCGGCCTCCCACTTGTCCTAGCAATTATCGGCGGAAATCCTCTTCACTTCGCTCCTCTTGTGGAACTTTATCATAAAGCGGCTGAGCACGGGGGGCATGATCCATTAAAACTTCAAGTCGCTTCTCATTCACATGGTTTTATAGCCGAGGATGTGGAAACTGCTGCAGAAACATTTTTCCCTTCGACCCAGCAGGCGATGAATATGCTTGCTCGGGAGCGGGGCTGGGGAGTGTACACTCGCTCAAGCTTTGATGCTGCTCGAAGCTTTGAGGGAGCCCTTTATGTCGGAGATCCTGAGAAAGTGGCAGAAAAAATTGTTCACCTGCGAAAATATGTAGGGGTCACAAGATTTATGCTCCATGTGTCAGTCGGTTCGATGCCCCATGAAGAGGTCATGAAGGCGATTGAGCTTTTCGGAAAAGAAACGGCGCCCCTTGTGAGGGAGAAAGTCTTCCGCTGGGAGACGTCGCAATAAAAGCAACCTATCCAAAAAACGGTTGTGGTAAACTGAAGGTGCCAGTTTACAATTTTATCAATGTAATCACAAACTGTAGTTTCTAAAGTCAATAAATGAAACGTCAGCGCTGACCATGTGGTCAAGCACCGATTCATTTATTGGCTGTCTTTTTTTGTATAAGTCTAGACAGATCACATATTATAACGACAAGTTAGGCGCCTGCAGCCACTCATTTTTTTTGTTTTGTAAAGAAAACATTAAGAAACGGAAAAGAGCATTTACAAACACTCAATAATTGTTTAATAATAGACACGGACCATGATGTTGAGGTTTGTCGAAAAGACGCCCAAAAATGAGTTGGATGAAGGGATGAGATGCGTGGGAGAGTTTCAAACGTTGCTGTTTACGTTTCTTGGAGGAATAGGGATCTTTCTATTTTCCGTCAAATATATGGGAGACGGCCTCCAAAAGACAGCAGGGGACCGATTACGGGATTTGCTAGACAGATACACAACGAATCCTTTTATGGGTCTTATTTCCGGGATTGTCGTAACGGTTTTGCTACAAAGTAGCACGGCGACAACAGTGTTGACGATCGGTCTTGTTAATGCAGGCTTTATGAGGCTAAGACAGGCGATTGCTGTCATAATGGGAGCAAATATTGGGACGACAACAACGGCATTTATTATTGGACTTAATTTGAAAGAATACAGCTTGCCAATTATGGCAGTAGGAGCATTTTTAATTTTCTTTTTTAAAAAGAAAAAAGTCAACCATATTGGCCAAGTCGTGTTTGGGTTTGGTGGGCTCTTTTATGGTCTTAACCTAATGGGAAGTAGCTTGCGGCCACTCAGCAATTGGGAGCCATTTGTTGATTTTACTGTCAGAATGGGAGAAAACCCGTTTTTAGGAATCGTTGTGGGCATTATTTTGGCTGTTGCTTTGCAGAGTTCTTCAGCGGCGATTGGGTTGGTCCAGCAACTGTATGAGCAAGGAGCAATGGAATTGCAAGCGGCGCTCCCAGTATTAATTGGCGATAACATCGGTACCACTCTTACGGCTGTTTTAGTCGCGATTGGCGCCACAGTGGGGGCACGGAGAGCAGCGCTTACCCACGTCGTATTTAATACTATTGGCGCGGTGCTAGTGATGATCTCATTTCCTATCTTTGTAAATTTTGTTGCTTTTTTAGGCGAACATTTTAATTTAGGCCCTTCCATGCAAGTTGCTGCTGCTCATGGTGTCTATAACGCTGCTAATGTGATCATTCAATTTCCGTTTATCGCTGTGCTAGCCTATATTGTCACAAAGCTCGTACCTGGAGACGAACTGGCTTTAGATTATAAACCGAAACACTTAGACCCGATCTTTATCGGAAACTCGCCAGCGATTGCTTTAGGACAAGCCAAACAAGAAATTATCCATATGGCCGATTACTCAAAAAAGGGGTTAGAGCAAGCGATTCGCTATATGGAAACAGGCGAAAAGAAGGACGCAGAGTTGGCCCTTCAATATGAACAAGCGATTAACAATTTAGACCGGGAGATCACCGACTATTTGATCAAAGTGTCGGCACGTTCCTTGTCACCGGCTGATTCGAATCTCCATTCAACGCTCCTAAATGTCGTTAGGGATATCGAACGGATTGGCGATCATATGGAAAACATTGTTGAGCTGAAAGATTATCAAAAAGCGAATAAAGTTAAAATGAGCGATATTGCCTTAAATGACTTAAACGAAATGTTCAATTTAACGTATTCCACATTAGAAGAAGCAATGGATTCCCTTGAACGGGATGACCTTGATAAAGCACATGATGTTTTAAAACATGAAGATTTAATTGATAATATGGAAAGAAAACTAAGAAAACAACACATTAAACGGATAAATGAGGGCAAATGTTCTGGTTCGGCGGGAATTATTTTTGTCGACATTATCAGCAATCTAGAACGAATTGGCGACCATTCGGTCAACATTGCCCAATCGGTAATTGGCGATTAGCCTATTGAACGGCCGGAAGTAAAAGCCGGCCGTTTTTTCTTAAATAATCGTTGCGTTAAAGAGAAAAACGTGGTAATATAATTTTTGTCCGAATGAAGAATGTTGAGGACGATCCACAGTAGCTCAGTGGTAGAGCTATCGGCTGTTAACCGATCGGTCGCAGGTTCGAATCCTGCCTGTGGAGCCATTGGCGGTGTAGCTCAGCTGGCTAGAGCGTACGGTTCATACCCGTGAGGTCGGGGGTTCGATCCCCTCCGCCGCTACCATATCTATACATAATGAATCAAGCTTTTATGGCGGTTGTGGCGAAGTGGTTAACGCACCGGATTGTGGTTCCGGCATTCGTGGGTTCGATTCCCATCAGCCGCCCCATATTAAAACATACTTGCGGACCCTTAGCTCAGTTGGTTAGAGCAGTCGGCTCATAACCGATTGGTCGTAGGTTCGAGTCCTACAGGGTCCACTTTGGAGGAATACCCAAGTCTGGCTGAAGGGATCGGTCTTGAAAACCGACAGGCGGGTCACACCGCGCGGGGGTTCGAATCCCTCTTCCTCCGTTAAAAAAAACGCCTAAATAAAAAGGCGTTTTTTTTATGTTTAATAACAAGGGAAAAGGGAATAAAAAATAAATGAGAAAGCGCGAGCATTTTCTTTGCGGCGCGCTGTCTTTAATGGTAATCTAATTGAGAATCGAAGACTATTGAAACTAAGGAGGAATTAAACATGGCTTACAAACTACCAGAATTGCCTTATGCGGCAAATGCACTTGAACCGCATATTGATGAGGCGACAATGAACATTCACCACGGAAAACACCACAATACGTATGTAACAAACTTAAATGCTGCATTGGAAGGGCATGCGGAGCTTGCCGAGAAGAGCATTGAAGACTTGGTTGCGAACTTGGATGCGGTTCCAGAAAACATTCGCACAGCTGTCCGCAACAATGGCGGAGGCCATGCAAACCACACATTTTTCTGGCAAATTTTAAGTCCAAATGGCGGCGGTGAGCCGACTGGCGCTCTTGCAGAAGACATTAAATCAACTTTCGGCAGCTTTGAAGAATTCAAAAACAAATTTGCAGACGCAGCAAAAGGACGCTTTGGTTCAGGATGGGCTTGGCTAGTTGTTAACAACGGCAATTTAGAAATTACAAGCACGCCTAACCAAGATACGCCATTGTCTGAAGGCAAAACGCCTATCCTTGGACTCGACGTATGGGAACACGCTTACTACTTGAACTATCAAAACCGTCGCCCTGACTACATTGCAGCTTTCTGGAACGTAGTCAATTGGGACGAGGTTAGCAAACGTTACGACGCAGCAAAATAATGACACTCCGACGAGCCGTAAAGCATTTCGCTTTGCGGCTTTTTCGTTGTGCAAAGACTTAAAAAATGTGCATAGCAGGAAATAAAACAGATCACACTACCCACTAAGGTGGTGAGGTCATGCAAAGGAAATTGGCAGATAAAGTGTTCGGCCATGTAGAAGCATCAAAAGATTTGAAATTGCTCCTTGTCATTGGCGGCCTTTATGCACTGAGTGTGGCGCTTTCCAATACATTTGTAAATATATTCTTGTGGAAGCAGTCTGGGAAATTTATGGACCTCGCTTTATACAATTTAATGTCTGTCATGTTGCAGCCACTCGCCTTTATCCTTGCGGGGAAGTTAACGAAGAGAATTGACCGTGTGTTTATTCTGCGTCTTGGCGTTAGCATTATGTCGCTTTTCTACATTACGGTGCTTTTAGCCGGATCACACGCTGCGGATTATTTGCTTTTACTTGGTGCGTTGCTTGGTGCAGGCGCTGGGTGTTATTGGCTTGCTTTTAATGTGCTGACTTTTGAAGTAACAGAGCCGGATACACGCGACTTTTTTAACGGCTTTTTAGGACTGCTAACGTCTTTTGCTGGGATGACAGGCCCACTGCTGGCTGGGTTTATCATTACGAAAATGACTGGTTATCGCGGCTATTTCCTCATTTTTGCTTGTTCACTAACGTTATTTCTTATCGGTGTGGTTTTAACAATGTGGCTTTCCAAACGGCATGCAAAAGGGAAGCTGCAATTAGGGGAAGTATTGAAAGAACGACGCCGAAACAAAGATTGGGCGAGGATTCTTTGTGCCCATTTGTTCCAAGGTCTCCGAGAAGGGACGTTTGCGTTTGTCATCGTCGTATGGGTATATGTGACCACTGGCAACGAGCTTGCTCTTGGCACATATGGGCTGGTCACTTCCAGCGTGCAGTTGGTGGTTTATTATTTAGCAGCTCGGCTATTAAAGCGTGCTTTCCGAAAGCGAGCCATATTAGCGGGCGGTTGCATTTTATATGGAGCGATCTTCATCCTTCTGTTCAACTTAAGTTTTGCTAAACTCATCACGTATGGCGTGTTTATTTCCATCGCTTATCCATTGCTGTTGATCCCTTACATTTCGCTTACTTACGATGTGATTGGCCGTTCATACAATGCAGCGGAGTTGCGGGTTGAGTATATCATCGTCCGTGAATGTGTGTTAAATACAGGGAGGATGTTATCCATTCTTTTATTTATTGCTGCAATTAGCTTGTTTCCAGAGAAACAAGCGATTCCAGCAGTATTGCTTCTTGTCGGTTCAGGGCATTTATGGATCTATTTTTTTGTGCGTAACATTCAGTTAAGCCCGCAAGATCCTAAACCTAGCCATGTTCAGTATGCAGGGGACCCAGACGGGGAAAATAGCGCTGGAGGCTCAGTGTAACTTTTTCTCGGCCTTTGACAGATTGTGTCGTCCATATTATAATAGACAAGAATTGCCTGCTATGTTCGTGTGCTTTTTTATGTTTCGAACCTTGAATGTAAAAAAGGGAGTTCTATATGATTGACTCTACGTCATGCCGACTGGTTCGGACTTCGGAACGTGAACTGCGAACACCCACCTGCGAGAGTAGGTTCATGAAACATTTACTGCTAACGGCACCCGCGGGTAAAGAGAAGAATAGACATCCGCTTGCCGGGTGTCTTTTTATGTTGAGAATTTATAAGCTGTTAGGCGATACATAAATGATGATGGAGGGGAAATAATGGCTGAGAAAAAAAACAAAGCGCGCAGCCAAGTATCTGCCAGGCTAAATATTTTGTTTCTTGGCGTGTTTTTGTTGTTTTCTGCATTGATTTTGCGTCTCGGCATGGTGCAAATTGTCCAAGGTGAATCTTACGAAGAAGAGTTAACACATGTATCGAACCAAACGGCCCGTATCGACGCGCCCCGTGGACTGATGTATGATAGCTACGGCAATGTGGTTGTCGACAACTCCATGGAGTTGTCTGTCACTTACACCAATCCAGGAAACCAAAAAGCGGAAGAGATTCTCGAACTGGCGAAAAAGCTGTCTGATTACATCGAAGTCGACACGGAAAATCTCCGTTTTCGTGACAAACAAGAATATTGGTATGTCACTCATAGCGAAAAAGAACGGAAAGCGTTAATCGAAGGAAAAGAAGTCGAAGATAAAGACGAGTACAAAGTGATCATAGACGAAATTACTGAAGAGATGGTCGATGGCTATTCGGAAGAGGAAGAACAAGTCATTGCGATTTTTACGCATATGCTCCGAGGTACTAGCGGCACGCCGCAACGAATCAAACAATCGATTACGGAAGAGGAAGCCCACGTGTTAAGTGAGCACTTGGATAAGCTGCCTAACATCGACTTGCAGCGGGATGCGACGAGGGAGTACGTATATGGGGACACGTTGCGGCAATTGTATGGCAGCGTCGGGTCAATCCAATCGGAAAAAGTCGATGATTATTTGGCAAACGGCTATGCCCGCTCTGATCTTGTTGGTAACAGCTACTTGGAGCTTCAATATGAAAATGTGCTCCGTGGCACAAAAGCGGAAATTTCGCGGACATCGACACGGACTGGCGGCGATGAAGCGGAAAGCGTCGTCGAAGAAACACTTGGCAGCCGTGGCAATGACTTAGTATTAAGCATTGATATGGAATACCAACAACTGCTTGATGAAGCGGTAGAAAAACATGTCATGAAAAACCGCGGCTACTACTTGCAGCAGCAAGAAGGCAGCGCCTACGCGATTGTGATGAATCCAAAAACAGGCGAAATATTAGCGATTAGCGGTTTTGTCGACCCTGCCGGAGAAGATGAAAGCTATTTGCACCCAACAGGAGCTGTGAACAATGCGTTTGAGTTTGGCTCTGTCGTCAAAGGGGCATCCGTGTTAACCGGCATGCAAGAGGGAGTTGTCTCTCCCGATACGGTTGTCAATGACCGACCGTTGCATTTTAATGGCACACCTGAGAAAAAATCGGTGTCCACTATGGGGCCTGTTAATATGGGTACTGCGCTGGAACGGTCATCGAACGTCTATATGTTTGAAATAGCGATGCGAATGGGTAACTATACGTACAACAGCAACATTCCCCAAAGCCAACGTAGCTTGTTTGGCTTGTCCGTCGCCAATGATGTGTTAGAGCGTTCACGTTATTATTTCAGCCAATTTGGCTTAGGGACTCAAACGGGAATTGACCTTCCTCATGAAGTAACAGGCATTACCGGTGTTCCACAAGAGCCGGGGGCTTCGCTTGACTTTATGATCGGCCAATTTGACACTTATACGACGTTGCAGGTTGGCCAATATGCGAGCACGATTGCGAATGATGGCGTGCGTATGCGCCCTCGTCTTGTCAAAGAAATATTGGAGCCTTCTATTAACGGAGAAGAAGCGACCGTTGTGAAAGAATTTGCCCCTGAAGTGCTTAATGAAATTGACATGTCTAAAGACAAACTTGACGTGGTGCAAAACGGCTTCCGCCGTGTTGTTACAGGTAGCCGTGGCACAGGGAGAACGATAAAAACGGATGTGCCGATTGCTGCCAAAACTGGAACAGCAGAGATTTCCGTGGCGATTGGCGAAGGCGATAACCGCCAAGTTTTAAACGGAAACAACCAAAGCTTTATTGGCTATGCTCCTTATGATGATCCAGAAATTGCCTTTGCTGTCATCGCTCCGAAAGTGCAAATTCCAAGGGGGACATCGTATAAAATTGCCCAAGACATTGCCCAAGACTTAGTCAATGACTACTTTGATTTACAGGAGAACCGAGATGGCCCTAAATCAGTCGATTCAGTCATGGACGAAGTTGATTTATTTGAAAATGAATAAATGCTAAAGCCAGCGAGCAGATAGAGCTCGCTGGCTTTTTTACGTTTTCATATACAAGAAAAACAAAACCTATTGGTTTCCCTTCACGTTTGATAAGTGTTTTCGATCAGACTAGAAGAGGTTGTATAAGAAATTTGCTAAATAAAAAGGAATGAATGTAGTATGCGTCGAATGCTGTATTTAGAACAATTCATCTAAGATTTCGTCCATGCTCATTTCACTCGTTAATTCCCCGGTGACTTGCGGTTTTAGCTCACCTGATAAGCCACGTTCGTCTACGGCATCAAAAAAGTCATGGGCGTTGTCTACAATGCCTGCCTCTTCAAGCATTTGGCCGACGTCAATGCTTGTCATTCCCGATTGAACATGAAGAATGGTTCTGTAAACGATTCGCTCTTCGCCATCCCCATCTCCGTTTTGAGTTGCTTCTTCTACGGCAGCTTGTGCTTCTTGTAAATCGCTTTCCATCTGATTCCATGTGTCTTGTTGTTCGACGACATAGCCTGCCTCTGCGAGTGATTGCTTCATCTCATCTTCACTGAGTTCTGGTGCAGCAGCGGAAGAGGCCCCATCTCCCTGGATAAAGTATACTGCGCCAAGAGCCACAGCAGCTACAAGCAAGCCACAAGCAAAACTGCGTAATGATTTAGGACTCATTGGCAGCCTTCTTTCTTTCTTTTGTGCCATTGTAAACGTATGGGGCCAACAGGCGCTCTACTTCATGGATTTCGAGCTCTGTTTCGATTGCAATGCCTTCAACTGAATAGCCGCGTTTATGCAGGTCAAGAATTTCTCTAAGCAATTTTTGATGCGATGATGATCGCGCTTGTGCTCCTGGCTCATGTGCAGCGATTTCAGCATCGAGTTCCATATCGCGAATTTGGTTCTTTAGCTGATGCAGCTCTTGCATAAAGGAAATGGAAAGCTGCTCGATTTGCTCGTCCACTTTCGATGTTTTTTCGGTTTTAAAAAACGAAAGCACAAGCAAGACAATCGCAACTACGAGTAAAATGGCCAATGTCCATTCCATTGAAAACGTACCCTCCTACTTTATCAACTGTGTTACATCCTATTATTATACATGAAATCGCTGATTTTTCATTTCAAAATCTTAAATTTATGGCACAATGCGGTGATTTTTGACAAAACCAGACATGATTCCAGGTAATGGCTATGACAACAGGCTAAAGGGAAGGGGAAATACTTGGGGCATCTAGGGAATTGGTTCTACAAAATTATACAATTTGCACTTCTTGTAGGATGCTAAAAGAAGGGGTATGCTGTTAGTAGAGTTTTTATTAGGCGAAACGATTACTGCTAGTGCCGTCGGGGATTTTCCCCCTTTTTAAAGCGTGTGGGGTGCAAGCTTTACATAAGCCAAAAGGCTGGATATAAGACGAAAGCAGCAGCAGGCTAGAGGCTGAAGCGCGATCGGGAAAAAATATGGGCAAATAACAATCGGAAATAGCCTATTATCCAAGGACCTATGCAATGGAGAGCTTGCAACAAACAAGTTTTATGGACGTTCATCGAAATTGATTTTTGCAAATTTGAAATGTTGTTTCTGTTTAAGTAGTTTTTGAACTGGAATTTACCATTCATGCATGTTCACAAAAAATGAGCTGAATAAAAGGAGAGATTAGATGTACGTTTTGCCAGACTTTTCGCGAGAATTAAATACGGACTCCGCTACAAAAGCATCTTTTTATGTAGACATTCATGCTAGGTTGAAGCTATGTGAAGGCCAACAGGCACTCTCGCGTATTGGGCTTTGGCAGGAAGGGAAGACCTCGTGGGTGGGGGATGGCGATTGGAGTGTTCAAGCTGCGTTTTCAAAAACGGCATTGTCGATTATGAGCCAAGCATTTCATAAAGTATGGAATGTACTTGTGACGATCATTGATCGTGAATCCCCAGATCGCCTTGGCTGCTTGAGAGAAGTAAGAATCCAAAATCAGGGCACTGACACAAAACAGGTGAAGTTGTTGTTTCATCATTTGCCTTTAGTGCAGTCACAAGGAATTGCTTTTTATTCCCCTCAAGATAAAGCGCTCATCCATCACGCAGACAATCAATTTTCGCTGTTTTCCTTGACGATGCGTGACGCGGCTTTTATTCAGCCAGGAGCCGGAAGCTTAAAGAAAAATTGGAATTCACAAGAAGGAAAATTATTTTTTTCGCCATTTTCAGCTACGAGCTTAGAAAGCGTGTTGGCCGCGAGTTGCCTCCTCTCTTCTCAAGCGGTCGTAAAAGGCCATGCTTGGATGCTTTCTTCCCAAAGTTTGGAAGCGTTAAAACAATCCCATAAAAGGCTGCAGGCCGCTTGTGAGCAATGAAATCGAAGCTTGCAAATTATGATGGAATTTGCTATCATAGCTGAGTATGTAGGACGAGTTTGGAGGGATAACAGATGCGTGTTCAAGTTACACTTGCTTGTACGGAGACGGGTGATCGCAATTATATCACTACAAAAAACAAGCGCACAAATCCAGAGCGTATTGAACTTAAGAAATATAGCCCGCGTTTAAAACGCCACACACTTCATCGCGAAACAAAGTAAGCAGCCGGTCATCCGCTGCTTATTTTTTTGCCGTGACCATGATACTTGGAGTGATGCCGATATGCGTAGTAAACAGAACATTCGAAATGACGTCTCTAAACATTTGAACATGTTGCCAGCGCATGTGTATAAGCAACGTTCAACCAAGCTTGCTAATCTGTTCATGCAACAAGATGGTTGGAAACAGGCAAAAACCATTGCGCTAACGGTCTCCCGCTTTCCAGAAGTAGAGACAGCGCCATTGATTGCTGCCGCATTAGCTGAGAATAAAAAAGTTGCCTTGCCGCGTATTAACATGAAAGAGCGGACAATGTCGTTCTTTTACATAACCTCTACGGCAGAATTGGTAAAAAATAAGTATGGCCTGTTTGAGCCAGAACCTGAGAAGTCGTGTCTCGCTCGTCCTGACGAGCTGGACCTCATTGTTGTCCCAGGTGTGGCGTTTACAAAGACAGGAAAACGACTTGGTTTAGGCGGTGGTTTTTATGATCGTTTTTTGCCAAACTGTACAGGTTTAACAGTTGCGTTATGTTTCCATGAACAACTGTTTTCTGATTTACCAACTGAGCCCCATGATTTTCTGATTGACCAGATCATCTCTGATGACAGGATCGATGCTTCATGATCTCTCTTTTGGCTTATATTGGTATTGCGATAGCGGCACTTCTTTTATACAAGCTGGACAAGCTGACTGCTTCTGGCATGTGGGCCGCGTGCGTTGTTGGATGGCTGACAATAGCGGGCGTCGGTGTAGGAGGGTTGGTTGTGATTGCCGTTTTCTTTGGCAGCTCGATTGTATGGGGGCGTCTAGACTCTTCAAAAGTGGATGTCGATGTGGTTGCCAAACACGGAGCCCGTGATGCATGGCAAGTATTGGCAAATGGCGGTATTGCTGGGCTTTGCTCGCTGTTGGCTTGGTTGTTTCCTAGCTACGCTGCCTTTGCTTTTGCTGGATTTATTGGCAGTTTGGCTGGCGCCACTGCCGATACCTGGGCATCAGAGCTTGGAAAATATAGCAGAGAGAAACCGGTCCATGTGTTGACTTTGAAGCGCGTTTCTCCTGGCGTATCAGGGGCTGTATCGGCGCTTGGCATGGCAGCCGCTTTTGCAGGCAGTTTTCTTGTCGCGGCAACGGCGGTTTTATTATGGTGGACTTATACGCCAGTGAGTCATATTTGGTTACTTGTCTATTCAGCAATCGGTTTTCTCGCTAATTTAGCGGATTCTCTTTTTGGCGCTGCCATTCAAGTGTTGTACCGTTGCCCTGTTTGCGGGTTAGAGACAGAAAGACTAAACCATTGTGGAGAGAAAACGGAAAAGATAAAAGGGTACCCTTTGGCAACGAACGACACCATCAATTTTATTTGTACGTTTACGGGGGCGGCGCTTGGCGTTTTAGCAGTCGTATTGATCGGGCCATAACGGGGCGGTTGCTGTTATTTTTAATAATTGGTGAACAAGGAGGAAACGCTCATGGCTGATTTAGAACGTTATTCAAGACAGCTTTTGTTTTCCGGAATTAGTGAGGAAGGGCAACAACGGCTATTAAACAGCCGTGTGTTAATTGTAGGCGTTGGCGCCTTAGGAACGGTCCTTGCTAACCACATGGTTCGTTCTGGCGTTGGTCATATTCGCATTGTCGATCGTGACTACGTAGAAATGAGCAATTTGCAAAGGCAAATGCTGTTTACTGAAAGCGATGTGGAACAAGCACTACCAAAGGCGGTCGCTGCAAAACAAATGTTAGAAAAAGTTAATGGGTCGGTACACATTGAAGCATTTGTAGAAGATGTAACCGTACAAAATGTGGACATGCTAATGGAGGGAATGGATCTCGTCTTAGATGGGACGGATAATTTTAAAACACGCTTTTTACTTAATGATGCCTGTTTTAAAAAAGGCATTCCTTTTGGATATGGCGGGGCTGTAAGCGCTAGAGGCATGAGTGCTTTCCTAGTTCCTGAAAAAACGCCATGTTTGCGCTGTTTTATCGCAAGCGGTGCATCCCAGGGGGAGACGTGTGACACAGTCGGCGTCATTTCCCCTGTCGTTGATATTGTTGCCTCCTACCAGGTAGTCGAGGCACTTAAATACTTAGTCGGAGCAACAGATAAATTACGGCGTTCTGTACAGACATTTGATCTGTGGGGCAATTATGACCACAAGCTGCAGTTTCAAGCGCCGAAACCAAACTGCCCGACTTGCCAATTGCATGAGTATCCGGCATTACAAGTCGAGCAAGAATCGGAAACAACATTATGCGGTAGAGATACTGTACAAATTGCGACTGGCTCGCGGTTTCAGTTAAAAGAGTGGGCAGCGAAGCTTCAACCAATCGCCACTGTGAAAGAAACGCCTTTTCTTCTCCGTGTCTCTCTCTCAGAGGGTGAACAATTGGTCCTGTTTCCTGATGGGAGAGTCCTGGTACAAGGAACGGAAGACATTAGCCGTGCAAGAACGCTTTTTAGCAAATATATAGGCGACTAAAAAGTCGGTAAGATAAAGAACAGGCAGCTAAAACCGAAGGGCGTGCGTTTCGTACCATTTAAGTTCAAGACACTCAGCCCATCCAAAGACAGTGGCTGGAGCATTTTAAATTGGCAGGCTGTTCTCCATCAATACGAGTCTTCCCGGCTCTAAAAACATTAGAGGTAGCTACTCCATATACTTTGTATATTCGTAAAATGGTTGTTGGGGCTTGACGAAAAAAAGGAAGGCATTTAAGCTAGCAGAAGTTGCTGCTAATTCGCACCGACGCGGTAAAGTGTCATAGAATGAAGAAAAGGACTTCGGTGTTTATTATGGAAAAGAAACCTAGCTTATCAATGGCTTTAATCTTTTTGCTGTTTTTTATCGCTATATTAGGCGGCTGTATGTTCTTCCTTAAAATTGATCCCCATCTCCCGATTTTGTTAGCGCTCATCGTTACAACCATTTGGGGGCGCCTATTGGGCTTCTCCTATAAATCATTAGAAGGGGCGCTCATCAAAGGCATACATGGAGGAATTGCCCCGTTATTGATCTTAATGCTTATCGGAGCCGTCATAGCCGTATGGATGATGAGCGGCACAGTGCCAACGTTGTTGTATTTTGGAGTACAGTTGCTGACACCTGAATGGTTTGCCATTAGCGCTTTAACTGTCTGCATTCTCGTTTCCACTTTTACAGGGAGCGCATTTACGACTGTTGGCTCAGTTGGCGTTGCTATAATGGGCGTCGGCATTGCTTTAGGCGTGCCGGCCCCACTCGCTGCTGGAGCAGTTGTTTGTGGGGCTTGTTTTGGCGATAAAATGTCGCCTCTATCCGATACAACGAACTTTGCACCTGCAGTGGCTGGCGAACAGCTTTTTGCCCATATGAAGCACTTAATGTGGACGACGGTACCAGCGCTTTTGATCACGTATTTGCTGTTTTTTATAATGGGTAGTCAACAAAGCGGGCAGCCGTCTGATCTTGCCGGACTAATGGAAGCATTAAATGCGTCGTTTACGATTAGCTGGCTCACGTTGCTATCGCCTTTGCTCGTTGTTCTGTTGGCGATACTGCGCTTGCCAGTGCTGCCTGTTTTAGTCGCCGGGATTGTCTCAGGCCTGCTGCTGACTGTCATGGTTCAGCAAGAGTCGTCACTGGCTTATATGTTAACCGTATTGCAATCGGGTTTCGAGGGAACGACTGGCAATGAACTACTTGATGGCATTCTCAATGCTGGCGGAATCCAATCGATGATGTGGTCCGTATCATTAGTGTTATTGGCGCTTGCTTTAGGCGGCCTGATTCAACACATCGGTTTTATTGAAGCGTTGTTTGCAAACATGAAAAAGCTATTGGCGAAAAGGGGGCATTTAATTGCTTCAACAGCGTTAGCCTCGATTGGCACTAATGCCGTAACGGGGGAACAATATTTATCGATCTTGCTGCCAGGCAGTTTTTTTAAACCATATTATGAACAGGCAAAGCTTGCTCCGAAAAATTTGTCGCGGACGCTTGAAGACGCGGGTACACTTGTCAATCCCCTTATTCCATGGGGGGTGAGCGGCGCTTTTTTTGCGCAAACACTTGGTGTACCTGTGCTTGAATACGCCCCATTTGCTTTTTTCCTCCTTTTATCTCCACTGCTTACGATTGCCTTTGGCTATTTAGGAATCGGCATAGCTCCTTTGGATAAAAACAAGCAAAAGTCGGTATAGTAAGAGTGGAGGTGACGTTATGCGTCAGGTGTTAGTCGCTGTTTCAACGTTTATTGCCATTCTTGCTATTTGTAAATACAGATATCGGCTGTTAAATGCATTTTTGCGCCAACCACTACTCAGGCGGCTGGCCGTTGGGGCAGTGTTACGAATGCCATTTGTTCGCAACCGTTTTATGCCCACACTCTTTAATCGACCAGCTGAGCCGATGGAATTATACAAAGAAAAGTTCTGACTTCGTTGTCAGGACTTTTCTTTCGTTTCTTTTTAGGCAAACTTGTTATAATAAAAGAACTGGCAGAAATAAGGAGGAATTAGGCTTGGATACGGTTGTACACCGCTATTTTTTCTGGAAAATCGTTGAGCACTATGCACTTCAGAAACAGTTCCGCGTGCTTGCACTCTACAATACACAAGTATGGCTAGAAGACGATACTGTGAAACCGCGGCGTGTTATTCGCATTGTGCTCTCTGAAGTGGATTGGGCGAATCGCTTAAAACGCGATATCGACCATGCCAAGCAGCAATTTAACACGATTTATAAACAGCTTGGCGTTTGGGAACTTCAAGGAGAAAACGTCTATGTGATGAGCTTGCCTCCTGTTGATTCATGGGAAGAAACGATGGAGCCTTTTACGATTGGCAACCGAAAAGGAAAAATCCGTAATATTGCCCTCCATACAGATGCGGATACATACAATGAGATCACTGAACAAACATTGGGGAATGACGCGTTGCCGCATTTCGAGCCTTTGGGTTCTTACGAGGCGATGGAACAGGAGATTTTGCGGATTCACGAGAACGTAAAGCGTACGAGTGTAGGCCGCCAGACAAAAGAACGGCAAACGTTGTTTTTTGGAAAGCCTCGCGTAATTTACGCCCTGTTAATTTCAATATTGATCATGTACAGCGTCCTGGAAGCAAACGGAGGAAGCACCAACATTGAAACGTTAATTGACTTTGGCGCAAAATACAATCCACTCATTGTCGAGGGGGAGTGGTGGCGTCTAGTTTCAGCGATGTTTTTGCACATTGGCTTTTTCCATTTGTTTATGAACGGTATGGCTCTTTACTTTTTAGGCAGTGCAGTGGAACAACTTTTTGGCTCTATACGGTTTTTAATCATTTATTTCATGGCTGGCGTATTTGGGTCTGCCGTTAGTTTCACCTTCACAGACTCTTTGTCAGCAGGAGCGTCAGGTGCTTTATTTGGTTGTTTTGGCGCTTTGCTCTATTTCGGTATTAAACAGCCTTCTTTGTTTTTTCGCACACTGGGTCGCAGTGTGATCGTGCTTTTGATCATTAACTTTTTCCTTGGTTTTATCGTTCCTGGAATTGATATTGCCGCCCATGGCGGTGGCTTAGTCGGTGGTTTTTTGGCAGCTGCAGCTGTCCGTATGCCAAAAGAAACGAGAAAAACAAATGGGCTATGGTCTTTATCTGCATTGGTAGGTTATATCGTACTGGCAGCTAGTTTGCTGTTTTTTGGCTATCAGTCGGCCGCAGGGACAGTTAATCCGGATATGGCTGCTCTAGAAGCAAATCGCCTGTTTCAGCAAGGTAATTGGGAGGAGGCACGGCCCCTTGTGGCAGAAGGGCTTGAGCAAGACAGTGAGCATGTAGAACTGCTGTTTTTGCAAGCCTACTTGGATATGCAAGACGGCGAAGATGAGGCAGCACAGGAGAAGCTGGAGTTTGTCACTTCTGAAAATCGCCACTTTCATCAAGCGTGGTTTAATCTTGCCCTTATTTATTGGCAGCAAGGGGAGATTGAACTGGCTCTGGATGCGGTCGAAGAGGCGATCGAACAAGGAGAGCAAGACGAACATCCGGATGTAGAGATGGATCGTTATCGGGAAGTGAAGGAAGAAATTGAACAGCAACAGCGCTAGCACTTATGAGGAAGTCAGTGTGCTGTCAAGCAGCCAGTTGAGTAGTTGAACTGGCTTTTTTTGTTGTTGGCGTCACCGACGATAATTCACATATTTTTGTAAAGGAATGCCAAGCTATGTAAAAGGACTCCGACGATTGAAAGGGTGACAAGAATGCCTGGCCAAAAACAGCAAAAGTTGACCTCTTATGAAGAAGGGCTTGCCTTTTTGAAAAAAGAATTGGCGGTTGAAGACAATTTTGATTTGATTTGCTTGGAAATGCGTCATGCAAACAAACGGATGGCGCTTTTTTTAGTTGATGGTTTTGCCAAAGACATTGCGCTGACGCAAATCCAACGGGAACTTTCTCATACCACTGAAGATGAGTTGCAAGAACGATACGATGCCTTACTGCAAAGCCGGATTCCTTATGCAGAAGTTGAAACCGAAAGAGACTTGAACCAAGTCGTAGAGCAAGTGTTGGCCGGCCCTGCAGCTTTGCTCGTTGAGGGCCTTGACTATTGCCTGTTGATTGACACGAGGGAGTATCCTGTTCGGAGCCCGGAGGAGCCAGATACAGAGCAAGTTGTCCGCGGTTCTAGAGACGGGCTTGTTGAAACGCTCGTTATGAACACAGCTCTCATCCGCAGAAGAGTTCGCGACCGAACGCTGCGCGTTGTTTTCAAGCAAGTTGGGCGTCGCTCTAAAACGGATATAGCCTTAATGTACATTGGCGATATTGCTGATAGGCGTTACGTCGAGCAAATGACCGCTGCCCTTGATGCAATTGACACCGATGGCGTACCAATGGCAGATAAATCGATTGAAGAATTTATCTTTAAGGAAAGCAGCAATCCTTATCCGCTTGTGCGCTATTCAGAACGGCCAGACGTGTGTGCCACCCATTTATTTGAGGGCCATGTTCTCATTCTTGTCGATGGGTCGCCAAGTGTCATGATTACACCGACTACTTTTTGGCACTTGCTTCAACATGCAGAGGAGTACCGTCAAAAACCAATCATTGGCGCAATGCTGCGGCTAGTTAGATTTGCTGCTGTTTTCTCGTCGATCTTCTTGCTGCCTTTATGGTATTTATTCGCGACAAATGCGTTTTTACTGCCAGACAGTTTGGCGTTTATCGGCACAGAAGAAAAGGGGAGCTTGCCACTGTTTACGCAATTTGTCATCGCAGAAGCAGGGATTGAAATGTTGCGGATGGCGTCGATTCATACACCGAATGCAGTCGCAGAAGCGCTTGGACTTGTGGCAGCCTTATTGATTGGTGATATTGCCATCCAAGTCGGTGTCTTTTCCCCAGAAGTGATTCTCTACTTAGCGATTGCTGCTGTTGGTACGTTTGCAACACCTAGTTATGAACTTTCCCTTGCCAACCGCTTTATGCGTGTACTTTTGTTGGTAGCCACTGCCGCCTTTAAGTTGCCAGGGCTTTTGATTGCCTCGACCATTTGGTTAATCATGCTTGTCCGTTTAAAGGGGATGGATGTTCCGTATATGTGGCCTTTTATTCCTTTTAATGCAAAAGCATTACGAGACGTTGTTTTTCGAGTGCCAATGCCTGTAAAAAACCGCAGGCCAGTCATTATTCATCCCCAAGATCCGGACCGTTAGCAAGTGGGTGTTTTCAATCAGCAGCAGCCATGTCTATTTCATACAAGTCATCTTTTATAAAACGGTCTGCTCTTTGCACCGGCTGGTTTTTGTCAGCTAAAACAAGGGCAAAAGGTGTCGGCGTTGGCGGGTTCACAATCGTGTAGGGAACGTTCTGGCTGACGGCCATTTTAATATAAGCTGCATAATCGCCGTAAGCCAGGTTGCCATTTAAAAACAGATGGAGGTTGTTAGCCTTAGCCATTGTTTTTTCGACTTCACTGTATACCGGGGCAGCCTGGACTTGCTTTTTCGTTAAAGCAATATAGACCCTTTCAAAGATTGTTGTCAAAAACAAACGGCGTTCCGCTGGTTTTGTTTCTGGATTTCCATAAATCGCTTTTTCTAATAGATCGTTTACATCTCTTCCCATTTTCCCACTCCTTCTTTATATCTCCATCATGGCATTCATGTCCTTATTTTTCAACCAAGCACATAAGCTATAGTAGTACAATTGTTTAACAATTTTCATGAGGGGTTGATCACATGGGGTTTGCATTTATGGTGGCCGCTTTTGTGTTTGTGTTGGGTGCCGCGATTGGCGGGATCGTCGCCACAATGAAATTTGTCCCGCCTATTTTAGGCCTATCTGTGTCTAGCATTAGCTTTTTCTTTTTTGCTTATGTCGGCATGTTTCTCGCACTGATTGGCCCAAATTGGCTTGGCTTGCGGTTTTTGGACATTGTAATCGCCATGTGCTCGTTTTTGTTTATCATCGCTTTGTTTCGTTCGTATCATCCTACTTGCGGCTATCGTCCTGGTGTAAGTCCAGTCGGCTTCATTGCCGCTGTTCTGTTTTTCTTGATGGGCGTACAATGGGGAACGGCAGGATTCGGCACGTTCTTTACATTAGGAATGGCGATTTTGTTTACAGGAAGCGTTTTTTTAGGCGTATTGTTGTATAATACGATATTGGGTTGGCTACGAAATGTTTACATTGCGGCATTCTTGCCTCTCATCTCATTTCTTTTTATTGCAGTACTGAAACTGATATAATAAGCTAGAGGTGAGCCAATGAAAACGCTTTTCGAAGTCAAGCAGTTGTTAAAGCAATACGGCGCTTTCATTTATACAAGGGATTTGGATGCAGACATTCAGTTGATGCAAATGGAAATGGAGGAGCTTCATCGACTTGGCCTAATTGAACGCGTCGAATTCCAACAAGCGATGCTTGTATTAAAACGTGAACAGCGTGCTGCAAAAATGGGGGAGAGAGCAAATGACTGAGGACTACTATGCAGGAATTGACATTGGTGGTACCACCGTAAAGTTGGCGTTTCTTACGGAAACAGGCGAGTTAAAAGATAAATGGGAGATTCCCACAGACGTGAGCGAAAACGGCAAACACATTGTCGATCACATCGTTGCAAGCATTCAAAGCCGGCTGCCGCAACATGCAACCTTGTTAGGGGCTGGAGTAGGTGCGCCAGGATTCATTGAAATGGAAACTGGTTTTATTCACCATGCCGTTAATATTGGCTGGCGCAACTATCCACTAAGGGAAGAGCTTGAACGCGCTCTTGGAGTGGTTGTCCGCGTCGACAATGATGCCAATTTGGCTGCACTTGGAGAAAAATGGCGCGGCGCTGGGGATGGTGCTGAAGAAGAGTTGTTCATCACGCTTGGTACAGGCGTCGGCGGTGGAATTATTACAAGAGGGCAAATTCTCCACGGCGCAAATGGAATGGGCGGCGAAATTGGCCACATAACGGTCATCCCGAAAGGAGGGGCACCGTGCAATTGTGGCAAGACGGGCTGCCTGGAGACCGTATCTTCGGCAACAGGCATTTTACGGATTGCCAAGGAAAAGTTAACAACAAATTTAGATAGCTCTTTGCATAGCATTGGAGAAGGGAAATTAACGACAAAGGACATTTTCGATGCCGCTAAAGCTGGCGATGCTCTTGCTAAGGATGTGGTAAGTGAAGCAACCTTCCACCTTGGTTTTGCGATAGCGAATCTGGCTAATGCGCTCAATCCGACCAAAATCATTATCGGCGGTGGTGTTTCTAAAGCAAAAGAAAGCTTGCTTGCCCCGCTTCGCACCGTATTTAAGCAATTTGCGTTGCCCCGTGTTTCCGAGAGTGCTGAAATCAAATTGGCCCATTTAGGGAATGACGCTGGGATTTACGGTGCTGTTTGGCTTGCTATTCAAGCAAAAGCAACACAAGAAGATGAGACATTAGGAAAAAAGTGAATGAGAAAAAGGAGTCGCATGAAATGGAGTACCGGGTTGAACGAGACTTACTAGGAGAAAAACAAGTACCGAAACATGCTTATTATGGCATCCAATCGCTGCGGGCAAAAGATAATTTTCCGATTACCGGCTATCCGCCCCACCCTGAGCTTATTCGCGCTTTTGGCTATGTGAAAAAAGCGGCTGCCCTTGCAAACCGCGATGTCGGTGTCCTGCGTCCTCACATTGCTGAAGCCATTATCAAGGCAAGCGATGAAGTGATTGAAGGGCGTTTGAATGATCATTTTATTGTCGATTCAATCCAAGGAGGCGCCGGCACGTCGTTTAATATGAATGCCAACGAAGTCATTGCTAACCGGGCGATTGAAATTCTTGGCGGCGAAAAAGGCGATTATTTAAAAGTCAGCCCTAATACACACGTCAACATGGCCCAGTCTACCAATGATTCATTCCCGACAGCGATTCATATTGCCGCTTTAAATATGACACGGGGCTTGACGGAAGAATTGCACAAATTGATCAACGAAATGGACGCGAAAGCCGAAGAATTTGACAGCGTCCTAAAAATGGGACGGACCCATTTACAAGACGCAGTTCCTATCCGATTAGGGCAGGAATTTGGCTCGTACCGCAGAGTGCTAGCCCGTGATTTAAAACGGGTAAGCCGTTCGGCAGACCACCTCCACGAAGTCAATATGGGTGCAACGGCTGTAGGAACTGGCTTGAACGCAAAACCGGAATACATTGAAAGAGTGGCAAAACATTTGGCTGACTTGACTCAATTACCGTTGAAAACGGCGGAGGACCTTGTTGATGCCACACAAAATACAGATGCATATACGGAGCTTTCTAGTTCGTTAAAAATTTTAGCCATTAATTTATCAAAAATCGCGAATGACTTACGTTTAATGAGCTCGGGCCCGCGGACCGGATTGAATGAAATCAATTTACCACCACGACAGCCGGGTTCATCGATCATGCCCGGAAAAGTTAATCCGGTCATGTGTGAAGTCATTAACCAGCTCTCTTTTCAAGTTATCGGCAATGACCATACGATCAGCCTTGCTTCAGAAGCGGGCCAACTTGAACTAAACGTGATGGAACCAGTACTCGTTTTTAATTTACTGCAATCATTAACGGTGCTACAAAACGGCATGCGCGTCTTTAAGGATTACGCCATTTCCGGCATTACGGCTAATGTGGAACGGTGTCGCGAACTCGTTGAGCATAGTGTCGGTATTGTGACGGCAATCAATCCCCATGTCGGCTATGAAGTTGCGACTCGTGTTGCTAAAGAGGCAATCGAAACAGGGCGACCAGTCAGGGAAATTTGCCTTGAAAGGGGCATCCTTTCAGAGGAAGAGTTGAACGAAATTCTTGATCCAAAAGAAATGACGAAACCGGGTATCGCGGGTTCCCGTTTTTTATCATTGTAACCACTAAAGAGCGACTTTTGCTTTTGCAAATGGATCATTGTATGCGATAATGAAATAGAAAGACTAGGGGTGCCTAATGAAGTTAGGCTGAGAATTAGAACGTATTTCTTTTACCCTAATAACCTGATCTGGGTGATGCCAGCGGAGGGAAGTCGGTTTGCCGTGATTGAATGACATGCTTGCATGTGGCCGAAGCTTCTCGCTTTGGCCTTTTTATTTTGCAAAAGGAGTGAACAACATGAAGCCTTTTCGACTTTACGCGATTACAGGAGAAGAATTCCATCCTGGACGCGATGTCGTAGAAGTGATGGAAGAAGCCATCCAAGGTGGGGTTGACATTATTCAGCTTCGTGATAAAACGAGCAGCAAAAAGGCTGTCTTGGAAAAAGCCCGTAGGCTAAAAAAGCTTGCGGCGGATTATGGAATTCCGTTTATTGTCAATGACCATATTGATGTCGCCCTTGCCGTCGACGCAAGCGGCGTCCATGTTGGACAAGATGATTTGCCCCTTCCAGAAGTGAGAAAATTGCTGGGGCCAGACAAAATCATTGGCGTTTCTACCCACAAGCTGGAAGAGGCGCTTGAAGCTGAAAAGAACGGAGCCAATTATATTGGCGTCGGCCCGATTTTTCCAACAAACAGTAAAGCGGATGTAGTAGACCCGGTTACAACTGCTTATATTCGCGAAGTAAAGGAACATGTGACGATTCCGTTTGTGGCAATTGGCGGGATCAAGCGTCATAATGTCCGTGAAGTAATCGAGGCTGGTGCTGAAGCGATTTGCGTCATCACCGAAATTGTTGCTGCCAGTGACGTCAAAGCAGCTAGTCAAGCGTTGCTCGCTGCGATGGAGGAGGCAAGTCAATGAAATTAGTCGTGAATGGTGAAGAACGAATTACAGAAAGCACAACGCTTAGCGAACTTGTTTCTGAGTTTGGCTTAGCGAGCCAACTAGTGGTGGCGGAAGTCAATGGGACGATTATTGACCGGGTTGACTGGGAGGCCACTTCTTTGAGCGAAGGAATGAAAATCGAGCTAGTCCATTTCGTAGGGGGAGGGTAAACATGAAAAAAGCACCACTTGCTATTGGTGGAAAAACGCTGTCATCGCGGTTTTTCATTGGGACAGGCCGTTATCCAAACCCGGTTGTTCAAAATGAAGCCATTAAAGCCTCTGGCGCGGATGTTTTAACGTTTGCCATTCGCCGCATTAACTTAGAACACCCTGATGAGGATGCGATTTTGCAGCATTTAGAAGGGCGCACTTTTCAATACTTGCCAAACACATCAGGAGCGAATAACGCTGAAGAGGCAATCCGTATTGCTCGTTTGGCCCGAGCTGCTGGGCTGAGTGATTGGATCAAAGTCGAAATCAGCGTATCTGAAAAAACGCTTTTGCCTGATCCAATCGAGACATTAAAAGCGACTGAAGCTTTAGCAAAAGAAGGGTTTACTGTATTGCCGTATACATCAGATGACCCAATTCTTTGCAAAAAACTTGAGGAAGCTGGTGCAGCGGCAGTTATGCCTGGAGCTTCTCCAATTGGCACAGGCCTCGGCATATTAAACCCGTATAACCTTGGCGTAATTGTCGAGGAGGCTTCTGTACCGATCATCGTGGATGCTGGCCTCGGTTCAGCAAGCGATGTCGCCAAGGCAATGGAATTAGGAGCAGATGGAGTATTAATGAACACGGCAGTAGCGAAAGCGAAGGATCCAGTAAAAATGGCGCTGGCAATGAAACAAGCCATTGAAGCCGGTTTGTTGTCCTACGAAGCAGGGCGCATACCGATGAAGCGTTATGCGACAGCAAGCAGCCAGCTTGACCATTTACTGTCCGTTCACAGTAAGGGGTAGTCTAAATGGAGCATACAATTGTTTTAGGGGGCGGCGTTATTGGGTTGTCTGTTGCTTTTCAGTTAGCGATGGACGGCAAGGCTGTTTCTGTCCTAGAAATAAACACATGTGGCGGGCAGGCATCTGGCGCAGCTGCAGGCATGCTTGCCCCGTATTCAGAAATTGGCGAGGATCCAGATGATTTTTTTCGCCTCTGTTTAGCGAGTTTGCGTGCTTTTAAAGAATGGCAAGCGTTAGTGAAACAGGAGTCAGGCATGACGTTTGAATTTACAGAATCAGGGAGCCTTCATTGCGTTTATCATGAAGCTGATTTGTTGTCACTTGCCACCAGAAAAGCATGGCAAGAGGAATTTGGGGCGAAAGTCGAGGTATTGACACGCGAAGAGTTGAAGAAGAAAGAGCCTGAGCTTGCTGAAGACATGATTGGTGCGATCCACTATCCAGAAGAAGCTCATGTCTACGCGCCTGATTATGTAAAGGCGTTGCAACAGGCTTGTAGAAATCGCGGCGTCCACATTTATGAGCAGCTCAAACACGTTTCACTCGTAAAAACAGAGCCCTACATCGAGCTACAAAGCGCTTCAGGGCAACGTTTTACAGCAGACCAGCTCGTTGTGGCGACAGGTGCATGGGCGAAAGAGCTAGAAAGCCAGCTTGGCCTTAACTTGCCCATTTATCCAATAAGAGGGCAGATTTGTGCTTACAATATTGAACCAGGCCGTGTTCGCCACATTTTATACACAAGCCAAGGGTATCTTGTCCCAAAAGCAAATGGCACACTTGTCAATGGTGCATCTGAAGATATCGCTGGCTTTCAAACAGAAATTACCGACAAGGGCATTCGCCGCCTAACAAATTGGAACCATAAGATGGTCCCCTTTTTAGCTGAACTTACGCCGTTTCATAAATGGGCTGGCCTTAGGCCGGCGACACAAGACGGTTATCCGCTTATCGGTTTTCTCCGCAACCATCCCCGCGTTTTTATGGCTTGTGGCCATTACCGGAACGGCATTTTATTAAGCGCTATTACCGCAAAAATAGCGAGTGCGCAGTTGGCTGGGCAAAAGCCACCTGTACCAATCGCCCTTTTTGAGCCAGAACGTTTTTCGTAGTCATAAAAGGAGGCGTACTGATGCCAATTCCAACAGTCCTCTCCGTTGCTGGTTCAGATTCCAGCGGCGGCGCTGGCATTCAAGCTGATATAAAAACATGCCAAGAGCTTGGCGTTTATGCTGCTACTGCCATTACTGCAATTACAGCCCAAAATACAACTGGCGTACAATCGTGGCAAGGACTTGATGCCACGATTGTACGGGACCAAATTGAAGCGGTATTAAGTGATATCGGTGTTCATGTCATCAAGACAGGCATGTTGGTCAATGCAGACATTGTCACGACGGTGGCTGAATTGGCGAAAACCTATGGAGTGGCTAACATCGTCGTTGATCCTGTCATGGCTTCGACAAGTGGAACAGCGCTTCTTTCGGCGAAAGGCCAACAGGTGCTTGTACAAAAGCTTTTGCCACTTGCGACTGTATTTACGCCTAATTTGCCTGAAACGGCCATGCTCCTTAATAAACCAGAATGTAAAACCATTGCTGAAATGAAAGCAGCCGCGGTACAATTGCATAAAATGGGGCCTAAGCTGGTCATTTTGAAAGGTGGCCATTTGCAACAAGGGGAAGCGATTGATTTATGCTATGATGGCCAAGCTTTCTTTGAGTTAAAGGCAAAACGGCTAGACAGAAAGCATACACATGGGACTGGTTGTACGTTTGCTTCAGCGATAGCAGCAGAACTCGCAAAAGGGAGAAAGCCAATCGAAGCAGCTAAAACAGCAAAAGCGTATGTGACTGCCGCGATTTCGGAAGGAATCCCATTAGGAGCCGGAATCGGCCCGACCGATCATGCTGCTTATCGCCGCCTTGGCCAAGAAGGGGGTTGCAATTGAGAAAGCATATAGTCGTATTGATATTGCCGGTCATTTTAATGATCGCGATCGCTTTAAGCGGTATTTATTACTTGAACCAAGAAGAAACGATGACGAACGAACAGCTTAAAGCTGAAATTGAATTGGTTGCTGAACGGGCGGAAGACGGTACGTTGTCACTTGAATGGAGCTGGCCGCAAATGCCAGCAGAAGGCATGTATGGAACCGACTATATTGGCATTGCCTTTACTGGGGGAGATGAAGTGGAAGTTGGCGAGGCAGTGCTTGATATAGAAGAACAACATCGCTATAAAGGCGAGCGTGTTGAAAACGGGATTATTTTTGCATACCCGACAGAAATGGCAGAACATCAAAGTATTGGCACGAGGGGCACGATTGTCCAACCGTTGCCTGCTTCTGCTGAAGACATCACCATTTCTGTTCTACATACGTGGACGAACCATGAACCGTTGACAATGGAGGACGCTACTTTTGAAGCACCTTCTTTTGGTAGTGCCAAAAACGTTCAGCATTGGGTAAAAACGGTGGAATTAGGTGAGTTGCTTGCGGATTAGCGGCATGTCGTTTAATGTGGGGATTTTTTACAGCGGGGCAGGCTTTTTGTCTTGTGCCTACTATGATAAACAGGGCAAGCTACATTCGTGGGGAAAGCCTGCCGGAATGCCAGCTTATTTACAAGCTGGCAAACTGATTGTGAAAACCATGCCATTTCGGTTCGTCGTGCTCTTTGTCGCACTGCTGTGTTTGATCATTGGGCCCAAAATCGTTCCAAGCGGCTGGAATGGGTTGCCTGTTTATACGTTCTTTTATTTATTGTTTGCTGGGCATTTTCTATTTCCTGAGCCGTTAAAAAAGTACCATGGAGCAGAGCATAAAGTGTTTAGTGCAAGAGGGCGTATTTGTACGGAACGATTAAAGGCGATAAAAAGAGCGGATATTCGCAATCGTGGTTGTTCCACCGGGCTCGTTGTCGTCTATTTTTTAAGCGTCTTCCTTCTAAGCGGGGGGCTTTCCTTGTTCACGCCAATAGAACAAGCGCTAATGGTTTCCTCCTATGCGGCTCTGGCTATTGTTGTCTTTTATCAACTTTTTCACCGCAAGCCGTGGCTAAAATGGTTCGAGAAGGTCGTTTTAATTCTTTCCTACTGGTTGCAACTTCATGTGACAACGAAAGAGCCTGGCGAGAAGCATCTTCAATGCGCGATCGCCGCCTATCAACAGTTAGGCTATTTGGCTTTTCCGGAAAACATAAAAAAGCGGAGGCTTCCGCAAAAGGAGAACAAGAGAATGGCAATTGCAGACGTATCGATCATTCCAATTGGTACTTCTTCTACAAGCGTTAGCGCTTATGTAGCATATATCCAACAAGTGCTTGACTCCTATCGGAAAGAAAAGCAAATCCGTTACGAGCTTACCCCTATGAGCACGTTGATTGAGGCAGAGCTGCCTGTGTTATTTGAAGTGATCCAAAAAATCCATGAAGCACCGTTTGAACAAGGAGCCTTGAGGACGGCAACATCGATTCGTATTGACGACCGCCGCGATCAGCCTTTAACGATGGAAGGAAAACGTAAATCTGTGCAAGAGAAGCGAATAGAACAATAGCTGGAGACAGAGTCTCCAGCTATTGTTCTATTCGCTTCTTCCCTCGCCTGCACTCCTCGTATGACAAGCGTTTTCTATCAGTCAGCTATTAAGAGGTTTGCTCATCGTCACATGGGGGATGCCAGCATCAATAAATTCAGGGGAAGTTACTGTGTAACCAAGCTTTTCATAAAAATAGCTCGCGTGGGTTTGAGCATGGAGCTTTGCTGCTTTTGCCCCCATTCTCGCGCTTGCTTCCTCAAGCGCCGTCATTAATTGTTTCCCTGCACCTGACTGACGCTTTTCTTTGATCACACAAACCCGTTCAATTTTCGCCTCCTCATTAGCCAATAAGCGGACACGCCCTGTACCGATCGGTGTTTTTCCGTCGTACATGATGATGTGTGTAGCAGACTCGTCATACTGATCCCGTTCAATGGAAGGGGAGACGCCTTGTTCTACAATGAATACATAGTGCCGCACACTGGCGCAGTCCGAGTGTTCTTGCGCGCTAGCGGCAACTTTCGTACAATAAGTCATTCCCTCTTAATCTCCTTCTAAAAAAAATGTTTCATAAACAGCCCATGAACCGTTGTCAAGTTGTTTGAGCAATTGAAAGCGATCAATTGTTTCTTGGTGGGAAACATCGATCATTTTCAATTGACCAACAATATCAGCATGCTCTGATTGGGGCAATCCTTGGGCAATCGTGATGTGGGGAATAAATACAGGATGCGCCCGCTTGCGCGGAAACGGATGGCGGTGTAAAGCTTCATAAAGAGCAAGCAAGCCATCGTTTTCTTTGATTTTATAATAAATGGTTGTTGACTGAGGATAAAACGTGTCGACTTTATAAACGTCAATGGCAATTGGTTTATGGCTTTTCCCAATGGTCCGTAACGCCTCAATGATTTTAGGTCGTTCCTCCTCGGCAATTGAAAAACGTTCTTTTAGGGTAAGATGTGGCGGTATGTTTGCGTAATGGGCGTCATAACGCCGCCTATAGCCGTTTGCCGTGTCTTGGAACGGTTTAGATGGGAACATGACAATGCTGTAATTCAAGTAAAAAACCCCCCTCGATTTTTAGATGATATCAGAACGGTTTCGCTTGTTTACACACTTTTATTAGCAAAAAACAAAAGGCAGCTGCACGCACTCTCTCTTGTAAGCTAGGAGAGCGGCAACACCGTTTGCAGCGCCCGAGGCAAATCCTTCTGCCAATATGTCCACGTATGATTGCCTTGGAACTCATAGTACGTATACGAAAAGGGACCTTGTTCAAGCAGTTTATTTAATCTGCGGTTAGGCGTCAAAAAATCAGCTACATCCCCGTTTGTTAAAGTCACTTCTGTCTCCTCTAGCCCAATTACATGGTAGATGGTTAACGAGTCGCTGTTAGAAAACTGATTTACTTGTTCAAGTACTTGCTCAGAAACAAAGGGGGAATGGAGCACAACTTTTCCGAAAATGTTTGGGTATTCAAGCGCCGTTTGCAACGACACGGTTGCAGCAAGGGAATCCCCCGCAAGTATGCGTGCTTCTGGGAGTGGTTCTGTTGAAATTTCTTGTTCGAGAAAAGGGAGTAGCTCACATGCGAGAAAGCGTCGATAGTTTTCGGCGTCTTCACCTTCTGGATGGTACCATTTTCTTCTAGTCGGCACAGAAGGGTAAGGGACACCGACAATAACAACTTCCTCAATATCTCCTTCTTCCATTAATGCCTCCGCTTGGCGCGGAATGCGCCCTAAGCGGAAATAGTCTTGGCCATCTTGGCAAATCAAGAGTCTGTACGATTTTAACGGTGTATAATGGGGCGGTTTATAGATCGATAAAGGAATCATTTCCGCCAAGTATGTACTTTCAATTTTCAGCTCAGATAACTGTCCATTTAAACCTGCCATGATGCAACGTCCTTTCTTAACGGGCTTTAGCTTAGTTTAACATACTTTTGTCAAAGCCAGGTAATTTCGTCTATTCAAGCGTCTGTCTATGATAAAATAGAAAAAAATGGACAACCTAAAAAGGATGACGCATGTGACGAATGGAGGAGTAAAATGATCAAACGTCGAAAACCCCACTGGGTTTATTATAAAGAAATTTTCCGTTCCAAATTTCAAGCTGGTTGCGTAAAAGCGAAATTGGAGGATAATTGGCAGAATGGATATGAAATTGGCCCTTTAGTTGAAGTTAAAAAGCTACGATCAAATAAGTATGTAGTTCGTTACACGTATGATGAAGTCATGTAAATTCGTTTATACCTTGTTTGTTGCACAATGTTTTCTGTATAGCTGCAAGCAATCTGCTAGAAACAATTTTTCATCGCTAGTGAGCTGATCAGAATGGAGTATAAAGGAATCGTTTGAGTCCAGTCGGCCTATCAAATAATCAGTGCTAACATTAAAGTAGTCGGCAAGACGGGCCAAATTGTCTAAGTCAGGTTTTCTTGTGCCATTCTCATAACCTGAAATTGTAGATTGTGCCATATTTAACGCTTGGCCCAGTTCTTTCATTGTCAACTGCTTTTTAATGCGGCATTCTTTTAATCGTGATGCAAACATGCCGTCCATTCTCCTTTCATTGAAGCTTGTTCCATTATACTTTGCAATCTGTAAAATAAAGAAGCAATACGCGAAATGAATTGAAGGAATTGCTGATTGCGTAGTAAAATAAGTAATGATGTGTTTATTGAAGAACTCAAGGAGGAAGAACGATGAGTGAAAGTAGCATTCGAATTTTGCGAACCAAAAAAGGCTACAGCCTTGAGGAAGTAGCAAAAGAGGTAGGGATTTCAGCGGGATATTTGTCGCAAATTGAATCGGGCAAGCGCCAAGTCAGCGCTGAAATCGCGAAGCTAATTGCAAAATTATTTAGCGTTGACCGGGAAGAACTTTTTGAAGCAACGCGTTTTAAAGCGATTCGCCAAGAAAAGAAATAAGTATTTTCTTGTTTAAAGAAGAGCCAGCACAGTTTGATTCAGCCTCCTTGAGTCCGCTCTTCCAATAAAAAAAGCAGGCATGTCAGCCTGCTTTTTTGTTTATTTTGGGGCAATCATTTCCTTTGGAACTACATATTCGTCAAATTGCTCTTCAGTCAGCAACCCTGACTCAATAGCAGCTTCTTTAAGCGTTGTGTTTTCAGCATGTGCTTTTTTCGCAATTTTTGCGGCATTTTCGTAGCCGATGTGTGGGTTAAGGGCAGTCACAAGCATAAGGGATTCATTTAACAATTGCGCCATTTTTTCTTCGTCTGCTTTTAGGCCAACTAAACATTTGTTGCGGAAGTTGTTGAGCCCGTCTGCAAGAAGACGCATCGATTGAAGGACATTGTAAATAATGACTGGTTTAAACACATTTAGCTGAAAATGGCCTTGGCTTGCGGCAAAGCCGACTGCCGCATCGTTCCCCATCACTTGGGCTGCTACCATCGTTAACGCTTCACTTTGCGTCGGATTGACTTTCCCAGGCATAATTGAGCTACCTGGTTCATTGGCAGGAATCAACACTTCACCAATGCCACAGCGCGGCCCGCTTGCAAGCAAGCGAATGTCATTTGCAATTTTAAACGCATCGGCAGCCAGTGCTTTCAGCGCGCCATGAAAATGGACGAGCTCGTCATGGCTTGTCAAGCCATGGAAAAAGTTTTCCGATGCTTTAAAGGCGACGCCTGTTTGCTTTGTAAGTTGAGCAGAAACTTCTTTGCTAAAACCGACTGGCGCGTTTAGGCCAGTGCCAACAGCCGTTCCGCCGATCGTGAGAGAACGTACATGTTCAAGTGCTTCGCTAATCAGTGTTTCGCATGTTTGGAGCATATGTTTCCAACCGCTAATTTCTTGCCCAAATGTGAGCGGAGTCGCATCTTGCAAGTGTGTACGGCCAATTTTAACAACATCCGAAAAGGCCTCTTCTTTTTCAGCAAGTGTTTCTTTAAAGGCGCGAATCGCTGGAAGGAGGTTTTCTTCCGCAAAAACAACAGTAGCGACATGCATTGCTGTTGGAAATGTATCGTTTGAACTTTGTGAGTGGTTGACATCGTCGTTCGGATGGACACGAACATCATGATGTCCATTTTCATCTAAGTATTGGTTTGCTAAGTAAGCCAGCACTTCATTCATATTCATGTTAGACTGCGTGCCGCTACCTGTTTGCCAGACAACTAAAGGGAAATGATCTTCTAGTCCGCCCTCAATGATTTTATCGGCTGCATATGTAATCGCTTCAACTTTGCGAGAGTCGAGTCCTTTTAAGCGCCCGTTGACAATGGCTGCAGCTTTCTTCAAGTGGGCGAAGGCGAGAACAACTTCAAAAGGAATTTTTTCGGTGCCAATTTTAAAGTTTTCCAGGCTACGTTGTGTTTGTGCGCCCCAAAAACGGTCTGCTGGAACTTCGATTTCGCCGATTGTATCTCTTTCTGTACGCGTTTCCATTTTCATCACCCTTTTTTATAATCGAAATGAATTACAAACTCCAAATCTATCATACCAGAATTGCAGGTAAAACTTAATGAAAACAGCAGAGGAATTTTTCCTCTGCTTCGACTTTAGTCAAATAGCTTTTCATAGGCGCTGTAGCCCGCTTCTTTGAGTTTTGTTTTAGGGATAAATCGCAATGCTGCAGAGTTGATGCAGTAACGAAGTCCATTTGGCCCTGGGCCATCTGGAAAGACATGGCCCAAATGAGAATCAGCATTTTTACTGCGTACTTCTGTACGGACCATGAAATGGCTCCTATCTTCTTTTTCGATGATTTCTGCTTCATCAATGGGTTTGGTGAAGCTTGGCCAACCGCAGCCTGCGTCGTATTTATCTTTTGAAGAAAAAAGCGGTTTACCTGAAACAATGTCTACATAGATACCTTCCTCTTCTGTTTCATAATATTCATTTTGAAAAGGCGGTTCCGTGCCATTTTCTTGAGTTACGAAATATTGCATCGGCGTTAATTTCTTTTTTAACTCGTCTTTTTGTGGCTTGGTCATGTCGTTTCTCCTCCCCAATGCTTTTGAATAAACGCTTCACGCCCTGAGCCGCGGCGATACATTTGATAATGGAACGGATTTTTTTTGTAATAATCTTGATGGTAGCCTTCGGCAGGATAAAAAGGTTTTGCAGGCAATATGAGCGTAGCGATGGGCTTGCTAAATTTGCCGCTCTGTTCTAGTTGTTCTTTAGAATGTTCCGCTTCTTTCTTTTGTGTTTCATTATGGTAGAAAATAGCTGTCCGATAGGAATCCCCACGGTCATGGAACTGGCCTCCAGGATCGGTTGGATCGATTTGTTGCCAGAAAATTTCTAGAAGCTTGCTGTATGGAAAAACAGCAGCGTCATAAACGATTTGTACCGCTTCAAAATGGCCGGTTGTTTCACTGCATACTTCTTTGTATGTCGGGTTTTTTGTATGCCCGCCAGTGTAGCCTGATGTGACCGTTTCAATCCCGTCATAGGAGTCAAATGGTTTCACCATACACCAAAAACAACCGCCTGCAAATGTTGCTTTTTCAAGTTTTGCCAACCTTTACTCCCCCTTAAAGCGTGTGTCTTTAGTATACCATACCCACAAGCTGGGCATCTTATCATGAGCTTTCCATTTCCATAAAAGCTGTGCTAGTATAAATACTTAGTGCAGTGCACTGCACTGGGCGGGTGAGGGTTTATTCATAAAGAGAGCGCATTTAAATGAATGTGTTATTTTCATTTTTTCAGTTGCCTAAACACGACACGACGATCAAACAAGAACTTGGAGCTGGAACGGTTGCGTTTTTGACATCCGTTTATATTGTGGCTATTAATAGTTCCATTTTAGCCGATGCAGGCATGCCTGTTGCAGGAGCGGCTTTTGCGACCATTCTAACCTGTTTTTTTGGCTGTTTGCTAATGGGATTGTGGAGCAATACACCGATTGTATTAATTCCAGGTATGGGCATTAATGCCATGTTTGCTTATACATTTGTTCATGGCGTAGGTATGAGCTGGCAAGAAGCGTTAGCAGTTGTGTTTGTCGCCGGGGTGCTTTTTGCCGTTGTTAGCTTTACTAGTTTTGCGACAATCCTTGACAAGGGAATCCCAGTTGATTTAAAACATGGGATTACAGCTGGAATCGGTTGTTTTCTTGTGTTTATTGGGTTGCAAAAAGGGGGCATCGTGGAATACAGTCGAGAAACAATGGTTCAGCTGGCAGATTTGTCTGAACCATTGCCGCTCGCAACGCTATTGACCCTTGTAGTCGCTTTGTTTTTGTTTGTCCGTGGCGTTTCCGGTCATTTCTTGTGGGCAATTTTAAGCGGAATCGGGATTGGGCTCGTACTGAACGTCCCTAATGGTAAGGACACGATCACGTTTTCGACGGAGGGCATGATGGCCGTCTTTGGGCAATTGTCATTTTCAGCAATTGCGACTGTGCCATTTTGGACGTCTGTTTTTGCTATGACAATGGTGCTTACGTTTGAAAACATCGGTCTGATTTCTGGCTATACGAAACAATTAGGACGGCCAGATAAAGGAAAACGGGCCCTCCAAGCCAACGCTATATCAGCGCTTGCCAGCGGTGTATTTGGCTCAAGTCCTACCGTTTCGACAGCCGAGACGGCTGCAGGGTTGGCAGCAGGGGGGAAAACAGGGATTTCAGCGATTACAACAGGTATGTTGTTTTTGTTTACATTTTTGCTGTTTCCACTCCTCGTGCATATCCCTGATAGTGCAATTGCGCCTATTCTTGTCATTGTCGGCACTTTAATGATGAAAGAAGTACGGGAAATTTCATTTGCTGACATCTCCAATTGGTTGCCTGCTGTGTTTATCGTTATTGGAATCCCGTTTATGTATTCAATTGCCGACGGCATTGCTTTTGGGTTTGTTGCTTATCCGTTGTTAAAAACGATGGCTCGTCAACATCGTCAAGTGAGCACCACGATGTATGTCGTCGGTGTGCTGTTTTTTCTACACTTGCTTTTATCCAATTTGTGATGATTACTTAACCTCCTATAATGACTCGAAGATAAAATAGCCAAAAAGCAAAAAGCTGACAACTAGTCGACATGGGGATGTCGGCTTTTTGTTGTTCTTGTCAAAATTTCTTGATCGAAAAAGGTAGAATGAAGAAGGATTCATTTTAGCAATTCACGAATGTTTTTGTAGATTGCTGTCTCTTGATTTCAATATAAGGGAGGTTCCAAGTGGAAGTTCTGTAAAAGGAGAAAAAATGAAAATGATAAATCCAGAAAGTGGGTTTTAAAAATGAAATCAATGATTGAAAATGGTTCAGTGTCTATTTTAGCAGGAGTCGTTGCCCCTTTGCGCCTACAACAAGGAAATCAAGGAAGATTGCAATGGATGTAGAAGCGCTTATCGGTCTGTTGGATTTGTCAGAAGATTGTTATTTTATTCACGATGGTGTAACGATTTTATATGCAAATCGTGCCGCCCATGAGTGTTTAGGAAAACCGATCGACCATTTAAATGGGAAACGGCTAAAACAGCTTATTTCCGAAGAAGACATCGTATTCTTTAAGGCAAACGACTGGCAAGGTAACCATGTGCTTTACCGGTCCATTCATACTGACAACGGGCAAGACTATCTGCGAAGCGTCGTTTGTGCTGGGAAACCGTTTCAGTGGGGCAAAAAGCGTCTTTATGCGTCCGTACTAAAGCAACCTTTCAAACAAGCGCACAAACGGAAAGAAGCAATGGAAGTCGCCTCTCGTTTGTCGGCGGGGGTGGCTCACGAACTCCGTAATCCACTGACAACAATAAAAGGATTTATTCAACTCTATTCGGAAATTGGGGAGTTGAGTGCAAGCCAGATCAACATCATGAATATAGAGTTGGAGCGAATTGAAAACATTATTAATGACTATGTGCTGTTAGCTGAAGAACCTCCTGCCCGTGAAAACGAATCGATTCAAATGGCAGCCTTTTTGCAGTCGCTCTTAAAAAAGAACAACGTGAAACAGCTTACCGACGGGCACCCTATTCGGCTAAACATTAGCGAGGAAGCAACCGTGTCGGGGTCAAGAAAAGAGCTTTTTTTGTTGTTTTACAATTTGCTTGAAAATGCGATTGATGCTAGTTTGAAACATTCACCTGTGCATATTACTATGTATGCGGAAGGCTCGAATGTTTGTGTTGAAATAACAGACTTTGGTTCTGGGATTCCAGCTGAGAGACTTCATTATATTGGCCAGCCCTTTTATTCGACAAAAGAAAAAGGAACAGGCCTCGGCTTGATGATTTGTTATCGTGTGGTCGAAACGCATGGTGGCTTGATCGATATCGAGTCGAAAAATAAAAGTGGAACAAAGGTGAAAGTAGTCTTGCCATTGAAAACGAAAAACAGAGCTGCCTCGATGGTGCGCGAAAAAACGGCAATGTTAACTTATGGATAAAGCATGACTGAATCGCTAACCATTATTGCAAGGATAAGAAAATGGTTTTCTAGCGAACGCAAATCAAAAGAAAAGAAAGAATAGGCCCCGCAAGTTGGCATTCTCCAGTCGATTTTCGGCTGCTTCCGTGGTACACTACAACCATAAACGACTGGAGAAAAAAGGGATCAAATGCCATTTAAAATTGGTTATCGCACGTTAAAGACTGCCGTTGGTGTCGTGATTGCTTTAAGCATGGCTGAAGCATTGAAATTAAACTATGCCAGTTCTGCAGCAATCATTACGATTTTATGTATTTCGGTTACAAGGAAAAACTCACTATTGGTTTCTTGGGCTCGTTTTGTTGCCTGTATGATTGGCATTGTAATCAGTGCGATCATGTTTGAAACATTGGGCTACAAACCGATCATTGTCGGCCTGTTTGTTTTATTGTTCATCCCGATTGTCCTCGTTGCAAAATCGGCGCAAGGGATAGTCACCAGCTCTGTTATTGTCATGCATCTTTACACGCAAAAGCAGGCGACATTCGCGTTTTTCTTGAATGAACTTCAGCTGATAGTGATTGGTATTGGCACAGCGCTGCTTATGAACTTATACATGCCGTCTAAAGATAATTTGCTTCGCCGCTATCGGACAGAATTTGAGCAAAAACTGGCTGTTATTTTGCAGGAATTGGCTGCTTTTATTCGCGAAGGGGCGAGCGATTGGGATGGAAAAGAAATTTCCGAAGCAGACCATTTGTTAAAAGAAAGCAAGACGATGGCGCTTCAGGCAATGGAGAACCATTTGCTGCGGGAAGAAGACCATTATTATCACTACTTTGCTATGCGAGAAAAGCAATTGGAAATCATAGAACGGATCATGCCGCACTTAGCTAGCCTTGAAGGAGCGGTAACGCAAAGCAAGCCAATTGCCGATTTTTTAAGCGAGTTGAGCGCTGCCGTCAGTCCGACTAATTCTGTCCCCTATTTTATGCTGCGGCTTGAGGAACTAAAAGCAGCCTTTCGCGCTATGCCCTTGCCGGCTACACGGGAAGAGTTTGAAACAAGGTCATCACTACTCTATGTGATGAATGAATTTGAACAATATTTACAAGTGAAAGATGCGCTTTGGAACAACAAGCAGGATAAAAAAAGACCATTTCGCAAAGCCTAATGGAAAGATCCGTAAAAGGAGAGGCGTATTCGGTGAAATGGTCTTTTTTGTGCATATTTTTGGTTATGTCGTTACAGCCCCTGCAAATGCCTGGTGACAAGGAATGGGAGGTGGAAAAAGCGAGCGTCATCGTCAATGTCCGTACAAATACGCTCGCTTTAATTGAAGCCAACCATATTGCAGAAATTCATCCTGTCGCCACCGGGAAAAAAGGGGATGAAACACCCCTTGGACAGTTTACTGTTTTGGTTAAAGTAGAACAGCCTTATTACCGCAAAAAAAATATTCCCGGCGGGGATGCCCGTAATCCATTAGGAAGCAGATGGATCGGTTTCGATGCATTAGGAACGGCAGGCCGGACATATGGGCTACATGGCACCAATCGACCAGGCTCTATCGGGTATAGCGCATCTGCAGGCTGTATTCGCCTAGCAAATCCGACGATTGAACGGCTTTACCGAAAAATTGACATCGGCAGCAAAATCTTCGTTGTCAACGAACATCGCTCCTTCCAGGCGATTGCCAAGGAAGCGGGCCTAATAAAGGAGCAAAATTAAAACAGTGCGCTTCTTGCGCACTGTACAGACTGTAGGCAAACGCTCGCATACGTCGTGTTTGCCTCACTCATATGCTCATGAACCCCCTTAGAAAAAGCCGAGTCCTGCTGCTCCTGTTAAAATCGTGCCAATTACTAAGGTTGCAATCATGATATACACAATCAAACGCTGGAATTTACGTGGCATCTCCATTCCTCCCCAAATCAACTACTTTTTAGTTTACCCGAAGAAAACACAAGCAATCAAGGGGTGTTTTTATGGACCGTTTTCAAATTGACCATATTGCTATCGCCGTTCCTTCCCTAAGCACCAGCCTCCCTTTATTTGAACAAGCGCTTCAAGCGACTGCCAGCCATAAAGAAAGGCTGACACACCATCATATTAATGCTGTTTTTATTAATGGGATTGGAGTGGGGTATGAACTGATTGAACCGCATCCTAGCAACGTATCGTTGCAACGCTTTCTAGCAAAACAAAACAATCGACCTGCTTTTCACCATATTGCTTTTTCGGTTGCTGATATAGAGACGGCAATAGGAATGTTGAAAGAGAAGCACGTCCGTTTAACGAGTGAGTTGCCGCTTATCGGAAGCTTCGGGCGCAAGGTTGCTTTTATTCATCCGAGCAGTACAGGCGGTTTGCTCGTTGAACTTTGCGAGGGAAAAACGTGAAATCAATCAGCAAATCAGCTATAGTAAAAAGGAAATGTAAAGTAGCGATGGAGTGATGACGTGTATTCAAGAGTGGTCGAAGAGTTTTTGGAACTTGTACAAATCGATTCCGAAACAAAACATGAAGGAAAAATTTCAGGTGTTTTAAAAGAAAAATTTACATCACTAGGCTTAGACGTAGTCGAAGATGATGCAAAAGAAAGAACGGGCCATGGGGCAGGGAATTTAATTTGTACGTTGCCTGAAACAGGCAGCGGATTTGATCCACTTTATTTCATTGCCCATATGGATACAGTTGGCCCAGGTAAAGGGATTCAACCAATTGTAGAAAATGGCTATATTCAAACGGACGGGACAACCATTTTAGGAGCAGACGATAAAGCGGGAATTGCGGCCATGCTAGAAGCGGCTCGTGTCCTCCAAGCATCCAAAGAACCACATGGCCAAATTCAGTTTGTCATTACTGTAGGCGAAGAGGCTGGCTTAGTTGGTGCGAAAGCGTTGGCCAAAGACGCGATTTCCGCTGCTTATGGCTATGCTCTTGATAGCGACGGAGAAGTTGGGGGCATGATTACGGCGGCGCCTTCGCAAGCAAAAATCTTTGCAAAAGTATATGGCAAAACGGCTCATGCTGGCGTTGAACCTGAAAAAGGAATATCGGCTATTGCAGTCGCCTCCAAAGCCGTTTCAAAAATGCCGTTAGGAAGGATTGACGCAGACACGACAGCCAATATAGGCCGATTTGAAGGCGGCACGCAAACCAATATTGTTTGCGACTTTGTCACCATCACGGCGGAAGCCCGTTCCCTTGTAGAAGAGAAGCTAAAAAAGCAAGTGGAAGCGATGAAACAAGCCTTTGAACAAGCAGCACTAGAAATGAGCACAACCTGCGATGTGCAAGTGACGTATAGTTATCCTGGCTATCAGGAATCAGAAGACACAAAAGTGGTTCAGACCGCTCTACGTGCGATAAAAGCATGTGGATTAACGCCTATGACTACTTCAAGTGGGGGAGGGAGCGATGCCAACATCATTTCCGGATACGGAATCCCGACCATTAACTTATCAGTAGGTTATGAAGGCATTCATACAACAAGCGAACGAATTTCGATCGAAGCACTTGAAAATACAGCAAAGCTTGTGGTAGAAATTGCCCGCTCAGCCAGGGAATAAAATAAGAAAGAACGGAAGTAGAGAACGGACTTGATCTCTACTTCTATTTTTTTCAGAGTGAAGACTCTTCCAAATCTCGAAGGTGTAATTGCTGGAAGCCGAGGGTTTGTTTAGCATGATCACACTACGAAAATTGGTTTTATAAAGCATAAGTTACCTACTTATGAGCTTACCAGTTTATTTATTGGATCCATATCTCCCAATTCACTAAGCCTTTGAACGATAAGGTTTTCTATATTCTCACTTAAAAATAATTGTTCAGATGAAAATGGGGACAGTTGTAAGCTTTCGCCAATCATGACTGAATAAAATGCATGTTGAAACATTGCAATATCATTTGCATCATTACCGAATGCAATGTATTCCCCTTCTTTTACTCCCAGTTGTTGTAATCCACTCCATTTATCGATTCCTTTGGGGCTTATATCTAACACTCCCTCACTTTCGTGAGAGTGAACAACAACATTCATTTTTCTAAGCTGTTCTTCGACTTCTTTCATATTATTTGAAGTTAACATCAAAATTTTTACGATTGACTGGAGTTCATCCAACCTAACATTTTTAGCACGTCTTTGTGGATCTAGGTTATTTAAAATTGGATGTGTAAGAGGGCCTGTGTAGGCATAGTCCCAATCACTATCTATCAAATAGGAAACTTTATAAGTTCTTAGTAATTGAATAATATTTACGAGCGTTTCTTCATCAAAGTTGACTGTTGATATGATTTTCCCTTTTACTGCTACCATTGATCCATTGCCACCAATCATTGGGTATTGATGAAAACGGTCATGTAAGACGGGAAGTAAATCGCGTACTGGTCTAGCTGATGCAAAAATGACTTCATGCCCTTTTTTTACTAATTTTTCTAATGCTATTAATAACTTTTCAGAAACAGGCTGGCCTTTAAAGCAAATTGTTCCATCTAAATCAAATACGAACTTCATTCTATGTCACTCCTACGAATTATTGTTCTTATCATATCAGTTTATATTATAATAAAAAGGACATATGTCCTAAAAGGAGTTTTACTATGAAATATATTCAAGACTTAAAGCTGCTTCATTCAAAATTACGAGAATATCATGTTGAAGAAATGTTTGACCGAGAAAAGCAACTTCCATTTACATTGCAGCAATATGAACAAGATGAAATGATTTTACTCGAAGGAATGGATCTGAAAACACTGTTGTTTTTAGTGGAAGGGAAAGTGAAAATAACATCAAGTGTTGAAACTGGAAAATCCCTTTTACTACGGTTTGTCCAACCTTTTTCCATTATTGGTGATATTGAACTGATTCGAAAAGTTCCCGTTCAATCACAAGTTAAAGCAGTTAATGAATGCTTATTAATTGGACTGCATGTTGATTATATAAAACAACATGAAATGAATAATCCGAAGTTTTTGCATACACTTTTAGAACATGTAAGCTATAAGCTTCAAACCTGCACAACAGCTTCCCGTGTCAATTTATTAGCCTCTGTTGAAAACAAATTTGCAAGTTACCTTATATCCACGATCTCACCTGCACCTGAAAACGTCTTTGGAATAGAGCTAAAGACTTCCAATATAAAAGAGATTGCAGATTTACTTGGTACGACATATCGACATCTAAATCGAGTTATTCATTCGTTATCCCAAAGAAAAATTATTGAAAGGGATAAAAACTCTATTCGTATATTAAATTGGGTTAAATTAGAAGAAGTGTCTAATGGAATCCGATATAAGTAAAAAAGATAATCCTGTTCTCGTCGGTTATCCATAAAATTCAAATAATTTCTGTATAGTGAAGGCTAGAACATTTGTAAATTCACCAATACAGTCTATGATACGACGATATTCAGATAAAATAACCGTTATTCATTTTTTAATCTAGTTCGAAAGAAAAGTGGAAAACTTACATAGAACAAACTGTCACCGCTCACACTAAAGGCTAAGAAGGTTAGAAAGGGTAGAGGCTTGTGAGGAAAAAAGGGATATTGGCTATTTTGGTGTTTATCATTTGTATAAGTGCAGGTTTAAGGTGTGTACAGGCGATTGATTCTGGAAATGAGGAGACGAGTGTACGCCAAGCAGTGCCGCTGCCGGTTTTGCAAAATCAATTTCCAGGAGTGGTGTTTGTCAAAGGGGATCCAGCAAGCAACCAGATAGCGTTAACGTTTGATGATGGACCTGATCCTCGGTTCACTGAACAAGTATTGACGAAGCTGGAGCAACATCATGTACCTGCTACGTTCTTCGTTTTAGGACAACGGGTTGAAGCGAATCCTGAATTGTTGGTGAGATTAAGTCAAGCAGGCCATGAAGTAGGAAACCATACGTTTTCGCATCCGAATTTATCTGAAGGAAGCCTTGAGCGGCTCGAATCAGAAGTGACGAAAACCGATGCGATTATAGAAGCCACGATTGGCTACCGTCCTCGTTTGTTTCGTCCACCTTATGGTTTTTTGACGGCAGAACAAGTCGAACGTCTTCAAGCGTTGAATGACATTGTGATTGGTTGGGATGTCGACACACTAGATTGGCAAGGGATTCCAGCTCAAGAAGTAACGGATACAGTCCTGCAAGAAGTAGAAGCAGGCAGCATTATTCTCATGCATGATGGAGGGGATGTGGATACGCCGAACCCTGAAATCTACTCAGCAGATGCGCTGGATGACATTATCCCTGAATTACAATCCCGAGGCTATACATTTGTAACGGTGTCAGAGTTGCTTGGAGTCTCAAGGGAAAAATAACGAATAAGACGAGAGAAGACTAGTAAGGTTAGAAGGTGAGCTGGAGAACTGGAGAACGTCTTTTTGTGGCGGCCACTTGAATGACAAAGGAATGGCCAATTGTAATGCTTCCGGTCTTTTGTTTGGCAGCACCAACAGGGGGACTGGGTTATAGGTTGAAAGTGATCTATTGTTTTTTACAGAAAAAAGGCTGATACCCTTACGGATCAGCCCTTCTTGTACGTGTCGATTTAACTAAATTCCATCGTTTCTAGAATTGTTTCTTCTGTTATGCCACTCATTAAAGAAAGGGTGCGCAAATCAGGAGAGGCATTGTGCTGGCTCCAGTAAGCAAACAAACATTCAATAATACGCTGACTATTTTGCTGGTACACAGTCCGTTGTGTCTGTAATAATGGGTTTACCATTTTTGCGCCACCTCCGATATAAGTAGAGGGTATACATGTAATCTACTATATTATCATGATAACTTATTTTTAAACAAGTTTCAAACCGATTTCAGGCAGTTTCCATCCGGTGTCCATCGTGCTAAACTTAAAGAAAGGTGGCGATCAACATGCTAGATATTGAGAGACTTCGTGAGCAGCAAAGACCTTTATCAATAAGTAAAATCCGGGCCCGGCAATCGCGCGCTTCCTTCCAAGGCGTGTTTGAAGAGATTGCCGGGCATAAAAGCGAGAAGACGGTTTATGCCATGCTTGAAACGCTAGAAAAAGATGGCGAGCGCTTGGCAAAGCATCGGACTGCGGCAGAACTGCACGCATTTAAGCGAAGCGTTCGGCAGTGTGTAAGCCATTTGCTCGAATCATTAAAAGTGGAAACGGCTTCAAGTGCGGCGAGTGGACAAGTGAGGCAATACAAATTGGTGAAAGAAATCGATAAAGGGCTTGTCGAACTGACGAGCACGGTCTTTGACCAAAGCAAAAGCGAACTGGATTTGCTAAATAAAATTGGAGAACTGCAGGGGCTAATTATCCAGTTGTATTTATGAGGTGAGCAAAAATGGATACATTTGTATTTACGTACAAAACTCGTATCAATGCCACGATGAAACAAGTTTGGTCCTTTTTTTCAGATGCGACGAACATTGAAAAAGTGCACAAGCGACCGAAAGTAAGGGTTTGTAAAAAAGGGGAGAAGGATCTAGAATCAGTGATTCTGTTAGCCGCTTTCCAAATCAAATGGAAATCAGTGATCACTGATGAGCGCAAAGGCCATTATTTTATCGATGAAGCGAATAATCCTCCGTTCCCTTTTTCGTATTGGCGCCATAAGCATTCGTTTGAAAGGGACGGAGACGCTATTTTAATGGTTGATGAAGTTTCTTTCCGCGCTAAACTGCCGGCAAGTATAATCGCTAAAGGTTTAACCGTTATGTTTAAGGCTCGTGAAAAACAAATACACGCATATTTTCAAATGAACAAAGCGATAACAGAAACCGAAGTCGAATCACAACAATAGCATTCGACTTCGGTTTTTGTCACTTGATAAAATTACCTCCATTAATGTTGGTGGAGGTATTTGCTGATTAGAGCGAGTGTTGAGCGCCTTGTCAAAATGCCAGAAAAAGCTTGTTCTTCATCAACGACACATAAAAACGAATGGTTAATCAATAAAGAAAGCGCTTTTGAAAATGGGGCATCAGGGCGGATGCACGGCACATCTTTTGCCATCACATTGTTCACTGTTAATGTAGACAACCTCTCGAGTTCAAAATCTTCATCGCCAAGCATCGCATCTAGGATGAGCGATTTGCTGATTAAACCACGGAGGCGGTAGGAGGCATCGAGAACTGGAATGGCTGTATAACCTGATTTTATTAACACAAGTAGTGCATGCTGCAAGGGGTTGTTCATTTGTACATGGGCCACTTTATCGGCAGAAATGATCAGTGGCGCAATATCTTTATCCGAAAGAGGAAGGTCTTTTAATGTATGTAACAATGGAATCACTTCTTTTAATAGATTTGTTCGACTGCTGTCGCTCCCCTTTAATGGTAAACGCTGTAGCACAACCAGTCAAGGCAGGAACAGCAATCGTTATAAGAGTGAAGAATTTGGCCAAAACTATGGTAAAAAAGGGGTTTGGCCATGCATTCAAAACAAACAGTTAAATACATTTGCGAGCAATTTTCTTCAGGACATGAGTATTACTTTAAGCAAGAATATATAACTCATGACAAATGGAGCAATTTAGACTCAGTCGCTTGGTCTGCTCCAAGGCCGATTCGGAAGGAAACGTTTCTTAAACGAAAAAAGCAAGGGTATTTGTGTGAATATGTGCAAAAGCAGACGGCTGTTATCTTGCCGTTTCATAAGAAAGCCAACGCTTTTAAATAACAGCGTTGGCTCATCCTAAAGACTCACTCCATTCCATTTTTTAAAACCGTTAACGACCAGTCTGAGCGGGGATGCGTTCATTTTGCTTAAGCGAAGCTTGTACGTTCATTTCCCCATAGCCATAATAGACGTTATAACTCCCGTCTCCAAGTTGGTCGCATGCGCCAAGAATGATGTCGCCAATTTGATCGTTGTTTAAGTCTGGATTCGCTGAACGCAATAAGGCAGCAAGTCCAGCGACATGTGGAGAAGCCATCGATGTTCCTGACAATACGGCATATTGGTTGTCTTTGTATGTGCTCGGAATATTTTCTCCAGGTGCAGCGAGATCGACATGGTCTCCAAAATTAGAGAAGAACGAACGGTTGCGGTCTTGGTCTACTGCTGCGACGGTAATCACTTCTGGGTATACAGCAGGGTACATTGGTTCTTCTGAGTTGTCGTTACCTGAGGCGCTAACAATGACAACATCATGTTCATCTGCATATTGGATTGCTTCATATAATAGATCGGAGTGGTAATAATCGCCGAGGCTCATATTAATGACGTCCGCTCCATGGTCGACCGCCCAATAAATCCCCCTTGCGACAGAATAAGAAGAACCTTCGCCATTTTCATCGAGCACTTTTATAGGCATGATTTTGCTTTGCCAAGATACGCCAGCAATGCCGTCAATATTGTTCGTAACAGCTGCGGCAATGCCAGCAACGTGGCTGCCGTGCCCGTTTGTGTCTTTATAATCAGAACTGTCGTCAATGGCGTTGTACCCTTCTGTGAGCTTCCCTTTTAAATCTGGATGATTAGGATCAACACCAGTGTCGATGATTGCAATCGTCGTATCCGTGCCATTGGCGAAATTCCAACCTTCGTCTGCATGGATTTGTTTAAGGTTCCATTGGTATGGCTTGAAATATTCGTCGTTTGGCTCCACCTTTTTTTCTACTGTGCGGACTTGATTCGAAAAGGCATAGTTCGGCTCGGCGAACAATACGGTTTCGTCTTGCTGCAAATCTTCGATCAGTGGTTGAAGCGCCTTGTTTTCGTCTTTCACAATATAATAAGGGTGGTTGTCGGCTAGCAGTTCGTATCCCTTTTCCTTCGCCCATTCGCTTCCATTTATTTGTGGCGGTAGTTTCACGACCGCTTGGTTTTCATGAAACGTCTGTATGGTTACATTGTCATCAGATTTGACGTAAATATTCCATCCTAGTCCAGGAACTGCCTGGGCTTCCAGTTCGTCGGGAAGCTCATCAATGGATGAAAATTGGACATTGGGATCGCTACCATTAACAAAAAACGTTCCAGAACTGTCAGCGATTGCTGCTGTTTTAGCCAAATAAGATCGGATAAAGCTGAGGTCGATTTCCCCAATGATACGCTGGCCATCCTCTTTGTCCTTACCCATAAGCATAAAGGTGTTGCCGTTTTTATTATAAGGATTGGAATAATGCATGCCATTATCTTGATGGATCAACAAGCTTGTATCGATAGTGGAGAGCGTACCGGCGGCTAAAAGCGGCGAGCCTCCTTCATCTAAAACGGAAAAGCCAGAAATATAAGGGTGTTCATTTAGTTCTTGTTGAAATTCATCCGTAAGGCTCTCCCCCTGGGTATTGCCCCATTTTTCTAATTGGCCGGATAGAGAGGAGATGAAAAGTGTGGTCGTTTTTGCTAAGTCTTCTGCCATTAACCGGTCTTTGGAAGTAGAGTGGACTCGACTTTTAGGCTGTGGTGCATCATAAATAGCTGTATGTGGCTGGCTTTGTTCAACTTGGCCTGTGAAAACCATGCCAGCAATAGCAAGGGCAGCCAATGCGATTCCCCATATTGCAGGTTTTTTCATTTGTTACCATTCCTTTTTCGTAAAGTGCGTTCTGTTTGTGGAGCTGTCCAAACAGTTGGGAAAACAAGCTTGTAAGGTGCAGTTTGCAACTTGGACTGTCATGAATGGGACTCCTTTGTTTTTTTTAGTTTCTATTGGCAACGTCCTGTTCATGCGTGGAATGTATAGGAAATAAAAAAACCAGCACATTGGAGCTGGGCTGGTCATTTACGGATATTAAAGGCGGCGTTCAGTTGGCCTCTTAGCATGCGCTCACGGACTTCCTGTTTGCGCAATGCTTTTTGTTCCATTTTGCGGATTTCGAATGTTTGCATACCATCTTCCATCTTATTAGCAATGTCAACTAATCGCTCGACATCAAGAAAAGAATATTTTCGTGTGCCACCTTTCGATCGTTCAGGAAACAGCAATTTCCGTTCCTCGTAATAGCGGATTTTTCGTTCTGAAAGACCGGTAAGTTCACTTACAACGCCGATTGTAATTACTTTCTTATCTTTATAAGACACTCCACTCCACCTCGCTGTAACGGATAATAGCCATGTTGTTTGTAACAATATATCACACAAAAACGATTAATGTGCATTTCAATGTAAGAAAATCTGACAAAATACGTTTGGGGAATTCTGAATAATAGCGCCTGTCAAATTTCCTTGCTTCCGATAAACAAAATAGGTAGACTAAAAATGGATTGAAGAGAAGGAGGAAAACAATGCGTCGATATCGTTGGCTATTCGGAGTCGCGGCAAGCATTCTTATTATTGCATTAGGGTTTATTATTCAAGTCGAATACGGACCCTCGGATAGTGAGCGCGTGATCGTTGATTACAGTAAAAATGCCTACTCGTCACCTGCTTGCTTTGACCAAGCAGGATTTACAAACAATATAGGCGAGTCTACATACGGAGAAGTTGCAAATGACTCCACCTACGTCCCTGAGTCATCCTGTACAGCTGTCGAATTTGCTACAAAGCGAGGGCCTCTCTGGTTCGCTTGGTTTATGTAGGTTTTTGCTGGCGTGAAAACGGGTACTCGATGGACAAAGGAGGCGTTTTGTCTATGGGGAAACAAAAGAAAGAAACGAGTAAAAATTGGAAAGAGCAGCGAAACCGTGATCAAGTAGAACAACCCTTTGATGAATTGCCGCTTGAAGATATTGAAAAAGAGGAAGAGGAGCGTAGGGAGAAAGAACGGACGAAAGACGATTCTGAATCAGAGGATGCGTACAAGCCATAAAGAGAGCTAAACAACGGAAAATGTGACCGTTATCGTTTATGGAGCCATAATAGAAAAAATGGCTCCTTTTTTATATGCTAAGTTGTAGGGATATTTTGAATATGGTATTATGAATAATTAACGAACGTTTTTCAACGTTTGAGGATGTCGATAAAGTCGATAAAATCACTCAGACTGATAGAAAGCGCTTGTCAGACGAGGAGTGCAAGCGAGGAAGATGCGAATAGAACAGGGGTTCATGAGCAATGGTTTTCTTGCGCATGAAACGACCAGTTTCAAAGCATATGACCGAGACAAACGACGAAGTATGCGAGCGTTTGTCTACAGTCTGAAACGTTTTTTTAGTTTAGAAAGAGAGTGGGGCTGGAGAGAACGTGAAAGTAGCAAAATTTGGCGGTTCATCCGTCGCAAATGCAGAGCAAATTAAAAAAGTGGCTGCCATCATCAAAGCGGATAAAAAACGGAAAATCGTGGTCGTCTCAGCACCAGGAAAACGTTACTCTGATGATGCAAAAATGACGGACTTGCTGATTACCTTGGCCGAAGCAAGAGTGGCAGATCAGCCAGTAGAAGCAGCATTCCATGCTGTGATGAGCAGGTATGAATCGATAGCGAACGATTTAGGGCTTAATCGCGATGTGATCGCTGAAATTGAAGCTGATTTGAAAAATCGCCTTGAGGAAACAGAGGCGGAAAAAGGGCGCTTTCTTGATATAATGAAAGCGAGCGGGGAAGACAACAATGCAAAACTCATTGCCGCTTATCTAAGCAAAATCGGTCTAAAAGCTACGTACATAAATCCGAAAGATGCTGGACTTCTTGTTAGTGATGAACCAGGGAATGCCCAAGTGCTACCAGAAGCATACGAGGCGCTTGCCAAGTTGGCTGACATGGAAGGGATCGTTGTGTTTCCCGGTTTTTTCGGATTCTCAAAATTAGGAAATCTTGTTACTTTCCCAAGAGGCGGCTCCGACATTACAGGGGCTATATTGGCGGCTGCTGTTCAAGCCGAGCTTTATGAAAATTTTACTGATGTTGACTCTGTTTATGCTGCAAACCCATTTATCGTTGAGGACCCAGTTGAAATCAAACGAATGACTTATCGGGAAATGCGCGAACTTTCTTACGCGGGCTTTTCCGTCTTCCATGATGAGGCCTTGATTCCGGCGTTCCGCAACGGCATCCCTGTATGCGTCAAAAACACAAACAATCCTAAATGCAGCGGCACGTTGATTTTAGCGGAACGTGAACGGTCGCTTAACCCTGTTATTGGCATTGCTTCCGATGAAGGGTTTGCCACCATTTATGTACGAAAATATTTAATGAACCGCGAAGTCGGATTTGGTCGCCATCTATTGCAAATATTGGAAGATGCAGGAATTTCCTATGAGCATATTCCTTCAGGAATTGATGATACATCTGTTATTATCCGCCAAACGCAACTTTCTGATCAGTTGGAAAGCGCCATTATTGAGCGAATTAAAGATGAACTGAATGTAGATGATGTCCATATTGAGCATGATTTTGCGATGGTCATGCTTGTTGGAGAAGGAATGCATAATACGGTAGGCGTAACAGCTAGAGCTTCATCTGCTTTAGCCAAAGCGGGGGTTAACATCGAAATGATTAACCAAGGCTCATCTGAAGTCAGTCTTGTGTTCGGAATTCATTCAAAAGATACAAAACAAGCAGTCCGCGTGCTCTACGAGGAGTTTTTCGGACAAAAGCAATAGGCTATTATACGGAAAGAAGACCAGTTGGAGCCAACTGGTCTTCTGTTGTGTAATTTTTACGATGAACGTTCTTTTTTAAGCATCTCTTTCAACTCATCTAATTGGCGTTGGATCGTTTCAAGTTCTCGGGAATTTGCGTTTTTAGTTTCCTCCTCGTTGGCTTTTTCCACATTATTGACGATGACGCCGATAAATAAATTGAAAATGATAAACGTACCCACCAGCACAAACGAAACAAAATAAATCCAAGCCCATTCATTAAATTCCATTAGGGGTCTCATCACACCGCTCGCCCATGACTCAAGTGTGACAACTTGGAACAACGTTAATAACGTGAGCTGCAAATTACCGAAGTACTCAGGCGATACTTCGCTAAATAGCATTGTGCCGATGACAGCAAAAATGTAGAAAAAAATCCCCATTAAAATCAAAATATTAGCAAGGGAGGGAATGGTCATAATGAGGGCGTCGACGAGGCGCCGCAAAGAAGGTACAACTTTTACAGCACGGAGTACCCGTAAGACGCGCAAAATACGGAGCACCGTCACAAAATGTCCACCAACAAACACATGGCCGGTTAGTACAATGATAACATCAAACCAATTCCAGCCTTTTCGGAAAAAAGATCGCCCTTCTGCCGCAAAGCGCATCGCTATTTCAATCGTAAACAGCCAAAGCAAAGTTTGGTCTATAAAATGAAAAAAATGGCGGTTTGTTTCATAAATGCTAGGGTACGTTTCTAATCCAACTAATACTGCGTTGAATAAAATAAGCATGATAATCGTTGACTGGAACGTCCTATGGTTGACAACTATAGCAAATTTGTCTCTCAGCAATTTGTGGTTCTCCCCTTAAATAATTGGTACAGCAATTAGAGCGCGTTTTGAGAACGGCGCTCTTCTTATCCTACCAGCAAACGCTTGAAAAAGGGAAGCGGGAATTCCTTTAATGGTGTTTATGAATAATATCGCGTTCAAAAGAGGCACCGATTGCAGCGGAGCGTTTGACAGCTTGATGAATCGCCTGTTGAAACAATTCTTGGGTTGAAGAACGATCTAAATGGGCAATCGCCGCTTCAGTCGTCCCATTTGGGCTCATGATTTCTTTGTAAAGGTCTTTAGGCGATTTGCTGCTATCAGAAAGCTGTTTTGCGGCGCCGCCAATCGTTTGGTTAATCAATGCCCTTGCCTCAGTTGGAGAAAGCCCTTCCGCAATGGCGGCATTCAGCATGGCCTCGGCTACGTAATAAATATAAGCAGGGCCGCTCCCAGCTACGCCAGTCGCTGCATCCATTTGCTTTTCATCAACAACCGTCACTTTGCCAATTGACGAAAATAGCGTCTGGGCGAAAGCGAGTTGCCCCTCTGTCGCGTAAGTGCCGATCGATAGTGTTGTGGCCGAGGCAAGTACACGGGCCGACGTATTTGGCATCGCTCGGATTACCGCTGTTTTGGCAGGCAGCCAGCTTTCCAGCGTTTCAAGCTTTAGACCTGCAGCAACGGAAATGACAAGCTGTTTCTGTGGATCGAGGAGCGAAACAAGCGAAGCGGCCACTTCTTGGACGTGGTGCGGTTTGATTGCCAGCACGATAGCGTCTTTGCCTTTAACCGCCTCTTCGAAGGATTGCGCCGTGCAAACGTCATAGGCAGCGTGGAGCTGCTCAAGACGTTTGCGGTTGCTCGCGTTTAATACGGTGATGTAGGGCGCTTTGCCGCCGTTATTTTTGGCTATACCGCCTATAAGCGCTTCAGCCATTGAACCGGCGCCTAAAATGGCGAAGGTTGTCTGATATGTCATGAAATAAGCCTCCTATTCTTTCACTTGTCCTTCCCCATAAATGCCATATTTGCTTGTCGTTAAAGCTTTTAAGCCCATGGGTCCTCTCGCATGGAGTTTTTGGGTACTAATGCCAATTTCAGCTCCGAATCCAAATTCAAATCCATCTGTAAAACGAGTTGAGGCATTGTGGTATACACAAGCTGCATCGACATTGGCGAAAAAGGCGTCTCGTTCTTCCAAGGATTCCGTAATAATCGCTTCAGAATGTTTTGTCCCATATTGATTAATATGAGCAATCGCTTCATTAGTTTCAGCAACAACACGGATTGCTAAGCGCAAATCCAAATATTCAGTGGACCAGTCCTCCTCGCTCGCTTGTGCGATGCGTGGATCAAGGGCGCAAGCCGCTTCATTGCCAACAAGTGAGACCCCTTTTGCAGACAAGCGTTCAACTAGCGTTGGCAAATGGGCTTTCGCAAACGATTGTTCAACAAGAAGTGTCTCGCATGCATTGCATACAGAAGGGCGTTGTGTTTTGGCGTTGACGACAATGTTAAATGCCATATCAGGGTCGGCAGAGCTAGCGACATACACATGGCAGTTGCCAACACCAGTCTCAATAACGGGAATGGTCGCTTCCTGTAACACAGTTTGAATTAAATTGGCCCCCCCACGAGGGATAAGGACGTCAATCGTTGATTTTAACTGCATCATGTTGGCTGCTTCCTCTTTCGACGTATCTTCAAGCAATTGAATGACATCAGGATGAATAGGCGAGTTTTTAAATGCTTTCTTTAATGTGTTGACAATCGCTTTGTTGGAGTGGATAGCGCTCGCGCTTCCACGTAAGACGACAGCATTGCCGGTTTTGATTGCTAATGTGCAAGCGTCGACGGTCACATTTGGCCTTGCTTCATAAATCATGCCGACTACACCGAACGGTACGACCATTTCCTTGATAACAAGACCATTCGGCCGTTTGATCTGCTCTTTTACTGCGCCAATCGGGTCAGGCAATTTTATCAAGTGGTCAATGGCTGTGGCCATCGCTTCAATTCGCGCTTTTGTTAACAACAATCGGTCAATTAAGTGGTCGCTGAGCCCGTTTTTCTTGGAATTGGCGATATCCAATTGATTGGCTTCGAGCAATACGTCTGTGTCATCCTTGAGTTGTTGGGCCATCGCTTTAAGCAAGTCGTTTTTTTCTACTGTGGTTGCTTGTGAAAGGGATGGAGCATTAGCTTTTGCTTTTTGTGAAATCCATTTTGCAGTTGTCATTAATAAGTACACTCCTTTTTTGTCGCCACCCAAAAGTCACGGTGAATGACGGCTTTTTTTGAACGTTTTGTTAGAGACAAGGCTTCCTCGCTACTGAGCCCTTTAATAAGCTCTAGCTCATTTTTGCTAAAGTTGGTTTTTCCTTTGCCGATGGGACGGTTGTTGAAAAACACTTCAATGATGTCACCGGCTGAAAAATCGCCTTTAGCTGAGAGAACGCCTGCAGGCAGCAAGCTTTTGCCCCTTTTTAACAACGCTGTGGAGGCGCCGCTGTCAATTTCAATGCTTCCAGCCGGTTCGCTATGGAAGACAATCCATTGTTTTGTCGTCGACATCGTCTTGTTCGTAAAGGGACCGAGATAAGTACCATCTCCTTTACCAAGTAAAACATCCGTAAACGTTTCCCGTCCTTTTCCATTACCGATAAATACATTTGTGCCAAGCTCAATCGACGTTTTCGCAGCAAGTAGCTTCGACTTCATGCCTCCTGTTCCAACAGCAGAAGTATCAGCGCTGACACGATCAAGTAATGCTTCAGGTACGTTTGCTAAGTAATGGTACTTTTTGGCGTTAGGCGAGCCGTTTGGGTTTTGGTCATACACACCGTTGACATCGGTATACAAGCAGAGCATATCTGCGTGAATGATGCCGCTAACGAGGGCGGACAAGCGGTCATTGTCGCCAAACGTCAATTCATCGACTGAGGTCGAGTCATTTTCGTTAATAACCGGAATAGCACCTCGTTTCAAGAGCTCACGCAATGTTTGTGAAATGTTTGAAAAACGTGCTGGATCAGCAAAGTCGGCTCGTGTTAACAGCAGCTGCGCTGCTGTGTAGCCATGCGAGCGGAATGCATCCATATACGCTTGCATGAGCAAGCTTTGGCCAACGGCTGCCGCCGCTTGTTTTTGCGAGATCGATTTCGGCCTCTGGTGATAGCCAATGAGCGTAAAACCAGCGGCGACTGCACCTGATGTCACGACAATCACATTTATGCCTTGGTGGCGCAGTTCGCATATGGCTTCAACATGGCCTCTTAACCGGTCCGTGCTTAAGGCGCCGCTGCTATCTGTTAAACTGCTGCTGCCAATTTTAATGACAATTGTTCCTGTAGCCATTGGCCGACCTCCTATTAGAGTCATTTTTTCTGCTGGTGCTTGCAAATTCATGGGTTTAGAAAAGGTTTTTTACAAATAAAAAAAGCTTTTCCTGTCCTTAAAAGGACGGAAAAAGCTCCGCGGTACCACCTTCATTGGCAATAATCATGCCCACTTTCCCATTCTTTAACGCAGAATGCTACGCTGGTTTTTGCCAGCAGCATCGTGGGGTAGGTTTCAAACGCAGAAGGGATGGTCGGTTTTTTCAGCCGGTGAAACCAACTCTCTTTACATATTCTGCCTTTTACTGGTCCCAGTCATCACTGCACCGTACATATCGAATTGAAGTGATTATATCGAGCCTTGCGCAGAAAGTCAATTCCTTTTTTCGTCTGCGGCTGCAATAACCATAAAGAGGATGCGAATTAGTGACAGCCAACGGGAAACGGTTATTTTTAGCAGGGCGTTTTCCTTTCTAAAAGGCAAAAAGGCTTGCCTCGCTAGTAAGAAGGCAACCACTTTTTCGTAGCCAAGCGCCTTTTTTACCAATCTTTGTGACGTTCGTCCAAAAGATCACGCCATAAAAGAAGCACTTTTGTGATTTGGGCTGAATACGATAGGTTAGGAGTGAAGGAATAGGTAAGGCATGAGGTTTTACTTACTTCCTAGAAAGGGCTGATGGAATCGATGTGTGGCATTACTGGGTGGGTTGACTGGCAAAGAAACCTACGCACGGAAACGAAACAGATGAAAAACATGGCAAACACGCTGAATCGGCGCGGCCCTGATGCGCTCGAAACATGGACGTCCGACCACGCTGCATTCGGGCATGCACGGCTTGTCGTTGTTGATCCAGCGGGCGGCAAACAGCCGATGACTCGCACTGCCAAAGGCAATACATGTACAATCGTTTACAATGGCGAACTATACAACACAGAAGAGCTACGCAAAGAACTCCTTGCCCATGGGCACACATTTGCTGGCCATTCAGATACGGAAGTGTTACTTAAAGCGTATATGGAGTGGGGAGCCGCATGCCTTGAAAAACTGAATGGCATTTTTGCGTTTGCTGTTTGGAATGAACAAGAACAAACATTATTTATGGCGAGGGATCGTCTTGGTGTTAAGCCGCTATTTTATACAGAAAAAGATGGTATGCTTCTCTTTGGATCAGAACTTAAAGCGTTGCTGGCACACTCGCAAATCGAAGCGGTTGTTGACCGGAGCGGCTTAGCTGACGTGATGGGGCTTTCACCTTCACGGACGCCAGGCCACGGTATTTTTAAAGGAATTGTCGAGTTGCGTCCGGCTCATTACTTGCAATTTAGTAAAAATGGTTCCGTAGTCAGGCGTTATTGGCAATTGCAAAGCAATGTCCATACAGAGACGGCGCATGAAACCGCTTTTTACATTCGCGAACTTTTGGAAGACATTGTTGAACGCCAGCTTTTTGCTGACGTTCCCGTTGGCATGTTTTTGTCAGGGGGTGTCGATTCAAGCGCACTAACGGCAATCGCTGCGCGCATTTATAAAAAGCAAGGAAACGCTCCGATTTTTAGTTATTCTATCGACTATGAGGAAAACGAAAAATATTTTAAGGCAAGCACTTTTCAGCCTAATGCCGATGCCGGTTGGGTAAAGAAAGTCGCGGCCCATTGTGCCACAAACCATAAAAATTGCATCATTGGCAACGATGTCCTTGCCAACTTGCTAAAAGAATCTGTCCTTGTAAGGGATACACCGGGAATGGCGGATGTCGATTCATCCTTATTGTGGTTTTGTAAACAAATTAAAAACGATGTGACCGTTGGCTTGTCCGGGGAGTGCGCTGATGAAATATTTGGTGGCTATCCATGGTTCCATAAAACAGAAGTGATGGCAATTGACGGGTTTCCATGGATGCGCTCACTTGATGAACGGATTCAATTGTTGCAGCCTGATTGGCAGAAACGCCTTAATCTCAAGGAGTACGTTTATGATCGTTATAAAGAGACGATTCAAGAAACACCGCGGTTTGACGGTGATTCTCCTGAGGAAGCAAGGCGGAGGGAAATTTCTTACTTAAATATGATTTGGTTTATGACAAACTTGCTAGACCGCAAAGACCGGATGAGTATGGGCGCTTCCCTCGAAGTCAGGGTTCCTTTTTCGGACCATCGCTTAGTCGAGTATGTGTGGAACATTCCTTGGGAGATGAAAACGTATGGAGGCAGAGAAAAGGGGATACTCCGCAAAGCATTGCAAGGATTGCTCCCAGATGATGTGCTTTTCCGGAAAAAAAGCCCTTACCCGAAAACCCATCATCCTTTATATACGGCGGCCGTAACAAAGGCGATTCAGGAAGTCGTTCGCCAAAAGGATGCGCCGTTGTTCACCTTTATCAACCGCGATCGCCTCAAAGAAATAGCGGATAAAGGCGGTTTCGATACAGGGAAACCTTATTTTGGCCAGTTAATGGCAGGACCACAACTCCTTGCCCATTTTGTGCAAATCGATTACTGGATGAAGGCATACAACATTCAAATTGATGAATCTTGAGTACTTCGCTCTGAAAAGCGCTCATTGGGAGGGCTTGTGCCAGCGAAATGGAAGCAAAGCAAGTGCATGCAGGTTAAGGTTACAGTCTAGCCTCCTGCCCTTGGTTTGCTTTTTGTGTACGAATACGAGTATGGTTCCATAAAAAAGAGCGCTTTTTGATCCCTTTGGAAATTGGTATACTATACATAAAACAAAAAAGGGAAGGGACGCTTATGCCATTAGTCGATATGCCGTTGCGCGAGTTGTTAGCTTATGAAGGAGTAAACCCTAAACCAGCAGACTTTGACCAATACTGGAACCGGGCCAAAACGGAAATTGTAGCCATTGACCCCGAAGTCACTCTTGTCGAAGCTCCTTTCCAGTGCTCGTTTGCAAACTGTTACCATTTCTATTATCGAAGCGCTGGAAATGCGAAAATCCATGCGAAATACTTACAGCCAAAAACAGCGGAGAAAACGCCGGCAGTTTTTATGTTCCATGGGTATGGGGGGCGTTCAGCTGAATGGAGCAGCTTGTTAAATTATGTAGCGGCGGGCTTTTCTGTTTTCTATATGGATGTCCGTGGACAAGGAGGAGCTTCAGAGGATCCTGGGGGCGTCAGGGGGAATACATATAGGGGCCATATTATTCGCGGCCTCGACGCCGGGCCAGACGCGCTTTTTTACCGCAGTGTTTTTTTGGACACAGTCCAACTGGTTCGTGCTGCTAAAACATTGCCTCACATCGATAAAACACGGCTTATGGCCACAGGCTGGTCGCAAGGGGGCGCCTTAACGCTTGCTTGTGCTGCCCTTGTCCCTGAAATAAAGCGTCTCGCTCCGGTATACCCGTTTTTAAGCGATTACAAGCGAGTGTGGCAAATGGATTTAGCGATTCGGTCGTATAAGGAATTGGCTGATTATTTCCGTTCATACGATCCGCAACATAAACGTCATGGGGAAATTTTTGAACGCCTCGGCTACATCGATGTCCAGCATCTTGCTGACCGAATTCAAGGAGATGTCCTAATGGGAGTTGGCTTAATGGATACAGAATGCCCGCCATCTACCCAGTTTGCTGCTTATAATAAAATAAAGGCCAAAAAATCGTATGAGCTCTACCCTGACTTTGGTCATGAGCACCTTCCAGGAATGAACGATCATATTTTTCGTTTTTTCACTAGTTGAGCGAAGTCGTTTTCCCACTCCATTCATTCGCTGGCCAAGCTTCGCATATAAGTGGATGGAGGGGAGGCTTTGATCGTGAATGTCCGAATGTTAGGGCGGTTGCTGTTCGCTAGTTATATGGCAATACTGTTTTACATTACACTGGTTGCATGGAATTATGGATCTTCTTTTGAACCAAGTGAGTTGGCCGGGCGGAATTACAACTACATCCCATTCCGCAGTATATATCGAATTAGCTTCTTTAGCCCTACAGTTCGTGATCCGCTTTTTATACTAGGCGGGAACATTTTACTGTTTGTCCCATTTGGGTATTTGTTGCCTTTGTCAGTTCGTTGCTGCCGGCAAATAGGAAAGACAGTGATTGCCAGCTTTTTGGTTTCCAGTTCGATTGAGCTAAGCCAGTTAGCCTTTACCCACCGTGTAGCTGACATTGATGACATCCTCTTAAATACTGCAGGCGGGGCCGTAGGCTATTGTTTATTTCGATTGGCATTGTTTATAAAAAAACGGGTAGTGTTTATGCCGGTAATAAAAAGTGAGAGGAGGGGAAAATGATGGATGCCTTTTTTGAACATGTCTATACGGCCGTTCGCCGTATTCCCCGTGGGGAAGTCGCTTCTTATGGGCAAATTGCCCGCTATTTGCACGCCCCTCGGCATGCGCGAGTTGTTGGCTGGGCGATGCGACAATCGCCTCCCGATGTCCCAGCGCACCGTGTGGTGAAGCAAAACGGCGAGTTGGCCTCAGGCCTTTTGTTTAATGGGAAAACCCAAAAGGAACGGCTATTGGAAGAAGGGGTTACGTTTTCACAAGATGGGCGCGTAGCAATGGAATTGCATAGTTGGGCGGCGTGCCCCCCTATAAGCGAAGGCACGCAAGAAAAAACGTTTACCGAAGGTTCATGCCGATGATGGAAGGCTGGCCGAACGCACAGAGTGTTTAGTCTGGCTTTGGCACATGGTGAAATACATCGCCGCTCTCAAAAAAATCAACAAGATCGTCTAACCATTTGTAATAATGGAGCCATTGCTCCGTTTCTTTTAACAAGTGGTTCAATTGCTCCATTTCGTCAGCGGACAAGTTGTCTGCTTCGTCCTCCATAAACCGTTTAACCTCATTTTGAATTCTTTTTCCGACTGCGCGGTTTTTAGCGATCACAGCTTGCCAATTCGCAACGAAAATGGAAATGAACGTTTGATAGTAATCTTTTTCGACATCATATAAATCTTTGCGGACACCTTTTTCAAACACTTTATGGGCAACATTTAAAGACAACATTTCCCGTACAACTTGGCTCATCCGCGTTTTACTCATACCTGTTTCATCGGAAAGAGCTTCAAGCGTCATTGGCTTTCGGTTCATATAAATGATGCCAAGCACACGCCCTACCGTAGTAGAAACGCCATACGTCCGCATGTTTTCAGCAATGCGGTCGACAAACTGTTCTTCCATTTTTTTAATTGTATCAAGTGTATGTTGTGCCAATTCTTCATCCCGCCTGCTCAATATATTTATGTACTATATACACGTATCGTCTTAAAAACAAACATACTTTACCATATCTACGCGCAAAAGAAAACTGCTTGTTTTTGCATTGTTAAGCGCTCTATTTTGTTGTTGCCAATAAAGCTTGCGGGCAAACAAAAAACAGGCGAACGTATGCCTGTTTTTTGTATTTTTCTTAATAGACGTAAGCAGAGCCTACAATCACTAGAAGGATGAATAACACCACAATAAAAGCAAAACCGCCATCATACTTAAAACCCAATCGGATCACCCCTCCTATTTTTTGTTCACGACAGCTTATGCAAATAAGCGGAAAAATGCGTGGGCGGCTCCCTATTTTTAAAAAACGTCAGCGTTATCGTAGCCTAGCGACTGCTATTTTTAACTGTTGATAGGGAAATGAAAAGTGAGCCGAAATTTGACAGGGTGCAAACAGGATTATTACAATAAGAAACGAGATGAGTGTAACGCTTATCGACAGTAAGGAGTGGTCGTATGTTTAAAAAACTATTTGGAAAGAAAGAGACAGCGCCTGCGGAGGAAACAGTTACCTCGCCGGTGAATGGAAGAATTGTCCCAATAGAAGAAGTGCCTGATCCGACATTCGGGCAAAAAATGATTGGCGATGGGTTGGCTGTTGAGCCAACGGATGGGCATATTGTCGCGCCTATTAGCGGAAAAATTGTCCAAGTGTTTCCGACAAAGCATGCTTTTGGAATTGAAACAGCGTCTGGGGCAGAGTTGCTAGTTCATATTGGGCTTGAAACAGTGGCAATGAATGGAGAAGGATTTACTGCCCATGTAAAAGAAGGCGATAACATTTCAGTCGGTGACCCGATCATTGACTTTGACTTAGAGCTTGTCAAAGCAAAAGCGGCACACACGATTACGCCAGTTGTACTAACAAACCCAGATCGTTATTCGCTTGAAAAACAACAAAACAGCGAAGCGATTGCTGGAAAAACAGCGCTTTTTACGATAAAAGCCAAATAATAGGAAATAAACGCGCAGGCGCTAAGAGCTCTGCGCGTTTATTTTATACTGGCCTTTCCAGCTGTTTTAGGTATTTTTTAGCTAGCGTTCGACGAAGGAACCTGATAAACTACCCTTTGATTGATCTGGAACGGAGGAGAGGTGAAGGAGTTGGTTTTACAAGCGCTTATTATCTTTTTTGCCCAACTGATTTACGTACCCATTTTAACATTGCGGACGATCATGATGGTCAAAGGGCTAAAGCAAAAGGCTGCAGCAATGGGCATGCTTGAAGGCGTTATATATGTAGTCGCGCTAGGTATTGTGTTTAGCGACTTATCAAATTATTACAATATGGCTGCTTATGCGCTTGGCTTTGGTGTAGGGTTATATATTGGCGCAGTAATCGAAGAAAAGCTGGCAATCGGGTATGTTACCATTGAAGTAAATATCCCGCAAAAAAACCAACAATTGATTGACCGCCTTAGGGAAATGGGCTTTAGTGTTTCCAGCTCTTCCGTTGAAGGAATGGCGTCAACACGATGCCGCCTTGACTGCACGGCACGCAGGGACAGGGAGAAGGAATTTATTAAAATTGTGTCTGAATATGAGCCGCAAGCGTTTATCGTCTCGTTCGAGCCACGCAATTTTAAAGGCGGCTATATTACAAAAGCGATGAAGAAGAGGCGAGAGAAATATTTAAAACGAAAAGCGAAGGAAGACGCCCATTAAAAAATCATCCAGGCTGATAGAAAGCGTGTGTTAGCCGTGTGAAGTCTGACCAAAACAGGCATTTATGAACGACTGAACGAGGTGAGCAACGAAGGATGCGCTTGTCTTCAGTCTGGACGCTGTCCGGTCTGAGCAGCGTTCTTGACATGGTAGCGCTTTATTTGTAATGTTGATAAAAAATCATCTTGCTTGATGAGGAGGTTTGGCTGTGGCGCAAATAAATGCGGTGTACTATGTAAGTGATTCAAATGAATTTATTGAGGAAAAAGCAGAGAAAATGGCCACTGGGCTCACGGCTAAGCCTTGGCAAGAAATGCCTGAAGCTGAGAAACAGGAAAGCTTTGCTTATAAAGGAAAAGTCGTTTCCATTAACACGGACCCCTCTTACGGAGAAGGCAGCATTGTGACAATTTCATTCCCCGTTGCCTATGAAGTTCCAGACTTTCCCTCCATTTTAACAACGACATATGGCAGGTTGTCTTACGAACCGAATGTAAAACTGCTTGATTTGCAGTTTTCCAACGACTTAGTGGAGAGATTTCCAGGACCGCTCTATGGCATAGAAGGAATCCGTGATCTTGTGGAAGTAGAAGGACGCCCGCTAGCGATGAGCGTTGCAAAAGGGGCGATTGGCCGTTCAATTGATTCCTTTCATGAACAAATGCTCGCTCATAGTTATGGCGGCATTGACATCATTCAAGATGATGAGCGGCTATTTGAACACAATTGGACGCCGTACGAACAACGGGTGCCCGCTGGGTTAGCTGCTATTGCTGAAGCAGCAGAACGGACAGGGCGAACGCCGTTGTATGTCGTCAATCTCACTGGCAAAACATTTGAGTTAAAAGAGCGGGCGAGAGAGGCAATTGGCTTAGGAGCGCCGGCATTGATGCTAAATGTGTATGCGTATGGGATTGATGTACTCCAAGGCCTTCGTGAAGATCCAGAAATTGATGTACCGATTTTTGCCCATTCCTCATTAACAGGAATGATGACACGCTCCAAACAGCATGGCATTGCCTCCCGTCTTTTGTTAGGAAAGCTGCTGCGCATGGCAGGAGCCGACGCAGTTCTGTTTCCTTCGCCTTATGGCAGGATTGGCATAAATGCAGATGAAGCGCAACGGGTGAAAGACCAGCTGACAATGACGACTCAAATAAAGCGCGCCTTTCCGATTCCTTCTGCTGGCATTGATTTTCAAACAATTGCCACTGTCCGTCAAGATTTTGGCGAAGATGTCATTATCAACCTCGGCGGCAGCGTCCACCGCTATAAAGGTGGTGTAGAAGCAGGGGGCAAAGCGTTTATCGAGGCAATCAACAACACGAACTAAAAAAGAAACGAGTTGGGCATAGCCCAACTCGTTTTATGATGTGTATGACAGAATTTAAATGTCTGCACTCCCCAATGTATCTTGGAAAATAAAGACGAGAATGGCGACGATAAAACAATAGACGGCAAAATAGACTAGTTTGCTTTTGCGGACAAGGTTCAAGAAAAAGACAATCCCAAGCCAAGAAGCAATAAACGTAACTAGAAAGGAAGCGGCAAGCTCAAATAAGCCAGTGTTAGCGAGCAGTTCCCCTGATAGCAGGTCGTCAATGGCCAACACAGAAGATCCTAAAATAACTGGGATCGAAAGTAAAAAGGAAAAACGGACAGCCGTTTCCTTGTTTAGACCAGCAAACATGCCGACAATTAAAGTCGTACCAGAGCGTGAAAGCCCAGGAACAAGCGCTAGGCATTGGCCTAGTCCCACGATAATCGAATCCCAAATCGTCATTTCTTTTTCTGTGCGGTTTCCGTGGCGGACAAAACGTTCTATAATGATTAGGAATAGACCGGTGACCACAAGTGCCAAGGCAATAAAAATAGGCGCTTTAAACGTTTCGCTTATGTAGTCTTCGAACAAAATGCCGGCAACACCCGTAATGCCCGTGGCGACAACTAAATAAATAGCGAACCAAAACATCGCTTTATTTTGCGGCGTTCGTTTTGTGAAATAGGCAAAAAAACCGCGAATAATCTCAATCAAATCATGGCGGTAATAAAGAATAACCGCAAGAACAGAAGCGAGATGAAGGAGAATTTCAAAGCTAAAGCCGGCAAATGTCATGCCGAATAGGGATTGGACAATAATCAAATGGGCGGAACTTGAAATCGGCAAAAACTCTGTAATTCCTTGAACAAGTCCAAGGATGACTGCTTCTAGTAAACTCATAAGTGAATTCCCTTCTGCTTATTAGTTTGATATAAATGGAACTGTTTTATTCTAGCAAACTTTTGGCGAATCGGAAAGGGGCAACCACATCAATGCAGAAACGGAGATGGACATTCGTTGTGCTTGCTGGAGCATGCATAGCGATTGTGTTTTTTATATGGCAATTTAATGGAGAATCAAAACCGGTGCAGGCGGGGGATCAATTGTTGGACATAGAGCTTGACGTATATAAGGGTTCGAGCGCTTCTTTTAGCGATTACCAAGACGGCGTGCTCGTCTTAAACGTGTGGGCATCATGGTGCGAACCGTGTATACGGGAGATGCCTGCATTAATGGAAGTGGCAGAAGACTATCGAAATAGAGGAGTGTCTGTCATCACTGTCAACAGCCAGTCGAAAGAATTGCGCCCTGAAGATGCGATCGAGTTTATAGAAGAGCAAGGTTTGACGCTGCCGGTTTTTTTTGATTCTGAAGGGGCATTTATGCAAGCGTTTAAGCCTTCATCATTGCCAACGACTTACATCATTGATCAAAACAACGTTGTCACCGATGTGCTCGTCGGCGAAGTAACGAAAGAAAGGATCGATAACAAGTTGCAGGAACTTCTCTGAACTATTTTATTCGCTTTAGAGGAGGATTGTTTTTTTCTACGGGCTTCCATGCTGAATGCCAAGCAACAACAGTGTCAAATGTTTTAGCAGCCTGTTTTAACGCAGTGAGCACTTCCCATTTTTGCCCAATGAGTATGATGCTATTCTCGCGATGGTATCGTTTCATAAAAGCACCTCCCGTTCAAGTATGATACACTTTTATGCACTACATACATCAAAGATGACAAGGTGGGTACCAAATGAAAGAGTTGACTGAACAAACCATTGCGAAGCAAACGATTCATAAAGGAAAATTGATTCAGCTTGATGTAGAGGACGTCAAACTTCCAGACGGAACCATCGCAAAACGGGAGTTGGTGCGCCATCCTGGCGCAGTTGCTGTAGTCGCCATCACCGAAGATGACAAACTGGTGCTAGTGGAGCAATACCGTAAAGCACTAGAAAAGGCGATAATTGAAATCCCAGCTGGAAAAATGGAACCTGGTGAAGCACCTGAAAAAACAGCTAGGCGTGAACTGGTTGAGGAAACAGGTTATCAAGCTGAGTCGTTAACATTCATCACGTCATTTTATACATCGCCAGGCTTTGCAGATGAGCTTGTATACGTATATGAAGCAACAGGGCTAAAAAAAGGCGACCAATGCCTTGATGAAGGAGAATTCGTCCGTGTGTTAGAATTGACCGAAACAGAGTGTGACCAGCTTGAGCAGGAAGGGCGGATTCATGACGCGAAAACAAGTTACGCTTTGCAATACTGGAAATTAAAAAATCGCCGCTAAACAGTCATAGCCTTCTTTTGCTGCTCATAAAGTAGAGCAGGAGGGGACAGGCTATGAACAATCCAAACCGCGTCTATGAAGCGATTGCTAGACATGTAGAAAACAACCGGTCGACTTATATTTTTACAAGTGTCCTATTTCTAATTGGCGTTGTTTTCGGCGCCATTGTCGTCAACAGCCTTAGTTTGTCGCAGCGGCACGACTTGTTTACATATTTAAGTCAATTTTTTGATGAAATGAAAAATGGGTCTGTGGTCACATCACCAAGTGAGCTGTTTGTCCACAGTTTTACTCATTATGGCAAATATATCGGTTTAATGTGGATCCTTGGCATCTCATTGATTGGATTGCCAGCTATCTTTGTACTTATTTTTGTCAAAGGCCTCGTTATTGGCTTTACGGTCGGGTTTTTAGTGAACCAAATGGGTGCACAAGGATTTCTGCTTGCGTTTGTGTCTGTCTTGCCACAGAATGTTGTGTTAGTTCCTGCGTTTATTGTTGTTGGCACAGCGAGTGTGTCATTTTGCCTGCGTTTAATCAAGCAAACGTTTGCCAAAGGGCTAAAAGAGCCGATTTTTCCTCCTTTTTTCCGGTACACGACACTCGTTTTAATTGTTGGCGCATTTGTTACTGTCGCTTCTGTGTTTGAAGCATACGTATCGCCACTATTAATGAAATGGGTCCTGGCCTCTTTTTAGAATAATTCCAACATGATAAATGATATTCATTTGCAGATTGGAATTATTATTAATTGACAACTGTTCTCTTCTCATTTATAATAAATGTACATTTAGATCGCTTTTGAGTAGGAGGCCGTTATGGAAAATCGATTAGAGCGGATTAAAAAGCAAATGCATGCTCAGAGCTATAAATTAACGCCTCAGCGCGAAGCGACAGTAATGGTTTTACTTGAACATGAAGAGGACCATTTGAGTGCTGAGGACGTCTACCTCCTTGTTAAAGAAAAAGCGCCTGAGATTGGTTTGGCGACGGTTTACCGCACACTAGAACTATTGACAGAACTCAATGTTGTTGACAAAATCAACTTCGGCGATGGCGTTTCCCGTTTTGACTTGCGCAAAGAGGGGGCAAATCATTTTCATCACCATCTTGTCTGCATTGAGTGTGGCGCAGTTGATGAAATTACAGAGGATTTGCTTGGCGATGTCGAAGCGGTAGTAGAACGGGATTTTTCCTTTAAAATCAAAGACCATCGGTTAACGTTCCACGGAATATGCTATCGTTGCCAAGAGCAGCCTAGTAAAGAACAGAATGGCCAGGGCAGCAAACAATTAAATGAGCAAACGTAAAAAGGATTTTCTACTAATGGAGCCCAGTACATAGGGCTTCCGTTTAATCGGTCAACCGGCGTGAGGGTATTGTCCCCAGTCGGTTGGCCTTTTTTCGTGGCTGTTTCCAATGGGAGGATGCCATCTGAACCATTTTTATTTGTCTATTGCCGTTTTATAAATCACGTTTGTACGTATAGAATGAGGCAAAACCGGCATAGGTTAATAGTATAACGATCGAACAATGGAGTGATGAAATGGCAAAATCCTTATTGCAGATGGCTAAGGCGGCGATCCTGTTTACGTTGTGCACGACCATCTTTTATTATGGTATTCTATGGGTGAGCCATGAATTTAGCGAGTACCATAAGTATGACGAGCCTGAAGGAAAGGCGTTAAAAGTAATGAGCATGAATGTTGGCGAATCAGACTTATCAATCGACGAGCGGATAAAAAGGTTCTTATGGATGGGAGAATAAGCGGTTAAAGGAGCAATTCCTCATGGCAATGGAACACGATATTCAAGAGTTTATCCATTTTATTAAAGTGGAAAAAGGGCTGTCGCCAAATACAATCGAGTCGTATGCAAGGGACTTAAAGCAATATGGCGTCTATTTAAAGGATCGAGGGATCGACCAATTTACCCGAGTGGACAGGTCAACGTTGCAACATTATTTATATACGCTAAAGGAAGCAGGAAAGTCTTCGGCGACGATTGCAAGGAACGTCACCACGCTTCGAGCGCTGCACCAATTTTTGTACCGTGAAAAATGGACAGACCATGACCCGACATTATGGATCGAGACGCCACGCATCGATAAAAAACTGCCAGGTGTCCTTTCGATCGAGGAAGTTGATGCACTGCTAGCTGCCCCAGATTCATCTACGCCGTTTGGTTTGCGCAATAAAGCGATGCTAGAGCTTCTCTATGCATCTGGCATGCGTGTAACAGAATTGATTTCTCTTGGGCTCGATGACGTCCACTTGTCCATGGGGTTTGTCCGTGTCATCGGAAAAGGGAATAAAGAGCGGATCGTACCTTTAGGCAAAGAAGCGACCAAAGCTTTAAATACCTATTTAGAACGGGGCAGACGTGCGTTGCTTAAGCATGAACGGCATGATAAATTGTTTGTCAATCACCATGGCCGCCCCATTAGCAGGCAAGGTTTTTGGAAAATCATGAAGCAACTAGCAAAAACGGCGAACATAAAAAAAGATTTTAGCCCACATACCCTTCGCCATTCTTTTGCGACGCATTTGCTTGAAAATGGGGCTGATTTGCGTTCTGTTCAAGAAATGCTCGGCCATGCCGATTTGTCGACAACACAAATATATACACATGTAACAAAAACGCGTATGAAAGATGTTTATTCTCGCTACCATCCTCGCGCTTAAGCCCGAAATGAAATCATAACAGCGTCTGGAATAACGGGTAGAAAGCGGATGGGAAGCAAAAGGTTGAATACATTCGAGAGAAGGGAAATTATGAAGAAACGGTTTGAACGGATTTTTTTAATTGTCATGGATTCAGTCGGGATTGGTGAAGCGCCAGATGCTAAAGACTTTGGCGATGAAGGGACAAACACGCTTGGTTCCATTGCAGAGGCTTTTAATGGCCTAAATGTTCCTGAATTAGAAAAGCTTGGCCTTGGCAAAATTGCTCCTTTAAAAGGGGTTAAAGATGTCCCGACTCCACTGGCAAGCTACGGAATCATGCAAGAAGCGTCCTTAGGAAAAGATACAATGACAGGTCATTGGGAAATAATGGGTTTACATATTACAAAACCATTCCAAGTGTTTCCGGATGGGTTTCCGACGGAGCTGCTTGAGCAACTTAAAAGCGAAACAGGACGAGGCATCATTGGAAATAAAGTCGCATCAGGTACAGAGATTTTGGATGAATTAGGCGAAGAGCATGTGAAAACAGGTGATTTAATTGTCTATACATCAGCTGATTCTGTTTTGCAAATTGCCGCCCATGAAGAAGTCGTGCCTTTGGAAGAGCTTTATGATATTTGCAAGAAGGCCCGCAAGTTGACATTAGCTCCGGAGTACATGGTTGGCCGTGTGATTGCAAGGCCGTTCGTTGGCGAACCAGGCAAGTGGAAACGGACAGCAAACCGCCATGATTATGCGCTAAAGCCATTTGGTCGTACAGTGATGAATACGCTTGAAGATGCAGGGCTTGCTTCCATCGCGTTAGGCAAAATTTCCGACATTTATGATGGGGAAGGCGTTACAAAAGCAGTCCGCACCGCTTCGAATGAGGATGGTATGGACAAGCTAGCAGAACAAATAAATACATCTTTCGAAGGGCTTTGTTTTTTAAATTTAGTCGATTTTGATGCACTTTATGGCCATAGACGAGATGTGATCGGGTATGGAGAGGCGATTATGGCATTTGATCAACGACTTGGGGAAATCTTGCCCCGATTAGGAGACGAAGACTTGCTGATCATTACAGCCGATCACGGCAATGACCCTACGCATACAGGTACCGACCATACAAGGGAATATGTGCCCTTGCTCGTGTACAATAAAGGGATAAAACCAGTCAATCTCGGGAAACGCCGAACATTTGCTGACATAGGGGCAACTGTTGCCGACAATTTTCAAGTGGAATTGCCTAGCAACGGAACGAGCTTTTTAGCAGAACTAAAACCTGAGTAAAGCGTTATTTCAGTTAAAAAAGTCAGCTATCAAAGCAGGGCAAGCTACTAAAAATCCGGCAAGGAACAGCAGCTGCTTTTCTTTGCCGTTGGAGGGAGAATCAGCGATGAGAATGGTCGATCTAATCGATAAAAAGCGTGATGGCAAGGTTCTTACAAAGGAAGAAATCCGCTGGGTCATTGATGGGTATACAAACGGCACCATTCCTGATTACCAAATGGCGGCGCTGTCAATGGCGATTTACTTTAAGGACATGAACAAAGAAGAACGGGCAGAGCTGACCCTGGCAATGGCGGAATCAGGGGATATGATTGATTTGAGCGCGATTGAAGGAGTGAAAGTTGATAAGCACTCTACAGGGGGTGTTGGCGATAAAACGACGATCGCCCTTGCTCCACTCGTTGCTTCTGTCGGTGTTCCTGTCGCGAAAATGTCAGGAAGGGGGCTAGGCCACACTGGCGGTACGATTGATAAGCTCGAAGCCATTCCTGGTTTTTCGGTCGAAATGGATACAGATACGTTTCTGAAACGAGTGAATGAACAACATCTTGCCCTCGCAGGCCAAACGGGCAACTTAACACCTGCCGACAAAAAGCTCTATAGCTTACGCGATGTTACAGGCACAGTCAACTCAACCCCGTTAATCGCTAGCTCGATTATGAGTAAAAAAATTGCTTCAGGCGCTGATGCCATTGTACTCGATGTGAAATGCGGATCTGGTGCTTTTATGAAGACATTGGATCATGCCGTTGAGCTTGCCGAAGCCATGGTTGAAATCGGATCGAGTGTTGGCCGTGAGACGATGGCTGTCATTTCAGACATGAGCCAACCTTTAGGAAGGGCAGTCGGCAATGCCCTAGAAGTGAAAGAAGCCTTTGCTGTCTTGAAAGGCGAAGGGCCTGCTGATGTCCGCGAGCTTTGTCTTGTATTAGGCAGCCACATGGTTTATTTGGCTAAACGAGCGGAGTCTGTCGAAGCGGCGCGGCAGCTTCTTGAAGAGGCGATTCAAAACGGTGACGCGCTGGAGACGCTGAAAACCTTTATTGCTACACAAGGTGGTGACCCATCGGTCGTCGAAAATCCAGCACAAATGCCCCAAGCAGCCGAGCAGATCGCTGTCTCTACTAAAAAAGCAGGCTATATTAAAGAAATTGCAGCCGATAAAATTGGCACAGCCGCTATGAAGCTTGGTGCAGGAAGGGCAACAAAAGAAGACGACATTGATTTAGCGGTCGGCCTTGTACTTGAAAAGAAAACAGGCGATTACGTAAAGGCAGGAGAGACGCTTGCAACCCTTTACGCCAACGAACAAGGGATAGAGGAAGCAAAAAAGCTTGTAGAAGATGCTTATCATATTGTCAGTGAGAATGTGGAACGACCAACGCTCATTTATAAAGAAATCTACGGCCAATAGTTCGCTAAAATATTCCTCATTTTGTCATGAAGAATAACCGTGGCGAATAGATTAACTAACACCTAAAAGAGGCGCCTTTCAACACTGCTAAAAATAACGAGGTTTAGGAAAAAAATCGATGTTTAAATAACAGCATAAAGGTGTATACCATTCATAAAGCAGATAAAAAGGAGTGCATATAGGTGGCAAACATTGTTTACACATCATCCGCAACAGCACAAGGCGGACGTGAAGGGCATGTAAAATCAGATGATGCAACGATTGACTTAGACCTTGTCAAACCAGGTTCGAAAAAGGAAGGCTCAAATCCAGAGCAGTTGTTTGCGGCTGGATACGCTTCCTGTTTTGATGGTGCATTGAATTTAATGGCAGAGAATGCGAAAAAAGAAATTGACTCGACCACAACCGCCCATATCTCTCTCGTTAAAGACCCGTCTGACGGAGGGTTTCAAATAGGCGCTGAGCTTGAAGTGGTGGTCAAAGGCGTATCTGAGGAAGAAGCACAGGAACTTGTGGAAAAAGCACATGAGTTTTGCCCTTATTCAAAAGCAACACGTGGTAACATCCAAGTGAAGCTGACTGCGAAAGCAGAATAAAAGGAGGGTGACCCATTGTCACTAGCAAAAGATATCGAGCGGTTTAAACAAATCCATTGCGATGACGGCTGTCTTTCAATTTACTTGCGCACGTCCTTGTCCAGTACGGATCAGCAAAAAGGTGAGTGGAAGATCCGTTTAAAAAATGGGCTAAAAAAACTGGAAGAATACTTGGAAGCTAGTGAGAATGACACGGAACTCAAAAGTTTTAAGAGACTGAAAAAACTTGCCGAAAAAAACATAAAAGAATTATCGACTAACCTGCCGAAAAGCATCGTTTTTATCGGTTCTTCAAGCGGTGACCTATATGTGAAGAAACTGCAAGTCCCTGTAGAAAATGATTTTAGGTGGGAGCACTACCCTGTAGTCGACCAACTTGAGAACTTAGAAGCAAAATACCCTCTTTCTGGCATCGTTATGATTCAGAAAACAGATGTATTAGCAGTTGAGACAAGTTTAGGGGAAGTAAACGATGAATTGCATTATGCTTGGGATGTAGAAGCAGAAGATTGGAAAGAATATATTGGCGCACGTCCTGAAGGCGAGACAGGTGCGGCCCTTCACCGCGAATCGTACGCAAACCGATTTGATGCCAACCAGCAACGCTGGTTTAAAAAGATTGCCAATAAAATTGAGAAACAAGCAAGAAAGCGGAATTGGCAAACGATTCATGTCGTTGGCTCACCAGACCAAACGACAGCGTTTGTCAAACAATGTTCGACGGCGGATGTGGCCGTCTTAAAAAAGAATTTGGCTAAGTTAAAAGCACACGAAATCGTCAGAGAAGTAAATGAATCTGCCGTATAAGTCTGAGTTCGGCTATCCGACCTTGTCGACAACCCCAATCCCTGCTTCACGGAGCAGGGATTTTAGCGTGTAAAAATTCGTGAGGCGAAACAAATGTTTTGACAAACGAAGAAAATCGTCGCTATAATCAATGAGTAAAACGCTGTCCGTCCAATTATGCCTTTACATAGTAGCAGTTCCCCTCTCACGTTCATTTCGTATGTCCTCGAAACGATGTTCATTTGCAGGAAAAGAATAGCGACTGTTTAAATTGAATTAAAAGAAGGGTAAACAATGGAGTCTACACAAATAGAAGAGTCAACGTTTAATAAAAAGCCGCTTGTAGCCGTTATGCTAGTAGGCGCATTTATTGCCATTTTAAACCAAACATTGCTGACAACCGCATTGCCACACTTGATGGTCGATTTGCAAATCAATGAAAACAAAGCACAATGGGTTACGACGATTTTCATGCTTGTCAATGGCATTATGATTCCGATCAGTGCCTTTTTAATTGAGAAATTTCGAACCCGTTTCTTGTTCTTAACAGCGATGTCGCTTTTCGGCATCGGTACTTTCATTTGCGCTCTCGCTCCTTCATTTGCTGTTCTTATGAGCGGCCGTGTCATTCAAGCAGCAGGAGCGGGCATTATGATGCCGCTTATGCAAACGGTCTTTTTGTTAATTTTTCCAGTTGAAAAACGAGGAGCAGCAATGGGGATGGTCGGACTTGTCATTTCATTCGCTCCAGCTATCGGTCCAACATTGTCTGGCTGGCTAGTCGAAATGTTTCCGTGGACCATCTTATTCTGGATTTTGATTCCAGTCGTTGTCGTTGATATCATTGCCGCCATTTTTGTTATCCGCAATGTGACAGAATTGCGTTCGCCAAAGCTTGATCTTTTATCGATTATCCTATCAACGTTTGGATTTGGCGGTTTGTTATTCGGTTTTTCAAATGCTGGGCAAGCTAGTTGGACGAGTCCACTTGTGTTTGTTCCACTTGCAATCGGCATTTGTGCACTCGTGATGTTTATCAAAAGGCAGCTGTGGTTAGAACATCCTATACTGGAGTTCCGTGTCTTTAAATACCGGTTGTTTACATTGACGACTGGAATCGGCATGCTCGTTTTCGTCTCGCTTGTGGGCCCGGCAACGATTTTGCCACTCTTTATTCAAAATATGCAAGGCCACTCCGCCCTGGAAACAGGGCTGACGATTCTCCCTGGTGCTGTTTTAATGGGTTTGATGTCGCCGATTACCGGCCGTATCTTTGATCGCATCGGCGCAAGGTCGCTGTCCATCATAGGCATTGCGCTTCTTGTTGCCACGTCACTTTTGTATACGAATTTAAGCGAGTCAACGAGTCTAGTTTATTTAACAGTCGTTTATGCATTCCGTATGCTCGGGCTCTCGTTAGTGATGATGCCGGTAACAACGGCAGGGCTTAACGTGCTGCCTCGCGAGCTTATTCCACACGGAACAGCGATGAATAACACGATGCGACAAGTAACTGGCTCCATCGGTACAGCTATTCTCGTAACGATTATGACGGCATCTGCATCGCTTCACACCAATGAAGCGATGATCCAAGGAGTCAACAACGCCTTTATCGTAGCAACGGTTTTAAGTTTTATCAGTTTACTGCTCTCTTTCTTCATTAAGAAGCCTTCGGCGGTTTAACGTTTAAAGGTAGCCGGCTCCCGGGTATGGTTCAATATACGAGATAAGACAGCCATTTGGTCATGGTTGAAATGGAGAAAGGAGCCGGTAAGTGTGAAAAAGTATACGGTTGTTCCAAATAAGGACGCGACTACATGGTTTTTAAAAGTAGAAGACGTCGCTCCTTATGAAGAGTTTGACAAGCAATCAAAAGCAATTGAAGCAGGCATGAAGTTGGCAGAGATCAACCGGCCAAGCCAGTTGATGATTTTCGATGAAAACCATGAACAACAGGGAATTCAAACATTTTAGTGTCCAAAATGGATATCCACCACCTCAGACTGATAGAAAACGGTTGTCAGTCGAGGCATACTAGCGAAGGAAGGGACGCAAGAGATCGACGCGTCGTCATGCTAGAAAAGGGATTTCGTATACGGTTCCACACGTTCAAGTAGTAGGTGGAGAACGCCGAGAGCGAATGGACTGGTTAAAGGAACCTAAGAGAGGGCTGTCTCTTGTGACAAGCCCTCTCTTCATTATGCACTTTTGGAGAGCTTCCATGCTGGAATAAGGGAATGGAAACGGAAAAAGAAACTCACTATCATATGGATAATGACATAAATAGCCAGTGTCAGCCCATAGGTCAGCAACCACACTGGCCATGTGCTTTTTAAGAACAAAAATAGCAGCGTCATGCCGACGGGGAATGGAGTGACGATAATGAGCCACATCGGCGAACGGAGCTTTTCAACCACTGCTCCTAACACGACAACACTAGCTCCAATGAAAAGGGGATGCCAGATTGCTAGAGCTTGCTCCAAGAAGAAATCGCCAAGAAAGTAAGCAAAACTAGTAAGAAGAATGGCTGTGAGTAGACTGATTATGTAAGGCAACGTGATCCCTCCTGAAGAGTTTCCTACGATTAGTTTAGTACAATCGTCTGATTGCGTCACGAATAATTTAAATGAGCGTGATAAGCGAACGTATGTGTGTTATGATGGAGGGGCACTTGATGCAACAAATACATAAAGGAGTCAATGATGACAGGAAAAACCCATATGATTGGCGGCGTAGTAGCATGCCAAGCGATGGACACGATCGTTTTCTCAGGAGCCCATGGGTGGGCTTACTATGCGGCTGGGCTTGTCGGTGCCGTCTTGCCTGATATATGTCATACCCATTCCAAAATCGGCAGGAGATTTCCGGTATTGTCGAAAACGATTGCCGCTATTTTTGGCCATCGCACATTTACACATAGTTTGCTGTTTCTACTGCTGGCAAGCATTGTCTTGCGCTGGCTGTTCCCGGAAAACGAGGCTGTGCAAACAGGCGTGTTAATAGGAATCGCTTCTCATTATTTGCTCGATGCTTTAACGGTACGGGGAATTCGCTTTTTTTACCCTGCCAACATACGTGTCCGCATTGCTCGGATTCGTACTGGAAGCTGGCTTGAGACCGTTGTGCTTGTTGCCTTAACAGCCGCAATAGGGTGGTTTTACTGGGGGCCCGTTTAATCGCCCGCGCATAAATGACTCATTCTCCTCTCATACTAGGAAGATCGACTAGTTGAGAGGAGTTTTTCACGTGAGCAAGAATTGGCTAACAGTTGTTGTGTTTATTTGCGTTAGTTCACTTCTTTTTGGCGGAGGATTTAGCGAGGCCATTTCTTATCGAGCGGTTGAAGAGGATGGTGGTAAGATAAAGCGCCCGGCTCTTGTGCAGACAACTGCCCTTACACAGATCCAACGTGAAAAAATTCAATTTCAAGGGCCAGATGACGAAAAAAGGCTCGCGTTAACATTTGACGACGGTCCTGATCCCGTTTACACAGAACGTCTACTTGATTTATTAAAGGAAGAGGATATCAAAGCGACTTTTTTTGTACTAGGCTATAAAGCAAAGCAACATCCGTCGCTCTTAAAACGAATGGTCGCGGAAGGGCATAGCATCGGCAATCACAGCTTTACCCATCAAGAGTTGACCAAGCTTGAACAAAGCGAGGTGCTAGACGAAGTGGAACAGACACAAGCGGTCATTGAAGAAGCGACTGGCGTCACTACCGATTTGGTGAGGGCCCCCTATGGGAGCGTGAATGACATGGTTGTCAAAACACTCACAACAAACAGTTACCACCTAATTGGTTGGAGCATTGATTCATTAGATTGGCAATACCAACTGCCATTTTCGATTGCGATGAATGTAGTCGAGGATGCCCATTCTGGCGGGATTATCCTTCATCATGACGGCACGGCTACAAGCTACCAACTGTTTGAGGATCTACCAGCAGAAATTGAATGGTTGAAAGAAAAAGGCTATACATTTGTAACAGTCCCCGAATTGTTGCATTTGCCCGAAGCAAGTTAAGCCATTGGCTCGACTTGCTTTTTGTTATTTTTGGAGGTTGTTCAGCAAAGGGGCAACGGAGGCAAGCATTTTAGTTTTTGTTTTGCGCAAATGTATAACCTTTCCAGTAAATGGGGACACTAGCAAATAGTTTTTTTATGATGACGGCCTAGTGGAGGGAAAAACATGAAAAGAAAATGGAACGTATGGATGCTCTTGTTTGTTTTGTTGTTTGCATGCACTGGTGAAGCAGCGTTTGCCAAAGAAAAGGAAATGCCTCAGTTAGCTGAAAATGCCGCGTCCGCGATATTAATTGAACGGGATACAGGCGAAGTATTGTTTGAAAAAGATAGCGACAACATGCTTCCTCCAGCTAGCATGACGAAAATCATGACCATGCTGCTTATTATGGAAGCGATTGAAGAAGGCACGATTAAGTACGAGGATATGGTGACCGTTAGCGAGAATGCCGCATCCATGGGCGGATCGCAAGTCTTTTTAGAACCTGGAGAAGAAATGAGTGTTGATGACTTATTGAAAGCCATTGCCATAGCTTCTGGGAATGATGCAGCGGTAGCGATGGCTGAACATATTGGCGGCACCGAGCAGGAGTTTGTAAAAATGATGAATGCGAAAGCAGCCGAGCTTGGTTTGGAAAATACACAGTTCCAAAATCCGAATGGCTTGCCTGAAGCAGATCATTACTCTTCTGCTCATGATTTAGCCGTTATGGCGAAAGAACTGCTTAAATACGAAAACATCACTTCTTATACAGGGATATACGAAGATTATTTACGCAAAGGTACCGATAAGGAGTTCTGGCTAGTAAACACGAATAAGCTCGTCAAGTTCTACCCTGGCGTCGACGGTTTGAAAACTGGGTTTACACAAGAAGCGAAGTATGGGTTGACGGCAACAGCAGAGAAGAACGGGATGCGAGTCATTGCCGTCGTTATGGGGGCGGAAACGCCGAAAGAGCGAAATGCTTCCATAACGAATATGCTTGACTATTCATATAGCCAATATTCAACGAAGCGGTTGCATGAGCGAGGAGACCTTATTGGGGAAGTCCCGGTTATAAAAGGTAAGGACAGGCATGTACAAGCAATCACGCCTGAGCCTGTTTCATTGCTGTTGAAAAAAGGCACGAAGCTTGATGAGATTGAGACGGCGATCGAGCTTTTTGAAAACGTGGAAGCACCTGTCTCAAAAGGGGATACAGTTGGCCAGCTTATTATTGTAAAAGATGGCGAAACACTCTCAAGAACGGACCTTGTGGCAGCAGAAGATGTAGAAAACGCTTCGTGGTGGACGCTATTTAAACGGATGCTGTCATCATTTGCTGGAAAATAGCTAATCGCAAAGGAAAAGCAAACTTCGCCACTAGTTTTGTCATGTACAAGGAATCTGTCATTTTGCAGGCGAATGAATTACTAGCAAAACGACGGAGGTGCAGTTTGTGAACTTAAAAATCGGATTGGAGCAAAAGGAGCATGTGTTGTTGGTTCGGCTTGAAGGGGAACTGGACCATCATTCTGCCAAAGAATTGCGCAGCCAAATAGAAGCGCGGCTAGAAAACATCCAGCATATTGTGCTGAATTTGGCTGAGCTGTCTTTTATGGACAGTTCCGGGCTTGGCGTGATACTGGGGAGGTATAAACAAATTAAGGCAAATGGCGGCGAAATGGTCGTATGCGCGATTTCGCCAACGATCGAGCGGCTGTTTGAGATGTCCGGCCTTTTTAAAATTATCCGTTTGGAAGAAAGCGAACGATTCGCATTGCAAAAACTGGGGGTGGCATAAAGTGGCCAATAAAATGAATGTAGCGTTTTCGGCTTTAAGTGAAAATGAATCTTTTGCCCGAGTGACAGTCAGTGCCTTTATTGCCCAACTTGATCCGACGATGGAGGAATTAACGGAAATTAAGACGATTGTATCAGAGGCGGTCACCAATGCGATTATCCATGGATACGAGAATGATCCGAATGGGCAAGTCTATATTACAGCTGAACTGAAGGACCGTGAACTCGAACTCATTATCCGCGATGAAGGGGTAGGCATTTCAGACTTAGATGAAGCAAGACAACCGCTCTACACCTCGAAACCAGAACTCGAGCGCTCTGGAATGGGATTCACGATTATGGAAAATTTTTGCCAAGAGATGAAGGTAATTTCCGAACCAATGATCGGCACAACCGTTTATTTGAAAAAACAGCTGGCCACGACGAAAGCAATGTGCAGATAAGGGGTCTTGCTTATGAGTGCAGAGGTGAAAAACGGCGGCAAAAAAAAGCCACTATCCGATAAACAAGTAAAAGAGCTTATTGCAAAAAGCCAGGAAGGTGACACAGAAGCACGGGATTCGATCGTCAACCATAACACACGTCTCGTCTGGTCTGTTGTTCAGCGTTTTTTGAATCGCGGTTATGAAGCAGACGACCTTTTTCAAATTGGCTGCATTGGTTTAATAAAGTCCGTCGATAAATTTGACCTTTCCTACGATGTGAAGTTCTCCACGTATGCTGTTCCAATGATTATCGGTGAAATCCAACGGTTTCTGCGGGACGATGGTACGGTGAAAGTCAGTCGGTCTATTAAAGAATTAAGCAATAAAATTCGCAAAGCAAAGGACGAACTGACGAAAACGTTGCGCCGGGCACCAACCATTAATGAGATCGCTGAGCATTTAGGCGTGACGCCTGAAGAAATCGTATTTGCCGGAGACGCCAACCGGAGCTTGTCTTCAATCCATGAAACGGTCTATGAAAATGACGGCGATCCAATTACACTTCTAGATCAAATTGCCGACCACTCACAAGTCAAGTGGTTTGACAAGATCGCTTTAAAAGAAGCCATTTGCGACCTTGGCGAAAGGGAGCGGCTGATTGTGTATTTGCGTTATTATAAGGATCAAACACAATCAGAAGTGGCTGAACGCTTAGGCATTTCGCAAGTGCAAGTTTCTCGGCTTGAGAAAAAAATATTGGAACAAATGAAAGAAACAATGTCAGACGCCACTTAAAAAAGCAAGCTCAAAGGTTTAGGAGCTTGCTTTCTTTTTTGTCTAGGGGCATATGTAGAGGAATGTGTAAGTACTATACAGACAATCCAGGTGGCAAGCTTTGGACAGTAAGAATAAGGCCTGAGGAAAAATGCTTGAGGAAGACCCACCTGAGGAAGCAGAGCGAAGATGTTACCGCAAGTATACCGTTGCCGAAAATCATTGTCAACAATAAATGTTGCGAATAGTTAATTTTATGTAAAGTCATGTCACATGTTTTCACGATTGGAAAGCATGTGGCTTTTTTTGTTTCTGCGCATGAATAGGTTGATTCGATACATACTAACAGGAGAGCGAATGAAGGAGCCATCCATTGTGAATGCGAATAAACAAGAAGAATACAAAGAGAATATTGTCTTGTATAAACCGAAAAGCCGCTATCTAAAACATGGGTCTCTGGCTTTTTTTTCAGGTGGGCTCATTTGTGTAATCGGTCAACTGATTTTCCGAGGGTATCATGCTTTGTTCCAATTATCCGATGAAACGGCAACGAGCTATATGCTTATCACCTTGATTGCCATTGCCGTTTTAGCAACAGGTATGGGCTTTTATCGCAAAGGAGCACAACTGTTTGGCGCAGGGCTACTTGTCCCGATTACAGGGTTCGCCAATGCCATGGCTGCTACTGCCCTTGAACATCGGACAGAAGGGTTGTTAACGGGAGTAGGCTCCAATTTATTTCGGCTGATTGGCCCGGTGCTTGTTTTTGGCATCAGTACTGCCTACCTTGTCAGTTTTTCCAGACTGTTGATCCGCATGATTTTACACTAGAAAAGAGGGAAACTATGGGCCTTTCACATCGGACAATTACATTCTCAAATCCAGTGTATATCCAATCGAGCGGTACGGCAGTCGGCCCAAAAGAAGGAGCAGGGCCACTGGCTGGCTCTTTTGATTACCGATACACGGATAGTTATTGTAATGAAAAAAGTTGGGAAATGGCAGAACGTGCATTGATGAAACAAGCGATTAAACAATGTTTAACTAAAAACCATTTATCGATAGACTCTGTTGATTTGTTTGTTGCCGGAGATTTAAGCAACCAGACGACCGCTTCTAGTTTTGTCGCCCGTGACTTGCAATTGCCATACATCGGTACATATTCAGCATGCGCCACTTCTGTAGAAACGCTAATCATTAGCGGCGTATGGGTATCTAGCGGGTTAGCTGATTTGGTGCTCGCAGCGGCAAGCAGTCATTACGGCGCTTGCGAAAAGCAATTTCGCTATCCAACTGAATTTGCGGTCCAAAAACCAGGGACTGCTCAGACAACTGTAACTGGAGCAGGTGCCGTTCTATTGGGGAAGAAACGGACGCAAATTCAATTAACAGAAGCAACGATTGGCCGTGTCCAAGACCTAGGCATCACCGATCCAATGAGTTTAGGGGCAGCAATGGCACCAGCTGCAGCTGAGGTGACAATCGGTCATTTGCATAAAACGAATCAGCAAGTAAGTGACTTTGATTTAATTGTGACAGGTGATTTAGCGATATCTGGAAGTGAAATTTACCGTAAGCTTTTGCGAGAGCAAGGCATTTATATAACCGGGCGTTATGAGGACTGCGGCGTCATGATGTACCACTCTAAGCAACAAGCACTAGCCGGGGGAAGTGGCGCAGGTTGTTCCGCATCCGTTGTATACGGGCATATTTACCATCGCCTTCTCGCCGGAGAACTAAAACGTGTTCTTGTCGTTGCCACTGGGGCGCTTCTAAGTTCGATGACCGTTTTGCAAAAGCAATCGATACCGGCAATTGCCCATGCAATTGTCCTTGAAAGGAGGAACTAGCAAATGGAGTTTTTATGGGCGTTTCTAGTCGGTGGAGCGATTTGTTTAATCGGTCAGGTTTTACTCGATGCAGCAAAGCTGACCCCTATTCAAATGCTCGTCGTTATGGTGATAGTGGGAATTGTCCTTGATGGCTTTCATTTGTACGAGCATTTGGTTGAGCTTGCTGGAGCAGGCGCTACCGTGCCTTTAACAGGATTTGGTTATTCACTTGTTCATGGTGCGATGGAAGAAGGGGCAAGGGGGCTGTTTAAGATCACGGACGGAGTGTTTGAAATCGCCTCAACAACGATTGTTTTTTCGATCTTGTTTAGCGTTGCAGCTGCCTTGTTTTTCAAGCCTAGGGGTTCGACAGGATGAAGAGGAAAGTAATTTTTGTGACAGACGGCGATTTAGCAGCTAAAAAAGTACTTGAGTTCCTTTCGGCAGAGCTTGGTTGCCGCTGCATTAGCGCTTCATCTGGCAATCCCTCCACGTTAACTGGCGAACAGCTTGCTACGTTAATCTTGTCTGCTCCTGACGTACCAATTTTAGTCATGTTTGATGATTGTGGCTGGCGTGATAACGGCCCTGGAGAAGAAGCGATGCGCTATCTTGCGGGCCACGACCAGATTGAGATCATCGGGGCGGTAGCAGTGGCTTCAAAAACACATGCAAAAGAGTGGGCCCATATCGATGTCTCTGTTGACCGAACAGGCGAACTGACTGGGTACGGAGTCGACAAAGAAGGGGTGCCTGACCTGGAAATCGGGCGAATTTATGGCGATACCGTTTCTATTCTTGATGAACTGCAAATTCCCTATATAGTCGGCATCGGCGATATTGGCAAGATGGCTCGCTTTGATGATGTCAAGCGCGGGGCACCTGTGACGAGGCAAGCGCTAGAAATGATTTTAGAAAGGAGTGGATACCGTGAAGTCCCCGATGAAACCGATGAACTTTAGCCATGACTTTTCCGAGAATGAAGCGATTTTAAAGGAAAGACTTGGTCTTGACCAATCCTTTGATGTTGGCGTTCGCAAGCTGAAAATTTTTAATAGAGAGGTCGGCATTTATTATTTGACAGGTCTTGTCGACAATTTATATATCATTGAAATTTTACGCGAGCTCATGGAAGTTGAAGGCAGGTTGCGCCGTGTTGAACAACCGTTTGTAACGATTAAAAATCATTTGGCCCATATCCAAGTGGAAGAAACGGAATCAATGGACCGCGCCATTACTCAAGTGCTGTCAGGGCTGATCTTCGTTATTGTAGACGGGGAGGCGAAAGCGCTTGTTGCCGACGTCCGTTCCTATCCAGGAAGGGGTCCTGAAGAGCCAGATACAGAGCGTGTTGTTCGTGGTGCACGAGATGGCTATACAGAAAATATTATCTTTAACACAGGGTTGACCAGGCGCCGCATTCGTGATGAGCGGCTTCGGCAAGAAATCATGCAAGTCGGCGTCCGCTCTAAAACCGATATTTGCCTTTGTTATATAGATGGCATTGTCGATCCAGGCTTTATAAAAATCATTAAAAAAGAATTAAGAGCGATCAACATCGACGGCTTGACAATGGCAGACAAAGTCGTCGAAGAATACATTGTCAAACAAGGGCTTAACCCTTTCCCTTTAGTGCGCTATACCGAACGGCCCGATGTAGCCGCTACCCATATTTTAGAAGGGCATGTCGTCATCATTGTCGACACCTCGCCGTCTGTTGTCATAACGCCAGCGACGATTTTTCACCACGTTCAGCATGCGGAAGAATACAGGCAGGCTCCAGCAGTGGGGACGTTCCTCCGCTGGATGCGTCTAGTTGGCATTTTGTTTTCACTTTTAATTGTACCGTTTTGGTTGCTTCTCGCCATCAATCAAGAAATGGTACCCCCCGCTCTTGATTTTATCGGCGTAAACGAAAATAAAAACATTCCGATTGCACTGCAAGTTATTTTTGCCGAAGCCGGCATTGAATTGTTGCGAATGGCTGCTATTCATACCCCTTCGCCATTAGCGACTGCATTAGGGCTAGTCGCCGCCTTGCTGATTGGCGAAATAGCGATTGAAGTCGGCTATTTTACGGCAGAAGTTATTCTTTATGTTTCCCTTGGCGCAATTGGCATGTTTGCCACTCCAAGCTATGAGCTCGGTGTAGCGCTTAGGATAGCACGCTACGGCTTAATTTTATCAGTCATCTTTTTTGACGGAATGGGCTTAGTGGTCGCAATGACATTGCTGTTTTTTTCACTTGTGCGACTTGCCCCTTTGCAGCGCCCTTACTTATGGCCATTTTTGCCTTTTGACCCGCCTGCATTATACCAAGTGTTGTGCAGGGCTTCAGTGCCATCGCTCAGGTGGAGGCCAAGTATTGTCCATCCACAAGATAAAATTAGGCAAACGCCAACAAGCGAGTAGCCAAACGAACGTGGATTTGATACACTAGTGGAAAAACGCGAAAAAGCAGCTTAGCCTTTTTGGCTGAAGTTGCTTTTTTTAAAGGGATACAAGGGAGTGGAGCCATGTATTTACACGGGACAATGACAATTAACAAAGCTGGCCATTTGGAAATTGGCGGCGTCGATACAGTGGATTTAGCAAAAAAATACGATACGCCCTTGTTTGTTTATGATACTGCTCTCATAAAAGAACGAGCCCGCGCTTTTAAACAAGCATTTGAGGCAGAAGGGGTTTCCTATCAAGTTGCCTACGCGAGCAAAGCTTTTAGCTGCATTGCCATGTACCAACTAGCCGCCTCGCTAGATTTAAGCATTGACGTTGTTTCAGGTGGCGAGCTGTTTACCGCCCTAAAAGCAGGGGTCGAGCCAGGGCGGATCCATTTCCACGGCAACAATAAAAGCCGAGAAGAATTAGAAATGGCCATTAAAGCGGGAATCGGCTGTATCGTCGCGGACAATTTTTATGAGCTAGAATTGCTTGAGGAACTCGCCGCAAACAGGGAGCAAACGGTTTCGATTTTGCTCCGTTTAACTCCAGGAGTTGAAGCCCATACCCATGAATTTATCGCAACAGGGCAAGAAGACTCAAAGTTTGGATTTGACATTGCTAGCGGGCAGGCGGACAAGGCGGCGCGGATTGCCGAAAGCAGCAAATTCATTGATTTGCTTGGCGTCCATAGCCATATCGGTTCGCAAATTTTTGAAACAGAAGGCTTTGTGCTTGCGATTGAAAAAGTTTTTAACCAGCTTCAAAGGTGGCAAGAGGAATTCGACTTTGTACCGCGTGTGCTCAATTTCGGTGGTGGCTTTGGCATTCGTTATGTAGAAGGAGACAAGCCACTAGTGCCTGAAGCGTACATTGAAGAAATTGTAAAGGAAACAAAAAAACACGCTGACCGTTTAGGTTTGGCGATCCCAGAAATTTGGATTGAGCCTGGGCGTTCTCTTGTCGGGGATGCAGCCACAACACTATATACAATTGGTTCAACGAAAGACATTCCCAATGTCCGGCGTTATCTATCTGTAGATGGGGGAATGAGTGATAACTTGCGCCCAGCTTTATATGATGCTAAATACGAAGGATTGCTTGCCAACCGCGCCCACGACAAAGCAGAAGAAACGTTTTCTGTAGCAGGGAAATGTTGTGAAAGCGGCGATATGCTTGTCTGGGATATGCCTCTGCCAGAGGTGAAGCATGGCGACGTCCTAGCGATGTTTTGTACCGGGGCGTACGGCTACTCAATGGCAAATAATTACAACCGCATTCCACGCCCGGCTGTTGTGTTTGCAGAAGACGGGGCAGATCAACTAGTGATTCAACGGGAGAGTTATGAAGATTTAACCAAGCTCGATCTTGCTTATCAAGCGAATGTAAAAGAAACAAGTGACGTTTGAGAATTACTGAAGATTTGTGTACAATGGAACAAGCGCTTGCCGCTACTTCATAGTTGAGAGTGAGGTTTTTTGGATGAAAAAAGGAAGCATTGAATTTGAAAACGGTGAAAAGATTGTCATCGAATTTTATGAGGACGCTGCGCCTGGTACCGTAGAAAATTTCGAAACACTGGCCAATAAAGGGTTTTATAATGGTCTTACGTTCCACCGTGTCATCCCTGGATTTGTTGCCCAAGGGGGAGATCCAAATGGAAATGGCACAGGTGGTCCAGGCTATACGATAAAATGCGAGACAGAAGGCAACCCACATAAACATGTTCCAGGGGCGCTTTCAATGGCACACGCCGGTCGAGACACAGGTGGCAGCCAATTCTTTATCGTCCATGAGCCTCAACCCCATCTTGATGGTGTCCACACGGTGTTCGGGCAAGTCGTTGAAGGACTAGACAGTGTGTACCGCATCAAACAAGGCGATGTGATGTTAGAAGTGAAAGTTTGGGAAGAATAAGTGTACAGCAGTAAGCCCTGTCGTGATGACAGGGCTTGAGGTTGTCGACAAAGTCGATAACCGCCCTCAGACTGATAGAAAACGCTTGTCAGACGAGGAGTGCAGGCGAGGGAAGAAGCGAATAGAACGTGGGTTCATGAGCTTATGAGTGAGGCAAACGACAACGTATGCGAGCGTTTGTCTACAGTCTGAAGCCCTGTCGTGATGACAGGGCTTTTTCTATGCAACAAAAAAATAAACAAACGTAGAATATAAATCATTTGACGCATCGGTTCTATTAGTACAGACGCCCACACGATTCATAAACATGTGATTGATCGAAACCATTGGTAACCCTAGCTAACACCACGGGGGATTGTTTTACAAGCTGAGGGGCATGATACATAATGCGGAGGTTAGAACATGAAGAAAATTGCCGGCACCATAGCGGTTTTTATTATTACTTACGCGCTTTTTTCAGCCGCCGATTACCTGTTTCCAGTTGATCAAGAATGGTACCATTCACTGAACAAGCCGGAATGGACGCCAAGTGGATCTACGATCGGAGTCATTTGGGCTATCCTGTTTGTCCTAATATCCCTTTCAGCTGCTATTGTGTATGCAGTCTTTAGATTTAAAGGTGCGAAAAGCTACTGGTTTGCGCTTTTGATTAATTATGTGATTAATCAAGCATTCAGCTATTTTCAGTTTACACAAAAGAACTTGCTGGCCGCATCGATTGACTCCTTGTTTGTAGCCCTCACAGCACTGGTATTAATGATAGTAGCCAAAAAATATAGCAAAGTGGCAAGCTACCTTCTTTTGCCTTATGTTTTATGGAGTGTATTTGCGACCATCTTATCCTTTACAACCTATTCAATGAATCTGTAACCGTGTAGTCACCGCATCTAATTGGATGTGTTTTTATGAGGAGATGGCGGTAGTGCCCCTTGTAAAAACGTTAAAAACGCTTTTACTTGTGGAAGGGACCGATGGCTTTCTGGGCAATGCAACCAAGTGCTGCGCATCTGTTCCTTGCCGTTTACGTCCAATGGCATTCGTATATAGTCGTTTCCGTTTAAGTCGCGGACGGCAACCTCTGGAAGAATGGCGGCGCCAATGCCGTTTGCCATTAATTGCTTGCATGTTTCAATTTGGTCAACGTTGATCGTTTGTAAGGGCGAGCGGGTCGCCTCAGCAAACAGCCATTCTTCAATGAGCGATTGAAAGGCATCATCGCTTTGAAAAGAAATGAACACAGTTGGTTTCTCTGTATCGACGCGGCGGACATAGTAGAGCTGTTCAGAAAATAGCAGCGTGAGCCCTTCTTTATCGTCGACATCGCCGCGAATAATCGAAAGATGCGTATGATGCCTGTTTTGATAAATAGCAGAACTAAGGCCCGTATGCAAATCAATTTTGACATCGGGGTAAGCGTTCACGTAGGCACGCAATGGCTTTGGCAATACGTATTGGGCAATGACGGATGAGACTCCTAGTGAAAGCGTGCCACGGATGGTTCCTGTCAACTTGCTAAGGCGGTCTTGTAGTTGTTTTTCCTCCTGAACACGGCGTTTGGCAAAGGCAATCACTTCTTCCCCTACTGGTGTTGGAATAAGTGATTTGTGGGTGCGGATAAACAGCGGCTCCCCAAAGCGTTGTTCGATTTGCTTAAGGCGTTGGCTGAGAGCGGGCTGGGAGATATATAACTTGCGTGATGCACCGCGAATGGTCCCCTCATCGCTTAGCGTTGCAATCAATAAGTCCTCTTCTAGTCGCATCCAACCATCTCTTTTCTAAGCAATGGGTATCATTGCTTTTTTCATTAGTTTACAAAAATAGGCGTTTTGCAGCAACAAATGAAGTGTGTAAGGCCATGAATGAAGGATACAAATAACAAGAAGTGTTGGTTGTATAAATGAAAAAACTGCTGGCAAAATCAGCACAGATCGACCGTGCTAGGGCGATTGGGCAAGAGATATTTATAAGCCCTTTTTAATATAGTGCTGTCCGCTTCCTGAAAGAAAATAGGCCATTAACGTCAAGGGGGGACGGAAGAGGCGTTGGCATAGTGGACAAAAATACCAGTTGGTAGAAGCGAGGTTGTCTCCAGAATCGCTGAAAAAACAAATGATTATTGCCGAGTGAATTTGGAGTATGTTACATTTAAGTAGACGGATGAACACATCGAAGTCGTATACGGCAGCTGGAGGTGAGTTTCGTCGAATTATGTAAGCGCTTTATTTAATTAGACTTATCGTTTTACTCGGAAAAAGAAAAAGGAGGGATCGCATGCAAGTTGAACAAACGTATCATCCAGGTTTGGACGGAGTGATTGCGGCAGAAACCGATTTATCTTTTCTCGACACGGAACAAGGACAAATCATTATCCACGGTTACGACTTGATTCAATTATCAAAAACAAATGGCTATTTGGATATTGTCCACTTATTGTTAAAGGGTGAATTGCCGTCGGAACAAGAACGGCTAGTATTAGCAGAGCGTTTAAGCGGTTCGTATGACTTGCCTGAAGCCATTTTGGACGTTTTAAAACGGTTGCCAGCATCGACACACCCAATGGATGCACTGCGGACGGGCGTTTCTGTGCTAGGAGGTTTTGATACACGGCTAGATGACCGCGGCGAGGAGGCAAACCGTGAACGGGCCTATGAACTGCTGGCGAAGCTGCCAGCGATTGTGGCTAACAGCTACCGCATCCTTGAGAAGAAACAAGTTTTAACGCCAAAAGATTCCCTTTCCTATAGCGCCAATTTCTTATACATGATCACAGGGAATGTGCCGAGTGAATTAGAAGAGCGTGTATTCGACCAATCGCTGTTGCTTTATTCTGAGCATGAAATGCCTAACTCCACTTTTGCAGCGCGAGTCATCGCCTCTACACTTTCAGATATGTATGGCGCTCTCACAGGGGCAGTCGCTTCTTTAAAAGGGCATTTGCATGGCGGCGCCAATGAGGCAGTTATGTATATGCTCCTTGATGCAAACTCGCCTGAAGAGTTTGAAACGCTTCTGTCGAATAAGTTAAAGAAAAAAGAGAAAATAATGGGATTTGGCCATCGAGTTTATATGAAAAAAATCGACCCACGCGCTCTCATTATGAAAGAGGCGCTTGCTGAACTTTCACAAGCTGCTGGAGATGACAGGCTCCTGCGAATGTGTGAGGCAGGAGAGGCTCTTATGGCAAAAGAGAAGGGACTTTATCCGAATCTGGACTATTATGCAGCCCCAGTATACTGGATGTTAGGCATCCCAATCAGCTTGTATACCCCAATTTTCTTTTCGTCCCGGACAGCCGGGCTAAGTGCCCATGTAATCGAGCAACATCGAAACAATAAGCTATTTAGGCCGCGGGTTAAGTATACGGGGCCGCGTTATACATCTGTACAGAAATGAAGGGACAACGGAGGTTTTTTGCATGGAATTGAAAACGGATACAAGAAAAACAGACTTGCTCTTAGAGGAAATTGCCGAGTATGTGCTAAAAAAGGACATTACAAGCGAGGAGGCGCTGGAAACGGCAGCACACGTTCTTATTGATACGATTGGCTGCGGCATTCTCGCCCTCCGCTATCCAGAATGCGTCAAAATGCTCGGACCGGTTGTGCCAGGGACGATTGTTCCAAATGGCGTTAAAGTTCCTGGCACACCGCATGTCCTAGACCCGGTTCGAGGCGCTTTTAATATTGGCACGATGATACGGTGGCTCGATTACAACGATACGTGGCTTGCGGCCGAGTGGGGGCACCCATCGGATAACCTTGGCGGCATCTTAGCGACAGCCGACTATATAAGCAGAAAAAACATAGCGGAAGGCAAAGCACCTCTAACAATCCAAGATGTGTTAATCGCGATGGTGAAAGCCCATGAAATCCAAGGCGTGCTTGCGCTGGAAAATAGCTTTAACCGAGTTGGCCTTGACCATGTGCTCCTCGTAAAAGTAGCGACTACGGCTGTTGTAGCCGGGATGCTTGGTGGTACAAAAGAGGAAGTCGTAAACGCCGTCTCCCATGCGTGGATTGACAATTCCTCATTGCGCACATACCGCCACGCTCCGAACACAGGCTCGCGGAAATCATGGGCGGCAGGGGACGCAACAAGCCGAGGCGTCTTTTTGGCAATGACAGCCTTAACTGGCGAGATGGGCTATAAAACAGCGCTGTCTGCTCCAGGATGGGGTTTCCAAGATGTGCTTTTTGGTAAGAAGGAAGTCGTGCTTGCCCGTAAGCTCGATTCGTATGTCATGGAAAACGTGTTATTTAAAGTGTCTTATCCAGCTGAATTCCATGCGCAAACGGCAGCCGAAGCGGCAGTAACGTTACATGAGTCGGTCCGCGACCGTTTGGATGAGATCGACCGTATTGACATCCAGACCCATGAATCGGCGATCCGCATTATTGACAAAAAAGGGCCGCTTTACAATCCTGCTGATCGGGATCATTGTTTGCAATATATTACAGCAATTGGCCTGTTAAAAGGTGCAATTGTAGCAGATGACTATGAAGATGAGATGGCCCAAAATCCACGCGTGGACCAACTTCGCGATTTGATGGTTGTCACGGAAAACAAGCAGTTTTCAATAGACTACTTAGATCCAGAAAAACGGTCCATTGCCAATGCTGTGCAAGTCTTTTTTAAGGACGGTACAAAAACGGACCAAGTAACAATCGAATATCCACTCGGCCATCGTTTCCGCCGCGAAGAAGCCGTTCCTGCTATCCAGGCAAAATTCGCAGCAAATATCGCTAGTCATTACCCGCAAAAGCAAGAAAAAGCAATCCTTGAGGCATGTACAAACAAAGACTTAGGCAACATGTCAGTGCCGGCTTTTACAGACTTGTTTGCCTTATAGAAGGAAAGGAGGGATTGCAATGCCTTGGATTGTAGACGAACCACGCTCACAACATGAACTGGCAACGTCTTTTTACAAACAGATGACAGAAAAAGGAATTTTGCAAATTCCAGGGGCACATGATGCGATGGCTGGTTTAATCGCAAAACAAACGGGCTTTACAAGCCTTTATTTGTCAGGAGCTGCCTATACGGCGAGCTTAGGTTTGCCTGATCTTGGGATTGTTCACTCAAACGAAGTCGCCGCCCGAGCACGGGAAATTGTCCGGGCTACAAACCTGCCGCTTTTAGTCGATATCGATACTGGATTTGGCGGCGTGATGAACGTTGCACGAACAGGGGTAGAAATGGTTGAGGCTGGCGTTGCGGCTGTACAGATGGAAGACCAAGATTTGCCGAAAAAATGTGGCCATTTGAACGGAAAAAAACTGATTCAGGCAGAAGAGATGGCGCAAAAAATTGCTGCTTTGAAACAAGCAGCTCCGTCGCTTGTCATCATTGCCCGCACCGATGCAAGGGGCGTGGAAGGGCTTCAGTCAGCAATTGACCGCGCCAAGCTTTATCTCGATGCCGGCGCCGATGGTATTTTCCCAGAAGCGTTGCAAGGCGAAGGAGAGTTCCGTGCCTTTGCCGAAGCAGTCGAAGCGCCTTTGCTTGCTAATATGACTGAGTTTGGCAAAACGCCTTATTACAAAGCAGAGGAATTTGAACAGATGGGTTTTGCGATGGTCATTTATCCAGTCACATCGCTCCGTGTAGCTGCCAAAGCATATGAACGCGTGTTTACTGATATTATGGAGAATGGCACACAAAAAGCGAGTTTGGCTGACATGCAAAAGCGCAGCGAATTATACAAAGCCATTTCGTACGAAGAATTCGAAGCGTTGGATGCGTCTGTCGCAAAAACGGTATTAACAAGCGACCAGTAAAACCGAGAAAACGCTTTTCAGATGAATGTAGTAAGGGAAGATGCGAGTAAAATGCGTGTCATGAGAAACGGTTTTTAAATATATGAAAACGACGACATATGCGAGCGTTTGTGTGTAGTCTGAGAGCCTGCTTGACAGGCTCTTGAGGTTATCGCTAAAGTCGACAAAATCACCAGAGGGGGAGATGTCGTGAAAGTCGGGTTCATCGGTTTAGGCAATATGGGCATGCCAATGTCGAAAAATTTGCTTGAGTCTGGATATGAAGTAGTTGGTTATGACATCAATGAAGCTTCTCTTTTAGCGTTTGAACAGGCAGGGGGAAAGCGGGCCCATGATTTGACAGACATCGTGCTGGCAAGTGAGCTCATCTTTACAAGCCTCCCTTCTTCTGAAGCGGTCGAAAATGTGTATTTAGGAGAAGAGGGCGTATTCGCTTCTGCCCCTTCGAGCATTCTCTTTGTCGACACAAGCACTGTCGCTCCAGAGCTTGAAGTGCGGATTGGGCAAGCGGCAGAAGAAAAAGGATTATCGTTTTTGGCCGCTCCAGTTAGTGGCGGCGTCGTTGGAGCGGAAAACCGAACCTTGACGTTCATGGTTGGCGGTCCAAAAAAACTGCTTGAGACAGTATCTGATCACCTGATGAAACTAGGAAGCAATGTCTTTCATATTAGTGAAAGCTATGACAGCGGCACCAATGCAAAGTTGATCAATAATTTGCTGATTGGCTTTTACACAGCCGGTGTTGCAGAAGCATTGGCGCTTGCCGAAAAGAGCGGCTTAAATTTGGATTTTCTGTTTAACGTCCTAAATGTTAGTTATGGCCAAAGCCGCATTTATGAGCGAAATTATAAATCGTTTATGGCAACAGGCAATTATGAACCTGGATTTGCCTTAAAGCTGCTTAATAAAGATTTGCGTTTTGCGATGGATCTTGCGAAAGAGCGCGGCATTAAATTGCCGATTAGTGAAGCTTTAGTTGAACTGTATGCAGACGCTGAGCAAGCAGGGCTTGGAGAGAAGGACATGGCCGTGCTGTTTGAACGGATTGGGGAACAGACGATTTCCTTTAAAGCGGAAGGAGTGGCTAAACGATGACCACAACGAAAGTGAAAACGGTGAAAAACTGGATTGACGGTGCTTGGGTGGAAGCAACTACGGCTGAAACGGAAGTCGTGCCAAACCCAGCAACAGGGGAAACCATTGCTTACGTGCCCCTTTCAGGCGAACGCGATGTTGAGCAGGCGGTGGCGAGCGCAAAACGGGCCTATGAAACATGGAAAACGGTTCCTGTTCCCGAGCGTACTCGGTACATGTTTGCGTATTTGGAGCGGCTAAAGGAAAATAGGGAGCAATTGGCGCAGTTGATAACGCTTGAAAACGGCAAGACGATCAAAGATGCTAGAGGGGAAGTCCAGCGTGGCATTGAGTGTGTCGAGCTGGCTACGTCGACACCGACAATGATGATGGGCGACGCTCTTCCCGATATTGCTAGCGGGATTGACGGTTCGATTTGGCGCTATCCTTTAGGTGTTGTTGCTGGCATTACGCCGTTTAACTTTCCAATGATGGTACCGTTATGGATGTTTCCACTTGCGATTGCAGCAGGGAATACATTTGTTCTTAAAACCTCTGAACGGACGCCGCTTTTAGCTGAACGGCTTGTCACACTTATGCATGAAGTCGGTTTGCCAAGCGGTGTATTGAATTTAGTGAATGGCGGCAAAGCAGTGGTTAATGGCTTGTTAAACCACTCGGACGTTGAAGCGATTTCGTTTGTCGGCTCTGAGCCTGTTGCTCGCTATGTATATGAAACAGGTACAGCAAATGGCAAGCGAGTTCAGGCCCTTGCAGGCGCAAAAAACCACGCTGTTGTTTTAGCCGATTGTGAACTGGATAAGACGATCCAAGGGGTCATTGGTGCAGCGTTTGCATCGAGTGGCGAACGGTGCATGGCTTGTTCCGTCGTCGCCGTCGTTGAGGAAGTAGCGGATGCGTTTATCGAAAAACTAACGGCAGAGACGAAGAAATTGACAGTCGGCAACGGCAAAAACGATGAACATTTTGTCGGCCCGCTCATTCGCCAAAGCCATAAAGACAAAGTTGTTAAATACATTGAACAAGGAGTAGAACAAGGAGCAGAGCTGTTGGTTGATGGCCGCAACGCAACGAGCGAGGAAGCCGGCTATTACCTTGGCGCAACCTTATTCGACCACGTGACACCCGATATGACAATCTGGCAAGAAGAGTTGTTTGCACCAGTGCTCAGCATAGTCCGTGTTCGAGATTTAGAAGAGGCAATTGCTTTAACGAACCGATCTCGCTTTGCTAACGGGGCGGTTATTTACACATCTAGCGGCAAGGCAGCGCAACACTTTCGAAATGCGATTGATGCCGGGATGGTTGGCATCAATGTGAATGTGCCCGCTCCAATGGCGTTCTTTTCATTTGCTGGCAATAAAGCATCGTTTTTTGGCGACCTTGGCACAAATGGACGTGACGGCATCCAATTTTACACAAGGAAAAAAGTCGTTACTGAACGCTGGTTTAATTAGTTAAGGGAACCTGGTTATCGCTTAAAAAAGCATTTAGAAATGGAATTTGCATAACTACTTTTAGAGCCACCCGCATATAGCAGGTGGCTCAGACTGTAGGCAAATTGTCATTTGCTTCTCAAATGGATTGAAACAGTCAGTGCAAAGCTAACATCTTTGCTCATCTGTACTTTCATCTGAGAAGCGTTTTCTATCAGTCTGAGTGATGGGAGCGACTTTACCTAAAAAAGCAGCGAACTCACAGTTCACGGAAAAAGGAAAGCGCTAATTCGTCAGGTACCTCTTCGATTGTTTTATACTGATAATTGGGCATACGCGTTTTATCGATTAATACAGACCGTACGCCTTCATAAAAATCATCGCAACGTAAAAAGCGCAAAGCGAGGCGTTTATCGGTTTCATACGTTTCTTCAAGCGTAGATGTCTTCGATTGTTTTAAATGGGCGAGTGTCACCTTTAGTGATAAAGGCGATTTGCTGCGCAATATGTTGGCGCAATCTTGGGCAAATTCATCCGCTTTCGCTTCTTCAAGTGAAGCGATAATGGCTTCGACCGTTTTGTGGGAAAAATGTTGATCGATTTTCGCTTGCAGCATAGCCAATTCGCTTTTTGGCGGTTCTGCAATGAATGACTGCAAAAAAAGGTGCAGTGCTTGACCCAGATCTTGTTCGCTATTTATCCAGTCGGTGCTAAGCAATTGACTGCGAAGAGGTTCAATCGTTTCTCTTTTCGTATAATAGTCGGCGCACCCTAGAAAAATCGCATCTTCTCCAGTTAGCATTGCAGCAGTCAGTGCTGCATACCTCCCTGTATACCCAGGAGCAAGGCTCAGAAAATAACAGGCCCCTACATCGGGAAAGAAGCTAATGTTCATTTCAGGCATAGACCACTTAGTTGTCTCGGTGACAATGCGGTGACTCGCGCCGTAACTAAGGCCGACGCCTCCTCCCATCACAATGCCGTCAAGAAGGGCGACGATCGGTTTGGGGTAGGTGGCAACGAGCAGGTCAAGTTCGTACTCATGGGCAAAAAAATGTTTTGCTTTCTCGATTCCATTTTTGCTGTCCCGGGCGTTATAAAGCGCTTTAATGTCTCCGCCAGCACAAAAAGCTTTGCTCCCGGCTCCTTCAAGAAGAACGAGTGCAACCTCATCATCCTGTTTCCACTGTTGCAATTGTGCCAACATGCCACTCACCATGTCATAAGACAGTGAATTCAACGCTTTTTCACGGGCAAGTGTGATGACTCCTACCCCAGTATCTAATTTTTCAAATCGCATATTGGTCGACATTGCTTCACCCCATCATTAAAAAGTAATCGCTTCTTTTTCTATTTTGACGCATTTTTAGCGGAAATGCAAAACATTTCAACTTGCATTGCGCCATCTTTTTCGTTATAATGATTATTTATATAAGGCTAGGCTACTTTTTTCTGCCTGCGGGAGTTGATGCCTCCCGTCTATTATCACTTACACCGCCTCCTTTCAGGCGCAGGGAAAAGACTTTTTGTACATGCAATTCAAACTGGCGCGGCCTCGGAGCCGCAAGGACGATCGAGAGGAAGGGCTTTCGTTGTCTTGTTAGCAAAAAATTCCATAGAGTCTAGCTTTTTGTCTCTTCTAACGGAACAAGAAGATAGAATAGAGAAGCTTATAAGCAGGCAAAGCACGTAGAATGGCGATGATGACCAAGTGCTTTGCTTTTTTGCGTTTTTATATTTTTATTCAATAGGAGCTCCAATGAATGAAGATAGGATAAATTGATCAGCAGCTTGTTCGTTATTTCCGGCGCTAAAAGGGAATAGAATGGACGTTATAAAACCGTGTCCTTAAGCTAGGGAGCAAAGTCCTTGCTTTTTTTATTTTACAATGATAATCTTGGTTTACTTAGTGAACCAATCACAAGTGAATAATACTCAACTTCGGGGCAGGGTGCAAATCCCGACCGGCGGTGATAAGGCAATTGCCTTTTAGTCCGTGACCCGCATAAGCATTACTTGCGTGTGCGGTGGATCTGGTGCAAATCCAGAGCCGACAGTAATAGTCTGGATGGGAGAAGTTCGAGCGCAAACTTTTAAAAAACGGTTATGTTTGCTTTATTTGTTGTGCGCAAAAACGTATGAAGCCATACGTTTATTTCCTGTACCCTGAAGACATGTTCTTCAGGGTTTTTTCTATTTAAAAGGGGGCATGACTATGTTTACAGGTATCATTGAGGAAATGGGCAAAATTGCTTTTGTCTCAAAAAAAGGCAAAGCCATGACGTTGGCCGTTAACTGCAAAACCGTTTTGGCAGATGCGGCAATTGGCGATAGCATCGCTGTGAACGGCGTTTGTTTAACGGTTACGGCGATATCTGAAAGCCAATTTCAAGCAGACGTCATGCCAGAGACATACGAAGCGACAACGATCAAACAGCTTGTTCCTGGCCAGTTTGTTAATTTGGAACGGGCGATGGCTGTCGGCAGCCGCTTTGGCGGGCATATCATTTCCGGCCATGTAGATGGCATCGGCATCATTCAAAAAAGACAACCAGTTGAGAATGCTGTGCTATTCGAAGTGGAAGCAGACCGAGAACTTGTTCGCTATATTGTTCAAAAAGGGTCGATCGCTGTTGATGGAACGAGTTTGACTGTGTTTGCCGTCACTGATACAAGCTTTACGATTTCGATTATTCCGCACACACTTGAAATGACCATTATGGGCACAAAGAAACCTGGTGACCATGTCAATTTGGAATGCGACATTATCGGCAAATACGTTGAGAAACTGCTTGCCCCGAAAGAAAGTGCCGTTCGTACGCCTTTGTCGCAGCTTCTTAAAGAAAATAGCTATATGTAAAGGGGAGAACAACGTGTTTGAATCGATTGATGAAGCGATCGCACAATTAAAAGCAGGGGGAATAATCCTCGTTGTAGATGATGAAGACCGGGAGAATGAAGGGGATTTTTTGGCTCTTGCTGAAACGGCGTCCCCTGAAACAATCAATTTTATGGCAACACACGGACGCGGTCTTATTTGTGTCCCTTTGACAGAAGAGCAGGCTGAACGCCTGCAGCTTGGGCAGATGGTGTCTCACAGCACAGATCCACATGGAACAGCATTTACTGTGAGCGTCGACCATTCACGTACGACAACTGGCATCTCCGCTTTTGAGCGGGCAGAAACGGTCCGCGCTTTAGCAGATGGCAATGCGCAGCCAAGCGATTTTAAACGGCCAGGGCATGTTTTCCCGCTTGTTGCCAAAAACGGCGGTGTGCTACGTCGGGCTGGTCATACGGAAGCCGCTGTTGACTTTGCGAAACTTTGTGGAGCGAAACCGGCAGGCGTTATTTGCGAAGTGATGAACGAAGACGGTTCGATGGCTAGAGTGCCTGAGTTGCGTATCATTGCCGATCAGCACAACTTGCCGATGGTGACGATTAAAGACTTGATCGCTTACCGCCGTAAGACGGAGAAAGTTGTCACAAGAGAAGTGGCTATTTCGTTGCCGACTGAGTATGGCGATTTTAAAGCGGTTGGCTATACAAATTCCATAGACGGCAAAGAAAGTGTCGCCCTTGTTAAAGGGGACGTCGGAAACGGTGAACCTGTTCTAGTTCGTGTTCACTCCGAATGTTTGACTGGCGATGTGTTTGGCTCAAAACGATGCGATTGTGGTCCGCAGTTGCACGCGGCGCTAAAGCAAATTGAAGCAGAAGGACGAGGCGTGTTGCTCTATATGAAACAGGAAGGCCGCGGGATTGGGCTAATCAATAAATTTCGCGCTTATAAGTTGCAAGAGGAAGGCTACGATACGGTGGAAGCGAATGAGCGCCTTGGATTTCCAGCGGATTTGCGCGAATACGGGATTGGGGCGCAAATCCTTCGCGATTTAGGCATCCGTGACATGCGGCTTTTGACGAATAACCCTCGAAAAATCGCAGGGCTAGAAGGCTATGACTTAAACATTGTTGAGCGTGTGCCCTTGCAAATGGAAGCAGTAGCCGAAAATGAACATTACTTGCATACGAAAAGAGAAAAGCTTGGGCATATGCTCAATTTATAGGAGGAATTCAAATGGGGAAAAATTATGAAGGCCATTTGGTGGCATCCGGATTGAAGATCGGAATGGTTGTTGGTCGTTTTAACGAATTTATTACAAGTAAACTTCTCGGCGGCGCGCAAGATGGGTTAATCCGCCATGGAGCAGATGAAGGCGATATCGATGTTGCTTGGGTCCCAGGAGCGTTCGAAATCCCGTTTGCAGCAAAAAAAATGGCTGAAAGCGGCCGATATGACGCGGTGATCACTTTAGGGACCGTTATACGGGGTTCGACGCCTCATTTTGACTACGTTTGTAATGAAGTGGCGAAAGGGGTCTCTTCGTTGGCATTGACCACTGGGATTCCCGTCATTTTTGGTGTCTTAACAACGGATACAATCGAACAAGCAGTGGAACGAGCAGGCACAAAAGCAGGAAACAAAGGGTGGGAAGCAGCAAGCGCAGCGATTGAAATGGCGAATCTAGCGAAGCAGTTCGAGGCGTAATAACGGCAAGCGTTTTCTATCAGTCTGAGTGCGGTTATCGACTTTGTCTACAGTCTGAGTGCGGTTATCGACTTTGTCGACAACCTCAAGCGGCCCCTTTTAGGGCCGTTTTTTTTTGGGGCTGTTCAATCCTCTTATTGGTCATTTCGATTGCGCAGAAGGTGCTTATCAATGAGCTGGGGATCTGCGAGATTGCTTGGAGCACACCACGATTTTCCAGCGTGGCGTTGACATGCTGCAAGCAAGGCTGTGTCCCATATCGGAAGGTTGTAGTCCTCAAAACAGTTAGAGCCTAAATGGGCGAGCCGTGTTTTCATATCTTGTTTTAGCGTCCTTGCATTTAGGCCTAGTTCGTAAAGGTCGTTTGCCTCTACAGGAACGCGTTTGAGCAAGCGGCGATACAAAATCGCTGCTCCTTTTATGTTGCCTCTTCGCTCATGATAAAGGGCGACCGCTAGTTGGATGAGCGTGACCCAACAAGAAGCGCGCTTGTCTTTCGGAACGGATTTCCATTCTGCCTCTAACACTTCGTGGCATTCAAAGTAATCCCGTTCCGCATGAAAATAATAGAGGAAATCAAGATAGCGCTGTTTGTACATCGTTTCGTTCCCCTTTGCTGTTGCAAAAAAGTGGTTTATGGTATACTTCTAGCGTGAGTCGACTTTTTGTGGCTAGAAACGAATTGGCCACGAAAGCAGAGGACCGTTGCTTTCGTTTAAGATGTCCAAATCTAATGTGGTGATTGAGTGAACACAACAACTTATAACGTAAAAACAGATTCTTTTGAAGGGCCCCTCGATTTGTTGCTCCATTTGATCGCGCAGGCGGAAGTGGACATTTATGATATTCCTGTAGCAAAAATTACAGACCAATATTTACACTATATCCATACAATGCAAGAACTTGAGCTTGACTTAGCGAGCGAATACTTAGTCATGGCGGCCACGCTTTTGCAAATTAAAAGTCAAATGCTTTTGCCAAAGCCCGAGGAATTGTTTGACGAAGACGAGGGGATGGAAGCAGAAGACCCTCGGGATGAACTCGTTGAGCAGCTTTTGGAATATCGAGCTTTTAAAGAAGCGGCCGAACAATTAAAAGAAAAAGAAGCACAGCGCAGCTTAGTCCATACGAGACCTCCAAACGATTTGGACGCTTTTTTAAGCGAAGAAGAAGAACGCAAGCTCCAAATCGAAGGCGTCACACTTGCCGACATGCTTGGCGCGTTTCAAAAGCTTCTCCAGCGCAATGCATGGAATGCACCAAAAACGAAAACGGTCCAGAGTGAAGAACAGTCGATTGAACTTCGTATGAACGAACTGTTGGACGAGCTATCGGCTCATTCAGGCAAGGCACCGTTCCATACGCTGTACGAGATTGGCAATGTATCGCAGCTGATCGTCACGTTTTTGGCCATGCTTGAGCTTATTAAAACACGGGCGATCCATTGTGTGCAAGAGGAGAGCTTTGCTGAAATTATGATTTACTTATGGGATGGGGATGAGCATGCAAGCAAGTAAGCTCGCAAAGATTGAAGGTTTGCTGTTTGTCACAGGTGATGATGGCATTTCGCCAACAGAAATGGCCGAACTGGTTGGAATTAGTGAAGACGAAGTGATTCAATTGTTAGAAGTGCTTTCGGAACAAATGGCTAAAGAGGAGCGCGGCATCCGGTTAGCACGTCTTGCCAACCGGTATCGGCTGACAACAAAAGTAGAACATGCCGATATGTATAAAAAGCTGGCTTCATCGCCGATCCACGGCGGTCTTTCTCGTGCGGCTCTTGAAACGCTGGCGATTGTTGCTTACAAACAACCCATTACACGGGCTGAAATTGACGAAGTACGGGGAGTCAAATCGGAGAAAGCGCTGCAATCGCTTGTATCAAAACTGTTAATTGAAGAGTGCGGTCGGGCGTCGGGTACAGGCCGGGCGATCCTCTATGGCACGACACCATATTTTTTAGACCATTTTGGCTTAGAGTCGTTAGCTGACTTGCCTGATTTAAAAGAGCTTGATTTAAATGAAGAAGAACAGGATGAAACGGATTTGTTCTTTGAAAAGTTGAACGCTGACTTGTAAAACAGCAATGAAGGGGTTTGCGCGATGCAATTAAACCGGCTTGTCAATTTTCACAAAACGCTAGGAGACAAAACTCGCTTGCGCATCATTGCTTTGTTAAAAGATGGCCCTCTTCACGGGCAGGCGATTGCAGAAAAACTTGGCTTGAAACCGCCGACCATTTCTCATCACATTGCCAAGCTGCGTGAAATTGATTTAATTTACCAAAGGCGTGATAAAAACACGATCTATTTTTATTTGCATGAAAAGAAATTAATGCAAATGGCGCAAGCGATTGTGTTGCTTGGTAGCGAAGAAATGTTTGGAGCAATCGAAGTAGATGAGGAAGTCAAACAAAAAGTCATCGGAAATTTTTTGCAGGCAAATGGCAGGCTGAAAACGCTGCCTGCTCAGCGGAAAAAGAAACTGATTATGCTTGAATACATGACAAAGGGACTGCAAACTGGAAAAAGTTATACAGAAGAGGACATTAACAGTCATATTCAACAGTTTTATGATGATTATGCCACCGTCCGCCGCGAATGGGTCATGTGCCATTTTATGTTCCGTGAAAACGGGAAGTATGAGCTGAACCCTCGGGAAATGTGGCCTGTTTAATCTGCTTGTTAAAGAAACGTTAACCACAGTACAAAGTCTGATAGAAACATAGCCCTGTGCAAACAACAACGTTATGCGATCGTTTGCCTATAGCCTCAGCCAGAAGCAGTAGCCTCTGGCTGGGGCTGTTTTCGTATTGGTTTTAACAGCCACAAACGTCGCTCACATTCATTAAAAAAATCCTTGCGAGTTGTCACTATAGCTGACAAGCATGTTTTTCGTTTGCTGGTAATGGTTAAGCATCATTAAATGCGTTTCACGGCCTACACCTGATTTTTTATAACCGCCAAAAGCGGCATGTGCTGGATAAGCATGATAACAATTAACCCAGACCCGGCCGGCTTCGATCTGACGTCCAAAGCGGTAAGCGGTGTTGATGTTGCGTGTCCATACGCCTGCACCAAGGCCGTAAAGGGAATCGTTGGCAATTCGGAGTGCTTCGTCTGCATCTTTAAATGTCGCAACGGAAACAACAGGGCCAAAGATCTCCTCCTGGAATATGCGCATATTGTTTGTCCCTTTGAAAACGGTAGGCTCAACATAATAGCCACCGCTGTAATCTCCGCTTAACTGCCTTTGATTGCCGCCTGCAAGAACTTCTGCTCCTTCTTCTTTGCCAATGGCTAGATAGGAGAGGATTTTTTCCAACTGTTCTTCAGATGCTTGCGCGCCCATCATCGTTTCCGGGTCAAGTGGATTGCCTTGCTTGATAGCTGCCACACGTTCAAGCGCCTTTTCGATAAACGCATCATAAATCGTTTCGTCAATTAGCGCTCGAGATGGGCATGTGCACACTTCACCTTGGTTTAACGCAAACAAGACAAACCCTTCAATCGCTTTATCCAAAAAGTCATCTTCTCTCTCCATGACATCTCTGAAAAAGATATTCGGTGATTTTCCACCTAATTCAAGTGTGACAGGAATCAAGTTTGCAGATGCGTACTCCATAATTAACCGGCCCGTTGTCGTTTCCCCCGTGAAGGCGATTTTTGCGATTCTTGACGAAGAAGCAAGTGGTTTTCCTGCTTCGAGGCCAAAGCCGCTTACCACATTAACGACTCCTGGAGGCAGCAGGTCAGAAATGAGCTCCAGCAGAACGAAGATCGAGGCAGGCGTTTGCTCGGCCGGCTTAAGGACGACGCAATTACCAGCCGCGAGTGCAGGTGCAAGCTTCCAAACGGCCATTAAAATCGGAAAGTTCCAAGGAATAATTTGACCAACAACGCCAAGTGGCTCTTGGAAATGATAAGCAACCGTATTTTCATCAATTTGGCTAAGCGTCCCCTCCTGGGCACGTATCACGCCAGCAAAATAGCGAAAATGGTCGACGGCGAGAGGAATATCGGCGTTTAATGTTTCCCGAATCGGCTTTCCGTTATCCCACGTTTCGGCTACCGCAAGCATTTCCAGGTTTTCTTCGATCCGATCAGCGACTTTATTTAACAAATTGGCCCGTTCTGCAGCAGGCATTTTTCCCCAGCTAGCCTTCGCTTTGTGGGCAGCATCAAGGGCTAGTTCAACGTCTTCCGCACTGGAACGGGCTACTTCACAAAAAGGCTTTCCCGTCACAGGGCTGAGGTTTTCAAAATAGCGCCCCTTAACAGGAGCAACCCATTCGCCTCCAATGAAATTGCCGTAGCGCTCCTTAAAATGCACAAGTGCGCCTTCCGTATTAGGTTGTTGATAAGCCATGGAAAGTGCGTCTTCCGTACTAGATGGTTGATAAGCCATGAAAATTCCTCCTTTTATATGGTTTATACGTAGTTTCGAGATGAAGAAAGCGTTTCCCTGCAAATTTATACTTTTTTCGCAATTGGCCAAGAACGGTTGCATATACGTAGGGGGAAAAGGAAAAAGGAGGGAATAATGTGGATTCGCATGAGCAAGCATTAAGAAAATGGAAAGATGAGCTTGCCAGGCTTTGGAAAGAGCAGGAAAGCGAGTTTGTCAGGTCCATAGGAGAAGAGCATACACAGCCATTTACAACGTCGTTAAGCCAATTGGAATATGCGCTTGATCACGATCCTGCCCAAGCAAACGAACATGCTCAAGACGCATATGACTCATGGCTAATAATGGCTAATTTAAGAGGGAAAGGTAAAAATAACAGTGTTCCCATTGGCGGTCATAGGCTGCCACCAATGCCTTATTCTTATAATGCGTTGGAGCCGTACATTGATGAAAAGACGATGCGCATTCATCATTTAAAGCATCACCAGACATATGTCAATGATTTAAATAAAGCAGAGAAAGAAATGGAAAAGGCAAGACGTACTGGAAATTATGATTTGATTAAGCATTGGGAGAGGGAAGCAGCGTTTAATGGAGCGGGGCATTATTTGCACACGCTTTTTTGGCATGTTATGTCGCCAAATGGGGGTGGAGAGCCCCAAGGGGCGCTAAAAGCGAGAATAACAGAAGACTTTGGCTCCTTTCAAAAAATGAAAGCCCATTTTTCCAATGCTGCTGAAAAAGTTGAAGGCGGAGGCTGGGCGATGCTCATTTATGCGCCTAGGTCCCATCGGTTAGAAATTCTTCAGGCTGAAAAACATCAAAACCTTTCCCAACAAGACCAAGTGCCGCTGTTGGTGTTAGATGTATGGGAACACGCCTACTATTTAAAGTACCAAAATGATCGTAAAGCATATATTGAGGCATGGTGGAATGTTGTGAACTGGAGAGAAGCCGAAAATCGTTATCGCCAGGCCTCGCTGTTAAAATGGGTGCCCTATTAAAAAAACAAACCTAGGAGGGACCTAGATTTGTTTCTCGTTTACAAAATGGGCGACAACAATCGCGATATTGACTCTTTAAAGCGGACGCTTGTTGGCCGGTTTTCATACATTTCTAGCGTAATTTGAGTTGATTGTTTTACGTCATTCTCAAAGTCAGCTATTAGCTGGCCAGCGATTTGACTGTCATAGATAAAGGCATTTACTTCAAAATTGAGTTTAAAGCTCCGTTGGTCAATGTTAGCGGTACCGACAGAACAAACCGTTTCATCGACGATCAACACTTTATTATGAATAAAGCCATTTTCATACTGATAGACCGTTGCGCCAGCTCTTAGCATTTCACCAATGTGGGAAGTAGTCGCCCAGTAAACAAACATATGGTCCGGTTTGTTTGGAATCATCAGTTTTACTTCTATGCCCGTTTGTGCAGCGACACGAAGGGCATCAAGCAACGTTTGGTCTGGAATAAAGTAAGGCGTCTGGATTAAAATCGACTTTCGTGCATCCATGATCATTTTTAAATAGCCATTTTTGATTTGTTCAAATTCCGAGTCCGGTCCGCTTGAGACAATTTGTACAGGCGTATCGCCAGCAGGCGGCACTTCTGGAAAATAACGATCATGGTAGGAAATATGGTATTGTTTGGAAGCTTGGTTCCAATCGAGGATAAAGCGCGTTTGGATCGCTTGGACAGCAGGCCCGACGATGCGCAAATGGGTATCGCGCCAGTAACCAAATTTTTTGCTTTTTCCTAAATACTCATCTCCAACGTTAAAGCCACCGACATAACCACACTTGCCATCTATGTTAACGAGCTTACGGTGGTTGCGGAAATTCAAACGCAAGTTGACAATCGTAAACCTAGATGGGAAGAAGATACCAATTTCTCCGCCTGCTTCACGAAACGCTTTTAAATACTTTTTGCGCAAAGACCGGGAACCGAGGTCATCATAGAGCAAGCGGACTTTCACGCCTTGTCGCGCTTTTTCTGTCAGCGCGTCCACGATCGTTTTTCCGATCTCATCATAACGAAAAATATAATACTGGATGTGGATGAACGTCTTGGCCTGTTCGATATCCTTTAACAGTTGCGCAAATTTTTCTTTGCCGTCACTGAAAATATCGACACGGTTCTCTATTGTCAGCAGCGCATCGTTGCTCATTAAATGCATATAGATCAATTCACGGTTTTTATCAACAGTAGGGCTATTAAAGCGGAACGAGGTATCTAAAAGATCACGCTTTTGTTCTTCAATGAAATGCTCGAGACCTACTTTATTAATTCCTTCCCATTCAAACATTTTCCTCCGCGTTAATGTTTGTCCTAGGAAAATGTAAATAATAAAGCCGCCTAGTGGAATAAAAAACAGAATAAGCAGCCATGCCCAAGTCGCTTGTGCATCTTTACGTTCAATAAAAATTAAAATGGCGGCAAGCAAGATATTCACGATCATGAGGGCGACAAATAAATACGTTGGTATTGCTAATTCAATCATCATTGGTATCACTGCAACTTTCTCTTACGATCTAAAAACGCCCCGACCTAAAAATTGCCCAGATAATCCAAAAAAACATTAGTGAGGTAATCACAAGCCCTATTTCGATGGCGGGAATTTGCAATAGGATGGTTGGCTCAGCTGTTAAGGAGCCGCCAATAATGACTCCAGCCATAATGATGCTAAATGAAAGGAGCACGATTGAAAAAGCAAGCTTATTGCTAATTCGGTCCACTTTTTGGATCAGATGGTGGATTTCGCGAATCGAGATATTGACTTTCAATTTTCCGGCACGGATATCTTTTAACGTTTTGCGCATATCTCGTGGAAAATGCCGCAATGTTTCCATGCCTTCTTGAAATTCAGCTTGGACTTTTTTGGCAAAGTTGCGTGGATCATAGCGTTCCTTAATTAAGACACGCCCAAACGGTTCAACAATATCAATAATGCGCAATGTAGGGGCAAGTGACGAGACAATCGCTTCTACTGATAATAGTGCTTTTCCGAGCATTGTCAAATCGACAGGCACAACGCAATCATGTTTATTGGCGACGTTGAACAAGTCTTGTACAGCTTCGGCGAGAGAAATGTCAGCCATTGGGATGTCGTAATATTTTAACCGTAAATGGTCGAGGTCATCCCAGAGGCGGTCACGGTCCACTTGGTCGTGAACAATATCCATGCGGAAAAGGGCTTCCATGACGCGGTCGGTGTTGCGTCCTTTTAAACCAAGGACAAGTAAAGCCAAATTTTGGCGCATATCGTTTGTCAAGCGGCCTACCATTCCAAAATCAATCAAAATGATCTCGTTCTCTTTAGTGACAAACACATTGCCTGGGTGTGGATCGCCATGGAAAAAGCCATGCACAAAAATCTGCTCAAACATGCCTGTGGCAAACCGTTCAGCCACGATTTCTTGGTCGAAGCCTTTCTCATATGTAGCATCGGTAATTTTCGTGCCATCCACATAGGTCATCGTCAACACTTTCATCGTTGAATGAGACGAGTAGACAACCGGTGTAAAAAGATGATGTGTTTCCGAGTTTTGCCGCCTAATCCGTTCTGCGTTTTGCGCCTCATTTTTATAATTGATTTCCTCTTTTAGCGCTTCAGCAAACTCGTGAAACAAATCGACGAGACGGAAGCGCTTGACCCAACCGATTCGCTCTTCGGCCAACTCTAACAAGTCATGCAAAATGGCAAGGTCCGTTTCAATTGTGCGCTCGATTCCTGGGCGCCGCACTTTCACTACGACTTTTTCGCCAGTAGGCAGTTCAGCCCGATGGACTTGTCCAATCGAGGCCGCTGCCAATGGGACTGGTTCAAAGGAACGGAATAACTTCTCAAGCGGTGCTTCCAGTTCTACTTCAATGATGTCTTTCACCTCTTGATAGGCAAAGCTTGGCACATTGTCTTGAAGTTTCTCCAGTTCGGATAGCACATAAGCAGGAAACAGGTCGCCCCGTGTACTCGCAAGTTGTCCAAGTTTAATGAAGGTAGGGCCAAGCTCTTCTAAAAGCAAGCGAATCCGCTTGGCGACTGAAAGCGAAGAGTCTTTGGCACGTTTCTTTTTGGTTCGTTTTTTTGTGCGATCTAGCAGCCCTAAATCACGGACAATTTGGCCAAAACCATAGTGATAAAGGGCTGTAATAATATCTTGGTACCTAGAAAGGTAGCGAATGCGCGTTTTTAACATAGGTTTCGTCCTTTCCAGTCCTGGTTCGTTCTGTTACTTTTCTACGTCCTTCTCGCTAAGGGCTTTTTCGAGGGCAGCGACACGCGCTTTAAGGGCGTCGACCTCTTCCTTTGTCGGCACATCCATAGACGATAAGAATTGTTTTGTCCGCTCTTGGATCATATTTTCCATATTCTCCTGCGCCTTTTGCCCCTTTGCCAGCAAATCATCGATAAGTTGGTTCGATTCAGACCGTTTGACTTCACCGCGTTGGACTAAGTCATTGACTGTTTTTTCAATTTGTTCTTTGCTCGCAGCAGCGGCGCCTACACCTAAAGAATACATATTGTTTAAAAGATCTTTCATTGCCATTCTTTACACCCTCCTATTGCAATTTGATGTTGTAGGTTCATTGTATACAAAAGCAGTTGGCAAACACAATCAATATATAATATGTGTTTCCTTGTTTTACGACAAAAGCAAGCAATATGTTTCATGTTTGCTTCCGAACATATAGACAATCGTTCTTATTAGGCGATCCGCCTTTTATTTACTCGGCTCTGTACGTTTGCAAGAATAGTGGTTCTCCATCGATCCATTCTGCATACAGGACGTCTTTATAAGACAGTATGCCCCGTTCTTTTAATTGATCTTTAAGCCAGGTTTCATCTCGGCCAATTTCCTTTAAAGCTTTTTTTATGATTTCCCCATCCATTATTAACAGTACTGGCATTGGCAGGTTTTCTGGGTTTAGGGAAAGGTCACGGTTAGTCGGCAGCGCGTAAGGCGGTTTGAGTTGGACGTTTACTGTTCCGTTTGTTTCTAAAATGCCATACTCGACTTGACGGACTGAGAACACACTTTTTTCACGCAAAAGATGTTGGAGCTGGTTCAAATCCAGCTTATTTTTGCGGAGTTCCTCATATTGAATTCGCCCTTTAGCAATCACAATCGCCGGGGTGCCTTCAAGGAACCCCCGGGTGATACGAAATTTTTGCGTGATGATTTCAATGCAATAAATGAGTGAGCCCCATACGAAAATGGCATAGAGCACATACTGAAGGCCAATATCTTTATCATAAATGGCATTGCCGACCAATTCGCCGATAACGAGTGCCGAAATAAAGTCAAACGGTGTTAATTGCGTAATTTGGTTTTTGCCAAGCACTTTTGTTAGCAACAGGAGAGCAAAAAAGCCAACAATGAGCTCAGTTGTGAGAAACAGATACCCTTCCATCGTCTACCATCCCCCAATTCCAAATTCTGTTCGTATTCAGAGTGCAGCAAATGCAGATAATGATTTAGTCGTGAAAAACGGATGTCTAGAAAGATTGCCTTCGCCATTAGGCAGGCTAAATAGGTAAGAGAAAATTAACGGCGAAAAAATTTACAAAAATTTCATGTTTAAACGATTTCTAACTAAAACAACCTATGTGTGTCTAGATATGATTTGTAGGTGGAGGTGAAACTAAACATGAAAAGAAAATTGGTTTCGGTGCTTGCTGTTCTCCTCTGTTTAGGAGCTTGTACTCAAGCTGAAGATGAGCGAGGCAGTGCCTTCAAACTCCAGGAAGCTGCAGGCCATGGCCAAGAAGCTTCAGATAGGGCGAAGGACGAGATTCTGGCGATGGAAGAAGTGATCAGCGTCAGAGGCATCCAGTATAAAGAAGAAATGGTCATGGCGATGCATGTCAAGCAAGTGGATCGCTTTCAATTAAAAGATGTACGGAAAAAAGCATTTGACCGGATCAAAGCATTATATCCAGATTATACAATCCACATTTCCACGGATAAGAAAATCTACAAAGAACTAGAGGACGCTGAAAATAAAGTGAAAGCCGGCAATTTAAGCGAAAAAGAGCTTGAGAAAACGATCAAGGTTATTGAAAAGCATTCGAAAGGATAGGGCACATATGGCAAAAAAACAGCTTACGCCGCAGCAGCAAGAATACCAAGAACTGCATAGCTCTTATGAGAAAAAGCGGCCTGTACTTAAAAACTGTATTTACGCCTTTTTTATTGGCGGTTTTATCTGTTTAATTGGACAATGTTTGCACGTTTTTTTCTATACGAACTTTAATTTTACCGAAAAAACGGCTGGAAACCCGACAGTCGCCGTATTGATTTTTTTAGCGACATTAATGACAGGCCTTGGCTTTTATGATCGGATTGCGCAGACGGCAGGGGCTGGGACGGCAGTACCAGTTACTGGATTTGCGAACTCGATTGCATCGGCTGCGATTGAGCACCGGACGGAAGGGTATGTCCTCGGTGTCGGTGGCAATATGTTCAAATTGGCTGGTTCAGTTATTGTTTTTGGCACTGTTGCTGCTTTCATTATTGCGCTCATCAAAACGATTTTAATGAAAACGGGGGTGCTTTAATGCTCGCAGGCAAACAGAGTTGGATTTTTAACAGCAAACCGGTTATAACAGCAACGGGAACAGTGGGCGGACCGTTTGAAGCAAATGGCGCCATTCCAGAAGCGTTTGATTTATTGCATGACGATTTATGGATCGGCGAAGATTCTTATGAAAAAGCGCAGACTATTCTGATTGAAGGCGCTGTAACAGAAACGTTGAAAAAAGCCTCCCTAAAAAAAGAAGATGTGAACTTTATGCTTGCTGGCGATTTGGTTAATCAGCTTACGCCTTCCAGTTTTGCCGGCCGTACAATTGGCATTCCGTATTTAGGCATGTTTGGTGCTTGTTCAACGTCGATGGAAGGGCTGGCAATCGGCGCGATGATTATGGAAGCAAGGGGAGCCCGGCATGTGATTAGTGTCGCTTCAAGCCATAATACAGTAACTGAAAAGCAATTCCGCTACCCGACTGAGTATGGGAGTCAAAAGCCGCCAACCGCGCAATGGACAGCAACTGCCGCAGGGGCGTGCCTGCTTGAAAAAACAGGCAATGGGCCAGTCGTTACGAAAGCGACAATCGGCCGTATTGTTGATATGGGCTTGTCCGATCCTTATGATATGGGAGGGGCGATGGCGCCTGCCGCTGCTGACACGATCGCTGCTCATTTTCGCGACACAAACAGCAAACCCGATGACTATGATTTAATCGTATCTGGCGACCTTGGCCAAATTGGCCTACCGATCTGCCGTGACTTATTAAAGCAACAAGGGTATGACCTTGACCATAGCAAGTTTCAGGATTGTGGCTTAATGCTCTATAAAGAAGACCAGCCTGTTATGGCGGGCGCAAGCGGACCAGGCTGTTCCGCTGTCGTCACATACGGGCATCTGTTGAAAAAAATGCAAAAAGGGGAGTTAAAGCGTTTGCTCGTTGTGGCAACAGGCGCGTTGCTTTCTCCTTTGTCTTATCAGCAAAAAGAGTCGATCCCTTGTATCGCTCATGCGGTGTCGATTGAAGCGAACGGAGGGATGTCATGATTTTTCTGTGGGCCTTTTTAGTTGGCGGGGTCATTTGCGTCATTGGCCAACTGCTTATGGATGTCGGCAAGCTGACACCTGCCCATACGATGTCGACGCTCGTTGTATCAGGGGCGATTTTAAGCGGGTTTGGTTTATATGAACCGTTAATTGATTTTGCTGGCGCAGGCGTGACTGTACCAATAACAAGTTTCGGAAATTCCCTTGTCCAAGGAGCATTAATGGAAGCAAATCGTGTCGGCTTGATTGGGATTATTACCGGCATTTTTGAAGTGACAAGCGCCGGCATCTCTGCTGCGATCATCTTTGGATTTTTGGCTTCCCTTTGCTTTAAACCAAAAGGCTAAAACTGCCTTGAATCGAAGAATAAAAACCTTTTCGCCGTTAAAAGAGGTGAAAAGGTTTTTTGTCATGGTTGATTTCGAACAAGCCCGTCATATTCATAGCTTGTTCGCATAAAGTGGTACTAAACGGAGTGGAGGCTGGAGGGTATGATGAAAAAAACAATCGTGCACTGTTTATTGGTCGGGTTCTTGTTTTTTTTCCAGAGCAGCGAGGCGCTTGCGAATGAACCTGCAACATTTCCTGTTTCTGGACAGGCCGCTATTTTGATGGAACAGTCTTCTGGCCGTGTTCTGTATAGCAAAAATGAACATCAGCCCCTGAAAATCGCCAGCATTACGAAGATTATGACGGCCATCTTAGCGATTGAATCAGGCAAGCTGGACGAGACAGTAACCGTATCCAAACGTGCTGAAGGAACAGAAGGTTCCTCCCTGTATTTAGTGGCTGGCGAAAAATTAACGCTCCGCGACTTAGTGTATGGGCTTATGCTACGGAGCGGCAACGACGCAGCTATAGCGATTGCTGAACATGTTGGCGGCAGCGTCGAAGGCTTTGTTTTTTTAATGAACGAAAAGGCAGAGGAAATTGGCATGTCTAATACGCTATTTCGTAATCCACACGGGCTAGATACAGATGCGGATCACTTGTCGAGTGCGTACGATATGGCGCTTTTAACCCAATATGCGATGGGAAACGAAGAATACCGAGATATTTCATCGACAAAAGACTACCGTTCAAAAGGCGAGAAAGTCCGTGTGTTCCATAATAAAAACCGTCTCCTCACCGAGAAGTACAGTTACTCAACTGGCGGGAAAACAGGTTATACGAAATTGGCGAAACGAACGCTTGTGTCTACCGCTTCCAAGGACGGGCTTGATTTAATTGCCGTCACGTTAAATGCCCCTGATGATTGGGATGACCATATGCATATGTTTAACTGGGGATTTGAACATTACAGCCTTGAACGGCTCGTGTCAAAAGGGAAGCTGAAAAGCAAAGTCGATCCATTTTACGAAGGCAATTTGTATGTCCCGTATGACGTTGTGTACCCGCTAACGACAGAAGAAAAAAGCCAGTTGCAGTCTGCTTTAACGTTGAAGAATCCCCCGAAAAGAGGAAAGTTTACTGACCAGGAGCTTCTTGATCCAATTGGAAAATTAGCATTTACGGTTGATGGCAAAACGATTGAATCGATCCCTCTTTATTATCAGGCTCAAGAAGAGGAGCACGTTTCTTTGTTTCAAAAAATTGGGCGCTTACTAACATTCATCATTGGGGTGCGGCCTTTATGATTAACGTGATTTGGGCCGGTATGCTATTGATCGGTCTTATCTATGCAGGTGTGAACGGGACGATGGCAGAGGTGACAGAGAGCGTCTTCACGGGGGCGAAAGAAGCGGTAACGATATGCATCGGCTTAATTAGCGTGCTGACATTCTGGCTTGGGCTGATGAAAGTCGCAGAAGCGGCTGGGCTTCTCAAGGCATTGGCGAAAATTGTCCATCCCCTTGCAAGGCGTCTTTTTCCAGAAGTGCCAAAAGACCACCCAGCAATGGGTTATATATTGTCGAACATGACCGCTAATGTGTTCGGTCTTGGCAATGCTGCAACACCGATGGGCATCAAGGCGATGGAGGAGTTGAAACGGCTAAATGGCGGCAAAGAAGAAGCGAGCCGTTCTATGGTCACGTTGCTTGCTTTAAACACAGCGTGCTTAACGCTTGTGCCGACAACGGTCATTTCCATTCGTATGTCGTACGGTTCTGCGGCGCCTACAGATATTGTCAGCACGACCATTTTAGCTTCTGGCTGCGCCATGCTAGGGGCGATTTGCATTGACCGCCTTTTTTATATGCGCCGGGCGCGAAAGGAGCGTAAAAAGAAATGACCTATTTAACATCGCTTTCCGTGTGGCTCATCCCGTTGCTCATTGGTTTTGTCGTCCTTGTCGCTTCATTTAAGCGCGTGCCGACGTATGAAACATTTGTATCGGGTGCAAAAGAAGGGTTTAGCATGGCCGTTTCGATTATCCCCTATTTAGTCGGGATGCTCGTCGCTATTTATGTGTTTCGCGCTTCCGGGGCAATGGATGCTCTTGTCGGTGCCATGGCGCCGGTACTGAGCTGGGTCGGCATTCCTGCCGATATTGTTCCACTCGCGCTAATGCGTCCCATTTCCGGAACAGGCGCTCTTGGGTTAATGACGGATTTAACTGCTGTCCATGGCCCCGACTCTTACATTGGCCGCTTAGCTGCTACGCTGCAAGGAAGCACAGATACAACGTTCTATATTTTAACGGTTTATTTCGGTGCAGTCGGCATCAAGAAAATGGGCGATGCCCTAAAAGTCGGACTACTTGCTGACTTAGTCGGCATGATTGCCGCTGTTGTTGTCGTTAGCCTCGTCTTTGGGTAAGCGAGGAGAAACAGGCAGAAAAACAGACAAGCAAAAAGAGCGTGGCTGGCAAATAAGCTAGACGCGTTTTTTTCTGTTGGAGAATACGCTTTACATCAATTGCCACGCAAAGCAGTGTTCTATTATGATGGAGAGAGCTCGGGGCGAAAAACACAGGTATACGACGGGAACAGCAGTAAAGAGGGGCAATTGTTTGATTTTTCGAGTCCCATAAAATCTCTACTTTCGCCTACTTGTATCAGTCGCTTGAAGGCGGTATGATGGCAAAGAGGTGAACAACGATGGAACGATTGCAAAAAGTTATCGCCAAAGCAGGAGTGGCTTCTAGAAGAAAAGCAGAAGAATATATTGTTGAAGGTAGAGTGAAAGTAAACGGCGAAACAGTCACGGAATTAGGGACAAAAGTAAATCCAAGCAAAGACGCTGTTGAAGTGGATGGCGTTCCCCTTGATAAAGAAGAGCCTGTCTATCATTTGTTGTATAAACCGACTGGCGTCGTGTCAACATCAAATGACGAGAAAGGGCGGAAAGTCGTCACAGATTTTATTGAAAGCGAACAAAGAATTTATCCTATTGGCCGGTTGGATTATGACACATCTGGTTTGCTTTTGCTTACAAATGATGGAGAGTTTGCCCATCTGCTCATGCATCCCCGTTATAAAATTGAAAAAGAATACATTGCCAAAGTGAAAGGAATCCCTGAACGGAAACGGATCAAAGAACTTGAAACCGGCATTGTCTTAGAAGATGGCAAGACTGCCCCGGCAAAAGCAAAAGTCCTATCGATTGACAAAAAAAAGCAAACAGCGATTGTGCGGCTTATTATCCATGAAGGCAAAAACCGCCAAGTCCGCCGGATGTTTGAAGCAATTGGCCATCCTGTTGTAAAGTTAAAGCGCGAGCGCTACGGGTTTTTAACGCTTGGCCATTTACATCCAGGTGAGTCACGGCCGTTAAAGCCGATTGAAGTCAAACAATTAAAGGAACTGGCTGTCACGAAACCGTCATAAAATTGCAGGCGGACAAAATGAAGAAAGCGCTATAATGTAAGAAAACGTTCACATTTTCGCGAGAGGAGGGGACGTCGCTTGGGTAAAAGCAAAAAGAAAAGGAGCATTATCCGTTTTACGGTGTTATTTGCAATCGTGTGTGCAATCGGCTACACGATTTATGCGAATGCCGCCTCTGAACAGGGAGCAGTCAAAGTCGGAGAACCGGCGACCAACTTTGCGTTAGTCGATCTGGAACAGGAGCGGTTTGAGCTTGGCCAAAATAAAGGCAAAGGGGTATTTATCAACTTTTGGGGCACGTTCTGTGAGCCGTGCGAGCGGGAAATGCCTTACATTGAAAATGCTTACGAGCAATACAAAGATGAAGTTGAAATGATTGCCGTCAATGTTGATGAGGCGCCCCTAACAGTCCAGTCGTTTATCAATCGCCACGGCCTTACCTTTCCAGTCGCCATTGATGAGCGCCGGGAAGTAACACGGGCGTATGGAATCGGCCCGCTTCCAGCTACAATTTTAGTGGACGAGCACGGCATTGTGCAAAAAGTACATACAGGCGCAATGACAGAGGAAATGGTCCACGAATTTTTCCAAAGCATTGTTCCTGACGCATAAGGGCATCTGGGGGGATTTGTCATGAACGAACAGACGCACGTATGTGAGTGCGGACACACAAACAGAGAAGGCACCGAGATGTGCGCAGCATGTGGGAAGCCTCTGACGGAAAAAGCGCGAACAGAAGGCGTGAACATGCGCTACGAGGGGGCAGCGATTCGCTCAAAAAAGCGGAAAGTAACGGTACTTGATCGGATTTGGGGCTTTTTTTCTTCCGTGAAGGTTGGCGTATGGATTATCGTTTTGCTGCTGCTTGCCTCAGGAGTCGGGACAATCTTTCCGCAAGAAAATTTAATTGGCGAAGACCCAGAAGTATTTTATGAACAAGAGTATGGCAGCATCGGACTGTTTTATTACAAGTTGGGCTTGCACGAACTGTATAGTTCGTGGTGGTATATTGCCTTAATAGCCGCACTTGGCATCTCCATTATTGTTGCCAGCATTGACCGTGGCGTTCCTTTGTATAAAGCGTTAAAGTCGCAACGGGTAACGCGTCATAAGCATTTTATGACAAGGCAGCGTTTATTTTCAAAGACAGAAATCGCGCCTTCAGAAGCGGAGAGAGCGATTTCTGAAGCGGCAGAAAGGCTAGAACATAAACGCTACCGCATTCGCATCGAAAATGGGAACGTACTGGCGGAAAAAAACCGCTTTGCCCGTTGGGGCCCGTACGTCAACCATTTAGGTTTAATTTTGTTTCTGATCGGTTGTTTGCTCCGCTACATTCCTGGCATGTACGTGGACACGCAAATGTGGGTCCGTGAAGGAGAACAAAGCCCGATACCAGAAACAGAGGGTTATTTTATTGAGAACCGTGGGTTTACGGTGGAGCTATACGACGAAGAAGATGAGCGTTTCCAAGATGCGTTTGCATCAAGCAATGCAGTTGTACCTGAGACGTTTGAAACCGATGCCGTTCTTTACAAACGGCAAGAATCAGGAATTGTCGGAGAGAGCGGCGAGCTTGAACAAGTGCAAGAAAAACAGATTCGTGTCAACGATCCGCTCAAATTTGATTCATTTTCCCTTTATCAAACGGATTACCGCTTAAATGAGTTGCATGAAATGACGTTTACATTGGAACATAAAGACACTGGTGACACGTTTGGCGAACTGACCGTTAATTTACTTAACCCTGAGAAATCTTATGACCTTGGCGACGGGTATTCCGTTATGCTTGATGAATATTTCCCAGATTTTTACATGAATAGCAATAACGAACCATCTACACGTTCAAGTGTGCCGAATAATCCGTTCTTTATTTTTACGATGTACACACCTGATACCCCAGATGGCGAGACAAGCATGGTTGGTATCCAGCAAAATTTAGAACCGCTAGGGGAAAATGAATATAAAATGACATTTGTCGATGTCGATTTAGTCAATGTCAGCATTTTAACGGTCCGAAAAGACTTGACAATGCCGCTTTTAATTGCCGGAGGGGTGATCTTTATTATTGGGCTCATTCAAGGGTCGTACTGGGCCCACAGGCGTGTGTGGCTGCAACAAGTTGGCGGGGAAGTTTGGATTGCTGGTCATACAAATCGGAACTGGCTGTCTTTTAAAAGGGAAATTGACGATGCATTAGAAGGCAATGCGCTTGTCCCTCCTGTCGACCAAGAGGAAGAAGCGGAGAGCCGCTCAGAAGGTGTATAAAAGAAATAGGGGGACGTTATGGTCAATCTTAGCTTTAATTTACTGCTGTTTGCTTTTTTTGCTTATTTAATAGCAACGGTATTTTTTGCGTTCTCCCTTCGGAAACGGAAAAAAGAAGCGGAATCAAGCAAAACAGCATCAAAAGAAAGCAGGCGTGGGTTCGTGTTTGCGTCTTTAGGCTTGCTTCTAGCTTTAGGCTATTTTATAACGCGCTGGTCTGTAGCAGGCCATCCGCCTGTCAGCAATATGTTTGAGTATATGACTTTTCTCGGAATCGCGATGAGCTTGGCTTTTGTCATCCTTTATTTTATTTATCCGAGCAAGGCAGATGTCATTGGTTTTTTTGCAATGCCGACTGTAATGCTGTTGATTGTTTACGCGTCAACATTTGAAACGGCGATTTCACCGCTTGTACCGTCTTTGCAAATGCCGCTCATGCTAAAGCTCCACATTATAACGACTTCGATTGGGCAAGGGCTCTTAGCGATCGGCTTTGCCGCCGGGCTTGCTTATTTGATCCGCACGATTGATTTGACGACGAAAAGTTGGAAGCCGCGGGCATTGGAAGTCATCATGTACAGTATTCTCTGTTTTCTTGCCTATTCGACACTATCCCATGGGTTTGCAGCAGCAGGATATGAAGTCGAATTTCAATATGTTAACGAAGAAGGCATCGTTTCAGAACAGCCGATGGTGTACAATTTGCCAGCAATTGTCGGGCCTAATGAATGGGAACTTTTGACGGAGGGCGCGATGGAGCCATGGGTTTCAGTACCAGGCAATATCGAAGCGAGCGATTTGAATACGTTGCTGTGGTCATTTGTTGCTGGCTTGTTGCTTTATTGGCTGCTGCGGTTGATTTTGCGCAAACGGCTCACAAAGGCAATCCAGCCGCTTTTGAAAAACATTAGCCCGCAAACAACGGATGAGTTAAGCCATCGTGCCATTGCAATTGGCTTTCCTGTTTTCGCTTTAGGTGGGCTTGTATTTGCGATGATTTGGGCGCAAATTGCGTGGTCACGTTTTTGGGGATGGGACCCGAAAGAAGTATGGGCGCTTATTACATTTTTATTTTACGCCGTTTATCTCCACTTACGTTTAAACAAAGGGTGGCATGGTGAAAAATCGGCGTGGTTATGCGTAATTGGTTTTGCGATTATTATGTTTAACCTCGTATTTGTTAATTTGGTCATAGCGGGACTTCATTCTTACGCTTAAATTTGGCGGAATTGTTACAGCTTCGGCTGCATCAATTCCGCATTTTTAGTCGTACGAATGGCAACTAAAATTTCTTCCGTGGTACACTACTAATGAGAGCAGTATTGATAAGGAGGTTTCCCAAATGGAATACAAGCCGACATTGCTTGTTGTAGATGATGAAGAGCGGATTCGCCGCTTGTTGCGAATGTATTTAGAAAGGGAAGAGTACCAAATTGAAGAAGCAAGCAACGGTGAGGAGGCACTTGAACTCGCCCTTGCAAAAGAATATGACTTGATTTTGCTTGATGTGATGATGCCGGGGATGGACGGCGTCGAGATGTGCCAAGAGCTCCGTAAGAAAAAAGCGACGCCTGTGATGATGTTGACGGCCAAGGGAGAAGAAGCAAACCGTGTGCAAGGGTTTGAAGTAGGAGCCGACGATTACATTGTCAAACCGTTCAGCCCCCGGGAAGTGGTGCTCCGTGTGAAAGCTTTGTTGCGCCGTGCGTCTGCTACTAAGTTTTTGCAAACTGACACACAGACAAAAGATGTGCTTGTGTTTGGGCCACTCACGATTGACAATGATGCCCATCGAGTGACCGTTGACAAGACGGAAATTAGCTTGACGCCAAAAGAATATGAACTGCTCTTTTATTTGGCGCAATCACCAGACAAAGTGTTTTCGCGTGAACAGCTATTAAAGGATGTGTGGAACTATGAGTTTTTTGGCGACTTGCGAACAGTCGACACACACGTCAAACGATTGCGCGAAAAACTGAATCGCGTTTCTCCAGAAGTAGCAGCGATTATTTCAACCGTTTGGGGGGTTGGATACAAGTTTGAGGCGACGCGTGGGTGATGCTGTGGCAAAGTGTGGTCGGGAAATTATGGTTCACCATCCTTTTGCTTGTCACCGCTGTATTGACGATTTTAATGGTGCTGCTGCTTCGCTTTACAGAAGGAAATGCGATTGAGGAAGCTGAAAGCCGCTTAAACAGCTACGCAAATATGGCAAAAACGATGTATGAAACCCATACGGATGAAACAAGCACGTATGATTACTTGCAATCGTTAAGCAATGAATTTCAAATTAATATCACCATTATTAAAAATGGCGCAAAAGCGTGGAGTACCCAAGGCAACCGCTCAGGAGAGATCAATGTTGCGACATTGCTAGAAGAGTGGTCGGTAGAAGGACTGGAAAAAGGCGAGCGGATTGTAACAGAGGCCAATTATCCTGCAAATGGTCAGCAGCAAGACCCGATCGAAATGATCGTAGTCGGTGTGCCGTTATCAGAAGATTATTTAACGAGCAGCGGCATCATTCTATACCAACCACTGTCTGCCGTCGAGGAAGCAGCGGCAGAAACGCGACGCATTATCTATTTGTCAGCAGGCATCGCGTTAGTGTTGACGACTGTTTTTGCATTTTTTTTGTCAAGCCGGATTACGTCGCCGCTGCGGAAAATGCGGCAAGCGGCATTGGAAGTGGCCCAAGGGCAGTTTCATACGAAAGTGCCGATCCTTACACAAGATGAAATTGGCCAGCTAGCGATTGCCTTTAACCGGATGCGCCGAGAGCTTAACCGCAACATTTCCGAGTTAAATCAAGAGAAAGAACAGCTTTCCCATATTCTCGCCTCAATGGCTGACGGCGTGATTACGCTAGATCGACAAGGCAGAATCTTATTGACCAACCCCCAAGCAGAAGAAGTGTTAGCGCTCCTATTCTATGAAGAGGGGCAAAAGCCAAAAACGGGTGAACGGAAAACATTGCCAGTATCGTTAACTCCTTTGTTTGAACAAGTTGTTTCAGCGGAGAAAGAAGAGCTGCAAGAACTGTCCGTTCAAGGGCGAAGTATGGCTGTGTTGATGGCGCCTCTCTATGCTGAAGAGCATGTCCGCGGTGCTGTTGCCGTTGTCCGTGACGTAACGGAAGAGCGCCGCCATGACAAACTGCGCAAAGATTTCATTGCCAACGTGTCACACGAGCTGCGGACGCCTATCTCGATGTTGCAAGGCTATAGCGAAGCAATGGTTGACGGGGTAACGTCAAGTGATGAGGAACGAAAAGAAGTGGCGCAAATCATTTATGATGAATCGCTACGTATGGGCAGGCTCGTCAATGAGCTCCTCGATTTGGCGCGTATGGAAGCAGGCTATATTGACTTGAAACTAGAAGAAGTGGATCTTGATTCTTATTTAGAACGGATTACCCGCAAGTTTGCAAGCTTTGCCCGCGAATATGACGTAACAGTCGAATTGGCCAAGCCAGGAAGAGGACAGATTGCTGTATTTGACCCTGATCGGATTGAGCAAGTTTTAACCAATTTAATTCATAATGCGATCAGGCATACAGATCCTGGTGGACTGATTACCGTTGTACATGAACAAGAACAAGAACGTGACACATTTGCTGTAGTTGATACGGGGAAGGGCATTCCCGAAGAAGACCTTCCCTATGTATTTGAACGTTTTTATAAAGCGGACAAAGCGCGGACAAGGCAGCATGGTGGCACAGGGTTAGGCCTTGCCATTGCAAAACATATTATTGACGCACATCAAGGAAAAATTACTGTCCATAGCCGCTTAGGAGAAGGGACAACGTTTCGTTTTACGTTGCCTAAACATCAAGGCGATATGTGAAATGAAGACATTCTGTAATTAAACAGAGACAAGCAACGGCATTGTTCAAGATGTAGGCAATGCAGTCGGATGCAGCGTTTGTCGAAATCGACAAGGCGCTGCATTTGCCGTTAGGAAGAAAAATGGCAGGAGGAACGCTATCTTGTTACCGCAGCGCGCATTGCAACGAGTTTTAAAAACGCATAAAACCGCCGTTTACGCTGGAGCTACAGTGATCACGATGTTAGTGGTGCTAGCCGCTGTTCGCTTTGGCAGCGTCGGCCTTTCATTCCCAACGGTTTTCTTCGTCCTTGTACAAGAAGGGCTGAACATCCCTCTCGGAAAAGAATTAGATCCAGGGCATGTACAAATTATTTTACAGATTCGCCTTCCTCGAGTGCTGCTGGCGCTTTTCGTTGGCGCCTGTTTAGCTGTAGCTGGTGCTGCTTTTCAAGGGCTATTGCGGAATCCCCTTGCTGATCCATATACGTTAGGCGTTTCCTCTGGAGCTGCACTTGGCGCAGTAGCGGTGCTATTCTTTCAATTGGCCTTTTTCGGGGCGTGGACATTGCCCGTTGTCGCAATGGGGTGTGGGTTTTTGACGTTAGTGGCTGTCTTGTATTTTACAAAGCTACTTTCACCATCTTTGCAAAATGAAACCGTTGTGCTTGCAGGTATTATTGCCAGCGCCTTTCTAGGGGCAGGGCTTTCGCTGATGATTGCCATGTCTCAAGATGAGCTACGTCAAGTCATCAATTGGTTGATGGGCAGCGTTGCGATGAGAGGCTGGGCCCATATTGGCTTGTTGCTGCCATTTTTCATTGGCGGGTTCACATTGTTGTTTTTTTGTAGGAATGAGTTGAATGCGTTTATGTATGGAGAGGAAACGGCGCAGCATTTAGGCGTTCATGTGGTTCAGAAAAAATACATCGTCCTTATTGCCGCGACCATTTTAACAGGCAGTGCCGTTGCCGTCTCGGGTACAATTGGCTTCGTTGGTCTTGTTGTGCCCCATATGTGCCGAACGCTTTTTGGGAGCGACTATTCACACTTGCTCCCCCTGGCAGCCATTGTTGGCGGCAGTTTTTTAGTGTTATGCGACTTGGCGGCGCGTATCGTCGTTTCTCCTGCAGAACTGCCAATTGGCGTTGTAACCGCGCTCATTGGCGCCCCAACCTTTGCGTGGATGCTATATAGAAGCCAGCGGGCGAAAAGGAGGGATGAGGCAGCATGATTGTTGCAAATAACCTTTCCGTCAACCGAGGGGGACGTCCAATCCTCCAACAAGTAAGTTTCCAAGCAAAGAGAGGGCGAATGCTTGGCATACTTGGGGCAAATGGCAGTGGCAAAACGACGTTGTTAAAAACGGTGACAGGTTTCTATCCTTATCAGGCAGGTTCGATTGAAATCGACGGAAAGCCACTGGCAACCCTAAAGCCAAAAGAGCGGGCGCGACGGATGGCTGTGCTATCCCAAGAGGAGCATGTTTCCTTTGACGTGCCTGTCTATGAAGCGGTTGCCCTTGGCCGTTACGCCCATAAACAAGGCTTGTTTACCGTTAAAGGAAAAACAGACGACGACATCATTTGTAAAGCGATGGAAGAGACAGGTATAAGCGACATGGCTGAACGGTCGTTGTTAAGTTTGAGCGGCGGCGAAAAACAACGTGTCTGGCTCGCTCGGGCGCTAGCACAACAACCTGACAGCTTGCTACTTGATGAACCGACAAACCATTTGGACTTAGCCCACCAAGTTGCGCTCATGGAACATTTAACAAAACTGCTGTCATCACGGCAATTGACTGTTGTGTGCATTCTACACGACATTAATCTGGCTAGTTTATATTGTGATGATGTGTTGTTACTAAAAAATGGAAAAGTAGTAGGCCAAGGCGAAACGCAGTCGATATTGACACGGGCCGCTCTTGAAAATATTTACGGAACAGCATTTCATGAATGGATAGAGCCAGTGAAAGGAAGGAAACAATTTTCGGTGGTCACATGCGTCTAAAGCGTAGGTGTAGGTGAGCAAACGTCATACGAAAATCGGAGACGTCCAAAATGGCCTTAAGGAGAAGGTAGAATGAAGATTTATACGAAAAGGGGAGATCGGGGCGAGACGAGCATTGTCGGAGCCCGCTTGCTAAAAACAGATGCACGCATTGAAGCGATTGGTGCAGTCGATGAGTTGAACAGTTCACTTGGCTTTGCGATATACAGCTGTAAAAAGCACGGCCTTAGCCAATTAACAGAGGAGCTGATTGTGCTATCACACCAATTATTTGATGCAGGGGCCGATTTGGCTCAAGGGAGAGAGGCGAATTGGAAAATCACGAGCGCTCATACCGATGCGTTGGAGCGTTGCATTGATGCCCACACGTCTAAGTTGCCGCCACTGTCCGGATTTATTCTTCCAGGAGGGTCTGAACCTGCTTGCGCATTGCATCGTTGCCGTACAGACGCCCGCAAAGCAGAACGAAAAATCAACGGCGTTGCCGATGTGTCCCAAGCGTTGTTGCCCTTTTTTAATCGCTTATCGGACTGTTTTTTTACAATGGCGCGTAGCGCTAATCACGAATTGGCCGAAGAAGATATCCTCTATGTCGGCGAACAACGCCTTCAAAGGGAGGAATAAAACGGGAAATGAAGCCATATGGATAGTAGTGGCGAATGTTTAAAAGAGCGATAAGAGGGCGCTATTTGCCGGCTTAATGGCTCTTTTTTAGCGACTTGAAGGAGGCCAATATGGTTGGTTTTATGGATTTTGTAAGGCGGATCGGAATTGTGCTAGTGCTAGGGCTTGCCATCTGTTTGCTTTTCTTTAGCTTTAAAAGCCCTGCCGCAGATGAAGTCATTATGGAGCGGGACATCGAGGGGCAAAAGCAATAACTTGCCAGATGCCTGCTCTTTGCTGAAAGAAGCGTACATAGATAAAAAGCCGTTGGCAACCCTAAAGGGAGCAACGGTTTTTTAGGAGGGAAACATGTGCCGCTTCTTTTAGAATATGGTTGGGTTTTGCTTGTTTTAATTGGTCTGGAAGGGATTTTAGCTGCTGACAACGCAGTGGTGCTGGCAATGATTGTTCGCCATTTGCCAGAAAACGAAAGAAAAAAAGCTTTATTTTATGGGCTTGCAGGTGCTTTCTTATTTCGCATCATTTCTTTGTTCTTTATTTCTTTGCTTGTCGATGTTTGGCAAATCCAAGCAATAGGCGCTATTTACTTGTTGTATTTGTCTATTCACTATTTGTATCGAAAATGGATCAAAAAGAAAACAAAGAGTGCAAAGGCGATGAAAGCACCTGTAGGGTTTTGGAAAACCGTCGTAAAAGTCGAGCTTGCCGATTTTGCATTTGCGGTCGATTCCATTTTAGCAGCCGTCGCCCTTGCCGTCACATTGCCAGCGACGAATTGGCCAAACATCGGCCAACTGGACGGAGCACAGTTTGCTGTTGTCCTAAGCGGTGGGATCATCGGCATTGTGATTATGCGATTTGCAGCAGGCAAATTTATTAAATTGCTTGAATGGCGGCCAAGCCTTGAAACAGCCGCTTATTTAATCGTTGGCTGGGTTGGCGTGAAACTTCTTGTTTATACGCTTGCCCATCCTGACTTGCACATTTTACCAGAGCATTTCCCAGAATCTTCGGTATGGAAAACCATCTTCTGGACCGTATTTGCTGGGATTGTCCTGATCGCTTGGTTCAAGTCGTCAAAGGATTTGAAAAAGGCTTCTCTACAACCATAAAGACTGTAGACCAACTTTGTTGTTTGGATTTGGGACGGTTCGTCCATGCCCACAAAAACGTTGTTCTAACTTCCTCCTTTGGTTTTCATTGTCTCGACTGACAAGTAAAAAAGCAGCCACTCCTTGAAAAGAGTAGCTGCTTTGTCATTTAGTTTGATAAGCGTACTTCTGCTGTTTTTTGTATTGGTTCCCTTTGTTCAAGAATGTTAAGGGCGAGCGTATTCAGCAGGTGAATAGGCTTGCTGTAATGTGGTTGGAAGAAGAAATCAGCAAACGCTAAATCAGTCACCGTCATCTTCTGTTGGATGCAGACCGATAGGGTATTCATTAGTTGTGTATGATCGGTCTTGCTCATGACTTGGGCACCGACAATGCGAAGCGATTCCTGTTCGAAAACAAGCTTTATCCGAACTTCCTCAGCAGAAGGCATGAATGTCGGGCGTTCATGGTCCGTGAATGTAAATGAACGGACATCAAGGCCATATATCGCTGCCGTTTCTTCAGTTAAACCAGTAGAGGCAATGTTTAGGTCGTACAACTTTAGCCCAGATGTTCCTTGTGTCCCTTTATAGGCAAGTGCCGGCCCATCAATATTGTACGCAACGAGCGTGCCCATTTTCGTTGCATTTGTAGCAAGAGGGATGTAAGCCATATGGTTGGCAGAGTTGTGAAATACTGCACAATTGTCTCCAGCCGCAAAAATATCAGGATCGCTCGTTTGCATATATTCATTCACTAGCAAAGCGCCATTTTCAAGTGTGTCGACTTTATCTTTAATGAGATCTGTTAGTGGCTTAAAGCCGACGCAAAGCAAGACAAGGTCTGCTTCGTGTGTCTGTTTGCTTGTTTGCACGGCTTGGACACATCCTGCCGAATTTCCGGTAAATGATTCGACTTTTTCGCCAAGCGCCAGCGTAACATGATGGTCACGTAATGTTGTTTCAATGTCATTGGTAAACTCATGGTCGAGGTATTTGTTTAAAATACGGCTGGCACCCTCGATAAGGATTACATCCTTGCCGTTTGCTGCAAATGCCTCAACGAGTTCAATGCCAATGTAGCCAGCGCCAATGACGGCTATTTTTTTGGCGTTCGTTGCTTTTTTTATGATTTGCTGCGCTTGGTAATAGTTTTTGCAAAGCTGAATGTTCTTTAAGCCGACACCAGGAATAGGCGGTATGACTGGAGCGGAGCCTGTTGTAAATACAAGTTTGTCATAGTTGTCTGTAAATTGTTCACCTGTTTGAAGGTTGCGGACGCGAATTTTTTTGTTTTTATTATCAACGTTAATCACGTCATGAAGGACGTGCATGTTTGCGCCAAGAGCAGCCAATTCTTGTGGAGATGAATAAAACAAGTCTTCAGCATGTTCAACGACACCGCCGACGTGCAAGGCGATCCCGCAAGACAGAAAGGAGACTGTATCGTTTCGTTCATAGACGGTTATTTCAGCGTCAGGATGAAGCCGGATTAAATTTTTAACAGCAGTCGTACCAGCATGGGTACAACCAATTACAATTATTTTCATCGTTTGTAGCCTCCTATATAAGAATGTGATTAATTTCACAAGAATGAGCAAGTGAAAAGGTTCATCTTTTTGTGAACCATTGAGCAAAATCCTCAAGTTGATCATATCATATTGTGAACTGGTGAGCAAACATTTTTTTAAAGCTGACATTCTTGTTTGTTTTAGAATCGCTATGGAAGTTGAGAAGTGGTTTAGATAAGTAGAAGAAAACGAAGGCCACCTAGTTGAAAAACGAGGTGGCCAGGCAATCGATCGTTAACTTTTGCTATCGACGAAGCGCGCCTATTAGCAAAAGTTGTCTATGTTTTTCAAGGCTTATAAATCGATGACGCTAGCAATAGCGATTTCGTCAAACGTTAACAAACCGTCGATCACTGTTTGATCTACATGTTTATCGACTTGGACAATCATAATCGCTTCGCCACCGGCTGATTTCCGTCCAACTTGCATCGTTGCAATGTTGACGTCGTGCTTAGCGAGGAGTTGACCCATTTTGCCGATAACGCCGGGGCGGTCAAAATGTTGGATGTATAAAATATGCCCTTCTGCGACGACGTCGACTGAAAAGCCGTTGATTGATACAATCCGTGGCCCATATTCATGGATGTAAGTTGCCTTCATTTCAAACTGTCTGCCTTCGCCATGGACAATTGCCTGAATGAGGTTAGAGTAGCCAAATGTTTTCGTCACATGCTTTTCGCCAAAGGAAATGCCACGTTCTTTGGCAATAAGTGAGGCGTTGACATCATTGACAGCCGCATCAACACGTGGTTGGAGAAAACCAGAAATAAGGCTTCTCGTTAGCACGCTCGTATTTTGTTCGGCTGTTGTACCGCTGTAAAACACTTCGATTTCTTGGACAGGCACGCGCATCAATTGTGATAATACGGAGCCCATTGTCCTAGCAAGGTCGTAATATGGCTTCATTTTTTCGTAAACTTCTTTTGGCATGGCTGGCAAATTAATGGAGTTTAATGCCGGTTCACCGTTTAAAAATTGCAGTACTTCCTGTGAGACTTGGGCAGCAACGTTCAGTTGTGCTTCTTTCGTGGAAGCAGCAATATGAGGTGTGGCAACTACGTTAGGATGATCAATCAATTCTTTGTCTGTCGCTGGTTCTTCTGTAAACACATCCAAAGCAGCCCCGGCCACGTGGCCGTTGTTTAAGTAGTGTTTTAAAGCCTGTTCATCAATGATGCCCCCCCGGGCGCAGTTTATTAAAAACACACCTGGCTTTGTTTTCGCGATTGTTTCCATATTCAAAAGCCCTTTTGTGTCTTTCGTTAATGGCGTATGCACAGTAATGATATCGGCAACGGATAGAACATGATCCAACTCGCCTTGGGCGATGCCAAGTTTTTCTGCTCGTTCAGCCGTTAAAAATGGATCATACACAAGCACACCCATTTCAAACGCTTTGGCTCGTTTAGCTAGTTGCGTACCAATACGGCCAAAGCCAATAATGCCAAGTGTTTTTCCACGAAGCTCAGTGCCTTGGTAAGCTTTGCGGTCCCATTTTCCTGATTTAACACTAGCGTTAGCTTGTGGAATATTGCGCAACAGTGCGCACATCATCGCAAATGTGTGCTCCGCTGTTGAAATGGTATTGCCGTCAGGTGCATTAATGACGACAACGCCATGTTTGGTTGCCGCTTGTATGTCTACATTGTCAACACCGACGCCGGCACGAGCAACGATTTTCAAACGTGGCATACGGCTGAGGAGCTCCTCGGTGACTGTAGTGGCACTGCGGATTAACAGGGCGTCGTATTGCTCCAGTGGCCCAGCGTTGTCGACGCTTGCTTGTGTCACCTCAACATGGTCAGCCTCAAGCAAAGGCAACAGGCCTTCTTCGCTCATGGTATCGGCTACGAGAATGTGAAATTGGGCTGTTTTTGGCTCTGCTACTTGGTTCATTTGTACTCCACTCCTTTTATGGTTCTCTTCCTACATAAATGAAAAACGCCCCCCACAGCGGCAGAATTTTGCTGTGAGGGGCGAATGTTCGCGGTACCACCCTCGTTGTTTGCACAAGATGTGCATCTTTACTGGTAACGGCAGAAGCCGGCACACGTCTACTGTTTTTTCGACGTGACAACTTAGAAGGGCTATCCAAACAGGCTGTCACTGGTTTGCAGCTCCCACCAGCTCTCTGAATCGGCCTTGCTTTTCATGTCTTCATCATCGTTTTTAGCAATTTGATTTGTTAGATAATTTATCATGGCAACGCAGAAAAGTCAATCGTCAAAACCAAAAAAGTTCGGTTTTTCTTGTAATCGCTAATCCTCGTTAGTTATAAAAAAGAAAAATACAGAAAAAAGACAGATAACTTTAATCAAAATCATTCTTTTATTCGTATTTAGTTGGGTCACCGTTAAAAGGCTTGTCGGAAATTTTAATCGAGTCTGTTGGGCAGCCATCTTTAGCATCGATTGCATCATCAACGAGCAAGTCGGGAAGTGGCTTATTTCCAGTATTATGATCAAGGAGAGCGTAAGCTAGCCCTTCTTCATTGTAATCATACACATCTGGGGCAACGAGCCCACAGGCGCCGCAAGCAATGCATGTATCTAGTTCGACAATCGTATAACAGTTTTTCATGGCAGAACCCCTTAAGCCTAAACTGATTCAATTGTAGCGCGCAACAAGCAAAACTGCAATTGACAAACAAGGACAAAAACAAGGCTGTTTTGGTACAATGAGGAAAACCAAGGCACGATTGAAAGAGGGAAAAATCGTGAGAGAACAGCTTTTTATGCTTGCCTGTCATCATTTTCAAGGCGAACGCTCTTTATTCGGAGCGTATCATTTATTAAAAGGCAAGCGCTCCGCACAAACGATACAAGATGGCGCTTTGTTCAGCGCTCTTCCTTTGTTTGGTCTTTTGCCCCAACTGTCTTATAACGAAGCGGAACAAGTCGTTAAAGCGTTGCTTGAAAATGGGAAAGTCCGCGAAACGGACGGGGCGCACCAGCTGACTGAGAAAGGCGAGACCCAGTTGGATGCCTGGCTACATGCCCATTCTTACGTACAAAATATAAACAATGGATTGTTCCAACAGGCGGATGTGCTCTTTTGGAACCGCCTCGCTTTGCTTGTGCAGTCATTAAATGCATTAGCAACGGGGACTTCTTTTATTCCTGTCGTTGGCGATTTAGATGTACAACGATTCGTCAAAAGCACACTCCCAAAACCAGCTGAACGGAATCGATACAGGATGAAGTTATATAAAGAATGTGCCGCTTTTTTAAGAAAGCGTGATCGACTGCAAGCTGAACTGTTTGTTCTACAGCTTTCAAGGCAAAAGCGGATCGGGGAGACGAGGCAACAGCTTGCCTTGCGCTATCGTCTTTCCTTAATGGAAGTTGAACTACGCCATAAAAGCAACCTCCATGCACTGATGACTGAGACCAGTGAAAACCCGTGCAATTACGAAGTGCTTTCACATTTGCTTCCAACGATACAAAGCCGGACAAGCACTGCGTCGGCACGAAAAACCGCCTCTTTATTGCCGCAAGTTGATTCTGTGCAAGAGCTTGCGCACATACGCGGCTTAAAGCCGGCAACGATTGAAGATCATCTCGTTGAAATTGCTTTGTTTGACCGCTCTTTCCCAATTGACCGCTATGTGAGCGAAGAAACGCAAAAGAACATTTTGCGCGCCAGCCGCGAACACCGTACGTTAAAGTTAAAAACGATTCGAACAGCGCTTAACAATGAAGTCACTTATTTTGACATTCGGCTTACGCTGGCGAGGAAAGGATTCATAAAATGTTAGAACGTCATTTGCAGGCTTTATTTGGTTTTACTTCATTTAGGCAAGGGCAAAAAGAAATCATTGAAGCGCTCATAGATGGGGCAGACGTGTTGGCTATGCTCCCGACAGGACGGGGCAAATCCCTTTGTTACCAGCTGCCTGCTTTTCTCGCCGACGGGGTTACGATTGTCGTTTCACCGCTGCTCGCGTTGATGGAAGACCAAGTCCAACAGTTGAAATCAATCGGACTGAAACAAACTGCCGCTCTCAACAGCTTTACGGAAACGGAAGAACGTAGACGTTTGCTCCGTAACCTTGCAAAAGTGAAACTGTTGTACACGTCGCCGGAGATGTTGCAATCACGAGAACTGCTCGCTGCTTTGGCAAAGGTAAAAGTCTCTTATATTGTCGTCGATGAAGCCCATTGCGTGTCTTATTGGGGGCATGACTTCCGCGCAGATTATTTGCGGATCTGCGACATCAAACAGGTGCTCGGTTCGCCGCCTTGTTTAGCGATTACAGCCACAGCAACGAAAGAAGTCCGCGCTGATATTAAAAAACAGCTCGATTTACGGACACCGTTTGAACATATTGAGAGTGTCAACCGCTCCAATATTGTGCTTCTAGCTGAGGAGGCTGCTGACCAAGCCCAAAAACAGCAGCGCCTTGTGGAAATGGTCGCTACTTATCAAGCACCAGGAATCATTTACGTTCAGAGCAGAGCCCAGGCAGAAGCATGCAGCGCTTATCTTGCTCAGGAAGTGAAGAATGTTCGGACGAGCTTTTATCATGGCGGCATGGAAAACGCCGACCGCTTGCTTGTCCAACAACAATTTATGAATGGCCAACTGGATGTGATTTGTGCGACGAACGCATTTGGGATGGGGCTTAACAAAACAGATGTGCGTTATGTCATCCATTTGCATTACCCACTTGACATCGCCTCCTACATTCAAGAAATTGGTCGGGCAGGGCGCGATGGGGCTTTAAGCTTTGCTTTGCTTCTAACTGCTCAAGAAGATCGTGTACAAGCGCAAAATTTACTTAAAAAAAACGATTTTACTGCCGATGAATGGGTATGGGCACTTTCACAGTTAAAAGTAGGAGAAACGCTTGATTTTCCATCATTTGAGAACCGGCTTTTAGCCATGCAATCCGATCAAGCACGGACGGTTGCATATTTGTTAGAAAAATGGGGTGTAATCAAGGCAGGGCTTGTCCAATCCTTTTCAATGGCAAAACTAACAAGTTTGCTCCACCGCCATTTTAAAGAGCAAATTGCAGCCAAAAAGAACCGGCTGTTCCCGGTGTTTCACTATGGTCGTGATGACCAAACTTGCCGGCGCCAACAATTACTTGCCTATTTCGATGAGTTTCCAGCTCCCCAAAATCCGTGCTGTGATGTGTGTGGTCTCACCCTTGACTCGTTTAAACGGACGCCTGTTAACGTAAATGAGGAGCCGTTTTTGTGGGAAGAAGAGCTTAAAGCCGTTTTTGCAGTGGCGGAGGGAAAACGATGAAAGCAAACCGCCGCGCCACCACTCAGCTGGATAAGAAAGATTTATACATCAGCTTATACGGTTCGCAACTGCTGCTTTTGGCCATTGGAATCGCGTTAAGCTTTTTCTATACGGGCGGACCGGTTGGCATTTGGCAAAGCCTTGAATTTCAGTGGGGCACGGGAATAGGGTACGGAAGTTTGTTTGCTGTTGCCGCCTTGCTCATAAATTGGCTGCTTGTCGTGTTGTTGCCAGAAGGCTGGCTCGATGATGGGGGATTGAATGAGCGTGTTTTTACCGGCATGGGCCCTGTCCATATTGTCTGTTTTTGCTTGTTGGTGGCCTTTTGCGAGGAATGGCTATTCAGAGCCGTTTTGCAACAGCTCGTTGGGCTGCCGCTGGCGAGTTTGCTGTTTGCGATTGTCCATTTTCGCTATGTAACAAAGCCTGTGCTGTTTGCCTACGTACTCGTTATAAGCATAGGGCTTGGTTGGACGTTTGAGGTGACAGGGAACTTTGCGACTGTTGTATGTGCGCATTTTTTCATTAACGCTGTTCTTGCCTTTGTTTTAAATGTTAAGAACAGAAAGTAGGAGGAGATGCTAATGAGCGAACAGCCGATTTATTTAGAAAACCAAGGAGAACTTGAAACGCTGCCTCCCCGTTCAAAAGTTCGGAACCATAAAAAGAAACGAAAAGACAAGAAAAAAGCAGTGGTCTCTCCCATTGCCCATATGCTCGCTGTTCTTTTCTTTTTGCTTGTTTTCACGAGTTTAGCTGTCTCGTTCTATTTGTTCTAAAAGGACAGCCTTTCCCATACATTACGTATGGGAGGGATCAGGCAATGGGAGGCCAATTGGCATTAGAGATGATTACGAAAGAGTTGATTAAACGCAAAACAGAGTGGGATCGCTTGGAGAAACAACACTTGTTTTGCGGGTGGGCTGCGCTCATTAGTGGCTGCACATTTGTGATTCTTTTGAATGAGCCTCAAACAGGACGCATGGTCTTTCCCAAAGAGTTGCTTGCTTCGCCGTTGTCAACAGCTTTACTCGTCGTACTCTCTCTGTCTCTCATTGGACTTGTTCATTTATCAAAGAAAGCAGCAAAAAAAGAAAAAGAATTTGAGGCGCTGCGCAATGAGTTTATCGAGCGTAGCGAAGAGTTTTGGCCAACTGAGCGTAGCGCAGCCGAGAAAGAAGCCTATTTAAAAGAAATGCAAACGCGCTACTCCATCAACTTGTTTTATTTTGAATGATATCATGATAAATCGAAATGCCTAGTCATACGCTAGGCGTTTTTTTGGGTGGCTAAAAAAAAACAGCCTGCTTAGCAAGCTGTTTTAGATCGTAACAACCATTCATAAACATCGTCTGCCTTGTTCATCTGCTTTGAAACTGCTGTTCAAAAGCATCTTCACTGCACTTCTCGTTGGCAAGCGTTTTCTATCAGTCTGTTTCATTTTCTTTTTTATTGGCCCGGAAGCGGATAAAGGCAAGGTGTTCACGCAATAGCTGTGCCTCTTTGTGTGTAAGTTCATTGTCATAAAAGAAAGAGCCATTTTTCTCTTTGGAACGCCCTAGCAGATAATCTGTTGAAACACCGAAGACATCTGCAAGGCGGCGTAATGTATCGGTGTCAGGGGTGCGGTTGCCATTTTCATAGCCTGATATGGACACTTTCGTTACGTTGATCAGCTCGCCTAGCTGTTCCTGGGTAAGCTGTCGTTCTTTCCTTAATGCTCTTAGACGCTCTGGAACAATAGTCATATGCACAACCCTTTCTGCTCGGTCTACCTGTATTATATGTTAACAAATCGCTAACGTAAATTCGGTTAACTAAATAGAAACAATTGTATTTACAGAAGAAACTGGGAAGGATATACTGTAGTTAACTTTTGGTTAATCAAATGAGGTGATCGTATTGCAGCGGGAAACATTGAAAAAAGTTCGATTGGAGCACCAAATGACGTTAGAGGCAGTAGCAAAAAAAATTAACGTGAGTACCCCATTTTACTGGCAAATAGAAAATGGGAAAAGAGGGCTTTCTTATGAACTTGCTTACCGGATTGCGGCTGTTTTTTCCTTAAAGCCCGATGATCTCTTTTTTGACGATATGTTAACTAATGATTTACAAAATGAAAAAGAAACAAAAAATGATAAAAGACAGTCTAACAAATGAAAAGGCGGATTTACTTTTTGCACGAGGATTTGTTGTTGTTACAAAAAATTGGTAAAACTCTCAAAGCGCCACAGTCGGCGCTTTTTTTATTCAATCGAAAAAATCAATTGCAAAGAAAATAAACCTATCAAGCAGGAACAAAACTATTTTTAGCCAATGAAGACAACAGTAATATCAGGCTAGAGACTGAGTGCAAGACCATTCTAAAGGGTATCGCGCTTTTTTGAACTGGTTGTTAAAATAAATGCGTAGGTGGCAATGATTTTTAAAAGGAATTAAGTTGGTGATTCCTAAACGTTCTTATGTAAGTCAATCATTTAATTCTATCGAACATAATGGTGGTTTTTCGGGTTTGTAAGGTTGAATAGTTCCTAATTTGTTTATAAGCGCAAAAGTTTGTATGTGAGGTGAAAGGAGACAGTAAAAAAACAAAAAGGCACTTGATAGGATATAGATAGTTAATAAGGAACTAACCGGCTACTGGCAAAGCTATTGGATCGGTGTAAAAGGAGGGGAATAGCCGTTAATAGCATCTGTTGAACCAATTGTTATAGCAGAGCTCTAATGAATGACATGATGTATTATGTCACAAAGAAATATTCGGCCCCACTTATGCCGGTGTACCTTTTTAAGACAGACTTAAAGAACGCTCATACTGGCAAACGACACGAGGTATTTGCAGATGTCATAGTGTTAGTGTACTATTTGAATAGAACACTAGAACAAGATTGGTTCCCTTTGATTGAACAAGAAACGGGCTTAATTCTAAAATTTTTATAAAAAGAAATGGAATCGTTCTTCTTTTATTGGCAAGAAGCTTTATACTTTACTAGTGTTCTATTCGAGAAAGTAAGCTCCATTTCAGAAAAGGAAAGAGGAATAACATGAATATTGGGATCTTTACCGACACCTATTTTCCGCAAATTAGCGGGGTGGCTTCGTCTATTGCAACACTTGAAAAAGAATTGAGCGCCCGGGGTCATCGCGTCTACATTTTTACGTCAACGGATAAAGCGGCAGATCCAGAACAGGAGGAGGGGAAGGTTTTTCGGTTTTCAAGCCTTGCTGTTGGATTTGTTCCCGAGCGACGCTTAGCTTATGCTGGGATACGCAGAGCGACAAAACTGATGAAGGAACTAAACATCGAAATCGTCCATACCCACACAGAATTTACAATGGGATGCTTAGGAAAGCATCTTGCACATAAATGTAAGCTTCCTCACATTCATACATACCACACGATGTATGAAGACTATGTTCATTACATTGCAAGAGGAAAGCTGTTGTCTCCGAAAATGGTTGGCCGTTTAACAAAATGGTTTTGTCGCGGTGCTGATGCCGTGATTGCGCCCACGGAAAAAGTGAAGACGTATTTGCGTCGTTATAAAGTAAGCGAACCGATTTATGTGATTCCGACAGGCGTATCGGTGAAGCAGTTTAAACGTTCCGAAGCAAGCTTGGTGGATGTGTTGGCGTTAAGGAAAAAGCTTGCGATCAATGAAAGTGACAAAGTCATTATTAGCATTGGTCGGATGGCAGAAGAAAAAAACATGGAGGCGCTCTTGTACGCAATCAAATCACTGGAGAGCGAACTGGATCATGTGAAAACGGTGATGGTTGGGGACGGCCCTGTCCGACAGTCACTCGAAGCGCTGGCTGTATCTCTTGGAATCAGCGAACATGTCCGCTTTACTGGTGCTGTTGAGTGGAACCAGATTCACCATTATTACCATTTGGGCGATTTGTTCGTAAGCGCCTCGACGACTGAAGCGCAAGGTCTTACCTATATTGAAGCAATGGCTTCAGGCTGTATTGTAGTGGCCAAGTCTGATCCAAGTATTAAACGGATTGTCTTAGACGGCACAACTGGTTTTGTATTTAAAGAAGATAAGGATCTTGGACCGCTTTTGCGCCGTTTATTGCACGCATCCAATTTAACGAAAGTGCGGAAAGCGGCCAAAAAACAAATTCAGCCATTGACAGCAGAAGCGTTTGGCGCAAAAGTAGAACAAACTTATTTTGAGCTCGCCAAAAACAAAAAAATCGAAAACAGCTCACCTAAACTAATGCAAGCAATCCTTTACCGAAAAGAGCAGTCATTATGATTAAACTGGAAATGTTATCATCTGCAGAAAAAGTAAAAGGGCAGGGGGTCGCCTCTGCCTACAGGGAACTAGTCAATGTTCTGCAGCGAAAAGCAAAACATAAATACGATCTTCAATTGAATACATTTCAAGCCGCGGATATTACCCATTACCACACCATAGACTTAAAGTTTTACCTCGCGTCATTTTCGCGGAAAAGGGGCATAAACGTTGGCTACGTTCATTTTTTACCTGAAACCGTTGACGACAGCTTGCAGTTGCCGCGCTTATTTCGACGTGTGTTTTATAAATACATTCTCTCCTTTTATAAGCGGATGGACCGGCTTGTTGTCGTTAACCCTTCCTTTATCGACAAGTTGGCTCAGTATGGAATTGAGCGTGATCGGATATCCTACATTCCAAACTTTGTGTCTAAAGAAGGGTTTTCAGAGGGGACGAAGGAAGAAAGAATCGCATTTCGACAGCGGTACAATATTCCAGAGCAGGCGTTTGTCGTGCTGGGCGCAGGGCAAATCCAACACCGAAAAGGCGTCTTGGATTTTATGGATGTCGCCAAACGTCTCAAACATATTCATTTCGTTTGGGCAGGCGGTTTTTCGTTTGGGCAGTTAACTGCCGGTTATGCCGAGTTGAAAAAACTAGTGGAAAACCCGCCGGAAAATGTCCATTTTACAGGAATCCTTGAACGTCATGAGATGAAGCATTGCTACAATGCGGCGGATTTGCTTTTTTCGCCGTCTTATCATGAGTTGTTCCCGATGACGATTTTAGAGGCAATGAGCTGCAATAAGCCGTTGCTACTTAGAGATTTGCCTTTATATGAAAACATATTATTTGATTTTTATGAGCGGGCTGGATCAAATGAAGCGTTTGCGGCGGCCATAGCACGTTTAGAGGCCGATCACAGTTTTTATGAGCAGACGGTCGAACGGGCTAAAAAAGGTGCAAGCTTCTACTCAGAAGAACGTTTGCTTAACGAGTGGGACGGCTTTTATTCAAGCCTCCTCAAGATAAGGGAGCCAGTGCATGAATAAGAAACAAATATTTTTACAACTAGGGCTAGTTATTTTGCTCGGCGCTCTGTGCGTGTTTTTCCTGGCGAGGAATGTTAGCTTGGATGCGGCTATTGAAGGTATTCGCAAAGCTCACCTAACTTGGCTCGCTCTAGCCGCTGTTATGCTGTTGTTGTCTTGGCTCTTAGAAGCAGCGGTTCTTAAAGTCATGGTTGGAAAAAGAGCAAAGCTGGGGTTATTCGACAGCTTTTATTCAACGATGGTGGGACAAATGTTTAATCAGCTGACTCCAATGGCAGCAGGGGGTCAGCCTGCACAGCTCTATGTATTAGTGAAAAAAGGGGTGCCTGGTGGGAGTGCAACGTCGATTTTGTTGATGAAATTTCTCGTCTTCCAAGTGGTGCTTGTGTTAAGCTTTTCCGGTATTTTAATTATAGGCTATGGAGCGTTGGTGCAAGCGATGCCTCAGTTGAAACTGCTCATGCTAATTGGTTATGGAGTCCATGTTATCGTGATCGTGGCGATGTTGCTCGTCGTGTTTTACCGAAAGCTGGCCGAAAAGCTTGCCTATGGTATTCTTTTCCCTGTCCGCTTCATTAGCAAGCGCAAGGCAGCTGAATGGAAGGTCAAACTGGGCGGGGCGTTAGTCGATTTTCATGAAAAAAGCAGGCAGCTTGTGCGGAGCAAGCGTGCTCTTTTGGTTACATCTTTGTTAACCACTGCACAACTATTGCTATTTTTCAGCGTGCCTTATTTTATTTTTCAGGCACTGGGCGCACCAAATATCACCCTTTTAATTGGCACGGTGTTTCATGCGTTTGTAGTCATGTTTGCGACAGTTGTGCCGACCCCTGGTGGCAGTGGCGCGGCTGAGATGACGTTTAGCGGGTTGTTCCAGTCTTTTGTCTCGCCAGCAACATTGTTGATCGCACTCTTGTTTTGGCGGATCCTTACGTCATACAGCACAATCTTAGTTGGCTTTGTGCTCATATTAGGGGAGAGTCGCAAAAAAATCAGGCGAGTAAAGGAGAAGGCCGTTGAAGGGGTATCAATAAGGAGGCGGCAAAGGTCATAACGGGAAAATGATAAGCACTTGTGGGATAGCCTTTCAAAAACGCCTCCCGTTATGCTATACTGGAGTTGTATTCGTTTTCTTTAAGGCAGATAAAGCAAGGAGTGGACAAGAATGAGCGGGTCTCAATTAATTTCTATCCTCGGCATCGGTCTAACTGCCATTGCTGTGGCGGTTTCGATGGCGTTTATGCTTTTGAAAATGTCCCAGAACTCTGATTAAGGCAGTTGTTTTATTCGATGGTATCCTTTTAGGGTACCTTTTTTGTACATAAATGAGGAGGGGTGTCGGTGCGAGAGGCGTTGTTTAAAAAACTTGAATCACTTTACCCGGAAATGGTGGACTTGCGCCGGGATTTTCATGCTGAGCCTGAACTGGCCTTTGAAGAAGAAATAACACCAAGAAAAATTGCCTCTTATTTGCAAAAACTTGGTATTGACGTCCGTACACAAGTAGGGGGACGGGGTGTCGTCGGGACAATCAAAGGCAAAAAACCAGGCAAAACAGTAGCACTACGAGCGGACTTTGATGCGCTGCCTATTCATGAAGAAACGGGGCTGCCGTTTGCTTCGAAAATTCCTGGGAAAATGCATGCTTGTGGGCATGACGGCCATACCGCTACACTGCTCGTATTAGCGAAAGCGCTCGTAGCGATGCGTGATGAGTTGGAAGGGACGATTGTCCTCATCCACCAATTTGCGGAAGAATTTGCCCCAGGCGGTGCGATTGCGATGATCGAAGATGGTTGTTTAGATGGGGTGGACGCTATTTTTGGCACCCATTTATGGAGCCCCCTTCCTTATGGGGAAGTTGGCTATTCATATGACCGTTTGATGGCTGCATCAGACCGCTTTGAAGTGAATATCCAAGGAAAAGGCGGGCACGGAGCTCTTCCCCATGAAACGATTGATGCTGTCATGGTCGGCTCATCTGTAGCCATGATGCTCCAACAGTTAGTGAGCCGCAATGTCAATCCTCTAGAACCGGCAGTTGTCACAATCGCTTCTTTCCATGCAGGAGGTGCTTTTAACGTCATTAGTGATACGGCGAAGTTAGAAGGGACGGTAAGAACGTTTAGTGAAAGCGTACAAAACCAATTAATTGCCCGTATGGAAGAAACGATCAAAGGGGTTTGCGAGGCGAGTGGTGCGACTTATTCGTTTACTTACGCAAAAGGGTATCCAGCAGTCGTGAATGACAGAGAAATGACGGAACTTTTAGTGAAAACAGCGGAATCATTCCATCCAGCAGAAAAATTGCATGAAATCGAGCCCGTAATGGGCGGGGAAGACTTTTCTTATTATTTACAACGTGTTCCAGGAGCGTTCTTTTTCACCGGTGCTGGGAATGAAGAAAAGGGCATCGTTTATCCCCATCATCACCCTAAGTTTGATATTGACGAGCGTGCTATGCTTGTGGCCGCCAAACACCTAGGAGCAGCTGCTCTTTCCTTTTTAGGAAATGGAGATAAAAAGTAACGCGGAGGCATACGATGTGCCTCCGTGTTTTTCTTATGTTTTATTAGCCGAGAAAAGTTGCCAAATAAGGCAATTATGGCAGGAATGTGGTATGATACATCTATACTTTTCGAATGACAAGGAGCTTATGGAAATGTGGAAATTCTGGATAAAAACCGCTGTTGCGTTTGCTGGGGGCGCCTTGGCGATGCATATGGCGAGACAAGCTCAAGAAAATAATGTCCGCTTCCACACTTTCTCAAGCGCGAAAATCCCGGCAAAAGCAGATCCAATCGAGCTTTTGTTTATTTCGGATATCCACCGGCGGCAAATTGCCGATGAAATATTGGATATCGCGAGAGAGCGCTGCGATGCGGTATTGATTGGTGGAGATCTAACAGAGAGAGGTGCTCCGAGAGCACGGACTGAAGAGAACTTACAAAAATTAGCTGAATTGGCGCCTGTTTTTTTTGTGCGAGGCAACAACGACGAAGAAGTCGATCAACAATGGCTTGCTGCATGCCTTCGTAAATATGGCGTAAGCTATTTAGACAATAAACAGACGACGATAACGATAAAGGAAGCTCGTATCACAATCATTGGACTGAGCGACAGAGACTATAGCGAGGAAGAACTGGACAAGCTTTTTGCCGACAAACAGGACACTTATACAATTGTTCTTTGCCATTACCCAAATGTAAGCCATTCCCTTCATGGTAGGGATGTGGACGTGATGCTTTGTGGACATACGCATGGAGGGCAAATCCGTGTCTTCGGTTTCGGCTTAGAGAAAAAAGGCGGACTTGTACAGGAAGGCGGATTTTTGAAACTCGTGAGCAATGGGTATGGGACGACGTCTGTACCCCTTCGTTTAGGCGCTGCTCCTGAAGTTCATGCGATTACGATCAAACCAAGCATAGCAAAGGTGGAGGAATAGGGGGCAAAGGCAGGATGATGACCTCTAAAGATGGGAAGTATAACATAAAGGCCGTTTCCAAGAAATTAGGGATTCACCCGGGAACATTAAGGGCATGGGAAAGGCGATACCAGGCTATTAACCCGGATCGGAACGAAAGCGGCCATCGTTTGTATACAGACGAACACATTGCCGTGCTCCGCTGGCTAATTGAAAAAGTCAATGAAGGATTTTCCATTAAACAAGCCGTTGAACTAAAAGAGGCTGACAAAGCGAGCGGTGAATGGAGTACAGCAACAGAGAATTCCAGCTATATAAGCCACCTTGCCACGGATTTCCTAAAAGCTTTGCTCGCCTTTGATGAGGAACAAGCCCAAGAATGGCTTAACCGTGCTTTTAGTATGTATTCGATGGAACGTGTGGCGATTGAGCTGTTTAGTATTGCCTATGACATGCTTGAACAGGAAAGAAGGCAAGGAACCATTACACTTGCCCACCTACAATATGCTGTACGAGCCATGGAGGCGAAAATCACAAATTTGGCAATGGTGCTGCCTACTGACAGGTCCAAGCCAAAAATTTTGTTGTTTTGCGGCCCTCATGAACAATCGGCTTTGCCGTTAAGGATCTTTGCGTTTTATTTAAAGCGAAAAGGGTTTAACACAATCTGTTTTGGGACAGGAATTTCTGTTGAAGATGCAGAATTGGTTGTGCAGCAGTGCTCGCCTAGCCTTGTCGCTGTTTCTTGCAGAGATGAGAAGAACATACAGGCTGCTGAGGACTGGCTGAAACAAGTGATAAAAAAACAGCCTAACACGAAGATCGGGTTGCTTGGAAAAGGGTTTTCAGAGCTCCCTGACAACAAGAAAACAAACTGTGAGACGATGTTCATCGGCAAGTCAAGAGCAGACTGGGAAATATGGATTGAACGAATGCTGCAACATTAAAAATTGGATTTAGGAAAAACAATGATTTTGAGAACCATCTTTTGCGTATCCACATACCGTATCGTATAGATACGCGCGAGAGAACCATACGGGCATAAAGGAGGGGCTGGTATGCGCTTAGAGCGTTTAGCAATCGATAAATTTAAGGTTTTTCTAACCTATGATGATATGGACGAAAGAGGTATTACAAAAGAAGACTTATGGCAAGATGTTCCGAAAGTCCATGACTTATTTCGGGATATGATGCTGGAAGCAGATGACGAGCTAGGTTTTAAAATCGATGGGCCGATTGCAGTTGAAGTGTTTGCGATGCCAGCGCAGGGCATGGTCTTTATTATTACGAAAGGCGACCCTGCTGACGAGTATGATGTCGATGACTATGAAGAAGGCTTTATTGAAATGCAATTGACTTTAGACGAAACCGACGAAGTTTTTTATGAGTTTTCTTCGTTTGAAGACGTCATTGGTCTCGCGTCCCGTCTACACGCAATAGGTATGTTAGGCGGCGAATTGCATTCCTATCAAACGCGCTTCTACTTAAAGTTTAACGAAGCAGAGCTTGAGGAAGTGAATGAAGCGGCCATTATAGCGATTTTATCAGAATTTGGCAGCCCTGCGACAACCTCTTTCCATCGTATTTGCGAATATGGAAAAGCGTTAATGCCAGCGCAAGCGGTTGAACAGCTTTATCGGATTTTTTATCTTAAGACGTAGCTGGATGTAGCGAAAGGCATGAAACCTTTCGCTGCTTTTTTCGTAAAGAAAAATAAGGATACTTGAGCGAAAAGCAACAAACGAGTGAAACCTTGGCATGATAAGGGGCAGCGTTTTAGGAGTGTGAGGACGGTTTATGGCAATATTGTTAATTGAAGATGATCAATCAATTGCAACAATCGTGAAAGAGTACTTAGAGAGGGAATCCTTTAAAGTCGTATGGCAAGCCGATGGCGAGAGTGGCTACCGTGCCTTTTGTGAAGGCGCGTACCAGCTTGTATTAATCGATTTGATGCTTCCAAAAATGGATGGGTTTGCTTTGTGTGAGAAAATCCGCGCCAGTTCAGAAGTGCCCATTATTGTTGTTAGTGCAAAGCAGACCGATTTCGACAAAGTCCAAAGTTTCGGGTTAGGAGCAGACGACTATGTGACAAAGCCATTTAGCCCCCTTGAACTAACGGCAAGGGTGAAAGCGCAAATTCGTCGTTATGAACGGTCGTACCCGCAGCAAGAAGACAGGCTTCGATTTATAGATGTAGAAATTGACATAACGGGCAGGCGCGTTTTCGCTCGTGGCGAGCAAATCTCTTTTACAGCAAAAGAATTTGAACTGCTGCTGTTTTTAGCCAACCACCCAGGGCGCGTTTTTACAAAAGAAGAGCTGTACGCAGCAGTATGGAATGGTGACGGCTTTGACAGCAGAACGGTTACAGTCCATGTGAAAAATGTCAGACACAAATTAAAAGACGGGACGAAGCATCCGAAATACATAGAAACGGTGTGGGGCGTTGGTTATAAATTTATAGGGCTGGGGAACCGATGAAGCTTAGAGGGCAGTTAAACTTGCTCTTGCTCGCAACCGCGCTTGTCCCGTTTATCGCGACAAGCTTATTTTCATACCAACTAAACCGTGTGGCGAAAGAAGAGTCAAGTAACCATTTAGAGTCGATGATTGTCGCTAAAAGCATAAGCCGAACGCTAAATCAGAATGCACAAATGTTTGATGGCTCGGCAAAGGAGCTTGGCCGCTTGGCGCTCAAACAACATGAAAACGTCCAGTTAGGTCTTTATTCAAAGGATCGGGCCTTGCAATTCCAAAGCGCCTCTGAGGAAGGGGTTTTTGCCACCCACCTTACGCCAGAGGGGATGTTAAGCAATTTGTATAGTTGGCAATCAAGTGATTCGGCCTACATTTACAAGGAGCCGATTTTTTTGCAAGACCAAATTGCAGGCTACTTTGAGCTTCGCTTTGACAAAAGCGGCATACGCAAGGAAACGAAGGAAGTGTACATGCTGACGGTCTTGTTTTTTCTTATAACAGTAGGTATCACTCTTTTTATTGTGCAGCACTGGTTTAAACGGAATATGCTCGTTCCATTTGCTTGGATGAAAGCGGAAATGGACGAAGTTGCTTATGGGAAACAAAATCGTACGACCCCTGTTAAGCGCGGGCGTACGGAAGTTGGCCAACTGATGGACAATTTTGCGAACATGGCAGCGCATTTGCGAGCAATTGATGCCCAAAAACAAAGTGAGGACGAAGACCGCAAAAAGCTGATTGCGGCGATTTCACATGATTTAAGGACGCCTTTAACATCCATACGCGCGTATGCGGAAGGGATGCACGCCCACCCGGATAAAAGGGAGGAGTATAGCAAGGTTATTTTAGCAAAGACCGAGTATATGCAGCGATTGATTGAAGATTTGCTTATTTTCTCCCAAGTTCATTCAACGAGCTTTAGCTTGTCGTTAAAAAAGGTCGATGCAGAAGAGCTTGTCGAATTGTTGTTTGATGGGTACGACCTTGAAAAAGAGCAGTTAAGGTTAAGTACGAACATGGAAATAGAGCCGGCTGAAGTCGATGCAGATGCTGGCCGTCTTGTTCAAGTCATGGACAATTTGGTTACCAACGCAATCTGCTATTCGCCTGAAGGAGGCGCGATTTCCTTGTACGCGACAAATAAGCAGTCTTGTTTGCCTCCTTACGTAGCGCGGACAAATGACCAGCGACTCTATATTTTCGTAAAAGATGAAGGGCAAGGGATTCCAAGTGGGGTGCAACGCCAGCTCTTTGACCCGTTTTTTCAAGTAGAACAGGCTAGAAGCCAAACAAACGATAAGGGCGTAGGCTTAGGACTGTCTATTTGCCGGGAACTTATCAATCAGCATGGAGGCACAATTGATGTCTATTCGTCGCCACCACACGGGAGTACGTTTTTCTTTTCCATTCCGTGTATAAAAACAGAGGGGGGAAGTGAATGAAACGGCAACCGCTATTTTTAGCGGCAATTACAGGGTTGTTGTTTACAGGTGGGTGCAGCTTCATGACAATCAATGCTGAAGATGTGCTAGAGCAGGCCCTTGCAAGAGAAGAAAAGTTTGTTCCTTATACGATTATTAAAGAATTTGATGATGGCTACAGCGAGTCAGTCTATGCAAAAGACGAGCAAACACAACGGGTCGATTTTGCCAAAGACGGGCAGTTGTTGTCCACTTCTTTATATGTTGATGGCAATATTTATGAAAAAGACTATGAAACAAAAATGATTTACGAAGCAAATGTAGAGGCAGCGACGAACCCGCTTACCCCAAAAGAAGCATTGCTTGATGAAGTGAGCTATTTGCTGAAAAACCATGAGATTGAAGTCGTTGAAGACGAGCGCTTTTTAAAACGTAATGTGTTTAAACTCCATTTTTATTCTGAGACTGACCACATAAAGGAAGCTGAGTTATGGGTCGACAAAAAAACGTACCTCCAACTAAAGACCGTTTATACGTACTCTGATCAAGTCGTGGCAGGGGAAGCGGTCGAGGTTCGCTTTAAGCCTGACTTTCCTGAAGGTTGGTTTGATGTGGAGGAAGATGGATTTGTTTTACTAAGTGAAGAGGCACCTGTCCAAATAGAGAAAAACGAATTGGCTGACGCATTTGACAAATCACTGCGCTTGCCAAACGAGTTAAACGGTTTAAAGCTGGAAAACATTGAGCTGTATGACGGCGGCAGTGAGGATGCTTCTGTTGTTGCGTTGTATCTCGATAGTGACGGCAAGGAAATTGAACTGACCATCTCCAAAAGCTACGGGTTGGAATGGATTGGCGAAAGTGAGACGGAGACCGTTCGTGGCATGGAGGTCAATTTTAGTTGGGAACCGTCAAGTCATTATGCAAATTGGACGGAAGACGGACTTTTTTATGAACTGTTCACAATGAGGGATTGGCAAAAACAACAGGCAGTGGAATTGATTGAAGGAATGGAACTTGTTGCAACAGACTAATGGGTTTTTAGAAAAAAGGATGGCAATTATGTGAGCATTTCATTAAGATAAAGATGTGAGCAGCTGACTTCCGAAGAGGTGGAAAAGATGGACGAAAACCAAGAGGATAAATTAGATGTTCTTGTAGCGACTCAGTCCATTATACATAAGGCGCTAAAAAAACTAGGCTATCCAGATGAAATGTATGAGCTACTTAAAGAGCCGGTACGAATGTTGACCGTTCGCATTCCTGTGAGAATGGATGATGGATCAACGAAAATTTTTACCGGCTACCGTGCCCAACATAATGACGCTGTTGGTCCGACAAAAGGAGGCGTACGGTTTCATCCAGATGTCAGTGAAAAAGAAGTCAAGGCGCTGTCGATTTGGATGAGTTTAAAAGCAGGCATTGTCAACTTGCCATACGGTGGCGGAAAAGGAGGCATTGTTTGCGACCCAAGGCAGATGTCGTTTAGGGAAGTGGAGCGTCTAAGTCGTGGCTATGTACGTGCGATTAGCCAAATTGTTGGCCCGACGAAAGACATTCCCGCTCCAGATGTGTTTACCAACTCGCAAATTATGGCGTGGATGCTTGATGAATATAGCCGAATTCGAGAATTCGACTCACCCAATTTTATTACTGGGAAGCCGCTTGTGCTCGGAGGGTCACACGGCCGAGAAGCTGCGACTGCAAAAGGTGTGACGATTTGCATTATGGAAGCGGCGAAAAAGAAAGGAATTGACCTTGAAGGAGCACGCGTCATCATTCAAGGGTTTGGCAATGCAGGGAGCTTTTTGGCAAAGTTTATGGCCGATGCAGGGGCACTAGTAGTGGGAATTGCCGATGCATATGGCGCCCTTTACGCAGAAGAAGGTTTAGATATTGATTATTTGCTTGATCGCCGCGATAGTTTCGGGACAGTAACAAATTTATTTAAAGATACCATTACAAATGAGGAGCTGTTAGAAAAAGAATGTGATATTTTGGTTCCGGCAGCAATCGAAAACCAAATTACATCACACAATGCTGGCAAGTTAAAAGCAGCGATTGTCGTCGAAGCAGCTAACGGCCCGACTACACTTGAGGCAACACAGATTCTTGCAGAACGGGGAATCTTACTCGTACCCGATGTCTTGGCAAGTGCTGGGGGCGTGACGGTCTCTTATTTTGAATGGGTGCAAAACAACCAAGGCTACTACTGGACGGACGAGGAAGTCGAAGGACGGTTGCGGACAGTGCTAACGGAAGCGTTTAACAATATTTACAACCTTGCTTTACGCCGTAAAGTTGACATGCGCCTCGCTGCCTATATGGTCGGTGTTAGACGTATGGCCGAAGCTTCTCGGTTCCGTGGATGGGTTTGATCTGCTATACTATGATGAGAAAATAAGTGCCCTTGTCCAAAGTTGCCTTTGAGGACAAGGGTTTTGAATGTTTTGATGAGGTGAGGAATGTGGTAGATGCAGTCATTATTGGCGGCGGCCCTTGCGGCCTTGCTGCGGCAATTGCATGTCAAGAAAAGGGGTTGTCTGCTGTTGTTGTGGAAAAAGAGAACATAGTCCACTCGATTTACCGCTATCCAACGCACCAAACCTTTTTCAGTACAAGCGAACGCTTAGAAATAGGCGGTGTCCCTTTCGTTGTGGAGGACCGCAAACCCAGGAGGAACCAGGCGCTTGTCTATTATCGGAATGTAGCAAAATTAAAAAGGCTCCACATTCGTGCGTTTGAAAAAGTGCTCCATGTAGCAAAACGGGCGGATCGTTCATTTGAACTGACGACGACAAAAGGAAAACTTGAAGCGAAGCATGTGATTGTTGCCACAGGTTATTACGATTCTCCCAATATGATGGGGATACCAGGTGAAGAAGCAAGCCATGTGATGCACTATTTTAAAGAAGCCCATCCTTATTTCGATCATGATGTAGTTGTCATTGGCGGCAAAAATTCGGCTGTTGACGCAGCGCTTGAGTTAGAAAAAGCTGGTGCCCGTGTCACTATTCTTTATCGGGGCAGTGATTATTCGGCAAGCGTAAAGCCGTGGATTTTGCCAGAGCTCGTGTCCCTTGTACGTAATGAAAAGATCAAAATGGTCTTTCATGCTGATGTGCATGAGATTACGGATAGCCACGTACACTACCGGATAGGGAAACAAGAGCACAAGGCTAAAGCGCAGTTTGTGTTTGCGATGACCGGCTATCATCCCGATCACTCCTTTATTCGCAGTCTTGGTGTACATGTCGATGAAGCGACAGGACGGCCTGTATATGACGAGCAAACAATGGAAACAAATGTGGAAGGCATTTTTATCGCTGGCGTCATTGCTGCTGGAAACAATGCTAATGAAATTTTTATTGAAAATGGTCGCCTGCACGGCCCTTTGATTGCACAAGCAATTGCACGCAGGATCGAAATGGAGTGATGAATATGCGCCATGTGATGTTGCTGACAACTGGAGGCACGATTGCAAGCACCACAAGCGAAAGCGGCAAATTGGTTGCAGGTGAACTTTCTGGAGAAGAGTTGGCAAAGCTATGTGGTTTGCCGGAAGACATCCGTGTAAGTGTGCGCTCTGTATTGCAAAAGCCAAGCGTTCATATTACACTCGCCGATTGGCTGTTGTTAAAGCGCGAAGTAGAGCGTGCCTTTGAAGATGAGACGATTAACGGCATCGTTGTTACACATGGCACGGATACGCTTGAAGAAACGGCTTATTTTTTAGATTTAACGAACAAAGACGAGCGTCCCATTATCGTCACAGGTTCTCAACGGGGCCCAGAGCAAACAGGCAGTGATGCGTTTATTAATTTGCGTCATGCCATTTATGCTGCTTGTGAGCCTGATTTAAAGAACACTGGCTGTGTCGTTGTTTTTAACGAGCGGATTTTTGCAGCCCGTTATGTTAAAAAAGAGCATGCCTCTAATTTGCAAGGATTCAATGCCTTTGGTTTCGGTTATTTAGGAATTATAGACAATGATGTGATTTTTACGTATCAAAAGCCTGTTCGCCGGGAGTTTTATGAAATTGGCGATTCCTCTCTTAAACAAATTGGCATTGCCAAAGTTTATTTAGGCATGAGCGCAGACATGCTGGAAGGAATGATTGCTGTATGCGACGGGATGGTCGTTGAAGGCGTTGGCCGCGGCCAAGTCCCTCCAAACCTAGTAGCTACGTTAGAAAGAGCGGTTGCTAACAAGAAGCCAATCATTGTGACAACAGCCTCAGAAGAAGGGAAAGTATATCCAACGTATGACTACAAAGGAAGTGCCCACCAACTCGAACAAATGGGCGTTATTCTCGGTTCGGATTATGACAGCAAGAAAGCACGGATAAAAGCAATGGTCATGCTGGCGGCGAACAAAGAACTAGCTACTGGGTTTAAGTGATGGCGCTTGCTGATCGAAACAAGTCGGTTTTATACTAGAAAAATAAGGAAGGTTATATTAGCGAACCAAAGAGAGTAGGCGGTCAGCCATGGTATCCCTTGTTCTAGCTGCAATGGCTCCGGCCATGGCATTGTTTTCATATGTCTATTTGCGCGATGTATACAGCAAAGCAAAAATGTTTCTCGTTCTCCGGATTTTCATTATCGGCGCACTGCTTGTCGTGCCGATTTTGGTCATCCAATTTGCCTTTACTGAAGAAAATGTCTTTCCCCATCCAGCCGCTAAAGCGTTTTTGCTTTACGGGTTTCTGGAAGAAGGGTTAAAATGGCTCATGTTGTTTGTATTTGCCTACCAACATGGACAGCTTCAGCGCCCAGGGGATGGCATTTTGTTTGGCGTTTCCGTCTCCCTAGGCTTTGCTACAGTTGAAAATGGCTTATACATGATCGCTTATGGTTTAGAGGCAGCGATCCCCCGAACAGTTTTGCCAACAACGGCACATGCTGTTTACGGGATTGTCATGGGCTATTACATTGGACAAGCGAAGTACAAAGAAGACCATAAAAAGCTGTTTTTACTCCTTGGGGCCATTCTGCCAATCGTGTTGCATGGCGGGTATGACTTTATTTTATCAAGCTTTGGCCATTATGTACTTTATGCCATGATTCCATTTATGGTCGTTCTTTGGCTTCTCGCTATATGGAAGCTGAAAAAAGCAAGCCGTTTTCCTGTTTAAATCACTCAGACCGATAGAAAACGCTTGTCAGACGAGGAGTGCATGCGAGGGAAGATGCGAATAGAACGGGGGGTCATGAGCATATGACCGAGGCAAACGACGACGTATGCGAGCGTTTGCCTACAGTCTGTTGCCGTTTTACTGTTTAAGCGAACATTTAATAAGAAGGGGGATTCAATCATGACAACAGCAAACCGCTATCGCATCGTCATTCGCTGCCCTGTATGTGGGGAAAAATACATTTTGCGGGGCAAGCGCAATGAACAAGGTGAATACGAGACCGGGTTTAAACAGTGCGTCTGCGGAAATGAAGATCAATTGATTGTTGAAGCAAACCCGGAATAATCGCCATAAATTGTGGCGATTTTTTTACGCTTTATAAACGATGGATGGAGTGGCATGAAATAATGGTTGCACTTGCGTGAAAGTTGCGGTAAAGTGGAAGAAACTTATAAATGGGTTTCAACAATTGAATAGGTTCTTATCAAGAGAAGTGGAGGGAATGGCCCAATGAAGCTTCAGCAACCAGCCAGCAATGGTCAGGTGCTAAATCCAGCAGTTTATCTGCAAGATAAGAGAAGCATGCACGTAAGCACCCCCTTCTTCTAATCTTGGAGAAGGGTTTTTTGTTTTGCAAAAGTACACTTTGGGGGGAACAGAGAATGGGAAAACGAGCTGAAACAATTTTAGCGCAAATTGGCAATCGCCGCGATGACCATACTGGCGCAGTAAACACGCCCGTCTATTTTTCAACAGCATATCGCCATCCGGGCATTGGCGAATCGACAGGGTATGATTATGCCCGTACAGGCAATCCGACAAGGGAAGTGCTAGAAAAAGCGATTGCTGAATTGGAAGACGGCGAGCACGGATTTGCGACTAGCTCTGGAATGGCTGCAGTTCAAATTGTGCTTTCGTTGTTTGCCCAAGGCGATGCGATCATTTGTTCAAAAGATTTATATGGCGGTACGTACCGTCTGTTTGAAGGAGGCTGGACAAGATGGGGAGTGTCCTTTACATATGTGGATCCACGGAATTTGCAAGAAGTCGAACAAGCCATTCACTCTAATGTGAAGGCCATTTTTATCGAGACGCCGACAAACCCACTCATGCAGGAAGCCTCGATACCAGCGCTTGCTGCTCTCGCTAAAAAGCATGATTTGCTGCTCATTGTCGATAACACATTTTATACGCCGCTCTTGCAGAAGCCACTAACGGAAGGAGCAGACATCGTCATTCATTCGGCGACAAAGTACTTAGGAGGCCATAACGATGTCGTTGCCGGGCTTATCGTTGCGAAAGGAGCCGATCTTTGTGAACGGCTCGCTTATTATCATAATGGTGCTGGCGGCATTTTAGGCGCATTTGATTCTTGGTTGCTTATCCGGGGAATGAAGACATTGGCATTGCGGATGGCCAAGCATGAAGAAAACGCTAAAAAAGTGGTGCATGCACTGGAGCAAACAGAGGGCATTACAGACGTGCTTTATCCTGGAAGAGGCGGAATGCTGTCGTTTCGGGTTCAAAACGAAGCTTGGGTCAATCCGCTGCTAAAACATTTACAATTAATATCGTTTGCGGAAAGCCTCGGTGGCGTCGAAAGCTTAATGACCTATCCAGCAACACAAACGCACGCCGATATTCCAGAAGAGATCAGACTTGCCAATGGAGTCGATAACTGTCTTCTCCGTTTCTCAGTCGGCATTGAAAACGGAGAAGACATTGTAGCCGATTTGCTGCAAGCGATTGCGGCCGCTAAAAAATCCTAGGAGGGAATGCGATGGAACTTCGCGACAAGTTGAAAACGAGCTTAATCGTTGGAGACGGGGCAATGGGCACGCTTTTATACGAGCAAGGTTTTGATTTATGTTACGAAGAATTAAACCTTTCCCAGCCTGACGCCGTTTACAATGTGCATCGATCGTATATTGAGGCAGGTGCGAAACTGCTGCAAACCAATACGTATGCAGCAAATGCCGTCAAACTTGAAAAATATGGATTGAACGAACATGTTGAAGAAATCAACAGCGCCGCCGTCAGCATTGCCAAAAAAGCGATTGGCAACGATGAACAGCTTGCATTAGTTGGCACGATCGGCGGGATTCGCGGGTTTCTCCATGAAGATACGGAAAACAAGGCGATTACAGCTGCTTTACTTGAACAAATAACAGCCCTCTTAGAAGCAGGCGTTGACGGGTTATTGTTTGAAACGTTTTATGATTTTGAAGAGGCAAAAGAAGCAGTAGCGCTGGCAAGGCGGCTTACAGACAAAGCGATTATTATGAACGTGTCGATGGGCGATATCGGCGTCTTAAATGGCGGCATTCCCCTCGGTGATGCGCTCGAGCGACTCCATCAATTAGGAGCAGACGTTTTAGGAATCAATTGCCGCATGGGTCCTTATCATATGCTCCGCTCTTTGGAACAGCTTGAATTATCGTCAGCTTTCCCACTTGCTTGCTATCCGAATGCCAGTTTGCCAGGTTACCGGGACGGACGCTTTGTTTATGCTTCCAATACCGATTACTTTTATGAAATGACAGGGGCGTTTATTGAACAAGGCGTCCATTTGATTGGCGGCTGCTGCGGCACAACGCCAGGACATATCGCTGCGATCGCCAAAGCTGTCGAAATGAACAAGCCGAAAACGCGCTCGCTCGTTGTCAGACGGCCAAGCCAACTTCAGGAGGAAGCACCAGGAAGAGGAGAGCGGCTCAATGAGCCGTTGGACCTATTGGCAAGGCGCAAACAAACGATAATTGTTGAACTTGATCCTCCGAAAAAATTAACGATTACGAAATTTATGGAAGGAGCCAAAGCGTTAAAAGAGGCAGGGGTAGATGCGTTAACGCTTGCCGACAATTCTCTTGCCAACCCTCGTATTGACAACCAAACGTTGGCGATGTTAGTAAGGGAACAGCTAGGATTACGTAGCCTTGTCCACTTAACATGCCGTGACCGTAACTTGATTGGCATGCAATCACACTTAATGGGGTTGCATCTAGCGGAGCTTCATGATTTGCTTGTGATCACTGGAGACCCAAGCAAGATTGGTGATTTTCCTGGAGCGACCTCCGTATATGATGTATCTTCGTTAAAATTGTTGCCTTTAATTAAGCAAATGAATGAAGGGATTTCATTCTCTGGAAACTCCCTTGGCAGTAGAACATCTTTTTCGACGGCGGCAGCGTTTAATCCCCATGTTAAGCATCTTGACAAAGCAGTACGGCGTCTAGAAAAGAAAATCGAAGCTGGCGCAGATTATTTTCTGACGCAGCCCATTTTTGATGAAAAGCAATTTGAAGAATTGTATAAAGCAACGAAGCACTTGCCTGTGCCAATTTTCGTTGGCATTATGCCGTTAACAAGCAGCCGCAATGCGGAGTTTCTTCATAATGAAGTGCCAGGAATGACACTGAGCGATGAGACAAGAGCACGGATGGCCGCATGTGGAAACGACAAAGAAAAAGCCGAGCAAGAGGGCTTGCAAATCGCGATGGAGCTGGCCGAAGCAGCTAGTACTTATTTTAATGGCTTGTATTTAGTAACACCGTTTTTACGTTATGAGTTAACTGCAGCGCTTGCCAATCATTGCCGAGCGGTAGCGAATCCAACTAACAACACGATGGAAGGCGAGCGAATATGACAGAATCTCTATTTGAAAAGCAGTTAAAGCAATCGATCCTTGTGCTAGACGGAGCAATGGGGACGATGTTGCAAGAAGCGAACTTGACCGCAGCCGATTTTGGTGGGGAAGCATATGAAGGCTGCAATGAATATTTAAATCAAACAGCGCCCCATATTGTATCTGAAATTTATAAAAAATATTTAGAGGCAGGGGCAGACATTATTTCCACCAATACGTTCGGCTCAACGAGCATCGTTCTTGCCGATTACGGCCTTGCCCATTTAGCCTATGATCTTAGCAAGGAAGCAGCTCGACTAGCACGAATGGAGGCTGATCACGCTTCAAAATCGGGAAAACCTCGTTTTGTTGCTGGAGCGATGGGTCCGACGACAAAGTCATTGTCTGTAACAGGAGGGACTACATTCCATGAACTAACCGAAGCGTACGAAGAACAAGCGCGCGCTTTAATTGACGGGGGCTGTGACGTTTTGTTGCTGGAAACAAGCCAAGATATGCGCAATGTTAAAGCAGCGTATCTAGGAATGAGCGAGGCATTTAGACGTACCGGCCGGAGATTACCGCTAATGGTGTCAGGGACGATTGAACCGATGGGCACGACGTTGGCGGGACAGACGGTGGAGGCTTTTTATTTGTCGCTTGAACATATGAAGCCAGCGGTTGTCGGCTTAAATTGCGCGACTGGGCCGGAGTTCATGCGTGATTACATTCGCTCTCTCGCAGAACTTGCTGAAACGAATGTGAGCTGTTACCCAAATGCTGGGTTGCCTGATGAAGATGGTGTCTACCACGAGACGCCAGATTCGCTCGTGAAAAAACTTGAAGGATTTGCCGCCAAAGGTTGGCTAAATGTGGTTGGCGGCTGCTGCGGCACGACCCCTGCCCACATTAAAAAAATGGTTGAAGTAATCAAGAAGTATCCGCCTCGCAAGGCAAAAACACGTCAAACCCATGCTGTATCAGGGATTGAACCGTTGTTGTATGACGACTCGATGCGACCGCTTTTTGTTGGAGAACGTACAAATGTGATTGGCTCACGGAAATTTAAGCGCCTGATTGAAGAAGGGGAGTATGAACAAGCGTCGGAAATCGCTAGAGCTCAAGTGAAGCGTGGGGCACACGTCATAGATATTTGCTTAGCAGATCCAGATCGGAATGAGCGAGAGGACATGGCTGCTTTTCTGAACTATGTGGTTAACAAAGTCAAAGTGCCGCTAATGATTGATTCTACCGATGAAGCTGTCATAGAACGAGCGCTTACCTATTCCCAAGGGAAGGCAATTATTAACTCCATCAACTTAGAAGATGGCGAAGAGCGGTTTGCCGCAGTGCTGCCACTCGTGAAAAAATATGGCGCTGCCATTGTAGTGGGAACAATTGATGAAACAGGCATGGCTGTTACAGCAGAAAGGAAATTGGCCGTTGCGAAGCGGTCGTATAAGCTGTTAACCGAAAAATACAACATTCCCCCTCATGACATCATTTTTGATCCGCTTGTGTTTCCTGTAGGAACAGGAGATGAACAATACATCGGCTCGGCAGCAGCAACTGTCGAAGGGATTGCCCTTATAAAAAAAGAGCTGCCCCAATGCTTAACGATTTTAGGAGTCTCGAATGTCTCCTTTGGTCTTCCTCCAGTTGGACGTGAAGTATTAAACGCAGTCTTTTTGTATCATTGTACGCAAGCAGGACTTGATTATGCAATTGTCAATACCGAAAAGCTAGAACGTTACGCGAGCATTCCTGAGGAGGAGAAACAGCTAGCCGATCGGCTGTTGTTTCAAACCAACGATGCCCATTTGGCCGCGTTTACTGCTTTTTATCGCGGGAAGAAAACCGAGAAAAAAGTCGAGTATGCAAACATGTCTTTAGACGAGAGGCTCGCTGCCTATATTGTCGAAGGGACAAAAGAACGACTTGAGACAGACTTAGCCGAAGCTTTGCGTCTGTATGACACGCCGCTTGCCATTATAAATGGACCGCTGATGGCGGGCATGGATGAAGTTGGCCGGTTGTTTAACGCCAATGAATTAATCGTTGCAGAAGTGTTGCAAAGTGCAGAAGTCATGAAAGCGGCGGTTGCTTATCTCGAACCACATATGGAAAAAAGCGAACAAGAACAAGGGAAAGGCAAGATCTTGCTTGCGACGGTTAAGGGAGATGTTCATGACATCGGCAAAAATCTTGTCGACATTATTTTGAGCAATAATGGCTTCTCTATCGTCAATTTAGGGATTAAAGTTACCTCTAATGAATTGTTAGAGGCAATTAAAAAAGAACAGCCAACAGCGATTGGGTTGTCAGGGTTGCTTGTTAAGTCCGCCCAGCAAATGGTGTTAACTGCGCAAGACTTACGGCAACAACATGTGGACATCCCGATTCTTGTTGGTGGCGCCGCTTTAACGAAAAAATTTACGGATACACGGATTGCTCCTGAATACGAAGGATTAGTCGTTTATGCAAAAGATGCAATGAACGGTTTGGAACTTGCCAATCGTCTTACAACTTCAGAAGGACGAGATGAACTTACACGTGAGCTGGCCACGGCAAGACAACAAAAAGCGGAGTTTAACGAGCAGCGAAAAACGAAAGCGCCGACGCTTACTAAGAGGGCAAAGTCGGATATCGCCCATCATCACGCTGTCTTTGAACCAACGGACCTTGATGAGCATATGATCCGCGATTATAAAATCGACCATATTTACCCATATGTCAATATGCAAATGCTTCTTGGCCGTCATCTTGGCATCAAAGGGAAAGTGAGCCGCCTGCTTGCTGAAAAAGACCAACGCACTACTAGGCTAAAAGCGCAAGTCGATGCTTTTTTCCAAGAGGCGAAGACGAAGAAAACGTTACAGGCGAATGCGATGTACCGTTTCTTTCCTGCAAATGCCGATGGCGATGATTTAGTGATTTTTGATCCTTATGACGTTGGCCGTGAGCTAGAACGCTTTGCTTTTCCCCGGCAACCCCACGCTCCGTTCTTGTGCTTAGCAGATTATGTCCGTCCTTTTGGCGAAGGGACCGATTATGTTGGGTTTTTAGCGGTTACCGCTGGAGCTGGAGTGCGCGAGGCAGCAGAGGCGGCAAAAGCAAAAGGTGATTATTTGTATAGCCATTTGATCCAAGCTGCTGCATTAGAAACAGCTGAGGGGTTGGCGGAACGTGTTCACGAGCAAATGCGTGATCGTTGGGGGTTTCCAGATGGTGCTGATTTTACAATGAGCGACCGTTTTGCAGCGAAGTACCAAGGCATTCGTGTATCGTTTGGCTATCCCGCCTGTCCAAATTTAGAAGATCAAGCCAAGCTGTTTCAATTGCTTCGTCCAGAAAAAATTGGTATGGAATTGACCGATGGGTACATGATGGAACCAGAAGCATCTGTCACTGCGCTTGTATTTTCTCACCCTGAAGCCCGTTATTTTAATGTGGCGAGCTTATAAGAAAACAGACGCAAATGAGCGAAAGCGATTTGCGTCTGTTTTTTGTGCATAAAAACACCCCAGCAAAACAAAGACTAGCAGTAGACCAATTTCCCCACTATAAGTGGGCATAAGGAGGAACGAATATATGTTTCGAACAAAGCGAATCGCTCGGTGCCTTCTAGGTGCAATTTTAGCGTTTGCGGTTCTTTTTTTTAACAACGAAATGGTTGATGCCTTTAGTGACCAAGTCATTCAAAAAGGGGCGACAGGCGACGATGTCGTCGAATTGCAATCTCGTTTGCAGTATGTAGGGTATTATAATGGAAAAATTGACGGTGTTTTCGGTTGGGGGACGTACTGGGCTGTGCGGCATTACCAGTACGAATATGGGCTTGAAATTGATGGGTTGGTTGGAGACGACATGAAAGCAAAGCTGGCAAGCACAACCGATTATGATAAAGCATTTGTGACAAAAGCACTGAACGAGGGCAGGAAGTTTTCCCACTATGGCGGTACATCGAAAGACATCCAGAAAGGGCCAAAAGGTTCTGCAGACAAGCAAGGCAAACAAAAAAAGGAAGCAGGAAAGGGTGGCGAGACACAGCAGCCAGCTCCGGATCAGCCTGATACTGGAAATGAACAAGAACCAATTATCGAAAAAGCAAACAATGTGCCTTCAGGCTATTCATCAAATGATATTCAACTGATGGCTCAGGCAGTGTATGGCGAGGCCCGTGGTGAGCCTTATGAAGGACAAGTCGCGGTGGCAGCAGTGATTGTCAACCGTCTAAATTCGGCGACTTTCCCAGATACAGTCGCTGGAGTCATATATGAAGACCGCGCTTTTACGGCGGTAGCTGATGGGCAAATCAATTTAGGCACAGATGAAACGGCAAGGCAAGCTGTGCTTGATGCGTTAAATGGGCAAGACCCGACCAACAATGCGCTTTATTATTTCAATCCAGATACAGCGACATCAGGATGGATTTGGTCACGGCCACAAATTAAGCGGATTGGCAAACATATTTTCTGCTATTAAAACGGAGGTGCTATTTGCATGTTTCGCAATCTTTTAATCGCTGCTTTGGCTGTTGCAGTAGTAGGCACAGGCGTTTGGGGCTACCAGCAAAAGCAAGAAAAAGACCAGCTGCAAATTACAGCGAACAATACGTATCAGCGGGCATTTCATGATTTGACTTACCATATTGACCAAATTGAAGACGAGCTTGGCAAGACACTTGCGATGAACACACAAAGGCAATTGACGCCTTCACTGGCTGATGTTTGGCGGGTGACGAGCCTTGCTGAGAAAAGTTTGGCTGAACTGCCTGTTCAAGAGTTAAATATGGACGACACGGAAAAATATTTGTTTAAAATCGGCGATTTTGCCTACCGTACATCTGTCCGTGACTTAAACAACGAGCCGCTTACGGACAAAGAATATGAGACATTGGCCCAATTGTACGAGCAAGCTAGTTCTATTAGGGAATCAATGAGAAAAACACAGGCAACTGTTATGCAAGGAGACATGCAATGGCTGGCTCAAAATGATGAACAGCAAGAAAACGAGCCATCCCAATCATCGGTTGCAGGCCACTTTGAAAGATTAAATAAATCGGTTCAAGGTTTTAGCGAAGTAGAATGGGGTGCAACGGATTCAGCTATCCGCAACTTAAATGGTGAGTTGAAAGAGGCGCTGGCAGGAAAAGAAAAGATTTCAAAAGAGGAAGCAAAGCAACGGGCGCTTGATTATTTAAAATTAGGCGAAGGCACGAGCGTGCAAATCAACGACTCACCAAAAGCACTAGAATATCCAGCTTATTCTCTTTTAATTGATGACCCTGATAACCAAGCCCACTATGACATGGATATGAGCGTTGAAGGTGGCGAACCGATTTGGTTTATGCAAGACCGGCAAATCGATAAAGCGAAAATCAGTTTGAATGAAGCGGTCAATAAAGCGCAGAGCTTTCTCGAACGTGGTGGCAAAGAAGGCATGCAGCTTGTTGAAAGCACGCAATACGACAACATCGGCGTCCTCGAATTCGCCTATGTCCAAGACGGAGTACGCATATACCCGGATAACGTCATGATTGAAGTGGCTTTAGATGACGGGGACGTTATATCCTATGTCGGACGTGGCCATCTGATCCACCATCAAGAAGACAGGCAAATCCCAGAACCAAAATTGACGAAAGAAGAGGCGCAAACCAAAGTCAATAAACATGTCGAAATTCAAGAAGACCATCTTGCCGTTATTGAAAATGACATTAATGAAGAAGTGTTTGTTTATGAATTTTACGGAACGAGAGATAACGACACATACCGAATTTTCATTAATGCGTTGACAGGCGAAGAAGAAAAAGTCGAACGAATGAAGGATTCAGAACCAGAATATTAATTCAGAAGGCTCTCGAAAAGGGGAGCCTTTTTTTCGTCTCGTGCTTGCCATTTATGCAAATTATGAGATAATAAAAAGAAAGATACGGGAAGTGAACGTTAGGATTGAAAAGTCTGCTGCTTTGTCGTATCGTAAGAAAGAGAATGCAGGAAAGTGTTGTGAATTTATGGCAAAAGGATTTAATGTGGCAATTGATGGTCCTGCTGGCGCCGGGAAAAGCACAGTGGCCAAAAAAACAGCTGAAAAGTTAGGCTTTCTATATATTGATACTGGGGCCATGTATCGGGCGATCACCTTTGCGGCGTTAGCTGAGGGTATTGATTTGCATGATGGGGAAGCGCTCGGCAAGCTCCTAGAGAAGAGCGAGCTGCGTTTGGAGTCATCAAATGAAGGGACGGCTGTTTTCTGGAACGGCGCTGACATTACGGCTGCGATTCGTACAGCCGAAGTGAACAGCAATGTGTCGCTCGTAGCGAGCCACCGGGAAGTACGGGAAGGCATGACGGCGATGCAGCAGGAGCTTGCCAAATCGAAAAACGCCGTACTAGACGGACGCGATATTGGGACCCATGTCCTCCCAGATGCCAATGTAAAAGTGTTTTTGACTGCTTCAGTCGAAGAACGGGCTCGGCGCCGCCATCTTGAGCAATTGGAAAAAGGGCTCCCGTCGGACTTCGAACAACTAAAAAAAGACATTGCTAAACGCGATGAATTGGATTCAACCCGAGCGATCGCCCCCCTTAAGCAGGCGGCAGACGCGCAAGTCGTCGACACGACCAGCATGGGAATTGATGAAGTCGTTGAGGCGATTCTTGATTTAGTAAAGGAGCATTGGCGCCAATGACTCTCTATCAATTTGGACAAGCCGTTTGCCGCCTCTACTTAAATGCGCTGTTCAAAGTTCGTATTTACGGGAAAGAAAACATTCCAGACAAAGGTGCAGTGTTGCTATGTGCAAACCATATTAGCAACAATGATCCGCCTTTGCTAGGTGCCTATATAAAACGGCCAGTACGTTACATGGCTAAAAAAGAGCTGTTTAAAGTACCTGTTTTGAAAACGCTGCTGAGAAAACTAGGCGCTTTCCCAGTCAATCGCGCCGGTGGCGATAAACAATCGCTCCGCACTTCTTTAGATATTTTAAAATCTGGGGACATGGTAGGCATCTTTCCAGAAGGAACGCGCTCTAAAACCGGTGAGATCGGAAAGGGGCTGTCGGGCGCTGGTTTTTTTGCTTTAAAAAGTAGCGCCCATGTTGTCCCCTGTGCCATTATTGGTCCTTACAAAATGAGGGGCCGTGTTACACTCGTTTATGGAAAGCCAATCTCTATGGAAGAGCACCGGGCGAACCGCACTTCAGCAAAGGAAGTCACTGAACTCATCATGGATGAAATTCAAAAGCTGAAGGATCAATATCAAGATTTATCATAAAACGTCCTTCATTCGTTCTTAGAAACATTGGAGGCTGTTTATAAAAAAACGCAAGATGCCCGGCGTTGCCGGATTGAAGGAGGCAAAAGTCAATGGTCGAAGAAATGAATGACGGCATGAATGAAATGAAATCTTTTTCTGTAGGGGATATTGTTACAGGGAAAGTAACAAAAGTTGAAGACAAGCAGGCATTTGTAGATGTCGGCTTTAAAGTAGACGGCATCGTGCCCATTAGTGAATTGTCGAGCCTGCATGTAGAAAAGGCAAGTGATGTCCTCTCTGTTGATGATGAATTAGAACTGAAAGTCACAAAAGTCGAAGATGATGAATTGATTTTGTCGAAAAAAGCGGTTCAAGCCGAAAAGGCATGGGAACAACTTGAGGCAGCGTATGAAAAAGGCGAAGTTATTGAAGCAGAAGTAGCAGAAGTTGTGAAAGGCGGCCTTGTCGTCGATGTTGGCGTAAGAGGATTTATTCCTGCTTCATTAGTAGAACGCCATTATGTTGAAGATTTTTCTGATTACAAAGGCAAGCAATTGCGTTTGAAAGTGACAGAAATTGACAAAGACAACAATAAGTTGATTCTATCACAACGGGCTGTTCTTGATGATGAAATTGAAGAAAAGAAAAAGCAAGTGTTGCTTTCCCTTTCAGCTGGCGATGTCGTTGAAGGGAAGGTTCAGCGCTTGACCAGCTTTGGCGCTTTCGTCGATGTCGGTGGTGTCGATGGTCTCGTCCATATTTCGCAAATTGCCCATGAGCGTGTCGAGCATCCGTCAGATGTGCTGTCAGAAGGGCAAGAAGTAAAAGTCAAAGTGCTTTCCGTTGATCCTGATAGCGAACGCGTTTCCCTCTCCATCAAAGAGATGCTAGCCGGCCCATGGGAAAACATCGAAAGCAAATTTTCAGCTGGCGATCTAGTTACTGGTACAGTGAAGCGCCTCGTATCGTTTGGCGCTTTTGTGGAAATTGCACCAGGGGTGGAAGGACTCGTCCATATCTCGCAAATTTCCAAACGCCATATTGGCACGCCGCAAGAAGTGTTGGAAGAAGGGCAACAAGTACAAGCAAAAGTGCTCGATGTTAGCGAAGCAGACAGACGTGTATCTCTTAGCATTCGCGAAGCGTCTGAAGAGCAAGAACGAAAAGAAACACGTGCCTATGAAAAGCCAGCCAACGATGAGCCTTCTGGCTTCTCGCTTGGAGATATGATCGGCGATCAGTTGAAAAAATACCGTGACCAATAACGTACGATCATGTAGATTGATCGAAAATGCTTGTTAGCTGAGGAGCGAAACCGAGTGAAGATGCGAATAGAACGTATGTCCATGAGCCACGGTTTTTGTGCGCATGGAACGAATGTTCCAAAGCATAAAACGAGGTGAGCAACGAAGGATGCGAGCATTGTCTACAGTTGGGAACCGGCGCAAGTTGAGCTGCGCCGGTTTTTTTATGTCTAAATGTTGGTGAAAGCGCCGATACTGTCCAATGAGGTGATGAGAAATGGACGGTGTATTTGTTTATTGGTTTGGCTGGCTTGCTTGGATTGCCGGGACGTTTTTGTTGCCGAAAAATGAACTGCGGCAAGTGATGTGTGCAAGCATTTTAGCGCTATTATGCTTTATTCCTTTGAACGTGATCGTTTCAGGCAATCAAATAAGCATCGGCTATGTTTTTAGTCTATTGATCTGCTATTTACAGCTAGGAAAGCTCAGGTTCTCCGGAATCATGTATCCAGCTGTTTGCTGCTTACTAGTGGCGGCAACCTACATAGGCATACAGGAATTGATTCGCGTCGACCCGGTTATTTTACTCATTGACGGCCGTTTTCTGTCTGCAGGCGCTGTGCTTTTAACGATTTTCATCATAAAAAGGAGAGCAAACCGTACTGCTGTGTTAGCCACTGGCCTCCTTTACGGCGACTTGTTTTTGAATGTGTATCGCCATGGGCTTAACGGAGGAATGGAGCTTGGATCGCTTGCGTTTTTTGACGTATTTGCCATCAGCGTCTCCATGAGTACAGCCGCTTTGGTCTTTTCGATTGCTTTAGAGAAATGGCGCCAACATGTGCTTGTGAATAGTAGACAGCCGAAGCCAGTGCCAACAAGGATAGACAAGCATGCATGAAGATAGTAAAATGGATAAGCTGGAGAAGAAAACGAATGCTGTTTTTTAAGTAGTTTGAAGGAGAAAGGGTGTGTGATTGTGACTAAACCAGTTGTTGCAATCGTTGGCCGGCCGAATGTAGGAAAGTCAACTATATTTAACCGGATTGTTGGCGAGCGTGTCGCCATTGTTGAAGACTTACCGGGAGTAACGCGTGACCGTTTATATAGCAAAGGAGAATGGCTAAACCACGAATTTTATGTAATCGACACAGGCGGAATTGAGCTCGGCGATGAACCGTTGCTCGTGCAAATGCGCCAACAAGCGGAAATTGCCATTGACGAGGCGAATGTGATCATTTTTATGGTCAATGGACGAGAAGGAATTACAGCCGCAGACCAAGAAGTGGCAAACATGCTTTTCCGTTCAAAAAAGCCGGTTGTGCTTGCTGTTAATAAAGTCGACAACCCAGAAATGAGGGAGTCGCTTTACGAGTTTTATTCATTAGGGGCCGGTGAGCCTTATGGAATTTCAGGCTCCCATGGATTAGGGATCGGCGACTTGCTTGATGAAGTTGTTCGCCATTTTCCTGAAGAAAACGACGATGATTATGCAGATGATACGATCAAAATGGCATTGATCGGCCGTCCGAACGTCGGCAAGTCTTCGCTTGTTAATGCGCTTCTTGGCGAAGAGCGGGTGATCGTCAGCCAAATTCCAGGGACGACCCGTGACGCGATTGATACATCCTTTACGCGAGATGGCCAACATTATGTTGTGATTGATACTGCCGGTATGCGTAAGCGTGGCAAAGTTTATGAAGCCACTGAAAAATATAGTGTGCTCCGCTCACTGAAGGCGATTGAACGGTCTGACGTCGTTCTTGTCGTCTTAGATGGCGAAGAGGGGATTATTGAACAGGATAAAAAAATAGCCGGTTATGCCCATGAAGCGGGAAGGGCAATCGTCATTGTCGTCAACAAATGGGACGCCGTAAAAAAAGACGACAAAACGATGCAAACATTTATCGAAGACATCCGTTCCGAGTTTCAGTTTCTTTCGTATGCGCCGATTTGTTTTTTGTCCGCCAAGACCAAGCAACGCCTTCATTTGTTGCTGCCTGAAGTGAGGAAAGTGTCAGAAAGCCATCATCTTCGTGTGCCGACTCATGTCCTCAATGATATGATCATGGATGCGGTAGCAATGAATCCAACCCCAACGGATAAAGGCAAGCGCCTGAAAATCAATTATGTGACGCAAGTGGCCGTGCAGCCGCCGACATTCGTGTTCTTTGTAAATGAACCTGAACTAATGCATTTCTCTTATAGGCGCTTTTTAGAAAACCGTTTGCGTGCCACTTTTGAGTTTGAAGGAACGCCTATTCACATCATTGCACGGAAAAAGAATGATTAATTATTGGCAAGGGGGAAACTGAATGATCGTTTCATTAATTGTGACGGTGTTGTTCGGTTATTTGCTTGGGTCTGTCAGCTTTAGCTACATCATTGCAAAGAAAATCAAGAAAATCGATATACGCAGTGAAGGAAGTGGCAATGCTGGGGCGACAAATACATTGCGTGTGCTTGGAATCGGACCGGCCATTTGCGTCCTTTTGCTTGATGTCGCAAAAGGGGTTGCCCCTGCACTTCTTGCCATTGCCCTCACGAATGGGGACTACCCCCTTGTGCCGGCTTTGGCGGGCTTAGCGGCCATTCTCGGGCATAATTGGCCTATTTATTTTGGCTTTCGCGGCGGAAAAGGAGTTGCTACTTCCATTGGCGTTGTGGCCACGCTTTTATTTTATCCTGCCCTTTGTGCCGGAATTGTAGCGATTTTAAGCATCGTTTTCACAAAATATGTATCCCTTGGTTCGCTTTTATTTGCAGTGTTAACGCCAATTGCTGCACTCATCATGCTGCCGTTTTTTCATTACCCACTAGAATATATTTATTTAGCTGTGTTATTGGCGATCCTATCTTTATGGCGGCACCGCACGAACATGGGACGGCTTATTGCAGGCACGGAAAACAAATTAGGGAAAAAACATGCGTAGGAGGAGTTCATGATGCAAAAAATTGCGGTTATTGGAGCGGGAAGCTGGGGAAGCGCTTTAGCGATGGTTCTTGCGGATAATGGCCATGATGTTCGTCTAATCGGGCGCCGACATGAACAAATGAACGAATTGAACGAACGTCATACGAATGAATCATATTTGCCGAACATCGAATTGCCAAAAACGATTCGCGGTTATACAGGAATGGAGGAAGCTCTTGACGGAGTTGAGGCTATCGTATTAGTCGTTCCAACTAAAGCGATGCGTGATACTGTCCGTAAAATGGCGCCATATTTGCAAAAGGCGGTACCGGTTATTCATGCAAGCAAAGGGATTGAACCTGCGACCCATAAGCGCATATCCGAAATGATCGCCGAAGAAGATGCAAGCACGAATCGCATTTCTTCCATTACGGTTTTATCTGGACCAAGTCATGCCGAGGAAGTGGCATTGCGCCAACCGACAACCGTTACGGTTGCTTCAGCGGATGATGAGGCAGCCAAATATACGCAAAATTTGTTTATGAACCAACAGTTTCGTGTCTATACCAATCCTGATCTAGTCGGTGTTGAAATCGGAGGGGCACTAAAAAACATTATTGCGCTAGCGTGTGGTGTGACGAATGGCCTTGGTTACGGGGATAATACAAAAGCAGCGATCATGACGAGAGGGTTGGCGGAAATTTCCCGCCTTGGCACAACAATGGGGGCAAAACCTTTAACGTTCTCAGGTTTATCAGGGCTCGGCGATTTAATTGTGACTTGTACAAGTGTGCATTCACGTAACTGGCGTGCTGGACGGATGATCGGCGAAGGTTTGTCTATGGATGAAGTGCTTGAAAGAATGGGAATGGTTGTCGAAGGAATTCGAACAACGCAGGCAGCCTATGAACTATCCGAAAAGCTAGAGATTGATATGCCAGTGACCAAAGCGCTCTATAGTGTCCTGTTTAACGGAATTGACCCTTACCAAGCAGCTGAAGAATTAATGGGACGTGTAAAGCGTCATGAAGTGGAGTCGCTTTACCGTTCGTAAACTTCGTTTTTAGCCGTTTGATTCCGTCTAGATTGCGCACACTCTTTTTTTCTCATGCATACGATAAGGAGAACGTAAGCATGAGGAGGGATTTAGGTGTTTAAGAAAAATGACTCATTTTTTGATCAAGTGCATAAAACGACAAAAGTGCGCCCTGATGAGCTATTAAAGCTGGCTAACTCTGTCAGTCAAGCCAATTTGAAAGATGAGGCAACGTTGCGCCAATTGATTGGCAAAGTGGCTGGCCTTGCAAACAGGCCAGTCTCTAAACAACAAGAGGACCAAATCGTTGAAGCGATTTTAAACAACAATATGCCAACTGATATGGCTTCATTGGCTAAAATGTTTAATAACAAAAAATAAGACAAATTAGTCAAACATCTAGACCAAAACCTGGAGCCTGCATATACTTTAATAGAACACCTACTATTAAAAGAGGGCTAAGAATAAGGATTTAGTCAAGCTAGAGAGGAGAGCCCCACTCCTGTCTAGCTTTTTTTATCTCTATCTGCTTGTCTTACCTTATGGTATACTTGCCTATGTACCAATCCGAAAAGAGGGGTGTCTCGCATTGTCGCAAGCGATGTTAAATATGTACATATCTTTTGGCGGTCTGCTGCTCATGTTCATTTCTGCAGGTACCGCGCTTTTAGCGCGAACAAAACTGAGCGGCTTCTTTTCAAAAGTTGTGTTAACGTTTTCTTTTTGTTGTCTGCTTGTTTCAGGGATCATTGTCGCCTATATCGTCCTTGGCGGTCCGACATCAACGGGCAGGTAGCCATTTTGCAAGGAGGAATGAATCAATGAAGCAGCTTCTTGCTTCCTGTATGGCAGGTTGTCTTGTTCTTGTCCTAAGTGGTTGTTTTTTGCCAGAGGAACAGAGAGCAGAAAACCAAATTGCTTACCCAGACCAACTAGCGGCTGTGCAAACGGCAGTTGACCAATTTCAGGAGGATACCGGTGTCCTTCCAATCACCAATTTTGATGAGAATACCCATGAGTACCAGCGCTATACGGTTGACTTTAGGCAGTTGGTTCCCCGTTATTTGCAACAGCCGCCGGGAACAGCCTTTGAAAATGGCGGTACCCACCAATATACGCTCATAAATGTGGAAGAGGACCCAGAAGTGAAAGTTTTGGATGTTACAGCGATGAATGTCGTTCGTGACCTTCAACAACGGATTTACGATTATATGCGAGAACATACATATGCGCCAATTGGAGAGGCGCTAGACTATAATTTGTTTACGCTAGACTTTAAAGCACTCGGTTATTCAGAAGAGCCGTATGTAGCCAGTCCTTATAACCAAACGTCGCTACCGTTGTTATTTACAAACGATGGCGAAGTGGTGATCGATTATTTACTTGATTTAAAGATGGCAGAGCAGGAAAAAGATTTTGAGGAAGGCGTCGACCTTCGCCGTTATTTATATGAAGACTCTCCTTTTTTGCCATTGTATTCAGTGCCGTACTCCCTTGATGAGGAAGGCAATATTCAATACGACACGCGTTTCTACGATTAACTCCTCGATTCCAAAGTCTTACCATTCGAATTGATAAAATAGGTCTAATCTGCCCCTTCCATCCATATAGTTACATTGGAAGGGGCATGTTGCGGGAGGCTCCCCTTCTCAAGCATTGGATGCAGGCACAATTTAATTTTTCCTAGTCAGTCATAATAAGTGGACAATGTCATAGAAATGATAGTGGTTAGATATGAAAGACTCGGCTGCATCAAACTTTACTTGACCGGGAGGGGATTCTTTTGTTGGAAAAAGTAGATATCTTTAAAGATATCGCAGAGCGGACCGGAGGCGACATTTATCTCGGTGTTGTAGGGGCGGTTCGCACTGGAAAATCGACATTTATTAAGAAATTCATGGAGCTAGTCGTGCTGCCGAATATTGAAAATGAGGCTGACAAAGCACGTGCCCAAGATGAGCTTCCGCAATCGGCAGCAGGAAAAACGATCATGACAACAGAGCCGAAATTTGTTCCGAATCAAGCTGTTTCAATTCATGTGGATGAGGGGCTCGATGTCAATATTCGCCTCGTTGATTGTGTCGGTTATGCTGTTCCAGGCGCAAAAGGCTATGAAGATGAAAATGGACCACGGATGATCCACACGCCGTGGTATGAAGAACCGATTCCGTTTCAGGAAGCGGCAGAAATAGGGACGCGCAAAGTCATACAAGAGCATTCGACTTTGGGTGTTGTGATCACAACAGATGGAACGATAGGCGATATACCACGACAGGACTATCTCGAATCAGAAGGGCGAGTTGTAGAGGAACTGAAGGAAGTCGGGAAGCCATTTATCATGATTGTGAACAGTGTACGCCCAAGCCATCCGGAGACGGAGGAGCTGCGTACATCGCTGGCTGAAGAATACGATATTCCAGTGCTGGCGATGAGCATTGAGAGCATGACCGACCATGATATAAATAGTGTGCTCCGTGAAGTTCTTTTTGAATTTCCCGTTCACGAAGTCAATGTCAATTTGCCAAGCTGGGTCATGGTTCTAAATAATGAGCATTGGCTGCGGCAAAGCTATGAAGATTCTGTACGGGAAACCGTCAAAGATATCAAACGTCTACGTGACGTCGATCGAGTTGTCAGCCAATTTACAGAATTGGAGTTTATTGAAAAAGCGAAATTGGCCGGAATTGAAATGGGCCAAGGAATTGCCGAAATTGATTTGTATGCTCCTGATGCCTTGTACGACCAAGTGTTGAAAGAAGTAGTTGGGGTCGAAATACGAGGAAAGGATCATTTGCTGTCTTTGATGCAAGACTTTGCCCATGCCAAGTCCGAGTACGACCAAGTTGCAGACGCTCTTCGCATGGTGAAACAAACAGGGTATGGCATTGCCGCACCGTCTTTGAATGACATGAGTTTGGATGAACCAGAAATTATTCGCCATGGCTCAAGATTTGGAGTCCGTTTAAAAGCAGTGGCGCCATCCATCCATATGATTAAAGTCGATGTCGAATCGGAATTTGCGCCAATCATTGGCACCGAAAAACAAAGCGAAGAACTCGTTCGCTATTTGATGCAAGATTTTGAAGAAAATCCGCTTTCGATTTGGAACTCCGATATTTTCGGCCGGTCCTTAAATTCGATCGTCCGCGAAGGGATTTCCGCTAAATTGTCGTTAATGCCTGAGAATGCCCGCTACAAGCTGCAAGAAACATTAGAACGTATTATTAATGAAGGCTCTGGTGGATTGATCGCCATTATTTTGTAACGGGGCACAGGTGGCCCTTTAGGCATTTGTCTTTTTAGCAAGGTGCTATGTTTGATCCTGAATGGAGATTGCTTTCGACTAACTCATTGCCAATTGCGATGAGTTCTTTTTGCTTTTCCACTGTTCTTTTGCTACTCTTTAGAAGAGATTTATCCTTTATAAAGAGTTTCGGTGGAGGGACAAGAATGGTTGACCACGATAAATTACAGCAAGCAGTGCGAATGATATTAGAAGCAATTGGCGAAAACCCTGAACGTGAAGGGCTTGCAGATACCCCTAGAAGGGTAGCCCAAATGTATGAAGAAATGTTCAGCGGTCTTCATGAAGATCCAAGCGAGCATTTAAAAACGGTATTTGGCGAAGAGCATGAAGAACTTGTGCTTGTCAAAGACATTCCGTTCTTTTCGATGTGCGAGCATCACCTTGTGCCGTTTTTTGGAAAAGCTCATATTGCTTACATTCCCCAAAATGGGATCGTGACGGGGCTGTCGAAACTGGCGCGCACTGTCGATGGAATAGCAAGAAGGCCGCAAGTACAAGAAAGAATGACGAAAACATTAGCTGATGTGCTAATGTCTACCTTAGACGCAAAAGGGGCAATGGTCGTTCTGTCTGCAGAACATATGTGCATGGCGATGAGAGGCATTAAAAAGCCAGGTTCGAAAACGGTGACGACAGCAGTGCGCGGCTCATTCGCCGATGACGGAGAAGCGCGTGCGGAAGTATTGCAACTAATCCAAACGAAGGAGGCGTAACGATGGCACATGAGAGTGATTTTTTTGTTATAAAAGCAAAAGAAAATGGTGTTCAAGTCATTGGTCTTACCCGCGGTTCGGATACCCGTTTTCACCATTCGGAAAAACTCGACAAAGGTGAAGTCATGATTGGCCAATTTACGGAACATACATCAGCTGTCAAAGTCCGCGGCAAAGCGATTATCCAAACAAGCCACGGCACATTGGATACGGAGGAATCAGGCGCTTAAATGCGAGCGCTTTTTTCTTTGTGTTCATTGGATAAGGGCGTATGCTATACTATATAAAGAACATTAGCGGGTTGTACGCGATAGAGGGGACATGAACAATGAGCAATACAACGTTGCCGGTGATGCGATCGGCGCTTGAAATAAAACAGCGCTTTGAACGGATATTGCAATACGATTATTTGCAAGGATACATTGACAACACCCGCCCCGACGCCGATGAACTTTGGCTGGTTTATACGATTTTGACCGAATCGGAACCGCCAGATCGTGCCGGGGCGATCACGCTTGCGTGGGGCTTTGCCCATGCTGGACTACTGGTCCACGATCTTGTGTCCTTACATAACACAAATGAAGAGTTTGCCAAAAAGAAGCGCCAACTGAATGTGTTGGCTGGCGATTTTTACAGCGCCCTGTATTACCAAGCTTTGGCTCGAGTCCATGCGGTTGATATGATTGAACTGTTTGGTAGCACCCTTCAAGAAGTGTATGAAAAGAAAATCGCAAGCCACCTAGACAAAGACAACTCGTTTGAGACTCGCCTCGTTCAAACGGAAGAGATTGAAGCACTACTGGCAGTGGCGATAGCCAAGGCAATTGGTCAGGAAGGATACGAGCCGTTGCTTAGGCCGTTTTTTCTGTATAAACGCTTAGAAAAAGAAAAAGAAAATGCCAAGGCGGGTTGCTTATCACCGCTTATTGAAGCTTGGACGGCCGAGAACAGACAAGGTTCCCTTTTTAAAGTTGAACAACAGAGGCGATTAGAACAACTACAAGAAGCAGTGGGCAAGCAGGATAATAAAGCAAGTGCGTTTATAAAAACATTCCTTGAAAAGCAAGGAGGTAGCGACAGTGGACCAATCGAAAGAACAACGCGTTCATGACGTATTTCAATCGATTTATAAAAAATACGATGTGATGAATTCTGTTATCAGTTTGCAGCAACACAAAAGCTGGCGTAAAGATACAATGAAGCAAATGGATGTCCAAGCAGGAACGAGTGCTCTCGATGTATGTTGCGGCACAGGGGATTGGACGTTGGCGCTGTCGGAAGCTGTGGGCGAGCATGGGACAGTGATTGGCCTTGATTTTAGCGAAAATATGCTCGCAGTGGGCCGTGAAAAAGTCCAAGCCGCTAAGCGTAATAATATCTCGCTTGTTCATGGAAACGCGATGGAGCTTCCGTATGGCGACAACACGTTTGATTATGTGACGATCGGTTTTGGTTTGCGGAATGTTCCTGATTACATGCAAGTGTTACAGGAGATGTGCCGGGTAGCCAAGCCTGGAGGTAAAATAGTTTGTCTCGAAACGTCGCAGCCAACCATACCAGTCTTTAAACAGCTATACTTTTTTTATTTTAAGCGGATCATGCCCCTTGCAGGAAAAGTATTTGCTAAAAAATACGAGGAATACTCATGGCTACAAGAATCAACATTAGCGTTTCCAGGGAAAGACAAACTTCGAGACATGTTCGTTGAAGCTGGAATGAAGGATGTTGCTGTAAAGAGCTATACAGGCGGTGTTTGCGCTATGCATATGGGGATAAAGCCGTTATAGAAATGTGTAATATTGGAGAGGAGTAAGGCAGTAATGGCTACTGCAGCTTTAAATAAAACGAAAATCTTTTTGCGAATGATTAAGTTTGAACATACGATTTTTGCATTGCCGTTTGCATTCTTAGCAATGTTGCTTGGCAGTTTAATTGCCCACGGACAGTTTCCTACGTTGCTTCAGTGGCTTTGGGTGACACTGGCGATGGTCGGAGCAAGGAGTGCTGCGATGTCGCTCAACCGTGTGATAGACGCCAAATTTGATCGTGAAAACCCAAGAACGGCGAACAGGGAGATACCGGCAGGACTGTTATCCAAAGCGGATGTCTGGATTTTTATTGTCGCTTCTTTTGCACTCTTGTTTTTGGCTGCTTCGCAGTTGAATGTTCTTTCCGTCTATTTGCTGCCAATTGCTGTATTTTTTCTTGTGTTTTATTCCTATACGAAACGCTTTACATGGGCATGCCACTTAATTTTAGGGATAACGATCGGGATTGCGCCTCTAGGCGGATGGGTTGCTGTAACAGGACAACTGCCACTGGCTAGCTTTTGTTTGTTTTTGGCTGTCATGTTTTGGCTTGCTGGTTTTGACACCGTCTATGCAACACAGGATGCTGAATACGATCAAACACACGGGCTCCATTCGATTCCAAGCCGTTTCGGCATTAAAAAAGCGTTATGGATCGCCCGTTGTTTTCATGTCGTCAGTTTTGCGTTTTTTGTCGGTCTCTACTTTTTAACGCCTTTGACATGGATTTACTTAGTGGGTGTCGCCCTTTCAGGGCTGATTATGGTTTACCAGCATTTAATTGTTTCTGAGAAAGATTTATCGAAAGTGCAATTGGCGTTTTTTCCGATGAATGGAACGCTTAGTGTCGTTATGTTTTTATTTGCTTTCGCCGATATGCTTGTCATCCGGTTTTATTAAAGGAGGTTCCTATGAGCTTACAAGTTGGAGAAATTGCCTATACCAACACATTGCCGTTTTTCTTTGAGCTAGACCGCAGCTCATTAGAGGAACATGGCATATGCATAACACAAAATGTGCCGGCGAACATCAACCATATGCTTGCCTCTGGCGAACTTCAAGCTGCCGCCATATCGTCTTTTTCCTATGGCGAAAATGAAAATGACTATGTGGTGTTGCCGGATCTTTGTGTTGCTTCGGCTGGCATGGTTCACTCTCTGCTCTTGTTTTCAAAAGTGCCGATTAATAAGCTTGAGGGCGAGTCGGTGGCTTTGACAACAAGCTCAGAAACAACGGTTCATTTGCTGAAAATCGTGTTAAAGCGTTTTTATCAAGTAACACCTTGCTATAAACAAGAAAAACCTGATTTAGGAAAAATGCTCAAATCCCATACGGCAGCACTTTTAATAGGAGATGACGCCATTCGAGAGCGCCACGCTGATGTCCCTTATGTGTATGACCTTGGCCAGCTGTGGTATGAATGGACGGGCTTACCGATGACGTACGCGTTATTTGCAGTTAGAAAAGATGCGCTTGAAAACAAAGCGGAAGAAATCAACGTGCTACACCAGTCCTTAAGAAAAAGTTATTTGCGAACCGCAGCGGATGGGTATAGGCGGATAAACCGTTATTTAGAGCGCAAAGGAATGGCAAGCCTTTCTTTTTGGGATATGTATTTTGAGGCACTGCTTCATCAGCCTACAAGCAAAACCGAGCAAGGTTTGCTATATTACTTTCAGCTTTGTTATGAAGAAGGCTTTCTTGAACGGGAAGTGCCTACATTGAGGAAGTGGAGGCCGACCACGTCTGTTTTAAAATATAAGCAGTAACAGTTTCTGCACGAGGGTGGCGTTGATGAAGTTAGCAGATATTTATAAAGCATTTCAAGGAGATATAGAATTTATTGAAGCGGAATTGGAACGAACCCTTTCGGCTAAACACCCTGTTTTAAAAGAAGCATCAACGGGGTTGTTAAAAGCCGGCGGGAAACGAATCCGTCCTGTGCTTGTGCTTTTGGCCGGGAAGTTTGGCGATTATCAATTAGACAGGTTAAAGCACATTGCCGTTACTCTTGAACTCATTCATATGGGTTCCCTTGTCCATGATGATGTCATTGATAATGCGCCGCTAAGGCGTGGACGGGAAACAGTGATGTCTCGTTGGGATAACCGTGTAGCGATGTATACAGGCGATTACATTTTCGGGCACGCGATTGAAACGACAAAAGCCTTTAGCGATAAACGAGTCCACACGATTATTTCCGACGTCATGAACCAAATATGCCGAGGCGAAATCGAGCAAATCCGGGACCAATACAATTGGGATCAAGGGTTACGCATTTACTTGAGGAGGATTAAACGCAAAACGGCTTTGTTAATTGCCGTTAGCTGCCAGCTGGGCGCCATCGTTTCTGGCGCGACGACTGAACTCCAAAAAAATCTTTACTACTTTGCTTACTTTCTCGGGATGTCTTATCAAATTATGGACGACATACTCGATTTTGTAGGTACCAATGAACAGCTAGGCAAGCCAGCTGGCGGCGATTTGCGCCAAGGCAATGTCACGTTGCCTGCGCTGTATGCAATTGAGCACACGCCTGGGTTTAAACAACGGCTAGAGAAGTCGTTAACGAAAGAGTCGTCTTTAGAAATGGACATGGAGCCGCTATTAAATGAAGTCCGCACATCAGGCGGGATTGAATATGCACAGGCAATGAGTGACCGCTATTTACACAAGGCGAATACGCTTTTAATGGAATTTCCCGACATTGATGCCAAAAGGCATTTAATTGAAGTCGCCAGTTACATAGGACGGAGAAAATATTAAGCCAGCGACGAGCTGGCTTTTTTGTTCGTAAAAAAGCCCATCTATTCTAAGAAATCTTATTGTTAGCGTTTTCCTAATTTGCTATACTGGAAACGTTCGGTGTAAACATTCATAAAGCGAGGTTAGACAATGGAACGTACATACGTAATGGTTAAGCCAGATGGAGTACAACGTAATTTGATTGGAAACATTGTATCGCGGTTTGAACAAAAAGGGTACACGCTTGCTGCAGCTAAGCTGGTCACTTTAAGCAAAGAAACGGCAGAAACGCATTATAGCGAACATCGGGAACGGCCGTTTTTTGGCGAGCTTGTTAGCTTTATTACTTCCGGACCTGTGTTTGCGATGGTTTGGGAAGGAGAAGGGGTCATTAAAGCGGCCAGACAACTCATTGGCGCTACCAATCCTAGCGAGGCTGCTCCAGGGACGATACGCGGCGACTTAGCAGTCAACGTTGGCATGAATGTCGTACACGGATCTGATTCCCAAGAATCTGCGGAGCGTGAAATCGCTATTTTCTTTAAAGAAGAAGAGCTAAACGATTATCAAAAAGACAGCAATAAATGGGTTTAAAACAAAGCCAGTTGGGTTCTCCTCAACTGGCTTTTTTATGTAAAACGAGACCGTTTTAAAAAGAAGACTGCTTGACTGTGTCGAGTCACCATTAAACATGGTACACTCTTTTTAAGAGTTTAGCATTAACATGGAAAGGAAGAACGTTATTTGGCAGACGTTTCTGCCAGAAAAACGGCAACATGATGAGAATGGATGAAGATTATGAACAATTCGTTTCTACTTTTTACAAACTGAGTGGCATTCATTTGCAAGCTTATAAAGAGACACAGATGAAACGGAGGCTTACGGCACTTCGCGATAAACGGCATTTCTCAAATTTTTCTAGCTATGCGAACGCGATGGCAAATGATCCTTTGCTTCTTACAGAATGTGTGGATCGTGTCACGATCAATGTCTCTTCGTTTTTCCGCAATCGCACCCGTTGGGAGACATTACGTACAGAGATTTTGCCGCGACTAGCGTCGAAAAAAAGCGGCTTGAACATCTGGAGCACCGCCTGTTCGACTGGCGAAGAACCGTATTCATTGGCGATGCTCATCAGAGAAGCAAACATTCCTTTACAAAATAAAACGATTCTTGCGACCGATATCGACTCGGCCATACTCGAAAAAGCACGCTTAGGCCTATTCCGCCAGGATGCGTTTAAAGAAATGAATAGCCAGTTCCAACATGCCTATTTTCGTAAGCAAGGGGACGATTTTGCGATCATAGAAGATGTGAAAAAGCTTGTGAATTTTAAGCGTCTTAACTTGCTTGCTGACGAGTACCCAACACGCTGCGATTTGATTATTTGCCGCAATGTGCTTATTTACTTTACAGAGGAGACAAAGCGAACGATTTTCAAAAAATTTAGTGAGTCTTTGGTTCGTGGCGGTGTCCTGTTTGTCGGCAGTACGGAACAAATTTTTGATCCCCAACAATATGGTTTACAAGCAATAAAACCGTTTTTTTACGAAAAAGTAACATGAATGTACAGACAATTGCTCCAATACATGCTATAATTTAACGCATAAAAGCGATAAAGTATTGCCGGTAAGATAGGAAAGGGTGTTAACATTGAGATTTTTAACAGCAGGAGAATCGCATGGACCACAACTAACTGCGATTATTGAAGGCGTGCCAGCGCAATTGCCACTTTTGGCAGAAGATATAGACCGTGAATTGGCAAGACGCCAAGGTGGTTACGGCCGTGGTCGCCGTATGCAAATTGAAAAAGACCGCGTTCAAATAGTAAGCGGCGTGCGCCATGGCATGACGACTGGTGCCCCTATCACATTTGTTGTCGAAAATAAAGACTGGAAAAATTGGACAAAAATAATGGGCGCTGAACCAATAAGTGAGGAAGAAGCGGAAAAAATGAGACGGAAGTTAACGCGCCCCCGTCCAGGTCACGCTGATTTAAATGGTGCAATCAAGTACGGGCACCGCGATATGCGCAATGTCCTAGAGCGTTCATCGGCACGGGAAACGACTGTCCGCGTTGCCTGTGGAGCATTGGCAAAAGTCATTCTTAAAGCTTGTGGCATTGAAGTTGCCGGACATGTTCGCGAAATTGGCGGCATTCAGGCTGAAGAAGCAAACTATGCCACGATTGAAGAATTGCAAAAGCGCGCAGAAGAGTCGCCTGTACGCTGTTTAGACGAGGATGCAAGCAAAAAGATGATGGCAGCCATTGACAAGGCAAAACAAGATGGCGATTCGATTGGCGGCGTTGTTGAAGTCGTTGTTGCTGGCGTGCCTATTGGCCTCGGTAGCCATGTCCATTATGACCGCAAATTGGATGGCAAAATTGCTGGCGCGGTGATGAGCATTAACGCGTTTAAAGGTGTAGAGATTGGCATTGGCTTTGAGGCAGCACGGCTTCCAGGGAGCCAAGTTCATGATGAGATTACTTGGAGCGAAGAGGAAGGCTATAAGCGGAAGACGAACCGCCTTGGCGGTTTTGAAGGCGGGATGACCAACGGGATGCCCATTGTCGTAAAAGGGGTGATGAAGCCGATCCCAACGTTGTATAAGCCGTTGCAAAGCGTAGATATTGATTCGAAAGAACCATTTGCCGCAGGTGTTGAACGTTCCGATAGCTGTGCCGTCCCCGCTGCATCGGTTGTCTGTGAAAATGTGGTCGCGTGGGAAGTTGCCAATGCCTTGCTTGATACATTTGGTTCTGACCAGCTTCCTCTAATCCAGGCTGCTGTAGAACGTCATCATGCCGCTTCAAAGGAGTTTTAAGCGATGTTTGTGGACATTCACACCTCTTCAAAGCAATACAAGGCTGAAGTGGGGCCAGGGATTTTGCGGGAGGCAGGCAAAACGATTGAAACGCTTGCCCCGGCCTCTTCCTATTTGATCGTTTCAGATGAAAATGTCGCAAACCGTTATCTCGATGTGTTGGTTTCTTCTTTTACAAAGGTTCCTCATACGTTTGTCGTGAAAGCGGGGGAGCAATCAAAGTCTTTTCATGTTTATGAGCAGCTTGCCGCTTTTTGTTTGGAAAAACAGCTTGACCGCCAGTCCGTTATCATCGCCTTCGGAGGCGGCGTTGTCGGCGATTTGGCTGGATTTGTAGCGGGCACCTATATGCGTGGCATTCGCTTTATCCAAGTTCCGACCACTTTGCTTGCCCACGATTCAAGCGTTGGCGGGAAAGTAGCAGTCAATTTGCCCGCCGCTAAAAATATGATTGGCGTTTTCCATCAGCCCGAAGCTGTCCTGTTTGATACAGAATTGTTAGCAACTTTGCCGGATGACGAATGGCGTTCTGGTTTTGCAGAAATTGTTAAACTCGGTTTTATTGCCGATGCGCCTTTTTTAGCTTGGCTGCGTGAAACAGTGCTTTCACTAACAAGTGTAAAAGCAGATCATTTGCAAAAAATGGTGGCCAAGGCGATTGCCATCAAAGCCGATATCGTTGGCAAAGATGAAAAAGAGCATGGCATCCGCGCTCATTTGAATTTTGGGCATACGCTCGCTCATGCGATTGAAGCAGAGCTGGGGTATGGAAAAGTAACCCATGGCGAAGCGGTGGCAATCGGCATGCGTTTTGCTTTTCGCCTCAGCCTCCGTTTTACGAAAGAGGATTTGCGGCTTGCCGATTATGAAAATTGGTTTTCCGCCCTTGGTTATGACCTTCGTTTGCCAGCAGGACTTTCAGCACAACGGCTGCTTGCACGTATGAAAAGCGACAAAAAAACGAATGCAGGAAAGATTGTCATGGTGTTGCTCGAACAGCTTGGAGCCGCCTATACGAAAACAGTCGATGAACATTTGCTTTTAGAGTTGTTAGAAGATGAACTGGGAGGAAGATCATGATTCGTGGCGTCCGAGGTGCAACAACAGTAACAAAAAATGAGGCACAAGCAATTGAACAGGCCACAGAAGCACTCGTACGGGAAATGGTCAGTCAAAATGCGTTGCAGCCAGAGCAAATCGCCCAAGTGATTGTGACCGCTACAAACGATATTGATGCTACATTTCCGGCGAAGGCGGTTCGGAATTTACAAGGATGGCAATATGTTCCTGTGATGTGCGCTCAAGAAATTCCGGTAAAAGGAAGTTTGCCCCTTTGTATCCGTGTAATGATGACAGTAAACACATCTTTAAAGCAAGAGGAGATTAAGCATGTTTTTTTAGAAGGGGCGAGTGTGTTGCGTCCTGATTTGTTAAAAAAATAGGCGCTTAGGGCGTTGACGGGAAACGGGGATTTGCGTTACACTACTGGGCAAGAGGAAATAGCAAGAATAGTTGAGTTTGAGCATGATAAGAGACTAGTTGAGAATGAGTTGAGCGGAGCGGAGAAGAGAAAAGTAAGTATAGAATTGTAAGTATTGTTGCTTAAAACATGCTTTTATATGTTTTTTGCATACCTTCACCATAGGCGAATCCCCTTTTTTCGCCACCTCCCGCTCTTCATTTTCACATCACAAGGAGTGAGTGAGATGAAGAAAACCCCTTTTGCATCCTTTCAGCAAGCCTACAACCGTTACGGTACATGCTTTTATAGCGAAACGGTTTTTGCCGATGGCTTGACACCTATTCAAATGTTTCAAGCATTGCAAGAAAAAGCGACCTATTTGCTCGAAAGCAATGACGTACAGTCGGAATGGTCCAACTACTCCTTTATTGGTTTGAACCCAATTTATGAGTGTGTAGAAGAGAATGGTTCTTATAAAACCCTTCATTTGCAGACTGGTAAGGTGGTTGCTAGTGCGTTAACTTTCGAAGCGTGTTATCAGAAAACAGTTTCCCACATCGATCCGCAACCGAGCGAAATGGAGATTCCTTTCCAAGGAGGAGCGGTTGGCTATGTCAGCTATGACGCGATCGAAGAAATGGAGCCTGTCATCGAGCGGAGCGATCAACGCAGCTGCCCGTATTATCATTTCATTTTTTGTGAACAGTTGCTCAGTTTTAATGAGCAGACAAAGCAATTGACGCTCATTCAATTAGTCAAAAGTGGCTTGCAACCGGCAAAACAAGCTTTCGCCGAAGCACAAGCGAAAATTCGAACGCTAATCGACAAATTGGAAAGCGCCAAAGCGCCTGCATTGCCACATATGGTCACGAAAAAGCAGCTGCCGATCGAAGTCCGCTCCAACTATTCGAAACAAGGCTTTATAAATGATGTAAACCGGATTAAAGCTTATATTCAGGCAGGCGACATTTTCCAAGCCGTTTTGTCGCAACGGCTAGAAATGACCGTTTCTGTTAGTGGGCTCGATTTGTACCGCGTGTTGCGCTATGTGAATCCTTCACCTTATTTGTACTATATTAAAATTGGAAATAAGGAAATCATCGGAAGTTCGCCAGAAAAGCTTGTCCAAGTACGCGGTGACCATGTCGAAATACACCCGATTGCAGGCACGCGCAAGCGTGGGCAAACGGCGGCCGAAGATGAGGCGTTAGCCCGTGAGTTGCTAGCTGACGACAAAGAACGGGCTGAGCACCATATGCTTGTTGACTTGGCGCGCAATGATGTTGGCAAGGTCTCGGTTTATGGGAGCGTAGAAGTCCCATCCTTATTAGAAATCGGAAAATTTTCCCATGTGATGCATCTCGTCTCCAAAGTAACAGGCAAATTAAAGCCTGAGGCAACGCCTTATGACGCGTTAAAAGCAGCATTTCCTGCTGGGACTCTTTCTGGTGCACCGAAAATTCGTGCCATGCAAATTTTAAATGAGCTAGAACCTACCAGAAGGGGCATTTACGGAGGGGCAATCTGCTATATGGATTTTAACGGCAATATTGATTCTTGCATTGCGATTCGTACGATTGTCCTAGAAGGCCATTGCGCTACCATCCAAGCAGGAGCAGGCATTGTTGCAGATTCAGACCCCGAAAAAGAATATGAAGAAACATTGAACAAAGCGAAGGCACTTATTCATGCGATTGAACAGACAGAAGCGTTGTTTGCAAAGGCGGTGCGTTTGTCATGATGAAGCAAGTGCTAAACAAATGTTTAATGGGCGAATCCTTGTCTGTAAAAGAGGCAGAGCAAGTGATGGAACAAATCATGTCAGGGCGTGCGACCGCCAGCCAAGTGGCGAGCCTCATTACGATGATGCGCGTTCGCGGCGAGACAGCAGAGGAAATTCTCGGCTTTGCTAAAGGGATGCGCGCTTATGCGCGCAGATTCCCTGCTGTCATCGAAGGGGCGATTGATACATGCGGCACAGGAGGAGATGGACTCGGAACGTTTAACATCTCGACTGCATCAGCGCTTGTTTTGGCATCGCTCGGTGTGCCTGTCGCCAAACACGGCAATCGCTCTGTCTCTTCCAAAAGCGGCAGTGCTGATGTGTTGGAGGAGCTCGGCATCAACATCCAAGCTTCCGTTGAAGAAGCTTGCCAAATGCTTGAAACAACGAACTTGTGCTTTTTATTTGCGCCGCTTTACCACCAGTCAATGCGTCATGTCGCCGGTCCACGGAAAGAAATTGGCTTCCGTACCATTTTTAATTTGCTAGGTCCGCTTACGAACCCAGCCGGTGCCCGTTACCAACTTCTCGGCGTTTACGATGAAGCGGCCGCTTTGAAAATGGGAGAAGCATTGTGCCAGCTTGGTAGCGAGCACAGCCTTTTAGTTACAGGCGCTGATGGCCTTGATGAATGTGCCATTCATGGCGACACACACGTAGTGGAAGTGAAAGATGGTAGGTGCGAAACGTATCGGTTCTCACCTGGCGACGTAGGCTTGCCAGTCGGAAATCTTGCTGATATCCAAGTAGATACGCCTGCTGAAAGTGCTGCCTTAATCCACGCGATTTTTTCAGGTGCCGGGCCACAAGCGGCTAAAAACATTGTTGCCTTAAATGCAGGAGCAGCGTTGTACGCCTGTGGGAATGCCAGTCACATTGCTGAAGGCGTTCACTATGCCAACAAAGCGATAGAGAGCAAACAGGCGTTTCGCTATTTGCAATCATTGCAACAACAGGAAAGGGGAATCAAGCATGCTTGAGAAAATTTTGGCGACAAAACGAGAGGAAATCAGCCAACTCCAGTTGCCTGAAAAGCAGTATTTTCCGAAAAAAAGCCTGAAAGCGTCCTTGCAAAAAGCGTCTTTGCCACTAGGTCTGATTGCGGAAATTAAACAGGCCTCCCCTTCGAAAGGGGTTTTATGTGAGACGATTTCACCAACAGCGATCGCACAGGTTTATGAAAAGGGCGGGGCAAGCGCGATTAGCGTTTTGACAGACCGTACGTATTTTCAAGGTGACACTGCTTATGTGGCTGAAGTGAAAAAGACCGTGTCTTTGCCGGTATTGCGGAAGGATTTTATTTTGTCGCCCCTTCAAGTGGAGGAAACGGCGTGCATTGGCGCAGATGCCATGTTGTTAATAGCTGGTGCAATGGAAGCGAAGCAGCTCCACGAACTCTATGAACTAGCGTATAGCAAAGGGTTGGAGTGTTTAGTTGAAGTCCATAGTGAAGAAGAGCTAGAGTCGCTTCTCGCTGTTTTTACTCCAGAAGTAATTGGCATTAATAACCGCAATTTAAAGACGTTTCAAACGTCGATTGCCCAAACCGAGGAGATTGCAAAAATGGTGCCGAAAAAAGCGTTGCTTGTGTCCGAGAGTGGCATCCATACACCTGATGACATTGCACGTGTGAAGAAAGCCGGAGCGAACGCTGTGTTGATCGGCGAACAGTTGATGCGTAAACACGATAAAAGACAAGCGATCATCGACTTGTTTTCTGAAAGTGCGATAAACCAATGAAATTAAAATATTGTGGACTCCATCAGCAAGAGGATGTCGAAGTAGCAGCAGCTTCTCACTGTGATTACATGGGCTTCGTATTGGCAAACAGCAAGCGGAAAGTTGCCCTTCATGACGTGGCACAATGGTTGGCTACAACCGACATTAGCACGAAGCAAACGGTAGCGCTTTTTGTGAATGAATCACTTGACACAATCGCACAAGTTGCCAGCAGCGGCCTATTTGATGTGATCCAGTTACATGGCACCGAAACGCCTGCCTTTTTGCAGGCCGTCAAGGACCGAACACAAAAGCAGGTATGGAAAGCGATCCATCATTCAAGCAGCGCGCTCAGCATCATGCAGGCTTTTGCAGGCATCGCCGATGGCTATGTAATTGATTGTAAAAGTGCCAAAGGCTGGGGCGGAACAGGCGAATCATTCGACTGGAAACAGATCCCTTCTTATAAGGAAGAAGGAGTTCGGCAAGGTACGCAAGTGCTTATTGCAGGCGGAATTACGCCTGAAAACGTCGTCGAGCTTGCCCACTACCAAGTAGACGGACTGGATGTATCGAGCGGAATTGAAGAGAACGGAAAAAAAAGCGTCGCAAAAATAGGGCGCCTTGAACAAGAAGCGGGGGTCCATTATGCAGGAAACAATACCAGATAGCCGCGGCCGTTTTGGCGAGTTCGGCGGCAAATATGTTCCCGAAACATTAATGTCGGCAATTGAAGAGTTGGAAGCTGGGCTGGCAAAAGCGATGGTTGATCCCGCTTTTATAGGAGAGCTAAAAGCCGACTTGGCTGAATATGCAGGCAGGGAAACACCGCTGACGTTTGCAAAAAACATTAGCGCAAAATTAGGCGGAGCCAATATCTATTTAAAACGGGAAGATTTGGTTCATACTGGGGCCCATAAATTGAATAATGCAATTGGCCAAGGGCTCCTTGCAAAACGAATGGGCAAAAACAAGCTTGTCGCCGAAACAGGGGCAGGCCAGCACGGCGTCGCCACGGCAACGGTTGCTAGCCGCCTTGGCATGGAATGCAAAGTGTTTATGGGCGTGGAAGACATGAAGCGGCAAGAGTTAAATGTATTCCGCATGGAATTGCTTGGAGCGGAAGTCGTTCCGGCGGAAACGGGAAGCCGGACGCTAAAAGACGCCACAAATGAAGCGATTCGCTATTGGGTCTCCCACGCAGATGATACGTTTTATCTAATCGGCTCTGTAGTTGGCCCACATCCTTATCCGAAAATGGTCCGCAATTTCCAGCGTGTAATTGGCGATGAAGCGAAACAGCAGATTGCAAAAAAGACAGGACGGCTGCCTGATACAATTGTTGCTTGTGTTGGCGGTGGCAGCAACGCAATCGGTATGTTTTACCCGTTTCTCGAGGATGAAGTGGAGCTTGTCGGCGTCGAAGCGGCAGGACGGGGGCTCGATACAGCCGAACATGCTGCCACGATCAGCAAAGGTTCGAAAGGAATTATCCATGGCTCGCTTACGTACTTGCTTCAAGATGAAGCTGGGCAAATCATGGAGCCTTATTCGATTTCCGCAGGGCTTGATTACCCTGGCGTTGGCCCTGAGCATGCCTATTTGGCCGCACAAAAGCGAGTCCGTTATGAAGCTGTAACCGATAAAGAGGCGCTCGAGGCACTTGCGCTTCTTGCAAAAGAGGAAGGAATCATTCCTGCAATTGAATCGGCTCATGCGTTGGCTAAAGCTTTTCAAATGGCGAAAACGATGACGCCAAACCAATCTGTGCTCGTATGCTTGTCAGGCAGAGGCGATAAGGATATGCACACATTGCAGCGGGTTTATAAGGAGGGGTACGATGAATAAGCGGCTTACTGACGCTGTAAAAAAGGGCAACTTGTTTATTCCATTCATTACCGCTGGAGACCCGGTGCCAGAAGCAACCATCGCCCTCGCACTCTCATTACAGAGAAGTGGGGCGGATGTACTAGAGCTTGGCATTCCTTATTCTGACCCATTGGCAGATGGGCCGGTCATTCAAAACGCCTCCAAACGTGCACTAGCAGGAGGGATGACGCTGGCTAAGGCTATGGCGCTCGTCCCGGAAATGAGGAAAGCGGGGCTTACAATTCCTGTTATTGTCTTTACTTACGCCAACCCTTTGCTACAATTTGGGTTTGAACGTTTTTGCGAGACGGCATGCGACTACGGAATTGACGGCCTCCTCGTTCCCGATATGCCGTTTGAAGAGAGCGAAACATTGGCTAATGAGTGCGAAAAACAAGGGCTTGCCCTTATTTCACTTGTAGCGCCAACATCTCAGCAACGGATCAAAGCGATTGCCAGCCGCGCCCAAGGCTTCCTTTACTGTGTATCCTCACTAGGCGTAACGGGAGCGAGAAAAACACTTCATCCACAAGTGGAAGCTTTTTTAAAGCTGGTAAAAGAAGCATCGCCTGTCCCGTATGTAGTTGGATTTGGCATTTCCAGCTACGAACAAGTTGAGGAAATGGGGCGCCATGCTGACGGTGTTGTGATCGGGAGCGCGATTGTTGAGCAAATTGGCCTCAGATGCGAGGCGTTGAAACAGGCGGAATCACGAGATGAAGCAGTCAAAGAAATTGAGCAATATGTCAATTCTCTCCTTCATCCCGCTCCGACCTATTAAACAGTTGCTAGTACGCTTGATTTTGCGTAGGATAGCTAGTAAGACTAGGGAAAGCAGGTGCAGACACGATGTTAGCAAAAAAACAAATACAAGGGTTGCCGCCATATGCCCCAGGCAAGCCGATTGAAGATGTGAAAAGGGAATACGGTTTAGAGACCGTCATAAAAATGGCATCGAATGAAAATCCGTATGGGGCGTCTCCTGCTGTGGCAAAGGCGATTGCCGATGGAGCATCAAAAACGTTTTTGTATCCGGATGGCTATGGCACAGCCTTGCGCAAAGCACTTGCTGCCAAACATAAAGTAGATGAAGGACAGCTTATATTAGGAAATGGTACCGATGAAGTTATTCAACTACTATGCAGAAGTTTTTTAACGCCTGAGACCAACACGGTTATGGCGACGCCCTCTTTTTCTCAGTACAAGTTAAATGCAACGATTGAAGGGGCAACAATAAAAGAAATAACCGTTAAAGAAGACGGCTCCCACGATTTAGACGCAATGCTTGCAGCGATTGACGGCCAAACGCGGATTGTCTGGATTTGCAATCCTAACAATCCAAATGGGGTCGCACTCGGCGAAGCCGATTTGAAAAAGTTTTTAGACGACGTTCCAACCACATGCTTGGTCGTTGTTGATGAAGCGTACTATGAATATGTAGAATTAGAAGACTTCCCAAACAGCGTCGCGCTGCTAAACGCATACCCGCAGCTAGTTGTGTTGCGGACGTTCTCAAAAGCATATGGCCTTGCGGGCCTCCGCGTCGGCTACGGCATTAGCCAGCGTGAGATTGCTCGCCAAGTTGAGCCTGTGCGATTGCCCTTTAACAACAACATCCTCGCCCACACAGCCGCGCTCGCAGCATTAGAAGACGAAGCGTTTATTGCAGCGTGCAGGCAAAAAAACAGTGTCGAAAAGGCAAAATTGCGCGCTTTCTTTGAAGCGAGAGGGATGTTTGTGTTTCCGTCGGAAACAAACTTCTTACTAGTGGAAACAGGGATTCCGGGAGATGTGGTCTTTCAAGCTTTTCTTGAAAATGGCTTTATTCTCCGCTCAGGGGAAGCGCTCGGTTACCCGACGGCAATCCGCATTTCCATAGGCAATGAGGCAGAAAATGATGCCTTTATCGAAAAAGCTCCTGAGATTTTGGACCAGCTCCTTGCAAGCTTAGGCGCATAAAGAGTAGGAGAATGGTATTGACATGAAGCGTACAGCATTTGTTGTCGGGATGGGGTTGATTGGCGGCTCCATCTCGCTTGCAATCAAGCGCGACCAAGATGTCCATTTGGTCGGCTATGATATTTCAGCCGAACAGCTCCATATGGCTAAAGCACTTGGCGTAATTGATAAGGCTGCCTCAAGCCTAGAAGAAGGCGCACAAGCGGCTGATTTTATCATTTTGGCAGTGCCGGTAAGCAAAACGATTGAATTGATTGAGCAGCTTAGCACGATCTCGTTGAAACAGGGGGTCATAGTCACTGATGTAGGCTCGACAAAGCAAGATATTGCCGCGGCTGCTGATAAACATTTCGGTGACAACGTCTGCTTTATTGGCGGTCATCCGATGGCAGGCTCACATAAATCGGGCGTCGAGGCAGCAAAAGCACATTTGTTTGAAAATGCGTTTTACTTGCTTGCCCCTGGCAAGAATAGTGAGCCGCGCCATATTATCGCCTTGCAAAATTTGTTGAAAGGCACGAAAGCGCGTTTTTTGCAGATGGAACCACAACAGCATGACAAACTGGCAGGCACAGTGAGCCATTTTCCCCATATTATTGCAGCAAGCCTAGTCCATCAGCTCAAAAAGCTTGAAAAAACCGATCCAGAGGTAGCCCAATTAGCGGCAGGTGGTTTCAGGGACATTACGCGGATTGCCTCAGCGAGCCCGGTCATGTGGCGTGATGTGCTTTTGCATAATAAAGAAGAAATGCTACGCCTATTTGCCGAATGGCAAATCGAGATGGATTCCGTAAAGGAAATGGTTGAACGCTGCGACGGCAAAGCCATTCATGCTTACTTCCAAGAAGCAAAAGCATTCCGTGAAGAGTTGCCACAGCGCGAAAAAGGTGCCATACCGGCTTTTTATGATTTGTTCGTCGATGTTCCTGACCATCCAGGCGTTATTTCCGATGTGACAAGGATACTTGCTAATAAAGAGATTAGCATTACCAATATTCGAATATTAGAGACGCGGGAAGACATTATGGGCGTTTTACGCCTTAGTTTCCGTTCAGAAGAGGATCGAGTACATGCCCAGGAAGAACTGAAACGGCATATGTATGAAACTTACACGATATAAGGAGAAGAGTATGGACGAGACGATAAAGGTGCTAAACAAAGCAGAATCAGGTTTGTCAGGGACAATTGTCGTGCCTGGCGATAAATCGATTTCACACCGTGCTGTCATGTTTGGCGCTATGGCGAATGGCACAACAAACGTCAGCGGATTTCTTCCTGGCGATGATTGTTTAAGCACGATCGCCTGTTTTCGGCAAATGGGCGTGGCGATTGAACAAAAAGGCGACAAAGTCACGGTTGAAGGCAAAGGGTTAGATGGGCTGAAAGAGCCAAATGGGGTGTTAGATGTCGGCAATTCCGGCACAACGATCCGTTTGCTATTGGGCGTCCTTTCTGGTCGGCCTTTCCATTCGGTCGTTGTCGGTGACGATTCGATTGGCAAACGACCGATGGCACGGGTGACTGCACCACTTCGCCAAATGGGCGCGCAAATTGACGGACGGGAAATGGGAAATAAAACACCGTTATCGATCCGTGGTGGGCAGACGAAAGCAATCGAGTATACGATGCCTGTAGCAAGCGCACAAGTCAAATCAGCGCTTCTGTTAGCGGGATTGCAAGCAGAAGGGCAAACATCCGTTACAGAGCCGCAAACAACAAGAGACCATACAGAACGAATGCTTCATGCTTTTGGCGTCGAAGTGAAGACAGCGGGCAAGACCATTTCCATTCAAGGCGGCCAGTCCCTCCAAGCAGCAGACGTCATTGTTCCAGGGGATATTTCGTCGGCGGCCTTTTTCCTTGTCGCAGGCTGTATCGTTCCAGGGAGTCGCGTCCACTTAAAGAATGTAGGCTTAAATCCAACGCGTGCTGGAATTCTTGAAGTCTTGAAGCGGAGTGGAGCAAAGCTGTCGATTGACGAACAAGTGACTGCAGGCGGTGAGCCACGGGGCGATATCACAATATCAACAAGCAAGCTCTCGCCGTTTGTCATTGAAGGAGAGGAAGTGCCCACGTTAATTGATGAAATACCGGTTTTAGCAGTGCTTGCTACGCAAATTACGGGCACAACCATCATCCGAGATGCTGAAGAGCTAAAAGTGAAAGAAACAAACCGCATTGATACGGTTGTAGGCGAATTGGCTAAGCTTGGTGCCGACATTGAAGCGACCAACGACGGTATGATTATCCGTGGCGGTGAGCCACTTACAGGCGGGAAAGTGGATTCCCATGGCGACCACCGTATTGGCATGGCGCTCGTCATTGCCTCTTTATGCGCAAATGGACCGGTAGAATTAGCAAACACTGGCGCGATTTCTGTATCGTATCCTCAGTTTTTTGAGCATTTACAATCGCTACAGTAGAAAAAACGTCCAAGCAAATCGAAATCGGTTGTAGAGAGAGGCGCGTAGTCAAGGAAAACGAGGACAGGAGCAAATGGTTCCGTGTGCGTGAACAGTTGCAAAGCAGATCAACGAAGATACGAGCAGTGTTTATAGTCTAAAAGCAAGCCATGTGCTTGCTTTTTTGCCCCAAAAAAAGAATCCACCTGTAAACGAAAGCGTTTACAAATGGATTTAGCCATAATAGCTAAGAATGTATGGATAGGAGTGGAGAGAAACCATACGCTAATTAGAGAATAAACGAAAACGCTTCCATTGTCAACAGGTTTTGCCATAAAAGATTTTTTTAAAATGATGGGCAAACAGAATGGTTGAAAGGGCACAATTGCTTACTATAAAATAAAGGCAAGAAGCATGCAAAAGGAGCATGATGTTTTTGTGGATATAAAAAAGAAAGTTTATGCATCGATTGAATCTGGGAATGTAGAAGAAGCACTCCGTTTACTAGATGCGTTTGCGAATACAACGAACCATGACCAGCTCTACCAAGCAGCGCAGCTTTATTATGAGCTAGGACATGTTGATAAAGCACGGCCGCTTATTGAACAATTGCTCGAATTATACCCTGATGAAGGGGAGTTGTACGTTTTGGCGGCAGAAATGATGATTGACGCCGACCAAGAAGACGAAGCGATTGAGTTTTTGCTAGAGATCGGCGAAAACGATCCAAGTTTTTTACAAGCTCAACTGCTGCTTGCTGATTTATACCAGTTGCAATCTCTTGATGAAGCAGCTGAGCAAAGACTGCTTGCTGCCCATAAAAAAGCGCCTAATGAGGTCATCATTACGTATGCACTCGGTGAATTTTATCTTGAACAAGGTTCATATAATAAAGCAATCCCGTATTTAAAACAGGCATTGCATGCAAAAGAGGAGCTAGGCGATATGAATGTCGGTTTGGCGCTTGCTGAAGCTTACGGGGCTAATGGCCAGTTTGAAGACGCGCTTTTGCTCTACCACCAGCAAAAACAGAATGAACTTCCGCCGAATGCATTGTTTAACTTTGGTTTCACCGCTTTTCAGCAAGGTGATTACACGGTGGCGATTGAACAGCTTGAGGCTGTGAAGACACTGGACCCTGATTTCACAAGTGTCTATGTGCCGCTTGCACGCGCTTATGAAGCAGAAAGGCGTTATGAGGAAGCATTCGAAACATTGACCGCGGGCATGCGTATGGATGAATTTAATGATGCGCTGCCATTACTTGCCGGGAAACTGCTGTATAAACAACAGGATTTTGTCGGCGCTGAACAATACTTGCGCCAGGCAATTGCTTTAAATCCAACAAATACAGAGGCATTGCAAACACTAGCAGCGTTTTTCCGGGAGCAAGAACGATTTGACGATTTGCTGGAGCTTGTCGAACACGCCAAGTCCTACGGCGAAACAGATGCGCTGCTTGTTTGGTACGAAGCACTCGCTCATAAAGAGCTGGAGTATTATGAAACGGCACGGGAAAAATACAAAGAGGCCTATGTTGCTTTTCATGAAGACACAGACTTTTTAAGCGAGTATGGTCACTTTCTCTTGGAAGAGGGAGAGCGGAAAAAGGCGGTAGAACTTTTTCAAAAAGCGCTGCAACAAAGCCCTGAGCGGGGTGATTTGTCAGAACTCCTCAATGAATTGCAAGCAGAATAGCCTCCTACAGCGCGATTTGTAGAAAACGAATTGTGGCTAGAAAAAGGATTCAGGCAATGGCAAGGCGAATTTACAGGTATGCAGGAGCTTAGGAAAGTTTCCAACGAATTCAGAAAGGGGGAGTGAGCAATGAGCAATATGGTTCCAGTCATGGACAAAAAAGCATTTTTGCGTAGCTTTCTCAAACGCCATCAACTGAAAAGGCGAGAATGTGCTTGGCTTTTGAACTACTTGATGAATGATGATACGTTAATGGAACGAGTTCACTTTTTAAACCATTCTGAAGGCACGCCAAAAGCTTTGGTTATTTCTGCTCAAGGAATCGAACAAATCCCATTTTCTTTCCGTAAAAAGCATCATGTCACAACAGATTGCGAAAAAGCGTTCCACGACATTCGCTTAAATCAAACAGAAGACATATATATTGAGCTCCACTTCCAAGAGCGCTTAACGTGCCCGCAGTATTTAGCGGTGCTCGAAGACAATCCGTACTTGCCAGAAACGCAAGAAAGGGCCCAGGCATTTGAGCGAAAAGCGGAAGCGCTTTTGCAGGAGTCTGTTCGCTTGTTCCAACTCAAAAAGCTGTCGGAAGCAATTGACGAGGCGCTTGACAACGGCGATAAGGAGGCGTTCATGGAATTGAGTGAACGGCTAAATCGCTTAAGAAAATCTTGAAAACAGGGCCAACTGGCTCTGTTTTTTTGCTATACTAGAAAGGGACAAAAGGAGAGGATGATATGCGGTTTCGCGCAGCAGACATTGATACATATTTAAAAGCGGCGGACTATGTAGACACAGCACTTATTCCGCTAATGAAAACAACGTGGGATACAGAGGCGAAATCGGTGACGCAAGCGGTTGAGTTTACTGCTCAGCTAGCAGATGAAATGGAACGGCAATTTCACGGGCGGATCATGCAATTTCCTGCTTTTACTTATGCCCAATCAGAACCAATGGCAAGCCGCATTGACAGGCTGTTAGGGTGGGCAGCCGATTTAAAAGCAGCCTCATTTTCCCACATTTGTTTGTTGACTGCTGACGGGGAATGGAAAACGGCTGAAAAGGAGCTTGACGGAATGGCACTGTTTTTTGTGCCGGCGCTTCCCCTTGAATTTGTTGAAGCGAAGCACCGTAAAGAAGTGATGGACGGGCAGTTGAAACAGCTTATTCCCCTTTTATCGCAGCTATGGCAACAAAAAGTCTGAAAGCGCTCTTCTAACTTATATTGCGCAATGTAGGCGGTTTATAGTATGATGGTATCGTCCTAGTATTAGTCTTGTTAAGAATGCTCAGAATAAAAGGAGCACAATTATGAACGTTGTTAGGAGGGAAAATAGTGAGCGAGAGAGACCACAAAGTATCAAGACGGCAATTTTTATCGTACACGCTCACTGGCGTCGGCGGTTTCATGGCTGCTGGCATGTTAATGCCGATGATTCGCTTTGCCCTTGATCCTGCCTTAAAAGCAGGTGCGGAGTCGGATATGCAGCTCGTTTGCGAACTGGATGATTTGACCGATGTGCCGCAGCGGTTTACATGGAGCTTCACGCAAGTTGACTCATGGTACGAGTCACAAGTAGAGCACGAAGCTTACATCTATTTGGACGGCGATAAAGTTGTCGCTCTATCTTCAGTATGCACTCATCTTGGTTGCACGGTTTCGTACAATGAAGATGCGAGCGAGTTCCAATGCCCATGCCATGGAGGCCGTTTTGAAGAGGATGGTACGAATATCGCCGGAACGCCACCAACGCGACCGCTTGATGTTTTTGAAGTCGTGGTGGAAGGCAATCAAGTTTATCTTGGACAGGTGAGTCAAAGAACTTAGGAGGGGCGCGAGAAATGCTTCAAAAAATTTATGATTATGTGGACGAGCGTCTCGACATAACGCCAATGTGGCGGGATATCGCTGACCATGAAGTGCCGGAGCACGTCAACCCAGCTCATCACTTTTCAGCGTTTATTTATTGTTTTGGCGGTTTGACGTTTTTTGTAACCGTTATTCAAATTTTGTCGGGAATGTTCCTTACCATGTATTACGTGCCGGATATTGTTAATGCCCATGCATCTGTTTACTTTTTGCAAAACGATGTAGCAATGGGTGTCATTGTCCGCGGCATGCACCATTGGGGCGCCAGCCTTGTTATTGTCATGATGTTTTTACATACGTTGCGCGTGTTCTTTACCGGCTCGTACAAAAAGCCACGTGAATTAAACTGGGTTGTAGGAGTATTGATTTTCTTTGTGATGCTGGGCCTTGGCTTAACAGGCTATTTGTTGCCTTGGGATATGAAAGCATACTTTGCAACTGTCGTAACACTTCAAATTGCCGAAAGCGTACCGATTATCGGCGACTTTACAAAAGCGTTGCTTGCCGGAGGCGAAATTGTTGGTGCAGCGACGTTGACACGCTTTTTTGCTATCCATGTCTTCTTCTTGCCAGCAGCATTGCTTGGTTTGCTTGGAGCGCATTTTATCATGATTCGCCGTCAAGGCATTTCTGGCCCGCTATAATAGCTAGCAAAAATGTGACTATACTAAGGGGGGAAACCCATGCATCGAGGAAAAGGAATGAAGTTTGTCGGCGATTCCCGTGTCAAGGCGGATGGCCGAAAAGCAAACATTCCAAAAGACTACTCGGAATACCCTGGAAAAACGGAGGCTTTTTGGCCAAACTTCCTATTGCGGGAATGGATGGTAGGGGCAGTCTTTTTAATGGGCTTTTTATGCTTAACTGTGGCCCATCCTGCGCCGCTTGAAGCAATCGCTGATCCATTGGAAGCTTACATTCCGCTTCCAGACTGGTATTTCCTGTTTTTATATCAATTGCTTAAGTATGAGTTTGCTTCTGGCGACTTTAATGTGCTAGGTACAGTGGTTATTCCAGGCGTGGCATTCGGCGCTTTGCTGCTGGCTCCATGGTTGGATACATCGAAAGAGCGTCGGCCTCACCGTCGCCCGATTGCCACATCTATTATGCTTCTTGGTGTCGCATCCGTTGTTTACCTGACATGGGAGTCAGTGGCCCAGCATGACTGGGAAGCTGCTGCCCAGCAAGGGAAGCTAGTAGAAGGAGCCGAAATTGATGAGGAAGCAGAAGGGTTTGAAATTTATTCAAGCCAAGATTCATGCATCCAATGTCATGGCGACCAAATGACAGGTGGTGCGGGAGCGCCAAACTTGCTCGAAACAGAAAAAACACCTGAAGAAATCATGGAAATCATTCAAAATGGGCAAGGAGCGATGCCTGCCGACCAGTTCACGGGCTCTGAAGAAGAACTGCAAATTTTGGCAGAGTTCATCGCAAACCATGGTCAAGATCCTGAATGATTGTGTTATACTAAGAGCTGTCTTTTTTAGGCAGCTTGAAGGAACGAGACGAACAACGAAGGATGCGAGCGTTTGTCTACAGTCTGGAGCTGCCTTTTTAGGCAGCTTTTTTAATGAAAGGAAGGGCTGGCATGCTAGCTTATTTGTACGGGCTTTTAACGAAACGCATCAGTTTATGGTTGCTGCTCATCATTAATGTGTTAGGCACGATCTATGGGTTTTACTGGTATGGCGACCAGCTTGCGGCCACTCCACTGCATTTTATCTGGTTTGTGCCTGACAGTCCTACGGCAAGTTTGTTTTTTGTGTTTGTGTTGATTGGTTTTTTGAGCCGTAAGCAATCCGGCTTAATCGAAGCGCTTGCCGCCGTGACGTTACTTAAATATGGCGTGTGGGCAGTCGTCATGAATACGTTTCAAGTGATGGAAGGCGCCCCTCTTCATTGGCAAATTATTATGCTGAATGTATCCCATGCAGGCATGGCTTTACAGGCGCTTTTATTCATGCCATATTTCCGCATCAAAAAAGGACATTTGGCGACTGCGTTATTATGGACCGTCTTCAACGACTTTATCGATTACCATTTTCAGATGCACCCGTGGCTAAGTGCTCGAATTATGCCTTATATTGACGGCATTGGCTGGTTTACTTTCCTGTTAGGACTTGTCTGCGTAGCAACCGTCTACTTCCTAAACGTACGCCAGCACGCGCTTCGTATTAATTTGCCGCGCTAAGGTCTACTCTTGTCCTTTTGTTCATAGGATGTTTAGAACAGAGGAGGGACAAGAAATGCGTCATTGGATGATGCTCGTTTTGCTTGTTTGTATCGTAGTGATGCTGCCTATGCCTGGCTCTGCAAATGATGCCCAAGCGTGGAAAGAATTGAATCATACGGCAAATCAAGTGCTGAAGCTAACGAAAGAACAGCGTTATGAAGATGGAAAACGGCTAATGAGTGTGTTTGCGGATTTTTTCCTTTCTTATGATTTTGAAGACCAGGAATGGACGATGTCTTCGTTACGCACACTAACCACAACGTTTGAAAATGCTGAACATGCACTGACGGCTACAAATATGCCTGATGATGAACGAATTCGCCTCGTCACAGCGTTTCGCCTTGCGATTGACGCGTTTGCCAAAAACAGCGAACCCCTTTGGAAAAGCACAGAAACGCAAGTGATGGCGTCACTAGACGATTTAGAGGAAGCGGCTGTATCAAAAGATGCCCAAGCCCTGAAACGCCAAATAAATGCATTTCATTCCCTATACGGCATGATTCGTCCTGCTATCCATTTAAGCACAACGGAACAAACCGTCGTACGTTTTGACTCCTATTTTGCTTTATTAGAAAACCAATCATTATCGTCTGAGCAGCTGGAAGGTCATATTGAAACGATGCGTGGCGCTTTTAAAGAACTTTACGAAGGTAGTGAAGAGGATGGGATAGACCCATCGCTTTTATGGGCAATTTTGTCTATCGGTGGGCCGCTTGTTGCGTCTTTATCTTATGTCGGTTATCGAAAATACCGGGCTGAGAAACGGCGTGTAAAGGCAAAAGAATAAAATGTGTCAAAACTGTGACAGGCGTTCAAAAAACAGCTTGTAGCAATAGCGGGAAGTTTGATTTTCTTTGACGTTTTGATTACGATAATAGTATTAAGATAAAGTGAGGTGATTGCAATGAGTCTCGGTGCTTATTTGTTTTATTTAGCGTTTCTCATTCTAATCCCGCTTCTGGCTCAAGGAAAAGTAAAACGGGCGTATAAAAAATATTCGCGCATCCATAACAGTGCAGGAATGACAGGTGCAGAAGTAGCCCGGAAAATTCTTCATGACAACGGCATTTATGATGTTGAAGTCGAAGAGGTTAAAGGGGAGTTATCTGACCACTACGATCCACGTGCCAAAGTTGTACGGTTGTCAACAGACAATTACCGCAACGCTTCAGTTGCCGGAGCGGCCATTGCTGCTCATGAAGTAGGACACGCGATCCAAGATGCAGAAAACTACTCATTCTTGAAATTTCGCAGCGCTTTGGCACCAGTTGCTTCCATCGGCAGCAATTTAGGCCAATGGCTCATTCTAGCCGGTTTGCTCTTCGGCGTCGGTGCTCAAGTTGGCGGAAACCCTGTTTTGCTAATGGGTATTATCTTCTTTGCCACCGCTGTGTTATTCCAAGTGGTTACGTTGCCAGTCGAGTTTAACGCTTCCAACAGAGCAATGGAGCAAATGGTTGCAAGTGGGATTATTGTAAACAACGAAGAGCGGGAAACAAAGAAAGTTCTTGATGCCGCTGCTTTAACTTATGTGGCAGCAGCGCTTGTCGCTTTGCTCGAACTAGCACGCTTCATTATGATTTACTTGTCACAACGCGACTAATGGTCGGAACAAATCGGCTTAGTCTGAAACCAGCTCATTCACTTGGGCTGGTTTTTTCTTGCTCATTTAAAATGGGGGCGAGCATGCCCCGAAAAAACGCTTTAACAGTAAGCTGATGTACAAATGTCAACAGACCATGCTCGTTTTTTCGGGCAAAGCCCTTTACAAACATGGTTTCCCTAAAGTAGACTGAGTTTGTTTATCAGAAATGGGGAGACGGAATGAAACAGAATCCAACAGGAATGGAAAGGCTGGCGCTTGCGTTTTTGCTTGGAATGCTAGCCGTCCTTGGGCCACTCAATATTGATATGTATTTGCCGAGCTTTTTGCAAATTAGCGAAGATCTGCAAGCGCCCGCTTCGCTTGTGCAACTAAGTTTAACAACGTGTTTAATCGGTTTGGCGATCGGGCAACTTGTCGTTGGGCCGATCAGCGACGCAAAGGGAAGGAAACGGCCATTGCTCATTTCAATTACGTTATTTGCCGCAGCTTCGCTTTTATGTGCGTTTGCTCCAAATATTGGCGTCTTGATTGCCGGGCGCTTTTTACAAGGATTTACGGCAGCAGCTGGGATTGTCGTGTCTCGTGCGGTTGTCCGCGATGTTTTTACAGGCCAAGCATTAACAAAATTCTTTGCGTTGCTTATGGTCATTAATGCCGTGGCGCCGATGTTAGCGCCAATGGCAGGCGGGGCGATTTTGCTGTTGCCAGGGGCGCGCTGGGGCTGGATTTTCTTGTTTTTGTCTTTGCTTGGTGTCTTGATCGTTCTCGTTGCAGGAATAAAGCTAGAAGAATCGCTTCCACCAAGCAAGCGGGTGCCAAGCTCTATGTCGCATATCCTATGGACATTCAAAGATTTGCTTAAAGACCGTTCTTTTATCGGCTATGCACTTACACTCGGGCTCGCTCATGGCGGCAGTTTTGCCTATGTGGCCGGCACTCCGTTTGTTTACCAAGGCATTTACGGTGTAAACGAACAAGTTTATAGTGTGTTATTTGGCATTAATGGTCTAGCCATTATTACCGGTACCTTCGTGGTTGGCCGTTTAGCCGGCATAGTTCATGAACGAACGTTGTTGAAAACAGGAGTGATGGTTGCGAGCTCAGCTACAGCTATCCTTGTCTGCATGGCGGCCATTCAAGGGCCATTATGGACAATTGTCGTTTCCATTTTTGTTTACATGACGTCAATGGGAATGATCACAACTTCTTCCTTTACGTTAGGAATTGCCAAACAAAGCCATCGTGCTGGCAGTGCTAGCGCGATGCTCGGCATGTTGCCCTTATTCCTTGGAGCGATGGTTGCGCCGCTTGTAGGCATCGATGAATCAACAGCAGTGCCGATGGCTGCGATTATGTTTGCCACAAGCGTGTTGGCCCTTAGTACATGCCTTGGTTTGACGAAAAAAGAGAGCAGTCCTAGCCAAGTGGGAAAACGGTAACTGTTCAAAGCAAACGTATAGCGCTAAATGAAGAAGGGAATGGCTCTTCAATAGACATGGTTGGAGATGAAAAAAGCAACAGAGAAGCGACATGCTCTGTTGCTTTTTTACTGCTTAGCCAATTCGAATCGGTTGCTTGTTGTCATCGAGTGTAAACCCTTCACCGGCCGCTTCGGAAACATCGTGGATGGTCATGAACGCATGGGGATCAATGCGATGCACAATATTGCGCAACCTCACCGTTTCATTGCGGGCGACGACGCAATATAAAATTTCTTTTTCGTCGCCAGTAAATGTACCTTTTCCTTGTAATGTCGTTGCGCCTCGGCCCATTTCACGTAAAATCGCTTCTGAGATCTCTGTAATCGACTCGGAGATGACAAAGGCTGCTTTCGCATTGTAGGATCCTTGTTGGATAAAGTCAATGACTTTGGCGGCAATAAACACATAGACAATCGTGTACATTGCTTCACGCAAATCAAGATAGACGAGAGAGATGGCAATGACACACGAATCAAATACAAAAAAGGTGCGCCCGATGCTCCAGCCAAAATAGCGCAAGCATAGTTTCGCAATGATGTCGGCGCCGCCGGTTGTGCCGCCAAAACGGAAGACAAGCCCGAGCCCTGTACCGACGATGGCTCCTGCGAACAATGCGGCAAGCATTAAGTCATTGCCAAGGAAAATATGTAAGTTGATACGCTGGAACAAATCAAGGAATAACGATAAACTGAACGTGCCTACGAGTGTATAGTAAAAAGGAATCCGACCTAACATCCGCCAGCCTATAAAAAACAACGGAATGTTAATAACGATGTTGGTGATTGCCGGGTTGATCGTAAATAAAAAGAATAAAAGCAATGTAATGCCTGTAACGCCGCCGTCTGCCAGTTGGTGTTGCATATTAAAGTAAACAAGGCCAAACGACATAAGCGCCGTGCCGAGCAAAATGAAAAAAATGTTTTTAACGTGCCGGTTGACTTCCAAGCAATCGCCTCCTTTTCGCGTCCATTCTTAGTTTACTCAACTTCGTGAAAAAAAGAAATATCACGTCATTATTTTTAAATTCCCCCGAAAGAAGTCTCCCACTTCTAAACGTGAAGGTGCACCAGCACCAGTGAAAGTGGGAGATGAATTTCGGGTTAGGTGTAGCCTAAAGTTGTCTCTTTTTTGTGTTATGATATAAAATGAAAGGCTTCTGGGCGTAAACGATCGCAGATTGATGATGGCATATCTGACTATGCAAAAGATAGGTTTGTTCGATTTTCACGAGTGAAAAGTGAGGTGATTCGATATGGCAAACAAAGCATATAAGTTCCGTCTGTACCCAACGCAAGAACAAGAGCAACTTCTTACGAAAACTTTCGGTTGCGTTCGTTTCGTCTACAATAAAATGTTGGCTGACCGAAAGGAAACCTATGAGAAGTTCAAGGACGACAAAGAAGCCTTTAAAAAGCAAAAATTCCCGACTCCTGCCAAGTACAAAAAGGAGTTTGTATGGCTCAAAGAAGTCGATAGTCTCGCATTGGCGAACGCCCAACTGAATTTGCAGAAGGCATACCAAAACTTCTTCTCTGGTCGTGCTGAGTTTCCGAAGTTCAAAAGCCGCAAGGCAAGACAGTCCTACACAACAAATGTGGTCAACGGAAACATCATGCTTTTGGATGGCTCTATCAAATTACCGAAACTGAAACTTGTAAAAATGAAACAACATCGGGAAATTCCGTCCCATCATGTCCTCAAGTCTTGTACGGTTTCTCGAACAAAAACAGGAACATACCATGTTTCGATTCTCACTGAATACGAACATCAACCTACACAAAAAGACGTACAAGCTGTTGTTGGCTTAGATTTTTCCATGAATGGCTTATTTGTCGATAGCGAAGAAGGTGAGACAGCCAATTACCCTCGTTTCTATCGCCAAGCCTTGGGAAAATTAGTGAAGGAACAGCGTATTTTATCACGCAGAAAGAATGGCTCTAGTCGTTGGCACAAACAACGTCTGAAAGTAGCGAAGCTACATGAAAAAATTGCGAACCAACGAAAGGACTTTCTACATAAGGAATCGCACCAATTAGCGAAACGGTATGACTGCGTGGTGATCGAAGACCTCAACATGAAAGGAATGGCACAAGCCCTTCATTTCGGCAAAAGCGTTGCTGATCATGCATGGGGCATGTTCACGACATTCCTCCAATACAAGTTAGAGGATCAGGGGAAACAGCTTATCAAAATCGATAAGTGGTTTCCATCATCTAAAACGTGTTCATGTTGTGGTCAAGTAAAGGAGTCTCTCGCTCTTTCTGAGCGCATCTTCCATTGTGATTGTGGTTTTGTGGCAGATCGAGATTGGAACGCTGCTATCAATATCAAACGTGAAGGGTTACGACGGTTCGTATAATCATCAATAGAGCATGGAACAGGCTCGATAGCTAAGTCAATTTCGTACCATTAGGTGCGATTACCTTAGAAGCCTCCACCTCTAAGCAAGCGTAGGTGGCAGGTAGTTCACATTGCGCAGGCGCGTGCTTTTCGCTAGGATAGAAGGGAAAGGAAGTGCCGATGATGCCTGAAGGAAAAACAATCGCAGAAATGCAAAAAGAAGTCGACTCGTACATAGGGCAGTTTAAAGAAGGTTACTTTAGCCCACTGGCGATGTTGGCTCGCTTGACGGAAGAATTAGGCGAGCTAGCAAGGGAAGTGAACCATTACTATGGAGAGAAGCCCAAAAAAGCATCAGAAGAAGACAAAACGATGGAACAAGAAATCGGCGATATGCTGTTTGTCCTTATTTGTTTGGCGAACTCACTTCAAATTGACTTAAGCGAAGCGCATGATCTTGTCATGCATAAATTCCAAACAAGAGACAAAGACCGCTGGACAAAAAAAGAAAAAGGAGAACAGATCTAATGACACGTATTGTAATTGCAGGGCCCCGTGGCAACATGGGGCAAGAAGCAGTCAAACTTTGTCTGCAAGAAGAGTCATTTGAACTTGTCGCTGTAGTTGATTCAAAAAATGATGGCAAACGCTTAAATGATTTGCCAGAATTCCAACAAGGCGATGTACCCGTATATACCGATATGGCACGCTGTTTTGCTGAGCATGAACCAGATGTATTAATTGATTTGACGGCACCTGCCTTTGGTAGAAAGCATATGGAAATCGCGTTTGAGCATGGCGTTCGTCCGGTTGTGGGAACGACAGGGTTTAGTGATGAAGATATTCGCGATTTAACGCAAATGGCCGAAGCAAAAGAGCTTGGCGCGATTATCGTCCCCAACTTTGCTATTGGCGCGATCTTAATGATGAAATTTGCACAAACAGCAGCACGGTACATGAATGATGTGGAAATTATTGAGCAGCACCATGACCGTAAGCTTGATGCGCCGTCAGGGACAGCAGTAAAAACAGCACAGCTCATTGCCGAGGTACGAGCTCCGAAAAAGCAAGGTCATGAGCAGGAAAGGGAAGAGATGTCAGGCGCAAGAGGAGCTGACTTTGAGGGGATGAAAATCCACTCCGTCCGTTTGCCAGGGCGAGTGGCTCATCAAGAAGTGCTGTTTGGCGGAGTGGGACAAACGTTATCGATACGCCACGATTCGCTAAATCGTGAAAGTTTTATGCCTGGTGTAAAGCTTGCTGTTGAACAAGTGGTCAAACTTTCGACGCTAGTATATGGCCTTGAAAATTTAATCGACTAAGGGGAGAACGACATGAAAATCGCTTTAATTGCCCACGACAAGAAAAAACAAGAATTGGTTGATTTTTGTGTTGCCTATGAGCCCATTTTAAAAGAGCATGAGCTGTATGCGACTGGTACAACGGGTACTCGCATCATGGAGGCGACTGAATTGATTGTGACCCGTTTTAAGTCTGGCCCATTAGGTGGCGATCAGCAAATCGGGGCGCTCGTTGCTGAAAATCAATTTGATTTGATTTTGTTTATGCGCGATCCGTTGACGGCGCAGCCCCATGAACCGGATGTCACTGCTTTAATTCGGTTATGTGATGTGCAAAGTGTGCCGCTGGCGACAAATATGGGAACCGCTGAAATTTTAATCAAAGGGCTTGAAAGAGGCGATTTTGCTTTCCGTGATATTATCCATGAACAAGAAAAAACAAACCCATTAAAAGAAGGCATCTAGCCTTCTTTTAACATTAAAGGGAAGCAAAGGAAAACAAGGAAAGGGGAAAAACAGGACATTGTTCACACCCAAGAGATCGCAAAGTGTTCATGGGAAGACACGTATAAAGACCTAATTCCAGCTGAAATCCGGCAAACTTACATGGAGCAAGCCCATTCGTACGCCGCTTTTTTTGTGGAAGAGGCAGGGGCAGTTAGTGGCTTTGCCCAACTAACTAGAAGTATTTGGCCGCCATTTATGTCGCCCCTAAAAAGCTTGACTGTGGAGCAGGGACATTGCTTTTTGAAGCAGTCGTACACGAATTAAAACGAGGCGAGCCACTTGTTGTGTACCTTGAAAAAGGCAATTTTCATGCTGAACGATTTTTAAGAGCAACTATTTGGCCATGTCTTGCTACAGTAAAAATGGTATTCAAACGGGATGAAGAGGGGAGAATTTATGTATAAGACGATTGACGGTGTCCGCGTATGGGGGGAACCACTTGAAAACGCTGTTGAACAGGCAGTTCGCTGTAGCCAGCATGGCAATGTCGTCCAAACACTATTAATGGCTGACCACCATAAAGGGTACAGCCAACCAGTAGGGGGCGTTGTCGTCTATGATGGCCAAGTATCCCCTTCTGGAGTCGGTTATGACATTGCCTGTGGCAACAAAGCAGTGCGTACAAATCTTACTTTTGAGGAAATTCGCTTGGAGCTACCTCTGCTTCTCGATGAAATTTACGAAGCGCTTCCGTTCGGCATTGGCCAAAAAAACAAGCAGCCAGTTGACCATGAGCTCTTTTCTGATCCTGACTGGCATGTGTTTTCGGAAATTGCACCAGGGCTTGCAGATACATTACAAACATTGGCGCGTAACCAACTCGGTACGATTGGAAGCGGCAACCATTTCGTTGATTTGTTTGTGGAAGAAGAAACAGGCGTTTTATGGGTCGCAAACCATTTTGGCAGTAGGGGCTTAGGCCATAAAACAGCTAGCGGTTTTTTGAACTTGGCGAAAAACAGGCCGTTTGCTAGCAAAGTTAGCGGGGAGAGCATGGAGGATGTACCGACGTTGTTTGATGTTGCCTCAGAGTTAGGTGACATGTACATCCGAGCAATGAACATCGCCGGTAAATACGCATATGCTGGCAGAGACCATTGTATCGCTAAAGTACTCGCCATTCTGCAAGCAAAAGAAACGTTTTCTGTTCATAACCATCATAATTTTGCTTGGAAGGAAACGCACAATGGCAAAGACGTTTATGTCGTCCGCAAGGGAGCAACACCTTCTGCTCCAGGACAGCTTGGATTTATCGGCGGCAGTATGGGTGATTACTCAGTCATTGTTGAGGGAATTGATAGCAAAGAAAACAAGGACGCTTTTTACAGCACAGTCCATGGCGCTGGCAGGTTAATGAGCCGCACGCAGGCGGCGGGTCGTTTTACAGGGAAAGGCAAGAACAGACGCCGCAGCGGTGGAGTGATCAGCTCTAAGCAAATGGCAGCTGCGCTTACTGCGTTTGGGGTAGAATTGCGCGGCGGAGGCACAGATGAAAGTCCATTCGTATATAAAAAATTAGATACGGTCCTCTCTGCTCATAAAAATACGTTAAAAGTAAAACATCGCTTAAAGCCTGTTGGTGTTTGTATGGCTGGCGAAAATGAATTTGACCCATACAAAGATTAAGGGTGTTACAGCTGTGCAATAAAAGCATTACCTAGGCGAGATGAGAAAAACGCTTAATTATTCTCCTGCTGTTTATAGACACTGAAACGTTGTCGATGGGCATACGCTGGCCATAAGGAATTTGGTAGGTCGTTGCTTTCCTAATAGTAGATTCCCTAATGAAAACCGTGTTTTTTTGTTTGCAATTTTTCGGCTTCCTTTGGACAACAATAAACGGCATGCCTCTAAACATTAGAACATAAACTAGATAAATTGGAATATAGGGGGAAGCACGATGATCGTTGAATTTGTTGATATGGATAATCACGATCTTCTTCATCAAATTAAAGGCGAGGAAGCAAAACAATTTCTAGATTATGCGGGGACCATCAATAAAGTCCATTTGCGAATCAGCAAAGATCTGTCTTTTCAAGGGGCAATTGCGGAAATGATTTACGACTTGGATTACATTCGCGGGACACCTAGTCAACGGATAGAAGTGCGCTTAGCAAACATTCAAATCAGACGGCTAAATTAAAAAAGCCAGCAATGGAATGAAAACAGGCTGGCTTTATAGATGCTAAACCTCTTTTTTCATGAGCAAATGTGGGATACCGTCTTCCATAAAGACGTTAGAAGCGGTTTTGTATCCAAGACGGTGATAAAACCCTTCTGCATGTTGTTGGCCATGGAGCAACAATGAGGCAGCGCCTTTTTGTAAAGCAATGGCTTCCAATGCTTCAATGATTTCTCTACCGACACCTTTTTGGCGCCAGTCTTTTAAAATGCAAATTCGTTCGAGTTTCCCGGCGTTTTCGACTAAACGGATACGGCCTGTCCCGACTGGTTTTTCACCGTCATAAGCAATGACATGTGTACAAGCAGCATCAAGATGGTCATATTGGTCGAACTCGTCTTCAAGTGGGCAATGTTGCTCCTGGACAAACACCATTTCCCTAATATGAAAGGCTTGTTCTAACTCTGCAAGTGTCGTGGCGATTTTTATTTCCAAAGGTCATTCCCCTTTTTTGTAACATGATTTTTCATTATCGTTATTTTACCTTGAAAACGTATGTTCTGTAAATGTTTTAAGTCGAAAAATCGTTGTTGAGCTATGCTACAATAGTATAAAACGAAGGAAGGCTGAAAAGGAGTGAGATAGTTGCGGCTCCAACTAGGATTTACATAACAACGGTGCAGAGGACCTCCACATAAATCGGGACAAACCGGCGTACATCTGTTTATTTATGGGGAGGAATCAAAAAATGGCCTATAGCAAGACCTTTTTAGAACAAGTAGAAACAGCAATGAAGCAGTCATTTAGCGGTTGGAATTTTGAGCAGTTAAGAGGGCGAGTGAAAGAGGAGGAGCTCGACTGGTCTTATCGGGATTGGGTCAAGGAGTCACTTAAGCAAAGGACAGTGCTGGATATGGGCACAGGCGGTGGGGAATTTTTGTCTTCGTGTGCTCCATTCCAAGGAAAGGTCTATGCAACAGAGGGATACGAGCCCAATGTAGAAATTGCGCAAAAAGCATTAGCCCCGTTTGGTGTCTGTGTACGTTATATAGAAGATGATGACTATCTGCCATTTTCTGATGGGGCTTTTGACAGTATTATTAACCGTCATGAGTCATACAGCGAGCGAGAATTAGCGCGTATATTAAAACCAGGGGGAACGTTTATTACGCAACAGGTTGGCGGTGACGATTGCAAAGAAATCAATGACGCACTTTCACTTCCTTTAAATACTGAATTTGCAGATTGGAAGCTGGAAGTTGCAGTTGACCGCTTAGTTGCACACGGCTTTAGCATTGAAGCAAAAACGAAGGCTTTTCCAAAGCAGCGTTTTTTTGATATTGGTGCGCTTATTTATTACTTGCGGGCGATTCCCTGGCAAGCACCAGGCTTTTCTGTGGAACGCCATATGCCCCAGTTGTATCGCATCTATCAGGAGATAAAAAAGAGAGGGTATTTCGAAACGACACAGCATCGATTTATCTTAAAAGCAAGAAAATAAAAAGGGCGGCTTTGTGCCGTCCTTTGAGGTTGTCGACAAAGTCGATAACCGTACTCAGACTAATAGAAAACGCTTGTCAGACGAGGAGTGCAGGCGAGGGAAGATGCGAATAGAACGTGTGTTCATGAGCAACGGTTTTCTTGCGCATGAAACGACCGTTTCAAAGCATATGACCGAGGCAAACGACGACGTATGCGAGCGTTTGTCTACAGTCTGAAAGGGCGGCTTTGTGGCCGTCCTTTCTAAGCATGAGAATGGTGAGCGTTGCTTAACTCAAGAAACCATTGCTTGTCCTTAGTCAAAAGGGCAATCTCTTGAAGAGCGCGAATATCATCGGCTTTCAGTTTGGGGGAACATGTTTGCAAGTCTTCTTCATTTGCCAAAAGCGGCTGCTTACCATTTAAAACGCGCTGCTTGGTATGGAATTGGTAAATTGTTTTAATTGGGGTGTTCGCTGAATTGGACGCCACCACTTTTGCTTCGCTAATCCAACCAAGAATGCGTGCGCGGCCTGCTTTGTAAATAACCCATTCGCCATTTCCGTACATGCCAATCAGCTCCTTTTAAAGAACGTATTCACTGTAAAGAGAAAATATGCGCGAAGAATCAAAAAAGCAACGCCATTTGTTTTTTTAATTTCACGTACTGAATTAAATAGCCCGACTATCTGTTCCTCAAATCAGAAAATTTCACGTACCATATTAAAAATTATGAACGACAACAAAAATAAAAAAAGAGCTTTCTGTAGAAAAAAGAGTACGACTGGAAAAATGGAAGAAACTAACGAGAGGAAGACGCTAAACATAAAAAACATTCTGCTGGGAAAAGGCAGAATGTCGGGGAAAATATTAAGGCAGTTCCTACTATACCACAGCTTGAGCCTATTGTATAGCGGGATGGGGCTGTTAAATCAATCCAGCACAAAAAAACAAGGAGTGCAATTGCCGTTAATCAAGTGTATAGTTAATCAAGTGTATAATAGAAAAAATCTTTTTAAATAAGTACAGCAAAGCATTAAAGGGAGAAAGTTAGACGGTTGCTAAGCAAATTTTAGCTGTCTGAGCAACATTTTCGGTATAATGGGGGAGGGCAACAAACACCTATTGCCAATTGCTTAGCGAGCGAAAGAAAAAGACAGTCAAGAAAAGAGGTAAAAAGATGAACCAGATCGAACAAGCGGAAGCGGTTTTTGTTATTTTCGGCTCTACAGGTGATTTAGCGAAACGAAAATTGTTTCCGTCTATATACAATTTATACAGAAAAGGCAATTTGAACGAACATTTTGCTGTAGTCGGTTTAGGGCGCCGTGAATGGGATGATGAAAAACTAAGAACAGTCGTTATGGAATCGATCCAAGAAGAACTCGGCGAGCAAACTCCTGAAGTCGCCGAACCATTTTTAAAGCATTTTTCCTATCTATCATTTGACGTCACCAACAAGGATTCCTATAGCGAGCTGAATGACAAGTTGCACATTTTGGATGAGACATTCCATATCCCTGGAAACCGAATTTTTTATATGGCAATGGCACCTGAATTTTTTGGGCAAATTGCTCAGTCAATACATAACGAAGGGCTAAAGGACACGCAAGGGTGGACTCGTCTTGTGATTGAGAAACCTTTTGGGACAGACTTGCAGTCGGCCATCCGTTTAAATGACGAAATACGCCAGGCGTTTTCAGAAGATGAAATTTACCGGATCGACCACTATTTAGGAAAAGAAATGGTGCAAAACATTCAAGTGATCCGTTTTGCCAATGCTTTATTCGGTTCATTGTGGAACAATAGACATATCGCTAATATTCAAGTGACTTCCAGTGAGCAGCTCGGTGTAGAAGGACGGGGCGGCTATTATGAAAAATCAGGAGCCCTTCGTGATATGGTGCAAAACCATATGCTGCAAATGGTGTCACTCTTGGCAATGGATGTACCTCTTCGCTTGTCAACGGATGATATTCGTAGCGAAAAAATTAAAGTGTTACGCGCGTTGCGCCCGATTGTCGGCGAGAGCATTAAGGAAAATGTTGTACGGGGGCAATATGGCCGAGGGGAGATCAACGGCCAAGAAGTGATTGGCTATTTGGAAGAAGAAAATGTAAGCGACTCGTCAAAAACAGAGACCTATGTTGCAGCAAAGTTAATGATTGACAATCATGTCTGGGCAGGCGTGCCTTTTTATATCCGTACTGGAAAGCGGATGGCGGTGAAGTCAACGAAAATCGTGGTTGAATTTAAGGAACTGCCTTTAAATCTGTATAGCAAGGAAAACAAACAGACTGGGCCGAATTTGTTGATTATCCATATTCAGCCTGATGAAGGCATGACGATTGTTTTGAACGGCAAGAAGATTGGCTCGGCAGACACGACGCCTGTCCATTTGCAATACCGGCATGATAGCGAAGACCGGTTTAACACGCCTGAAGCATATGAGCGTTTGCTCTTTGATTGCATGATGGGCGATGCAACAAACTTTGCCCATTGGGATGAAGTCAGTTTGTCATGGTCCCTTGTCGATGCGATCTCCAAAGCGTGGTCAGAAAATGGAGAAAAGCTGCCAGCATATAGAGCAGGTTCGATGGGGCCAAAAGAAGCGGATGAGCTTCTTGAAGCAGACGGCTTTTCATGGTGGCCTGTTGAAGAAATGTAAAATAAAAAAGCTTGGCTGAAAAATTGAATAGACAAAACAAAAAAGAGGATATTATGTTCATTATATGAGCATATATCCTCTTTTTTGTTATTTAGATTAGGCTGTACATAGTATGATACTATATAGTAAAAAGGGAGATTTTAATGGTAGCGAAAAGCGAAAAAGAAACTCTATTATTGGATAGCGACAAAAGTTTTAAAGCGCTGCTTGAAATAATTGAATCAGTGCCTAGCAGAAAACGGACTATTACGATTGAAACTCACGAAAGAGACAAGAATTTCCGTGATATCATCATGCATCTGTATGAATGGCACACAATGCTTGAGAGATGGTATAGAGAGGGTATGGATGGAGATGTTCCATTTATGCCTGCACCAGGTTATAAATGGAGAACGATCGAGTTACTTAATATGCAAATTTGGGAAAATTATCAAGATGTAACATTAAATCAAGCAATAAAAAAGTTGAAGTTAAGTCATGAAAGAGTAATGGATCTAATTCGATTACATACAAATGAAGAAATCATGACAAAAAAATATTATAAATGGACTAAAACAAGTAACTTATATAGCTATTTTGCAGCAAACACTTTTAATCATTACAATTGGGCTATAAAAAAATGTGAAGTTATTGCGAAGGCCATAAAAGTAGGGGAAAAGCAAGAGTTGTGAAATAAATTACTTAAATATCGGTGTGTTAGCTGAATGAGGGAGGACATAACATATTAGTCATATACAATATGTTATGTCCTCTAATTTATCTAACTTTTTTCAGTTTAGATCTTGGTAATAGTTAGACCAAGCTCTTTTGCTGTTATGAGCCGCCTTAGTCAAGCCAATTTGTATGAAAAACGCCTTCTTTGTCAATGCGTTGATACGTATGGGCGCCAAAGTAATCCCGTTGTGCTTGGAGCAAGTTAGCTGGCAGACGCTCACTTCGGTAACTATCATAATAAGAAATAGCACTCGAAAACCCAGGTACTGGGATGCCGTATTCAACTGCTAGAGCTACCACTTCGCGCAGTGCTTGTTGATACTTTCTGGAAATGTTTTCGAAGTACGGATCGAGCAGCAAGTTGTCTAAGCTGGCGTCGCGCTCGAATGCATCCGTGATGTTTTGCAAAAAGGCAGCGCGGATAATACAGCCGCCACGGAAAATTTTTGCGATTTCCCCGTACTGAAGGTTCCAATTCATTTCTAAGGACATTGATTTTAGCTGCGAAAATCCTTGGGCATAGGAAAGGACTTTACTGAAATACAACGCTTGGCGAATTCGTTCGATTAATGCCTGCTTATCACCTGTGAATGGTTTTTTCTCTGGGCCAGACAATATTTGGCTCGCTTTAACGCGTTCTTCTTTCATAGCGGAAAGGAAGCGGGCAAAGACCGATTCAGTAATAACAGGGAGAGGTACGCCTAGATCAAGTGAGCTTTTGCTTGTCCATTTTCCAGTCCCTTTTTGACCGGCTGTATCCAAAATCACATCAACCATGGATTTTCCTGTTTCTTCATCTACTTTTGTAAAAATATCGGCGGTGATCTCAATTAAATAACTATCGAGTTCTCCTTCATTCCATTCCTTAAACACACTGTGCAACTCTTCAGCGTTAAGGCCGAGCACGTTTACTAATAGCGAATAGGCTTCGCAAATCAGTTGCATATCCCCATATTCAATGCCATTATGGACCATTTTTACATAATGGCCGGCTCCATTGGGACCGATGTAAGTCGTGCAAGGCTCGCCATTTACTTGAGCCGCAATTTTTTCAAACATTGGTTTGACGAGTTCATAGGCTTCTTTCTGCCCACCTGGCATAATGGACGGGCCTTTTAGCGCCCCTTCTTCACCTCCGGAAACGCCTGTGCCGATAAAATGAATCCCATGCTCAGCTGCTGTTTGGGAACGGCGTATTGTATCGGTATAATAAGTGTTGCCGCCATCAATGAGAATATCTTTTTTATCTAATAGCGGGATTAAGGAATCAATTACTTGATCTGTGATTTGGCCTGCTTGAACCATAAGCATAATTTTGCGCGGCTTTTCCAAAGAATGAACAAACTCTTCTAATGAAAAAGTACCGACTAAACGCTTGCCTTTGTTGTGGTCAAGAATTTCTTTGATCCGTTCTTCTGAGACGTCATAAAGAGAGACAGAAAACCCTTTGCTTTCAAAGTTCAAAGCTAGGCTGCGTCCCATGACACCGACGCCGACGACGCCAATATTTTGCTTTGCCATATTCTTCTTCCTTTCCAAACTTGCTTTCATATAAATCGATATGAACATACCATATGTAAGCGTTTTTCAGCAAGCTGGTCAACTTAAGAAACCTTAAGTTGACCGACTTGCGATAATCCAAGCATGGCCAAGTTTTGTCCTGAACTTTTCCATCCTCATTTGGTGCTGTTGCATTTGCGCAAAACAATCGGGGGAAAGAAGCGGTGATGGCATAAGGTCATTGCCTTTATCGCTTTCATCTTGTTGGAGCGCTTCCGCCACTGTTTCTTTTACTATCTTTACATGGCCGAACCCATTCTCTGTCAAAGCCGCTATCCAATCTTGGGCCGTGAAGAGTGATCGAAAGCCATAGCCATCTTTCAATTCAGCGATTTCCTCTGTCGTTAGAGATTGTGTGCATATAAGCTCATTCGCATACATTTTCCCATTAAAGGCTAGGACTCGCTTTATTTCTTTTAACGCTTTCTCTAAATCAAGGAAAGCTAACACCGATTCCGATAAGGCAATATCGACGCTATTACTAGGGAAATCCATCGCTTCAATTGTTCCTTCATACAAAGACACAGCAACATTTTGTTCAGAAAAGCGTTGTCTCGCTTTTTCCAGCATGACAGGGTGTTGCTCAATCGCCCAAACGTGGCAGTCATAAATGTGCTTTAAATAAGCAGCGGTTTGCCCGGTACCGCATCCACAATCAAGGATGACGGTATGATCATCAATGTCCATATTGATGATCATTTTTTTAGACTCGGCAAACCCTCCTGGGTGGGCGCTGCCAATGCCAAATGCAGCTAACATATCTGTGTAATCCATAATCCCTCTTTCCGTCCTCTTAGGCTTCGTGACCTAAAGGGGACTCCGTTAGAATGGGCCATCAGGCGTTTAGTGCAGATTATGCAGCCGCTCTTTTATTGTGCTTATATGACAGCTATGTTTCAATTGTAATCGCAAAAATGAGCGAAATAAGCGGATTTAAGCAAAAAATAAGCGGAATTTGCATTCGTGTCCTCGGATATAGCGTCTTTCTATGACAAGAACGGCATAAAAATGTACAAAAACGGCTAATTGTGAGTAAATGTGTAATCAGAAGGAAGGGCTAGGGAAGAAAGTGCCAGTTATATGTCTCTAAATTAACTTTTATTACAGTTTGATTTCGTGTTGTTTAAGAAGAGCGATAGACGATTGTCTCCTGGCCTGAAGACTGTTACTATCCATATCAGCAAGTAATTGAAGGAGGCACTACTTTGAAAAAACAAATTCCATTCAAAGTCTTTCGCAGCATCGGGCTGCCAGTTGTGACTGCAGGGGTTATTTTCTTCAGTGCACCAACAATGGCTAACGCCATGTCAGACCGCACCCTTTCACAAGGCGACAGTGGCGAACAAGTGGAACAATTGCAACTACTTTTGACAGACAACGGGGTTTTTGATAAAGAAGACATAAACGGAACATTTGGAAACTCCACGACATCAGCGATTAAGGAATTCCAAGCATCTGAGGACTTGCTTGTTGATGGGATCGCTGGATTGCAAACACTAGGTGCCTTGCACGCCCTTGAACATGGCGATGAAGGCAAATTAGTTGAAGAACTACAAGAACAATTACTAAGCTTAAACTATTATAAAGGCGAAGTGGATGGGCTATTCGGTTCCTTAACGGAACGGGCAGTGAAAAACTTTCAGTCTGACAACGGGATTGAAGTAGACGGTATAGCTGGCCCGGCTACATACAGCAAGCTCTATTACAACCAAAAGTCAGCTTCAGCCGAGCCAGTAAAAGTAGAAGAAAAGCAAGCTGAACCAAAACAACAGTCAGAAGAAGCAAGCGAAGAACCGAAAGCAAAGCAGACTCAAGAACAGCCTGAAACAGTTCCTGAAACAGTAGAGGAAGAACCGGTAGAGGAACCACAAGCTGAACCACAAACAAAAGCAGAACCAGAACCAGAGACACAGCAAGAAAGTAAGAAAGAAGAGCCAGCAGAAGAATCAGCTCCTGCTAAAAGCGAACAACCAGCAGAAGAAACTTCTAAAACTACAGAAGACTCTAAGACTACAGAAGGCACAGCTACGTATCAAATGGAAGCTACCGCTTATTCAGCCGACTGCAATGGCTGCTCAGGTGTAACGGCAACAGGTATTGATCTAAAAGCGAATCCAAACCAAAAAGTGATAGCGGTAGATCCAAGTGTCATCCCTCTTGGCAGCCGCGTGTACGTTGAAGGTTATGGTGAAGCCATTGCTGGAGACACTGGCGGTGCAATAAGCGGCAACAAAATTGATGTGTTTGTCCCATCTCAAAGCGACGCCGTTAATTTTGGCCGTAAAACTGTCAAAGTGACTGTCTTAAATTAATAGGAAAATGCGAACGATGCGCCCAAGGGCGCATCGTTTTTTTTGGGCGACGAAGTCGACAAAATCAGACTGATAGAAACCGCTTGTCAGACAAGAAGTGCAGCCAAGGGAAGATGCGAATAGAACGGGGGTTCATGAGCAACGGTTTTCTTGCGCATGAAACGACCGTTTCAAAGCATATGACCGAGGCAAACGACGATGTATGCGAGCGTTTGGCTACAGTCTGGAAGACGCGCCCTTGGGCACATGTTGTTATGTTACAGCCAAGTTACATTCAGATTAAAAAGGTTGTAACAAGGGTTAAAGAGGGACATGAGCGAGTAGGTATGGTAGCAGATTACGAGAAAGCGAGGCGAACAAGTTGACTATTGCTTACGAGGAAAGCCGCCGCCGCCACTTAGGAGAACCTGTTGAAAAAAGCACCGGAATTAAGGGGAGATTTACCATGCCTATAAAACTTTGTTTCTTCTTTATGAGCGTACTCTTGTTTAGTTTGATTAGTTTACCTGAACTGGCAGACGCCGACACATTCAGTCCAATAAACGAAGGTGAAAAAAGCGAGCGTGTTGAGAAACTACAAGACTATCTGGTGGAGAATGGCTACTTAGAGGATCAGGATCGGTCCGATACATATGGCAGTAAGACAGTAGAAGCGGTTAAGCAATTCCAACAAGACAACAACCTATTGGTTGACGGCATTGCTGGGGTGCAAACGCTTGGTTCAATGGCTGTATTACAAGAAGGAAGCGAAGGGCCCCTTGTTTACATGCTCCAACAAAAATTGGCGCAGTTGCAATATTACCAAGCAGATTTTGACGGGTACTATGGTGTATTGACAAAAGCTGCTGTTATCGCTTTCCAAAAACAGAACGGCTTAGCGGCAGACGGAATTGCTGGGCCGCTGACCTTTAAAGCATTGTATTATAGTGGGGCAGAACCTACAACTGTGCAGCCAGAAAAAACAAGTGAGAAAGCAAATGAAAACAAGAATGTGGAAGAGGAACACGAACTGAACGAAAACACAAACGTTGAAGTAGAGCAGCCAACAGAGAAAAAAGAGGAAGAGCCAGCAAACGCGACTTCTTCTACGCACAAAAGCGAAGGGAAAAAGACCTTTCAGATGGAAGCAACTGCTTATACAGCGTATTGCAATGGCTGTTCTGGCACAACAGCGACGGGGATTGATTTGCGTGCCAATCCAAATCAAAAAGTGGTAGCCGTTGATCCAGCAGTCATCCCTCTTGGCAGCCGTGTATATGTAGAAGGGTATGGGGAAGCGATTGCCGGAGATACAGGTGGGGCGATTAAAGGACAAAAGATTGATCTCTATATGCAATCAGAAGCGGATGCTTATGCATTTGGCAGGCAACAAGTGACCGTCACCTTGCTTGAATAACGAGCTATTCGTTTGTTAACATCATTCAGACTGATAAAAAACGCTTGTCAGACAAGGGGTACAGGCGACGTTAGGTTCCGTACACGGCAGTTTTCTAAGTCGAACGAAGTTGTTCCTAACGTTCTAATAAGCTTTTCAGCCCTTGGTTCTTCCAGTATTGGAGACCAGGGGTTTTGTGTTTGAATACCATTCCAGTCGTTATGGCGCTTCTGAGATTTTTTCGGCACTCAAATCCAAAACAGTAGGTAATATGTATTTTCCATTTTGATTGGTTGGAAGTAATTTCCTGCACGATTTTGTGGCGTGTTAATTATTTTAATAAGAGTATTAAAGTCTAGGCTGAATTTATTTTCAGCTTTAATTTTTAACACGATTACATTGAAAATTTACCGAAAACAATAAAAAAATACTATTAAATACTTGAAGTAAGGTATATATTTGACATATAAACAAAATGAAAGCGCTATCCGAAAAAGGATTTAATTTAGAAAGGGGTCTTTTTCATACAAGCGTATCATCCTTATTTACCTAGTTACGAATCCAGATGGAGCCGTATGGTATTTATGAAAGTCATGACAAATTTAATGGTAAATTTTATGAGGAAAAGCAGAGCCACTCATTGAAGGTGGAATGGTCATTGAACTGGAACCTGTTACGGTGACGGTTGAGAAGCACCACGTGTTATTCTTCCGGATAAACGTCATGGGAAAGTACTGACTTTGAAGGGCATGAATTTTTTTTGACGCCCCTTCTATTAGAAAAACCGGTGACACGTACTATTTGATTTATTCATCTTTTTGAGAACCATGAGCTTATGCAACCTCTAAACGTTCAGATGGTGAATTAACATATGGTGGCACAATTGTTTCCAATAGAGATATTTACTTGGATGAGAGAACAGAGGAAAAAGCGTTGAATGATATTGGAAATAACCATAGTAGTAGTGAGAGCCGGATAACAAAACAGACGAATGAGACAGAAAGAGAAGTGAAGCATATGTGGAAAATAGGTGTAATCGGAGCGGGTTACTGGTCCCAAAAGCACTTGAATGCATGGACAAGTATAGATGGGGTTTCAGTTGAGGGGATATGTGATTTTAATCTTGAGCAGGCAGAGCAAAGAGCAGAGCAATTTAATTTGGCGAACGACATTTGCTTCCAAGACATAAATGACATGCTGGCTTCGACAGAAATTGATGTAATCGATATAATCACCCCACCAGAAACACATGTAGAATTAGTTGGTATTGCGGCAAAGCATGGAAAACATATTATGTGTCAGAAGCCGTTTGCAAGAAGTATAGAAGAAGCTAAAAAAATAATTCACATTGCGGAAGAGGCTGGAGTAAGGTTGATGGTAACAGAAAATTGGCGTTGGCTGGAGCCTTTTCAGAAAATCAAAACCCTTTTAGAGGAAGAGAAGGTAGGGAAAATTCATTCTGTCCGATATAGTCATACTGATTTTTATTCCCCAAGATTTGGCGAGTCCAAGCCGCTTCCACAACCTTTCTTTAGAGATATGCCGAAACTGCTCTTCTATGAGATGGGTGTACATTGGTTTGATACGTGGAGATTTTTGTTTGGCGAACCGAAACGTCTTTTTGCGGAACATGTACAAATCAGTCCATACGTGAAGGGGGAAGATTCCGGTTTTATTTCCATTGCTCATGAAGACTTCATTGGCTTGATGGATATGAGCTGGGCGACGAGAAGAGAACTGGAAACAGCATTAAGTGAACCGGTTCTTCCTGATCATAAAGAACAGCTTTCTGTAGAGGGAGATCTGGGAACAATCAAGCTCTATAAGAATGGAACGATCACGTTCATCAATAATGACGGTATGGAAGAAACCTTAGTCGAACATACTGAAATAAATTATGAAGAGAGTCATATTAAATTGCAGCGTCACTTTATTGAATGTTTAAATACCGGCGCTAAATTTCAGACGAGTGCAAGGGATAATCTGAAAACACTTCAACTCGTATTTGCTACTTATCAAAGTGCCGATGAGCATGAAGTAGTCCATTTTAACGTTCAATAATAGGAGAAGACATCATGGAGAAGGAGGAACAGATAATGCAAACTGAACGTTGGGAAATGGTTGAATTGACATTTGCTGGCCAGGAAACTGAAAATCCATTTTTGGATACAGAATTGAAAGCGACTTTTTCATGTAATGAGAAAGAGGTGATTATCCGCGGCTTCTATGATGGGGAAGGAAAATATAAAGTCCGCTTTATGCCAGATCAAGTGGGAGAATGGTCTTACCGGACGATGAGCAATCAGCCGGAGTTGGATGGACAGAGTGGGACGATTTCCTGTGTGGAACAAAAGAAAGAGAATCATGGTCCCGTTTATGTCGCTGATGGAACCCATTTTGCTTATGCAGATGGCACACCTTTCTATCCATTTGGAACAACCGCGTATGCTTGGATACATCAGTCAGAAGAATTGCAGCAACAAACGCTTGAAACATTGAAAGGGTCGCCATTTAATAAGATTAGGATGTGTGTATTCCCAAAATACTATGAATTTAATACGGATGAACCGGAAATTTATCCATACGAGGGCGAGCAAACGAAGCTTTTTTCTGGGGCATTTGATTTTTCTGAATGGACAGTGACAGAAAGTGACTTCAACTTTGAGGTATTCAACCTAGAATTTTTTCAACGATTAGATCGACAAATCCAAACGTTGAAAGAATTAAATATCCAAGTCGATCTAATCTTATTCCATCCATACGACCATTGGGGCTTTGCTTCCATGGGAAAGGAAAATGATATCCGCTACTTACAATATATCATTGCAAGATTGAGTGCTTACAGCAATATTTGGTGGGCGATGGCGAACGAATATGACCTAATGGAAATGGCGAAACAGAAGAAAAAGGAAGACTGGGAAAATTTAATTCAATGTGTCATGGAAGAAGATGTATATAACCATCCGATTTCGATTCATAATTGGCATCATCCTCCGATTCATTATTTTGATTCCAGTCACTGGTATGACCATGCAAATCTGAATATTAGCCATGTTAGTATCCAGCATGATGTTTTATTTTATATACCAAGCTGGTTAGAGAAATATAATAAACCAATTATGATTGATGAATGCCGTTATGAAGGGAATTTAAGTAATGGTTGGGGAAATATGACGGCGGAGAATATGGTGAAGCATTTCTGGGAAGGTGTTGTACAAGGCGCTTATGTAACGCATGGAGAAACGTATATAGATGAAGAAAATGTTATTTGGTGGTCTCATGGGGGCAAGCTAAAAGGAAAAAGCCAAGAAAAAATCGCTTTCTTGAAGGAAATAATCGAAGAAGGGGAGCCTAAACGGTTAAAACCACTTGGTGCGGACAGCTCTCACTGGGAATTGGTGGCAGGAATTTCAAATGATTCCTATGTTCTTGTTTATTTTCGTGACAGCCAACCAGCCTTTAAAATACTCGATTTTCTTCCAGAAAATGTTTCGTTTACAGGGGAGCTTATCGACACGTGGAATATGACTATTACTCCATTGGAAGGAAGGATCGATCGCGGGACACGCATTTCATTACCACAACAGCCGTACTTGGCCCTGAGATTATATAAGGAAGGGTGATTAGATGAGTGGACAAAGTGACTTTTGCTGAAATGCCTGTGCAGAAGACTTTTCCACTTATAACGGAGCAATCAACCATACATGGATTTGACGTATTGGGGACCTCTCCTAAGTGCAGGTTTCCTTCAATCATGTAGCGTGCACACATGTCAGTTTCGCTGATATCACAGTGTAGAACGATTGCATAGAGCTGCACACCGACTTATTTTATTCGGAAATAGGGACTGTAGGATTAACCAGCCTGTATGAATTTCATCTTAGAAATTCATACAGGCTATTTGATTATAATGAAAGATCATTCAGAGTTACTAGGATTACTAATGATGACTTTATCTCTGAAATTTTTAGGCGTTTGACCAGTATATTTTTTGAAAACCTTTACAAAGTAACTCTGGTCAAAAAAGTTTAACAAGGAACTAATATCACTTAAACTCAAATCGGAGAACACAATTAATCTTTTTGCCTCCTCTATCCTTTGCTGTTGAATAAATTTTTTCAATGTAATTCCAGTCTCCTCTTTAAATTTACTCGAGAGGTAAGAGGGACTTAAATTGAGATGAGAAGCAATTGTTTCAACGGCTAAATCCTCATAAAGATGGTTGAAAATATATTCCTGGCAAATAGTAATCGGCTTCGAATAGTTGGAACGATTACTTCTAACTACCCTTTCGATAAAATCAATAAAAATTTCCTCCATCAGTTTATTTGTTGAATCAATATAATTTAATTCCTCGATATGTTGAATATAAGAATCACTCAGATTATAGGCAACTTCAGGATAAAGACCCCCATCAATCGCTGCTCTAGTTGCTAAAGTAATCGCCGTAATAATTAAATTCTTTCTGCTTCTTAAGGAATCATTTTTGGAGAGTGTCCCATAAACTCCGCCGTCTGAATGAATTTGCATATATTGGATCATTTTTTGTTTATTGCCAAGCTTGATGGCGCTAAATAACTGTTTTTCAAGAAGGTATGAATTATGATAAACGTTATTCTTCCTTTGCTCCACAATCTTCAACTCAATGATATCTGGTGTCAGGGCGGTGTTTAAATCTTGGTTTTCCTTAATGACGTCATTGATGGAAAGCTGTTCACCATACAAAATGTAGTAAAGCAAAATAGCTGTATTCAAAAGTGTGTTTGTATCAAATTCAAGGGGAGGATTTTCCTCCTGTTCTCTCCGATAGTTTGTTGAAAAATATATTTCAACATTTGGCCAAAATACAAGTAGTTTAGTTGGATTGTAGGGGTAAGGGATTAATACAATTTTGTCTTTTTGGGAATTTACATAAGCTAATTGGATGGGACGATCGTCTTTTATCGAAAAAAGTTCATTGACTAAACTTTGTGGCATTTGTTTTTGTTCGAGTATAGAAGTGTGTTTACTCATAGAAGTCCAGACAATCTCTTGATCTTTATTAAACAATAAAATTGGAATGGTTGAGGCATTATAAACTAACTTACAAGCAATTTGAAAGTGTTTATCTTGCATATGTTAATCGACTCCTTCGTCTTAGCAAGAACTAATATACCTTTATACTTAGAATTATACCATAATTAGGTGGGATTTATAAATAATATAAGTTGATAATTACCGTTTATCAAATAATTATACCATAAATATACCTGTAAACGTTTTATAATTAAGTCACGGAAAGCGCTTACCGGATTTAGGAAGTCTTCATTTTGTTTTCGGCTAGGCATAATAAAACAAGGGGTGTACGAAGATGGAGTTGAATGAAAAAATGTCAGATAAGAATGCCCAGGATTCAACAGGGACAAATCAAAAACTTCCATTGTCAGAAAAGATTAGCTATGGTTTAGGAGATCTTGCTTCTAACTTGATTTATACGGTCATTACGACTTATCTAACGTTTTACTTTACGGATGTCTTTGGGATAGGTGCCGCAGCTGTCGGTACATTGATGTTGGTTGTCCGTTTTGTAGATATGGTTGATAGTCCGATTTTGGGAATATTGATCGATAAAACGAATACGAGATGGGGAAAGTCACGACCTTGGATTTTATGGGCTTCCGTGCCTTTTGCTATATCAGCGATTGCACTATTTTTAGGACCTGATTTAAGTGAAGGCGGTAAATTAGTTTATGCATATATTTTCTACATTCTTGTAAGCGTTTTGTATGCAGCGGTTAATAACCCGTTAGCGACAATGCTTCCTAGTATGACAAGTAATGTTCAAGAAAGAACAGTAGCAAATACGTACCGTATGATTGGTGGCCAATTAGGTGGGCTAATTGTAAATATGAGCTTACTTGGACTCGTAGCGTACCTTGGAGCAGGAGATCAACAAAAAGGTTTTTTCTATACGATGACTCTCTTTGCAGTCATTGGATTAATTCTATTCCTGATAACCTTTTTCGGTACGAAGGAAAGAGTACAAGCTGCATCAGGCAAAGTAGAATCGATCCCATTAAAAGAAAGTGTCAAAGCAATTAAAGGAAACCACCCGTGGATTATCGTTTCTTTACTTGGTCTTGTATTCTTTATGATGTATATAACGAAATTATCGGCAGCAATCTACTACATTACGTATTATATTGAGAAACCAGAAGCAATATCATTAATCAACTCTCTGGGAATGGTTACAATTATCGGAATTCTAATCGTACCATTTCTAACAAAGACACTTTCTAAGAGAAGCGTGATTATGATTGGTGCCCTAATTAGTATTGTTGGACAAATCGTTATCTATTTAGGTGGTCAAAGTATACCAGTTATTGCAATTGGGACGGTTATTGGGGGAATAGGTTTAGGATTGCCGGCAGGTTTATTATTTGCGATAATGGCGGATACCGTAGATTACGGTGAATGGAAGTCAGGTGTCCGGGCGCAAGGTTTACTTGTATCTGCTGCGGGGATCGGTATTAAACTAGGATCAGGGCTCGGTGGTGCACTCCCAGCTTGGTTGCTTGCAGCAGGTGGTTATGTGGCCGGCACAGCTCAAACGGCAACGTCACTAAATATGATTGCATTCAGTTATATATGGGTTCCGGTGATTTTAGGTGTTATATTATTTATTTTAATGATATTTTACAAGTGGGAGAAACCACATGAAGAAATTATAGCCGAGCTGGAAGCGAGAAGAGCACAAAGCTAAGAGCAGCTTTTTGATTCCACTCACAAATAGGAGAATGGCGTATGTATTTAGTAATTGATATTGGTGGGACATTTATTAAGCATGCATTAATGGATGCTGCGGGGAAAATGATTGAAAAGAGTAAAGTACCTACTCCAAAGACAAATGCAATTGGTCGTGTTCTAACAGGAGAGGAAAATCCAGATGCCAAAAAGCAGCTGGAGGAATTGATAAATACGCTTTTCTCTATCATTGATAATCAAGACCTGGCAAATATAAAAGGAATTGCGATGAGCTGTCCAGGAACGATTGATGTGGAAAGCGGAGTTATTTACAATGGAGGATCATTTCCGTTTTTACATGAAGTAAATGTAGTCGAAATCATCAGGAATCGATACGCTAAAGATGTTTTCATGGAGAATGACGGGAAATGTGCTGCCTTAGCTGAATTATGGCTGGGCAGTGTAAAAGATGTAGATGATTCCGTCATTCTCGTATTAGGAAGTGGTGTAGGAGGAGGAATCATTCTCGATCGCAAGCTTCATCGGGGAGTCAATCTATCAGCTGGTGAAGTGAGTTATGTGATGAGCGAAGTAAACCCAGCGACGAAGGAAGCTCGATTTGTCGGCTTGGAATGTTCTGCGGTGGAAATGGTGAAACAAATTGCTGAGTTAAAGCAGCTTGAAGACCACACGGATGGGCTGGCTGTATTTGAGTATATCAACAATGGGGACGAAGAAGCGATGGCAATCTTTGATGATTTCTGTACACAGATAGCGGCCCTCGTTCTAAATATGCAATATATACTAGATCCTGAGAAAATAGCGATTGGTGGCGGAGTCAGTGCTCAGCCAATCCTTGTGGAACGCATTCAACGGGCGATGGATGAAATCATTGAAACGAATCCATTACACAATGTACAACCTAATGTTGTCGCCTGTCACTTCCAAAATGATGCAAACTTATATGGTGCTTTATATCACTTTTTTACTAGCAAAGAAAATAAATAGTCTGGCAGAAGCTTTTTAGAGTTCCTGCTAGACTACGATAGAAAAATATTGGAGGAATTAAAATGAAAAAATATCAATTTCCAAAAGGGTTTTTATGGGGAGGAGCAACAGCAGCCAATCAAATGGAAGGGGGATTTTCAGAAGGAAATAAAGGGTTGAATATTGCCGACGTATTGCCTGGTGGTAAAGGCAGATTGAAAATATTACAAGAGCCTGGCTTTAACTTTGAGATAGATAAGGAAAAATATTTTTATCCGAATCATGATGGAATAGATTTTTACCATCGTTATAAGGAAGATATCGCACTTTTTGCAGAAATGGGTTTTAACGTATTTCGTTTATCCATTGCTTGGTCCAGAATTTTTCCAAGAGGGGATGAAATGGAACCAAGCGAAGAAGGGTTAGCTTTTTATGACCAGGTATTCGATGAGCTACATAAGCATGGAATTGAACCAGTCGTCACGATTTCCCATTATGAGATGCCGGTTCATCTTGTAAAAGAATATGGAGGCTGGAGAAATCGGGAAGTTGTAGGTTTCTTTGAACGGTATGCTCATGTGCTTTTTAACCGTTATAAGAACAAGGTTAAATATTGGATGACATTTAATGAAATCAATAGTGGCCTAATTATGCCGATTATGGGTCTTGGATTTTCCATTCAAAAGGAAGAAGACAGATATCAGCCGACATACCAAGCTTTCCATCATCAATTTGTGGCAAGTGCAATTGCTGTGAAAGCTTGTAAGGAAATTATTCCTGAGGCTCAAATTGGTTGTATGATTCTCTATGCGCCAGTTTACTCAGTTGATTGCAATCCTGAAAATGTGATGCATGCATTAAAAGAGGAGCAGTTATTTAATTATTTTTGTACAGATGTCCAAGTACGTGGAGAGTATCCTGCGTTTATTAATCGTTATTTTAAAGAGAATAATATTGAGTTGGATATTCAGGAAGGTGACTTGGAATTAATTAAAGAGGGAACAGTAGATTATATTGGACTGAGTTATTACATGTCTCGTACGGAGAAAGGAATTAAAACAGAAGAGGAGAAGGCACAAGGAAACTTTATATCCGGTGTGAAAAATCCTCATCTTAAAGAAAGTGATTGGGGCTGGGAAATTGACCCAACCGGTTTACGTATATCTTTAAATGAGTTGTATGACCGTTATCAGATTCCATTATTTATTGTGGAGAATGGCTTAGGCGCCTATGACAAAGTAGAAGCGGATGGTTCTATCCAGGATGATTACCGTATCGATTACTTACGGGCGCATATTCAAGCCATGGGGGAAGCAATAGAAGATGGTGTAGGTTTAATGGGCTATACAAGCTGGGGTTGCATCGATCTTGTAAGTGCATCATCTGGGGAAATGTCTAAACGTTACGGCTTTATTTATGTTGATCGGGAAGATGATGGTAGCGGGACTTTAGAACGAAAGAGAAAGAAATCATTCTTCTGGTATAAAGATGTCATCACTTCTAATGGCGAGAAACTTTAAATCGAAAGACATTCAACCGAATGTGCCACACTCCATTATCTACGTTACAAGCTGAGAATAAGAGGTTTCTGAAGGAACGGAGTCAGATACAAGGGACCTACAATTCAATTTAAAAACAATGTATGCTAAGTATAAATAGCGCCCATTCTTCCAAACCAAAGTTAAGTGGCATATAAAAATACTTTGAGTGAAGTTCATTATTCGTAGCGCTGCGCCAAAAGACCATACTTCTAAAGGAAGCGCACTGCGCTTCCTTTTTCTCTGTTCTCTTTATTTATCATCTTTTTTCGGTTCGATGTGCACAGTGGTATGAAGAATGTTATGCTTTGTTCGCAAATCTCGTTCGATTTGGTCCGCAATGTCGTGGCTATCTTTTACCGTTAAAGTAGGTTTTACTTCAATCGTTACATCGGCATAAACAGAACTGCCAACTTGGCGTGCTTTTACCATTTTTAATAGATGGACTTGCTCATTTTCCTCAATTGTATTTCTGTACACTTCAAGCATCTCTTCATCAAAGCCATCGGTTAATGAGTGGGTGGCGTCTCTAAAAATGGTCCAAGCTGTATAGCAAATAATAAGGCCAATCAGCAACGCAGTCAATGAATCAAGCCAGCCTAAATGGAAATGGGAAGAGATAATGCCGATGAGCGCCCCTAAACTGACGAGTGCATCGTTTTTATTGTCTTGAGCGGCGGCAGCGAGAGCTTGGCTATTGATCTTTTCAGCGAGCTGTTTATTGTAGCGATAGACAAAAAACATGATGACCGTGCCCCCTGCCGCTGTCCATGCAGCGACCATGCTTGGCGCCTCTGTTTCATTTGCGCTAAGAAGGGTCGTTCCTGCCTCGATTAACACTTGAATGCCAATAATTGCCATCAAGAATGCTGCCAACAAAGCCGAAATATGCTCCGCGCGAAAATGGCCATAGGGATGGTCTTTGTCAGGCGGCTTTTGGGAAATGCGCAAGCCAATTAAAACAGCAATAGAAATAATAATGTCAGAAGCATTGTTGTATCCATCAGCGACGAGCGCTTGCGAAAAAAACAAATAACCGACCGTCAGCTTTACCGCAGCCAAAAAGATATAAGCGCCTATACTAAGCCATGCGCCAGATTCCCCTTTTTTTAATTCTTCATATCGTTTCATCAAGGCTAACCCTTTCTCCAAAAAATATCATGCAAAAAATATGTTTCTTTGCGTTTCTTTATCCTACCAAACAGGTAGCGAGTGGGTCTACAGCAACATGTTTCCCTGCTCGCAGCACTATGGCTTTTATGGAACAATGTTTCCTAGAACCAACATTTCCCCCAGTTAGAAACGGAAAAATAGAGGAAGAATCACAGATGATAGCAAAAAACTGTTTGAATATGTGATATTATGATATAGTAAAGTGATAATAATAACTCGTTTTATTGCCTAGTATAGACAATTAAGCAGTTTTTATTGGGGAGAATAGACGATTTGATCAATTTCATAAAGGGTAAGCATTTTTTTGTTTGTCGTCTTGTTCCTAAATCATGTCATCGATGTTACTAGAGAAAAAATGAAGGAGCGCTCGTTCATGACAACACAAAAACTCGAAATTATGAAATGTACGCACAAAAAACAAAAACCCGAGTCTTCCGCTTTAGAGTTTGGCAAGTATTTTACAGACCATATGTTTATCATGGATTATTCTGAAGAAAAAGGCTGGTACAGTCCCCGCATTATTCCTTACCAACCATTAACCCTTGATCCTGCTGCAATGGTATTTCATTACGGTCAAACGGTTTTTGAAGGCTTAAAAGCGTACCGTTCTGAAGATGGGAGCGTCCGTTTATTCCGCCCAGAAGAAAACTTTAAGCGCTTGAATCAATCAAGCGACCGTTTGAGCATCCCGCCGATTGATGAAGCACAAATGCTCGCTTATTTAAAAGAATTGATCCGTATCGATAAAGACTGGATTCCTACGATGCCAGGTACTTCCCTTTACATTCGTCCATTTGTGATTGCAACAGAACCTACATTAGGCGTAGCACCTTCACGTAATTATAAATTTATGATTATCTTGTCTCCAGTCGGCGCTTACTATAAAGAAGGCATAAACCCAATTGGCATTTTTGTAGAAGACCAATATACGCGCGCCGCACCAGGAGGCACAGGGACTGCGAAAACGGCTGGCAACTACTGTGCTGCTTACAAAGCGCAAGAGCGGGCTACAGCGAACAAACAAGCACAAGTTCTATGGTTGGACGGGATGGAGAAGAAGTACGTCGAAGAAGTAGGCAGCATGAATGTGTTCTTTAAATTGAACGGAGAAGTGCATACACCTGAATTGTCAGGCAGCATTTTAGAGGGCATTACCCGCAAAAGCGTGATTGAGCTGCTAAAAAGTTGGGAAATTCCGGTGTTCGAACGGCGGATTTCAATTGAAGAAATCGTGAGCGCAAGCAAAAGTGGTACGCTTGAAGAAGTCTTCGGTACTGGTACAGCGGCGGTCATCTCCCCGGTCGGAGAACTTTTATGGAAAGACCACAAAATCGTTGTCAACAACAATGAAACAGGAGCGTTGGCCAAACGTTTGTACACGGAATTGACAGGCATCCAAACAGGAGAACAGGAAGATCCGTTTGGCTGGACTGTCCGTTTGGAAGAAGAGGAATAACCACATCCGGAGGCAAGTATGATACGAGCTATTTTCTTTGATTTAGATGATACGTTATTATGGGATAAAAAAAGTATAAAGGAAGCTTTTAGGCAGACGTGCGCTTTGGCGGCAACGGTGCATACAGACATTGACCCGGACGCGCTAGAAGAAGCGGTGCGCACTCATGCCACGCAGCTATATCAATCATATGAAACGTACGAGTTTACAAAAATGATCGGCATTAATCCATTTGAAGGATTGTGGGGGGCTTTCCGTGATGACACAGAAGACTTTAACCGCCTACGAGAAATCGCTCCTGTTTACCAACAAGCCGCATGGGCAAAAGGGTTAGCAGAAATGGGCATAGAAGATGGGGAATTGGCCAGTCAATTGGCGATTCATTTTCCATCAGAACGGCGAAAAAACCCCTATGTGTTTGACGATACGTTTGCAGTGCTTGATGAGCTGCAACAATCTTACAGGCTTTTGCTTTTAACGAATGGCTCTCCTGATTTGCAAAATACGAAATTGGAGATTACTCCTCAACTTGTCCCTTATTTTGACCATATTTTGATTTCTGGCGCTTACGGGAAAGGCAAACCGGATGTAGCGATGTTTGAACATGCGCTCGAATTATCAAGGGTAGCGAAAGATGAAGTGCTCATGGTTGGCGATAACTTGCATACAGATATTCTTGGCGGAAACCAAGCTGGCATTAAAACGATTTGGCTAAATCGTGATGGGGTGGAAAACACAACCGACATTCGCCCAACCTATGAAATTCGTAGCTTGATCGAAATTAAAAACGTGATTGCCGAAAAAAAAGATTGCAGCTTGTAAAAACATATGGTTAACTTTAAATAACATCATAAATTACAACCACTAGGGGTGCGTTTTGCTGAGAAAGGCGTTTAGCCTTAACCCTTTACCTGATCTAGGTAATGCTAGCGAAGGGAAGTGCGGTGTACAATAGGTGCTGCTTTGGTTTGCCCATTGCAGGGTCGTGTGCGTCGCTCCATCCGTTTCGGGGGAGCGTTTTTTTGTGCCCTTTCCAGTGGAAAAAGGAGACAGAAAATGAACAAAAATCGCTTACGTTTGACAGACATGATTGTGACGATTTTGATTTCGGTTGTGTTTGCGGTCGTATACCGCTTGTGGACGCCAATAACGGACTTAGTCAGCCTCCCAGGATTGCAAGCAGACCAGCTGCTGTATGGTATGTGGTTTATTGCCGGAACGATTGCAGCGTTGCTGATCAAAAAGCCAGGGGTCGCGTTACTTGCTGAAACGGCGGCTGCTTCAGGGGAATTTTTCGCCGGTTCCCCTTACGGACCATTGTTGCTGTTGTACGGCGTCTTGCAAGGGCTTGGAATCGAGCTTGCCTTTGCCTTATTTAAATACCGGGTATACACGGTTTGGACAGCTAGCCTTGGCGCTGCTTTCGCTTCGTTCGCCTCACTTGGGTTCGATTATTTTAATGCTTATTTAAGCGACTTAACGACTTGGAATATTACATTGCGCATTGTTTTTCGTACCCTCGGCTCGATTGTCATTGCTGGCTTTTTAGCGTCTGTCCTTGTACGCGCACTAGAAAAGACAGGCGTCAGCACGCTTTTGCGTCCCGTTTCCCAAGCCGATTACGACTTGTTTGCCTCGAAAAGGAGAAAAAAGGATGAGTAGAGAACAGGCTGTTTCCATTAAGCAGTTGTCGCTTTCTTATCCGAATAGTGGCACGTTGTTATTTGAAGACGTGTCCATTGATATTTACTCAGGTGAGAAAGTGCTTTTGCTTGGCCCGAGTGGCTCGGGAAAATCAACGCTAGTGCATATGATGGCGGGCCTCATACCAGGCGCAATAGAGTTGCCTTATCATGCTGAAGAGCTTGTTCTCGCCAAGCAACCTGCTATTGTATTCCAAGATCCAGATACGCAATTTTGTATGCCTTATGTCGATGAAGAAATAGCGTTTGTCTTAGAAAACCGCCGCATGCCCCGTGAACAAATGGACGTGATGATAGAGCGTCTTTTAGCGCAGGTAGGCCTTGATTTGCCTGATCGCCATTGGCCGATTGCTGCAATGTCACAAGGGATGAAACAGCGCCTAGCTATTGCTTGTGCACTAGCGGCAGAAAGCGATGTCCTTTTTCTTGACGAACCAACAGCGTTGCTTGATCCTGACGGGACAGCGCAAATATGGCAGACTGTCCGCCAAGCGTGTAGCGGCAAAACAATCATCATCATCGAACATAAAATTTCTGAAATCATTGATTTTGTTGATCGGATTGTGTTGTTTAATGAAGAGGGCCAATTGCTTGACGATGGCCCTCCACAGGAATTGTTTCAGCGCTATCGCCGCCAACTTGACGAGTATGGAATCTGGCACCCATATTCGTGGAAAAACTACTTGTCCCAAAACGCCATTGACAAAATAAAGGGGAAGACGCACAAGCCGCTTCTGTTGCTTAACAATTGGGCTGCTTATCGTGGTAAGCAACGAGTGGGAAAAGTAGACGAAGCGGTTGTCCATGCTGGCGACTGGATTTGCATAACGGGCAAAAACGGTGCTGGAAAAACGACCTTTCTGTACGCTTTGATGAATTTGCTAAAATGGAAAGGAGTGTATCAGCTAAATGGGGAGGCCGTTAAACAAAAGCAGCCGCTTTCTGAGCAAATTGGCTTTGTTTTTCAAAACCCTGAATTTCAGTTTGTCGCTGATACGGTTTGGCAAGAGCTATTAGCCGGCTGCCCCATGGAGTCAGCCAACGCCCAGGCCCAATCGTTGCTTGAGACGTTCCAATTAGCAGACAAAAAAGACAACCACCCATATATGCTTTCCATCGGCCAAAAGCGCCGGCTAAGTGTAGCAACAGCCTTTATGGAGCCGCGGCCGCTTTTGCTGTTCGATGAACCGACATTTGGCCAAGATGCAAAAAATACATTCTTGTTGCTTGAAGCGCTAGAAGAGCGCCGCAGGCAAGGGGCAGCGATATTGATGGTGACACATGATGAAACGATTGTTGACTATTTTGCCACGCATGAATGGATCATCAAAAGCGGAACCCTTGACACAGTAGTCGCGCGGCCGCGCAGTGGAACAGGGGGTGACGTAGGTGGAATACAAATGGAGAGAGACATGGCTTAGCCGAGTGAATCCGAGTTTAAAATTAGTGATAACGATTATCGGTTTTATTGGGATTATATTCGTGCATAATCCTAACGCGTTGCTTATCTTGTTTCTCGCTTCCCTGTTATTACTTTTCTGCTTTTCTGGCCATCCTCGCAAGTTTGTGTTGTTATACTGTCTGCCATTTTTGCTATTGTTCATTTCCTCTTCCAGCGCGATGGTTTTATTCGGGAAAGGGGAGACGACGTGGTTTCAGTATGGGCTTATCCATATAACGGAGGAAAGCTTTTACCGGGGCATCCACTTAGGTTTACGCGCGTCCACATTCGCCGTACTTGGTTTGTTGTTTGCTTTAACAACGAAACCTGTGCTGTTATTTTATTCGCTCATGCAGCAACTGAAACTACCTGCAAACATTGCCTATTCTTTTATGGCTTCGATCCGGATGCTGCCCATTATGGTAAGCGAATTTCAAACGCTTCACTATGCATACCGGATTAGGGGCCTTGATCTTGGGAAAGGCGCAACAGGCTTTTTAAAGAAAATGCGTTTTTATAGCGTCCCATTATTGGCGCAGGCGATACGGCGCGCTCAGCGTATTGCGATCGCTATGGAGGCTAAACAGTTTAAAGGGGCAGCGAAGCGAACGTACTTTTATGAAATCGGCTATTCAAAATGGGATGCGGTTTTCCTTACCACATGCCTTACGTTAGTAAGTGCAAGTGCCTTGCTTGGCGGGCTAGAATGGTTTTTGCCTGTAGGAGATGTGCGTCACTATGAATAATGGCCAATTTGTGCTTAAATAAAGGAGGATGATCGGAGAAAGGACTGTCATAATGAAACAACAAAAAGCGCTCGATCTGTCTTTTTTTGAGCAATCAACAATCGAAGTGGCAAAAGGGCTCATTGGCATGCATTTGGTGCATGAATTAGACGGCGTAACGTTGGTTGGCCGAATAACAGAAACCGAAGCATACTTAGGGGTGCTTGACCGAGCGTGCCACAGCTATGGCAGACGGCGGACAAAACGGACAGCTATTTTGTACGAAGAAGCTGGAAGATGTTACACGTATACGATGCACACCCATTGTTTGCTAAACGTTGTATGTGAACAAAAAGGACAGCCTGAGGCTGTGCTCATTCGTGCAATTGAACCTATCAGTGGAATCAAAGAAATGGAACGACTACGCGGCAAACCACATGCAAGCCGTGAATTTGCAAATGGACCAGGTAAATTAACAAAAGCAATGGGAATTACAATGGCAGACTATGGACGGCTTTTAACCGAACCTCCGCTCTATTTTGCAAAAGGGGACAATAGAGACGCAGCGATTGTGGCGACGAAACGTATCGGCATCAAAGGCGCTGGTCCATGCAGCCACCACCCATGGCGTTTTATTGATGCCAACAGCCGTGCTGTATCGGCTTATCGGCCTTGAGAAAGGAATGGGAGAATTGGAGATACAATCTTTAGCAGTGTTTTGTGGATCGAGTGCTGGCAAGGATCCAGTTTATATAGAACAAGCGACAGCCTTTGGCAAACTCCTTGCCGAAAACGAAATCACCCTTGTTTATGGCGGAGCACAAGTAGGTTGTATGGGTGCCGTGGCCAATGCTTGTTTGCAAGCAGGAGGGCGTGTCATTGGCGTGATTCCAAAAAAACTGCAAAACGTAGAAATTGCACATGACAAATTGTCTGAGCTTTATGTCGTCGATACGATGCACGAGCGGAAAGCGCTCATGGCTGAGCATGCCGATGCCTTTGTTGCCTTGCCAGGAGGAGCGGGAACGCTTGAAGAATGGTTTGAAGTGTTTACTTGGATCCAGCTAGATTACCATCAAAAGCCATGCAGTTTATTAAACGTAGCCGATTTCTTTAATCCGCTTTTGGCCATGCTTGACCATACAATTGAACAAGGCTTTATGTCTGAAGCATACCGAGATTTGTTTATTGTCGAGAAAGAACCTCAAGCGCTAATGGAGCGTTTACAAGGTTATCGTCATCAGCATGTATCAAAATGGACAAAGAATGGGTGAAAGAGAGGGGCGATGCTCCTCTTTTTTAGGTGCCATTAAAGAGAAAACAAAAAAGCCCTCATTATGAGGACTTTTTTCATTAACGGAGGCTTCCAGCACCAACGTAGTGGCTGCTCCAGTAAGAGTTGCTCAAGCTTGCAGTTTGAACACCGCTAGAACCTGCATGAACAAATTGGCCGTTTCCTACATAAATGCCAGCGTGCGTTATGTACGAACCAGAATTGTATGTGCCTGTGAAGAAGACAACATCTCCAGGGCTAGGGTTAGACGTTTTAGCTGATGCATCGTAGATTGCTTGTGCAGTTCTTGGAATAGAAATTCCTTGAGAATTATAGACATAGTTGATGAAACCACTGCAATCAAATCCACTTGGAGTCGTTCCACCCCATACGTAAGGAGCACCAATTTGGCTTTGTGCAACTCCTACTAAACCACCACTGTTGCTAGGAGCACTTGTAACAGATGTACCAGCAACGGATGTGCTTACTTCTTCGTTTACTTCGTTAGAAGAAGAGTCAGATTCAGATGTTGAAGCTGTTGACTCGCTTGAAGCTGTTTCATTTGAAGCTGTTTCATTTGAAGTTGTTTCATTTGAAGCCGTTTCATTTGAAGTTGTGCTTTCTTCAGAAGCAGAGGCAACTTGTCCACCGTTATCAAGAGCTTTTTTTGTGGCCGGTCCTACAATGCCGTCAACGGAAAGACCGTTGTTTGCTTGGAATTCGCGAACTTCTTTTTCTGTTTGCGGTCCAAAAATGCCGTCAGCAGAGATGCCTAATTTTTCTTGAACTTCACGAACAGTGTCATTACGGTCACCGAAACGGACAGTGGTAGAAGTTGATTGTTCTTGAGAAACTGTATTTGATTCAGAAGTTGTTTCCGATTGTGCTTGGTTTTGGTTCTTTTCTGCTGCGTTTACTTTGTTCATGTCAACGCTAGCGTCTGCAGATTGGCTTGTCGCAACAGAAGCTGTGCCAGCTAGTCCAACTACGACTGAAGTACGTACGATTAATTGTTTCATATTTGCCTTAAACATATTATTATTCCCCCATAAGTAAATTAATAAACTTGACTTGATGTCATATAATCTTTTTCCCAAGTCCTAATTTAACGTATGAACATCACAGTTTCTTTTAAATAAAATTACAATACGGTTACAAATGGTTTTCTTTACCTGCAATTCTCGTAATATTCCAGCATGAATAGACACAAACCTTCTGGAAAAATGTCATTTTAAAAGGAAGATTTCTGTTTTAATATGGTAGAAATGCTCTATATTTGGCGGGGAAATAAGTAGAGGGATGGCTATATCGCCTGCTGTTCGAATCTACTTTAACATGTTGTTGGCAAGAAAAAGGCAACGTGAAATAAAACGCTGCCCTTTCAAAAGTAATCTGAAAACCAAGGTTTGTTGTCAGGAACGATCGCTTCTAAATAGGCGATCGTTTCTTCGCTCGCTTCGAGCCGGCCCATTTCTTTTAAAGTGGATGCCCTTTTATAGTTTAACAGAAGCGTAACGAGTGTTTGGATGTCGGTTTTAACGTCTGCTTTTACACCGTTTTCGATCGTTACTCTCTTTTGGTTGGCAAATGATAAAACGAACGTTCCGTTGTTCCACTCTAGCAGAGGATCAGAAATGGCAAAAGTGAGTGTGCCGTTCGCTTGTGAAGTAAAGGGAAACGAGGCAAGGAATCGTTCTACGTCAACTATACGCGCCATGTAATAAGGAGAAATTTTTTCTTCAATTTCACTGTCTTCCAAAAAGAAGGATAACGGCTCGTTTGCAAAGATCTTTCCTTTTACGTAATAGACCATGGAGAAATGGGCGCCGATGAAATTCCAAATCCCGCGACGTGCTTCTTCGTTGTTATAAATCATTTCTTTGACATAAAACGTTTCATTTTCAACTTTGTAATACATATAGCCTGTCGGTTTGTCATGTTCATCATAGTAGACACAACCTGTCAGTTCGTCACGTTCCCATTTAAAATGCTCCTCCCAAGCAAGGCGATTGCGAATCATCGCGCCGTTTGCCTTTTGCGAGAATTGGGCATACACCGTACGGATGTCTTTGTCTGCAAATTCGACCCGTTCGATTCGGCCTGGAACATCATAAGGTTTAGGAATTTGCGTGTCTCTAACAGTGTAAGTAATGACGTCAGAAATGATCTCCCAGCCTTTTTTGCGGTAATAAGGAATCGAGTAAGGGAAAAGGTAAGAAATCGTTTGGCCACGGTTTTTCATGTTTGTTAAGCTTCTCTTCATTAAGTCATTCATCAAACCAAGGCCTGCATATTCAGGGTAAGTGCCCACACCTGTAACACCGCCCATTTGAAAAGGTTGTCCATGGATGTTAACCGAAAATGGGTAGACGACCATTTGCGAAACGAGTTGATCGCCTGAGAACCAGCCTATCACATCACAGTGGTCAATAATGGGCTTTTTCCATGCTTGCATTTGTTGTTCGCCTATTTCAGAAACATCTTGGTTCGTCACTTGGAAGACATAGTTTAACAGATCAATGGATTGCTGCATATCCGAATCCCTAACAGGGCGGATTTCCAGTGAATCTCTGCGGTTACTTGCCATGATTGTCAAATCCTTTTCTACATGTAATTTTTCTAAAAAGATGCCGGTTTATCGGCGCAGAGGGTGCGCGTTAAAAAAGCATACGTATCAGCGATTGTTTTGCATGCTTCTTGTTGACTACCGCTGTCGTACAAATACGTTTGTTCAGCAGCCGATTCGATTAAGCCAATAGCCAATTTAGCAAAACGGGTGGCAGGAAGGGGGAGGTGGATCGTCGCTTGTTTGTCGGCTTGCTCAAAAAAAGCGGTCATCCATTCGTAATAAGGTTCATAAATCAGCTCCCATTGCTGCAAATAATCGCTTGCAGCTAGGCCTGTGTAAATGATCGCAAAAATACCACGGTATTCCTTTGTCAACGAAAACGTGCTTTCGATTAACTGATGCAGCTTGCTATGGAAATCTTCTTTCTTGGTGACATCTTGTTCAATTCGTTCCAATGTCTTGCCAACCATTATGCGGGCAAGTTCCGGCATGAGCGCAAGTTTGGACGGAAAGTAGAGGTAAAACGTTCCTTGGGCAACGCCTGCCCGTTTCACAATGTCGGATACTTTCGTTTTTTCCACGCCATTTGCTTGAAATTCTACGAGTGCGGCAGCAATGATTTTTTGTTTTTTATCCATATCCAACTCCTCTGACTGATTATCAGTCATTTTATCGTAACCAAAGAGGCAAAGTCAATTCGTCTACATTGAAACGGCTGACTACCTTCGCTACAATAAAGGCGAAGCGCACATATAGAAAAGAGGGCTTATAATGGAAACGAGTGTGACATTATCGGTTTTAAACTTGGCTCCCGTCCGTGAAGGAATGGGCGTGAGCGACGCACTAAGGCAATCAATTAAATTAGCCCAAAAAGTAGAAGAATTCGGCTACCGCCGATTCTGGGTCGCAGAGCACCATAACATGCCAGGAATTGCAAGTTCTGCTACCGCTGTGCTTATTGGGCAAATTGCAGGAGCCACGAAAACAATTCGTGTCGGTTCTGGGGGGATCATGCTTCCAAACCATGCCCCACTAACGATTGCAGAACAATTTGGAACGTTAAACGCCCTTTACCCCGGGCGCATTGACTTAGGCCTTGGGCGTGCGCCAGGAACCGACCAGCTAACGGCCCATGCGCTTAGACGCCATGGCCAAGATGCGAATGACTTTCCTGAGCTTGTAGAAGAATTGCAAAATTATTTCCAACCAGAAAGCGCGACCAAACGTGTCCGTGCCTATCCAGGAGAAGGGGAAAACATTCCTATTTGGCTTCTCGGTTCCAGTGGGTTTAGTGCCAGGCTTGCAGGTGAAATGGGGTTGCCGTTCGCGTTTGCTGGCCACTTCGCCCCTCAACATATGATGCCAGCGTTAATGGTATATAAAGAGTCCTTTAAACCTTCTGCTGTGTTGGCCGAACCATACAGCATGGTGGCGGTTAACGCGATTGTTGCGGAAACAGCCAAAGAGGCAGAAGTGCTTGCTTCGAGTCTTTACCAGCAGTTTTTGGCGATGATCCGCAACCGGCCAGGCAAACTGAAACCTGCTGTAGAAAATATGGATGACGTATGGACACCTTACGAAAAGCAAATGGTGATGGAACAATTAGGTGGCTCTTTCATTGGTACAGCCGCTGATGTTCACGACCGATTGCTTCGATTTGCCGAAAAAACAGAAACAAACGAGTTCATGTTGCATACCACTATTTACGATGAGCAGAAACAATATGAATCGTTTCGCCTCCTTGCTGAGCAATTTGGGCTCCTTTCCTAAATATCGTTATTGAAAAAGCTTGATCGAAAAGGTCAAGCTTTTTTTGTATGCAAATTCATGTTGGGAAATATTTCTATTTGTCCAGTTGCTGTCATAGACTTTATAACAGCATGCAAAAATAGGGGGTGAACACATGCTTCTACTGTACCAATTACTTGTGTGGTTGACCGTATTAGGGCTAGGGCTATATGTATTTGCGTCTTGGCGGTGGGAAGAGGAGACAAAAAAACGGCTGCCAATCATACGAAGATTATGGTACGCATGGTTTGTCGCTGGAGCAGCATTCACATGGACGTTTTACCCAGAAAGTATTTTTACTCAGTGGAATCACTATCTGATTATTGCTTTGCTTTTCGTTGTTGTCGACGCCTTTGTTTTTTTGAGCGCTTACGTGCAACGAATTGGTTCCAATATGTTTACAATCGATACCGGTCAACTGATTGAAGCAAACGACCAAGTGCTCAAAGCGCAACAAGACAGGCTAAAAGCTTTTTTTCGTTTACTAAAAAGTGACTCGATTAACGTCTATTACGGAGGGCAGCGTGCATATATTACCGGTGTGAGAGAAATTCTAGCAAGGTTTGCCGACAAGACTGAAATCCAAGCAAGCGTCTTTCCCTTCATGACACAAGGCGATAAAGACCATTTGCTTGTGCATTTCAAAGATCGCACGACGGTAAGAGCGACATTGGAAAGACAGGATGTCTACTACGGAGAAAAAGATAAACTTGTTTTCATTCCTGTGATTTTACAAGGTGAGAACCATGTCATTAAACTGTCCTCTGAAGAGCGGCTTACCGAATTCGATGCACTCTTGTTTGCCTCACTTGTGGCCATCTATGATCTCTTGTCTCAAGGTGGGGATGAAGATCCGTCTGAAGAATGATTGGGAAAAATAGGCATAGCCATTCTCACCGATGAAAGCATGCAGGAATAGTCTATCTTATAATGAGTTGAGTGGGTGAAGGGTTGATGAAGAAAACGACAAAGAAGTCAACTAACAGTGTGCTTCCTGCGTTTGCTACCTCTCCGTATACGGCTGATTTGCAAAAAAAGAACAAAGAAGCGATTCAGCTTTTTAAGAAATGGAACTCAGGCAAAAAACGGAAAGCGCGCTAAGCAGAATGGGCTCGTCCATTCTGCTTTTTTGTGTTTAAGTTGCTAATTCCTGCAAAATTCGATACGGTAAAGGAAGACTAAATGAAAGAAGGATTCTTGTGATAAAACTTAGTGTGCTAGACCAAGTTCCTCGCTCCAGTGAGACAACAAATGAATTTGCCTTAAAGGAAACGGCCGACTTGGCTCAAGCAGCTGAAAGCATGGGGTATTCCCGTTACTGGGTGGCCGAACACCACGATTTGCATGGCTTGCTTTCGCCAAGCCCAGAAATTTTACTGGCCTACATCGGCGCTAAAACCAACTCTATCCGCTTAGGAGCTGGCGCGATCCTGCTTCCTTATTATGCCCCTTTTAAAGTCGCAGAGTCTTTTCACATGCTTGCCAACCTTCTTCCAGGGCGGATCGATCTTGGCTTGGGCCGGTCCCCAGGAGGTTCGGCAGAAGCAGCGGAAGCCCTTTCTGGCAACTTTATTGAACGCATTCATACAATGGATGAGCGTATGGCAGAGCTGATGCATTTTCTCAACCGGGATTTTCCAGAAGGGCATAAATACGCCTCTTTACAAGCTGAACCTCTTCCTTATGAACCGCCGACTGTGTATATGCTTGGAACGTCTAAGAAAAGCGCTGCCTTAGCGGCTAAACATAACCTCCATTATGTTTATGGTCATTTTATGGATGATCAAAACGGCCAAGATGTCATTGCCCACTATCGGAAGCGTGCGAATCGGGCTACGAAACCGATTGTTTGTGTGTTTGTTCTATGCGCGGAATCCAACGAAAAAGCGAGGCGGCTTTACCGTTCTGTGAGGCTGTGGCAAACGGCCAATCAACAAGGGAGGATGATGGCCGCTATTCCGCCTGAAGCGGAAACGGCTTATTTTCTTTCCCAGTTGAACGAAGAAGAGCGCGCTGCTGTAATGGACGTGCCATCAACCGCAATTGTAGGCGACAAACAGCATGTGAAAGAACGTCTTGATGCCATTGCTAGCGAGCTTAATGTCGATGAGTTGATGGTGTTGACGCATGCGCCAGAGCTTAGCGATCGCCTCCATTCATACCGGCTATTGGCTGAAATTTACCCACAACTTGTTTCTTTGTAGTCTCCCCTATAGCGCTGCCCGTGTTTCTGGCGGCGCTTTTTCTCTTCTTCAAAAGTAGGCACCAATCCAAATTCACGACATACGTTGGAATAAACGGCAGCGCAAATGAGGTGGTTAGATGGAAGTGTACCGCCATATCCATGAACTTATCGGTTCAACGCCCATGCTTGAGCTGACGGCCTTTCCGCTCCCACGCCGTGTGCGTTTATTTGCGAAATTGGAGTATACCAATCCTGGAGGAAGCATTAAAGACCGTTTAGGCGTCAAACTCCTCAAGGAAGCAATCGCCACAGGGAAAATCACAGCAAAGGGCACGTTAATTGAGCCAACGGCTGGAAATACAGGGATTGCCCTTGCTCTCGCAGCCATTGGCACGGATGTAAAGGTCATTTGTGTCGTCCCAAAGGCATTTAGCGTCGAAAAGCAGCAGTTGATGCGCGCACTCGGAGCTGTCATCGTCCATACACCGAGTGAACATGGCATGAAGGGGGCAATTGCCAAAGCAAAAGCATTAGAACAAGAGCTTGATGATGCTTATTGTCCGCAGCAGTTCAGCAATAAAGCGAATCCACTCGCTTATTATGAGTCGCTCGGACCAGAAATTGTTCACCAGCTTGACGGAAAAGTTGATGTTTTTGTTGCGGGCGCCGGAACAGGAGGGACGTTTTCAGGAACAGCCGCTTATTTAAAGGAAGTTATCCCTGGCATCCGCACTGTTGTTGTTGAACCAGAGGGCTCGATTTTAAATGGCGGGAAGCCAGGTCCGCACCGGACTGAAGGGATTGGGATGGAATTCGTTCCAGACTTTGTAAACAAGTCTTTGTTTGAAGCCATTTATACGATCTCGGACAGCCAAGCGTTCAAGCGGACACGGGAACTTGCTGAACGTCAAGGTGTGCTTGTCGGCAGTTCTTCTGGTGCTGCTCTTGAAGCTGCCCTACAAGAGGCAAAAATCGCTGACGAGTGTGCCTGCATCGTCACTGTCTTTCCTGATGGGGCGGAACGGTATATGAGCAAAGGCATTTATGAGGAGGAACCTTTGTGAGGAAAAAGACACAGCTTATCCACGGTGGCAGTGGAATGGATGATGAAACTGGAGCAGTCACGCAACCGATCCATCCAGCCAGCACGTTTAAACAAAAAGGAATTGGCAACTTTCAATATGAGTATGGGCGAACGGGCAACCCGACGCGCCATGCGCTCGAGTCTTTGCTTGCTGATATAGAAAGCGGGACCCATGGGTTTGCCTTTGCCTCAGGATTAGCTGCGATCACCGCGGTGATGAAGCTTTTTTCGTCCGGTGATCATATCATCGTAACAGATGATGTGTATGGCGGGACATACCGGCTATTTACAACTATTTTGCAAAGGGAAGGGATTGCAGCCAGTTTTGTCGATACGGAGGATCAAACAGCCATCGCAAGGGCAAAAACAAGCAAAACGAAAGCGATTTTTATCGAAACGCCGACAAATCCATTACTGAAAGTAACGGATATACGGAAACTGGCCAGCTATGCTCAAGCGGAAGAATTACTCCTTATCGTTGATAATACGTTTGCCACCCCTTATTGGCAAAACCCTCTTGTATTAGGAGCAGATATTGTCGTCCACAGCGCTACGAAATATTTAGGCGGCCATAGTGACGTTGTTGCCGGAGCGGTAGTCGTAAAAGACGAAAAACTAGCTGAAACGCTCGCTTTTATCCAAAATGCGACAGGCGCTGTTCTTGGACCAACTGACAGTTGGCTATTGATGCGGGGCATCAAAACGCTTGCGGTAAGAATGGAAGAAATCGAAACGAATGCGCGTATGCTCGTAAAGTTTTTGCTTGGCCACCCAAATGTCAGCCGGATTTACTATCCAGGTTTAGTTGAACATCCTGGCCATGCGACGCATGCTTTGCAAGCGAGAGGGTTTGGCGGCATTATTTCCTTTGAGGCTGCGAGTGAAGACATTGCTAACAATGTGTTAAACAAAACGACCTATTTTACTTTAGCAGAGAGCCTCGGAGCGGTCGAAAGCCTGATTTCATTGCCAGCTAAAATGACCCATGCCTCGATCCCAGAAGACAGGCGGCGCGCTCTTGGCATTACAAATACACTCGTTCGTTTGTCTATTGGTTTAGAAGACTTTGAAGATCTGGCCGAAGATTTGGAAATAGGGCTAACGGTTTTTTAAACACGTGCGATACGCGCGTGTTTTTTAAGTAACTAGGACCATTGTCGCGTCTTAAGGAAGCAAAGATGATAGGAATGGCAGTGTATATTGTTCAGGTTAACCGCGGAAGACAAGGGGCTAGTGTTCGTAATCGGAGTCGATCAGCCATGAGCAAATGGAAGCAATTTCAAAAAAACAGTTGAAAATGAGAATCGTTATCAATATAATGTAAGTAGATAAGACGAGGAGGGATTTCAATGTTTTTACAAACGAAAACGCTCATTGTGGAAGAAGGGCATGGAGACAAAATGGTTGAAAAATTCGCTGCTGACGGAGTAATTGAAGAGCAGCCAGGGTTTATTGAATTACAAGTAATGAAGCAAAAACCACGAAAAGGCCAAGAAGAGATTTTAGTGCTTATTCGCTGGGAGTCAGAAGAGGCTTGGAAGGCTTGGGAGAAAAGTGATGCCCATTTGGCTGGCCATCGTGCCAATCGCGGCAAGCCTAAACCAGCGTATATAATTGATTCCAACCAAAAAGTATACAACCAATTAGCAGGCAAATCGTATCGCAAACCTGTTAAACATGAAAGCTAATGGGCTACTAGAAGATGAAAAAAGGAGTCGATTAACCGGTTGTTGTACAAGTATAACGGGGAAACCCGTTTTTTTCAACTCAATTGAGAATAAATCTCATTGGATTTCCAGAAGGGATGAAAACATGGCTCCATCAACGAAGCATATTGCCGAAAGTGCGTCATTTCAAGCGTTTGTAAACGGCTTTATTCGCGAAACGGGGACAGGGTGCATGAGGCCATTAACGAGCGTGGATGAGGTCGAATTACAACAAAAGATGCACGGCCCTTTCATTATGGAACTACATTTGCCAAAGCAAAAAACCACGTTATGGATCGATCTGCTTTACAGATCCCTTGTCGGCCGCCACACGTTTGGGGATGTTTTCCAGGTTAAGCAAGGTGGGAAGTGGCAACTAGAAGAGCCTTTTTCAGCAATGATTTTGCTTGTACAAGAGCTGCATGCACAAACAAAATCAAACCCGGAAAAGCGAAGCTCTTGTTTTGGAGAATGCTTATTGCGCATGATTGATAGTCTTCAAACGATGGAATCCTATATTGAAGCGCGGCAAAAAGATGGGGAAAAACTATACGAAAGTAAACAACGTTTTATTGATTCGGAACAGTCGCTCTTATATGGACATTGGCTCCATCCCACGCCGAAAAGCAGGCAAGGCATGGCTTACTGGCAACATTCATTATATGCACCAGAGCTAAAAGGGCGGTTTCAACTCCATTATTTTCTTATCCACCATGACCTTGTTGAACACGGCTCGTTGTTTGAGCACAGTGCCTGTGAATTGGTGGCACAAGACGTTGGCGCTGCTACATTTCTAAATGAAGGCAATAAAAAATGGATCGTTTTTCCGATGCATCCGCTACAAGCGCAATACTTGCTAAAGCAAACTCCTGTTATAAACGTGATGGAGCAAGGGTTGATAAAAGACATAGGACCAGCGGGAAAGCTTTTTAGCGCGACCTCTTCAATACGAACGGTTATAAGTGAATCAGGAAAATGGATGTATAAGTTTTCGATTCCAGTAAAAGTCACCAACTCACTCCGATTGAATCGGCGTCATGAACTCCAGGCAGGAATGTTGGTAGCAACGTTGCTGCACCATTCGGAGACGATCCAGATGTACAAGGGATTCCACATGATCAGGGATCCAGCTTATATGACGGTACGTTTTCCTGGAATGGAAGAAAGTGGGTTCGAAACGATCGTTCGAGAAAATCCCTTTCAAGATGGCGGTGTTGGCGTCACTTCTATTGCTGCTCTTACACAAGATCCATTGCCTGGCTATCGCTCAAAGCTTGCAGGCTTAATTCAAACAATCGCTGTGCGCGAATGCCTGCCAGTCTCCACAGTTAGCCTTAATTGGTTTAAACAATATATTGACATAGCTGTTCGCCCACTTATCCATTTGTACGACGAACTTGGTTTGGCACTTGAAGCACACCAGCAAAATAGCCTAATCAACATTTATAACGGCTATCCGAGCGCTTTTTATTACCGTGACAATCAAGGCTATTACTTGGCAAATTCTTATAAGGACACTCTGTTGGCAAAAGAGCCTAAATTAAAGGAAGCCCATGGTCTGTTTTACAACGATGCCCTTATTGACGATCGCTTTGCTTATTACTTGGTCTTAAACCAAGTGTTTTCATTAATCTGCCGTTTTGGCGTTGACAGTCTCCAGGAAGAAGCGGTTTTGCTGGGCGTGTTGCGGTCAGCGCTTACTGAAATGGAGGTTACTTTGATTGGCGCAGGCAAGCGCTTTGTACAAGGCTTACTGGGAAACGAAGAGCTCGCTTGCAAAGCAAATTTACTTACGCGTTTCCATGATGTCGATGAACTAGCCGAAGAGTTAGAACAAGCGGTATATACCTCAATAAAAAACCCATTTAATAGAACGGGAAAAAAAGAAGGTGTCGCTTATGCACATGCAGGCAGCTCCATGTTCTAAAACTGCGTTGCGTGTACGACGTCAATTAATGGAAGCGATCCTATTTGAAAGGTTGCTGGACGTCAAGGAAACGAACAAAAGCAATGGTGATACGGTATTTACCGTCTATGGTCGTTCGTTTTTGTTCCAATGCATAGGAAAGCGGTCTGCTTTTGGACGGATTCGTTTACAGCAAGGACCGTACCGACTCATAGGCAAACGTCAGGTACGACTTGCGAAGCTAGAGGAAATTGTCAGTGAACTGACAGCCAAAGAAACGAGAAAACAAGCGCTGGTGGATGAACTGTTACAAACAATTAAGCTGAGCGATTGGAATGAAACGAGGCTTGGAATGACATCATCCAGAAGGGGTTTGGCTTATGAGCAACTGGAAGCAGCGCTGATCGAAGGCCATCTCTACCATCCTTGTTTTAAAGCACGGAAAGGATTTTCACTTGACGATCATTATCATTATGGGCCAGAAGCAAAACAATCATTTCACCTTGTCTGGCTTGGCGTTCGCAAACAAGATGCCATTGTCCATTATCCTCAAGAAGCAGGTTGCTTTTTGCAGCAGGAATTAGGCACCTCTGTCTGGCAAGCGCTCGTGAAAGCATTATCGGAAGCTGGCGGCCAACTTAGTGAATACGAATTCATCCCTGTTCATCCGTGGCAATGGCAAGCGCTTAATGGGAATTTGCTGCAACAAGCGATCAAAAGCAGAGACGTATTGTACTTAGGCCGTTTTGGCGACGGGTACTGTGCGACTCAATCACTAAGAACAGTGATGAATGTAGAGCATGTAACAAAAGCGCAATTAAAATTGTCGTTAAATGTCGTCAACACGTCTTCAGTTCGCACGATCCCGCCTCATTTGATTGCAGCGGCTCCAGCTATTTCAGTGTGGCTACAACGCATCATTGACAGTGACCCGTTTTTAAAAGACGAAATCGGCGTTGAGCGGTTAGCGGAGTATGCAGGGGTGGCGTACGAACCTAAAGGCAAACGATGGGACAAAGCGCTCCTTGGCCAAATTGGCTGCATTTGGCGCGAAAGCGTTTCCTCCAAATTGAGGCCAGGGGAGCAAGCGATTCCAATGAATGCGTTGCCATTGCTAGAAGAAGACGGCGCGTTGTTTATCGCCTCTCTTATAGAACAGTTTGGGATAGAGGCTTGGCTTATGCAGTTGTTCAAAATAAGCGTGGTCCCTATAATCCATTTACTAGCTGGCCACGGGATCGCAATCGAAGCACACGGACAAAACGTCATCCTTGTGACTGAACAGGGGTGGCCAAAACGCGTGATTTTGCGCGACTTTCATGAAAGTATCGAATATAAAGAGAACTTCGTGAAAAACCGTGCTTGGATCCCGCACTTTTCCACACTGCATCAAACATTTCAAACAGGCAAAATCGACGAGCATTATTGGATGTCTTCCCTTGAAGCACTAAGGGAACTGGTGATGGATACTCTTTTTGTTTATCAGCTCACAGAACTATCGTGGCGACTGGAACAGCATTTTCACTATAGCGAGCAGCGATTTTGGTCATTGGTCGACTGCGCCATCCACGATTACGCTACTAGGGAACTCGTGCCATCAGAGCGTTTGCAAGCTTTACGGGTAGCTGCTCCTGTTATCGCTACAGAGTCACTGCTAACGAGCAAGGTGACAGGGAAGGCGAACTGCCGCCATTTGGTCAACAATGAACTTGGGAGGGGAAGCCGTTCATGTTAGCTGTAAACGACTGCAACTATACAAAAGCAGATTGGGAGCGGTACGAACAACAATTTGCTATGCACCCTATCTGGAAAACAGCAGAGCAATGGCGGATTGCTGTCTGCCCACAAGACATTGGAAAATGGATTGCGCTCCTTTTGTACGTCAAAAAAAGAGGCGGCAGCTTAGTACCGATCCACCCAAATACGCCTCTCGCTGCAGCGAAGAAGATTGCCGCGCAAGCTGGCTGTTCTTATTTATTCTTTCATACGTTTGAAGCGCCACTGACGCTTTCAAACCTGGTCAGTAACTTTCCACCAGGCCTTGTCCAGTTTAGTTCAGGTACGACAGGGGTACCAAAACAAATGGAGCGCAGTTGGTCATCGATTGATGAGGAGCTTGGCGCTTACGTCGAGCGTTTGGCTCGTATGGATGTCGATACGGTCGTAGTCGCCTGTCCAGTCACCCATTCCTATGGCCTCATCAGTGGGGTGTTAGCCGGACTGTTCCAAAATAAGAATGTAGTAGTGGTGACAGCGCAAAATCCTAAATATGTACTCAAAAAACTAACCGATTACCCAAACCATTTGTTATATGGTGCCCCGCCACTTCTGTACGCATTAGCAAAGCTAAGCAACGGCAAAACACTTCATGCTGTAATGACCTCCGGAACACGCTTGCCAGAGGAATGGTTTCGGTTAATCCAATCAAACAGCCTAATGCTGCTTCAACAATATGGCTGCTCGGAAGCCGGCTGTATTAGCATTGCCATGCCACTCCGTTTTTCTGAAGAATTGGGTGTGCCCCTTAGCCATATACAGACAAAAGCAGGGACAGCGAGAGATAACCCTTCTGAAATTCAAGTCACCATTGGCAGCCGTACAATCAATACAGGTGATTTAGGCTACATTGATCAAGATGGAACTCTTTGCTTTCGGGAACGACTGGACGACATGATTAATGTCGCCGGGTTAAATGTTTATCCCCACGAAGTCGAACAAGTACTGCGCGAACATCCTAGCGTAGAAGAGGCGGTCGTCTATAAAAAGGCAGACTCCTATGCGGGAGAGCGTGTTTGTGCCCAAGTATCTGCTGGAAAGGAGACGCTATCGCTTCATGAATTGCGGAGCTTTTGCATAAGCCGGCTAGCGCCCCATCAAGTCCCACATGAAATCACCATTGTTGAAGAGATTGCAAAAAACGCGAACGGAAAAATAAGCCGCGTAAAGTTAGGAGAAGCAAAAGGATGACGAAAAAGGAAGCTATTGATGCGATTTATGCGATTTTAGAGAATGAATTAAAATTGCCAACGCTTGAACAGTTCCATCAAGACGCACGAATGAACGAAGATCTGGCGCTTGATTCCATTATGATTTTGCAGCTCTTGCTTGAATTAGAGATGAAATATGGCGTTGCCATCCCAGATGAGCACATTGATGTAAAAGCATTTTACACAGTCGGCGCATTGGCTGCATTTGTTGCCGACAAACAGGAAGAGCCGCTTTATGATTAAAGTCCACTGTTTTGTCAGTTGCATATGTGAAATTCTTAAAAAAAGCGGCGTTGACCACCGTCCTTATTATTTTGGTGTGTGGGATGCTGATTTTGCAATCGACGATTCGTATGCTTTAGCATATCATTCTGAAAAAATCGACCATTCATTTTTGAAAAACTGGTATCGTCATTTATACGGAATTGACATGCAGGAGTGGTATAAAAAGGAGCAATCGAAAAAGGCAAATATCGCCGCGCTTGAAACGTTACTTGAAACGAGGCCTCCTTTTCGGAACGTGATGGTGATGCTTGATTTGGCACTTTTACCAGAACGGGAAAACAAATTCCACCAAAAGCCGTTCCCTCACTATGTGCTGTTAGAAAAAACAGACACGGATGGTCAGTGGCTTATGCTTGATCCTGACTACCGGTGGGAAGGCGTCATGGAAAAAGAGCGGATTTTAGAGGCGATCCGTTCCCCTGATGTGGGCGGTGGCTTTTATTTTGATGCAAAACGGATCCATCATCCGACGCCAGAAACGGTCGAGGCCTATTTTCAAACATGCATGAAGCTGCATTCGAATCCCCTTACCGAAGGGGTACGAACGATTGTTAAAGCCTATGTGAACGGAAGTGAAAAGGCGCGTTTTTCAGAGCTTTCCATTGCCTTAAAACAGTTGCCTGTGCTGGCGATTCGCAAATATGCGTATGAGCATGCGTTTGCTTACTTTTGGAAAGAGCTTGGCTTTAAGGAAGCTGAATTTGAAGCATGGTGCGATGAAATCGAGAAATTGGCGAAAGGCTATACAACTGTTCACTACCGGGCAATGAAGCTTTCTAGAACCAAAAATGAGCAGGATTACCAAGCGGTGCTTGCCCAACTGGAAAAACAAGATGTACGGGAAAGGCGGATAAAACACTGCCTGTACGATTATTTTAAGGAATGGCAGCAATTACAAGCAAAAGCGAGGGGGGTGAACGCATGAACGTGTCAATTTGTACCATTTCTTTTCGTCATACGCTAGTGTCGATCGACCAGCTTGCTGACTGGGCGAAGGCGCACAATGTCGATGGAATTGAATTGTGGGCCCCTCATGCCCGCCACTTGCTTGCCACTCCCTTCTACAATGGCGACTGGCTTAAAAAATATGGCCTTATCGTACCAATGGTAAGCGATTACTTTCCGCTTTATGAAGAATGGAATACGTTAATAAACGCTGCAAAACAAACATCGCTTCTGTTGACAAGATGGAATACGAACCACATCCGTACATTTGCCGGTGCAAAGGGGAGCAAGCATACGACAAAAACAGAACGAGCCTATCTTGTAAAACGGTTAGCTTGTCTTTGTGACCACTTTTTTGACAAAGGTCAATATGTGTTAGTGGAAACGCACCCCCATACATTATGTGATACGGTCCCATCCACGCTGCAACTGTTGGCGGAAGTCGACCACCCAGGGTTAGCGATCAATTTTGATGTCCTTCATGTATGGGAAAGCGGAGCGGATGTAAACGGTGCGTTTAAACAATTGCAACCTCATATTCGCCATCTACATTTAAAAAACATTCGCTCGCCAGGCGACTTAGATGTATTTGCTCCTGAAAACGTTTATGCCGCTGCCGGATCTAGAGAGGGAATGACTGGGCTGTTTAATGGGTGTTTTGATTATGAATCCTTTCTGTCAGCGAATCAATTAGACGGGGTCAATGTCTCGCTTGAATGGTTCGGGAACGATCCGTTTCAAGTATTAGCACAAGACTGCCAGCAATTAATGAAATGGAAAACAGTCCCCATGTAAAGCGGTTCCTTTGTTTCACATTAGAAGAGCTGCTTTAATGCGCAGCAGCTCTCTTTTGGGCAAGAATCCATGGAACGGCGGCACGCAAGTCCGGGTAGCGTGCGTCTGCTTGGAAATCGTCATTTGTGCGGGCGTGAACTAAGACCGTTTGACAACCTGCCTTTTGGCCCGCACGAATGTCTGGTTCGCGGTCGCCTACCATGACACTCTTGGACAAGTCAACGTGATGTTTTTCCGCCAGTTTTTCCAGTAGATAAGCTTTTGGTTTACGGCAAGGACATCCTTCATTAGGTTTATGGGGGCAATAGGCGACATCGTCGATTTTTGCCCCTAGCACTTTTAAGTCGGCCTGCATTTTTTCATGAATGCGCTCGAGCTTTTTTTCTTTCATGTAGCCAAGTCCAATGCCGCCTTGGTTGGTAACAACAAAGACGAGGAAGCCTGCTTTGTTGAAGAAGCGAATCGCTTCGGCTACCCCATCTAGCAAGTGGAAGTCGTTTGCATCGTTGACGAATTTAACACGCTTGGATAATACTTCGTTAATGACCCCATCACGGTCTAAAAAAACGGCTTGTTTCATGTTAATCCTCCCTTTGATGTTCCCAAATCCTTGGTTGTGTAAAAGTGTCGTCCCCCATTTACGATGTGCATTTACAAAGGGGAATATCCCCAGCCGGATGGTCCTTAAATGTGCTAAAGTAAAAGAAAAAAGGAGGGGGATAAACATGGACATAGCAGGCAGAAATCGAGAGCAGTGGTTGGAAGCTTACCCACTTTTACGACAGATTGTCTCGACAAAGGAAGTGTGGTGGGCCAACCCTGACAGGCAGCCTGTAAACGAAGGGCTAGCAGGCCTTCCTTTAAAAGAAGAGGACGTGAAGAAAGCAGAACAGCGGTTGCGACGTTTTGCCCCATACATAGCGAGCGTGTTTCCGGAAACGAAAGGGGCAAGGGGCTTGATCGAATCGCCGCTTATCGACATTCCATCAATGAAGCACAAGCTTGAACAACGCTTTGGCAAAAACTTGCCAGGCAGGCTTTTGCTTAAAGGCGATCACGAGTTGCCTATTTCAGGATCAATTAAAGCGCGGGGCGGTATTTATGAAGTGTTGAAGCATGCGGAAAGCTTGTTGATGGAACAGCAACTTCTCACTAAACAAGACGATTATTCATTGATCGCTACGAACACGATTCAATCGTTTTTTTCTTCTTATGCCATTGTTGTTGGGTCAACAGGTAATTTAGGGTTGAGCATTGGCATCATTAGCGCAAAGCTAGGATTTCGCGTGACGGTGCACATGTCAGCCGATGCAAAGCAATGGAAAAAAGACATGTTACGAGAAAAAGGCGTGCGTGTAGTGGAACATTCCGCCGATTACAGCAAGGCAGTCGAAGAGGGGAGGAAAGAATCAGACGCTGATCCGTACAGCTATTTTATCGATGACGAACATTCAATCGATCTATTTGTAGGGTACGCTGTCGCCGCATTTCGCTTAAAAGAACAATTGCAGGAAAAGGGAATTGCCGTCACAAAAGACCAACCGCTCCATGTCTATCTTCCTTGTGGCGTTGGCGGCGGTCCTGGTGGGGTTGCTTTCGGCTTGAAGCTCGTTTTCGGCGACGCGGTCCGCTGTTTTTTCGCGGAGCCTACCCATTCGCCATGTATGTTAATTGGTATGTTAACTAGAAAGCACCATTGCGTCTCTGTCCAAGACTTTGGAATCGACAACCAGACAGCAGCCGACGGCCTTGCGGTAGGGAGACCGTCTGGCTTTGTTGGTCGCATGATGGCTCCATTGCTTGAGGGCATCTACACGATCGCTGATCCGATGCTCTATACACTCCTCGCCGATCTCGCTGATGCAGAAGGCCTCTTTATAGAACCATCAGCGGTTGCGGGATTATACGGCCCTATACAACTCGAAAAGAGAGGGCTATATACCGATGCAGCGACTCATCTTGTCTGGGCGACAGGAGGAAGCATGGTGCCTAAAGAGGTCATGGAAACCGATTACCAAATAGGTGTCAACTTGCGGGCTGAACTGTAGATTTAGTAGGCAAGTACTCGCGTCGAGGTTCAGGAAAAGAATATTCGGACTGATTATTTGGGAAAAGAACACTTAGGTTACAGTTATTAGACGAGAAAGCTCTTACATTAGCAGGGCTTTCTTTAGACAGCTTAATGGTCACAAAACAGAAATGGCCTGCATGGGTTAACTAGCTAAGAATTCCATGGCTATAGCCATGTTGGAGGCTCAAGTAAGCAAAACGGTACTGGTTTTCTCTCATCTATGCTACACTGGGCACTGGATAAAGAGAGAGGGAGTTCAATAACTATGAAATTCGTATCGTGGAACGTCAATGGCCTCCGCGCATGTGTAAGAAAAGGCTTTTTAGATTTTTTTCATCAAGTTGATGCAGACGTGTTTTGTTTACAGGAAACGAAGCTACAAAAAGGGCAAATCACGCTTGAGCTGCCTGGCTATGAACAATACTGGAACGATGCGGAGCGTAAAGGTTATTCAGGGACAGCAATTTTTACTAAACACTCTCCGCTGTCTGTCACATATGGAATCGGCGATCATTTTCCAGATAACGAAGGGCGCGTCATCACCCTTGAGTTTGAGAACTACTATGTCGTAACGATGTATACGCCTAATGCTAAACGGGACTTAAGCAGACTGCCATACCGGTTGCAGTGGGAGGAAGCCGCTAGGGAACATCTGACTCTACTGGAAAAGCAAAAACCTGTTGTTTTCTGCGGTGATCTCAATGTCGCACACCAGCCGATTGATGTTCGAAATGACCGGGCGAATATCGGCAATTCTGGTTTTACCGATGAAGAGAGAGCCGAGTTTGGCAAGCTGCTCGAGGCGGGATTTGTCGATACATTTCGCCATTTTTACCCTGATGATGAGGATGCCTTTACATGGTGGTCGTACATGGCCAATGTCCGGGCCCGTAACATTGGCTGGCGCATTGATTATTTCCTTATTTCCAGGGCGTTGATGCCTTATCTTGCCGACGCTTCTATTCATTCATCGGTCTTAGGCAGCGATCACTGCCCGATAGAACTACGCCTCGATTTGCAGCCAGATGAATAAATCGGGACCGCTTTAAAGCTAGTTGCTTGCTCTTGTCCAACTAGCTTTTTCGGTCTTCCTATCGATAGTGTAACCATACTTTTTTATAAGCAAGTGGCATTGCCGACAATGAAAGGACACTGGGCTCATTCGCCACTTCTGCTTACGCAAGACGGTCATTATGCGTTATAATAACGTTGAGAACCAGCGCTGTGGCCTGGAATTGAAAAGGGAAAGAGAGTGGGTACGAATATGGGCCGTAAATGGAATAACATTAAAGAAAAAAAAGCTTCTAAAGACGCCAATACAAGCCGGATTTACGCCAAATTTGGCCGTGAGATTTATGTAGCTGCCAGACAAGGGGAGCCTGATCCTGAATTAAACCAAGCCTTAAAAGCGGTACTGGAACGGGCGAAGACGTACAATGTCCCGAAATCCATCATTGACCGTGCCATTGAGAAGGCAAAAGGCGGCTCAGATGAAAGTTATGAGGAACGTCGTTATGAAGGGTTTGGGCCAAACGGGGCGATGGTGATTGTCGATGCTTTAACAAACAATGTCAACCGCACCGCGTCTGACGTTCGCGCTGCTTTTGGAAAAAATGGCGGAAACATGGGTGTCAGTGGTTCAGTCGCCTATATGTTCGACAGAGTGGCTGTCATCGGTTTTGAAGGCAAAACAGCCGACGAAGCACTAGAGATTTTAATGGACGCCGATGTTGATGCCAAAGACATTATTGAAGAAGATGACACGGTAATTATTTACGCGGAACCAGACCAGTTTCACGCTGTCCAAGAAGCGTTTCGAAACGCCGGAATAGAGGAATTTTCTGTTGCCGAATTTTCGATGATTGCCCACAACGAAGTGACGCTTTCAGAGGAAGTGCAAGCACAGTTTGAAAAAATGATTGACGCGATTGAAGACTTGGAAGATGTACAACAAGTCTATCACAATGTTGACTTGGCTTAGGACAACGAGCAAGGCTAGCACTGGTTTAACCGCTGTTTAAACAGTACGGGCATTAGGCAAAGACTGCTTAAAAATAGCGTCGTATAGGCCAACGCCACTAAATAAGACATATAGAACGATTGGAGCGATTGACGATGCCGATGGCGATTGTTTTCGTGCTATGTGCTGCGATGTTGTGGGGAACAACCGGGACAGCTCAAGCGTTTTTAACAGGCGCCCATCCGTTAGTTGTGGGGGCAGTGCGGCTATTGCTCGGGGGAATTAGTTTACTAGTGTTTGCTATGTTGACAGGCAAATCGCTAAATATAAAGGGGTGGCCGAAATGGCCATTTTTTGTGAGTGTCGCGGCTATGGCTGCCTATCAACCGTTCTTTTTTACGGCTGTGTCAATGACTGGCGTTGCTGCGGGAACGGTTATCGCAATTGGGAGCGCCCCTATATTAGCAGGCTTGCTTGAATGGGCCTTTTTTAAGCGGATTCCAGGAAAGCGATGGATGCAAGCAACTGCCATGGCGATTGCCGGCTGTGTGCTGCTAATGACGGCTGGCGATCAGTCGGTTGTTGTGACGCCGATGGGGCTTTTGTTTGCTATAGGGGCAGGGCTTTCCTTTGCCGCTTATACACTAGCAAGCAAAGGGCTTGTAGCCAAAGGAGAACCTGAAGTCGTCGTCGCATTCATATTTTCTTTCAGCGCGATCGTGTTGTTGCCAACGTTGTTTTTATTTGAGGTCAGCTGGCTGCTTCATTGGCAAAATGGGCTCGTTGTTTTGCATTTAGGGGGGATTGCGACTGGCTTGGCCTATATGCTGTTCGCGAAAGGACTAAAAGAAATTCCAGGCTCTCTTGCCGTAACGCTTGCATTAGCCGAACCGCTTACTGCGGCCCTTCTAGGAGTCAGCCTTGTTGGCGAGTCGCTCTCCTTTTACTCGTGGGGCGGCATTGCGTTGCTGTTGCTTGGCCTGTTGTTGGCTTCCATTACGCCAAAACAAACACGATCAAAACGCAGTTTTTCACAGTAAGCGGTGTTTATCAAAAAAAATAAGCAGGAGGGGGGCCTGCTTATGAACGGTGTTGCTTTATTGTTGTTCCCACTTTCAACACATGCCATTTGCCACTTTCGGTTAAGCGGGCATGTACTTGTCGAGCCCATTCTTTTGCTGCCATCACATCAGTAAAAGCCTTGATGGGGCAATAGGACTGGCTGTGAAGGACAGTTACCGTGCCGTCATGCAAACGAGCAAGGGTATACATATGGCCGACCTCCATTTGTTGTAGTGGATACAATGTTAGTTTGCAGCAAATGGCGGTTTAAGGCAATCTTTATTGCAAAGACTTTATTCTTTTTTAATTGTTGTCACATAACGTGGGCCTTATTTCGCCCTGCAAAAGCCATGCCTTTCTTTTTAAGCGTAAAAGTACTCGTAAAACAGGCAAGCAGTACGGTTTAATCAGGAAGGCCGAGGGCAATTTTGGCATAACGTGACATTCTATCTTTTGACCAGGGTGGGCTCCAAACGATATTCACATCAACCTTTCCAATCTCCCCAAGTTCTTGTAATTCTGCAAGCGCGCGCTTCACATCCGCTTGAATCGTTCCTGCTAGTGGACAACCCATGGTCGTCAGCGTCATTTCTACGGTAACGTTCAACTCATCGTCAAGTTCGACGCCATAAACGAGGCCGAGATTGACAATGTCAATGCCAAGTTCAGGGTCAATCACTTCTTCTAGTTGCGCCATTACCCGTTCTTTCGTTTCGTTTCGTTCTTCTTCTGTAGGCATAAGCTCACCTCCGATAGATGTTTCTTCTAATTGTACAGATAGATAGTGAATGATACCAGCAATCTGCTTATGGGCCTAGTCTGTCCAAGTTATCCTTCTTTATTGACCGCGGAAAACCAAAAAAGACGGCGCGTCTCTTGTGCCGTCTTCCTCATATATGAGCTAGTTTGTTTTTTTGCGACGTTTGGAGACAATGTAGGCATAGGTAATGCTTGTCGCCATGCCGCCCCATAGGATAACCATACCAATAATCATCATGACAATTGCGCTTCCACTCATTGTCCATCCTCCTTCTTATAGGCTTCCAATTTGCCATAAGGCCATTTAATCAGGCTAAGTAAAAGGCCAACAACGAATGCCGCTCCGGCAACGCCCCAGCCTGAAATAGCCAAGAAAGAAAGGGGCATATCTTCGTAAGGCGCGCGAATGTTACTAATCAACGAGAGAACAATATTTGCGCCAAGGACGAGAGGAGTAATAAACATTAAGCTAAATTTCCACCATGAGCCAATCCGGAAATCAGACACTTCATTCATATGCGCTTGCAAGAAATCGAGCTTGCGTAAAATCCACGCAACAATAATGACAGACACAAGACCGGCAAAAGCGATGCCGAACTGATTAATGAAGTTATCGACGGCATCTAACACGTTAATGCCTCCGCGCGTCGCATACAACAATGAAATAATCGCTGACAAGCCGCCGCCAATGATAACCGATTTTGTTCGTGATACTTTAAATTTGTCTTGCACGCCAGCTATATACGTTTCTGTAATGGATATTAAAGACGAAATACCAGCCAGCACAAGACAGCCAAAAAACAAGACGCCGAACAAACCGTTGAATCCTGGCATTGTATTAATGATTTCGGGGATGGCGATAAAGGCCAGACCAATGCCGCTAGTGGCTACTTCTGCCACAGGAACGCCGAGATTGCCAGCCATGAAACCAAGTGTCGCAAAAATGCCGATCCCTGCAAGTAGCTCAAAGCTCCCGTTGCTGAATGCAGTAATAAACGCACTGTTGTTTAAATCTTCTTTCTTCGGCAAATAGCTTGCATAAGTAATCATAATGGCGAATCCGATAGATAAGCTAAAGAAAATATGCCCATAGGCGGCTACCCAAACACCAGGCTGACCTAATGCTTGCCAATCAGGCCGGAAAAAGACATCCAATCCATCAACGGCACCATCTAATGTAAGGGCACGTACAACAATTGCTAAAAACATGGCAACAAGTAAAGGAATAAAAATGCGGTTTGCCCATTCAATGCCTTTTTTTACACCAGCTAACATGATGATAAACACGCCCGCCCAAACAACGACAAGCGGAATCAACACATTGCCATTCAATCCACCAAGGACACCTGCTTCAGTCGCTTCAAGGTAGTCTCCTAAAAAGAAACCTTGGGTGTCACTACCCCAACTTTGATTAAATGAAAACACCATATAGGACAGAGCCCAAGCGATGATAACCGAATAATACGTCGCCACAACAAAAGAAATCGCAACTTGCCACCAACCAAGCCACTCCGTCTTTTTGTGGAGGCGTGCAAAGGAAAGCGGGGAAGATCCTCTAAATTTTTGACCAATTGAAAATTCCATTAATAAAAGTGGGATCCCAGCTGTAAGCATGGCAAACAAATATGCGAGAAAAAACGCGCCCCCTCCATTGTCATAAGCTACGTAAGGGAAACGCCATATATTTCCCAACCCAACTGCGGACCCAATAGCGGCCATAATAAAGCCGGCTCTTGTTCCCCATTGTTCTCGAGCCAAGTGTACTCCTCCTTCTATAAATGATGAAATGTTTAAAAAACATTCTTTCTCCAAAAGTCTACCGCTTCTGTCTTAATTTGAAAAGATATTTTCTGAAAAAAATCAAAATAAAGGGTTTTGATTTCCCAAATTATCTAGCAAATGGGGGAGGGATTTGCGATGTCATCAGTGCATTTAGCTGACCTCCTCTTTTTTTGTAATCGCTTTCATGAATGGCATCAAGGAATGACGTCCATATTCAATCATACTAACTGGCCGTGGCGTTTATGAAACATAGGATGGTTTTAACATATTTTTTTCCCAATTTATAGATAGAGTAAATGGAGTGGTTGTAGACTATAGAGGGAAGAGCCATTAAAAAGATCCTACCTGTGTCAGAGGGCAGCCACGTTGCTACTTATACTAAAGGGCAATAGCAAAAAGCGCATAACAAAGGTTGTCATGCGCTTTTTTATTTATCATTTTTTTATTGGAACCCATATCTCGCTGTAATAATCCTTTGAATAAGGATTAGCATCACTTACGTATACTTCCATTTCTGGTCCACCTGAGTGTTCATATCCCGTTGCCGGAAACCATTCAGAAAAGATTCGCTCCCATATCTTTGGCATTGCATGAGGCATTGCACCGTGTACCGGAAAAATAGCCCAAGTTGCTGCAGGAACCTGTCTGGCCTCCCAATCAACAGGGATTTGTTCACTATTCTTTTCTGCAGCGATTAAGTAGGTTAAATTTTCTTGCTGTTTGTCAAAATCAATGCAAATACCAAGCAATCCAAGAGGACCGCAATTTTTGGCAAGTTGTTTTGACAATCCATTCTGGTTTGATTCATTCCAGAAAGCTGCAATCTTTTGGTTGTTCTCTCCGCCCATTGTCGTTGTACGAATGCTTTTCCCTACCACGGTAAACGCGTCTTTCTCGACAATCTTGTAATCCATTTCTACATCACCCTTTAACTGAATTTGAAAAGAGATCTTTGGGTAAGCCTTCAAGGAATGACGATGTTTCTTAGCGTCTGATGGAGGAATACCGTGTATTCGCCGAAATGCCTTCGTAAAAGATTCTGGACTTTCGTACCCATACTTCATTGCCACATCGATTACTTTAGATTTGGAATGAACTAGTTCTTGTGCAGCTACAGTAAGACGGCGATTCCGAATATATTCAGTTACGGTATAACCAGTTAACATATGGAACATCCGTTGAAAGTGAAATCTAGACATACAAGCAATCGCAGCAATTTCGTCAAGCAAAAGCTCGTTGTCTAAATGGCTTTCTATATACTCAATGCTATCAAGCATTCTTTGAAGGCTTTCCATCGTGTGTTCTCCTTCCTAAACTCAGTCTACCAACAAGGAGTTAGCCATTTCCTGTTTATCTGTGCTCAATGGTGACAGGGTTTTCGCTCCAAATGATTTAGGAAAAGCATGCCATCATTTGTAGGGAGAAGATGTAGCTATGTAGATGGGCATGATAAAACTTTATCATGCGAAAAGGGGGAGATCAAAAACAGTTGAAACGAAACAGGATATACTCCAATCATGACAGAGTTCAATGGGACAAAAAGGCCTAAATGCAATCGCGTTAACGTTACAGAAAGGGTCTGAAATACCCCGATTTTATAAAGATTGGAGTGTTTAAATACGATCTTGCTAAGACTGAAATTCAGCGCTGCTTTTTCGTTAATTATTTACTTAAAAGACACTGTTGACAAATAGTTCATGTCTATATATCTTTTAGATATATCTAAAAGATATATCTGGAGGATGAGATGAAAACAGAGGCTAAATGGATTGTGCTCGGCATATTGTCGGGAGGATGTAGGACGGGATACGAAATAAAAAAGGTCATCGATAATAGTTTTGAGCATTTTTGGAAAATGAGTTATGGACAAATTTATCCCGCACTTAAAACATTGGTCAAAGACGGGTACGTTATTCAAATCGGAGGAGAGGGGGATCGGAAGGAATATGAGATAACGGAAGCGGGTAAGCATAAACTTCATAATTGGCTGGCGGCCCCTATTTACGATACTGGGCTTCATAAAAATGAACTGCTCGTAAAATTGTTTTTCGGAAACGAAATGAACCGGGAGCAAGCATTTGACCACATTTGTGAACATGAACGGTTGTTACAAGGGAAAATGAAAGTTTACGAACAAATGGAAAAACAGTTAAGCACTCATCCTGGCGCTGAATTTTGGTTATATACGTTAGATTATGGAAAAGAAGTAGCTGAAGCCGAACTGCAGTGGTGCAAAAAAACAAAGGAGAAACTGAGATGACAAAAGCGAAACGAGTTAGTGCTCCAAATAACCAAGATGTAGTGATTTTTATCGTTGGTATGAAAATTCAGCAGTGGTGGAATATCAAGGCATGGGGACCCGTTTTTAGTGCCATGCCACCGATGCTAAAAGAACTTTCCAGCAAAAAAGACACTGGTTTTCTTCATTATGAAGCAGGGTGGAGTGGTAGGAACATAGTGATTACCCAATATTGGGACAACATCGAGAATCTACATGATTTTGCCCATGGAAAAACACATATGAAAGCTTGGACCCGTTTTTATAAAAAAGCCGCAAACTCAAAAGGAGTTGGTTTTTTCCATGAAACGTATATCGTAAAAGCAGGAAGCTATGAATCTATTTATGTCAGTATGAATAAACCGAGAGGGCTGGCTGCTGCATGTTCTTCCTATGCAACAGACATGCATTCCACTATGAAAAACCGATTAAAGAACGTATAGCATACTCGACCACGTTTAAGAAGGTGTTTAGGGCTATGGAATAATTGAGTGTAGGAGGCATACACATTAATCGTTTGCAGAAAGATATGGTATATTGTACAGAGACGGAGTATGAGGGACTAGAAAGGAAAAATAAAATGATCACCATCTCATGTACAAAAAATGATTCGAGCTATCACACTTTTTTGAAGAACCTATTGCCATGCAAAGTGATGAATTTTATCGTTGGCAAGCCAACGTAGTTCGCCTGGCAAGGAAAAATAACATTATTTTCATGAATAATGTTTTATTCTTTTCAGAATCAAAAAATCCATTTTCAAAATATTAATGAAGTCTTCACGCAAGCGTTAATCTCGGATCAATGACGGATAGGGTATTGATGACGAAATGTATGATTGAGGATTATTTGCCCTTGAGTGAAAGGTCAATTCTGCCATTAAACAAACAGTCAAATAAGACGCCGATTTTAAAGCTGAAAAGCGATCCAGAACAACTGATGAAAGCGGCTTTTAGAAATAAGCTCCGTAGATAGTAATCATATAGAATAAATGATAGATAGTCATAAGAGAAGAATTCGGAGGAATTTGTAGGATGAAGGCATTGGCAACAAGAAACAGAGGGGCTATTTTATTGCTCATGTTTAATATATTTATAGGATTTGTAGGCGTCGGCTTGGTTATTCCGATTATGCCGACGTATATGAACGTTCTTGGCATCTCTGGGACGATCGTCGGCCTGCTGGTGGCAGTCTTTTCATTAACTCAATTTCTGGTGGCTCCTTATGCAGGCAGTTGGTCCGATCGTTATGGGCGGAAGTGGATCATTGTCGCCGGTCTGCTGCTTTTTGCTGTATCCGAGCTGCTTTTTGGCCTCGCTACGAATGCGGTGTTGCTGTTTATCTCAAGACTGCTTGGCGGTGTATCTGTCGCCTTTATTATGCCCGCCGTCATGGCCTACGTCGTTGATATTACGACAGAAGAGGATCGGGGAATGGGAATGGGCTGGATTAATGCGGCGATTTCGACAGGCTTTATCATCGGTCCGGCGATCGGTGGTTTTTTAGTCGAGTACGGTATGCGAGTGCCTTTCTTTGCCGCTGCTGGAGCAGCTGCCTTATCCGCTGTCGTTTCGATGAGCATTTTGCCAGAGTCGCTGGATAAGAACAAGTTGCCTGCCCCAGAGGCACGCATGGACCGAAAAGAGTCCCAACTCGCACAGCTTGCCAAATCTTACCGCACCCCTTATTTTACAGGGCTGTTAATCATCTTGATCACGTCGCTCGGATTGTCCCAATTTGAGACAGTGTTAGGACTTTTTGTTGACCATAAGTACAGCTATACGCCCAATGAAATTGCGTGGTTAATCATGATCGGCGCGATCGTCGGCGCAGTGATGCAGCTGACGCTCTTCGGGCGGCTAATCAATTGGATCGGGGAGAAGAAGCTGACGGTCTATTGCTTGCTGGTGATGGCTGTTTTTATGGTTGCGACGATCTTTTCGGCCCAATATTGGATGATGGTTGTATCGGTAACGCTTGTTTTTTTGGCGGTTGATTTTGTACGCCCGGCGATTAGCACTTATTTTTCCAGAATTGCCGGCAACGAACAAGGGCTTGTCGCTGGGTTGAATGCTTCCTACACGAGTCTCGGGAACATCTTCGGGCCGATCCTTGCCGGAGCCTTGTTTGATGTTCAAATCAACTCCCCGTTCCTGGTAGGCAGCCTGATCGCTTTAGGCGGCTGGATCCTTAGTCTGCGCTGGATGCGCAAGCAAACGGAACGGTCGCCAGGCTCGGCCGTGTAACAGACTAGAAAAAATGAGTGGGGATAAGCGCCACCAGTAAATCGCCACGTTCGCTTCATTCTGATTGCTGAAAATCATCTAATGTGGTTCAAAAATTCTCCACAAGTTAGAAGGAATAAAAAAGCTAAGTGGGGCAAAACTGGCCAGCTGGAAGCATGATGATGATACATACTTATCTCCTCTGCATCATCTTGGTGGGCTGAGTGGTAAGCAAACATTAGTGATACCCATAAAACTTGTACGGAGTGGCAGTTGAATGTTTAAAAACAAAAAGCAAGAAATAAGAACAAGCTACGAATTGGCATTATTGGAGAAAGCACAAAAGATGGTCCCCAAAGCGCCTCCTTTGCCGTGGAGGCAGCAGGCTGTACTGTCTGCCTCTGGAGTAATAGCAGCAGGCTGGGACTCAAACGAAAATATCATCCTCTTAACAAGCTCAGGTTATAGCATCAATCATGCAATGACTGGTGAGAGAATTCTAAGGGACAGGGACACCGACAGAACTGAAAACAATATCATAGACAGGGGATTGAAATTTATCATTCCAGATTCTGGGGAAGAGATTGATCTCTTTGGCATAGAAGCGGGAGATGGAGTCCATTTAACGGTTGAAGGATGGAGTTTAGAGGTGATTTATCCTTGGTGGCCACGAGCATCTGTCATCATCGACCATGTGTTTGTTCAAGGGCATGAATACTTGCTGAATGCGACAATGTTAGACATTCCCCGTTTGGATGGCTGGATAAAATGTGGCTTTGCTCCGTCGGGTAATAAATTTATGGTGATTGGTTCTGGCGGCGCAATGGTCTTTGCGAAATGACAGCAAGAGCAGAGAAGCAAAAGATGAGAAGGCGCAATCATATGCACCTTCTCATCTTTATATGCTGATGTTTTCTGCAAATTAGTTTGATTGAAACTACTTTAATTTGCGATTCATATTAGTCCTATTTATAATTTCACGTACCAAATTAATCACAGAAAAGCCACTACTATAAAATCTACAAGGCAAAGCTTCAGTGACTGTTAAAAAGAAGCAAACGGCCCTATGAACGCGAGATGATAGGAATCTCGCGTTTTTTAATTTTCTCATGAACGATTTTGTCATCTGGTCCGTCTTATTTGTGAACTTGAATTTACAGTTAAAGGGGAAGGATAGGATGAATACGGATTTTAATGATGTTCCTTGGGGGCTGCTTGCGCCCATAATCATTTTGAATTTAATTTTGGTCATCGTCGCGCTCATCGATTATGGGAAACAAGCAAAGACGAAAGGCGCGCACCCGTTTTGGATTCCGCTGATTTTGTTTGTTAGCTTTATTGGTCCGGTAATGTACTTGATCTTCGGTAGGGGGAGCCAGCGATGAGTTTCGTATCTGTACGGCAATTAACGAAGACATATGCCGAGTACCCTGCAGTGGACAATCTTACTTTCGAGCTGGAGCCGCATTCCTGCATCGCTTTATTAGGTGTGAATGGGGCTGGCAAAACGACTACATTAAAGATGTTATCAGGATTAGTCAAACCTACATCAGGAACCATACAGTTCCACCAACAATCAGCACACGGAAAGGGCGACATTCACGCCCATATCGGCTATTTGCCTCAGTTTCCCGTTTTTTGCGATTGGATGACCGGTTTTGAATTTCTTCTCTATGTCGGGCAACTCGCTCATTTGCCGAGAGGGGAAGCGAAGCGTAGAACGCAAGAATTACTGGACAAGGTGGGGCTGGCCGAAGCAGCTCATCAGCGTATTGTCCAATATTCAGGTGGTATGAAGCAACGTCTCGGCATTGCCCAAGCTCTGATTCACCAGCCTAAGCTGGTCATGCTAGATGAACCGGTATCTGCTCTCGATCCAGTCGGACGCCGGGAAATGCTCCAGCTGATGCAAACACTAAAGGAGGAAGCAACAGTTCTTTTCTCAACCCATGTCCTGCATGACGCGGAGGAAGTAAGTGACGAAGTGCTCATTATTGATCAAGGCCAGCTAAAATATGGGGGGACGCTTAACTCGCTTCAGCAAGAATGGCAAGATGCGGCAATCATAATCGAAGCCAAGGATGACTTGACCCATCAGCTCAAGAACTGGCGGGAACAGAAACGTATTGTTGACTTTGTCTCAGAAGACGATAGTTACAGAGTATTGGTAGAGGATATTGAGTTGGCGGTGCCCTTCCTCTTGCACGCTTTTGCTTTGCAGCAGATTCGGTTAACGAAATTCGAAGTAGCTAAAATGTCTCTTGAAGATTTATTTTTAAAGGTGGTGCAAAAATGAAGCAATGGCTCGTTTTGTTTCAAAAAGAACAAGTAGAACTATGGAGGAATTATAAGTGGATATGGGTTCCTATTGTGTTTCTGTTACTAGGAAGTTCGACGCCGCTCTCCACCTACTTTATGCCACAAATCTTAGAGGACTTCGGCGGATTGCCAGAAGGGGCCGTCATCGACATTCCTACGCCAACAGGAACTGAGGTGCTCGCACAAACGTTATCTGATTTCGGATTGCTCGGCGTCCTTGTCTTGACGTTGGCGTTGATGGGGATCGTATCAGCTGAACGTCGTAGCGGAGTAGCGGCGATCATTTTACTGAAGCCAGTGCCTTACTTTTCTTATCTCACGGCCAAATGGGCGGCGATTACTTGCTTTTCATGGGTGTCACTTGGTCTCGGTTACGGCTTAGCGATGTATTACACAAACCTTTTATTCGATGCCGTTTCGCTTGAACGTTGGTTCAGCAGTTTTCTTCATTTTGGATTGTGGTTAACGTTTGTTATGACCATTGTTTTGTTTTATAGCACCATTCTTAAACAAACAGGCGCAGCAGCCTTCTGTGCCTTAGCTACCATCCTTCTCATCAGCCTGCTGTCATCGTCATTTCCGGCCTGGTTCTCATGGAGTCCTGCACAGCTGGCCAATCACGCCACATTGGTTCTGTTGGAAGGAGAGGGTTTGGCTGATTATACACCTGTTCTGTTGTCCACTCTATTCGGGATCATCGGCTTGCAACTTGGAGCAATCGCCATTTTTACACACAAAGAGCTTGTTGACTAGCTTCAGTATCAATGAGCATGATAGAAAAGAACGACCTGCCTTGTTTAAGGAGACATGTATGGACGAAACCGCACTTATTCGTAAAGCCCAAAAGGGAGACCAAGTGGCGCTAGCTACTCTCCTGCACGAGAATTATTCGTTTTTGAGAAGATATGCGTTAAAGATTACATTAAAACCATCATTGGCCGATGACTTAACACAGGAAACCATGACCAAGGCGATCGAAAAAATTCATCTTTATAAAGGCCGTTCTAAGTTTTCAACATGGTTGATTTCCATCGCCTCTAACTTATATATTGATATGGGCCGCAAGCAGAACAGAGAGGAGCTAATGGCAGATACAGAAACGCCTTTGCACCAGTTGAAGTGGGAATTTGCCCACCGTCAGCTTGAATGGATGGATGTTGTAGATGGGTTAGGGAAATTATCAGAAGGGTATCGTCTGCCCTTGATTTTGAAGCACTATTACAGCTATAGGTATGAAGAAATAGGCAAGATGTTAGGCATACCAGAAGGAACTGTGAAGTCAAGGGTTCATCACGCATTAGGTCTGTTAAGGAAGGAGTTGAACGTGAATGACGAAGGATAAGAAGCAGAACAAATTGGATCTGGAACCGAAGGGGGAAAACGGAAGACCATCAGCACAGCTAACCGACAAACAGACGATTATGGAGCTGCGTTCGGGTTTAGAACGTCTTGATCAGCTCGATTCAGTGGATGAGCCAGACCTTTCTTTTTTCCTGCAGCAAGTAAAGGAAACAAAAGCCAATAGCAGGAAAAAGCTGCTTAAGGAGCTAGTAGGATTGTGGGGGCTCGCCCTCGTTATTTTAGCGTTTTGGACGACAACCTACTTTCATTCGCCAACGGTCTTTCTGATCTTGCAAGGGACCGCTGTTGTCATACTGCCGTTCATCGTATATTTTACGACGAAAAAAGAGGTGAACAAACCTTCATGACGAACATGCCTCCTTCTGACGTTCCTTTCTATCTATGGGTAATCTTAGCCGCCATTTTATTTACGCAAAGTACGATTCTATTTATCAACGCCCGGCGACACGGCCATAATTACTGGTTATGGGGAATGATTGGTCTGCTGAATTTTCCTACGGCGACTTTGCTTTATTTGATTTTTGCAAAACGGTTGCCCAGCAGGCTATGGAGAAGGCAATAGGATGGTAGCAGGAAGAGTTCACTTTCTCGGTACAGTTTCGGCCTTAATGAGCATTGTTTTGGAAGTGATCCGCGAGGGCCACGAGCAACTCGCTACAGATCGCTTCGTCCTGATCATTGTAAATCGCCTGAACTAAGTTCAAAATCGTCCAGGTTGTACTACTGTACGCCGCGTAGCGTGACGCCCATTGCATATTCCTCATGGCTATGACACAATACGCTAGAAAAGACAGTAAGCTCATGACGATACCTCCATGCATTTTCATGCATGATACACCCGCGGGTAGCTTTCGGTATAGTACGATATTGCGACGGCAAAAAGGTCGCTTTATGTGGTCGGTGAGGCGTTACAGTTTCTGGACAATTTGACAGTCGTTTTATTAAGCCAAGCTGTGCCTATGACACAGCTTGGCTTAATAGGTTGAAATCGCCCAGATTTATCCTTCAATCGTGACAAAATCACGGGGATTCGATCGGATAAACATACTGATTCGGTTCAAGCTATCCGGTACAATCTCCAGAAACTTTCCATATAAACGCTCAATGGCTTTGGACAGCTCACGATCTTGCTCTAAATCTTTAAAGGAAGCAGATGTCATTGGAATATTGAGCTTGTGGTTCCGCTCTTCAATCATCTGTTTCGTATCTTCGAGCAGCAGTATCATGTTCTCGTCACCAAAATAACGCAACCCACCAATGACACCTTGCCAATATCCAGACGTCTGAAGCAAATAAGATACCCAAGAGTAATATTCACTTGCCGAATCCTTGGCATGATCATAAAATACCCTAAACATACATAATGCCTGCTGACTCCTGTTCAAACTGGAAATAACCTGCTTCTTGGTTGCCCCATCTTTCCCACGAATGCTTAAGAGCGCCTGCTCCACGCACGCCCATCCGAGCCTTTCGTCGCTCATCGAATCAAAATCCGCCTGATTCATCGTCACTAATGTCATATAACACCTCTTTTTTTGATTTACACGAATGTCAATATAAAAAATAAAAAAAATTACTCTGGTTTAATGACCGCTAATGCTGTTTCAATCCCTTGCTCCAAGACTTCCATGAGCTGCTCTTTGATCTCTGTTTTGGACAATTCTTTCCTGTGCAATTCCTGCTTCAGTTGATCCAGATAGTGCATCCCTTGGGATACCGCTCCCCAGAATTGCATGGCCATCAAGCTTGCACTCCCTTGACGAATCGTTCCTTGCTGCATGCCCTTCTCCATGGCCGATGTTATCGGTTGGATGAATGTCTTCACCCATTCGAAAGAAGAGAACTGATCATCTTCGGTATACAGGTATTGGATATCCAGGCTAATGCGCGTGTAAAAACGGGATACCGCCGGTTCTTCCAAAACTTGTCTGCACACGAACCGTGCATACTCACTGAACAATTCAAATACAGATCCTTTTTGCCTAAAATGAGAAACTGTCGTTTGTTGGGTCTTGTTCATCATATGCTCATACAGTTCACGGAACAAAGCTTGCTTGTTCTCGAAATAATGATACACCAATCCGCGTGCTAAACCGGCTTGTTTGGCAACATCACCAATTTCGGTAGCGGAATATCCTTTTTCTGCATACACAACCAAGGCTGCCTGCAATATTTCCCGTTTTCGTTGTCTGCGAATTTCTTCATTTTGTTCCTTCGTACGCGGCGACAAAAGTAACCCTCTTTTCATTTTTTCATTGACATTCATGTCAATGAAAATTATAGACATCATTTGGAAGTATGTCAAATTGCCCGGATCGCTCAAACGTGAAAGTATATATACCGAAACTCGGCTTGTTGATGCCGCTTCTTCGTGCTGTTGCTAAAAGCGAAATCGACACTAAAAAACCGGCAAAGTCAAAATAAATTGGTAAAATGTTATAGACGGCTCGAATATGGTTAATGTCCGCTACGTAAAACTGGAACACAAGACAACTCACAGTCATCATAAAACTTTTCTCCTGTTTCGAAGGGGAGGGGAGTTGACTATTGTTTTCGCACCGGTGAGCTGCCTCATCTTTAACTACTACCATGCAGCGCATGAAGTCTTCAGGCATGAAGTTTGAGATTGATCGGTACAGGCATCTGTCGCTCATGGTGGTCGAGGGGGAATTTTCAAGCGTGGTAGAAGTGAATTTGTTCGAGCTTCCGACATGGTTCGGTGCGGAGATTAGTTCGGACAAACGGTACAGCAACAAGGCATTGTGGAAGCAGTTGAATCAGTAAGCGCTCTATGTCTCAATTAGTCCCGCCGCATGGACACTATTACGTCGGTGTGGGGTGAGTTCGACATCTCGCGCGTGTGGTTGTACAGAGTAGGTAATACACAGGGGTTGAATTTCAGCTGTGTATGAGTTGCTGTAAGATAGAAGTACCCTCTTTAGGTGGATGTAGGAAAGTGGGAAATTATCCGAAATTGAAGGTTGCCTATTTAGATACGCCCAGCATACAGCAGAATACATGTAAATAATCATAAGGTTTGGCCGCGCTCCTAAACTGGCCAAAATAGATTGCCGATTAGGCAAAGGGTGGACGGGTCTAATGGATTATCTTATGATTAAGTATAACGGTGCTAAGAAGGAGCCACATTCATGAATACATATAGGATACATGCTTTATGCCTCAGTATATCCAAACTCTATCACAAAAGGTGTTTTTGAAGTCCAACCTTTGACTTTGCATGAACAGCAAAAAGTTTGTTGCGCAGAGTAGCTTCTGTCTTTTTAAAGCTAGGAGCCGAACAGAAATCCAAGGAATGTCTAAACCTAGCCAGTCAGCAATTTATCAAGTAAGCGCTTATTCGATTCGTATTTACACCTAGGAGAGGAGCTAGGGGAACATAAAGAGGATATTTACCGGGTAAATAGATTATTCGGCATATACAGATGAAGAATGGGAGGAGTTTGAGGACCGAACGGACATTCATCTTGAGCGTTTACGAAAGAGGGAGTGATCTTTCAATCGATCGTCTCCTTGTTTCCCAGTCTTTCGATTCCTTGCTTGTCATAGGGAAAGCGGATCCAGTCACATGCGATAAACATGTGGAAGCTTATAGTAAAATTGCAAACGGTCATAAAGTGGTGATTAACAATTGCGGGCATACGCCCCATGCCGAATGTCCTGATGTCTATTGTTACAAGATGATGGAGCTTTTTACGTTTAAATGAAATTGGCAGTGGCGCATACATATACTTTAACAAGGATGTGAGTAAATAATGGTTTTTCATGCGAAAATAGCGATTCTTCCTATGAGTATATTTATATTTTTATTGGTAGGCGCAATGGTCGCGATTGCTGTTCTTCCTCTCACTTTTATTCTCGGAGAGGTGTCTTCATCCCTTATTTTTTTCATTTCGGTTGCGATGTTTATTGTTACAGTTAGCCTTCTCTTGTTGTACATAACCTCCATTAAATTTGTTTTGACGAAGGAACATCTACTAATCAAAGCAGGTCCATTTAAACGTAAAATATTGTACCCAAACATAATAAAAGTCGTCCCAACGACCGCTCGATTCACCGGTTATCAAATTTCCTCGTCTGATAAGGGAATTGAATTGCGTTACAAAACATCCAATGCTTCTAGAACGATAAAAATATTACCAAAGGGTAAAATGGAATTTATTGCCGAGTTGAGAAAACGGTGTCCAAATGCACAGATTAGTGAATTTTAAAGTGAAGAGGGAAGTTGGAGAGGCAATGTAGAAGTAAAAGAAGATAGGGAAATGACTCTATACAAACGAAGAAAATCCGGCATCTGGGTTATTAGAGCGAGTAGAAATACGCATATCAGAAAGCCAGTAGAGGGATGTACGTTGGAAGCCTTTGCAATTCATATGATATGAATAGTAGAAAGCAGGTTCTCCTCGGGTTTTTCGAGCAAAGTGAAGGAATGGGAAAATCCATTATGAAAAAATAATATGTCTGAATAAATTAGTAAGTTACTATTCTGAGAGCAATATAAAGTAATAAATCACCTATTTCACTAAACTCCGGAAGGTCAAGGGTATAACCCATCGCTCACTGCTGTATTCTCGATGATGATGTTATTGCAATTTTGAGACGGAATACGTAATACAAAAGGATGGTGTCTCTATGGACAAGAACGAGGAAGTATCTCTATCGCTTAGAAAGATCGCCAATTCCAGTGAAATTAACCAGGTAGCTGCGGGGCTGAAAGAAGTGAGGCGGTCTGGTAAAGCCGCTTTGCCACTATTGATAGATGCGCTTCATGGTGAGGATCCGATGTTGCGTGACATTGCATGCGCCGTTCTCGGAGAGTTAGGTCCAGACGCAGGAGAGGCGGTGCCGAAACTGATCGAGCTGATGCAAACAAGCTCTGAGGAGACAAGGATGGCTGCAGCTCTCTCGTTGATGCGCATCGGATCTGACAGTCTACCATTATTGGAAGAAACAGCCAAGAAGTCAGTGGGTTTAATGAAATTCTGGGCTTGTTGGGCCATATCCTGGCTCGATCCTTCTCTGTTGGATCCGGATATGATCGGATGTTTGAAAGCTGAGCAGGAACAGCCGACGAATGAAGTAACCCCATTTGCCGCGGCTGAAGCAGTTGGGAAAGTGATCGCATGGCAACTGAAAGAAGCTGACTAAAATAATTTTTAAAGACGCGGGCATCTTTGGTACAACGTTATGTGTGGAGATTGGATAATGTGTTGAAAATGCTCGCTGTTCTTGTCAATCGGACGTGTACTCGGATGCCATCCGGAAGAGGGGGAAAGCAGCCGGGAGAGACTAGGCGTGATATATATCTGCTTCGATACGTTGTTTTTGATTGTTTCTTTTAGTTTACATAATATACATTACAGGAACCAATTGAAGTAAAAAGAAATATGGTCTCGAATCACAAGTTTACTTCAGTTTTCGAGACGAGAAAAATTAATTCATTTCATTGCCAGCACTAATCACTTATCTTAATTATTTCGAACGTCACCCAACAGAAACCAAATTATAAAAAAGGAACTGTTGCACACAGTTCCCTAATACTTGCCCTGTTAGCTAAACAAAAGAAACCGATCACGTTTTCTTTTGTTTTATAACGCTTAAGGCTGTAAATATACTTGAATTTCATGAGACTGGCTATCGAAATTATCGTAAAGTTCAGTTACAAGAATAACTGTAGTATCTCTCACATTATTTCGGTTAAGGTAATCCTGCATTTTTTTTATTCTTTCCATCTTATTATGTTCATTGTAAGTAAGACAAACATATTTCCCTTCTGGAATATGGCTTAAGACGTATTCATTTTCGGGTATAAAGTGTTTTAGCTCATCTCCACCCGTTACCCTCATATATGCAGATATAAAAGATTCTTTGCCAAGATTAAGGAAAAGCGGAATATCAATGAAAAAACCACTTTCAAAGTCAAATTCCAAATTAGATTGAAGCATGTCCATCTCAATCTTTCTGCTATTCAACTCAAAATTAAATACTTCGCCTTGATCTTTTAATTTAATTATACGTCTTTTATTAATCCATCTTTGATAGGGTTCTTGCTGCTGTACAGCTTCTAACCCATACTCAATGAGTTTTGTTACTTTCGTAAATCTTTTATTAACACTGGATAGTGTCTCTATTTGTTTTTCTAACATATCTCGATAAGCTCTAATCTTTATTGAGATTTCTTGCATATCGCCGGAACTAAGGGTATCTCTGACTTCTTTCAAAGGAATACCGAACATTTTGGCATATTTAATGATGTCAAGATAGATGAACTGGTCAAGAGTGTAGTAGCGATACCCACTCTCCTCGTTAACATAAGAGGGTTTTAATAATCCTATTTTGTCATAATGTCTTAATGCCTGAATTGAGACATTATTTATTTTTGCAGTTTCTCCAATGGAAAAAATGTTTTTCATAAAAATCCCCTTTACTCTATACCTGGTATAGACTATATAGTTTAATTATAAACGATAAAGAGGCATATTCAATGCCTTTATAAAAGGAGATCAGCAACCATGAAAAAAGTATTACTTGCTACATTGATCGCATCCGCACTGCTTGTTGGATTAAGCCTTCTTGCTAGTACTCAGGGAATAAACACTGTGACAGAGCCAACAGCAACACCGCAAAACCAATCTATCTCAAAAGAAGAAGAAAGAGGTGCATTGGTAAGCTACGAAAAAGTAAATGATTTAACTACAGAAGAAATCAATGAGTTGAATCCTGAAAAGAATATCGGGCAGCTTTTGGATTATGATGTATCTTTATATTCTATTACTTACGAGTCCGTCCAAAATGGAAAACCGGTTGTATTATCAGGTCTTGTAACGATTCCTAAAGGTAAAGAAAAACCATCTCTCTTGCAATACCATCATGGTACAATGCTACCGATTCCAATGCCCGGTGGCGAAGGTTCAAACGATGTACCTTCCTTATTCAACGGACAGGCGGCTCAGCCTGACGCTGATTTTGGGGAGACAAGAATGATGATTCTGACTTTCGCATCAGAAGGATATGTTGTGAGTGCCCCAGACTATGCCGGTTATAATGTTTCCAAGGATTTAGATCACCCATATAATATTCCGAATGAATTGGCAAACTATTCAGTAGATATGATTAGAGCAACTAAAGAACTAACAACAGTATTAGAAGTGAAGACGGACAGCAAATTATTTTTAACGGGGTGGTCTGAAGGAGGAGGAGCTGCTTTAGCAACTCATAAGGACATTGAGCAAAAATATCCTAAAGAATTTAACCTTATTGCTACCTCTGCATTAGCTGGACCATATGACATGCCATCTATGCTCGAAAGCAATACTTTTGAGCTTGAAGACGACGATTTGGGTGAAAATGCTGGTATTTATAGTTGGACATTATATAGTTTGCTAAAATTCAGTAACATCAATGTACCTTTAGATAAGATATATAAATATGAAGTCCAGAATTCTTTAGATGCGCTTAATCCACCTTCCAGTAAAGTAAGCGAGTTTATAAACTTACCGTTTCTACAAGAAAGCATCATGAGTGGTGATAACGAGAAATTGCTTAATGCCATTGAACAACTAAGCCTTATTGACGGTTGGATTCCTAAAGCAAAAATCATGCTCCATTCAGGTAAGAACGATGATATTGTCCCCCATTATAATACGTTGAACGCCTATAACAAGTTTAAAAAGGAAGGAGCAGATGTAACCCTGTATGAATATAACGGTGACCACTATACTCCTGACTTAGACTATCTGACAACTACGATTAAAGATTTTGGAAAACTGTCTCGAAAAAAGTAATAATCTTTAGCTTTTACCATATAAAGACCTAATTATTCAAAGCATTAGACCTTTTAGTTTTTCTTAAACCTTTTGTTTGACCAATCTAAGGAGGCACTTTATGAGTATGAGGACAGAGACAATAACAAAACACTTTAAAGAGTTTTATAAAATTGAAAATTTATACAAAACATCCTTTCCAGAAAATGAACGAATCCCGCTATGGTTTTTATTATGGAGATCCCGAAAAAAATTCGTTGATTATATTGCCTTCTACGATGATGATGTGTTTATTGGATTCGCCTATCTCATATCAGATAAAAACCTGACCTTTGTGCTATATTTGGCCATTTCGTCAGAATTCCGATCAAAAGGTTACGGAACGTTCATACTATCTGAGATCAAACAAAAATATGCAGACAATCGTATCATATTAAATATTGAAGCAATTGATGAAGTAGCGGACAATAATGAACAACGACTTAAGCGCAAGCATTTTTATCTGAAAAATGGATTTCAAAATGCAAGTTTCAAAATTATAGAATACGGGCAGATATACGAAGTATTGATTCTTGGAAGCAATGTTACTATTGAAGAATATATATTTTTATTAAAGCAATTTACTGGGGTTCTTTTCAGTTTGCTTTACAGGCCTAAATTTATAACTGGCAGTTGTTAGATATACATTCATGGAATAAACCAGTAGCTAAACGCCCAGCGGCGGTTCTAAAAGTTATCAGAAGCAGAATGGCTAATTAACCTATTTCACCTGCTTCTGGTAACTTTTACTAATCCTTCAATCCTAATCCATCTAGAATTTTCTGGACGTACTTTTCAACCCTTGCTTCTCGTGTTTTTGGTTGTTTGGCTCCTGAAAAATAAAGAATGTATGCTCGTTGCCTTCCTGGCGTCAATGCGTCGAAAGCTGTTTTCAAAGCGGGGATTTCTGCGAATTTACTTTGAAGCTCTTCTGGAATGATCAAGTTGGTATTGTCTTTATCGTTTTTTACTTTTAATCCGGCTTTTTCTACTTCAATTGCTTCATATATATAGTCTTTTAAAATCGGCTCCCTTTCAATAATTTCCTGAACATTTGTAAAGCGAATTTGGCGGGCTGCCTGAACGTTCTCTGTTTGTTGGATGAGCATCCCATGGGCATCCTTTAACAAGGCACCTTTATGAAAGAGAACCGCACAGTAGTCTTTAAATCCATGTATTAATACGATGTTTTTATTTTCAAATGTATAGCAAGGGTGCATCCACTTAAATTCTTCAGTCAGGTCACAGTCAAGAATAATATCTCTTAACTTCTTATATTCTTCCTTCCACTTTTTAGCGTTCGTTAAAAATTCATCAACCTTGGGATTCATGCTGTTATTTGTCATTGAGGGATACAACTCCTTCTCTATCTGTTTTGGCGACATCATTAGTATGTAAGAAGCTATGGAAACCTTCTCACGCCACTTTTTTGAAGTTCAACATACACTTGCAGGTTCAGAAATTTAAATACAATTTAACGTTTAAATGAGAGTTGTTTTTCTTCCAATGAAGCGCTAAGAGTTGGCAAGGAAGCTGGTCCTATTCCATGAATCTTTAAAATTTCCTTTTCACTAAAGTTTGATAGCTGTTCTAATGTCGTTATTCCCTCATGTATCAATGCATTTCTAGCGGGAGATGAAAGCTTTGAAAGGAACCCACTACTTGGTTTACTTTCTCGTTGGCATGTTGGACAGCTTGGACGATCTGTACTTTTATAATAGTTATGCCCTTTATTGCACGTTTTTCGTTCTTTTGAAGTAGTCATCTCTTCCTCCCTTTTCTAAGCATCATTGCTTTTTAAACTTTACTACTCTAATCTTATAATTTTTTTCAAGTCATGCATACTACCAATAACAATCTCAGTTGATTTTGGTTTTGTTGTCTTCTGTGTGCCTTTTATCTAGTCTTGGCGAGCGGGGTGAAACTTTTTTAACATCAATTCGTAAAACAGTATATAGATGAAAAAAAGGAGTGATGGGCCTTGCCTTTTATTGCTGAGCAATTATTCCTATTAGCGATTAATCCGCAAACAGCGAAGCCTTATTACCGAGCAACAACGGCTCTACCTTATGCGCTTAATGGCGCGCTACTGGCTGAATTGATGATCAATGGCAATATTGAATTGCAACGTAAGAAAGCAGTCATTGTTAATGAAGATACGAATGATCCATTGCTTAGGCAAACACTTGCACGCATGAAAGAGAAAAAGCCCCGCGCTCTCAATTATTGGGTGCAAGGCCTCTCTTCTTCCCGCACTCATCAAGACGTGGCAACATTGCTTGAGGAAAAGGACCAGCTAACGGTTCGTAAAACACGTATTCTTGGCCTCTTTCCAAGTTATGAATACCATTTAGAACGAAACGACTTACACGTCCACGCCTATCGTTTATTTCGGGCGGTGCTAGATAAAATCGGGAGCCAAGAGCCCCTCGACCGAGAAGAAGAACGATACGCAGTGTTGCTTGCATTTTTGCATACGAGCAAGCTTTTGCCTCTTATCTTTAAAAAACGAGCTGAAGCACGGGAGGCAGCCGCGCAGTTGAAGCGGATCAGCAAAGACTTGCCTGTCTCTACTGAAGTCAAAAAGACGATTGATGCCATGGAGGCGGCAATGATTGTAGCGACGACTACGGTAGTGGTCACATCAAGTTCCTCTAGCTCTTCGTAAAGAAGAAGCTGTCGCCTGAAATCTGTAAAACAATTAGACTGTAGAAAACGTAGGTACGTTTTTCTACAGTCTGAGGCGCGCTGTTATACGGGCGCTTTTTTTAATGGTCTTCCTTTCCTTTGAATGCAGCTCCTCTTGATTCATGAGCGTCGATAATAGTGAAAAAGGCATTTCGGTCATGTTCATAGATCGTATTTTTTAGCTGCATGATCTCCAGTCTTCCTACCACCACATATAAGATGTCTTTTTCTTTTCCTTGGTAGCCCCCCTGCCCTTTTAGCCGTGTTACGCCTTTGCCCAGCTTCGCCGTAATTGCTTCAGTAAGCTGTTCATAGTGGTCCGAGACAATCATAACCGCTTTCGTTTGATCGGGACCTTCTACAACTGCGTCGATCGTTTTGGCGGCTACGTAGTAGGTAAGAATAGAGTACATGGCATTTTCGAAGCCATACACGAAGGCTGCCCATGCGAAAACGACTACGTTAAAAACGAGTACGCATTCACCGACTGTAAAGGGAATTTTACGAGTCAACAATAATCCTAACACTTCTGTGCCGTCCAGTGCGCCGCCGCTTCGAATGACCAACCCGACGCCGAGTCCTAATAGCAGTCCCCCAAATATGGTTGCCAGCAATGGCGTAGTTGTAAGAGGTTCTAAATGCCAATGATGCAAAAGTGCTTCCGATACAGCAAGGATAATGTTTCCGGTTAAAGAATAGATTAAAAAACGCTTGCCGAGGTAGAGGAATCCAAAATACAAAAACGGGACGTTTAAAAAAAGGACGAGAATGCCGAAATTAAAAGACGTAATCGCATTTAAAATCAACGAAATGCCGATAATGCCCCCATCGATAATACTGTTTGGTAGTAGGAACCATTCAATTGCTATAGCAGCTAAAATGGCCCCTGCAATAACAGTGAATATACGAAAGCTGAGTTGCTGTGAAGCTGGCATAGGCAGTCCCTCCATTCTAATTACTATGGACAAAAATGAATTTTTTATGCAAAAGGACCCAATTGTAAAATGAGACTTTCGGCTTAAAAGAGTGACAGATTGACGAAATTGCGAAGAGTGCTTCAAGCATTGGCTTCTTTGTCCGAATTAAGTAGTAAGGACAGATTTAAAAGGAGACTCACATGGACAAGACATCATTTATCGGCATTCTTTTAGGAATAAGTACAGTCATATTTGGGGTCATTTTAAAAGGCTCTAGCTTAGACGTGCTTCTGAATCCCGCCGCTATTGTCATCATCATAATTGGTACGATTGCAGCTGTTTTAATCGCCTTTCCCTTTTCGGACATTAAACGAGTTCCAAAATTGTTTGGCGTATTGCTGTCTGAACGGAAAGAAACATCTCAACAGGAAATTGTAGAAAAGTTTGTAGAGTATGCGACGATTTCACGTCGTGACGGGATGCTTGCCCTTGAAAGCAAGATTGAAGATATAGACGATCCGTTTTTTCAGCAAGCTACACGGATGATGATTGATGGCCAGGACCCTGATTTTATTCGCCATACATTGCATGAGCGGATTGATGCGATGCAAGAACGCCATGCGACAGGAGCGGCGATTTTTAGCCAAGCCGGCACCTATTCACCAAGCCTTGGTGTGCTCGGGGCGGTGCTGGGGCTCATTTCTGCACTTGGCAATTTGGATGACATTAACAAGTTGGGCGAGTCGATTGCGGCTGCTTTTGTCGCAACCCTGCTTGGGATTTTTTTCGGCTATGTGCTTTGGCACCCATTTGCCAATAAACTACGGCGTAAATCAAAAATTGAAGTATTGAATCAACACATGATTATCGAAGGAACGATCGCGATTATCAATGGCAGCTCGCCTCGTGCGGTTGAAGAATACTTATCGGTTTATATGGAGGAAAAGAAGCAAAAAGCATACAAAGAAGGAGCAGAACAAAGACATGTCACACAAGCGGAGGCCTAGGCAGCATGACAGTAATACACATGTAGACGAAACATGGCTCCTCCCTTATGCCGATATGCTTACTTTGCTTGTCGCCTTGTTTATTGTCCTGTTTGCGATGGGCCAAATCGATCAAGCGAAGTATGATCAACTCAAAATTGTTCTTTCAGAAACGCTTGGCGGACAAGGGATTCTTGACAATCAAAATGCCCTCGACGATGTGGATGAACAGGCGAGGAATACTCTTGAAAGCGATCCTTCTGAATTAAGTGAAGCCTCAAAAATCGAGCGAAGTGAATTGGAACAGCTTCAGGCACGCTTAAATGGGTATATTGAAGAAAAGCAGTTGGCGGATCGGCTGCAAACAGAACTTGGTGCTTCCGGTTTGTTAATTACGATCAACGACGGCATATTGTTTGCCTCAGGTAGTGCTGAACTCAAGAGCGATTCGGTCGAACTAATCGAGCAACTATCGGCTATGCTTGCTTCTGACCCACCGCGCTATATTCAAATTTCTGGCCATACCGACGATGTGCCGATGGGAAATAATGAATATGATTCGAACTGGGAATTAAGCAGCGCCCGCGCTTACAATGTCATGAAACTGTTTTTCGAATACGATCATTTTGAGCCAGCGCAACTGTCATTTGCTGGCTACGGTGAGTATCACCCGATTGCTTCAAACGAGACTGCTGAAGGAAGGCAAGCCAACCGACGCGTTGAAGTCCTCGTTCTCCCGTTGGAACCAATCGAATAATAAAACGGAGTGGGTTCCTGCCCCACTCCGTTTTTTAGGTGGCATTTGACAGCATGCTTTGTCAAGAACTACAATAATCTCGTTACTTGTTTTTGGCGATGTTTACATGAAAAGAAGGTGAACCTGTTGTCGCGAGACGTTGCTTGGATGATTGGCCGAACGATTGCCATTGTGGTTTTTCTCATAGGTTCTTTATGGGTGTTCGCAAAGGTCTTCTCGCTTACATACCCTTTTTGGTTTGCGGCTTTGTTTGCCTGGATGCTACAACCAGTCGCCCGTTTCTTTCAACAAAAGCTCCGCTTTAGCCGTGGTTTTGCCAGTTTGTTTGGTTTGCTGGGTGGAATTCTGGTGATTAGCGCGATTCTAACGGGGTTGGTTTTTCTTATTTATTTTAGTTTGCGCCAATTTTTCGAGCAAGTGCCAACGTGGATTGAGGAAGGTTCTGAGAAAATGCAAATCTTCTTTAATGAAACGATTTGGCCGTACTGGCAGCAAGTACTTGGCTTGTTTGATACGATCGATGTAGGCACACACAATGTCCTTTCGGAAGGAATTGACCAGCTGGGAACAGTGCTTGGCAATTTTCTTGGTGATATCGGGCAAGGGGTTGTTGACTTTTTAACAACAGCGCTCTTAGGGTTACCGAACTTTTTGGTGGCGTTTCTGTTTATCATTTTGAGCATTTATTTTATGGGGAAAAGCTGGAGCTATTACCAAGATGTTTATGATCGCCATGTGCCAAAACGGCTGCGTAAAAAAGGCAGAGAGTTCGTACAAGCGATCCGGCGAAGGCTGTTTGGCTTTCTTCGAGCCCAGTTTATCCTCATGTTTGTGACTGCTTGTATTGTCTTTGTTGGCCTTTTGATCATTCGGGTCGACAATGCTTGGATGCTTGCCATTGTCGTCGGAATTGCTGAGCTCCTTCCTTATTTAGGGACTGGCACGATCTTGATTCCTTGGTTTATATATTTGTTTATTACAGGCGATGTTTCCGGCGGTTTCGGAATTGCGATTTTATACATCATTGTGGTCATCATCCGGCAACTTCTTGAACCAAAAGTGCTTTCAAGCCATATGAACTTAAATCCAATCGCGGTCTTAATTTCTTTGTTTGCTGGCCTCCGCTTGTTCGGTGCATTCGGCCTGTTTTTAGGCCCCGCTATTCTGGTGTTGATCGTGATTTTGAATGACATTGGCTTTTTCCGAGCCGTTCTTCAGTTTATCCGCAACGGTTTTACTGAACCCGAGCAATAGCCCGCTCTAACTGAGCGGGCTATTGCTTTGGCCAACCTTGTTCATTCGTTGAATGGGAGAACGCATCCTCCCCTGATTGATGGCTGGCCTGTTGTTCTTGTTCAAGGGCTCGAGTTGTCTCTGTATCGCCCTCCATTCGTGCATAATCCACTCCACTAGCTTTTTGATGGTCCTCCGCTAAAGGCGTTTCCCTTTCTCGTTGCGCTTCTGGTGTTCGCTTCGCATAAGGGAGTGCTTCCAGGCGTTCATAAGGAATCGGTTGCCCTGTATCGATACAAATTCCGTACGTACCTGCTTCGATTCGCTCTAGTGCTTCTTTGACGTCTTGAAGGCGTTTTTGGTCTGCCTCGTTTAGTGATTGTTGGATGACACGGTCTTCGTATTCAGAAGCGGTTTCACCAATATGGTTATCGGCGCCCCGAGCAATGTCGCCGCGGCTGTCCGACATTTCGCCAGTGGTTTGTAGCCTCTTTGTTTCAAGTCTGTCTTTCATGTCTAGCAATTTGTGTTTTAAATGAGCAAGTTGTGTTTCTGTAAGTCCCATGTTTGCTAGCCTCCCTGTACGTCCTTTACTGCCCTTTTCCCGAAAGGACAGGTATGCAAACAATGAGGGGGCAATTGATTGCGAGGAGATGGTAAGGATCCTAGGTGTTGTCCGACAATGTTTCGTGCTAAAATAAAGAAAACCTTATAAGCGAGGATGTACCATGACCAAACATCGGATCTATACAACGAGTGTCGCGAGCGTCTATCCCCATTATGTGGCGAAGGCAGAGAGAAAAGGACGCACAAAAACCGAAGTCGATGAAATTATTTGTTGGCTGACCGGATATAGCCAAAAAGAGTTCGAAGCGCAACTAGAAAAACAAACAGACTTTGAGACATTCTTTGCGGATGCTCCAGAGCTGAATCCTTCACGAACGTTGATCAAGGGCGTCGTCTGCGGTGTCCGAGTCGAAGACATTGAAGAACCGACGATGCGGGAAATTCGCTATTTGGATAAGTTGATCGATGAGCTAGCAAAGGGAAAAGCAATGGCGAAGATTTTACGGAAATAACAATGACACACGAAGAAACACCGACTCTTTTAGATTGGGAATCGGTGTTTCTTGCTGCCTAAGTGAAGAGGCGTAAAAATGCAGCAAATGTTTTTGCGAGGCATGAAAAGAAGTCTACTAAAAAAGCCTTGAAGCATGAGCTTCAAGGCTTTGAGGTTTCCTTAGTGAATCATACGTATGAAAGTGAGTGCGTCGCCGCTTTCGTGTTGGTCAAAGGCATATGACCCGTTGGAGTAGCGGTCAGCACGGCGATAGTCCTTTGGCGAGACCTCAATCGTGTCTCCTTTTGCCGTTTCGATTGCAAATGTTTCCTCTTGAGAGCGGACCCGCTTGAATCCAACTAATCGATGAGGGTTGTTTTTCAATTCCCTTAGCATTAACACGCCTCGTTTGGCGCGGCTTGACTTTTCAAATTCAGTAATGGCCATTTTCTTGACCGCTCCACGATGAGTGGCGACGAGAAATTCAACGGAATCTTCAAGGCCGAATGCTTCGGCGCCAATACAGAAATCGCCTTCCTTTAAATTGATTCCCTTTACCCCAGCGGCACGTTGGCCGACGAGGGAAACATCTTCTTCCGAAAACCAAAGTCCATACCCAAAGGCTGTGGCTACGAACAGCTCTTGCTGGCCGTCCGTCAAAAGCACGCGAACGACTTCGTCCCCTTCTTTTAGCTTTAAGGCCATCAGCGGTTTTGAATAGCGTTGGGCTTGGTATAGGTTTAACGTTGAGCGTTTAGCCATCCCTGCTCGCGTAATAAAGAGCAAATACTTCGTCTCGGCAAACTCGCGAATGATTTGTGCAGCGATAATTTCATCATCGGCATCGATCGCAACGAGGTTGGCAACATGTTGGCCATCGTCTTTCCAACGGATGTCTGGCAGCGAGTGGACAGGCACGTATAAGTAACTTCCCCGTTTTGTAAACAATAGCACCACATCGGTTGTATTTGCTTCTTGGGATAATAAGAGACGGTCCCCTTCTTTCATTCCTGGCCCATCTTGGCTAGAGGCTGAGTAGGAGCGCAGGCTTGTCCGTTTGACATAGCCAGCCTTTGTGATCGTCACGCGAACATCTTCCGAGGCAATCAACATGTCCATATTGATTTTGATTTCTTCAATTTCTGCTCGTATTTCGGTACGGCGCGGAGAAGCAAATGTCTTTTTAATTTGGTTTAATTCCTTTTTAATGACGGAAATGAGTTTCTTTTCGCTGGCCAAAATCGCTTTTAGCTCGGCAATCCGCTTTTCAAGCTCTTCGGCTTCTTTTTGAAGCGTCGTAATGTCGGTATTGGTCAGACGGTAAAGTTGGAGTGTGACAATCGCTTCTGCTTGTGGTTCAGTAAAGCCAAACTGGCTTTGCAAATTGGCTTTTGCGTCTTTTTTATCTTTTGAAGCGCGGATCACAGCGATGACTTCATCCAAAATGGAAACGGCTTTCATAAGGCCTTCGACAATGTGGGCGCGGTCAACTGCTTTCTTAAGCTCAAATTGGGAGCGGCGCGTAAACACTTGTTTTTGGTGGTCGATGTACGCTTGCATCAGGTCGCGCAGCCCCATTAACTTAGGGGTTTTATTGTGTATCGCTACCATGTTAAAGTGGTACGTCACTTGCAAATCGGTATTTTTAAACAGGTAATGGAGAATCGCTTCTGGATCGGCTTCTTTTTTCAGTTCAACGACAATACGCATCCCGGTACGGTCTGTATCGTCCCGGACTTCGGCAATGCCGTCTACTTTTTTGTCAAATCGGATTTCATCCATTTTTTTAACTAAGCTCGCTTTTACTACTTCGTAAGGAATTTCGGTAATGACAATCTGCTTGCGGCCGCCGCGCGTTTCTTCAATCGCTGTCCGTCCGCGGACGACGATTTTGCCTTTCCCTGTTTCATAAGCTTGGCGAATGCCGTTCGAGCCTTGGACAATCCCGCCAGTAGGGAAGTCAGGGCCTTTAATAATTTCTAGTAATTCATCAAGGCTCGTATTTGGCTTTTGCATCAACAATGTAATGCCATCGATGATCTCTGGCAAGTGATGAGGCGGTATGTCTGTCGCATAACCAGCCGAAATACCTGTTGAACCATTCACAAGCAAATTTGGAAACATCGCTGGCAAGACGACAGGCTCTTCAATCGAATCATCGAAGTTGGGGATGTAGTCGACTGTGCCTTTGTCTAAATCACGCATCAACTCAGCGCTTATTGCCGATAGCCGTGCTTCCGTATAACGCATGGCTGCAGGTGGATCGCCATCCACTGAACCGTTGTTGCCGTGCATGTCGATTAATTGTTCACGCACTTTCCATTCTTGGCTCATGCGGACCATTGCTTCATACACGGAACTGTCGCCATGGGGATGGTAATTGCCGATGACGTTCCCAACGGTTTTGGCTGCCTTTCGATACGGTTTATCAGCCGTATTGCCTTCATTGTACATCGCATATAAAATACGGCGTTGCACAGGCTTTAGTCCGTCTCTAGCATCAGGCAATGCTCGTTCCTGGATAATGTATTTGCTGTAGCGGCTAAAACGGTCGCCGATGACATCTTCTAAAGGAAGGTCGAGATAACGTTCTGATTTTGCCACTTACGATTCCTCCCCTACTTGCAGATTCTCGTTTTCCAAAATATTTGTGTCCTCTTCTAATCCAAAGGCAACATGGCTTTCAATCCACTTACGGCGCGGTTCGACTTTATCGCCCATAAGGGTGGCCACATGTTTTTCAGCCCGTGCCGCGTCCTCCAAACGAACGCGGATCAATGTCCGTGTTGTTGGATCCATTGTTGTTTCCCATAGCTGAGTTGCGTTCATTTCGCCAAGCCCTTTGTAACGTTGGACAGTCGACCCCCTGCCGACTTTCTTTAACGCAGACTGAAGCTCGTTTTCATCCCATGCATACTCGACTTGCTCTTTTTTGCCGCTGCCTTTGCTTACCTTATATAAAGGAGGCAAAGCGATGTAAATTTTTCCTTCGTCTATGAGCGGTTTCATATAGCGATAGAAAAACGTTAGCAACAGTACTTGTATATGAGCACCGTCTGTATCAGCGTCCGTCATAATGACGACTTTGTCATAATTACAGTCAGCGCTATCAAAATCGGCTCCTACGCCAGCGCCAATTGTATGGATGATCGTGCGGATTTCTTCGTTTTTCATAATGTCATCAAGCTTGGCTTTTTCGGTGTTGATGACTTTTCCCCTAAGGGGGAGAACAGCTTGGAATTTACGGTCGCGTCCTTGTTTGGCTGAGCCACCGGCAGAGTCGCCCTCGACTAAGTACAGTTCATTGCGAGCTGGGTTCCGCGATTGAGCTGGTGTCAGTTTGCCGCTCAGCAACACATCTTTGCGCTTGTTTTTCTTGCCGTTGCGCGCATCTTCCCTGGCTTTACGTGCCGCTTCCCGCGCCTGTGCTGCTTTCATTGCTTTTTTAAGCAACATCGTTGCCACAGCCGGATTTTCTTCTAGAAAATAACTGAGATTTTCCGAGACAATCGCATCGACAGCAGAACGGGCTTCTGGTGTCCCTAGCTTGCTTTTCGTTTGCCCTTCGAATTGCAGTTTCGCTTCGGGGACGCGAACCGAGACGACCGCCGTGAATCCTTCCCGTATATCCGACCCATCTAAGTTTTTATCCTTCTCTTTTAAAACGCCAATTTTACGTGCATGTTCATTCATGATCCGGGTCATCGCTGTTTTCGCGCCTAGCTCGTGTGTGCCGCCGTCCCGTGTACGGACATTATTAACGAAAGAAAGCACATTTTCCGTATAAGCATCGTGAAATTGAAAGGAAAAGTCCATTTGGATGTCATTGGCGCTTCCGGAAAAGGACACAACTGGATGAAGCGCTTCTTTTCCTTCATTTAAATAGTCGACAAAGGCTTCAAGCCCTGTATCAAACTTAAACACTTCATGTAGCTCTTTTCCAGGGCGCTTGTCCGTTAATTCAATTTGGACGCCTTTCAAAAGAAAAGCCGCTTCTCGAAGTCTTTCCGCCAATATTTCGCTATTAAACTGAATCGTTGAGAAAATGCCTTCATCTGGCTTAAAACGGACAGTCGTGCCTGATGAGCGTGTTTTGCCTTTTTTCTCTAGCGTTGTGACTGGCTTGCCGCCTTGTTCGAAACGTTGTGTGTATCGATAACCATCCCGTTTAATCTCCACTTCAAGCCATTCCGATAAGGCATTGACGACGGAGGCGCCAACCCCATGAAGCCCGCCACTTGTCGCATATCCACCTTGGCCGAATTTGCCTCCAGCATGAAGGACGGTGAAAATGACTTCCGGCGTCGGCTTTCCGGAACGGTGCATGCCGACTGGCATCCCCCGCCCTTCATCTTCAATCGAGACACTTTGATCTTTATGGATCGTTACTTTTATTGTGCTTCCGTAGCCGCCGAGTGCTTCATCGACGGCATTATCAACAATTTCATAAACAAGATGGTGCAGCCCGCGAACATCGGTTGAGCCGATGTACATGCCAGGCCGCTTGCGTACCGCTTCAAGTCCTTCTAAGACTTGAATGGCATCCTCATTGTATTCAACGTGCTGTTTTGCCATTCCGTTCTCCCTTCCATTTATCTATAAATCGATTATACCACAAAATGCACGAACATTTGTTCTGTGTAGGTGAAATAATGGCCTGTCCTTCTTCATTTTAACCATTGTTTTCCTGTATGCAACAGTTTTTTCTAATAGCACCTTACCATGTTTATCTTTGTTGTTGCAAATGCCTGGCTATCTTGCTTGACAAAATCAAGCCCGCACCTATGATGCGGGCTTTCGATCATTTAAACTTAGCATGCTCAACTTTAATGCAACGGTCCATGACTGTTTCGACTCCATGTGCTTGCAAATACTCATACGCTTCCTCGTTAACGACGCCTAATTGCGACCAAAAGACGCCAATGCCTGCTTTGACTGTGTCTCTGGCAATCTCAGGGAGAAACTCGCTGCGGCGAAAAACGTTAACGAGATCTACTTCATCCTCAATATCAAGGAGCGATGGGTACGCTTTTTCACCGAGCACTTCATCGACGCGGGGATTGACAGGGATAATCGTGTATCCTGCTTTTTGCATTGCCTCGGATACCATGTAAGAAGTGCGTTCGGGATTGTCGGATAAGCCAACAACCGCAATGCGCTTTTTCGTATGAAGCAGTTCTTTAATCCGTTCATCACTTGGGTTTTTCATGTGTGTTCACTCCTTTTTCGTCTTTCAGTAGGCCTTTCTCTTGCAAAAACTCGCCAGCTACTTGATAAGGATCTTCGTCGTTAATGTCCACGCGATAGTTCAATTCAGATATTTCTTCAACAGAACCAAGCCCGGCGAGTTGGTTTAAAATGGACGCCAATTCAGGATATTCTTCGATCGCTGTTTTGCTTACTAACGGTGCTGCTTGGTAAGGCGGAAATAAGGACTGGTCGTCTTCTAGAACAACCATATCATACTGGACAAGTTGCGGGTCTGTCGAGAAAACGTCGCTTACTTCTATGCTCTCGTTTGCGATCGCTTGGTAACGAGTGGAGACGTCAATCGATGTGACATGTTCGAACGAAAAGCCGTACGCTTCCTCAAAACCGAGATAGCCATCTTGTCTGTCCATGAATTCAAAGCTAAAACCGACGTGAAGTTTAGTGGCATAAGGTCTCAAATCGCTTATTTTCTTGGCGTTAAGTTGTTCAGCCTGATCCCGGGGCATCGCCAGCGCATACGTGTTTTGAAAGGCCATCGGCTCGAGCAGCACGTCACCGTATTCAGCAAGGAGGCCATCACGAGCTTGTTCGTAGGATGTCCGTTCATTATAACTGAAATCGTCTGTACCCAACAAATCACCTAGAACGGTCCCTGTAAATTCTGGATAAAGATCGATATCCCCTACACGTAAGGCGTTAAAGTTTACGCTTGTCTCACCAAGTGGGGCCACTACTTCAACAGTAAGGTCGGTGTCTTGTTCGATTAAGTGTTTATACATATTGGCGAGGATTGGTGGTTCAGGGCCGAGTTTTCCGCCGATAACTAAATCTGGCTCATCGCTTTGAACGAAGGAAGCGATGGGCGAAATCCCGACGATGGCAAGGGCGACAAGAAGTACGCTCGCGAGCGGTTTATACGTTGTTCCTTGTGCGTGCGCTGCTCGCTTCTCGCTGAAACGCAAAACAAAATCGAGTGCTAGTGCAAGCAACGCAGCTGGAAGAGCGCCGAATAATATATACTCATTGCTTGTCCGCTGAATACCTGTCATAATGATTTGTCCAAGTCCGCCGCCGCCAACAAGCGCTGCCAGGGTGGCGGTGCCGACGATCAGTACCATTGACGTACGGATGCCTGCCATGACTGTTGGCATGGCGATTGGTAGCTCTACTTTCAGTAAACGGCGGTATGAATTCATGCCCATTCCTTTCGCTGCCTCGATCAGGGATGGGTCAATGCCTTTAATTCCTGTATATGTATTGCGTAAAATGGGCAGTAACGCGTAGGCAGAAAGGGCAATGATGGCTGGAGTCGTACCAATCCCGACAAAAAGGACTAAAAAGCCAAGCAAGGCGAGCGATGGGATCGTTTGCAAGACGGCAGCAGCGCCGATCACCCACTCCGATATTCGTTTATAACGAGTAAGCAAAATCCCTAGTGGCACGCCAATTGCCACCGCGATCAGCAATGAAGCAAGCGACAATTGAATGTGTTCCCAAAATGCGCGTATTAGCAAATCAGAACGCTCTTGAAAAAGGTTGATATAAGATGTCCAAAAGGTAGCCATATCTTTGTGCTGCATGCTTAAAGCGCCCGAACGCTGTCCTGCTTAAGCTCGCAGTTCTTCCCCATTTTGTATGCACGCGGACAGTGCTGGATTAAAGTGTTTTTAGGCTCAGTTTGGCCAAGTCTTCATAAGAAATGGTGCCAATTAGTTGATTTCCTTCCTTGACTGGAAGGGCTGGCACACCTTGTTTTTGCAAAGCTTCAAACGCTTGCTCAAGCGTGCTGTCCCGATTTAAAGTCAACGGGTCATCAAGCAAAACGCCATGATAAAAAGCGCGGATTAGTTCCTGCTTATCGTTGATTTCATATTGCAACTCGGCTTGATTCGTGTTCGCTCTTTCTTTTACGTAGGCGCTTTTGTAGACAGGCATCATCACATCTTTTAATGGCATGTTCCCAGGTGAGATCGTTCGCCCCATCATTTCTTTCACAAGGCTTGTCCGTGGATTTTCCCTTAGTTGCTGGGCGGAGCCAATTTGCACGATTTCCCCTTTTTCCATAACCCCAATGCGGTTGCCGAGTTTCGCCGCCTCTTCCATATCATGTGTGACAAACACGACTGTTTTCTGGATCGTTTGTTGCAATGCTTTAATATCTTGTTGGAGCTGGCTCCTTGACAACGGGTCAAGGGCGCTGAACGGCTCGTCCATTAACAAAATATCCGGATCAGCCGCAAGCGCTCGAGCCACGCCAACACGTTGTTGTTGACCGCCGGACAAATCACTTGGCATGCGCCCCCGGTAAATGTTAGGTTCAAGTCCAACTAAATCAAGCAATTCATCGACGCGCTTTTCAATCGTCGACTTCTCCCATTGTTTCATTTCTGGCACAATCCCAATGTTTTCTGCTACAGACATATTCGGAAATAACGCGATTTGTTGTAAAACATAACCAATGTTCCAGCGCAGTTCGTGAATGTTTGCTTGAGCGGTATGTTGGCCGCCAATGAAAATCGCGCCAGAAGAAGGTTCAATTAGACGATTAATCATTTTAAGGGTTGTGGTTTTCCCACAACCACTAGGGCCAATTAACACAAAGAATTCCCCTTTTTCGACGTTAAAGGAGAGCTTGTTTACAGCTGTTGTGCCGTCAGCATATACTTTAGAGACTTGCTCAAAGGCAATCACGTTATACTTCTCCCCCTTATGATTAGGCGCTTTTTCGTATATACCCGATTTTGTTTTTTTTAACCACAGCTCCCTTCCGAGGAATGAACAATCCCCGCAAGGTTGCCCCTGCGGGTTGTGGTTACGTGCGAAATGTGGCAGCGCCTGTTTGAAAGCCAGACTGGCCAATGTGTTGACCACCATCAATCGTTATACAAGTGCCGTTAATGTAAGCCCCATCTGGGGACAACAAATAAGAAGCAAGTTTGGCCACTTCTGTCGTCTTGCCAAAGCGGTTAAGGGGGATGCTTTTTACCGCTTTAGCATGAGCATGCTCATCTTGAAGCAGTTTTTCAACGCCACCTGTGTTTTCAATCGGGCCTGGTGCAATGGCATTGACCCGTATTCCATACTGGCTTCCCCATTCGACGGCCAACGTTTTCGTCATCGCTAGGACGCCCGCTTTGGCGCTGGCTGAATGGACGACTCCTGGGCCGCCTGTCCATGCATAGGTGGCGACAATGTTGATGATCGACCCTTTTGTATTGTCAGCAATCCAGCGCTTTCCAACTGTTTGCGTGACATGCCACGTTCCATGTAAAACGATGTCAATAACCGCTTTCCAACCATTTTCCGACAAGTCCTCAGCTGGACATAAAAAGTTCCCAGCTGCATTGTTGACAACTCCGGTCAATGGCCCGAGCGATTCGTAAATTGCTGCTACCATCTTTTCGACATCGGCCCGGTTCCGCACATCGACTTCATAGGTCGCCACTTGATCAGGGAATGTTTCAATTTCCTGTTTGGCTTGCGTTAATTTGTCGCCATTTCGTGCACAAATAGCAACAAACGCCCCTTCCTCGGCAAACTGTTTGGCGATCGCTTTGCCCATGCCACTGCTTCCACCTGTAATTAATAGGACAGGCTTGTCCATAACGGCCTCCTTCCTTCTCGCAAGTCGGCTTCCTCTCTCTTTTATTATGCTAAATAAGGCTCGATAATGGAAGAGATATGGCTCAAAAACGAAGGATTTAACAATGGGGTGGTCGTTTCACAAAAATAGCCGGTTAACACCATGATAAGATGTAACCGGCTTGTCTAGTTCGATGATGGATTTCAGGGTCGAATGAGGACAAGGGAGGAACCGTCGCTGGATGCCGATGACAATCGACACACAGTCATTTATGAACCTAAATCTTCTCCATTTGTGGCAACGACCTTTTGATACCAATAAAAACTGTCTTTTTTCTTCCGCTCAAGTGTTCCGTTTCCATAATCGTCTTTATCGACGTAGATAAAGCCATACCGTTTCGACATTTCGGATGACGAGCAACTGACAATGTCGATTGGTCCCCACGGATAATAACCTATGACTTCCACACCATCTTTAATCGCTTCTTTTATTTGTTCAATGTGGCGTTTAAGGAAATCGATACGATACGGGTCATGGATTTCCCCATTTGCATCGACCTTGTCATAAGCACCGATGCCGTTTTCTGTAATCATGATCGGTTTTTGGTAACGGTCATAATACATATTTAAAGCTGTTCTTAATCCGATCGGATCAATCGACCAGCCCCAGTCACTCGCATCGAGCTCTGGATTAATTTTTGCCGAGTTAAGTTGTTTGACGCTTTCAGCGTCAGAGATCCGTGTATAGTAATAAGAGAAGCTAAAGAAATCGGCTGTATGTTTGAAATCTTCTTCATCGTTTTCTCCGAATTGAATATGAAGATTATGGTCTTCAAAAAAACGGAACGCGTAATTTGGATATTTGCCGCGCATAAGAATGTCAGAGAAATAGTATTCCATTTGGTTGCGTTTAACCGTCGCCAGTACATCTTCTGGTTTGCAAGTGGCAGGGTGAGAAATGGCATCAAAAAGCATCATGCCGATTTGCATGTCGGGATTTATTTCTTTGGCTATTTTCGTTGCTCTTGCACAAGCAACAAGCTCATTGTGTGCCCCTTGGTATTTGGCTTCCAGTAAGTTTTCGACACGATCTGCTGGAATGCCAAGATGATTAAAGGATTCAAACGTAATTAGGTTGATTTGGTTGACGAGAATCCAATACTTTACTTTGTCTTTGTAACGATTAAACAATACTTCACAGTAACGAACAAAAAAGTCAATTGTTTTTCGGCTATACCACCCATTGTATTCAGTCGCTAAATGCAACGGCATTTCATAATGGGAAACAGTGATCAATGGTTCCATTCCGTTTTTAATAATCTCATCGATGAGATTATCGTAGAATTTTAGCCCTTCTTCATTCGGTTCAGCTTCATCGCCATTTGGAAAAATCCGTGCCCAATTAATCGATGTACGGAACGAATTCATCCCCGTTTCTGCAAGCATGCGTAAATCTTCTTTATAGCGATGATAGAAATCAATTGCTGTCCGTTTTGGATAGTGGCCTTCTTTGTCTTCGATGGCCGATTGAATGTCTTCTGTTGTTAGTTCCAAATTGGCTTTTTTCTTAATATCCACGCGATCCGTAAACTTGTTAATGTCAGCTACGCAAAGTCCTTTGCCGCCTTCTAAATAAGCGCCTTCCGCTTGGTTTGCCGCAATCGCGCCTCCCCATAAAAAGTTCTTCGGAAATGTGTCCGGGTTTTTTCTCATTTTAATTGCCTCCTTTAATGAATGCGTCAGTCATCTACGTGTGCGGAGCAAGAGAGGCAGGCTCAGCTGTATAATACAACTCGCCCTTCTTTTAAAGCGTCTCTCCGTTTGTTTCAATCACGGTTTGATACCAATAAAAACTGTCTTTTTTGATTCTTTTCCGTGAGCCGTTCCCATCGTTGTCGATATCGACATAGATGAAGCCATAACGTTTTTCCATTTCAGCTGAAGAGCAACTAACAATATCAATCGGTCCCCACGCACAATAAGCAAAAACGTCTACCCCATCTTTCAGCGCTTCTTTTATTTGTGCAAGATGCGCAGCTAAATAGGAAATACGGTAATCGTCATGAACGCTCCCATTCTCAAGCTTGTCATACATGCCAAAACCATTTTCTGCAATCATGATCGGTACTTGGTAACGATCATAGTATTGACATAATGCGTGATACAAGCCTTTTGGATCAACGGCCCAGCCCCATGGATTGGCTTTAAGATGTGGGTTTTGGCTTACGTCGATCGGATTCATCCCATTCTTTTTTGCGGAAACCATGGAAGAATAGTAGTAGGAAATGGCGAGAAAATCCATTGTATTCGCTTTTAAGATAGGCGCATCTCCTACTTGTTCATTTAGTTCAATTCTGTTTTCTTGAAAGAAACGTCTCATATAACGAGGGTATTCTCCCCTAAATTGAACGTCTGTAAAGAAATACTGGAGGCGATTTCGTTTCATGGCCAGCACGACATCATCTGGATGGCAACTCTCTGGATAGGCGGTACAATCTGCTAACATCGTCCCCATCTGAAAATCAGGACTTACCTCTCGCGCCTTTTTGACAATAAGAGCAGAGGCAACCATTTGGTTGTGAACAGCTTGATACCTAGCTTCTTCCATGTTCTCTACTTGGTCTTTGCAAATCGCAACCGAATGAAAGGATTCATGGTACATTAAATTAATTTGGTTAATCACGATCCAATACTTTACTTTTCCTTTATAGCGACGGAGCAACACTTCTCCATAACGAACGAAGAAGTCAATCACTTGGCGATTATGCCAACCGCCATATTGAAGGGTAATGTTCAATGGCGTTTCATAGTGAAGCATTGTGATAATCGGTTCCATCCCAAAACTTCTGATTTCATCGATTAACTGATCGTAGAAAGCAAGCCCTTCTTCGTTTGGCTCCGTATCATCGCCATTTGGAAAAATCCGCGACCAGTCAATCGATGTTCGAAAGGTTTTAAAGCCCATTTCAGCAAGAAGGTTTAAATCTTCTTTGTACGTATGGTAAAAGTCGATGCCGTGCCTTTTTGGGTAATAACCGACCTTGTCTTCAATCGCTTCTTTTACTTGTGCAAGCGTTCTGTCCGAATCGTGGCTCACTTTTTCAATATCTTGATCGGAATGATAACGGTGAACATCCGCTAGGCTAAAGCCTTTGCCGCCAACGCCGAAAGCCCCTTCGCATTGGTTGGCGGCAACCGCCCCTCCCCATAGAAAATGTTTCGGAAAAGTTCCTTCATTCGAACTCATGATTGATCTCTCTTTCCGTCTATTTTTTCATCCAATCTTCTAAATACCCGAATCAACCGTTTAGCTAGTTCATATTCGCTTTTCACTGTCATGAGTGTGTCTTGGGCATGAGCAAACAACAGCGAAAAAATGGATTCCTCTCCACGCGCTTCCTTTTGGACGGTTTCTGTTTGCAGCTTATGAGAGGCGACGATATCTTTATTGGCTTTTTCTAATAACGTCTCAGCGCGGTCATACTCTTCTTCTTCGCAGCATTTTAATGCTTCCATCACATCATTGCGAGCATCGCCTGCATGCAGAATCATTTGCATTGAGATTACATTCAATGCTTCTAGTTCTTGTTCTCTATCCACCATATCCAATCTCCTTTAATTGCTTTTCACTTAAATTACTCTTCCGTTTCGCTTAACGTTGACTCTTTCTTTTTCTCTTGCACATCGTACGCTTTAAAAAATGGGAAGAAGATCATAAATGCGACGACAAATAATACAATTGCTAAAACAATGGCTCGCCAATCTTGTGTTGCTAAATAGGAAGAAATCGGCATTGGCATATACCACAGCAAAAATGTCTTCGTTGGAATGCTTACCCAACCTAAATGCAATACCCAGTAAGTGATACTTGGAATTACAATCGCTGTCAGCCACATCGGGATCATTAAAAATGGGTTAAAGACAATTGGTGCCCCAAACATCAACGGTTCATTGATATTGAAGACGGATGGTACGATCGTCGCCCGTCCAATTGCTTTCATACGCATTGACTTGGCAAGGAAGCACATCATAATGACGAGAGGCAACGTTGTTCCGACGCCGCCCATACTTGTAAAGGCATAAAGGGTTTCCATAATGGCGATATTCGATGGATTCCCTCCAGCCGCTGCTACTTGTGCATTTTCTGCAAGGCCTGACAAGTAAACAGGATAAATAACGGGCATCATCACCCAGGCGCTAATCCCAAATGTATATAAGAACGCCGGGATGAACACAGATAACACAAAACCCGGATAGCTTTGAACAATACTTGATAATGGTTTAAAAATCGCCAATATCACTTCGAAGAAATCAATGTTTCCTTGAACGCCAATCAACCATCCTGCTAACATAATCAGCGTAATCGGTATGAGTGTGTCAAACCAAACTATGATAAAGTCCGGTATCGAGGAATCCTCGGGAAAAAACGAGTATTTCGAGAACTGGACAAGGACAAATCCAACAAACAAACCGACAATTAGTGATAGGAACATACCGGTTGCTCCAAAGCGGTCGAGGATGAACTGGATTTTTCCGTCCTCCAAGATGACAGGCGACAGTAAAAAAAGATAAAGGGCCAGACCCGTCGCGCCTGCTACTAGCTTTTTATTATCGAGTTTCTTTTTTTCCATAATAAAGTATGGAATTAAGAAGGCAACGAATAAGCCAAGAAGCCCAAATGTAAATGTGTTAATGAGTGAAAAATCAGGAAGCCACGGAGCAACATTATTCAATAAACTAATGATGGTAATTAACGAACCTACAAGGATAAGCGGCAGAACGGTCATTACTGCATCCTGGATTGAGGATATCCAAGGATTTTTCGTGATTTTATTTACCTTTGGGGTAAACGATTCGTTCATAAACGTCATGATTTTATTCATTTTTATTCACCCGATTCTAGTAAGTTGGCAATAAGATCACACGCTTTATTGCCGTCTAATGTACCGTAAATGCTTTGCGGAATAACCGAGACTTTAATCGAATAGTCATTTACTTTTTCTCTCAGTTCATCTTCCATATATTTTAAGTGAGGGCCGACTAACAAAACATCGATTTCATTTAGATACTCTGACAATTGCGACTCGCTTCGAGCTTGGACAGACATGTCCATTCCTCTTTTCTTGCCTGCTTTACGAATAGCATTTGCCATGAATCCACTAGAGGCACCTGCACCACAAATTAATAATACTTTTGTCATTTCTATTCCCCCTGAACGTTATTGGTTTCGCTTACATGTTTAGTATGGCACTTGCCGATTGGCAAAACCAATAATAAACGTTCCTAGTGATAGGAACCATTCTTCAAAAGCACATAATGGACCACTAATAATGGCAAACTAATAACCCCAAAGAGAATAGTTCTAAAGCTTTCAAGCGATAACAACGAGGATTGATTTCGTTAACGGTTGATTCATTCCCATCTTTCTCTTATAAAATTAGGTATGTTTGCCCCACATCTGAAGGAACCAACGAAAAAAGTTCCTATTTGTAGGAACTTTTTTTAATCGAATCCACGTGGTGCTTTTACCTATAATAAGGTGAGAAGTCCTATATCTATATGTAAGGAGCCCAGTGATGAAAAACAATCGTAAAGAGGCTTTTATTCAGTACTTGGCGTCTAAAAATGATTGGTGCACAGCGACAAATTTGGCAAATTACTTCAAAGTGTCGACAAGAACGATCAGAAAGTATGTCAATGAAATAAATGAAGATCATTTGGTGATTGCTTCCTCGCCTCAAGGGTATCGGTTAGTTAGCAAAGAGAAAGTGAAAACGGACCATCATTATATATCTCCTATAAATCGGATCAAAGTCATTTTAAAGGAATTAATTCTTCAGACAGAAGGAGTGAATCTATTTGACTTAGGCGATAAGCTGTTTTTAAGTGTTTCATCGATCGAACATGACATTGTTCAGGCGAATAAAATGATTAAGTCGTACCATTTGAAAATCCGCCATAAGAAAGATACCCTAATTTTAATTGGCGAAGAAAGAGAAAAGCGCCGTTTGATGAGCTTTATTATTTCACAAGAAACGTCTGAAGAATTTTTAAGTTTAAAGGCAGTTCAAAATGCTTTTCCAAACTACGACGTTTTCTCATTAAAAGATGAAATCGTTTCCATTCTTGAGGAGTTTAATTTGTATGTCAACGATTATATTATGAATAACCTGCTTCTCCATCTTGTGATTACCGTAGATCGAATTAAAAACAACAACTCGGTTATTCACTCAACTGATTTGAATAAATTAAAAAGGAATGCGGAAACAGAAGCGGCAAATAAAATGGCAGACTTGTTGGAAGAACAATATGATGTTTCCTTTAATGAATCAGAGCGATATAATTTTATTTTGCTTTTATCAAGTAAAACGACATTGCTTAATTATCAATCATTAACATCGAGCTCTTTAAATCATTATGTCGATGAACATTATGTAACCCTTTCACAGGAACTGTTAAAGAAAGTGCACGAACGCTACTTTATTGAAATCGTCGATGATGAATTTTTCGTCAAGTTTACGCTCCATATTCGCAATTTAATTTTCCGGGCAAAGAATGAACAAATGGTTAAAAATCCTTTGACCTATAAATTAAAGGATTCATATCCTCTTATTTATGAATTGGCTGTGTTTATCTCGAATCAAATTCAGTTGATGGAAAACATTCATATTATGGAAGATGAGATTTCGTATATTGCCTTTCACATCGGTTCGTACTTTGAACGAAAGAAAAACTTAGAAAAGAAAATTGTCTGTGTAGTCATTTGCCCAAACTACTATGATATGCGTCTGCAACTCATTCAAAAGCTTGAAAAAAAATTTCACGATTCTTTAGAGATTATCAAAGTGTTATCGGACTCAAGTGAGATTGCATTACTCGGACAAATCGATTTAATCATTAGTACATTGCCTATAAAGGATGAGCAAACCCCATCTGTGTTTATTCATCCTTACTTGACAGAAGAAGACTATGAATACATTCAAATTCAAGTAAACAAATTAAATAAACAGAAAAAGAACCGCAAAGTGAAACAGTATCTTGATTTATATTTTGATGAAGAATTGTTTATGAAAAATGTTTATCTCGATAGCGATGAGGCTTATATTGAATTCATGTCAAACCTTCTCCATAAGAAAGGCTATGTCTCCAAAGAGTATGGAACGTCTGTACTCGAGAGGGAACGAATGTCCTCCACTGCCTTTAATAACAATGTGGCTGTCCCCCACTCTATGCACATGGACGCTGCAAAAACAGGAATATGTCTGATTATCCTTGACCGCCCGGTAACATGGGGAAAAGAGAAAGTGCAAGTCATTGTCATGATTTCCATTAATAAGCAGCAACGTGAAGTATTCAGCCCTTTCTTTGAAGGGGTGATCAATATCCTTTCCGAATGGAAAAATGTTCATGAGCTTATCAAAGCCAAAGATTATGATGATTTTATGGATAAGATGATGAAGCTGTTAAACGAGAGCGAATAAGCGGAAGCCCCAATTTCTTCGTCATAGAACTGAGAAATGGGGGCTTTTCGTGGCCTTACCATTTTATGGTGGTAACCTATTTAAATCCGTATGGAAATGCATAGCTGGAGTGCTGCTACATTGTATGCTGCCTATCGCTAAATTATTGCTTAAGTAATAAAATTAACATCATACATATTATGTTATTCTCTTTATCGGACCAGCATCTATGCAACCAGACTAAATCAAAGCCATTTTTATTAGCATAGTCGACAATAGTTGGATCCGGTTCTCCATAAAGGTTTTTACTTTGTAAGATCTAACCCATCTGCAGCTAATAAGTTTTTTTTATCCATTGTTTCACCTTAAAAACTTTGTTTAGTGTGCTGGTAGTTTTGCATTAGCATTCTTATATACTGCTAATTTATCAACGATTTTTTTGCTAGATGAATTTAAGCCTTTGATGGTAACTGAATTGTCGTTCTCCTTATATTTAAGAACCACTTTGTCTACCGCACCGACAGCGGAATCATCCCAAATATGCGCATCAGAAAAATCAATCATGATCTCTTTATTTTTAACATTAAAGTCAAATGCATCTATAAAGCTATCTACGGAAGCAAAGAACAATTGGCCTTGGACGGTAAAAGTCGTATGTTTATTTTCTTGTTTTTCTTTTACTTTAAGGTGTGATATTTTAGCTACAAAGAAAATAGCGCTTAACACCACTCCTGCGATGACTCCTTTTGATAAGTCATGAGTTGCTACAACAATACCGACAGTTACCAACATAACGGCAGCATCGGTTTTGGGAGCTTTTCTTATATAAGAGAATGAAGACCAGTCAAATGTACTAATCGACACCATCATCATGATTCCTGCAAGCACAGGCATTGGAATCTGAACAACTAAATCGCCTAAAACAATGATTAAAAACATGAGGCACAACCCCGCAATCAAAGTAGATAGTCGGCCGCGCCCCCCAGATTTAACGTTAATGACAGATTGGCCAATCATCGCACAGCCGGCCATACCGCCAAAGAAACCTGTAACAATATTGGCAATGCCTTGTCCTCTGGCTTCTTTATTTTTATTACTCTCTGTCCCTGTCATATCATCTACAATAGATGCTGTCAGTAAAGTCTCTAATAAACCAACAATGGCCAAAGCAAACGAATAAGGAAAAATGACAGCTAATGTCTCGAACGTAAATGGTACATTTGGAATGAAGAATTCCGGTAATGATCTTGTGATCGCTCCCAGATCGCCTACTGTTCGCAAATCGATGTTTGTGTAAAGAGCCACAGCAGTTAAGACAATAATAGCGATTAATGGTGCAGGGATTGCCTTAAAAAATCTAGGTACGATATATACAATGAGTAATGTGACTGTTGCAAAAACATAAGTCATTGTTGAACTACCTATAAAGTGTGGCACTTGAGCCATAAAAATCAAAATGGCGAGTGCGTTGATAAAACCAATCATGACAGCTCGTGGAATGAATTTCATCACTTTAGCGATTTTAAATATCCCGAAGAGCAGTTGAATGATGCCTGTTAAAATAGTAGCTGCCAACAGGTAATTAAGCCCATGTTCTTTTACCAAAGGAACCATCAACAATGCCATGGCCCCAGTTGCAGCTGAAATCATTCCAGGTCGGCCACCAACAAAAGCAATCATGACAGCGATACAGAAAGAGGCATATAGCCCAATCATTGGATCGACTCCTGCAATGATTGAAAAAGCAATCGCTTCTGGAATTAAGGCTAATGCGACAACAATCCCAGCAAGGCTATCTGCCCTTATATTATTAAACCATTGTTTTTTAATGCTTTCCCCCATTTTGTTACACCTCATTTATTTTATTCCTTTGGCTTTTACTGCTTATAAAAGACGGGTCCGATTTCAAACAACAAAAATTAGTGTAGCATCTTTCTTCCCAAAACGGAACCTTTTTGGTACTTTTTATAAAAATAACAAGTATGGTATGATGATAAGGGAAAACTATTTATAGGCAGGGGAGTCTACATGTTAATAGGGTATATGAGACCTTATGACGGGGATCAAGATTGCCATATCCAATTAGAAAATTTAACAAAATCGGATTGCGATAGAATCATTAAAGAAGAACATTCATCAGCAAAGAAAAGAACCCAACTAAAAAACATATTGGATCATGTCCAACCGGGCGATAAAATGATTGTTCATAAACTGTTTGCGCTGGCTGATTCAACACGTCATTTAGTAGAGTTGTTAGAAATACTAGAAACGAAAGGCGCTTATTTTCAATCCCTTACAGAAGGGATTGATACGAGTAATAAAAATGGATATCCGTTTAATGATATTGTCAGACACCTAGTTGAATTTCAAAGCGATGTCATAAGTGAGAAAACAAAAAAAGGCTTGAATAACGCAAAACAAAAAGGAGTTCCTACTGGAAGACCAAGAAAACCTGATGAAAACGTAAAGCGTGCCATTCATATGTACCAAAGTAAAAAATATAGTTTAACTGAGATAAAAAAAGAAACAGGCATCAGTAAATCTACTTTATACAGATACCTTGAACGTTAAATGTCTTGTATGAATAGGCAAAAAGCCGATTGCCCCTTTGGTAGGAGTTGTCGGATTTCTTGGTGAATCAGGTTATTTAAAACCAACATTTTAGGAGCAGCCTACTCCATTTTAGTTGGTATTTGTCAGCCACCTAACTTTCAGTAGAACCACCAACAACTGCATTCAATTTTTGAAGAAGAAAAGGTAACGCTTCTCTCGATGCAACTTCCACCCAAAGCTTGATTTGCAAGTAGCATACTTTGTTGATTGAGAGGTTTTCCTTTAATGTCCAAAGTTGAATTAGGTGACATATTTGTCTGTATGACCGTTTCGGATGGTCAAAATAAACGTCTGGGATGAAGAGCTTGAAAAAACGCTTATTTTTTTGAATTTAGCTGTATAGCCGAAAAAAAACAGGGCAAACTACGAGCAGCTAACTTACAATAAAAAGGAGCGTTTGGCATGTTGTCGTTTTTCATCCACGCGTTCGTTTCCATTTTTGCGATCCTTTACCCCATTGGCAATCTCTCTGTGCGGCTTGGACTTGCCCACATAAAATGGGATAAACAACGAATACATAAAGCAGCAAAAGCAATGCTTGTCGTTTTAGGAGCCTTGACAACGTTGTTGTTGCTGGAACAATTGATGTTATTGGTCTATAACATTTCCATTGAAACATTTTCGATTGTCTGTGGGCTATGTTTATTAGTGATTGGCTGTAAATTGCTTCAAGGGAAAACGAGTTATCAGAGCAAGCAGCAAACCATTTACCCAACAGTTGCTAGCCAGGGCGCCGCCGGAGCAACAATGTGCTTAACGGCGAACCAGAATCATCGCTGGTTTTATGTACCGATAACTTTTTTGGCATTCGTGAGTGTGCTCGTTCTATCCCTTGGGCCGCTCTTGGTTGCCAATTGGCTTCGCGGACGCACGGGACAAAAGGGACTTTCGTTGGTGAAACGAGCAACAGGCGTTGCCTTAACGGTGATTGCGATTGAAATAATGGTCATGGGCTTTGCCGATATCCTTCCATCTTTTGAACAAGAAGCAGCATAACAAAAAAGATTGCCATAGCTGGCAATCTTTTTTGTTGTTAGGAAAGGTCGTATAGGTTGCTGTATTTCTCGGTTAAATAGGAAAGCAAAGGCTTGGCGTCAATCGATTTTCCAGTAATATCAGCAATGATTTCTTGCGGTTTTTTCAAACTGCCAAAACGGTGGACATGCTTTGTCAGCCATTCGCGAATAACAACGATCTGTTCTTGTTCAAGCAATTGATCGAAATTTGGCAAATCGTTTAACATCGCTTGCTTCATTTGTGCCGCATAAATGTAGCCAAGTGCATACGAAGGAAAATAGCCAAAGGAACCTGATGACCAGTGGACGTCTTGGAGAACGCCTTCTCCATCGTTTTCAGGCCGGATGCCTAAATATTCTTCCATTTTATCATTCCATAGACGTGGCAAATCTTTGACTTCAATCGTCCCTTCAAACAGGCCTTTTTCTAATTCATAGCGCAAAATAATGTGCAGGCAATAGGTAAGTTCATCTGCTTCAATACGAATGAGGGATGGCCTAGATTCGTTTAAAGCAAAGTAAAAGTCCTCAAGCTCGACATTGTCGAATTGGCTACCGGCATGTTGTTTTAAAAGGGGATACACGTTTTTCCAGAAAGGAAGCGATTGGCCGATAAATTTTTCAAAGAACAGTGATTGCGACTCATGGATGCCCATGGAAGTGCCACCAGACAGAGGCGTTCCGATTAAATCATGATCGATGTTTTGCTCATATAGGGCGTGACCGCCTTCATGAATTGTGCCAAGCAGGGCAACGCGGAAATCATGTTCGTTGTATTTGGTTGTGACGCGCACATCATTTGGGTTAATGCCTATCGCAAATGGGTGGACGGTTTCATTTAGTCGTCCTTTGTCAAAATCATAGCCAATATGTTTTAATACATCATGACTTAGTTTTTCTTGGGCGGCCTTCGGGAAATAGGCATACAGTGGTGCCGTATTTGGCTGTTTCTTTGCGTTAGACACTTTTTTCACAAGTGGAATCAACGCTGCTTTTAGCTCAGCAAAGACTCGGTCGAGTGTATCGGTGAAAACGCCAGGCTCGTAATCATCGAGGAGCGTGTTGTAAGGATGCCCTTCATAGCCACGGTACTCAATAAACTTCTTATTGTATGAGACCAGCTCTTCCAAGTAGGGTTGGAACATCGCAAAGTCGTTCTTTTCCTTCGCCTCCTCCCACACCGACTCGGCTGTCGATTGCAGCATGACATACGCTTTGAACTCGTCAGCGGGAATTTTGGTGTTCTGGTCATACGTTTTTTGGCAATGTTCCTTTGATTTTTTTACTATTTCTGACAAATCTGTTGCTTTATCCAATGCAGCGAGCATGTCTTTCATTTGGTCGGACACAGACATGGTAAATACTTCAGCTGATAAAGTACCAAGCACTTCAGCACGCTGAGGTACGCCTGCTTTTGGCGCGCCCGTACGACTATCCCAAGCCATAAGCGCCATCGCTTGCTTATAATGGTTGATTTTTTTCACATACTCAAGAAACTTCTTTTGGATATCGTTTTCCATTTGCTTATAACCACCTTTCTATTTTCTACAATAGCAAGGTTTGTATGGTTTGGACAACTATTTTATGAACGGTATGGTACACTAAAAAGCGGATAGGAGTGGAAACAAATGAACATTCATGTATCGAAGCAAGCGGCTTCTTTCTATAAAAAAGAAATGGAATTGCCTGCAGGCGCGATTCTTCGCCTGTATGTTCGTGTTGGCGGTGTTGGATCTGGCGGTTTTTCAGTTGGCATTATGAGAGAAGAAGAACTTAATAACCGTTATTATATCGAATCAGGATCGCTTTATTTTACTGTTTCAGAAGATGATTTTTGGTATTTGGACGGCATGACCATTGATTATGACGCTGACTTGGATATGATTGTCTTCCATCAGCCCCGTTTTGCTGATTTGCACCATCCACTGGAAACGTGACAAGGTTGTTGGTTTAGGAGGCAAAGCTGAATTTTAACGATCCTTATCCTTACGCTGTTTTTTTTACAAGCTTTCTGAGGTCGGACGAAATGGGCCTCTTCCTTCTAAATGTTTGACGATCTGAATTGACGGAACTCTAGGGGGGCCTCTTTTTCTTACTGGTCACAAGATAAACTTAATGTTAAATGGAATGTTTTTCACGGAAATTCGCTTTTCCTTTAAACTCAATGCTCCTTTTTTACAATAACGATAAAAACTAGTTGTTACGTATAAATAAACAACTAGTTCAATACTGGTTTAATCATTTTTTTGGGCCACAATGATATAAACGGGCTGATTAGCCACTTTAGCTTGAGGATAAAAAATGTCGACTATATCAAAGCCAGCATGAAGAACTTCTTCTTTCATATTTTCTGATGAAACTCTCGGGCCAGTTGATAACTTTGACTTTTCTAATTCAATACAGAGAAACACCCCTTTATTTTTTAAGACCCTATATATTTCACCTAATGCAAGCGAAAGTGGTTTAACTTCGTGAAGTGATATGGAAGCAACAGCCTTATCAACTTTTTCGTCATCTAGTTGTATATCTTTGAAATCTGATACAAGCGTTTTAATATTGGTTATTCTATGTTCCCTCGCTTTTGTTTCCAAGTACGTTAAAATCTCTTCATCAAAATCAAGTGCAATGACTTCATCTACATACTTAGAAATTGGAAGACTTATATAGCCTACTCCTGCTCCAAGATCTAATAATTTATCCTCTTTATGAAGGGGTATAAATTGAAATAGCTCATCAGCAGAGGGACGCTTTATCGTCTCCATATTAGTTATTTTTCTATTTAATTTCTGATTCATTGCCAATCTCCTTTCTATTGTAGATATTTCGACTCTGTTTTAACTTTAATTAAACCGTTATTATTTGTCAACATTTTTGGTCCAAAGGCATGAAGATGTTTCTTGGGTTGTAATCCACGTTTGTATTCATTATTTAGATAAGCTATTTTACGGTCTCCGACAATTGCATGCTCGTTAAGCAAAAACCCAATTCCCCATTTTGATAACGAAAATGGGGAATTTATATTAAGTCGATATTTTCTAACGCAGCTATGTTGTACTTTTCTAATCAGTGTTAGATACTTGCAATGGATGTTTTTCAGAATAATACGCTGCTTTCGAGGGGTGTGTATTAAAGAAAAACAATAGAATCGTTACGACAAACATAATTAGACTTCCTAATACAATGACGAAGCGAATCGAGATGAATTCGGCCATTATTCCAAAAATAATCGTTCCAATAATGATGAAAAAAGCTTCGATGAAACTATAAACACTACCAACCCGCCCCATGACGCTGACCGGAACATTGTTTTGATAAAAGGTGTAAAATCCCGTGTTCATAAAAGCCATCGAAAATGATAAAGTAAAAAAACCAATGGCTGCAGTTAAAAAAGTACCTGAAAAGGCATAGATGACATAACCGATTGAAATCATGAACGAGCCAAGACCGATTAGCCAGGAGGTAGCTATCTTTTTGACAATGAGTATGTTTACGAAGGAACCTACGATGATTCCAACACCCGCAATACTTACCAGTAATCCATAATCTCTTTCTGATAAAGAAAGCACTTTTGTAGAAAACGCGACTTCCAGTGAATCGATCGCAGTTGCCAAAACCATTACCGCACTGAATAGGAAGTAAATAACCATAATGTACACGTGCTTACGACTAAAATCCACGACTAGTTGCCAATCAAGTTTTAAAACTGCCAAGCTTATTTTTTCTTCTTTCGTTTCAATAAAATCATCTTTTTCCATATTAGGCATGAATAATGTGAGTAGGGTTGATAAAAATAGAGCGATTGCATTCATGTATATCGCAAAATGGGGAGTGCCAATCATAAACAACATTCCTGCAATAGCTGGCCCAATAACAAATGCTCCAGAATCAATTAAGCTTCGTAGAGAATTAAACCGTTTCCTTTGATCTCGGGGAATCAACTTCGTAATATAAGTCATTGATGTAGGCTCATATATGGAACTAGCTATACTTATTAAGAAGACAATGCCATATATTGCCCAAAGAGATGATAGTGAAGGAAGGACAGCAATAAACACTGCTTGGAATATAGTACACCACACCATAAGACGCTTTTTATGAAATCGGTCAATTAGACTACCTGACCAAAAGGTGGTAAACAATGCAGATAAAGCGCGAACTATATATAGACCCGAGACAGCCATTACGCCCATCCTATCAAGAACGATTAAATTTAATGCTATAAAATACACCCATTCCCCTATACTGGAAATACCAATACTGGACAATAAAATGGAAGGGTATTTCCATGACCTTATAAACTTTTTTATACGCATTTTTATTTCCACTCCTATGAGAATCTAAAGTTGGACAATAAAAAAACTCACCCCCAAGACCTTTGTCTTGAGGACGAGTTGTTGCGCGCCGTGGTGCCACCTCAGTTTGGTAATATGTCACCATATTCCCCTCATTAGGTACGGTATGAAGTTCATACATATACCCTAGCTCTATAACAGGAGCTCCTGTCACACTATCACCTACATGGATCCAATGTGCTGCTCTGAGGCTTGCTTCCAATCATTCATTCTTACTCCTTTTCACCAACTGGAGCTCTCTTTGAAGAATTGGCGATTGTACTCTTCTCTTCGTAGCATTTTTTTGATGGTTGCTTAGTGAATGTTAGACAATCATAGCAAATCTTTAAGTGGAAAGTAAAGAACTTTATACCCAACCTATACTTATTGAATATAGATTTGATTCAAATGGATGGCTAACTTATTGTGGAGGGATCCCCCAATACAAAAAGGTTTAGCTACCTACTGTCGCAAAGTGGAAAGCTTGCATGGGAATGAGGCTGTCAAAAAGGATGGGCAGCCTCTTTCCTTTTGTTGTTTGTCTCATAAGTCCATACATGCGTGTATTTTCAATCCTGTAAAAGTAAGAGTGAGCATTTCCAGGCGGCGCCTAGTCCTGCAAGTCTTCTTCTGCCTCTTGCAATTGGTGTGCTGCTTGATCAAGCAAAGCCGATGAATGGGCAGCGAAAGCGTTATCCATGTTATGCTGGTGGGCAAGTGCATGCGTAAATTGTTCACGTGCTTGCTTTAATGCCGCATTTGCATTTTCAAGTTGGTCAGGGTCCATGCTATGGGTAGCTTGGCCAACCGCATGTTGTGCGGCTTCGATTGCAAGTTCAATTTGCTTAAGGTCGCTGTAGCCATATACATCTTTTGGGTAATTGTTCATGTGTCTGCCTCCTTTATGGCTAGCATGAACAGAGTTTTACCTATTTATTCAATTTAGTTAACATAATAAAATTATGGTTTACTTATTTTGAAAGGCTGCAATGGCGCTAAATTCTGTTTCTAGTTTTCTGTATAGTCGCTCATACATGGCAAACAGCTCTTGGTATACCTCTGTATGTTGAAGGTTCGGCTTAAAAACGAGCGTCTGCTCTTTTTTCTCTGTTCTTGTTGCTGTAAACAAATCGTGCTCCCCTATTGCATGTTTGGCAAGCAGAACGGCTCCTAGTGCTGAAGCATGATGAGACGGGGGCAAAGTGACATCTTGTCCAATGATATCCGCCAGCATTTGCACCCATTCAGGCGAACGAGCGAATCCGCCTGAAGCTTGCACGCGATCGATTGTGCCGAGGGATTGCTTCAATGCGTTTACAACGGAGCAAATGCTATATAAGACTCCTTCCATTACAGCTCTTGCAAAGTGTGAATGTTGATGGTGCATAGAAACGCCAAAAAAAGTCCCTCTTGCATCTGGGTCCCAAAACGGAGCGCGCTCCCCATTTAAAAATGGAAGAAACAGCAAACCTTCCGAACCAGCAGGGACATTGGCTGCCGACTTAATAATTGATTCATGGATAGAGCGTCCATTTATTTCCGCTTCCGTTTGCGCTCCTTTTGAAAATTGGTCAATAAACCATTGCAATGCCATACCGCCGTTGTTGGTTGCACCGCCTGCGATAAACTTTTCTCCTGTAAGCGCATAACAAAATGTTCGCTGTAATTCGTCTGTCACTACGTCGTCTACAAGTGTTCGCACAGCTCCACTTGTCCCGATTGTAATCGCAACTGTTCCTTTTTCTAGCGCGTCTGCGCCAATATTGGCCAATACGCCGTCCCCTGCGCCAATAAAGAAGCGGCAACCAGCTCCTACTGGAAGCAGCGCTTGTGCCTCTGCTGTTAACGGCGGCAATTCGTAAGTTGTGGGTACGAGCGAAGACAACTTATCTTCACTAATTTCAAGAAAAGCTAACACTTCTTTATCCCATGCTTGTTTCCGTAAATGATAAAGGCCTGTACCACTCGCCATTGAGTGATCGACGACATAGTGGCCAGTCAATCGCTGGCATAAATATTCTTTAATAGTGATGAATTTATACGTTTGTTTAAAAACAGATCGTTCATTTTCTCGTAACCAGTGGATTTTGCCGATCCAAGACATTGGATGAATCGGTATTCCTGTATTTTCATAAAAATGTCTTCCTTGGCTTGTCCCTTTAAACGCTTTAATAAAAGGGGCGCAACGATTGTCTGCCCAAGTAATCGCTAGCGTTAGCGGTTTCCCGTTTTGGTCAACGGCGATGAGCGAGTGCATGGCTGAGGATAAGGCAACCAATGAAACATCTTTTCCTTGTATTTGCCCTTTGTTCATAACGTGATGAAGTACTTTGAAACAAGCATCGACAACAACATCAGGATCTTGCTCTGCATAGTTAACCTTCCGTTTCAGCAATGGATAGGCGATTTCACATGCGCAGATTTCTTCGTTGTTCGCTGTATAGAGTACTGCTTTTGCGCTCGTAGTTCCTATATCTAAACCAATTGAATACACCGAAAAATCCTCCTCTCCCTTCCTATCATTACGCAAATTTGCTATTTTGTCACGGGTTTTGTTGGAATTACTTGCAGGGTAAGACGAGTCAGTATTTCTGTTAATTATCTCACAATGAAAAAGGATTTCAAAAAGGAATTTCTTTTCGCCGCTCCCCTATTTCAGAAAACCAATTGGCGTCTTTCAATTCCAGTGCAAGTAATTGCATCGTATGGTAATCCTCATCTTCTAACGTCAATTCGGCCTTATGTATATCTTTATAGTAAATTAAAATCGGCGCTTTTGATCGTTCGGGATGAAGCGTATGAAAATAGTACGTTTGGTATAAAGGGTCTTTGCAATGAAATGATTTATTTTTTTCAATCCAACCTAAAATCGTGTGATTGCCTCGTTTTATTTTTGCCCACGATCCATCTAGCATAGCGTGCACTCCTTTAGATGTATTGTGGTTTATTTTATTGTTTTTATGTAAATACGGTAAGTGAAATTATGAGGATCGTGTTGGAAGCTTAAATGGATAAAAAACACGTGTCAGTTATGGAGAGACACGTGTGGATCCAAGGGGAATACTGTGAAACAAATGCGTTCGCCTACAGTTTGAATTCGGTCATAAAAACAACGAGGGTTGCCCTTTCAGGTCGTTCTTGGCCGATCAACGATTCGCTCTTTCTATTTTGCTTGTTGTTGCTTTAACGGCATGGTCAGCCGGAATCCAACCTTCCTCGCCTTTTTCTGTACGAGCAAACAACCAGCCATTTAATTCTTTTTTGACAATAAGCCGTTCTCCTGCTGCTACTGTTAGCTCGTGGGCAGTATAGGTTTCCAACAAATAGGCCTCTCCCTTTTCATTTGGAACTGTTAAAAATTGTTTCGGTACCCACCCCTTCTTATGCGATTTGTCCGTTTCACAAAAAATCCACTTTGGGTAGTCGGTATCTTCCTCGCCATATTGAACGCTATCGCCTTTATTTAAAATGAGTGGATCAGGATAACAAGTTTGGTAACTTGTCGTAACCATATATAATGTCATCATGACGGCTCCTTCCGTTTTTTTTATTATAGAAGCTTGGATAAGATTTCGTCAAAACGATACTCATGATAAAAAGAGCTATTCCGTTCTTTGTCCGTGAGGTTTGTCATTTTTTGATGTGTTTTCCTTGCTATACAATTTAATTTCATGTTCTTTTCCATATAAAATGGTTTAACTGAAACACATAAAAAATGACTCCGCAAGATAGATCAAAAAATGACTAATGTAACTTGATATTTTAAAAATAAAGGAGGGAAGCTTGCGTTGTACGATTACGAAATGGTCATTAAAAAAATTATTATGTATGTGGAAGAAAACTTACATCAGCCCCTTACCTTAGAAAACGTCGCAAGGCACTCGAATTTCTCAAAATACCATTTTCATCGAATTTTCCAATCGACGGTTGGTATGACAATAACTGATTACATTCGAAAAAGAAGATTGGCAAATGCTTCTGTCGCTTTACTTCACACAAATGAACGCATACTTGACATTGCGTTATATTATCAATTTGAATCACAAGAATCATTTACAAGAGCATTTAAAGAAGTATACAATCTGACACCTGGCAAATATCGCAAGATCATGTCTACTGTAATTAAGAACAAGGAGAAGGCGTATATGAAAACAAAAATGAAAGGTTGGTTTTTAAGTGGATCCAATCCATTTAATTACGAAATGGGTATTGATCATGAAGTTGTTCATCAAGGGAAGGTATCCGGTTATTTAAAATCAAAAACAGTGCTAGATTCAACCGAATTCTCTACTATGATGCAGACATTTAAGGCGAATAAGTTTGTTGGAAAACGCATTCGACTTTCGTGTTTCATCCGTACAAAGGATGTAGAGACGTACGCTGGAATGTGGATGCGGGTAGACAACAAAATGGATGATGTTCTTCAATTTGATAATATGAGTGACCGCCCTATTAAAGGCAACACAAACTGGAACCGTTATTCTATTGTTTTAGATGTCCCAGATCAAAGTGCTGTTATTTCGTTCGGTATTATTCTTGCTGGTCAAGGGAAAGTGTGGGCAGATCAGTTTGCATTTGAAGAAGTGAGTGAAAGTATTCCAACAACTAATTTGGAAGTTCATGGCGAACTGTTGGATGAACCGGTTAATCTATCGTTTGAGGAAGAAATAGAATAGAAGGAAGGGAGATAACATGGCTAATTGCGAAAAGAAAACAATTGGAGTAGTGTCAAGTATTATCGTAATCGTCGTTATTGTGGCCGTGAAATTTGTAGGAAGCAATACGATTGTTCATCTCTTGAAATTTTGGTGATGGTTAACGATTACGGAAAATTCACTGGCTAAAAGAAACCGCCCCCCATTGGATCTTATGAAATTACAAAAGTGAGACTTCTACAGGTTAAATGAAGTCTCAGCTCTCTTCTTATTAGTCGATGTACAGTGGGAAATGCGATCTTGAAATAATTTGTATCCAATGTACCTAATCCGTGATACGGCCCCTGGTGTCAATGTCTTTCCCTACGCATGCCCTTATTTCTTTCAATAGCACAACTTCACCAGATCTGATCTCTTCTGCGACCATCCACTGTACAGGTGTATCCAGCTTCTGTCGATATCAGAGTCCTGTTCCAACATAACCACAATTTTATTGGCAAAATAGTCCTGTTCAACGATGCCGGGAGACAATGCAGTCATATAAATGGTTGGACCTCTCGCCCATGCTCTTGAAACAGAGCGGTCCTAACGAGACGTTCTCCGGTTTTGCCTCCTTCGACAAAGCAGGATGTCGCCTGATCGCTACTGACGATGGTTTTCTCTCATTTCCAAGCTACGACCGATTTAAACGACGTCCATGCCATAAATATCGCGACTATCAGCCCTTTTTCCACACGTTCTCCTTTTCATGCATAAAAGAGGCGTCCCGACACAGACTAATGGACATGCCAATCTCGGAGTGATGCCAATGCCTAAACAAAGCAAACAAGGCCGTCTTGAACGAAAAATCCGTAAACAAACACGTTCAAGCGCGAAGACGCTGGAAGAGCTCCTTGACTTGTGTCGGCGATCAAATGATTTTCATTCCTTTAAACAAGCGGACGACAATCCTTTTGAGATTTATTATTTTTCATCGATCGTCAAACCCAAAGTCATCCATGAAGAGATTTTGCCGGCTCTTGCCAATAAGCAACTTAAAACGCTCGTTGGTTTAAAAGAAGCAATCAGAGTAGAAAAAACGAAAATTGAACATCATTTAGCCAAAATTGAACAAGCTTTAATGCGCGGAGAAGTCCTTATCTGTCTTCAACAGGCGCCGACAGAAGCGTTGCTTGTCCCAGCAGAGCAAGCTGAAACTCGTTCGATCAATCCACCTGAAGTTGAGTTTAGTGTAGTTGGACCAAAAGAAGCGTTTGTTGAACCGCTGTCTACAAATATAAACTTAGTGCGCAGGCGTCTGCCGATTCCAGACCTTGTCATAACCGAAAGGATTGTTGGCCATTTAAGTAAAACAAAAGTAGCGATTCTACATATAGATGGCATTACAAACAGTCAAGTCGTACAAACGGTTACACAACGCATTGAAGATATCGGCTTTGATGAAATTGTCGATAGTTCTTATATCGCGCAATTGATTTCAGACAACTCCAATTCGATTTTTCCACAACTGATTGATACTGAACGCCCCGACCGGGTTGCAGCGATGCTTGCCGAAGGAAAAGTTGCCGTAATTGTTGATGGCTCGCCTCATGCACTTACCGGGCCAACTTCGTTTGTTGAATTCTTTTCTGCTTTTGAAGATTATTTTTTGCCATGGCCGCTCGCATCTGCTTTTCGCCTTATCCGACTATGTGCTGTATTGTTTTCGATTTTGTCGACAGCCTTATATGTGGCTGTGATGACCTACCATTATGAAATGATTCCGACACAACTGCTGCACACACTCGTTTCGTCGCGGAGCGGGATTCCCTTTCCGCCTATTTTTGAGGCATTGATCCTTGAAGTTGTCATTGAGTTGCTACGAGAGGCAGGAGCGCGATTGCCGAATAAAATTGGGCAAACGATTGGGATCGTTGGCGGCATTGTAATCGGAACAGCCGCTGTCGAAGCAGGACTTACAAGCAATATTCTCTTAATCATTGTTGCATTGACTGCGCTTGCTTCCTTTACGACACCTATTTACCAAATGGGTAATACGATCCGCTTGATTCGTTTTCCTTTTATTCTTGCCGCCCAGTGGCTTGGCTTTTTAGGGGTAGCGGCTTGTTTCGCCCTCATACTAAGCCATCTACTCGTTTTAACTTCTCTTGGACAACCTTATTTAGCGCCGATTTATCCGTTAAGAGCAATCGATTTGAAAGACTCCTTTTTTAGGTTGCCGTTTAACAAACAGAAAAAGCGCCCCATTAGTGTGCGAGCCAAGAAACGCAAGCGCTTTAGTTCCAGCCACGATGGCAATCATCTAAAAAAGAGCGATATCGAGGAGTAAAAAAAGGAGTGCCCGATTATGCCAGCTACACACACTCAAGGCCCCAGTGAAAGTCGGCTGCTTTCGCCGTTTTTCAGCTTTTTTATCGTTGTCGGCGCCCAGATCAGCGTTGGCGTCCTAGGTTTTGAGCGAATTATCGCTACGTTTTCGGGCCAAGACGCTTGGTTATCTGTATTGCTGGCAGGGATGACTGTCCATGTGCTCGTATGGTTTCTATACGGCATATTGAAGCGAGGAAACGGAGACCTTGTTGCGATCCACAAAGCCGTGTTTGGAAAAGCAGTTGGTGGTTTGCTAAACCTTTATTTTATCGGCTATTTTGCCTTGCTCGCTTACACGGTTATTCGTACGTATATTGAGATTATCCAAATGTGGATGTTTGTCGAAGTGTATGTATGGGTGTTGTTTTTGCTACTTGTCTGTCTTGCCTATTCTTATGTAACAAATGGATTGCGTGTCGTTGTCGGCCTTTGTGTGATTGGGCTATTTCTATCAGCCCCATTGCTTTTGGCGAATTACTTTGCATTTACACATGCGAATGTTAGCAATCTGTTTCCTGTGTTTGAACATTCACCGCAGGCACTTCTCCTCGGCAGCAAAGCAATGACCCTTAATATGCTCGGGTTTGAGGTTTTATTGGTTGCCTATCCATTTTTAAAAAACGGTCCTGCATCACAAAAATGGAGCCATATTGCGGTCTTTACGACCACTCTTATCTACACGTTTGCGATTGTGTTAACGACTATCTATTTTAATCAAAATCAACTTAATCAAACGATTTGGGCCACGATTACATTATGGAAAGTCGTCGATTTGTCCGTCATCGAACGGTTTGAGTACATTGGTATTTCGATTTGGCTATTTGTCGTGTTGCCTACCATTTGCTTGCTGCTTTGGGCGGCGAGCCGTATTGCAAACCAAGCCTTCTCCATCAAGCAACGCACAGCATTACGTCTGCTAATTGTCTTGCTGTTTGTTTGCTCCTTTTTCGTCGTAGGGCGTAAAGAAGTCAATCAATTAAATGATGTGACAGCCGCAATCGGCTTTTGGACCATTATCACTTACATCCCGTTCTTATACATTGCCCAAAAAGTAAAGCTTGCTGTCGTTAAAGGAGGGAGCAAACGATGAAAAAATGGCTGCTTGCCTTTTGCTGCGTTTTACTGCTAGTAGGATGCGCGCCTCGTACAAAAGTGATTGAAGACATTCAGCTCATTCAAGCAATTGGCTATGATTATGTGAATAAAAACGAATTCAGGAGCGTAGCCAGTTCACTCATCGTCCTTCCTAGCGAGGAAACGCTGCCGCAAACGAAAGTATTTACTGCTACCGGAAATACTTCGCGGATCACACGCAAAAAAATGCAAACAGAGTCTTCCAAATACATGGTTGTCGGCCGGATTGGGCTCATGTTGTTTCAAGATCGCCTTGCAGAAGACGGCATTTTTTATTTTTTAAATGTCCACCAACGGGATTCAATGATCGGACGCAATCTCCGCCCGGCAATTGTTGAAGGAAAAACACTCGACTTACTTTCCGAAAATTACCATTTGGACACGACTGTTTATCAATATTTAAATGAATTACTTGAACAGAGTGAACGGGAAATTTACCCACGTGTCACACTGCATACCGCCTTATACCAATATTACGCAGAAGGCACTGATATGTTTTTGCCCATCATTAAAGGCAATGGTGATCACGCTCGTGTAACAGGCCTGGCATTGTTTAAAAAGGACCGTTATATCGATAAGCTGAATGTCCGTGAAGCTTCCTTTTTTAAGTTGCTTTCAGAACCGTTCCGCGGTGGGTTTTACCAAGTTCAAATTAACAGCGATTCGTTTGCAAACCTTGAGAATGTCCAAGCAACACCTCACTACACGATTACCAAAGACGATAACGGCTTACATGCTTCTATTCTCGTCTACATAAAAGGCGTTGTTAGTGAAAGTGGCGACTTAAGCATGAGTGCCAAAGACCTCGCTAAAATAAAAGAGCTCGGTATTCAACAGTTCGAAGAGCAAATGCGAACACTAGTCAACAGGTTCCAACAGCACGGCATCGACCCGATTGGCCTTGGCGACGTGGCCAGAAGCAAAATCCGCCATTTGAATATGGAACAATGGCATGACACCTACCCATCTCTTGATATTGATGTCAACGTCGATCTAACCGTGATCGGAAGCGGCATTACAGATTAAAGCGCAAAAATCGTATCTGGTCTTTGGATACAGCTTGTTGATTTAATAAACTGCAACTAAAAAATCGCTCTTACTGTATACTCGGATTGGAATATCAGGATACTCTTTTTTTAAAGAAGGAATTTGTTGCAACGCTTTTTCCTTTTTCTTGTAATACTCAGGCTTGCCTACCCGCTGCCCAGCTTCATCAATTAGCGTAATCAGCCACATTGCCTCAAACACGTCGTATGTGATTTCAATTCTGCTATCCATAAAAACAAGCCTCCGTTTATTTATTGATACTGTTTCATTTCATTGTAGCAAAAAAGCAAGAAAAATGTCGATTTTTCTTGCTTTTTTGTTCCTACTTTGATTAAGAAAATGGATCCTGCAAGCAAAAAAACCTTTGCCACACTGGCAAAGGTCAAAGAAAAATGTTGAAAAGGGATAAGGGGGATCTTACAAATCAAATGATAATGAATATCATTCTCATTGTCAAGTCTTTTTTTGTGAGCATCCTCTCTAAATGCCTGTTGCTGCTTCCTCCCCTTTAATCTAAAAAAGGAGCTGTCTAAAGTCAGCTCCAATCATGGCTCACCCTACTACCAGAAAGAAGGGAGATAATGGTATTATAGCGAACAATGTTTTTGTTGTAAACAAAAAAGTTTCCCTAAGGAAACTTTTCGTTCATCTCACTCTATTTCTTTTCCAAATCATTCATTATGCTTCATGATCAGCCGCAAATACAATATTTGCTGACTGTCTTGCTTTTTCAAATACTTGCATAACAGCATAAGAATGTTTCAGTAATTCCTCGCAACGGTCATAGTGCTGTTTGTCAAAGATGTCTTTAAATGCAAGAAGTTCATAATACATCAGGTTACTGCTCGTTTGTTCATTCAAATTGATTTCTTGATCTTCTAAATGCACGCTCACATTGCGACATCCATTTGCACCATTTTCTACATGAATGTAGCCTTTTTCTCCTTGAATCAAAACGAAATTTTTGCTTCTTGTATCTTTAGCGCCTACACACTCGGCAACCAAATCACGGTATTTTAATACGACTACTCCTGAAGTGTCGATTCCATTTGGATGTTTGTTTGCTGTGTAGGTAACGGACTCAGGCGCTCCAAATAAATGAAGGACAAAATGAAGATTGTAAATATTGATATCGGCTAATGCACCACCAGAAAATTGTGGATTGAACACATTTGGAGTTTCACCAGCCTTTAACCGATCATAGCGGCTAGAATATTGACTATAATTACATTGAATGAGTTTGAGCTGGCCTAATTTGCCAATCTGTTCTTTAATGAGTTGAAAATTTGGCAAATGAATCGTCGTAATTGCTTCAAACACCATTAACTGCTTTTCACGAGCAAGTTCCATCACTTGTTCTGATTCTCTCACGGTCGACGTAAATGGCTTTTCACAGATGACGTGTTTTCCACTTTGTAATGCCTGATACGTATGGCTAAAATGGAAACTGTTCGGCGAAGCTACGTAAATAAAGTCGATTGCTGGATCAGCAAACATGTTTACTAAATCAGTGTAAATCGTCGTTATCTTGTGTTTCTCAGCTAATGGCTTCGCCGTTTCTTTTTTACGGGAGTACATGGCAACACATTCAGCGCCGTCTATGTCTTTTAAAGCGGATAAAAATAAATCTACAATCGAACCAGTGCCAATCGTTCCTATCTTCATCTTGTTCCTCCCTGATAAGTTTTCGTTTCGAAAAGCCCGCTCGTAAGCGGGCTTTTATTAAAGCTAGTCGTTTTTGGGTGGGCGTGGCCCAAAAAATTGATAGAAGTCTGTCTTAATGTTGCCGTTGTAAAGTTTGCGTTTTTTGTTTGCTTTTTTGCCATATAGCTGTTCAAACTCCTCATGAGAAGTCAAAACATAAACAGACCACGTATCATGTAAAGCCATGACTTGTCCCATTTCTTTATACAAATGCTCGACCTCTTGTTGCTCTCCTAACCGTTCACCATAGGGGGGATTGCCAACTAAAATCCCGTACGGGCGCTTATGGCGAAAATCTTTCATTTGCATTTGTTTAAATTGGATGACATCGCCTAACCCAGCTTCCATTGCATTCCCCTTTGCCAGTTCGACTGCACGGTGGTCAATATCAGATCCGATTATATCAAGAGGCTGGTCATAATTAGCTAAATCCTCAACTTCTTCGCGCGCTCGTCTCCACCGCTCTTCACCAATCCAGTGCCACTCCTCAGATACGAAATCACGATTAAACCCTGGTGCAATGTTCTGGCCGATCATAGCCGCTTCGATCGCAAGCGTGCCCGAACCGCAAAAAGGATCTGCAAAAGGGCGATCTTTCGTCCATGTCGTTAATTGGACCATCGCCGCAGCAAGCGTCTCTTTTAACGGCGCCTGATTATGTAAAGCACGGTATCCCCGCTTATGCAAACCAGTTCCGCTTGCATCTAATGTTAATGTAGCTACATCTTTTAATAGCGCCACTTCTATTCGGTATAGCGGCCCATTTTCATCAAACCAGCTACGTTTATAGCGTTTTTTTAAGTTTTCGACGACTGCTTTCTTTACAATCGCTTGGCAATCTGAAACACTAAATAGCTTCGATTTGACAGAGCGCCCAATAACAGGAAATTCCGCATGAGGCGGCAACAAATCCGCCCACGGGAGCGCCTTTGTTTTCTCAAATAATTCATCAAATGTCATGGCTTTAAATTCGCCAATGCGGACTTTGATCCGATCGGCTGTGCGCAACCATAAATTTGCCCTCGGAATCGCTTCAACTGCTGCTTCAAACAACACACGGCCGTTTTCAACTGTTACGTTTTCATAGCCGAGCTGGCGTATTTCCCTTGCGGCAATTGCTTCCAGCCCCATTGTGGTTGTGGCAATGAGCGTCACTTTTTTCATCGTTCATGCCCCTTTCTCTTATCTTCACTGGCGCTAATGCCATAAATAGCCGCCTTGCGTATAAGCAAAAACAGCTCCTGCAATAGCGATGACGCCGAAAGCAAACATTAAAAATGTCGCAAGCTTTTGCGTACGTAAGGAGCGGTGGTACAAAAAGACAATCAGCATGTATAACGCAAAAAACAAGACAAGGAATATCCCACCTGCAAGTAAATCACCTTGAATCGCAAAGCCAATTCCAGTTAACAGGAAAAGCACAACGCCTATGAGATACATCGTTTTTGCTTGGTTGTCCATTTTTCTTCCCTCCTGCCAAACAGTGTTCCCCGTTTATTCTAACAGATTCCATTAAAAAAAACCCTTGTAAAGGGTTTTGGCTCGCTTATAACGATCATCTCCATGCCATCGATAAGCCATGTTCTGTACCTTTGTACTACAAACGGTGATGAGCCTCGTACTCCGGCGACAACCATCTATCTACGAATTGCTTCGTTTTTTCAGTTCCGTTCATTTTCAGACTGAAAAATGCCCCTACCATTGTTTGGGTTTCTCGCTCGAGGGGTTTACCGCGTTCCACTCTGCCCGTTTCCAAGCAGACTACGTCACTGTGGCACTTTCAAGGAGTGCATGCCTTATCCATTTGGACGTAGGCATCTCTCCTGCCGTCAGCTGCATGGCAGCTGCCCTAGCTTATGGATTGGCTAGGCACGAACACTACCGGCCTCTCAGCCGGTGCGAGCATGGACTTTCCTCTACGCATAAAATACGCAGCGGTTGTCTGAGGACATGTGTCTGTCATAAGCGACCTGTTCATTTTAACACATTTGCGCCAACTTGGCAATCACTATTGAAATAACCGCTTTGGTTCACGTATGGCCAAACGTGCAAGCTCATCCGCTTTTTTGTTTTGTTTACTCGGCACCCACATAATAAAAAAAAGCTCCAGTTGTACAATTTTATCCAAAATGGAACAAAGATAGCCGGCATATGCTTCTGTTTTTACATGGCGCTTTTCAATGCTGTCACTGACAAGCTTTGAATCCGTTCGTACCGACACTTGTTGCCATTCCTTTTGGAGGCATATATCTAGGGCAATATCAACTGCGGCAAATTCAGCTTCATGGTTCGTTTTGTCACCAAGGTGAAAACGAAATTCTTGTGCAGCGCCGTCTTTTAAAAAAACAAGCCCAGCTCCAGACGGACCTGGATTGCCAGCACTGGCGCCGTCCGTGTATACATGGATCATTACTCGTACATCTTGCTGCCAAACACTTTTTTCTCCAAGTTGGAAAGGCGTTGCAAAATGTCATAATTGGTGCTGCCAGCCGAAGGCGACGTAACGGTTTGGCTCCGTTGCGGGCGTTCTGTCTGCTTTTTTAAATCTTGTTTTAACAGTTCATTTTCTCGTTCAAGCTGCTCAATTTTTTTTTGGAATGCTTCATAATCTTGAATGACGGTATCGAGAAATTTATCGACTTCGTCTTGGTTGTACCCTCTCATGCTTTGTTTAAAATCTTTATCTAAGATTTCTTTTGCTGTAAGCCTAATCTCTATTTGGCTCATCTCAGATCACCTCATGTCCTATTCCACGTTACTATCTATTTTTTCAAAACTCGCCGCTAAAGTCAATTTAAACCGAGGTAATTCACAAACTTTTACAACGGTTTTAAAGAAAGTCGTCGTATTGGTCTTGGCGCACCGTTTCCTCGACCTCTTCAGGCGAGATGTAAAAAATCGGCTTCCGCTGAGCTTTGGCGCTAGCAATATAGTATAATGGCGAACCTTGCTTTTCTTCATCATAAAGGACAAGCAGACCGTCCGTCCGTTGAACTAAAAAATCATTTTTTTGCCTAAGTTGGCCAACATGCTCATAAGGGCGCTTCGAGATGCACTCTACAAAATCAGCCGTTGCTAGCCTTGCCGCATAGCGCTCTTGCGCTGCCTGGGACCAATTTGCCTCTTGCCCTTCAAAAGGAGGCAATATCGCCAGTTTCAAGTGTGGATAGGCGGTCTTCTTTAGAGAGGAGACCACATCTGCCGCCCATTGTTCAACGCCAAGTTGGCCGCTCGTAATGATCCACTCTGTTCCTTCTTCGATAAAAGGGCGCAACCGGTTTTCAATCGTTTTTTTTAAATAGTGGACCCCCTGATGACGTTCCTGAAAAATCCCCAATTCATGGGCTTTATAGCCTGTTACAAGCAATGAATGGATAGCTCGTCCCTCCTTATTCAATACGTAAGGCAGGCTCGCGCCCGCCCAACGTATTAACCTTAGTACTCGTAGCCATTAAATGGCATCATGCCACTAGGCTTCATATCTGATTTTGTTTTTGCGGTTGGTTTTGTGCTTGCCGGCTTTGTATTTGTTGGCATCACATTGCTCGGCATCACATTACTTGGCTTTACATTTGACGGCATAACGTTTGCTGGCATCGTCGCTTGCGGCTTCTCGCAGAACTGCAAATTTTGCACATTCTCTTTCACGCTTTCGCTATGCGGGAATTTATGAATGTGTTTGTACACATGGTTATTGACATGTGTCGTATGGGTTGGATGGATTTCTGGCACAATGTATTCGTTGGTGCTTTCAACAACATTGTGCTTCGTCGGATGAACAACTGCTGGAAGCTCATGCGTTTGCGTTGGCAACGTCATATTCGGCAAATTTGGCGCCTCACACCCACAGTCTGCGGCAGGCTTTACGTTTGGTTTGCATACTGGCCTTGGCGGCGGGCAGCAATGCGGTGGACGTTTATGAAACATAAAGTAAGTTCCTCCTTTTAATATTAGAGTCACTAATACCTTATGTCAGACTATCAGCAGGTGTACTAGTTCGATTACCTATTTTTACGCCCTCGAGCCATCGGCGTTTGGCAAATCGAAGTCAAAAAACGTCGCATAGTTGCGCATTTCACAGCGAAAACCGTCGACTATTGCGCTTCCCCGGGAAATGCTTATCGTTTTAATTTCCCGCTTATACGCGTTGCCCGCTTTAAAGCAGCTTCCCTTTCCTTGTTAGAGGAGGAAGACTGTAATGCCCGATAAGCGTAGATTTCCGCTTTGTCCCTTTCTTTTAAATAATGCTCATAAATAAGGGACAGCTCCGTCCAACAATGGTAGCTGGCAAACCCTTGCCGCACACAGGCATGGAACTGCTCTGCCGCTTCTGCGTAGCGCCGTTGTTTTTTCAATAAGTCGCCAAGGTGGCGCCTGGCTAAAAGGGGAAAGTCTTTGCTATCCAATAAGCTTTCATATAAAGAAAACGCAGCTTGTTGCTGGCCGGCTGCTTCATGCCATCTAGCAATTTGGTAGCGTTCCGCGTCACTCGCATGCCCCTTTGCATCTAAAATCAAGTCGCTTAACTTGGCATACAAAGCAATTAAAGACAGCATATCTGCTTCATGGTGGGCAAACACAGACTCCATGAATGCCGGGTTCCCTTCCCTGACAAAGTCAAAATAAAGCATTGGCACTAGGTAGGACGGTGTATCCGCTGTACGCTTGATGCCAAGCTTCTCTGCTTCAAGCGTACTCAAGTTGCACGAAGGAAGCTCGTTTTTCCACAGCCTGCGTGAACCGTGGAGCAAGTCGAAGTGACCGAACTTCGGCAATGCTGGTACAGCTTCCCGCAAGTAAGAATGGCGTGTTTTTAACCTTGGCCAATCAAATGCCTTGCCGTTAAAAGTGACAAGATGGTCAAGCTTTTTGGCATCGGCGAGAAAAAAGTGGTACAAAGCCACCTCAGCATCAGGTGCAGACAGCAAATACTGTTTAACCTCTACTTCTTTTTCCGTAAAAGAAGCAAACCCAAGCAAAAACATTTGCGTGCCTGCCCCACTGCTTAAGCCAGTCGTTTCCGTATCAAAAAACAACAGTTTTTCAGTAGGAATGCCCTTCTTTGACAAAGGATGGGCTAAAGCACTCGTATCCCAACGATCAATGGCTGCTTTCATTTCAGCAAATGTTTTGGGGCCATGTTTTTCTTGCAAAGAAAAACGAGTCGTCCGAATATAACAAACCATACCGTCAAACCAGCAAGCCTCAGTATTCAATTGTTCCCAACTTCCATGTTCGTTGTTGTTAGTAACCGATCCCTTCTCTTTTTCGGTGGTCGACATATGCGATTCAAACCGTTTTAATTTCGCCTTGATCGACATAGCCCCCTCCTTTCATCTAATACGGTATGTGAAATTATACAGTCATACTCCCTTTTTGCAATTGCTGAACAAGCATTTTGACGAGAACTTTTATGTTTTTTGCTGAAGAGGCGCTGCCGACACAAGACGGACAGCCTGATTCGCACTGGCATGAGTCGAGGAGTGCCGCGACATCGTTTAAAATGACACTTGTCCGCTCATATACTTCCTTGGCAAGCCCGATTCCTCCTGGGTAAGAATCGTATAAAAATATCGTCGGCAAACCGGAATGGGTCGCCTTCCGTTGTGGCACAACATGAATATCGCCACGGTCACACATAATACGCACAGGCGCAACGTGATGAAGCAAATGAGCCAAAGCTACTAGTGCTTCGTCAAAGTCGCTTTCGCCGATTGCCTCTACTAACTTGGATTTAAACGACAACCACATCCCATTCGTGTGCAACTCTTCTTCTGGTAAATGAATCGGCCCTGAACCGATATTTTCCAACGTGCTAATGCGCAGCTTTTTAAAAATCGTTGCTTTGCCTGTCACGCTAACATCGCCAAATGAAAGCTGGACATCACCCTCTTCCCGGCTCTCGTCTTCTTCAAGCACGCGAAGAGATACAGCCAGATTCGCGTCTGTAAAATATTCAACGCTCACTTCACGGACAAACGCTTTTTTTTCATCCCAATCTAATTGTTCAACTTGATATTGAACGCCTTCATGTAAATAAATCGCTTCCTCATGCAAGAGCGTCATTGCGCTAAAGCGGTCCATTTCGCCAATAACGCGATGATTGGTGACATCTGATTGATCAATAATGACGACGTTTTCTTGTGAAGCTGAGCGTAAACTAATCCCATGGGCTGGAAAAGCGTCGCTCATCCAATGCCATTTGCCGTTGTTGGCATGGAGTACATGCTGCTCTGTTAAGTAATCTAAATAGTCATCAACGACCTCACCACCAAAGACGTCTCCCGTTGAAAACGGCAGCTCGTAGGCGGCACATTTTAAATGGTCGATAAAAATAACAAGATTATGAGGGTTTAACCTTGCTGTTTCTGGCGGCCGTTCAAAAAAATAGTGTGGATTTTTTATCATATATTGGTCGAGTGGTGTAGAGGCGGCAACCATAATTACACACGACTCTTTTTGCCTCCGTCCAGCACGACCTGCCTGCTGCCAAGAGCTGGCAATGCTACCAGGATAGCCAGTCATGATGCAAACTTCCAGTTGGCCAATGTCAACGCCAAGCTCCAACGCATTGGTGGATACGACTCCTTTAATCTCTCCTGAACGGAGCCCTCTTTCAATTTCACGGCGTTGTCTCGGCAAATAGCCGCCACGGTAGCCTCTGATTGCTGATCGGTTAAATGTCCGTTTCGTCAATTCTTGGAGCCTGCTTAAAATCAGTTCAACACGCACTCTACTTTTCGCAAACACAATCGTTTGGATTCCTTCTTTTAAAAACATTCCCGCCAGCTCATTCACTTTGGCCACAGCGCTTTGCCGAATTTGCAAAGGCTCATTCACTAACGGCGGATTGTAAAACAGGAAGTGTTTTTTTCCACGTGGTGCCCCATTGTCATCAATTAAGTCAAACGTTGACCCAGTTAACTCTTGGGCCAGCTCTTTCGGATTCGCAATCGTCGCTGAAGTGCATATAAATTGAGGGTTAGCGCCGTAATATGCACAAATCCGCTTAAGCCGAGCGATGACATTGGCGACATGGCTGCCAAAAACACCCCGGTACGTATGAAGTTCATCAATGACAATATAGCGCAAGTGCTCAAAAAACGATACCCACTTTGTATGATGGGGCAAAATTGCCGCATGAAGCATATCGGGGTTTGTTAGGACGATATGGCCTGCTTTGCGAATCGACGTACGAATTTGCGGAGCTGTGTCGCCATCGTATGTATGGCATTTAATATCCATCCCTATATCGGCAATCATGCCATGCAAATCGCTCATTTGGTCTTGTGCAAGCGCCTTTGTCGGAAATAGGTACAGCGCCCGGCTATGTGGAGAAGAAGCGATCGTATGTAGAACAGGCAAATTGTAGCACAGTGATTTCCCAGACGCTGTCGGGGTAACAGCAACAAAATGCTTGTTGGCTAATGCCTTTTGAAAGGCTTCTGCTTGATGTGTATACAGTTCACCAATCCCTTTTTTTCGCAAGGCCTGGCAAATGTTAAAATCCAATTCTGCTGGAAAAGGCACTGTCTTCGCTTCTAGCGGAGCAATTTCTTTCCAGTAAGATACATTTTCATCTTTCTTTAACTGGTTCATAAGCTGTGGCAAACGCCGTTTAAACATGGAACCACCTCATTTATTGTCTATCCCCATTTTAGCGAATGGTTGTTCTCTTGGCTACACGTAACCACTCATAAAAAAATTCTGAAAGATGGCTGGCAAAGGACAGGCATTCATGTATAATGAAAACATATTTCGATTAACGAAACATAGGAGGCTATTATGGACTTAACAAAACGTCAAGATGTCCCTGTAGAGGAAACGTGGGATTTAACGGCCCTGTTCCCTAATGATGAAGCATGGAAAGCAGCACTTGCCGACGTAAAAGAACAAAGCGCTAAGCTTCCTGTTGGTGAGAAACTTGGGGAGCGCCCTGAACATTTGCTAAACGGTCTCCAAGCAAGAGAAGCGCTATTGGAAAAAGCGGTTCTGGTAATAACACATGCTTCTCTTTCTTTAGCAGGAAATGGAGCTGATGAGATCGCTCAAGCAAATGCAAGCCGAGTTGAAGAAACACAAGCACTCATCCAAGCTAAATTAGCAAAGCTGGAAGCTGATATTATCGCATTGCCGACTGGATTAATCGAGCAATTCCGCAAGTCCCTTCCTGAGCTCGAACGGTTTAGCGTCTATTTGGACAAGCTGTTAGCAAAGCAGCCCTATACCCTTTCTGCTGAAACGGAAGAAGCCCTTGCCGCTCTGTCGCCCGTTCTGTCAGCGCCATACAGCACGTATTCACAAAGCAAAGCTGCTGATATGTCGTTTCCTGCTTTTAAAGGGGCAAACGGCCAGGATAAGCCCCTTTCATTCGCCCGTTTTGAAGACCAGTATGAGCTTTCGCCAAATACAGAAGAACGGAGAAATGCGTTTCACGTTTTCGACGACACGTTAAAAACATATGAACATACGTACGCGAAATTGTTTGCAACCGAGGTATCAAAGAATGTCACAATCGCTCGCCTCAGAGGGTTTAAGTCGGCCGAAGCCATGCTTCTCCACGATCAGGACGTCAACGAAACGATGTACCATAACCAGTTGGACACGATTTATGAAGAACTTGCTCCTCATATGCGCCGTTACGCGACGCTAAAAAAAGATGTCCTTGGCCTTTCTGAGCTTCGTTTTGAAGATTTAAAAGCACCACTTGACCCAGAGTTTGAACCAGAAACGACCTATGACAACGCATTTGCAACTATCATTGACGCACTTCGCGTATTTGGCGACGACTATGTGGACATGTTGCAAACGGCAAAGACGGACCGCTGGGTTGACCGTGCCGACAATATTGGCAAAGCAACAGGCGCTTTCTGTTCTAGCCCATATGGGGCACACCCTTACATTTTACTGACTTGGAAAAATACGATGCGCGGCGGGTTTATTCTTGCTCACGAATTAGGGCATGCAGGTCATTTTTATCTTGCCAATGCCCATCAGCCTCTCAGTGCGACTCGCCCATCGATGTATTGCATTGAAGCGCCGTCAACGATCAACGAATTGTTTTTAGGGAACCACTTGCTTAAACAGACAGACGATCCTCGTATGAAACGTTGGGTGCTGTTGCAATTTATTGGAACGTATTATCATAACTTTGTTACACACCTGCTCGAAGGGGTTTTCCAACATCGTGTCTATCGCTATGCTGAAGAAGGCGTGCCTCTGACCGCTGTTTTGCTTCGACAAACCAAGCAGGAAGTCATTGCCGGTTTCTGGGGCGATGCCGTTCACATTGACGAGCGTGCTGGCCGGACATGGATGAGGCAGCCTCATTACTACAAGGGCCTCTATCCGTACACGTATTCTGCTGGCTTAACGGCAGCGACAAAAGCGTACTCCCTTTATGAAAAAAACGGCCAGGCAGCGATTGACCGCTGGCTAGACATGCTCAAGGCAGGTGGAACCAAAAAACCATTGGATTTATTTAAAATGGCCGGAGTCGACATGGAAAATAAAGAAACAATCCGCGATGCAGTTGCCTACGTTGGACGTCTCATCGAGAAACTTGAACAAAGTTACTAAGCAACGCTCACACTGTTCGCCCAGTCGAACAACGAAGATTAAGAGCGTTTGGCTACAGTTTAAAAACCCGCCTGCTGGAGGCGGGTTTTTTCATGCATAAGCGCAGCTAATTATTGCACACTAACAATAAAAGAAGGAGGCTCTGGTTGTGGCAACAGATTATATAGGCATTTCATACGACGATATCAAAAACAACATCCAGGCCGCCTTCCAAGAGCAAGGCGATTTTGTTAGCAAAGAGATCACCATTCCTGGTTATGGGCAAAAATGTTGCTTATTCTTCCTTGGATCGCAAATAAGTTGGAAAGTCATTGCAGAAGTCGGCTTAAATATTGAGAAAATGAGTGGTTCCGAACGTTTTGACGCTGCTTTATGTTCTTTGCTTGCACCAACATTAAGCAAAACCACCCTTTTTCTAGATGAAATGGTCATGGCCATTTTTGAAGGCAATACAGTTGTAGTAGCCGAACACTTATCGATTGCCTTTATTCTCCGTACGCACGCGCCGAAAAAGAGAAGTTTTGCTGAACCGACCACTGAAAAAGTTGTCCGTGGCCCGAAACTCGCTTACATAGAAGACTTAGACGATAATATCGGCCTAACAAGGCAAATGGTGAACAGTAAAAATTTAAAAGTAGAAGAGCACCAAATCAAAGAAAATGAAAGCATCAAAACATTGTCGCTCCTTTATATCAAAGGGCTTGCCGATGAAGGAATTATCGCTGACATTACCGATCGCCTCCATAAGATTAAAACAACCGAGATTCAAGATTCAGGCATGATTGAAGAGTTGATCGAAGATGCACCTTTTTCTCCTTTTCCACAAGTACAGAGTACAGAGCGCCCAGACCGGGTTACCGCTGCCTTAAACGATGGCCGCCTTGTTCTTTTTGTCGCTAATTCGCCGTTCGCCTTGATTTTGCCGACCACGTTCGATATGTTGTTGCAGTCTCCAGATGACTATTATGAACGTTGGATTGCCAGCGGCTTTCTCCGTTCCCTGCGTTATATGTCGTTGTTTATAACCGTGTTTCTATCATCGCTTTACATTTCATTTGTTTCGTTCCACCATGGGCTTTTGCCGACAGACGTGGCTATGACGATCATCGCCACCAGGGAAGACATTCCGTTCCCACCTATTTTAGAAGTGTTAATTATGGAAGTGACGATTGAATTGCTGCGCGAAGCGGGGATACGCTTGCCAACGCCCCTTGGGCAAACGATTGGCCTAGTCGGCGGCGTTATCATCGGCCAAGCGGCAGTAGACGCCAATATTGTCAGCTCACTCATGGTCATTATTGTCTCGATTACAACCATTACTTCCTTTACCGTACCAAGCTACAGCTTTGGTCTGTCGTTTCGCCTCCTTCGTTTTGGAGCGATTATTATTTCTTCGGTTATAGGGCTCGTTGGCGTGATGCTCTTCTTTTTGTTCGTGTTAATCCATTTGTCGAAACTAACAAGCTTTAAACAGCCTTATTTATCAGGCAAGTTCTTTTTTTATAACCAAAAATGGAAAAAAATTTTCTTGTTGGTATCGAAAAAGAGAACGCTTAGAAAGCCAAAAGGGAGCGGAGCTTAGCCATGATTCCCAAACAGACGCTATCGACTATACAGTTAACCGTCTTAACAGCAACCACATTGCTCGGTGTAGAATTTTTGATTTTGCCCCGCGTGTTGACGGTAACGGCAAATTCAACGGACGGCTGGCTAACGATTGTGGCTGGAGCGCTTTATACATTCATTCTCACTTGCTTAGCGCTCTACTTCATGGGCCGTCACCATGCGACTGACCTCTACACTTACGGGTATATGAGTTTCGGCAAAATCGGCGGCACATTGCTTCTTTTTTTAATCAATGTTTACTTTTGGTTGTCTTCAAGTTATCAAATTGCCGCTATGGCGGAAATGATCCGTTTTTATTTGCTACCATCGACGCCGACTTCCTTAATAAAAGTGCTCATTTTTTTATTAATTGCCTACTTGCTAAGCGGAAACTTGCAAACGATTTTGCGCGTCTCATCGATTATCTTTCCACTCACCCTTTTAGTGGCAGGGACGATTTTATTGTTTAGCATTAAAGAAATGGACATTGGCCACATGAATCCGCCCTTCACAAACGGGGTTACCAATGTCCTATTTAATCCGAATGGTGTCTTTTTCCCTTTTGCAGGAATTGAAATCGTTTATTTCCTTCTTCCTTTTGTCAACAAAAAAGCAAAAATAAGCCTTTCTGTCCTCAGCACACTTGTGCTCCTCTCAGTCATTTACATTATTACTTATTTGATCGTTGTTTTAAATTTAGGGGAACGGGAAGTCAAAACGCTTGTTTGGCCAACGATTTCGTTTATCCAGTCGTTTGAAACAGAGGGGATTTTCATTGAAAGAATGGAAGGATTTTTGCTAAGCGCATGGATCATGCAGTTTTTCTCCACGAGCGTCATTTATAGCTTTTTGTCAGGGTATTCCCTTCGCAAATACACAAAGTTAAAAAAGTCTTTCTCTGGAATGGCGGTTGCCGTTGTCATTAGCATGGTCGTCTGCTTATGTTTTCAACACACATTAGATATAAGAATACTGCGTCTGATGAGTTTTTATGGATTCGAAGTGGTGTTGTTGCTTCCGTTTGTATACTTTCTTATTTACTCGATCAAAAGGAAGGTGGTCCGATGAAACGCCTGTTTTTAGCAAGTGTTGCGGTTATACTATTATTGTCAGGTTGTTGGGATAGCCGAAATATGGAAGACGTGACGTTAAACCTTGGCATTGGCGTTGATGTGACAGAAGAAGGGCTTATTTCGGTTACGAACCAAGTGATCGTGCCCCCCGCTGAACAAGGTGGTTCGTCCGGCTATAACAACGTCACTGGTGAAGGCCCGACCTTTCACGCTGCAATCCGTGATGTTACAACGTTGGAATTCCCGGTGTTCAGCCAACATCAGTCTATTGCCGTTTTTAATGAGGGCGTTTTACGAGGCAAACGCACGTTAGAGAGTTTGATTAACCAAATGATTCGCGACGATCATGTTCGCCGCAGCTCCCTTGTGCTCCTTACGAATGAGCCGACAAAAGATGTACTAGTTGCTCCCGATGAATCGACGATCCCCGCACGTTTTATTGCCGAGCTGTTTGGAAACCGCACACACTCGACTGCGATTTTAAAAGAATCTACGTTAAGCTCTGTTTCATCGGACTTGCAGGAGGATTTGACGTTTCCTATGCAAATGGTCGTCAGTGATAACGGCAGTGCCTCATTAAGCGGTTCTGGTATCTTTAAAAAGGGCAAACTACTTAAACCGTTGTTAAACGAGCAAGACAACATCCGCCTTAACTGGCTTTCAGGGGAACTAGAAGGCGGCATCATCGTTTCTGAATGTAATGGCGATCCGCTCACATTTGAAATTCTTGAGGTCGAGGTCCCTGACATCGAGCCAACGTATCAAAACGGCCACTTTCATTTCCATATTCACCAGCATTTTTCCGGCCGAATCTCCGAAAACTGGGACACACGGGATGAAAGTTTTTCCGATGATTACTTGCAAACATGCATGGCCGCAGTGAAAAAGACGGTCGAAGACGGAGCGTCAAACATGATGGAGCGGTTGCAAAAGGAATACAAAGCGGACGCAGCGCGGCTCTATTTGGAAGCGCAACTCGCTTATCCAAAATTATGGCAACAAATTCGCGACGATTGGGATGATGTTTATTTTGCCAATGCTTCTTTTGATTATGAGCTAACAATTGAAGTCATAGACTTAGGAGCAAAAGCTAGCCGCCGCAACAATCCACAAATTAAATGAGGCTGCAGGCAAAAGTCGTTACGTTTGCTTGTCTTCACTCGCCTGCAACAATGCTTTATAGCCAGAACGCGTCAACTGGTTGTCTTCATCAATAAAGTCTGATTTCGCTAATGCTTCGGCACTCTCTTTAGAAAGACGTGGAATCAAGCGCTGAATTTCTTCATTCAATGCTGTAAATGACCCTGTTTCCAATACGTCCTGATCGATGGAAGCGGCAATTTCTTTCATCGGCGATTCACGGACAAAAAAACGTTTTGTGCCACGCATTAACGTCATCAGCCGGCTCGAAGCTGTCAGCCATTCTTGGCGGATTCGCGAAGTTTCACTATCGGCTTGCTGAAGGCGTTCGCGCATCGTTGATTTCTCAGCTTCTTCCAGCTCCGCTTTATTCAACAGCTCTTCAAATAGCCGCGTCCGGTCAAGGTCTAATTTTTGCAGTTGGAATTCTTTTTCTTCCAGTGCTCTTAAATCATGTTCTTTTGTTTTCTCAAACTCCGTTTGTTCCTGTCGGGCAAGCTCTGCTGATGAAGCTTGCTTTCTTTTCATTTCTTCCAGTTCTCGCTCAATTTTTTTCGTTTTTGCAACGAACACATACATAAGGGCAACTAGGCTTGCCAACACGACAATCTTGTACCAAATATCGCTCCATATGGCGACAATGATAATGGCTACAAGAGCAATCCCTGCAAAAATGTAGGAGCTTGTAGGGTATTTTCCTTTATTTGTAGTCAATTTCAATCGACCTCCCTTTTCTCGCCCATCTTTTTTGCATTCTAGCGGGTTCACACATGTTTGTCTAGAAAAAGATTATCAAAAAAAACGGCAGAGCAACCTGCCGTTTATTCTGGAAACATTCGCTTGTACCATGTTTTTGCTGCATGGATTTCTTCAACAGTCAGCTCGTGTCCTCCTTCTGTCCAATGAACATCGGAGGCAGCGCCGGCAGTTTGCAAATCCGCTAGCAATTGTTCTGTCAGCGGTGCAGGTATGAGAGGGTCATGCTTGCCTGCCCCTAGAAATACAGCCGTATTCTGCAAGGAAGGCAACGCCTCTTTTTCTTGAGGCACCATCGCGTGGAACAAAATAGCCCCTTTAAACGGGTTGCTGTATTCGTACATTAAATTAGCGGCAATATTTGCCCCATTTGAATAGCCGACTACAATGACATTGTCACGGTCAAAACCGTACATTTCTGCGGCTTGATCAAGAAAGGCATACAATTCACTCGTCCGCTTTTGTAAATCTTCCTTGTCAAACACGCCTTCAGCCAAGCGCTTAAAAAACCGAGGCATCCCATTTTCACTTACATTGCCACGCACCCCTAAAACAGAGGCACGCCCGTCAATCATCTCGGCAATCGGCAATAGGTCACGCTCATTTCCTCCCGTGCCGTGAAGCAACACAAGTGTGGGAGCAGCGCTGTGTTTCGCTTGTTGGAAAATATGTTTGTGCTCAGTCATTTCTTTCCTACTCCTCTCGTTTTACATACAACGGCCGTAAATTCGCCTCTATTTCTCCACGCTTCGCCTCTAAATAGGGTGGAAGTGCAAGGCGTTGGCCAAGGGATTCATATGGTTCGTCTACTTCAAATCCTGGACCGTCTGTCGCTAGCTCGAATAAAATGCCATTCCGGTCACGTGTATAGATGGATTGGAAGTAGTAGCGTTCGACAATGCCTGAATGAGCTACCCGGTTCGTAGAAAGCCATTTTTCCCATTTTCCAAGTTCCTCTTTTGATCGGACCCGGAAAGCAACATGGTGGACACTCCCCCGACCAGGGCGTTCTTTATGTGATTCTGTGTCTTCTTTTAAATAGATTTCTGCTCCTGCTCCACCTGCGCCTGTGACATAGAGTGAAGTGCTCTTGCTTACTTCACGTTCTAATCGGAAGCCAAAGATATCTGTAAGCACGTTCGCAGTGACGGTTCGATCGGAAACGGTTATTTCCATAGGGCCCAGTCCATAAATGCCATACTGTTCCGGTACAGGGCTGTGCAGCCATGGTTTTCCACTGTTGTCGGTCCGTTCGTCCGCCACAAGCAACAAACGCTGACCTTCAAAGTCTTCAAACAAAAGCCTGCTTCTCTCCCCTTCCGTTTGAATCCCTTTATGGATTACACCTAGTCCACTAAACCGGTCACTCCAATAGGAAAGCGCTTCATAGGAAGGTACCCTTAACCCTGTGCGCGAGATGCTATTTGTGCCACGATACGTTCTGCCTGCCATCGGGATTTCAAAAAACGTCAACTCCGTGCCAGGATTGCCCCTTTCATCTGCATAAAACAAATGGTACATAGATGGATCGTCTTGGTTAACCGTTTTTTTCACAAGCCGCATCCCTAGCACGTTTGTGTAAAAATCTACATTATTCTTAGCGTCAGCCGTGATCGCCGACACATGATGATGGCCAATTAATGGGAGCATGTCCATTGCTCGTCTCCTTTTTCAGCGCTTCCGCCCTAACGTCGTTTTTCGGTACATAAAGATAAATACATTCAATTATCCGAATCGCGTCCCTTGTCATTATCCTTTTTGCCCTTTTCAGTGTACCATTATACGGGAACGTTGCAACTAAAACGAGCCACACTGTTCATCGAACAATATAGCTCGTACGCAAATCGTTTAAGTTCGCTTTGCAGATTTCAAATGGGCAATCTCATCTTCCAAGAGCGCTACGTATTGTTCATACATTTCAATAAATGCTTCACGGCGATATTGTTGTTCTTCTTCCTTCATCTCCTCGATTTTATGCTTCAGTTCTTCTTTTGAAGGCTGACGCTGTTCCATTGTGTCCCCTCCCAGTTCTCCTTTTTACGATACCATTCCCGTTGCAAAGAAAGTAAAACGTCTGCAACTGCCTTAAATCAGTTACTTTGTATCTCAATTTGTGTTATAACAGACGTTGATTCCAGAGCAAAAAAAAAAACAGGGCATCTGCCCTATGCGTAATAATTGTTAATCATCTCTAGAATTGTCAGTTCTTCTTCCCGTTCTTGTTCAACTTGTTTGGTTTGCTCTCCCATGGCTCACACTCCTTGAATGGTTATAAAGCTGTTTCTCTCTATAGCAATAGTATATGCTCTTTGTATCATAACAGTCAACACCTTTTTTCTATTGTTTTATAACAAATAAAAAACAACCCCTTAGCTAAGGGATTGTTTTTTTAGCGCATAGTTTTGAATGGCGTAAGCAACGCCATGCTCATCATTTGTTTTCGTAACAAGATCAGCTTGTTTTTGAATCTCTCCTGGAGCGTTTCCCATTGCAACGGCCAAGCCTGCTTTTTGAAACATTGACACATCATTAAAATTATCGCCAACTGCCATCACGTCTTTTGGAGAAATGCCTAGTGATTGTGCGAACCGCTCTACCGCAATGCCTTTTTGGGCATTGACATCGGTAATTTCGAGGTTGTCTGCTGCAGAAGCGCTGACGGCAAGGCTTTTGTCTAACTCTAGCCTGTCTCTAGCGCTCATGAGCCGTTCAGCGTTGAGTGAAAATGCAAGGAGTTTAAGTACAACCGCTCCGTCTTCGAGCAGTTTTTCGTAACAATCGATCAATTTGATTGAGCCATTGTCAAAACGATCTTTGGCGAATGTCATGATTTCTTGCTCAGACAATTTCGCTCCTGTTGATTTCAAGACGTCGACTACAACGGCAAGGCCCGTTTCATAATCGTCGGAATAAACGCCTTCATTTGTATACACTTCAAAATATACATTTTCATCTTTTAAGACTGCCATCGCACGGCGGACTTGGTCTGCATTTAGAACGGCTTCATACAGAAGTCGTCTGTGTTCGTCATGGATTTGCGCGCCATTCGCACTAATGATCGGCAATGATAACCCCGTTCTTTTTAAAGGGACTGTTGCCTCGTAAAGATCTCTCCCTGTTGCAATCGCGACAATCGCGCCTTGCTTTTGTGCTGCTTTGATCGCTTCTTCATTTTCTTTCGATACAGAGCGTTTTTCATCAAGCAGCGTCCCATCCATATCAGTGACAATTAGCTTCACGCGCTCACTCCTTTCGCATTCATTTTAAGGGAAATCAATTGCTATTTGCAAATAAGGGCTTTTGTCTAAAGGAATAGTTTTGTGTTTACGCGACATACTACAGGCAACACAAAGCGAAAGAAAGGATGGTCGAAATGGGAAAGAAACCGTTTGTCGCTCTCTTATTTGCAGTGCTTGCTTTATCCGCTTGTGTCGATGGAGCTTCTCCTGGCAAAGCATCAGATGAAATCAAAGGGCTGTCCAGCCAATTGGATGTCCACCACGCTCAAAAAGAACATTCAAAAGCAGCGGAAAACTATGCCCGCGCCTTTGAACAGTATGTTGATGAAGCTGCTCCTGTACTGGTACAATTGCAAGAGGCGGTCACGACAGGAAATAACAGCGAAGCGGCTGCGCTTACAGAGCTTCTAGCCGACAAAGCAAAAGAACATGAGCGAACAAACACGTTTCCACCACCATTTGCTGGAGGATTTAAGGATATCCACCATTCCTATACGGTGAGCTTAGGTGAACTTGAACAGGCGCTAAACACCCATTCATATGAGGCCGAGCAGCAACATTACAGCAATGCTTCCTTATCGTTTCGATTAATGAGGCGTGAATATGAGTCGCTCATTACGGAATATGGCATTAAAGCTAGCCCTTCGTAGCAATTTGTCGAAGCTTGACTCTTTTTCCTTTTATTTGACTAGTTTTGTTAAAGCATTTTTCTTCTTGCCTGATTTTCGCTATAATACGAAATGGAAAATGAAAATGTAAAGGCGGAGTGGCAGAATGATTTATATTGATATTGAAGTGAAACGCAACGAAATGCATTTAATGGCCGGTAAATATGGGATGACTTCTAAAAAAACCGTTCAATGTTCACAGGAACTAGATGTTCTATTAAATTGCTTGGAATCCCACCGCTATAGAAAGACCAATAAATAGTTTGCAAACTGGAATAAAATCTGGTAAGGTTAAGCCATAAAATTGAACAGATGTGAGAGTAGAGGCGCGTAAACGATCAGTACGGCTGCTGAGGAATTGGGATCTGTTTGAACCAGCCGGAAAGGGGTTTATGCCGAAATGGGCGGTTTTCCCAAAAGCCGTGCCATTGGGGCTGTTTCTGAACAAGGGCAGCACTGTCATACGGACGTATGGGGGGCTATCTCAAACTTGGAAAACGACCCGTTTGCCCAATGCAACAATGAGCCTCTGTCATTGTTGTTTTTTTGTGTCTCTACTCGCCACCTATTTAGGAGGATTCCCATGGATTTTGGCTACCTGATGACGGCAATGGTCACACCTTTTACAAAAGAAAATGCCTTAGATGTGAACGGCATACGTACGCTTATAAACCATTTAGCAAACAATGGGACGGATACGGTCGTCATCCATGGCACTACAGGTGAAGCCCCAACGCTGACAGTTGAAGAAAAACAAACGCTCCTCTCAGTCGCGGTGGCAGAAGCAGCCAATGCTAAAATAAAGGTGATTGCCGGCATTGGCGCAAACAGTACACAACAGGGCGTACAAATGGCACAGGCAGCTGAGCAAGCAGGAGCGGATGGGCTGATGGTCGTTGTTCCTTATTACAACAAGCCATCCCAAGAAGGGATCTACCAACATATTGCCCAAGTGGCCCAATCCACGCCGCTACCTGTCATGCTTTATAACGTGCCGGGCCGTACAGGCGCTGACATGAGTGCAGAAACGGCATTGAGGCTGGCTGCGATTGACCAAGTGTTTGCCATTAAAGAAGCGAGCGGAAATATCGATAAAGTAACGGAAATTTTGCGTCTAGCACCAGAAGGCTTTTCTGTATACAGCGGCGATGACTCGTTGACGCTGCCAATGATGGCAGTCGGCGCCAAAGGCGTTGTCTCCGTTGCCTCCCATATCGTTGGCCGGCAAATGAAACAAATGATCGACGCTTTTGCAACTGGTGAGCCTCTGCTTGCTGCCTCGATCAATCATAAGCTGTTTCCTGTCATGAAAGCAATGTTTATGGCACCGAGCCCTGCTCCTGTCAAAGAAGCGCTTGTTCACTATGGGTTACCAGGCGGTGCGGTGCGGCTGCCGCTAGTCGGACTTAATGAAGAGGAAAAAAACGAGCTCCAAGCGGTTCTTGAATCGTTTTTGCCAATAACTAGCGGTGCGGTTGCCTCCTCATGAAAAAAAGTCCCCTCCTGTACGTATGAGGGGACCTTTTTTATGTAGTTAAGCACCTTTAGAAACTGTATTCCTTCCTAACTTCTTTAAGCAGCTGCAAACTTTTAATAGCCCAATCACTGTCGTCGTTTTGCAAACGTTCGCAAGCAGCTTCCCAGGCAGCTTTTAAGGAAGTTTCGTAGTCTGGCAGCTCCCCTTCATACGCTTTCACAGTCGAAAACGGCACCCATGCCTTTTCCAAATAGGCAAGCGCTTTCCGCTCGTGGAAAAAGGGAACGTCTATTTGTTTAGGGTGATGCAAATCACCCTGGTTCGGATGGGTAAGGACAGCAAGTACTTGAAACAGCGCCCTATTTTCTTCCTTCCTCACCTCTAGCACATTGCCGATATAAATACCTGATTTATACTTTGCCTGTGACAGTTCCATCGCATCCTCCCTCCTATCAAACAAGTTGAAAAATCAACACCAAAAAAGCAACGGCGCTACAAAGTGCAAATGGGGCAGTCCAATACAGCAACGGCTTTTTATTTCGCATAACCCCAAGGAGCGCTAGTCCGCCAAAAAGGCCTGCCGCGAAAAAACAGCCCAGCAAGGCAACCATGTAGGCCAAATCTGACGCGCCCATTATAAACCCGGCACAAGCGCCGTGAATAAGTTCCAAAGAAACTCAGACATAGGCACAAAGTATTGATAATTAAATTCCTGAAGGCGGTCATTTTCGACAAATAGTTCTAGAACGACAAGTAAAAACGTGCCACTCATAGACAAAATCGCGGCAGCTAGCACGACAACGAGCAACCCAATATAGGCGCAGACAAGGCGAACTAGCCATTTTAACCAAAATGGACGGGGCTTTCTGAATTTTTTCTCAGCTTCCATCTAACGATTCCTCCATCACTAGTCTCTTTCTCTACTGTACCAAAGAATGAGCCCTTAAGGGAATCGAAAATCTACTAATTGACGACAATTCTAGTAACAAAAAACCTCACGCTAAATAAAGCGGAGGTTCGAGACTATAGCCTGTGTGAATTCGTCCTTCAAACCTCAGGCTGAATAAAGCGGAGGTTCATTTTTTCCCCAATAAATGGTTCCAAGTTCATAGTGGCCGTGGAAATTGTCCTGTAGCACATGGTAATGAAATTGAAACACGTGGCCTTTTTTGGGTGGTCGGTTCAGGCGCACATGGAAACGGAGCAAATCATCGCCTGTTTTTTTATTGTAAATATGCATGATTTTCTCTCCGCGCCCTGGAGCTGGTGCGTGGGAAACGGTGATTTCAGCTAAATCATCGATTTGTACACTGCTTAGCAATTGTGAGACTGCTTGTTTCAAGCTAGGCATAATGATTTCCTTATAAGCAGGCTCAATTTTAGGTGAAATCGCTTGTCCAAATTTTTGCAAGCCTTGTTTGTACGCTTCGTCCATAATAAAACGTTCCGTAAGCCAATAATGAGTTAGTTCAATGTCTTCGTATTGGTCCGAATAGCCGACTACTACATCAAGTAAATGATACTCTTTGGCGTCAGCTTTCTGTACCAACGCTTTTGCATCAGCTCTCTGTTTTGTCTCACGGTCAAACAAAGAATCAAATATTGGTAGATGAAAAGATAGAAAGGTTAGCATGACCATCATCATGCTTTTTAGACGACGAATCATGCCTACACCAGCCTTTCACATGTTCCATTTTTCCCTCATTATCGCACGCATCCACCTGCTTTGCCTATAGAAAAATAGGAAAAAAGCTAAAAAAATTACGGCAAACGGGTGCTGCCCATTAAATAGCGATCACATTCCCGTGCTGCTTCACGCCCTTCATGGATCGCCCATACGACGAGACTTTGGCCGCGGCGATTGTCGCCTGCAGCAAAAATGCCAGGCTTCGAGGTCGTATATTTACCGTATGGCGCTTTTACAGTCGTCCTACTTGTCGTTTCAATACCAAGTTGTTGCAACAGTTCTTGCTCTGGGCCAGTAAAGCCAATGGCAAGGAGAACAAGATCCGCTTTCCACGTCCGCTCGGTGCCAGGGATTTCCGTCCTGATTTTCTGACCGTCTTTGATTTCAGTCGTCACTTCGACTGTTTGTAAGCCAGTCACTTGGCCGTCTTGATCTCCGAAAAACGCCTTTGTTTGCAACATGTAGGAGCGGGGGTCTTTTCCGTAAACAGCCATCGCCTCTTTATGAGCATCTTCAACTGTATGAATAATCGGGTACAATGGCCATACGTTATCTCCGCTTCTCATAGCGCCTTTTTGCTTATTAATGTCAAATTGGGTAACGGACGCGGCCCCATGACGAATAGAGGTAGTAATGCAGTCTGCGCCGGTGTCGCCGCCACCAATGACAATGACATGTTTGCCTTTGGCGGAAATAAACTCTCCGTCAGCGAGTTGGGAGTTTAATAGGCTTTTTGTGTTAGCGGTCAAAAAGTCCATCGCGTAATGAATGCCTTTTAACTCTTTGCCAGGCGCCTGGACTTCTCGTGGCTTTGTTGCCCCTGTCGCTAAAATCACTGCATCGAATGAAGCTTCAAGTTCTTCGGCTGTAATGTCTACACCGATTTCAACTTCTGTTTTAAAGGTAATGCCTTCTGCTTCAAGGAGCTGAACACGTCGCTCTACCACCTCATTCGCCAACTTCACATCAGGAATGCCATAAGTAAGCAGGCCGCCAATGCGGTCATCGCGTTCAAATACCGTTACGGTGTGACCGGCTTTGTTGAGCTGTGCTGCCGCAGCTAAACCAGCGGGGCCAGAACCGACAACAGCAACGTGTTTTCCGGTCCGCGTTTTTGGCGGCTCCGGTTGAATCCAGCCTTCTTGAAAGCCACGCTCAACGATATGGTATTCAATTGATTTAATCGTTACGGCATCGCCGTTAAGAGCAACCGTACAGGAACCTTCACAAGGTGCCGGGCAGACACGACCTGTAAATTCGGGAAAATTGTTCGTTTTATGGAGTCGGTCCAGCGCTTCACGCCATTTCCCCCGGTACACTAAGTCATTCCATTCTGGAATGAGGTTGTAAACAGGACATCCGATTTCTCCTGAACCTGCCATTGTCGTTCCCGCTTGGCAAAATGGGATTGCACAGTCCATACATCGTGCCCCTTGTTGCCGCAGTTTGTCTTCCGGCATAAAAACCTGGAATTCCTGCCAATTTTTCGTCCGTTCAAACGGGTCTCTCTTGTGCGGTGCTTCCCGTTTATATTCTAAAAAACCTGTCGGCTTCCCCACTGTTCTTCACTCCCTGCTGTTAAACCTGACGGGCTGGGCTAGGTTGCCCACCCCGTCAAACTTTTGATCGGTCTCGCTTTGATTCGTCAAATGCAGCCATTGCAGCCTCTTCTTCAGTCATGCCTTGCTGCTTCAATCTCTCGATCGCGGTTACCATGTTTTTATAGTCTTTTGGAATGACTTTTACGAAGTCTGTTTTTACTTGCTCCCAGTTATTCAAAATCCTTTGCGCTTGTTCACTTCCTGTCTCTTCAACGTGCTCTGTTAAAAGAGCGTGCAAGAGCCTCTCGTCCTCAGCTGTAACGTTTTCGATCAACACCATTCCTTGGTTGCACTTGTCTATAAACGTCCCATTTGCATCATTGACAAAGGCAAGGCCGCCTGACATGCCAGCTGCAAAGTTTTTGCCGACTTCACCAAGTGTGACAACAATGCCACCTGTCATATACTCAAGCCCGTGGTCACCCATTCCTTCGACAACAACTTGCGCTCCAGAATTACGAACGCAAAACCGTTCGCCTGCTTGACCTGCGATAAACGCCTTGCCAGACGTAGCGCCATAAAAAGACGTATTGCCGACAATTACGTTGTCTTTTGCGGCAAATGCCGCATTTCTCGCAGGAAAGACGGCAATCTTTCCACCTGATAAGCCTTTGCCGATATAGTCGTTTGCATCGCCTTCCAGCCGAAGGGTAATGCCTTGAGGGATAAATGCACCGAAGCTTTGCCCGGCCGACCCATTAAATGAGAAAGAGAGCGTATTTTCCGGCAAGCCTTTTGCGCCGTATTTTTTGCTCACTTCACTACCGACAATCGTGCCGACTACCCGGTCTGTGTTACGAATTGTCGTTGCGTACGTTACTTTCGCGCCATTGAGAAGTGCTGGTTTGGCTGCCTCTAGCAGCTCTCTTGCATCGAGTGACTGTTCCAATTTATGATCTTGCGCTTTTGTTTTGATACAGGCTTGTATTCCACTTGATTCTGGCTTGAATAGGAGATTCGATAAATCAAGTTGTTTCGCCTTTTCATTGTTAATATGACCGTTTACTTCTAGCAAGTCGGTTCTGCCTACCAACTCATCTACAGTACGGACGCCTAGCTCTGCCATCCGTTCACGCATATCTTCGGCAATGAATGTCATAAAGCGGACGATATAGTCAGCTTCTCCTGTATACTTTCTCCGTAGTTCTGGATTTTGAGTAGCAATTCCAACTGGGCAAGTGTCCAAATGGCACACACGCATAATTACACAACCGAGCACAACTAAAGGAGCAGTAGAAAACGCGTATTCTTCAGCACCTAATAGCGCGGCAACGACTACGTCTTTGCCAGTCATTAGCTTGCCGTCTGTTTCCAACGTGACGCGGTCACGTAAATTGTTCAGCAACAGTGTCTGATGCGTTTCTGCTAAGCCAATTTCCCACGGTAATCCAGTGTGCTTGATACTTGTCCGCGCCGCTGCTCCTGTACCGCCATCGTAGCCGCTAATAATAATGCCATCAGCGCTTCCTTTTGCGACGCCTGCCGCAATCGTACCGACGCCTGTTCCAGCCACAAGCTTAACGCTCACTTTCGCAGTCGGGTTGGCGTTTTTCAAATCATGGATAAGCTCAGCTAAATCCTCGATTGAATAAATGTCATGGTGAGGTGGTGGCGAAATCAAGCCAACACCTGCCGTCGAGCCACGCACTTCTGCCACCCACGGATAAACTTTCTCGCCTGGAAGTTGCCCCCCTTCCCCTGGCTTTGCTCCTTGTGCGACTTTAATTTGGATTTCATCTGCATTTACAAGGTAATGGCTAGTAACTCCAAATCGACCGGACGCTACTTGTTTAATAGCACTGCGGTGCAAATCGCCATTTTCATCAGGAGTAAAGCGGCGTGGATCTTCTCCACCTTCGCCAGTATTGCTTTTGCCGCCTAAGCGGTTCATGGCAATCGCAAGCGTTTCATGGGCTTCTTTCGAAATCGACCCGTAGGACATCGCACCTGTCCGGAACCGCTTTACAATCGATTCTGCCGGTTCGACTTCGTCTAGCGGAATTGCGTTGCCTTTTTTGAAGCGAAAAAGACCACGCAAACTTGTCTGCTTTTCTGTTTGCTCATTGATCGCATGCGTATATTGTTTGTAAAGCTCATAATTGTTCGTGCGGCACGCATGCTGGAGCATGTGAATCGTATGTGGGTTGTATTGATGTTCTTCCCCATTACGGCGCCACTGCAAATCATCCCCTGGATCAAGCTCACCATCATCGCCTTCACGAGGTGAATAAGCGCGTTCATGGCGGGCGAGAACTTCGTTCGCAATCGTCGAGAAGCCGATTCCACCTATACGAGATGCTGTCCACGTGAAGTGGCGGTCAATTAACTCTGGATCAATGCCAATGGCTTCAAAAATTTGTGCGCCTCTATAACTTTGAATTGTTGAAATCCCCATTTTAGACAGAACTTTCATGATTCCATTGGTTGTACCATTCACGTAACGTGTACAAGCTTCTACATAACTGTAATCTGTTAAGAGCTGCTTTTGAATCCAGTCGTCAATTGTGTCGAACACGAAGTACGGGTTGATTGCTTCCGCGCCGTATCCGATCAATAATGCATGATGATGGACTTCACGGGGCTCGGCTGACTCCACTAGCAAGCTAACTTCTGTGCGCGTGCCGCTGCGGATCAAATGGTGATGCAAGCTGGACACAGCCAGAAGCGCTGGAATTGGGGCTTTTTCTGCTGAAATAGTACGGTCGCTTAAAATCAGCAATGTCGCGCCGGCTGAAATGGCTTTATCAGCATTGGCAAACAATGTGTCAAGAGCCTCTTCAAGTCCTTGGCCGCCTTTTTGCGCGTCAAAAACGATTTCAAGCGTTTCCGCTTTAAAGCCGTCCATTTTGTTTGAGCGAAGTTTTGCTAATTCTTCATTATTCAGAATCGGCGAAGGCAAATAAATATGCCTACAACTTAGTGGCTCCGGCTCGAGGAGGTTCCGCTCTGCGCCAATTGTCGTACCTACAGCCGTTACCGCTTTTTCACGGATCGCATCAATAGGCGGATTTGTGACTTGGGCAAATTGCTGCTTAAAATAGTTATAGAGAAGCTGCGGCTTTTTCGATAGCACTGCCAGTGGCGAATCATAGCCCATCGAGCCGACTGGGTCATTTTCATCTTTAATAAGCGGCATTAGCATTTTTGTTAGTTCTTCATACGTATACCCATAGACAAGTTGGCGTTCATGGATGCGCTCAAATTCCGTATCAAACACGTCAGCTGTTTCCAGCACATCATCAAGATGAATTAAATGGTCTTTGACCCACTTTCCATAAGGTTTTTCTTCGACAATTGCTTGTTTGGCTTCCCCATCTGGAATAATGCGCCCTTCTGTGAGATCAACAAGCAACAGCTGTCCAGGATGAAGCCGGTCTTTTTTAACAATCGATTCTGGCGGGAAATCAAGTACGCCGACTTCAGAGCTCATCACAATATAATCATCTTTCGTTACATAATAGCGCGATGGGCGCAAGCCATTGCGGTCAAGGGTGGCCCCGATTTTTTCTCCGTCCGTAAACACAATGGCCGTTGGTCCGTCCCATGGTTCCATAAGTGTGCTATGGTATTCGTAAAACGCCCGTTTCTTTTCGTCCATCTGTTTATTATTTTGCCAAGGTTCTGGGACCATCATCATCGCGCAATGAGCTAAAGAACGCCCAGATAATGACAAAAATTCAAGCGTGTTATCAAACATGGAGGAATCACTGCCATTTTTGTCGATAACGGGATGGATTTTTTCAAGGTCACTTCCAAATGCGGCACTAGCAAATTTCGCTTCCCTCGCGTGCATCCAATTGACGTTTCCTTTAATCGTATTAATTTCGCCATTATGGATCATATACCGATTTGGATGGGCACGTTCCCAGCTCGGAAATGTGTTGGTGCTAAAACGGGAATGGACAAGCGCCAGCGCCGACTCAAATGCTTCATCGAGCAAATCCAAATAAAACATACTTACTTGGGCCGTTGTCAGCATTCCTTTATACACAATCGTCCGGCTAGAGAAGCTGGCGAAATAAAATGACTCTTCTGGCAAAATCGTTGGTTCAATTTCGTGTTCCGCTACTTTCCGAGCTACATAAAGCTTACGCTCAAACGCCAATTGATCAAGAGGCTTGGCGCTCTTTACAAATACTTGCTCAATGACAGGCATGGAGCCACGCGCTGCCTTTCCAAGCATAGACGGGTCTGTTGGCACATTGCGCCAGCCTAATAGCACCAACGACTCTTTTGCAAACACGGCTTCCACTTTTTGTTTGCACGCTTTTCGTGCTGCCTCTGCTCGGGGCAAAAACAGCATCCCAACTGCATACGCTCCTGCTGCCGGAAGATCAAAAGGGAGCACTTTTCTAAAAAAGCGGTCTGGCAGCTGGACTAAAATGCCAGCACCATCGCCGGTGTTGATTTCATCTCCTTGTCCGCCCCGATGTTCAAGGTTTTCAAGCATCAACAAAGCATCCTCTACAAGTTTGTGAGATTTCCTTCCTTTCATTTGCGCAAGGAAACCTATTCCGCAGTTATCGTGCTCAAACCCCGGATCGTATAACCCTTGCTTTTGTGGAAAACCTACATTACGCATAGACACCACCCTTTCCTCCATTTCAATTCTTCTCTCTCTAAAGGCCGGACTTCGTTTTCAGCAGAAACTGTCGTTTTGTTTCTAAATTCATAGTTATGCAACCACCCTATTTAAAAACAGGCATTGCCGTCTTGTTTTTATGTTCATTTTTGAAAAAACGGTGGAAAACAGCAACTGCAAATGTCCATGTCCCCAATAGGCAAAAAACGAATATAAAAACAATACTATGAATAAAAATCCAACGATATGTGCGAAAACCAACGCCCGCCTCGCCATACATTCGTTTATAGACGAACATTCCGATACGGCCTAAAAAAATATTCCGTGTTAGAAGTTTAGCGATAATTTTGGCATCCGTCAAGATTGAACCTCATTTTTGCTTATAATTTTGTCGTTTCGCCTGCAAATAAATTGCCACTGAAGGTAATTTCGTTCATAATAGAAAGGAGAAAACTGAAACATATTTCATTTATCCAACGTATATAAACTAGAACCGATAAATCCGATTACTTGTTGGAGGTTAAGCGAATGACCGAACATAACAATACACAAGACAATGAAATAGACGTGTATAAAAACGAAACCGATATTCACACCCTTTTGCAAAAACTAGACTCGCTAGGAGAAACGGAGCAAAAACAAGCAGGCGAATCACTCGAGGCACTTAAACGCCCTGTCAAACAAATGATGAATGACGAAGCCAATACGCTTCCAAAGCAATTGCATGAATTGCGTGAAGTTGTTGGCCAGCTTGAACCGGACTACTTACATGATTCTTCGTTGAAAAAATTTTTAAACAAACTTTTAAAGAAAGACCCCATCGAGCAATACGCTAAAAAGTACCAAACGGTTGAAGCACAAGTCGACCACATTATTGAGGGGCTGTTAACCGGAAAAGATAAACTGCAAGAAGACAATGTCATGCTCCAAGAGCTAAAAGTTGTTGCAAAAGAACGGATTGAAAATTTGAACAATCAAATTGCGGTTGGGACAGAACTGCACGAGATGTTGGAACAAGAGATGACTTCAGAACGCTGGGCCGATAACGCGAACGAACTGAAAAAAGGACAATTAAAAGTGACGACGCGGATTAAAAATATGCAGCAAGCTGTCATGGTCCTCCAGCAATCCCTCGCCTCCGTCGACTTGATCATGGAAAACAATGAAAAGTTGGAAGAAGCGATTTTCAACGCGATCACGATGACGAAAAACATTATTACGGTAACGGCTTCGATCCAGCTAGCACTCACAAACCAGAAAAAAGTGATTACAGCGGTCCAAAACGTAAACCAAGCGACTGAATCCATGCTTCTTTCAAACGCAGAATTGTTGAAGCAAAATACAGAGGAAACATTAAAAACACTTGAAGAGCCAGCAATTGCACTTGATGCGTTCCGAAAAGCATATGATAATGTATTTAAAGCAATTGAGTTGACGGAACAATCCAATGAACGGATTGTCACGAGCGGAAAACAATTCATTAAAGAAATGGATCAGCTCAATTCCGAAATGCAAACGAAATTGTTAAATCGATAGCAGCAGGAGGTTGACTCCGTTGAAGTTTTTTTCAACATCTCGCTTGGTTGAGTTGTTCACACCAGCGCATAAGCGTCCTGTTGATGATCATATTATCCAAGATGACACAACGATCCGTTTCATCAACGACACGGAACGCTTACTAAAACGCATGGCAGATAATGCCACAGGCAAAAATGAACGCAAAAATGTACGCAGGCGGCAAAAAGATTGGGATATTCGCATTAAAATTACCTATAATCACATTCGGCTAGTAGTCGCCGACACGAAACAATCGAGTTCGCCTGTCCACAAACGGCTTCGCATCGTCTGTTTCCGTAAATACGTCAAGGCTTCTGATGGGGTTGGGAAAATAAAAGAAGCGACAATCCATTACTTGAAGGACGGGCGCATGCACGTACGCTCGCTCCTCAATGTCCCTGCTTTTCAAGGAATTTTTCACGGCATTCACCGTCTGGATTTGGCCTACGTAGGGACGAAATTGACAGACGATGTCTCTCTTGATCGCTTAAACGGCCAAGAAAAACAGTTAAAACGAGAACAAGCAAATGACATTAAAGTGCTTGCCCAAGAAGCGAGACGTTACGTTCAAGCAATGGACACATTATCGATCGATCCGCTGCTCGACAACCGCTTAAAACGAATCCTTGCCCATGTCGAAAAACTAGAAGACGACTTTCCGCTTTTTGGTTATGAACAAAAACACACGGTTAGGAGATTGCTTCGTGATGACCTTCCTAACTTAATGGGCGCCTATTTCGCTTTATCGAAAAAGAACCAACTCGAACAGCGCGATAATGTGTTTGTTTCGTTGTCGCAAATGGAACTTACTTTAATCCATTTGCAAGATGAACTTGAACAAACGAAAATAGAGCGCATGGAACATGTGATGCGATTGCAGGAACTCCGCTATGGAGCACAAAGCGACCAACGAAACGAATAAAGGCCGCGCTTGCAGAAGCGTGGTTTTTTTCGCTATAATGAAATCGCAGCACAGTATTTAAAACAAGCTAAAAGGTGAGGATTGTATGGACCGCAAGGAAGCCCAACAGTTGGTTGGCCAGTTGCTTATCGTCGATCTTGGGGTCGACGGCGTTTATTTAGGCGAACTCGTCAACGTTGTTACAGAACCGAAAAAGCCTTGGCGTGGGGAAGTCCGGATATTCTCTGTTTTGTCGTTGCCTGATTCCATCTTTCGAGATGATACGATTGCCTTGCACGAAGTTCCATACGACGAAGGCGATATTGACCTTTTCAGAAGCCAACAGCTAAAAAAAAGACCACAGCAAATCCAAATTGAGCCTTACTTGGATTCCGTTTTAACTGATTTGAAACGGCGCTACATCCGCTTGAAAAATGATGCTTCTGCACCGTCAGCTGAACTAGAGGCGTTGGAAGTATACATCAAAACGTTGACTAGCCAAAAGCGGCGTACAGAGCGGACGAAAGGCCATAACGCTGGAAATGACGAAGCGCCCTTTTATAATGAATACACATTCCATTTTCGCGATAACCACTATGTGCTTATTGACAGCAAAGGGGAAAGCCTTTATTTGACTCCTTCCCATTTTGAGTATGTTTGGCACCAACAAGGCAAACTCGTTTCAGGCCGCTATGAAGGCGATGGCGTGTTTGTCCGCGACAATGGCATTCGCTATATCCCTGAAGAAAATACCGTTATTTTAATTGACCAAAAACAATTCGACCCTTATTACATTTTGCGCAAGGAGCTCGACCCTGTCGCCTTGCAAGGGTTTGAATACAATTTACAGCTTCACGATGTTTCACACCGCGATTTGATTCATTGCTATAATTCCTTGTTGGAACAACTGTTGAATGGAGAAAATGAAACCTCCTTCCAAGGAGTCAACTTCCTCACATTTCAAACAGATGAACATTTTGTTCTTGTGCAGCATCATTTTAAACGAAATTTGACATTGGAAAGCGGACAGCCTGTGTACGACCGCTTTGAGTTTACAACCGATAAAGGCAAACGCACCATCTCCCTATATACGAACGCATTTCGGTTTTAAAAAAGCCAAGAACCTGACAAAGGTTCTTGGCTTTAAACTGTGGAAAAAAACGCCCCCATCTTTCGTTGTTACCCCGTGCATTCTAGTCTGATTGATAAGAGTACCAGTGGAACAACGCGTCAGCGTTTTCATCGCTTACATTTGGCACGTAAAAGGACTTGCCAGCCAAGCTCGACTGGACAAACATTTCAAAATGGGCCAGCTTGCTCCGCTTTTGCAGGAAGGAGACTCGTTTTGTTACTGACTGGACTTTTTGTTTAGGCGAGATGACGAGCGTTTGCCCAATTGTCCGTGACCGAAGCCAAATAAATGCGTCATTGCTGCCCGCTCCAGCATCTCGGTATTGGAGCCAAGCAAACAAAGCCGCAATTGCTACCACAACGGTTCCTCCAATCAGTCCAATCGCACCGAAAAAATAACTTGTCACACAAGTGGCTACAAGCGGAAGGATGAGCAGCCGCAAAAAAAAGCGGATCGCCGCTCGTTTAGGAGCTGATTCGATTGGGCGTTCAAACACATATTCAGGCAGTGTCTGTTCCAAAAAAGCAGGCAAGTCACGTTCGTGGATTAACGGGACGAGCAAAGTGGAGCCTTGTTCTTTGTTCGTGCCTCCCCCTGCCGACTCGACATACACAGAAACAAAGCCAAACGGTTGGCGAATGATGCTTTTGATGATCCGAACGGCCGTAATACGACGATAAGCTAACGTGAGTTGACGCTTTTCAATTAGCCCTCGCTCAATCACCATTTCCTTTTTATAGGTGCTCACTTTAAAATTTCCATATGTTAAAATCGTTAGCACACTTGAAATGATCCACGATAGGAGCAGCACGGCGACAGCCAGAATGAGCAGGAGAATAAGACTTAAACCGATCACATAATCAAACGTATTTTCGTATATGTCATCTGGTATAAACTGGCCAACTTGCGACAATACTGCTGCCACTGCAGAAATGACGAGGCCGATTCCACTTGATGTTAAGGCAGCATAAATGAGCCGTTTTGTACCCAAATGCCAAACTGTTAACGGTTTGGTTTCTGTTTCAGTTTCCATTTCGCTTTGTGCTTCGTTAAGTTCCCCGTCGTTTTGGCCGCTATGTTCTTCTTCTTTTAACTCCTTTAACAGCTCAGCCCGAATACGGACCGCCTCTGCCCTCGTTACCGCAACAAACTCAGCTTCTGCTTCCATTCCTCCGCCGGCAGTATCAATGCTTACTTTCACAAGTCCAAATAATCGTTGCCACAAACCTGCGGAAATATGAATCGCTTGCACTCGTTTTTTTTGGATATAGCGTTTTTTCTTGACGAAAACGCCCCGTTCTACGTATAGCTCTCCTGCTTCAAGGCGGTAGCGGAATTTGAACCAACTCAGCCAACTAAAAACGGTAGAGATGAGGATGAGCGCACACAATGCGAGGAAAAAATAAAACAGCATTTGCTGCAACAACGCAACAATGGCAAAAGGCACCGCGATCTGCCAAACCCCTTTTGCGGACTGGATCGGAATCGCGGCAATATGTTGGCGCTTTAGCTCATTCATCTTCATGCACCGCGGCAAGTTTAGAAATTTGGTCACGCAACGAGTCCGCATCGTTTAAAAATAAAGTTGGAATGCGATGTGTGGTCGCAGCAGTCGTAATCGAAACTGTGGCCATTTTGTAACGCCTAAGAATCGGCCCCTGCTCCGTGTCGACATGTTGGACACGCACCATTGGCACAAGCGTCCGCCTCACCACTAATACGCCTTGTTGGATATCAATTTCATCATCAAAAATTTCATAGCGGAAACGACGCCACTGCACGAGCGGCCAAATTCCGATTCGAACGATGCCATACATCACAACAGCTCCTGCTAACCACCATGTTAGCCATTCATAAAAGGACAGAAATATGTATCTTTGTGCAAAATAATAGCCGATCGGGACCAGAGCTAGCAGCAGCGTATCGATTGCATGTTGCAGGCGCCACACGTTGATCGCCTTTCTCGGCAGTCGCAATTGCGGTTGCCCTCTCATGCTTATGATGCCTCCTTTTTGACCAGCTTTACCGACTGGCAAGCTGGTCACTCTTCATCATCCGTTACATAAATGAGGTTGACACCTTGTTGTTTAAACCATTCTAACAGCCGCTTATTCTCTTCTAAATCGACAAGCAGCCCAATCGATTCAACCAACTCGATTTCTTCAAGCTCGCCGTTTTGTGCATCTTCAATGAGCTCAAGGATGTCTTCCTTTCCTTCTTTTTCAAGCTTTTCCATTAAATCATCAATGGTCGTTCCCACTTCCATCCTCCTTCCTTACCCTTTACGTGCCTCTGTCATTTGTTTCCAGACAGAGCCTTTTGCTTCTTCGCCACCTTGAATCCGTGCCAATGCCATTTTCACTTGCAGCGCGACTTCAAATTCAGGGTCGTCTTCTGCTTCTTTCAAGGCAGGCACCGCTTCTTCCGTACCTACTTCATACAAAAACATTGCCGCCCGCCAACGGACGATTTTGCTTTCATCTTTTAAAGACTCGATCATTGCTGGAATCGCTTTTTCAGAGCCGATATCTGACATGCAATCGCCAGCTGTACGCCGTACAGTGACAGAAGGGTCTTTCAACGCTTTTTCAAGCAATGGCAAAACGGATTCTGTCTCGATCATCCCTAAATACATCGTAGCCAAACGGCGAATCGACGCTTTTTCATCGGTGAGCGCTTTTTCCAACACTGGCAAGTCTTTCTCTTTTGGATCCATTTGTTCAAGCGCAGCATAACGGTCACGCCAATCTTCTGCTTGCAACATTTCCAGTGTCACTTCTTTGAAGCGGGCGGCAAAGCTTTCGGCTGCCGCTTTTTCTCCTTTAGCAAGCTTGATTAAGCTGTCGAGCCTTGCTTCAGGGTAAGCAGCGCTTATTTCAGCAGCTACTTCTTTCGCAATGGTTGCTAGCTCCCCATAACGAGGCGCTTGCTCTTCCCATTTCCGCTCTAACACCACATTGTCGTTTGGAAGCTGTGCTTGCGCTACAGCTTGGGCAAAACGGTCAGGAAGTCCTTCTCGCACTTCTTCTTCGCCGTCTGATACCTTTACTTGCATGGGAATGCCTTTAAACATTTGGATCTGCACTTGAACTTCGCCATAGCCATCATGTAGGTTGTTGGCTTTAGCTTGCTCGTCTGGTTCTTCGCCAAATTGTTTACGAATTTGCGGCAAAATCGCTTTCCAATCCGCTTTTGGATATCGATCCACTGCTAAAAAGTCACCAACATGGTAAACTTGCTTGATCCCTTCTATGTCAAAAAGCTGTTGAATAAAAGTCGGCGCCTCTGCTTTGTTTTTTTCTTGGTACGTTGTGCTTGCACCGGCTGCTGCTTCACTTAAGTTGATTTTCATTGTATTCGGGCTTGGTGTGGGCTCAATTGAGCGAATATACATCCATGTTTCCTCCTTTGTCACCATTTCCTCTTTTTCCATACTACCACAGCCTAAAAAGCGATTGCTAGCGCGACGATTATGCTTTAAATGTTCTAGTACACATTTTTGCACCACATCTGTTACAATATGATAAAAGGAGGCTTAAAATTATGCGATTTGCTTTTTTATCGGATATTCATGGAAATGCTACAGCGCTTGAAGCTGTCTTGAATGACTTGCAAACGAAGCAAATTGATCAGACGTACATATTAGGAGACCTTTGCTTTCGTGGCCCAGAACCAAAACGAGTGCTAGAACTCGTACAAGCTTCTGGCGCACGTGTCATCAAAGGAAATGCAGATGAGTGGCTCGTGCGGGGCTTTAAAGATGGCGAAGTGCCTGTTGAGCGCCTTGAAATGTTTAACAAAGAAAGAGATTGGACACTTGGCCGCCTAAGCCAAGAAGACTTGGACTATTTAAAAAACCTTCCGACAGAACTTATCATTGACGACGGGCAAGATTTGGTCATCCACGCTTTCCATGCAAGCCCCTCTGGGTTATTTACAGCCATTGATGGGGATGAAACAGAAAAAATCGAAAATGAGCTCATGGTCCGTGATGAAGCAGACATTTATGTTTACGGCCATACCCACCATCCTTATGTCCGCTCCCTCCATGGCAAAAATGTCATTAATACTGGTAGCGTTGGCATGCCATTCGATGGTCATCCTCTTGCTTCTTATATTATTTTGGACATAGAGGACGGCAGCCACTCTGTCCAATTAAATCGCGTCCCTTATAACCGTGAACATGTTGTTGAAATTTACAAGCAAAGTGGCTATCCGAATATTGAAGCAATGAGCGCAGTGATTTATTACGCGGTACGGCCTAATTAAAAAAGCAAGCCGAAATGGCTTGCTTTTTTACTTTGAGCTAATCGATCAGCGAGGTTAGCTCTGCGAGAATCTCAGGTAACTTCGCCTGTTCTCCAAACTGCGCTGTTTGTTCATGGCGATTGTTAAGCAAGACCGTCGTCGGCACACCTTTGCAGTTGAAATGGTCGTACAAAGCAGTGCCGCGATCTTGTAAAACCAAAAAGTCCCATCCTCTTTTTTGTAAGTAAGCTTGTAAATCGACATCGCCTTCACGGCCTGTTACATTGACTGTGACAAATTGCAGCTTGTTTTGATCGGCATGGGCAGCAAGTGGCATTTTCGCCGCCAAATCCCGTTCAGAATCGGGGCACCAACTCGTCCAAAATGTCAGCATCACCGCACGTCCTGCCGCTTCTTTACTTAATTGCCATGTTTGGTTTGTTGAAAGTTGCGGCAATGAAAAATCCATCGCCTTCCCTCCTTAGGAAAAACGCTCTTTCCGTTTGTCGACAACATCAAGCACCTTTAAGAAGAACGTTTTTGGCAATGTTCGTTGTATGCGAGCGCTAAATTACGGACAATCGCCTCTGGTTCTGCACCCTCAATGTCTTCACGGGGAATAAAATGGACAACTTCTGTCCCCTTTAACAACGCCATCGATGGTGAAGACGGCGGATAGTCAGGAAATTTGCTACGCATGGCTGCAGTCGCCTCTTTGTCTTGGCCAGCAAAAACCGTTACCAAGTGGTCTGGCGTATGGTCATGTTGCAAAGAGTAAATCGCAGCAGGGCGTGCTAGTCCAGCAGCGCACCCACAAACCGAGTTGATAAAGACAAGCGTTGTTCCTTCAGCGTCAGCCATATAGTCTTCCACTGCTTCGGCGCTGGTCAATTCCTTAAATCCTGCATCAGTCAGTTCTTGGCGCATCGGCAGAACAACTTGGCGCATATATTCTTCATAAGCCATTGACATCGTTTTCTACCTCCTTCATGTTCGATAGGATCTCCATCACAGAGAAAAGTCGGTATATTTTCGCTTGCAAGCGACCCTTTTTATAATAAAGCAACGCAGGCACACTTTCAATTTGTGCGCTCCTCGCCCATTCCGGCGCAAGTTGGATGTTTACTTGCCAAAATGAAAACGTTTCTTTGCTTTCCTCGATGATCGACAGCATCCGTTCTGCCTTTTTGCAGGCACCGCAAAAAGGTGAATGGACATAGACCCATCCATCTTTGCCTGCATCAAGGGCTGCGCAGAGCTCGGAGTAACGAATATTAATCACGGTTTTTTCTTCCTGCCTTTTCCAGTTCAAACACGAACAAATCTTCAGCAATCATGACATTAGGGAGGAGCGCTGCCGCTTCATCGCGGTATTCGTTTTCATTCCGGGCATACCTAGAGGAAACATGGGTTAAAATAAGTTGGCCAACGGCTGCGCGCTTAGCCAACGCACATGTATCGGCTATGGTCGAGTGCCCATATAGATGAGCATCGTCTTTTTTGTTCGAGGCGAATGTCGCTTCGTGGACAAGAACATCAGCACCAGAGGCAAACGCCTCCATCGCCTTTATAGGTGCCGTGTCTCCAGCAATGACGACTGTTCGTCCACGAATCGGTTCATCTAAAAACGCACTCCCGTTAATGATGCGGCCGTCAGCGAGTTTGACCGTCTCCCCTTTTTTTAGTTGCGCATAAAGGGGGCCAGGGGGAACCCCGATTGCTTTTAGCGCTTCTGCATCGAGTGTTCCAGGCTTATCTTGTTCTTTTATCCTAAAGGCGTAACTTTCCACAGGATGATCAAGCGCCAATGCATCAACCGTTAACTTTTCTTCGTTACGGATACGGCCTTCTGTAAGCACATGGAAGCGAATCGGGAAACGCAATTTCGTTTTGGTCGTTTCCAATGCTTGCATTACAAATGCCTCTAGCCCTTTTGGCCCGTAAATATCTAGCAGTGTTTCCGCCCCTTGAAAAGAGCGGGAACTTAACAATCCTGGCAATCCCAAAATATGGTCGCCATGCAAATGGGTAATAAAGATTGCTTCAACCGCCGCCAGAGACAACGGAGAATGAAGAAACTGATGCTGTGTCGCTTCTCCGCAATCAAACAACCATACCGTCCCGTTGCGCCCTAAAAACCGAATCGCCAAGGCGCTGACATTGCGTTTTTTTGCAGGCACACCGGCGCCTGTTCCTAAAAAATGCAGTTCCATTTTATCGGCCTGCAAGTGCGTCGGCAAATGCTTTGCCATATGGAGCCAAATCTGGAGGGCGGCGGCTTGAAATCAAATGCCCGTCAACGACAACTGGCTCATCGTGCCAAATAGCGCCAGCGTTTTCCATATCATCGCGAATACCTGGCGTGCTCGTCACTCGCTTGCCATTAAGAATACCTGCTGAGATGAGCACCCAACCAGCGTGGCAAATTTGCCCAATCGGCTTTTTTTGCTTGTCCATTTCCTTAATGAAGGAAAGAAGCTCTGGATAACGGCGGAGCTTGTCTGGCGCCCAACCACCAGGAACTAAAACACCATCAAATTCGTCAGCTGATGCTTCGTTAAAAGAAATCGTACTCGTTGCCGGTACTCCGTATTTGCCTATATAGGTTTTGTTCGCTTCAGCCCCTGCAAAAACGACATCCGCCCCTTCTTCTTGCAAACGAATGACTGGATACCAAAGTTCCAAATCCTCAAATTCCGCATCAACTGCAGCTAAAACGCGCTTTCCTTTTAGACGCACGGGCCATTCCTCCTCTGAATCCATTTCTAATTCGTGCTTTGCGTGTAAACAGCGAAGTCAAATAAGCAAAGAAAACAAATTTTCATCCTTGTTGACTTCATTATAGGCAAAACCAATCTTCTCCATTCTTTCGATCAACCCATCATAATCTTTGCTGCATTTCAGTTCAATTCCAATTAATACTGGACCGTTCGATTTATTGTTTTTCTTTGTATATTCAAAGCGAGTAATGTCATCTTCTGGGCCAAGCACATCGGTAATAAATTCACGTAGCGCCCCAGCTCGCTGTGGAAATTCGACGATAAAATAATGCTGCAATCCTTCATAGATAAGCGAACGTTCTCTGATTTCCTCCATCCGCCCGATATCGTTGTTGCCGCCACTCACAATACAGACAACGACTTTTCCCTTAATTTGTTCAGCATACAAATCAAGGGCGGCAATAGGCATAGCCCCTGCCGGTTCGGCAACTAGCGCATTCTCATTGTAAAGGTTTAAAATCGTCGTACAAATTTTGCCTTCTGGAACAAGAATAATGTCATCTAGCAGTTCTTTGCAAATTTCCAGTGTTTTGTCACCGACTTTTTTCACAGCCGCTCCATCAACAAATTTGTCGATTTCATCTAGCTCAACAACGTTGCCTTGCTTAATTGATTCCGTCATTGATGCAGCACCTGATGGTTCACAGCCAATCATTTTTGTGGTTGGGCTGACGCTTTTTATATACGTAGCCGTCCCACTAATGAGCCCACCGCCGCCGATTGATGAAAACACAAAATCTGGCGTTTCCTCAATGTCATTCATAATTTCAAGCCCGACTGTTCCTTGCCCGGCAATCACTTTGTCTTGGTTAAATGGGTGGATGAATGTCATTTCTTGTTCTTCGCAATATTGAATGGCGTCCGCATAAGAATCATCGAACGTATCGCCAATTAACCTGACATCCACATAGTCCCTGCCAAAAAATTTCACTTGTGCGACTTTTTGCTTTGGCGTGGTAGTCGGCATGAAAATAACACCTTTGACTCTTAAAGCGCGGCATGAGTAGGCGACCCCTTGTGCATGGTTCCCAGCACTTGCGCATACAACACCAGCAGCAAGTTCTTCTTTTGATAGCGAAGAAATTTGGTAATAGGCGCCGCGAATTTTAAAGGATCTGACAACTTGCAAGTCTTCCCGTTTTAAATAAACTGTGCAATCATATCGTTCAGACAAAACCTGATCTTTTTGCAAAGGTGTATGCGTCACGACATCTTTAATTTGTTGATTTGCTCGAATAATATCCTGTAAATGCGTGGTCATTACAAACGTCCTTTCGTCGTGCACATTCCCTCGGGTATGTGTATAGATACAATGGTATTTATTCTAACATACGTCCACCAATTCTGAAACCCTTAGCTAAGGAGATCTTGCACAAGCACGAGCGATCTTTTATAATGGTAGTGAGAACGTTTGCAGATGATACATATCCGTTTTTATTGGAAAAGGAGAGGTCTGATGTTAAAGAAAGGACTCTTTGCTGCCGCTCTTATAGTAGCCATTGTTGTGCTTGCTTATGAGCCTGCTGTGCTTGCCGCTGCGGCGGAATCAACTGAACAAGTTGAAGAGAATGATGGTTTTATACGCGTCATCCTTAACATTTTGTCTGTCGCTACACTTGCCTTTCTCGCTTTTTTAACCATCACGGACAAAGGCTAAATGCGAAAAAAGCAAGCCCACACATTTGTGTGGGCTTGCTTCAATGTGTAGACAAACGCCTGCATACGTCGTCGTTCTCTTCACTCAGGCACGTTCTATTGTTCAGACGCAGCTCGTTCCATTTCAGCCAATAGACTGCTTAGCACATAACGAACCGATTTAAACGTTTCACGCTGGCGCTTCATGCCAGATGAAGGATAAAAGGACTTAATCGCAACCACATCCAAGTTCTCAACCGTTTGCTCGAGCTGACTGACATGCAAATCCCGAGGATCGGTTTTCAATAAAAATGCTTTTGCGATTGGTAGCCATGCTGCTGCTTTAGGCTGAACTTTATCGGCAAACGGCTTGACCCGATTATGAAAATCGACTTCATAGGTCGGATCCTGTTTCACCACTTCAATATAGTATTGTTCGGCTTCCTCTGTTAAAGCAAGGAGCTCCTCTGTTAATGACTTTAAAGTATCCATCGGCTACACCTCCCACAGCAAAAAGTGTAGCATATCTTTTTGTTTAAAAGGCAAACAAGTTCATAAACGATCTCCACGGCCCGCGCTTTACCTTCTTCGGCGCATGTTCATTGACGACTTGCTTTTCTTGATGGTGATGGCTCATCATCCGCTTTTCAATTAACGACAGCCTGTCTTCAAGAGTTCCGACCAGTTTCATCATTTCATCGAGCTCGCTTCGATGCTTGAGCAATTGGTAGCTGACAACGTCATCGGCCTTTGTCGCTAGCTTTTCTTCGAGGGCGTCTACTTGCACCATCATCTTTTCAAGCTTTGCTTCATATTGCTTTGTAGGAACACATGGCACCCCTTGGCGTTCATTCAAGTTGATGTCCTTCATGCGCTTCCCTTCGTCAAGCTCCCGCTTTATTTTTTTAAATAGTTGCAGATGTTTTTCGGTATAAAGAAAATGCCCTTGTTCCGTTACGTCGCAATCAATTTTGAAATATTTGGTCCACCTTTGAATCGTGGTCGGATTTACGCCAATCGCCTCTGACATTTCTTTCGTTTTCATGCAATGACCTCCTTTAACTCAATTTGCTTAAAAACGGATTCGCCCTACACTTTTTTTCTCCTACGCCGTTGACAAAACTAGAACGGATTCAACAAAGAAAGTCGTTCTCTCCTGGAATAAGCGGCGATTCACGGTGTTTCGACAACACATAAACGAATCGGTTTTTATCCATACTGAAGGAAAGGAGGTTTTCCGTAATGAAAAAAGATCATCGCCAAGGAAAAACGAACGCTAAAAACCAAACAAGCAATGAAAAAACACGCTATACAGGCGATAAAAAACTAGGCGGTCCAAACCGGCCAGCCGAATAACGAGCGCAATCTAAAGCCCTACAAATAAAAGTGAACTGCACCTTTTTTCCGGTGCAGTTTTTATTTTGTTCGCCAGCGATCGACATGGGCTAGTAATGCCAATTCCCATTTTGCCCATTTCCGCTGTTTCTCTGCCAAAACGGGCTTAACACGGATTGGTTTAAAGAACGATTCTACTTCCTCTAGGTCCTGGCTAACGGCCCAATCATTGCGAGGGGCTGGCTTGTGGCGAAAGCGCGGATAAACAAGCCGTAGCGGCAACGCCTTTTCCAATCGGTCATACTCTTTCCGGGACCCAGTTGGCTCTTGTTGGTTTGTAAATTGGAAAATGGTTGACTCGGTCTCTTCGTGGTAAAGGACAGCGCCGATTCGCTTGCCAAGCGTAATACGTGCTGTTGGATTGGCAAAATTCGTCACCGGCTCAGCGTATCCTGAGCCAGTTGGCGTTGGCAAGATGACATGGCTGAAATGGGCTAGCTCGTTTAGCGTATAAAAAACAGAATGAAAAAAAGATTCTAGTGCTGGCTCATCTAAAAAACGTGTCTGCAACATGAGCTGTTCGTTGATAATCAAAGCAGTCATTAGCCTAATTTCATCACGCTCTTCCCAAAAACGACGCCATTCTTCGATCATAAAACGAGACACAAAGAAATGTTCCAGCTCTTGAAAATGAGGAGTCTTCGTTCGTTTCCATTTTGCATATAATTGCAATTGAGGATAGGCATCTGCAAAAATCAGCCAATTGGCACGCTCATAAACAGAGACAATGGCTTGTCTCGTCTCTTTTGGCAAGACCGCAGCTAACGGGCCACCGGCAAGGTCAGTCATATTCCAGCCCGCATTCCTGGACACGATTCCAGCAAGCCGTGCCCAACGAATTTCAGGATGGCGCCTGCCGAATGCCTCGTATGCTTTTGTCCTTGCAATATTATCGACATTGTTAAAGCGAATGATCCCTTTCATCCCATGCTTTCCCTCATTTTTTCGTTAATTTTTCAACAGATCGCGCTTTCTGTTCCGCTACTCAGACGACAAATATGCTAAAATGTAAGAATGACTATGCTTTGTTACCTTTCCGCATATAGACAAAAAACATACAAAAGCGATTTGGAAAGGATGTGGGCAAATGCCGATTCGCTACCCGAATGGACAGCCCTACTCACGCAGCCCTCAGCAAGGGCAGGCGAAAAAGCCACTACCTGCCGATACATATAGCGGCCGCGGTATGACACTCGAGCAGGACATTGACGAGGCGAATTTATATTATTTGAGCCAACAGCGGGCAGTCGTCCATAAAAAACCGACACCGGTGCAAATTGTCAAAGTTGACTACCCAAAACGAAGCGCAGCTGTCATCCGTGAAGCTTATTTTAAGCAAGCTTCAACGACAGATTATAATGGCGTTTACCGAGGCGCCTATATCGATTTTGAAGCAAAAGAAACAAAAAACAAAACGTCGTTCCCGCTGAAAAACATTCACCCGCACCAAGTTGATCACATGCGGGAAGTCAGCAAACACGGCGGCATTTGTTTTGTGCTCATTCGCTTTTTTCAATCGGCAGAAGTTTTTTTACTTGATGCCAAACATTTAATTGATTATTATGACAATCAGGACGTACGGAAATCGATCAAAAAAACAGAGATTGAACGACTTGGACACCAAGTAAAAACGGGCCTGCACCCGCCCATTGATTATTTGCGGACGCTTGACGCCGTTTACTTTAACGGGGATGCAAAGGAGAGGACGTAAGACATGTCAGATGAGTATAAATCAAGGCAGGAGCGCAAAAAAGCGCAAAGTCGCGGCAAAAATGGCAAAACGCCAAAGAATGGTGGAAAGAAAAAACGAAGCATATGGAAAAAAATCTTTATCACTATGGCGATTTTAATCGGGTTAGCCATTATTGGCGGCGGGATTACCGTTGCATCTATTATATCTGGAGCTCCTGATATTGACGAAGAGCGATTGACACTGCCACAATCGTTGCAGATTTTTGATATGAATGATGAGCAAGTTTATACGCTAGCCTCTGGGGAAAAGCGGATAAATGCCAATATCGACGAAATGCCTGACCATTTGAAAAATGCCTTTATTGCTGTGGAAGACCATCGCTTCTATGACCATTTTGGAGTCGACTTGCGGCGCCTCGGCGGGGCAGTTGTGGCCAATTTCCGCGAAGGTTTTGGCGCTGAAGGAGCATCAACGATTACCCAGCAACTTGTCAAAAATTTATTTTTGTCCAATGAAAAAGCATTGACAAGGAAAATCCAAGAACAGTATTTGGCGATTCAGCTTGAGCGCCGTTATACAAAAGATGAAATCTTGGAAATGTACTTAAACCAAATCAACCTTGGGCCTTCAGCTGGTTACGGCGTACAATTAGCAGCGGAAAAGTATTTCAACAAGGAAGACTTAAACGATTTGACCGTTGCCGATGCTGCTGTACTTGCAGCCATTCCACAGCGGCCGAGTTACTTTGATCCCCACCGAAACCCAGAAAACAATGAAAAGCGGCGTAACGTCGTCATTGACCGGATGGAACGGGAAGGGTTTATCACCGCTGAGGAAGCAGAAGAAGCACGCAATACACCGATTGAAGAGCAACTCGATTATGTTGAAGGCGAGGACACCGAGTATTTAACGTTTTACGATGAAGTGTTAACCGAACTGGAAGAAATGAGCGACTTGTCTACAAATGACATTTACAATTCAGGCTTAAAAGTATACACCACACTTGATATGGATGCGCAAGAACATGTCGACCATGTCATGAAATCGGGAGAATATGCCGATCTCGTCTTCCCAGAAAGCGAAGATTTCCGTGCAGGTGTTACGCTGCTTGAAACGCAAACAGGCGCGATTCGCGCAATGGGAAATGGCATTGACGAAAATGACCCGCGTGTGGAAAATTATGCTACCATCCGTAGACAGCAAGGTTCAGCAATGAAACCACTGCTCTCTTACGCTCCTGGTATTAACGATCAACAATGGTCAACGGCTAAAATTTTCGTCGATGAAGAATACCACTACCAATCTGAAGCTGAAAAAGAGGTCCGCAACTATGACCGGACGCACAAAGGGCCTATGACAATGCGGCAAGCATTAGCAGAATCACGAAATGTCCCAGCTGTAAAAGCAATCAATGAAGAAGGCGTCGACAATGCCTTTGCCTTCCTTGATAAAATGTTTGTCGTAAATGACAATGAGCGCTATGAATCAGCGGCACTCGGTGGCGCTGAAGTATCTACGAAAGAAATGGCCGGCGCTTATGCTGCTTTTGGAAACAATGGCGAATACCATGAACCGTATACGATTCGCAAAATCGTGTTTCCAGACGGCCGGGAACTCAATACTGAGCCTGAACCAACGCAAGTGATGGAAGACTACACGGGCTACATGATTACCGATATGCTAAAAACGGTCGTCACTGCCGGAACAGGCACAGAAGCACAAATTCCTGGCGTGCCGATTGCCGGAAAAACAGGAACGACGAACTATACAGATGATACGAGGCAGAAATACAATATCCCTTCTGGGGGATTCCCAGCCTCTTCCTTTACAGGCTATAGCACCAATTATACCGCCTCTGTTTGGATCGGCTTTTCTCAAAATGGAGAAGGCAACTATTTGTCGAGCGACCATAGCAAAACAGCGCAAAGAATGTTTAAACACATTATGACGGAAGTCCATCAAGGCTTAGATACACCTGATTTTGTGAAGCCAGACTCGGTTGTGGAGATGCGTGTCGAACGCAGCACTGGCAAGCTGCCAAGCGCAGGGACGCCAAGCAGTGAAATTGTCACAGAGCTGTTTGTCAAAGGCACTGGTCCTACACAAGTGTCCCAGGAATTTGCTAGTATTTCTGACCCAACCAACGTCAGCTATTCGTATAACGAAGAATCAAACAGTGTGACGTTCTCTTGGTCTTACCCTGGAGATGAAGTCGATAACGTCAAGTTCTCCACTTCTGTAAGCAGCGGCTCCCTAAATGTAGACGAAGGTAGCATGAAAGCTGTCTTAACGGGTGTCACACCAGGTGAATCTTATACCTTTACAGTCCGAGCCCAGGCAACGGACGGAACAGGCCTACGAAGTGCGGCTGTTTCGGTAACAGCAACGATTCCAGGTGGGACCGAAGAAGAAGAAGAAGAGGAAGAAGAACCAGAAGAAGAAGAGGAAGAGCCAGTAGAAGAGGAAGAAGAGCCAAACGATGGCGAGGAAACACCGCCTGATGAAGATGAAGGCAACGATGATGAAAACAACAATGATGAGAACGATGGTTCAGACTCAGATTCAGACTCAGATTCAGATTCAGATTCAGATGCAGATTCAGATACGGACCCAGCAGATGGTGGCAATGACAATGATGCTGGCAACGGAGACGGAACGGACAACGGCGGTGATGGCGATTCTAGCCCTGGTTCCGATAATGGAAATAATGATAATGGAAACAGCGGCGGGAACGGCAATGACAACACGAATGGCGGCGAAAACACCAACAATAATAGTGGAAACGAAACGCCGCCTAGTGAGCCAGACAATTCATCCGATGGAAGTTCGTCGACTCAAAGCGACAGCAGTTCTGAGGAATAACAAAAGGCGCAGCTTATGGCTGCGCCTTCAGACTGTAGCCAAACGCTCGCATACGTCGTCGTTTGTCTCGGTCATATACTCATGAACCCACGTTCTATTCGCATCTTCCCTCGCCTGCACTCCTCGTCTGACAAGCGTTTTCTATCAGTCTGAGGGCAGGTATCGACTTTGTCGACAACCAAAAGGCGCAGCTTATGGCTGCGCCTTTTGGTTTGCTGTCTCTTGTTCGAGCCAGTTTTGTAATGCGGTGTTTTCTTGCTCCATTTGTTGTGCAAACTCCCGGCTACTAATGGTTTCAAGTCGTTGCAATTGTAATGCAATCGCGCTTTCCATCCGAGCTTTCTCTGTCATAAAGGCCGTCTGTACCGCTTGGGTGATCGCCTCCTTGCAACGCACTTCCTCATCGCGTACATAGGCAACAGCCGAAGCAGCTAGTTCTGCTGCCGCTTGTTCTTTTACATTGTCCAGCTCTCCGCCTTCAAACAGCGATTTAAGCGATTGGAAGTTCTTTGCATATCGCTCAGAATCAAATCGAATATCAGCCGGTTCCACTTGGAGAGCAAACGTAATTGTTTCTTGCTCTTCCAAATAAAATGCTTCATAAGATTGCTGAATCGCCTGCTCCCACTCTTTCAGCCAGCGCCTATAGTGGCGTTTAAACGATAACGTCAAACGAACGGCAGTGGCCCTCGCTTCTTGGGCAAGAAACGAACTGCTATCTTCTCCCCACTCGCGCAACGCTTTTGCTAATGATTCACGCTGTGCTTTTTTGGTCGTTCCCTGTACAGTCGCTACATTTACATGTTCGCCAAACCCATCACGTAACATGTATTGCATCCGTTCGCGCAAATAAAGAAACAATTCGCTAGCTTCTTGCTGGAGCCGCTGTTTAAGTGGTTCCCCTGCTTCCCGACAAAACGCATCATACATTTGCGCAAGCGATTCGCTCATTTCGTCTTTATGTTGTTTTTGGCTCCCTGCTCCTGCTTTTGCATAAGTAGCCATTTGTTGTAAATAGCGGCTATACGCTTCGACTTCTTCATAAAGAATGTCAACATTCAGCTGCTTAAACGTTTGGAGCATTCCTTCGTACAATTCCTTTTCAAATGCAGCAAACAATCCAGTTACAGGCTTGCCTGCTTGCTTTTCGGCCAAGGCGATTTTGCTCGATAGTGGGTACAAAGCAGCATCTTCTACCCCTGCGCTTTGCAACGAACGTAACACATACGCCTCCACCCCTTTTCGCTCGCTTTGATTAGCGGCTAAATCAACCGCATTTAAAACGAAGTAAAGCTTGTTGCTTGTGAATTGTTTATTAATTTTGCCAAGTTGTTCAATAAAGCGGGCATCGGTTTTAGAAAACGAATGGTTGTAATATGTTACATAAAAAATTGCATCAGAACGCCTTACTTGTTCGTAAGCAACATTTGTATGACGACCATGAATGGAATTGACGCCAGGTGTATCGACAAGCGTCAGCCCTTGCGTTGTCAGAAGACAATCGTAGTAAATGCAGACATCGGCAATTAAACAAGCATGGGCTTCATTGGCAACAAGTTCACTAAGTTCTGTTAATGGAACAGTGGCCGTTGTCGATAACAACATTTCTCTTTGCTTCAAGCTAACGGCAAGCGTCTGTAAATAGGCAAGCGCTTGCTTCTTAGCAGCTGTTTCAGTTTTGACACCTGCCAGCTTAAAGGATGTTAGTGTTTCTGGTGTAAGAGTGAGCGACAACAGTTTGCCGATCGAGGCAATCTCTTGTTCGAGCTCTTGATAGCCTTTATACCGAATTTGGACAGTGCCATGGCTAAATGAATCGGTTGCTTGCTGCACATGGGTGATCGTCGCCGTCGTTGGATGTGGGGATGTTGGCAAGACATCCGCGCCAAGCAGGGCGTTGGCAAAGCTCGATTTGCCTGCGCTAAAAGCACCAAACAAAGAAATGGTGAACTGCTGTTTCTCCATTTGCTTAAGGCGGCGTTCAAGGCGCTCTCGCCACTCGCTGCCCCATATGTTCGCTTGATATTGGCGGAGCAGTGTACGCAAAGCGTTTTTGTTTGGTTCATGGCTAAAACGCGGCTGCTCTGTTGGCTTTGCTTGCTCCTCTGCAGCTAAAAGCGTCTCGTCTGAAAAGACGATGTCTTTTACCCAATTTGTCTGTTGTTGCTCGTCTTCTGGCAGCCGCTGCTTTCGTGCTTCCTGCAACGCCTGTTCAAATGCACCGTTGTCGCTCACTCTTTTCGCAGCACTTTCAAGGCTTTCCGCTTGATACGCATATGCTTGGTTGAGTTGTACCCATTTTTCGACAAGTGGTTTCAGGCGTTTATGCTGTTCAAGTTCAGCCTTGCCTTTTTCCAACGCCACCTCATCCGCTGTTCGCAAGCCAGCTTGTGCTTTTTCCAAAGCAGCATTAGCCCGTTTTTTTACTTCACGGATAATCTCGTCTGTGCGTTCTTTCGCAAATTGGTAGGCGTACTCCCGCCCGACTGTTTCCGTCGGTGCGTGCCTGCTTAAAAATGACTCATCAATGTGGAAAGCGGTGTGCTCAACCGCTTCAAGAAATGCTTCTTTATTCGCTAAACGGTCTACTGGAATCGTTTGCAAAGAACGTTTGACATGAAAAACAAGCTGAGACTGGATTTGATCGTCTAACGCTCGTGTTAGCTGTTTCAGGAGCCGCATCCGCTCTTCTTTGGTTTTCTTTTTAGAAAAAAACCAACCGACACGGAAGTTTGGCTGAAGGGTTTCCAGCCATTGTTGCGTTTGTTCCATAAGCGCAGCATTAAACAATGTCGCTTGTCGGAAAAGCGATTGCCACTCCCCCTGGAATTGCCTCTGCCTGTTTTGATGAGCATCCTTTAAGCGCTCAAGGCGCTCGTATTCTTCTTGGTAAGAAAGGAGCGTATCGAAAGAGGCACCCTGTACAGCGGCCTGTTCATCAAGGAGATGCACCGCTTCGTCTTTTTCTTCCTGAAGACGCCGCTGTACAGATTTATAAAAGCTGTGTTTTAACCGGTTTTTGCTTGCTTCCGCTAAGCGGTTGCCAGCTAAAAGCAATGCTTTCATTTCCTGTTTAAACCGGACTAGTTCGTTTTCATGCATATCTGTGTTTTTCATGCTTGTATAATAAATCGATCCATAATGGATGCCCCATTCTTTAAGCGTGTTTTCAATACTTTCCCTGTACGCAGCAAACGAAAGTTCTCCTTCTTCATGTTTATCAATTTGGTTAATCACTAAAAACAGAGGCTTTCCTTCTGTGCTAAGTTGTTTTAAAAAATAGAGGTTCGTTTCCGCTTTTACATGGTTATAATCCATGACAAATACAATCGCATCGGTTGTATAAAGGGCATCGAATGTCACACGTTGATGCGTAGGGTCAGTCGAGTCGACGCCAGGTGTATCCATAAGTTCGCTGCCATGTTTTAAAAAAGGAACAGGGGCATAAATGCGCAGCCGTTTGATTTGGGTGCCGTCCATGCCTGAACGTTTGACAGCATCCCAATCAATTGCCCCTTGCCAGTTTTCCTCTTCGCCATTTGCTTTCTCTAATACAACACGAATGTCACCTTGGCCAATGATCACTTGGTTTGCGCTTGTCGGAATAGGGCTTGTTGGCAGCAGAGGCGCACCGAGAAGCTCATTCAGAAGCGTCGATTTCCCGGCGGAAAAATGGCCGCTAAAAGCAAGGCGAAACGATTGCTTTGTCTCAATCGCCTGCCAATTTTGCTTTTCTTTTTCTGTCCACTCTACAGTCGTCGTTCCAGTCATTCCGCTCACTTCTGTCTTCCTTTCTATTTTCTCTATCGTACTTCCAAAATTTAGTGCGCCAGCTCTTGCTTTTTTGCGCGTGCTTTTGTTCATGCTTCAACCATGGTTTTTTTCATGCGCTTTTTCCCTTCCCTACACATATCTAAAAGAGGACATGTCGGGCATTTCGGTGCTTGCGCTTTACAATGGTAGCGGCCAAAAAAAATCAGTCGATGGTGGGCATCGGACCAATCTTCTTTTTTGATTTTTTTCATTAGCGTCTCTTCAACTTGGCGGACATTGTCTTTCCAACGACAAATGCCAAGGCGTTTTGAGACTCGCTCTACATGGGTGTCAACGGCAATGGCCGGCTCGCCAAAAGCGACACTTGTCACGACATTCGCTGTTTTTCTACCGACACCAGCAAGGGACTCAAGCTGTTCCCTCTCTCTTGGCACTTGTCCATCAAAATGATCAAGCAGAGACTGAGACAACTTTTTAATGTTTTTTGCCTTATTTCGGTAGAGGCCAATGGAACGGATATCTTCTTGCAATTCTTCTAAAGGGACTTGCACGTAGTCCTCTGGCTTTTTATATTTGGCAAACAACTTCGGCGTTACTTTGTTGACGAGTGCATCGGTACACTGGGCAGAAAGGACAACTGCAATTAACAACTCAAACGGATTGGAATGGGTTAGCTCGCATTCAGCATTTGGAAATAGCTCTCCCATTTGATCAATTGCATATTGTGTATCTTTTTTTGACAACATCGCGAAACTCCTTATAAATTTTCGAGCCAATGGAAACCAGGAATGTCTTGCGTATTGGCCGTTTCTTTTCGTTGTTTAGGGGCACTTTTTTTGCGAAAGCGCTCGCTATGGGCTTTGGCGTCTTCGACCGTTTTAATGCTATTGCGTTTCCATTCAAACAGGATTCGGTCAATATAACGGAAATTGAGCTTTCCAGAAACGACGGCTTCTCGCAAAGCGGCGCTAATTAATTCAGCCGAGTGCTTGTCTTCGTCAAGCCACATGGACAATGTTTCAGCCTCGATTGGTGAAAGCGGTCGGGCAAATTCTTGTTCAAACTGTTGATATAGCTCCCCTTCTTGCTTTTCTTGCGTGTTTGTCTGCACGTCTCTACCTTTTTGTTCGAGCAAGCGGATCAACGCTGCCCACAACGGTTCAAGCGTGTAGTTTTCATAAAAAACCCCTGTATCATCAAGGCGATTCTCAATGGCAAGCAGCTTTTTTTTCACGAGTGCACCAATTAATTTGGCGCATTCATCGAGATTGATCGACATGCGTTCGCTTAATAGCTGTGGAGTTGGAAACGCATCGCCTCCATCTAAAAACGACTGAATGTGCAAAATTGCAACGAATTCACACTCGTCTAGTTGTAGATCTGTATAATGTTCTAGTAGCAGCGAAGGGATCGATAAATGCTTTTGCTGCGCCCATTTTAAAAATACATGCTGATTCATTCAAACCACCTCTTGAAGCTTTAGTATACCATGGGCTGGGGGACGGTTGGGCAAAAACAAAAGGGCTGGCTTGAAAAAATCCAAGGCCAGCCTCGTTCTGTTTATGGGTAAAGGCGGTTCAATAACCGCGGAAACGGAATCGTCTCCCTGACATGTTCCGTACCGGACAGCCACGCTACCGTACGTTCGAGCCCTAAGCCAAAGCCTGAATGAGGAACAGAGCCGTATTTGCGCAAATCCAAATACCATCCATAGGCATCTAGCGGCAAATTGTGCTTTTCCAGTTCTTGCTTAAGCAAATCATACTCATGAATCCGTTCAGACCCGCCAATAATCTCTCCATATCCTTCTGGAGCAATTAAGTCTGCGCAAAGGACGACATCGTCACGGTCAGGGGCAGGCTGCATGTAAAACGGCTTTAATGACCTTGGGTAACGGGTAATAAATACCGGTTTGTCGAAATGCTCTGCAATCGCTGTCTCATGTGGGGAGCCAAAATCATCGCCCCATGAAATGTCATCAAACCCTTTTTCTTTGAGCAAATCTAGGGCTTCATCATACGTGATCCGTGGAAACGGCGCTTTGATTGCTTCAAGTTTCGTTACATCCCGGCCAAGTTGCTTCAATTCCAGTTGACAATGATCAAGGACAGCTTTGGCCAGGTGGGCTACATACTGCTCTTGAATTTCTAAGCTTTCATCATGTTCCACAAACGCCATTTCCGGCTCAATCATCCAAAACTCAATTAAATGGCGTCGTGTTTTTGACTTTTCGGCACGGAACGTCGGGCCAAATGTAAAAACGCGCCCTAAAGCCATCGCTCCTGCTTCAGCATATAGCTGGCCGCTTTGGGACAAGTACGCATCTTCATCAAAGTATTTCGTATGGAAAAGCTCTGACGTCCCTTCAGGCGAGCTGCCTGTTAAAATCGGCGAATCCAGCTTAGTAAAGCCACGCTCAGTGAAAAAGTCATACGTCGAACGAATGATTTGACTGCGGATTTTCATAATCGCATGTTGGCGTTTTGAACGTAGCCATAAATGGCGGTGATCCATTAAGAACTCGGTCCCATGTTGTTTTGGGGTGATCGGGTAGTCAGTCGCTTGGTGAATGAGTTCGATCTGTTCTACCGAAAGCTCATAGCCTGACGGCGAGCGTTCATCTTCACGAACGGTGCCTGTAACATAAAGAGAGCTTTCTTGCGTGATCGATTTCGCTAACGCAAATACGTCCTCAGGCACTTCCGCTTTGACGACGACTCCTTGAATGAAGCCTGTCCCATCTCGCAGCTGCAAAAATGCGATTTTTCCACTTGACCGTTTGTTGGCAATCCATGCGCCGATCGTTACTTGTTCATTGACATAACGTCCCACTTGGGCGATTGTTGTTTTCACTCGTGACTCCTCCTGCCAAACGACATTTTCCGTTATCTAAAAAAGACTTCATTATTATACCTTTATCCGTTTTTCGCCGTCAATTGGCTTTGGCGAATGAGTTAGCCGTTTAATTCGTGCGAATACTAAAGCTTTTCATATATTCGCCTGTTTCAAAAGCGGTGTAATAAAATAATTTCCCTTGCGTATCTGATGTATACGTAAACTCATAAACCGCTTGTCCGTTTTCATACCCGAGGCGCACAGAGTCAAAAGCGGTAACGCCTAATTCTTGGGCAACAGCTTGTTCCATTTCCTCTTTAGGCACACCTGCGTGTTGAGGGAGCACAAGCGTTGCCTCCCGCTTCTCTGGATCGTCGTTTACCCACGCAAACAGTGCTTCTCCCTCATCGCTTGTGCCAGATACAACCCAATAGCTTTCCTCTCCATGGTAAAAAGACACGTCGTCCACTTCAGCCATCATCCCTTGCTCAGTCACAAAAGCAGTCGCTTCTTTTGCTCCCTCTGTTAATGGACTACGAATCGCCGTATATAGATAAATCCCAAGCCCGATTCCAACAAGTAAAACAACAGAAAAAATGATGCTTAGCTTTTTTTTCATTCGCTTCCACTCACACTTCGTAAATCGTCATTGTTATTTTTGAATGATCCTTTTCATCAAGCGCGTAGCCAAATGTCAAACCCTTGTCTTTTAAGGTTCGGTTTAATTGGTCCACTACTTTATAAAAATCATCTGTTTTCTCAACTGTCACAGTCGACAGCACTTTCATTTTCATTTCTGAACGCTCCACAACGACACGCCCCTTCCTTCGTTTATACACGCCAATATCTACACTCGCCCACAATCATTGCTAAACATAGCCCCGACCCTTCGTGCCATACTAAGGATACGCCAGTTGAAGGGGGGCGTTTTTAAATGAATCAATATGGCTTAGCCGAGTGGTTTCAGCAGAACAAAGACAAAGCGTCTCTGCTTTGTCGGGCCAATGAGTCCATTGAAGACGTCTGGCCGTTCACACTAAAACAAACCGCATTTCCGGCGATGTTTGTCGCATCCTCTGCTCAAGGAGCAGATACGCAGGCTGAAACTGACTAAAAACCTTCTACCCACACCTCAAAACGCTGCGGACGCCGCAGCGTTTTTTAACTGCGCGTGTTCATTGTTGCAAGCGGCGAAACTGTTCGTTGGCTTCCTTTAAAATCCGCTCTTTGTCAAGCGTAAGCAATTGCTTGTCTTTCATCAACGGCACGCCTTGGACGTACACATCGGTTACATCAGAGCCTTTCGCGGCGAAGACAAGGTGTGAAACAGCCTGGCTGCTTGGATGCAAGTGGGCTTGTTCAGGGTTTAGCATAATAAAATCAGCTTGCTGGCCTACTTCGATCGTCCCTAGGTTGGCAAAACGCAATGCCTTCGCCCCATTGGACGTAGCCATATTCAGCCCTTCCCATGTCGTGACAATATCAGCTTGTTCATTGACGCCCCGCTGAAGCAACACGGCTGTGCGCATTTCTTCAAATAAGTCAAGAGCGTTGTTTGAAGCAACCGAATCAGTGCCAAGGGCCACGACAATGCCGTGTTTTTGCATGCTTGCTACTTGGGCAATGCCTGAGCCAAGTTTTAAATTGCTTTTCGGATTATGGGAAACAGCTGCTTGATGAGCGCCTAACAGTTCATAATGCTGCTCGTGCATATGGACGCCATGGGCAAATAGCCATTCTGTCCCGCTAAGTAAATCCCTTTCTTGCAAAAGCTCGACTGGATGCATGCCGTATTCATCCATATAATCGTGGATTTCTTTTCGTGTTTCAGCAAGATGCATATGAACAGGCAAGCCTTCTTGGCGAGCAGCTTCGACAATGCGCTCGATATAATCAGGCGGGCATGTATACGGGGCATGAGGCGCAAGCATCGTTTGAATACGCCCATTTGCCTGTTTATGCCATCTTCTCGCAAAATCAAGAGATTCAGCTAATTTTTCTTCCTGTTCTTCTTTTGAACAGAGGCCGATCACAGATCGCATCAGCGTTGCCCGCATGCCTACTTTTTCAAGCGCCGCAGCGAAATCGTCAAGGTGCAAATGGTACATTTCTAAAAATGTCGTTGTACCAGATTCAATCATCTCCACCATACTTAAAAGACGGGCTGCTTCTACTGCTTTTTGGTCAAGTTTTTGTTCAAGGGGCCAAATGTGATCTGTAAGCCACTTAGACAGAGGGACGTCATCGCTAATGCCACGGAACAAAGACATGCCTGTATGGCCGTGCGTGTTGATTAACCCTGGCATGAGCCACTTTTTATCGGCATTGACGACATTCGCCCCTTTTGCAGCGTCTTCTGCCGGCTCCCCTTGCTCAATCGCCGTAAATACGCCGTCTTCAATGACGACATAGCCATGCCCGTGTATCGTCCTTGCTTCACTCATCGTCATTACTTTTGCATTCTTGATGATCGTCTTCACGACTGTTCCTCCCTAAAGTCAAGGTGGTCTTCAAGCAATCTTTCCAGCTTCCCTTCGTATACAGGTACATCCGGCAGCGAATCGATGAATGTCCGTCCATAACGGGTCGTCACAATCCGCCGGTCAAAAACAAAGATGAGGCCTCTGTCTCCTTTTGTACGAATTAACCGCCCAAATCCTTGCTTAAACCGAATGACTGCTTGAGGGAGAGCCAAATCGGTAAAAGGGTTTTTCCCCTCCGATTTTGCTCGCTCCATTTGCGCCCGGTTTAATGGCAAGTTCGGCGGCGCAAATGGAAGCCTGACAATAATGAGGCACTCCAACTCGTTGCCTGGGAGGTCGATTCCTTCCCAAAAGCTATTTGTCCCAAACAGCACCGCCCTTTGCTCAGCTTGTTTAAATAACTTTAACAGTCTCATCCGTGAACCGCTTGTCACTCCTTGGCCAATTAACGCCAATTTTCCTTCGTCGTTTAAGTCTTTCACATAATAAAATACCTTTTTGAGCATATCATAAGAAGTAAAGAGGACAAGCGCTTTTCGTTGCATCACTTCCGTAATTCGCCATATTTTAATGGCGATGTCCTGTGCAAACAGCTCATCATCTGTGCCACGGACATCGGGAATATCATGAGGAACGAGCAATTTCGCTTGTTGCTCATAAGAAAAAGGAGACTCAATTTGTTTTGTTTTCACACCGAAATCAACAAGGCCTAACCTGTCAATTTGGTAATCAAACGATTGGTTGACTGTCAAAGTCGCCGACGTCAGGACGACGCTTTTCTTTTTGGCAAAAAATTGGTCAGCCAGCCTTTCTGAGACTTCAATCGGCTTTGCATACAAATAAGTGGCATTTTTTGCCCCTTTTGGCTCCACTTCAATCCAGTAGACATAATTGTCGTCGTATTCAAGGAGGAGCTCGTACAGCAAATGCACCGTTTCCTCAAAAGCGGCAATGGCCCCTTGTGTATCAGCTAGAAGAGAACGGCTATTGTAATCATCTTCCACGTTTTCCTCGACTACTTGATAAGCCGCTTTTAAGTCCGCCAGCACTTGCTCGCCGTGAAGCTGCAAGCGCATCGCGCACTCAAGAATCGCTTGCCAAAGCGATCCTTCTTCTGAAAAGCTTTTATATACATAACTAATACGCCCTACATCTGTCGCATTGCTTTCATGCGCGTCCAAAGCAAACACGTGGATCATTCGGAACAGTTCATCTGTGTCTTCCCGAAAGCGGGCAAGCCCTTCTTTTGCGTCGCCAAGCGCTAGCGGCTGCTTCATTTGTTCCCCGAGCGTTTCCAAACGCGCGATTGCCCCGTATTCGTGATGATCATCACCGATGCGTTGGATGGCAAAACTAACCGATAGAAAACTAGCCGTTAGCCCAAAGTAAGCGCTCGCCGCTTCTTGGAAATGATGGGCTTCATCAATGACCGCGTGGCTATAGGAGGGCAAAATCGAGTGAGTTTGCACAACGTCTGTTAACAGTAAGGCATGGTTCGTAATAATTAAATCTGCTTTTTTCGCTTGTCGACGAGAGCGATGGTAAAAACAGCGGGAAAACCACGGATTGTACTTGCCTAAATCCGACTCGGGATCACTTTGGACCATTGGCCAAAAGCTGCGCCCTCCTGTTGTCAAATTTAACTCTTCCACATCGCCATAATCCGTTTCAAGCAGCCAAACGAGCAATTGGGCTTTCGTTAAACAGACGTCATAAGAGTCATTTTCAAGCTGCTGCAACGCCTGTTCAAATTTGCGTAAATCGAGATAATGGCTCCTCCCTTTGAGGACAGCCGTACGTAGCGGAAAAGGAACAATGGAAGCAAGCAAGCGCAAATCTCGTTGCAAAAGTTGCTCTTGCAACGGAATCGTATAGGTCGACAGCACCACTGGCTTTTTCTGGGAATAAGCAAAGTAAGCGCTCGGTACTAAATACGCCAACGTTTTTCCAGTCCCTGTACCGGCTTCAATAAGCGCATGGGCATGTTCTTCAAACGCAGCGTAAACTTCCTTCATCATTTGCTTTTGCCCTGGACGATCTTCAAATGAGTCGAAGACACGGGCGATGGCGCCACTACTAGAAAAAAGCTCTTCCTCCACTTCAACAAACGGTTTATGGTCGGACGACTCGCTATTTTCGCCCTCCTCTGCCACGCGCTTAAGCGCCAGTTGTCGAAACAAGTCATATTCTCTTTCGTCTTCGTCTAATTTCATCCATTTTTTTTGGATCAACGGCCGCGTTAATACGTCCCAGTCGCTTTTCAACCCCTTTGCGACTTGCTCTAATGATTGCAATGTCACAAGGGGCAACCGTTCCAGTTTATGTAAGAGTTTAATAAACAGTTCTGCTGTTATTTCTGCGTCGCTATCAGCGCGATGGGGATGGTCATGGTCCATATCAAGGCTGCTTGATAGCTCTGACAATTTGTAGCTTTCCTGTGTCGGCAACAATACCCTCGAAAGTTCAACGGTATCAAATTGGCTGCATTTTGGAAGCCTTAACCCTTCTGTTTCTAATTGCGCTTCTAAAAAACCTTTATCAAAAGGCACATTATGGGCAACTAAACTGGAGCCTTCCATAAAGGCAAGCAAATCCGTTGCAATTTCTCGAAAAACAGGCGCTCCCTCCACATCTTTATCTGTGATGCCCGTTAATTCTGTAATAAAAGGCGGAATGCTGCAACAAGGATCCACAAATGTTGAGAACCGATCCGTAATCGTGCAACCTTCCACCTTAACCGCTCCAATTTGTATCATTCTTGCGCCTTGATCTGGCGAGTTTCCAGTTGTTTCCAAATCAATGACAACAAACGATTGAGACACGTTTACACCTCTATTCGGAAGCCTTACCCTCCTTGGGCAGCCTGCAACATACACCATGATTCATACGCTTGCTGGCTTGTCTTGCCAAGCTCAAACAGTAAATCAACAGCACGGCTATCTCCTGACAACGCTTGGTTCCAGGCAAAGCCATGAAGCAGCTCCGGCGTTTTCCCGTTGATAAACATTAACTGTTCGTAACTGTAGCATGCCAGTTCATGTTCGCCGTACCATTCGGTCAGCTTAGCCAGCGCCAAAAGCGCTTCGCTCGAATCAACGTGCTCTGCACAATCAAGCCATACGCCGCGCGCTTCCTCAACCATTCCACCTTTATAAAGCGAAAGACCAAGCAACATAAAAGCATCAGCATCGTCGCATACTTGCGTATAAGAGTGAAAATAAGCTGCAGCACTATCGTAAGCTTCCAACCAATAATAACATATGCCTAAATTATACACGACATCTGGGTTGTCTGTTAATGAATTTGCTTTTTCTAAAAACAATATCGCCTCTTCTGCTCGGCGGGCAACCATTTCTATGATGCCAATGCCAAGATAAGCAAAGTGGGTGACGAGCGGATCACAAGATACTTGCAATACATATAAAAAGCCGCTTCTCGCTTCCTCAAATTTCTCCGTGTATAAGGAAGCATAGGCGACATACAACAGACGAATATTTTCTCTTTCGCCTTCAGCCTCCTCGTTTTTCAAACAACAAAGCGCTTCGTCAAACTGATGGGCATCGAACAGTATCGTCCCTTCCGATTCGTACACAAACAGCGGCGCCGTTTCTTTTAACCGCTGCCGTAATTGGTGCAACGCCTCATCCATCGCTCCCCAAACATCCAATACTTGCTGCGTCATCTGTTCAAGCACGATCACATCATCCATGCTTTTGCTAGTCGGCGACTGCCAAATATTTTGGTAAAGCGCTTGCCACTCATTAATCCATGAATGCAAAAAAATCCCTCCCCCTAATGGCAAAATGCCTTGTTTCATTCAGTGTGTATCACCAGGGGAGGGAATATGCGTACTAACGGACGGTAGAAGCTGGCTCTGTGCCTAACATTTCCACAATTCGGTTGTTCTCATCCAAAATCGCCACTTTCGGCTGATGGGCAAGAGCTTCTGCGTTTTCCATCATCGCATAAGACAAAATGATGACAACGTCTCCAGGTTGGACTTTGCGCGCGGCGGCACCATTTAAACAGATGCCCCCTTCTCCTCTCGGCCCTTTAATCACATACGTTTCAAACCGTTCTCCGTTATTGTTGTTCACAATTTGTACTTTTTCATTTTCGAGCAAATCGACTGCATCCATCAGGTCTTCATCTATGGTGATGCTGCCCACATAGTTTAAATTGGATTCAGTAACCCGTGCACGATGCAATTTTGCTTTCATCATTGTCCGATACATCGTTCAACCCTCCGTCGCGATTGTTCATGTCAATTAAGATATGGTCAATTAAACGTGCTTTCGAAAATTGGTAAGCGAGAGCCAAAATGACAACGCCGTCACTTTGCTCAACTTTTTTAAGGGATGGATACTCATACGCTTCGACATAGTCTATGCTGCCTAGAGGCAATGCAGCGAGATGTTGCCGCACTTGTTGGACAAGGTCGCTTAGTTGGCTTGTCGGCAACTTTGCTGCATCGCGCAGGGCAGCATATAACTTCGGTGCGACTTGGCGTTCTGTCGGCGTCAAATTGGCGTTGCGGGAGCTCTTCGCCAAGCCGTCGTCTTCGCGAACAGTTGGACAAGCAACAATCGTCACAGAAAGGAAGAACTCCTTAACAAGCTGTTTAATAATGGCGACTTGCTGCGCATCTTTTTCACCAAAAAAGGCAAAATCAGGCTGAACAAGCATAAACAATTTCAACACGACTGTAGCCACTCCGTCAAAATGGCCAGGGCGGCTTTTGCCGCATAACACGTTAGCGCCTTGCTTGACATGAACCGTTTGCGTATACCCATCAGGGTACATTTCATCGTCAGTTGGGCAAAACAGTACATCGCACCCTGCCTCTTCTGCTAACGCTCGGTCTTTTTCCAGTTGTCTTGGGTATTCATGATAGTCCTCGTGAGGGCCAAATTGCAGTGGGTTCACGTAAATGCTGACAACGACCAAGTCGCATGTTTGCGTACAGGCACGCACCAACGATTGATGGCCGCCATGCAACGCTCCCATCGTTGGAACAAAACCAATCGTTTTTCCTTGTTCACGTGCGTCCTGCAACACTTTTTGCAACTGAGCTGTTGTTCCCACTTCGATCATTTTTTGTCGCCCCCATACACAGCCAACCAGCCTGTGTCGTTCATTGTATACGTATGGGCCTCTTCTGGAAATGCCCGTTGTTTCACATCGGTGACATAAGAGGCGAGCCCTTCCTCAATGATTGGTGAAATCGCCGTATATTGTTTGACAAATTTCGCCACTCGTTCCGACTCGTAGCCAATCACGTCGTGATAAACAAGAACTTGGCCGTCTGTCTCTGCTCCAGCGCCAATACCAATAATCGGCACGTTGATTTCCTTAGCCAACAGGGCGCCAAGCTGCTTTGGAACACACTCGGCGACAATGGCAAACGCGCCTGCTCGTTCCAATGCCTGTGCGTCAGCAAGCAACTGCTCTCCTTCTTCTCGCGCCCTTCCTTGAACGCGATAGCCGCCTAAAACACCAACTGATTGCGGGGTCAAGCCGATGTGGCCAACAACAGGCACACCCGCTGCCGTTAGACGTTGTACGGTGCTGGCAATGTCTGCGCCTCCTTCCAGCTTTACCGCATCGGCTCCTGCCTCTTGCAACAGCCTACGCACATGGCCAGCCGTTTCAGAAAACGAGCTATGGTACGTTAAAAACGGCATATCTGTGACAACAAATGTGTTCGGCGCCCCGCGTTTGACTGCTTTCGTATGCAAAACCATGTCATCAACGCTTACAGGAACAGTGGAATCGTAACCAAGCACCACCATTCCGAGGGAATCGCCGACAAGGATCATGTCTACACCAGCTCGCTCTGCCAAACGGGCAGAAGGAGCATCATAAGCCGTAAGCATCGCAATCGGCTCACCATCTCGCTTCATTTGTTTAAACGTTTTTGTTGTTTTCACATCTGTCCTCCTGTTTCATGTGTTCAAATTTTGAACTGCATGAAACGGCAAAACTCCTTGCGCCTAGTGCAAGGAGCCGAAGGCAACGCGAAGCTATGTCCCGGTCTAAGATAAGATCCAGGCAAGCTTTCGTTACGTTACGATCCCATACCTCTTTTGGGTGCCGTTCTAGCAGATACAGCCCTTGCGCCCCTAGTATAGCACACGTTTGCCGTCAGTTGTCGAGTTCAATGTCTGCAGAATAAATCAAGTGTTCTTGACCGTCTTCGTCTTGAATGCGCAAGCGCCCGTCATCGGTAATGCCTAATGAATAGCCTTGTACAATCCGAGAAGGTGTTCGGGCAGACAGTTTCGTATGGAGACTGACTGAACGTGCTTCCCAGAGTGGGCGAATCGCAGCAAAGCCGTTTTTTATGTATTCATCGTACAGCCATTCAAATTCATTTATCACAGCGGCTACTAGCTTTGCCCTCTGGACCGGATTGCCCGTTTCCAGCTTGATCGATGTGGCGATGCCAGTTAATGTTTCGGCGAAATCATGACTTTCCTGATTGCAATTAATGCCAATGCCGACAATGCAATAGTTCACCCGGTCAGGGTCAGCAGCCATTTCCGTCAAAATGCCTACCATTTTTTTGCCGCCATACAAAATATCATTTGGCCACTTGATGTCACAAACCAACCCACTTACTGCCTCAATTGCCCTTGTGACGGCAACAGCGGCCAAAAGCGTTAATTGCGGCGCTTGGTTGACGCTTATGTCTGGCCGTAAAAGCAAGCTCATCGATAGGCTTGTCCCCTTCGTTGATTGCCACTGGCGGCCAAGCCTGCCCCTTGCCCCTTGTTGTTCATTTGCGACAATGAGCGTCCCTTCTGGGGCTTCGCGGGCTGCCTCTTCATGGGCGAGAGGTTGGGTAGAGGCGACCGAATCATAACTGTGGATGTTTCGCCCAAGCGTCTTTGTTTGTAAATGTGCTTCAATATCATGGGCAAGCAAAGTGTCAGGAGAAGAGAGCAACCGATAGCCCTTTTTTGGCGCTGATTCAAGCTCGTAGCCTTGTTCTCTCAACGCAGATAGCTGCTTCCACACGGCTGTGCGGGAAACGCCAAGCTTACGGCTCATTTCCTCACCAGAGATGTAAGCACCTGACTGAAGCAGTGCTAGTAGCTGTCCTTTCATTTTCCATCCTCCCTCGTCGTTAAAAATGTCAAAATCGCTGCCTTTTCATTGGGGCACTTTTTTGTCACAACGGCCTTTTCTGCCGCTTGTAGCGCCTCCTTAATCCATGGACCTGGTGCAGCTTTTCCATGAAGCAAATCACGGCCTGTAATTGCCAAATCGCTTTTCGCTTTAATCGGCAAGGCAGACCACTGTTCAACCAATTCTTTTTTCTTAATGCTCGGCATTTGGCGCCCAGCACGAATCGCCTCGATTTGCATAGCGATCGCCAAACCGAAAATGTACAGCTGCCAGTTACTCCAGCGCTGTTGTGTTTGTCGATATTCAAACGCCTTTATTCCCGCTGCCACTCGCTGTTTTCGCTTTTTCGGCAACGGCAAAGCAGCAAAGCTGCTTGTCCCACCTGTGCAAATCGCAAATTCAAGCCAAGCTCTGTCGCCACTGTCCCACTGTTGTTTTGGCAGTCGTTTCAGTTCCGCTAATTGGCTTTCAGTAATATGAATGCCTGGAAGGCTGTGAATGGCGCCTGTCTCCTGTAAAAACGCAAATGCCGCCTCTGTCTCCATTCCTTTTAACAGTTTTTCCAGTTCAGCGGCGACCCGTTCAAGGGCGCAGCGTTGCAAAGCTGCTTTTTGCGCAGTTGTTTCCTTCACCAATTGCCGATCAGCCTCAAAGCCTAAGGAACTAATAAACCGCGCCGCCCGCAACATTCGCAAAGGGTCTTCGCTTAAACGCTTCTGTGCATCATAAGAACGTAATACGCGGTTTTGTAAATCTTGTCTGCCTCCATAGGGGTCAATGACCTCTCGTGTTTCCGTCATCGCCAATGCGTTTATCGTAAAATCGCGTTTTTGCAAATCTTCGGCAAGTGTCTTGCCTTTAAATGTCGTTATTTCGATTGGGCCTTTTTCTCCGGGAATAAGCACCGTCTGGTGTTCCCGGTTAATGTGTACACCTCTAGAAAAGATGTCGGCAACTTGATGAGGGGATGCTTGCGTCGCAATATCAACGTCGTCGACATCCTCGCCAAGCAAATAGTCGCGAACAGCCCCACCGACAATATATGCTTCGAAACCGGCATCGTTTAACGTGCGAACGACTTTAAATCCTTCCGTCCAAATGCTCATAACTGCTCCCCTTTAAGCATTGTTCCATATAAACGCTCATATTGACTAACTATGTGCTGCGAATCAAACGATTGCTTTACTCGCTTAAGCGCCGCTTGTTTAAAGGCTTGTCGCTTTTTATCGTCAGACAATAAGGAAATTGCTTTTGCAGCTGCCTCCTCAATGTTTCCAAGGGGGCACAAATAACCAGTTCCTTCATCTTCAACGACTTCCGGAATGCCGCCAATTTTTGTCGCGATCACAGGTACACCGCATGCCATCGCTTCAAGCGCCACTAAACCAAAGCTTTCTTTCTCGCTTAACAAAAGCATTAAATCGCTCATAGACAACAATTCAGCAACATGCTTCTGGTTGCCTAGCATGAGGACGTCGCTTGTCAAGCCGTGTTCTTCCACAAACTGCCTCGCATTCGGCAACTCTGGCCCGTTGCCGATTAAAAGCAACTTCGCATTTCTCCTTTTAACAATGAGTTGAAATGTTTTCAACACATCCATTATCCGTTTAACTGGTCTGAAATTGGAAATATGGATAATGATATCTTCCGTTTCTGACAGGCCGTAACACGCCCGCAATTGCTCCACTTGTTTTGGATAATACACTTGTTCGTCAATAAAGTTATAAACGGTCTGAATCGGCTTATCAGTACGTACTAGCTCGTTTGTTTGCCGAGCCAGATCATAGGACACAGCTGTAACAATGTCTGACTGCTCAATCCCATAGCGAATAAGCGGCCGCAAAGACGGCTCAAACCCTAGTACGGTAATATCTGTACCGTGGAGCGTCGTTACGATTTTTATGTCTTTTCCGCTCATGTCACGAGCAAGAATCGCGCAAATCGCATGTGGAACAGCATAATGGACATGAAGCAAATCAAGCTCATGTGTTAAAATCACTTCAGCAATCTTGCTGGCCGCACTCAAGTCATGGGGCGGGTGTTTAAATACAGCATATTGGTTGACTTCAACTTGATGAAAAAAAATATTTGGGTAAACTTTATCATCAAGGCGAAAGGGGATTTCCGTCGTAATAAAATGGACTTCATGCCCCCGAGAGGCTAGTTGTTTTCCTAATTCTGTCGCCACTACGCCTGATCCTCCAACTGTGGGGTAACAGCTAATGCCAATCCGCAATTTTTCCACGTTAGCGCCCGCACCCTTCTAATAAATTTGTCATCACAAGTGGATTCTCAGCAACAAACCCTTCTGCTAATGCAACCCCTACCTCTTTGCCAAACAAACGATCTCTAGCGATCACGGCTTCAATATACCCATCGGTTAATGGTGTCTTTACCCCGCCTTGTGCAACAAATTGGCTCTTGTATGCTTGAAGCGCTGCCACTTTAGCCGAGTGGGCATCTGTTACATCAACAACAAAGTCTGGTTTGGCAAAACCATTAATAAAATAGCGGTACGCTGCTTTCACTTTATGGGCTTCGCCTTCCCCGTAACGGCGAATGCCCGCATTAAAAATCGCTTCTTTGATTAGAGCCCCACACTGACCATGGTCGGGATGGCGGTCAGCCGCAGGCATAAACACGAGTGTTGGCTTCGTCAGGCGGATGATATCGACTACTTCCTCCAGTTTTTTCTCGCCTATGCCTGTTAGTCCCCTATCAGGCAATTCCAATTGATAACGTGCGCTCACCCCTAAGTGTTGCGCAGCTTCTTCAGCTTCCTGCTGGCGGCTCGCTATATCGCCATTCGATGACAATTCAGCAAGCGTTAAAGTAAGAAAAGCCACGTTGTACCCTTTTTGTATGTAAGTTGCAACGGTTCCGCCCATGCCGATTTCAATATCGTCTGGGTGGGCGCCGCAAGCTAAAATATCAACCGTTTCTGCCATTATCTCTTATCCCTTCTTTCCATCTCGCTAACACTATACCATATTACCAAAACACACGAAAAACAGCGCGCTTTTAAGCGTTGCCTACATACGAACTGCTGGCCAGTTTATTTGTTAAAAAGGAGTACTCTAAAGCATGTTTGCCTAGTAAAATTGCCTAAAATGAGGCGATTGCCACACCTTTTCTAAAATGATATGACCTCCAAACAAATGGACTGACCAACTATTTTCTCTCGGCTAAGTGATCCTCCTGCGCCTTGTCCTACATTCGACTCTGTGGTTTATGACACGCCCAGGCTATATGAGCAATGCAGCCTCTCGAAGAAGGCGATTTTTTTTAAGCTTTATTACAAAAATAAAATCAAAGCCAACAGGAATCGTTTTCAATTGGTCGCTTAAAATGATATAGTAAGCTGAAAAAGGAGGACATTAAAGTGGAATATTTGCAAGCTGGGTATGGACTTGACAAGAATGGCTATATTTCAAGTGATGTCTCCATTCATAAGATTTCCGAAGTATACGAGCCATGCATTCAACACTCTGTCGAACAAATATCTCGATTATTTCCAAATCAGTTACACAGTGTATATATCTATGGCAGCGTTGCAAGAGGAGATGCGATCGCCATTAAGTCTGACCTAGATCTTTTAGCTGTGTTCAATGGTACACTAAATACTAGTGAGAAAATGAAAGTAAAAAAACTCTCAACGACACTATCTGAAACATACCAATATTTAGTCCGTGATATTGGTATAGCTGTTGCAGATCTCGATCATGTGATGGACCCAATCAACTATTACGAACAGGCTTTTCTAAAAGAACTCTGTGTTTGTATTTACGGAACCGATCTTCGAGATTGCTTCGGCCCCTACAAACTTACGGCCGAGATCGCCATAAGCTTTAATGGTGATATTCGTGATGTTTTCGACCGAACCATTGACCGGTTACAATCAGCCTCCACAGAAGAGTTTAAAAAACTTTCGCAAAATTTCGCCCGAAAGCTCATCCGAACATACTATTCAATGGTGATGGCCCGATCTCAAGTTTGGACGACAAAACTTGATGAACAGTCCAACGTTTTTATTCAATATTTTCAGGACAAGAAACACACTGTCCGTATGTTGCAAAATTGGATCGAAGAAGCACCAACAAACCGGGAATATGTCCATAAACTGTTTATGAGCGAAGGCACATGGCTCGCTGCAAATTTCAAACGCGAAGCACAAATCACTTAATGTTTCTTATCCTATTGATGATTCCTCTTCGTTATCTAGGCAATGTTTATCGATTCTATTGGAATGGTATTGTCTTTTGATGCCTTTCCTTCAAAATCGTCAATAAAGGGCGGGCGCTTTTTTCTCTCTCTTCTAACATCTGATTCATCAATTGCTTAAAGCTTGTCTATAAAAAAACGTCCGCGTTCCTTTTTGATGTCCACTCCCATGCTTTTCCACTATCGTCTCAACCTCCCCTTAATTACCCAAAAATTCAGTCCTATATATCTCCTTCAGTAATGACGAGAATGACGATCCCCCTTCCCTTCTTAGTTAAAGTTCTTCCCTCTTTAGACCACGCCACTGGATTTCATGAGCATAACCGATCCTGATTTCACAATTAGGCTTGACATCCCTAAAAAAATGGTCAAAAAAATACAACTGACATACCTTATAAGGAAATAGAAGATGTTCACATGCCTATTTTGACGCTCGTTCCCCAAGCCTGGCGTAGAAAGAATCGATCGATAAAGCCCTTCAGGAGAGCCCACACCTCTCAAGCGGTAATGGCGGAGCGCGTATTTTCCTGATTTCATTTGTTCATAAAACCGCTGAAGAAGCATATATAGCAATCGTAAAAACGAGTCCTAACGCATGATCGATCAACTCGTTCCTAGTTAGCAAATCCAAACCGTACCACCACAAATTCGTACCCTTACCATCTTGCCGACCACTACATGCAAGTCGTTGTTTGAAAATAACAACAAGAGCTTTTTTTATAACAAAAGAGAAATGATAGGCATAGGTTTCTTGGCGGTTCTGACTGGGACCTTTCACTGGCGTCTTAGAAAAATATTATTATAAAGGGGTTTCCTTATGTCACAACCAAATATCCCGAATATCACCCCCAACGTCTCTTTAACGAGGGATGATGTGGTGAATTTATTAATAGCCTCAATTGCGATGGAAGAAATCGGGCTTTCGCACATTATCAATGCGGAAGGGGAAAAAATTCAATATGCCCTTGGCACCTTGCCAGGAGCTCGTCCAGCAAGCGTCAGCTTACAAGATCTTTTAAGTGCGAGCGCAAGTACGCAACAAATGTTAGAAACGATCTTTAAACAAGAAATGATACTGGATTCAAAAATGAAGACGGCCACCAACATGCCAACAGTTCAAGGACCGACTGGACCGCGGGGAGCTACAGGAGAACCTGGGGGAATTCTCAGTGTGAATGGCATGACGGGTGTCGTGACATTAGAAGCCGACACAGTTGGAGCGCTTCCCCTTTCCACAGCAGTTGCGTCCAATACAAACATCAACCAGTTAGTTGATCCAGGGATTTATAGCTCAAACAATGCCTCAGGTCCGCCGCAAGGTGATCTCCCTTCAGGGGCAACAGGAGTATGGACGATCTATGTATCGGTGATTACGCCGCCATCGGGGGCAAATTATATTCAACAGCTGTACTTCTCCAACCCGACGTTGTTTATCCGTAGTTCCACAGATGGAGGAAATACATGGAACCGTTGGAAACCTCTCGGGCAAATAGGGCCAACAGGGCCGACGGGACCGACGGGAAGCGGAGCCACTGGACCCACTGGACCGACGGGCGACACGGGACCGACCGGAGATCGAGGGCCAACGGGATCGAGCGGCGATACGGGGCCTACTGGGCCAGCCGGAGATGCGGGGCCTACTGGGCCAACAGGAAGCAGCGGGCCTGTGGGACCATCTGGTAGCGGCGGACCGACGGGACCGATAGGCAACAGCGGATCGACCGGACCGGCAGGTAGCAGTGGACCGACGGGATCCACTGGAATGATGGGACCGACGGGGCCGACGGGATCCACTGGAATAATGGGACCGACGGGGCTGGGGACGACCGGACCAGCGGGACCAACGGGCAACACGGGACCGACCGGCGATACAGGGCCGACGGGATCGAGCGGCGATACGGGACCGACGGGGCCAGCCGGAGATGCGGGGCCTACTGGACCGACGGGCAGCAGCGGGCCAACAGGGCATACAGGCGCTACCGGGCCAACAGGGCATACAGGCGAACCTGGACCCACGGGGCCTATGGGTCCCACAGGGCCGACGGGACCGACGGGGCCGAAAAAGGTGCCGTATGCATTATTGCACTCAGAAGAAAGCGGGTACCAGATCCCCCTCGGAACCGCAATTCCTTTCACTCATATTGGATATCAGACCGCTGATATCATTGAGTATGACGGATACAATAGACGTTTCTTAATAAAAGTGCCCGGCATCTATCATGTTGTACTGAATATGAATGTTGCTTGGTATATCCCTCCAGGTCCAAACGATATCCGAATGCTAACGTTCGGGGTGATGCAAGAAGGAAATACCGATCAAGCGATGATCGGCGTAAACGTCTACCAACCATATAGTAAGGTACAACACTCAGGTTTCAATTTTATTGCAACGGTGCAAGCAACCGGAATCGGGCGATTACATGCAGATGGCCAGACATCCTTTTTTGTCCAAAACTTAAACGCGAGCGATGGCAATGCACAAATAGGCTGGTTCAGCACTGATGGAAATATGACGTCCGTTCCCCAGTCTATTCTTGCTCAAGTGTTTATGGACATGAATTTGTTACGGATTGCGCCATATTCACCGTGGGTTGCTCCTACCGGGCCAACGGGACCTCCTGCAAACAGTTGACTGGACCGATTAATTTGTGCAAAGAAGACACGATTAGGATACCTAATAACAGCAAGATGAGACGTTATCAGTCCATACTAAGTTGTGGACAGTTCTTAAACGTAGTTTGCGACAAACAAAAATTACTCTATTGTTAGAAGGATATCTCCTTTGCACAGAATGCCTACTCTTAATAAAACAAAAGGAGTGAGTCTATTGTCCCTACCAAATTTGCCTAATATTTCGCCCACCATCCAATTAACGCGTGATGATGTAGTGAACTTATTGTTAGCTTCCATCGCAATGGAAGAAATGGGATTATCCCATATTATTAATGCCGAAGGGGAAAAAATTCAATACGCCCTTGGGACTTTGCAAGGGGTAACCGGGCCAACGGGCGTCACCTTACAAGATCTTTTAAACGTGAATCAAAGCACCCAATCGATGTTAGAAACGGTTTTTAAACAGGAAATGATGCTCGACTCAAAAATGAAAACGACCGCAGGTATTCCAACACTTCAAGGGCCTTCAGGACCAAGAGGAGCAACGGGAGCGCCTGGCGGGGTTGAAAGCATCAATGGCTTGACGGGTGTGGTGACGTTAGACGCGGCAGAGGTCGGCGCCTTTCCCTTGAATAGGCCAGTTCCGTCCAATACGAACATTGATCAGTTAGTCACCCCTGGTGCCTATAGTTCAGACAATGCCTTTGGTCCACCATCAGGAGATATCCCCCCTGGAGCAACAGGGGTTTGGACGATTTATGTATCGGTGGTCACCCCTCCGGTAGGAGCAAATTATATTCAACAGCTGTATTTTTCGAACCCGACGTTGTTTATTCGCAGTTCCCCAGATGGAGGAAACACATGGAATTCCTGGAAATCAATCGGGCAGATGGGGCCAACCGGTCCGACGGGGCCAACAGGAATAGGAGTTACTGGACCGACGGGGCCAACGGGCGCTACCGGACCGACAGGCGACACAGGGCCAACAGGCAGCACAGGGCCGACGGGCAACACAGGGCCAATAGGACCAACGGGCAACACAGGGCCAACAGGACCGACAGGCGCTACCGGGCCAACAGGGCCAACAGGTGCTACCGGGCCAACGGGACCAACAGGCGCAATTGGACCAACGGGACCGACGGGCAGTATCGGGCCAACGGGGCCAACAGGCGCTACCGGGCCAACGGGACCGACGGGCGCTACCGGGCCAACGGGACCAACGGGCAGCATCGGGCCGACGGGGCCAACGGGCAGTATTGGACCAACAGGACCGACGGGTAGCATTGGGCCGACAGGACCAACAGGCAGTATTGGACCAACAGGACCGACGGGCGCTACCGGACCAACAGGGCCAACGGGCGGCATTGGACCGACGGGACCAACGGGTAGCATCGGGCCAACAGGCGCGCTCGGGCCGACAGGACCGACGGGACCGACGGGCAGCATCGGACCAACGGGGCCACTTGCTCCAGACATGTTGCCATATGCCTTATTGCATTCCACCAATACGAATAGCAACATTGCGATCGGCACTACAATCCCGATCCCCTTCACGCATATTGGATATCAGACAGATGAAATCATTGAATTACAAGAAAACGGGCAATACTTCTTAATCAAAGTACCTGGCATTTATCATGTTGTTTTAAATATGAACGTGGCCTGGAGCACCGCCCCTTCCGATTTAAGAGTGCTCGTGTTCGGCGTGATGGATGACCAAGTCACAGATCAGGCGATGATCGGAATAAATGTATACCAACCGTCTGATGAAGTCCAACCGCTACCAGCAAGCGTTCATGCCACGGGAATTGGACGGCTGCATGCAGATGGTAATAAACGTTTTTACGTAACAAATTTGAACGCCAGTACCGGAAGTGCGACAACAGGCTGGACCCATGCTCAGCCGCAACATACGTCCGTTCCCAATTCGATCCTTGCCCAAGTCACGATGGATTTGAATCTGCTATGGATTGCCCCGTACGCCCAGTGGGTCGCACCTACTGCTGTGTCCCCCCCTGAAGAAGATTAACTTTTGCTTCTTCCTCCAGGAGGAATGAAATGACAAAGACAAGTTTATGCTTCCATCCCCTCGGCATAGCGCTTGCCGGGGGGAAATCGTGTCTTTTGCTCCAATCTCCCTCTTTCCTCGCAGACAGAGCTATAAGATAATGCTCCAATCCCTGGCAATAATATAACCCCATAAACGACAGATTGATGGTTCGCTCTTCATTCCAACCTAAAACGGTCGGTCTGTCCCCTTCCTATGCATTCCGTAACCAACTATTCCGTTTAATAACACTGTCTTTATCATTTTTCTTAAGGGACACGGAGAAAAAACGCATAAATGGGTGCCCGCTTTTTAATTACTCGATCGGACTTTCTCTAAAATGATGCGATAGTTGTTCTGTATCCTTTCGTCCTTTGGGGCCAGCTCTGCCGCCATTCGTGCATACGTGCAAGAGCGCTCTAACATCCCTAGCTCGTAACTGGCGAGGGCGCCAAGATCGTAAATCGTCGCATCCCAAGCAAACGCTTCATTGATATAACGATCATTTCGTTTCTCAATTTGGAGTGTCGCCTCCACCATATGGTAGACACGTGGCCAATCTCTTTGTTCATAAGCCAGCTTGGCCATCTCCACGAATGGCTCTCTTGTATGAGGTGCCTCCGCTATTGCCTTGTAGAGCCAGCGGCTCGCTTCTGTGTACTCCCCTTTCTCCTTAAATGCGCGGGCGATATAGCGCATGGAAGCACATCGCTCCTCTACCCAGCGCGCGCTCGGCATGTTAAGATGTTTCTTCAGTGTCTCGATGCACTTGTCCCAATCGCGATAGTACATGTATTCCCGACCAAGATAGTGCATATTCCGATCGTCAGCGGGATTTTCCTGCACCGACATCTTCAGTAGCCCCAAATAATGCCCCCTGGACTTTGTGCGATCCGGATCGTGATTCAACTGAATGCCAGCTTCCTTTGTATACTTTCGGGGAGCGGAGCCGTAGTATTTTAAGGTCTCATGCACCGGATGGGTCCAGCGAAACCCATGGCGTCTGTGTATTTTCTCGTACCAGAATGTCACGCCTCGAGAGCCATCTGGATTAAAACTCCAAGTATACATATACTTCAGCTGGGTCGTCATCGGTTTCCACGCACGCTCTAGCTTTTCCCGCCATCCTTCCTCTAACACCTCGTCGAGATCGGTGCAAACACACACGTCTACGTCACCAGGCACAAAATTCAGCGAGATGTTGCGCGCTACGTCGAATCGCCATGGATCCACTTTCGTCTGATACACCTTAGCCCCTCTGGCTCGTAATCGATCCACTGTCCCGTCGGTTGAGCCAGTATCGGTTACGATAATTTGATCGGCTTCTCCCATGGAATCCATCCAACGGTCGACGTACTTTTCTTCATTCTTTGTTATCGCGTAAACCGCTACCTTTAGTCGACTCACCTCCACTGTTCTTCCTTTTGGGCCAGCTCCCCTATAGTTTGCTTCAGCTCCTCGAACGCTTTTCCCCAAGCTTGTGGGTTATCATGATCATCTGTTAACCGCTCCTGACATCGCTCTGCCTCTTTCAAAGCGAACCACGCTTCGGCATGGCGCCCTAGTTCATGCAAATACAACCCCTTGTTGAAATAAGGCTCCCTCCGGTTCGGCAAGTAATAAATTGCTTGCTCCAATAACGTTAAGGCACGCTGTTTTTCACCCTGGGCGCTGCATATTCTGAATTTTATGTGGAGAAGATAGGATTTGTCACTGTTCTCAATATTTAGTGCTGTATCAACTGCCTTCTCCGCGTCTTCGTAGCGCCCGATATGTAGATATTCTTCAGCTAACAATGCCCACGATTTCCATACGTCCCTTCTTTCCTTCACAGATTGTTCCAATAACGACAAATACGAAGGCCGTGTTTTGTTCTTATCCAATTTCCGGTAGAGGCAAAACTCTGGCAAATGTTTGATTTTCTCTTCCCCGTTGTATTCTAAGATTTCATGTACTGGCAATTTCCACGTATACCCAGAGCGGGAATGAATACGTTTATGCCATTGCTCCGACTGGCTGCCATCTGGCACCAATGTCTTGTATAAATGACGGTATCGAGTGTAGCCAAATTCCCAATTCGCAATCAGATGCTCCTTCCATCCGGCCATCAAGTATTCATCGATATTAAGTGAAATACATAAGTCGGCATTCGGATTGACTAGCGAAAGTGCAGTATTTCGAGCATCATCAAACCGCCACGGCGAAACCGTAATCGTGTAGACGGATAACCGAACTTCAGGATGGGCTTTGCGGAATGAATCAATGACAGCGTTTGTGCCGTCTGTGGACCCGGTATCGCACAGTATAATCTCGTCTGCCTGCTTCGAAGATTCCAAAAACCTCTTGATACATGATTCTTCATTTTTACAAATGCCATATATGGAGATGATTGGGGCATCGGCATCTGTCACCTCTTTTTCCGTATGAAACTTCGGGTTAAATCCTACATAGATTCCAATTTCGTTTTCTACATAACTTAATGCTAGGTGCGGAAAAGAAACCAGTACTTCTTCGTGACTCCACTCCCTCTTTACATGCTCATCATCACCTTGGGTTTCTCGGCCAGCCTCTCCCAATGCAGAGTGAATCGGCAGGCTTAAAATAACGAATTCGCTGGCATTCAACCACTTATGATACATTTGAAGGATTTGCGCCTTTGTCACATGCTTCTGCTGCTGCTCCGCAAAAACTGTTATCCCGAACGATTCGTCAGGTACAAACACTGTTGCATCTTGTTTATACACAACATCATATTTTCGTTTCAGATTCAATTCTTCCGGTGGGTTCTTCCAAAGTTCAACTGCAGAAAAGGTGATACTGGGCAGTTCTTCTTTCAAAAGATCCGAGAATGCCCCTTCTCCAGCGCCTACATCCAAGATCGAGCGGTTCTGGCATCGGGCAGCAAGTCGTTTGACTATCCGTTTTATCCATAATTTTTCTAATTGCGAACTGAAGAGCATTCTACTATCCCCCCACTCATGACTTAAATATAGGGAGATATATATGGGTAGTCCCCCGTCCATATGCCTGGAATAAATATGAATTAGAATAGCATTTTTTAACCAAAACAGAGCTGTTCATCCTACATCCATCGAAAATCAAGGACCTTGATCACTTTAAAATCGAGGACAGCTGTCTTCCATTGTTTGGAGTATAAAAAATCGCCTTACACCTTTTTGGCGTCAGGTGATTTATTTATAAACGATCACATATAAATATCTAACATAATAGCGATATCGATTTTGCACGATGCTTGTTCACCGCCGTTTTAGTGGCACCGCACACACTGCTGCCAGTTGTAGCCCTATCATAAACGATTCCTTTTAACTCTACTGCACCTTAAAGGAGTAGATGATCTTGTCACAACCAATTATCCCGAATATGACCCCTAATATCTCTATAACTCGGAATGACGCAGTCAACCTTCTTTTAGCTTCTATTGCTTTTGAAGAATTAGGATTAGCCCATATTATTAATGCCGAAGGAGAAAAAATCCAATACGCATTAGGAACGTTGCCTGGCATATCAGGACCAAAAGACGTGACGTTACAAGACCTTCTTGCCGTAAATGAAAGTACCCGATCGATGTTAGAAACGGTTTTAAGAAAAGAAATGGTTTTAGAATCTAAACTAAGAAATGCCCTAAAAATCTTAGATGAGAATAAACTGGTTTAAACACTTGTGCAATAGGCTACGAACAAATCGCTCAATCGATCAGGTTTCTCCCAACTCCCTCCTACAACACATTTTTTAGCCCCTTTCAAAACATTGACTCCGTAAGATAGAGGACATCTCATTATCACGGGAGAGCTTGGCCAGATGAAGGTAAAAAATGAATGATAAAAGGAATGAATGACACAAATGAAGAAAAAGCGAAATGTCTTGTTTGTTACGAGGGATGATACGTATTACACGGTACCTGCTTCTTATTACTTTATCCGAGAACTGAGCCAATTGGTCAATTTAAAGGTTACTCATGAATCGGGCTCCCTCGAACAAATTATCGAACATTCTCAGTTTGAGCCCGATTTTGTTTACCTCCATGATTTTTTAGAAAATAAATCCCCTTTCGTCACGGGATTAAAATCAGTGAATATTCCTTTTGCTGTGGGTCTACATGATTTGCATTACTATGGAATGGAACGGAAAAGGCTACTTATTCAAGAAGACGTAAAACATATTTTTACTTATTATCGTGCTAAATTTTTAGAATGGTATTCAGAGTTAGCTGATCGGATGAGATGGCTGCCACACCATGCCAATACCGACGTCTATCAAGATTACAAACAGGAAAAAGAGATTGATTTATTGATGTCTGGTGCTATGTTTGAACAGTATTATCCGTTTAGGAATTTGCTATTTAACAGACTTAAAGATCGATCTAATTTTGTCTATTTGTCTCATCCTGGATACCGATCAATCGACCAAAACGAACCAGATGTATATGTTGGCGAGAAGTATGCTAGACAGTTGAACAGAGCGAAAATCTGCTTAACTTGTCATTCCATCTATCGATATCCATTAATGAAATACTTTGAAATCACCGCCTGTAACTCCCTTCTACTTGCTCCGTACACAGAAGAATTAGCAGATCTTGGCTTCATTCCAGGTGTGCATTTTGTTTCGATTGATGAAAATAATTTTGAAGAAAAAGCAGCTTATTATTTAAAACATGAGCACGAGCGCCAGCGCATTTCCCTAAACGGCATGAGACTGGTCCATGAGCAACATTCAACAAAAAAACGGGCTGTCGAATTTGTTGCACACATGGAAGACATTCTTAAAGAAAGTCAATTGACGAAATCATCTTTCGTAAAAACCCATTCCTAAAACGTTTCCATTCGGAGCAAATCTTTTCTAATTCAATCTTATCTGAGTGTTTCAACAGCTAAGGTTAACTAGAAGACAAAAAAGAAGGCTTGTCGCTAAATCCCCTAGCGAAAGCCTTTTATTTTTCATCAAGATAAACGTCCTTAAAAATCGAAAAAAATCACTCAGTTCTATAAAAGATTTACTTCATTGTGTATGGTGCATTTTCAATGCACTTAGGCCACCTCTCTTTCGATAGTGGCCTGATGAATGACTTCCTTGTAATGGAAGGTGGTTTTTTGCTACCTTTTGCTCTCACCTGATTCATACAAGTAAATAGATTATTTTCGTGCCTTAAAAAGGGGCCGATCATTGTTCGCTGCCATAAAATCATCGTCACAAAAACCGAGGAACACCACGTTGGTAAACCCTGCACGAGTTAATTTTATTTCTACCTCTTGCACGTTTGTTGTAGCGTTTCCTTCAAATAAAAGGAGCTCGTTCGTGACTTCTCCCAATAATTGATAAAGCCTTTCTGGATTTTTCACATGGGCTTCCATTGCCAAACAGTAAACGACATCGAAAGTACCCCCGAGTTCTTCCTTTGTTAGCTTGTCAATATCACCTTGTATAAAACGAACATGATTTAAATCAGAGAAAGCTGCTACTTTGCGAGCAACATGCACTTTATCCTGATCATATTCTATTCCAAGACATGACTTTGGTTGCAGCTTTTGTGTTTCGAAAATCATTCCCCCACAATGGCTACCTATATCAAGCAATGTCTTATTAACAATCTCTTTTTTATGCAGTTTAAATTGTTCCAGACGTCTTGCACTGTTCCGCTGGGCCATTGTGGATGAGACTTGAAAATTTTGCAAAGTGAAAGAACAGTAAGGGCGGAGAAATGGATGGCGATGCCTTCCTTCTTTCTTTTGGAAGTCTGCGGAGACGGCTGTGATTTCCTGGACTAACTCTGTTTTTAATGCTGAAATGGCTCCCTCTAACGATATGTGTAAAACATTACTAACAGATAAGGGATAATCCCCTAAGAAACCCATGTTTTTTGTATTATATGGACTTTCCAGCCCCTTCCCAGTAATATCATAACTATTAATGAACGAGGGCATTTCCCCTTCTGGATATGGAATCATGAATTCGTAATCGATTAATTTTATCCGGTCATGATGGAAGAATATATTTTTGGCATGGATATCACGATGTGCGAACCCTTCGACAAAAAGATCTAAAATCATGGACATCACTTGGCCTATCACGATTTGACGTCCATTATCGGTAAGTACATGGGCAATTGCATCCAAACGATGATCAAATGGATACATTTCCATTACAATGGCTCGTTGTTGGTTATCCATTTCCCGTTGCGAGAACCATGGAAATCGATGAAACCTTTCACTGGCCAGCTTTTCATTGTTAAAAGCTTCGCTACCTTCGCGAGTTTTATGAAATTGTTTGCGAACAAGAAATTGGGTGGATTGAGAGAATGTATAAGTGTCTGCATGTTGACCACGATAAATGATCACTTCGTTTTGCGACGGTGCCGTATCATTTAATCGTTCTTTCGGAGCCGTCATAGAAAATGAAGGAGTGACGTTATGGGTAGATGTTGAAGTATGATTTTTGTAAAATTCCGCTTGCTGTTCATGATAGTGTGCCTGTTGCTGATCTCCGAGAGCTTGATAGCAGAGAGCAAGTTGTTGGTGGGGAAGCCACGTTTGATAAACGGTATCTGCGACAGACCAGGCGTATCGTTCAGATAAGGGCTGTTTGTAAGCTGTTTTATACCAGAATATCGCCGCTTCGATATGCCCTTTACGTAAAAAGTGCTCTCCCATGCGGCAACTAAAGGCTGGATAAGGAACATCCAATGCCAATGACTGTAAGGTAAGTTCCAGTTCTTTTTCTGGTTGATTCTCCATCGCGTAACTAGTTGCCAATTTATGATGAATAAACATATTATTCTCTAACGATATTTCTGGATGGTCTTTACATTTTTCAAAATACTCAATCGCTTTATCAAATTGTTTTTGGACAATACATTCACGGGCATAATGAAACATATCAGATACAGTGAGTCGATAGCCGTTGGCCAGGCGACGTTCATAAATTTCGATGTTTCTTCGAGAGGGGATTTGGTTCGGATCACTCATCACTTTCGTATGTGTAACCGTAATGTCTGTGTTGAGAAAACGGTATGACCCATCAATCGCCAAATCTTCGTGGACAATCCCCTTCCATCGAAAGCCTTTGCTACGCTTCACTAAACGAAAGCGGACCGTCTGTGAAACAAGACTCTTCTCTACATCTTGAGGAATGAAGTACCTCATTGAAATCGCATCAACGTCTTCAGGCAACGAAGATTTCAATTGGAGAAATTTATCACGTTGTTCCGGTTCCAGGATATCATCGGCATCTAACCAGAAAATATAATCTTGAGTGGCATATTGAAACGAAGCGTTTCTCGCGGCGGAAAAATCATCGATCCATTGAAAGTCGTATACATGCGGAGTCCATTTTTTTGCGATTTCTTTCGTTTGATCAGTTGAGCCTGTATCGACAATAATAATTTCATCTGGGATGCCTTCCACAGAAGACAGGCATTTTTCCAAGGTATGCTCCTCATTTTTAACAATCATGCATAAACTGATCGTGATCATGCAGTATCTCCTTTCCGTCACGCGTGATTATCATTATATTGTATGTTTTTTATTGAGTGTCATAACTTGTTCCTTAAGACTCCCCTCTTATCTAATAGAGAAGTTTCTTTTTTATATCGATGAAGTGTTCGGTAATCTAGCTTTGCATCAAAAACGCTATTAGTGATTTACTGTCTCTTATAACTCTACGTCACTTGCACTTAAGCGAGTGAACCGCGGTATACCGAACAGTAGAACGGTAGTGTAAAAGATCCTACTCGCTACCATAGGATTTTAACTGTCTGATTGGACTCTTTTGTGTTGTAGGGCTTTAATTATAAAGCAGTCTTTCAACGCAGCTGTTATATTTTTTTAATATTTTAATGACTTATATAATCAAGTACTCTACCTGCGTGGGTACCGGACAACACTGTTACGTCATCGTTGCCTACATTTGAAACAGCAGTGTAATCGCTGGCGTTTAAAGCGAATCATCTTCCAATACGGCTTTCCCAGGAAACAGGACCCGTCGGACCGCGCAGCGTACAGGTTGGATACAGTCTTCAGCTTTGAATCACGGCCGGAAGATCGTATCCAGTATCGCCGCCCCCGCCCTGTGTTCACTTGCAAAATATCCTGCAGAGTAGAAGGGACCGCTTCCCCCTTGCAGTACCAAGGGCAAACTGGATTTTCTCGCCTTCGACATTGATCATATGCGCCAGGCCCAGTTCCCGAGGACAATGGAAAACATCAGCAGATGAACGGCATCGTCCTGCGTCAATGCAATTCACGGCGAGATGTTGAGAATATTCGGATGGACAACCTGACACCGCCATTTCCTGGATAGGCTTCTTTCTTGTTAAACATCTTTTGTCACGGGGCATATTGTCTTATTAACAACCTGGGACAGGCTCGATTGTTTTGTCCGCAGTGAACCAGTATTACAGTGTTCTGGTGATATTTACGTAAATATTGGTAAAAGTAACATCTGAAGTTCCAGCCATGAAATTGAGGAAAAAATAATTCTGATTAGTTCCAGGCGGCACTTCAATGGTAACAGTTTGATTAAATGAAAAAAACGTACTGGACGTTACAATTGGACTATTAACAGTAGATAAACGCGTATTAGTAAAAAAAACTACATAACCCGCCTGATTTGTTGTCTCGGCGATAAAGGAGAAGTTGACCAAGTAGGTGGCCCCTGGTGCCAAATCCATTTGTGAATCGCCCAATACGAGTGTGACGGGATTGTTTTCGCTTCTAAGGAGGTTATAGGACGTACCTCCGCCTGAGCCGGCGGTCAGAGTCAAATCATTTCCGGAAAATTCAGCGAATGTCGTTAGGAACGATGGGCCTGTCGCTCCTGTTGGGCCCGTTGCTCCTATTGGACCTGTCGCTCCTGTTGGACCTGTTGCTCCCGCTGGCCCTGTCGCTCCTGTTGGACCTGTTGCTCCCGCTGGCCCTGTTGCTCCCGCTGGCCCTGTTGCTCCTGTTGGGCCTGTTGGACCTACTGGGCCCGTAGCGCCCATCCCGGTTGGACCGGTCGGTCCTGTTGGACCCATTTGCCCGAGTGGCTTCCACGGATTCCATGTGTTTCCTCCATCTAGGGAACTGCGAATAAACAACGTCGGGTTGGAGAAATACAGCTGCTGTATATAATTCGCTCCTACTGGAGGAGTGATCACCGATACATAGATCGTCCATACTCCTGTTGCTCCTGGGGGGAAATCTCCTACTGGCGGGCCAAAGGCATTGTCTGAACTATACACACCAGGGGTGACTAACTGATCTATGTTTGTATTAGATGGAATTGAACTGGCCAAGGGAAAGGCGCCGACCTCTGCCGCGTCTAACGTCACCACACCCGTCAAGCCATTGATGCTTTCAACCCCACCAGGCGCTCCCGTTGCTCCCCTTGGTCCTGCAGGCCCTTGGAGTGTCGGGATATTCGTCGCAGATCTCATTTTCGAATCCAGCATCATTTCCTGTTTAAAAACCGTTTCTAACATCGATTGGGTGCTTTGATTCACATTTAAAAGATCTTGCAAGGTCACTCCTGTTGGCCCGGTGACTCCTTGCAAAGTCCCAAGGGCGTATTGAATTTTTTCCCCTTCGGCATTAATAATATGGGACAAGCCCATTTCTTCCATTGCGATGGAAGCTAGCAATAAATTCACAACATCATCACGCGTTAATTGGATGTTGGGCGAGATATTAGGCAAATTTGGTAGGGACATAGACTCACTCCTTATACTTTATGAGATAGATACTCCATACAAATGTGTTCTCATGACAAACGTCTACGAAATTTGTGATCTGTTTTTAGCAAAAATTGGTTCGGGATTTTTTTTATAAGAGAGGGACTGGTTCATAATAATCTGTTCTACCGTGTTACGAATCAACGTTTTTTTGAGGTTTTTTATTCTTCTTTTATTTGCAAAAAAACTGCTTATTAGCAGTCTCTCACTATATACATGCATAATCGTTCACATACATTTATTTAACTTTCGGTCACCTTTTCTCGGAAAAATTTTTCATTATATAAGACGCGTGGATCAGTGGGGCGGTATGCCTTCGCTTTGTTATTATGTTCAACTGCTAGTTGTTTTTCTCCTAAACTCCAATAACAAACAACTAATTGAAGATGGGGATACCAAGTGTTAAAGTTTGTATTTCTAAACCCATAATCATTGTCTATTTCTACCTCAATTGCGAGCTGATACCAAACGACAGCCTTTTTAAATTGGTTTTGATTTAAATAGTAATCCCCTATTTGACAAGAAACTTCGGGATGGGGGATGTCGTATTTTAACGATCTGACAAGGGCGTCAATTTGCTTACTGGTTTCTCCTAACATTTTATAACATTCAGCCATATGGATGCAGGCCCTAATATTGTCCTCCACCCACCCTTCATTGGTGGCCAGAAATTCATGATAGTACATGGTAGCTTTTTGAAAATTTCCGTTGTCTTTTAATTCATTGGCATAATAAAACAAGTCTCTTGGACTAAAATGCTCTCCCTTTTCTAGGCGTTTTTCATAGATTTGCAAGTTTCGGTCATCTGGAACTGTGAATCGTTTCTTATCCATTTTTCGATGGGAAATGGCAATATCCGATGAAATAATATGGCCGCCAACTTCTAAATATTCATGCACTGCCCCTATCCATTTAAATCCCCTCGATCTTTTGACCAGTCGATTCCTTCTATAGGTAAACGTAGGATTTTCAAACTCGTCAAAGGCAATATTATAAATCATTGATACAGCGTCTATTGTCGGAAAAAGCGCCTCTTTTAATCTTTGAAATTTTTCAACCTCTTGTTCAGGAAGAATGTCATCGGCATCTAACCAAAAAATATAGTCTTTTGTCGCTCGGCTAAACGCAAAATTTCTCGCGGCGGAAAAATCATCTACCCACTCGAAATCAAACACTTGATTTGTAAACTGATAGGCGATATCTTTTGTTGTATCAGTTGATCCTGTATCGACAACGATGATTTCATCGCAAAGATCTTTCACACTACTTAAGCATTGATGTAATACTTCTTCTTCATTTTTGACAATCATGCAAAGGCTTATAGTAACCATATGATCCTCCCGAAAAACTGGTTTCTTCTTTTCATTTATTGCTAAATTGTCAGTGACTTAGAGAGACAGCATTTCATGATTACGTTTGCAGGTTTGGAAGGTCCCCTTTCATAGCTATTAAAATACCGTCGACCTTTCTCACCCTGAACAACTTTACTGACTGCTTTTATTGTGCAACAATAGCAAAATTAGGGATCCTTATATCTTGTGACAAATCCTGTACACCCTATATTTCTTAATCAACATTAAGGCGATAAGCTTCCTAGCTCTACAATGGTTATAGATGTAAACTCAGTCACATTTGCACTACTATCTAGAGCAAGACATATATCGGTTGGGCCGTTGCTATTAAAAATAACAGATTTGCTTACGATAACATGTGGGGTCCCTGTTGTATCGGGAGCCTGACTTCGAGCCTCACTTCCATTAATAGCATTACCACCGAGGCTCATATTTCTTAAACTTGAAGTGATTTCAGTAGTTGCAGTGTTGGTATACTCTACGGAATAAGAAATAAGATACATTTTATTTCCTTCCAAACTAAAGAGAGCACCTGAGTAACTTATACCTGTACCATTAATAGTTGCCGGTCCAGTAAAAGGGATAGCTGTATTTGCACCAATATTAGAGGCGGTATTTCGGCACATAAACAAGTTGTTTCCAGTAAAGATAGACCCGTCTGCTCCAGTAGCGCCTGTCGGACCCGTCGCTCCTGTTGGGCCAGTTGCTCCTGTTGGGCCAGTGGTTCCCGTTGGGCCGGTGGCGCCTGATGGGCCCGTCGCTCCCGCTGGTCCTGTGGGGCCTGCTGGTCCCGTGGCGCCCATGCCGGTTGGACCCGTCGGTCCTGTTGGACCCATTTGTCCGAGAGGCTTCCACGGATTCCACGTGCTTCCTCCATCTGGGGAGCTACGGATAAACAATGTTGGGTTGGAAAAATACAGCTGTTGAATATAATTAGGCCCTGTTGGCGGCGTAATCACCGATACATAGATCGTCCATACTCCTGTTGCTCCTGGCGGAAGATCTCCTTGCGGCGGGCCTGCGGCATTATTGGAGCTATAAATCCCTGGATCGACTAACTGGTTGATATTCGTATTGGATGCAACAGCCGTCGATAGCGGAAACGCGCCAACCGTATCGGCTTCTAACGTCACAACGCCCGTCAAGCCATTGATGCTTTCAACCCCACCAGGCGCTCCTGTTGCTCCCCTTGGTCCTGCAGGTCCTTGGAGCGTCGGGATATTGGTCGCAGATCTCATTTTCGAATCCAACATCATTTCCTGTTTAAAAACCGTTTCTAACATCGATTGTGTGCTTTGATTGACGTTTAAAAGATCTTGTAAGGTGACGCCTGTTGGTCCTGTGACCCCCTGCAAAGTGCCAAGGGCATACTGAATTTTTTCCCCTTCGGCATTGATAATATGGGACAAGCCCATTTCTTCCATAGCGATGGAAGCTAACAATAAATTCACTACATCATCTCGCGTTAATTGGATGTTGGGCGAAATATTAGGCAAGTTTGGTAGGGACATAAACTCACTCCTTTGATAAGACATTCGTCCTGACTTCTATCCCCTATGCTTCCTTGCGGTTAAATCGTTATTTTACGGTTAATTGTTCCAAACATTGTTCTTTTAATTCAGTGGCTCTAAAACTGCCAGCGCCTTTCAGGATTAAATATTTATGGTTGTCTTCTCCAAGTTTTAGACATTGATCTAATGCTTCTACAGCCTCCTCGTATTTTTTAAGGTGAAAGAGGACCGTGCCTTTTATATAATAGAGGTCTACATAATCTGGATAGAGTAGAATCGCTTGATTAATGCTAGGCCACGCGCCATCGATATTGTTGGAATCAATTAAGATCGCATATTTTAAACGATAGACAATCGCCGGCGGGATTAGCCCATGTTCAATAAATTTTAAAATTGCGTAGTTGACAAAGTGGAACGCTTTCTCATAATTTTTGGCATTATAATATTCAGAGGCGGCATGGTATTCAACCCAGGGACTGTGCTTTTCATTGTTTAACTCGATTTTTAATAAGGAAAGGTTGCGGTCATGTTTCTTTTTAGAAGTTTTGAATGAATCTAGGTAACCATAGTGTTTAATCGGAACATCGAGTGTGTCTTCTACTAGACCAGCGTTTGGAATTTCTAATGTTTCATGAATTCGATTTTGAAAGACAAGCTTTTTTCCATTGCGAAATATTCTCGGTTGATAAATGTTGTAAGCATCCTCTTCTTGAACGCTTTTTCCGATATAATTGATAATCGGTACATACAAAATTGCTTCTTCTTTTTTCTGGGATAGAGCTGCTTTCAGATTATCGATGTTTTCCCGATCTAGCTCTTCATCTCCATCGAGCCATAAAATCCATTTGCTTTTCGCCCGTTGAATGCTCTCGTTTCTTGCTTCGGAAAAATTTTGATTCCATTGGAACGAATGGATGTTTTTCGTATATTTTTTACAAATCTCCACCGTCTGATCGGTGCTCCCTGTATCTACAATGACGATTTCATCCACGATATCATGAACGCTCTTTAAACATTGTTCAATATGGGCTTCCTCATTTTTTACAATCATACATAGTGAAATCGTGTTATCGGTCAATCTGCTCACCTCGTTTTTAAAGTTTAGCCTTTCAGGCTTTTAAAAAATTAGTTTTGCAATGGCTAACGGCGCAATGCCGAAAACGATTTATATAAACTGTTGAATCTCCGGTATTCAGGATTTACCCAAGGGGGGCTTGCTTGGCGGTTATCAGCGGAAGATTCCTTTGCCGCCATTTTTAAAAAGTCTTGGTTGAGGATGGTTTGCAACATCTGCTTACATTTTCTTTTATATTTGAGATCGATAAAGGGTTGGTTAGGTAAGTCTTTGTACGTATTTTCTAGAAAGTGTTTAATGTTTTTGATAAACTGCAACACTCTTGGGTTTTCCGACTCTTCCATGAAGATTGGATGAATTAATTTTTCTAATTTTAACCGATTGATATGGTCCAACAGAAAGTTGAACAGCCATAACGAATGGTAAAAACTTTTTTCTAATTGTATCCGTTCTTTGCGGTATAACGGAGTAGATTGAGCAAGATCGAACATATCCCTCAAAAGAAAGCAGTGTTGCTCTATATAGAAAAAATAATGTTCAAGAACGGACTCCATATGATTTCCTGCTAGTTTAGAGCTATCCACTACCTTACCTCCTTCCGAAGGATTTGTATGACGTATAGATTGAGGTTGCAAGAAGGCTCACCTATGGCTATCGTTTTCTTGAATGACGCAGCCACATTGGACGCACCTGTTTACACGTTTCCCTTCATTCATATGGTGGCATTCACATTCGCAGCCAATAGCCTCAAGTTCTTGGCAACAATGTTCGCAAACTCCAACATTTGCCTTGCATTCCTCACACTCACATCGATTTTCAGCGAACCTTGCCCCGCACGCTGGACATCTGTACTTATAATTAACGCTATTCGTTTGATATTTCTCGGCGTAATGCTTTTGGCACGGCTTCCTCTCCTCCTTGTGGGAGCAGCATCGATGATGATTTTCCTGAGAACATCCACACTCTCGACTTGGATGGTGGTGACGAGCTTTGCAACGATTAGGGCCACCTTTGCATGTACAGTAAGATTCGCCATAGCAGCAACAGTGCCCGCAATGTTCGTATTCATGACAGCAACACCCTTTATGTACGCAACAATCATTTCTTTCTTTACCACAACCGTTCCCACAAGGACATTCCGGTTCGTCGCAATTTTCTTCTTCTGAATCGTCGATTGACACCGTCTCTTCCAATTTTAATTGTAAAAGCAATTGCGACTTTACGACGGTTTTTAAGGTGTTGTTTATACTTTTGTTCATTTGTAAATAGTCGGAGAAACAGGTATCTCTCATTTCAAGAAAACGTTGCAATTTCTCTGCTTCAGCGTTCAAAATATGCGACAAACCAATTTCCTCTAAAGCGATCGAAGAGAGCAGTAAGTCAACGGTCTCGCATCGTTTTAAAGAAATAGAGGGTGTAATATTAGGGATACTCGGGAGAGACATTTGACACCTCCGACTATTACTTTTTTTTAGTTGAGTATTCACCGAATGCGGACGACTAGAAATTTTGTGAGGACTACCGACAAATGATTCTTCTTGTTTCTGTACAAATGCCTACAAACGTCTTTGACTAAAGTCACATTACATTTGTTTACATAAGCCCTTGTGATTAATATATACACAGCTAGCTTGCCCAATTTATCTTGTACAATAAAAAATATAAAATCAGTTATCTATTTTCCCAGACAATTATATTCCTATTAGGTAATAAGCCTATGTCGAATAGCTTTTTCCACGATGATGGCTTTGCCGGTTACTGGCTTTTTTCTCATTCTGGGCTATCGCCATTTATGTGCACCCCGTTCACTTGCCCACGCTTCTTTCTTTCAACCTTCTTGGATCAATCAATTGGTGTCTTTATTTTAGTAAACCTAAAACTTATAAAAGAGCCTTCGCCAAAGTCCATCTTTTGCATATTATTTATTAAAGCGCGATCATTTTATTAGGCAAGGAGCGAATCAACATGCAAAATGATGGGCTGTTACAATGTGTGTGCCCTAGATGCAGGAGATGTCTCGATTCACTTTGCAAAAAGTATGTAGACGAAAAACTTAATGGCTGTCGCTCAGAGAAGAGAAAAGGCGATGATGACTGCACAGAAAATGTCTTTATTTGCAATATGAAGAACCGTCATCGCTGCGAAGCTTGCAGGCGCCCGAAACGGCATCATTGTGGCAAAAAAGTACCAGTTGATTGCACAGAATATCATTATCATTATGTTTGCCTGTGTCGTTGTTGTTGCTGTTGCTCCTGTCATTGCTGTCGAAAGTGTCAGTGAATCACATCGCTCTGGTATTGTATTTGAGCCCCTTCTATTCCAGCGCAAACAAATAACACCCGAATTTGGATGGAATCATTCGGGTGTTGCTCTGTTGGTATGACCTGGGAAAACATTAATATACGGTTTTCATCATCTCTGCTTTCCTTCGGATCATCTCTAGATTTTTTTGCAGCCGCTCGTCATGTGGGTTCAATTCTACCGCTTTTTTTCCAAGCTCGTACGATTTTTCGTACATGTTTAAATGATAGCAGCTTAATGCCCCTAAGTCGTAAATTGTTGCATCCCAAGCAAACGCTTCATTCATATAAATCAATGGTTTTTCTTTTATTTTTAAAGCTTCTTCTACCATATGATAGATGGTTGGCCAATCTCTTTCGCCATAGGCGAGCTGTGCCATTTCAACATAAGGTTCGCGAATCGTCGGCGCTTCTGCAATCGCTTTGTATAACCAGTTTTTCGCTTCGTGATGGTCTCCCTTCTCCCGGTACGATCTGGCAATAAACCTCATCGACGCGCTGCGCTCTTCTTTCCAGTTTGCCGATGGCATGCTCAGATGGTTTGTAAGCGTGTCGATGCATTTGTCCCACAATTGATAATACATGTATTCCCGTCCTAAATAATGGACATTCCGATCATGGTCAGGATTTTCCTTCACTGTCTGTTCTAATAAAGCTAAATATTGCCCTCTTGATTTTGTAAGATCAGGATAATGATTTAATTGAATCGTTTCATCTACCGAATAACATTCAGGCCCTGCTCCGTAATAATGTAATTCTTCATGTACAGCGTTGACCCATCTGTATTCATGGCGACAATGGATTTTTTCAAACCAAAACGTTTGCCCTCTTGAGCCATCTGGGTTAAAGCTCCAAGTATACATATATCTAAGCCTTGTCGTCTGAGGAGTCCATGCTTTTTCTAGCTTTTCTCTCCATCCTGGCTCAAACCGTTCATCTAAATCGGCACACACGCATACATCCACATTCTCTGGCACAAAACTTAGGGATGCATTTCGAGCTACATCAAATCGCCACGGTTGGACTGAAATCGGATAAACCATGGCCCCGCGTGCTTTTAATTTTTGTGTGGTTTCATCAAGGGAGCCTGTGTCCGCCACGATAACCATATCCGCTTCTTGCATCGAATCCATCCAACGGTCGACGAATGTTTCTTCATTTTTACAAATGGCATAAACGGCAACCTGCAGTTTACTCATCATCATGTCCCTTCTTTTCGTTCATTTCAGCCTTTTCATTGTTCCCTAATAAAATTTTGCATTGTCTCTTACCGACGCGGCCACGTAATCTGGCAATTGCTTCATTTTCGCTTGAAGACGTTGTTGCGCTTGGCGACCGATTCCACGTTTTTCTTCAATATAATAAGCGGAAACGGAAATTTCAAAGTCAAGAAGATATTCATACACGCCATAATCAACAAAAAGTATATCCTGTTCAGGGAAAGGAGTTTCCTTTCCTTTTAAGGCAAACATTAACGCAATGTGATAGTTGGCCTGCTCCCGATACATTTTTGCTAAACGGTAGAGTGGTTCCGCCCGTTGTGGTCTAGATTGCCACGCTTTCATATAAGAAATTGTGGCAAGTGCCAAACATTGTTCTTCCTCTTGTGCTAGTCGATCCATGGCCTCTAAATCAAACATTTGTCCGCTTTCTTCTGCTTCTTGTGTTATTTGGTCACGCTCTCCGGCGACCTGATGAGCAAGGTCCTCATAACAACAACCGATCTTTAATAAGGAATAAAAAACTTCTTCGTCCCATCCACCAGCTTTAACCCTTTTTTTATACCACTTTATCGATTCTGTAAATTCCTCCATGGCACTTAATGTTTGACCTAAATAAAACATATACCGTACTTTTAAATGAGCTGGAGTCGTTAAGTCACGGATACCGTCTAGCAATAACTGCTTGTCACGTTTAAATTTATTTTCTTTACTGCCACCATCCTCTTGATCGTCAATCTTCAAATGGATCAGTTTCCCTTGTTTTATTGGTTGCTCCTCGTTTATCTTAGAACGGTCAATATCCCAATATTCATGAGTGACGCCATAGGCTTTCCATGGAAGAGTGGTCTTTATCAGGCGAACGTTCCAATATTCAATGACGTTGTTGTACTGCAAGATCATATATTGGTCGTGCTCCAAGTTGGCCTTATCAAACGATTGCTTCACCTCTAAGATCATGTCCGCATCAAGCAATAATAAGTAATCGGCTTCTGGATAGGTTTTTGTCGCTAACTGAGCAGATAAACTTCGATTATAGCCAAAGTTTTTAAATGGTTCATAATGGATTGTCACTGGAATGTTATTCTCCGTACACCAGGTTTCGATTAAATCAACTGTGTCATCAGTTGAGCCTGTATCACAAATGGAAACATAATCGATCACCGGTTTGGCAGATTCCAAGCATCTTTTCATCACGTTCGACTCATTTTTTACAATCATACACAGGCATATTTTTTTATTGGTTGTAGGCTTTTTCATTTTCCAGGTTTTTTTTGTCACCTTTTTTCCTCTCTCCTTAAGCACGGAGATAATAAACTTATTTTTTTCGAGGACAAACTTCCTCTTTTAAGCAAACTCCAGCAGTCATCGAAAGCCTTATAACCAATTGACGGGAGATTAGATGCGATAAACCGGAAAATCTTTTAATGAAAACTCAGCAATGGCTGGAACTTTATGATAGTTGGATGTTCCATAATAGACTTTTTTTCCTAATTTAGCAGCACCAATCATCACATGGGCTCTGTCCGTATAAACGGCGTCAAAATCAGAAATCATTTTTAACCAAGCATCTAGCGTTTGGCACGTAACGGAGATGTCATTGTTGTACCTTGGTGGCGGCTCATGGCCTTCTTTTTCTGGATCCATTCGAAATGCGTTAAGGGCTCCCTTTCCTTTTTTTATATAGGATGAAAAATCATAAAAAAAAGCACAATCGTAAGCAATATCCCCATCACATAAATCTTTGATTTGCTTATAAGACGTCCGTTCACGGGCAAACACTTTCGCTTTCGTATGGGAGAGAGCTTTCTTGACGATTGGTAGAGATGTGTCAAAAGACGTCGGGAAAACCACCACTTTTTCAAAACGGCTTTCAATTAATGGCAAATATTCTGGCCAAGAGTGAAAAGCCCGACACCAACCGCCCCCTCCAGTCACAATAGCGGTATCCCCTTTATAACTCGGTTCATTTACTAACCTTTCTCTCACAATCTCTTTGTAGCCAGTTTTTTCTAGTAATTTTCTTGTTCCACCCCAAATTAAATGATCGCCGATATTCCCATCGGCTCTTATAAAAGTAACATCGTCCGTGTTACCAATCGCCGCCAATAGTTTTTTTCTTGATGCGTGTACTCCCGCTTCATGTGATGAAAAATTATCCTCCATCTTATTCAATTCTCCTTCTCCATATCATTTTTCATTCAGCTAAATATGCAAATAATAGATAATGTCATCAAATGTTTCTACTGTTTGGCTTCTCGGATTGAAAATGCGCATCCCTGTAAAGCGGTTTATGAGCTGCTCTACTTTTATGAAATCACTGCACCTCCCATGGATGATTTTCACTTGATTTTTTAAATAAGTAGGAACAGGAAGCCGGCAATTGTATTCAGGTGTTAATGTCGCCACCCTAAGCTTGCTATAATAAACCGCCTTTCTTAAGCTTGGCTGGTCAATGTTTTTCACCCTACGCAAATCTCTATAAAAACGCAGCCAATCGGTAAAGAGCTCTTCCTCTATACATTGACGATTGAATAGAATAACGCCACTATTAAATTCTGGATAACATGTTGGGATGCCTAAGTTGAAATACGGGATTTGGTCCCTTCCTGGAGTATGCGCTAACGCTAAATCAAACTGGTTTAATAACAAAAATAACTCCGAGATATCACCGCACACATACGTATCCGTATCTAAAAACAATGTGTGTTCGTAAGGGGTTTTCGACAAGTACGCCATTTTACATTCTTTCACATCGTCCGTTGGGGTTACTTTTTCAACCGTGTCAAAACAGTCATCTGCGGAAAGATCCAAATTTGTGTAGATCGTAATGGGTATGTTAGGCATATGTTTTTTGGCACTTATTGCCGACGTCACCGCTTCTTTGACATGCTTATCCCCGAATGCAATGTAGACAATCCCCTTATACACCACTTTCACATCCTTTTATTCACATAGGGTAATGACGCTACTCTGAACACCTAATCGATTTGTTCATGGTGGCCTAATTCCGACACTAACCTTTGCATTTGTTCTTGATCATGTGCACAGCCGTAGTAACGCTGCAACAAACTCCAATTATTGTCATAATGAGGATTTCCTTCCCTCCCTGTTGGCGGGTGCCATAAGTGATATACATAGCCGGCTAGTCGGCGGTAATCCCCACATAACGTATTTAAAGCGATCCCAAAAGCGTCATCTTCTCCACCCCAACCTAAAAACCGTTCATCGAATCCATTCACTTTTTCAAAGTTTTCTCTCGGAATAACATTAATTCCACCAACGGGATCCCATACTCTCTCCCTCCCTTCCTTTTCCATCAAAATCGTTCCGTCTTGATCAAGTAGTTTGTTTGTAAAGGAAGGAGATAAATCAAACACTTTGTGATAAGGAACAACCCAAGCGCATTGATTAAGCAAGTGGATTGCATCAATGAGAATTTGTCGCTCATAAAATATGTCAGCATCTGCTATGACAAAAAGATTCCGATTTGCTTTCTTAGCTGCGTCATTAATTGCTTGGGAACGAGAAAAAAGCGCACTACTGCTTTCGCCAATACATATTTCCACCTCAGGAATATATGTTTGATAAAATTTTATTACCCAGTTCAATAATTTATCTCGATGTCCGTGATCAGATCGAAAAGGAATTAAAATTGAGACGTCCTCTATCATTTGTTGGCTCCTTCGAACGTGATTGAAATGATCGTTCTCATCGATAAAATGTTTTTACTATGTTATTGTCAAAACAGCTTATACTATGATAAAAATTTTGGTTTTCCATTTTCGTTAAATTATTAAACTTTCCTATGAGAGGGTAACCTACAATTATAAGGACTTTAGAATAATGTCATTACCAATAAACGGATTTAACATTACCAATCAATAGGAATTGGAAAGCATATAAAACACCCCATTGAAATAGGCTGCATAATAATGGAGGTGTACTGAATGCCAATGCACGATTTTGAACATATCCTTCGCAAGTGGTTAACCACCTTAAAACCAAAGTCTATTTTAGAGTACGGGCCAGGTTTATCTACAGAAATCATGCTAGCGTTATGTCCAGAGGCTCACATAACGAGTATTGAACATGATCATCATTGGTATGCTAAGGCAAAAGCAACATACAAAGATCGCGTCAATTTGGTTTTTCGAGAAAGTTTTACGTTTAAAAGCCAATATGCTTGTTGGCCACTATTGCAAGACGACATTCCTCAATATGACTTTATTTTTGTTGATGGTCGGCGTCGAGTCGAGTGCTTGCTCGTAGGCCTCCACGTATTAAAGCCAAATGGAACTCTCTTATTACATGATGCAGAACGTAAAGAATATCAACACGGGATTGACTTATATGAAACCGTTGAAAAGCATTCAGGAAAGGATCTGGCAACGACTGTTATACTAAAAAAGCGATTGTAGACCATTCGCATCTGTATATTTGCGACGAGTTGTATAACAATATCAACAAACACGACGCACTCACAAATAGGGTAAGAGCGCTCTTTCCCTATGTACCCCATTTTTAAATAAAAAAGAAAACGTTTAGTGGTGGTGAAAAAGGAATACGAGGACGATTATGGGGCACATACACGTTTTACAAACATTTCATACTTAAACTCTTTTTCAGAGCCCATTTCCAAGGCTATCTTTAGACTAGCACTAGTTTTTATAGTATGCGACTCCGTAAACTACGAAAAAACGATAGGTAAAAGTAAAGAGTGGCACACATCCCAATGAGAAGTTGGGGTATGTGCCACTCTTTTCCAATCGTAACAGCATGTAAGCGTAAAAAACGGTTACAGATTTAGTGTATATTTGGAAATGATTTGCTCAAACTAAAAATGCAGTTAACAATCATCGGATAAGGAGGAATATCTTTGTATTATTACAAAGAAGAATTAATTAACATCATTAAACCCGATAAACCTGATCCCGCCGCAGCTAAAGTCCTTCAAGAAATTCTCGGAGGGCATTATGGAGAAATGCGTACGATGATGCAATATTTCTTCCAAGGTTCCAATTTTAGAGGGAAGGATAAGCAATATCGTGATTTGTTGCGAGGGGTTTTCCTAGAAGAAATTGCCCATGTAGAGCTCGTCCAAACGACCATTAATGCCTTACTCGATGAATCAGGTGAACCAGGAGTAGGAAATCAAGCCCCCAATCATGCTCCTCTCGATACTGCCTTACAAGATGCCAATCCCCATCACTATATCATAGGTGCCCAAGCTTCTCTTCCTTTTGACGCATCCGGAAACCCGTGGAATGGATCGTGGGTGTACAGTCATGGAAACTTAGCTGCGGATATGCTCAATAACGTTGTATTAGAATCAACAGGCGTGCTCCAAAAAACACGTATTTATGAAATGAGTTCCAATGCAACCTTTAGAGAAACGCTTGCATTTCTAATTGTTCGAGATAATGCCCACCAAAATGCTTTTGCGAAAGCACTTGAAACACTTGGCGTAGAGTGGGGCAAATTATTCCCTATCCCAAATTACGACATTAATAAATATCCAGAATGCCGAAAATTTGTTGACATGGGCTACCATAACGTCCAGTTCAATTTCAGATTAGACGAAACCCGAATTGGAGAGATTCTTCAAGGGACGTCCCCAAGCAGAAACGAAGGCGCGTTTTCAGTCACTCCTCCTCCTGAAGGCTTCCCTGTTCCCCAACTTCCTGAAATGCCTAATGAACACAGCCCGGGAATTAGTGATTTGAATAACTAACATTCATCAAATTCCACGATTTACGGTAATGAGAACATTTCGCCTGCCTTGACCCGCTCTTAGCGGGTTTTTTGTTACGTAAAAAATTAGCGAACAATTCTAAGAAACCACGGAATACATTAGTTGAAAAGAACAATAATTGCGCATAAAATAAATGACAAGTAAACACTGTTATGGGTTGCATTGTATAACGAAATTCGTTTTTCGCTGTTAACACTCCTCTCCTATAAACAAAAAAACGCATCTATAAAATAGATGCGTAAACTGATTCCTAAAGGTTTGTGTCGAAACTGACTAACTTTGCAATGCACGCCTTACTGCCTCGCCAACTTGAATTTGAAATTGTTGTGACTGCAACAGCGCAGCATCTGCTTGGTTGGACACGTACCCCAATTCAATTAAGAGTGACGGGGTTGATGTATTTCTGAGTACATAAAAATTGGACTCGTAGTGGCCTCGGTAAACAGCGTTTGGCAAGTCACGGAACTGATTTTCCAGTTTTAAAGCTATGTTGTTTGGCACAAACGAATGAATTTCCATGCCTCTTATAAGCGAATTTTCATGGCCATTTGCGTGAATGCTCAGAAAAAGATCGGCTTGGAACGAATCAGCGATATTAGCCCTTTCTTGTAAATAAACATACTCATCGCTAGACCTTGTTAAATAAACCTCTATGCCATTCTCTTGTAAAGATTTTTTTATTTGTTTAGCGAACAAGAGCGTAATGTTTTTCTCGATTAGCCCATTTCCTCTCGCGCCAGGGTCTCTACCGCCATGCCCAGGATCAATGACAACACGGGAAATGGTTCCTGTTACAGCTGCTTGCTGGTCGACGGTTTTGCTTTCATTACTGGTGGATCCAGATATATTTTCATTGCTAGTAGATCCAGATAAATAGGAGGTATCAATAAACGCCCGTTGGCCATTATAAGTAATTTGACCCCAGCCATCCGTTGAGATTCGATACTCGACCTTTGAACCGTAATCAATTTTCCCTAACATTGCGGAATTCGTGCTTGCTTGCGTACGAACGATCAGACCGTTTTTTGCTGTTACCTTACCAACGTTTATACCAGACACAGCGGTTTGTTGATGGCTCGTTGCTTGATGACTCGTTGCTTGGCTGGTTGGCCGGTTTTCCTTAATAAAAAGGCTGTTAAGATATCCGGCATTTCCGTTGTATGTAATTCGAACCCAGTCATAGCCAACATCCACGTACTCTATCTTGGCCCCTGACTGCAACTGGCCAATTACCGGAGCATCATTGCTAGGGTTCTCGCGTACATTTAAACTCGTATTTGTAACCACTGTACCTGTTTGGACAGTATAAGCAGAAGCATATGATTCCAAGAAGAAAAAAAACGTACTAAATAGGAGTGCAACCACTATGAAAGACTTTCCCTTCAACCTTTTCACCTCTTTTCATGGATTTTTAATTCTATCATATTGCAACAGAAATATAAGAGAGTCTATTTCCCTAGCTGATTAAACCGGTTGCTAGTGAATCAGCGCCCAAGGGTCCTTATTTTTACAAGTGTATCCTTAACTCCTTTTTTTAAGATATATTTTATATCTATAGACATACGTCTTTAGACTCTAAAACAAACATCCCTGTCGAATAAACATCTATATAGACCTATGTCCATTGTTCTATTCATAAAAGAGCCCTCTTATTAAACAAAAAAAGAATACTCTTTTTTATAATTACACTGTTGACGTATTACTTACTTTGTGAAAAATCACTCCTAAACAGTCAATCTACTATGGGCAGAACATAATTCACAACCGGCCTACTACATCCTCAACTATTTTAACGGTTGCTATTCCCTATTTTAATGTGGCACAGTCTAGTTCATACAAAAGGCCAAATTTAGTAAACTTGTATCATTCGGCTGAGTCTATGAAACAATAAGAAACTTAAAAGGATAAACACTGAAAGGTGCACAGCCTAGTCATGAAGGCTTGCACCTTTTTTAACCTGCCCGCATTTTAGCCACATTTTTTTATTCAGTGTAAAAGCAACATACTCACATGATTACGGTCGGAAAAGACAGTTTGAGTACACGAATGACTTTAGTCAAGTTTTTAATATAGACTTCATGACTCCAGACAAGGGTATTTATGATACTTGAAAACTATACTTAGTAAAAAAAGCGGAAAGTGGGGCAAGTTAGGTTGTCTAAATGGACTACACATCATATAGACTAAAAACAGGTTGGATTTTGGCTAGTATCTCCCTATTGTTAACTGCTAATATTCTTTTTTGGTTTATAAAAAACCCTCAGCGCTTTATCGAAACAAGGATGGGAATTCACGAAGGTGTATTTGCAGACTTTTACGTATGGCTGTTCACCTTCATCATTGTTATAGGTTATGATCTATACAATAATTGCTTTCCCCTTTGTTGGAGCACACCTTTTTAACATGTCATCGCTCAAATTAATTGGAGTTTGGGCAGCAATTGCTACAGGCATAGTAGAAGAAGTGTTGTCGCGACATCTTTTGATGGATTTCTTACAGTATTTACATGTTTCGGATGTGCTTAAAATCTTACTTTCGGGAACGGTATGTGGTTTAGCACATGGGACGTGGGGAATTTTAAGACGTGACGTGAAAATAGGCTTGCCTGTTATTATTTCGATTACGATTTTAGGGTGTTTTTTGGCAACACTTTACATTCTGTCAGGAAGAAATACATTTGCGCCGATCGTTGCTCATATGTTGATTAATTTAATCATTGAGCCTTGGCTTAAGTTATCAGCCATTTCCGGAAAATGGACAATGAGTAAATTAAAAAACTACCCATTCTCTTTGGTCACAGTCAAGCTTTGATTACGGTCTATTCGATTTGCTGTGTGGCATATCACTTTATTCAGAACATACTATCTAGTTTTGTTCGGAGTACGACGTGTCAGGATACAATATTGCCATGCAGCATCCATTCACCTTTTACATAATCAAGCGCCTTTTGAAAAGAGAAATACCAGCCCCGTCGTTAATTAGTCGGGAACGGCACTGTTACAAACTCTACATGATCGCTGTAAGCAATGCCGCTTTTTTAAGCTCTCTACCGGCAAGATTGGGTATTCATGGACATGCGGACAGAAAATGTCTTGATTTCCACTAAGCTTTACGGATCGCCCAGCTACCGAATCCACTGCTCGATTTGGGACGGTGACCGCGCATCCGATTCGCTTTTCCCTGATGCAATTAAGAAATGAAACGCGAGACCGCTATCGATTTTAGGCAATCAGATTCAAATTCGTTTTGAAGTGAACTTAAACGTGTATTTCTCACTCCTAAAGTATAGTTTCGTGTATTCAAAAATCGTATCGTCTTCAAAATAAGCCCATAGATCCATAAACAATACGAGCTCTCCTTCTTCCAGTTTCAACGTTTGCTGAAGCTGTTCATCCGGCAGCAACGGGAAGATCTCCCCTTGTCTTTCCTTAATACGGTACCCTTTCTTTTCCACATAGGCATATTTAGAACGGGTCATCACTTCGACGGATAGGTCAGGAAACAGCGAAACGGGCATATACGTCTCCTCCAAAATGAGAGGTTCGCCATCAGCTAGCCGCAGTCTTCGGATAAAAAACACCTTTTCCCCGTCTCCCAGTTGTAATGTTTCTCTCACTTTCCCAGTTGGTTCCTGCATGGAAAAATCAAGAATTTCGTTAGCAGGATGTTTGTTTAAATGAATCATCTCTTCAGTGAAGCCTTGCAGGCGATAGATGTCCTGCTCGATTTTCCCCGTTTTTACATACGTACCGGAACCCCTGATGCTGTATAAAATCCCCTCCTCTACCAGGAGTTTAATCGCCTGCCGTATCGTGACTCTGCTCACTTGATACTTCTCCACCAATTTATTTTCTGAAGGGATGGCTTCATCTTTATTTAATTTTAATGCAAAAATATCCTTTTTAATTTTTTCCGCTACTTGTTTATATAGAGGAGAGTGAATAGCCAAGAAAATATACCTCCATTTTTCTATCTTTAATTTGTATTGTCCTTAATACAACTATACCTAAAAATCATTCTGTTTTCATCTTTTCCGTTCAAACATCTATCTTTCCACTCATTACGCACACGGAAACTGCCTATTCAGTCGGGAACATTGCCTCCTAACTGAAGCATTCATTTATTTGTCAATTACGCTCTTAAATTGGTCAACAAAATAAATAATACAAATCTAATACAAGATTAGTATTGATTTTGTATCACCTTAGTGCTATAACAGAATTATAAGACAAGCAACCACATGAGGAGGAGCTAGCATGAAAAGACAGCGACTGGTTATTGCCGGAAGTGGAAGCACTTACACCATGGGAATGATGATGAGCTTGATTGAAGAAAAGGAACGCTTTCCGTTAAAAGACGTGGTATTTTATGACATTGATGCCGAACGTCAGGAACGTACAGCCAAAGCAACTGACATTCTTTTTAAGGAACGCTATCCTGAATTGGCGTCTTTTTCTTATACGACTGACAAAGAAGAAGCTTTTAAGGATGCAGACTTTGTATTCGTTCAGATTCGTACAGGCGGCTTAGCCATGAGAGAGCAGGATGAACAAATTTCATTAAAGCACGGCGTTGTCGGCCAGGAAACCTGTGGTCCAGGGGGCATGGCTTACGGGCTGCGTTCGATCAGGGATATGATCGAGCTTGTAAAAGACATCCGCCGCCATTCTCCGAATGCTTGGATTTTAAACTATACCAACCCGGCCGCAATTGTGGCTGAAGCATTAAAGCGGGAATTTCCGACAGATACACGCTTGCTGAATATTTGCGACATGCCAATTGCCATCATGATCAGCTACGCAAAAATTCTTGATCTGGATGTATGGGAGATCGTGCCGGAATATTTCGGCCTCAATCACTTTGGCTGGTTTACAAAAATATACGATAAAAGCGGTAACGACCATACGGAACGATTAAAACAACTCATTATTCATAATGGTTTCAGACCGGAAGATAAAGAAATCGCCAATGACAAATCATGGCAGGATACGTTTGCAATGGCTCGGCAAATGCTCATCGATTTTCCAGCGTTTCTTCCTAATACGTACTTGCAGTATTATTTGTACCCTGACAAAATGGCTGCCAAAGAAAACCCGAACCGCACGAGGGCAAGACAAGTGATCGAGGGCCGTCAAAAACGCATCCATGACCTTTGCGACAGAATCATCCAAAATGGAACAGCTGTTGGCGAGGATCTCCATGTCGATATTCACGGCGTGTTCATGATTAAAGCCGCTGAATCGCTGGCGTACAACCTGAGCGAACGATTCATCGTGATGGTAGAGAATCGCGGCATCATCTCCAATTTGCCGGCAGACGCCATGGTCGAAGTGCCAGCTCTTTTAACTAGCAACGGACCCCAACCGTTTGTAGTAGGTCCTATTCCTACTTTCTATAAAGGTTTGCTAGAGAGCCAATTCGCTTATGAAAAATTGGTGGTGGACGCATACTTTGAGAAGAGCTACCAGAAACTGCTACAAGCTCTTACTTTAAACCGTACCGTTATCAATGTATCTACAGCCAAAGCGGTATTAGACGATCTCATTGCTGCCAACAAAGAATACTGGCCAGACCTAAAATAAATCGTCCCTCTTGTTAGTAGACCTTTACTGGAAATTAAAGATAAGAAAAGGATGATCGGGTATGAAAAAATTAATTATTAACGCGGATGATTTCGGCTATTCAAGGGGCGTTAACTTCGGAATTGTCGATGCGCACCATCTAGGGATTTTAACCTCGACGACATTGATGACAAACATGCCAGGAGCAGACCACGCAGCCGAGCTGGCCAACCAATTCCCTGACTTGGGAATTGGTGTTCATCTTGTATTGACTTGCGGCAGGCCTCTCCTTGATACCCACAAAACGATCGTTGATGTTCAAGGAAACTTCCGTAAACTGGCGTTTTATAAGGGAGCGTTCACGATTGATTACGACGAGGTTTATGCCGAGTGGAAAGCGCAGATCGAAACGTTTCTGTCCTATGGCCTGGAACCGACGCATTTGGACAGCCACCACCATATCAATTCCTTTGGCAGCATCCCTGACGTATTTTTGACGCTTGCGCAAGAGTATCAGCTACCGGTACGAAACAATATGGGAGAGAAAACCGAAGCAGAACTGAAGCGAAAAGGAATCAAAACGACGGATTCCTTCTCTTATTTGATTGAAACGGCTTTAAAAGATGACGAGGCGCTAGACAAGCTGTTTGAAAACCACGATTCGGTTGAAGTCATGTCCCATCCGGCTTATTTAGACAAGGAGCTTCTGACTGGCTCTTCGTACACTTTCCCAAGAGTGGACGAACTGGAATTTTTAACTCATGAGGAAATCGTTACACGCATTCGATCACGCAAAGATATTCAACTGGTCACGTATCAATCGCTCTAAACCACTATTTTTACGATAGGGAGGCTTCTATGATGAAAAGCTTTTTGCAGAAGTTTGGAAAATCGCTGCTTATACCGATTGTCGCTTTGCCAATTGCCGGGCTGCTTTTTCGGTTAAGTGCCGAGGATTTGCTGGATATCCCTCTGTTCCAGGCATCCGGTGTCATTCTGGCTCAGATGGATACGCTGATTGCGATCGGGATTGCGATGGGACTGGCAAAAACGAAGGATAAAGGAATACCGGCACTCACCGGTTTTCTAGCTATTCTTGTATTAAAAGAAGGATTAACGATCATGGATCCGGAGCTTAATATGAGCGTTTTCGGAGGCGTACTGGCCGGTTTGATCGCTGCCTTCATCTATAATAAGTTTAAAGATACAAAGCTACCAAGTATGCTAGCCTTTTTCAGCGGAGAAAAATTCCCTATTACGGTTATTATCTTTACGATGATTCCAGTGGCTGGATTGATGTCATTCATTTGGCCATACGCACAGGCCGGAATCGATACGTTCAGTAAAACCTTGATGGGGCTTGGCGCGCTAGGCGTGTTCATTTTTGGATTCTTAAACCGCTTCTTGCTGCCATTTGGTTTGCACCATGTTGTAAATACGTACGTCTATTTTGGCTTAGGGGAATATGAGACGCCTTCTGGAGAAGTTGTGACCGGTGAGATCACCCGCTTTTTAAGCGGCGACCCTACGGCCGGATACTTTATCGGCGGATTTTTTATAACGATGATGTTCGGTGTACCGGCTATCGCTCTCGCCATTACCCGGGCTGCGAAGAAAAAGAAAGAAGAAACGAAGTCTTTAATGGCTTCAGGCGCCGGAACCTCTTTTATTACAGGGATTACGGAACCAGTGGAATTTACATTCTTGTTTACATCTCCGCTATTGTACTTTATGCATGCGGTATACACAGGGCTGGCAGGAGCTGTGCTTTATTTGCTGCAAATCCGGCACGGATTTTCATGGGGAGCCGGTGTCATTGACTTCGTCCTAAACTTGAACCTTGCAGATCGAGGATTGCTCATTATTCCAGTTGGACTTGCCTTTTTTGCACTCTACTATTTCACATTTTACTTTATGATCACTAAAAAGGACATCCCCCTTATTGGCCGAGAAAAAGAGCTAGACTTTAGCGAGCAATCTTCAGAGGACGAGAAAGAGTTGAAATTGTCTCATTCCAATCACGAGTACATGGCCAAGAAAGTATTGCAATTTATCGGCGGAAAAGAAAACGTTATCACGAATGATAACTGCATGACGCGCCTCCGTCTCGAACTTCACGATACAGATGTCGTAGACGTCGATCGCATCAAGCAAACCGGCGCCCACGGCGTCATCAAAATCGACAAAAACAACGTGCAAATCGTCCTGGGCTCCGAGGCCACCATCGTCAAAAAAGAACTGGACAAATTATTGGAGTAGAATCTTCAACTTCGCCTCGCTATTCCTAAGATAACAAGCCCGCATCTATTAAAAATGAGGTGCGGGCTTCAATGCTATTCTGAAAAAGGATCCTGCACTATTAAATGATATCTTCGAATAGTTACTAACATATCTACCGCTCAAGCAACAAACGATACGTTTCTACTAGACTTTCATAATTTGATTCTTCCCTAAAGGGGAGTTTTTTTCCGAAGTCCAGGAACAGCCTAGCTTCTTCCATAATGGCCTTTTTTAGTTTAACGAAATCCACTTTTAAAGAAATCTTTTGGTTTTGTGGCCGATCATCTAATAAATTTCCACACTCTATATAGAACTCAACAAGATTGCCTATCTTCTTCATAAAGTATCTGTTGGTATTATCCAGAAAAATAATTTCTTGTTCCTCATTATCTAATTCACGTATGAAGAAATTTAGAATGTCTTCCCATGTCAATAAAATATCTGACGACCAATCCTTTTTAGGTACCCATATATCCTGTCCATCTACATGTAGCGCTAACGAACCTTGTAAATACATGTAATCCCCATCCACCAAAACCCTCTTAGCTATATCGATAGCTTCCTCATGGTTTATGGAAATTTCTTCAAGATGATCATTTAATAAATAACCCTCTTCAGAAGAATAGGTTGATATAAAAGTTTTAATGTAGATGTCTTGATCCACAATATTCCCCCTATTTCAATAGGTGTATTTTCCGTTTTTATCCGTAAAAGTGTTTCCTTATTTTGTTCTAACTTTAAATTGAACTCCATTGGCTTGTAGACACTGGATTAATGAACATTTACAATGAAAGTATCCATAATTTGGAGGATACTGATGCGAAAAATTACAAACATTGTCGGAATGACGATTGGCCTCTTTATCTCTTATCACAGCTCGGAATACATCCTTTACTTGCAAGGAAAAAAAGATTCTTTCGAAAGAGAACCTCTTATAGCCATTTCAGCTCTACCAGTTGCTTTATTAGTAACCTTTTTTAGATCTTTCCCAAGTGAGGTAGGAAAACCGCGTGAATGGGATAGGGAAGATTGGGTGGATCCACTTGCTGACGAAGATGAAAAAATCAATTAATCAACTTAGAGCGCACTTTCACACCTAATCCTATTACAACACAGAGAAAGATGGTCACTGTCTATACGATACCACTTTTAATAAGTGATCGACATTTGCCAATGGTGTGATTTCCACTCCCCACGATCTATCAAAAAGAGCAGCCACATGGCTACCCTATCGTCACTCTTTATGAAGGGCTGTGATTTCAATATGCGTTACATTGCGAGAGCCCACAATAACCTCTTCCTCCCCCATCATACCGAAAGACACAAATTGGTTTTTCGATAAAGATTCATCAATCGCCCTAACTGCTTTTTTCACATCATCATCCGGCCGCTCTGATTCATAAACAGGTTTGTCTCTCCCAACAACGTATACTTTCATTAAATACGGCATGTTTAACAGTCTCCTTTTAAGTAGATTCCTTATTCTTTACCCAAAATTTACAGTTATTACTCATAGTTGTAGTCCTTTCAATTAAAAAAGCGCATATGACTTATCATCATACACGCTCTTTGTTCTTAGCATCTGGATCGGGTAGCCTCAAATCTTCATGAAAATTGTTTTTAGAGGGAGAACCTTTTCAAACTAGTCACGGAGAAAAGACGGAGTAGAAACCTTGCTTTATGGTTTCCGTTTAAATACAGCTAGATTCCCGTCAGTTCCACCATAACTTTGTTGGGCGACCAGCGAGATTAGCTCCCAACCTTCCTTGGCCAATTCATTTAGGGTGTCACCGATCCGTGCCGCATTTTTGTTATTATCTGCCACCGGTAACAATATTGTTTTATATTCTATTACAATCACCTCTTATGACTTATGATAACACATGAAAAAGACAGCGGCCTAGGCTTCCGTCCCTTTTCGAAACGTCGTACGAAGTTTGTCATGGCATTAACTAAAACTGAATCTTTTCATGTCGAATTGGGCATAGTCAAAAAATAAACTTTACAAATACATTTTGTAAGAGAAGACAAAGAAACCAACCTGTAATTCCTAGTAATAAGGAAGGGATAAGATGCAATGAATAGTGTAAAGCAACACCAATAATAAACATCATAATAATGGTTGCCGGTAATCCTTCTAACACTCCAAAAGCAAACTTCGCAAGTGAATTTACTTGCTGGCCTTCTACATAGAGCCATACCAGACTTAAAATACTCACTAATGGCAAAGCAGCCACCATACCCCCATAAGTAGGAAAGCGACTGGCTATAGCAGTAATAAGCCCAATAATGATCGCTGATATCCCTATTTTAATGACTGTAAACATTGCTTTCGCTAGCCTTCTGTTTAAGTAATTTAAATCCAGTTAGTATTATTTCTGTTTCTTCATCGGTTAAACGATTAAAAATGTCATTAAGTTTATTTTCATCTAAACTCGTATGCTTACGAAGGATATCTTCCCCTAAATGTGTGAGCTTTAATACAACTTTTCGTTCATCTGTTAAACTCCGAGTTTTATAAACATACTTTTTCTCCATTAACCGTTTTACATGTTCAGAGGCTGTATTGTGAGAAATCTGAATACATTCAGCTATTTTCTTAATCCCTGCCTCTGGTTCTTTCTCAATGACCTGCAATATCCTAATACTTTGGTGTGTAATTTTTTCTTCGTACTCATATCTCAAATGATAATAAATATCTGTCCAATTCGAATTGAGCATACTTACTTTGTCCATCATAACACCTCATTTATATCGCTCCAGCAGATTATATCTTATATTACGATATAAATAGAAGAAAATCAATTAGAATAAAAACCACGCAAACAAACCAGTAGCATAGGTAGCATTTCCGCTGCTGCCTCTTACTCTCCAAATCGGCCAATCTAAAAAATCATTCCCTTCTATTTCGTTAGATCTTTAAATTAAAGTTCATAGACACTGCCTAGATCAACCTTTACAATTAAAATATCTCTAATATGGACGATCATTTATTAAATACATTTTCTGGTGACAAGGATGGAATAGAACCTGCTGTAGGAACGTATTCCCTTTCTTTTGTTACTAACTTTGTGCCTTTTTGTCATTAGATTAATCTACTCAGTTACGATGTCGAAAAAAGAGGTGATTTTATGGATATTTTTTCTGCTGTTGCTCCAGTTATAACAGTCGGTGCATTTGCTGTATCTGCTATTGCCTTTACTTATGCCAAAACACAAGATGGAAAAATCAAAAGTTTAGAGCAGCGAATCGAACAGTTAGAAAAAAAAATAACTGCTTTCTTCCATTTGGATACTAAGCTACAAAAGTTGGCGTGACAGTTGACAGTTCCCTTACGTCACACACTATCCTATTGGAGGAGGAGGTGTGATCATGAACAATTTTTTCGTTTTTGGCCGGATAAAAGAAGACGATCCTAGACGTAAAGAGTTAGAAGCCATAACCGAATCCATCTTTTTCGAGATCGAAAAAGAAATCGACGAAATCACAAACGCATTTAATGGAGAATAAACTTACAGGCGGCTCTTGCCGCCTACCCATCCCCTTTGTCCCCTTTCCACAGCTTAAACTGCTTGTGTAACCAATAAGTAAATTTCCCAATGCACCTAACTAGGTAATATGGATTACCCATAAAAGATAGTATAGTCCCATATTCAAACATAAAAATCCCTATAAATTACATAAAATACACGACATTAGTGACTTTCTTTTAAAAATGTCGTCTTTTTTCGTTGAATAGGTACAACTGATGTCACATTTCCTTTATACTAGGTTCGTAACAAAATTTACATAATGAAAAAGGGGAAAGAAATGAAGAAAAATTACCTACTCGTCACACTCGGTTTAGTAAGCGCCATCACCCTCTCCGCTTGCGGAGGCAGTGAAGACACGAATGCATCCGACAAAAACAACGACACAGAGCAAGAAACAACTGAACATGCAGAGAAAGGTTCTGCTAGTGATGAAAGCGAATCAGAAGAAAATGAGGAAGAGGAAACTGACGGAGAGTGGGAATACCAAGTAGGAGATACGAACGAAGATGGTAGTTTGAAATTATTAGCCCGAAATGATACATCCGAAACAATTGAAACTGCCTCTATTTCTCTGGACTTCCCTCAAGTAACTGTAGCCGAAGTTGTTGAGTGGCCAGCAGATCTTGCTGATTACTATGATTTTGAACCAACTGGAGTTATTCAAATTGACGTGGAAGTGTTAAATTCATCTGAAGAAACTATCAACTTTTATATAGGCCAAGCAACCATCACCACTAGTACGGGAGAACAATTAGAACCAGATTTCTTGTCTAGTGACCATATTGGCGGTGAATTCGTTGGATCTGTTAATAAATCAGGAAGCGTCCGTTATATGCTCGAAAGTTCTGATCCTACTGAGATCGAGTGGGTGAGAGTTCTGGTTGATGCCCCACATGATGAAAATTTTGAGAGCGTTGGCGATGATATAGACGTCCAAATTGACTTTTAATTTAGAGCCTTTTAAGGCTCTTTTTTCAAGCAAAAAACCTTTGTGGAGCATCTTCCCGACCATCATTCAGACATTCACAAGATCACAGTAGTTGGCGATCAGCAAACAAGCTTGACAGCAAAACATTGTAACACTCTCCTCCAAAAACACATAGATACAAGGGCTCTGTTAAAATGGTCCCATTCGGTGTACTATATTTACAATATGTTTTGCTTTTAGAAATTTGATTGGATGGAGAGAATATGTTTGATATTTTGAAGAACTATGAAGAACTGACCGTAAGTGAAAAGAGAGTCCTGAGCTACATCATGGAAAATCAAGATCAAATTCCCCACATTAAAATTAATGATTTGGCAGAGGCAACGTTTGTTTCAAAAACAGTCATCATCAATTTGGCGCAGAAATTAGATTTTTCCGGTTTCCGAGAAATGAAGTATTATATCAGCCAGAAAATCCTTGAAAAAATGTCTGCACAGGAAACCAGTACGGTCCTGTATCGAGAGCGTTTAAAACAGTCTATTGATAAAACATTCTCCCTTGTCACGGAAGATCAGCTGCAGAAAACAGCTGCCAAAATTAAAGCTGCGAAAAATGTATTTATTATGGCAAGAGGGACAAGCAAAGCTGTCGGTTATTATTTGGAACATCTCTTATTGACAATTGGCATTCAATGCATCTTTATAAAGGATTACAATTTATCGGAAGTGTTTACGGATTTTGTGGCCGAAGATGATATCGTCATCTTTATTTCCTTATCAGGGGGTACGAAAAAAATCATTGATACTGCCAAAAAAATTCATCTAAAAAAAGCCGAGATGATCAGTATTACTTCATTCAAAACAAATGAATTGACCCGGTATACGACGAACAACCTATTTTGTTATACCGACAAAACCAACACAAGCAAAAATGACACCATTTCAAGAACTGGTTTTTTCCTTACAATTGACTTGTTGGTTGATCAATTGGCCAACCTTTAAATCGTGTAGGCAGTGGTGATAGTAAAACGACAAAAATAACGCTCTTCCATGAAAGAAGAACGCTATTTTGTCGTTGATTAATTGCTGTAGTTTTTACGGATTTCTTCTGCGGTTTCTTTTGCCCTCTTCGCCTCTTTTTCCGCTAAATCAGCTGCTAAGCCGATATAGTTTCCAGGTTCAATCATATGCTTTATTTCTTTATCTGTGAAATTTGCCCGGATTTGTTCGTTTTCTCTTAAGTTCTCATAGAATTCCTGCCCTTCCGCAGCTGTCTTCATAGCAATCTCATACATGAGAGAATGGGCCTGATCTTTGCCTAATTTCTCTGCTAGCTTCATCATCACGTATTCACTATTATCAAGGCCTTTGTTGCGCTTGGCGTTATGGAGCATTCTCTCTTTATGCACGGTCAGTGTACGGGTCAATTCTTCACACCGTATCAAAATTTCTGTCATCAATTCCATCGACTCTTCCAACAATCCTTCAAACAGCATATAAGAACTACTGTCCCCTTCATATGGACGTGCAGCTGAATACATTCCTGTACCAGGAAGGGAATAGAGTTTCTGGGCATTTGCGATAATCCCCTTGGCAAGTTTTGGATTGATTTTATGGGGCATGGTACTGCTGCCAACAGTTCCTTTACTGAACCCTTCGGATACTTCAGCGATTTCTTCCAAAGTTGTACTGTATACTTCCTCGGCAATTTTATGACAGCAATTTGCCAATAGAGCTAAATTCGACATGTATTCCAATTTATGCGTGTTTATATTTCTAGATGGTACAGTCATCGGATACATACCAACTAACGCAGCCACACGGTTTTGAACGTTTATTCCTATCTCGGGCATCGAACTGAAAGTGCCGACTGCCCCGCCCATCATCACTTGAAAAACTCTTTTTTCCGCTTCGGCCATGCGTTGATGACAACTGATAAATTCGCTTATCCAGGCGGACACTTTATACCCGTAAGTGATCGGAATCGCATGTCTTCCATGCGTTCTACCGGGCATTACAGTATGTTTATTATCCGATGCCAGCATGCTTAAGTTTTCTAAAATCTCACCAATCAGGTTCATAAATATCGTATGAGCTTTTTTCAAAATATAAAGCTGCGAACTTTGCTGTATATTTTGTGTTGTTATTCCGTAGTGAACATATTTTCCGCTATCTGGTGGACATGCTTTGACGAGAACTTTTAAGAAAGGGACAAAGCCATGACCAATTTCTTTGTAAATGCGGTCCATTTCTTCGAGATCAAGGTTTTCAAGTTTAGCGGCCTCTTTAATTTCCTGCGCAGCTTTTTTTGGAATCAGCCCATATTCAGCCTGTGCCTCAGCTAATGCCGATTCAAACAAGAGCCAAGTTTTATATTTTTCCTTCTCTGTAAAGAGGTTTTTCAGACCTCGATTATCAATTGTTTTACTCTTGGAATCATACAACGCTTTCATACTATCACTCCTTTATAAGCCTCTAAACTTTTTCATCGACTGCATTTTTGATAAATTCTACCTGCGTCCCATAGACGATATGAATATGTTTCGCTGTCGGGAAAAAGAATCCGGAGCACCCCGTGCTGTTCAATAACTCTTTGTCAATATCCCTAACTTCTTTTAGATCAATCCGAAGCCTGGTAATACAGTTATCCACGTTCAGGATGTTTTCTTTTCCTCCCAACGCTTCTACTACCTTACTTGCAATCTCGTCATAGCGTTTTTCTTTAAGCAAGGTACTGTCAACGTTTTGCAGTTCTTCCCTGCCTGGTGTTTTAATATCAAACCGGATAATCGCCCAATAAAAAATGAAATAAGTGACGACAGCTAATCCTAGACCGATTAACACCAAAAAGATCCATCTGGAGTTTTCATAAAGGAGTCCAAAGATCGTAAAATCAAAAATGGTCCCCCGAATATATCCAATGGAAACATCCGCAAGCGACAGCAATACAGCACCGATGCCAACGATACATGCGTAGACGATGTATAACAACGGAGCAAGGAAAACAAAAGTGAACTCAAGCGGTTCTGTTACGTTACCTAGAAGAGCCGTGAGCACCATCGTAACCAACATCGATTTAACATAAGCCTTATTTTCTTTGTAAGCAGCCTTGTACATAGCAAACGCAATGGCAGGGAATAAAAACAGAACGACAAGCATTTGCTGCTGAGCCATGAATCGGGACAGCTTCGGCATCATGGACCAATACTCACTGTTCGGCCCCTGATTAAACAAAATTTCCGTAATCGCTGGGACAACGCCGACATACGTTTTCCCATCAATGACATAGGACCCGCCAGCTTCCGTAAATCGGAACAATGCATTCCAGACATGATGAAGCCCAAACGGGATAAATAACCGTTCGCCAGCCGCTGTAAAGAAAGGACCGACCACACTTAAAAAGACGGTAGACAAGTTTGTCAATAAACCTACAAAATATGTCCAGACGAACGGAAGCAACATCCCAACGGTAGCCATCAATCCAATCGTGATGATTGGAACTGATTTTTTCCCAGAAAAGAACGCCAGTGCAGCCGGGAGTTCTAGATTATAGAACCGTTCCGTGGCCCAGGCCGCGATCAGACCGGTTAGAATGCCTCCGGCAGCACTGATATTGACGGTTTGAATGCCAAGTATATTGATTTGACCCTGCTGCGTCATCACATCTGGATCGGCCATCGTTCCTGTGATGGTCAGCCATACATTCATTGCAACAATCAAGGTCAGATACCCTGCCACTGAGGCAAACACAGAAATACCTTTATCCTTTTTACCCATTCCATAGGCGACACCCATCGCAAACAATAAAGGGATATTATCGAAAACAACATTACTGATTGTTTTTATACTTACCAAGATGGTATTGACGGCCTCGTTGCCGAGAAAAGGAACTTTATCTACCATATAGTCTTGCGTAAGCGCTCCGCTGATCCCCAAAAGCATCCCGATTGGAGCCAATACCCCAATCGGGAGAAGCAACGTTCTGCCAAATTGCTGTATGGAGTCACCGATTTTTCTTTTATTCATTCCTAAAAACCTCCTTTGTATCTAGGATCTGATTTACGTGTTGGATAAAAAATCAAATGAACGAGTGTATGCATACTTGGATTTTTTTATCTACTATTATTCTATCAGCATAAAAAATTAGTTGAAGCGCTTCCGTTTCCTATTAACTTATTTAGGTAATGGAAAATGACCTAGGTCATCCAAAAAATGATTTTCGAAGTAATGCATGATCCGAACCGAGGTGATATGGTAAAAGTGTTACTATACGAAACCAAGCACCCTTCTCCTTTTCCCAAATCCAAAATACAGAAAATACCAACGGAGGTTAAACGTATGACAGATATAAAAATGATTGCACTGGATATGGATGGTACGCTATTGAATGATAACAAAGAGATTACGAGCTGGACGAAAAGCCAAATTAGGAAGGCACATCATGCAGGTATCACTGTCGTCTTATGCACGGGACGTCCCTTTCCCCACTGCCACACTTACATTCAAGACTTGCAATTAAATTCCCACTCGATAACATGCAATGGTGGCCAGATTTACGCAGTCGACCATTCTGTTATGACCCAACATCTTTTCGATGCAGCCACGCTGGCTGATTTATATCACTTTGCACAAGGACTGGGAATGAATACATGGACGATTTCCACGAAGGAAGCGTATTATAACGATTTGCCGGAAAATTGCAGCGAATGCCAGTGGCTGAAATTTAGCTGCTCCCATAAGGAGGAAGAAGTATTAAATAAGATGGCAGAGAAAGTGCAATCGATAGACGGAGTAGAAGTAAGCAACCGGACAGCCTTCACGGTTGAAGTCAATCCTACCGGCGTGAATAAAGCTACAGCACTTGAATTGGTCTGTGAAAAGTTAGGAATAACGATGAAACATGTAATGGCAATAGGAGACAGCCTCAATGACATAAAAATGATTCAATCTGCTGGTATCGGTATAGCAATGGGAAATGCCCAAAAAGCAGTGCAGCAAGTAGCCGACGCTATTACCGATACAAATAATAATGATGGAGTTGGAAAAGCAATTGAGAAATTTATTTTCTCTGGTGGAGAATGAGGGGTATTCAGGGCATGTGTATCGAGGCGCTTATGTATATCAGGAAAATATGCATGTGAGGACGACTAAACTTAACGGGGAAATTGCCTAGCATGGATAAAGAAACATTTATTTACTTTGTCAAAACGCATATTCGAGATGAAGCGAGGGCAGGACTCATTCAAAAGTTGGAGAAACCCCCTGGAAAAAAACCAAGGGCAAAACTTGTAGCACAGTCTGAATGGTTTAATAACCTAGATTCTAAAGATAAAGAAATGGTTAGCCAGATCATCCAAGAAAGTATAGACGAAGCACTTTTTGGGCTCTTCTCCGTTTTAGATGGCGTAAGTGCTATTGACGAGAAACCCGGAACTGAATTGAAGCTCATTTATAAAAATAAAGATCAAGAAAAATGGCTAAATGACGTTGAAACTGACTACTTACATGACTTATACAACGATTTAACACTAGAAGATTAAATGCTAACATAGCTCTGCAAGTGGACCTATCCTTTAAACCGTCGGGGCAACACTAGGCAGGGCTATTTCGTTCCCCCCTCCCCCAGTTTTTCAACACTTTCAAATTTTGCGTTGTTATTTGGTGGCTGACCAGTTTCTAATACAAACACGGTTTATAGGGAATTCTTTACCTTCGATTCACAGAGGAAGTGGCTAACCGGGCCTCAGAATATGTGATGACGTACGATCACCCTGTAAATGATCTAACGGTTTTCGAGTTTTTAATCGTCATCCCAGGCCTAGATACTCTAGTGGGTTCTGGGGAATACATGTATGGTGATGGTGATAGTAAGAGTTGGATTAACAAGGATTCGAATAAGGGATTATGTAAGCATCCCCGCTGAAGGGTAGTGACCCCCAATAGTTAGAGTTTTACTTATGCAGTTAGTTGGCTGGATTGAGTTCGGTATTGTACTGGACTTAATCCAGCCAGTTTTTGTTTCAATCGCTTCGTATTGTACCAATCGATATAG